>CAVZKA010000002.1:0-1639360 GCA_963775725.1 uncultured Acidobacteriota bacterium
AGAGGGAGCTGACCGCGTAGTGCGCCCCGACCTTCGACAGGTCGATCATGGCGGGCCGCACGTAGCTCTCGTAGACCGCGCCGCCGTGGCCCACCTCGGGCAGATTGCTCGGCGCCTTCTCCAGGGCGGCCAGGAACGTCGCCTCGTGGCCATCGCCGAAGAGCTCGCCGGACAGCTGGAGACACGCCCGGCGTACTGGATCACCTGCACGGTCTCGATCCCGGAGATCTCGTCGAAGAACCAGCCGCAGCTGGTGTACATCAGCAGCGCGTGCCGCTGCATCTCCAGCAGCTTCAGCGCTTCCATCCGCTCCGGCTCCGAAAGGGCCCGGGTGGCGTGCCGCGCGAAGAAGCGATCGAGTTCTCGGTGGAGCGGTCGAGGATGACGGCGATGTAGTCGTCGCGCGCTGCCCACGGATCGGCGAGCAGCGCCCTCGCCTTCTCCTCGAACGGTCGGGCGACTGCGTCGCGCAGCCAGTCGAGCGCCGCGCGCAGCGGCGCGCGCCAGTCCTGGTTCCAGCCCGGGTGGCCGCCGGAGTTGCAGCCGCAGTCGCTCCGCCAGCGTTCCACGCCGTGCACGCAGCTCCAGGAGCTGTTCTCGAAGATCTCGCCTCCGCCGTCGGCGGGTGGCGCTCCAGGAACTCGCCGTAGTTGGTCAGATGGGCCTGGCCTCCGTCTCGATCGTGTGGAGCGCGTAGGCCAGCGCCATTTCCCCCCGGCGATGGTGGTGCCCGTAGGTCTCGCCGTCGGTGGCGATGTGGACCAGCTGCGGCCATTCGCGGCCCTCGTCGAAGCCGCTCAGCAGCCGCTCGGCGAATCGCTCGCCGTCTCCGAGCAGTCCTTCGAACGCGACCGCCCGGGAGATCGGGCCGTCGTAGAAGAAGAGGCCGATGGAGCGCCCCGAGGGAAGCCGCACGCGATAGGCGCGGGTGGGATCGATCCGCCCTCCCGAGACGTCCCGCCAGCGTCCCTCCGCGCGTTTGAATCGCGAGGCCTGGGACGGTGCGAGGATCGTGTAGCGGATCCCCCTGGCGGCAAGGACGTCGAGCGTCGCCATGTCGGCCGCGGTCTCGGCCAGCCACATCCCCTCCGGGAAGCGGCCGAAGCGGTGCTCGAAGTCGCGGATGCCCCAGAGCACCTGGGTCTGCTTGTCGCGGGCGTTGGCCAGCGGCATGATCATGTGGTTGTAGACCTGCGCGATCGCGGAGCCATGCCCGGAGAACCGCTGCCGGCTTTCGCGGTCCGCGGCCTGGATCGCGGAGTACACGGAGGGGCCTTCTCTTCCATCCAGGAGAGCAGCGTCGGGCCGAAATTGAAGCTGATCCGCGAGTAGTTGTTCACGATCCGGGTGATCCGATCCTTGTCGTCCAGGATCCGCGAGGCTGCGTTGGGCGCGTAGCATTCGGCCGTGATCCGCTCGTTCCAGTCGTGGTACGGATAGGCGGAGTCCTGCAGCTCGACGGCCTCGAGCCAGGGGTTCTCCCGCGGCGGCTGGTAGAAGTGGCCGTGAATGCAGACGAAGCGTTCCATGCGGGCGTCGGAGCTCAGGGCTCGGCCACGTAGAGCAGGGCGGCGGGCCCCGGCAGGTCGATCGTTCCGTTCCCTTCCGCGGCCTCCAGCCGGGGCGCGGCCAATCGGCCGGCGCCCGCCCAGCGGATCTCGCCGGAATCGAGCAGCTTGCGCCAGCGGCCCCCGATGGCGGGGCGGATCGAAACCGCGCCCGGGCCGAAGGCGAGCAGAAGGAGAGCCGCCGAATCGTCGTGCCGGCGGACGACCGCGAGCGCGCGCTGCACCTCGAACGCATGCGTCTGGACGCCGCCGCGGTCGAGGTTCGCCAGCGCGGGGACCTCGCGGCGCAGCCGAAGGAGCTCCCTCGTGAAATCCTGGAGGGCCCCGTGGCGGCCGTCGGCGGCCAGTTCCGGATCGATTTTCGAAGCTGCGAACGTCGATTCCGCCTGGGGATCGGGCGGCGCTCCCTTCCAGCCGAAAGCGGCGAATTCCTCCCGGCGCCCACGCCGGACGGCTTCGACGAGTTGCGGGTCGCCGTGGCTGACGAAGTAGAGGAATGGCACCGTCTCGCCGTATTCCTCCCCCATGAACAGGAGCGGCAGATAGGGCGACAGCAGGACCGCCGCGGCGGCCACCTTCTGGCTCTCGAAATCCGTCAGCGTCGAAAGGCGCTCGCCCTTCATCCGGTTGCCGATCTGATCGTGATTCTGCGCGGAGACGACGAAACGCGTTCCCGGCAGGCCGTCCGTCGCGTTGCCGTGGCGCCGCCGGCGAAACGCGGAGTACCGGCCCCTGTAGACGAACGCCTGCTCGAAAGCCGAGGAGAGGTCTTCCATGGAGGCGAAGTCCTGGTAATAGCCGTTGCGCTCCCCGGTCAGCAGAACGTGCAGGGAATGGTGGAAGTCATCGCTCCACTGCGCGTCCATCGCGAATCCGCCCTCGTGCCGGCGCCGGACGAGACGCGCGTCGTTCAGGTCGCTCTCGGCCACGACGTACACGGGCCGGCGCAGGCGCTCGGCTTCGACATGAATCGCGTCGGTCAACTCGGCGAGGAAGGGGCGCGCGGAGTGGTCGCGGATGGCGTGCACCGCATCGACACGCAGGGCGTCGAAGTGGTACTCGTCGACCCAGCGGCGCGCGTTCTCGAGGAAGAACCGCCGGACCTCGTCGCTGTCGTACCCGTCGAAGTTGAGCGCGTTTCCCCAGGGCGTGCGGTATCGATCCGTGAAATAGGGACCGAACTCCGGCAGGTAGTTCCCCTCCGGGCCGAGGTGGTTGTAGACGACGTCGAGCGCCGCGGCGAGCCCCCGGGCATGGCAGGCGTCGACCAGGCGCTTGAGCCCCTCGGGCCCGCCGTAGGAGTTCTGAACGGCGAAGAGCCCGACGCCGTCGTAACCCCAGTTGCGCGTGCCGGGAAACTGCGCGACCGGCATCAGCTCCACCGCGGTCACTCCCAGGTCGGCCAGGCGCGCCAGATGCGGGATCACCGCGTCGAAGGTCCCCTCGCGCGTGAAGGTGCCGACGTGCAGCTCGTAAAAAACGCAGCGCTCGAGGGGCGGGCCCTGCCAGCCGACGTCGGTCCACGCAAAGGCCGGATTGACCACGGCGGAGGGCCCGTGCACTCCCTGCGGCTGAAACCGGGAGGCCGGATCGGGACGCGGCGGTCCTCCGTCGAGGCGGAGCGTATAGAGGTCGCCCGGCGCGGCAGCCGATTCACCGTAGTGGTAGCCCCGTTCGCCGGGCTCGAGGTCGAGGCGCCTCGCCGAATCGCCCTCGAGCTCCACCTGCACCCGTTTCGCCCGCGGCGCCCACACCAGGAAGCCGCAATCGCCGCCCGGCCTCCAGGTGGCGCCGAGCGAAGCGTCCCTCATTCCGGCGCGATCTCCGCAGCGGATTCCTCGACAGGGTCCGGGCGCAGGAAGATCGCCGCCAGGGGTGGCAGTGTCAGGTTGAGCGAGTGAGGCTGGCCGTGCGACGGGATCGGCGCGGCTTCGACGCCGCCGAGATTGCCTTGGCCGCTGCCGCCGAATTCCCGGGCGTCCCCGTTCAGGACCTCCCTCCAGAATCCCGCAGTCGGGACCCCGACACGATAGTTGCGACGCGGCACGGGAGTGAAGTTGAAGATCGCGAGGACGAGGTCGGCGGCCTCCCGGCCGTGCCGGAGGAAGCTCGCCACGCTGTGGTCGGCGTCGTTGGCGTCGATCCACTCGAAGCCGGCGGGATCCGCGTCCCGCTCGTGCATGGCTTTCTCTCCGCGGTAGAAGCGATTGAGATCCTCGACCCATCGCTGCACGCCGCGGTGGGGCGCGAGCTCCAGCAGGTGCCAGTCCAGGCTCCGGTCGTGCGACCACTCGCGCCCCTGGCCGAACTCGCCCCCCATGAAGAGAAGCTTCTTGCCCGGCTGCGCCGTCTGGTAAGCGAGAAGGAGGCGCAGATTGGCGAACTTCTGCCAGTCGTCCCCGGGCATCTTGCCGAGCAGGGATCGCTTGCCGTGGACGACCTCGTCGTGCGAAAGCGGCAGGACGAAGCTCTCCGTGAAGGCGTACATGGTCCGGAAGGTGAGGCTGCGGTGCTCCCACCTGCGGTAGACGGGGTCGGTCGCCATGTAGCGCAGAGTGTCGTTCATCCACCCCATGTCCCACTTCATCCCGAAGCCGAGGCCGCCGATGTAGGTGGGGCGCGACACCATGGGCCAGGCCGTGGACTCCTCGGCCACCGTCTGAACGTCGGGAAACGCCGCGTACACCTCTTCGTTCAGTCGCCGTAGCAGGGCGATCGCCTCCAGGTTTTCGCGGCCGCCGAACTTGTTGGGAATCCACTGGCCGGGCTCGCGCGAGTAGTCGAGGTACAGCATCGAGGCCACGGCGTCCACCCGCAGCCCGTCGGCGTGATAGCGATCCAGCCAGTAGATCGCGGAGGACAGCAGGAAGCTGCGCACCTCGTTGCGGCCGAGGTTGAAGATGCAGCTCTTCCAGTCCGGATGGAACCCCTGTCTCGGGTCCGCGTGCTCGAAGAGATGGGTGCCGTCGAAGTAGCCGAGGCCGTGCTCGTCCGACGGGAAGTGCGAGGGGACCCAGTCGAGGATCACACCGATGCCGTTCTGGTGAAGGACGTCGATCAGATACATCAGGTCCTGCGGGGTCCCGTACCGGGAGGTCGGGGCGAAGTAGCCGGTGGTCTGGTAGCCCCACGAGCCGTAGAAGGGATGCTCCATGATCGGCAGCAGCTCGACGTGGGTGAAGCCCATCCGACGGACGTAGTCCGCCAGCAGCGGCGCGGCCTCCCGGTAGGTCAGAAAGCGGTCGCCTTCGTCGGGGACGCGACGCCAGGATCCCAGGTGCACCTCGTACACCGAAACGGGCGCCCCGAGGGCGTTGCGGGAGGCCCGGCTCTCCATCCACTCGGAGTCCTCCCAGGCGTAGTCGAGGTCCCACACGATCGAAGCCGTCCGCGGCGCCGACTCGGCCCGGAACGCGAAAGGATCGGTCTTGTCGGCGGCATAGTCGCCCGTCCGCGAGACGACGTAGTACTTGTAGGCCTCGCCGCGGCCGACACCGGGAACGAAGCCTTCCCAGATGCCGGAGTTGGCGCGGGGCGACAGCGCCGCGGCGTCCTTGCTCCATCCGTTGAAGGTACCCATGACGGCCACGCGTTTCGCGTTGGGGGCCCAGACCGCGAAGGCGGTGCCCGTGACACCGTCCACGGCTTCGAGATGGGCGCCCAGCCTGTCGTAGAGGCGCAGATGGCTGCCCTCGTTGAAGAGGTACAGGTCCTGGTCCGTCAGCAGGCTGGCTCTTGCGGCCGTTCCGGCAGCGGCGTCGACGGGCGGGGGCGCGGGCGTCCTGACGCTCTTCGCCGGAGGGCGGGTGCGGGCGGCCGACGGGGCCTTCGGTGGCGCCTTCAGGTTCACTTTCTCTTCGTTCACTCTTCACCCCCTTTCGGCGATGTCCTGGCCGGCTCGAGAATCCGTTCGATCCCGTCGAGCGGAACCTGGATCCATTCCGGCCGGTTCTGCAGCTCGTATCCGATTTCGTAGAGCGCCTTTTCCAGCAGATACGTGTCGAGGAGGGTCGCGATCGCTCCGCGGTCCCGCGGCACGAGCTGGGCGTCGGCCACCGTTTCCAGGTACGACCGCAGGAAGACGGCGCTGACCCAGCGGGTCCAGAAGCTCGCCCACGGAAGCAGGGCCTCGCGATCCTCGGGGCGGATGGGACCGGCCTCGGCATGCCCGAGCAGGACGGCGCTCGCGGCATAGTCGAGGGAGCGCAGCATTCCCGCGACGTCGACGAGGGCCGATCGCTTGAGCCGCCGCGCCGAGAGCGAGCGGGCCGGCTCACCCTCGAAGTCGATGATGACGAAGTCCTTCCCGGTGAAGAGGACCTGCCCGAGGTGATAGTCCCCGTGGATCCGGATGCGCAGGGCGTCGATCTTGCTCGAGAGGAGGCCTGCCAGGCGGGAGGCGATGTCCGGTTCCCGGTCCAGGATCCGCTGCGCCTGGTCCCGGGCGCCCGGGGCGAGCCGATGGAGTCCCTTGCGCAGCAGCTGCAGGTTGTACCCGGCGAGACTGCGAATCGACTGGTAGATCGAGCGCTGATAGAGCGTCGAAAATGGCTCGGAGGCAAAGTCGGGCTCGTCGCCGTGCGATACCAGCGCCCGGTGAAGCTCGGCCGTGCGGACCCCGAGCAGCTGCGCCGATTGCATGTAGCTGCCGATCAGCTCGGTGACGTGGGGCGGAGGGGGCTCCGCGGCCAGCTGCAGGACGGTCTCCGAAGGCAAGGGGGCGGCGGGCATTTCCTGCCGCTTTCCGAGCATCCGCTCGAAGTAGCGGCTGAGCGAATCGAGCGTGTAGCGCCAGGTGTCGCCGTGATTGGGGACGAATCCCTGGAGAATGGCGAGCGTCATCGGTTCCGCCTTCTCGCGGCGGAACTCGATGGCTCCGGCCACCGGCGGCACGTGCGGAAACCTCGCCTTCTCGGTCAGGAACCGTCCGACTTCGAGGTCCGGATTCGTCCCCTCCTCTGGATGACGAATCAGCTTCGCGATGAAGCGGTCGGAATAGATGAGCGAGCTGTTGGTCTGCTCGGCCCGGAGCACGGAGTGGGCCAGCGGGCCACCCTCGGGATGAATCGCGCGAAAAGCGGGAGTGCGGGAAGCGAGGTATTCGCCGCGTTCTCCCTTCCAGCGCCGGCGTCGCTCGATTACCGAAAGCAGCGCCTCGGCGAAGTCGGGGTCGTAGACCGCGTCGAAAAGGATGCCCTCGCTGCCGCCGTGCACGGCGGCGACCACGGCTTGCGGCGCCTCCCGGGCGATCGCGTCGGCTTTCGGTCCGGAGGCGAAGGAGAGAGGCAGGAAGTATGTCTCCGGATCGCCCTCCACGTATTCGACGCGGACGAGCGTCCAGTGCGGCATGCCTTCGCCGTCGAGGGGGACGGACTCGACGATCCGGGCGGACTTGATCTTGCGGGCCTTGCCCCCGAACCAGCGCCGGCGCCGGAGGTAGTCGGGGAGGGCCTCTTCCAGCCCGGTCCGCCCGCCCGGCCGGAGGACGGTGTTCCAGGACCCGGCGGCCGTCAGCTCGGCGGTGACCGGCGCTCCGGATCTCGCGGCCTCGGGCCCGCGCTGATTCTGCAGCTCGAACCAGAACACGTTGTGCGGTCCGAGGGTCAGCGGGTAGAGCGAGCCGCCGATCAAGGGAAACTCGTTGCGCCCGAAGAGCTCGACGGGAACCAGGCCGGCGAATGCGGACAGGTCGAGCTCCGCGTACTGCGTGAAGCGGGACAGGTTCGCCACCACCAGGATGGTTTCTTCGGCGTGGGCGCGGATGAAGGCCAGGACTTTCCGGTTGTCGGCCTGCAGGAACGTCAGCGTCCCGCGGCCGAAGGCCTTGAAGCGCTTGCGCAGGGCGATGACGCGCTTGGTCCACCACAGCGGCGAGCTCGGGTTATTCTGTTCGACCTCCACGTTGATCGCCTCGTAGTGATACTCCGGGTCCGTCACGATCGGGAGATAGAGCCGCTGGGCGGGCGCCCGCGAGAAACCGGCGTTGCGGTCCCCGCTCCACTGCATGGGCGTGCGAACGCCGTTGCGGTCTCCCAGGTAGATGTTGTCGCCCATTCCGATTTCGTCGCCGTAGTAGAGGACCGGGGTGCCCGGCAGCGACATCAGGAGGGCCATCATGAGCTCGATCTTTCGGCGATCGTTGCCGAGAAGCGGCACGAGGCGCCGCCGGATCCCGACGTTGATGCGCATCTGCCGGTCCTCGGCATAGACGCGGTACATGTAGTCGCGCTCCTCGTCCGTCACCATCTCGAGCGTCAGCTCGTCGTGGTTGCGCAGGAAGAGCGCCCACTGGGCCGAGGCCGGGATCGCGGGGGTCTGGGACAGGATGTCGACGATGGGGTAGCGGTCCTCCATGCGCACGGCCATGAACATCCGCGGCATCAGGGGAAAGTGGAATGCCATGTGGCATTCATCGCCGTCGCCGAAGTAGGCGGCCGCGTCCTCCGGCCACTGGTTGGCCTCGGCGAGGAGCATTCGTCCCGAGAAGTGGCGATCGATGTGCGCGCGCAGGGACTTCAGAAAGGCATGCGTCTCCGGGAGGTTCTCGCAGTTGGTGCCTTCCCGCTCGTGCAGGTACGGAATCGCGTCCAGCCGCAGGCCGTCGACGCCGAGCTTGAGCCAGAAGTCCAGCGCTCGAAAAAGGTGTCGGCGGACCTGCGGGCTCTCGAAATTCAGGTCGGGCTGGTGGGAATAGAAGCGATGCCAGAAGTAGGCGTTCGCGACCGGGTCCCAGGTCCAGTTGGAGGCTTCGAAGTCCTTGAAGATGATCCGCGCGTCCCGGTACTTCTGCGGCGAGTCGCTCCAGACGTAGAAATCGCGGGCGGCGGACCCGGGTTTCGACCGGCGCGCGCGCTGGAACCACGGGTGCTGGTCGGAGGTGTGGTTGACGACGAGCTCGGTGATGACCCGCAAGCCCCGGCGGTGCGCTTCGCGGAGCAGCGTCTTGAAGTCGGAGAGCGTTCCGTAGGCCGGGTGCACGCTGGTGTAGTCGGCGATGTCGTAGCCGTCGTCCCGGAGCGGCGACGGATAGAACGGCAGCAGCCAGATCGCGGTGATTCCGAGGTCCTGGAGGTAGTCGAGCTTCTGCGTCAGGCCGGGGAAATCGCCGATTCCGTCGGCGTCGCTGTCGCAGAACGCGCGGACGTGGGTCTCGTAGATGATCGCGTCCTTGTACCAGAGCGGATCCTCGGGAATCGCGCTCACATCCTGGGTCTTCTTTGTCATTCGTCCTCTCGGTCCGCCGTCACAGGAAGTAGTCGAAGTCCCGTTCCGTCCTCAGATGGCGCCGGACCCGGAAGATGTGGGCCGGCACGATCCGCGGGTCGAGCTCGACGAAGTTGCGGGTCCCGCTCCAGAGATAGCGGGCCCCGGAGATCAGGTCGTGGACCTGGTAGCTCTCGCCGGCCTCGATCCCGAGCTCGGCCGTTGCGACGTCGACCCATCCCGCCTGGGTGTGGTGCGGATCGAGGTTGACCGCCGTCAGCAGGACGTCGTCGCGGTCCGGGGTCGCCTTGCTGTAGCAGAGGATCTGGGGATTGTCGGAGGCGTGGAAGCGCAGGCCGCGGTCGCTCTGGAGCGCCGGATTGTCCCGGCGGATCCGGTTCACGCGCGCGATCAGGTCCCGCAGGCTTTCGGGGCGATCACGGTCCCAGCGGCGAATCTCGTATTTCTCGGAGTCGAGATACTCCTCGCTCCCGGGCTCCCGTGGAACGGATTCGCAGAGCTCGAACGCCGGTCCGTAGATCCCGTAGTTTCCGCCGAGCGTCGCGGCGAGAACGAGGCGCGAGACGAACGCCGCGCGGCCTCCGAGCTGGAGGTACTCGGTCAGGATGTCGGGCGTGTTGGGCCAGAGATTCGCCCGCAGGAAATCGCAGACGGGCGGCCGGGTCAGCTCCTCGAAGTAGGACGTGATCTCCGCCGCGGTGTTTCGCCAGGCGAAGTAGGTGTAGGACTGGGTGAATCCGAGCTTGGCGAGCCGGTACATCACCCGGGGACGCGTGAAGGCCTCGGCCAGGAAGATGGCCTCGGGGTACGCGCGCTTGACTTCGCCGATCAGCCACTCCCAGAACGCGAACGGCTTGGTGTGCGGGTTGTCGACGCGGAAGATGCGCACGCCCTCTTTCGCCCAGAAGAGGACGACGCCCTTGAGCTCTTCCCACAGCGCCCGCCAGTCGTCGGTCTCGAAGTCGATCGGAAAGATGTCCTCGTACTTCTTGGGCGGGTTCTCGGCGTACTGGATGGTCCCGTCCGGACGCTTCCGGAACCACCGCGGGTGCTCGCGGACCCAGGGGTGGTCCGGCGTGCACTGGAAAGCGAGGTCCATGGCGATCTCGAGGCCCTGGTCGGCCGCGCGGGAAAGCAGCCGGCGGAAGTCTTCGAGGGAGCCGAGCTCGGGGTGGATCGCGGTGTGGCCGCCTTCCGATCCGCCGATGGCCCAGGGGCTCCCGGGCTCTCCCGCCGCGGCCGCCGGGGAATTGTTCTTCCCCTTGCGGTTCGTCCGGCCGATGGGGTGGAAGGGCGGAAGGTAGAGAACGTCGAAGCCCATCCGCGCGACGTCGGGCAGGAGGGCCTCGCAGTCCCGGAACGTGCCGTGACGGCCGGCCTCGGGAGCTGCGGATCGCGGGAACATCTCGTACCAGGCCCCGAACCGGGCGCGCTCGGGGTCGACCACGACGGCGAGCTCGATGGCGTAGGGCGTCGTGTCGGCGGGATCGGAATGCCGATCGACCAGGATGGCGAGCTTTTCGGAGAAAGCCAGCGCCCGCGCGGCCTCGGTCCCCTCCTGGAGGAGCTCGGCGTGTTCGGCGAGCGCTTTGGCCTCGGCTCCCGCGGCCCGCGCGGCCGCGGCCGCGACGATCGCGGAGCCGATTTGAAGGTCGACCCCGAGGTTCTGGCCCGCGGCGGCGCGCTTGCGAAGGTCGCGGGACCAGGTGCCGAAACGGTCGATCCGGGCCGTCAGAGTGTAGAGGTGACGCCCGAGCCGCTCGGCGCGGAACGCCCCGCGGAACCGGTCGTTGCCGAGGGGCTTCATGGGAACGCGGGTCCAGCTCTTCTCTCCTTCGGGCCGGTGGAGAAGCTCGCACGCCACGGCGTCGTGGCCCTCGCCGAACGCATCCGCCTCGACGACGATCTCTTCCCCGACCGTGCGCTTGATGGGAAAGCGGCCGCCGTCGATCTCCGGAACGACGGATTCGATGACGACGCGCGCGGGACGTTTTTCGGTCATGGCGTCAGAACTCCGTGTCCGAATCGTGCCCGGTCCCCTGCCGGCCGCGGTCGAGGGCCCGGTTGATGTTGACGGCGGCGGAGATGAGCCCGAGGTGCGTGAAGGCCTGGGGGAAGTTCCCGAGCGACTCGCCCGTGAGGCCGATTTCTTCGGAATAGAGCCCGAGATGATTGGCATAGCCCAGCATCTTCTCGAACGTCAGGCGCGCGGGCGCGAGCTGGCCGGCACGGGCCAGCGCTTCGGCCAGCCAGAAAGTGCACATGGAGAAGGTCCCCTCCTCGTCGCCGACGCCGTCGGGGGCCACCCGGGGATCGTAGCGGCGGACCAGGTTGTCGCTCTCGAGCTCGCGCTGGATCGCGTCGAGCGTACCGAGCATCCGGGGGTCGGAGGGCGAGACGAACTTGACCATGGGGGCGAGCAGCATGGAGGCGTCCAGGATCTCGCTGTCGAGACTCTGCACGAACGAGTTTTTCTTCTGCGAGAAACCGCGCTCCATGATGGTGGTGTAGATCGCGTCGCGTTCGCCGAGCCAGCGGTCTCTCGAGCCGGGCAGGCTCTCCCTCATCGAGAGGCGGAAGGCCCGGTCGAGGGCCACCCAGCACATCATCTTGGAAAACGTGAAGTCCCGGGCCCCCCCGCGGACCTCCCAGATGCCTTCGTCCGGCTTCTGCCAGTTGTCGCAGACCCAGTCGGCGATCCCGCGCACGATGTTCCAGAGACGGTGGGAGAGAGGCTCGCAGTACTTGTCGTAGAGGTAGATGGCATCCATCAGTTCGCCCGCGACGTCCAGCTGAAACTGGCCGGCGGCGGCGTTGCCCATCCGGACCGGCCCGGACCCGCGGTAGCCCTCGAGCTGAGGCATCAGGATCTCGGGAACCTCGCGACGGCCGTCGATGCCATAAAGGACCCGCAGGCCGTTTTCGATCTGGCAGTGGTCCTCGAGGAAGGAAATGAACTGGGCCGCCTCCTCCGTGTAGCCGACGCGCAGAAACGCGTAGACCGTGAAGGCGGCGTCCCGGATCCAAGTGTAGCGGTAGTCCCAGTTGCGATCGCCTCCCACCCGTTCCGGGAGGCTGCTCGAGGACGCGGCGACGATCGCCCCGGTCGGGCGGAACGTCAGCAGCTTCAGCGTCAGCACCGATCGCTTGACCGTCTCCCGCCAGCGTCCCTGGTAACGGCTGCGCGCCATCCAGTCCTGCCAGAAGCGCAGCGTGCGCTTGAATTCGCGCCGGCAGATCTCGTGCAGCCCCTCGTGCACGGGAGGGGCGGACGCGTCGGCCTGCGCCAGCACGACCGGGATCTCGTCGTTTTCCCGGAGGACGAAATCCGCGACGACCATGCCATCGTCGATCCGGGCGGGCAGCGGCGTGATCAGGTCGACCGCCAGGTCGCCCGCCGAGAAGCGGAAGCCGAACACCTTCTTCTCGATGTGCGTCTCCCGGCGCGCGTAATCGAAGGCCGGCCGGCACTCCATTCGGAAAGGGATCTCGCCGCGCACGCCGCGGACCTGCCGGACCACCTGGTGATCGGAGCGCTTCTTCGGGCGGCCCCCGCCGTGAATGGGCATGAAGTCGACGACCTCGCCCACGCCCTCGGTGGTCAGGAAGCGCGTCATCAATATGTTGGAGTCCGGCAGGTACATCTGCCGCCGTCCCACGTCCGACACGGAAGACGCAATCCGGAAGTGGCCGCCCCGGCGGTCGTCCAGGAGAGAGGCGAAGAGGCTGGGCGAGTCGAAGTTGGGGAGACAGAGCCAGTCGATCGTTCCGTCCATCCCGACGAGCGCGCACGTGTGCAGGTCGCCGATGATTCCGTGATCTTCGATCGGCAGGTAGCTCATCTCGGCGCGTTCGTCTCCTCGGGCACCATTTCTCTCGCCCCGGGTATTACGGCGATCGAAGCCTGCAACTCCTCGGACCGGCGGCAACAATTCCGGGTCCCGGCGCCGATGAGGCAATCTCGCCACCCGGAATGTCGGGATTGTCCGGGCCCGCGACCGCCGCATTCGGCTCCGATCCGAGAGTACCATCCCGCGATTCACGACCGATTCGCGCCCGCGAGCGCTGGCCCCGGGCGCCGGAGGGCACGCGGCTTGCGCGAGTCTCGAAGCGTGAGCGGATTGTTGACGACGAGTCGCTGCTGCGCGTGCGCGCGGAGCTGCGGGGAGACGCGGTCGTGGGCGGCAGCCGCGGGCTCGAGCGCGAGGAGTCCGAATTTGTACCGGCGGCCGATTCCGAGCCCGAGGGCGGCGCTCTGCTAAGTCCTTGAAAGAAATGGTGCGCCCGGCGCGATTCGAACGCGCGACCTTTAGCTCCGGAGGCTAACGCTCTATCCGGACTGAGCTACGGGCGCAAAGAACGATCCGAGAAACTGCTGGGGTGAGTGGAGGGATTCGAACCCTCGACATCCAGATCCACAATCTGGCGCTCTAACCAAGCTGAGCTACACCCACCGTTGGGCGGGGCAGTCTATAAGGATGGGGCGCAGGGGGTCAAACCGCGGCGGCGCCGGCGGGGCCTATTTGCGGGCATCCCTGGCGTTGTCGGCGAGGGCCTTGAGCTCGATCCGGGCGAGGGCGTAGGGCGACCGGACGACGTCCCCGTAGACGATCAGGCGCACGGGGCCCTCGCTTTCGGGCAGGGGCCCGGAACCGGATTCGGCCACGAGGAAGACCTTGGGGTTCGCCCGGTTCATCTGCAGCTCGCCGACGGAGAAGACGACGGTGTAGCCGTCGCGGGCGGTGACGAGGACGACCTGGGCCGCGGTCTTGCGCTGGCCGGCCATCGTCTTCAAGTCGAGGCCGTTCTTCTCGAGGACGGCGAGCAGGGACATGCCGTGGTAGATCGTGACGCCGCCGTCGGCGTCCTCGAGGCGCACGTCGCGCGCGTCGCGGCCGAGCAGCGACTCGGGGGCGAGCGGACGGTCGGGCGCGCCGGGCATCCGCACGACGGGCGGGGCCTGCGCGGAGCAGAGCGCGGCGACGGCGGTGAGGACGAAGGCGAGAAGGCACCGGCGCGGCATACGGGTGAACGTGATTCTACTCCGGCTGCGGGCCTTTGTTATGGTGCGGGCGATGCGAAGGAGCCCGGGCCTTCTCGCTCTCGCCGCGCTCGTCTTCGGCGCCGGGCTCTCGTGCCGTGGCGAAAAGCCGGCGGCGCCTGCGCCCGTGCCAGGCCCTTCCGTCGATTCTTCGGACGTGACGACGCGCGCACGGCGCGCGGCCGGTCTCGCGCGGCCCGTGGTCTGGATCGGCCTCGACGGCCTGGACTGGGAACTCGTGGATCGTCTTGCCGCGGAAGGCGCGATGCCGAACTGGAAGCGCCTGACGTCCGAGGGTTACTCCGCGAAGCTGATGAGCCAGCTCCCGCTGCTCTCTCCCATCCTCTGGACGACGCAGGCGACGGGCGTGACGCCGGACGTCCACCGGGTGCTCGATTTCCAGGAGGTCGACCCGGCCTCGGGGCGAAAGGTGCCGATCTCCGGCAACTCGCGCGCGGTGCCGGCGGCCTGGAACCTCGCGTCGGCGGCGGGGCGCAGGGTCGGCGTCGTCGGATGGTGGGCCTCGCATCCGGCCGAGGAGGTCAACGGCTTCTTCGTGAGCGATCACGCGAGCCCGATCCTTTTCGACGCGCTGCCGCTCGACGGATCGACGTATCCGGCGGCGCTTGCGGCGGGCGTCGCGCAGGTGAGCGCTCGCGACGGCCGCGTGACGGCCGCGGACCTCGTTCCGTTTCTCGGGATGCCGCAGTCCGAGATCGCCGCGGCGCTCGGCGCGGGGGGCGGCATGGAGAGCCCCGTGGTGGCGCTCTCGCGGATCCTTCGCGCGACGCGCGTGACACAGCGCATCGCGCGCGACCTCTACGACCGCAACCTCCCGGACCTCACGGCGGTCTACTTCGAGGGGACCGACGAGGTCGGGCACGTCTTCGCGTCCTACACGCCGCCACGCCTCGCGTGCGCCGCGATTCGCGACGAGGATGTGGCGCGCTACGAGCACGTCGTCGCGGCGTACTACGGCGTGATCGACCGGATCCTCGGACAGTGGATGCGCCGCGCGGAAGAAGACGGCGCGGCGCTCGTCGTCACGTCGGACCACGGCTTCAAGTGGGGCGACGACCGGCCCTGCGGTTTCGGGTCGGGCAACTGGAGCACGGCGGCGTTCTGGCACCGGCCCGAAGGGGTCTTCGCCGCCTGGGGAGCGGGCGTCGCGAAGGCCGGCCCGGGCGGCAAGGCGACGATCTCGATCCTCGACGTTGCGCCGACGATCCTGGGCCTGCTCGGGCTGCCGGCCGATTCGAGGATGCCGGGCGCGCCGGTGCGCGCGGCGTTTCCGGCAATGGCGACACCGCCGCGCGCCGCGGGGCCATCGGACCTCGTCGTGCGGCGCGTGGCGGCCGCGGCGCCCTCGGCCGAGGAGTCGAGCGAGTACGCGAGGAAGCTCCTGGCGCTCGGGTACCTGTCGCCCGGCGAGGCGCAGCCTCTGGCTCCGACGGGTGGCGCGACGCCGGGCATGACCGAGGGCGCCTGGAACAACCTCGGCGTGTACCTGCGCGAGAACAGGAAGGATTTCCCGGCGGCGCAGGCGGCGTTCGAAAAGTCGCTCGCGCTGCGGCCCGACTACTACTCGCCGATGTTCAACCTCGCGGTGCTGTACCGCGCAAAGGGCGACACGGCGCGAGCGCAGGAGTGGTTAATGCGCTCGCTCGCCGCGGTCGAGGACGATCCGGCGCCGGCGGTCGCGGGCTGGGCGCACGAGTACGAGAAGGACGGCAAGCTCTCGGCCGCTGCGGCGCTGCTCGATCGGGCGGCGAAGAGATACCCGGAAAACGAGGCGATCGCGCGCGAGCAGGCGCTCTTTCTGCATCGCGCGAAGGACTGCCGCGGCGCGGTGGCCGCCCTGACGCGCTTCGAGGCCAGGACGACGGCGCCCGAGACGCTCAACGACCTCGCCCTCTTCGAAACGTGCCTCGCGCATCGCGAGGCTGTCGAGCGTCTGCTCACGCGCTCGCTCGCGCTGAAGTCGGACCAACCGCAGGTGGCGCGCCTCCTCGAGGTCGTGCGCGCGGCGGGGAAGCCTTCCGTGCCGTAGGGGCGGGGCTTGCCCCGCCCGGGCGACCGGCGCAGCATTCCAGAGACTCCGCTGTAAGTCCTCCGGGCGGCCCAAGGGCCGCCCCTACGGCACCGGGAAAACAAGACGGCCGGAGGTCCGAAGACCCCCGGCCGTGCGATGACCGCAGTTTTTCTAGAAGTTGAACGTCGCCGAAATGATGAACCCTCGCGGCGGCGCGTACGACGTGGCCTTCCCGAAGTTGGGATTGGCGCCCGTGTTGTCGTCGTTGATGAAAAGGTCCTGGTCGACCGTCAGAGCGGGCTGCGAGTTGAAGACGTTGAAGAGGCGGCCTTCGACGATGAGCTCGGTCGGCCCGATCTTGAAGGTCTGCGACACGAGCAGGTCGAAGTTCGTCCAGGAGGGCGTCGTGCGCGAGCCGGCCGGCTCCGCGTACCAGTAGTCCGTCCCGTAGATCGGATCGAAGAGCCGCGCCTCCCAGGGGCGCCCGCTCTGGTAGCGCAGATAGCCGCCGACGGTGGTGCACTCGGGAAACGTGTAGCTGGCGAAGAGCTTGGCAACGTTGGTCCGGTTGCCGATGAGCGTGCCCTGGCGGTTCGGGTCCTGGACGTACAGCTTCGGGCCGTCCTGGATGTACGACGAGGTGTAGAAGAGCTGCGTCGCGTAGTCGAGGTCCCAGTTGCCGGTCAGCTTCGAGAGGGTGTACGACGCGTCGAGCGTCCAGTTGTCGACGCCGGCCCGCTTGACCTCGATCGTGCCGCCCTGGTACTTGCGGTGGGCCGGGATGTTGCCGTACCGGAAGTTGTCGGGGTTGTCCTCGAGGCCGGTCGCCGGAAAGTCCTCGATGATGTTCTTCGTGTTGCGGAAGAGGCCGTAGATTTCGCCGACCCAGCCGCCGCCGAAGGGTCGCGCGTAGCCGACCGAGAATTCGTCCGTGTACATCGGCTTGATGTCGGGCAGGACGATCTTGCCGGTGTTGTTGCCGCGCACGACGTCGGTGATGAAGGCGCCCGTCGTCGAGTTGAAGTACGCGTCCACGCGGTACAGGCGCAGGGGCGCCGCGGCGCGCGCAAAGGACTGGTTGTCCATGTTCGAGTACCGGGCGAAATTCGCGTAGACCTTGTCGTGGATCGACGGCGTGACCTCGTAGGCGACGCCGACGCGCGGCTGGAACTGGCTGCCGAACGAGAAGACCTGCCTGGCCGTATAGGTGCACGCCTCCGGCAGGTGGGCCGGGTCCGTGCAGGGCAGCAGGTCGTCGTTCGGCACGGTGAAGTCGCCCTGGACGTACGTGAACTCCTTGTTGTCGTTCGGGATGAACGTGTCCTGGTTGACGAGGAAGCCGATGTTGAGGGTCAGGCGGTCCCAGGTGGCCTGGTCCTGCAGGAAGATGCCGATCGTCTGACCGCGCGAGATCTGGGGATTCTGGAACGGCGAGTACCGGGCGCGGTAGCACCCCTCGTCGCTGCCGCAGTTGCCGCTCGTCGAGTTGGTGATCGCGCCCCAGCCGTTCGCGATGGTGGACTTGTTTTCCTTGTTGTTGCTGAAGTACGCGCCGGCCTTGATGAGGTGGCTTGCGCCGACGAAGTTGGCGAGGTAGCTGCCCGTGAGGTTGTAGTTGTAGCGGGTGAAGCTGTCGGTGTTCGTCGCGACGTTCGAGGCGCCGGTGCAGGTGAGGCCGTTGCAGTAGTACCCCGACTGCGACGGATCGGCCGCGTTGAAGACGCCCTGGTAGCCGAGCGGGGTGACCGGCGTCGAGCCGCTCGGATTGTCGTTGACGCTGAACTTGGCCTCGAGGTTGAAGTTCTGCGTCGCCGTCCAGTACCAGGAGAAGAGGCCGACACGGTTCAATTCTTTCGTGTTGTCGGCGGTCGAGGCGGCGTCGTACGCGCCGACGTTCGCGTAGGACTGGTTGATGCTGCGGTAGCGGTACGACGCGTCGAAGAGCATGTTCTGCATCGGAGTCGCCGACAGCTTGAAGAAGTACTCGTTGATGTCGAGGTCGGAGTTCGGAATGGGGCCGAGGTTGTTGACCCGGTCGCTATCCGTCACCCTGTAGAAGTTGGCGGAGGTGTAGGCGAAGAGGTAGTCCTTCACGATGGGGCCGCCGATGCCGACGCCCGGCCGGAACCGCTCGGTCGTGGACTGGAGGTTCGGGTCCTTGCTGTCGGCCTCGAAGGCCGCTGGCTGGTACTCGAGGCGGGCCTCGCCGTGGAAGTTGTTCGTGCCCGACTTGGTCACGCCGTTGACGATGAAGCCGCCCGTGCGGCCGCTGTCCGCCGTGACGCCGCTGCGCGTGATGTTCACTTCCTGGATGTCGAGCTCGGCGAAGTCCTGGTAGAGGTCGCCGAAGAACGGGTTGGTCACGTTGACGCCGTCGTAGAGGAACGTGTTGTCCTGACGCCCGCCGGCCGCGTTGACGCCGATGTTCGTGTTCGAGATCGCGACCCCGCTGTCCGCGATGCCCGGCGCCAGCTGGAAGGTGCCGCTGAACGTGCGTGCGAGCGGGAGCTTCTCCATCGTCTTGCGGGTGGTGACGACCGAGACGTCGCTCGACTTGGTGTCGACGAGCGGCGCGGCGGCCATGACCGTGATGTTCTCGGCGGTCGTCGCGCGCAGGACCGGGTAGACCTCGGTGTCCTTGGTCAGCTGGACGATGACCTCCTGGCTGAACGGGGCGAGGCCCTGCAGGTCTGCCTTCAACTGGTAGGTCCCCGGCGTCAGGTTGAAGAACTGGAACACGCCGTCCGACCGCGACGTCGCCGTTCGGCCGAGGGGCAGCACCGGGCCGACGATCGAGATCAGGACGCCCGGCAGGGGGGTGCCGGTCGAGTCGCGGGCGACGCCGCTGATGGAGCCGGTCGTCTGGGCGAAGGCGAGGGGTGCGGCGAGGGCGAGAAGGCAGAGAAGTCCGACAATTCGCAAGCGCATGCGTCCTCCCAAAAAAAGTAAGCGAATCGTTCCGGGTGTATGAGTTGCAGTGAGTCTACACAACCTCGGGGCGAATCAGGTCCTCGTAATTTTCCCGGCGGCGCACGAGCCGCGCCACGCCGTTCTCGACGAGGACCTCGGCCGGCCGCATCCGGAAGTTGTAGTTGGACGCCATCGCGAATCCGTACGCGCCGGCGTCGCGGATCGCGAGCAGATCGCCTTCGTCGGCGCGCGGCAATTCGGCGTCCTTGAGGAAACAGTCGGCGGTCTCGCACACCGGGCCCACGACGTCGGCGACGAGGGTCCGGTTATTTGGAACGGAATCCACATTTTCGATCTCGTGCGCGGCCTGGTACAGCGCCGGCCGAAGCAGATCGTTCATCCCGGCGTCGGCGATCACGAACGTCTTGCCGCGCTCCTCTTTGACGTAGAGCACGCGCGTCAGGAGCACGCCGCCGGGCCCGGCGATCGCCCGGCCCGGCTCGATCAGGATGCGGAAGGGCCGGCCCCCGAGCGAGGGAAGCACCGCCGCGGCGTAGGATTCGGGCGACAGGGCCGTTCTGCCGATCCCGATTCCCCCGCCGATGTCGAGCGTCTCGATCGGGAACCCTTCGGTAGCCAGGTCTTCCGCCACGCGTGACAGGTCCCGCGCCGCTTCGGCAAGCGGTTCGGCGTCGAGAATCTGGCTCCCGATGTGCGCCTGAATGCCGACCATCCGGATGCTCGAAAGGCCGCGCGCCTTTTCGAAGATCTCGCGGGCGCGCCCGATGTCCACGCCGAACTTGTTCTGCTTCAATCCCGTCGAGATGTACGGATGCGACTTCGCATCGATGTCCGGGTTGACCCGCAGGGCCACTCGCGCCACCCTGCCGCCCTGTCGGGCGATGGCGTCGATTTTCTCGATCTCCCGCTCGGACTCGGCGTTGAAGGCGAGAATCCCGGCTGCAACGCCCGCCGCGATCTCGTCGTCCGTCTTGCCCACGCCCGAGAAGACGATCCGATCAGCCGGAATTCCGCACTGCAGCGCCGCGCGCAGCTCGCCGCCCGAGACGACGTCCGCGCCCGAACCGAGCCGCGAAAGCAGCGTCAGGACCGCGAGGTTCGAGTTCGCCTTCGCGGCGTAGCAGACGAGGTGCGGGACGGAGGTAAACGCCGCGTCGAACCGCCGGAAGTTCTCCTCGATCAGCGCTCGGCTGTACACGTACAGCGGGGTGCCGAACTTCCTGCGCGGTGTCCTCGAGCGAAACACCGTCGCAGAAGAGCTTTCCGTCCTGTCTGTGGAACCCCGCCATTGCGTTGGGCGGGACGATAGCAGAGCTAGGGGCGCGCTCCCAGAATCGTCCGCCGCTGCCCCGTGAGCGGATCGAAACGCACGAGCGCGTTCTGGTCGGGGCCGTAGAAGAGTTTGGTCGCCTCGCTGCCGAGCTCGGCGGTCGCCCAGAGCCCGAGCACCGGGCGCAGGCCCTCGGCGAGCAACCGGGTCGAGCCCGACTCGAGATCGGCGAGGTACGAGGTGTAGTGAAACCCGGCGTCGGCGACACCGACTACGACTTTTCCCGCAGCCAACTCGCCGCCCAGCGCGACTCCACTGCCCGAGGGCAGAGCCACGGCGCCCCGTCCTTCGCCGTCCTTTCCGAAGATGAGCAGTCTCAGGCCGGCTGCCGAACGGTCGCTGAGGATGATGCGGCCGTCCGCCAGAAACATGGGCCAGCGTCCTTCACTCGACGTATCGGACAGCTTCGCCATGAGCGCTCCGGTGCGGCCCTCGAAGAGGCGCTTGCTTCGATCGGGCCCGTCGGTGACGACGAGCCGCGATCCGGCCGCGTCGGCCACAAAGTACCTCAGGTCGGTCAGTCCCGAGACTCTTCCGGTCTCGACGAGGCTTCGGACTTTGATATCGAGCTCGAGGATGTCGATCGCCGAGGCGTCCCAGCGATAGAGGCGAAACCGATCGGGTTCCGAGAAGAGCCCGCGGACCTCCTGACGAGGGCCGACCGGGACTCGCGCGGAGGCCAGCACGCGCGCAGTGGCTACGTCGTGGATGGAAAGAACCCCCTCCTCGAGCGAAGCAAGGCGTGATCCATCGTCCGAGAGCACGAACAGCGAGGGATACGAGGAGAGGAAAATCCGCGACGGCGCCGGCTTTGCCTGAGCCTCGTCGAGGCGCCAGATCCAGACGGCGCGGGGCGTCTCCTGAGGCGCGTAGCGAATCCAGGCTGCCGTCCGCCCGTCCCGGGAGAAGATGGGGCCCCGCCAGTCGATCGTCGAGGCTCGCGAGAAACGCCCGCTCCGGGCGTCGTACAGGAAAGTCGCGCGCGCGCCGCGGGCCGATCCCCCGAGTTGCATCCAGGATCCTCGGGCAGCGGGAACCGCCCACAGCTCGGCGAGGTCAGCCGGGCGGGCGGAAGCAACCCACCAGGCGTAGCCGTGCGCCGAGAGCACGGCGGCGCCGAGAATCGACCACAGCCACAGGGAGGAAGCGCGATGCGCCGAGGCCAGACTGGTGCGGCCGCGGGCTACAGCGGCGAAGCCCGCCCCGACGACGGCCACCAGGAAGGACGCGGCGAGCCACACGCCAACGACCCGAAACGGCGTGTCGGCGAGAAGCGAGAGCAGCCTGGAGAACACGGTTCCCGCACCGAAGAGAAAGAGCACGAGGATTCCCAGATCGAAAACCAACCAGACGGAGCGCGAGCGACGGGAAAGAAGAATCGTCTGACAGACGCCGTACACGGCCAGCAATACGATGAGGGCGAGCGCCGGCCACCAGCCCGGGAGCCCGGTGACGGCGAAGAGGCTGCCTCCCCACACGAGCGGCCCGGCGAGCCTCGCGGGCAGGAGCACGATCGCCGCGGAGGCGAGGGCGAGCGAAAGGGCCGCCGCCAGACGTCCGCCCCAGATGCTCGCGGCGGAAAGGGGCCTCGCGAAATCGAAGGCGATCTGGCGGCTCGCGATCGCCGGCGCGAGAGAACCGGCGAGCAGGGCCACGATGCCGGCGGGAAAGGCGAGCCCGAGAAACAGCGCCGTCTCGCCGCGCAACTGCTGGGCCATCCCGCCGGACATTCCCCGGAAGAGAGGGGCAGCGAACGGGATCAGGCTCGCGGCGGCAGCTGCGGTGAGGATGTGCCTCCGCTCGAGGATCTCGCGGCGGGCCACGGCGAGAAGACCTGTCATGAGGTGCCCCCTTTCTCCTCGCCCGCGACGGCGAGGAAGATCTCCTCGAGCGGCAGCGCCTCGGCCGCGGCGTCATCCACGCCGTCGATGGCGCGGAAGCGCTCGAAGGCCGCGTCGTCGAAGTTCGAGACGATGGCCTCGATTCCCCAGCCGCGCACGCGGACGCGCTCAGCGTGGAAGGCGTCGAGCTCGGTGCCGAAGGCGGTGCGGGTC
Organism: uncultured Acidobacteriota bacterium; assembly: GCA_963775725.1. Classification (GTDB taxonomy): domain Bacteria; phylum Acidobacteriota; class Thermoanaerobaculia; order UBA5066; family Gp7-AA6; genus DAHUXD01. The sequence continues at coordinate 22,181 of CAVZKA010000002.1, forward strand.
TCGGTCAGGCGGTTGGCGTACCGGATGCGGCGGAAGCGCGCCTTGAGCGCTTCCATTTCCTCGTCGAGGACGAGCTTGCCGTCCTTGAGAATTCCCACGCGCGTGACGAGGCCCTCGAAGCCCGAGAGATCGTGCGTCGTGAGGAAGACTGTCGTGCCCCTGTCGGCGAGCTCGCCGACGATCTCCTCATAGAGCGCGCTGCGAGCGACGACGTCGAGCCCGAGCGTGGGGTCGTCGAGGACGAGGGCTTCTGGCGCGTGCCCCAGGGCGAGCGCGAGCATGACCTCGCCTTTCTGGCCCTTCGAAAGCCGCCCGAAGGGCTTCTTCGGGGGCACACCGAAACGCTGGAGGCGAGCCATGACCGCGCCGTCGTCCCAGCGCGGATAGATGCGGCGGCAGAAATCCGACAGTTCGCGCGCGGTCATGCCCGGGGGAGCGTCGGGCTCTTCGGGGACGACGCCGAGTCGGGCCATGGCGGCCTTGCGCGTCTTCCAGGCGTCGGCGCCGAAGAGGAGCGTGCGTCCCGCGGAGGCCTTCTGCTCGCCGAGCAAGCACCGCACGAGCGAGGACTTCCCGGCGCCGTTCCTGCCGAGCAGGGCATAGACCGAGCCGGGCTCGACGGCGAGCCTGACGTCTCGGCAGGCCGTCGCGCGTCCGTACCGGACGGTGAGTCCCTCGACGCGGAAAGGTTCGGTCACGAGTTGCCCCCTTTCTTCCAGGCGGCGCGCAGCGCGTCTTCGGCCTCTTCCCGTGAGACACCGAGCGTGGACGCGAGATCCGCGAAACGTCCGGCGGCCTCCCTGAGGATCCGCGTCCGCTCGGCCTTGCTCATCGCCGGCGGCGCCTCGGCCACGTACGTGCCGTCCCCGCGCCGCACGATCAGCACTCCCGCGTCGGTCAGGCGCTGGTAGGCCTTGGCAACCGTGGCGGGATTGATGCGCAGGTCTTTCGCGAGATCCCGAACCGAGGGGACGGCCGCGCCGGGCTTCAGCGCCCCCGAGGCCACGAGGCGGCGGAGCCCGTCCTCGATCTGGCTCCAGATCGGGGTGGCGGAGGACGGGTCGATGCGCAGGGCGCTCATGCTTGACTACTGTATTAGTGTACTACTACACTAGTACGCATCATAAAGGGAGGTCGTCATGAAAGGCAAGGCCGTTTTGGTTCTCGTCGGAATTCTCCTTCTCGGGGCCGTCGTTCCAGCGGCGGACGCGGGTGAACCGCGCGAGTACAAGCGCAAGCTCGCCGATCATTGGTACCAGTGCATCCAGACTCTGGAGTCGATGCGCGCCCTGCAAACGGCGGTCGCGGCCTACGGGGTCGACCATCCGACCTATCCGATGGCGAAAACGATGGAGGAGCTGCGCAGCCTCGTGCAGCCCAACTACATCGCGAACACCCCAATGACCGACGCCTGGGGCACGCCGTTTCGTTACCTGGTCTCGGCGGACGGACACGGCTATCGGCTCGTGAGCGCCGGCTCGGACAAAGTGTTCGAAGAGAAGAGCTGGTCGTCTCCGCTGTTCCTGTCCGACTCAGAGGGCGATGCCGTGTTGACGAGCGAGGGCTGGGGAACCTACCGCGAGTGGGTCATCCAGGAGTGACCTTTTCCACCGCGATGCTCTGTCGGAAGTCGTAGCGGCGGAGCATGGGCGCGGCGGCGGCGATCGCGGCGGTGATGGCGATCGTCGCGATGCCGCCGGAGACGACGGAAACCGTGACGCCCACGACCGCCGAGGCGAAGAGGGAGGCGACGACGCCGGCCTCGAGCTCGCCCAACTGCGGGCCGCCCATGAAGAAGATCATGTTGACGGAGGTCATCCGGCCGCGCAGGCGATCGGGGGTGATGAACTGGCGCAGGGTCTGGCGGATGATGGTCGATATGGCGTCGGCGAAGCCGACCGCCGCGAGCGCGGCGAGTGTCAACCCGAAGGAGCGCGAGAGGCCGAACACGATCGTGGCGCCGCCGAACGCCCCGACCGACCAGAGGAATATCCGGCCCTGATGCGGGGGCAGCGGGCGGATCGAGAGGAGCAGCGAACCCAGGAGAGCGCCGACGGCGGGCGCCGCCGCGAGCACGCCGTAGCCCTTCGCGCCGACGTTCAGGACCTGGTCGGCAAAGATCGGCAGCAGCGACATCGCTCCGGAAAAGAACGTCGCGAGAAAGTCGAGTCCCATCGTCCAGACCATGAGCGGCGTGGTGAAGACGAAGCGCAACCCTTCGCGCAGGGCAGACCAGCCTTCCGTCTGCCTGCTCTCGGCCGTCGGTGCGCCGGAGGTGTGCATCGTCGCGAGCGCATAGATCACGGCAAGGAACGACGCGGCGTTCAGGAGATAGATCAGCGCCAGGCCCCTCGTGCCCCCGCCGGCGTGCGCGATCAGGAGTCCCGCGAGCGCGGGGCCGCCGATGAGCGACGCTTGGAAAACCGACAGATTGAGCGTCAGCGCCCCCGGCAGGTCCGCCGCCGGAACGAGCCGCGGGATGAGCGCCTGGCGCGACGGGCCGTCGAAGGCGACGGCCGAGGCGGAGAGCGCGTTCAGCGCGTAGATCAGCCACAGCGTTTCGTGCCCGGCGAAGGTCGTGCCCCACAGCGCCAGCGCGACGGCCGTCATCGCGAGCTGCGTGGCGATCATGACGCGCCGCCGGTCGTGCCGGTCCGCGACGACGCCGCCCCAGAGCGAGAACGCCACGATCGGCACGACGCGCGTCAACCCGACGATCCCGAGCGCGAGCGGCGACTTCGTCAGGAGGTACACGTGCCAGTTGATCGCGACGACCTGCATCTGCGAGCCCGTCAGCGAGAGCAGCTGCGAGACGATCAGGCGCCTGTAGTCGCGGTGGGCGAGCGCGAGGTAGGGCGCCCTGGAGCTGTTGGACGGCAAGGGAAGCGAGATTCTACGGGACGCGGCTCGCTGTCGCGGGGGCTTCCGGGACCGCCCGCACGATGTAGCGCTTCGGGGCCGAGCCGACGAAGTAGAAGGGATAGCAGGCGACGAGTGTGAGCGCGCGGCCGGGCGTGGGATCCAGCACCTGGACGTCCTCGGGGTTGACGATCCAGATGTTCTCGACGCGGTAGGTCTGCGTGCCGGAGAGAGTCTCGAGCTCCATGGTGTCGCCGACGACCACGTCCTTCAATCCTCGGAAGAATCCGTCGCGGTGGCCCGCGATGCCGACGTTGCCGTTCTCACCGGGCCTGGGCGTGTCCTCGATGTGGCCGATCGCCCGGTTCAGCGTCAGGTCGTCCGTACCCTCGAGGACGGCGACCTGGAGGCCGATCTTCGGGATGCGCAGGACGGCGAGCGGGTCGGAGGACTTCACCTTGAGACTCTCCTCGTAGCCGCGCACCCGCTCCTTCGACCAGAGGGTCTTGTCGGGAGTCGCCTCGCCCGGCAGGACGCGCGGCGGCGTGACGCGCGCGCGCATGGCCGTGTCGAAGCGCGCGAGGTCCTTGCGCGAGAGGACGGTCTTGTGGGCGTACGCCGCGACCCAGACGCCGACGAGGAGGATCCCGGCGACCCAGAACAGGCGCTCGAATCGGCGGAGCCAGCTCACGCGACGATGCTACCGCGGCCGCCGGCCGCGGGCCCGTTCACGCCGTCTTCGCCGCGTTCTTCCTCTGCGACCGCGCGTGCCAGTAGCTCTGCGCGACGGCTTCGTCCCAGGGCTGCACGCCCGCGCAGGCCGCGAGCGCCCTGGCGAGGGCCTTCGCGCTCTCGGGCCGTTGATCGGCATCCTTGGCGAGGCAGCGGAGGATGAGCGCCTCGAGGTCCTCGGGCACCGCGCGTCCGAGCCGGCGCGAAAGGGGCTCGGGCTCCGTTTGCAGGTGGTGGTGGATGGTCTCGAGCGGGCTCTTGCCGGCGAAGACAGGTGTGCCGGTGAGCAGGAAGTAGCCGACCGCGCCCACGGCATAGAGGTCGCTGCGCGGGTCCACGCTCTTCGCGTCGCGGATCGCCTCGGGCGCCATGTACTGCGGCGTGCCGTGGAGGATGTTCTCGTTCGTCATTCCGGCCGCGGACGTGTCGGAGAGGTCCTTGACAAGGCCGAAGTCGAGCACCTTGGCGATGTCGGGGATGCCGCCGCGCTCGCAGAGGATGACGTTGGCGGGCTTGATGTCCCGGTGGATCAGCCCGATCCCGTGCGCTTCGGCCAGCGCCGCGCACATCTGGCGCAGGATGCGCACTGCACGCCCGGGCGCGAGCGGCCCGGACTCCTGCACGAGCGTCTCGAGGTCCACGCCGTCCAAATACTCCATGACGTAGTAGAAGAGGCCGTCGGGCGTGCGCCCGAAGTCGTAGACCGAGACGGTGTGCGGGTTCGTCAGGCGCGCGGTCAGCTGGACCTCGCGTTCGAAGCGCTTCAGGCTGTCCTCGCCGGCGCGGCCGGGCGGGAGCAGCTTGATCGCCGTCGGCCGGCGCAGCATCTCGTGCTCGGCGCGGTAGACGACGCCCATGCCGCCCTCGCCGATCTTCTCGGTCAGCGTGTACTGGCCGAGCTTGCGGTGGCGCGCGATGCTCTTGCGCAGCCGGAAGGTCACGTAGGAGACGAGCGTCGACAGGGCGACCGCGAGCGCCGACCAGAGAAACGCGTACGCCACAGAAGAGCCCCGCGAGGTTTCGCGCGGCGAGGTCGTGGCGTACGCGAAGAAGGCGAGCAAGGGGATCGGCAGGCACGCGATCGTCGAGATGATCGCCGTCCGCTGCGGCGCGCTCGGGACGATGGCCGCGCGGTAGAGCAGCAGGGAGATCGCGATCAGGCACACCAGCATCTCGGGCCGCCACGCAAGCGGCATGCTCGCCCCCATGCCGGTGTACAGGGCGAGGCAAACGACGATCGTGGCGCCGTCGAGCCAGCGCAGCGCGGGTTCCGAAAGACCGGGCTGCCGCGCGGCCAGCCAACCGGCGAGGAGCACCGCGAGGGCCGCCAGGTGAAAGAGGACCTCGGGCTGCGAGAACGACGGCGCCGCGCCTTCGGCGGGCGGCCACAGGGCGTAGATGAGAAAGTTCGCCAGGAAGAACGCGGCCGAGGCGATCAGCGTCGTGCGCGCCCAGAGCGCGATGCGCTCGCCAAGGAAGTCGCGTTCCCCGGAGGAGTCCGTCGGCGCGATGCGCTCGCCGGAGTTGCTCTCGCCGTGGCACTGCAGCTGCCCGATCTTGTCTCCGCAATCCATCATCCGCTTGCGCAGCCCCGTCTTGCCCATCATCAGTCGATCCTTATCTCGACGCGCTGGCCGAGCTTCAAGGGCGTCGGTTCCAGCAGCGCGATCTTTACGAGAAGCACTCGCGTGTCCTCCGGCTTTCCGGGATCCTGCGGCTTCAGTCTACGGCCGACCACGGCATCGGGGATCTCCTCGACCTTGCCCCGCCATGCCTTGCCGTCGTAGCCCTCGGCCATGACGCGGACTTCTTCGTCGAGGTGCACGCGGCCCGAGTCGAACTCGTCGAGCTCGGCCTCGACGCGCGTCCGGGAGAGGTCGGCGATGGTCACGATCTTCATTCCGGCTTCGAGCGTTTCGCCGGGCTGCGCGTGCCGCGCGATTACGACGCCGTCGATGGGGGCGACGATCCGCGTTTTGGCGAGGACGGCTTCGAGCCGGTCGGCCGTTGCCACTGCGGTCGCGCGCCGGGCCCGCGCGGCGTCCACGTCGCGCTCGGTCTTGTCGACGGCCTGCTTCGAGCCGACGGCCTTGTCCCAGAGCGTGCGGGCGCGATCGAGCTCGGCCTCGGAGAGGCGGATGTCGGCGTCCGCCTCGACGATCCGCGCCCGGGCCTCGGCCATGGCCGCCCGGTAGTCGTCCGAACGCAGTTCGGCGAGGACCTGGCCCTTGCGGACCCTTTCCTTCTCCTGCACTTTGAGTAATACGATCGTGCCCGCCAGATCGGTTCCAACCACGACCTCGGCCCCCGGGTACGTGACGATCCGGCCCTCGGCGGCGACGCGGGTCGACGGCGGGGGCGGGGCGGCGTGGGCGGCCTTCGAGCCCGTCTTTCCGCCCGTCGTCCCGGCCGCCAGCACCTGGAAGGCCGCGACGGCGGCCAGGCACAGGCCCGCGAGAGGCAGGACGACGCGGTTTCGAAAGTTCCTGGTCATCGGGATCCCCCTTTTGATCAAGCGGCCAGTCCGTCGGCGGCGATCAGGCCGTCGCGGATCTTGAGGACGCGGTCCGACACGGTGCGGACCTTCGGGTCGTGCGTGACGATGAGAAGGGCGCGGTCTTCCTTCTTGGCGAGCGCGCGGAACATCTCGAGGACCTCGCCGCCGATGTGGGAGTCCAGGTTCGCGGTCGGCTCGTCCGCGAGAAGGATCGGCGCGCTGCCGGCGAGCGCCCGCGCGATCGCGACCCGCTGTTTCTGCCCGCCGGAAAGGTCGCGGGGCAGGAAGGTGCGGCGGTCGGAGAGGCCCACGGCGTCGATCACGCGCTCGGCTTCCCAGCGCGCCGCGGCGCCCTTCAGCCCCCTGACGTTCAGCGAGTACTCGACGTTTTCGAGCGCCGTCAGCGACGGAAACAGGTTGAACTGCTGGAACACGAAGCCGATCGACTTCCTGCGGATGGCCGGCAGGCGCCCGGGCTTGCCGGGGTCGATCTCTTCGCCGTCCACGACGACCGTTCCCGAGCTCGGCGTCAAGATGCAGCCGAGGATCGAGAGCAGCGTCGTCTTGCCCGATCCCGACGGACCCTCGAGCGCTACGATTTCCCCGCGCCGGATGTCGAGCGATACGCCCTTGAGGACGGACACCGCCTCGCCGCGCCCCTCGCGGAACTCCTTGGTGATGGTGCGTGCTTCCAGGATGTTCATGCGGCTCACCCTCGAAAAACCAGCGCCGGATCGATCGACGCGACCTTGCGGAAGGAAATCATCGCGGCCGCCAGGCACATCGCGACCGATCCGGCGAAGACGATGGCCGCGAACGCGGGCGTGATGATGAGCTTCAGATCGATCTTCGCGATCACCGGCCGCATGGCGTACGCCATGAGCGCGCCGAGCACGAAGCCCGCGACCGCGGCAATCGACGCCTGCTTGCCGAGGATCCTGTAGATGTCGAGGTTGCCGCCGCCGATCGCCTTGACGGTCCCGAATTCCTTGATGTGCTCCATCGTGGAGGTGTAGAGCGTCTGCGCCACGACGACGATCCCGACGAGGCAGCCGAGAAAGACGGTGATGTACATGTTCAACCCGATGCCGGTCGACTTGACCCAGTAGCCCCGGGAGCGCGCGGCCCACTCTTGCTTCGTGTAGACGTCGTTGTAGGGCAGCCGGCGGGCGATCTCCGCCTTGACGGCATCGACGTCGGCCCCGGGCGCAAGCTTGACGAGGACGTACGTCGTCTTGCCCTGCAGCGACTGGGGGTTGAGCGTCTGCGCGCGGTCGAAGTCGACGAACGAGATGGGGGTCGTCGTGAACGAACGGGCGTCCTTCGTGCGCCCGATGATCTTCATGCGCTGCCCGAGGATCTCGCGGTACTCGCCCACGGCGAACGGGCCGTAGCGCTTGACGGCCGAGTCGTCGAGGAAGAAGTACTGCCCGCGCTTGAGATCTTCGAGATCGCCCGACGCGACGTTCCACGGGATGTTCCAGTTGCGGAAGTCGTCGAGGGCATAGACGAGCGAGCCCTCCTGGGCGCCGGACGGGAGATTGACCGTCACGAACCAGACGATCAGGTTATCGGCCTGCGCGACTCCGGGCACGGAGCGGACGCGCTTGACGGCGGTGTCCGGAAACGTATGGGCGAAGTCCACGTTGGGCGTGTTGCGCGAGGTGACCCACAGGTCGGCGCTGATGTGGTCGATCGTGACCGACGCGTTGTCGAGCAGGCCGAGGAAGAGGCCGACCTGCACGAAGACGAGCGTGACGGCGAAGGCGACGCCCGAAACCGTGATGATGAACCGGAGCTTGTCGTGGAGCAGGCTTTTCGTCGCGAGGTCGACCACGTCACTACTCCCCGCGGACGATGCCGCGAATCATGACTTCGATCAGCGTGTGGGCCGTGTCGCGGGCGTCGTGCCAGTCGATCCACGCGTCATTGCAGTTGGAGATGTGAAGCGACACGACGCCGTGCGTTCCGGCCCAGACCATCTGCGAGACGAGGTCGGGGTCGGTGAGCTCGTTCCGCAGGCGTCCGCTCGCGATCGCCTCGGCGACGGTCGTGCGCAGGAACGCGTAGGCGTCCTCCTCGGGATTGCCCCGGGCGAGGCGGCTGCCCTCGGGCTGGAGGGAAGCCTTGCTCGGGGTCATGAACATGAGCCGGTAGTGGTTGGGGTACGCGATCGCGAACTCGACGTAGGCGCGGCCGATCCGGCGCAGCCGCTCGATCGCGTCGGCGATGCGAGCGATCTTGCGGAACTCGTGCGCGAGGGCGCCGAAGTCGGTGTCGCAGAGCTCCTGGAGCAGCGCCTGCTTGTCCTTGAAGTGGAAGTAGATGGCCGTGGGCGAGTATTCGATCTTCTCGGCGATCTTGCGCATCGTCACGGCGTCGTAACCCTGTTCGGCGAAGAGAGTCCGGGCGGCGTCCAGGATCCGGTCCCGAAGCTCCTGTCGTTGCCTCTCGCGGCGTTCGGTCGTACCCAAAGCGTGCCTCTAAAATCTAACTACGTTAAGTAGACTACCTGCGTTTCAGTAAATCGAGCAGTCTCATTTCTAAGATTTCTCGAAACCAACGAGCCATGGAGACCGTAATCGTATAGAACTGACCGGTCAGTGTCGTAAATCATGGCCAGACTAAAGACTGCAGACAAGGAGCTTTCGATCCTCGAGGCCGCCTCGCGCGTCTTCGCGCGCCGGCCGTTTCACGAAGTGCTGATCGACAACATCGCGGCCGACGCAGGGATCGGCAAGGGAACCATCTACCGCTACTTCGAGACGAAGGACGACCTCTATTTCCACGCCATCCTCCACGTCCTCGACACGCTCAAGGCCTCGCTCGACGGCGCGGTGCGGGGAGACATGACCGCCGAGCGTCGCCTCGAGGCGACCGCGACCGTGATCCTGCGCCACTTCTGGGATCGGCGGCAGCTGATCGAGGTGTTCCAGCGCGAGGAGCACTTCGCGATCCGCCACGAGGAGCTCGCCCTGCGGCGCGACGGGTTCCTGCGGTTCGTCCAGGAGTCGATCCTCTCGGGCATCGAACGGCGCGAGTTCCGGGGCATCGACGCGCGCATCGGCGCGAACCTCTTCCTCGGGATGGTGCGGGCCGTGAACCTCTTCCACCTGGACGAGGACCGGCTCGAGGACCTCGTCGCGCAGCTGATGGGCGTGTTCCTCGCGGGCGTCGCGCGGAAGGAGACCCCGTGAGGCGCGCTGTTGCGATCGGCCTGCTCTTTGCCGCCGGGTGCACGGCAATTCCGGAGAAGACCGTGCGCGAGGCCGTTTCGACCGCGCCGCAGCAGCCCTGGTCGCCGCCGGCGAAGGCGGCGATGCCGCCCGCCCCCGTCGACAAGGTCGCGCCCGCGGTGCCCGAGGAGTACCTGAAGCCCGGCACGACGCTGTCGCTCGTGCAGCTCGTGGACGTGGCCCTGCGCACCAATCCCCAGACGCGCGAGGCCTGGTCCTTCGCGCGCGCGGCGGCGGCCGAGGTCGGATCGAAGCGCTCGCTCTACTTCCCGGTGTTCGAGGTGGACGGCACGCTCCAGCGCCAGAAGACGGCGGCCGTGGGCGGCAAGTTCACGTACCTCCAGACGACGTACGGCCCGTCGGTGGCGGCGTCCTGGCTGCTCTTCGACTTCGGCGGGCGCGAGGCGCAGGTCGAAGAAGCCACGCGCGCCCTCTACGCGGCCGACTGGACGCACAACGCCGCGATCCAGGACGTCGTCCTCTCGGTTGCGCAGGCCTACTACGGCTACCTCAACTCGAAGGCCCTCGTGATCGCGCGGCAATCCAACCTCAGCGAAGCGCGCCGCAGCCTCGACGCCTCCGAGGAGCGGCACCGAGCGGGCGTCGCAACGATCGCGGACGTGCTCCAGGCCAGGACCGCGGCCTCGCAGATCGAGCTGCAGCTGCAGGACACGCAGGGACAGCTGCAGATCATCCGGGGCGCGCTCGCGACCGCCGTCGGCGTTCCGGCGAACATCCCGGTGGAGGTCGGCCAGCTGCCCGAGGACCTGCCGCTCGACATGGTGAAGAAGAACGTCGACGAGCTGATCGCCCGCGCCGTGGCGGAGCGCCCGGACCTGGCCGCGAGCCGCTTCGAGGCGCTCGCCGCCCAGAGCCGGATCCGCTCGGTCGCGGCCGAGGGGCTGCCGAAGCTCTCGCTGAACGCGACCGGCAACCGGACGTTCTACTCGACGCCGAACGCACCGGATCCCTTCTCGACCAACTACTCGGGCCTCGTCCTCTTGCGCATCCCCGTCTTCACGGGCTTCGACGTCGCGTACCGGACGCAGAAGGCGAAGGAAGAGGCGGAGGCGGCCAGGGCGAGCGCTGAGGTGCTCGAGGACCGCGTGATCCTGGACGTTTGGGCGAGCTACTACGCGGTGCAGACCGCCACGCAGCGCATCGCGACGACGCGCGACCTGCTCGCGAGCGCCCTCCAGTCCTCCGACGTCGCCCAAGGCCGCTACAAGGCGGGCGTCGGCTCGATCATCGATCTCTTGACCGCGCAGTCGGCCCTGGCCGACGCGCGCGCCGAGGAAGTGCAGGCGCGGTCCCTCTGGTTCCTCGCGATGGCGCAGCTGGCGCACGCCACCGGCGCGCTCGTCCCGAGGGCGGCGGAAATCACGAGTACGTCGACGCAGAAGCAGGAGACTCCATGACGAGACCCACCCGGCAATTCCTCCTTCCGGTCCTCGCGCTCGCGGCCGCCGCGCTCGGTTGCGGGAAGGCGGACAAGGTCGCCGCCGTCGAGGCCGTGCCGGTGCGCGTCGGCATCGTCGAGAAGAAGGCGGTGCCGCTGCAGATCCGCAACGTCGGGACGGTCCAGGCCTACGTCGCGGTCTCGGTGCGCGCCCAGGTCACGGGCGAGATCATGCAGGTCCACTTCCGCGAGGGCCAGGACCTGAAGAAGGGCGAGCTGCTCTTCTCGATCGACCCGCGCCCCTACGAGGCCGCGCTCGCGCAGGCCGAGGCGGCGCTCGCGCGCGAGCGGGCGCAGATGGAGAATGCGCAGACCGACGTCCAGCGCTACGAGGACCTCGTCAAGAAGGACTACGTGACGCAGCAGCAGTACGACAGCGTCAAGGCCAACGCCGCGGCAACGGCGGCCAACGTCCGCGCGGACCAGGCCCTCGTGGAACGGGCGCGCCTGGACCTCGCCTTCTGCTCGATCCGCGCGCCGATCGACGGGCGCAGCGGAAGCATCCTCGTGCAGCCCGGAAACGTCGTGAAGTCGAACGACGCCGTGCTCGTCACGATCAACCAGATCGCGCCGATCTACCTGACCTTCGCCGTGCCCGAGCGAGAGCTGCCCGAGATCCGGCGGCGCCAGAACGCGGGCGCCCTCGTCGTCGAGGCGGAGGAGCCCGCCAGCGGCCGCTCGCTCGGCCGCGGCGATCTGACTTTCGTCGACAACGCGGTCGACCGCGCGACCGGAACGATCACGCTGAAGGCCACGTTCGCCAACGTGGACCGCGTCCTCTGGCCCGGCGAGTTCGTCAACGCGGTCCTGACGCTGACGACCGACCAGGGGGCAATCGTCGCGCCGGTCGGCGCTGTCCAGAACGGCCAGGAGGGGACCTTCGCCTTCGTGGTCAAGGCCGACAAGACGGTCGAGTCGCGGCCGGTGAAGGTCGCGCGCGCGGTCGCCGGGGGCGTGGTGATCGCCTCGGGGCTCGAGGCGGGGGAGACCGTCGTGACGGACGGCCAGCTGCGCCTCGTGTCCGGCTCGAGGGTCGAGGTCCTGCCGGGCGAGGCCGCCGCGGCGAAGAAGTCGTGAACATCTCCGAGCTTTTCATCCGCCGGCCCGTCACGACGACGCTCGTGATGGCGAGCCTGCTCGTCTTCGGCGTGATGGCATACCGGCTCCTGCCCGTCTCGGACCTGCCGAGCGTGGACTTTCCGACCATCCAGGTCTCGGCGGCGCTGCCCGGCGCCTCGCCGGAGACGATGGCCTCGTCGGTCGCAACCCCGCTCGAGCGGCAGTTCACGACAATCGCGGGCCTGGACAACATGAGCTCCTCGTCGACCCAGGGTTCGACGTCGATCACGCTGCAGTTCAACCTCTCCCGCGACCTGGACGGCGCCGCGCTCGACGTGCAGTCCGCGATCTCCGCCGTCGCCCGCCAGCTGCCCGCGAACATGCCCGCGCCGCCGTCCTACCAGAAGGTCAACCCCGCCGATCAACCCGTGATGTACCTCGCACTCACGTCGAAGAGCCTGCCGCTGCCCGAGCTCGACGAGTACGGCGAGGTCATGATGGCCCAGCGCATTTCGACCGTCGCCGGCGTGGCGCAGGTGCAGGTCTACGGCCCGCAGAAGTACGCCGTGCGCATCCAGGTCGATCCGCGGCAGCTGTCGAGCCGCGGCATCGGCATCGACGAGGTTGCCGACGCCGTCCGCGGCGCGAACGTCAACCTGCCGACGGGAATTCTCTACGGGCCTCTGACGTCCTTCACGGTCCAGGCCAACGGCCAGATCCTGCAGGCGGAAGGCTATCGGCCCGTGATCGTCGCGTATCGCAACGGCTCGGCGGTCCGCCTGGGCGATCTCGCCGAGGTCGTGGGCGGCGTCGAGAACAACAAGGCCGCGGCCTGGTTCAACGACGAGCGCTCGATCTCGCTCGCGATCTTCAAGCAGCCCGGCGAGAACACCGTCGCGGTGGCCGAGGCCGTGCGAAAGCTGCTGCCGACGTTTCAGAAGCAGCTGCCGGCCTCGGCGTCGCTGCACGTCGTCTACGACCGTTCGACGTCGATCCGGGCGTCGGTCGAGGACGTGAAGTTCACCCTGCTCCTGACGCTCGTCCTCGTCGTGCTCGTGATCTTTCTCTTCCTGCGCAAGCTCTCCGCGACGATCATCCCGAGCCTCGCGCTGCCGTTCTCGATCGTCGGCACGTTTGCGGCGATGTACGCATTCTCGTACAGCCTCGACAATCTCTCGCTGATGGCCCTGACGCTTTCGGTCGGGTTCGTCGTCGACGACGCGATCGTGATGCTCGAGAACATCGTGCGCCACATCGAGCGCGGCGAGACGCCCTTCGAGGCCGCGCTGAAAGGGTCGAAGGAAATCGGCTTCACGATCATCTCGATGACGATCTCGCTCACCGCGGTCTTCATCCCGATCCTCTTCATGGGCGGCATCATCGGAAGGCTCTTCCGCGAGTTCGCGGTGACGATCGGTGTCGCGATCCTGGTCTCGGGCTTCGTCTCGCTGTCGCTGACGCCCATGCTGTGCAGCCGGTTCCTGAAATCCGACCACGGGAAGGAGCAGGGAAAGTTCTACAGGTGGAGCGAGCGCGGGTTCGACTGGCTCCTCGGCATGTACGCGCGCACGCTCGGACCGGCGCTGCGGCATCCCCGCCAGGTCCTCGCGATGTCGGCCGTCGTGCTCGCGGCGACGGGCTGGCTCTTCGTCAGGATTCCGAAGGGCTTCCTGCCGACCGAGGACCAGGGGCTGATCTTCGGCTCGACGGAGGCCGCGCAGGGCATCGGATTTCCCGCGATGCGCGAGAAGCAGCTCCAGATCATGGCGATCGTGCGGGCCCACCCCGACGTCTCCAACGTGCTCGCCTCGGCCGGCCCGCGCGGAAACACCGCCGTCGGTAACGCGGGTATCGTCCTCGCGCAGTTGAAGCCGCGCGGGCAGCGCAAGAAAACGGCCGACGAAATCGTCGCGGAGCTGCGGCCCCAGTTTGCAAAGGTGCCCGGCATTCGCGCGTTCCTGCAGGTGCCGCCGCCGATCCGCCTCGGCGGCAGCCCCACCAAGAGCCAATACCAGTACACGCTGCAGGACTCGGACACGGCCGAGCTCTACAAAAACGCCCCGATCCTGGAGCAGAAGATCCGCGGGCTGCCCGAGGTCCAGGACGTCACGAGCGACATGCAGCTGTCGAACCCCCAGTTGAACGTGACGATCGACCGCGACCGCGCTTCCGCGCTCGGAATCTCCACGCAGAAGATCGAGGATGCGCTGTACACGGCCTACGGAACGCGGCAGGTCTCCACGATCTATGCGCCGACCAACCAGTACCAGGTGATCATGGAGCTCGCCCCGGAGTTCCAGGCGAACCCGGCCGCAATCGGGATGCTCTACGTGCGGTCGGCCCGGGGCGACCTGGTTCCGCTCTCGTCGCTCGGATCGATCACCCAGGGCACCGGCCCCCTGACCGTGGCGCACCAGGGGCAGCTGCCCGCCGTGTCGATTTCCTTCAACCTGCGGCCGGGCGTGGCGCTCGGCGACGCCGTGGCGGCGGTCGAGCGGATCGCGCGCCAGACGCTGCCGGCCACCGTGCAGCGCAACTTCCAGGGCACGGCGCAGGCGTTCCAGAGCTCCGTGCAGGGGCTCGGCCTGTTGCTGCTCGTGGCGATCCTCGTGATCTACGTGGTCCTCGGGATCCTCTACGAGAGCTTCATCCACCCGCTCACGATCCTGACGGCCCTCCCGTTCGCCGGTTTCGGCGCGCTCGTGACGCTCATGATCTTTCGCACGGAGCTCTCGATCTACGCGTTCGTCGGCATCATTTTGCTCGTTGGCCTCGTCAAGAAGAACGGCATCATGATGGTCGACTTCGCGATCGAGGCACAGCGCGAGGGCATCACCGCCGACAAGGCGATCTACCAGGCGTGCCTCGTGCGCTTCCGCCCGATCATGATGACCACGATGGCGGCCCTCATGGGCACGATCCCGATCGCGCTCGGCACGGGCGCCGGAGCCGAGTCCCGCCGGCCGCTCGGCCTCGCCGTCGTGGGCGGCCTGCTCTTCTCGCAGACGCTGACGCTCTACGTGACGCCGGTCTTCTACATCTCGATGGACCGCCTGCAGCAGCGGTTCGGAAGGAAGAAGGGCAAGGGAGAAAGGCCCGACGCGGCGCTGGTTGCGGCCGGCCCCGACTCCGAGCCGGCGCCCGCCACGGCGGCGATGCGCCTCTCCGACGTCCCTCGGGCCTAGGCCCGGGCCGTCCTCCCGCTGACCTGGAACGCCGGCCGGCCGAGCAGGTACCCCTGCCCGAACTCGATGCCGAGGTCCACGAGCGCCTTCCTCTCCGGCTCGACCTCGATGCCCTCGGCGACGAGCGTCGCGCCGCTGCGCTTGCCGATCGCGTCGAGGCTCGCGATGATCTCGCGCTTGATCGGGTCGGCGTGGATGTTGCGCACGAGCGTGTCGGCGACCTTGATGTAGTCGGGCTTCAGGTGCAGGATCGCCTCGAGCCCGGAGTAGCCGGAGCCGGCGTCGTCGATGGCGATCTTCATGTTCGCCCTGCGCACGAGCTCGAGCACTTCCTGGAACGAGTCGTAGTCGCGCACCATCTCCTTCTCGGAGATCTCGACGACGACGTCGCCGTGGCTGCGGTTGATGGCGGCGAGGTTGCGTTCGTCCAGGAAGAGCGGGTGGCGCAGCAGCATCGCCGACGCGTTCACGAAGAGGCGGCAATCGCCGACGGCCCGCGGCAGGTTCGCGAAGATCGTCTCGAGGCAGAGCGTCTCGAGCTCCACGTCCATCTCGTTGTCGTGCGCGACGGCGAAGAGCACCGTCGGTGGCTCGAGCGGCGTTCCCTGGGGGCCGCGGATCAGGGCCTCGTAGCCCATGATGGCGCCGTCGGGCAGGTGGCGGACGGGCTGGAAGGCGGGCCGCAGCTGTTTCTGTCCGATGACAGTCTTCAAACCCGCGAAGAGCTCGAGCTTCTCGTGGGTCTGTTTCTGGCTGACGATCTTGACGGCCTCCTGCAGCGTGCGGATGACGTGCCGCGAGGGGCGCACGCGCGGGTTGTCCGCCGTGGTCAGGCTGGAAGCCAGGATGTTGATGAAGTCGGCGGTCGTTCCCTCGATCGACTGGCGCAGCCGGCGCGCGACGCTCGCGCGCAGCCGCAGGGCCTCTTCCTCGAGGTTCGTCGGCACGCGGCCGCGTCCGGCCGCCGGCAGGCTGTAGAGGACGAAGAACCCGTCGGCGCCGGAGAAGCGGATCGAGTGCACGAGGGGCGCGAGGCGCGAAGCGCGGACGTCATCCTGCAGGCTTTCGGATACGGAGGCGAGGATCCGGTCGTACTGCTCCCAGCCGAAGAGCTCCTCGAAGCCGAAGAACTTGCCGATCTGCAGGTAGATCACCCCGAGGTGGTCGACCCGCTCGTCGGCCTTCTCGGGCGCGTCGAAGGGGTGGATCGGCAGCCCCGTGACCGAGTCGTAGACGATGCGGTCGCGGCGCAGCTCGTCGAGCCCCGGCGCGGGGGCGTCGTCCGCCTGCGCGAATGTGCCCGCGATCACGTTGGGCTCGGTCTGGCGTTTGGGCTTCATCCTTCCTCCATGGCGTGCGATTCGTGAAGCAGCGAGCGGACTTTCCTGCGAAGCTCCTCCGCGCCGAAGGGCTTGGCGAGAAAATCCGAGCCGCCGAGTTGCATGGCCGTGATCCGATCCTTGACTTCGGACCGGCCGGTGAGAAACAGCACCGGCACCTCCCGCGTGGGCGACTGGCGGCGCAGGATCGCGCAGAACTCCCAGCCCGTCATGCCGGGCATGTTGACGTCGAGGATGACCAGGTCCGGCACGTCACGGATCGTCTCGACGAGCGCGGCGCGCGGGTCGGGCGGGCAGTCGACCGTGAAGCCCTCGGGCACCAGCAGCTCGCGCACGGCCGACGAGATCGCCCGGTCGTCGTCCACCACGACGATGCGCTTCAACGGGCACCCCGCTGGGCGGGCAGCATGATCGTCACCTCGGAACCATACCCCGCTTCGCTCGAGAGGGAGATCTTGCCGCCGTTGGCCTCGAGGATCTCCTTGGTCACCGCGAGGCCGAGGCCCTTGCCGCGCGTGCCGGAGGCGACCGCGCCCGCCCCGCGGAAGGCGTAGTCGAAGGCCCGCGCGCGCTCCTCGGGGCTCATGCCCATGCCCGTATCCTTGACGACGACGAAGGCCTGCGCGCCGGCGCCGCCCGCGCGGATGCGGACCTCGCCGCCGTCGGGTGTGTACTTGATCGCGTTGTCGAGCACGTTTCGAAAAGCGCGCTGGAGTGCGACGGGATCCGCGACCACCGGCAGCTGGGGCCGCTCGGCGATGAACTCGATGCGAATGCGGGCGCCGTGCGCGAGGCGATACGCGGTCGCGAGGGAGCCGAGGATCTCGACGAGGTCCGCGTTCTGCGGCTTCTCGAGGCGCTCGAGGGGCTCGGGAGCGGGCGCGGGCGTGCCGACGAGGCGCTCGGCGAGCTCGATCTCCCGCTCGAGGTTGGCGAGGTATTCCTCGTTCGGAAGCTCGCCGCGGCGCGCCGCCTCCTGGATGAGGTCGGTGTACACGCGGATGACCGAGAGCGGCGAGCGCAGGTCATGGAGCAGCTCCGCCTGGCGGTCGCGCTCCGGCTCCTCGTCGATGTCGACGCGCGCAAGGCGCGGCCGTTCCCGCCGGACGGCCGGCGTCGGCGCGGCCGACGGAGACGCCGCGGGCTCGAGCGCCGGGGCGGCAGCGGGGATCGCGGCGCGGGCGCTTGCCGCGGTCGCCGCTCCGGCGACTTCCAGCGCCACCAGGAGCGCGGGCGCTGCGAGCGCGACTCCGGCCAGTGCAAAGAGCGGCCCGGCGCCCGAGGTGGGCTGGTGGCCGATCGTCGCGAGGGCGGCGGATCCGAAGAGCGACGCGGCCGCGAAAAACCGGGCGGCCGGCTTTCCCTCGCAGTGCCACGACAGGGCGACACCGGTCGGCAGCAGCAGCGCGAACGGCGAGAGCACGCCGCCCGTCAGCGACATCGCGCAGAAGAGCAGCGCGAGATCCGCGACCATCGCGAGCGGCGCCGCGAAGGCGCCGAGCGACTCCTGCGCGCCGTCGCGTGTCAGGAGAAAGAGCGACAGAAGGGCGCCGCCCATGGCGAGCGCGAGCGGGCGCGGATCCCCGAGGCCCAGCACGATGGCGATCAGGGCAAAGAGGGTGAAGAGGCCGGAGGCGGCGGCGCGGTGAGCGGCGAAGGCCGCGTTCCTCAACCGCGGCCCCCGCGCGGGGCCTTACGCATACGCACAGCCCACGCGCACCGCGCCCCCCGGCAGCGGCGCCCAGTGCATCGGGCGCAGGCGGATCGGGTGCTTCTCGGGATCGTGCTTCTGGATGATCTCGGCTTTCCAGCGCGGCGGCCACTTGTCGCGCCTTTTGGCCCGGAAGGCCAGCCCTCCGAACGAAACGTCGACGACCGGGGCGAGCCAGGCTTCTCCCTCGCCCTTCTCTTCCACGCGCACGCTCATCGCCTCGGGCGCAAAGCGCGGGTACATGCGGTGCGCCGTCGCGGCAAAGGTCGACTGCGAGCGGCACTGGTAGAGCCGCAGGTCGGCGATCTTCAGCAGGAAATCCGTGCTCTTGCCGTCATGCGGATACGAAGCGACGCCGTAGTGCAGGTCGAGCGCGAGCCCGCCGCGCGCCGTCACGGCCATTCCGCCGATCTTCTCCCGGACGCGCTCGGCCACGGCCAGCGCCGAGAACATGTCGGTGTTCGGCAGCGCCAGCACGAACTCGTCGCCGCCCCAGCGGCACCCGGCGTCCACCGCGCGCAGAGACTCGCGGATGATCCGGGCGGTGCGCACGAGCACGCTGTCGCCGACCGGGTGTCCGAGGCGGTCGTTGATGGACTTGAAGCCCTTCAGGTCCATGAGCACGACCGAGACGATGCTCTCGGAGCGCTCGGCGCGGGAGATCTCGCGGCCGAGATGGTCGAGCAGGAAGCGGCGGTTGTAGAGGCCCGTCAGCGGGTCCGTGATCGCATTGACGCGCAGGACCGCGAGATCCGCCTCGGAAACGAGCCGCGGCTCCTTCAACATGCCCTTCCGGCTGTGGAGGTGGTGGAGCAGCACGGTCTGGAGGCCGAGCGGGGCGCCGAGCTTGCCGCGCAGCTCCGGGAGCAACTCCTCGATCTCGGTCCAGCGCGCGGAAGCGTCGTCGGCCTCGAAGGGGATGCCCGTCCAGTCGGTGAAGAGCTGGCGCAGCACTTCGCCGCGCTGTCCGTTGCGGGCGATCGCGTCGAGGGCCCTGCGGAAGCGGGGCAGCGAGAAGTCGCGCTGGCGACCCAGCCGCGCGAGGTTTCCGATCCGCACTCCCAGGTCTTCGGTCTCCCGCATCGTTCTCACGTCCTTCGCCCGGCAGCCCGGACCCGCTCGTTGACTAGAGGCTCGACTTCTTCCCGTGGGGCCGCGCCGCTGGCAGGTCTGCCCGCCCGGTTTCGCGCGAGAGCCGGGCGACGGCGCCGGCCGCCTCGGCCACGGCGTCTCCGAGGGAACAGACCAGGACGAGCTGTCCGTCCTTGAGCAGATCGACCACTTCACGGTCCGAGCGCGCCCAGAGCACGCTCGTCCCGACGACCATCAGCCGCGCCCGCCCGAGGTCCGCGCCCGGGTCGAGCTTCGCCAGGGCCTCGGCGCACCGCCGGATTCGCGCCAGGCCCACGCCGCTCGCGCGCAGACGCGCGGCCACCCGCAGGCGCACGACGTCGGCGAACGAGTAGCGCCGTATCGACCCGTATCCGCTCGCCCTTTCGAGCGACGGGTGCAGGAATCCCTTCCGGTCCCAGTGGTCAAGTTGCCTGGCCGTGAGGCCAGTCAGCCGGGCGACCTCGGCCGTCGAGAAGCTCCGCGCAATGACAGTGCTGAATTTCATGCGTGTAATTCAAAAATGTTAGCACAGACGGGCACAAAACGCCCTTCGGGCGGGCGCGGATCAGGCGATCGGGAGGTCCGTTTTGGAGAAATCGGAGCCTGTGCAGAGCAGGGGTTGGCCCGCGAGCTTCGCGGTGGCGTAGGTCATGCAATCGCCGAGGTTCAGCCGGGCCGGATGCTGTCCCTTGCCATAACGGCGAAAGGCGTCGATGGCCGCCCGCCAGTGGTCCTGGCCGAAGGCAACGACGTTCAGGTCGGTGTCCTGGACGAACAGGGTGAGATTCCGCTTGCCCTCGATTCCAGCCCGGGCGGTGAGGACGATGCCGGCTTCGGCCAGCGTGGGAGCTCCGATACCGGCGCTGGATGCGGCCGCCAGCTTCTGGAGGAGCCGGTCCGAGCCCGGCTCGTTGAGGAGCATGGCAATCAGCGCCGAACTGTCGACGATCAAAACCCCTCCTTGCCGTACCCGAGGATTCGCTCCCTTTCCTTCTTGGTCAGCTTCTTTCCGAGAACGGACTTCGGAATGGAGGGCCAGATTTCCTCCTCCAGCAGACGCCGTAGATCCTTGAGCCGGTCGCGTTTGGTCGTGCCGTACGCGAGGCGTTCCTTGCGGTCCGCCAGGGCGGAGCGGATTGCCCCGGTCTTGCTTTCGCCGGTCATCGCCGCGACCTCGGTCGCCAGGCGCACCGTTTCGGGGTCCTTGATGTTCAGGGCCATGATGGTAGAATTCTACCATAATGGTAGAAAAATGCTGACCGCCGCTCTCGTCCTGTCCTTGCGATTGCTGTCCGTGCCGACGCCGCCGTCCGGCGGATACCTCTACCGGACGACGCTCATCCAGGCGGCGCCGGGCAAGCTCCTGGAGGTCGCGGACTTCTACAAGGCCGGCTGGCCGGGCACGAAGGACGGCGGCGACGAGCCCCCGATCGCCATGCGCCACAGCCAGGGAGATCGCTGGGACCTGCTGCTGCTCTTCCCGATGGGCAGCTACGGCGAGTACTACGCGCCCGACCGGATCGCCCGGCGCGAGAAGGCCCGCGCGGCGGCGGCAGCGGTTCTCGCGAAGCTCCAGGACGACGTTGCCTGGCAGGAGGATGTTTTCGTCCTCGGGCCGCCGCTCTCGGAGGTGCGGGATCAGCTCGGCCCGGCCGGCTTCTTCCACGTCGAGATGTTCGAGGCCCTCGCGGGCGAGCGGGGCGAGCTGTACCGGCAGCGCGAGATGGAGAACGACTACTCGAAGCGTCTCGGGCTGCCGCAGAACCTCATCTTCGTCCGCGACTGCGGAGCGCCCTGGGACCTCTTCACGATCGGCGGGTATCGCGATTTGAAGCACTACGCCGAGAGCGCGGACATCCCGGCGGCCAAGCAGGAGGGCGCCGCGCGGGCGGCCGGATTCGACGGAGCGAAGGCGATCGGGCCGTACTTGCGGACACTGATCGCCCTGCATCACGACACCCTGGCGGTCGCGGTCAAGTAGGCGGAAACGCCTCCCTCACCCTGACCCTCTCCCCTCTCGGGGGGAGAGGGGAGCTGAAAAGGTGGGCCTGCCGTAGGCGGGAGAGGGTCGGGGTGAGGGGCGCCCCCGGTTGGCGGGCCTTCCTCGCCTGGTCAGGCGGCGGCTTCTGCTCGGCGCCGGCGGCGCTCGGCGAGCGCGTAGAGGATGAAGCCGGCGGCGAGGAAGCCGAACGAGCCGACGAACACCTGGACGAAGAACGACACCTTGTCCACCGTGTCGGCGGGCGGGATGAGCGCCAGAACGATCGCCACGACGGTCGTGACGAAGCCGAGGCCGTTCCAGAAGACGCTCCCGGCGCTTCCGCCGGGCACCGGCACGGCGCCCGGCTGGCGCGCAATCTCGGCGCGCAGCTTGATGGCGGAGGCGAACATGTACATGTAGGGCATGAAGTAGACGATGAGGGTAGCGTTGACGAGCTTGAGATACGCCTCCTTCACCGACGTCCCCTGTGTCGCGGCGACGATGAAGATCGCCGAGAAGGCGGCCTGGAAGACCATCGCGAACCAGGGCGTCTTCCACTTGGGGTGCGTCTTCGCGAAGATCGGCGGCAGGTACCGGTCGAGGCCGCCGACGAAGAGCAGCCGCGCCGTCGCGATGAGCCAGGCTCCGATGCCGCCGAGGCCCGCGAGCGTCATGAGAAGCGCCATGGGCGCGCCGAGCCACGGCAGTCCGTGCGCGGCGCCTGCCTTCGTGATGGCCTGGTTGACTCCCGAAAGAATCGAGACTTCGCTCTTCGGAAGCGCCCAGAGGATGGAGACCGTGCCGAGCAGGTAGCAGGCCGCGATCGAGAGCCCCGAGATCGAGATCGCGCGCGGAAAGGTTTTGCGCGGCTCGACGACCTCGCCCGCCATTGTCGGCGCGAGCTCGAGCCCCGCGTACCCGAAGCAGAGGTTCGCGAAGAAGAGCACGGTCGGCAGCGCCGCGAAGTCCGGGATGAGCGACGACGCCGGCATGGGCGTCGCGGAGCCGGAGGTGAAGAGGGCGATCAGGCCGATCGCGAGCAGCGCGAGCGAGGGCAGCCACTGGGCGAGGCCCCCGATGTTCTGCACCCACTTGCCGGTCTTCATGCCCACGATGTTCAGGCCGAGCGCGATCACCAGGAGGGCCAGCGAGGCGCCGGCGGCGTACGTCGCACTCTGCTCGAGCGCCGCAAAGCGCGTCCCGAAGATGTAGAGCGCGAAGACGACGGTCGAGAGCGTCAGCGTCGGGAAGTACGTGATGTTGGACGACCAGTAGAGCCAGCCGGCGAGAAACCCCTGGCGCTGCCCGAACGCCTTCGACGTCCAGACGTACAGGCCGCCTTCCTCCGGGATCGCGGAAGAGAGCGCCGTCACCGCGAAACCCTGCGGGATGAAGAAGACGAGCGCCGCGAGGACCCAGAGAAAGAGCGAGGACGGCCCGTTCGCGGCCGCGAGCGCGATCCAGCGCATGCCGACGATCGCGGCGACGTTGAAGAGGACGATGTCCTTGGTCTTGAGCGCGCGTTCGAGAGCCATGCGGTCGGTTCCCCTTGTTGCGTCAGCGGGCCGGCGCGGCCCCGGTGCGCTGCCAGATGTCGGCATTGTCGCTCACGCGGACGACGTAACACGTGGTCGACGTCCGCGCGCACGCGAGACTCTGGAAGCCGCCGTCGGAGGGACGCTGGACCACGAGGCGCTTGTCTCCGCTGTTCAGATCCATGACGAACAGCCCCTCGTTCTCGCCGTAGAGGAGGTAGCGGTTTCCGATGACCGCCCCGCGGCGAATGCGGAAGTGCGACTCCGTGTGGGGAACCGTCTTCACGATGGCGCCCGGGCCCGGTGAATAGACGGCGATGGCCTCTCCGGTGAGATCCGAGAGTCGCATCAGGGCGCCCGCCAGGGTGCTCCCGTCGGCGGACCAGGCCAGCGGGTAGAAGAACGTCTCCGGCGTCGGGGTCGGGATCGGCTCCACGCGGACGAGGGCGCCTTTGTCGTCGAGCCGGAGGATCGAGCTGCCATGGCCGCTGGTGACCGCGATGGCCCGGCCGTCGGGAGACCAGTGCGCCTCGATGATGAGCTCCGTGACCTGGGTCAGCGCCTTCATGCCGCTCCCGTCGCGCTCGATCGTCCAGATCTGGTATCGGCCGCCGCGATCGGAATGGAAGGCGATGCGCTTTCCGTCCGGGGAGAAGCTCGGGGCGCGGTCGCGCGGTGCGTCGTCGGTCAGCTGCCGCAGATTCCTGCCGTCGCTCTCGAGGAGGAACAGGTCGTCCTGCGCCCCGCCGCGCGAGTCGAAGGCGAGGAACCTGCCGTCGGCCGAAACGTCGAAATCCGCCATCTCCTGCGAACTCTCCAGGACCGGCTCGGGCTTGCCCGTGAGCGTCCCGTTCGCGTCGAAGGCCAGCCGATCGATCGAGTAAGTACTCTCGCGAACGACGTACGCCGCGTGGCGTCCATCCCCCGAGAGCGCAAGCCCGCCGACCTCGCGCGCAGGCAGCATTTCCGGCGTGGCCTCGCCGAGCGTGTGCCCGGTGGCCTCGTCGATCGGGATACGCCAGAGGTTCATCGTGCCGCCGCGATTGGACAGGAAGTAGAGGGTTCCGCCATCCGGCCCCCAGACCGGGTTGTAGTCGACGGCGGCATCCTGGGTCACGGGCACCGGCTTTTCGCCTGCGGCCAGGCCCTTGTAAGGCATGGTCCAGATGTCGCGCTGGCTGCCGCCGGGCGGCAAGGCCCAGAAGGCCACGCGCAGTCCGTGGGGAGAGACGTTCGGCTGGATGGCGTCGAAGGTTCCGGACAGCTTGCGCGTCTTACCGCTCGAAAGCTCCACCGCCCAGATCTCGCTGGTTCCGGTCCGGCCGTAGGGGCTGACGACGAGCTCGGTGGAGTACAGGATTTCCTTTCCGTCGGGCGACCACGCGGGGTTGCTCCCGACGTTCACGAGTCGGCGCGAGTTCTCTCCCGTGGCGCCCATGACGAAGAGGCCGCCCTCGCCGCACTGGGCGCCGTACGCGATGAGCGTTCCGTCCGGCGAAAACGCGGGCGAGTAGCTCTCGCTGTCGCAGTCGGGCGTCAGGTCGATGGGATTGCGGCCTCCCGCGCGCTGGATCCAGATGTCCGGCTTCTTGCCGGAGCGATGGACGAAGGCGAGCGTCTGTCCGTTCGGCGAGAGCGAGGGCGAGGTTTCGGCGCCGGGCATGTTCGTGAGCCGGCGATACGTCGCGTTCGAGCCGGCCGTCCCTGCGGCGCCAGACCGTCCGCGCAGAACGAAGTACGTGAGCGCGCCGCCCGCGAGGATGCCGAGCGCGACGAGGAGCGCGGGCACGAGCGACACGCGCCGGCGCGTCGCGACGACAGCCGTCTGGCCGGTGGTCCCGGAGAGCGCCTCGATGTCGAAGGCGAGGTCGTGCGCAGAATGGAACCGCTGCTCGGGATTCTTCTCGAGGCAGTGGCGCACGATGCGCTCGATGCCGGGGGAGACGTTCTGGTTGGTGACGGAGAGATCCGCCGGCTCTTCCTTCAGGATCGCCGCCATCGTCTCGCCCGCCGAATCGGCGTGGAACGCGCGCTTGCCCGAGAGCATTTCGTAGAAAATCGCGCCGAACGAGAAGATGTCCGAGCGGGCGTCGGCAGGCTTGCCCTTGATCTGTTCGGGCGACATGTAACCGAGAGTGCCCATGACGACGCCGGGCTCGGTGCCGGCCGCGGTGGGCAGGTTGGTCTGAGGGCCGGAACCCTCGCCCGCCTGCGTGAGCTTGGCCAGGCCGAAGTCGAGGATTTTGACGCGGCCCCCGTTCGTGACGAAGAGGTTCTCGGGCTTCAGGTCCCGGTGGACGATCCCCTTGTCGTGTGCGGCCGAGAGTCCATGCGCGATCTGCAGCGCATAGTCGAGTGCCTTGCGCTGCGGCAGCTTCCCCGACGCGAGCGCCAGACGCAGCGTCTCGCCCTCGAGCAGCTCCTGGACGACGTAGGGGGCGCCGTCCGCCGAGCCGATGTCGTAGACGGCGGTAATGTTGGGGTGGTTCAGGACGCCGGCGGCTTTCGCCTCCTGCTCGAACCGCCGCAGCCGGTCCGCGTCCTGCGAGAAGGACGGCGGCAGCACCTTGATCGCCACCTCGCGCCCGAGGCGCGGGTCCTTCGCGCGATACACCTCGCCCATCCCCCCGGCGCCGATCTGGCCGAGGATTTCGTAGGGGCCGAGCTTCGAGCCGGCGGAAAGCGACACGTTGCCCGGATTCTATCCGTGGCGCTCCGGCGAAGCCGCGGCGCCTCGAAAAACGGCGGACCCGGCTCGTGCATACGCTCAGTCCACCGGCCAACTGCCCTCGCGCTCCCATCCGGAGAAGTCATCGCCCGGCCCCACGGACTCGCGATATGCCTGTCGATAACGGTCACAAATCCGCTTTCGTCGAAGCCCCTGAAGGCTACCGAGCGCAATGCGATGCAGGATTGCAATTGCGCCACGCATCGCTTCCACTGCCGGCTACTTCAGTCCCGTCACGATGTAGAGGTCGGACGTCACGGAGCTGCTGTAGCCGTATATGTAGGCCTTCTCGTCCGGAGTGATCTGGATCCCGGTGGCTTGGATCACGCCGGAGAGGTCTGCCGGTCCGAGCTCCTTCCAGAGCTCGCGCCGCCCCGTCGCGACGTCCACGCGGACCACGCGCACGGGCAGGCTCCCGAGCTCGGCCGCGAGGATGGCCTTTCCGTCGGCGCTCCAACGAATGGGGTCGACCGTGTTGGTGTTCGGAATGCTCTTCGTTTCGCCGCCACCCACCGGCATCAGGGCGAGGTCGTCCTTCCAGCCCTCGCCGAGGCCGACGATCCATCTGCCGTCGGGGGAAACCGCCTTCCCGACGAGGCCATAGCCGTTCGCGATCTTCCGCGGCTTGCCGGCGGGGATCTCCAGCAGGTAAGAGGCCCCCTGCTGGCCCTTTCCGGACTCTCGTGCGAACAACGCCACGGCACGCCCGTCGTCCAGGAAAATGGCATTGTCGATGCGTTCAACGCCCGGAGTCTGCAGTTTCACTGCGTCGCCGGGTCCCGTGGGCACGAGCGAGAGGCCGGTCCCGTCGTCGCTGCGCAGGAGGACCCACTTGCCGTCCGGCGAAAGATCCCGCGCGTCGCCCTCGCCGAGCTTGACGGCCGGGGAACCATCCGTCTTGCGCAGGTAGAAGGGCGTCTGCGCGGCCGCCGCGTCGCCGTTCTCCAGGAGCAGAACCGTCCTTCCATCCGCCGAGATGCCGATCGGGTTCGTGCCGTCGAACCACGAGAGGTCCCGCTGTTTCGACTCGCCGGGCGCAAGGGCCATCACGCTGCGGCGGCCGATGGCGTGCTCGACGAGCGCGCGGCCGTCGGCAGCGATGTCGTAGGGAATGAGGCGACCCGGTGCGCGCGCGAGGACGCGCGTCTTTCCCGAGGGCTCGACCGCGAGAATCCGATCGTCTCCCTGGCCGCTCCTGTCTTCCGCCCAGATCTCGTCGCCCGATGGCCCCCACGCGATCGAGATGCCGTGCAGGCCTTCGGCGCGCTTGACGGCCTTTCCCGCCAGGTCCGTCACCCAGAGCGTCGCCCCGTTTCCCCCGCGCTCGAGGAAGGCGATGCGATCGCCGCGCGGGGAGAAGCGGGGCGAGAAGACGCCTTTTGGACTCTTGTAGAGGACCTTGCCGATCGGGTATTCGAGGCGATTGTTGGAGTCGGCAAACCGCGTGATTACCACCTCCTTGCCGTCGGGCGCCCAGTCGGCCCACTCGACGAACTTCAGGATCTCGCGCGGCACGCCGCCGCCGAGCGGCGCCCTCGCGAGCGTGCCGATGCCCGAGCTTCCCGAGAGGAAGCTGTCGCGCAGGGAAAGGGCGAGCTCGCCCGTGGAGGACACGCTGAAGAGGGCCGCGTTCTTGTATCCGATCGACGTCGTCTCGGGGCTGCCCGGGCGCACGGTGTAGATCTCGATGGGTTTTCCCTCCCAGGACGCGCCGTAGACGACGCTCTTGCCGTCCGGGGCGAAGCGCGCGTTGCCGATGTTGCCGCGGCGGAAGGTGATCCGCTGAAAGCTCGGATGCGAGATGGCTTCCCCTTTCCAGAGGAAGTGCCCGGCGGCAAAGGCGGCAGCGACGGCGAGGGCGCCGAAGAGGGCGAGCAGGGCCGGGCGGCGGTCCCGCGCCGACCCGACCGACTGCACGGCAGTCTGCGCCGACGTTCCCGACAGCGCCTCGAGGTCGAAGGCGAGGTCGTGGGCCGAGTGGAAGCGCTGCTCCGGGTTCTTCTCGAGGCAGTGGCGCACGATGCGCTCGAGACCGGGGGAGATCGACTGGTTCGTGACGGAGAGGTCCGGCGGGTCCTCCCGGAGGATCGCCGACATGGTGTCCGCGGCCGAATCGCCGTGGAAGGCCCTCTTGCCCGAGAGCATTTCGTACAGGATGGCTCCGAAGGAAAAGATGTCGCTGCGCGCGTCGGCGGGCCGGCCGCGCACCTGCTCGGGCGACATGTAGCCGAGGGTGCCCATGACGACGCCGGGCTCGGTGCCGGCGGTCGCGGTCGGAAGATTCGTCTGCGGGCCCGATCCTTCGCCGATCTGCGTGAGCTTGGCCAGGCCGAAGTCGAGGATCTTGACGCGGCCGTCCTTCGTGACGAAGAGGTTCTCGGGCTTCAAGTCCCGATGGACGATGCCCTTCTCGTGCGCGGCGGCCAGGCCGTGCGAGACCTGGATCGCGTAGTCGATCGTCCTGCGCGGCGAGAGCCGGCCGCCGGCGAGCACCGCGCGCAGCGTCTCGCCCTCGAGCAGCTCCTGGACGACGTACGGCGCGTCGTCGTGGCTGCCGATGTCGTAGACGGCGGTGATGTTGGGGTGATTCAGAACGCCCGCGGCCCTTGCCTCCTGTTCGAAACGCCGCAGTCGGTCGGCGTCCTGCGAGAAGGAGGCGGGCAGCACCTTGATCGCGACCTCTCGCCCGAGGCGCGGGTCCTTCGCGCGGTACACCTCGCCCATCCCCCCGGCGCCGATCTGGCCGAGGATTTCGTAGGGACCGAGCTTCGAGCCGGCGGCGAGGGTCACTGCGCCGATTCTACCCGCGGCCGGTCGGCCGCCGGCGCGGGGGCGGGTCCGGCCGCCCCGTCAGCGTTTCGGGTCCACGAGGGGATTCCGCGTGCGCAGGGCCGGAAACCGGCTGAAGTCCCGATCGGCGCTCCAAAGCTCGCGAACTCCGTGCTCCGTGCAAAGCGCCGCGATCCGCGCATCGTGCACCGCGCCGCCTGCTATGTGCCCGTCCGCGAGCAGCGCCCGGAGATCGCTCCAGTGGCTTCCCGACTCGCACAGGAGGACGAGGCCGGGCGACTCGAGCCAGGCGTCCACCTGCTCGATCGCCCGGGCGAGCGGCGAGGGCGGATCGTAAATGCGCGGATGCGTGACGATCGCGAGGAACTCATGGATGCACGGCCAGGGAATCGCCCACGCGCCGCGCCCCTCGGCCAGTTCCGCGACGGCCCCGGCCGCCGCCTTGTGCCACGGGCTGTCCTCGCGATGCGCGAAGACGAGCAGGTTCGTGTCGAGCGCGATCAACGGTCGCGCCCCTCATAGGCGAGGTCCCGGATCCGCTCCCATCCCGCGCCCTCGAGCTCCGGACGAAGTCCGCGCCCCTTGAAACTCGAGTGCCGCAGTCGGAACCGTCCCGCGCCACGGCGCTCCCGAATTTCGCGGCGCAACCCCGCCTCGATCAGCGCTCGCACCGTCGTCCCTTCACGGGCTGCGAGTTTGCGCGCGTCGTCGAGGATCCCGTCGGAAATCTCAACGGTCGTTTTCATATGGGTAACTGTATCACGTTAGCCATATGTATGGCTCAGATCGGCTTACGGGAGGGCCTTCGAATCGCGGCCTCGATCTCGCTCGCGGAATAGGGCAGGCCCGGAGTCAGGATCTCGCAGCCGGTCTGCGTGACCAGGATCATGTCCTCGAGGTAGAAGCCCTGGCCGTCGACCGAGAAGATCGGCTCGAAATCGACGGTCATCCCGGCGCGCAGGACCTCGGGCGCGCCCTCGGCGGAGTCGAGGCCGACGCCGTGAATCTCCCACCAGTGAAGGCCGTCTTCTGCAAGCAGGACTTCCGCGGCCTTCTTTCCGAGCGGCGTCGTGAGCGACGGCTGGCGGCGGCGGGCTTCGGCGAGGCTTGCGGCAAAGACGGCGTCGCGCGTGACACCGTCGCGGAACGTCGCGAGCCCCGCGCGGTACGCGGCGACGAGCAGCTCCCAGGTTTCCCGCTGCCCGGCGTCGAAACGGCCCGAGACCGGGGCCGTGCGCCCGACGTCGCCCTTGTAGTGGTCCATGTCGCAGCCCACGTCCACGCGCGCGACCTCGCCCGCCTTCATGACGCGGTTCAGGTGCCGGTAGTCGCCGAGCGACTGGAAAGGCGCGGGGAAGGCGCTGTTCTCGCCCGTCATCACCCACGGCCAGAACGACGGTCCCTCAGCGCCCGCGGCGATGCAGCCCGAGACGACCGCGGCCTCGGCCTGGCGCTGGGGGATTCCCGGGGCGAGCGATTTCAGGCCGGCGTCCAGGGCCGCCGCGCTCGACTTGCCGACGCGGCGCAGGACCTCGATCTCGGCCGGGCTCTTCACCAGGCGCATCGCGGAGAGGATCGGGTCGGCGTCGCGGATGTTTCGCGGCGTCCAGATCTCGCCCAGCGCGTGGTTCCACGCGGCCGCGGGATCGTCGAGCGCGATGTCGAGCGGGAACGCGTGGCCGTCCTTCGCGCCGGGGGCGTAGAGCAGGAGGCCGGGCTTTGCCTCCTCGCGGCGGGCGAGAAAGGCCGGGAGCTCCTTGCGATCCACGACGTGGTCGATCGCGAGCTGCTTGGCCGACGCCTCGCCGGGCTCGACGAGGAGGATTTTCAGCAATCCGGGGATGCCGTGGAGCTTCGTCGGGACGAAGAGCCACGTCTCCTTCGCCGCACCGTCGATCGCGAGCACCGCTCCGGCGGCGCTCGGAAGGCCGGTCAGGTAGAAGAAGCTGGGGCTCTGCTGGAAGCCGGCGAGGTAGTCCTGGTCGGAGTGGAAGACGAAGGCGCGCGAGGGAACGAGGAGGATCCCGTCGGCCATGCGCGCCATCGCGGCGGCGCGGCGCGCGCGGAACTCGGAGACGGGCAGCTCGGCGGCGGGAAGGATGGTTGCGAGGAGGTAGAAACCGAGGAGAGCGCCCCTCACCCTGCCCCTTTCCCGCCGGGAGAGGGAACCGCTTATCCCCCTCTTCCCCCGACGGGGGGAGAGGGCCGGGGTGAGGGGGGTAGGTGCTATCGGGAGATCCCCACTTCCCGGAACAGGAACGCGTAGTCGAACGCGGTCTCCTTCAGGCGATCGTATCGCCCGGACGAACCGCCGTGGCCGCCCGCCATGTTGATCTTGAAGATCAGCGGATTCTTGTCGGTCTTCACGGAGCGCAGCTTGGCCACGTACTTGGCGGGCTCCCAGTACATGACCTGCGAGTCGTCGAAGGACGTCTTCACCAGCATGGCCGGATACGCCTTGGCCTCGAGGTTGTCGTACGGGCTGTACGACTTCATGTACGCGTACTGCTCCGGGATCTTCGGGTTGCCCCACTCCTCGAACTCGCCCACCGTCAGGGGCAGCGACTCGTCGAGCATCGTGTTGATGACGTCGACGAAGGGCACGCGCGCGATGACGGCGTGGAAGAGGTCCGGGCGCATGTTGGTCACGGCGCCCATGAGCAGGCCGCCGGCCGAGCCGCCCTCGATCACGAGGCGGTCCTTCGACGTGTACTTGTCGGCGATCAGCGTCTGGGCCACGGCGATGAAGTCGGTGAAGGTGTTCTTCTTCGACATCATCCGTCCCTGGTCGTGCCACCTCTTGCCGAGATCGCCGCCGCCGCGGATGTGACCGACGGCGTAGACGACGCCGCGGTCGAGCAGGCTGACGCGGTTCGAGTTGAACTCCGCGTCCGACGGCGCCCCGTAGGAGCCGTAAGCCGTGAGCAGCATCGGGGCCTTGCCGTCGGCGACGAAACCCTTGCGGTAGACGACCGAGATCGGGACCTTCGTGCCGTCGGCGGCCGTCGCATAGCGCCGCTCGGAGGCGTAGCGCGAGGGGTCGTAGCCGCCGAGGACCTCGGTCTGCTTCAGGAGCCTGCGCGCCTTCGTCGCCATGTCGAAGTCGTAGACCGTCGGAGGCGTCGTGTAGGACTGGTATCCGTAGCGCAGCTCACGGGCGGCGAACTCGTAATTGTTCGTGATGTACGCGTCGTAGATCGCCTCGGGGAAGTCGATGCGGTACGAGGCGCCGGACTTGAGGTCCATGACGCGCAGACGCGGCAGCCCGTCCTCGCGCTCGGAGAAGACGCCGTAGTCCGCGAACAGGCTGACGTCCTCGATCATGACGTCCTCGCGGCAGGGCGTCATTTCCTTCCAGTTCGCCTGGCCGGGATCGGCCATGGGCGCCGTGACGACGCGGTAGTTGCGGCAGCCCTTGTTGGATCGAATGTAGAAGATGTCGCCGCGGTGGTCCACGTCGTACTCGTGGTCCTTCTCGCGTGCGGAAATCAGGCGCAGCTTCGCCGCCGGCTCGCCGGCCGGGATCCAGTACCACTCGTTCGACGTGAGCGAGCCGAGGCCCACCAGGATGACCGCGCGGCTGCGCGAGCGGCCGGTGAAGACGCGGAACATCTCGTCCTTCTCTTCGAGGAGCAGAATGTCCGTCGACGGATCCGCGCCGAGCGTGTGGCGGTAGAGCCGGTAGGGGCGCTTGGCCATGTCCGTGACCGTGTAGAAGAGCGTCTTGTTGTCGGCGGCCCAGGCGACCGAAGACGCGCGCGCGACCGTCTCGGGGAAGAGCTTTCCCGTGGCGAGGTTCTTGACGTGCAGCGTGTAGTCGCGGAAGCCCGTGTTGTCGGTCGTGTAGGCGAGCAGGTTGCCGCTGTCGCTGACGCTGCGCGCGCCGACCGCCATGAACTTCTCGCCCCGGGCGAGCGCGTTGACGTCCAGGTACACCTCTTCGGGGGCCTCGACGCTGCCCTTCTTGCGGCAGTAGATCGGGTACTGCTGGCCCTTCTCGGTGCGCGAGTAGTAGAACCAGCCGCCGTCGCGGTAAGGCACGGAAAGGTCGGTCTCCTTGATGCGCCCGAGCATCTCGTCGTAGAGCGCTTTCTGGAAGCCCTCCGTGGGTTTCATGAACGCTTCCGTGTACGCGTTCTCGGCTTCGAGGAAGGCGCGGACCTTCGGGTTGTCCTTCTCGCGCATCCAGAAGTAGTCGTCCTTCAATGTCTCGCCGTGCAGCGTTTGCATGTGGGGCACCTTTTGCGGAGCGGGTGGCTCGGGGTCCCCGGCGAGCATTGCGCCCGCCGGCAGGCCCGCCAGCAGAATTGTTGCGAGGGCGACGCGCGGTCTCATGGCTTCCCGGCTGGAGCCGCGGCCGCGCCCCTGGCGAAGTCGCCCGCCTTGACGATCGTCATCTTCGCCGGGTCCAGGTACTTGCGCATCGCGGCGAGGATCTGTTCGGCCGTCAGCGCCTCGACCTTTTTCTCGAGCGCGGCGTCCCAGGCGAGCGTGCGCTGGATGTAGAGGTCGGTCGCGAGCGTGCGGGCGAGCGGCGCATCCTGCGCGCGCGAGACCTGGCGCGACTGCAGCCAGCCGGACTTGGCCTCCGCGATCTCCTTCGCCTCGAACCCGTCCTTGAGAACCCGGCCGATCTCTTCCCTGAACGCCGTCTCTAGCCTCGCCTCGTTCTGCGGCGCGTAGATCGCAAAGGTCGTGAAGGCGCCGGCCTTGTCGAGCGGCGAAGCCTGGAACTGCGAGCCGACGCCGTAGGAGAGCCCGTCCTTCTGCCGGATGCGGACCGCGAGGCGCGAGTTCAGGAAGCCGCCGCCCAGCATGTAGTTGCCGAGCACGAGCGCCGGGTAGTCCGGGTCCTCGTCGCCGAGCGGGAGATTCTGGCCGGCGATGAAGAAGGCGTTGGCCTTGTCCGGCGTCTCGAGCGATTTGTTCTCGGCCGCGACGTTCTGGTACGGCTGGGCAACGCGCTCGAAGTGCGACGGGCTCTTCCAGGAGCCGAAGAGCTCGGCCACCTGCTTGCCCGCCGCGGCTTCGTCGAAGTCGCCGACGATGGCGAGCTCTCCGATGGAGGCGCCGTAGAAGTCGGCGTAGAACTTCTTCGCCTGGTCGAGCGTCGCGGCCTTGTAGCTCGCGATCGACTCGTCGAACGTGTCCACGTAGCGAACGTCGCCCTTCGGATACGGGTTCATGTGGCGCTGGTAGTAGTTCGGTGCGAGCGCGTCGGGCTCGCTGCGCTGCTGCTCGATGGCGGCGAGGTTCTGCTGCTGGAGCTCCTCGAACTCCGTGGCGGGGAACGCCGGCTCGCGCAGGACCTCGGCGGCCAGTGCGAGGACGGCGGGCAGGTTCTCGCGGATCGTCTCGATGCCAAGGTTGGCCTGGGTGGCGCGGCCCGAGACGGACATGCGGGCCTTCAGCCGGTCGAGCTCGTCCTTGATCTGCTGGCGCGTGTGCTTCGTCGTTCCGCGCATGAGCATGTCGGCCGTCAGATCGGCCACGGTCGACTTGTCGAAGAGGCTCTTCTCGTCGCCGAAGTGCACCGTCATCGACGCGACGACGACCCCGCCGCGCGTCTTCTTGGAGAGCAGCGCGATCTTCAGTCCGTTCGGAAGCTCCGAGCGCTTCGTGCGCGACTCGATGTTCGCGGGCGAGGGATCGAAGGCCTCGCCGGCGGCGATGGCGGCGTCGCCCTTGTAGTCCTTGACGGCGGCGGCCGCGTCGATCGGCGGCGGGATCTCGGAGCGATCGGGCTTGGCCGTCGGCAGGAAGACGCCGAGCGTGCGGTTGGAGGGCTTCAGGTAGGCAGCGGCCGCCTTCTGCACGTCCTCGACGGTCGCGTTGCGGATCCGGTCGCGAGTCAGGAAGAAGAGGCGCCAGTCGCCCTGGCCGATGTATTCGGAGAGGTTCAGGCCGACGCGGTCGGCGCTGTTCAGCATGAGGTCGATGTTCTTCAGGAGGGTGGCGCGCGCCCGGTCGACCTCTTCCTTGGTGATGGGGGTCGCTCCCGCCGCGGCGTCGAGCGTCTGGACGAACGCCGTCTTCGCCGCGTTCACGTCCTGGTCCTGCCGAACTTCCGCGTTGAACATCAGGAAGCCGGGGTCGTGAAGCTCCATGAAGTAGCCGCCGACCGAGGTGGCCTTCTTCGTCTCGACGAGTGCCTTGTAGAGGCGGCCCGAGGGAGTGTCGGTCAGGATCTGCTCGAGCAGGTTGACCGCGCCCGAGGACGGGTCCGTCCCCGACGGCACGTGGTACGCCGCCGCGATCGCCTGGATGTCGCCCACGCGCTGGAGCGTGACGCTGCGCTCGCCGTCCTGCGTCGGGTCGAGCGTGTAGAAGGCCGGCAGCGGGCGCGTGGGCTTCGGGATCTTCCCGAAGATCTGGTTGACGAGTTCGAGCGTCTTCGCCTCGTCGAACTTGCCGGCGACGAGCAGCACCGCGTTGTCGGGCTGGTAGAAAGTCCGGTAGAAGTTCTGGAGGCGGTCGATCGGCACGTTCTCCAGATCGGCCTTGGCCCCGATCGTGGACTTGCCGTAGTTGTGCCAGAGGAATGCGGTCGAGAGGACGCGCTCTTCCAGGATCGAGGCCGGGTCGTTTTCGCCCATCTCGAACTCGTTGCGCACCACGGTCATCTCGCTGTCGAGATCCTTCTTGGCGATGTAGGAGTTGATCATCCGGTCGGCCTCGAGATCGAGGGCCCACTTCAAGTTCTCGTCGGTGGCGCCGAACGTCTCGAAGTAGTTCGTGCGGTCGAACCAGGTCGATCCGTTCGGCCGGGCGCCGTGGGCGGTCAGCTCCTGCGGGATGTTCTTGTGGTTCGGCGTTCCCTTGAAGACGAGGTGCTCGAGCAGGTGGGCCATCCCGGTCTCGCCGTAGTTCTCCTGGCGCGAGCCGACCTTGTAGGTGATGTTGACGGTGATGGTCGGCTTGGTCGGATCGGGGAAGAGGAGCACGCGCAGCCCGTTCGAGAGCCGGTACTCGGTGATACCCTCGACCGAAGTCACCTTTTCGGGCTTGCCCGGCGCCGCGGCAGAGGCCGCCGCTTTCCCGGGCGCCGCGGGCCTGGCCGCTGGCTTGACGGCCGCCTGGTTCGCCGCGAGCCCGGTGCCCGCCGTCAGGGTGAGGATCGTTGCGAGCAGGCCGAGCCCGCCCTTCTTCCAGAGTCGCATGTGAAGTCCTCCAGCTAGCGCCGGCCACGTTTGCCGAGGCGGGCAAGGGGCGAACGAATACCACACCCCCGCGCCTCCGGGAACGCGCCGCCGGACCGGACCTCCGGAGCGGACTTGCGACTGTGCGGGCGAGTCCTTTTTGCGCAATCGCTTCGCGGGGATGAACCCTTTCTGTCAGAGCGCTTTAGGGCTCGCCCGCGGGCGATCTCCCGGCCGCACGGTACCGAAATAGAATCCGCAGTGCGCCACGAGGAGGCACCGTGAAAAGAGTCGTGCTCTCGATCGCCCTCGCCTGCGTCGCCCTGGCCCTCGGTGCCCAGGACTCAGTGCATGAGCACGCGTCCGCAGCGAGCAAGCCCCCGCAGCTGCTGACCGGAATGGGCTCGCACCGCCACCCGATCCAGACTCCGAACGCGGAGGCGCAGAAGTACTTCGAGCAGGGCATGACGCTGCTCTTCGGCTTCAACCACGAGGAGGCATACCGCTCGTTCGCGCGCGCGGCCGAGCTCGATCCGAAGTCCCCGATGCCGCACTGGGGCATGGCGCTCGCGCTCGGCGCCAACTACAACGACGAGGCGCCCGAGGCCGATCGGCTGAAGAAGGCCCGCGCCGAGGTCGAGGCGGCGCTGGCGCTCTCCGCGGGCTCTCCCGAGAACGAGCGCGCGTACGTGGAGGCGCTGTCGGTGCGTTACGTCGCGGATCCCGCCGCGGCCGACAGGGCGAAACTCGCGCACGACTACGCGGCCGCGATGAAGGCGCTCTCGGCGCGGTACCCCGACGACCTCGACGCGGCGACGATGTACGCCGAGAGCCTCATGAACCTCCATCCCTGGAAGCTCTGGACGCCCGACGGCAAACCGGGGCCGGACACTCTCGAGATCGTGGCCGTGCTGGAATCGGTCTTGAAGCGCGATCCCGTGCATCCGGGCGCAAACCACTACTACATCCATACCGTCGAGGCATCGAAGGAGCCGGAGAAGGGTCTGCCCTCGGCGGCGCGTCTCGAGACCCTCGTGCCTTCCGCCGGCCACCTCGTCCACATGCCCGCGCACATCTACATGCGCACCGGCAGCTACGTCGAGGCCGAGAAGGCGAATGCGATCGCGGCCGAAGTGGATCGCGAATACATCCGGCAGACCGGGGCGCAGGGGATGTACCCGATGATGTACTACAACCACAACGTCCACTTCGAGTCGGCGGCGGCCTGCATGGCGGGGCGCTACGCGGTCGCGAAAAAGGCGGGCGACGTGCTCTTCGCCGACGCGCTGCCCGGCGTCGCCGGCATGCCGATGCTCGAGGGCTTCCTGCTGCAGCCGACGTTCGTCGCCCTGCGTTTTCACAAGTGGGATGAGATCCGCCGGATGCCGGACCCGGGACCGAGGCTGCCGCTCCTGCGCGCGGTGTGGCTCTATGCGCGCGCGATGGCGGCCGCGGCGACGGGGGACGTTCAGAAGGCCGAGACCCTGCGCGAGGCGTACGTGCTCGCGCGCGATGCGGTGCCCGCCTCGGCCGTCGCCAGTTCGCAGAACCCGGCGGCGCCATTCTTCGCCGTCTCCTCGAACGTCCTCGACGCGCGCATCTCCGAAGCGAAGGGCGATCGCAAGGCCGCGATCGCGAGCTGGGTCGCAGCCGTCGCGGCAGAGGATGCGCTCGCCTACGACGAGCCGGCGGCCTGGTACTACCCGGTGCGCGAGTCTCTCGGCGCGGGGCTGCTGCGCGACGGCCGGCCCGCGGAAGCCGAGGTCGTATTCCGCGCCGACCTCGAGATCAACCCGCGCAACGGCCGCTCGCTCTACGGTCTCGCCGAAGCGCTCGAGGCGCAGAAGAAGACGGCCGACGCCGCCTGGGCGCGCGCCCAGTTCGAGACGGCGTGGAAGGACGCGGACACGAAGGTGCTGCTGGAGGAGATGTAGGGTGGGACGCCTAGCGTGCTTCGAGACGCTCGACGCGGGTCTCGAGATCCGCGTGGCCGGACTCCAGCGTCCGGATCCTTCGGTCGAGCTCGGTGTATGAAAGCCGAATCATCGCGCGGGTTTCCTCGGACTCGCTCTTGATCTGGCTCTCGAGCGCCGTGAAACGGCGCTCGACCTTTTCATCGAGCTGAGCGAGTCCCTCGGCCAGCAGCTGGACCCGCGACTCCATCCGTTCCGCGACGACGCCGAAATGCCGCTTGACGTCGGCGACATCCGTGCGAAACCCCTCCGTCGCCGCGTCGATATGCCGCTTGATCTCGGTGACTTCGGCTGAATCCATATCGACCTCGGAAGCCGGAGTCTATACCCCGAACAACTCGGGCCTCACGGGAGATCGCGTTCAACTCGATCCGCGATCGGGACGAAGAAGGGCCTTTCCGGTAAGCTCTCCGCGCCTGCCAGGGGAGATCGAATGCGTGTCAGCCGTCGATTCGGACCGTTTTGCTTTGGCCTGTTGCTGGCCGGCTCGGGCCTGCTGGCCCAGCCCGTCGACCCGTCGTCTTATGCCGACATGCGCTGGCGCCTCGTCGGCCCGTTCCGCGGCGGATGGGCCACGTGCGCGGCCGGAGTGCCGGACGAGCCCGCCGTCTATTACTTCGGCGCGGCGGCCGGGGGCGTATGGAAGACGGAAGACGCCGGCTCGACCTGGGCCCCGCTCTTCGACCGCGCGGGTTCGGCATCGGTGGGCGCGCTCGCGATCGCGCCGTCGGATCCCAGGGTGATCTACGTCGGCACCGGGCAGATCCAGGCGCGCTACGACGTCGCCTCGGGCGACGGGGTGTACCGGACGGGCGACGGCGGCAAGACCTGGACGCACGTCGGCCTCGCCGCGACGCGCGCGATCGGGCGCATCGTCGTGGATCCGCGCGACGCGAACGTCGCGGTCGTCGCGGCGCTCGGGCACATGTTCGGCCCGAACCGCGAGCGAGGCATCTACCGCACCGAGGATGGCGGCAAGAACTGGAGCCAGGTGCTCTTCGTGGACGACGGCACCGGCGGCGCCGACCTCGCGGCCGACCCGGAGAATCCCTCGATCCTCTATGCCTCGCTCTGGCAGGCGCGCAATTTCCCCTGGCTCTCGTATTTCCA
The DNA here is from genome assembly GCA_963775725.1 of uncultured Acidobacteriota bacterium. Lineage (GTDB taxonomy): Bacteria > Acidobacteriota > Thermoanaerobaculia > UBA5066 > Gp7-AA6 > DAHUXD01. The sequence continues at coordinate 60,628 of CAVZKA010000002.1, forward strand.
ACCGATGGTCGGTCCGACGAGCGCCGTCTACAAGTCGCTCGACGGCGGACGCACGTGGAAGAAGCTCGCCGGCGCCGGCTGGCCCGCGGGCGACGTCGGGCGGATCGGTCTGGCGGCGGCGCAGGGTGGGCGCGTCTACGCACTCGTGGATGCGGAGCGGCCGGCCCCGGACAAGGCATCCCCGGCCGGCCTCTATCGCTCCGACGACGGCGGCGCCTCGTGGGCGCGCGTGAACGACGCCCCGGGCCTCGCCTCGAACTACATGAATCGCGTGACGGTCGACCCCGCACGGCGCGATGTCGTCTACGTCACCGGCCAGTCGCTGCGCCGGTCGACCGACGGCGGTAAGACGCTGCACTTCTTCAAGGGCGCACCCGGAGGGGACGACTACCACTTCCTCTGGATCAACCCGAAGAACCCCGCACTGATGGTCACGGCCGCGGACCAGGGGACCGTCGTTTCACAGAACGGCGGCAGGAGCTGGAGCAACTGGTACAACCAGCCGACCGGCCAGTTCTACCACGTCGAAACCGACAACCGCTTCCCATACTGGATCTACAGCGGCCAGCAGGACAGCGGCACGGCCGGGGCCGCGACGCGCAGCGACTACGGGAGCCTCACGTTCCGCGACTGGCATCCGGTCGGCGGCGAAGAGCGCGGCTGGGACGTGCCCGATCCCGAGGACCCGCTCATCGTCTACGGAACCGGCCTCGGCGGCACGATCACGCGCTACGACTCGCGCACGGGCCAGGTGCGCAACGTCTCGCCATACGTCGAGAGCACGTACGGCCGCCGTCCGGTCCCGGGGAGCGTCCGCTGGGCGTGGTGTTTTCCGCTCGCGATCTCGGCCAGGGCGCCGCACGAGATCTACACGGGCGCCCAGTTTCTGCTGCGCTCGTCGAACGGCGGCGAGAGCTGGGAGAAGGCGAGCCCGGACCTGACCGGCGCCGAGAACGGCGCGATAGCGTGCGACGGCGAAGTCACTCTCCCGAACGCGCGACCCTGCGGTTTCGGCGTGATCTTCACGATCGAGCTCTCGCCGCTCGACCCGAAGGAGATCTGGGTCGGCACCGACGACGGGCTCATCCAGCTGACGCGCGACGGCGGAAAGACGTGGAAGGACGTCACCCCGAAGGGGCTGCCCGTGTGGGCCAAGGTCGTCACGCTCGACGCTTCGGCCCTCGAGCCCGGCACGGCATACGCGGCGGTGGACACCCATCGGCTCGACGACTTCTCCCCGCACCTCTACCGCACGCGCGACTTCGGCGCGAGCTGGGACGCGATCGTGAACGGACTGCCGGCCGGGCGCTTCACGACGGTGCTGCGCGCGGACACCGTGCGCAGGGGACTGCTCTACGCCGGCACGGACGCGGGCGCCTTCGTCTCCTTCGATGACGGCGGCCTCTGGCAGCCGCTCCAGTTGAACCTGCCGACGGCCTGGGTGGGCGATCTCGCCCTCCACGGCAGCGATCTCGTCGCCGCGACCCAGGGGCGCGCGCTCTGGGTGCTCGACGACGTCACGCCGCTGAGGCAATTGACGGCGGAAGCGAGCGCGCCGGCACGCCTCTTTGCGCCCGCGCCCGCGATCCGCGTCCGCGCCAACGAGAACCGCGACACGCCGCTGCCGCCCGAGACGCCGATCGCGCGCAATCCGCCGGCGGGCGCCGTGCTCGACTACGTGCTCGAGGCCGCCGTGGCGGGCCCGGTGACGCTCGAGATCCTCGATGCGCAGGGCGCGACGGTGCGCTCCTTCTCGAGCGCGGATACGAAGCTCGAGCCCGAGCCGCGCCAGTACTTCACGGGCCGCTGGATCCATCCACCCGCGCCGCCATCCACCGCCGCGGGACACCACCGCTTCGTGTGGGACCTGCGCTTTCCGCCGCCGAAGTCCGCCGCCTACGAGTACATGATCGCGGCGGTGGACGGCGAGAACACGCCGATCGAGCCGCGCGGCCCGCTCGTCGTGCCGGGCCGGTACACGGTGCGCCTGACGGCCGGCGGCCGGCGTTACGAGCAGCCCCTCGTCGTGACGCCGGATCCGCGCACGTCCGTACCGGTCGAAGTCCTCACCGCGAAGCTCGCCTTCCAGGAGAAGGTCGTCGCCGCGATGGCCGCGTCCTTCGACGCCTCGGCGTCCGTGGCCGCGCGCCGCAAGCAGGGCAAGGCCGCGCCGAGGTCCGAGCCCGATGCGCGACTCGCGGCACTCGAGGCGGATCTCTCGAAGACGAACCGGACCCTCGGCGCGATCCTGAACCAGGTCGAGGCGGCCGATGCGCCGCCGACGGCGGTCCAGGCGGACGCGCTGAAGGAAGCGACCGACGCTCTCGACGCGCAGCTCGGCCGGTGGAAGGCGTTGAAAAACCGCCCCTAGACGTCGTCACGACCGGGCCCGCGTATCATCGCGGCATGACGGCCTCGCGCGGACCGGCGGGAGTCGTCCTCGTCGGTAATCCGAACGTCGGCAAGAGCGTTCTCTTCGGCGCGCTGACGGGTACGTACGTCACGGTCTCGAACTACCCGGGGACGACCGTGGAGGTCTCGGAGGGATCGATCGTCGTCGCCGGCCGGCGGGTGGCGGTGCGCGATACGCCCGGAGCCGCATCGCTCATTCCCTACTCCGAGGACGAGCGCGTGACTCGCGACATGCTGCTGGCCGGCGGTGATGCGACCGTCGTGCTCGTCGCCGACGCGAAGAACCTCGAACGCGGCGTGGCCCTCGCCCTCGAGCTCGCCGAGACCGGCCTGCCGTTCGTCTTCTGCGTCAACATGATCGACGAGGCGCGCGCGCGCGGGATCGCGATCGACGTCGGGAGCCTTGCCGGGCGACTGGGCGTGGACGTCGTCGAGACCGTGGCGGTGCGGCGCGAGGGGATCGCGCGGCTGACCACGGCCCTCGAGAAGGCCCGCGCGTCGGCGGCGCGCGTCTCGTATCCGGACGTCGTCGAGCGGGCCCTCGATGCGGCGACCCCCCGGATGCCGGCCGGGTTCTTTTCGCCGAGAGCGCTGGCGCTCGCGGCGCTCGCGGGCGACCAGACGCTGACGCCCTGGCTGCGGGCGCACATGGCCGACGACGCGCTGGCGAGCCTCGAGGCGATCCGCGTGCGCCTGGGCCGGGTTTACCGCGAGGACCTCGACACCGTGATCCAGGAGGCGCGCCTGCGCGAGGCGGGGCAGATCGTCCGCGAAGCCGTCACGCGCCGCGAGGCGTCCGCCGCGCCGACGCGCGCGCTGGTCGCCCGGCTCGACCGCGCGACGACCCATCCCGTGTGGGGGGTGCCGGTGCTGCTCGCGGCGCTCTACCTCTCGTACCTGTTCGTCGGCGTCTTCGGCGCGAGGACGCTCGTCGACCTGCTCGAAAACGGGCTCTTCGGAAAGATCCTGAGCCCGGCGGCCACGCGCCTGGCCGATGCCGTCATCCCCTGGCCGATCGTGCGCGACTTCTTCGTCGGGCCGTACGGGTTCGTCACCATGGCCCTCGCGTACTCGCTCGCGCTGGTCCTGCCGATCGTCGGCACCTTCTTCATCGCCTTCGGCATCCTGGAGGACTCGGGCTACCTGCCGCGCCTGGCCGTGATGGTCAACCGGGTCTTCAAATCCATGGGCCTGAACGGCAAGGCGGTCCTGCCGATGATGCTGGGCCTCGGCTGCGACACGATGGCCACCCTCACGACGCGGATCCTCGAGACGCCGAAGGAGCGGCTGATCGTGATCCTTCTGCTCGCCCTCGGCGTTCCGTGCTCGGCCCAGCTGACCGTGATCCTCGCGATGCTGGGCGGCCTTTCGGCGCTCGCCCTCGCGATCTGGGCTTTCGTCGTGCTCGCCGTCATCCTCGTCGTCGGAAAGCTCGCATCGCGGATCCTGCCGGGCCGCACCGGCGACTTCGTCCTCGAGCTGCCGCCCCTGCGCCTGCCGCGGCCCGGCAACCTGCTGGTCAAGACGCTCGCGCGCATCGAGTGGTACCTGCACGAGGCCGTGCCGCTGTTCGTGCTCGGCACCGCGATGCTGTTCGTCGCCGACCGGCTTCGGCTGCTCGGACTCGTCGAGCGCGCGGCGAGGCCGCTGCTGACGGGGTTTCTCGGCCTTCCGTCGGAAACGGCGCCCGCCTTCGTGGTCGGGTTTCTGCGGCGCGATTTCGGCGCGGCGGGACTCTTCGACATGGCGCGGCACGGACGCATCGACGCCGTGCAGTCGCTCGTGGCGATGGTCACGATCACGCTCTTCATCCCGTGCATCGCCAACTTCTTCATGATCGTCAAGGAGCGCGGCTGGAAGACGGCCATGGCCATCGCCGCGTTCGTCTTTCCCTTCGCGATCCTCGTGGGCGCGGCCCTGAACGCTTTTCTGCGGGCCGTCCCCCTGCCGCTGGGATGAAGCCCGAAGACGTGCCCTTCACCGCCCTGCCGGCCCACCCGTCGGAGGCGAGCGACTTCACCTGCGGTCTCTGCGGCAACCGTTTCACGCACGGCGGCCTGGTGTGCGGGACGTGTCCGATGCAGACCGGGTGCGAGCTCGTGCGGTGCCCGAATTGCGGCTTTCAATTTCCGCGGTCGTCGCGCATCGTGGAAGCGTTGCGCCGGCTGTTCCGGCGCGCGCGGAGGAAGTCATGACTCTGCACCCGGATCTCGCCGACCAGGACATCGAGGAGGTCGCCGAGGAGCTGTGGCTGCTCGGCGAGCGCGGGCTCGACCGCGTCGAAGATCTGCGCGCGGCGAGCTCGGTCACGGTGCTCGACGCCGTGCTCGCGGAGCTCGGACAGCGGGGCCTCGTGCGCGTGGCCGCCGGGCGCTTTGCCCTGACGCCCGAGGGGCGCGAGCTCGCCAGGCGCCAGGTGCGCCGTCATCGGCTGGCGGAGGTTCTCTTCACGACGGTGCTCGAGGTGCGCGACGAGAGCGCCGTGGACCGGACGGCCTGCGTCATGGAGCACGTGCTCGGCGCCGGACTGGCCGACGCGATCTGCTCATTTCTCGGGCATCCGCGCGCCTGCCCGCACGGAAAGCCGATTCCGGCCGGCCCCTGCTGCCGCGAGCTCTCGCAGACGATCGAGCCGCTCGTCCAGCCGCTCGACCGCCTGCCGGCGGGGGCCGAAGGCCGGATCGTCTACATCGTGCCGCGCGAGCGCGAGCGGCTCGCCCGCCTGACCAACCTCGGCATCGTCCCGGGTGCGCGCGTGCGCGTGCAGCAGAAGACCCCGGCGTTCGTCCTCGTCCTGGGCGAGACGACCCTCGCGGTCGATCCCGCCATCGCCGGCGAGATCTACGTCAAGAAGGTCTGACGGCCCGGCTCCCGGGGCGGCCCGTAGCCGAATTCGCCGCCGGCCGGTCGCATCCTGATGCAATCACATCAGGCGGATGGCCGCTGCCGGGGTCTACGCTGTTTGTGTTCAGGCGCTGGGCAAGTCCACCGTCCGAACCGATACCGCCATGCATGACTCGGAAGGCCAGCGCATTTCACCGCGACTGCCGCGGGCGGCCCTGGCTGCGCTTTGTGCCGTGCCGATCGCCGCCCTTGCCTTTTTCTTTGTCGAGGTCCTGCCCCGCGAGCGCGCCGCATCGATCGAGCAGTGGCGGGGCCGGCTGTCGGCGATGGCGGACGATCGAAGAGCGGCAATCGTCCGCTGGCTGGCCGCCTCCCTCGCCGAAGCGCAGGCGGCGACTTCCTTCCCGACGGTCGTCGCGCTCGCCACGAGCCCGGCGGCCGAAGGGGCCGCGGCGCAACGGGGACATGTTTCTGCGATTCTCGAGAGTGTCGCGCGCGCCGAAGGATTCGATGGGGGATGGGCCTTCGATCCTGACGGTAAAGTCCTGTTGTCGATTCGGGAGACAGTCGCGCCGGACCCGGCGCTTCTGCGCGATCTCGTCCGGCGGCTCGAAGCGGGGAAACCGGTGGTGGAGCTCCATCGATCGCTCGACGGCAAGGTCTCGGCGTACTACGCCGCCCCGATCCTTGCGGACGGGCCCCGGCCCCGCATCCTGGGCTCCGTCGTCTTCCGCTCCGACCCCGAGAAGTTCCTCTACCCCCTGCTCCGCTCCGAGCCCTCCCTTTCGATGACCATGGAGACCGTGCTGGTCCGAGCCGACGGCGGCGACGTTCTCTTTCTGGGTCCATTGCGGCATCGTGCGGACGGGCCTCTGACCCTCCGCCTTCCACGCGCCGCACTTGGCGCCGCGGAGGCGGCGATCGAGGGACGCAGCGAGTTCGGAGAATTCATCGACTACCGGGGGGTGCGCGTGCTCGCCGTCACCCGCGGCGTTCGCGGCACTCCGTGGGGCCTCGTCGTCAAGGTCGATCGCGAGGAGGCGTTTGCTGCGTATCGCCGTTCGGTGCGCGACCAGCTCAACATTCTAGCCGCGCTGGTCATAGGGATCGCGGGCGTCGCGTACGGACTCTGGCTGGCGCGGCGGGCCGCCTACGAGACCCGGCTCGCCGCCAACCAGGCCCGCCTCGCGATCCTCCTCGACCATGCGCCCGACCCGATCCTCTTCCTGGGCCCGGATCTTCGCGTCCGCGAGGCGAACCGACGGGCCGAGGAGTTCTACGGCTACGGCCGCGGCGAGCTGACCGGACTGCACATCATCGACGACCTGCAGGCCCCCGAGGATCGGCTCGCGGCTGCCGCGCAGGTCGCGGAACCCGAGGCCAGGGAGCGCGCGGTCATTCCCACGACCTACCTGCGGCGCGATGGGACGAGGGTGCCCGTGGAGTTGAGCGTGAGCCGGTTCGATCAGGAGTTGAAGGGCGGCCGGGTGGCGATTGTTCGCGACATGAGCGAACGGCGGGCCGCCGAGCAGCGAATCCAGGGGCTCGTCGGGACTCTCAAGATGTCGCACGCCATCCACGAGCTCATGCCGCGCGAGCACGACCCCGACACGCTGCTTCAGGACTCGTGCCGGATCGCCGTGACGGTCGGCGGCTTCCGAATGGCGTGGGCGGGGCTCAAGAACCGGGAGACCGCGCTCGTGATCCCCATCGCTTCCTCGGGCGTGGTGAACGGCTACCTGGAGGAAGAAGTATTCCTCGCGGACCTCACGCCTCGGGGCCGTGGGCCCATCACCGCTGCCCTCGGCGAGGATCGGACGATCGTCGTGGGCGACATGGCCTCCCACCCGGATGTTTCGCTGCGCCTGGTCTCGACGTCGCGCGGCTATGGCGCGATCGCCATCACCCCGATTCGCGTGGATGGGAGCATCGCCGGCGTCCTCGGTCTCTGTTCGGAGAGAGCCGGCTACTTCGACCCGGAGATGGTCGGCGTGGTCGAGGAGGTTGCAAACGATCTCGGGTTCGCCATCCAGGCCATGGCGGACCGTCGGAATCTGGCGGACAGCGAGGAGCGGTTCCGCCGGCTGACCGAGAACATGCCGGACGTCGTCTATCGCGTTCGTCTGGTCCCGACGCTCGCATACGAATATTTCAGTCCCGCGGTCCTGAAATTGACTGGCTACGGGCCCGCGGAGTTCTACTCCGATGCGCACCTCGCGGACAGCATGATGGAGGCCGACGATTTCGCCCGTCTCGTTCGTCTGGCCGACTGGGACGTTCCGGAAGTCCTGCCTCTCCGGCGCCGTGATGGCGCGGCCATCCTTGTCGAGTTCCGCCGTCGGCCCTTCTTCGACAAGGACGGGGCGGTCGTCGGTGTCGAGGGGCTTGCGCGCGACATCACGGAACAGCAAGGCGCGCTCGACGAGCTGCGGCGCACGACGGCCACGCTCGGGGCTCTCGTCGAGGCTTCGCCCCTGGCCATCTTCACCGTGGACCAGGACGGAACGGTGGGAACCTGGAACCCGGCGGCCGAGCGCCTGCTCGGATGGACCGCGGAGGAGGTTCGCGGAAAAGTTCTGCCCACGGCGTCGCCGGAGAGCCGCGCGGAGCTCGAAGTGGTGAAGGACCGCGTGCTCCGCGGCGAAGAGCTCGCCGGCATGGAACTGATCGGGCGACATCGCAAGGACGGTTCGCTCGTCGACATCAGTCTCTCGGCGGCGCCGATCATGGAGCCGAACCGCACCGCCGCCATGCTGTGCATCGCGGAGGACATCTCCGAGCGGCGCGCCGGCGAGGCCGAGCTCAGAAAGCTATCGCGCGCCGTCGAGCAGAGCCCGGTCTCGATCGTGATCACGGACATCAAGGGGAGCATCGAGTACGTCAATCCCAAATTCACTCAGCTGACCGGGTACACGCGCGACGAGGTCCTGGGGAAGAACCCGCGCATCCTGAAATCGGGGGAAATGGCGCCGGAGGTCTACCGCACGCTCTGGGAGACGATCACCTCCGGCCGCGAATGGCGCGGCGAGATCCGAAACAGCAAGAAGAACGGCGAGCTCTTCTGGGAGGACGCCTCGATCTCCCCGATCCTGGACGAGCGCGGCCGGATCACGCACTACCTGGCGGTGAAGGAGGACATCACCGCCCGCAAGTCGCTCGAGGCGCAGTTCGAGCAGTCCCAGAAGATGGAAGCGATCGGGCGGCTCGCGGGCGGGGTGGCGCACGACTTCAACAACCTGTTGACGGTCATCTCCGGCTACACGTCGCTGCTGCTGCGCGACGCGGAGAAGGATTCGAGACCGGGCAAGGCCCTGGCCGAGATCGCGGCCGCATCCCAGCGAGCGGCGGCGCTCACACAGCAGCTGCTCGCGTTCGGCCGGCGCCAGGTTCTGCAGCCGAGGCCGCTGCGCTTGACCACGGTCGTCGCGGAGGTCGAGAAGATGATCCGCCGGCTGATCGGCGAGGACGTGCTGCTCTCCGTCTCGGCGTCCGAAGACGACGGCACGGTCGTCGCCGACCCGGGCCAGATCGAGCAGGTCCTGCTCAACCTCGCCGTCAATGCACGGGATGCCATGCCGGACGGGGGCCAGCTCTCGATCGAATCCTCGAACGTCACAGTCGCCAAGCCAGCGGTGCGCGAATTGCCAGGCCTCTCACCGGGCGAGTACGTCCTGCTGTCCGTGAGCGACACCGGCCACGGAATACCTCCGGAAGCCGTCCCGCACATCTTCGAGCCGTTCTTCACGACCAAGGAAAAGGGCAAGGGAACGGGGCTCGGCCTGGCGACCGTCTATGGCATCGTCAAGCAGAGCGGCGGCGGCATCTATGTCGACACCGCCGTGGGAAGGGGAACGACGTTTCGCATTTACCTGCCGCGCGTGGCCGATGCGCCGGACGAAGCGTCGATCGTCATGACCGAAGCAGGAATGCCGCGCGGCTCGGAAACGATCCTCCTCGTGGAGGATCAGGACGACGTGCGCAGCATCGTCGGTCGGCTGCTCGAGGACCTCGGCTACCGCGTCGTCCCCGTTTCGGACCCTCGCGAAGCGATCGACCGCATGCGCGACGCCGCCTCCGTGGCGCTCGTGCTCACCGACGTCGTCATGCCGCACATGGATGGCCGGACGTTGTCTCTCAAACTGCGCGAGGCGCGCCCCGGCTTGAAGGTCCTGCTGATGACCGGCTACACGCCGGATGAAACGCTGCGATCGGGCGTCGCCTCGATGGATCTCGCGCTGTTGCAGAAGCCGTTCCGCCCCGAGCAGCTCGCGAGAAAGATTCGCGAGGTCCTCGACGCGAGGCCAACCCCGTAGGCGCGTCCCGCGCCGGGCAAGAAAAAGGTCCCGCCGCCACGGGGGCGACGGGACCAGGAGGCGGACATGCCGCCGCCGGCTCGCAGTTCAGGCCCCTGAAACGGTGGGGGTTGTGATTGCCCGGAGGGCGGCGAGGGGCCCTGTCGCGCAACCCGAGAGTTGGCCTGCCCGCCCGGATTCGAACCGGGGACCTACGGCTTAGAAGGCCGTTGCTCTATCCGAACTGAGCTACGGGCAGATCGACGCGATTATCCGCCAGCCGGAGGTTCCGCGCGACGCGCGACCTGCCGGGCGCGAGCCACCGCCGACCTCGCTTGACCCCCGCCCGCGACGGGCGTACAAGCAGACGATAGGGTGAAGCGACCCGGCCCTCTTGACCAAGGAGGTGAGCCATGAGGACCTTCCTGCAGCGTCGTCTGTATCCCGCCCTGATCGTGTTCCTGGCCACCGTGCCCGCCACCGCGCAGGGGCTCCCCGTCAAATCGGCGGACGACAAGGACGTTCGGTCGATCGGCGCCCAGATCCAGGATGCCTGGAACAAGGCGGACGCTAAGATGCTGGCCGACCTCTGGCTGACCGACGGCGACTACATCAGTTCGACGGGCCGCACCGCGCACGGACGGGCGGAAGTGCAGAAGGCCTTCGCCGAGCAGTGGGCGACGATCTACAAAGGCACGAAGATCGCGCACACGTTCACGAGCGTCAACTTCGTGCGCCGCGACGTGGCGATCGCCGACGGCGCGTTCGAGATCAACGGGATGCGGGACGCCGCTGGCAAGCTCCTTCCCGCGCGCACCGGGCTGTCGACCATCGTCGCCGTCAAGAAGGGCGACCGCTGGTACGTGGCCGCCCTGCGCGGCATGGTCCCGTCGGTGCCGGCCGGCGTCCCCGGCAAGTAGCCGGCTCGGGTTCGGACTCGACGCGATCAAGGATCCCATCAGGAACCCAACGCTGAATCTCCAGGCGGGAGAGCACGAAGACTGAGGGAAGGCCCGTTTCCTTGACGGCCCCGCCGGTTTCCGGTAAACACGAAGCTCCAACGACATGCGAATACTCCTGACCGGCCACCGCGGCTACATCGGAACGGTGATGGGGCCGGTCCTCGCCGCGGCCGGCCACGACGTGGTCGGCCTCGACACCGACTATTACGAGGCCTGCACGTTCGTCGGGCCCTTGCCCGAGATCGCGACGCTGCGCCGCGACGTTCGGGACATCTCGGCGCGGGAACTCGCCGGTTTCGATGCGGTCGTTCATCTGGCGGCGCTTTCGAACGACCCGCTGGGGGATCTCAATCCGAACCTCACGTACGACATCAACCACCTGGGCTCTGTGCACCTGGCCCGCGTGGCGAAGGAGGCGGGCGCCACGCGCTTCCTGCTCTCCTCGTCGTGCAGCAACTACGGCGCCGCGGGCGACGCGATGGTCGACGAGCGCTCGGAGCTCAATCCCGTGACGCCGTACGGAGTGTCCAAGGTGCGGGCCGAGCAGGACATCGCGGCCCTGGCCGGCGATCGGTTCAGCCCGACGTTCCTGCGGCCGACGACGGCCTACGGTCTTTCGCCGCGGCATCGCTTCGACGTCGTCCTGAACAACCTCGTGGCCTGGGCCGTGACCACGGGCCGCATCCATCTGAAGAGCGACGGGACTCCGTGGCGGCCGCTCGTGCACATCGAGGACATCTCCGCCGCGTTCCTGGCCGCGCTCGAGGCGCCGCGCGAGGCGGTGCACAACGAGGTCTTCAACGTGGGCCGGACCGACGAGAACTTCCAGATCCGGCAGATCGCCGAGATCGTGCGGCAGACCGTGCCCGAGTGCCGGATCGACTTCGCCGAGGGCGCGGGCCCCGACACGCGCTCCTACCGCGTCAACTTCGCGAAGATCGCCGAACGCCTTCCGGCCTTTCGCCCGCGCTGGACCGTGCGGGAAGGCGCGCGCCAGCTCTACGACGGCTACCGCAAGAGCAACCTCAAGCTCGAGGAGTTCGAGGGGCCGCGCTACCGGAGGATCGACAGCATCCGCTCGATGCTGGCCTCGGGCCGGCTGGACGCGTCGCTGCGGTGGAATGCGGGCGCCGCGGCGCATGTCGCGGGTTGACATGGACTCCGTCTTCTTCGACCCGCCCTTCACGGATGCCGAGCGCCGTGAGCGCCTCTACGACGGCCAGCTGCTCGTCTTCTCGCCGCGCCCGTCGGTCAACGCCCTGCGCGACTTCGCGCGCGCGATGGTGATGGAAGCGTTCGGCGGCCTCGATCCGATCAAGGCACAGTTCCACCTCCCGGTGGAGGAGTACGTCGCGATCCTCGCGAAGTTGAAGCCCGCCTTCATCAATCATCCCGAGTGCAAGACGCTGCTGCGCGCGATCCTGGCGGACTTCGGCTGCGACCTGGCGAAGACGTACTTCGACGTGCCGCGGCTGCGCACCTCGACCTCCGACGCCTACCTGACGTCGGGCATCGCGTACGCCTTCCATCCGCACCGCGACACCTGGTACTCCGCGCCGCAGTGCCAGCTCAACTGGTGGTTTCCCGTCTACGAGATCGAGCCCTCGAACGGCATGGCGTTTCATCCGCGCTACTGGTCGCAGGGCGTGGCCAACAGCTCGCGGATCTACAACTATGCGGAGTGGAACGCGCGCGGCCGGGTGGAAGCGGCCAGGCACGTCTACTCCGACACGCGGCCGCAACCCCACGCCGAGGAGCCGCTCGAGCTCGATCCCCAGATCCGCCTCGTGCCGCCGCCGGGGGGCCTCATCATGTTCTCGGGGGCACAGCTGCATTCGACCGTTCCGAACACGTCGGGCAGGACGCGCTTCTCGATCGACTTTCGCCTCGTGAACCTCGACGACGTGGCCATGCGCCGCGGCGCGCCGAACGTGGACTCCCGGTGCACGGGAACGACGCTCGGCGACTACCTGCGCGGCACGGACCTTTCGCACATTCCCGACGATCTCGTCGAGGCCTACGACACTCCGCCGCGGCCCGACCAGGCCGGGGCCGGCCCCGGTCCCGCCAACCCGCACTGAACCGGCCGTCACGGCTCCGGGATTCGGGGTCTTCGCAACGGCGATCGGCCCTTGCGCGATCGCGTGGACCGATCGTCGCGCCGGGAGACTACCGGGCAAGAAAAAAAGCGGGCTTCCCCATCTGGAGAAGCCCGCCCCGTTATCGGACGAGAAATGACCCCGGGACTTACCGTCCCGAGAACGAGCGACGCGCGCCGCCGCCGCCGCCACCCTCGGTCTTCGGGCGAGCTTCATTGACGGTGAGCGAACGGCCGCCGAACTCGGTGCCGTTCAGCGAGAGCGCCTGCTTGGCCTGCTCGTCATTGCTGAACTCGACGAAACCGAAGCCCTTGGACTGGCCGGTGTCGCGGTCCGTGATCACGCGGGCCGAATCCGGCGTGCCGAACTTGGCGAACATGTCCTGGAGCTGGTCGTCGGAGATGTTGTACGGGAGATTGCCTACATAGAGCTTCATCGGAAACCATCCTTTGCGCCGGGCGAAAAAAAAGTTCAATGGGCGACACACCGCCGGCGCGGCATGGCGCATTCTCGTGATTTGTCGTTCGGGATTGTCAGAACGGGTCTGGCAGAGGCGAGCGAGCCGAGAACTCCGCCACGGTACCACAGGGGCAGGGCCCTCCCCGGGCGCTCTTGTCCGAGAATTCATACGGTGCCGTTCGAAATCCCCGCGTCGAGCCTCTTCCGAAGCCCGCCAGCCGCTGCACTAATGATCGTGTTGTCAGGCGTTTGCGGTTCGCGCCGGCCGTGGCACGGGCGTTGCCCTTGAGAGGGGGCAGCGGCTCGATCGGATCGAGCCTCGACGAAGGAGTTCGACATGAGACCTGCGACGCATCGGTGCCTCGTCTCCGTCCTCGTGCTCGCGGCCTGCGCCAGCCTCGCCCGCGCCGAGCGTTCGGAGATCCCGATCCATAACTGGTCGGCGCCGCCCACGTGGACCCCCGGCTCTTCGTCGCGCGCACAGTCGAAGCGGGAGGCCTCCCCCGGGTTCTCGCACCCGGTGCCGTTCGTACCCCTGTCGCCGTGCCGGCTCGCCGACACGCGCGGCAACGGTTTCGTGGGGGCGTTCGGTGCGCCGTCGATGTCTCCGGGCGTGGCGCGCAACTTTCCGGCTGCCGGCAACTGTGGAATCCCTCCCAACGCGGCCGCGATTTCCTTCAACTTCACGGTCGTGCGGACGCAGGGGATCGGCTACCTCCTCGTCTACGCGGCCGGAGCCGCGCGGCCGGGCACGTCCACGCTCAACTACGTCGCGGGACAGATCATCGCCAACAGCGCCGCCGTCGGCATCGGCGATGCCGGGGCGATCACCGTCGAAGCGGCGGGAAGCCAGACGGACCTCATCATCGACATCAATGGCTACTATGGCGGTCCCCTGGTCACGTCGCTCAACGGCATGTCGGGCGATCTCGCCCTCGCCGCAGGCGAGAACGTAACCCTCAAGCAGTCCGACGGTTTGCTGACTTTGAGTGCCTCGTCCCTGCCGGGGCCGGCCGGGCCTGCGGGGCCTCGGGGTCCTCAGGGGGTCGTCGGGGTGCCGGGCGCCGCAGGGCCCGCCGGTCCGCAGGGGCAGCAGGGCCCACCGGTCCGATTCCGTGGCGCCTGGGACGCGGCCGTGATCTACATGACGGGTGACGCGGTCCGCTTCAATGGCTCGAGCTACATCTCGCTGATCGACGGCAACGGCGGCAACATTCCGCCCGCCCCGACTCCGCTTCAGCCCAAATCGGCAGTCGTCCCCTGGGCCCTGCTCGCGATGGAAGGCGAGGCCGGAGCGGCGGGCGCCGCGGGACTTCCCGGACCGCAGGGACTCCAGGGCGCGACGGGCGACATTGGTCCGCGCGGGCCCGCGGGCCGCGGAGGCTACCAGTCGTTCCACGAGCTCGGCTACGAGAGCGGCGCGCTCTATCTGAGCCCGCTCACCACGTGGTCCGGCGCAACGGAGCTCGGGAATGCCATCGCCCGGATCCCGACGGCCTGCACGATGACCTTGATCTCGGTCTTCGTCGACTCGCCCGTGGCCGGCGACGAGGTCTTCACGCTGCGCGCGGGAACGACGATGATCGTGACCGCCAACGGCTGGGGCTCGGATCTCACGGATCGCGATCTCGCGTGCACGATCCCGACAGAGGGTCAGACCTGCGCGGCGGCGGGATCCGTTGCACTCACCGCCGGCCAGCTCTTCGACCTGCGCGTCGATGTCGGCGGCGAGGGTGCGCCGAAGATCCACGATGCGATCGTCGCCATGGTGTGCGAGTGAACCGCCTCTAAGAAGGCGACGGAGGCGGGGCGCCGAGCAGGCGTTCCAGGATTTTCGAGACCGCGCTCGATGCCACGCCCTCCAGGCCCGGCACGCCCTCCCTCAACGCCGCCAGGCGCGCGGCCTGGTTGGAGAAGTCGTGGGCGAGCAGGACCGGGCACTGCGGAGGCAGGAGCGGCGCGAGCTCGGCGAGCACGTAGAACCCCTGGTTGCGCTGCAGGTGCTCGAGGCCGCGGGCGCGGTCGCCGACGAGCTTCTCGGGCGGGGTCCGATCGAACACGACGTCGAGAAAGATCGCGTCGACTTCTCGGACGGCGAGCAGCGCGCGGGCTGCCGCAGCATCGGTCGAGTGAAGAAGCTCGATGTCCGCGTTCTCTCCCGCGAACCGTCGGAACGCATCCACGTACTCGGTCCCGTCCTCGACGACGAGCACCACGCGCCGCGTCATGACGGGAGCTCGACGATCGGCAGCTCGACGGCGATCCCCTTCGTGAATCCCGGCGACGGCGCGGGCACGACGTCGATCACGCCCTCGTTGCGGCGCAGAATGTCGACGACGATCCCGAGGCCCCGATCCGGTGGCCGTGCCCGGATCCCGTCGGTCGTCAACCGGCCGGGCAGATCGTCGGCGAGCACGAGCCGCAGGTACGCCTCGCCGGTGACCCGATCGCGGCGCTCGGCGGCGCAGAGCGCGAGCCGGCCGGCCGAAAGCGCGTTCGCGAACAGATTTCGCCACAGCGTCTCCCAGTCGGACGGCGAGATGCGGACGGGCGGGAGATTCTCGCCGGCCGTCGCCAGCTCGGGCGCGTTTCGGTCGGCCTCGACCGCCATGCGCGAAAGTAGCGCCTGCAGGGCGTCGAGGCGAACCGGAAGCGCCGACGCGCGGTCGACCGAGCGCTCGATCTCGGAGCCCGAGGCGAGCTGGAACCACCCCGCCGCGTTGCGTAGTTGCCGCGCCGCGCGCCGGGCGTCGCGCGGCCGAGGGGAATCGGAGCCGGCGACGCCCCTCAGGCTCCTGCGCGCCCGACACAGCGCGCGGATCCCGCGCACGAGAAACGGAAAGACCGGATCGCGGTGCGCGAGGTTGAGGCGCACGCCATCCGCGCGTGCGAGCACGCGCAGCGCGGAGATCGAGGCCCGTGCCTCGGCGAGGAGTCCGGGCGAGCCCCCCTCGCCGTAAAGCCGCGCGACCAGCAGCTGCACGGCCATTCGCCGGGCCGCCGCGTCGTCCTTCTCGATCCGATCGGCGCCGTCGGACAGCAGCATGCCGCCGTGCTTGAGCGCTTCGTGCCGGAGGCGGCCGACGATGCGGCGCGCCTCGGGCGTCCGGGAAGGAAAGCGCAGAAGCCACTGCTCGAAAGTCGCGCCGGTCTTGGCGCGGTAGAGCAGGACGGCGGCGACGAGGGCGAGAAGACCGGAGAGCGATGCCGCGAGGAGGATCCAGGCCGAGCGCTGCCGGTCGAGCCGCTTCACCGCGGCATCCGCCTCGACCGCATTCAGCCCCGCGGGAGCCTCCTCGCGGTAACGGCGGTAGAGCCGCAGGGCCTCCGTGAACCGGCCCGCGCGCTCGGCGGATTGCGCCAGGGGAAACAGGGCCTCGGTCGAGCCCGCCTCGAGGGCGCGACTCCACTCCCGCGCCGCCTCGTCGGCCCGGCCGGCGTCGCGCTCGAGAATACGCGCGAGGCTTTCGTGGCTCGACGCTCGCGTCGCGTCGGCGTGGATCGCGCGATGGAGCGCGTCCTCGGCTTCTTTCCACTCCGCGCGCCGCTGGTGGATCGCCGCGGCGAGCTCGGGCGCCTGCGCGAATGTCGGGTCGAGCCGTTCCGCCTCGGCGAGCAGCGCGAGCGCCGCAGTCAGTGAGTCCGCGTCGCCGCGCGACGCGTAGACCTGCGCCTTGCGCCACCGATCGACCGCGCCCGAAGCGGGTTCCTCGGCGGGAGCCGGGGCCGCCGTCGGCGAGAGCTCGGGCGCGCGGTGGATCCGGCGGGCGAGCGCCTCGCGCAGGGGCTGCGCCTCCTCGCGTTCCTTCGCGGTGGCCCTGGCAAGGTAGCGGTCGAGCCGCTCCCGGGCCTTCGGCGCGTCTCCGTACTCCGCCCAGCGCGCGGCCGATAGACGCAGCGGCGCGCGCAGGTCCGGCCGCAGGACGACGACGCGATCGAGCAGCGCGAGCGATTCTTCCTTGGCGGCGCGGTCCGGCTCCGCCCAGAGGAGATTGGCGAGCAGAGTCAGCGTCTCGGCGCGGTCGGGCTCGACGGCGAGCGCATCGCGACAGGCCTTGAGCGCCGGCCTCGAGCGGCCGGCGCGCGACTCGAGCGCGGCGAGGGCGAGCAGCGCCTCGACGTACGACGGCTCGAGCTGCAGGGCCGTGCGCAGGAACTCCCGCGCCTGCCGCAGGCGACCGGCCGCGAGCGCGCGTTTGCCGTCGGCCAGGGCCAGGCGCGCTTCGACGGACGGCCCGGCAGAAGGCAGCGCGATCGCCTCGGCCTCTTCCTCGAGCTCCAGCTCGCGCAGGCGCGGCCCGATCCAGCCGGCCGACTCGCCGCGCGCGCCGAGGCTCTCCCCGAGCTCCCGGTAGCGAGTGACCGCTTCCTTCCAGCGGCGCCGCTGTTCGGCGCGGCGGCCGAGCAACAGCAGCTCCGCAGGGCCGAGGCGCGACGGCGCCACGTCGGCGGCCGCCCCGAGCAGATCCCCGCCTTCCTCGGCATCTCCGGCGGCGAACGCGAGATCCGCCGCGTAGAGCGCGAGCTCTGGCGACGCGTCGAGGCGCCGGGCGGAGCGAATCAAGCGCCGCGCGCGGGCCAGCGCGTCGGCGGAGGGGTCGGCGCCCGAGGCCGCCAGCAGCGTTTGCGCCTCTGCCACCAGCGTCGCGGCGTCGGCGGAGCAGTCGCCGACGACGGGCGCCTCGTCCCGGGCGGCCGCGGCCAGCCACGTCGAGAGGATCGCGGCGAGAATCACCGTTCGCCGCGCGCCGAGAGGCCGAGCTTGTTGAAGCGCAGCCGCACGGCCCGCGCCTCGCGACGGGACCCCGTCATCCGTTCCGCCATTCGCTCGAAGTCGCCTCCCGTCTCCTGAAACAAGGCGCGCATCGCGGCTCTTTCCAGGTCGCGGCGGAATTGGGCCACGCTCGGCGAACGCGGCCGGTCGAGCAGGATCTGGCCTCCCGCCCTTTCGCCGGTCCGCGCTCCGGCCAGCAGATCGAAGAGCAGGCGCGCGTCCAGCGGGATGAGCGCCCGGCCGGAGCGGTCGATCGAGGCGCCGGCGCCGGCGTAGACGGCGGCGGCCAGCGAGTCGGCGACGACCATCTCGAATTGCCGGACGTTTCCGGGCCAGGGATGGCGTTCCATGGCTGCCCACGCCTTGCGCGGCAGGACGAGGACGACGGCGGATGCGGACTGTCGCGCGGCTTCCTCGGACAGCGCCAGCGCGAACGCGCCCTCCGGCTCCGGCCCGCCGGCCGCCCGCACGAGCGAGGCGATCGCCCGGCGGTGGCGGGCGTCGCCGAAGAAGCCGGCCGCCGTCGCGCGCGCGAGCTCCGCCAGGTCCTCGCGCCGGTCGGCCAGCGGCGGGATCTCGAGCGCGAGCGACGGATTGAGACGCATGAGGAGGTCGGCGCGCAAGCGCGCGTCGCCGGCCGGCCGGGACAGCTCCGCGTTCGAGGCGGCGACGACGCGCGCCGTGTGCGGCGCCTCGGTCGCGCTGCCGACCCGGCGGATCTTCCCGTCGTTCAAAGCCGTCAGCAGCATTTTCTGGGCGTCCGGCGTGAGGTTCTCGACCTCGTCGAGAAAGAGCGTGCCGTCGGCAGCCGCCTCGAAGACGCCGGAGCGGTCGCTGATCGCGCCCGTGAACGCGCCGCGCAGCGCGCCGAAGAGGGCGGACTGGAGGAGCCCCTCGGGCACGGTCGCGCAGTCGAACGCCACGAACGCCCCGGTGCGGCCGGAGAGGGGATGAATCACGTCGCGCACCAGCAGGCTCTTGCCCGTGCCCGTGGGCCCGGTGACGAGCAGCGGCATGGGCGTCGGCGCGAGCGCCGAGACTCTGCGCCGCAGCTCGCGCATCGCCAGGCTCGAGCCCCAGAAGAAGCGGCCGGTACGCGGGGGCACGTCCCGCTCCGCGAGGATCCGCCGCAGCGCGGCGACGATGCCCGCGCCGGTCGACTCCTCTTCGGGCGTCGCGTACGTGAACGCGTCGGCCCGGAGCCGGAGAGCTTCTTCCTCGAACGCGATGTCCTCGTAGGCCGTCGTCAGCAGGACGGGAAGGTCCGGCCGGCGCCGGCGCAGACGCTCGAGAATGAAGAGCCCCTGGCGCTCGCGACGCTCGCGCCGGAGCCGCCTTGCCGCCGCCGTCTCACCGAGCGCGCGCAGATCGGGGAGCAGCTGCTCGTCCGGAAGGTCGAAGCGCACGTCGAGGACGATGACCTCCGGGGCGCGCCGACCCTCGAGCAGCGGAGCGGCCTCGCCCCACGACCGCGCGAAACGCCGGGCCGCGCCGCCTTCCCGCACCTCGAGCAGGTCGAGATCCGGCGCCATCCGCGACAGCAGGTCGGCGACCTGCGGCTGGTCGTCGATCACCAGCACGCGCCCGGCGCGCTTCATCGGTCCGCCTCGATAGCGAGCGTCCGACACTCGCCGACGACCGCGAGCGTCAGCGCATCCAGCCGCTCGAGGCCGGGGCGATCGAGGGAGTCGATCTGACCCGAAAGCCGGCCGATTTCGTCCATCGTCCGGGCGAGGCGCCCGAGCGCCTCGACGGCGGGCCCGGTGGCGGGGAAGTGCCCGGCTTCCTCGCGGCGCCACTCTTCGAAGACGTCTCCGGCCCCGTGCACGGTCGACGTCGTGCGCCGCGTCGCGAGGACGTCGGACCGGAGGCGCTCGCGGAGCGCCGCCGTATCGGCCTCGATCGTCTCCGGGGCGGAGAATCGGACGTACTTGCCGAGGTCGTGGCGTAACCGTGCCGCCGCCCGGGCCATCGCCGAGTCGCGCATCGTAGTTCCAAGCATAAGGCCGCCCGGTCCGCCTCGCGTTCCATTTCTCTCGATTCAGAGCACAAAACTCCAAATTGGAGCATCTATGGACGAACGACCGCCCGAAAACCGGGCACGAAACATGAAGTGTTCGACGGGCGAAGGAGACCGAAATGAACGAGCCCATCCGCGACGATGCTCCACCGGAAGACTCAGGGTCGAGCGTGGCATCCCGGTTCCTCCAGCGATTGCGGGAGCGCCTGGCCGGGCCGACCGGAAACGTCCGCATCCCCCCGGGCGCGGCCCGCCGGCTGCTCCTCGTCCTCCTGTTGCTGGCGGGCGGCGTGCTGCTGTGGAGCGGGGCGCAGAAGAGCTTCCAGGCCGTGGCGCCGGGCCACGTCGGCGTCTGCGCCAACCGGTTTACGGGCTCCCTCGAGACGCTCGAGCCGGGGACGCACTTCCGACCGCCGGTGCTCTACGAGATCCATCCGGTGCGGATATCGGACCGGCTGCTCTCCGACGAGAACGGCGTCTTCAGCGTCACGACGAAGGAGGGCGTGATCGCGAAGATCACCGTGCAGGCGCGCTGGGCGATCGACCGCCGGCAGCTGCTCTCCAAGTGGGCGGCGCTCCCGCCGCGGCCGGCGCGCGAGCTCGTGGCGCCGGTCCTCTTCGCGGCCTTCCGCGCGGTGGCGCCGCGCTACGAGGTGACGCGCCTGATCTCCGAGAAGCGCGAGGAGCTCGCCGCACTGGCCGCGGTCTCCGCGCGCGAACGCCTGGCCGAGAGCGGCGTCGTCCTCAAGGAGGTCCTGATCGGCGATCTCGTGCTGCCGCCCGAATTCGAGAAGGGGCGGATCGCAATGGTGGACGAGGTCCAGTCGACCGAGCGCCTCGAGGTCACCTTGAAGCGCAAGGCGAAGGAAGTCGAGGAGACGCGCCTCACGGCCGAGGCGCAGAAGGCCAGGCAGGTCGAGGAAGCCGAAGCCTCCGCGGCCCAGCACGTCATCCAGGCGCGCGGCGAGGCCGACGCGATGAAGCACATCCTGGAGCTCAAGACCAAGCAGATCCAGCAGAAGAAGCTCGAAGCCCAGGCCGAGCGCGAGTCGATCGTCGAGCGCGCGCATGCCGCGGCCGAGGCCTCGAAGATCCAGACGCTCGCCGAGGTGGACCGGCGCAAGGCCATGGCGGACGCCGAGGCCTACGCGACGCGCGTCACGGCCCAGGCCGACTTCGAAAAGCTCGAGCGCGAGGCCCTGCTCGTCACGGCCAATCCCCTCCTCATCCCGAAGACGTTCGCCGACCGCCTCTCCGACCGCGTCCAGGTGATCCTCACGCCCTCGATCGGCGGCGAGCAGTTCACCGGCGAGGTCTTCAAGCGCGTCGCCAACGGCGATGCGCCGCTCGCGCCCCCGCCCTCGACCGCCGTCGCCGCGAAAAGCAAGAGCCACTGAGTCCGGACCTCAAAAGGAGGAAGCCATGAAGGAATTCGCCCGGATCTTCGTCCCCCGATTCGCGCTCGCGATCCTGATCTCGCTCGGATTCGCCCTGTCCTGCGCGGTGGCACACGGCGAGGTGCCGATGGAGCCCGCGGGCTCCGACGTCTTCGTCACGCCGCGCGAGGCTCTCCTGCGCGAGAGGGCCTCGCCGCACGGACGGATCCTCGGCAAGCTGCCCCAGGGAACGCTTCTCAAGCTCGTCGACGCGCGCGAGCGTTATCTCGAGGTCGACGCGCCCGGCCCCTCCCGGGGCTGGATTGCGCGCGAAGTGGCCGTCCTCTTCGTTCCGGGCGAGGCCGCGACGCAGGACATGGTCGTCGTGGGCCGCAGCTTCGGCAGGACCGACGCCAACCGGCGCCTCGCGGCCTGCATCCTCCTGCGCGCGTCCGAGCGGCTGCGCGAGGCGAAGACGCCGGATCCCGACGTCGAGGTGCTTCTCGGCGAGACCGTGGAAGGTGTCGTCGGCGCGGGAGCGCCATATCCGTCGGAGCTCTGCATCGTGGAGCAGCCGGGACCCACGGGCACGCGCGCCCGCTACGACGGCGCGGCGTTCCAGCGCGCCGCGGAGATCCTGTCGAAGGACACGGGCGCGCAGTACGCGAGAACCCGCGAGCGCGCCGCCGCGGGCCTCCTGCGCGCTCAGTACCCGGAGCGCGCAACGGCGTACCAGCCGCTGCTCCAGGAGACGGCGGCCTGGATCCAGCTGCTCGAGACCGCGGAGGACCCGGGCGTCCTGGCGTCGGCCGCCGAGCGCGCCGGGGGCGCGTCGCTCTCTCTCGGCCGTTTCTACCTCGCCCTCGGCAAGACCGAGGAGATCGGCAAGCTCCGGGACCGGCTGTACGCCGCCGGCGTGCGGGTCCGGGCGATCTCGCCGGGGAGGATCGACGGCAAGCGCCTCGTGTCGCGCGCCGCCGTGCTGGGAGCCATGCGCGGCAACGGGACGCCCGCGTTCCCGCAGGAGGCGAGCGTGACGGCCGGCTCCCGCCAGCGCCGCGTGCGCATCGACGGAAGGCTCGGCGCGCTGCAGGTCGTCGTCGAGACGCAGGCCGGCGCGACGCGCGACGTGCAGGTCCGCAAGGCGGCCATCCCGATCCTGCCTGTACCCGGCTCGCTGCGCGTGTCGCCCGACGGCCGGTCGGTGGCTTGGATCGAGGTCTCGGCGCCGGCACGGCTGGTCCCGGTGATGACCTCGCTCGACCGCGACGAGGAGGCCCGCGAGATCGCGTTTCTGTCGACCGGCCGGCCGCTGCGCGACCGGGAGCTCGCGCACGTCGTCAGCTCTCTCTCGGGCTTCTCGAAGGACGGCCAGCGCCTCGGTCTCGTCATCGAGGCGTGGAACGACACGCCGGGCCCGGCGCCGCGCTACTCCGTCGTCTCCGTCGCGACGGGCGAGCTTCTGTTCGAGACCTCGGAAGACCTGAAGGGCTACCAGCGGCTGCTCCGCTGATCAAAGCAACGCAACGCCAATTCGAGAAAGGAAACCGTCATGCGCAAGTTCACACGGGTCGTCCTCGCCATCGCCGCCCTCGCGCTGGGTGCGGGTTCCGTCCGGCTGCGCGCCCAGAGCCAGGATCCGGAGCCCGCACCGGCCGTCACGCCGGAACCGGCCGAGCAGGTGATCATCGCGCCCGCCGACGAAGCGCCCCCCACGGTGGCGCGGGAAGAGGAGCCCGTTGCGGCACCCGTGGCCGAGGAGGCGGCCCCGGCCGTCGTCGAGACGGCGCCCCTCGAGCCTCCGCCTCCCTCCGCGCCCGCGGTCGATGCGTCCGCGAGCTACTGGCCCCCGACGCCCGTCGAAGAGCCCGCGCACGACCGGAAGCCGAGCGACTGGATCTTCCTCGGCATCGTCGTGCTGGCGGTCGTCGTCATCGTCGCGCGGCTGACCCGGGAACAACGGGGGAGCGTGTCCATCCACGACGACCGGCTTCCGCCGACATCCGCGGGCCCGCCGATCGTGCGGCACTCCTGATGGAACCGAACCCCCTCACCCTTGCCCTCTCCCCCTCGGGGGGAGAGGGTATTTTTGTGGGCTTGTATTGAACAGTTCGGCGTGGCGACTGAACGCCGCGCCCTACTCCCTCTCCCGGCGGGAGAGGGTGGGGGTGAGGGGGCTCCTCTTCCCTCCTTGCTCCGTGGCGGGAACCGGCGCCCGGAACCCGCGGATCAGCGCGAGCGTCTTCGCCGGTGCTTCGACCATCGGCGAGTGTCCCGAGCCCGCGATCATTTCGACGCGGGCGCCCGGCACCTTCGCCCAGAGCTTTGCGTGATCCGGCGACACGATCGCGTCTCGGTCGTGTCCCGGCGGGATAGCATTCGGGGTGGAATGATCCTGTCCTGCCCCTCGTGCGGGCGAAAAAACCGGCTGCCGGCCGAGCGCCTTGCCGGGTCCGCCAAGTGTGGTGCCTGCAAATCGGCGGTCGCGCCGATGGCCAGACCGATCGACGTGGATCCCGAGGCGTTCCGGGAGATCTCCCGCGGCGCGCGCGTGCCCGTGCTGGTGGATTTCTGGGCGGCCTGGTGCGGCCCGTGCCGGATCGCGGCCCCCGAGGTCGCCCGGGCCGCCGCGGAAATGGCAGGCCGCGCGCTCGTGGTGAAGGTGGACACCGAGCGGCACCCGGAGCTCGCCGCGGAGTTCGGTGTCCAGGGGATCCCGAACTTCGTCGTGCTCAAGGATGGCCGCGTCGTCTTCCAACAGGCCGGCCTCGCGCCGGGAGCATCGATGACGGAATGGCTGACCAGGGTGGGAGCGTGAAGCTCGCCTATACGGTCGATTCCCTGGACCGGATCATCGCGATCGACGGCCCGTGGGACGAGTTCGCCCGGGCGAACGGCGCGCCCGCTCTCACGCGCGGCAACGTCCTCGGGCGCTCGCTGTTCGACTACATCGACGGCATCGAGGCCGCCGAGCTTTCGGCGCTCCTCCTCGAGAGGGCCCGGAAAAGCTCCGTTGCCCCGATCCCGTTTCGGGGCGACTCGCCGACTCATAGGCGTTTCCTGAGCCTCGCGCTGCGCGCGGACCCGAAGGGCCGGGTGCACTGCGAATCCACGATCGAGCGCGAGGAGGAGCGCGCCTTCCAGCCGCTACTCGATGCCGCGGCGGCGCGCAAGGGCGGCATCGTCGTGATCTGCAGCTGGTGCAAGAAGGTCCGGCTCCCGGCGGCGGGCCCCTGGGTCGAGGTCGAGGAGGCCGCGGGGCCCCTGGACCTCTTCGGAGTGTCTCCGCAGATCAGTCACGGCCTCTGCGAACCGTGCCTGGAGATGGTCCGGGCGTCCACGGCCTAGCGGCGCCCGGGCGGGGATTCCTAGCGCAGCCGGGGCCCGACTGTCGACACCGTCGTGATCCGTCCATCGGCGGAGACCTTCTGCAGCGTCGGGTTGCCGAAGACGCCCGCCAGGAACCCGGGCGTCGGAAAGCGCAGGTTGACCAGCACGTAGACCGAGCTGCCGGACAACGCCAGTGCCGTCGGCGACCAGAACATGCCGAGCCGCGCGACGACGTCCGTCGTGCCATCGGGGTGAAAGCGCAGGATCGAACGACTGTCCCGGTCCGCCGCATAGACGTTGCCGCCCTCGTCGACCGCCAGGCCAACGAGCGACCCGTACGGAGGCTCGCCCTTTCGGCGCGCCGCGAAGAGCGAGGACGGCCGCCCATCGAGCGTCGTGACGGAGCCGTCCTGGCGAATGCGGCGAATCGTCCGGCCGTCCGAGAAGTAGAGCGTCCCGTCGGGGCCCCAGGCCAGCGATCCGTGGAGATGCCCGTAGACGATCAGCGGGTCCGACCACGCGGTCTCGCGACAGCCGTCCGGCGTCAACGCGGTCAGGCCGCCGTCCGGGCCGAGGCGAACGACCTGGCAGTCCCGGAGGTAGAGAAGATTGCCCTGCCGGTCGATCGTGAAGACGGTGCCGCGGTAGCTGGCGGTCCGGCCGTAGCGCGCGGGCCGGAAGACCTCCTGCGCCGAGCCGCCGGGCTCGAGGCGCCAGATCGTCACGTCGCCGCCGCGCGACGGGCGGTTCTCGCCGTAGATTGCGCCGCCGGAGTCGAGTACGAGGTGGTAGCTGTGGCTCCTGGCCAGGGCGACGGTTAGTGCGCCGCCTCCGTCGACCTTCCAGATCTTGTCGCGCACGTAGTCGGAGAAGTAGACGTCCCCGTTGCGCTCGACGACGATGCTCGCGATCGAGTTGGCGCGCGCCCCCACCGCCGACAGCAGTGCCGCCAGGACGAGACCGGCCCGCAGCCACCGACTCATCCGACCTCCGCCAGCGCGTGGTCGAGCTCCGGGCTCGCCTCGTGGAAGCTCGCTCGGAGCGCGTCCACGACCTTTCCGTCCCACCAGCCCCGGCGCGCACCGCGCGACAGCATCTCGAAAGCGGCCGAGATCGACAGGGCCTCGCGATAGGCGCGCGAGCTCGTCATGGCGTCGAAGGCGTCCGCGATCGTGACGATCCGGACCGCCATGGGAATCGACGCTCCCATGATGCCGTCCGGGTATCCCGAGCCGTCGAGCTTCTCGTGGTGATGCCGGACGATCGGCAGGATCGACTTCATGGTGTGCATTCCCGACAACAGGTCTTCCCCGACCGGAGGGTGCTGCTGGATGACGGCGCGTTCGGCCGGCGTCAGGGCCGCGTTCTTGTGGAGGATGGCGTCGGGCGCGACGATCTTGCCGACGTCGTGAAACAGCGCTCCCCGGCGCATCTCCTCGCGTTCCCATGCGCCGAACCCGACCTTGTCGCCGATGCGGTCGGCCAGCTCCGCGACCCGGCCGCTGTGGCCGGCCGTATGCGGATCGCGCGCGTCGATGAGCTTGGCGAGCGTGAGGATCACGTGCTCGGCGTGCTCGTGCTCGTCGGCGAACTGCTTGAGGGTCACGAGAGCCCGCATCCGCGCGAGCAACTCGGTCATCGAGAACGGCTTGGCCAGGAAATCGGTCACGCCCTCGGCGTAGGCGCGGTTCTTGGCGTCGCTCGTGGCGATGCCGGTCAGGACGACGACCGGGAGCAGCCGTGTCGCGGGATTGGCGCGGATCGACTGGAGGACCGCGATGCCGCTCATGTCGGGAAGCTCCAGGTCGAGCAGAACGAGATCGGGAGCTCTCAGCTCCATCTGGGCGAGCGCCTCGCCCGCGGTCTCGCATTCGATGACGGCGTAGCCCGCCGGTTCGAGCAACTGTCGCAGGATCGCGCGCACCTGCGCGCAGTCGTCCACGACGAGGATGCGGACTGGCGAAGCGATGCGCTGCGAGAGTCTCTCAATGGCGGACATCGGTCTCTCCTTGCGTGCGGGCGTGGGATCCATGGACGGCCGCGCCGGACAGGGCCGGCGCCGACAGGCGATACAGGGTTTCTTCGAGGGCGCGCCACTGCTGTTCGTTCACGAGGACGGCGCTCGCGCTGTGGCTCGTGAGGCGGACGGGTTGCCCCGAGGCGACGACGTCGTCGAACAGCTTGCCGAGGTGCGCGCGGCTGACCGGAAGGCTCTTCACAGGACCCACGCGAGCTCGTCGCGCGCGGCCAATGCGGCGGCGCCGAGGGGGTTGTCTTCCGACTCGGGGCGGGCGGCCAGGACGCCGAGGAATTCTTCGAAGAGCCGCGGATCCCACCAGCCCTTGCGGACCTCGTCGTCCATGATCCGGAGGCTTTCCTGGCGGCGCAGCGCCCGGCGGTAGACGCGCGGGGCCGAGAGCGCGTCGAACACGTCCGCGATCGTCGTGATGCGCGCGAGCAGCGGGATCGCCTCGCCGGCGAGGCCGTCGGGATATCCGGAGCCGTCCATGCGCTCGTGGTGGTGGTAGACGATCGGGATCGTTCCTGCGAACGTCTTCATGTTGACCAGCAGCTCGCGGCCGCGGACCGGGTGGCTCTGGATCTCGGCGATTTCTTCGGGCGTCAGCGGCCCCGGCTTGTTCAGCACGCCGTCGCGGATCGCGATCTTGCCGATGTCGTGGACGAGCGCGCCCCGGCGCAGGGTCTTCCGGTCGTCGGCGTCGAGGCCGACACGCTCGCCGAGCAGCCCGGCGTACAGCGAGACGCGCGAGCTGTGGCCGTACGTGGAGGGGTCGCGCGCGTCGATGATGCGCGCAAGAGATATGAGGACCTCTTCGGCGCTCTCGAGCGCATCGGTCGCCGCCTTGAGGCCGATCAGCGAGCGCGACCGCGCGATCAGCTCCTCGGGCGAGAACGGCTTTGCGAGAAAGTCGGTCGCGCCGCATTCGATGGCGCGCAGCTTGCCTGCGGGCGCCGTGTCGCCGGTGATCATGATGACGGGCGTCAGGCGCGTCTCCGCGTGCGAGCGCAGGTCCGCCACGACATCGAGGCCGCTGCGGCTGGGAAGGTGCATGTCGACGAACACGAGATCGGGCGGCTCCGCCGCGATCATGTCGAGCCCCTCCTCGGCCGAGTGCGCGGTGCGCACGGCATAGCCCTCGGGACCCAGCAGGAACGCGATCAGCCTGCCGATGGCTTCGTCGTCGTCGATGGCCAGGATCGACGGGCGGTGGCGGGCGGGATCCGGCGCGATCCGGTCCGCCACGCTCGCGGTCCAGTCCGCCCGGCTCGCGGCGGCGCCGTCGATGCCCGCCAGAATTGCTGTTCCCATGCCTTTGGACAGAGCAACCGCGGTGCCAGAGAGGAGCACCCGTAAGGCGTTTGGAATCAGTCCTTGGCGTGAGGCCGTCCAGCCGGGCGCGGCGCCGTCAAAATCCTCGGACCGGCTCCGTACGAAGAATCCGACGCGACGGAGGCTATTGGCCGCGGGGAATGGCCAGGCGCTTCAACTTGTAGGCGAGGTCGCTGCGCGAGAGGCCGAGCTTGCGCGCGGCCTGGGCGGCGACCCCGTCGGAGGCCGCGAGGGCCCGGGCGATCAGCGCCTTCTCGACGTTGTCCCCGACGACCCTCAGCTCGACGCTCTCCGGGAGCGATCCGATCCATCGCTCGAGCGGGTCCGCCCCCTCGCGGGAAGCCTCCGCTCCGGGCAGCGGCAGATCGCCGGCGTCGATCGTGTCGCTGCTCGAAAGGATGGCCGCATGCTCGAGGATGTTGCGCAGCTCGCGGACGTTTCCGGGAAACGCATAGGCCGAGAGCCTCTCGAGCGCGGCGACCGTCAGTCGCACGGGCGGCGCCTTGAGCTCGCGTGCGATCTGGGCGAGCAGCTGCTCGGCCAGGGCCGGCACGTCCTCGCGCCGCTTGCGCAGCGGGGGGACCTGGATCGGAACGACCGCCAGGCGGTAATAGAGGTCCTCGCGAAACTGCCCCTCCTGCACGCGCAGGCGCAGGTCGCGGTGCGTGGCGACGACGATGCGCACGTCCACGTGGCGCGGCTTGGCCGAGCCGACGCGCACGACCTCGCCGGTGACGAGGACGCGCAGCAGCTTGGCCTGCAGCGACAGCGACATCTCGCCGGCCTCGTCGAGAAAGAGAGTTCCGCCGTGCGCGGCCTCGAAGACACCGGGGCGTGTCCGGTCGGCGCCGGTGAACGAACCGCGCTCGTGGCCGAACAGCTCGCTCTCGAGCAGGGTCTCGGAGAACCCGGCGCAGTTGACGGGAAGGAACAGCTTCTCGGCGCGCGGGCTCGCGTCGTGGAGCGCGCGGGCGACGAGCTCCTTGCCGCTGCCCGTCTCGCCCACCACGAGGACCGTCGCGTCGGTGCTTCGCGATCCGCTTGATCAGTCGGCGCAGCTCTTCCATCACGCCGCTCGGCCCGACGAGCTGGCCGGCCGGCGAGAGCCGCCGCACCTGTCCCTTGAGGGATTCGTTCTCGCGGAAGAGCGAGGACCGCTCCGCGGCGCGCCGCACGACCGCGAGGACCTGGTCGACCTGGAACGGCTTCGTGAGAAAGTCGAAGGCGCCGGCCTTCATCGCGTCCACGGCGAGCTGGATCGTGGCGACCCCTGTCAGCAGGATCACCGGGATCGCGGGATCGGATTCGCGGGCCGCCGCGAGGACTTCGAGGCCCGTGCCGTCGGGCATCTGCTGATCGGTCACGATGACGTCGACGTCGCGGGAGGCGAGGGCCTTGCACGCCTGGGAAACGCCGTTCGCCTCCAGGATCTCGGACGGCAGATCCTCGAGGATGGAGCGCAGAAGCTGGCGGACGGCCGCCTCGTCGTCGACGATGAGCAGGCGCGTCATGGCGAGTCCATCGACACTTGGTTGGTCGAGTCGGGCATGCCCGCGATGCGCCGGATGAAGCTTCGCCCCGGCGGCCGACGAAGAGGCGCCGCGCTGAACAATGTTCTGCGCAAATGGGTCTGCATGTAGGGCTCCGGACTTTTCATTATGACTTGGAGTCAGCGCACCGGGGCAAAAATTGACACCCCGGGCCTGGTTCTCGTCGCGGTTTTGGGCGCTGCGCGCGCCTCGAAGCGGCGGAAACGGCGCGAATGCGCGGGTTTCTCGTTTGGCCCGCCCGTTGCACTCCCTGTCCGCGTCCCAACAGATCAACGTGAGGCGTGGAAGATAGGTGCCCTTCCAAGGCCACCGGTGTGGCCGGCGACGGGAACTGGAAAAAAACGGTGGAGAACAAAGGAGATCGAATGCGATCGAGCAACCGAAGTGCCCTGGTGACAAAAGCCCTGGTCCTCGCCCTGACCCTGCCGGGAATTCTTCTCGGCGAGACGAGCGGCGACGACGTGATCCGCAACTGGTCGGCGCCGTCGTACTTTCAGCCGGCCTCCGCCGCGAGCAGCGGCAGCGTCTCGGCCAAGGCGGGCGAGGCCACGACCCTCGACACCGCGCCGGTGCCGTTCGTGGCGCTCTCGCCGTGCCGTCTCGCGGACACGCGCCCGGAGAATGGGTTTCCCCCGCCGTACGGTCCTCCCTTCCTGTCACCCGGAGTGACCCGCGATTTTCCGGTTGCCGGCCACTGCGGTGTTCCGGCCGGCGCGACGGCCGTGTCGTTCAACTTCACGGTCGTGCGCACGGGAGGGCTCGGCTACCTCGCCGCGTATCCGCAGGGCGAGAGCTGGCCGGGGACTTCGACGCTGAACTACGTCGCGGGCCAGATCGTCGCCAACAACGCGGCGATCGCGCTCGGGGCGACCGGCGAGGTGACCGTCTTCGTTTCGGGCTCGCAGGCCGACCTCATCATCGACATCAACGGCTATTACGGCGGTTCCATCGTCTCCACGCTCAACGGCCTCGACGGCGACGTCCAGATCGTCGCGGGCGACAACGTCACGATCACGCCGTCGGGCAACACGCTGACGGTCAACGCGCCTCTGACCCAGGGACCTCCAGGACCCCAGGGATCGCAGGGACCGCAGGGCGTTGCGGGTCCGCAGGGTCAGCAGGGCGCGCCGGGTGCCCAGG
Organism: uncultured Acidobacteriota bacterium; assembly: GCA_963775725.1. Classification (GTDB taxonomy): domain Bacteria; phylum Acidobacteriota; class Thermoanaerobaculia; order UBA5066; family Gp7-AA6; genus DAHUXD01. Next base: position 91,238 of record CAVZKA010000002.1, read on the forward strand.
GCGCTCCGGGCGCGCAGGGTCCCGCGGGTCCGCAGGGCGTCCCCGGCGGCCAGGGCCCCTCGGGCGCGCAGGGTGATCCCGGTGCGCAGGGGGCGTCGATGAGCTTCCTCGGCGCGTGGGATTCGGCAACGACCTACGCGACGCTCGAGTCGGCCTCGTTCGGCGGTTCGAGCTACGTGTCTCTGGCCGACAACAACATCGGCAATCAGCCCGACTCGAGCCCGGCTTCTTGGGCGCTCATCGCCGAGAAGGGCGCGACCGGCGCCGATGGGGCCGCGGGCTCGACCGGTTCCCAGGGTCCGGTTGGTCCGACGGGTGCCGCCGGCGCCGTCGGTCCGCAGGGCGCGACTGGTCCTCAGGGCGTCCAGGGTGTCCCGGGCCCGATCGGTCCGCAGGGCATCCCCGGCCAGGACGGCGCGACGGGCGCCACGGGTGCGCAGGGGGCGTCGATGAGCTTCCTCGGTGCGTGGGATTCGGGAACGACCTACGCGACGCTCGAGTCGGTCTCGTTCAACGGTTCGAGCTACGTCTCGCTGGTCGACGGCAATACGAACAATTCGCCGGATTCGAGCCCGCTCGCGTGGGCGCTGCTCGCGCAGAAGGGCGCGGAGGGCGATACGGGCGCTGACGGCGCGCAGGGTCCGGCGGGTCCGACCGGCGCGATCGGTCCCCAGGGGCCCATTGGCGCAACGGGCGCGACCGGCGCGATTGGCCCGCAGGGTCCCGTCGGTGCGACGGGCGCGACCGGAGCAATCGGTCCGCAGGGTCCTGTCGGCGCGACCGGTGCCACGGGCGCGATTGGTCCGCAGGGTCCGGTCGGCGCGACGGGCGCGCAGGGGTCGGTCGGCGCCACGGGGCCGGCGGGTGCTCAGGGTCCGGTCGGTGCGACGGGCGCGATCGGCCCGATCGGTCCTCAGGGTGTCCCGGGCGCGACGGGCTCCACCGGTCCGCAGGGTCCGGTCGGTCCGCAGGGCCCTCCGGGACCGGCCGGGTCGGGCGGTGCGATGTTCTCGATGAAGCACGACTACAACATTCCGAACTCCGCGGGATCCCGGTTCTTCAGCCCGATCCACGTCGACGAATCGGGCGGGGAGAGCTTCGACGTGCTCGGCACGGTTGCAAAAGCCTGCTCGATGAGCACGCTCGTCGCGCGCGTCGACAGCCTGACCGCGGGCGTCACGGCGACGATGACGCTGCGCACGGGCAGCTCGCTCGGGACCATGGCGAATTCCGCTCTCGCGTGCAACCTCACGTCGGCGGTGCTCACGTGCACGAGCACGGGCGCCGTCGGACTGAATGCCGGAGACCTGTTCGGTCTGCGCCTCTCCTACACGGCGGGCGATTCCGGCAGCTCACGAGTGTTCCTGACCTCGCTCGCCTGCGACTGAGTTTCTCTTCCTCCTGGATGAACACCGCCGCCCTTAGGGGCGGCGGTGTTCTCTTTTGGGGCATTGCGGTTTGCAGCGGCGGCTAAGATGGGCCGATGACCAACGGCACGGCGCGGGGCGGAGCGTGAGGGATCGACCTGTCTCGCGCCGCACCGTGCTCGTGGGTCTCGCCGCGGGATCGGGCGCCGCGATCCTGGGCACGCTCGGTTACTCGCGGCGGGAAGCGGCGAGGAGGGACCCGGCCGACGACCCGGCGCTGCTCGACCTCGCGGCGGCGGCCAGCGCCGTGCGGGAGCGCTCCCTGTCGCCGGTGGATCTGACGCGAGCCTGCCTCGACCGCATCGAGCGGCTCGATCCGCGGTTGAACGCCTTCATCACGGTGACGCCGGAGCGGGCGCTCGCGCAGGCGCGCTGTGCCGAGGACGAGGTCGCGAAGGGTCTCTGGCGCGGCCCGCTCCACGGCATACCGATTGCCGTCAAGGACAACATCGATACGGCGGGCGTGCTGACGACGGCCGCGAGCGGGGTCTTCGCGACCCGCGTACCCACGCAGGACGCCGAGGTGATCCAGCGGCTCGACGCGGCCGGCGCGATCTCGCTTGGCAAGCTCAACATGCACGAGTTCGCGCTGGGCACGACGTCGGCGATCAGCCACTACGGCGCGGTCCACAACCCGTGGGACCTCGAGCGCGTCGCCGGCGGTTCCTCGGGCGGATCCGGCGCCGCGGTCGCCGCGGGCTTGTGCTTCGGCGCGGTGGGCACGGACACCGGGGGATCCATCCGGATCCCGGCGGCGTGCTGCGGCATCGTGGGCCTGAAGCCGACCTTTGGAGTCGTCAGCGCGCGGGGCACCGTTCCCGTGTCGGCGTCGTTCGATCACATCGGACCGATGTGCCGCACCGTCGGCGACGCCGCCCTGATGTTCCGCGCGATGACGGACCACCGCATCGCCAACGCGTGCGACCCGGATGCGCTGCCGCCCGTCGCCGGCCTGACCATCGGGGTCGTTCGCCTCGTCGGCGAGATCTGCGACGCGCCCGTCGATGAGGAGGTCGCGGCCGCCTTCGCCGCGGCCGTCGGGGTGATCCGGCAGCTCGTGGCTGAAGTCGGCGAGGCCGAGTTGCCGGTGCCCGACCTGGGACGCCTGATCGACGTCGACGCGTATGCGTTTCATCGGCCGCACCTGGCCGCGTCGCCCGAGCTCTACGATCCGAGGACGCGCAAGGATGCGGAGCTGGGCGAAAAGATGTCGGCGCCGGACATCGCCGCCATGCGCCGCGCGCTCGGGCGGCACCGCGTCTCGATCGAGAAGGCGTTCGCGCACTCCGACCTCGTGGTCCTGCCGACCCTGCCGGGCCTGCCGATGCCGATCCGCGACGCGATCGATCCCTTCGCGCTCGCCGCGTGCACGTTCGCGTTCAGCATCGGAGGTCTGCCGTCGATCTCGGTGCCGTGCGGGTTCTCGAAGTCGGGCCTGCCCATCGGCCTGCTCATCGGCGGACCCGCGCTGTCGGAGCCGCGCGTCCTCGCGCTCGCTCGGTCGTACGAGCGCGCGACGGCGTGGCACCTGAGACGGCCGCCCCTCTGGGACGACACCGGTTTGTCGTCCTGAGGGAGGGCGCGCGCCTGCCGACTCGACCGCCGGTGGACCGGGATATGGGGCGGCGGGACGTCAGGGCGCCGGGGCGGCCCTGAGCTTCTTCAGCTGCTCGACCCCGTTCGTGTTCCCGGGGTTCAACGCGATCGACTTCTCGTAGCTCGCGATCGCCTTGTCCCGCTCGCCCGCCGCGGCCTGCGCCTCGGCCAGGCTGTCGTACGCGTTCCAGGATTCCGGATGGCTGGCGACGTTGATCTCGAGGACCGCGACCGCCTCCTTCGCGCGCTTCTTGCCCAGCAGCCAGTACCCGACGCGGTTGATCTGCGTCTCGGTGAGCGCCGCTTTCGGATCCTGGCGCACCCGCGCCTCGTAATCGCCGACGGCCGGGTTTCCGCGCGCGAGCACGTCCTTGTAGAACGTCCGCGACGGCGAGTTCCACCGCTCGTAGCCGAGCATCGGGATCGCGGGCTGCGCGCCGCCGAACGACGCCCCGATCACGTCCGGGATGATCCCGTGCCCGCCCGCGCCGTTCGTGAAGACGACCAGGCCGGCGCGATCGGAGGGATAGCCGAGGACATACGCGTGGAAGTCGCCGTTGTCGCCCCAGTGCCAGATCGACTTCCCGTCGGCCGTCAGCTGGATTCCCCATCCGAGGCCCCAGGCGACCTGCCTGGACAACCGGCCCGAAGGCGTGTTCGCGACGCAGTTCATGCACGCCTCGTCGAGGAAGATCTGGGGGCGCAGCATCTCCGTCCACGTCTTCTTCGTGAGCCCTTTCCCGTCGAGCACCGCCGCGAGAAAGCGCGCATAGTCGAGGACCGTCGTCTGCAGGCTCGCCGCGGCGTTCGGCTCCGGCGGCCGCTTGATGTGCTCCGGGCCCCCGGAGGCGTCGTGCCCCATCGCCTTGTGTTTCTCGAAGCGGTCCTGCCAGGTGTAGCTCGACGACGTCATGCCGAGCGGAACGAACACCTGCTCCTGCATCACGGCGTTGAGCGTCCTGCCCGTCACGTTCTCGACCGCCTTCGACAGGTACACGACCCCTTCGCCGGAGTAGCTGAACCGCTCGCCCGGCGCCGTGTACATCTTCAGCTCGTCGCCGTTGCGCCAGTTCGGAAAACCCGTCGTGTGCGAAAGCGCATGGCGCGGCGTGATCTTCGCGGCGCGAGGATCGTTCAGGTAGTCGCCCGGAAGGTAGTGCACGATGGGAGTGTCGAGATCGATCACGCCGGCGTCCACGAGCTTCATCACCGCGTACGCGAACACCGGCTTGGACAACGACGCCGCCTCGAAGATCGTCTCGTCGTCGACCGGCGCTCCCGTCGAGGCGTCCTTGACGCCCCACGAGCGGTGCCAGAACACCGAGCCGTCCCGCACGACCGCCATGGAAAGTCCCGGCACGTCCCCGTCCTTCAGGAGCTGCGGCACGAGTTCGGCGAGCGAAGCGGTCAGCTCGGATTGGGAGGCGGAGAGCTTCAACGGCGCCGTCTGGGCGCCCGCGGTCGCGGCGGTTACGATGGCCAGACAGAGCGCCGCCTTGAGAACGTTCTTCATGCGATCAGTTACGCCGTCCAGGGGTCGGAGGTTTCGAGGCCGCGGCGACAAACCCCTCAGCCTTGCCCTCTCCCCTCCGGGGAGAGGGTTGGATTGTGGCGGTCGCGTCCAGAACGCCGATATCTACCCCCTCTCCCGGCGGGAGAGGGCGGGGGTGAGGGGGCCTGCTCCTGGCCATATGCACGGCCAACCCGTCTCTTGACACAATGCCCCTCTATGCCGACCGCGACACCTCCCACGTTCGCCTCCCTCGACCTCGACCCACGCCTGCTCATGGCGTTGACCGCGCTCGGCTACGAGGAGCCCACGCCGATCCAGAGCCAGTCCATCCCGCCCCTGCTGAAGGGCCGCGACGTCCTGGCGCAGGCGGCGACCGGCACCGGCAAGACGGCGGCGTTCGCGCTGCCGATTCTCCACGCCATCGCCAACGACCCGTCGAAGGGAACCAACCCCGTCGCGCTCATCCTCGTCCCCACGCGCGAGCTCGCGATGCAGCTGGCCGAAGCCGTGCACCGGTACGGCAAGAGCATCGGCGTCCGCGTCCTGCCGGTCTACGGCGGCGCCTCCATGGACGCGCAGCTGCGTTCGTTGAAGCGCGGCGTCGACGTCGTCGTCGCGACTCCCGGCCGCGCTCTCGACCACGTCAATCGCAAGTCGCTCCATCTCGAGTCCCTGCGCACGCTCGTCCTCGACGAGGCCGACGAGATGCTCGACATGGGCTTTGCCGAAGACCTCGAGGCGATCCTCGCCGCGACGCCGCCCGAGCGCCAGACCGCCCTCTTCTCGGCGACGCTGCCGCCGCGCATCGTGACGATCGCCGCGAGGCACCTCGAGAACCCCGTCCGCCTCGCCATCGCGCGCGAGACGACCGCCGCCGGCAAGATGCCCAAGGTCCGCCAGACCGCCTACGTCGTCGCCCGCGGCCACAAGCGCGCCGCGCTCGGCCGGGTGCTCGACCTCGAGTCCCCGACGGCCGCGCTCGTCTTCTGCCGCACGCGCCTCGAGGTCGACGACCTGACCGACAGCCTCAAGGGCCGGGGCCTGCGCGTCGAGGCGCTCCACGGCGGGATCTCGCAGGCCGAGCGCGACCGGGTCATGAAGAAGCTCCGCGCCGGCACGCTCGAGCTCGTCGTCGCGACCGATGTCGCCGCGCGCGGCCTCGACATCGGCCATCTCTCCCACGTCGTCAACTACGACGTCCCGTCCTCGCCCGACGTCTACGTGCACCGCATCGGCCGCACCGGGCGCGCCGGCCGCGAGGGCGTCGCGATCACGCTCGCCGAGCCGCGCGAGCACTGGCAGCTGAAGAACATCGAGCGCGCCACGAAGCAGAAGATCGAGGTCAGCAGCGTCCCGACCGTCGCGGACCTCCGCGCGCGGCGCCTCGAGCTGACCCGCGCGTCCCTGCGCGAGTCGCTGCTCGCCGGCGGCCTCGACGCGTACCGCGTCGTCGTCGAATCGCTCGCGGAGGAGTTCGACCCCCTCGACGTCGCCGCCGCGGCCGTCAAGCTCGCCGACCCCTGCGCCGCGGGCAGCGGCTCGGCCGGCGAAGAGCACGAGATCCCGGCGGTCGCCGCACCGCCGCAGCCGTCGGGCCCGGGCAAACGCCCGTTCAAGTCGAAGACGAGCCGGATCACGGGCAGCGCCGCGAGCATCTTCATCGGCGCCGGCCGCGCCGACGGTGTGCGGCCCGGCGATCTCGTCGGGCTGATCGTCAAGCTCGCCAAGATCCCTCCCCGCGACATCGGCTCCATACAGATCACCGAGCGCTTCTCCCTGGTCGAGGTTCCCGAGTCGATCGCCGAAGACGTCATCCGCGCCATGCGCACCACCGGCGTCCGGGGCAACAAGGTCACCGTGCGGCGCGACCGGGATCGCTGACGGGGTCAGGTCTGAATTCTTCGGAGTTTGCCAACCCTTGAAGCGGAAGGGGTATGACCGAAAGTTCTGAGAATTCAGACCAGACCCCGGAGTGGACGGCCGGCATCCTTCTCCTGGTCCTCTCCGTCGGAACGCGGCTGGCGTTCACTGCCCTGTATCCGGCAATGCCGTTCTTCGACTTCGTGCAGATCGTGCACTTCGGCGTGCTGCTGCGCGACCAGGGACTCTCCGCCGCCGGCTGGTACTGGAGCCAGTTCAACCCGGGCCTGCCGGTGCTTCTGGCGCTGCTCTTCCGGCTCTTTCCCCGCGACCCGATCGCGACGGCGCGGACGGCGACGGCCATCGCCACGGGGCTCGTCCCGCTGGCCCCGTTTCTCCTCTGGCGCCGCGTGCTCGCGTTTCGCTGGCGCGTGCTCGCCGGCGCGCTCCTCGCGCTCTGGCCCGGGCAGATCTTCTTCTCGGGCGCTCCCGCGCTGGACAACTGGGTCCTGTTGCCCGCGATCGGGCTGGCGTCGCTCGCCGTGCGGCGCCTCCTCGACCCGGACGACGCGGGTCACCCCGTGGGCGCCGGATTGCTCTACTGCGCGGCCTTCGTGATCCGGCAGGAGATGGTCCTCGTGCTCTTCCCGGTCCTGCTCGCCGCCGCGATCGCGCCGCGGCAGCGTCGGCCCGCAAGGGCATGGCGCAATCTCGCCGTCGTTGCCGCGCTCGTCGCCGTGACCGTTGTCGCGGTCGCAGTCCAGCGGCATGCCGCCACGGGCCGATTCCGGATCGGGTCCGAGCACGGCGCGCTCGGGCTCTACGGCAGTTTCGCGCCGGGATCGAGCGGCTCCGGCTGGATCGATGCGCGCGCCTTTGCCGCTGTCCAGGATCCCTCCGCCCTCGACGGAAGCCTCTTCGGCTCACAGCGCGCTTACCTGCGCCTGACCTGGGCCGAGGCGATGCGGCGCCCGGGTTTCCACCTGATGCGAATGGCCGCGTGGATGCCGCGCCTCGCCTTGAACGCCGACGCCGACGACCTGTATTGGAGCGTCGGCGGCGACCGCGCGCTGCCGCCCGACCGCCGCGACGCGGGAAGGCGGTTCCAGAATCGCTGGGCCCCCTGGTTGCGCGTCGAGCTGGCGGCGGTCCAGGGGCTGTTCGTCGCCGCGGTATTCGTCGGCCTGCGGCGCCGCAACCTCGCGATCCTGACCCTCTCCCTCTGCGTGCTGCTCAAGTTCCTGATCCACGCCCTGATCTCGCCGGTCGGACGCCTCGTCGTTCCCGCGCTCGCCCTGGAGCTGCTTACGATTCCCCTCGGAATCGCCGCGCTCGCGGGGCGGCCGGCCAAGGAGCGGCTGCGGTATGCCGCCCTCGCGGCTGGATTCGCCGTGCTCCTGTTCGTCGCGACGCCTCTGGTGGCGGCGTTCGTCATGAGCCGTGACAGCCCGTTGCTGCCGGGCGTAGGGCGATTCGCGCTCGATGCCGGCGCCGGCTGCCGGGTGCAGTGCGAGCTCGCGTCGGGCGCGCTCGCGGGCCTCGGGACGAACTGGGCGCGACTCGAGACGGCGGATGGCGCCGCCGCGCGCGTGGCCTGCGCCGTTCCCGTTCTCGAGGCGGGCGAAGCCATCGTCCTCGAGCTCTACGATTTCGCTTCGCCGGGCGGCTCGCCCGCGGCCGGGATGAGCGTTCGCGTCGACGGCCGGGCGCCGCTCGAGATCCCCGCGGCCGAGCTCGCCGGGGGACCGCGCGAGATCGAGGTCGCGAGCGCGTCCGGCGCGATGTTCGAACTGCGGGGAAGCGACCCCGGGTCGTCGGTCGGCTTCCGGTTCGAGCGTCGGGTCCGGACGGCCGCGCCATGAGCCCCCTTCCCGAGTGGCTGCAGCATCCGCTGACGCGCGGTCTCTCCGTGGACGATCCCCGGACCACCCGGCTGCGCAAGCAGATCATTCGCTCCAAGCCCTTCCTGCGCCGGCTCTACCGGGACTGGTACGCGCTGCTGCGCGCGAGCGTGCCGCCCGGCCCGGGAGCGGTGCTGGAGCTCGGGAGCGGGGGAGGCTTCCTGCGCGACGTCCTGCCCGAGACCATCACGTCCGACGTCTTCGCCGGTCCCGACGTCCACGTGCTCGCGGACGGGCGAGCGCTGCCCTTTGCCGGCGGCTGTCTGCGCGCGGTCGCCATGGTCGACGTGCTCCATCACGTCTCCGACTGCCGATCTCTTTTCGCGGAGGCCGCGCGGTGCGTCCGGCCGGGCGGCGTGCTCGTCGCCATCGAGCCCTGGGTCAGCGCGTGGTCGCGGCTCGTCTACGGCCGGCTCCATCAGGAGCCTTTCGAGCCCGAGGCCGCGGAGTGGCGCTTCCCGCCTTCCGGCCCGCTGTCGGGCGCGAACCAGGCCCTGCCGTGGATCGTTTTCCAGCGCGACCGCGCCGCGTTCGAGGCCGAGTTCCGAGAGTGGCGCATCGAGCGGCTCCAGCCCTTCATGCCCCTGCGCTACCTCGTCTCCGGGGGCGTCGGATTTCGCAGCTTCGCCCCGGGATGGACGTACCCGCTGGTTGCCGGGCTCGAGAAGCTGGCGCAACCGGGCATGGCGAGCCTCGCGATGTTCGCCCACGTCGTTCTGCGCCGCGAGGCCGCCGGGCGGGCATGAGGACGAGGCGCGGGGGCGAAGCCGCGCCGCTGCTCTTCGCCTTCCTGTGGCCGGCGGTCTACCTCTTTCCCTTCCTCCTGCCGGGGGGCCTGCAGTCGCGCAACGACTTCTTCGGTCTCTACTTCAAGTACAAGGTCTACCTGCTCGACGCGCTCGGCTTCGCGCATCGGATCCCGGGCTGGTCTGCGTCCGAGGCCGGCGGCTATCCGTTTCTGGCGAACCCGTTCGCGGCCGCGCTCTATCCCCTGAATCTCCCGCTCGCGCTGTTCTATCGCCTGGCCGGCGGCTACTCCGTCTTCGACCACCAGATCTTCACCGTTCTCGGCCTCTGCATCTTTTCCGGCGGCCTCTACGCGTGGCTGCGCGAGTCCGGGGGCGACGCGCGGTCCGCCCTGGTCGCCGCGCTCGTCATGGGGACGAGCCTGAAGATGACGGAGCTGCAGCGCTTCCCGAACGCCATGCACGCGGCAGCCTGGTTCCCGTGGCTGCTCCTCGGAATCGCGTGCTGCCGGCGCCCCTCGACGCGGGCCCGCGGCATGGGGCTGATCGCGGCGGCGACGGCTCTCATCGCGACCGCCGGGTACCCGTACTTTCTCTACTACGTCCAGTTCCTCGTGCTGCCCTACGCGGCGGCCATCCTCTGGCCGCGGACGCGGTCCGTTCTCGTCGCGGAGCCGGAGGAGCCCGTGCGCCCGCGCGACACCGCCGCGGCGGCCCTCGCCATGTCCGCGTCGCTCGCGGCGCCGATCGTCGTCTGCTGGCCGTATCTCGCGGCGATGCGCCGCCTCCTGTCCGCGACGACCGACCGCGCCGGCGCGGGCCTGCGTTACGCGACGAGCCACTCGTCGGGCGCCGTCGACACGCTCGGATCGATCGCCTTCCCGCCGGCGGCAAGCCCGGAGGGATGGTTCTACTTCGGTCAGCTGCCGCTGCTTCTTCTCGTGCTCTTCTTCTGCGGCGCGCTCGACCCGAAGAAGAGGCGCCTCCGCGACCGATGGCTCGCCCTCGGCGTGGGGCTCTTCGTCCTTGCCGTGACGTCGGTGACCTGGGGCGCGGGCTCGCCGACGTTTCGCCTGTTGTGGGAGACGTGGCCGGGATTCCGACTCCTGCGCGTCTGGCCCCGGTTGAACGTCATCGTAGTGCCCGCGCTGGCGCTTCTGCTTGCGCGCGCGTGGGGATCCTTCGAGAGCGCGAGCGACGAGCTGCGCAAGGGCGACGGTGTCGGACGGCGGCGCATCTGGTGGACCTGCGCCGTGGCCGTCCTGGCGCTGCTTTCGGTTCATGCCGCCTTCCTTCTCAGCGGCTTCACGCACCGGTACTGGCAGGTCTTCGTCGGGCCCGCGGGAACCGAGCGCGCCTGGGCATACCCGCCGATGGGCTTCACGATCTTTGCCGCATTCGCGAGCGTTCTGCTCCTGTTCGGGCTGAAGTGGGCAAGCCGGCCCTCACCGCGTCGCGGGCTCATCGCGGCCGCATTCGTCCTGGCCGCCGCCTGCGACACCGGTGCGATCGGCCTCTCGCAGTGGGCGGGCCGCCGCGCGCCTTCCGATCTCGTGCGCGCCCGGGCTGACGTCTCCGGCGCGCCGATGCGCAGCCTCGGGGTGCCGCGCATGCTGGTCTACGACACGATCCAGCTCGACGCGAAGTACAACGCGGGCGTCATCGCGAACTGGTACTTCCAGGACTACGTCGCGTTCCTGAGGAAGAGCGCACGGATCGCCCCGGGAGAGAAGCTCGAGCTCGACCGCGTTCGGTCGGCGCCGGGGCTTGCGACCCTGCTCGGTCTCGACGACGGGCGGCGGATCTTCCTCTCTCCGCGGCTCGACTTCGAATCGGTCCGGGACTTCGTCGAGGAATCGAAACGCTACGAGGGGACGGCCGCCGCGCGGATCGCCGTCCGCGAATACACCGGGGACGCGCTGGTCGTGGAGGTGACGAGCGCGGCCTCGGGCTTCGTGTGCGTCATCGACAACGCGGCGCCCGGCTGGACCGCGACTGTGAACGAGCGCGCGGTCCCGGGCCAGACGCTGTTCGGAACTTTCAAGGCCGTCCGAGTCGAGGCCGGTGTGAGCCGGGTCGCGTGGAGCTACGATCCGTGGTGAAGAGCGTCCAGGCGCACCGCCACGTGGTCGGAAGCGCTGAACTCGAGTTCAAAGAGACCATTCGCAGCGCCAGGGGTGACAGGATGACCCGCCTAAGAACCCCCTTAAACCCATCCCACCCCCCAAATCCCCTGGAGTAACCTTCCCCTCCCGGAAAAGACAGGAGGTCTACTATGGGACAGCGCTCCAAAGCTCTCGCCGATCGCATCGAACAAGGCGCCGCCGAACTCGCCGCATTCGCTGAATCCCTCACCGACGCCGACTGGAAGAAGCCCGGCTCTCCCGCCGGCACCGACGGGCGCCCCGTCGGGGTGATCGTGCACCACGTCGCGAACATGTACCCGATCGAAATCGACGTCGCGAAAACGATCGCGAGCGGCAAGGCCATCACCGACGTCACGTGGGAGGCCGTCGCCGGGATCAACGCCGGCCACGCCAGCGCGCAGGCCAACGTGACGAAGGCCGCCGCCCTCGAGCTCCTCCGAAAGAACAGCCGCGAAGCCGCCGCCGCAGTGCGCACATTCACCGACGAGCAGCTCGACCAGGCGGCGCCCTTCTCCCTGAGCTTCGGCGCTCCGATGACCGCGCAGTTCGTCGTCGAGGATCACGCATTGCGCCACGCCTGGCACCACCTCGCGGGCCTCCGTGCGGCCCTCGGCCGCTGACCCGTCGCCCCGGACCTGCGAGGCGGCGTCGCGACGCTCTGGCGTCCCCGAGTGTTTGCCCGGGTCGGACTACGGCCCGTAGAGTTGCAGCCCGAAAGTCTTGACGAGGAAGGCGGCCATCTGGCCGCGGGTATTGGGGTTGTCCGGGCAGTAATTGCCGCCGCCGCAGCCCCCGGTGATGCCTTCGATCGCAAGCTGCTCGATCCAGTCGGCAAAGATGCTCGGGCAGACCACGTCGCCAAAGACTCCGGTGCAGGCTGGCGGTGTGTACGCGGAGCCGTGCTCGGCCTTGAGCAGGAACGCCGCCATCTGGGCTCGTGTCACGGGGCTGTTCGGGCAGTAACTGCCTCCACCACATCCTCCGGTGATCCGGAAGCCCGCCAGTTGCTCGATCCAGGGGGCGAACGGGTTGCTCGCGGGGACGTCCGCGAACACCGCGCCGGTCGCGGCCGGCGGCACTGCGGCAGCGCCGAGCTTCGACTTCATCAGGAAGACCGCCATCTGCGCCCGGGTGACGGAGCTGGTCGGGCAGTAGTTTCCGCCGGCACAACCTCCCGTGACGCCGTTGTGGAAGAGGTTTTCGACGAAGCCGTAGAACTGGTCCGACGTTGGCACGTCGGGGAAGCTCTCGCCCACGTGCAGCGTCCAGTTCTTGGGTGTCACGTTGGAGCTCGAGACTTCCGTGAACGTGGCGTCCCAATGGGCCGCGGGGCGCGCGCCGGAAACGGTCATCCGGTAGCAATCGCCGGTCGCGCCGTCGCAATCCGCGCTGCTCTGGGCGGCAACCGTGCCGTAGTCCGCGGTCGCGTCGTCGATCGTGTACGTCGGTCCGCCCGGGCCCGTGAGGTTCGAGGCCGCGCCCGTGAGGGCTTGCGGCGTGACCAGGGTGTTCTTCCACGAGGGGTCGACCTGAACGGTCTCGCCCGACTCGAGCACCCCGTTGGCATTCGAGCTCGTGCCCGCGACGCTCCGTGCGTCGACGGCCATGGGCTCGGGCGTCGCTGGAGCGGTCGTGATTCTCCCGACGCGGTTGTCGATTGCCTCGACGAACCAGAGGCTGCCGTCCGGGCCGGGCGTTATGGCATACGGTCTGCTGTCGGTGTGAGGAAGCGGAAACTCCGTGATGACTCCCGCTGGCGTGATTCGCCCGATGTTGTTGGCAAAGTATTCCGAGAACCAGACGTTGCCGTCCGGGCCAGGCGCAAGGTAGTCCGCGGCTCCCGTCATCCCGATCGGAAATTCCGTGACGACACCCGCGGGCGTGATCTTCCCGATCCGGGTCGAGTTTCCCTCGGAAAACCAGAGGCTGCCGTCCGGGCCGGCCGTGATGTTCCAGGGACCGCTGGCGGCGGTGAGGATGGGAAATTCGGTGACGACGCCGGCTGCGGTGATCCGCCCGACATTGTTGCCCTGGTGCTCGACGAACCAGACGTTCCCGTCCGGACCCCCAACGCCGCCTTCCGGCTTGCTGTTTGCGGTCGTGACGGGAAACTCGGTAATCACCCCGTCCGTGGTGATCCGGCCGATCTTGTTGCTCAGCGTCTCGGTGAACCAGAGGTTGCCGTCCGGGCCCGTCCCGATGCCCTCGGGTTGGCCGGGGACCGACGGAATCGGAAACTCGGTGATGACGCCGGCCATCGTGATCCGCCCGATCCGGTTGCCGTCCTGCTCCGTGAACCAGAGATTCCCATCCGGCCCGGCCGTGATGGTTTCCGGCCAGGTTGCCGGCGAGGGAATCGGAAACTCCGTGAAGACGCCGGCCGGAGTCATCCGCCCGATCGCGTTCCCGGCCTGCTCGGCAAACCAGAGGTTTCCGTCCGGACCGGCCACGATGCCCTCGGGCTCGCTGCCGGGCGTGGGGATCGTGAACTCGGTGATCACCTGACCCGACGCCACGCCGGCGACGCCGATTCCGAGCAGTGCCACCAGCAGCGCGCCGAACTGTCGAGAACCCAACATCAAGCCTCCTGAATCGTGTCTTCCCGGACCTCACCGAACGAAACTCCAACTGCCGCGTTCGGCCCCGAACTGCCGGCCACTCTGCACCCAGTCGGAATCATGAGTTTAGTACGGGCCACTCGATGATCAACGCGAAATGGCCCCGGGACACTCCCGAATCGTCGATTTGCAAAGCGAGGGTGGCCTCCGTGACTGGAGTCGATTCATATGCCGCGGCGGACGCCCGGGGAAATCGCGGTTTATCCGCGGGTTAGATGGAGATGCGGTTCAGCGAAACCGCCCCTCCAGCATCGTCCCCCGGCACTTCGCCGCGCCGCAGCGACAGGCATACTGGCTCTTTCGCTTGCGCGAGGCTCCGTCCTCGATCTCGAGCGAGTAGTCGTACGTCAGTTCCACGCCGGGCTGGATGTTCCGGACCGCCCGGATCCAGATCGCGCCGTCCGACACCTCGGGCTCGCAGTTGGGATCGCACGAGTGATTGATGAACCGCGCGGTGTTGCCGCCGACGCTCGCGTCGATGTACCGATCGCCCTCGACGTGGAAGAGCATCGTGTGCGGATCCGCGGCGGCCGCCTCGTCGTAGCGCGCATCGACCCGCGCTTCCGTGAGGATCTGTCCCTCGTAGGCGATCAGGCGCTGCCCGCTGCGGATTCGCCTCGTCGCGAAGACGCCGAACCGGTGGATTCTGGAATGCCGCCTCGCGAAAGGCGGCGTGGTTCGGCGACGCGGCACCGCGTGAGCCTATCAACGCGGAGCCGGCGCAGGCCGACACCCGATCAGCCGCGGGCCGTCAACGCCCCCGGCTGCCGGGCACGTCCAGCATCGTCCCCCGACACTTCGCCGCGCTGCACCGGCACGTGTACTGGCCCTTCCTCTTGCGCGAGGCGCCCTTCTCGATCACGAGCGCGTAGTCGTACGCCAGCTCGACGCCGGGCTGGATGTTCCTGGTGGACCGGATCCAGATCGCCCCGTCCAAGAGCTCGGGATCGCAGTTGGGTTCACAGGAATGGTTGATGAAGCGCGCGTCGTTGCCGCCCACGGCGGCGTCGATGTAGCGATTGCCCTCGAGGTGAAAGAGCAAGGTGTGCGGGTCCTTGCGCGCGGCGTTCCTGCCGTAGCGCTTGCGGGCGGCGGCCGCCGTGATGGTCTCTCCGACATAGGCGATCAGCAGCTGCCCGGGGCGTATGCGCCGCGTCGCGAAGACACCGAACCCGTGAATCCTGGAACGCCGCCTCGCGAAGGGCGGCCGGCTTCGGAGATGCGGCACCGGGTGAGAATAGTGCAACCTCGAGGGGTCTGGTCTGATTCCTCAGGAGTTTGCGCCGGGTTTGACGACGAGCGCCGGCAGATCGACCGTGAAGGTCGAGCCGTCTCCCACCCGGGATTCGACGCCGATCTTCCCGAGGTGAGACGTCACGATTCCGAAGGCCGCTGCCAGGCCGAGACCGCGTCCCGCCAATTTCGTGGAGTAGAAGGGCTCGAAGGCCCTCGCCGCCGTCTCGGCGGTCATCCCGCATCCGGAATCCCGAATCGAGAGGCGGACGGAGCCGTTCGCGGAGAGGTGCTGCGCCTCGGCCTCTTCGGGCGAAGGCGCGACGTTGCGGGTCCGGATCACGATCGATCCTCTCCCGGTGATCGCCTCCTTCGCGTTGGTCAGCAGGTAGCCGACGAGATGGTCGATATGCGAAGCGTCGGCCTGCGTCGGGGCGAGAGCCGGCTCGAGGTCGAGCGCGATGGAGATCCCGTTGCGGGTTCCCGGCTCTCCTTCGGCGGCGACGGCGCGGCGGACGGCGTCGTTCAGGTTCACCGGGCCCGGTTGAGTCGTGGCGCCGCGCGAATACGCCAGCAACTGTTCGGCGAGCCTCGCCGCCGCGTCGGCCGCCTTCCCGATTTCACCGAGGGCCCCGCGGGCCTTCGGGCCGGTTGCCGAGGCGAGGAGCGTCGCGGCCTGCTCCGCGACGACCTTCATGAGGTCGTTGATGTTGCGGGCGACTCCGCCTGCCAGGGTGTTCGTCGCGGCCAGCCGCGAGGCCTCGATGACGACGCGCAGCGCGTGCTTCTCGGCCGTGACGTCGCGCCCGATCGCCCACATCTGCCACCCCGGGATCGGCGCCCGCCCGGCGAGGCTCGACCAGACGATCGTCTTGATGCTGCCGTCTTTGGCCGTCAGCCGCGTCTCGAAGGCGCGGAAGTCGCGCCCGACGGTGCGAACCCGGCGGATGAGGTCCTCGCGTTCGGCCGCGTCGGGCACCAGGTGCGCGATGCCGTCGCGCCGGCGCAGGATCTCCGCGGCGGACCACCCGGTGACGCGCTCGCACTCCTTGTTCCAGGCGAGCGGGACCAGGTCGGCGCTGACCGCGAACACCAGGACGGGCATGTTCTGCACCAGATCGCGCAGCTTCTTCTCGCTGCGACGGAGGCGCTCTTCGTCTTCCCGCTTCTGCGTGACGTCGCGCCCGCTGACGACGACCGCGTGCACGGCGGGATCGGCGAGCCGGTTGTTCCCGACGACCTCGATGCGCCGGTACGATCCGTCCGGCGTGCGAAAGCGGATCTCCTCGAACTTCGCCTCGGCGGCCGTGTGCTCGAGCGCCCGGGCAAACGCGGCGCCGAGCGCGAGCGCGTCGTCCGGATGGACGAAGTCGCCGATGAGATGCCCCTCGACGTCGATCGGCTTCCAGCCGACGACCCGTTCGGTCGACGGGGCGGAGTAGAGGATCTTTCCCTTCGCGTCGACGACCGTGATGAGGTCGAGCGCGCCGGAGAGGAGGGCCTGGAACCAGCGCTCGGAGCGGGGAAGCACCTTGTCCGATCCGAGCGCCACGGCCTCGTGCGGCGTCGTGAGGTGGGATGCGCGGTACCAGTCGACGAGAACCACGGGCTCGTCGCCGATGACCCAGGTGTCGTGCCCGGCGGGCAGCAGCGAGATGTCGCCCGGCCCGAGGTCGAACTCGGCGCCATCCTCCATCTGGACGTGCATCCGGCCCGAAACCTGGTATTGAAAGTGCGACGCCTCGCACCACTCCGATTTGGCCGCCGGCCCCATGTCGAGCGACCAGCGCCACCCGGGGCGCAGCGTGAACCGGCGCACGGCGCCGCCGCCGATGCCGAAGAACTCCACCGTGCCGTGTCCGAAGACACGTTTCTCATCCGGCTCGGACGAGGTCTTCCACGCGGCGCCGGCCATGGCTAGAACGCCGCCCGCAGCTGGGCGAGCTCTCTTCGCCGCGCCGCGTCCACCCGGGGGTACGCGAGGTCGAGGCGTTCGAGCGCCCGGATGATCGTCGCGGCGACCGCGATTCGCGTGAACCGCTTGTTGTCCGCCGGCACGACGTGCCAGGGCGCCCACTCCGTGGACGTCGCCGCGATCATGCTTTCGTACGCCGTCATGTACTGGTTCCAGAACGCGCGCTCCGTCAGGTCCTCGACCGCGAATTTCCGGTGCTTGGAGGGCCGGTCCAGCCGCTCGAGGAGCCGTGCCTTCTGTTCCGCCTTGGAGATGTTCAGGAAGAACTTGAGGATGAGGAACCCGTTGCGCGCGAGATAGCGCTCGACCGCGTTGATGTCCTCGTACCGGTGGGAATACGTCTTCTCCGTCAGGAGCTCCGGGGGCAGTCTCTGCGCTTCGAGGAGCTCGGGATGAACCCGCGCGACGAGGACTTCTTCGTGGTAGGAGCGGTTGAAGATCCCGATGCGGCCCCGCTCGGGCAGGCATTTCATGGTTCGCCACAGGAAGTCGTGCCGCAGCTCCTCGGCGGAAGGGGCCTTGAAGGAGAAGACCTGGACCCCCTGCGGGTTGACGCCCGACATGACGTGCTTGATCGTGCTGTCCTTGCCCGCCGCGTCCATGGCCTGGAAGACCAGCAGCACCCCCCAGCGGCACTGCGCGTAGAGCTTGCTCTGCAGGTCGGCGAGCAGCTCGATCCCCTGCCCGAGGAGCTGCTTGCCGTCCCTCCCGTCGAGTGAGAGTCCGGCCGTGTCGGCCGCATCGAAGTCGCCCAGGTGAAACTTCGCGCCGGGCTCGACGCGATAGCGCCGGATGATCCGATCGGATCCCTGCTCCCGCGAGGGGCTCATGGCGCCTTCCGGCTTTCGTCCGCGGTCGCACCGAGGGCGGCGGGGACCGCAACGGCGCGCGCCCCGCGCCCGGGCCGCCGGCGTCCGCTGCGCCGTTCCGGACCCGCAGCGGCCTGCGCGGCCGGAGCGGCGACGGTGGCCGGCGGGCGAAAGACCGCGACGCGGTTGCGGCCGCCGTGCTTGGCGTCGTAGAGGGCGGCGTCGGCGGCGCCGAGCCAGCCCGGCAGATCGGGCGCGCCGGAGCTCATCGCGATGCCGGCAGAGAAGCTCGACCGGAAGGTCGCGTCGCCGTGCCCGCGGTGCTCGATCCGCGCGAAATCTTCGCGGAGCCGGTCCACGAGCCGCACCGCCTCTTCGAGCGAGAGGTCGTCGATCAGGATGCCGAACTCCTCGCCGCCGAGGCGGCCGATCGAGTCGGACTGCCGCAGCCGGGAGCGCAGGAGCGCCGCCAGCGCCGTCAGCACGCGGTCGCCGGCCGGGTGGCCCCAGGTGTCGTTGACCTTCTTGAAGTGATCGAGGTCGAGCTCGACGAGCGCGGCCTGGGGGCCGTCGGGCCGGCGGAGCTTGCGGCCGTGCGCGGCGCGGACGCGCTCCAGGAACGCGGTGTGGGCCAGCAGCCGCGTCAGGCCGTCGCGCTCGACGAGGTCCTTGAGAAAGCGCGCCCGCTCGAGCCGGGCGGCGACGGTCGAGAGCAGAAGCCCCGGGACGATCGGCTTGGCGAGATGGTCGTCTCCTCCCGCCTTGACGGCCTCGATGCGGACGTCCATCTGCCGCTGCGATGTCACGAAGAGGATCGGGAGCATGGCGTAGCGATCGTCCTGGCGCAGGTAGCGCGCGAGGTCGTAGCCCGACACTTTGCCGGGAAGCAGGATATCCATCAGCACGAGGTCGGGACGAAACGCGCCGAGGGTCTCCTCGAACTCCCCGGGGCTCCCGGCGACGGCGACCTCGTAGCCCGCGGACTCCAGGTAGGAGCGGATCAGCGCGGCCTGGTCGGGATCGTCCTCGACGGAAAGGATGCGGGGGGTTTCGGCGGCCGCGCGCTCGAGCAGCTGCTGGAGCCTCCGCTCGACCGCCTCCGTGTCGAGCGGCTTCTCGAAGAGCCCGTCGGCGCCGCAGTGGATCGCCTCGACGCGATCCACGACCGTGGCCGCGCCGCCGATCAGGAGGATGGCGGCCGTCTCCCCGCCCGGCGTGGCCCGGATGCGCTCGACCAGCGCGTAGCCGGACCCATCGGAGAGATCGGTATCGACGAGCACGGCGGCGGGCATCCCGGCTTCCAGCGCGGCCAGCGCCTCGACGCGGGATCCCGCGCCTCGGAAGGCAAGGCCGGCGCGCTCGACGATCAGCGCGATCTCACGGCGTTGCCCCGGGTCGGGCTCGACGACGAGCGCCTCGCGGCGACGCCCCGCCGCCGGTGCGGGACCGGCATCCATCGCTCCGCCCTCCTGGCCGAGGTCGGACCGGAGGTCCTCGAGCAGGCGTGACCAGGTCGCGAGCTCCGCTTCTCCCGGTCCCCGGGTCCCGGCCAGGATCTCGTCGCACTGCTTTTCGCCTTCCCGCCCGAGCTGAGTGACCCTCGGAAACCCGTACGATCCTCCGAGCCCGGAGAACCCGTGAAACGCCAGCCGCAGGTCCGCGAGCGCCTCCGTGTCCCCGGTGTTTGCCCGCAGGTGTTGCAGGTTGGCCTCGACCCGGTCGAGGCGCGCTTTCGACCCGTCGAGGAATTGGGCGCGAAGGGCCCGCAGCGTGATCTTCCAGTCCGTCATGGCCGCGGCCTCAGCTTTCCCGCTCGTAGAGCGCCCGGATCTGCGCGGCGAGCGTCATCGGATCGAACGGCTTTGCAATGACCTCGAGGGCTCCGAGCTGGAGGTACGACTCGATCTCCCCGGGTTGAACCTTGGCCGTCATGAAGACGGCGGGAGTCGAGGCGGTGGCCGCGAGGGCCCGGAGCGCCTGGAGCGCGGCCGGGCCGTCCATGTGCGGCATCATGACGTCGAGCAGAAGAAGCTGGGGACCGAAGTCGGCCGCCGCGGCGACCGCTTCGGCGCCGGAGCCGCACGCCTTGACGGTCAGACCTCCGACGTCCTGGAGGGCGAACGTTCCGATGACACGGATGTCGGGGTCGTCCTCGATATAGAGGACCCTTTCCAGCGGGGCTTTCATCGCTTGCCTGCCGCTTCCATCGGTCTCTGCGCAATGAGCCTCGTCACCTCGCCCACGAGCTCGTCGACCGTGGAACGGGACTTGACCAGCACCGCCGCCGCCGCGCTGGCGGCATCCCGCGAGATCTCGCTCGCCGTGAAGAGAATGAACGGGGTGGCGTCTTCCGGGCGGTCGAGCAGCGGCTGGAGCTCGAGGCCCGAGCCGTCGGGCAGGCCTGCGTCGATCACGACCAGGTCGTACGCGGCCCCGGCCAGGCACTGTCTGGCCTCGCGGACGCTGCGCGCGATGTCGACGTCGGCATGTTCCGACAGCGCCGCCGCGACGATCTTCGGCAGGTCGGGGTCGTCGTCGACGTGCAGGATGCGCGGCCGGGGCGCACGCTCGGTCGGAGCACCCGGCGACGGCTCGACGAGCGCGCGGATATCGGGCAGGTCGACCCAGAACGTCGTCCCCGTCCCGCGTTTCGTCTCGAAACCGATTTCGCCGCCGAGCTTCTCGGCGATCAGGCGGGAGATCGCGAGGCCGAGGCCGCTCCCTCCCTTGACGCGCGTGTCGGAGGAGTCGGCCTGTTGGAAGCGGGAGAAGATGCGCGAGCGAAACTCCTCGGGAATCCCGGGTCCCCGGTCCACGATCTCGAGCCGGACGTTGCGATTGCGGCGGAGCGCGCGCAGGCACACGTCGGCTCCGCGGGGGGAGTACTTGATGGCGTTGGAAAGCAGGTTCGCCATCACCTGCATGAGCCGGTCCGCGTCGGCGGAGACCCGGGCCCCCGGTGCGTCGTTCTCCAGGACGAGATTCACGCCGTACTGGTCCGCATACGAGCGGTTCGCGGCGATCCCCGCGACGAGCAGCGGCTCGAGCTCGAGCTCCTCGATGCGGAACTCGAGGTGGCCCGACTCGATCTTTTCGAGGTCGAGGATGTCGTTGACCAGGCGCGTCAGCCGTTCGCTGTTCTTGAGCGCGATGTCGAGCAGCCCGCCGGCCTGCGGCGGCATCGGCCCGGCCGCCCCGGAAGCGACCAGGCTGAGAGCCCCGCGGATGGAGGTCAGGGGCGTCCGCAGCTCGTGGCTCACCGTGGACACGAATTCCCTCTTGAGCCGATCCACCTCGCGACGTTCCGAGATGTCCTTGACCGTTCCCGCGAAGAATCGCCCTTCGGACGTCCAGAACTCGAACAGGGCCAGCTCGAACGGAAAGACGACTCCGCTCTTGCGCTTGCCTTCCCACTCGGTCGGCTTGCCGAGTGCTCGTTCGCGGGCCGCCACGAAGAACTCGCCCGTGGCGGCGCCCGGAGTCTCCGGAATGAGGAGCGACAGGTGCTTGCCCACCAGCTCGCCGGGCGCGTAGCCGAACAGCGCTTCGCCGGCCGGGTTGACCGAACGCACGCAGTGCTTGCCGTCCACGATGATGAGGCCATCGAGCATGTGGTCCATGATCGAGCGCGCGCGCGCCTCGCTTGCGGCCAGGGCCTCGCCCGCGCGGACGCGGCCGATGCCGAGGGCGATCTGACCGACGCCGGAGCGGAGCGCTTCGAGAGTGGCCGGCGTCAGTCTGTGGTCGGCGAACATCGCGAGCACCCCGACGACGCGCTGCCTGAGGATGAGCGGATAGCCCGCGAAGGAAACCATGCCGGCCTCGCTCGCCCGGCCCTTGTCGTCGTCTGCCGCCGCGCCGCTGTCGAGGTCGAACAGCATCGGCGTCCGGTCGGCCGCGATGCGGCCGACGCGGTGCTGTCCCATTGCAACCCGGTCCGGAAGCTGGAGCACCGTGGCGCCGAAGCCGGCGCACCCGCGCAGCTCGAGCATCTCGTCGCGCTCGTTGAGAGTCCAGAGGCTCGCCGTCGCGGCATCGAGGTGATTGACCAGGGCGTGTGCGCAGTCCGCGAGGGCTTCGGCCATGGTCTCGCGCGTTGCGAATGCGGAGCTGATGGCGGCCGTAAACGCGTCGAGCCGCGCGCGCTCGGCCCAGCTTCGCTTCCGGGAGGTGATCTCGGCTTCCAGGTCCTGGTTGGCCTGCGCCAGATCGGCCGTCCTCGCCGCGACCTGCCGTTCCAGCTCGTCTCGCGACCGCCGCAGGTCCTCGACCTTGCGTCGGCGCTCGATGAGCCATCCGCCGACGATCAGGAGCGCCAGGATGGCGACCGAGCCGGCGAAGACGATGCGCCCGAGGTCGTCCGTTCCGAGGACGCCTTCCGCGGCGGCTCTCGGCGCGGCGAGGGGAACGAACTCGACCGCCGCCATCCCCGTGTAGTGCATCCCGCAGACTCCGAGCCCCATCACGAGCGCACTGCCGAACCTCGCCCACCCCGGGCCGACGTGAAACGCGATCCAGAGGGCGGCCGTGGCCGCGGCGATCCCGATGAGGACCGAGACTGCGACGATCCATGGTGTGTAGATCAACCGCGCCGGCAGGCGCATCGCGGCCATGCCGATGTAGTGCATGGACGCCACCCCGAGGCCCGTCAGGGCACCACCGCACAGGAGTCTCGGATAGCTCTCCTGTCCGCGGCTCACGAAGAGCAGACCCGCTCCGGAAACGGCGACCGCGACGCCGAGCGACAAAAGCGTGGTGAGGGGATCGTAGGCAACCGGCACCGGCAGGCGGCAGGCGATCATCGCGATGAAGTGCATGGACCAGATCGCCCCGCCGCCCATGGCGAGGGCGGATCCCGCGAGCCAGAGCGCCCGGCCTTTGCCGGTCGCCCGCGCGATCTGCGTCGCCCACTGGAGGGAGCAGTAGGCGCCGAGAACCGAGACGGCGTACGAAAGGACGACCAGGATCGTCTCGTGCCGGCACTGGAAGGCGTGGCCGATCACCCCGCGGCCCTGGCTTCCGGCAATCCGGCGCCGAGGCGCTTGCGCAGGAGGGCCTCCAGCGCGCCGAGCTCCAGGGGTTTCACGAGATAGTCGTCGGCCTGGTACTCCTTGAACGCCTCGTACTTGTAGCGCGCCGCCGTGTAGAGAGAGCTCATGATCACGACCGTCGCCGCCGACGTCGAGGGATCGGCCTTGACCTGGCGGCACATCTGGCGGCCGTCGAGCTTCGGCATGAACGCGTCGGTCAGGATGAGCTCCGGCCGATACCGTTGAGCGGTCAGCATGCCTTGCTCCCCGTCGCTCGCGACGATGGCCTGGTAGCCCAGGCTCGTGATCGCGGCGTGGGCGATGCGAAGAATGTCCATCTCGTCGTCGACGACCAGCACGAGCGGGTGCCGGACGCTTTCCGGGGGCGGGTTGACGGGAAGATCGGCGGGGGCCCGGCGTTCGGCCGCCTGCCGCTCCCAGAGAACGTCCGGGGCTCGCTGCCAGAAGCCCTGCTTGTAGGACTGGGGCGCCTTGCAGAAGCAGTGCCCGCAGCCGGGGCAGACGAGGGACCGCCGGCTCACGAGGCACTGGCACCACTCGGCCTGGACGGCGTCGAAGAGCGCCTTGCAGTGGAAGCAAGCCACGGTGTGCGTCGCGACCGGGGTTGGAGAGGGTGGAATTTGCATGGCGGTCAGACCTGCAGACCTGGAGCGCAATTCCCGTGCCTTCGGCGGGGCGCCCGAAACCCCGTGGAATCAGGCGGGTGGGGACGACTGAAGCGGTGGTCGTCGCAAGTTTTGAACGCGGCGGCTCGAATCCTGATACCGGGGTCAGGTCTGAAATCTTCGGAGTTTGGTGGGCCTGGCCTGGCGAGGTGGGCGGTGAGCCGTGGGGCCTCGCCGAGAATTCTGTGGAGAGGCGTGAACTGTCCCTCCTGACGCGATCCGTCCACCTCGTTCGAAGGGGCATACTTCCTCGAATGAAACCCTCTTTGTTCGGTATTGCGGCCTTGGCGGTCCTGGCCACGTTGGCGCTTTCGTCTCCTTTCACGCTCGCGTCGCCGGAGGCTAAGCCGCGCTCGCTCATCGGAAGCTTCGGAGGAGGGGGCGCTGGCGTGGAGGCGACCGAGGGCCGCGCCGAGCTCACGTTCGACTGCGCAACGGGTTCGGTCGAGGGGCCGATTGCGCTGGACGAAAACGGCGGTTTCGATGTGGCGGGTCGTTTAGTGCGCGAAGGGCCCGGACCGGTCCGCCCGGACCAGCTGAAGGGCGTGTCCGTGCGGTACGTGGGGAAACTCGAGGGGGAAACCCTGACCCTGTCGGTGCGAATGTCGGGCTCCGGCGAGGCCCCGGGACCCTTCACGCTGACGCGGGGCCGGATGGCCCGCATCCGCTCGTGCGGCTGAGCTCGGAAACAAAAAAGGCCCGGCGCACTCGAGCGCCGGGCCATCGGAAAAAAAACTAGCGACTCAGTGGCCCTGGTCGTGCGGGACGGTCACCTGCACCTGCGAGGTGCTCTGGTTGCCGGAGACGTCCGTGCACGTGATCGTGATCGTGTAGACGCGCCCGTTGCCGTTCCCGTTGCGAGTCGCCCGCAGCTTGACGTGGTGGGCGTCGACGACCTGCCAATCGGCCGGCGTGCCCTCGTTGCTCGAAACCGACAGAACACAACCCACGGGTCCGCCGCAAGCGTCCGCACTGTTGTAGTTGATCGCGACGTTGACCATCTTGTTGTTCGGAGGCCACAGCGACGACGGGCTCGCGGACGCGCCGCTGATCGTCGGGGGCTGCGTGTCGCCGCCGGCATCCGTGTTGTCCACGAAGCCGGTCACGGTCCCGGTGTAACCCGTGTTGCAGAAGGCGCCGACCGTCGACTGCTGGATCGCGAGGAGCAGGTCGTGCCCCGGTGGAACGTCGACCGAGAACGAGCCGACCGCCGGGCTTGCGCCCTCGTCGCCGAGGTAGTTGAGGCACAGGTTCGACCCGTCAAATCCATCGAGGTACCCCGCCGCGAGCAGGGTTCCGGTGCAGCTCGACTGGTCCAGGGTGACCGTCAGGCATTCCGAGACCGCCGACGAGTTCGAGAAGGTGAACGTGTCGTAGAAGCGCGGGTTGCCGTCGAACGCCCCCGGGCAGCCCTTGAGAGTTCCGCAAACGCTGGAGACTCCGTTGCGCCCGAGGCGGCCGGCCGTGGCGGTCGCGTCCCCGGAGGTCAGGGTTCCCGAGAAGGGCTCCGGCGCTCCGGCGCACGTCGGGAAGCTGAAGTTGAAGACACGCATGCCCCCGAGCGCCGACGTTTCGGTCAGCGTGAAGTCGATCGGGGTGCCGCAGACGAAGCTCGGAGTCGTGCGGGCGGCATAGGGCGTCAGGTTGCCCCCGCTCGCGTTGATGGCCAGGTTCGGATAGGCGGAGACGTCCTGATCGATGACGACCCCGGGAGTCGACGTCGACAGCACGGCCGAGATGCCGGTCTCGGGCAGGCAGCCGTCGTTTTTCAGGACGGTGTTGACCTTGAAACACTCGTTCCTGTTGATCGTTCCGTTGCCGTTGCCGCCGCTGTCGTCGAAGGAATCGCCCACGAGATCGATCAACGGGGTCCCGATCAGGCAGAAGTCCGCGGTCGTCGAGCCTCCGTTGCTGATGGTGACGGTCCTGCTGGCGGAGTTGACGCAATTGATCGCGGGATCGACCGCCGTGACGGTGTAGGTGCCGGGAGGCAGCGGGATCGCGTACGTCCCGTCGGAAATCGTGGCGCCTCCATGCCCGTCGGAGATCTGGAGGACGGCTCCCGTGATGGGCTGGCCATTCTGACAGTACGTGACCTTTCCGGTGAGCGTGCCCATGGCCGGCGAGACGCAGCCCGGGAACTTGAAGTTGCCGATCCTCGTGCGCCAGTTGAATTGGGTGCCGGCCGGCGTGTCGTAGTACTCGTTGGTGTACCAGAACGTGCAGTAGTCGACCGGATCGACCTGCAGCGCGCTGTAGTCGCCCCAGCGGTTGCCGGTGGCGATCTGCACGCCGGTGCCCGCAAAGAGCGTCTGCTCGTCCTCCAGAGCGCCCGGCGGGTCCGAGGGCGTCCGGCCCGCATAGCGCAGGGAGGGGAAAACCGAGAGGCTCGAAGCCGAGTATCCAAGAGCGAGGTCTCCCGAGTTATCCGCCGCCGCGCTGCCCATCCAGCGTTCCGTGGCGTCCGGAGCCGGCGTCGTGCCCTGCTCCGTGACCGAGAAGGGTCCCGAGGGGCTCGACCGGGAGAGCTGGAAGTAGCGAACCGCGGCCCTGTAGTTTGCGGCGCTGTTCGGAGTGACGCCGCTGACGTTCACGGTGATGTTCGAGACGAGGCTCTCGGTGCCCCCGAGGTTCTGGTATTGCAGCCGGTGCATGATCCGGGAGGCGACGGAGTCCAGCCGGTTGCCCGAACCCGTGGCCGGAGCCGGCTGGAAGATGTCGCCTCGTCCGCCCGGATCCCGAAGATCCCATGCGGCAACCGGGATGGGGCTCGCGTAGCTGCTTTCCGGCCGCTCCGTGAACGTCGAGAGCCCTGGGGTGGCGTAGTTGGGAACGAAGTCGAAGACCCGCAGGCCGTCCGCGGGATCCCCGAACGTGACCGAGGTCGGGTAGGAGAAGACGTTGGCAACCGCCCCGCTCGGCGGAGGCGTCAGGCCGTCGAAGTCCGAGGGCAACATTCCGAAAACGCCCTCGGGGTACTCCGGCGAGCAATGCCCGGCCTGGAAGCACAGGTTGAAGTAGATGCCGCCGGCCGTGGGGTCGCCCACGAGCATCTTCGCCCGGTCGAACGCAAAGGCGCCGGCGCCGTCGAAGTTGCCGCCCAGGAAGAACTGGTTGGTCGACATGAAGTAGCCGTTCGGCCACGTGCCGAGCTTGGGATAGTCCGGGAACTCCTGTCCCGGGAGCTCGAAGTCGTAGGCGTAGTAAGCGCCGGTCGGATCCGACGTCTGCGAGATCGCGACGCATTCATGGTACGGGGGCGTCGCGGTGCCCGTAAAGCCGAACTGGCTCAGGATCCAGCGGTCCGCAAGCTTGTCGTACTGGGCGACGGGGTCTCCATCGTCCGTCGTCGCGCAGACTCCGCCGATCGAGGCGAAGAGCTTGCTCATCGCGAACCTGCCCGGGGGGCTGACCAGGGTGCCCGATTTCGTGTAGATGCCGACGAGCAGGTTGGTGGTCTGAACGTAATGGTTCGGCCCGACCGCTCCGTTGGTGTCCGGGGGGGCGACCGTGCTGCCGAAAACCGCGGTGTTGTCGGCGGAGCTGTTACCGTCGAAGGTCAGCCCGGGGGCGGGGCTCGGAATCGCCAGGGCCGGGAGGGCGTGAGCGGCGGACGCCTTGGCCAGCGCCTTTCCGATGGACGTAGGGATGTTCGCCCACTCCTTGACCTCTTCGATGTTGAGCTCGTTGACCTCTCGGCCGGGTTGGCTCACCGTCGGGTCGGCCTCCCGGGTGGAGCCGAGGATGGTGGTGAGCCGGGGCGTCTGACCCACCCGGACGGCTCCGAAGGCGACGGGCCCGTTCCTGGGCTTGACCGCGGCCAGTGCCGGCGCGACCACCCCGGACTTGGCCGAAACACCGGTAGATGCAGCAAGGGTGCCTGCCTTCATGGACGCCTGCCTCGGCGCGGCCTTGACGGCGCTTTGCTGTGATTTACAGGAAAGGCCCAGGGCCAGCAGGAGAGGGACCGCGAGGGCAGCAAATCGGTGGTGAATCCTCATAGACGCCTCCGTGCAAAAAAAAGAAAAACACGATACAGACCACTTTCTTGCTAAGTCGTGTCGGCCCGCCCGTCCGGGCTAGAAAATTTGGGCTGGTCGTTTTGGTAGGGTTGACGGGCGAGTCGGGAGTCGTCAGCGGCTCTTCCAGGAGCCTGGCCGTGGGTGGCAGGAGGAAAGTGGCCGGATCGCAGATCGTCTCCGCGAGTGAATGGCTGGAGTCTCCCTACCTCGGGCGCGTTGCGGCCCGCGTGGCACGCCAGCACGGGCTTCAGGAGGACGACTTCCCGGAACTTCTTCAAGATCTGCGAATCGCGGTGTGGCAGGCGGGGGACCGGGCTCCCCTGACCGCAGCCTGGATCTTCGGCGTAGCGTCCCACAAGGCAGTGGACATGGTGCGTCTCAAGACGCGCGCCCACCGAAACGACCAGGACCTCGCGGCCGTGGCGAGCCCGCGTGGTCGTGATCTCGAGCTCGACCATCTCCTGCGCGCCCGCGTCGACGCTCTTCCGGAACGCCTGCGGCAGTTCTACGACTTGCACTACGCGCAAGGTCTCAGCGAACGGGAGGTTGCCCGGTCGCTCGGAGTGTGCCGGGCGAGCGTGCGCTGGCTGGACAAGTGTTGCCGGCGCTTCGTCGCGGGTCGGGACGTCGTTCGGCGATCGCGGTAGGGACACCGGGGTCAGGTCTCTTCGACCTCCCTCTCCCGGCGGGAGAGGGCAGGGGTGAGGGGCGCCCCGCTTTGGTCACCGGTCCAGGAGAGGAGTGGGGCGATGGCAAAGTTTCGGATTCTCTCGATCGACGGAGGCGGGATACGAGGCATCGTCTCCGTGGTCCTTCTTCAGCGCCTTTCCCGGGAGGCCGGCGTAGAAAGCTGGCTCGATGACGTTCAGCTCATCGCCGGGACATCCACGGGCGGCCTCATCGCGCTGGCGCTCGCAGCCGGCAAGTCGCTGGCCGAGATCCGGGACATGTATGTCACCAAGGGGGCTGACATATTTCACCGCTCTGTATTTCGCGCGATTGCGAACATGGGCAGCATCCTCGGCGCGAAGTACGACATTGCGAACCTGGAGCGGGTGATCAAGCCGTTCCTCGGCGAGACGACGACGCTCGGCAATCTCAAACGCGTTCTGATTGCTTCCTTCGACCTCGACAGCGGTCCCAACTACCCTGGTGGGAGGCGATGGAAGCCGAAGCTCTTCCACAATTTCCCGGGCGAGGATAGTGACAAAAAGGAGCTTGCCTACAAGGTCGGCCTCTACACGAGCGCCGCGCCCACCTACTTCCAGCCGGCCGACGGATACGTGGACGGCGGCGTTTACGCGGCCAACCCCTCGATGTGCGCTCTGGCGCAAACCCAGGACACCCGGATCAGAGGCGGCGGTCCCCGGCTCGATGAGATCGTGCTCTTTTCGATGGGTACGGGAATGTCGCTCAAGTACATCGAGAAGCTGCACCCTGACTGGGGCGACGCGCAGTGGATCGAGCCGCTTCTCGGCATCATGCTCGACGGTGTCTCGGGGATCGCCGACTTCGAATGCGGACAGCTGCTTCGGGATCGTTACTTTCGCGAGGCGCCCGTCTTTCCACCCGGGGCGGATGTTCCGATGGACGCGGTCGACCAGATCCCTTTCATGATCGATTTCGCGAGCTCGGTCGATCTGACGAAGGCCGTGGCCTGGCTTCGGGAAGTCTGGATCTAGGGGCAAGCTTTTCCCCTGTCGAGCTCCGCGAGATCGAGCGTATCGTTAGGAAGGACGAAGCAATGCTGATCAAGGCTTGGAATGAGTTCTTCGGTCGTTGAGTCGAAGCCGCTCGCAAGGGATATCGTCGTCTCCGAAGACGAACTGACCGTCTCGCTCGTCGACGGCCGCAGGATCTCCGTACCGCTCGCCTGGTATCCCCGGCTGCTCCACGCCACTGCCGTCGAGCTCGCCAACTGGAAGATCCTGGGCAGCGGCGAGGGGATCCGGTGGCCCGACCTCGACGAGGACCTCAGCGTCGCGGGGATGCTCCTCGGGACGAGGGCCGCGCCGGAACGACACTGACCCGCCCGGCTCTGGCTCTCGCAGCAGTAATCCTGGCCGCGGCCTTCGCCCTGGCCACTCCCACCCCAACCCCAACCCCAACCCCCGCCCCCCTCGACCGCGCCGCCCTCGCCGCGCAGGTCAAGGCCGAGCTCCTCCACGCGTGGCAGGGCTACGAGAAATACGCGTGGGGCCACGACGAGTTGAAGCCCGTCAGCCGCACCGCGCACGACTGGCACGCGCAGTCCCTCCTCATGACGCCCGTGGACGCCCTGGACACGCTGCTTCTGATGGGCTTCAACGACGAGGCGGCCCGCGCGAAGGCGCTGATCCTCGAGAAGCTCTCCTTCGACCAGGACGTCTCGGTGAAGAACTTCGAGATCACGATCCGCATCCTCGGAGGCCTCCTCTCCGCCTACCAGGCGACCGGCGATCCGCGCCTGCTGAAGCTCGCGGAAGACCTGGGCACCCGGCTCCTGCCGACGTTTTCGTCGCCCACCGGGATGCCTTACATGTACGTGAATCTCAAGACCGGGAAGACGTCCGGAACGCGGTCGAACCCGGCGGAGATCGGCACGCTGCTGCTGGAGTTCGGCACGCTCGCGAAGCTGACCGGAAAGCCCGTGTTCTACGACAAGGCGAAGAAGGCCGTGACGAGCCTCTACGCGCGGCGGTCGGGCGTCGGCCTCGTCGGCGAAGAGATCGACGTGGAGACGGGCAAGTGGCTGAGCCCCGCGAGCCACGTCGGCGGAGGGATCGACTCGTACTACGAGTACCTGCTCAAGTGCGGCCGCTTTTTCGACGACCCCGATTGCCAGCGCATGTGGGCCGAGAGCCTGCGCGCGCTCAACGCGCACCTGGCGGACGAGGCGCCGTCGGGTCTCTGGTACGGCCAGGTCGACATGAACACCGGCAAGCGCACGGCGACGCGAGTTCGGCGCCCTGCACGCCTTCCTGCCGGCGAACGCTGGCGCTCGGGCGGAGACCTGGACCACGCGCGCGGTTGCAGGAGTCGTGCTTCAAGATGTGGAACCTGCGCGGGATCGAGCCGGAGGCGCTGGACTACCGGCAGATGACAGTCATGTCGCCGGCGTATCCGCTGACGGCCCGAGATCATCGAGTCGGCGTTCTACCTGTACCGGTACACGAAGGATCCGCGGTACCTGGAGATGGGGCGGGTGTTTTTCGAAGAGATCCGGGCGAAGTTGCCGCACGGAGGCGGGGGAGACGGTGTTGAAGAGCGTCGTCACGAGGGAGCAGGGGGATTTGATGCCGAGCTACTTTCTTGGCGGAGACGTTCAAGTATCTCTATCTGCTCTTCTCGGAGGAGCCGGTGGATTTGGACGAGGCGCCTTCAACACCGAGGCGCACCTGCTGCGACGAACGTGGTGACAGGCGATCGTGCCGTAGGGGCGGGGCTTGCCCCGCCCGGGCAACTTCTTTGACCGACTGCTGCGTGCGCAGGACTCGACCCCCTCTCCCGGCGGGACCCGACCAGCGAAGGCAGACCCGCGGCAGTAGGGAACGTCGCGCGAAGCGCGGCGTTATCGGGGCGAGGTGAGGGGCGCTCGTGCCCTCTCCGAGGGGACGCGCGAAGGCAATAAGGCACTTTAAAGGCGCTATTCGCCCCTGCTTCTTGACGTTGACCTCTTTTTGAGGTCATATGACCTCCTATGGAGGTCACCTCACCGTTCGGCTCCCAGACGAGAACGCGGGTCTTGCTCGCCCTGAGCCTGCTCGAGCAAAGCTATGCCCGGGAACTGGCACGCGTCCTCAAGATCTCCATCTCGGTGCTTCAAAAGGCGATCCTGGGATTGGAGCGAGACGGGCTCGTCGCAGCCCGCAAAGTGGGCCGGACTCGGGTGATCACACTCAATCCTCGGTTTTTTGCCCGACGCGAACTCGTGGCGCTCCTCGACCGGCTGGCTGAGCCGGATGATCGCCTCCGCGCGGCGGTTGCGAGGCTCCGGAAGAGGCCGCGGAGGTCGGGCAAACGGCTGTGAGGATAGGCCGTGGCTCGACCCTCGATGAAGTCATCGAGATCGTGTCGAGCACCCTCGAGAAGGCCGGCATCACGGCAGCCCTCGTCGGGGGAGCGTGCGCCACGATCTATTCGGGCGGAACCTATACCTCCGAGGACTTGGACCTGATCATCCAGTCGGCTCCGGGCCAACGTGCACTGGAGGAGGCCATGGCGAGCATCGGATTCACCAGAAGAGATGCCCAGTACTTTCACGCCAAGTCGGACTTCTTCGTCGAGTTTCCTAGAGGGCCGCTCGCGATTGGCCAGGATCTGCGGATCAAGCCGGTTCGGCTAAGGGTGGGGAGCCAAAAGGTCTTGACCCTGTCCGCAACAGATTCCTGCAGGGATCGGCTAGCGGCGTTTTACCACTGGACTGATCGAGAAAGCCTGGACGTGGCAGTTGCCATCGCCACTCGTCACAGCGTCAACCTTGCGGCGATACGTGCTTGGAGCCTTACCGAGAATTCAGCGGAAAAATACGAAGTGTTCAAGCGAGAACTTGCGCGGGCGCGGAGGGCAAAGAGCTCGAAGGGTAGAGAAAGACCATCGCGTCCCACGGGTAGGCGCGTCCGACCCAAATAACCTCCGGGAAATACCGGAGGTTCAGGCGCCTGCCGGAAACCCCTAGCTGAAGCATGGGGTTTGACCCGGACCCCATCTGTCTACTCCCACATGTCAGACTTTCTTCAGCAGGGGAGAACGCATTGCGCTTCAATGCCACCGACATCTACGACTACTACCGCCCGTCCGAATGCGAGCGCCGCGTCGCCCTGCGCGCCCGCAAGGAACCCGAGCAGGAAACCGACAGCCCCTTCGACAAGCTCCTCCGCAACCTCGGCCACCTCCACGAGGCCGCCCACCTCGCGACGTTCCCCGCCGTCGTCGACCTCAACCCCGACGCCCACGACCAACCCACCCGCGAGCGCCTCACCCTCGAGTCCATCCGCGCCAACGCCCCCGCGATCTACCAGCCCCGCTTCCGCCTCGAGTTCCCCCTCGACGGCGCCCCCTTCGAGCTGATCGGGGAGCCCGACTTCCTCATCCGCGACCCCGCCCGCCGCGGCTACGTCATCCGCGATTCCAAGCTCGCGCGCAACATCGGCTCGCGGCGCCACCTCGCGATCGCTCTCCAGCTGAAGATCTACGGCTTCCTCTTCGAACGCCTCGTCGGCAGTCCGCCGCTCGGCCTCGAAGTCCACGCGGGAACCGGCGAGATCGTCCCGGTGAAGAGCGAGGGCGAAGAGGAAGTCCTCAAAGCCCTCCGCGACCACCTCCGCATGCGCGCCGTGGACCCAACCAGGTACGAGCCGGTCGGTTGGGCGAAGTGCAACGGGTGTGGTTTCAATGCCCGCTGCTGGAGCGAAGCAGCGGACGAAAATGACGTCGCCATCCTCCCAGCCGTAGGACAACAGCGCGCCCGCGCCCTCCACGACCGCGGGATCACATCCGTCTCCCAAATCGCCCCCGCCGTCGATGACCCGGCCCACCGGGACTTCTTCTGGATCGGAAAGAAGAAGTCGCGACACAAGAGCTTCCTCTCCATACTTCTGAAGAGCGCCGAGGCGCACACGTCAGGCAAGCCCGTCCCAATCAACGACCCGCCGGCACTGCCCATCGCCCGCAACTACGCGATGTTCGACCTGGAAGGCCTGCCGCCCTATGCCGACGATCTCGACCGCATCTACCTCTGGGGCATGAAGGTCTTCGGCGAGAAGCCCTCGCCATACCTGCCAGCCCAATCCGGTTTCGGCGAACAAGGCGACCGCGAAGGCTGGTTCGCATTCCTGGAACTCGTCGCCCGCCTCTTCACTGAGTACGGCTCCGACCTTCCTTTCATCCACTGGTCGCCCTACGAGAAAACCAAGGTCACCGACTACATCAACCGCTACGGCGACGTCGCCCTTCCGGCCGCGGCCTTTCCTCACCCTCTCCCGGGCGCCCTTCTTCCCCCTCTCCCGGCGGGAGAGGGCCGGGGTGAGGGGGCCCCTCTTTCTTCCCCCATCGGCGTCGCGGCCCAACTCCTCACCAACCTCACCGACCTCCTCACCATCACCAGGTCCACCTACGTCCTCCCCCTCCGAAGCTACTCCCTCAAGGTCGTCGACCAATTCGTCGGCTACCGCCGCACCCTCGCAGACGCCAACGGCGCCTGGTCCATCGCGGAATACATCAAGGCCACCGAGACCAACGACCCCGCCGCCCGCGCCGCGATCGTCAACCAGATCCTCGCCTACAACGAGGAGGATCTCGACGCGACGTGGGCGGTGATGGAGTGGCTCGTCTCCCGGGCGCCCTCCGGGATCTCTTGATGCTGGTCTTCATCGACGAATCCGGGGACCCGGGGCGAAAGATCGCGCAAGGCTCGAGTGCACTGTTCGTGGTGGCGATGGTCGTCTTCAACGACAACGCCGAGGCAGAAGCCTGCGACCAACGCATCCACCTGCTTCGGCGTGAGTTAGGGTGGACGGAGACGAGCGAGTTCCACTTCTCGAGAAACTCGGATCGCCAGCGTTGCACCTTCCTGGAGGCGGTCGCGCGCTACGAGTTCTTCTACTACGGCTTCGTGTTGAACAAGGACCCATCGAAGTTGTGGGGGCCGGGCTTCGAGCACAAGGAGTCGCTCTACAAGTTCACCTGCAATCTCGTGTTCGAGAATGCCCGCGACAAGTTGCAGAACGCGATTGTCGTCATCGACGAGAGCGGAAACCGGGAGTTCAAGCAGCAACTCGAGCGGTACCTGAAACGAAGGATGACGCTCGAGGACGGGACCTGCCTCATCCGGAAGGTGAAGATGCAACGCTCATCGAGCAACAATCTCCTGCAACTGGCGGACTACGTGGCGGGAGTGATCCATCGAGCAGCGAGCGGCCGAATGAGCCGAGGGACGGATTACCGGCGGTACATCGCGCACCGTGAAATCTCGGTCCAGGTGTGGCCGCGGTAGGGAGAAAAAACGTCTTCCGACCCTATCCCTTGCGGGAACGCACGCGATAGACGCGACAGTTCGGGTCGGAAGCGATTCCGATAGAGAAGGTACCAATGCAGACCGGCGATTTCAAGAGGTAGGCGCCTCTAAAGAGCCTAAAGGCCTGCAAGAACGCCGGTTGGCGCCGCGTCGACCTACGGACGGAACCCGTTCGAGGGTTTCGGCCCGAAATCCCGTTTCGGAGGCGAGGTCGCGAAGCCGCCGGGGGTCAACGCTCATCGGGCTCGCGTCCAGAGACCACGTTGGCCGGGAGAATGAGGTTCCACCGTTTCATCATGGTGCCGCCCCGTTGGCTTCTCAGCAGGTACTGGGGCGACTTCGGCCTGTGTCGCTCGAGGCCCGCGAGATCGTCGTCGGAAACGAAGAACCTCTGCCTGTAACGCTCGAGAAACCAGCCCGCCGCGGCCCAGAGCGACTTCTCGTCGTAAAGCCCGAGCAGCTCTTTCACGAGCCGAAGATCGAGCACGCCGAATCCGCTCGCCGACTCGATCAACTCGAGCGGGCCTCCGGCCAGATCGGGCCGCCGAAGCCCATCGAGGAGCGTCCTTTCCGGACCGGTCACGGCGAGCGTTGTGATTCCGCGCGTCACCTGTCGGGTTCCGAGGAGTGTCTTCGACGCATCCGCGAAGGCAGGCGGGTGCGGCATGAACACGAGGCGCACGGAACCCAGGTTGACCGCCCGGCGGCGGGTCGCGGTAAAGACCGTGCAGACGTTCCAATCGGAGTGCGCGGCGCCGAGCAGCTCGAAGGCCGCGTGATACGAGAAGACCGCATCGGGCCGAGCCTTGGCCGCCACGAGATATCGATCGGGTTGGAAGGTCGTCGAGTCCGCCGTGGGCGGGACCGATGCGTAGACCCCCCGGGCCACGCTCTTCAGTCGGCCCAGTCGCAGGTAGTAGCGAAGACTGTCGCGCACGCCGTCCTTGCCGCGCGGGTGTGCGAGGGCGGCGGTGGCCTCGTCGAGCGAGAAGACGTCGTGAGCCCTGACGAAGCTCTCGACGTGGACGTTTACTTTACGATTAGTAGCCATTGGTGTAGTAATTCTGCACCTAATGGCTCAATACGTCAAGTTAGGGACCTCAGAGATTCGCCGGCACCTAGCGCTCCGGCCCCGTCTCCGCATCCCTCCGGCGCGCCTCCAGCTCCTGGAGAACCCCCGGGAATCGCGCCCCCACCTCGGGATGATTCGCGAGCAGCTGTCTCAGCAGGTGAAAAGCTCTCGAGTCCCCGGGCTCGGCCCTCGTCGAGTCAATGTAGGCCCGCGCAGCGCCCTCCGGGTCCCCCCGCCGCTCGAGACTGATGCCCAGGTTCTTGTAGGCGTTGTATCGGTCGGGGTCGATCTCTATCGCCAGCCGGCAGTAGCGCTCCGCCTCCTCGCTTCGTCCACCAAGAGCGTTCAGGCAATAGCCCGTGTTGTTGTGCAGAAGGTACGCGACCCCTTTGTCTCGAGGACCAATGGCGAGGCCCTCGAGGTAGTACTGATGCGCCAGCTGCATCTGGTCGTCCTGTTCCGCCAGCTGCCCCAATCGCAAGTAGGCGGCCGCCCGGGTTTGAGCGTCGTCGGTGTACTCCAGCACGATCCGGGTGACGCTTGCCGCCAGGCGACCGTTCTGGACACACGAATAAAAGTAGGCGAGCTTCGTCAGCGTGGAAATGTAGTCCGAGTCGGCGAGCCCGGCGTCCAGCAGCTCCAACAGCATTCGCTCGGTTGCTCTCCCGCTGACAGGGGTGAGAAAGGGCAGAGGCTTTCTCTCTTTCAGGACCACGCCCGCCCGGGGCCAGCTGAGCCGCAGCGCTCGCATCCGTCCTGAATGGCTGACTGTCGAGCCAGGTCTCCGCTTCTGACCCGAGGCCTCGCGCCTCGCTCCATCCTCGTCGTCGGTGACGATGGCGCACCATTCGTCCGGTTTGCTGGCGGTGAGATCGATCGCGGCTTGACCGAAGAGCAGCCGCACCTCCACGTCAGAAATCGCCGACTCCGCTTCGTCCTGGAGGATCAGGAGGCCCTTGCCCGGAACGTGCTTCAGAAGGCAGATTTCGTAGACGGAGGAGCCTTTGCTCCCCGCACGTTTTCGGCGGAAAGGCTCCATTTCAAGAACGTGTCCCATGGGCTCAGGTTAGGTCAGCGGAAGGACAAATAGGGTCCTGGCGGGGAGAGGGACCAGGAGGCAGCTGCCGCCACCCCCGCCCGGACACCAACTGTCCACCCCCGGTGCGATCCTGTACTCATCCGAATGAAATTGATGCGCCCGAACAGCCCGCGGCTTAGCCGTCTCCTCGCGAGCCTCCTTCAGCTCGCCGCCGCCTCCGCGCTGTCGGCGGCGCTGGGCTTCGACCTCATCGCGCTCGGCCATTTCTGGACCGACAAGGCGGCCGCCGAGCGCGCGGCCTGGTACGACCAATTCAGAGAGATCCAGCGCATCCTCGAAAACGGACTACCCCAACCTCGAATGGACGCTCGAGAACAGCGACCTCGATCTCGCCGCCCTCAGCGACGAAACGATCGAGCGCATAGAGCACGCCGCATCCCGCGCCGAGGCGGAGCGCGCGATGCGCCGCTTCGTCAGGGCCTTCAAGGACGGTCACCTTTCCCTTCGCCGGGCGAGCAGACCGGACCCGGAAGTGAAGAAGCTCGAGGTCGACGTGGTTTCACGCCACACGCCGCCCGCCAACGCCTGCGCGACGCTGGGATACGACGGGCGGCTGTCTTCCGATCTGCCATTCGACTTCCAGGATGTCGCCGCCTACAGGAGCTTCGACGACGCGAACCCTTTCGCGGCGGGCGTGCTGACCATCGACGGCCATCGCGTCGGGATCGTCCGCGTGCCGTCGTTCCACGACAGCAACTTCGTAGACACCTGCCGGGACGAATGGAGCCGGCTGCGCCTCACGCTCGATACGACGTGCGAGCGCCAATGCGAGGCCGCCCTGCTCAGGGCAATTCGCAACCGCCTCGTCCTGCAGTTCGAGTCGAGGATCCGGCAGCTCGAGACCGCGGGAGTCGAGATGATCGCGCTCGACCTGACGGAGAACTACGGCGGATCCGACTGGTTCCAGCCCCTGATGAGAATTCTCACGGGCAGCACCCTGCCCATGCCTCCGGTTT
The DNA here is from genome assembly GCA_963775725.1 of uncultured Acidobacteriota bacterium. GTDB lineage: Bacteria > Acidobacteriota > Thermoanaerobaculia > UBA5066 > Gp7-AA6 > DAHUXD01. The sequence continues at coordinate 128,922 of CAVZKA010000002.1, forward strand.
CCTTCGTTCGCGGCCCAGGCACCGCCGCGGAGCTCGAGGGTCAAATGGCGCGGCTCGACCGGCTCGTCGCCCTGTGCCCGCCGCCGCCATCTCTACGCGCGGACCTGGAAAAATACTATCGCCGGCTCGACGACGCCCGCGCCGAAGCCCTCGCGCCGTGCTACCGCGGGGGTGTCTGGTGCGAGTGGTGCCCTGCGCCGGTCTGCTCACAGCTGACCTCGCCCCTGATCTACGACTCGGAGGCGCTGGCATACGCTCGACGGCCGGACCGACGACGCTCACGGCTTCGTTGACACCCTCCTCGAACCGGCGCGCTACCGCGAGCCACAGGTCACCTGGCGCGGCGTCCTCGCCGTCCTCGTAGACAGGCACACCGGCTCGGCTGCCGAGGTTCTCGCGGGAACCCTGCAGGACTACGGCGGAGCGATCGTGATCGGCGAGCACAGCGCGAACGCCGGCGCCGGATGGCACCGTGGCGACTGGCCGACGACCTTCCGGAAGTCGGCACTCGAGCTGCACGTTCCGGACTCGGTCGAATACCGCCGCGACGGATCCAGCTATCGCGCCGGGATCGAGCCGGACATCCTCACGGGCTGGGGCCCCGACGAGGACGCGGCGGAAAAGGGGAAGTGGCTCGTCGGGGCGCTGAGGAGGCGCTGGGAGGCGAAAGGCGCTGATCCTACCGAGGCGCATCCGCTGCGACGGACTTGGTGACGATGAGCGTGGCGGCAATGGTGGTCGGGGCGGCCAGGATCGAACTGGCGACCACCTGCTCCCAAAGCAGGTACGCTACCGCTGCGCTACGCCCCGATGGGCCGGATTATCGCACCGGAGGAAGCTGCGCGGAGCCGCTCAGGCAGTAGTGCTGCTATGCAGGGACCGGGTTCGGGCCGCAGCAGCCGGAGCATGGGCGCACCCTCGGGTCTGCCCTACGAACGCCGTTGTGGGCGATCGACGGCCGACAGGCGAGTACAATCGCCCTACCGATCGACACTCGCGACTAATCCGCGGTTCAGGAAGGAGGCTCTTGTCGATGACGCTAATCCGCCAGGACGCAATCCGACCGATCGTCGCTGACTTCGCCGCTGCCATCCGTGAGCGGAAGCAACTAACAGCCAAGCCCGCAAAGGCTGTCATCAACTTCCGCAACGAGAAGCAAGACAATTTCGAACGCGATATACAGCTTGTTCCACTTGGCCTTCTTCGGTACCGAAAGGACAATGGCCGTATCGCGTCGGACGTCTTGAACTATGAGCGCGCGAACGGTCCACTCGACGAGTGTCAGGAAGAATCACAAGAGATTCTTGGGAAATTCCTCGAACAGAAAGACGCCGAGAAGACCAGCATCCTGCTGAAGTCGATCAGCCATGCGGGTCAAACTGAACCCGCAATAATTACCTGCGACGGTTTCCTCATTAATGGCAATCGCCGCAGGATGGTCTTCGAAAAGCTGCATCATGCGAATCTCGGCGATCCGCGCTTTGGCTACATGAAGGTCGTTATTCTGCCGGGTGACGGGGAGCCCGGTGGTCCTCCCGACCCTCCTTGAGGTCGAGCACATCGAGAACCGCTACCAGTTGCAAAGCGAGGGCAAGTCCGAGTATTACGGCTTCGATCGTGCGTTATCGATTAAGCGCAAGGTAGATGTAGGTTTCTCGCTTGCCGAACAGCTACGGGACGACCCGCAATTCGTGAACGCGACGATCAAAGAATTGGACAAGGCGATAAAGGACTACGAGCGCGACTATCTATTGCCGCTCGAATGTGCTGAGCGATATCTGCGCCAGTTCGGCCGCGAAGGAATGTATTCGACCATCTCAAGCGGCCGATCCGACAGGGAGGGGCGTTGGCAAGCGTTTCTCGACTATAGCAAGGCTTACCAAAGTAGTCTGCGAAACCCCAAATGGCGAGCGGAGCATGATGTGCACGAGGACAACATCGGCGCTCTTGAGGAGGCCGCGTTTGACATCATCCGCGTCCGAACCCTGCAGGGCTTTCCGAAGGTTCACCAGATCATGCGGCACCTACCGCGGTACTGGGCAGATCGTACTGCCCGGAAGGAAATGCTCCGAATTGCCGATGAAGTGGAGCCAGCCCTTACTCCCGAGGACTGTAACGATAAGGCCGGCGTTCCGCTGCCCTTACATGACGTCGATGCGAAGTGGGCGCTGCAGGCCCAGCAAGCAGTGCTGCACAGGCTTAAAAAGGCAACCGACATCATTGATGCCGTGGAGGAGAAGGAGGGGCCTCTGGCCCTCCTCGAGGCTGCGGTCAAGAAGCTTAGCCATCCGAATCTCGAAGTGGACAAGATCTTGGTGGCTGAATTCCCGGGCGCGCAAACTTGTCGCTGCTGCTCGGGATCGCGCGCAGGAACTCGAGCGGCAGCTGTACCACAACGAAAAGCAGGCGAAGGCACTGCCTCGAAAGCGTTGACCTGCAGGCTGTCACTCGATAGTGATGCCCTGGTCGTAGACGACCCGGAAGGCATCTTGCGTGGCCGCCACGCCAGCCAGCTTGCGTACTGGGGCTTCGCGTTTGACACTCAAAGGCAACGGTTTGTGAGAGCCCCAGGGTTCCCGCGGGACGCACCGAGGCGAACACTCGAGTACCTCGAGCGCGCGGGCGTCGAAGTGTCCGTCTCACCCGAGGTCGACCTTGCGCTTCAACGTGAACACGACGACCGGGCCCAAGTAGCGGAGGCGATCGTGGCGGGCGCGGCCGGTCAAGGACGGCCATGCGGAGGCGGTGCTCCGGCGGGAATTCGCCGCATTTCTGAGAGATCACGTCCCTCGTCGCTTGAAGGATCACCAATTCAAGGCGGCCCTTCACCTACTGAGCGTGGCCAACGGGGCAAATTTCTCTGTCCCGGGAAGCGGTAAGACGACAGTGGCGCTCGCCGTGGCGGCCTATCTCAGGAGCCTAGGACTTGTTAACTGTGTGTTTGTTGTCGGCCCGCCGTCATGCTTCGGCCCGTGGGTCAAGGAATACACCGATACACTGGGTAGTCCTCCCTCCGTCGCCGTCCTAGCGGGGGGCAACGCTGACGAGCGCCGGCAGTTCTATTTTGAAAGTGAATCTCGACTTCGAGATCTGTATCTAACATCGTTTCAGACTCTTCAGCGCGACAGGGACCTAGTAAAGTCATTTTTTTCCAGTCGAGGAGTTCACGTCTTTTTCGTGGTCGACGAGGCTCACTACATCAAGCAGGGCGGTGGTGTTTGGGCCGCTGCCGTTCTAACGGTGGCAGCCCACGCGAGTCGCCGCGTTGTCTTGACGGGCACGCCGTTCCCTCAGGGCTATACTGACGCCTTCAACCTCTGCGACACCTTGTGGCCTGCAGCCTCCAGTTGGACCAGCAAGACCGCACTCTTGTGTCGCACGGTTCACCATCTCAGGCCTAACCGTCATAGCCGCCAGGGTCGGGCCCCTCTTTTACCGGGTGCGCAAGCGCGATCTTGGCCTGACGGAGCCGGATCTCCGTGAGCCTGACCGGATTGCCATGGGTCCCTACCAGCAGCAGATATACGACGCCATCCTGTCGCGTATGCGGGCCCTCCCGATTGCAACGGCGCCAGAAGATACGGGACACCCTGATCGACTCCGCCGCGGCCGCCTGATTCGCCTACGCCAATGCGCTTCCATACCCCACCCCTCTTCGCACAGCCATTGCGGAGAGCACTGAAGACGTCACGCACGACGTGGCGTCTCTAGGGCGCCTGATACGAGATACGGCGACCTCGAGACGCCGGCAAAACTCCTGTATCTTGAACAGCGTGTTGCGGCCCTCAAGGCTGCTGGGCAGAAGGTGCTTATTTGGGCGACGTTTGTCGGTGCACTCGAGCTTATTCGGGACCGTCTCCGCGCCCAAGGCCATTCCACGGAACTCATCTACGGCGAGACGCCGGTAGCTGCTCGTGGCGACGACGACGAACAGACTCGCGAAGCGATAATAGCTCGATTTCTTGGCGCGCACGATTCACTCGACGTCCTCGTGGCAAACCCGGCCGCATGCGCCGAATCCATATCGCTTCGTCCTCGGCTTGTTCGCACGCGATCTATTACGACCTGTCTTACAATTGCGCACAGTACCTCCAGTCGTTGGACCGCATTCATCGTGTCGGGGGATCCGAGCGAGTCGTCGCGCACTATGAGTTTCTGCAGAGTGCCGGCACGATCGACGAGGATATCCTGGCGGCGGTGTGACGCAAGGCATCGAGAATGGAAGCAATATCGATCAGGACTACCCAATTTACGAGCTCGACATGACCGCCGACGACAACGAAGACCTTGCCGCCTATGACCGCATCATCGGCTGACACTTCGAGTCTCGGACGGGTGAGCCTCGCCGGCCTAGCTCGGCTACTTCTTCTCGTGCGCTCCGCCACGCATTTCGATCGGGAGTTCATAGAGGGCCGATATCGCGAGGGGGCCAGGTTCTTTGGTGAAACGTTTGGTGTGTTGCAGGAGCTTGGCTGGGCCAGTATCGACGGGAAGACATGCGACCTAACGTCGGCGGGCAAGCTGGTGGCGTCGTCCGCGGCTCGGCCGACCGAGTTAGCCCGGCTCGTTCTCTTGAGTCTGGTGGAGTGCACGCCCCCCAATATCGCGACGCAATCGTGCGTTACGTAAGCCGCTTTGAAGTCTCCGGAGATGCTCTCGCTTATGCACCATTGGGAAGCGCGGCCCTCGAGGAAACCGATGTGCGTGACTTTCTGATGGCTCTGACAGCTGTTGAACGCGACGTCGCGATGGACCGCTTCTTGCTAAGTGACCTAGGGAAAGAGCTCTATGCTTGGGCCCGCGCGGAGGTCGGCAGCTCTACCGCGCTCGAGTTCGATCGGGGCCTCAGCGCGGCAAGGGAAATCGGTGCCGCGGCGGAGCTTGCGGTGCTCGAGTACGAGCGCCGACGGGTTGGCGAGCGGTTTGCTCCGGCTGTTGTTCACGTAGCTATGACCCGGCCGGGAGCGCCATACGATATAAGGAGTGTTAGCGTTCAGGATGGCGTTCCGACGGGCCGGTTTATCGAGGTTAAGGCAGTTAGCCCGACAGATTGGCAGTTCTTTTGGTCGGCAGGCGAGATTGATTTGGCGGGACTACTCGGTGCGCGTTACTTTCTCTACCTTGTACCTTGCGACGGTAGGCCCTTGGTCGAGCAAATGCGCGTTATTGCTAATCCAGCGTCAGGGGTCCTGCAAGACCCCCAGATATATGGATATGCTCGCCGGATCGGTGGTCTTGCCGCATGATACCGCACAACCAATGAAAGTTCCGCGCATTGCGTCGGCGTCCGGAGCGGGCCGCCCTATGGGAAGCCCGTTCGGATATTACGGCAGTAAGCTCAGGCTAGCCTCGCGACTGGTATCAGATTTACCGCCGCACAATGCTTGGGTCGAAGCATTCTGCGGGTCAGCGGCTGTAACACTTGCTAAGGCACCGGCGCCCATTGAGATCATTAATGACGTCAATGGCGAGATCGCTAATTTCTTTCGACAGCTGCGTGACAACTGGCGTACGGTGCGACGCGCGCTGTTTCTAACGCCGTACTCGCGTGAGGAGTTCATCTTCTCAGCGGCGGGAACGAGGCCTTCCAGAGGTGGAGCGCGCGCGGCGTTTCTTTGTCGCTGCAATGATGGCTATTAACGGGAGTTTTGGCGATGCTGCCGGTGGGTTTTCATTCAGTAACTCATATACCCGACGGGGTATGGAGGCGCGTGTGAGCCGCTGGACTGCTGCGGTCGATGACCTGGAGCGAATCGTCGCTAGGCTGCGAGCTGTGCGAATCGAGCGCCGCGACGCCGTTGAGTTGATATCAGACTTTCGAAATCGGCCGGCGAGCCTTGTCTATGTCGATCCACCGTACCTGGGCAATCGAGTCCTAGGCTATGAGCACGATGGGTGGTCACTTGAGCGGCATCGTGCCTTGCTTGCGTCGCTTAAGCGCGCGCGGTGCATGCTTCTTCTCAGTGGCTACGATAGCGAATTGTACCGGCAGGAACTGACACGCAAGCAGGGCTGGTCAAGAAGGACGCTAGCGACCAGTACACGCGGACACAACGGGCGCGACTTCGGTCGCACGGAGGTTGTGTGGTGTAATGCAGAGTTTCGTGATGCGCGGCTTGAGGGACGGGTTCCCGTTCGCCTAACTCGAACGGAGCAAAGGGATAAGAAGGTGAATCCACGACGGGGTGCGTAGTCGTCGCAACGTCTTTACGAGTGCGCTGCCGGTATAAGGGTCTCTGAATCGTGAGGACGTGCGACAGCACGATGTGCGGAACTGGCGGCCCCCGTGCGTTATTCGGACGACCGTCCGGTGAGGAGGTACGCTCGTCGAACAACGGACTCGTCCCTCCTTCGAATGAGCGAAGCAATGTCCGGCGCCGCAAGGGCGCGATCGCCAACGAAACACTCGAGGTGGTCTCGAAAGAACGTGGCTAGAGAGCGGCTGTAGAAGTCCCGAAGACGAAAAGGTTCGGCGGCGCTAGCGGACGCAATCTCGAGTGCCGGAACGACCGAGAATAGTTCGGTTTCGTAGAGAAATACGAAAGCCTCAGGGGTCACGGCTAGCATCTTCTCGCATTGGCCGCGAAGGCGATCCGTCTCGGCCGGCGAGAGTCGGCCTCGATGGTCCAGCCGTTTTGCCTGTGCAAGGTAACCCTTACTGACCCTGTAACCGTCAACATCCAGGACTAGCGTCCCAAGGAGATCCGCGCCAGATTGCGATTCCTGCGAATTCAAGCCAGACGATGTAAGAGTCTTAACGGCCCATCGGATACCTTTGGCCTCATATCCATCCAACGCTTGATCAATTCGCCCGATCAGGCGATCCGTGATTGTCGGTTCATGTTCGAGCAATCCCTCGCGAAATTGCCCTCGCGCACCTTCGATGGCACGTTCTATCTGCCTGGATGCGTCTCTGACCACGGAATACGGTTTCAGCAAACTTTAGAATCCGCGTAGGGGTGTTCGCTCATTGGAGCCGCTGTAGACACAAGGGGCGTTTCGGCAGAAGTATCTCGCAAACCGCCTTGCGCGCTCAAGCGGGTCTTATTTTGGAACTTGCGATCTCGTCGAAAGTACCCCGTTGGACCCGAGAGCACTCGCCACCGCCGCCGCCCTTTCATAGAATGCCGGCCGCCACTCTACCGAAAGGACCGCACCCGATGAAGAACCGCCTCGCTCGCCGCCCTCGCCCTGCTCCTCGCCCTCCCTCTCTCCGCCCAGCAGCCGCCGAAGCCGGGGCCGCCGATCGACAAGCCGCCGCTGGCGCCGCCGACGGCGGATGCGTCGAAGGAGAAGGAGAAGGAGGCGCCGAAGTGGGACGTGGCGAATCCGCCGTATCCGTACGACAACACGGTCCAGCTCGACCTGACGGCGGGGACGTGGATGTCGCTGGACGTGTCGCCGGACGGGAAGGAGATCGTCTTCGATCTTCTCGGGGACATCTACACGATGCCGTTCGGGGGCGGTGAGGCGAAGGCGCTGACCTCCGGCATTCCGTGGGACATGCAGCCGCGGTATTCGCCGGACGGGAAGTGGATCGCGTTCACGTCCGACCGGTCGGGCGGGGACAACATCTGGATCATGGGGCGGGACGGGAAGAATCCGCAGCAGGTGACGAAGGAGAGCTTCCGGCTGCCGAACAGTCCGGCGTGGACTCCGGACTCGCAGTTCATCGCGGCGCGCAAGCACTACACGGGCACGCGGTCGCTGGGCGCGGGGGAGATCTGGCTCTATCACCGCACGGGCGGCGAGGGGCTGCAGATGACCAAGCGGGCGACGGAGCAGAAGGACGACGGGGAGCCGGCGTTCTCGCCGGACGGGCGCTACCTCTACTGGTCCGCGGACACGACGCCGGGGAAGATCTGGGAGTACAACAAGGATCCGAACGGGCAGATCTACGTCATCAAGCGGCTCGAGCGGGAGACGGGGAAGATCGTCAACCTCGTGACCGGGCCGGGCGGGTCGATCCGGCCGACGCCGTCGCCGGACGGGAAGTCGCTCGCGTTCGTGCGGCGGGTTCGGTACAAGTCGGTGCTGTTCGTCAAGAACCTCGAGTCCGGCGTCGAGAGGCCGGTGTACGACGGGCTCGAGCGCGACATGCAGGAGACGTGGGCGATCCAGGGGGTTTATCCCGGGATGGCGTGGACGCCGGATTCGAAGTCGGTCGTGTTCTGGGCTGGGGGGTTCATCCAGCGCGCGGACCTGGCGACGAACCAGGTCGCGAAGATTCCGTTCCACGTCAAGGACACGCGGAAGACCGCGTCGGCCGTGCGGTTTCCGGTGGACGTGCTGACGGGCGTCATGGCGGCGTCGGCATCGCCGCAACATCGTCGGCACCGCGAGCGCGCCGACCGTTTCCCGTCCGCATGCTCCGCTGGGTCTCCGTCGCGCCGGACGGCAAGCGCGTCGCCTACTCGGCCCTCGGCTACATCTACGTCCGCGACCTGCCGAACGGCGCGCCGAAGCGGCTGACGAAGCAGGCGGACCACTACGAGTACTTCCCGTCCTGGTCGCGCGACTCGAAGTCGCTCGTCTATGCGACGTGGAACGACGACACCCTGGGCTCGATCCGCGTGGCGACCGTGCCGGCGGGCGTCTCGAAGGTGATCACCGACAAGCCCGGGCACTACTACGAGCCGGTCTTCTCGCCCGACGGCTCGCGGATCGTCTACCGCAAGTCCGACGGCGGTTATCTCGTCTCGACGGCCTGGGCGGCCGATCCCGGCCTCTACCAGGTGCCGGCGGCCGGCGGGAAGTCGACGCTGATCACCGAGGATGGCGCGCTGCCGCGGTTTGGCAAGGCGAACGACCGGGTCTTCTTCGTCAAGACCGAGGGCGGCGAGGACCAGGCGACTCCCGCCAAGCGCATCCTCGCTTCGATCAAGCTCGACGGCTCCGAGCCGCACGAGTACTACATCTCGGACCTCGCCACCGAGTTCGCGATCTCGCCCGACGGCCAGTGGCTCGGCTTCCGCGAGGGCTTCAACGCGTACGTCACGCCGTTCGTCGAGACCGGCCGCCGCGTCGAGATCGGGCCGAAGAGCAAGGCCGTTCCGCTGACCCGCGTCTCGAAGGAGGCCGGGGAGTTTCTCCACTTCTCCGGCGACTCGTCGCGGCTCTACTGGGCGTACGGGCCCGAGCTCTACGAGCGGGACCTGAAGGAGGCGTTCGCGTTCCTGCCGGGCGCGCCCGAGAAGCTGCCGCCGCCGGCGGCGCACGGCCTGAACATCTCGTTCGTCGAGCCGGTGGACATGCCGCCGCGCCGCGAGCACGATCGCGTTCACCGGCGGCCGCGCCGTCACGATGAACGGCGACGAGGTCATCGAGGACAGCGTGGTCCTGGTCGAGGGCAACCGGATCAAGGCCATAGGCCGAAGGGGTCAGGTCGCCATCCCACAAGGAGCCAAGACCTACGACGTCACGGGCAAGACCATCCTGCCCGGCTTCGTGGACGCGCACTACCACGGCGGCTTTGCCTCGGACGGCGTCCTGCCGCAGCAGAACTGGCACAGCGACGCGTCGCTCGCGTTCGGCGTGACGACCGTCCACGATCCCTCGAACGACACCGACGAGGTCTTCACGGCGGCCGAGCAGGCGCGCGCCGGCCTCCTGCGCGCCCCGCGCATCTTCTCGACCGGCACGATCCTCTACGGCGCCGCCGGCGACTTCAAGGCCGAGATCGACTCGCTCGACGACGCGCGCGCGCACCTGCGCCGGCAGAAGACCGCCGGCGCCATCTCCGTCAAGAGCTACCAGCAGCCGCGCCGCGAGCAGCGCCAGCAGATCCTGGCGGCCGCGCGCGAGGTGGGCATCATGGTCGTCCCGGAGGGCGGATCGCTCTTCGAGATGAACATGACGATGGTCGCGGACGGGCACACCACGATCGAGCACAGCATCCCGGTTGCCAACATCTACGCGGACGTCGAGGCCTTCTGGCCTCCCGGCAAGGTCGCGTACACGCCGACGCTGCTCGTCGGGTACGGCGGCATGTTCGGCGAGGTGTACTGGTACGCGAAGACGAACGTCTGGGAGGACCCGCGGCTCTCGAAGTTCGTCCCGCCCTTCATCCTGGACCCGCGCTCGCGCCGCCGCGTCACCGCGCCCGACGACGAGTGGAACCACATCAACCTCGGTAAGATCGCCGAGAAACTCGGCAAGGACGGCGTCCTCGTCAACACGGGCGCCCACGGCCAGCGCGAGGGACTGGGTTTGCACTGGGAGATCTGGATGCTCGCCCAGGGCGGCATGACTCCCCTCGAGGCCCTGCGCTGCGCGACGCTGAACGGCGCGACGAGCCTGGGCATGGACCGCGACATCGGGTCGCTCACGGCCGGCAAGCTGGCCGACATCATCGTCATCGACGGGAACCCGCTGCAGGACATCCGCCAGTCCGAGAAGGTCACGTGGACCATGGTCAACGGCCGCCTCTACGACGCGGCGACGCTGAACGAGACGGGGGCGCGGGAGAAGAAGCGCGCGAAGTATTGGTGGGAGTAGGCGACTAGTCGCCCGGGCGGGGAAGCCTCACCCCTACGGCACGAAACGCGAATCCCCGGCGTAGGGCGGCCCTTGGGCCGCCCGGCGTGAGATCGCGGCGATGTTGATCGCTAAGCGGCGGCGATGCCAATAGTCGCGGCGGGGCAATCCCCCTCTACCCCCAGGGATATCGATCAGATTCGGCTGCCGTTGGGGCATCCGTATCTCCCTGCGTCGCCCGGCGTCCGGAGAGGGTTGCCTGGCTGGACGGGGCAGCCCTCGCAGCCGCCAGCGTGCCGAGACTAGAGTCGCTTGCCCTTCGCGGCCTGTCCGGCCAACAGGAAGGTCTTCGGATACCGTCCGTCGCCACAGACCTTGAACGAGCCGAAGTCCTTGAACCAGGGTCCCTCTGGCGCTTCGGGCTCGGATTCTCGCCAGAGCTTGAGCTGATAGAGGTCTTCGATCGTGATCTTTCGATCGCGAAGGCGGTCGAAGAGATGCTCCCTGAGGGCAGGGGGCAGGTTCGACCACTGAATGACCGGCAATTACTCTCCGAAGGTTCTTCGGGCGAGCTCTTGCTTGATCCGGGTCTGTTCGGAGGCGTCAGACGAGTTGACGAGACGATCAGCGAGCTCGAAGAACTCTTTCTTCTCGCGGTCCTTCGAATCGAGGCCGGTTTCGATCAGCTCGACGATCACGCGACTCGAGCTCGTGTGCTCCCGCTTTGCGATGGCTTCGACGCGTCGAGCGACGCGCGGGGGCAGGCTGACGCTGCGCCGAAGAGGCTTGGTCGTGGCCATGAAGCGGATGTTACACCAATGTGCACCACTGTGCACCACACTGCGACACCGGGATGTTGAACGAGACCGGGGCGCGGGAGCCGGCGCGCGAATTATTGGTCGGAGTAGGCGGATAGTCGCCCGGGCGGGGCAAGCCCCGCCCCTACGGCACCGAAGAGTCGTGATTCGCTGGTACCCGGTGTCGTAGGGGCGGCCCCCGGCATCCGAACTACTTGTCCTTTTCCTCTTCTCCAGCTCCTCGACCGATTCGCGGGTCTTGTCGGTGATGGGGCTGGACTGGGCGAGCCGGCGGTGCCGGTGGGCCCGACGGCGAAGCCGGTGCGATGTGGATGTCGCCGCCGATCTCCGTCGCGCCCCCGCGTAGTGGTAACGTTTATGTTACTATAGCCGATGTCGAGCGTCGGAGTTCACGAGTACCTCGACGCGAAGGGTCGTTCGCCCTACGCGGCGTGGTTCGACAATCTCGACGCGACGGCGGCGGCGAAGGTCGCAGCAGCGTTGTACCGGTTGGAGATGGGGAACTTTTCGAACGTGAAAGGGGTCGGCGCGGGCGTGTTCGAGCGGACGATCGACTTCGGGCCCGGGTATCGCGTGTATTTCGGAAAAGACGGACCAAGCGTCGTGATCCTGCTCGGCGGCAGCAGCAAGCAGCGCCAGAGCGCGGCGATCGCCACCGCGCAGGAGCGCTGGCGGGATTACACGCGGAAAACGGCGAGGAAGTCGTGACCGGGGAGGACTCATGGCACTGACACGGACCTTCAAGGAGACGGTTGCAGCTCGAGCGCGGCGGGACCTCCGCTTTCGAGAGGCCCTGTTCACCGAGGCCATCAACGCCTACCTCGCCGGTGAGACGGACGAGGGCAAGGCCATTCTGCGGGACCTGGTCAACGCCACGGTGGGCTTCGAAGGCCTCGCTACGGCGGTTCGGAAGCCGAGCAAGAGCCTGCATCGCATGCTCGCGCCGCGGGGCAATCCGAGCACCGAGAACTTCTTCGCCATCGTGAGCGCCCTGCAGAAGAAGACGCGCGTGAAGCTTCGCGTTACGGCCGGCGCGGCTTGACGGAGCTGCCCGCGCTATCGTGGCGCCTAAAGGAGTTCTCCATGAGACGTCTCACCACTGCTGCGCTGCTGCTTCTCCTCCTGGCGTCTTCGAGGCTCTCCGCCGCGGACGCACCCATCCCCCTGCGCCCCGTCCACACCTACTCGATCGTCGCGCGGGATCCGGCGACGGGGGAGATGGGCGTCGCGGTCCAGTCGCATGCGTTCTCCGTCGGGTCGGGCGTGACGTGGGCGGAGGCGGGCGTGGGCGCGGTCGCGACGCAGTCGTTCATCGATCCGAGCCTACGGGCCGCTGGGCCTCGACCTGATGCGCGCGGGGCGCAGCGCTCCCGATGCGCTCAAGAGCCTGATCGCCGGCGACGACGGGCGCGAGGTGCGGCAGGTCGCGATGATCGACGCGTCCGGGCGCGTCGCGTCGTACACGGGCTCGAAGTGCATCCCCTCCGCCGGCAATCTCGTCGGCACCAACTACTCCGTCCAGGCAAACCTGATGGACAACGACAACATCTGGCCCGCGATGGCCAGGGCGTTCGAGTCCGCGAAGGGGGATCTCGCCGAGCGGATGCTCCAGGCGCTCGATGCCGCCCAGGCGGCGGGCGGGGACATCCGCGGCATGCAGTCGGCGGCGATCCTCGTCGTCAAGGGCACGTCGACCGGGAAGCCGTGGGCCGACAAGATTTTCGACCTGCGCGTCGAGGACAGCACGCAGCCGCTCGTGGAGCTCCGGCGTCTCGTCACGTTCCAGCGCGCCAACAACCTCGCGAACGAGGGCGACCGGTACATCGAGAAGAAGGACGCCGCCGCGGCCGACAAGGCCTACGCGGCGGCCGAGGCGATCCTGCCCGACTTCGCCGAGATGGCGTTCTGGCACGCGGTCGCCCTTGCGAGCATGGGCAAGGTCGACGAATCGCTGCCGGTCTTCGCGAAGGCCTATCGCCTCTACCCGAAGTTCCGCGAGCTGCCGCCGCGCCTGGCGAAGGTCGGCCTGCTGCCCGACGACCCGAAGGTCATCGCGCGGATCGTCGCGGCGAAGTAGGGGCGGAACGGAAGGCGCCGCGCTACTTCTGGTCTTCGGTGTCTTCGCCGAGCTCCTCGACCGACTCCCGCGTCTTCTCGGTGAGCATGCTGGACGTGCCCGGCATGTCGCTGACTCCCGGGCCGACCCCGGCGAAGCCGGTGCCGGTGTGGATGCCGCCGCCGATCTCCGGGTTGTTGGGATAGCCCCGGTAGCCGTGTCTGCGGTGCTTGTGTTCGCCGCTGGGCTCGGGCTCTGGGTCGGCCCTCAGGGCCTCGTCTTCAGGCGTGTCTTTGGACGTCATGACACACACTCCTTTCTCGCCACCTGAGACCTGCAATCGGCTTGCCGGGTGGAAAGGTGACAATCGCGATGGCCGCCCGGGCGGGGCAAGCCCCGCCCCTGCGGCACGAGTTTCCGCGGGTTGACAGGGCCCGGGCGGTCTTCTATCCTTCCCCTCATCATCTGAGGGGAAGGAGGGTCCCACGCCAGCACCGCCGCTTCCACTGCTCCAGGGGACTCTCGATCTGCTCGTGCTTCGGACCCTGGTGCCCGCCGCGATGCACGGCTACGGGATCGCGAACGCGGTCCGCGAGCGGACGGGAGGGGAGCTCAACATCGAGGACGCGGCGCTCTACCAGGCCTTGCACAGGCTCGATGCGCACGGCCTGATCGAGGCGGAGTGGGGCCCGTCGGAGAACAACCGGCGCGCGCGCTTCTACACGCTGACGGCGGCGGGTCGCCGGCGTCTGCAGGAGGGCGCGGCAACCTGGCGCCGGTACTCGCGCGCGGTCGAAGCCGTGCTCCAGGGCGCCTGATGGAAGAGAGACGGCGTCCGCGGCCGTTCTGGTACCTCCGCCGCCGGCCGGAGGCGGTGGCGTCGGAGATCGACGACGAGCTGCGCGTGCACCTGGAGATGCGCGTGGAAGAGCTGACCGCGGGCGGCATGACCGCCGAGGACGCGCGCCGCGAGGCGCTCCGTCAGTTCGGGGACCTGGAAGAGACGCGCCAGTACTGCCGCCGAGAGGACGAAAAGGGGGAGAACCGCGCGCAGCGCTCGCTCATGCTCCAGGACTTCGCCCAGGACGTGCGCATCGCGATTCGGAGCCTGCTGCGCGCGCCCGTCCTGGCTTTGACGATCGTCATGACGATCGGTCTCGGCATCGGCGCGACGACGGCGATCTTCTGCGCCGTCAACGCGACTCTGCTCCGGCCCCTGCCGTACGCCGAGCCGGGGCGGCTCGTGCGGATCTACACGGATGCGCCCCCGTTCACGTTCCGGTTGTCCGCGGCGGACTACCTCGCCGTGGAGGCGCAGCAGACGCACTTCGAGAGGATCGCGGCCTATACCGGCCGGACGCTGACGTTCAGCGACGGGCAGACGTCCGACCTGGTGCGGGGAAAGCTGGTGTCGTGGGCGTACCTCGGCGTGCTCAAGATCCGGCCGGCGCTGGGGCGGGACTTCACCGAGGCCGACGGGCGAGAGGGCAGCCCGAAGGCGGCGATCGTCAGCCACGGTTTCTGGCAGCAGCGCCTGGGCGGCCGCGCGGACGCGATCGGGAAACCCGTCCGGCTGGACGGCGCGGACTACACGCTGGCGGGCGTCCTGCCTCCGGAGGTCGGACCGCTCGATCGGCGGCAGGACTTCTTCATCGTCCAGCAATTCACGGCGCCGCCGCGGCGCGGCCCGTTCCCGTTCATCGTGATCGGCCGACTGCGCCCGGGCGTCGCGCCGGCGGTCGCAGCGGCGCAGCTGCGCGCGATCAACAAGCGGATCTTTCCGATCTGGAAGAGCTCGTACCAGGACGACAAGGCGACGTGGGGGATCATGGATCTGAAGTCCCACGTCGTCGGCGACATCTCGAAAACGGCGGGGCTCGCGCTCGCGGCGGTGGCGCTGGTGTGGCTGATCGCGTGCGCCAACGCGTCGAGCCTTCTGATTGCCCGCGTCACGGGCCGCCGCCAGGAGCTGGCGGTGCGCGTCGCCCTCGGGGCCTCGCGCGGCCGCATCGTCCGGTACCTGCTGGCCGAGAGCGCCGTGCTCGCGGCGGGCTCGGTCGCGGTCGGGATCGCGCTCGCGAAGGCGGGCGTCGACCTGCTGCGGGCGGCGGGCGCGAGCGAGCTGCCGCGGGTCCAGGAGATCGCGCTCGACGCAACCGCCGTGTGGGTGCTGGCCGGCCTGACGCTGGCGAGCCTGGCATTGTTCGGTCTCGTGCCGGCGCTGCACGGGGCGGGCGGACCCGTCGGCGACTCGCTGCGAGCGTCGGGACGAGGGTGGACGGGCAACCTCGCCATGCGCCGCCTCCGGCGCGTCCTCGTCGGCGCCCAGTTTGCCGTCACGACGCCGCTGCTCGTCGTCGCGGCGCTCCTGCTGACGAGTCTGCACGAGCTCCAGCGCGTCGATCTCGGCTTCGACAGCCGCAACGTGGTCACCGGGTCGATACGCCTGCCGTCGGCGCAGTACTGGGATCCGGCGCGGGTGACCGCCTTCTGGGACGAGCTCGGGCGCCGGGTCGCGGCGCTGCCCGGCGTCCAGGGGGTGGCGTTCGCCGACGGCAACCCTCCGCACAACGTCGACAACTTCAACAACTTCGCTCTCGAAGATTTTCCAACGCTCTCCGAGCAGCCGGTCACGCCGTGGGTGTCGGTCACGCCCGAGTATTTCGGCGTCCTGGGCCTGAAGCTGCTCGAGGGCCGGCTGCTCGAAAGGAGCGACGGTCTGAAGGAGAACCTCGAAGCCGTGGTGGTGGATCGCGCGTGGGCGCGCCGTTTCTTTCCGAACGCGAGCGCGCTCGGAAAGCGTTTTCACGAGGGCGGCTGCACGAGCTGCCCCTGGACGACCGTCGTCGGCGTCGTCAGCAACGTGAAGTACGTGGGCCTGGACTCGCCCGACCAGGGGACCGTCTACGCGCCGATGTCGGGGCCGGAGGGGATCCGGCAGCTCATCGTGAGGACGAGGGCCGATCCCGCGGGCGTGGTCCCGTCGATCCGCCAGCGCGTCCGCGAGCTGGAGCCGGGAGCGCCCCTCTCGGGTGTCGCGACGATCGACGAGCTCGTGGAGCAGTCGCTCGGACAGCCCCGATCGCTCGCCCTGCTCGTCGGCGGGTTCGCGCTGACGGCCCTCGCGCTCGCGGTGTTCGGCATCTACGGCGTGATGGCGTACTTCGTTCAGCAGCAGGCCAAGGACATCAGCATCCGCATTGCGCTGGGCGGCACGATCCTGAGGGTCCTTCGGATGCTCGTGGGAAACGGGATGAAGCTGGTTGCCCTGGGAGTTGCGGCCGGGCTGCTCGTTTCCCTGGCGCTGACGCGGCTGACGGCGAGCCTGCTCTTCGGCGTCCGGCCCGCGGATCCGTTCGTCCTCGCCGGCGTGGGCGCGCTCCTGTTGGCCCTCGCCGCGGGCGCCTGCCTCGTCCCGGCCCTGCGCGGAACGCGCGTGCCGCCGGCGGCGATTCTGCGCAGCGAGTAGTCGCGACTCCCCGCGGCGCCGGCCTACGAGACGGCGGTCGAGTCGCCGGTCTGGTGGTCTTCGATCTGGAACTTCAGGAACTGGTGGATGGCCTTGACCGCCGCCGGGTCCTTGGAGGTGATGACGATGTTGGCGCCCGACTTCGTGTTGACGGCCTTCCAGGTGATGGCCTTCAGGTTCGCCTTCATTTCCGGCACGCCCGGGGGGACCTGGGCGTGGATGAGCATCGGGGCGTTGAAGTCGCCCTCGGAGAACATCTTCGCGATGTGACCCATGTGCTGCTGGATGGCGTCACGGCTCTCGGTGTCCTTCGGGTCGTTGGCGCTCACCTGGATGACGCCGCCCGACTTCGTCAGGAGGAAGTGGTGCGTGGTCTTCTCGTGGTCGAAGCCCATGACGTGGTCGCCGCGCTCGTTGACGGCGGCGTGGTGGTCGTGGGCGGGAGTCGGGGTGGTCTGGGCGGCGAGCGGTGCGGCGAGGACCGCGAAGGCGGCGAGGCCGAGCGAAATCCTGACGGTTTTCATTTTCGTTATGCTCCGCACCCATGAACCGTGAATACGTCGCCTGGAATTCCCCCATTCTCGGCCGCCGCATGGAGATGCTCTGGTTCGGGCATTCCGGCCGGCCGATGATCTGGTTCCCGACGTCGCAGGGACGCTTCTACCAGAACGAGGACTTCGGCCTGACGGGGGCCGTGAAGGACCTGATCGAGGGCGGCGCGATCCAGTTCGCCTGCGTGGACAGCGTCGACTCGGAGAGCTTCTACGACAGGCAGAAGCACCCCGCCGATCGGATCCGGCGGCACGACCAGTACGACCAGTACCTCTACAACGAGGTGGTGCCGTTCGTGCGCGCGCGCGCGCACACTTCGGGCAGGATCACGACGCTCGGCACGTCCTTCGGCGCGTACCACGCCGCGAACCTCGGGTTCCGCCACCCGGATGCGATCGACAAGGTCGTCGCCTTCTCGGGCAAGTACGACATCCACAACTTTCTCGACGGCTACTGGGACGAGCTCTGCTACTTCCATTGCCCGACGTCGAACGTGCCGAACATGACGGACGAGTGGGTCGGCCGCCTGAACACGATGGACATCTGCATCGTGACGGGGCAGACGGACAACATCCTCGAGGGCACGACGGACATGCTGCGGATCCTGAACGAGAAGGGGATCCGGAATCGCGGCAGCGTCTGGGACGCGCCGTACGGCCACGACTGGCCGTGGTGGAAGACGATGATCCGGAGTTACGTGCCGTAGTGGCAACGGGCGGGGCGCCCCTCACCCCCGCCCTCTCCCGCCGGGAGAGGGGGTCGGAGCAGAAACGTCCCCCGCTTACTCCCTCTCCCGGCGGGAGAGGGTTGGGGTGAGGGGGCTCCGATCCGTTCGGATCGCGGACGTTACTTTTCGATCACGGGAACGACAGCCCCAGCCCCTTGGCGAGGAACACCGCCATCTGGCGGCGCGTCAGCGTGGCGTCGGGGCAGAAGTTGCCGCCGCCGCAGCCGGCGGTGATCCCCGAGGCGGCGAGGGCTTCGATGAACTGGAACGCGGGATCGCCGACGGCAACGTCGTTGAAGGTCGGCGTCCCGGGCGGGGCGCTGACCTGGAGGCGGTAGCCCACGCGCAGGGCGTGAAGCCGGTACTCGGGCGCCGCGGCGGGCAGGTCCATCTCGATGCGATACAGCCGCTGCGAGTTGTCGATCGTCGTCAGCGGGGAGCCCGTGATGGTGGTGCTCAGGATTCCATCCGTTTCGATTCCCGTCGTGTCCCCGCCGCCGTGGAGCGTCGCGGCGAGGCCATCGGCAGGCACGCTCGTGAAGGTGAACGAGATCGTCTCCGGACCGTTGTCCACGAAGAAGAGGGTGATCTCCTCGACCGCGGCGCCGCCGGGTAGATCCAGCGTCTGGCCGAACGAAGCCGTTCCCGCCGTCACGGTGAGCCCGCCGAGGACGTACTCGAACTGCGTGTCGGAGTTGAACCTCGAGAAGTGGCCGGAGTCGTACATCTTGTACGTCAGGCCGGGAGTCGTCGGAAGGTCGCCGGTGGCCGTCTCCGACGCCAGCGCGGCGCCTCCGGCGACGAGGACGAGCGCGGCGATGCGGGCGGCGCGAACGATACAAGGGTGATACAGAGCGTGGGCATGGAGTCTCCTTCTTGTTCGGGCCGGAGCCTACCGCGTGCCGCGGGGTCAGGTCTGCAATCATCGGAGTTTGGGCCCTCCGTGCGCCGGGGGGATCTCAAACTCAGAAGAAACCGACCTGACGCCACATAGCCTCACTGCCACTGCAGTCCGAGCGCCTTGGAAAGGAAGATGGCCATCTGCCGGCGGGTGACGGGGTTATCCGGGCAGAAGTTGCCGCCGCCACAGCCGCCGGTGATGCCGGAGGCGGCGAGGGCTTCGATGTACTGGAAGCCGAAATCGCTGGTCGGCACGTCGTTGAAGGTGGCCATGCCGGGCGCGGGGACTGACCTGGAGCTGGTAGCCGATGACGAGACCGGTGAGATTCTGGTTTCCTAGCGTCTCGACGCGGATGGCCATGCGATTCTCGGCGGGGTTGATCACGATGGGCACGAAATCGGTGAGGGTCTCGGTGGAGCAGCCTGACGGAAACGACACGTAGATGCTTCCGCCGCCCATCTCATTGCCGAACCGATCGAGAAGCTCGACTCCCAGGTACGGGCCATAGCCGCCGACGACGCCGCAGAAGTCGATCGCGATCGAGGTAACGAGAGCGCCGGACGGAAGCTGGGGGTAAACCCAGAAGTCCGATGGGAACGACGCAGTCAGGGAGTAGTCACGGTGGTAGATCGTGGCGTCGTCCGCAGGTTGAAAGGCGTCCGGGCCGAGCGAGAGGTACGAGGTGACGGTCGTGCCGTACGCCCTGGGTTGCTCGGCAAGGGCGGTGGCGCACAGGCAGGCGACGAGACAGAGCGCAGTGATGGTCGTTTTCATTGTCCTTCCTTTTCTCTCGGCCAGAGGCAGCCGGACGATCCGACCCATGTCTTGTTCTTGTTGTAGTTGACGCCCATCATCTTGCCCTGCGAGAGGCGCGCGAGCGTCGTGACTGGAAAGGGCTTGCCGTCTTTCCAGACGAACATGACGCGGACTTCGACCTTGGAGCGGTTGCCGTCGACGGTTTCGATCGCCGGGCGCGTACTCGATCTTGCGCATCAGCAATGTTTGGGCGCGCTGGTCCGGCGGCACGGCGGCGATGTCTTCGGGCGTCACGTCGATCTTCACGCCCGAGCCGGCAAAGGAGAAGAGTGGCTTCAGGACCCAGTGCTCGAGGTCCTTCGGGATGCTCGGCATGTCGGAGAGAAAGAAGGACTCCGGCACGGTCGGGTGATGGAGGCCGGGCAGGCAGTGCTTGCTCCAGCGGAAGTACCAGTTCGGGTGGCCAGCCCAGGACACGTCGAGGCGCGAGGTCAGGTCGAACGGGAGTTTCGCGCCCGAGCGCTTCGAGCTCGTCGAAGATGAGACGGTTGTAGATGCGACGGATGCGCACGCGCTTTCCGTTGCGCCGATACCAGAGCTCGCGGCCGTGCTTCTCGATTTCGGACGGGTCGACGGCTTTCACGCCCCAGAACTGTTCGGTGAACGCGAAGTCGATCGCGGTCTTCTGGCGCGGCGGGTCGAGGTCGAGCAGGACGACTTCTTCCGGGCGCGAGGCCGGAGAGGATCGCCTCGCCGACGACGCGCTTGTAGGCGGCGGTGTCGAGGCCGGAGAGATTCCAGTCGAGCTTGTCGCCGTCCGGGCACATCCGCGAAAGCTCCTCGCACTGCGCAACCTGGAAGGCGTAGAGCGTCGGGAAGGCCTGCAGCTCGATCAGCTTCGGCGCGGGCTTGCCGCTCGAGTCCTGCGTGACGGCGAAGTCGACGACGGCGAAGACCGGGAATTCGTCGCTGCCGGGCACGTCGAGGTGCGGCGGCACGGCGGCGAGCGAGCGGTGCAGCGCCTCGGGCGTCGAGAGCTGCCGGAAGATGTCGAGCGAGGCCGAGACCATCTCGTCGCGCAGCTCCGGCGGGAGGAAGAACGGCGTCTCCGCCAGGTGGAACGGGATCTCCATCCCGCCGCGCTCGGAGAGCCGGCGCTTGTAGGTGCGGTATTTCTCGTCGGTGAATGCGGCGTTGTACGCGCGGCGGAGGGCGGGGATCATGCGGGGCGAATGCTATCGCGCCGCCCGCGTTCTCGTCCGGGGCCGTAGGGGCGGCCCTTGGGCCGCCCGGGCGGCTATCGAAAACCGTGGTGATTTGTTGCCCGGGCGGGGCAAGCCCCGCCCCTAGGCACCGGTGGCGGGTGTTTCGTCCTCGTGTCTGATGCCTCGGAACCGCAGGCCGCGGACGGTGGCGCGCATGGGAAGAAACTACCGCGGTCATGCGCCGTCGAGGTGTCCTGGTCCTCCTCCTCGCCCTCCTCGCCGTCCCTGCGTCCCCCCAATCCACCGTCCAGGAGCGCGCGAGCGCGGTCGTCATCGAGATCCCCGTCACCGTTCTCGGCAAGGACGGCCATCCTCTCGCCGGCCTCGAGGCGAAGGACTTCGAGCTGTACGACGACGGGAAGAAGCAGGAGCTCAACGCGGTCGACGTGATCGACCTCGCGGCGCCGCGCGAGGCGGCGGCTCCCGGCGTCGCGGCTGCTCCCGCCGCGGCCGCTCCGGAGCCCATCCCCGCCTCGGCGCGCCGCATGTGGCTCGTCGTCTTCGACACGTCTTACTCCAGCATGGCCGGCCTGCTGCGCGCACGGCAGGGAGCGCGCGGCTTCGTGACGAGCTCCATGCCGCCGAGCGATTTTGCGGCCGTGGGCACGCTGTCGGTGGACACGGGCTGGAAGCTGCTCGTCAACTTCACGCGCGACCACTCGCAGCTCGCGGCGGCGATCGATTCGCTCGGCACTCCGGGCCTGGCCGCGCACGCCACGGATCCCCTCGGCTTCGCGTTCACGGCGCCGAGCATCCTGACCGGCGGCCCGGCCTCGGGCATGTCGGCGAGCGCCCAGGGAAAGAACGACGGCATGGCGGCGGAGAACTCGGCGGACATGCAGAACCTGAAGCGCGAGAACAACGACCAGCAGGCGCGCGGCCGCGTCGTGAAGCTGATGGAATCCCTCGCGGCGATGGCGCGCGTGCTCGACGCGGTGCGCGGCCGCAAGCACGTCCTGTTCTTCTCGGAAGGGTTCGAGACCCGCCTGCTCGCCGGGCGCGCCGCCGGCGGCCCTCGCGCAGGGGACGCTGCTCAACGGGGGCTCCGATTCGTCGGCGCTCGATGCCGGCACGAACCAGGGCGCGGGCGAGGCCGCCGTCACGGGGCAGATCTGGAAGGTGGACGGCGACGCGCGGTTCGGGAGCTCGTCGCTGCGCGATCAGCTCACCGGCGCGCTCGGCCTCTTCCCGCGCTCGGACGCCGTGCTCGACGCGATCGACACGGGGGGAGTGCGCGCGGGAGGCGACGCGGCGGGGCCTGGCGCGGGAAGCGGCGTGGACGCGCTGTCGACCATGGCCTCGGAGACCGGCGGCGACTTCGTGCGCAACGCGAACGCGCTCGGCGCAGAGTTGAAGAACGTGGCGGACCGGACGAGCCACGTGTA
This sequence comes from uncultured Acidobacteriota bacterium, assembly GCA_963775725.1. Lineage (GTDB taxonomy): Bacteria > Acidobacteriota > Thermoanaerobaculia > UBA5066 > Gp7-AA6 > DAHUXD01. Next base: position 151,327 of record CAVZKA010000002.1, read on the forward strand.
CCTGCTGGTGTACCAGCCGAAAGGGCTTTCGAAGCCGGGCAGCTTCCACAAGCTGCGCGTCGAGGTGAAGGCGGCGACGTCCAAAGTCGCCGCGCGCTCGGGGTATTACGAGCCGCGGCCGTACGCGAGCCTTTCGCCGCTCGAGCGGGTGCTCGCGTCGGGGGATCTCCTCACCGGCGGCGCGCGGGGGGACAGCGTTCCCGGCAGGCTGCTGGCCGCGCCGTTCGCGTCGCCGGACTCGCTGGCGCAGGTGCCGGTGGTGCTCGAGCTTCCCGGCACGGCGCTCTTCGCGGGCGACAAGGCGGAGAAGGCGGGCGTGCAGGTGTACGCGTATGCCATGAATTCGTCGGGGACGCTGGCGGACTACGTCGTCTCGGAGCTGACGCTGGACCTTACGAAGGTGCGCGGCGGGCTCGAGGCGGGCGGCTTGAAGTTCTACGGGACCCTGTACCTGCCGCCGGGAGACTACGGCGTCCACGTCCTCGTGCGCGAGCCGGCGACGGGAAGATCGGGCGTCTTCGCGGCGAACGTGCAGGTCCCCGAAATCCCGGGCGGCGCGGCGACGGTGCTGCCGCCGTTCTTTCCGGAGCCCGCGGGCCGCTGGCTGATGGTGCGCGCGAACCCGCGCGCCGACGCGCCGCAGCGGGCGGCGGACTATCCGTTCGCGGTGGCGGGGGAGCCGTTCATCCCGGCGGCGCTGCCGACGGTGGCGATGGGCAGCCAGACGCAGGTCGCGGTGGTCACGTACAACGTGGCCGCGAAGGTGGCGGCGCTGGCGGTGAAGGGCGAGGTCGTGTCGTCGGACGGCCAGGCGCGCGCGGTGCCGCTCACGATCGTGAAGGCGTCGGACGTCGAGCGCGGCGGCGGACGGAAGCTGATGCTGTCGTGGAAGCCGGAGGGGCTGACACCGGGGCGGTACGCGTTGAGGGTGGCGGTCAGCGGAGCCGGAGAGAGCAGCGCGGCGTTCGAGGTGCGGTAGGAGCGCCCGGGTTCTCCTCCCCCCTCACCCTGCCCTCTCCCCCCGCTGGGGGGAGAGGGTAAGTAACTCGGGTTCCAGGCTCGCTCGAACTCAAGGTTCCCTCTCCACCTGGAGGGGGGAGAGGGTTAGGGTGAGGGGGGCGACTCCCGGCACTCGAACGCGGGCGAAGGCGCCTAGATGAGGTACTTGCCCCGCGACATCACCTGGTCGCCATCGAACCAGATGTCGAAGCTGCGGCCGACGATGTCGATGTGGGTGGTGCTCCTCCACTGCGCGCCGGTGTGCTCGGAGTATGGGTGGCCGAACGCGACGTGCAGCGTCGGGATCTTCTCGTCCTGGAGGATGTTGCCGATGACGTCGGTCAGCGCGATGTTGGTGCCCATCGCAAACTCGCCGACGCGGTTGGAGTTCTCGTCGGTCGCCGTGTAGGCGAGGAAATCCGCGACGAGGTCCTGGCGCGTGCACTGGACGTCCTTGATGCGGCTGTTCTCGATCGTGACGGTGAGCGGATTGTCCTTGAGGTCCCCGTACCGCGCGCAGAGCCAGTCGCCGACGACGCCGTCGGCCACGTAGACGCCGTCGACGCGCGCCGGCGCCGTGAGCACCTCGCCGCCCGGAAGGTTGCCCCACTTGGAGGTCGAGATGATGCCGGAGGTCTTCAGCCACTTGATCGAGGGGTCGAACGTCGCCTCGAGGTGCGATCCGCCCGGCGAGGTCGCGACGATCTTCTGCGTCTTCAGCGCGCGCGCGAGCAGGCGCGACGAGATCGCGTCCACCTCGTCGAAGTTCGCGCGCATCGCCTCGATCATGATCCGGTGCGAGATGGACACCATGTGCGCGTGGCGGATCTGGCGCCGGTCGATGATCGCGGTCAGCGCGCGGCGAAAGGCGAGCTCGCCCTCCTTCGGCTGGCCCGCGTAGATCGAGACGTCGCAGCGCTCGAGCGCGGCCTCGATGATCGGCGGCATCGTGAGCATCGGGCGCGTCCCGTAGTCCTCCATGACGTAGACCTCGATCGGCGAGCCGAGCTCGCGGACCTGGTCGGCCAGGCTCGCGGCGATCTCCTCGGTCTCGTTGTCCGTCACGATCACGACCCGCTCGTGGGGCTGCACGCGCAGGCAGGTGCGGATTGCATTCCGGGCGCCGGGGGCGAGGTCCGCGGCGTAGGTCGTCTGCAGCTCTCTCAGAAGGTGGGTCAGGATGCGCTCCTTCGTGTCACGCCCGGTCCGTCTGCGGCTTCAGGAAGCCGTGCGGGCGAGCGGCGTTTGGGTCGGCAGGCCGAATTCGGTTTCCTCGCAAATGTAGTCGACGACCTTCTTCAGGTCGCCGCCGGAGGACTCGTAGACCCTCAGCTGCCGGTCGGCGCCCGTTCCGTTTTCCAGGATCCATTTTACCGCCTCGACCTCTTTCCGGGAACCCAATTCGTCGACGACGTCGTCGACGAACTCGAGCATTTCGGCAACGAGGCTCTTGAACGGCACCTGGACTTCCTTGCCGAAGTCGATCAGCAGGCCGTCGATCCCGTAGCGGCTGGCGCGCCACTTGTTTTCGAGGATGAGCGCGCGCCGGTAGCGGCGAAACCCGAGGTTCTGGAGGCGCAGCTTGTAGAGCTTGACGCAGATGGCCTGGAAGAGAGCAGCCAAAGTGATCGTTTCTTCCAAACGCATCGGAACGTCGCACACGCGGAACTCGATGGTGTCGAAGAAGGGGTGCGGGCGCACGTCCCACCAGATCTTCTTGCCGTTGTCGATCGAGTTGGTGCCGACGAGGATCCGGACGAAGTCGTCGAACTCGGCGGGCGTGTCGAAGTACTCGGGCATGCCCGTGCGGGGGAAGCGGTCGAACACCTTCGTGCGGAAGCTTTTCAGGCCCGTGTTGCGACCGAGCCAGAACGGCGAGTTCGTCGACAGCGCGAGCATGTGCGGGAGGAAGTAGAGCGACTCGTTCATGATCTGGATCGCGAGGGCCCGGTCGGCGATCCCGACGTGCACGTGGAGCCCGAAGATCAGGTTCGCGCGCGCGAGCTGCTGCATCTCCTGGACGACCGAGTCATAGCGCGGATCCGGGTAGATCTTCTGGTCGGCCCAGTTCGAGAAGGGGTGCGTGCCGGCGGAAGCCACGCGCATGCCGTTCTTCTTCGCGAGGCGGATGATCTCCGTGCGCATCTCGCCCACGTCCTGGCGGACTTCCTGGATGTTCTTGCAGATGCCCGTGCCGATCTCGATGACCGACTGGTGCATCTCGGGCTTGACGCGCTCCTTCAGGAGGATCTTGCCCTCGTCGAGGATCTCCTGGACGTGGGAGCGCAGCTCCCGCGTCTCCGGATCCGTGATCTGGAACTCCTCCTCGACGCCGAGGCTGAAGGCCGGGCGCTCCATCGCCGGCTCAGGCCTCGCCGCGGGGACGGGGCGCCGACTTCGCGCTCGACGTGGCCGGCTTCTTCGTGCGGCCGGTCGGGCGCTTTGCGGCGGGCGGCTCCTCGCCCCCGGCGAGGTAGGCCGCCCAGCGGTAGTTGGTCAGCGGCTCGGCGGGCTGCTGGACGCGGTCGATCAGCCATTTCGTCGAGTGCTCGACGACCCAGTCGAAGTTCTCCTGGCCGACCGACTCGACGGCGGCATCCGGCGCGGGGTTCAGGAAGTCGATGGCGTAAGGAATGCCGTCGCGCACCGCGAACTCGAGCGTGCAGAAGTCGTAGCCGAGGGCGTTCATGAGCTTCAGGCTGTCGTCGTGGACGCGCTGGTGCATCGCGGGATCGATCGGCGGCGCGTTCCGGACGTAACGCTCGTGGAACGGACGCCTCGGGTCGTATTGCATGATGTGGACGTACTTGCGGCCGATCGCGTAGCAGCGGAAGTACGTGTCGAACACGATCTCTTCCTGCAGCGTCATGACGTTCTGGCCGGAGTCCCTGTAGGCCTCGAAGAACTCGTGCGGGTTCGTCACGCGGTAGACGCTCTTCCATCCGCCGCCGGAATACGGCTTGAAGTACGCCGGGAACCCGATGTACTGGAACATCTCCTCCCACTCGAGAGGGAAGACGAGGTTCGACATGGACTCGCCCGTCGTGTCGGGCGGATGCTGGTTCGAGGGAAGGATCACCGTCTTCGGCACCGCGACGCCGACCCGGCGCGCGACGATGTTGTTGAAGAACTTGTCGTCGGCCGTCCACCAGAACGGGTTGTTCACGACGATCGTGCCGTCGGCGACGGCCTTCTTCAGGATCGCGCGGTAGAACGGGATGTCCTGGCTGATCCGATCGAGGATCAGGTCGTAGCGCCGGGGACTGTCGAGCGAGATGCCGCCCGTCTGGAACGGCTCGGCAAGCACGTCGGCGCCGGCGGCGTTGATGCTCTCCACGAGCGCGCGGGGAAAGGAGCGTTCCTGGCCATACAGAATGCCGATGCGTTTCATGAGAGGTCCTTTTTTGATGTGTGGTGTCCGGGCAGGGGCCCGGGGAAACCGGAGATTATCTCACGCGGCGGGCAGGGCGAAGATGCAGAGGGTCAGTGGGTTACGGGTGCATCGAGGCTCGCGACAATTGATAAGTGGATGCGTCGGTGCCCCCCTCACCCCGCCCCCTCTCCCCCCGCCCGGGGGGAGAGGGAACTTTTAAAGGGCGGGGTGTTGGAACGAGGTCGGCGGTCTAGAGCCCTCTCTTTCCCGGCGGGAGATGGCATTTGTAAGGACGGGCGTGCTGGAGGCCTCCCTCTCCCCGCGGGAGAGGGCAGGGGTGAGGGGCGCCCCATCCTGGTGACTCGCGCCCGTGAGCTCCGAAAGACACAGACTCAGGCGGAATCGCTGCTATGGCGCAGCCTGCGTCGTCGCAGCCTGATGGCCGTCAAGTTTCGGAGGCAGCACCCTGTTGCCGGGTACATCGCGGACTTCTACTGTCGCCAAGCGCGGCTCGTCGTCGAGCTGGACGGCGGTGGACATGCGGAAGCAAGTCAGGCGCGGCATGACGTTGAGAGGACGCTCGCGCTCGAGCGAGCGGGGATTCGGGTGCTTCGATTCTGGAATACGGATGTGCTGCAGAACGTGGAGGGTGTACTGGAAGTGATTCTCGCGGCGGTGAGGCCCCCCTCACCCTGACCCTCTCCCCCCTCGGGGGGAGAGGGAACTCTCTACGAACTCCCTCTCCCGGCGGGAGAGGGCTGGGGTGAGGGAGCCCCCTTCACGTACTTCTCCATCCAGGCCAGATTCCTCACGGCGAGATCCAGGACCAACCGCGGCTCCCGCACGCCGTGATGCTGCCTCGGGTACGTGACCATCTCGACGACGACGCCCCGGCGCTTGAGCGCGTTATAGAGCTCGTAGCCCTGCGAGATCGGGACGCGCACATCCGACTCGCCGTGCTGGATCAAGGTCGGAGTCTTCACGTTCCCGACGTGCGCCATCGGCGAGTGGTCCCGGTAGACCTCGTAGCGGCCCTCGTCCCAGAATTCCCCGCCGAAGTAGTCGGGCAGGAACGACGGGATGTCCGCCGTGCCGGTGAACGAAACGAGGTCGGTCACGCCCGCGCCGACGGACGCCGCCTTGAAGCGGTCGGTCTGCGTGATCGTCCACGACGTCATGTAGCCGCCGTAGCTCCAGCCGAGGATTCCGAGGCGATCCGGATCCGCGATTCCCATGGCGATGACCCGGTCGACGCCGGCCATCAGGTCGCGGAAGTCCCCGCCGCCCCAGTCGTTGATGTTGGCCTGGCGGAACTTCGTTCCGTATCCCGAGGACCCGCGCGGATTCGCGTGGAGAACCGCGAAGCCCTCGGCCGCGAACACGGCGACCGGATACGGTCCGGGCGCGACGATGGACGATGCCTTGTACGCGCCCGCCGGCCCGCCGTGCACGACGAGCAGCAGCGGATAGCGGCGGCCGGCCTGGTAGCCGACCGGCAGCGTGAGCAGCCCTTCGATCGTGTCGCCCTTGTCGCCCGCCCACGTGATGACGCGCGTCTCTCCGAGCGGGTGTTTCGGCAGGTTCACGTTGACGCTCGACACGCGGACCGGCTTGAACGGCGAGACGGGCGAGACGTACGCCTCCATCGGCTCCGTCGTCGACTGTCGCACGAACCCGAGCCAGGTCCCTCGCGCGTTTACCGAGGCGGCGCTCGAAAGCTTGCCCGTCTCCGTCAGCGGCTCGATCGCACCGGTCCGGACGTTCTGCGAGTATATGAAGTCATAGACACCCTTCCCCTCCGTGAAGTAGAGGGTCCGACCGTCGGCTGACCATCCCGCCAGGTCCTGCGCCTCGTCGAACGAGCGGGGCAGGTCGCGGCCCTCGCCGCCGTCCGCGGGCGCGACGCGGATCCATTCCCGGTGCGCCCAGCGCGGCGGATCATCGGTCGTCTTGTACGCGATCCACTTGCCGTCGGGCGAGAAGCGGGGCGACATCTCCGAGGCGCCCGTGTGCGCGAAGGGTCGCGCCGCGCCGGTCTCGACGTCGACGAGCGTGATGTCCGAGCTCGGCCACGCGTCGGCAACCGGGCGCGTGGTGTGGGCGAAAGCGATCGTCTTTCCGTCCGGCGACCAGTCGAGCGACTCGCCGCCGCGGCCGCTGTCGGGCATGCCGCCGACCGACAGGTCGGTCGCCATGAGCTGCCGCGCTTCCCGCGCGCCGCCGGCGTCGGGCGGAACGGTGATGACCCAGAGGCGCCCCGGTCGGTCGTCCTCGCCCACGACGTGCGCATCGTCCCTCTCCCGGTCGCGCCGTTCCTTGTCGTCGGGCGCCGGCTCCGCGGCGACGAAGGCGAGCTTCCTGCCGTCGGGCGACCAGGCCTCCTGCGAGACATCCGACTTCATGGTCGTCAACCGCCACGCCTCGCCGCCCGCGGTCGGAAGCAGCCACACGTTGGCGTACCGCTCGCCGCGCTTGGAAAGAAACGCGATCCACTTGCCGTCGGGCGACCAGCGCGGACGGCCGGAGGACTGATCGGCGAACGTGACCTGGCGGGACTGCCTGCCGTCGGTCGAGGCGAGCCAGATCTGCGTGCGGTACTCGCTCTTTTCGCTCTCCAGGATCGTCTCGCGCACGACGAACGCGACCCGCGTGCCGTCCGGCGAAACCTGGACGTCGGAGACGGGGCGGTACATCGCCATGTCCTGTGGCGTCCACTTGTCCGGCGCCTCGGCCGCGAGCAACGAGGCCGCGATCCCCAGGACGGCCAGTCCGAGTCCGGTGCGCTGACGCATGGAACGCCTCCTCAGAGCCACCCGCGCTTGCGGAACCAGTAGACCATCCCGCCCGCAAGGATGAGGCACAGAATCCAGAAGACGGGATAGGCCAGGTGCGACTGGTTCTCGGGGATCGGCATGTTCATGCCGTAGACGCCGGCGATGAAGGTCAGCGGGATGAAGATCGTGCCGATGATCGTCAGCACCTTCATCACCTCGGACAGCCGGTTGGACATGGACGTCATGTACGTCTCGGTCAGGCTGGTGCCGACCTCGCGGTAGGTCTCGATGATGTCCATGATCTGGATGACGTGGTCGTAGACGTCGCGCATGTAGGTGCGCGTGACGTCGGTCATGCACTCGTGCGGCTCGCGCTGCATCGTGTTGACGACCTCCCGCATCGGCCACACGGCCCGGCGCAGGAGCAGCAGCTCGCGTTTGATCTTGTGGATCTCGCTGATCGTGCCGCGCGTGGGCTGGTCGAGGACGAGGTCCTCGAGCTCTTCCAGCCGGTCGCCGTAGTGCTCGAGCACCGGGAAGCAGTGGTCCACGATCGCGTCGATCAGGGTGTAGGAGAGGAAGCTCGCCTCGAGCCCGCGCAGGCGGGAGCCCTGTTTCTCGATGCGCGCGCGGATGGGATCCCAGATGTCGCCGGGCGATTCCTGGAACGTCAGGACGGTCTCGCCCTCGATGAACATGCTGATCTGTTCGCTTTCGAGGGCGCCGTCGACGAGCTGGAGCATGCGGACGATCGTGAAGAGGTGCGGCGGCCGGCCGTCCTGCGCCGGGTAGGGCTCGACCTTGGGCCGTAACCCGGACGTCATCACGTCCTCGACGGCGAGGGGATGCAGGCCGTACTTGATGGCGAGTGCGCGGATGGTCCCGGGGTCGTTCAGGCCGTCGACGTTGATCCATCGCACCGTGACCCAGGGCGGGCGGCGGCTCTGGATGAACGCTTCGAAGTCGGTGACCACGTGTTTCTCGACGCGGTCGGGCGCATAGTCGATGACGGTGATCGGCACGCGGACGGCGGGCGCCGGCATGCCCTCGAGGTCGGAGACGAGGATGCCGGGTCGCTTGCCCGGCTTGCCGCGCCGGAAGCGGGTCGGAAGCTCGAGGCCTTCGCCGTCGTGGACGTCGGGTTCTTCGTCGGCCATGCGGTGAAGGATATGGCAGGAGGAAAAGGCGGCCGACGCACGGCAAAACCGCGCCGAAAACGATTCGTCACCCTTGCCGTAGGGGCGGCCCTTGGGCCGCCCGGGGAACTTACGGCCAACTATCGCATCGTGGCGACGGTCGCCCGGGCGGGGCAAGCCCCGCCCCTACGGCACCGTTGACGATCCTTCGATTAGATCTTTACCAGATCTGACACTGATCCTTGCGCACCATCGGGTCTCCCGCCTTGCAGGAAAACGCCTTCGCGAACTCGGGCAGTGTCGAGGGCGGGCCGATCGCGCGGAACTGCGACAGCGGGTGCGGGTTGGTGTTCATGAGGAGCTTGGAGAGCTCGGGCCGGATGTTGGCCGCCCAGACGTGGGCATACGCGAGGAAGAAGCGCTGGTCCGCGGTCAGCCCGTCGATCGGCGCGGGCGCGGGCTTGCCCGCGAGGGTGGCCTGGTATGCGCGGTACGCGAGCGCGAGGCCGCCGAGGTCCGCCGTCGCCTCGCCGAGCACGAGCTTGCCGTTGACGTGCTGCCCTTCGTACTCGTACGAGTCGTACTGATCCTCGACGCACTTGGAGCGCTCCATGTAGTTCTTCAGGTCCTCGGGCGTCCACCACTCGCGCATGTTGCCCTGCGCGTCGAACTTTCGGCCCTGGTCGTCGAACCCGTGCGTCATCTCGTGGCCGATGACGGCGCCCATCGCGCCGTAGTTGACGGCGTCGTCTGCCTTCGCGTCGAAGAAGGGCGGCTGCAGGATCCCGGCCGGGAAGACGATCTCGTTCTTCTGCGGGTTGTAGTACGCGTTGACGGTCGGAGGGGACATGTCCCAGTCGGTCTTGTCGACGGGCTGGCCGATCTTCAAGAGGTCGCGCTTGTACTCGAACTCGTTCGCGCGCTGGAGGTTCAACACGTACGGGCCGCGGTCGATCTTCAGGGCCGAGTAGTCGCGCCACTTCGAGGGGTAGCCGATCTTCGGGTCGAAGGTGTCGAGCTTGGCGATCGCGGCCTTGCGCGTGGCCTCGCCCATCCAGGGCAGCGTCTCGAGGTCCGCGCGCAGCGCGGCGATCAGGCCCTTGACCATGGCGTCGGCGCGCTCCTTGGACTCCGGCGGGAAGTAGTCGCGCACGTACGCCTTGCCGAGGGCGAAGCCGATGGCGTTGTCGGTCGAGCCGACGCAGCGCTTCCAGCGGACCTCGTTCTCGGGCGTGCCCTGCAGGGTCTTTTCGTAGAAGTCGAAGCTCTCGTCGACGAACGCCTTCGAGAGGCTCGGGGCGGCGGCATGGACGAGGTGCCAGCGCAGGTACGTCTTCCACACCGGGAGCGGGGTCGCGAGCAGCTCGCGGCTGACCGTCTCGAAGTACTTCGGCTGTCCGACGTTGATGGCGGCCACGGGCGGCGCGCCGAGCTGCTTCAGGTACGCGGACCAGGAGAAGTTCGGCGTCAGCTTCGAGAGCTCGTGGAGGGTCTTGCGATTGTAGGTCTTGTCCGGGTCGCGCCGCTCGACGCGCGTCATCGAGGCTTCGGCCATTCGCGTCTCGAGGGCCATGACCGCCTTCGCGTTGGCCGCGGCCTTTGCGGCGTCGTCGCCCATGAGGCCGAACATCTTCGTGAGGTGGGCGACGTACTGGTCGCGGATCTTTTTCGAGGCCTCGTCGGTCTTCGTGTAGTAGTCGCGGTCGGGCAGTCCGAGGCCGCCCTGGTACGCGCCGGCGATGACCTCGCTCGCGTCCTTGCGGTCCTGGTCGGAGCCGAAGTTGAAGACCGCGTTGACGCCCATCATCTGGAGCCGCGCGATCTCGTTCTGGAGCGCTCTCGTGTTCGAGATCTTGTCGATCGCGGCGAGCTCGCCCTTGAGCGGCGCGATGCCCTGCGTCTCGATGGCGGCCTCGTCCATGCAGGTCGCGTAGAAGTCGCCGACCTTCTGGTCGTCGGTGCCGGGGGTGTTGGCCGCCTTCGACACTTTCTCGAGGACCGTGTGGAGGTTGGCCTTGTTGGTCTCCTCGAGGATCGTGAACGATCCCCAGTAGGACTGGTCTGCGGGGATCGGGTTGGCTTTGAGCCAGCCGCCGCTCGCATAGATGTTGAAGTCCTGGCAGGCCTGGACGGCGGGGTCCATGTCGGCCGGATTGATGCCATGGGTTTCCGGCGCCGCCAGGGCGGCGCTGCTGATCGCGACCGTGGCGAGGGCGGTCAGGAACGTGGACGTGGGTTTCAAGAGGCCTCCTTCAGAATGAAGGGGGATCTTATGACGGGTCACCGCGAAATCCGTGCGTTGTCGTCAACGGTCGCCCGGGCGGCCCAAGGGCCGCCCCTACGGCACCGGTGGTGATGATCATCCTCCTGGTGCCGTAGGGGGCGGGGCTTGCCCCGCCCGGGCGACTGGAGAGACCGTCTCAATTTCCGCCCGGACCACGACAAGCGTCGCCCGTTACGACACCGTGCCCGGCTGTTCCACCCCGCCCGCCCCGAACAGCAGCCGCCCGTTCTCGAGCGCGGTGTCCCGCAGGGTGACGGACAGCGCCTCGACGAGCGTCGTGACCGGGTAGACCTCGATCGAATCCCGGACTTCCTGGGACAGGTCCTCGAGGTCGGCCTCGTTGTCTTTCGGGATCAGGATGCGATGGATGCCCGCGCGCACGGCTCCGAGGATCTTCTCCTTCAGGCCGCCGATCGGTAGCACCCGGCCCGAGATCGTGATCTCTCCCGTCATCGCCAGGTCGTTCTTGACCGGGCGGCCGGACAGCGCCGAGACGACCGCGGAGGCCATCGCGATTCCGGCCGAGGGGCCGTCCTTGGGAATCGCGCCGGCCGGGACGTGGATGTGGACGTCGCGCTCGAAGTCCTTCTCGTCGATGCCGAGCCACGCGGCATGCGAGCGCGCGAAGGTCCAGGCGGCGCGGGCCGACTCCTTCATGACGTCGCCGAGCTGGCCCGTGAGGATGAGCTCGCCCTTGCCGCGCATGAGCGAGGCCTCGACGAACATGATGTCGCCGCCCTGGGGCGTGTAGTACATGCCGGTTGCGATGCCGACCTGGTCCTCGCGTGCCATCTTCTCGGGATGCACGCGCGGGCGGCCGAGCAGAGGATGGACGTCCTCGCGGCCGACGCTCTGGCTCTCGATCTCGCGGGCGGCGATGCGGCGGGCGACCTTGCGGGCGAGCTTGCCGAGCTCGCGCTCGAGCTGGCGCACGCCGGACTCCCGCGTGTAGCTCGTGACGACCTCGCGGATGGCGTCGTCGGAGAGCGTGAGCTGTCCCGCCTTCAGGCCGTTCTCCTCCACCTGCCGCGGCACGAGGTAGCTCTTCGCGATCTGGAGCTTTTCCTCCTCCGTGTAGCCGGCGAAGTTCACGACCTCCATGCGGTCGAGCAGCGGTCCCGGGATGTTCTGGATGAAGTTGGCCGTCGCGATGAACAGGACCTCGGACAGGTCGAACGGCACGCCCAGGTAGTGGTCCGTGAAGCTGTCGTTCTGGGCCGGATCGAGCACCTCGAGCAGCGCCGAGGCCGGGTCGCCCTGGTAGGAGACGCCGAGCTTGTCGACTTCGTCGAGCAGGAAGACCGGGTTCTTGGAACCCGCCTGCTTCATGCCCTGGAGGATGCGTCCCGGCATCGCGCCGATGTAGGTGCGCCGGTGTCCGCGGATGTCGGCCTCGTCGCGGGCGCCGCCGAGGGAGATGCGCACGTACTTGCGGCCCATCGCGCGGGCGATGGACTTGGCGATGGAGGTCTTGCCGACGCCCGGAGGTCCGGCGAAGAGGAGGATGCGGCCCTTGCCGGAGCGCTTGGCGGCGGCCGCCTTGTCGGTCTTGTCGGCTTCGGGCTTCTCATCCTTCGTCCCGGCTGCGTCGGGCGCCGGGGCCGTCGCGTCCCGCTCGTGCGCCAGCTGCCGCACGGCGAGGAACTCCAGGATCCGGTCCTTGACGTCCTTCAGCCCGTAGTGATCGTTGTCGAGCACGCTGCCGGCCTCGCCAATCTCGAGCTTCTCGTCGGTGCGCGTGCTCCACGGCAGCTCCGCGATCGTCTCGAGGTACGTGCGCAGCACCTGCGACTCCATGGACTCGCGGCCGATCCGCGTCAGGCGCGCCCACTCGCGATCGACTTCCTTACGCGCGTCCTCGGGCAGGTCGAGCGCGTCGAGCTTGGCGCGCAGTTCCTTCAACCCGTCGTCCGAGGCGCCGTCGCCCTCGCCGAGCTCCTTCTGGATCGCCTTCATCTGCTCGCGCAGGTACATCTCGCGCTGGCGGCCGCCGAGCTCTTCCTTGACCTTGGACTGGATGTCCTCCTGGGCCGAGAGGACGTCGACCTGACGCTGCACGTGCACGAGCACTCGACGCAGGCGGTCTTCGACGGAGAGCGTCTCGAGCAGGGCCTGCTTGTCGGCGACCGGGATGTCGAGGTATCCGGCGACGAGGTCGGCCAGGCGCCCGGGCTCGTCCACTTCCGCGAGGATCTGGTCGACGGTCTCGTCGGGCAGACCGAGCTTTTTGCCGAGCTCCGCGGCGCGCTCGCGCGCTTCGCGGTGGAGGCCGCCGAAGGCCGCGTCTTTCGCGTCGAGCGGGAGCATCTCCTGTGCGTGCTGGACGGTGGCTTCGAGGTAGCCGTTCTTGGGGGCCACGCGCAGCGCGATCCCGCGCGACTTGCCCTCGAGGACGAGGCGAATCCCGCCGATGCCGCGCTGGATCGAGCCGAGCGTCGCGATCGTGCCGATCGTGTAGAGCTCGGTCGGGGAAACGGTCTCGGAATCCGAGCGCTGGGCCACGGCGAAGACGAGCCGCTCGGGCGTATTCATCGCGGCCTCGATGCCGCGCAGGGTCCCGGCGCGGCCGGCCGAGATCGGGAAGGTCACGCCGGGGAACAAAACGGCATTCCGCATGGGAACGACCGGAAGGGATGAAGCCTGTGTCGGCTGCGCCATGGATGTAACTCCTTAGTCCTTTTCGGAGGACGCGATGAAATACGCCCTCTGCGGCCGGACGGGTTCAAAGGGCCGATCCGGCACCCGGGACAACGGGCAGGGAGCGGGAGGGATTCCCGGAGGCTAGCCGATGCGGCGCAGGACGGCGATGGAGACGTCGTCCTCGGGTCCGCCGGGGCCGCGGTGGGCCTGGACTTCGCGCGCAAGCGTTGCGGCGATCTCCTGCGCCGGCCGCCGGATCGCGGCGCGCACGGTCGCCTCGATGCGGGCGTCGCCGAAGTCGCGCCCGGAAGCGTCGCGGGCCTCGGACACGCCGTCGGAAGTCAGCAGCAGCAGCTCGCCCGTGTCGAGGCGTCCCTGCTCGACGGGCCACGTCGTCCGGGCCTTGATCCCGAGCGGATACGCGCCCGCGCCGAAGCGTTGCCGGACGGTGCCGTCGGCCCGGATCGCGAGCGGCTGCGGGTGGCCGGCGATCGCGGCCGTGAACGCGCCGTCGGCCGAGAACATCAGGTAGACGCAGCCGAAGAACGCGCGCGGGCTGCCCGTGCGGCAGAGGATGCGGTTGAGCGTCGTGAACATCGCAGTGGGCGACGGATCCACGTCCAGCTGCGTGCGGAACGCGGCGTGCGCCACGGCCATGACGAGGCCCGCCGCCATGCCGTGCCCGGAGGCGTCGCCGAAGAGGACGGCGAGGCGACCGTCCGGCAGCGGCACGAAGTCGTAGATGTCGCCGCCGACCATGTTGGCGATCTCGTTGTGCGCGCCGATCTCGTACGAGGCGGTCTTCGGGAGGTCCTTCGGAATGAGGCTCGCCTGCAGGGCTCGGGCGAGCTCGAGCTCGTCGCGGAAGTTGATCTTGTCCACGAGCTCCATCGCGAGCAGCAGCGTCAGCAGCGCGCCGGCCAGGCCGAGGAAGGTGCTGTCGAGGTCCACGCGGTAGGAGGTCGATTTCCGGACGCCGTTCTCGACCTTCTCGACATGGCGCGAGAATTCTGGCGCGAACAGCGAGAGGAAGAAGCAGACGAGCACCGCGAGGAACACGACGCGGCGCGCCGGCGCGAGGCGCCTGGCCAGGCCGAAGAGGACGCTGTTCATGGTCTTGAACCAGCGCTTCCAGCGCCGGGGCTCGAGCGCGAGCGCGTCGGCGTCCTCGGCGGTCAGCTTCGCCCTGGCGTGCTTCCACTCGGAAGAATACAGGCCGGTGATGTCCGCCCGCCCGACGTCGCGGAACGTCGAGCGCAGCAGCTCGCCCCAGTCGTGGCTCGAGGGCATGGCTAGCGGAGCCCGTCCACGACGTAGAGCGTGGAGAGCTTGCGGGAGAGGGTGTAGAGGCAGATCTCACCGTCGCCGGAGAGGCGCACGAGCGGCGTGTCCTCGGCGCCCGCGAGGTCGGCGGGCTCGATCCGCTTCCACGGCGTGCGCGCGCCGGACGCCAGATCGAGCCGCGAGATCTGGAGCGGCAGGCCCTTCCAGTTGCGGACGTAGAGGCCGCGGCCGTCCGCGGTCCACCGAATCGCGCGCTCGCGGTTCGGGCTGATCCCTTCGACGCGGCGTCCTTCGCCTCCGGCGATGGGGAAGATCCACGTTGACTCGTCCTGCTGCCGAGTGGCGAACATGAACCGGCCATCGGGCGAGACGTTGCGCGTGACGCCCGGGTCGACGAAGCCCTCGGGCGTGATCGGGCGTGGCGCGCCGGACGGGATCTCCCGGACGTAGATCCTCGTGCTGTGCCCCGGCTCGATGCCGGCATAGAGGATCCGTTTGCCGTCGGGAAAGAAGGAAGCCGCCATCAGGCGGCGCACGTTGGAAGGAGCGAGCGGCATCGGCTGGCCGGGGCCGGTCGGCACGAAGAGGTCGCCCTGCTCGGGCGGGACCACGAGCGCCCACTTCCCGTCGTAAGACAGTCCTGCCGCTCTTCCGAGACTCAGGCGGACGATCGGCGACCCGTCCATGGGCCTCAGTCCCGCCATGTACGCGTCGCCGCCCTCTTCCTCGAGAAGGGCGGTCCGGCCGTCCTCGGACAGATCGGACCCCAGCGTCCAGTTGAACCAGGAGAGGTCGCGGTCGTGCGCGTCGCCGGGCTTGGAGGCGTGGACGGAGACGCGTTCGAGGTCGTGCGTCACGAGCACCCGACCCGACTTGGCGATGTCGCGCAGCGTCAGGTTGCCCGGAACGGCGACGATGTTGCGGAGCTTTCCGGAAAGGCTCACCGCGTACAGCTCGCGCGCGATGATGGTGCGGGACGCGGTGAACCAGACCTCGCGGCCGTCGGGCGACCACGCCAGGCCCTGCTGGGAGCTGAAGGGGCCGGCGAGCACGGTCCTCTTTCCCGCGCGATCGATCACGATCACGCTGCCGCCGTCGTCGATCCGCGAGGGGTGCTCGAAGAAGGCGATGCGATCGCCCTTCGGCGAAATGCGGGCGAAGCTCAGGTGTCCGACTGCCTTGTAGAGGATCTTGTCGGGCGGGAATTCGAGCTGTGCGCCGTCGCCGACGTCGCGCACGATCACCATCGCCGTGCCGTCGGGCGTCCAATCCGCCTCCTGGATTTTCTCGCGAATCTCGTGCGGTGCGCCGCCCGTCATCGGCGCCTGGGCGAGCGTGCCGCTGCAGACTCCGTAGTGCGTCTGAAGGCAGTTGAGGGCGATGTTCATCTCTCCCGATTTCGAAATCCCGAGCAGTTCCGCCGGAGGCAGGCTGAGAGGCAGCGAATCTCCCGCGTCCGGCCGTTTCAGGAAGAGCTGCGCGGGCGCGCCATCCCACCGCGCGCTGTAGACGACGCTCTGCCCGTCGGGGGCAAAGCGCGCCGACCCGATCGAGCCGCGGCGATACGTGAGCTGATGGAATGCGGGCGGTGCCGCGCGATTCGGCCTGGTGGCCCGTCCCGCGACGAGGCCCGCGGCCGCCGCCAGGGCGGCGACGCCGAGCGCCGCGGCGACGGTCAGCTTGCGTGGCGCGCGCCCCTGGAGACCGCGTGGCGCCCCCGAGATCGAGGGAGAGAGCCCCGACAGCGCCTCGAGGTCGTACGCGATGTCGCGCGCGGACTGGAATCGCTCCTCGGCACTCTTCTCGAGGCAGTGCGACACGAGCCGCTCGAGCGGCGCCGGGATGTTGCGCCCCGTCTCTTCGAGCGGGGCCGGATCCTCCTTCAGGATCGCGCTCATCACGTCGGCCGAGGAGTTGCCGCGAAATGCCCGGTGCCCCGAGAGCAACTCGTACAGCATCGCGCCGAACGCGAAGATGTCCGAGCGCGCGTCGGCCGGCTGCCCGCGGATCTGCTCGGGGGACATGTAGCCGACGGTGCCGAACACGGAGCCGGGCTCCGTGCCGCGCGTTTCCGTCGGCGCGGAGGTCTCGGGCGACGACGTCTCGGGCCGCGTGAGCTTGGCGAGGCCGAAGTCGAGGATCTTCACGCGGCCGTCGTTCGTGACGAAGACGTTCTCGGGCTTCAGGTCCCGATGGACGATTCCCTTCTCGTGCGCGGCGCCGAGGCCGCGGGCGATCTGGAGGGCATAGTCGACGGCCTTGCGCGTCGGGATCGCGCCGGTCGAGAGCTTTTCGCGCAGCGTCGATCCCTCGAGCAGCTCCGCGACGACGTACGGCGCGCCCTCGTGCGTCCCGATGTCGTAGATCGCCATGACGTTCGGATGGTTGAGCCGGCCGGCCGCGCGCGCCTCCTGCTCGAAGCGGCGCAGGCGGTCGGGGTCCGCGGAGTAGGAGGCGGGCAGCACCTTGATCGCGACCTCGCGATCGAGCCGCGCGTCGCGCGCGCGATAGACCTCGCCCATCCCCCCCGCCCCGATGGGAGTGACGATGTCGTACGGGCCGAGACGGGCTCCGGAAGCGATGGTCACAGCTTCCATCGAGGGTATACCAACGGAACGCGTCGGCCAGCGACGGGCACCGTGACAACGGTTGCCCGGGCGGCCCAAGGGCCGCCCCTACGGCACCAGGACGGACGACTAGCGAGATGTCGTAGGGGCGGGGCTTGCCCCGCCCGGGCAACTCGCTGGCAAAGTGCTCATTGTCAGAACCCGAGGAGGGCGAGCTCGTCGAGCAGCGTGGCGACCTGGGGGTGCGATGCGAGCTCGTTGTAGAGCCAGCCGTGGCTTTCCCGCAGCTCCGTCAGATGCTTGCGCAGCGCTGCTGCGTCCTTTTCGCTCGCGGCCGCGCGCAGTCGCTCGACCGCGGCGCGGGAGGCCTCGTCGAGGCGGTCGCCGACCTTCGCGTGGAGCGCGTCGAAGGACTCGTGGACGCGGGCGGCGTGGTCGTCGGGCGGGGTCTTGTCGGCCATCGATCGGGAGCGTATCAAAGGGCGCGGGCAAGGTCTGCGAGCGAATCGAGCACGGCGTCGGGCCGGACCAGCGTCCGCTCCAGATCTCCCGCTCGGAACTTGCCGGTGCGGACGAGGATGCCGCGCATTCCGGCCGCCTGGCCGCCGTGGACGTCGGATTCGAGGTCGTCGCCGATGACGGCGGTTTCCGTGGGCGCGGCGCCGAGGGAGGCGAGCGCCGCGGCGAAGAAGGCGGGCGCCGGCTTGCCGACGAGTGTCGCCTTCCTGCCCGAGCCGTACTCGAGCGCGGCGGCGAAGGCCCCGATGTCGAGCATCATGCCCCCGTGGTCCTTCCAGTAGCGGTTCCTCGCGAGCGTGACGAGCTCGGCGCCTTCGAGAAGCAGGCGGAAGGCGTGATTCAGGCGCACGAAGGTCATGCCCTCGCCGAGGTCGCCGATGAGGACGGCGTCGGCGTTCGCGTCGACGTTCTCGATTCCCCCGAGGTCCTCGAGCAGCGACTCGCGGGCGAGCAGGTGGCAGCGGCGCAAGCCCTTCTCGAGCAGGTACCGGCGCGCGGCGCGCGGCGCGGTGAAGAGGGCGTCGGGATCGACGACGAGTCCCATCGCGGCGACGTCGCGGACGATGACCGAGCGCGGTCGGCTCGTGGTGTTCGTGACGAAGCGGTGCGGGATTCCGCGCTTCTGCGCGGCGGCGAGCGCCTCGACGGCCCCGGGAATCAGGCGGCCCTGCTGGTAGACCGTGCCCTCGAGGTCGACGAGCAGGGCCCGGATGCCGGAGAGGGGGCCTTTCACGCTGGCGGAGCGCCCATCTGCTCGTACAGCGTGAGCAGAGCCTGCGTGCCGTCCTCGCCGCGGCCCTGGGCCTCGAGCGCCGAGAGCAGCTGGTGCACGAGCGCGACCCCGGGCAGCGGGACGCCCTTCTCGCGTGCGGTCTTGAGCACGATGCCGAGGTCCTTCTGCTGGTGCTTGATCGCGAAGGCCGGCTGGAAGTCGCGGTCCATCATCTTCTTGCCGAGCACGTCGAGCATCCACGAGCCCGCGGCGCCGCCCATGAGCGCCTCGTGGAGGGCCGGCATCGGGAGCCCCGATTTCTGCGCGAAGGCGACGCCCTCGGAGACGGCCATGAGCGTTCCCGCGACGACGATCTGGTTGACGGCCTTGCCGAGCTGGCCCGAGCCGGAGGGGCCGAGGTGCGTGATCCGCTTTCCCATCGCTTCGAAGACCGGCCGCGCCTTCTCGAGGGCCTCGGCGTCGCCCCCGACGAAGAACGTCAGTGTCCCGTCGGTCGCGCCCTTCTGTCCGCCGGAGACGGGCGCGTCGAGGAAAACGATGCCCGCTTCCGCGAGGCGCCCCGCGATCGAGCGCGCGGCCTCGGCCGCGATCGTCGACGAGTCGATCACGATCGTGCCCTTCGCGGCGCCGTGCACGGTGCCGTTCGTGCCGAGGTGGACGTCCTCGACCTCCGGAGAGTCGGGCAGGCACGAGATGACGATCTCGGACTCCGCGCCGACCTCGGCGGCAGAACCGCAGGCCTTCGCGCCGATCTCGGCGCAAAGCGCCTTGACCTTCGCCGGAGTGCGGCTCGTCAGTGCGAGCGCGAATCCCGCCCGCGAGAGATTGCGCGCCATTCCCGTTCCCATCGTGCCGAGTCCGATGAAACCAACCGTCAACGCCATGGCGGCTCCTTGTTGATTGTCAGAGGAGTCGATTCTAAGCGCGAGAATTGCATTTGGTGTCGTAGGGGCGGCCGTTGGGCCGCCCGGGCGAGTGATGGCGAAACACCCGATTTGTGGTGCCGGTCGCCCGGACGGGGCAAGCCCCGCCCCTACCGCACGAGGGATGCGCCGAGGCGATTTACGTAAAGTCGATTCCCTCGACGTGCCTGGCCAGCGCCTCGCTCTGGATCTCCCGCAGCTTCTTCAGCCCTTTGCGCGCGAGCGCGAGGATCTCGGTCAGCTGCTCCTCCGAGAACGGCCGCCGCTCCGCCGTGCCCTGGATCTCGACGAAGTGCCCCGAAGCGGTCGCGACGACGTTGCAGTCGACGTCCGCCTCGGAGTCCTCTTCGTAGGCGAGATCCAGCACCGCCTGCCCGGCGCAGATGCCGACCGAGACCGCGGCGACCGTCTCGCGCAGCGGCCAGCGCGGGATCTTGCCGTCGCGCGTGAGCTTGGCGAGCGCCATCGCGAGCGCCACGCACGCCCCGGTGATCCCGGCGCAGCGCGTGCCGCCGTCGGCCTGGAGGACGTCGCAGTCGAGCGTGATCGTCCGCTCGCCCAGGCCGCGCAGCTCGGTGACGCTCCTCAGCGACCGCCCGATCAGGCGCTGGATCTCGAGCGTGCGCCCGCCCTGCTTGCCCTGCGCCGCTTCGCGCGCCGAGCGCGTGTGCGTGGCGCGGGGGAGCATGCCGTACTCGGCCGTGACCCAGCCGCTGCCCGTGCCCTTCAAAAAGGCGGGGACACGCTCTTCGACCGAGGCCGCGCAGAGGACCTTTGTAAACCCGAGCGAGATCAAGGCCGAGCCCTCCGCGTGGCGGGCGACGCCGGTCTCGATCGAAACCTCGCGCAGCTCGGCGGGCTTGCGTCCGTCGGGGCGCGGTGTCGAGCGGGTCATGGCCGGCTCCGCGTCGGCTGCGGGCGCGGCGCGGCGGTCGGTTTCACGGTCGGCGCCGCGGTCGGAACCGTGGGCGGCGTTGCGGCCGCCGTCGGCTCGGCCGTCGTCTCCGATCCCGGCGGTTCGATGACGCTGCGGATGAAGAGCAGCGGGCGTGTGAGATCCACGTGGCCTCCCAGGGTTTCGGCGGGCTCGCCGTTGACGAGGATTCTCACACGGGACGTCTCGGCCACGTTCTGGAGCGTCGTGTCGACGAGCGAAGCCACGATCATCAGCTCCTCGTCCGAACCGAACGCGAGCCCGGCGTCGACGGCCAGATCCAGCACCGCCTGGCCCTCCGGAAGCAGGAATGCGTTGCGCAGCAGCATCTTTTCGGGCACCGCGGCCATCAGGCCCTCGCGGGCGGGTCCTTTCTGGAGCTCGGCAAAGAGGATCTTCAGAAACGCCGGGCCGCCTGTCGGTTTCGGGATGTCCCGCTCCTCGGGATGCAGCAGTAGACCGTTCTGATCCGGAAAGTAGAGCGTGATCCGGATGGTCTCGACGACGGGCGCGGGCGTCGCGCCCGGGGGCGCCGTCACCGGGGCCGCGGGGGCGGGTGTCACGCGCAGGAACGGCCGGGGCCCGCGCCGCGCGAACCGGGGCAGGCCGCTGCGGTTGACGAAGAGCAGGGCCGCGACGGCGGCCGCCAGGACGGCGAGGAGGATCGCCGCCGCGCGCCGGCTCATGGGGGCGGCGCCGGAACCGGCGTGGGGCGGATGGCGACGGGATGGCGCCTGGAGAAGAACCGGACGACGGCGCGCGACACGGCGTCGGCGACGGCCTGCTGAAAGCCCGGGTCTTTCAGCTTCTTTTCTTCCTCCGCGTTCGAAATGAACGCGAACTCGACGAGGACCGCCGGCATCGTCGCGCCGACGAGGACCCGGAAGGGCGCCTGCTTGACGCCGCGGTCGGCGGTGTCCGAGACGCCGTTCAATTCGGCCTGGATCGACTCGGCGAGCTCGCTCGATTCCTTCAGATGCGCGCTCTGGGCGAGGTCCCACAGGACGAAATCGAGATCGCGATTCCCGGTCGCGTCCGCCGGGCCGGTGCCGGGGGCCGCGCCCGCCTGGTTCTCCTCCTTGGCGACCTCCTGGGCGATCTTGTCCGAGGCCTCGAGCGAGAGGTAGTACGTCTCCGAGCCCTTCGCCGACGCCGCGCGCGAGGAATTGGCATGGACGGACAGAAACAGGTCCGCCTTCTCGTGGTTCGCGATCGAGGCGCGGTCGTCGAGCGGGATGAGGACGTCCGAGTCCCGCGTGAGCACGGTGCGGCAGGAGAGGACCTGCGGCAGGGTCGCGGCGAGCTTCTTCGCGATCTGGAGCGTCGCTTCCTTCTCCTGGAGGCCGCCCGGCCCGATCGCGCCGGTCTCGGCGCCGCCGTGGCCCGGATCCACCACGATCGTCAGCAGCGGGACCGCGGCCGGAGCGGGCGCCGCGGGCTCGGCGGCTGCGGCGGCCCGGCGGCCGACCTCGATGACGAGGCGGTCCGGCGACGTGAGCGGGTACGCGCGGGCCGTCAGGTTCGGCTCGCGGAACTCGACCGTCGCCGTGTCACCCGAGAAGTGCACGGCGGCCACGAGGGGGTCGTCGAACTTCTTGTCGGGCCAGGGCGGATCGATCTTCGTGTCGAACCGGACGGCGAAGCCCCTTTCGGACAGCACCGTCCCGGTCTTGGCGGCCGCCGAGAGCCGCAGCACGACCTGCGTCGTCGGCGCGACGTGGACGACCGCGACCTCGATCGAGAGCGGGGGCGGACCGGCGGCCGTCAGCGTCCAGACGCGCTTGGCCGCGTCGTAGGTGCCCGCGGCGCCGGCCAGCGGAAAGAGGACTTTCTCGAAGAAGTCCGCGGGAGCGTAGAGCGCGCCGCCGACCACGCGGGCCGGCAGCGAGATCGGGATGATGCGGCGGTCCACGGGGACCTGCGCCGTGCCGGGCCCGAGCAGGATCTGGTGGCCCTGCCCGGTCAGTGTCAGAACGCCGGTGGAAGCGTCCGACGCGACGGTGTATCCCAGCGCCCGCGCGGCGTCCGAGACCACGAACTCCTTGCCGCCGAGCGTGCCGACGGGATGCGACTCGCCCTTCCAGAGGAGCATCGCGTGGTCTTCCGCGCGGGCCGGGACGGCGGTTCCGAAAAGAAGGACGAGGGCCGCGACGGCGGCTGCGCGGCGGCGGATTCTCGGCCGAAAATGGAGGTGTTTGTGGATGCGCGCGCTCTCGTTCGAAAGGGTAGCACGACCCTCACTGGTTTCGGGGCTTGCGCGCCGCCACGTAGATCTCGGCGTCCGGATCGTGGTGTCCGCCGAGCCACAGTTCCTGGATCTCGAACCCGCAGACGCCCAATACGCGGCGCACCTCGGCCTCGGTGGAGGCCCGCATGCGGCCCGGGCTGCGGTCGGCGACGGCCGCGCCTTCCATGAAAGCGCGGGTGTACGCCTCCGAGAGCAGGTTCGGAAACTGAGTCACGAGCAGCCCGCCCGGCTTCAGGACGCGGAACGCGTCGCGCACGTAGAGGAACGCGTCCTCCTTCTCGAGGTGCTGGAGCACGAGGAAGGAGAAGACGAGGTCGAACCGGTCGTTCTCGAATCCGGAGAGAAACTCGCGATTCCCGACCTCGCGCAGGTGCACGTTCGCGAGCCCGGTCAAACGCTCGCGGGCGCGGCGGATCATCTCGCCGCTCACGTCCACTGCCCAGAGCTCGCGGACTTCCGGCGCGAGGTAGCGCTCGACGCGGCCGACGCCGCAGCCGATGTTCAGGACGGTCTCGCCGCCGCGCAGGTGCCGACGGACGATTGCGGCATCCTTTTCTCCAGCGAACTCGAAAAACTCGGCGGACGCCCCGGTCAGGATGGCGTCTTCGGCCCCCGTCGCCGCGGCCGCGTCCCACGCGGCCTTGTAGTTCGGACCGGCGGAAGGCGAGGGCTGCGGCGCCGGCGCCTCCGCCGCGATTCCGAGCAGCCGCCGCAGGAGCGTCCGCACGCTCCTCCCGGGCCGCTCGTTACTTCGCGATCGAGACGAGGAGTCGTTCGAGCGGCTCATCGCTGACCGTGATCAGCCCGCGGCGCGGCTGGTTCAGATCGAGCGTCAGATAGACGACGAGCGTGACGAGCAGGACGAAACTGAGGCCTTCGGTCAGCCCCGAAGTCTTCGAACCCGCCTGACGGCTCCCAATGAGGGCCGTCGAGACCGTGGCCGCCAGCAGCAGCAGCAGGACGACGGGCCAGGGCAGCCTGTCCCGCACGGCGGCGAGACGGGACGCCTGGCTGCTCGTGACCTCGTTGAGGGTGTTGACGAGCGGAACCGCGACGGGAGTGCCCTCGTGAATCGCATCGGCGACCAGCTCGGTCATCCGGTTCTGCATTTCCGTGAACCGCGGCAGCGTCGCATCGAGGCTCCCGGGATTCCGCGCGACGGCGAGGCGGAGCGCCGCATACTCGCGGAGGAGATCCTGCAGTTTGGTGCGCGCGGGTTCCGGCAGCATGGTCGCGCTCGTGTAGAAGTCGCCGATCGCGTTGCTGTCGGCAACGAGCATGTCGCGCCGCCGCTCGTTCTTTCCGAGCGCCATCGAGAACGTGAAGGCGAGGAGCAGGCCGAGCAGCGCCAGCCCCGCATCCTCGAACTTGCTCGAGGGCGTATCGCCGTCGCGCGCGAGCAGCCGGCGCCCGCGCCACAAACCGAGGCGCCAGGACACGACCATCGCGCCCGCGAACGCGAGCGCCGTCACCCACGCGTCGATCCGCACGAAGACATTATCCATGATGTTGAATTCCTCGCTGGAGGTTGAGCGCGACATCGTAATGCAACTGGCGGCGTAAGACTTCATCGAAGCCGCAGTCTCGAGTCCCCGCGCGCCTGGCCGGGGGACCGCGCCGCATCTACCCGGGCTTGGGCCGGTTCTGGACGAACTGCCACCCGAAGCGGCCCTTGACGCAGAGGTGGCCGCTGGTGACCTCGTGGTCGAGGGGCGAGGTGACGCGGACGATCTCGTTGTCCTGGACGCGCAGCTCGAGCGTGCAGCCGACGCCGCAGTAGGGGCAGATGGTGTCGGTGACGGTCTGGCGCGACTCGTCCCAGGTTCCGGCCGCGCGCTTGTCGTGCTCGCTCTTGAACATCAGCGCGCCCGTCGGGCAGACGCCGATGCAGTTGCCGCAGTAGACGCAGGCGGACTCGGGCAGCGGTGTCGCGAACTCGGTCGAGATGCGGGCGTCGAAGCCGCGGCCGGCGACGGCGATCGCAAACGTGTTCTGCGCTTCCGTGCCGCAGGCCTGGACGCACTTGTAGCAGAGGATGCATTTCGCGTAGTCGCGAACGTAGAGCTCATTGTCGATCTTCACGGGCTGGGCCACGGTGGCGGCGCGGCCGGGAGCGGAGGCGTGATGGTGGCCGGGCATGGCCTCGTCGCGCTGTCCCGCGGCCGCCGCCGGCGCGGGCGGGCCGAATCGCGTCGGGTCGGCCTGGTAGCGATCCATCCAACCCTGGACTTCCTTCGACGCGCAAGAGAGGTCGGCCGACGAGCCGAGAAACTCGAGGACGAGTTTGCGCGAAAGACGCACGCGCTCGCTGTCGGTCTTCACGTTCATCTTCGGCTCGACCGGCCGCGAGCAGGCGGGCACGAGGGCGCGCGATCCTTCGACCTCGACGACGCAGACGCGGCAGACGTTGACGGGTGTCAGGTTCTCGAGGAAGCAGAGGGTCGGCGTGTCGATCTTTTCGGAGCGGCAGGCCTCCAGGATCGTCGTGCCCTGCGGGACGGTCACCGGCTTTCCGTCGATCGTGAGCGCGACGGGCGTCTCCGGGCGGATGCGGCGGCGCGGCTCGGTCATGCGGAGAAGACTCCGAGCTTACGGATGGCGGACTGGATCGCGCCCGAGGCCGTCTGGCCGAGGCCGCAGATCGAGGCGTCCTTCATGGCGCGGGCGATCTCGTCGAGGAGCAAGTCCTCGTCGGCGGCGCTCTTGAACGGCCGCTTCGCGTCGAGCCGTGAGACCAGTTCCTCCTGGCGCTCCGTGCCGACGCGGCACGGGACGCACTGGCCGCAGGACTCGTCCCGGAAAAAGGCCGCGATGCGCTTGACCGTGTCGGCGAGATCGGCGCGATCGTCGAAGACCATGATCACGCCGGAGCCGAGCGAGGCATTGATGGCGCGCGTGCCCTCGAAGGTCAGCGGCACGTCGAGCTCGGAGGGCGAGACGAAGGAGCCCGCCGCGCCGCCGAGCAGCACGGCGCGAATGGCCCGGCCGCCGGGCACGCCGCCGGCGAGGTCGATCAGCTCCCGCAGCGTCGCGCCGAACGGGACCTCGTAGACGCCGGGCCGCGCGACGCGGCCGGAGAGGCAGAAGAGCTTCGGGCCCGTCGACTGCGCGGTGCCGATCGCGGCGAAGGCCGCGCCGCCCTCGAGGACGATCTGGAGCACGTTGACGAGCGACTCGACGTTGTTGATGACGGTGGGCTTGCCGAAGAGACCCTTCTCGACCGGAAAGGGCGGCTTGTTGCGCGGTTCGCCGCGCAACCCCTCGATCGAGTTGAAGAGAGCGGTTTCCTCGCCGCAGATGTAGGCGCCGGCGCCTCGACGCACCTCGACGTCGAAGACGAGGCCCCTGCCGAGGATGTTCGCTCCGAGCAGGCCCGAGGCGCGCGCGGCGGCGATCGCGTTCTCGAGGCGCTCGGCCGCGAGCGGGTACTCGCCCCTTATGTAGATGTACCCCGTCTCGCAGCCGGTTGCGAAGGCCACGATGGTCATCGCCTCGACCAGGGCGAACGGGTCCTCCTCCATGAGGACGCGATCCTTGAAGGTCCCGGGCTCGGACTCGTCCGCGTTGCAGACGAGGTAGTGGGGGCGGGCCGGCTGGTTCGCCACCGCATCCCACTTGCGCCCGGCGGGGAACGCCGCGCCGCCGCGGCCCTGGAGCTTCGAGGCGAGCGCCTCGCGGATGACGCCCTCGGGCCCGAGGGCGAGGGCGGCAGGCAGAGCCGCGTAGCCGCCGTTTGCGCGGTAGTCGTCGAGGCTCGCAGGATCGACGTGCCCGACGCGGCGGAGCAGACGAAGAGTGGAGCGCCTTCCGTCCTGTGTTTGCGGGGCCGAAGACGAGCCGGCGCCCCTCACCCTGTCCCTCTCCCGCCGGGAGAGGGAACCCTGAAGCGCGGTTTCCCTTGAAACTCCCTCTCCACCCGGAGGGGGGAGAGGGTTGGGGTGAGGGGGGAGAATGGTGACAGGCGCGACGACGTAATCCTTTGCGCCCTCGCCCGCGCATTGCACGAGTGCCGCCGGCGCGCGCTCGCAGAGCCCCAGGCACGGCGACGGCTTCACGCTGTCCGCGGGGAGCTTCTTTTTCAGGTCGGCGAGAAGCGACGCCCCCCCCGCCAGCCGGCACGCGATGTCATCGCAGACATGCACGATCGTCTTCGGCTGCGGCTCGACCGAAAGCATCGCGTAGAACGTCGCGACGCCGTAGGCGTCGGCCGGGGCGACGGAGAGTCGCTGGCAGATGTAGTTGAGGGCGCCGCGCGAGATCCAGCCGACGCGGGACTGCGCGGCCCAGAGGGCGGGCAGGAGCAGGTCGCGCCGCGCGCGGGCGGCATGGCCGCCGATCGCAATGTGCCCATCCGTCGCAGGCTTGCGCTCGCCTCCGTCCCAGCCGCTCGTCGGCGCGCCAGTGACGACGTCGACGGCGGCGCGTTCCTCAGGACTCGGCTCCG
The DNA here is from genome assembly GCA_963775725.1 of uncultured Acidobacteriota bacterium. GTDB lineage: Bacteria > Acidobacteriota > Thermoanaerobaculia > UBA5066 > Gp7-AA6 > DAHUXD01. The sequence goes on from CAVZKA010000002.1 coordinate 178,185, forward strand.
CGCCCGGGATGAAGTGAAGATCCACGGGGAATACTCTAGCTGAACGGCCAGAATCCGCGTGCTAAGCTGACCGCCTTCGAGGGCTTCATGGACCGCGACACAGCCGACGAGATCAAGCGGCATTTCAACGTTGTTGCGGAGGGGCTTCGCTCGGAGATCCGTTTGCTCGCGGAGGCGCAGGGCGGCACGAACGACCGGCTCGAGCACGTCGACGGTCGGTTCGAGCAATTGGACGTCCGGCTGGACCGCTTCGAGTCCGCGGTCGCAGCCGAGTTCAAGGCGGTCCGAGCGGAGATCGCCGAGATGAAAGCCATGATCCGCCTGTCGTTCGGCCAGCTCGATAGCCGGCTGACCTCGCTGGAGAATGACGTCCAATCGCTTCGTGCGAGGCTGGATCGTTTGGAGAATCAGCGCCCGGCATAACGACGGTGCAGCGAGTGGCCGTATTCAGCGGCCCAGGGCTTCGATACGGATGGCGCTCGCCTTGAACTCCGCCGTGCCCGACTTGGGGTCGATGGCGTCGATCGTGAGGACGTTCGTCGCGACGTCGTCCTGGAAGTGGAGCGTCATGAAGGCGAGACCCGGGCGCAGGGTGGTGTCGTAGCGGGCGGGCACCTCGATCGAGCCGCGGCGCGACACGGCGCGGACGACTTCGCCGTTGCCGATGCCCAGGCGCGCGCCGTCCTCGGGCGAGATGTCGAGACTCTCGCTGCGCCGCAGGGGTGACGTGTAGCCGGCCGTCTGGACGCCTGTGTTGTAGGAATCCAGCCGGCGGCCCGTCGTCAGGCGGATCGGGAAGTCCGCGTCGAGCCTGTCCACCGGCGGGTCGTGTTCCACGACGTGGAACGGCGCCCGCGGGCCTTCGACGGGGTCAGACCAGAGGCGGCCGTGGAGGAACGGGCTGCCCGGGTGCGACTCGTCGGGACACGGCCAGGCCAGGCCGTTCAACTTCTCGAGGCGCTCGTAGCTCATGCCGCCGTGCCACGGCGACAGGGCGCGCATCTCGTTCCAGACTTCCTCGGCCTTCGGGTGTCCCCAGTCGGCGCCGAGGCTGCGCGCCAGATCCGCGAGGATCGCGAGGTCCGTGCGCGCCTGTCCCGGAGGATCGAGGGCCTTGCGCACGCGCTGCACGCGGCGCTCGCTGGAGGTGACGGTGCCGTCGTCCTCGCACCACGACGCGCCGGACGGCAGAACCACGTCGGCGATCTCGGCCGTCTTCGTCAGGAATATGTCCTGCACGACGACGTGCTCGAGGCTCTCGAGCAGCTCGATCGCGCGCTTCTGGTCCGCCTCGGACTGCACGGGGTTCTCGCCCAGGACGAAGAGCGACTTCAGCGTGCCGTGCTCCATCGCCTCGAACATCTGCGAGAGATGCATGCCCTTCGTCGCCGGAATGGACGCACCCCACGCCCGCTCGAACTTCGCGCGCAGATCCGGGTCGTCGACGTCCTGTCCGCCCGGCAGCTTGTTCGGGAGGGCTCCCATGTCGCCTCCGCCCTGCACGTTGTTCTGTCCGCGCAGCGGCACGACGCCCGAGCCCCAGCGCCCGACGTGGCCCGTCAGGAGCGAGAGGTTGATCAGAGCGAAGACGTTGTCGACGGCGTTGTGATGCTCCGTGATCCCGAGCGTCCAGCAGAGCTGCGCCTTGCCGGCTTTCGCGTAGGCGTGCGCCACGTCGCGGATCGCCGCTGCCGGCACGCCCGTCTCGCGCTCGGCATGCTCGAGCGTGTACTTCTCGACGCACTCGCGGTACTCGTCGAAGCCGGTCGTCGCCCTCTCGATGAAGGCTCGGTTCTCGAGGCCGGCGTGGAGGATCTCGCGCGCCATCGCGTTGGCGAGCGCGATGTCCGAGCCGACGTCGAGGCCGAGCCAGGTGTCCGCCCACTGGGCCGAGACGGTGCGGCGCGGATCCACGACCACGAGGCGCCCGCCGTTGTGCACGCCCTTCAGGACGTGGTGGAAGTAGATCGGATGCGCCTCGCGGGCGTTCGATCCCCACAGGAGGACGAGATCCGCCTCCTCGACCTCACGGTACGAGCTCGTCCCGCCGCCCGCTCCGAACACCGTCGTCAGACCGACGACGCTGGGGGCGTGTCAGGTGCGGTTGCAGCTGTCGATGTTGTTCGAGCCGAGGACCGCTCGGGCGAATTTCTGAGCGAGGTAGTTCACCTCGTTCGTCGCCTTCGAGCAGGAGAAGAGGCCGATCGCCTCCCCGCCGTGCTCGTCGCGCACCTTGCGGAATCCTTCGGCGGCCCGGACGAGCGCTTCGTCCCACGTGGCCGTGCGGAGCTTTCCGTTCTCGCGCACCATCGGCTCGGTCAATCTGACGTACGGCTTCATCGGTACTCCTGGTCGAGGCGCAAGGCCCCGATCCAGGGCCAGATTAACCCTGCGGAATCCGGCCTGTCCACACGGAGGGCCAGCGGTCCAGGGCGGCGCACGGCTCGCAGCGCAGGAAGAGCTTCGGATACTCGACCATGTTGCGCGTCTTGACGCCGCACGAGCGGCAGGCGAATGCGTCCAGGCGCCAGGCGCGGGAGGTCAGGCGCAGCGGCCGCTGCGGCTCCGCCGCTGCCGCGACGGCTTCCTCGCCGTGGGCATGGCACGAGCAGCCGTCGCCCGGCTCGTGTCCGGCCTCCGGATCCTCGCGGCACCAGCGCTGCCGGCACCACCCCCTCGGCTCGAGAAGCTCTCCCATGACTCGAGTATCCGGGAGGGCACGGACACATGATGTCCGCCCGGCAGACCGGGTCTAGCTGGCCGCCGAGGAGGGCTGCCGGTGGGCCCCCCGGCCGGTCCGGAGCCGCGCGGCGAGCAGGCGGTCGGGGTTGCCGATGTCCTCCCACGTGACGCCGCTGACGCCGAGGACCGACAGGGACTCCGGGTGCGCCGCCAGGATGTCCCTCGAGAAGTCCGACGGCGGCAGCCTTTCGTAGACCCGCTCGATCGCGGCCGCCTCGGACGGCGTCCCGAGCTCGGGCCAGGCCTGCAGGAAGGAGTCCACCTGTGCGGGCCGCGCCATGGCGAAGAGAAACAGCAGCGCCTCCGCCTGGCCGGCGACGACGGAGGTGTTCCAGTAGCTCGTCCCGCTCTGCTGCAGGAGCAGCGCGCGGTCGGGATCAGGCTTTTCCACGAACCGCGCCACGCCGTGCAGGTCGCTCCACACCTCTTCGATCGGCGCGGACGGCTCGATCCACCCGTATTCGCGCTCGGGACGCGTGGGCGGGACGCCGAGCAGGACGACTGCGGTCGGGTGCGCCCTCACGATGCCGATCGCGGCCGCCGCATGGGCCATGAATGCCGCCTCGTCGGACACCCAGTGGTCCGACGGCAGGACGACGACCGGGGCGCTCGGCATGCGCCGTGCAATGCGCAGTAGCCCGTAGAGGACAGCGGCCGCAGTGCCCCGGTTCGAGGGCTGGATCACGAGCGAGGAGGCGGGCATCCCGTAGACGAGGCCGCGGTAGTACGCTTCGTGTTTCCGCGTGAGGACGAGCAGCGTTCGGGAGGGCGGCACGATCAGTGAAGCGCGCCGCTGCGCCTGGACGACCAGCGGCTCCCGGCCCACGAGCGCGCAGAATTGCTTCGGCCGGTCGTCGCCGAAGAGGGCGCGGGTGACCGGCAGGGCGCGCAGGCCCTCGCCTCCGGCGAGGATGAGCGCGTGCGCAGGAGCGCCGCGCTGGTGGGTGGCGATCGGGGGTCTGGACTCGGGCCTCGTCGCAAAAGTGGTTTGCTCCATGATCATTGCTCCTGTTTGGGGATACGGGCGTGCTGGCGCGCGCGTTACGAGATTGAGCGGCTTGATATGTTGATCGCATGCTGAGAAAACTGGGAATAACGGATCGGCGCGTCCATCCGATCGGTTTAGGCTGCATGGAGCTTTCGTGGGCGTACCACGACCGCAGCGTCGACGACGCGGCGGGGATCGCGCTGATCCGGCGGGCCGTGGACCTCGGCGTCGACCACTTCGACACCTCCAACGCGTACGGCCCCTACACCAACGAGTCGCTCGTCGGCAGGGCGCTCGCCGGTCGGCGCGAGCGCGTCGTCGTCGCGACGAAGGCCGGCCTCGTCCTCGAGAGCCTCGCGGGCTACAAGTACGGACGCAACGGAAGCCCCGACCACATCCGCGCGGAGTGCGATGGTTCGCTCGGCCGGCTCGGCATCGACACGATCGATCTCTACTACCTGCACCGCATCGACCCGCAGGTCCCGGTGGAGGAGACCTGGGGCGCGATGGCGGATCTCGTGCGCGCCGGCAAGGTGCGCTGGCTCGGCGTGTCCGAGGCGAAGGTTCCGGACCTCGAGAAGATCGCGCGCATCCACCCGGTGACGGCCGTGCAGTCGGAGCTCTCGCTCTGGACGCGCGACTACCTCGAAGACGTGGCGCCCTGGTGCGCCGCGCATGGCGCGTCCTTCGTCGCGTTCTCGCCGCTCGGCCGCGGGTTCCTGACGGGCGCCATCAAGGCGGACGCGACGTTCGGCGCCGAGGACTTCCGGTCGACCCTGCCGCGCTTCAAGCCGGAGGCGGTCGCCGCCAACCAGCACATCGTCGATGCCGTGCGCGCCGTCGCCGGGCGGCGCGGCGTGACGCCGGCCCAGATCGCGCTCGCCTGGGTGCTCTCGCGCGGAGAGCACGTCCTCGCGATCCCGGGCACGCAACGCCTGAAGTATCTCGAGCAGAACCACGCCGCGGAGGAGATCGTCCTGTCCGCGGACGATCTCGCGGATCTCGACGCCATTCCGGCGCCGATCGGGGGGAGGTACTGACCATGACCACGACCCGCGTCGCACTCGTGACGGGCGGCACCCGCGGCATCGGGGCCGCGATCGTGAAGCGCCTTGCCTCCGACGGGTTCTCGGTCTTCCTTTCGGGGCGCACCGAGGAATCGACCAGCGCCGCGGTCGCGCGCTTCGCGAAGGAGGACCTTCCCGTCCACGGCTTCGCCGCCGACGCGCGCAGCGAGCTGGATCAGAAGCGCCTCGTCGAATCCGTGGCGCGCGACGGAGGCCGGCTCGACGTGCTCGTCAACAACGCCGGGCTCGGACACTTCGACCGCGTCGACAAGCTCTCGCCCGGCCAGTTCCGGGAGGTCCTCGAGACGAACCTCTTCGGAGTCTTCTACGCCGTGCACCACGCGGCGCCGCTCATGATCCGGAACGGCGGCGGCTTCATCGTGAACATCGCCTCGCTCGCCTCCGTCAACGCGTTTGCCGGAGGCTCGGCCTACAACGCGTCGAAGTTCGGCCTGCTCGGCTTTTCCGAGGCCGCCATGATCGACCTGCGCCACGACGGGATCCGGATGGCGACGGTCCTGCCAGGTTCCGTCAACACCGAGTTCGGACACTCGGGCGGGGGCGCGGGATGGATGCTGGCGCCCGAGGACGTCGCCGAGGCCGTCGCCGATCTCGTGCGTTTTCCGGACCGCGCGATCCCGTCGCGGATCGACCTGCGGCCGTCGCGGCCGCCCCGGAAGTCGTAGGGGCGGCCGTAAACGCCGGGCGTCGCCCGGCGTTGCCCGCTGCCGAGGTCTTTTTTCGGTGGCCGGGTGCGGCCGGCCGTCTCAGGGCTCGAGCGTCGCCGTCAGCGTGATCTTCGCCTTGAGCAGCTTCGACAGCGGGCAGTTGGCCTTGGCCGCGGCCGCGGCCGCCTCGAAGGCTTCCTTCGAGGCTCCCGGGATCTTCGCGACGAGCTCGAGCTGCGACTCCGTGATCGAGAACCCGTCGGCGCCCTTCTCGAGCGTGACGACGGCGTTGGTCCGGAGGCGCTCGGCCACGAGGTTCGCCTTGCCGAGCTCGGCCGAGAGCGCCATCGTGAAGCACCCGGCGTGCGCGGCGGCGACGAGCTCCTCGGGGTTCGTGCCCTTTTCGCCCTCGAAGCGCGTCGTGAACGAGTAGCGCGCTTCGTTCAGGACGCCGCTCTCGGTCGTCAGCGTGCCCTTCCCGGTCTTGAGGTCCCCGCGCCATTCGGCGGTGGCGTGTCTTTTCATGAGCGTCTCCCTCCAGGACCGCATTCTTTATCACTTGTCCGTGAGAAGCTCTCGGGCAACGCGATGACCCGCACACAGCGCTTCACCCTGGCGGCCACGGGCCTCGGTCTGTTCATGATCTTCCTCGACGCGCTGATCGTGAATGTGGCGCTGCCGGCCATCCAGTCGGACTTCCACGTGGGCGAGTCGGGGCTGCAATGGGTGGTGACGGCGTACAGCCTCGGGATGGCGATCGCGATCATGTCGGCGGGGACAATGGCCGACATTCACGGCCGTCGAAGGCTGTATTTCGCCGGGATCGCGCTCTTCACGGCGGCGTCGGCGGCGTGCGGGATGGCGACCTCGATCGGCGTGCTGAACCTCGCGCGCGCGATCCAGGGCGTGGCGGCGGCGACGGTCAACGTGACCTCGCTCGCGCTCGTCAGCGCCGCCTTTCCGGAACCGAAGTTGAAGGCGTGGGCGATCGGGATCTGGACCGCGATCGCGTCGACCGCGATCTCGATCGGGCCGACCCTCGGCGGCGTGATGGTCCAGCGGACCGGATGGCGGACGATTTTCATGGTCAACGTCCCGGTCGGTCTCGTCGTGCTCCTGCTGACGTGGCGCTTCGTGGAGGAGTCGAAGGACGCGCGGCCGCGCACGTTCGACATCCCGGGGCAGCTGCTGTTCATTGCGGCGGTCGGCGCCTTCGCCTTCGCCGTGATCGAGGGCCCGCGGGCGGGCTGGGTCTCGGCGGAGATCCTCGGCCTCTTCGTCGTCTCGGTGCTGGCGCTGGCCGGTTTCGTCGTCTGGGAGCGCCGGAGCGGGGACCCGATGATGGACCTGACCCTCTTCCGGGACCGCACGTACACGCTGGCGATCGTGACCATCTTCGCCGTCCTGTTCGCGACCTACGGGATGCTGCTCGTGATCACGCAGTACCTGCAGAACGTGCGCGGCTTCTCGCCGACGGCCGCCGGCCTGCTGTTGCTGCCCTACAGCGCGAGCATGACGCTCGTCTCGCTGCGGGCGGGCCGGCTCGTGGCCTCGGTCGGCTCGCGGCGGCTCATCCTTTCGGGGCTCGCGATCCAGATGGCCGGACTCGGGGCCCTCATCGCGGGTCTGCGGGCAGCGACGGCGATCGTCGTGGTGGGACTCGCGTTCGTCGGCGTTGGCGGAGCGTTGTGCCTGACGCCGATCACCTCGCTCGCCATGACCGCGGTCCCGCCCGAACGCGCCGGCATGGCGTCGGGAATCATGAGCGCGCAGCGGGCGCTCGGATCGACCGTCGGGTTCGCCGTGCTGGGCTCGATCCTCGCGGCGGCGCTGACCGCGACCCTGAGCGCGCACCTGGCCGGCGCGCTCCCCGACCCCGCCGAGCGAAAAGAAGTCGCCGCGACGATCATCGGCGACGCCAACCCCCGCGCCTACGTCGCCGAGGTCGGTCCGGGGCGGCCGATCCAGCACCTGGACCCGGCGACGCAGAAGGCGATCCTCGCAGCCGCCGACGGAGACTTCGTCGAGGGCATTCGCATCAGTCTCGCTGCCGCGATGGCGTTGCTGGGCCTGGTGCTCGCCGCGGGCTTCGCCGGATTCCCGCGTGGCAAGGGCTCCATCGCGGACGCCGAGCGCGAGGCGCGCGCGCTCGAATCGAAAGAGGGCGCATTCTCGGGATGACGCCGGGGACGGTCTCTCAGGTCTTCCTGCCCGGCATCAGGACCATCACGAGGCCCACTCCGGCGGCCGCAAGGCCGACCCAGCGCAGGGACTCCCACGTGTCCTTCTTCGATCGCTCGCTCGAAGAGAACGTCGATTTGAGCGCCCCCTCGACCGAGTCGTAACCGCCGCGTTTGCTCGACGCGAGCACGAAGGCGATGAGTCCGATGACGAGAAGGGCGATGCCGATTCGCTTCATGTGATCACCTCGATCCTTGGGGAACGATAACAGCTTGCGGGCCGCCGCGGCGGGATACGATTCTCCGATGGGCTCCCGCGTGCTCGCCGCGGCGCTCGCGACGGGGCTTCTCGCCGCAACGCTCGGCGCTCAATCGACCCGCGCGCCGTCCGCGACCCCGGCGCCGCCCTCCATGGGATCGGGCGCCGGCGCGCCCGCCGCCTTCACTCTTTCCCCCGAGAGACGCGAGAAAGCGATCGCCTATGCGCGCGCCCGGTACATGCTGCACTTTGCGTCCTTCGGCTGGAGCGTCCTCGTGCTGGTCGCCCTCATCGCCGGGCGGCTCGGGCCCCGTTTCCGGGATCGCGCCGAGCGCGCCTCGCGGCGCCGGTTCTGGCAGGCAGCCGTGTTCGCGCCCCTGCTGCTGGTGACCCAGGCGGTGCTCGAGCTTCCGACGGGGCTTTACGGGCACCGGCTCGCGCTGCTGTACGACCAGTCGGTGCAGGGTTGGGGCTCCTGGTTCGGGGATTGGGCGAAGAGCCTCGCGATCGGCCTCGCGGTCGCCATTCCCCTGGTCTGGCTGCTCTACGCGATCCTGCACAAGAGCCCGCGGCGCTGGTGGATCTGGTTCTGGATCGCGCTGTTGCCGATCCTCGTCTTCCTGATCTTCGTGACCCCGCTCGTCGTCGATCCGCTGTTTTTCCGGTTCACGCCGCTTTCGCCGGGGCATCCGGAGCTTGCCCGGAAGATCGAGGAGGTGACCATCCGCGCGGGCCGGCCGATCCCGCAGGGAAAGATGTACGAGATGGACGCGAGCTCGAAGTACCGGTCCGTCAATGCCTACGTGACGGGGCTCGGCGCGTCCAAGCGCGTGGTCGTCTGGGACACGACGCTCGCCAGGGCCACGATCCCGCAGACGCTCTTCGTATTCGGCCACGAGATGGGACATTACGTGCTGCTGCACATCCCGCGGGGCATCGCCTTCTTCTGGGGGCTCCTTTTCCTGCTCCTCGGACTCTGCGCGTTTCTGCTCGAGCGGCTGCTCGGGGGGCGGGGCGGCCGGTGGGGAATTCATGGTGTCTCCGACTGGGCCTCTCTGCCCGTGCTGCTGCTCGTCGTCACGGTCGCCGCGGAGCTGGCCCAGCCCGTCGTGAACGGATTCATCCGAGCCCAGGAGCACCAGGCGGACATCTTCGGTCTCGAGGCGATCCACGGTCTCGTCGCAGACTCGCCGCGCGCCGCGGCCGAGGCGTTCCAGATACTGGGCGAGGTCAATCTCTCCGATCCCGACCCGAGCCCCTTCATCCGCTTCTGGCTCTACGATCACCCGCCGCTGGCGGAACGCCTACGCTTCGCAGCGGAGTACGACCCGTGGGGCAAGGGCCAGGCGCCGCGGTACGTGCGTTGACGGGCCGTCCCGGCGCCCGCTTCTACTTTCCGAAGACCTTCTTCAGCAGCGTGGTCACCTGGGCCGCCGGGTTCGTCCGGATCTTCTTCTCCTGCTCGCCGAGCACGAGGAAGAGCCCGTCGAGCGCTTTCGAGACGACGTAGGACTCGATGTCGGGCGCGGCGAAGCTCGAGGCGAAGGGCACGGACTGATACGCGGTCTGGAGCTGCTTGTATTGCTGCATCACGCCGACGTCCTTCATGGAGTCGGTGACGACCGGACGGAAGGCGGCGGCCAGGCTTTCACTGGTCTTGGCGCGGAAGTACTCGGTCGCCGCGGTGTCGCCGCCGCTCAGGATCTTGCGGGCGTCCTCGAAGGTCATGCCCTTGATCGCGCTCCAGAAGATGTCCCTGGCCGCGGGTGCGGCCTTTTCGGCGGCGCGGTTCATGCTGAGCACGAACGCATCGACCTTGTCGCCCTGTCCGAGCAGGCGCAGGGCCTGGTCGACCTGCGAAAGCTGCGAGGGCAGGAGGATCTTGATCGCGGGATCGTCGAAGTAGCCGTCGGTCTTTCCGGTCAGCGCGACCGTGTCGGTCGTGCCCACCTCGAGCGCTTCCTTCAGACCCGCGACGATGTCGCCGGTCGACAGCGAAGAGCCGGTGTCGGACTTGAGCCACTTCGACGGGTCGATCTGCGCGGACGAGGCAGAGGCTGTCAGAACGAGGACCGTCGCGACGAGAGCGATTCGGGTGCGCATCGGCTTCCCTCCTCCGTCGACTAGTGGGGCGCCGCCGTCGGTGTGGGCCGGGGCGATCGCAGAAGCTGCTGCAGGATGTCGACGGGGTCCGCATGCTTGCCGTCTCCCGTGTCGAGCGCGTCGCCGAGCGCCTTGCCCGCCGCGCCGCCGAGCTTTTCCCCGGCCTCGCGGGCGAGCACGCGCTTGCCGAGTTCGACGACGACGCTCTCGTCGATCGCGACCTTGGGGCCGGTGAGGGGGCCGCTCGCGCGAAAGGGAAGCGCGAGATGGCCGGTGGAGTCTGCGAGGTAGCGGCCGGTGTTGCCGAGGCTCTTGACGACGGACGGGCCGAGGACGATGCGGCCCTGGTAGGCGATCGTGCGGTCGAGCCCGATCGAGCCGTCCGCCGTCACCGCCACATCACGGCCGGACATCGTGAGATCGGGCGTTGCGAGGCGACCATCCGCGAGCTTCAAGGAGGTCTCGAGCGTCGTGAATTTCGTCTGCTCGAGGCTCGGCGGGACCTGGAAGCCCGCGACCTTCCCGACCGCGGAGAGTGTCTGCGCGACCTCGGGCATGAGCTTCACGGCGCGGATGTCCGCGTCGGCGACCGCAATGCGGCCGTCGCCATGTCCGGTCTTCGAGACGGCGTCCCAGCCGAGGCCCTGGCTCGTGAGCGCGATTTTCCCGCGCAGCGTGCCGGAGAACACGTTGCGCAGCGAGGTGACCGACTCGAGCAGGGGCTGCCCCTGGACGCCCTGTACGTCGAGCGCGAGGCGCGACTCGGACTTCGGGTGCGCGAAGTCGCTGTCGACGCGCGTCGAGAGCGTCCCGCCGAAGACCGTCGCGGAGGCCGCGAGCGTCAGCGCGCCCGTGTCCCACGTCCAGTCCGAGACCAGCTTGTCGAAGGGGAGGTTCTTGAGGGTTCCCGACGGCGCCGTGACGTGTCCCGCGATCGGAGCCTTGCCGTGCGAGCCGATCGTGGCGTGCAACGCGGGCGCGCTGAACATCGGCTGGCCGTCCATCGCCGCGGCGAAGGACGAACCCTCGGCGGAGCCTCGCATCTCGAGCTCCGAGGCCGGGCCGTCGATCTGCGCCTCGACACGGACGCGCCCGCTCAACTTGACGCTCGCCGGCATCCGTCCCGCGAGGCCCGGCAGGCCGGTGACCCTGTCGAGCTCCACGTCGCCCGGCGTGGCGATGCGCAGGGCGACGCGCCGCGCCGTCTTCAGATCGTCGATGCGGCCTTCGATCGCCAGCGGCAACTTCGCGACCTCGAAGAGCGAGCGGCCGATCACGAGCGTCCCCTTCCCCCAGTCGAGGACCGACGTGAAGGTCCCTTCGATGGCGGGGATGGAGGAGGAGGCGGCCGGAGCGAGGGCGGCGTTGCCCGAGAGCTCGAGCGCCCCGAGCAGCTTGCCCGCGACCCTGCCGTCGATCGAGAGCGTCCCCGGATCGCTCGAGTGGAAGGCCTCGACGTACGGGGCGAGGCGCGCGAGCGCGAGACCTTTCGCGGAGAGCGTCGCCGCGAGCGGCGCGTCGCCCACCGGCCCCTCGCCGGGCGGCGGACCGAGCGTCCCCCTGAGCGTGAGATTGCGGCCGGTGTCCGCGAGCAAGCGCGCGGCCAGGTCGAATCGGGCGGGGGTTGTCGGTCCAATGTCGGTCAGGCGTCCGGTCAGGTCGTCGATCGAGAGCGTCACCGTCTTTCCGGGCGAGACCTTCCGGTCCACGAAGACCGCGCGTCCGCGCTCGATCTCGATGCGCGAGACGAGCAGCGCGGCCGCGGCCGTCCGCGAGGCCGGCGCGCTGTCGCGCTTTCCCGCGGAGAGGAAGTCGTCGATGTTCAGCGCGCCGTCGGGCCCGCGCTCGACCGTCAACGTCACGCCGTCGAGGACGATCGCCTTGACCTCGATGCGCCGGGACAGCAGCGGCCAGAAGGCGACCTTGACCGACACGCGCTCCGCGGAGACGAGGGCGGGCGACTCGAAATTCGCCGTGTTGTGGACGACGACCTTCTCGACGCGGGCGCCCGGGCCCGGGAGAATCTGGATGCGCATGGCCCCGATCTCGACCTTGCGGTGGAGCGCCTGCTCCGCCGCGGCGATCACGCGCGTCCGCAGCGCGTCGAGCGAGACGAGGTAGGGAAGCGCGAGCACGAGCACGACGAGCAGGCCCGCGAGGAGGGCGGCGATGAGCGACAGGCGGCGAAGTATGTGCGACATGGTCGGTTGCGGCGGGACGAACTCCCGCGACATTGGAGCATGACATGCCGGGCGGGCACCTCTGATCGGCGCCCTGTCGTTATGACGGTAAACTACTGACCAAGTGACTCTTACGAAGACAGGCGCCTCTTCCTCGGGGGGTGACGAGCCTGACGATGGATGCGCCAGTATACAATCTATACATTGTGGAGCTTTTCGAGATTCTCAGTCTTGCGGATGGACCGGTCCGGACCGCCGCATCGGCCGCGTGGATCCAGGGGCTCTACGCCTCCCACCCGCCCGTACTCGTTGGTGGCGCTTCCGTCGAGCTCTACAGCGGGGGCGCCTACACGACCGGCGATCTCGACTTCGTCGGGGGCGTGCCCGAATCCGTCGCTCAGGCTCTGACCGTTGCCGGATTTCACAGGGAGGGCCGTCACTGGATCTACGGAGAGGGGAAATTGTTCGTCGAGTTTCCGGGCGGCGCAATCCAGGACTACGAGCGCACCGCGATGCTGGATGTCGGCGGGGTGTCCGTGCTGACGCTGAGTCCCGAGGACATGATCGTCGATCGCCTCGCCGCCTGGCAGTTCTGGAAATCCACGACGGATGGCGCAAGCGCGTTTCTGGTCTGGAAAGCGCAAGAATCCCGGCTCGATCGCGCAAGACTGGCCGCCCTTTCCGAAAGAAGGGGTGTCCGGAAAGCCCTCGAGAGACTTGGTGACTTCTCCGCGGCGGGCGGCTCCTCGGTCCCTACCGCCGAGGACCTGGAGCGGTGGGCGAGCCGGCTGCCATGAAACGCTATGTGGGACCCGAGCGGCCGCTGCTCGCAAGACTTCCGGCCGGTCTCGTTCGCCGCAGGCCTCGAGAGTTTGCCGAATGGCGAGCGTTGCTTTCCTTCGGGAAGCTGCCGAGCTGGGAGGTCGAGCCGGCGGGATACTTGATGCGGGCGGCGCGAGAAGAGGCGGGCCTGACGCAGAGTGAGCTCGCCGATCGCCTGGGTTGCTCGCAGCAGGCGGTGGCGCAGGCCGAGCGATGGGAAAGCAATCCGAGCGTCGAGCATCTTCGTCGCTGGGCGAAAGCGTGCGATTCGAAGCTGGAGATTGGTTTGAACCGGGCCGTCTCGGCGAAAGCTACTCGGTCAGCGACGTCGCCGGCTCCCGCTCGAGAAACCTCCGTTCCGCGTCGTTCGTGACGAGGGCGATCGCGCGGCGATAGGCCTCCGCGGCCTCCACACGGCGGTCAGGGCGCGCGAGAAGGTGAGCTCGGGCGGCGGGCAACGAGCGGTACTCGTGAGCTCGCCGCGCTGGTGAAGCTCCCCTTTCGCCTCGTCGTCGAACGGCCGGGAGCGAAATCGACACGATCGGGCGGAACTTATCGGCCCAGCCGGTCGAGCTCCTCCAGGATCTCTTCCCCGCGCACGCGGACCTTGTAGTCCTCGGTCAGGTTGCGCCAGCGGACGATGCCCCTGTCATCGATCAGGAACTCGGCGGGGCGGGCGATGTCCGCGCCCCGAAAGGCTCCCGGGTGGAGGAGGTCGTAGCGGCGAATCACTTCCGCCTTCGCGTCCGACAGCATCGGAAACGTGTAGCCCTGCTTGGTCGCGAGCCCTTTCGTCACCTCGGGCGAGTCGACGCTGACGGCGAGGACCGCGACTCCGCGGGCGGTCAGTTTCGGCAGTTCCTTCTGCAGGCTCCGCAACTCGGAGTTGCAGTAGGGTCACCAGTACCCCCGGTAAAACACGAGCAGGATCCAGTTGCCCTTCGCGGTTGCCTCCGGCGCGAGGAGCTTCGAAAGCCGGACCGGCTTCCCGTCCGTGTCGGGGAGCGTGAAGTCCGGCGCTTTCGCGCCGACGGCGGGGGCATTGAGGGACTCCGGCAGCGCCGTGGGGCGGGCCGCCGCGACGGGGCCGAGCGCGAGAACCAGGAGAATCAGAAGCCATCGTCCGTGAGGCATTTCGATGTCTCCTTCCGGCTCGAGCTTACGCGTTTCGAGATCCGGGCCTGCTCCGGGTGCGGCTTACGGCTGGATCGCCAGCGCCTCGTCGAGGTTCGCCACGAAGTTGTCCCGTCCGTACTCGTCGAGCTTGCCGGCCCGTTCGAGCGCGCCGCGCGGCTGGGCCTGGATGCCCGAGATCACGAACCGGATCCCCTGGTGCGAGAACGACCGGAAGAGGTCGTCCAGCACGCGGATCCCGGAAGCGTCGATGACGGGGACGTTGCGCATGCGCAGCACGAACACCCGCGGCTTCTTCGTGACGAAGTGGAGGACGTCCTTGATCTTGTCTGCTGCGCCGAAGAAGAAGGGGCCGTTGATCTCGTAGACCTCGACACCCTCCGGGATGGTCCGGCGGGCGACACCGTCGGCGTCCCTGGCCATCGTTCCGTCCGGCACGTCGTCGAGGTCCTGGGTGATCGCGTCGACGTGCGTCGCGTCGGCCATGCGCTTGATGAACAGGAACGCCGCGAGGACGACGCCGACCTGCACGGCGACCGTGAGGTCGATGACCACGGTCAGGAAGAACGTCGTGAGCAGCACCGCGACGTCGCTCTTGGGCGTCTTGAAGAGCGTCGCGAACGCCCGCCACTCGCTCATGTGGTACGAGACGACGGTCAGTACGGCCGCGAGCGTCGCGAGCGGGATGAAACGCGCCCACCTCCCCAGAAAGACCAGGACGAGCAGAACGACGACGGCATGGGTCATGCCCGCGACCGGCGTGCGCCCGCCGTTCTTGACGTTGGTCGCGGTGCGGGCGATGGCGCCGGTCGCCGGGATGCCGCCGAAGAGGCCGGCCGCGATGTTCGCGATGCCCTGGCCGACGAGCTCGACGTTGGACTTGTGGCGGCTGCCGATCATGCCGTCGGCCACGACCGCGGAGAGCAGGGACTCGATCGCTGCCAGCAGTGCCACGGTGACGGCGGAGGGGAAGAGCTCGCGCACGCGATCGAGCGTGACGGAGGGCAGACTTGGCGCGGGGATCGCGGCATGGATCTCGCCGAAACGCGTGCCGATCGTCTCGACCGGCAGGCCGAGCGCGGCGACGGCGGCCGACGCGGCGAGGATCGCGACGATCGGCGCGGGCACCTTGCGCGAGACCCTCGGCCAGAACAGCAGGATCGCGAACGATCCGGCGGCGACGCCGATCGCGGGCAGCGATGCGGATCCGATGCGGGTGGCGTACGCCTCCCACTTGGCGAAAAAGTGCGCGGGCACCGCGCCCATCTGGAGCCCGAGCAGGTCCTTGATCTGCGAGGAGAAGATGATCACCGCGATCCCGCTCGTGAAGCCGGTGACGACGGGGTAGGGGATGAACTTGATCGCGCCGCCGAAGCGCGCCAGGCCGAACACGATCAGGATGCCGCCCGCGAGGATCGTCACGATCGTGAGGCCGTCGAGGCCGTAGCGCGTGACGATGCCGTAGACGATGACGACGAACGCGCCCGTCGGGCCGCCGACCTGGACGCGGCTGCCGCCGAGCAGCGAGATCAGGAACCCGGCGACGGCGGCGGTGACGAGCCCCTTCTCCGGAGACACGCCCGAGGCGATCGCGAAGGCGATCGCGAGCGGGATCGCGACGATCCCGACGACGACGCCGGCCTGCAGGTCTGCGAAGAGCTGGGCGCGCGTGTACCCGCGCAGGATGGTGAAAGTCTTCGGAAGCCAGGTCGAAGGCACGGACGGATGTTACAGGCGGCGGTTCAGGAACCCGAGCGAGGCTTGCGGCGGTCGATGTCGCGGATCTTCGCGACCAGCGCCGCGATCGAAAACCCGATGAGGAGGAGCGCCACCATGAGGCCCTTGCGCCGGAAATCCCGCTCGTGCCGGATGAGAGCCGCCTGCGCCTGCGCGGTGCGCGCGATCGTGAGCCCGCCCGCCGCGGCCTGCTGCACCGCGTAGGGCTGGAACAGGTGGACGTCGGTCCGGGCCTTCGTGAGCGCCTCGTCGGCCCGCGAGAGGTCGAACTGGGCCCGGGCGACGAGCATGCCGGCCTCGGCCTCGCGCCGGAGCGCGGCTTTTGCAGCCGCGGTCTGCTTCTCGAGCGCAACGATGTCCTCGTGCATGGCGGCCGCGGAACGTGCGCCCTCCGTTCCGGCGTCGTGGCAGTTGATGCACTTGCCCTCCTTGCCCGTCGAAAGGAACGCATCGGTGGGGGCCACGATGTCGTGGTTCTCGTGGCAGGTGACGCAGCCCGGCAGGCCGAGCTCGGCGAAAGCCTCCCAGTGCGGGCTCGCCTTGAACTGCTCGGCGAAGACCGTGTGGCAGGTCCCGCAGACGTTGGCGACGGAGGCGACCTGCGGCGGCGCGGCGCCGTGGTTGCCGTGGCAGGAGTTGCAGGTGGGCGAGGAGAGGTCGCCCTTCTTCATGAGCGCCTCGAAATGCACGCTCTTCGAATACTTCGCGTAGACGTCGGAGGGTAGCTTGTGCGCGGCCATGAGCGTCGGGTCCCCGTGGCAGCGATTGCAGGTCTCGGCGACACGCGTCGGGTAGACCGGCGAGCGGACGTCTTTGACGGAAAGGACGCCGTGGGCGCCGTGGCAGCTCACGCACGTCGCGACGCTCTCGTCGCCGCGCAGGAGCGCCTTGCCGTGGCCGCTCGTGCGGTACTCGGCGAGCTGGTCCACGCGCTCGGAGGGGTTGAAGTGCTTCATGGCGGCGGCGTCGGAATGGCACGAGGCGCACAGCGCGGGGATGTCCTTGGGCGACGGCTTGCCGCGGAAGCCCTTCTTCGGATCGTGGGCGACATCCTGGTCCTCCGCGCGCGGGTCGCCGCCGTGGCACGAGGCGCAGGTGAAGCCCGAGCGTGCGTGGATGTCGTCGGCGAAGAGCTTCGCGGGCGGGCTCAGGCGGGCGTCGTCGAGCGCGAGGTGGCAGTCGACGCACCCGATCGAGGCGACGGCCTTCGAGGGGGGCGTGGGCGCCGGCGTCCCGGCCGGCGCCGCGAGGGCTCCGGCGAAGAGGACGGCGAAGAGGACCGCGACGACGGCCGGCCGACGCGTCACGGCTTGACCTGTCCGGGCGGCGGCAGCAATGCGAGGAACGTCAGGACGAGCGCGCCCGCGAGCGCGGCGAGCGCCAGTCGATTCCACCACGGCGAAGGCTGTCCCCGGGAAGCCCCGCGGTCGAGGATGGGGACGAGGACGAGGATCGCGGCGAGAACGCCGAAGAAGACGATCCCGAGAAGCTCACCCGGGACGCCCGCGATCTCCGCGGGCAGGTACTTGAGGAACTGAAACATCGAGAGGAAGTACCACTCGGGCCGGATGCCGGCCGGCGCCGGCGCGAAGGGTTCCGCCTTCTGGCCGAGCTCCCACGGCAGGAACGCCGCGAGCCCCGCGAGCAGGCCCACGGCGATCAGCCAGCCCACCATGTCGCGCAGGAGAAAGTCCGGAACGAATTTCATCGTCCGCGGCTTCTTCGGCTCGACCGAGAGCGGCACGCTCATGCCCTTCTGCTGCACGAGAACGAGGTGGGCGCCGAGCAACAGTGTCGTAATCGCGGGAAGGATCGCGACGTGGATCCCGTAGAAACGCGAAACCGTGGCACCCGTGACGTCGGAGCCGCCGCGCAGGATCCGCGACAGCAGCAGCCCGATCCCCGGGATCTGCGCCGGCACGTCGGTCCCGACCTTGGTCGCGAAGAAGGCGAGCGTGTTCCAGGGCAGCAGGTAGCCCGAAAAACCGAAGCCGAGGGCGAGAAAGAGCAGCAGGACCCCCGAGATCCAGGTCATCTCGCGCGGCGCGCGGTACGCCTTGAGGAAGAAGACGGACGCCATGTGCAGGATCACGACGCCCACGAAGAGGTTGGCGCCCCAGGAGTGGATCGAGCGGATGAGCCAGCCGAACGGAACCTCGGCCATGATGTATTGGACGCTCTCGAAGGCCTCCGCCGCGCTCGGCCGGTAGTAGAGCAGGAGCAGGATTCCCGTGGCCACCTGGACGAGGAAAAGGAAGAGCGCCATCCCGCCGAGGTAGTAGAGGATCGTGTAGCGGTGGATCGGCACTTCCTTCTTCGCCGCGAGATGGGCGATCCCGTCCCACCCCACGCGGTCCCTCAGCCAGGCGATCGGAGACAGGCGCGCGACCTCGGCGGGGCGCTCAGGTCCGCTGGATGACAACCTTCTCCCCTCGCACCGCGACGTCCAGCTTCGTGAGCGGCCTCGGCGGAGGCCCCGAGATGTTGGTGCCGTTCGTGTCGTAGACGCCGTTGTGGCAGGCGCACCAGATGTCGCTGCGGTCGCTTCGGAACTGGACGGTGCAGGCGAGGTGCGTGCACGTGGCGGTCAGCGCCTTGAGCTCGCCCGCCGCCGTGCGAAAGAGGATCACCGGCTTGCCGGAGAACGGGACGATCCGTCCCGAGTTGGGCAGGATGTCGGAGGCCTTGACGTCGAGCTCGATCTCCGAGAGCGAGGGCTCGGAGGAGACGGGGGGAACGAGGTAGCGCAGGACCGGATAGAAGAAAGAGACGAGGGTGGCGCCAAGGCTCGTGCCCATCAGGTACGTGAGCCACCGGCGCCGGGAGTGTTCCTGGTCCGCAATGTCCATCGAATCTGTGCCTAGGCTATGTTCGGGGAGCGGGGGCGGCGTGATGCATTTGCATCAGATGGAAGCGTGTTTTTCCCGAAAACCGGGAGAGCGCTCGCCGGCGGGATCGCCCGCGCGGCTACTTCAGGCCGAGGTCCGCCAGGATCTTGGGGTTCTCCTCCTCCATCGCCAGCACCTGGTGGCACGCCGAGCAGTCGTCGTTGATGATGCGGCCGTCGGCGCTCTTGTGCTTGCCGTCATGGCACCGGAAGCAGCCGAGGAAATCCTCGTGGCCGATGTTGTTCGGGTGCGTGCCCCACGTGATCCGCATTTCCGGGAAGATGTTGCGCAGGTAGATCGCCTTGACCTGCTCGGCCGCGGTTTCGACGGCCGCCCGTTGGGTCTGATAGACGGATGGGTACTTGGCCTTGTAGAAGTCGCCGATCGCCCGGGGGATCTGTTGGGAGGCGGCATCCCGGTCGGCGTAGGTCGCCTTCAGCGCCGCGAGGCCCTCGCGCTTGATGTAGGGCAGCGTCGGGCTGATGCGCCCGACGGCCATGGCTTCGTCGAGCGCCCGCTCGGGCATCTGGAAGGTGTGGGTGGGCCGATTGTGGCAGTCCACGCAGTCCATCTTGCGGCGCGGAGCGCTGGCCAGCTCCGCCGGCGTCGCCTTCGAGTCGGTCGAGACGAAGTCCACCTTCTTGCCGGCGTCGTCGGTGTAGGTCACGAGGGGAATGACTTGCCGCCGCCCGTCGGTCGAAACGTATTCGATGCGTTCTGCCGCCGCGAGGTGGCGCCCGTGGATGCCGACGAACCCCTGG
Organism: uncultured Acidobacteriota bacterium; assembly: GCA_963775725.1. GTDB lineage: Bacteria > Acidobacteriota > Thermoanaerobaculia > UBA5066 > Gp7-AA6 > DAHUXD01. The sequence goes on from CAVZKA010000002.1 coordinate 197,714, forward strand.
GAGGTGCGTCCGCCGATCTTCAGCAGCAGGACGCTCGTCGCCGGTGTGTTTTTTTCGTCGTCGGCGTACTTGGTCCGGACGAGAAACTTGTCGCCGGTGAATTTCTGCGGCCAGTGGCAGTGCTCGCACGTGTCGCGCGACGGCCGGAGGCTCTCCACCGGCGACGGAATGGGCGTGTGGTAGGTCTTGAACGCGACCGCGTAGAGCTGGCGCAGGCCGTCGACCTTCGCCTTGACGAACCACGGCGCTCCGGGTCCGATGTGGCACTCCACGCAGGCGACCCGGGAGTGGGGCGAGTCGAGGTACGTCGTGTACTCGGGCTGCATCACCGTGTGACACGTCTTCCCGCAGAACTGGGCGGAGTCCATGTACTCGACGGCCTTGTACGACGCGGTTCCCATGATTGCGAAGTTGATGAAGGACAGGAAGAGAACGAGGATCACGGCCCGCCGCAGAAAGGCGCTCCGGAAGTTGATGGGCGGGTAGTCGGTCGGCAGCTCGCCCTTCTCCCCGAGCTTGCGGCGGCGCAGCAGTGCGCCGAGCGGCATCAGGATCAGGCCCAGGACGAAGATGGCGGGAAGGATGAAGAAGAAGATGATGCTGTAGTACGGGTGCACGGCGCCGCCGCGCGCGATCAGGTAGGCCCAGAAGACGAGCAGCGTGATGGCGGCGCTGGTCGTGAGGACGGCCCCGGTGATGGTCATCGGGTTCTGGCCGAGGAAGACGGCCAGGCGGGCCCGCCGGCTCTCCGAAATCCGATTCATTCGGTGTCTCCTTTGGGCGCGTGCGGTTTGCCGGCCGTGTCTGCGCCCTCGGTCTCGCGGAGGCGCGCGAGCTCGAGCGGGTGCTCCTCCTCCATCTCGCGCTCGGTCAGCATCCCGGTCAGCCAGGCCATGTTCATCGGATAGGTGTCGGGATTGAAGATCACGTAGTAGAGGTGCCAGACGATGATGGCGAGGGTCGCCAGCCAGGCCTCGTAGAAGTGGATGGCACGGCTCACATCGTACCCGAGCTTGGTCAACAGGCCAATGAAGGTGTTGTCGAACCACATGATCGTTCCCGTGGCCGCCATGACGAGCGTGCCCCAGACGAGCGCCCAGTACTCGCTCTTCTCGATGTAGCTGAAGCGGTCGAACTTCGGCTTCTGCGCGGAGAGGCCGGTGTTGTACTTCAGTACCGCGACGGCGTCCCGCAGGTCCTGGCGGCGCCACCAGATGTCGCGCAGGAAGCGGCGGCCCCGCGCGGTGAGCGTGACGTAGCCGATGTGAAGCAGGCCCGCGGCGACCATGACGACGGCGCAGATCCGGTGAACCTTGCTGCGGACGTCGAAGGCCCCCGGGGAAAAGCGGCGCAGGGCGAGGACCCACCAGGAGTCCGGGTAGCGGAGCATGAATCCGGTCACCACGAGCAGGATGAAGCTGAGCGTGAGGGCCCCGTGCTGGAGGCGCTCGCCGACCGTCATCCGGAGGTAGAGCGCGCGGCCCGCGGGCGGCTCGACGAGCTCGCCCCTCCGGATCTGCATGTGCCGCTTCGACTTTCGGAGGAAGTCGAGGAGGTTGTGCAGGAGCATGCCGCCCACGACCGTGACGATGAGAATGAGATACAGGGTGCCGATCCAGTAGAGCAGCGGCTGGTCACGCCGGGAGCTCGACACGACGTGGACCTTGCCCGTCGCGAACCGGGCGTTGGCGCCCGGGTGGCAGCCCGAGGCGCCGCAGGTCGTTGCGAGATTGGCCCGGTTGACCCGGGACGCCGGGTTGGAGGAAGGCAGGATGTCGTGGGTGCCGTGGCAACTGGCACAGTTGGCCACCTCGACGACGCCCCCGCGGGCGGCCAGACCGTGGTAGCTGTCGGCAAAGGTCTGCGTGCGGTCGCGCGGGAGGTTCCACTTCTGCGTGATCTTCACCGACGCGTGGCAGGGCGAGCACACGCGCGCGGAAATGTTGGCGGCCGCGACGGACGAGTTCGGGTCCTTCGGAGAGAGGATGCCGTGCTCCCCGTGGCAGTCCGTGCAGGCGGGCGCGTCCTTGTTCCCCTTGTGAAGGGCCATCCCATGGACGCTCGCGTCGTACAGGCGGCTTTCCGGTTCGTGACAGCGCCCGCAGACCTGTTCGACCCTCATCTTGTTGACCGGCGAGGCGGAGTCGAAGCCGTGCCGGGCGTCGTGGGCCCCGTGGCAGTCGATGCAGGTCGCGGCACGGGCGTCGCCGCGCGCCAGTGCCGCGCCGTGAACGCTGTGCTCGTACGAGGCGATGAAGCCCGCGGTCGACCCGGAAGCGTCCCGCACGGACTTGTCGCGCAGGTGGCACGAGAGGCAGAGGCGCTCCTGGGCGACCTTCCGGGCGGCGGGGTCGGCGACCGCGCCCTTCGTGATCGCGAGGCGGTGGCAGGACAGGCAGGTCGGGGCGCGAAGCGACCCGGCCGCGAGCGCCAGCCCGTGCTCCGAGGAGCGCAGGCGCGCGGCCACCTCGCCGTGGCAGCTGCCGCAGGCCTCGACCTGGCGCGCCGGCGCGAAGCGAAACGCCGCGTCCTTCACCGGGACGATCTCGTGGGACCCGTGGCACGCGGCGCAGGGGACCTCCGCCTTGCCCTGGCCCGCCGCGGCGCGTCCGATCGCGGGGTGGAAGGGGTGCGCGGCGCCGGCGCCGTCGTGGCAGCTCGCGCAGGCGACCGGCGCCAGGTGCTCCTTGTGCGGGAAGTCCGAGCTCTTGCCGAGGTCCGTGTGGCAGTCCACGCAGCCGAGGCCCGCCGCGCCGTGGACCGAGGCGGCGAATTTACCCTCGGAGACGGAGACGGACCGGCCGTTGGCCCGCGCGGCGGAAGGGTCCCCGTGGCAGGTCAGGCAGTCGGCGTTGGATGGGGGCTTGACCGGCTGGGCCGCGGAGAGGGGCCCCGCGAAGAGCCAGAGCGCTGCCAGAAGCAGGGGGCGCTTCGATTTCCGCCGATCCCGGGAGTCAGCCGCACCGGGCCGGAAGTCTCCGCCGCCGGTCATCTGGGGCGGAGACCTCCTCGGCATGGCTACTTCTTGTCGGCCGGATAGTCCTTGAGCCAGGCGACGTCGACTTCCTTGGCCTTGCGGCTGTCTTTCTGGTCGACCAGCCACTTGCCCCGGTCGTTGTAAGTCACGGCGCCTTTTTTCGGGAGCTTCTCGACGTGGCAGTAGGTGCAGTTCTCGGCGGGGAAGCCGAGCTCCTTGGCCTTCTTCTGCATGGGCATCGTGGCCGACGACGGCGACACGACGAGCATCCAGCCGCTCCATGCGAGCAGGACGACCGCCAGCCCGAGCCGCGACCCTGTGTTCGTTCTCATGCGCGACTCTCCTTGGTTCCGGAAGCGGCTACTTGGCGGGGTAGTCCTTGAGCCAGGCCCCGTCGACTGCCTTGGCGCCCTTCTTGGCCTTCTCCGCGATGAGCCACTTGCCCACGTCGTTGGGGTTGTGCATGCCCGCATCCTTCTTGGGGAGCTTGTCGACGTGGCAGTACTGGCAGGTCTTCGCGTCGACGCCGGCGGCCTTGGCTTGCTTCTGAATGTCCATGGTCGCGGAAGACGTCGCGCTCAGCGCGATCCAGCCGCACCACACCAGGCCCGTGACCATCGCGGCGAGTCGGGATCCGCGGAGTTTCATCGATCGTCCTCCTCTTGTTCCGGAAAGGATGTCAACTACGGGCGCCAGTGGAGCCCGACGTAGTAGCGATTGCCGTTGTAGTTCGCGAGCGGCCCGGCCTGGTCGAAGGCGACGCGCTCGTTGTACTTGTCGTCGAGCCATTCGAAGTCGAGGCCGACGTTCTTCGTGAAGAAGTACTCCGCCAGGACGCGGACGCGGTCCACGGTGAACGGGATGGAGCCGTTGTTGTTCATCCAGAGGTACGCCGCGTCGATGGAGAGCTGCTCCCACACGAAGTGGGCGCCGCCCTCCCAGTTGTGTCCGAATTCCTGCTGCTCGGTCGGGACGATGTCGAAGTCCTGGGGGACCCGGATGAGGATCTGGCGGTTGGTCAGGAACTCGCCGCCCGCGGCGCGCAGCGTGAGCATGTTCTTGAGGAGCGTGACCTCGATGTCGCCCTGGAACTCGCGGACCTTCGTGTTGTAGCCGATCTGGACGATGTCGTCGGAGGCGTGCGTCTCGCGGAAGAACGCGCCGACCCTCACGAAGTCCTTGAAGTTCCAGACGCCTCGGACGTTGTAGCGGTCCCGGTCGATGTAGTCGGTGCGGAAGATCGGGGCATCCGCGGAGTCGTGGTGGTAGTCGGCCGTGAGCGTCAGGCCCCACTGCGAAAACGACGCGCCGCCGCCGTACGTGTTGACGCGCCGGTCGAAACGGCCGCCCTGGCCGCCCGGAATCACGATCTCTTCGGCATCGGGCGTCGCGGTCACGGCCTGCTGGGTCTGCGACCATCCGGCGTTGACGGAGAAGGGGCCGAGGCTGCGCGCCGTCACGCTGGCGTCGTAGACGCGGGTCATGTCGTCGACCGAGGTCCGTGCGTTGATCTCGCGCAGCAGGTCTCCCGTGCTCTGGCCGGCGTAGGTCACGGTGTCAAGGAACAGCGTCGAGATGAGGGCCTGCCCGTCGAGGACTCGCTTGTTCTCGACCCAGCCGCCGGCGAGATTGACGTTCGGGGCGAGCATCAGCTCGGCGCGCGCCGAGGCGCGCCAGTAGTCGGTCCGCGACCGGGAGTTCACCGTTTCTCCGAGGCCGGCGAAGAACCGGGCGATCTCGAAGGACACGAACTTGCCGGCGTCGGCCTCGACGTAGTTCGTCTCGTTGCTGCCGTCGGCCTTGACGTAGTTGGCGATGAGTTTCATCCGCCCGAACAGGTTGGCCGTGATCCAAGCGTTGGTGACCGGCGTGTTGATCTTGTTGTTCTGCGTGCCGACGATCGCGTCGGCGCTCTGTGTCTGGCCGAGGACCGGCGTCGTGACGTTTCCCGAGCCGGCGCCGGGGGAGAGGGAGGTGACGTCTTTCCAGTCGTACATGCGCCAGCCCTGCGTGAAGCCGGCCTGGATGCCGTCGCACTGGAGCACGAGCCCGACGCGGTACAGCTGATCGATCGACTGGACGCGCTCGTTCAGGAGGTATTCGTTCTGGCCGAGGTGATACGTCGTAGTCCCGGGACCCTGGTAGACGTTGCGCGTGTAGCCGAGCAGGGGGCTGATGAGCTTGCCGGGCAGCAGCTCGAGCGTGGCGTCGTAGATGTTGCGCGTGCGGTTCCAAGTCTGCTGGCCCGGGATGATCCCGTCCGAGAGGAACGGGTTGGCGAAGGCCGGCAGGGCGCTGTAGAGGTCCGTGTCGCGCCAGCTGAAGGTCAGCTTGAAGAGGTCCGAGCGGATCGCCTGCAGGCGGAACTGGCCGGCGGGCCCGGCGCCGATGTCCGTGCCATCCACGTGGAGGGAGTCGAGGAAGCCGAGCGGTCCCTGCGACGTGTAGTCGAGCGAACGCAGGAGCAGCCCGGGGCGGTCGTTGATCTGTGTCCGGTACATCTGGTCGTTGCCGGTGACGTCGATCCACCGGTAACCGAGCTCGACGTCCACCGGGAACGAAGACTGCGCGCGTAGCCCGGCGGCGCAGAAGAGTCCGACTGCAAGCAGGACAGGTGATTTTCGCATCGTCATTTCAAGAGCTGCGGCGAAAGGTTCGAGCCGTGCACAGCCACGTGGCACGTCGTGCAGTTGCGGTAACGCGGCAGCGTCAGGTCATGGAACGAGGGAGGCTGCGAGCCGTAGGTCTTCGGGCCGCCCGTCTGCGAGTGGCAGGAGAGGCAGAGCTGATCCACGCGCGCCCAGAGCAGCATGTTCGGGTTGTTGGAGCCATGGGGCTGGTGGCAGGAGAGGCAATCGCCGCCCGAGCCCACCACGTGCTGGAACACGAAGGGCCCGCGCAGGTCGGCGTGGCAGGACAGGCAGGGCAGCTCGCCCTGGACCGTCATCTTCACGGTCTGGCCGCCGCGCGCGTGCGGGTCGTGGCAGTCGAGGCACGTCATGCCGCCGCGGTCGAGCCGGTGCGCGTACGGCTTGTTCTGGAACGACGCGGTCTCGGGAAGGTGGCAGGTCGCGCAGAGCTTGCCGGGCTCCTGTGCGAGCAGGTGCGTGCTCTTGGATATCGCCTTGTGGATCGAGTGGCACGACAGGCAGTTGACGGCCGCCGTGTTCGCGTGGAAACCCATCGCGGTCGAGTCGTGCGGGTTCTTCTGGCCCGAGTGACAGGTGACGCAGTCCTGCGAGCCCGCCAGGCCCTTCAGGGTGTGGATGAGGCTCGCGTCGCCGCCCGACTCCATGTGCTTCGTGCCGTCGCCGTGGCAGGTGGCGCAGACGGCCTCCGGGTCGAGGGGCCGACTCCTGCCCTTGATCTGCGCGATCAGGTGCGGGTTCGACGCGAAGGCTTTGACCTGATCGCCGTGGCAATCGGCGCAGACCGTCGGGCCCGATGCCGCGGCCGCCGCCGGAGCAGGGGTCGCCGCGGGCGTCGGCGTTTGCGCGGATGCGATGACCCCGGCGAGCGTGGCCGCGCAGGCCGCCGCGAAGAGCCGGGTCGCCGGGAAGCGCCTCATTGCCTTCACCGCCTCTTCCTGCCGCGCCTCAGCGCGCGTGAACCTTGTCGACTGCGAAGTCCGCGTCTGCGCCGTGGCAGGTCGCGCACGCTTCTCCGAACGGAGCGGTCATGCTGAAGGCGTGGGCCGCCGCAAACTTCGAGTCGTGGCAACCCAGGCACGACGCGGCGTAGTGCTGCATCGGGGTGTACCAGTCGCGCAGCGTCACCGTCGGCAGGAGGCCCGGCGGCGGATCCTCGAGCACCTGTTGCGTGTCCGGGACGTGGCACGTCACGCAGTCGCGGCGATCGCCGGGGAAGAGCACGTGGTTGAAGTTGTTGACGCTGCCGCCGAAGCCGTAGATCGTGTAGTCCTGCGTCAGGAGCTCGCCGGTGTGGATGCGATGGATCATCCGCTTGAAGTCGATGGATTCCGCGGGGGCCTGGTCGGCCGGCCGCCGCGCGGCGTCGCTGGCATTGGGGTTGTGGCACATCACGCATTCCACCGTGTTGAGCCGCTGGCCCCCGTGGAGCGCGAGCTGGCCGTGGCATTTGTTGCAGTTGGCCAGATCGACGACGAGCCGCCGCGGCTCGACCGTGCCGCCGTCCACCGAGGCGTAGAAGACCGGATTGAATGCTCCCTCCGTGAACGTCGTCTGGTCGTTCGGGTGCGGGTCGAGGTTGACCGTGCGGCGCGCTTCGATGCTGAACGCCCAGGTCCCCGTCGCATTGTCCGGGACGGGGTTGGTCATCGTGTAGCTCGCGATCGAACCGTTGAACGTCGCGCCGTCGGCGCGCTCGCGGAAGGGATTGATGGCGTAGTCGGTCGTCGGCCCGCCCATGACGATGTTGAGGTTCGAAGTGAACGGGGTGGGAGCGAGAATCGTGCCGTCGTTGTTGGTGAGCTTGAAGTTCACGGTCGGGTGCTGGCCGGGCGCCGTGTCGGTGACCGAAAGGATCTCCGCGTTCAGGCCCTGGAGCTGGGTCGACTTGTAGGGGACCGTGTGCGCGCCCTGGACCGAGGCGTCCCACTCGCGGCTGCCCACCGGCTGGTGGCACGAAGCGCACGCGTTGTCGTTCGCCTGGGGACCGCCGGGGTGATTCGCGCCGGTGACCCAGTTGATGTCGTCATGGCAGGACGCGCAGGCGGCGCGAGCCGGGTAGGTGTACCAGGTGGACGCCTGTGTCGCCGGCGGGGCATGGCACGTCGTGCAGTTGCGGATGTCCTGCGGGAAGGCGACCTCGGAAAAATCGGTGGTCACGCCGCGGCCGATGAACTCGTACGGAATGCCGTCGAGGACGCTCGGCAGCTGCTCACCCATGTGGATCTTGTGCACCATGACCTTGAAGTCGACGGTGTTGCCCGTGTCCGGGTTGACGGTCTGCGGAGAGTGGCAAAGCACGCAGAGCTTGACGTCGTAGCGCGAACCGCCGTGCGCGGAGAGCGGGTTGTGGCACGTGTTGCAAGCGGAGTTCGCGATCTCGTCCCAGACCTGCGTCACCGCGGCGCCGCTCGGTACGAAATCCTGCTCGACGTCGTAGTAGTAGTTCTTGTCCTGGATGCCGGCCATGTTGCGCGTCGAGTAAATGCCGAGCGTCGTCGTGATGGTCTGGTCGTAGCTGGCGGGCAGCGCCGTGTGAAACGTGTAGATCGAGTGGCCGATGTCGAGGTCGTCCCACGTGCCGTTGGAGTCGGCGGCGGCCTGCGTCACGGTGACTCCGGGATTGGGGCTCGCGGGATCGCTCGTCCGCAGCCGGGTCGTGTAGGAGGTGTACTGCCGCTGCCCGGCGTCCCACCAGGCGAGCACGAAACTGATCGAGAGCGGCCCCGGGGTGATCACGCCCTTGCGGTCGAGGGGCACTCCGAGATCGTCCGTGTACGTGACGTCCACGACCGGGTGAAGAGTCGCGTTGATCGTGATGCTGTTGACCGTGATCTTCAGGCCCGGGCGGATATAACCGAACTCGTCTTCGGACAGCCAGAATTCCTTCTGCTGCGGCGCATAGAGCGTCTTCGGGTCGTTCGACTGTGTTGCGCCCGCCCGCGACACCGCGCGCGTCACCCGGCCGTTCGACATCGGAAGAACGAGCAGCGCCCCGGCGGTCATCGCGGTGACGAGTTTGCCCCGCAGCGAATTGTTCATGGGAGTCTCCCTTGTCCGATCATTTCACAACTGAAACCCTGTATTTCAAGATCCGTAAACTCGTCCCAGCCCTGGCACGCGGCCCGGTCCCGGGCGGTCGCCGGCGCGTCGCACGCGAGCGCGATGCCCTGCGAAAGCTGCTCGGAGAGCTGCCAGAGGTCGGCCAGCTCCTCCATCTGGAGCCGGGTCAGATGGGTGCTGACCCCGAGCGTGCCCTTGAAGCGGTCGTGGAACTCGCGATCGTTCCAGCGGCGGAATCCCCGGCAGAAGATCCCGCGGTCCGCAGCGACCTTGCAGATCGAGTGCTCGCCATCGGTCAGCGCCATGAGACGGCTCCGCAGGCAAGCGATGGCCTCGGGGCGCGTCCAGCCGGCGGGCGTCGGGAGCGCGCTCATGCCGCGTGACTCCGGCGCCGGTGCGGCGGGCGGATCACCGCCACCGGCCGCTGCACGACGTAAATCAGGCGCAGGGCGAGGCCGCCGAGGACCCACTCGCGCAGGCCGTCGCGCGGCTCGCTTCCCACGATGACCAGGTCCGCCTTGAGGCGCTCGGCCTCCCGGGCGATTGCTTCCGGAATCGGCTCCTCGGCCCGGGGCGAGAACGAACGCACATCGGCTTGCACGTGGAGCCGGACGAGCTCGCGGGTAGCCGGCCCGTCGGCGTTCTTGCCGAGCGCGATCACGGTCAGGGCGGCCGGGCGGCTGCATCCGGCGAGCCTCGCCGCAAAGCGCAGGGCGGCCATTCCGCCGCGCGAACCGTCGGTCGCGACCAGCAACTTCATTGGTGTCCTTGCGGGACGGGGAGCCATGACCATTTCATAGCAGTCCGGCTCGAGGGGCAGCGTGATGCGTTTGCATCAAAAGCTGCGGCGCGCGTTTTGGAGGGGTCCTCGGAGTTTGATGCAATCGGATCAAACCGCTCCCGGGCCGGAAGCCTCAGGCTGGAAGGGGAGGCAGACACCATGAAGAGCCGCTTCATCCAGCGCGAAGATTGGACCCACTGCTTCGAGGACTTCACACGGCGGCACGAGGGGCAGCTCGCGACGGTCTGGGTCGTGGATCAGCGCCTGGGAGCACAGATCGAGGCGCGTGCTCTGCCCTTCGAGGGCATCTCGGCCGGTGCGAAGGGGGACGGGCCGATCGTCCTGCAGCTCGGCCGCGCGGCCGGCGGCAACGTGGAGCACCCGGTCGACGATCCTTCCCAGGTCTGGCTGGAGGTCACCGACGAGGGTACCGAGGCGGCCCTCGAGATCCTCTCGGAAGGCGGGCGCAAGACGATCCTGGAGTTTCGACAGGCGTGAAGGCCCCCCCGATCGTCACGCTGACGATGAACCCGGCGATCGACCTGTCGACGCCGGTCGATCGAGTCGTTGCCGACCGCAAGCTGCGTTGCGGCACGCCCGTCCGCGAGCCGGGCGGCGGCGGCATCAACGTCGCGCGCGCCGTGCGGCGTCTCGGGGGCGAGGCCCTGGCGATCTTCCCGGCCGGCGGCGCCACGGGCGACCTGCTCCGGGAGCTCCTGCTGCACGAAGGGGTGGCGCACGTCGCGATCCGTACGGAGGGGTGGACGCGCGAAAACGTCAATGTCCGCGAGGAGACGACGGGCAAACAGTTCCGGTTCGTCCTTCCCGGGCCGCCGCTTACGGCGGCGGAGTGGGAGCGCTGCATCGAGACGCTGTCGGAGCTCGAGCCGTTTCCGCGCCTGCTGGTCGTGAGCGGCAGCCTCCCGCCCGGCGTCCCGGTCGATCTCTACGCGCGCCTGGCACGCAGGGCCCGCTCCGCGGGCTCGCGGATGATCCTCGACACCTCGGGCGAGCCCCTGCGCCTGGCCGCCCGGCAGGGTGTCTATCTTCTGAAGCCGAGCCTGCGGGAGTTCCAGGAACTGACGGGCTCCTCGCTCGCGGCCCGGGCGGCGCTGGTCGACCGCGCGCGCGAACAGATCCACGAGGGGCGCTGCGAGATCCTCGTGCTGTCGCTCGGCGCCGAAGGCGCCCTGTGGGTCAGCGCGAGCCAGGCGGAGTGGATGCGGGCTCCGGCGGTGGCCGTCGCCAGCAGCGTCGGCGCCGGAGACAGCCTGGTGGCCGGAATCGTGCTCGGCCTCTCGCGGGGAGAGCCGGTGCGGGAAGGCGTCCGCCTGGGCCTTGCGGCGGCGACGGCCTCCGTGATGGTGCCCGGGACGGGACTCTGCCGGCCCGAAGACGTCGAGCGAGTCGCCGCTGCGATCCGCGGCTCGGAGCTCGGCGCGGAGATTGATGCGAACGCGTCACGCCTGCTGACGGCCGATCCGGTGAGATGAGATCGATGGGCAGAGAACGCATTCTCCTCGCGACGGACTTTTCCCCGGCGTCCCGGCCGGCCGTGAGGGAGGCGCTCGGTCTGGCCAAAGCGACGGGTGCGACGCTCGTGATTGCGCACGTGCTCGAAGAGCCGATCCCCTTTTCGCCCGAGGGCTACGTGCTGCCGCGGATCTACGACGAGCTTGCCCAGGCCGTCAGGACGCAGGGCCAGAAGAAGATGCGGACGCTGCTGGCGCTCGCGCGCAAGGCGGGTGTTGCGGCCAGCGGTCTGCTGCTGCGCGGCGCTCCGCACGAGGCGATCGTGCGCGCGGCGCGCTCCCACGGCGCGGGGCAGATCGTGATCGGGACCCATGGCCGCAGCGGCGTCTCGCGCCTGATCCTCGGCAGCGTGGCGGCCAAGGTCATCGCGGCGTCGACGTGTCCGACGCTCGTGGTGCCCGCGGCAAGAAAGACGGGCAAACGATGATTCGACGGCGCGACGTCATGAAGACCGGCTCAAGGGCCGTTCCGGCCTCGGCCGGGCGCCGCTCGCTCTAGTTCTTCTTCGACGCCCTGGCGCCGGCCGGGGGGCGCCCCGTGGACCCGTGGACCGGCAGCGGCGGGGCGCCCTCGGGCTGGATGAGGCCGTTGCGGTAGGCGAAGGCGACGGCGGCGAGCTTCGTGTGCACGTCGAGCTTGGACAGGATCCGCGCGATGTGGTTGCGGACCGTCACGGGCGAGATGAACAGCTGCTCCGCGATGGCGGCGGTCGGCAGCCCGCGCGCCATGCGGCGCAGGATCTCCTGCTCGCGCTCGGTCAGGGGCGCGACCTGGCCTTCCGGCGTTCGAAGGGGAGTCCGCGCCTTCTGCGACGTCGTGACGGCCTCCTCGAGCTCTCCCTCGAGCGGCGAAGCCGCCTGCCCGGGGATCCGGATCACGTGCACGAGCGTCGCGAGCGAGGGGCGCGGCCCGGGAATGGCGAACGTCGAGATCGCCACGCGACGCTTGCCGCCGTCGCCCGTCGCGACGTCGAGCTCGAAGCGCTGGACCGGGTCCTCCGGATGCTCGCGCGCCTGCACGGTGACGGGGCAGTTGGGGCAGCAGTAGAGGTTCCCGTAAATGTCGCGGCCGCACATGATGTCGTAACAGTGCCGGCCGAGCACCTGGTACGCCGAGCGGCCGAGCAGCTCCTCGCAGCCCTTGTTCCAGAGAATGACCAGGTCGTTGGCATCGAAGGCGAACACGGCCGTGTTGCTCTTCGCGATCCGATCCAACACCTCGACGGAGCGGGACATGCGGGTGCCTTTCTCCTCGCCACAATCATATCTCCGCCTTCTCCAGTGGCCGCCGCCGGCCCGTTTCGCGGCGCCGGCGCGGTCGAATGGCGCCCCTGCCATAATCGGCGCCCAGTGAGACGGCTGCCGGCGGCGATCGCGTTGGGCCTGGCCTTGCTGACGGCAGCCTGCTCGTCGTCCTCTGCGCCGGCGCCCGCCGCGAAAGCCGCGCCCCCTGCGGCCGTGCCCTGCTCCGGCACGCTTGGCATCGAGGCCGGCCCCATCACGCGAGCGGCGCGCAAGAAGCTGGGGCTTTCCGAAGGCGCGCGGGGAGCGCTCGTGACCGACGTTCTGCCCGGAGGCCCGGCGGCGGCCGCCGGAATGCTTCCAAACGACCTGGTGGAGAAGATCGGTTCGACGGACATCGTGACCGACTGCGAGTTCGACGAGGCCGCGTTCAATCGCTCCTCGTGCGATCCCGTGCGCGTTTCGGTGCGGCGCGCGGGCGCGATCGTGGACGCGACGGTCGCTCCGGTCGACCAGGCGTCCTTCCTCGAGAAGGCCTGCAAGGACGGGAACGCGGATGCCTGCTTCCGGGAAGGCTGGCTTCTCTGGAGCCGCCGGGGAGGCCCGAAGGTGGAACGCGCACTCGAGCTCTTCACTGCGGCGTGCAAGGCGGGCTCGGCGCAGGCGTGCGCGTACGAAGCGTTGCAGCTCATGGACCGGTCGGACCAGGCAAGCCAGACGCTCGCCGCGGCCGGGCGCGCCTGTGATCTGGGCAGCGGGGCCGGCTGCGCGAACCTGGCGTTCCTGTACGCGACCGGAAAATTCGTCAAGCAGGACGATCGCCGCGCGACCACGTTCTATTCGAAGGCGTGCGACCTCGGGGACCCGCAGGGCTGCTACAACGTCGGCCTCATGGCCGACGACGCGCGCGGCGGCCCGCGCGACCTCGCCCGTGCCGCGGCGAAGTACCAGGAGGCCTGCACGCTCGGCAGCGCGACCGGCTGCACGAACCTCGGCTTTCTCTACGAGAAGGGCAGCGGCGTCAAGGTGGACAAGCTGAAAGCCGTGGCCCTGTACCAGCACGGCTGCGACGGCACGAGCTGCCAGCGCTCGAACCTCGGCGGCTGCGTCAACGTCGGCCGCGTCTACCGCGACGGCGTGGGCGTCGAGAAGGACGAGGCGCACGCGGCCGAGATCTTCCGGGAGGCCTGCGACCGTAAGCTCGACCCCGACGACATCCACGCCGCCGAGAACAGCGCCCGCGCCTGCTCGCTGCTCGGCGGCCTCTACATCGCGGGCGACGGTATCCCGAAGGACCTCGCAAAAGGTCAGGAGCTCTCGGAGCTCGGGTGCGGGCGCGGCGACTCCTTCGGCTGCTTCAATGCCGCCGCCGTGGCGACGGATCCCGCGACGGCGGACCACTTTCTCGACCTCGCGTGCAAGGCCGGCGACGCCGAAGGCTGCTTCGACCTCGGCGTCGCGTACGAGAAGGGCCGTGGCGTCGCGGCGGACAGGAAACAGGCCGCCGAGCTCTACAAGCGGGCCTGCCAGCTCGGATTCACGCAGGCGTGCGCGAAGAAAAAGCGCTGAGGGCGACTACTTTCCTCCCGCTCCAGTCTTCGCGCCCTTGTCCGAGTCGCCCAGCTTCGCGTACCACTGCTTCGCAAACAGCGGCCGGACCTTCGCCTTCGTCCCGTCGAGCTCGACGCCGACGCTCAGGATCCCCGACTCGATGAGGAAGGCGCCGTCGGTCTTGCCTTTCTCGCGCACGTAGTTGCCCTGGATGTGAAACGTGTCCCCTTCCATGTCGAGGCCCTGGATGCGGACGACCGAGGGGCCGAGCGTCGCGTTCGCTCCCCCCGCGAGGTTCTTGAGGTTGACGAGGGGCTTGGTCCAGCCCGGCAGGGGAGCGCCGAGCACGGCGAGCAGCGGCCGCGCATCCTGCACCTTCGCGCGCACGGTCGCGGTGGTGGTGACGTCGATCTTGCCGGAAGGAATGTCGAAGCGCCCGGACCAGCGTTTCGGGTTCTTCGAGCGGAACTCCCGGGTTTCGGAGATCGCGACGGTCGTGCCGGAGACGTCGATCGGGCCGCTGACGAGGTTCCACTTCGGGAGCTTGAGACTTGATGTCCGCGTTGCCCCGCAGCTTGTAGGTGTCGAGCTGCACGACGGCGTTGCGGACCGCGGCCTCGATGCCGCCCTTCGCGATTCCGTGGTCGATCGCGGCCGTGATCGTCGCCTTGCCCGTGCCGCCCTCGAGGCGCGTGCCGTACGCCTGGAAGAGCGGCGCGAGCGCCTGGAGCTTCTGGAAGGCTCCGTCGAGCTTGATCTCCGCGGTGATCACCTCGAAGACCCTGCTGTCCTGGTATTCGAGGGGCGCGAAGGGATCGAAGGTCGCCGTGATCTCGCCGAGGACGGTGATGCCGTCGCTGGCCTTGCCGATGCGGACTTCGCCGCTCTCGAAGGTCAGCTTCGCGGGTCCGATCTGGGCCTGGATGGCCGGCCTCAATACGAACGAGCCGTCTACGCGGGCGCCGCCTCGGAAGTGGTACCCGTCCACCCAGATGTCGTCGAAATGCTCGATCGCGACCCAAGGCACGTCGATGAGCAGGGCCTTCGGGTCCACGGGCGGAAACCTGTCGTCGGGAGAGCGCAGCGGCGGATCGGAAAAACCCGGAACGGGCGGGAGTACCGATGTGTCGGTCGTCTTCAGGAGCTCGGGCTTGATCTTGTTGCGGAGGTAGAAGGACAGCCCGCTGCCGCGCAGCTTCGTGACCTTGAACGTGCGGTGGAGCAGCGCGGACAACTCGAACTCGACGTCGGCGTCACTGAGCCGGATGATCCACTGGACGTTCGGATCGCTGCCGCGGATGCTCAGGTCCTTGATCGTGAGGTGGCCCGGCTTCTCGGAGACCGCCTCGCGGTAGTCGAGCAAGAGGTACTGCGGCAGAACGTTGATCATCGCCCGCAAGCGCGGGCCGGCGAGGAGCCGGCGCGTGACCACGGGGTAGAGGGCCCGGCCGATGAAGGGCGACAGGGCGACGACCGCGACGGCCGCGATCGCCAGCCACAGGAAGATCCGGCCGCGGCGTTTCGTCCTGGCCATCGTGAGCGCGGAATGCTATCCCAGCGGGGCGCGGCACCGTCGGCAACGACGAGGACGAGGCGCGAGCGGATCGTCTACGGCGCGAAGGTCCTGACGAGGAAAGTGGCCATCTGCTGTCGGAGGACGGGGTTGTTGGGGCAGTAGAGCAGTGGTGAGGCGGAGCATCCTCCGGAGATGGCGCGGTTGTAGAGGTCCTCGATGAAGTCGGCGGCGAAGGAGCCGGTGGGGACGTCGTTGAAGATGCCGGTGGCCGCGGGCGGAGCGTATCCGGATCCCAGGCTGGTCTTGAGCAGGAAGACGGCCATCTGGGCGCGGGTGACCGAGTTGGCTGGGCAGTAGTTGCCGCCGCCGCATCCCGTGGTGACACCCTCGGCGGAGAGCTGCTCGACCCAGTTGGTGAAGGGGCCGGGGCAGGCGACGTCCGCGAAGAGTCCGGTGCAGTTGGGCGGCAGGTAGCCCGAGCCGTGCTCGGACTTGAGCAGGAAGACGGCCATCTGGTCGCGGCGCACCGGTGAAGCGGGGCAGTAGTTGCCGCCGCCGCATCCGGCGGTGATGCCGGCGATGGCAACCGTCAGGATGTCGGCGTGGAAGGGCGAGGAGGCCGGCACGTCGGCGAACTCGACGGAGAGGGAGGCGGAGTTGGAGCCGGTCGAGCCGCAGGAGTCGGTGACGATCACGTCGTAAGAGCCCGCGTCGGCGAACGAGGCCGGATCGATCGTCAGCGTCGCCGTGTGCGACCCGGAGATCGCGCCGCCGTCCGACAGCGGCACTCCACCCTTGCGCCACGCGTACGTCAGTGCGCCGTATCCCCCGGCGTTCGCCGTCAGGTGGCCGGCGGACCCGACGACCGCTGCCGCATCGAGGACCGTCGCACCGAGGCGGCCATTGAGGAGAATGACCGATCCGTACTGGCTGGCGTTCATGAGCGTGTCCGGCGCGCCGTTACGGTCGAGATCGCCGACGAGAATCGGCGAGCGGGTGCCCGTATCGGGATATGAGGCCGGCGCGGCGTAAGCCCCGCCGCCGAGGTTTTTCAGGAAGGACTCGGTTTCTCCGTCGGCGACGACGAGGTCCGTAATCCCGTCGCCGTCGAAGTCCACCGCCGCAATGGCCGTCGGCGAGAGGTCCGCAATGCTTTGCGGCGCACCGAAGGATCCGTCGCCATTTCCCACCAGGAGCGCCGTGCTGTTTCCGAGGCCGATCACGAGATCCGTTGCGCCGGGCCCCGTGAACGGACCTCCGCTCAGGGCGAAGGTGAAGCTCGCGAGCGGCTGGTCCAGGGGTAGGTCGAACGTGCCGTCGCCCCGCCCATGAAAAACGTGAATCGCGCCCGGAGAGAGCGACGCATTCCCGGCGCCCGCGACGTCGACGTGCCCGTCGCCGTCGAAATCGGCCACGACGAGCCCGGCGTCCATCGCCCCGCTCGTAGTCATTGCCGCCGTGAGGGTGAATCCGCCATGCCCATCTCCGAGGAAGACGGTGAGCTGGCCAGTCAGGCCGTAGTTCGCGTCGCCTTCGCCGAAGGCAATGTCCAGGTGCCCGTCCCCGTTCAGGTCCACGACCTGGAGACCCGAGAACGTGAAACCCGGACCCGGGAACCCGAAAGAGACAGGCGGCTGAAAGGTGCCGTCCCCATTGCCCCGGTAGAAGACCAACCCTGACCCGCCGCCGAAGAGTCCGGGGATGCCCACCGCGTCGACGTGGCCGTCGCCGTCGAAATCGGCCGCCGCCGCAATCTGGAGCCCCGGGCCAGCGGAAACGGGCCCGGTGGTGAACGTGGCCCCCGGCCCGCCGAACGCCACGGTGATTCCACCGTCCGCATTCGAAAGGAGGTCGAGGTAGCCGTCGCCATTGAAATCTCCCAGCGCGACTCCCGCGGATGTCGCTTGGATCCGCGGGGAAATGAGAGTTCCGTTGCCGTCGTTCAACATCGTGACCATGAGCGGCCGATCGCCGCTGCCAGCGGCGATGTCGGGAGCGCCGTTCCCATCGAAGTCCCCGGCCGCGATCGCGCCGCCCTGGCTGAGGGACGCGTAACCGTCGCCCACGGCAAAGGTGCCGTCGCCCAGGTTGTTCAGGATCAGGATCGCGTAAGGAGCCGGGGAGTACTCGTCGGCCGTCGACGCGACGACGAGATCCGGTACGCCTCGTCCTCGCAGGTCCGCGGGGACCACGGCGAGGGCCGTGGGCCCTGCCGCTTAGTGCTGTTCCGGCGAACGTCGGCGACTTCGCCCAGGATCGCGTCGAGCTTGGCCGAGATCATCACGAGGTCCAGCTTGCCGTCTCCGTCGAGGTCGGCCGTCCGGATGTCGGAGCTCGGCGCGCCGATATTCGTCGTGAGCGCCGCACCGAACGTCCCGTCGCCGTTGCCGGGGAGAATCGTCACGAGGTTGGTGTAGGAGTGGCTGACGGCGAGGTCGAGGTCGCCGTTGCCGTTGAAATCGCCGATCGCGATTCCGCTGGCGTCCGTCTGGAACAGATAATCGGTTCCGGGTTGGAAGGTTCCGTCCCCGTTGCCGAGCAGGACGGCGACGCCGTAGCCGGCGGCCACGAGGTCCTGTGCGCCGTCGCCGTCCAGGTCGGCGGCCGCGAGCGCATTCAGGGAGATGTCGGTCGAGAAGGGGATCGGCGGCTGGAAGGTCCCGTCGCCGTTGCCGAGCAGGACGACGCCCCCTCCGCCGAAATAGCCCACGGCGACGTCGGCCTTGTCGTCGTGATTGAAATCCGCAACCACGAAACTCGTCGTCAGGTCGTCGGTCGGGGTCCAGACCGGGGCCTGGAACGTTCCGTCGCCGACACCGAGCTGGATCGAAACGCCGTGCGCGAAGTTTGCGAGACTGAGGGCGGCGATGTCCGGGATCCCGTCGTGATTGAAATCGGCGATGGTCATCGCCGCGGCCGATTGCGGAAGGGTCTGGACCGGGGAGGCCGCGAACGGGCGCTTGAGCGGGCACGTCACGGCCTCGCCGGACGGAGCTGGGAAGCAGAGGAGGAGCGCAAAGATCAACGCGCGCGCGGGCGATGCGGTTTTCATGGTGCGAAGGTCCTGACGAGGAAAGTGGCCATCTGCTGTCGGAGGACGGGGTTGTTGGGGCAGTAGAGCAGTGGTGAGGCGGAGCATCCTCCGGAGATGGCGCGGTTGTAGAGGTCCTCGATGAAGTCGGCGGCGAAGGAGCCGGTGGGGACGTCGTTGAAGATGCCGGTGGCCGCGGGCGGAGCGTATCCGGATCCCAGGCTGGTCTTGAGCAGGAAGACGGCCATCTGGGCGCGGGTGACCGAGTTGGCTGGGCAGTAGTTGCCGCCGCCGCATCCCGTGGTGACACCCTCGGCGGAGAGCTGCTCGACCCAGTTGGTGAAGGGGCCGGGGCAGGCGACGTCCGCGAAGAGTCCGGTGCAGTTGGGCGGCAGGTAGCCCGAGCCGTGCTCGGACTTGAGCAGGAAGACGGCCATCTGGTCGCGGCGCACCGGTGAAGCGGGGCAGTAGTTGCCGCCGCCGCATCCGGCGGTGATGCCGGCGATGGCAACCGTCAGGATGTCGGCGTGGAAGGGCGAGGAGGCCGGCACGTCGGCGAACTCGACGGAGAGGGAGGCGGAGTTGGAGCCGGTCGAGCCGCAGGAGTCGGTGACGATCACGTCGTAAGAGCCCGCGTCGGCGAACGAGGCCGGATCGATCGTCAGCGTCGCCGTGTGCGACCCGGAGATCGCGCCGCCGTCCGACAGCGGCACTCCACCCTTGCGCCACGCGTACGTCAGCTGCCCGAGCCCCGACGCCTCGGCGACCAGGTCGATGCGCTGCCCGGGCGCCGCGGTCGGCGCGCCGGGGATGACGACCGCCCGGTTCGCGTTCCGTAGCAACATGAAGCCGCCGCTGAGGATATTTCCGTTCCCGACCACGGCATCGAGACTGGAGTTGCCGTCAAAATCACCCAGAGCGAGTGTGGTCAGCCAGGTCCCGTAGGGATAGGCCGTCGGGGATCCGAACGTGCCGTCGCCGCTTCCGGTCAGCAGAGTTGCCTGGTTGCCGCCGGCAACGAGCAGGTCGGTGACTCCGGCGCCGCGAAAATCGGCGATCGCCATGGCCGAGGCGTAGAGCCCGAGGTCGAGAGGAATCGGCGCCGCGAACCCGCCGTCGCCCTGGCCCAGCAGAACGAGGAGCGGCGCGGGCCACTCCTGGCCGATGACGAGGTCCACCCGGGTTCCGCCGTCGGCGAATCCGACGGCCACCGACGTCGGCTGGGCGTCGGTCGGCGACACGATGGGAGCCTGGAAGGATCCGTCGCCGTTACCGAGCAGGAGGAAGAGATTGCCCGCCTGGCCCGGCAAGCCGCCAACGATCGCGAGGTCGGCCCTGCCGTCGCCGTTGAAATCCGCGACGGCCGCGTCGGTCACCGGGACGGGGAACGAAAGCGTTGGCGCCGCGTGGAAGGTCCCGTCACCGTTGTTGAGGAGAACGCCGACCTGGAGCGCGGTCGCGGCCGGATCCGTGTCGACCGAGATCACGTCGAGCACGGTGTCGCCGTCGAGGTCGGCGAAGTAGAGCTTCGACCCGTACGATGCGGTCGGCACGGAGGTGCTGGTCCAAAACGTAAATGCGCCGTGGCCGTCACCGGCGAACACGACCAGCGCGGAGGTGTCGCGCCGCAGCGTCGCCAGGTCGGCATGGCCGTCGCCGTTCAGGTCGCCCGATTGAAGTCCTGCAGGCGAAGGGCCGGCGGAGATCGAGCCGCCGCTGGAGAAACGGCCCTGCGGGCCGCCGAGCGAGTAGAAGATCACGGACCCGCCCGCGTTCAGATAGACGAGGCTTCCGATGTCCGGCCGGCCGTCTTCGTTGAAGTCCGCCGTCGTCAGCGCGAGAACCGCCGAGCCGGTATCGTTCAGCAGCTCGGAACGCAGCGTGCCGTCGCCATTGCCGGCAAGCACCCAGGCCGCCGTGTCGGGATAACCGACCGTGACGACCCCGTTGCGCCCCTGGTTGCCGAAATCGGCGGTCGCGAGCGCCCAGAGACCGGACCCGGTGGCATACGTCGCGTTGTATGCGAAGCTGCCGTCCCCGTTGCCGAGAAAGATGTCGAGGCCCCCGGACGAAGACGGGTTGAAGGGATCGGTCTGGCTGAGGGCGAGATCCGGCCTGCCGTCGCCGTCGAAGTCGGAGATCGAGAAGACCGCAGGCGACGGAGGAGCGAACGTCTGGACCGGCGCATCGAAGGTTCCGTCGTCGTGTCCGGCGAGGACCTGGATCGTGAAGCCCTTCGTCGCGATGATGTCGAGCTTTCCGTCGCCCGTCAGGTCCGCGAGCTGCACGTGACGAAAGCCGTCGCCGCCCAGCGTCACGATCGTCACGGACGGGTTGAACGTGCCGTCTCCACGTCCCGGAAAGTACACGAGGGTGTCCGCCGAGGAGCCGCCGACGGAGCGCGTGCTGACGACGTCCGGGATCCCGTCGCCGTCCACGTCGCCGACCGCCAGGGATTCGCTCGACCAGAGGGGCGTCCGGAAAGGCCCGGTGAAGGCTCCCTGACCGTCGCCGAGGAAGACCTGGATCCAGGAACTCGCGGTCGTGACGACGTCGAGATGCCCGTCCCCATTGACGTCGGCGATCGTCACGGCATCCGCGCCGCTGTGAAGGCTGACGGGAGTCTGGAAGGTGCCGTCGCCGTTTCCAGGCAGGATCGCCAGACCCGAAGGATACGTCTGGAGGACGAGGTCGGTCTTGCCACCGGCTTCGTTGAAGATTCCGGTCGCGAGCAGGCTGCCATTGGAAAGGTCCAGGGTGGTGACGACGGGAGCCCCGAAGGTGCCGTCGGCCTTTCCGGGCAGGACGTTGACGGCCGTGTCGAACGTCGAGCCGATGACGATGAGATCAGGGATTCCATCGCCGGTCAGATCGGTGGCCGCCACGGCGTTGGGCGACGAGCCGACCTCATAGCGCACCGGAGCGACGAATCCTGGCGTCTGGCAGACGTCTGCCCGCGCAGGTGTCGCAGGCAGCGCAATGACCAGCGAGAGCGCACCGAAAAGTGCACTCGCGCCGACGCGGCCGCGGACGGAGGCAAGGGCGATGTTCGACATGTGTTCTTGCTTTCGGACGGCCGGGCTCGGGCCGGACGCTGTCCATTCGTTTTCCAGTTCCGCCGCTAGGCTAACCCCGTTCGCCGGGCCGTTCAACCGGGGGTTTTACCGGTCGAGGCGGGCGGCAGGGTGATTTCGATCCGCGGCCGAGCTCAGTGAGTCGCCGCGTAGGCTTGGACGCTCGTCAAGATGCCGTCGAGCGCGCGCGGGTAGTAAGCGTCCGTTCGCGACGACCGCCGCGATCCTTCTCGTGTTGCGGATGTCGTCGACCGGGTTGGCGTCGAGCAGGACGAGGTCGGCGATCCTGCCCTTCTCGACCGTGCCGAAATCGGCCTGCCGGTCGAGGAACTTCGCCGGGTTGATGGTCGCCGTCTGCAGCGCCTGCATCGGCGTGAAGCCCGCGTCGACGAAGCGCTGGAGCTCCTGGTGCAGGCTGAATCCGGGCAGGACGTCGACGCCGGCGGGCGTGTCGGTCCCGGCGAGGAAGGGCACGCCGGCCTTCTGGAGGCGCGCGACGATCCCGAGCTCGTGCGCGACGAACTTCTCGCGGACGGGCAGCGGATCCGTGTCCATGTCCTTGATGATCCCGGCCGTGAACTTCGGCCAGCTCTTCTCGCGCCAGGACGCGGGCGCGTATTTCGCGTCGGGGTCCTTGGTCACGTCGATCGCGTCGACGAGCCACTGGCCGCGCTCCCAGTAGAGCGTGGGGCACTGCCACACCTGTTTCTTCGCGAGCAGCTGGATCAGCGCCGCCTCGTGCGCGGCGTCGTAGGTGTCGAGGAATCGAGCCGGGCCCTTCGGCCCCTTCATGAGGTCTTCCTCGATCGTGGAGCTGCCCTCGAAGACGCCGATCAGGTGCTCGAAGCTCCTCTGCCCGGCGTCGGCCGCCTCGGAAGCACGGATGGCGTCGGGCACGTGGCCCTCGAACTCGATCTTCTGCTTGCGGCACTCGTCCGCGATCGCGAAGTAGGCCTCGCGCGGCACGTAGGACTGGATCTTGATGAAGTCGACGCCGCGGCCCTTGAGCATGATCACGGCGCGGCGGCCCTCCTCGGGCGTCGCGATCGCGAGGGCGGCCGGGAACTGCGACTTCGGCCCGTCGAGCATGGGGCCCGAGACGATCATGCGCGGTCCGAGCAGCGCGCCGCTCAAGACGTCGCGCCGCGCGGCGAGGATCGGCTCGAGGTCGCTGCCCATGTCGCGCACGCCGGTGATGCCGTTTGCGATGAAGAGGGGCAGCGTGACTTCCTTGCCGCCCGGCACCCAGTCCCCGAAGAACGTGTGGATGTGCATGTCCCAGAGGCCGGGGATGAGGAACTTTCCCTTCCCGTCGACGACCCGCGCGGCTTTGGGCACGGCCGTGTCGGCGGCGGCGCCGACTGCGGCGATGCGGCCGTCCTGGATCACGACCGTCATGTTCGGTTTCGCCGGACCACCCGTCGTGTCGATGACCGTCACGTTGGTGATCGCGACCGGTGCGCTGGCCTCGAGCGATCGAGCCCCGCGCGCGCCCGCGCACAACAGCAATCCCAGAACGGTGACGCGCAGGATCCTCATGTTCGGACGATCCTATGTCTTCGCGGGCTCCGGCTCGCCGTCGAGACGAAAGATGGTCTCGACCGGTGCTCCGAGTGCGCGGGACAGTTTGAGAGCGAGCAGCACCGAGGGCGTCATGCGGCCGGTCTCGATCGCGTTCACGGACTTGCGCGTCATTCCGGCCAGCGCCGCCAGGTCGGCCTGGGTCAGGTCGCGC
This sequence comes from uncultured Acidobacteriota bacterium, assembly GCA_963775725.1. Taxonomy (GTDB): domain Bacteria; phylum Acidobacteriota; class Thermoanaerobaculia; order UBA5066; family Gp7-AA6; genus DAHUXD01. Next base: position 220,864 of record CAVZKA010000002.1, read on the forward strand.
ATGGCGCGCTGCACCTTGAGCGTATTGCGAAGGCCCTCGTCGTTCATTGCCTCACTCGCGGTCCAGGAAGAGGAAGAGCGCGATGAACGTGGCCATGCCGAGGGTGATCGTGGCTTCGGCCATCGCCAGCGCCGTTCGGGTCGTGGACGCCTGCGCCAGCGTGCCGAAGAGCAGGGACAGAGGAAGCTGGGCGACGAGCACGGCGATCAAAGCCACGCGTGACGAGCGGTTCATGCTGTTCTGCCGCAACTCGTCGTTCAGGATCGCCTTCGTCTCGGGGGAGCGAGGATCCCAGGACTTGCCGCGAAGCGTCGCCCGCAGGGCGGCGCCGAGTAAGACGATCGCGATCGGATAGACCCAGGCGGCCTGCGCCATGAAGCGCGAGGCCGCGCCCTCGGGCCAGAGGGTCATGGCGAGAGCCATCGCGCCGAGACCGGGCACGATGACGAGCATCGCGGCCATGCTTCGCCGGCTGAAACGAACCAGGAGCTCCGAATCGGCTAGTGCGGTCATTGAATCGACTCCTTGAATGTAAAATGTTCTGAAACCGTTATGACCCATATAGTAACTCGGACAACTCTAAAAGCAACCGATAAGTTACACGACTTCTGCTCCTGATCAACTCTTTGATGGGCCGGATGTTAGGCAACGGCCACGTTGCCCGTAGGCTCCAATCAATGACCTCTCTCTTGCGGACGGGTGCCAGCGTCGCGTTCCTGACGACCCTGTTGCTCCATCCCGAGCCGGCAACCGGCGCCTCCACGGGCGCGAGCTACGGCCCCGCCTCGGGCGTCACGGAGACCTTCAGCAGGACCTCCCCGGCAGAGGTCGCGGCTCGCGCCCGCGGCGAGGCAGCGGCGTCCAGCTTGCTTGAGGAGCGCGAGATTCCCTCGCGGCCGGATCGCCAGAATCGGACGGCATCCGCGGCGCCGATCGGAGGCAACGAGGTCGGCGACCCGGGGCGGTCGCGGGGACCCTTCGCGCCGAAGACGACTCCGGTGGCGACCGGTTTTCCCGCGTTTTCCGATGCCGGCATGAGCCCGCCCGATCCGATCATCGCGGCCGGCCCGGACCATGTCGTGGTCGCGGTGAACAGCAAGTGGGGCATCTTCACGACGTCCGGAGCCCTGATCTTCCAGGCTTCTGCCGTCAGCTGGTTCGGGCCGCAGCTGAGCGCCGTGCACGCGATCTCCCTGCAGCCCTACGATCCCCAGGTGGCGTACGACCACTTCCGCGGGCGCTGGATCCTGCTCTACTCGGCCACGGACATCGCGTCGCAGTCGTGGATCCTGCTTTCCGTGTCGAGCTCGAGCGATCCGACGGCGGCCTGGTACTCGTGGGCGCTGCCGGGCGACGTCAACGGAACGACGCCGGCCGCAAATTTCTCGGACTTCCCGGCGCTCGGATTCGATGACTCCGCGATCTACATCGCCACGAACCAGTTTCGATACTCGGACACCGCCTTCGATTATGCGAAGGTCCGCGTGCTGAAGAAAGATGCGCTCTATGAGGGGGCAAGAGTCGCGACCTGGTCCGATTTCTGGGACCTCGAGGACCCGGCCTCTCCCGGATCCAGGGTTCACTCGGTGCGGCCGGCGCAAACATTCGGGAGCCCGGGCGTCGAGTACCTCGTCAGCAACAGCCCGTACGTCACAAGGACCTTCGTCACCCTCTGGAGCGTCGTCGGGGCAGGCACCGCGGCGCCCTCGCTCTCGGCCGCCAACGTCCCGGTGACGGCGACGCGCGAGCCGCCCGGCGCGAATCAGAAGGGCGGCTCTCCCGGCGTCCCCGGCTGTCCGACGCCGTGCCTCATCGACACGGGCCGCGGCAGCATCACCTCCGCGGTCTTCCGCAACGGGTCCGTTTGGTTCTCGCACACGGTCGCCGATGCCGACGGGGTGCACAGCCGCGCGCGGTACGCGCGGATCGCGGTCTCCGCGATGACGCTGCTCGAGGACGAGGCCTTCGGCTCGGACGGCTGCTGGTACTTCTACCCGGCCGTGGCCGTGGACGACGGCAACAACCTCGCCATGGTCTTCGGACGCAGCTGCATCGACGAGTACGCCGGGATCGGCCTGACCACGCGCTCGATCGCGGATCGGGCGCTCGAGCCGAGCGTGCGTCTGAAGGACGGGGCCGCGAGCTACGTCGCGCCCATCGGCAACACGGAGCCCGCCAACCGCTGGGGCGACTTCTTCGGCGCCGCCCTCGATCCGTCGGACCCCGGGAAGATCTGGGTCGTCGGCGAATACGCCGCCCTGACCAACCGGTGGAGCACGTGGGTCGGAGAGACGCGCGTCGCATTCACCGGTGGCTCGTGCCGCCCGGACGCATCCACGGCCTGCTTCGGCAACGGCCGCTTTCGCGTGACCGCGACGTGGCGCAAGCCCGACGGCACGTCCGGCGCCGGCGCGGCCGCGCCGATCACGGACGACTCCGGATACTTCTGGTTCTTCGACGCCGGCAACATCGAGCTCGTCGCGAAGGTCCTCGACGGCTGCGGCGTCAACGGCCGGTACTGGGTTCTCGCGGGAGGCCTGACGAACGTCGAAGCGGCGCTCGCCGTCACCGACACGAAGACCGGCGTCGCGAAGACCTACGCCAATCCTGCCGGTACGGCCTTCCGGCCGGTCCAGGACACGGCGGCGTTTGCGACGTGCCCGTAGGGGCCAGGTCATTCTTCAAGGGTGGCTCGAGATTCCAATGATGGTGATCACGCCCTTGCCCGGGCCGTAGTGCCAGAAGATTCGATATGCCGCCGGAGTGTTCTGTTCCGCGTAGAACTCGAACACTTTCTCTCCCACCAATCCCGACATCGAATTGAACTCGTGGCTCTGAAGGCCGGGATGGCGGGGATCGATTTCCAGTTGACCAAGGGTCTTTCGGACGGCTTTGAGACGTTTCGCGAGCCCCCGGTCCCGTTCGAGGCGCTCCAGCTGACCCGCAGCCGTCGTCGCGAAGACGAGTGCGAAATTCGCCAGGATGAGTCCCGTCTACTTGGCGTACTTTGCGAAAGAACCGAGGGACACAACCCGCCCGGCCTTCGAATCGGCGATCCCCTTCAGGACTTTCGCGAGCTCTTTCTTGTCGTCCCAGAGCCACTGCTCGCCGGCAGGGATCTCGACGAACGGCTCGAGCACGATCGTTCCATCCGCATTGCGGCGGGCGTGATAGCTGCTCACGCCTTCGGCGAGCTTTCCGAGAGTGATTCGCCCTTTCGCGTCGGGCCGGAGGCGGTAGACGCCTTTCCCAACTGCGGTCTCGCTCATGGGGAAAAGAATAAGCCTCGGTGGGAATCGAGTCAAGTGGGATATCCCACCGCCGAATTCCGCTACCGCGCCCCCTGCACCAGGAAGAGGTGCGACGCCATGCGGCGCACGGTCATGGCGTAGCTCTTGCCGTCGTCGCTCACGGCGATCGGCGAGATCTGCACGGCGCCGGTCAGGTCGGCCGGCCCGAGCGTCTTGTACAGCTCGCGGCGGCCCGTTGCGAGGTCGAGCTTCTCGACTTTCAAGGGCACGTCCGACCAGAGGCTGACCACGATCAGCGATTTGCCGTCGGCGCTCCAGCCCACGACGGCGTCGTCCGCCGTGGCGCCCGGGACGGGACGCGGGGAGCCGCCGTCGGCCGAATAGAGCTTCAGCCCTCCGCTGCTTTCCCGGACCAGGAGCGTCCGGCCGTCGGGCGACACGTAGCCGTCGGTCGTTCCCTCCGGGGTGATCGGGCGAGGCTTTCCGCCGTCGATGTCCTGGACGTAGCAGCGCACCCCGTGTCCCGCCTCGTGGCCGCAGGCGAGGATCCGCTTGCCGTCGGGGAAAAACACCGCGGTCTCGTAGCTGACGAGTCCGCCGCGCTCGAGCTTGCGCGGCTGGCCGGCTCCCGTCGGATAGACGACCAGCTGCGCCGGATCCGTGGGGACGGTGGAAAGCACGAGCATTCCGTCGCGCGTGATGTCGAGGGCGGCGCCTTCGCCGAGCCGGACGACGGGCGAGCCGTCGGTCTGGCGCAGGCCGGTCGAGTAGTTCGGCCCGAGGCGCGAACTCTCCTCGGTGAGCAGAATCGTCTTGCCGTCCGGCGTCAACGTCGTGACGTAGGTCAGCTCGAGCCAGGAGAGATTGCGTTCCCGGGTGTCTCCCGGAGCAAGGGCCAGGACCTCTTTCCACTGGTCGTCCCGGCTGGCCAGCCAGCGTCCATCCCGGGCGACGTCGAGAAGGGTGAGGCCGCCCGCGCTCTGGACGATGCTGCGCCGCTTCCCCTGGAGCGTCACCGCCCGGATCTCGAAGTCGTAGTACGAGAGGCCCGCGGAGTACATGACCTCGCTTCCATCGCCCGACCATGCGAGCCCCTCCAGGGCGCCGTTGCCCTCCGAAAGGACCGTTTTCTTCCCGGCGAGATCCACGACGGCCACGTTGCCGCGGTCGTCGTACTTGATCGGGTGCTCGAAGAAGGCGATCCGGTCGCCCCTCGGCGAGAAGCGCGGGTTGCTGAAGTAGCCGCCGCCCTCGACCAGCACCCTGCCGGGCGGGTACTCGATGCGGTCCTTGCCGTTGACGTCGTGCGTGATCACGAGGTCCGAGCCATCGGGATTCCAGTCGGCCTCGCGCACGTTGTCCGCGATTTCGCGCGGCGCGCCGCCCTCGAGCGGCATGCGCGCGAGCGTGCCGAGAAAGACACTGTGCCGCAGGTAACGCGGATGCGTCAAAACCGCGAGCTCTCCCTTCGAGGAGACCGCGAGCAGCGCCAGGCCGGGCTGCCCGGTCGGGGCAGCGGCGGGATAGTCCGGGCGCAACGAGTAGATCTGCGGCGCGTTGCCGGAGGGGGCGGCGCAGTAGACGACCGTCTTGCCGTCGGGCGAGAAACGGGCGTTGAAGATCGGTTCCTGGCGGTAGGTGAGCTGGGTATACGTGACGACGCCGGGCTTCTTCGTGTCGGCCGTCTTCCGGTTTCCGAGCGCGTAGCCGGCCGCGAGGGCGAGGAGCGCGAGGACTCCCGCGACGCCCAACCGGCGGCCGTGAATGGAACGGCGTCCCGCGGCGCCAACGCCCGGCTGCGCCACTGCCGAAACGCCCGAGAGGGCCTCGAGGTCGAAGGCCAGATCGTGCGCCGAATGAAATCTCTGCTCCGGGTTCTTCTCGAGGCAGTGGCGGATGATGCGCTCGAGCGCCGGGGGGACGTTCTGATTCGTGACCGAGAGGTCCGGCGGGTCCTCCTTCAGGATCGCGGACATCGTGTCCGCGGCCGAGTCGCCGTGGAACGCGCGCCGGCCCGAGAGCATCTCGTACAGGATCGCTCCGAAGGAGAAGATGTCGCTCCTGGCGTCGGCGGGCCTGCCGCGCACCTGCTCGGGGGACATGTAGCCGAGAGTGCCGAGGACGACCCCCGGCTCCGTGCCGGCGGTCGCGGTCGGGAGGTTGGTGGCCTGGCCGTGCTCCTCCACGTGGGTCAGTTTGGCGAGGCCGAAGTCGAGGATCTTCAGCCGGCCGTCGTTGGTCACGAAGATGTTTTCGGGCTTCAGGTCCCTGTGGACGATCCCCTTCTCGTGCGCGGCCGCGAGGCCGTGAACGATCTGGAGCGAATAGTCGATCGTCTTGCGCGCCGAGAGCTTGCCGCCCGCGAGGACCGAGCGGAGGGTCTCCCCCTCGAGCAGCTCCTGGACGACGTAGGGCGCGCCTTCGTGCGTGCCGATGTCGTACACCGCGGTGACGTTGGGGTGGTTCAGGACCCCGGCCGCCTTGGCCTCCTGCTCGAACCGCCGCAGCCGGTCCGCGTCCGCGGAGAAGGAGGCCGGAAGGACCTTGATCGCCACGTCGCGCGAAAGCCGGGGGTCCCTGGCCCGGTAGACCTCCCCCATTCCGCCCGCGCCGATCTGCGCGAGGATCTCGTAGGGACCGAGGCGGGAACCCGTCGTGAGCGGCAAGGAGAGGATTCTAGCCGTGTCTGCGCATAGAATCGCCGCATGATTTCACGCGATCCGTCCGCGCTGGCGATGACTGTGTGTCTGCTTTCGGGGATGCTGGCCGGAGGGACTGCGCTTGCCGCGCCCCCTCCGGGCCGGTACGAGGACCTCGCGACGTTCTTCAAGGAGTGGCGAACGTTCCAGAAGCCGAAGCTCGTGGACGGCGTGCCGGACTACGGCGCCGCCGCGATGGCGGCGCAGCAGAAGGAGCTCGAAGCCTGGACGAAGCGCCTCGCGGCGATCGACCCGAGCGGGTGGCCCATCCCGCAGCAGGTCGACTACCAGATCGTGCGCGCGGAGCTCGCCGGACTCGACTTCGATCACCGCGTGCTGAAGCCCTGGGCCAACAATCCCGGCTTCTACGTGACGGTGTTCTGGGAGGAGAGCGACCAGCCGGCGCGCGAAGGTCCGTTCGCGCTCGGCGCCGTCGAGCTGTGGACGTACCAGTACCCGCTGTCCGCGCAGGCCGCGGCGGAGATCGACGCCCGCGTCCGGACGATTCCGCGCCTGCTCGCGCAGGCGAAGGTCAACCTGACGGGAAACGAACGGGATCTCTGGATCTACGGATCGAAGGCCCTGCAGCAGCAGGGCGCCGACCTGCGACTGCTCGGCACGAAGCTCGTGGGCGCGCCCGGCTCCCTCAAGACCGACGTCGACAAGGCGATCAGGGCGACCGACGCCCTGACGGCATGGCTCGAATCGAAGGCCGCTTCGAAGACGGCGCCGTCGGGAATCGGCGTCGAGAACTACGACTGGTATCTGAAGCACGTGCAGCTCGTCCCGTATACGTGGGCCCAGCTGGTCGCGATCATGGAGCGGGAGCTCGCGCGCTCGCAGGCCCTGCTCGCGATGGAGGAGCTGAAGAACGCGAAGCTCCCGGAGCCGGTCCCGGTCGCAAGCGCCGACGAGCACGACAAGCGATTCAACGCGGCCGTGACCGAATACATGGCGTTTCTCCGGGACCACGAGATCCTCACGATCAAGGACTACATGGACCCCGCCCTGCGCGCCCGCATCGGGACGTACAGCGCGGGGCCGCGCGAGTTCTTCACCGAGGTGGATTACCGCGATCCCGAGATCATGCGCACCCACGGCTACCACTGGTTCGACAAGGCGTGGATGGTGCACGAGGCGCCGCCCACCCCGATCCGCCGGGAAGTCCTGCTCTACAACATCTTCAACACCCGCACCGAGGGCAACGCCACGGGATGGGAGGAGCTGATGATGCAGGCCGGGATGTTCGATGCGCGGCCGCGCTCGCGCGAGCTCGTCTACATCCTCGTCGCCGAACGGGCGGCGCGCGCGCTCGGCGAGCTCTTCATGCAGGCGAACCTCATGACGCTCGAGCAGGCGTCGGCGTACGCGTGCGCCAACACGCCCCGGGGGTGGCTCAGCATGCAGGGCAAGCTCGTCCGCTCCGAGCAGCAGCTCTACCTGCAGCAGCCGGGCTACGGGCAGAGCTACCTCATCGGCAAGATCGAGATCGAGAAGCTGCTGGCCGAGCGCAGGGAGCAGCTCGGCGAAAAGTTCCGGATGAAGGCGTTCATGGACGAGTTCAACGCCGCCGGCCTGATCCCGGCGTCGCTCCTGCGCTGGGAGCTGACCGGGAAGAAGTCGCCGGAGCTCGCCCGGATGCTCGAATAGCCGGAGCTCCCGCAGGCACGCTTCGCGGCGTGCGCGTCGTCGCGGTGTTCGAAGCCGCGAAAGGCGCGCTCGTCGTGGCGGCGGGTCTCGGCCTCCTGTCGCTGTTGCACCGCGACCTCCAGGCGGCGGCCGAACGCCTCGTCCAGCACTCGCACCTGAATCCCGCCCACCGCTACCCGCGGATCTTCATCCAGGCGGCTTCCCGCATGAACGACGCGCGCCTCGTCGGCCTGGCCGCGCTGGCGTTCCTCTACTCCGCACTGCGCTTCGTCGAGGCGTACGGCCTGTGGCACATGCGGACGTGGGCGGAGTGGCTCGCGATCGTCGCGGGATCGGCCTACGTGCCGGTCGAGCTCTACGAGATGTGGCGGCGGCCGACATGGATGAGAGGGTTCGTCCTGTTGACCAACGTGCTCATCGTCGTCTACCTGATCCGGGTGCGCGTCGAAAGCCGCCGTGGGCCCGCCGGGGCGGGTTCGCGATAACCTGATCGCAACGAGGAGCCGGACATGAGCAAGCGGGCCCTGGCGATCTGCATTCTCCTGGCGGCCGTTCCGCTTGCGGCGCGCGCCCAGTCGAAGGAGGACGGGCTCGTCCGGGACCACGCGAAGACGCTCGCGAACGACCGGGACGCGAAGGACCGCGCCGAGGCGGCCCGCTGGCTCGGGGGGCGCAAGCAGCCCGAGGCCGTCTCGGCCCTCGCGAAGGCTCTGTCGGACCCGGACGCGACCGTCCGGCAAGCGGCGGCCTCGGCCCTGTGGGACACGGGCAAGGACGCCGTCGGGGCCAAGCCGGAGCTCGAGAAGGCTCTGGGTGATCCCGTGGCGGCGGTCGTGGCGCGAGCGGCCGGGGCTCTCGCGGTCATGGGCGTTCCGGACACGGAGCTCGCACCGGCCTGGCGCCGGGCCCTCGCGGGCTCGCGCGACGACGCGACCGCGTTCGTGGCGGCGCGCGGGCTGATCGGGATTGATCCGCCCGAGCAGCTGGCGCCGCCGATCCTCACGTACCTCGCGAAGAACGCCGAAGAAGCGGAGAACCCGAAACGGACGGGATCGAACCTCGACGACAAGAAGAGCGCGGAAGCCGCGGCCAGGGCGCTCGAGGAGCTCCTCAACGAGAACGCGGCGCCGCTGCTGCCTCTGATGGACCGCACGATGCAGCGCAGCCCCGAATCCTGCCGCTACGTCCTCGATGCGCTCGCCGGCGTCAAGAAGCTGCCGCCCGGAACCGTCGACCTCGCGCTGAAGTACACGCGCTCGCCCGAGCCCGAGACGCGGTATGCGGCGATCGCCCTCGCGGGAAAGGTGACGGCGGAGCGCGAGGCGGCGCGCTGGATCCCGGAGGCGATCCGGCTGCTCGGCGACCGCGACGAGAGCGTCCGCAACGAGGCGTGCTGGGTCCTGAAGGGCGTCAAGGGCCTTTCCTGGGAAGCAGCGCCGGAGCTCGCGAGACTCGTGGCGAGCGATCCGTCGATGGGCGTGCGCAAGAGCGCCGCGAGCGCGCTCGAGGAGATCGGCAACGTCGCGAACCCCGCGCCGAAGGCCGCCAAGATCTCGGTCGCGTCTGCCGCGAAGGGTCCGCTGGGCGTCGCGATGAAGAGCAAGGACGCCGACCTCGCGCTCGCGGCGGTCGCGGCCTACAACGTGCTGTACGTCGACACGACCGAGGTCGTCGCGACGCTCGCCGACGTGGCCGTGTCGGGCGCCGACGTTGCCGCGCGGCAGCGCGCGCTCCAGTGCCTGCGCAACCGGCAGGGCCAGTCCCGCGGCGTCGTCGACACGATCCGGCCGCTGACGAAGTCCTCCGACGCCCCGATTGCGGACGACGCGAAGACCGCGATCGAGTGGATCGAGCGGGGCGGCGCGGGCAGCCCGAGCCCGATCAAGGACGGCGTCGCGTCGGCGTCATCGGCCGCGCCGCCCGCGCGGGGCGCCGCCGAGCCGCCGGCGCCGGCCGTCGCGGAAGCCGCCGGCAAGGGGAGCGAGGAAGCCGGTCTCGCCGCGCTGCGCGAGCGCAAGCTCGCGTTCGACGAGCCGAGCTTCTACCACGCGCTCACCGAGGCGGACACCGACGCGATCCGCGCCTACCTCGACGGCGGCATGTCCGTGAATCACGTCTTCGAGGATTCGAATCGCCGAACGCCGCTGATGATCCTCTACTTCGGGACGGAAGCGTGCGGCACGCCGGAGAAGGGCCGCAAGACCACCGCCCTGCTCGTCGAGCGCGGGGCCGACGTGAACCGGAAGGACGAGAAGCAGAACACCGCGCTCATGTTCGCCGCGGACAAGTGCGACCGCGAGACCCTGCGCATGTTGCTCAAGGCCGGCGCGAAGCTCGATGCGAAGAACTTTGCCGGCCTGACCGCGCTCCAGATGGGGATCGGCACCGGCAATCCGGGCCTCGAGGAGCTGATCGCCGCGGGCGCGCGCCTCGATCCCGCGACCGCCAAGGCGTACGCCGAGGCGTTCAGGAGAAATCCGAAGGCCGTTGCGCTGGTGAAGAAGGCTTCGGGGCCGTGACGCCCCGGGGAAGGCCGATGCTTATCTGGCCGGGCGCCCGGCGTTGGTCAGGGTCGAGGCGTTCTCGAACGCGCCCTCCCACGAAGTGCCCTGGCCCCGGATCTTGATCTTGCCAAACCGCTTCGTCCCGACCTCGAAAGACAGCCGCTGCGCCTGCCGGTGACGCGCGAAGCCGCGGGAGAGGATTCCGCCCCATCTCCAGCCCGCTTCCCGCTCGGCCTGCTGCACGGTGAGTGCCATTTCGTTTTGCCTTTGAACCCCCTATTCTAGCACGCGCAGCCCTGGCGGCCTGACTGTTCGCACCGATCGTGTTCGACGTTTCTAACGTTCAGACATGGTCGTGACGCGGTGGTAGCGTCGTCTCGTTCTCGCTTCGCTCGCCCTTTGTCAGATTTCCTTCTGACGAATCCCGATCGAACAGGTAACGAGAATGCAGAGCGCCGCGCCGTGGCGTCCTTGCGCGACTTCGATCGGCGCAAGGAGAAAAGTCATGCGATCCACCTGTCGGCTGTTCATGGCAGCGCTTCTGTTCACCGCGGCGGCCGGATTCGCCCGAGCGCAGGAGCCCGCGACGCCGCCGGCGCCCGGTCCGGAGGTCGCGCAACCCGTCGCGGAGCTTCCGCAGATCCCGGTCGCGGAACCGATTGCGCCCGTCGTCGAGCCCGCGGTCGCCGCAGTACCGATCATCCCGCCCGTCGAGCCCGCCGCAACGGCGCCCGTCGACATGCCCGCGGCGGAGAAGCATGTCGTCACGAGCACCAGGCGCGTGACGAAGAAAACCGTCGTCAAGCCCCGCGCGGAGAAGCCGATGGAGGCGCCCGCGGTCCAGTCGATCGAACCCGCGGCCCCTGCCGCTGCGGCAGTGAGCACGGCGCCCGCGATGAGCGTCCCTCCCGCGCCCCCCGCAGCCAGGGCGGCGGTCGTCGAGAGTCACGCCGAGCCGGCAGTTCCCCAGAAAAAACTCGGCGTGGGCAGCTGGGTTCTGTTCGGAGTCGCTTTCCTGGCCCTGGCCGGCATCGCCGTCAAGTTCCTGCGCCGGCGCGTTCCAACCCCGACCTCGATCGTGGATTTCACGACCATTCACCCCGAGCAGAAGCCGGCGCTGGTCACGCGTCCTTAGCTCTTCGCTGCCGGGATTCGCAAGGGCGGGGGAAACCCCGCCCTTCCTGTTTGAGGGCGGCTGACGGCGCCGCGGAACCTCACGGCTGCCCGAGCGTAAGCTCTCCAGGGGGGAAGAACGATGAAGCGGAGATCGCTCGTGCTCTGTGTCTTAACCGGCCTTCTGGCGTCCCGGACGGCCTGGGCGGCGAATGGGCCGGCCGCCCCCGCGTCCCTCGCGGGGGAGTGGGTGCTGACGACGACGGTCTTCGGCAGCGCCGCCGGCGAGCGCCTCAAGCTCTCCGTCGATCGCGGGAAGATCACGGGCTCGATCTACAGGAGGCGAGACGTTCCGGTGGCGGGCACGGTCGAGGGCGATCGCGTCCGATTCGAGATCAAGGACCAGGACGGATCGACGAGCGCCTACGACGGGAGGATGAAAGACGGCCTCCTCTCGGGCACCGTCACGTTTTCGGCCGAGCCCTGGGGCGCGACGCCGCCGGCGACGTGGCGCGCGCGGCGCGCCGCGGGGGACAGGCCGGAGGCGCCGCGGACGCTCGACTACGAGCCGAAGGAATTCCACCGCGTGTTCTCGAGCACGATCGAGCCCGTCCTGCGGATCTGGCCGGGTGACACCGTGCGCACGCGGACGGTCGACGCGGCCGGCGTCGACGAGACGGCGAAGTCGCGCAGCCTCGGGGGCAATCCCCAGACCGGGCCCTTCTACGTCGAGGGCGCGATGCCGGGAGACGTGCTGGTGGTCCACGTGCGCAAGCTGCGCCTGAATCGGCCGACGGCGATCAGCGACGACGGCTTCGTCGACCGCGCGCTGACGACCGACTATGCGTCGGAGCACAAGGACAACAATTTCAACGACGTCGTCTGGAGCCTGGATCTCGAGCAGGGTCTGGCGCGGCCGGCGAGGCCGACGGATCACCTCAAGGACCTGGCCGTGCCGGTGCGGCCGATGCTGGGCTGCGTCGGCGTGGCTCCCGGCTTCGGATCGGCCGCCGTGCGCACCGGCGACTCCGGGCGCTTCGGCGGCAACATGGATTTCAACGAGATCCGCGAGGGAGCGTCGGTGTACCTCCCGGTCTCGCAGCCGGGCGCGCTGCTCTACGTCGGCGACGGCCACGCGCTCCAGGGAGACGGCGAGCTCAATGGCAATGCGCTCGAGACCTCGCTCGACGTCGAGTTCTCCGTGGATCTGGTCCGTGAGAAGTCCCTTCCGGGCCCCCGCGTCGAGAACGCCGACTCCCTGATGTCCATGGGCCTTGGCGGCTCGCTCGACGAGGCGTTTCGCGAGGCGACTTCGGGGCTCGCGTCGTGGCTCGAGCAGGATTACGGGCTGACGGGGCCGGAGGCGGCGATCCTCCTCGGTGCGACGGTCGAGTACAAGATCTCGGAGGTCGCGGACCGCAATGCGGGCGTCGTCGCCAAGATCGGCCGGAAATTCCTGCCAAGCCGGACGAGCGCGCCGGTGGCCGCGCCCTAGCAGAGGCCCCCGTCGTCGTCACGACGCGGAGCCGGGGCGCGCCGCTCGTCATCCGGTCATGAGACCGGCTCGGGCGCGGCGGATTCAGGGATACTGGGTCGCGTTGGCGACCTGGGCGTAGAGTCCTGGAGCAGATGCCCGAAGGAAACACGATCCACCGCCTCGCGCGGATTCATACGCGCGACTTCGCCGGCCGCCGCATCGCGGTAAGCTCGCCGCAGGGCCGGTTCGCGAAAGAGGCCAGGCGCCTCGACGGCCGGCGATTCCTGCGCGCCGACGCCTACGGCAAGCACCTCTTCCATCACTGGAGCGGCGGCCTGGTCGTGCACGTGCACCTGGGCATGGCGGGCTGGTTCTACCGGTATCGCAACGAAATTCCGACGCCGCGTCCGACGGTGCGCATGCGCCTCGCGACGGCGGGACTCGCCCTGGACCTGATCGGCCCTCCGACGTGCGAGGTGATCCCGGAGTTTGCGCGCCGGGCGCTGCTCGCGCGGCTGGGCACCGATCCGCTGCGCGCGGATTTCGAGCCGGAGCGCGCGTTGGAAGAACTGCGCAGGCGCCCGCGCCGCGCCACCGGCGACGCGCTGCTCGACCAGCGCGTGCTCGCGGGGGTCGGAAACATCTACCGCAACGAAGCCCTGTTTCTCGCCGGCATTCATCCGCTGCGGCCTTCGGGCAGCCTGACCACGGAAGAGTGGGAGACCCTGTGGCGGACGATCCGCAGGCTCATGCGGCGCGGCGTCAACCAGGTCGAGACGCGCACGGTGAACCGGGCCGAGCCGGCGCATCCGCTCGCCGGCCGGGGACCCGACGACGGGTTCTACGTCTACCAGCAGGAAGCCTGCCGGCGCTGCGGCGCGCCCATCCACGAGTTCCCGCTTTCGGCGCGGCGCATGTTTGCGTGCCCGCGGTGTCAGCCGAGGCGAAAGTGATGTAATCGGATCATTCCCCTGCGGGCACGGCGGGGGAGGATGGAATTGGAAAGACGGAAAAATCATGGCGCGCCTCGGCCCCACCGTTTCCACCAAGTACTGGCACCGCCTCGCGGACGACCGGGTCCAGTGCGACGTCTGCCCGCGGTACTGCACGCTGCGGGAAGGACAACAGGGACTCTGCTTCGTGCGCGCCCGGGAGGGCGGCGAAGTCGTGCTGAAGACGTACGGCCGCTCGAGCGGATTCTGTGTGGATCCGATCGAGAAGAAGCCGCTCAGTCATTTTCTGCCGGGATCGTCGGTGCTCTCCTTCGGCACGGAGGGCTGCAACCTGTCCTGCAAGTTCTGCCAGAACTGGGACATCAGCAAGTCGCGCGAGATCGCGAAGCTCTCCGACGAAGCCTCGCCCGATCTGATCGCGCGCGCGGCGAAGTCGCTCGGCTGCAGGAGCGTCGCCTTCACGTACAACGATCCGACGATTTTTCTCGAGTACGCGATCGACGTCGCGAAAGCCTGCCGCGCGGTCGGCATTCGCGCGGTCGCCGTCACCGCGGGCTACATCTGCGAGGAGCCGCGCAAGGATCTCTACGAGCACATCGACGCCGCCAACGTGGACCTGAAGGCCTTCACCGAGAAGTTTTACTGGGAGGTCACGAACGGCCATCTCCAGCCGGTGCTCGACACGCTCGTGTACCTGAAGAAGCAGACGAAGGTCTGGCTCGAGATCACCAATCTCGTGATCCCCGGCAAGAACGACTCGGACGAGGAGATCGGCGCCATGTCGCGGTGGGTCGTCGAACACCTCGGCCCCGACGTGCCGATGCATTTCACCGCCTTCCACCCCGACTGGAAGATGCTCGACGTCCGGCCGACGCCGCCCGCCACGCTCGTGCACGCGCGCGAGATCGCGCTGAAGGCCGGCGTGCGCTACGCCTACACGGGAAACATCGACCATCCCGAGGGAGGCAGCACATTCTGCCACCGCTGCGCCGCCGAGCTCATCGGCCGCGACGGGTACACGCTGACGCACTGGGCTCTCGAGAACGGCGCCTGCGGCAGCTGCGGCGAGCCGTGCGCAGGAGTCTTCGAGGAGCGGCCCGGGCAGTGGGGTCAGCGGCGCCTTCCGGTTCGCCTCAAGGATTTCGCCTCGCTGCAATAGGAGGGATACATGGAGCCTCTGCAGATTCACTTTCTCGACACGTCGGGCTCCGAAGCGATCGAGGCCAGGGTTCGCGAACGGGTCGAGCATCTCTCGCGCTTCTGCGCGGACATCGTGAAGTGCGACGTGTGGGTCGCGACACCGCACCGCCATCACCGCAAGGGCGATCTCTACGGCATCCGTATCCGCCTGACGGTGCCGGGAGACGAGATCGACATCGACTCGCAGCCCGAGGAAGCGGACGTCAACGTCGCGATCCGAGAGGCCTTCGACGCCGCGCGCCGCAGGCTCGAAGACTACGAGCGCAAGCGCCGCGGCGAGGTCAAGGCTCACCCGCGTGCGCCGGGCGACTCGACGCGCCGCCGGCAGATCCCGGCGCGGGGCGAGCGGAACTGAGATGCGAAGCCGCGGGACGAGACGGGCCATCCTGGCGGCCGCGCTCGCCCTCGCGCCGCTCATCGCGGCCGGCGGCGTGGCCGGGGTCGAGGAGATCGAGTACTACCACCGCGTCACCGATCGGGTCGCGTTCGGCGGCCAGCCGACTCCCTCCCAGGTGGTGGCGCTCGCGCAGGAGGGATTTCACACGATCATCGATCTGCGCGACGAATCCGAGGCCGATGCGCGGCCGGAAGCCGAAGCGGTGAAGGACGCCGGGCTGGCGTACATCGCGCTTCCGGTCCCGAAGACAGGACCGACGGACGCACAGGTGAAGGAGTTTTTCCGCGTGACCGACGACGCCGGGATCTACCCGGTCTTCATCCACTGCACGACGGCCAACCGCTCCGCGGTCCTCTGGATGCTGCGGCGGGCGCTCGTCGACGGGTGGAGCGTCGAGGCAGCCGAGAAGGAAGCCGTGCAGAACGGATTGACGAGCCAGGGGCTGCTCAAGTTCGCGCGCGAGTACATCGCGGGTCACCCTCCCGGGGCAGGGGCCTGAGGCCTCCGGTCTACGTCTGCCCGTAGACCGGGATGGCCGCGCCGTGGATGAGCTTCGCATCCTCGCCGCAGAGAAAGACGACGACGCGGGCGATCTCCTCAGGCTTGGGCCACTTCGAGAAGTCGGCCTTCGGCATGGCCTTGCGGTTGGCTTCCGTGTCGATGATGCTCGGCAGGATCGAGTTCGCGCGAACGCCCGTGCCCTTCAGGTCCGCGGCCAGTGAATCGATCAGCGCAACCGCCGCGGCCTTGGAGACGGCGTACGCGCTCTCACCCGGGCCGTGGACGAGCGCCGAGCGCGATGCGACGTTGACGATGGCCCCCTGCCCCTGCTTCAGCATGACGGGCACCGCGGCGCGCGCGAGGACGTAGCCCGAGCGCAGGTTCAGAAGCAGCATCTGGTCGAGCGTCTTCGCGTGCATTTCCCAGAGTTTCGCGCCTCCCGCATAACCGCCGACCGCGTTCACGAGGGCATCGAGCCGCCCAAGCCGCCGGACGAGCTCGTCCACGAGGGCGCGGACGGCAGTCTCGTCGGTGACATCGGTCGAGTGGCCCGAGAGCCGCCGGGCGTTGGCGCGGGCATCCGCTTTCAGCGCATCGAGCTCCGCCGTGTTGCGAAACGTGACGGCCACGGTCGCGCCTTGCTCGAGGAAGGCGAGCGCCACCGCGCGCCCGAGGCCGCCCGTGCCGCCCGCGACGAGAACGATCTTGTCGGAGAACGTCATCGCGTGACCGGCATGCAACCTCGCGGGTCAGCAACGCTCAAGCGACGGCCTCGCCCGCCAGCTCGCGCAGTTTCACGTAGGTCTCGGCGGTTGCCATCGCGATGATCTGGTCAGCGGCGGAAAGCTGTGTCGCGCCGGTCGGGACGATCATCTCCTGGCCGTGGAGGATCGCGACCGCGATCGTTCCGGCGAGCGGGCCGAACGCTTCCGCGATGGTCTTTCCCTCGAGGGGCGAGCCCTTGGCGATCCGCACGGCGACGAGGATGCCGGCCCCGTCGGTCACCTGGATGGGGTTGCCGAACTTCAGGAGTGTGACGAGCCGCGGCAGCGTCAGCTCGGTCGTATCCACCTTCCCGCCCTCGATCATCTCGAGAGCGCGGCGGACGAAGACGCCCTGGTGGGCCGGCGAGTCCTCCCGGGTCGGCACCTGCGCCTCGTACAGCGTCGGGTAGCGCCGGCCGTGCGTCAGCGAGCGCTGCACGATGAAGGACGAGATGTTGGCGAGCATCGCGGGAACGATCAGGCCGTACCCCCCGGTCATCTCGGCCACCATGATGAGCGTCGAGATGGGAGTGCGCGCGGCCCCCGAAAAAATGGCCGCCATGCCGACCACGACGAACGCGGCGGGAACGACGCCCAGCGTCGGTGAGAACGCGGCCAGCGAGAGGCCGACGATCCCGCCGAGCAGGGCTCCCATCGTCACGGTCGGCGCGAAGACGCCGCCCGATCCTCCGGAACCGATGGTCAGGCTCATCGCCGGCGCCTTGAGCAGCAGGATGACGGCGAGCATCACGATCGAGAGCTTTCCGGCGATGGCCAGCTCCACCCATCCGTAGCCGGTGCCCAGCATCTCCGGGATCGCCATTCCCACCAGGCCGACGATCAGACCGCCGATGGCCGGCTTGACGTGCCGCGGGATCGGAATGCGGTGGAACAGGTCGCGGACGCCGTAGAAGAGGGAGGGAAGGATCGCGCCCATCACGCCGGCGAGGACGCCGAGGATGCCGAAGCCGAGGAGCGCCAGGGGACTGTGGAAGGTCATGCCCGTGGGAATGACGAAGATCGGCGACCACCCCACGAAGAATCCATGGATGGCGTAGGCGGTCACTGCGGAGATGACGGTGTAGATCAGCGCCTCGGATTCGAAAACCATCCCGGAGTAGAGGATCTCGACGGAAAAGATGGCCATGCCGAGCGGGGCGCGAAACACCGCGGCGAGGCCGGCCGACATGGATGCCAGCAGCAGGATCCGGCGCTCCTGGCCGCGCAGGCCCAGAAACTTCGAGAGGATCGCTCCCAAGCCCACGGCGATCTGGGCGGTCGGGCCCTCGCGGCCGGCGACGCCACCCGAGCCGATCGTCAGCGCCGAGGCGACGCCCTTGATGAAGGGGATCCGCGGACGAACCTCCGCGCCCTTCTGGTGGTAGGTGTCGACCGCGGCGTCGGTGCCGTGTCCCTCCGCCTCGGGCGCCAGGCTGTAGACGAGGACTCCGGACAAGAGGCCGCCGAGCGTCGTGGAGAGGGGGATCCACCAGTGAATCGTCCAGGAATGCACATACGGAGCCGTGTAGACGATGCCGGGGCTCGGCGGGATGAATCCGCCCAGACGGTCCAGCATGAGCGACTGCGCAAGATTGACCGCGGCGTCGAAGGCGAGCGCCGCCGCCGCGCCGAGCAGGCCGATCAGGAAACAGTAGAAGAGCAGGCGGTACGTCGGCGGAAAGAGGGCGCGGGCGGTCCTGCCCCCTTCGAGCTGCCGGAGCGGGAGCATGCTGCTCAACGCGAAACTGTTCCGCTGGCCCCGGGCTCTGAACTCATTCCGGACGGGATCTTATCCGAGGCATTCTGGGCGGGATACCGGCGTACCCCGCACGGCCGCCGCCGTCGCGCCGTCGCGCTCGAGAGGCTGTCAAAGAGCCTCCATCGGTGGTTCCCGCGGCCTCATGCGGGAGCCCGGGCGCCGCTGGCCCAGGAGATTGCGGACTCGAGATCGTCATATCCGAAGCTCTTCACCTCGGCCTTCACGAAGTGCTCGCCGATCCGGGGTGCGAGGCTCGCGAGCTTTCCGTCGACCGCCAGCGCGATTCTCTTCACCTTCTGATGGTGGTTGCGGATGAACCGCACGTGTCGCAGGAAGCTGCCGAGATTCTCCCAGCCCGGGAACTCGCGAGCGTGAATGGCGATGCCGTTCAGCTCGCCGTGCGCCTCGATCCACGAATCCGCCGTGGCGGCCAGGGCGTCGAAGTCCTGCGCCCGCAGGGCCTCCTTGACTTCGACCACGATCACCCCGCGCTCGGGAAGCAGGCGGTGGGAAACGCCGGCGCCTTCGGGCAGCGATTGCAGCCATTCGACGGCTTGCGCGCGTTCCTGGTTGCCGAAGACCTTCACCGGACATGGCATCAGAAACCCCACCAGCCGTGCGGATTCACGGATCCACCCGACGTCGCTCACGATCGCGCAGCCCTCGAAGAGCCGCAGGGAGCCGAGGCCGATCTTCGCGTCCTGCCACGCGGCGCCCGGCGTGAAGCTCTCGAAGTCCGGGCCTAAAAGATAGAGGACTCGAACGTGGCGTCCCTCCCGCCGTGCCTCGTCGAGAAGCGGCTCGAAGACCTCCTCGTAGTCTTCCTTCGAGACCCTTCCGACGGCCCTCACGCCGTCGATTCCGTGTGGGAGATCCTTCAATCTCTCGAGCATGGCTCTGTTCCTGCCGGGCCTCGACTCCGGGAGTTCATCGGGTCACCTCGGGCTGCAGCCTACCTCGGCCGGGGCCGGACGCCAATGCCGGTCCGGTCCGTCCGTTGGCAGGGGCCTTGCTCCGGTACGTCTTCGATAGGGAGGCATTCCGACGTGAAGAGCCAGGCGCGGTCCCTGCGGATGATTGCGGAACCCGGTCTGAGCGGCCTGCCGCGGAGAAGGACCCTGATCGTGGGAATTACGGGCGACGGCTACGTCCCGGTCGTGGAGGACCCCGTCGCCGACGGCCTGGACGTCCTCGTCGGTGTGCGTTCGGTGATCGGCCTGCCTTCCGTCGTCCTCGGAGCGCCGGGGCGGGGCCGAGGAGCTCCCCCGGAGCGGGCCCTCGAGCAGTTGCGGCGGGAGTTCGGATACGAGGCCGATGAGCTGGTTCCCATGGAGGCGAGCACACCGCCCGGTTTCCTGCTCGCCCCGCTTCTCAGGAGCTCGGGCTGGCGTGAGCGCATCGGCTTCGTTCCGGGTGTCTACGAGGTTCCGTTTCACCGGATTTCCCCCTGGCTGCGTCATCGGCGGCTGGCGGGGGCGATCGAAAGCCCGGGCTTGCGTCGCGGTCTCGCGCTCGCGCGGGAGTTCTTCCCGCGCTGGGCACGCGTACGCCTCTGCCGCGCGATCGACGCGATCGAAACGCGGTCCGCCGTCCCGTAGCGGCCCGGGCGCTCGCCCGGCGCCCCGCCTCCCCGAAGCCCGATCTACTTTGCCGCGCCCTGGATCGCGACGTCCAGCATCTGCGCCGCCTCGAACCGTCCCTGCACGTCCTTCCAGTTCCAGACGTTCCATACCGCGTCGAAGAACTCCGCCTTGCGGTTCTGGTACTGGAGGTAGAACGCGTGCTCCCACGCGTCGAGGACGAGCAGCGGCACTCCCGCCTGGCTCAGGTTGGATTGGTGATCGTAGATCTGCGTGGTGAGCAATCGGGCTCCGACAGGCTCCCACACGAGCGCCGCCCAGCCTGAGCCCATGATGGTGCCGGCGACTTCGGTGAGCTGCTTCTTGAACTTGTCGAAGGTGCCGAAGTTCTCGTTGATCGCCGCGGCGAGCTCGCCGGAGGGGCGACCGCCCGTCTTCGGTCCGAGGTTGCGCCAGAAGACCGAGTGCAGCACGTGGCCCGAGAGGTTGAAGGCGAGCGCCCTCTCGAGCGCGCCCAGGCGCGTGAAGTCCTCGCCGTGGCGGGCCTCCTCGAGCTTCTCGAGCGCCGTGTTGGCGCCTTTCACGTAGGCGGCATGGTGCTTGTCGTGGTGCAGTTCCATGATCTTGCCCGAGATGTGCGGCTCGAGCGCCCCGTAGTCGTATTCGAGATCCGGAAGGGTGTAGGTCGACATTCGAAATCCTCCTGTCCTCGAAGTGAGCAGGAATCGTGCCGACCTCGCAATGGCGCGAACTTTGCTGAAACGAGAGTCGAGGAGGTCCGCGATGGAACCAGTGGTCGGCATCTACCCGAGCCGGGCGGAGGCGGAGCAGGCGGCGCGCAGGATCCACGCGCTCGGCCTCGGCGATCGCGTCGAGCTGTTGCTTCCCGGCGAAATGGCGATGGAACAGTCGCTGCCCACCGACGGTGCCGAGCAGCCAGGCGTCGGCCAGGCGCTGGGCGGCGTCGTGGGCGCGGCCACCGGCGCCTCGGCCGGATTCGGTTTGGGCGCGGTGACGGCGAGCCTCCTGATCCCGGGCGTGGGGGCGGTGACCGCGATCGGCCTCGCGGCGGCCGCCCTGCTCGGCATGCTGGGGGCGGCGGGCGGGGTTGCGGCGGGCAACGCCCTGGAAGAGCAGTCGCGCCGGGGATTGCCCCGCGACGAGGCCTACCTCTACGAGGACGCCCTGGTGCGCGGCAAGGGAGTGTTGTTCGCGAGGGTGGAGTCGCGGGAAGAGGAGCGTGCCGTGCGGCAGCTTCTCGATGCGTCCGGCGCGGAGAGCCTGGACGTTGCGCGGGAAAAGTGGTGGGTGGGCATCCGGGATCCCCATGCGGAGCTCGCCGCGACCGACTCCTCCGAGCAGACCGAGACTGCCTATCGGCGCGGCTTTCTCGCCGCGCTCCAGCCGGGCATGGAAGGCAAGGCCTATGCCGACGTGATGTCGGTCCTCCGTCGCCGCTCCGGCGACGTCGCGCTCTCCGAGGCCTTCCGCCTGGGCTTCCGGCGCGGTGGCGCGGTGGCAGCCACGCGATCGGCCGCTCTCGCGGCTGCCGAGAACGAGGGGTGAACCGGCCCCTCAGTCTCCGCCCGTCCGGGCGCCGAGGGCGTCGAGCGCGGCGATGACACGATTCAGGTTGAGCGGCTTGACGAAGTGCTCGGCGAAGCCGAGCGCATGGCTGCGGGCGATGTCTTCCTCCATCCCGTAGCCGCTCAAGACGATGGCGCCGAGGTCCGGGCGCATCTGGCGCAGCGCGCCGAGCAGGTCGAGGCCGCTCCCGTCCGGAAGCCCGACGTCGGTAACGAGGATGTCGGCGGGCCGCTCTCGGAAGAGTCGGTTCGCCTCGCCGAGCCCCCCCGCGACGCGCACCTGGAAGCCCGCTTCCGAAAGCAGGAGCTGGAGGCCCTCGGCCGTATCCGCGTCGTCTTCGACGACGAGGATGGATGTGCGCCGCCGGGCGGCGGCGCGGTCCTCGGGCAGGGGCGCGGGCGGCAGAACGGCCGGCCGCTCGCGCGTCGTGTCGAGCTCGATAGCGAACGTCGCGCCCATGCCTTCGCCCGCGCTCGCGGCGGATATCGTGCCGCCGTGCATCTCGACGAGGCTCCGCGCGATCGCAAGGCCGAGCCCGAGCCCTTCCGCCCGGCGCACGGCGGTGACGTCGCCCTGGTCGAACGCCTCGAAGATCCTCGAGAGGGAATCGGGCCGGATGCCGCGGCCCGTGTCGGTGACGGCGACCCGGATGCGGCCGGACGCCGGATTCTCGGACCGCACCGTCACGCGCCCGCCCTGGGGCGTGAACTTCGCGGCGTTCTTCAAGATGTTCCAGAAGACCTGCTGCAGCCGCCCGCCGTCGCCGAAGCTGTTGTGATCGGCCGCGGCGAGGTCCGTCGAGAGCGAGACGCCCTTCTGGAGGAACTCGCTGCGCGCGCTCTGGACGACGCTCGACAGCACCGCGTGCAGGTCGAGGGGAGCGCGGTCGAGCGAGACTTTCCCGCGCGTGATGCGGGTCAGATCGAGGAGATCGTCGATCAGGCGGGCCTCCAGCTCCACGTTGCGCCGGATCATCGCGAGAGATTCGGCCATGCCGGCCCCGAGATCGGGGCGCCGCTCGAGACGGTGCACCGACGCCATGACGGGCGTCAGGGGCGTCCGCAGCTCGTGTGAGAGCGTCGCCAGGAAACGATCCTTCGCGGCGCTCGCCTCCTCGGCCCGCCGCCGCGCCTCGAGGATCTCCCGGCTCTGCCGGCGGCGCTCGGTCACGTCGCGGATCAGCCGGGAGATGCCGATGACCGTTCCGTCCTCGTCCCGGATGGGAGAGAGCGTCACGACGATGTCGAGCCGCCGGCCGTCTTTCGTGGCGCTCAGAGCGTCGAATTCGGCGACGCGGCGCCCGGCGATGAGCTCGGCGGTCAGGGCCGGGGACGGATCGGGAGCGCCGGGCGGGGCGAGGGACGCCATCGTCCGGCCGACCATCTCGGCGGCCGAAAAGCCGAAGAGGGACTCGGCGCCGGGGTTCCAATCGGTGATGACGTTGTTCACCGACTCCACGACCATGGCGAAATCGGCCGACGAAACGATCGCCGCGAGCCTCTGGTTGGCGCGATCGGCGTCACGCTCCTCGGCGATGTCGCGGAAGACGAGGACCACGCCGGCGGTCGCGCCGTCCGCGTCGTGGATGGGTGCGCCGCTGTCGGCGATCGGGACCTCGCGCCCGTCCCGCGCGAGCAGCAGTGTGTGGTTGGCGAGTCCGACGACGAGGCCGTCCCGCAGCACGCGCCGCACGGGGCTCTCGACGTCGGCGCGGCTGGCCTCGTTGATGATGCGAAAGACGTCCTCCACAGGCTGCCCGAGGGCTTCGTCCGTGGACCAGCCCGTGAGCCGCTCGGCGACGGGATTGAGAAAGGTGACGCAACCCTGGCTATCGCTGGCGAGGACCGCGTCGCCGATGCTGCGCAGGGTCGTGCTCAGTTGCCCCTGGCTCTCTCTGGCGGCGGCCTCGGCGCGCTCGCGGCCGAGCAGATCCCGGCGCGCCACCCCGAAGAGACCGCCGAGCAGAGCGAGAACCGCGAGTCCGCCGATGAGGGTGCCCGCCGACAGCCGGGCCGCGGCCTGACGGGCGCGGAGCGAGCGCTGGGCGAGCAGGTGGGCTTCCTGGGCGCGCATCGACGTCGCGGTCTCGCGAATGCGCTCCATGGTCTGGTTGCCGAATCCGGCTTCGACCGTGCGGAGGGCGCCCGAGGGGTCGCCCGCATCGTGCATCCGGATCGTGGCGGCGATCTCGGCGAGCTTCGCCTCGACCAGGTCATCGACTTCGTGCAAGCGGGCGATCTGGGCGGGGTTGTCCGCCGTCATTGCGCGCAACCGCGACAAGTGCGCCGGAGTGGCCTCGATCGCCGCCTGGTACGGCGCGAGGAACGAAGTCATCCCCGTCAGCAGGTAACCTCGTTGCCCGGTCTCCGCGTCCTTGAGGGTCGAGAGCGTGGACTCGATCTCGCCGATCACGGCCCACGTGTGCTCGACCGACTGCGCCTCCTCGACCAGGTTGTGCGTGCTGTCGCGAACCAGCCACCCGAAGGCGACCACGCCGAGCACCACGAGAACCGCCACCGCGATTGTGCGGCGGAATCCGGGATGGAGCCCCTCATCGAAGTCCACGCTGGCGGCAGTCTGTCTCAACGCTTCCGGCCCGGCAACCGGTCTTCGGCCCCGGGGAGGAAGCGCGCCGTCACCCCCTGACGTCGTTCTCCTTCAGGGGTGATTCGCCCAGGAAACGACAAAAACGGGCTCGCGCGCTCCTCCCCTGTGGCTCGGACCATGGGCCTCATTCGAGTCCTTCGGCTCACCCATGCAACAGCCGTTCCACCGGCCAGTGCCAGTGTGTTGGCTCGAAAGTTGGCTCGAAACTGGCAAGGGGGAGGCGCGTGCTCGAGAATCTGATCACACCGAAAACCTGGTCGATCGGGGCGCGCCGCAACGAGGCGACGCGACACGTGCGTCTCGCCCGGCCGTTTCTGGCGGCGCTCGGGCGCCTGTCGCCGAGCGCGTCGGGCGTCTGCGCCGCGCTGGTCTTTCAGCGGCCCCCGAGCTTTTCGCGGACGCGCGGCGAGCACCGCGCCCTCGAGGTCGCGACGACGACACGGATCGCCGGTCGGCGCGGAGAGGTTGCGGTCTGGCAGTGGGGGAGGGGGCCGCGCGTGCTCCTCGTTCATGGGTGGGGCGGCAACGCAGGGCGGCTCCGGCACTTCGTCGCACCGCTGCTCAACGCCGGCTTCGGAGTGACCGCCTTCGACGCTCCGGCTCACGGGTCGTCCGGCGGAAGGTTCGCGACGCTCCCGGATTTCGTCGAAACGATCGGGCTCGTAGCGCGGCTGACGGACCCCGTGGCGCTCGTCGGACATTCGATGGGCGGTGCGGCCTGCGGCCTGGCGCTCCGGGGCGGTCTGAAGGCGAGGGCGGCCGTCCTGCTGTCGCCGCCGGCCGATCCGCTGCGGTATGCACTTCGCTTCGCGCGGTATCTGCGCCTCACGAATGCCTCGATCGGTGCAATGACTCGCCGGCTCGAAGCGCAGTACGGCGCCCCCCTCGAAGAGTTCAGCGTGGCGCGAAAAGGGCCCGATGTGCCGTTGCTCGTCATCCACGACGAAGCCGACCCGCGTGTGCCGATCCGGGATGGACGGGCCATCGCGGCTTCCTGGCCGCGTGCCCGGCTCGTGGCGACGCGAGGGCTCGGACACCACAGGATCCTTCGCGACCCTGGGGTCGTGGCGGCGGCGGCCGGCTTCGTGAGCGATGTCGTCGCCGGGAGGCGCGCCACGGAGTCGGGCGGCAGGAGTCGGCACGCTTCTTGAAATATCGGAGGCGGGGCCCAATTCGGGGTCCCTGAGGAGGAGAAAACCATGAAACGAATCACTGGCGCAGCAGTCGCTCTTTTCTGCATCGCGGGGTGGAACGCGGCCGCGCAGGTGCCGGACAAGGCGCACACGGAAACCACGACGAAGCAGACGGGCCCCGGTCCCACGGTGAAGACCAGGGGGGAAACGGTCACGGGTATCGTCAAGGAATACGAGCCCGGAAAGAAGATCAAGATCTCCGGCCCCGCGGACAAGACCTACTCGTTCGATCTGGAGCCGGCCTCGCGCGTCGACGGCACGATCGTGGTCGGACAGACGGCAAAGGTCTCGTACCACAAGTCGAACGACGGCACCGAGCACGTCGCCGTGATCTCGGAGGCTCCGGCCGACGCGCAGATGGCGGCCGCCGCCCCCAAGGTCCACTCCGAATCGACGGTCAAGTACAAGGGTCCAGGTGACGACACCAAGACGAAGAAGGAAGTGGTCATTGGAACCGTGAAGGCGTACGAGCCGGGCAAGAGCCTCAAGGTCACGGGTCCCCACAACAAGGACTACAGCTACGACCTCGACAGCCAGGTGACGCTGAAGGGGTCCTTCACGGTGGGCGAGCGCGTCCGGGTGACGTCCTGGAAGACGGCCGACGGCCAGAAGACGACCACGGTCGAACCCTTTTCCAAGGCGTCGTAGGGATCGCTCCTCGGAGCATTCTTGGGCCCCCGGACTTCCGGGGGCCCTTTTTCGCTTCGTCTTCTTTGAGGGGCCCGGTCCGGGACCTTTGCACACCGGCTTTTCGATGCGGGGTCACGTGCGATCACGCAGTGAACTCGCGCGATGATGTCCCTTCGGGGGCCCTCCCCGGGGCGGGCCGTCTGCGACGGGTGTTTGTGGCATAGGATCTCTATCCGAATTGTCGTTCACTGCACGTGGGGTGCATCGCCCGAAGAGGAGCAGTCACCGTGATCGATCGGCCCGCACTGGAGCGTTTCTTTCACGAACTCGCCACGCCCCTCTCGGGCCTGAGCCTCCATCTCGAACGGGCTCACCGGTTGTCGGAAAAGGGCGAGGACGCCACCGAGGCTCTCGGCGTCGCGCGCCGCGAGCTGGAGAGGGCGTTCGCGCTCTTCGAGCGGGGACGCGATGTCCTGCTCGCGCGGTCGGGCCAGGAGTAGGGATTGAAGGTCCTCATCGTCGAAGACGATGTCGCGACCCGCAAGGGGCTCGATCTCGCGATCCGCGACCTCGGCGGTCAGACGCGCGCCGTCGGCACCGCCGGCGAAGCGGCGCGCGCCATCGAGGATTTCAAGCCCGAAGTCCTCCTCGTCGACGTGAACCTGCCCGACGGCGATGGCATCGAAGTGTTTCGGCTGGCGCGGGAATCCGATCCCGAGCGCGACGGGATCGTGATCACGGGACAGGCGTCGCTCGACAGCGCGGTCGAGGCGCTGCGTGCCGGCGCCTCCGACTACCTGCTGAAACCGCTGCGCGCCGCGCAACTCGAGGTCGTGTTCCAGCGCCTGGCGGCGCGCCGGCGGCTCGAATCGGAAGTGGAGTCGCTGCGCGAGGAACTCGCCGAGACCGGCCGTCTGGGCGAGCTGATCGGTCTCTCGGAGCCGATGCAGAAGATCTTCGACGTGCTGCGGCGCGTCGCCCGCTCCAACGCGCCCGTGCTCATCACGGGCGCGAGCGGCACGGGCAAGGAGGTCGCGGCCAAGACGATCCACCGTTTGTCGCGCCGCGCGACGACGCCGTTCGTCGCCTTCAACTGCGGCGCGATCTCCCCGACCCTCATCGAGAGCGAGCTCTTCGGGCACGAGCGCGGCTCGTTCACCGGCGCGGACAAGCGCCGCGTCGGATACTTCGAGGAGGCCAACGGCGGCACGCTCTTTCTCGACGAGATCACCGAGATGGGGTCCGAGCTGCAGGTCAAGCTGCTCCGGGTCCTCGAGGCCAGGACGTTCCGGCGTGTCGGCGGGTCCCAGGACATCCGCGTCGACGTGCGGCTCGTGTCGGCGACCAACCGCGACCCGCAGGAGGCGATCCGCGACGGCAAGCTGCGGGAGGACCTTTATTATCGGCTGAACGTGCTGCCGATCGTGCTGCCCGCGCTCGCGGAGCGGCGCGAGGACATTCCGCTCCTGGCCGAGCACTTCCGCAAGTTGATCGAGGAACAGGAAAAGGCGGGTGTGTCTCGCTGGGATCCCCGAGCGCTCGAGATCCTGCAGCGTTGGAACTGGCCCGGCAACGTCCGCGAGCTGCGCAACGTCGTTCACCGCGCCTACGTCATGACGGAAGGTGACACGATTCTTCCGGAGGTCGTCGAGCAGCTGCTCCCCGAGGCCGTCCCGGCCGCGCCCGCGCCGGTCGCGGCCGGAAGAGCTTCCCGCGAGAAGAAGAAGCGTTCCGCGAAACGGGCCTGATCGGGCCGATCTCTGGCACGAGTTTCGCTCTTGTTTCAGGACGGGGCCCGAATGGCCCTGGAAAGGAAGCGCAACTCATGCTGTGGACCATCTTCGTCATTCTCCTCGTGCTTTGGGTCCTGGGTCTGGTGACGAGCTACACGATGGGAGGATTCATTCACATCCTGCTCGTACTCGCCGTCGTCGTCCTGCTCATCAACCTGATTCAGGGCAGGCGGGTCGCCTGACGTCGTCCGCCCTCGCGGAACAACGGGGCCCCGGTTCGCCGGGGCCTTTTCTTTTCTAGCGGCCGCGATCGACCACCGGTGCGGCGCTCCACACCAGGCGGTACGGGGCGGCGCCGATCCAGGTGAACGGGTAGCACGTGATGAGCGTCAGGCGGCGACTCTCCGAGGGCAGCAGGACCGAGACCTCATCGGGCCTCACGATGCGGTGAGATTCGAGGCGGTAGGTCGAGACTGCGCCGTCGGCGGCGGACAGGCGCACGAGATCCCCCGCCTGCGCCCGGGACAGGCGCCGGAAGAACGTATCCCGGTGGCCGGCGATCACGCAGTTGCCCGATGCACCTGGCTTCTCCGCGCAAGCGGTACCCGGAACGTGGCCCGGCCCCCGACGCAGTGCGGAGGCCGACACACCCTCGTAGACGACGAGGTTCAGACCCACGCTCGGCATCTCCATCCGGCCCCACACTTCGCCCGGGGCGAGGGAGCGCGGGCGCGCCGCATCCGGGAGCCGTTGAGCCGCCGGCACGGGCACGTGCTGGGATCGGATGCGCGTGACCAGGTGCAGCGCGGGCACGGCCAGAACGACGGCACCCGCGACGACGAGCACCCAACCGACGAGTCGCCCGGCAGGCAGGGCGGAGGACGCGCGCTGCATGGATTTCACCCCTTTCAAGTTGAGCGGGGCACGCCGACGCGCGGCGCGCCCCGCTCCGCGATCGCCGTGAAGCCTAGACGCGGCGCCGCGCGAGCAACCCCGCGACGAGCAGGCCGGCGCCCGCGAGCATGAGCGCCGGGTCCGACGACGCCGTTTCGGGCAGCGTCCGAGGCGGCGTCTGCGGGCGCGACGAAGCCTGCGCGATCATCGTCGTCGGGGCCGTCGCCGCGCGCGACGAAGAGGTGGTGCGCTCGGAAACGACGGGAGCCGGCTTGGGCGCCGCCGGCTGGACGTCGCGCGTCGGGGCCGCGTCGTTGGCCATCGTTGCCGGCTGTGCGAGGGTCCAGGCGCCGTCGTTCGAGGGCGCCGCGTGATCGGTCGCACCGGAACTCGTCG
Source organism: uncultured Acidobacteriota bacterium (assembly GCA_963775725.1). Classification (GTDB taxonomy): domain Bacteria; phylum Acidobacteriota; class Thermoanaerobaculia; order UBA5066; family Gp7-AA6; genus DAHUXD01. Next base: position 249,752 of record CAVZKA010000002.1, read on the forward strand.
CAGCCGCGGCCGTCGTCGTGCTCGAGAATCCGATCGCCTTTCGGTCGATGATCTCGTTGGCCCGATTCTTGGCGAGCAAAACGAGGTTGTGCGGGCCCGCGGTGACGCTCTCGATCTCGAGAACGTTTTCGGCGTCCCGCATCGTGCCCTTCAGGTCGCCGTCCAGAAAGACGTCGACGTCCGGGCGGGGCATCGAGTTGACGTCGCGCCGCGTGTCGCCCGCCTCGGCCGGGATCTCGGTGTTGACCACCACGCGCACCGTGGAGCCTGTGATCATGCCCCCCTCGGCCGGCTCCACGACGCGCAGGCGGTAGTCGTTCCTGGTCGGACCCGCGGAGTTCTTGTCCGCGTTCTGACCAAGGGCGACGGCCGCCAGGGCGCTCGCGGCGAGCACCGCCACTGCCAAACGTGTCCGATTCATGGTTCCTCCTCGAGAATGATCGGTTCGGCCCCTTGCCGACCGACTTCCGAAAGTGTTGCAAGGAGGGTGCCGCCGGAGGGAGCTCAGAGCCGCTCGACGGCTTTGAGCGCCGGCCCGATCGACTGTCGGGCGGCGAAGAATCCCTCCCAGGGGTCCCTCCGCAGCAGCATCTCCGGCCTGGCGAGCGTGAAGGCGTTCGGATCGAGCCCCGGCTTCACGTCGGTCCATCGCAGCGGGGCGGACACGGGCGCGCCCGGGCGGCGGCGGACCGAGAACGGAGCCACGACGGTCTGGCCGAACGCGTTTCGGAACGGGTCGAGGTAGACGCGCGCGCCCCGATTCTGGATTCGGGCTTCCATGGTCAGCTGCCGCGGGTATGCTGCGGACAGTCGCTCGCCGAGACGCCGGGCGAAGCCGAGAATCACGTCGGCATCGGGGCCCGTCCGAATGGGAACGAAGACGTGGATGCCCCTGCCGCCCGAGGTCTTGGGGAACGACACGAGCTTGAGCGCGTCCAGCGCCTCGCGGACGACGAGGGCGGCGGCCACGGCGTCGGAGAAACGTCCGGACGCGGGGTCGAGATCGAAACACACCCAGTCGGGCTTGCGCGGGGACGCGGTGCGGCTCGACCACACGTGCACCGCAATGCAACCGAGGTTTGCCAGGGCGAGCTGCGTGTCCCTCCGGCCGCCGACGACGTAGTTGGTGAATCCGCCCGTGTGCAGGATGCGGCGGGTGGGCGTCCCTTCGGGCATTCCGGCAGGCTTCTCCTTCTGAAAGAAACACTCGCCCTCGAGTCCGTCCGGGCAGCGCTCCAGGCTCAGGAGCCGATCCCGGAGGAACGGCCCGAGGCGCGGGAAGACACGGTCGTAGTAGTGGAGGAGGTCGAGCTTCGTATAGCCCTCCTTCGGCCACAGGATCTTGTCCGGGTGGGACACGCGAACCGGCAGCGCCACGCTAGGCGCCACGTTGAGTCTCCGGCAGCCGACACTCGGAGGGGTCCTTGTCATCGCGCAGCCCGAGGAACACGGGCTGGCGGAGCTTTCGGTCGTTCGTCCATTCCTGGAACTCGATCTGCGCGACGTACTTCGGCCTGGTCCAGGTGACGCCGGGTTGCCGCGGTTCCGGCGCGAAGGGTGATCGCGCGCGCTTCTGCCTCGAAAGGAGCAGCGAGAGCCGGGAGAGCTCGGGGCCCGTGAATCCGGAGCCAACCTTTCCGACGAAGCGCAGATGGGAGCCGTCGTACGCGCCGAGCAGCAGTGACCCGAACCCGGTCCGCTCTCCTTCCGGAGCCGTGTAGCCGCCGACGACGAACTCCTCCTCGCGCCGCACTTTCACCTTCTGCCAGCTCGCGGAACGGCCCGAGACGTAGGCGGACGCGAGGTCCTTGGCCACGACGCCTTCATACCCATGGCGGCGCGCCGCGCGGTAGGCGCCCAGGCCGTTGTGCGCGAGGCGGCGCGAAAGGAACAGGCGGTCCGTGTTGCCGACGATCGCCTCGAGCGCCGCGCGGCGTTCGGAAAGCGGCCGCGCGCGGAGGTCGCGCCCGTCGAGGTAGAGGCTGTCGAACACGACGTAGACGAGAGGCCCGCCCCCGCGGATGAGCTGGAATCGGGAGACGAGGTGCTCGTCGAAGCCCACGACCTCGCCGTCGAAGACGCCCGTGCGTGCCGGAAGAGTCGCGACAGCGTCGGCAATCTCGGAGAACGTGCGGGTGCGGTCGATGCCGTTGCGAGAGCGCAGCTCGACGCGGCGGCCGCGCTTGCAGGCGAGAATGCGGTAGCCGTCGTATTTCTCCTCGAAGATCCAGCCGCTGCGGTGGAACGGCTCGGCGACCAGGGTGGCGAGCATCGGCGCGACGGGAAAGGGAATCGGGTCGTTCACGCCGCGCCCGCCGATCGCTTCGGCGACGCCCGCCGGGAGCGGGGGCGGGCCTGCCCGACGCTCTTGCGCAGCGCTTCCATCAGGTCGACGACGTTCTCCCCGCGCGCGACCCGGGTCGGCTCCTTCAGACTGAAGCGCCGGCGGGAGACGAGGAGCTTCTCGAGCGCCTTCCGGTACGTATTCGGATGCGCCGCGGGATCCCAGCCCTCGGCCGACATCTGGTCGATCAGGAGCCGCGCCATCTTCACTTCCGCCGACTTCTTCGCGGGCGACGGGATGTGCAGGCCCTCGGGCTCGCGAACCTCCTCGAAGGACCGCAGCGTCTCGATTGCGATCGCATGTGGGCCCGGCAGGAGGGCGCCGAGGGTGGGCCGGCTGCGCAGCTGGAATCGAACGATGCCCACGCGGCGGGTCTCCAGGAGCGCGTCCCGGAGAACGCCGTAAGCCTTCTCGCCGCCCTTGCGCGGCGCCGCATAGTAAGGGTTGTCGAACGAGAGCGGATTGAGCGACGCGAAGTCCACGAACTGGAGGACCTCCATCTCGCCCTTCTCGGGGCTCGCCGCGTCCTCGAGCTCGTCGAGCTCCTGCTTCTCGACCACCGCGAACTCGTCGTCCTCGACCTCGTATCCGCGCACGATCTCGTCGTTCGGAACTTCGATGTCTTCCTTGCTGCAGAACTTCTTGTAGTGGATCGGAGCGTGGTCCTTCCGGTGCAGGAGCCGGAAGGACACGCGCTCCGAGGATTCCACGGCGGAGTGGACGGAGATCGGGATCGAGATCAGACCGAAGCTGATGTGCCCGTTCCAGATCGCCTTCACGCCGGCCTCACTCAAACCGCGGCGCAGTCCGGATGCCCGCACGCGCAACCACCGACGGTCTCGCCGTTGGCTTCCGCATCGGCGCACCGCTCGCTGCAGTAGCGCTTCCCGCCTTCCTCGACGGCGAGCTCGTCGCAGTGGCAATTCTTGTGGGCGCAGTTCATGGTGAACACCTCCATACCGTGAGTTAGCAATTGCGCTGCCAATCGGCGCGGGCCGTCCGCGCGGCACGGATCCTGCATTTTTCCGGGTAAGGGCAATCCGGCCCCGATGTGATTGCACGAAAGGAGTTTTCCATGTCGAACCCGCAAGATTCCAAGCGTTCCGAGCAGAATGAAAAGGCCAAGCCGGGTCAGCAGCCGGCCGAGCCGGGCTCGAAGTCCGAGCCCCGCCAGGGCCAGGGCGGCCGTACGTCCGAGCAGTATCCGAAGTCGGGCGAGAGCCAGAAGAAGCACGGCCCGGCCGACGAGAATTCGGACGAGCCGGGCAACCGCTAGGTCCGCGACTTTTCTCCATCCCCGGCGGCGTTCCCACGGACCCGCCGGGGATTTTTCTTCGCGCGGGCGCCGTGCCGGGGCACGCTTGTTGCAACTTGGGTTCGTGCGGCCCGACGGGCCGTCTTTTTGAGGAGGCATCATGAAGAGGATCCTTGCCCCGGCCGGAGTCCTGCTCCTGGGAGCCGCCCTGATGGCGGGCTGTCAGCAGAAGGAGGCCACCACCACCACCGAGACGTCCACGACCCGGGAAGCCCCCAATGCGTCGGGCACGCCCGAGGCCTCGACGTCGACGACGACTTCGACCAGCACGGTCGAGGTCACGCCCACGCACACGCCGTAGGGCGAACCGCGGGCCAATCCTGCAACGGGCGGCCGCCTTCGGGCGCCGCCCGTTTCTCTCTGCTCCTGTCGAAAGCCCGCCTGTGCGGCACGGCGCGTCCGGTCCATAGCGCGTCCGGTGCATAGGATGCTCGGATGACGAAAGAGGCGCTCGCCGGATTCGCGCCGGCGGTCCGCGACTGGTTCCACGCGTCCTTCCCCGGGCCCACGGCCGCCCAGAAAGAGGGCTGGCCTCCGATTCCGGCCAGGTACTCCACGCTGCTTTTGCGCCGACCGGTTCGGGCAAGACGCTGGAAGCCTTCCTTCGCCAGATCACGGTGCCAGCGGCATCGGATTTGCTAGGTAAGTCCCCGAGAGGGGGTGAAACCCGATGTTGAAACTCGCTTTCACGTTTTTGCTGATCGGCCTGGTGGCCGCGTTGTTCGGCTTCACGGGAATCGCGGGCGCGTCTTTCGCGATCGCCAAGGTGTTCGCGCTCATTTTCGGAATTCTCTTTCTCGTGTTCCTTCTGCTCGCAGTCGCCGGGGCGAAGAAACTCACCGCCTGATCCAGACCACCCCTTTTTGCCAGGCCCTGCGGCCCGCGCCGCGGGGCCCTTTTTTTGTCCGGGCGAACGGGAGCGGAGAAAAAAAGGGGGTGCCGCTAGCGCCCCGAAAGGAGGGACTCGCGGCACCCGATGAGAAAGAAAGAGGGGCGTTCGTTGCCCGCAATGGGAGTAGCAAGTTGTCTGCCAGGCGTGCGCCGGCCCGAACGGCGGTGACGGTCAGGACGCGGCGCGCTCCCGTCGGGCGCCGGCTTCGGCCGCGGCGGCGGGCGCCTCGACGACGCCGACCCGGTGCTCGTGGGCGATCTTCCCGCCGAGCCAGCCGGAGACGCAGAGCAAAGCGAAGCCGAGGAGCGCGAAGAAGAGCGCGGAGGGCGAGTGACTGCCCGACAGCGCCGCGTCGTGGCGCCGCAGAACGAAGCTGACGATGTAGGAGACGACGACGCTGACGTTGACGAGCGCGTGCGCGGTCGCCACGCGGAACGCGGGGCCGCTCATCTTGACGCCGATGTAGTCGATGGCGCCGACGACGGCCGCGAGAACCGCGAACGCGATGCCGATCCCGATGCATGTGTACGAGAAGTCGTACCAGAAGCGGTCCTCGGGGGTCGCCATGCGCATCACGTCGCCGAAGAGCGCAAGGAAGAACGCCCCGATGGGAATTGGAACCAGCATCGGGTGGATGGGGTGCGAGCCGATGGCTGCTTGGCTCTTCATCGGAACCTCCATCAGTCGCCGGTGCAATGGCAGTGCCATGAACCGTGAGGCCCCCAGGTGGCACGCTGCTTGCTTGTAGGAACGGCAAGGTTCTTTGGAACACTCGAACCGATCCCTCCAACAGCACCCCGCCAACCTCGGACCCGCCCCTTCGGGGGCGGAGGTCCCTCGCTTGCGGCACGGCTGGCATCGGCCTTGCGGAAGGGCCGGTTATGTTCACGCGTGCGCTCCGGCAGGCCGCCCCCGACCCGGAAGTCGCGCCGCCGCGCCCGAAGCGCCGGCGCAAGGGGCGCCTCCGCCGGTGGCAGTATGCCGCGCTGATCGCGGCCTTGCTCGTCGGCGCAGTGGCGATGACGGGGATCGTCGGCAACGAGCCGCTCCGGCGGTCGATGGAGACGCGGATCAACCGCGGCCTGCACGGCTACACGGTCCGGATTCACAAGCTCCGTCTCCAGCCGATCGGGGGCGCCCTGACCCTCGAAGGGGTGGAGGTCCGGCAGAGCGCCCATCCGGATCCGCCCCTGGCCGTGCTTCCCTCGTTGCGTGCGAGCGTCGAGTGGCGGCAGCTCTTCTTCCTGCGCCTGGTGGGCGACCTCGTGATCGAGAAGCCGCGCGTGTCGATGAACCTCCCGCAGCTCGAGGGCGAGGTCACCAACGCGGTCCCCGTCCGGCAGCGGGGCTGGCAGCAGGCCCTGGAGGCGATCTACCCGCTCAAGATCAACCACCTCCGGATCGACGACGCGTCGATCGTCTACGTGGACGCGGCGCCCGACCGGCCGCTGCGCGTGACGCACCTGAACGTCCGCGCCTCGAACATCCGCAACATCCACTCGCGTGATCGGACGTACCCGTCGCCGATCGAGGCCGAGGCCGTCGTGTTCGGCTCGGGAAGGGCGTTGCTCAAGGGCAAGGCGGACTTTCTCGCGGAGCCCTCCTTCGGGGTCCTCGGAGATTTTCAGGTGAAGGACATTCCGCTCGACGATCTGCGTCCGCTTGGAAGCCACTGGAACGTCGAGACGCGCCATGGAACCCTGTCCGCCGCCGGCCAGGTCGAGTACGCCCCGACCGTGAGGCGCCTGCACCTGCCCTCCGTGCTGCTGCGCGGTGTCCGGGCCGACTACGTGGGCCGGGCGCCCGCCCGGGCGGAGGATCCGCTGCGCGTTGCCGTGCGGCAATCGGCGCGCAAGGCGGCGCAGGCCCCGCCGTGGGAGCTCGTCTTCGACCGGATACAGCTCGTCGGGGCCGACCTCGGCTATCGCAACGAGGCGCATTCGCCCACCTACCGCGTCTTCGTCGACGCGGCCGAGCTCGACGTGAACGGCTTCTCGACCCGCTCGTCCGCGCGGCCTGCCGTCGCCGTCCTCACCGGCCGCTTCATGGGAAATGGGAGCGCCCGGGCCCGCGTGCGCTTCTGGCCGACCGACGCCGGCTCGGATGCGGACGTGCACCTCGCGGTCGAAGCGACCGACATGCGGACGATGAACGACCTCTTCCGGGCCCACGGAAAATTCGACGTGGCTGCCGGAACCTTCTCCCTCTACGCGCAGCTCCAGCTCCGGGGCCTCGAGGTCGACGGAAGCGTGAAGCCGATCTTTCAAAACGTGGAGGTGTACGACTCCCGTCAGGACGCGGGCAAGGGCGTTCTGCGCAAGATCTACGAGAGCGCCCTCGACGCCGTCACCAAGCTGCTCACCAATCCGAAGCGCAAACAGGTGGCGACGGCCTTCGAGCTCCACGGGCCCGTGAGCGGTCCCCGGTCGAGCACGCTCCAGATCGTCGGCGGGCTCATCGAGAACGCCTTCATCAAGGCGATCCTGCCGGGGTTCGACCAGCAGATCGGAGTCCGCAAACCTCCCGCTCCCTGACGGCGAGGGTCGCGGAGGGGGCCCGAACCGGGGACGGCACGGAAACTGCAATCAATCCGTGGAGACCGCCATGAGCGCAGAAAGAAAGTCCGTCTCCGCGAGCGCCGCTCCGGCCCCGGCGCGCTGGCAGGTCGGGGCGCTGCGCACCAGCGTTCAGATCCTGCTGGCCATCTGCGTGGTCGCGGGAGCGCTCTGGGTTCTTCACCGGATCCAGGGCGTCCTGCTCGTGCTCGCGCTCTCGGTCCTCTTCACGTATCTCGTGGCGCCCGTCGTGAGCTTTTTCAGACGGCCGGTCACCGTCTTTCGCGCGCCGCGGGCGATGCCGGTGACGCTTGCCATCATCGCGGCCTATCTCACGATCTTCGGCACGCTGGCGGCGGCCGGGACTCTGATCCTGCCGGTCCTCACCGCTCAGTTCGCCGACTTCCGCGCGGAGCTGCCGGGCTACGTCATCCGGTTCGAAACCGCCTGGCAGAGCTGGTTGAAGGGCCAGACGCGGATGCTGCCGAGCGACGTGCGCTCCGGCATCGACGGGATCGTCAACCAGGCCTCGGCAGGTATTTCGCACTACGTCCAGGAGGACTTCCTGCCGCGGATCGGCGGGTGGCTGATGCACCTTCCGTGGCTCATCCTCGTGCCGATCTTCGCGTTCTTTCTGCTGAGGGACGCCGACCTGTTGCGGCGCGCGGCCCTCGGGCTCTTCCCCGGGCGGCAGCTGCGCTGGAGAGGCGACGTCTTTTTCGAGGACGTCAACCGCACTCTGGCGGCCTACATCCGCGCGCAGCTTCTGGCGAGCCTGGTCGTGGCGATCCTGTGCACAGCAGGGTTCCTGTGGATCGGCCTGCAGTACGGCGTCGTGCTCGGGATCGCCGCCGGACTGCTGGAGCTGCTCCCGCTCGTGGGTCCGCTCATCATCGCCACGCTCGCGGTCGCGGTGGGAGGGCTGGACTCGCTTTCGCGCGCCATGACGGCGGCCGCGTTCGTCCTCGTCGTGCGCATCGCCCAGGACTACTTCATCTATCCGCGGCTGGTCGGACGAGAGATCCCGTTGCATCCCATGGCCGTCATCCTGGCGATCCTGTGCGGTGGGGAAATCGCCGGTGTCGCGGGCGTCTTTCTCGCCGTGCCCGTTCTGGCCGTCCTGACGGTGGCCTTCCGGCACTGGCGGGCGCATCAAAAGGCCGCCGAGCCTCCGCGGCCGGCCGTCGCCTGACCGATGCCATCGGACCCCCCCGATCCGCCCAAGAGCGAGCCGGGCGGCACGATCGGCAAGTATCGGATCGTGGACCGGATCGGTTCGGGCGGATTCGGCACGGTTTTCGAAGCCTGGGACCCGGTCATCAAGAGACCGGTGGCGATCAAGGTCTGCGACGCGGGCCGGGACGTCCAGGCGCGCTTCCTTCAGGAGGCCGAGCTCGCCGGCCGGCTGCATCATCCGAACATCACGGCCATCTACGAGTGCGGCATGGAAGGGGAGACGCCCTACCTGGTGCAGGAGTTCCTGGGCGGCGAAGACCTGTCGGCCCTGATCGCCCGCCGCGAGCCCCTCGATCTGGCCGACAAGATCAAGATCCTCGTCGGCGTGTCCGTGGGTCTCGACTACGCACACCGCGCCGGCGTAGTCCATCGTGACGTCAAGCCCGCCAACGTCCGCGTCCTCGAGAACCGGATGGTCAAGATCATGGACTTCGGGATCGCCAAGGCGCTGGACACGCCGAGCGTCGTCACGGGCACGGGCATCACCGTCGGCTCCTCCGGCTACATGGCGCCCGAGCAGGTGTGCGGGGACCCGATCGATGGGAGGGCCGACATCTTCTCGTTCGGCGTCCTCGCGTTCGAGCTCCTGAGCTACCGGAAGGCCTTTGCGAGCGAGAACCTCTTTCGCCTCCTCGAGATGATCGTGAAGGAAGAACCGGAAGCGGGCCTGCTTCTGGTGGCGCCGGAGCTTCCGACCGAGCTCGTCGCGATCGTCGAGCGGGCGATGCGCAAGAAGCCGTCGGAGAGGTTCTCGAGCATGAAGGAGGTGCGCGACGCGCTGGTGGCGGTCATTCCCGGCGCGGCGATCGGGACCTCTCCGCCCGTTCCCGAGGCGGAGGCCCGGAGGCTGCAGGCGATCCGCGCCTACGCCGTCCTCGACACGAGCCCCGAAGCTGCGTTCGACGAGCTGGCCTCGCTCGCGGCGAAGATCTGCGCGACACCGTTCGCCCTCGTGGCGCTCGTGACAGCCGGCCGTCTCTGGGCCAAAGCGAGCACCGGCGGACTGCCCCGCGAGCTTGCGCGGGGCGCGTCCTTTTGTGCGAACGCGATTTTGTCCCGCCAGGCGATGGTCGTTCCCGACATGCGTTCGGACGAGCGGTTTCGCGACGACCCCCTCGTCGCGAACGAACCGGCGCTTCGCTTCTACGCGGGTGCCCCGCTGCGGACTCCCGACGGCGTGGTGATCGGCGCGCTGTGCGTGCTGGATCGGACGCCGCGCGACCTGTCCGTCGACCAGCGCGATGCCCTGCGCGTCCTCGCCGGCCAGGTCGTGGCGCAGCTGGAACTGCGCCGGCACCGCCGCCAGGAGTCCGAGAGCTCCGGCGAAAAGCTGCTTCTGGAGGTGGCGGGCCTGTCCCAGCCGAAGGAGCCCGCCGATGGATGAGCAAGCCGACACGATCCTCGTCGTGGAGGATGATCCGGACACTCGGGCTGGGCTGGTGTCGTTTCTCGAAGCCGAGGGATTTGCGGTCCGCTCCGCCGGCAATGGACGGGAGGCGCTCGACGTCCTCGAAGGTGCCGCCGTCCCGCCCCGCCTGATCCTGCTCGACCTCATGATGCCGGTGATGGACGGGTGGCAGTTTCTTGCCGAGCGCCGCCGGCGCCCTGGCCGGGGGCCCAACGCGACGGTGGTGCTCCTGTCCGGCCTCGCCTACATCGAAGGCGCGACCGACGTCGCCGACTTCATCCGCAAGCCCATCGATCCGTTTCTCCTGCGGTCCTGCGTCCGCAGGTTCTGCGGTCGTGCGGATGGCTCCGTTTGAGCCCTCGCTATACTCCACGCGCTTGAGCACGTCCGTTGTTCGGCACGAGATCGCGCCCGCACCGGGACGGGGCAGATCGCCGTCGCGGTGGCTGCTCGTCGCGATGGCGGCTGGCCTGGCGGCCGTCGGCATGGGCGCGGTGGTTCTTTCGGGCTGGATCTGCTCGGTCGAAATCCTCGAGCCGCTTGGCATCGCCATGAAGTTCAACGCTGCCCTCGGCCTGATCCTGACGGGCGCGTCGCTTCTTCTCGTCCGACGGCCGCCGCATCTCACGGCGCAGCGCATCGGGATCGCGTGCGCGGTCGCAGCCGCAACGATCGGCGGCGTCACGCTGTGCGAGCACCTCTTTCTCTGGAACGCGGGAATCGATCAACTCTTCGTCCGCGAGCTCCCGGGAGCGCTGGCCACCGCCAGCCCGGGGCGCATGGGGCCTCCTGCGGCGACGTGTTTCCTGCTCGGGGGGATTTCGCTCCTGCTCCTGCACGTTCGCCGCGCACCGCGTCTGGCACAGGCACTGGCGGCGGCCGTGGTATTCATCGCGCTGCTGGCCATCGTCGGATACGCGTACGGAGCGACGGAGCTCTTCCGGATTGCGGCGTATACCGGCATCGCGCTGCACACGGCCCTGACCCTTTTCGCACTGGGCCTGGGTCTGCTCGCGGTTCGATTCGACGAAGGCATCATGGCGCCGCTGAGCAGTGACTTGCCGGGCGGAATCATCGCGCGACGGGTGCTGCCGGCCGTCGTGATCGTGCCCCTCCTTCTCGGGGCGGTGCGCCTGTACGGCCAGAGGGCCGGCTACTTCGATCTCGGCTTCGGCACGGCGGTGTTCGCGCTCGCGATCGTCGCAATCCTCACGGCGTTCGTCTGGCAGAGCGCCGCGATGCTCAACCGAGCGGCGGGTCAGCGCGACGCAGCGCAGGCAGCGCTGCTGCGCGAGCGCGAAGAACTGGCAGACTTCGTCGAGAACGCAACGGTGGGCTTGCACTGGGTCGACGCCGCCGGAACGATCCTCTGGACGAACCAGGAAGAATTGAACATGCTCGGTTACGCGCGCGAAGAATACGTCGGCAGGAACATCGTCGACTTTCACGCCGACCCGGACGTCATCACCAACATCCTGAAGCGGCTCCGGTCGGGAGAGAGCGTGCGGCAATACGAGGCGCGGCTGCGCTGCCGGAACGGCGAGATCCGGCACGTGCAGATCAGCTCGAGCGTTCGCTGGGAAGAGGGGCGCTTCGTGCACACGCGGTGCTTTACGCGCGACGTCACGGAGCGCCGGAAGGCCCAGGAGGCGGCCCTGGAGGCGCGCCGGCAACTCTCCATGGCCCTGGTCGCCGCGCGCATGGGCACCTGGAGCTGGGACGTCGCGACCGGAGCGCTCGAGTGGTCGGACAACCTGGCCGAGATCCACGGTCTCGAGCAAGGCACGTTCGGCGGAACCTATCAGGCGTTCCTCGCTTGCGTGCACCCCGACGATCGCGAGCGGGTCGACTCCGGCGTGCGCCGCGCGGTCGCGGAACGGTCGACGTACGACGTCGAATTCCGCGTACCCTTTCCGGACGGCTCGACGCATTGGGTCGCCGGGCATGGCCAGGTGTTCGTCGACTCGGAGGGAAATCCGGTGCGCATGATCGGCATCGGCCAGGACGTGACGGCGCGCAGGAAGGGCGAGGAGTCCCTGGCGAGTGCCTACGCGCAGGCCCAGGAGGCGCTGAAGGTCCGCGATACGTTTCTCTCGGTCGCCGGACATGAGTTTCGTACCCCCCTCGGGGCTCTGAGCCTGACGCTGCACAACCTCGAGAGACGCCTGGCGGGGAACCTGGACGAGGCGTCGAAAAGGGAGATTCACAGCCTGCAGCGCCAGGTGGACCGCCTCGTGAAACTGACCGAAGACCTGCTGGAGGTCGGGCGGATCCACACCGGAAAGCTCGTTCTCGAAATGGCGCCTGTTGCGCTGGACCGCCTGGCCGCCGAGATCGTGGATCGCTTCCGCGAATCGGCGAGGGTTTCGGGATCGGAGCTCGTCCTGAGCGCTCCAGAACCTGTGGTGGGGACCTGGGATGGCTCGCGCCTCGACCAGGTCCTGTCCAATCTGATTGCCAACGCCGTGAAGTTCGGACGTGGGCGGCCTGTGGAGGTCGGCGTCAGTCGCCAGGGCAATCGTGCCGTCCTGCTCGTGCGAGACCGGGGAATCGGGATCGCCGCTGAAGATCGGTCGCAGATCTTCGAGCGGTTCGGGCGGGCGCCGTCCGCCAAGGCGTACCGGGGCCTCGGACTGGGCCTCTGGATCGCGAGCCAGATCGTGGAGGGCCACGACGGACGAATCGTGGTCGAAAGTGAAACGGGGGAAGGATCGACTTTTCGGGTCGAGCTTCCGGGAGCACAAGAGGGTCCAATATGAACGTACTCGTCGTCGACGATGAGCCCGACTTGCGGGAGGCCATCTGCAGCCTGCTCGAATCCATGGGACACCCGGCCGTCGGAGCGTCCAACGGCGAGGAAGCCCTCGAGCGATTGAAGGGCGCAGACGGAGCGCCCTGCGTCATCCTCCTCGACCTCAGCATGCCCGTCATGGACGGCTGGGAATTCAGAAAGCGCCAACTCGAGGACGAGGCGCTCGCGGGCATCCCGGTCGTCGTGATCACGGCCGATGGGAACGCCCCCGAGAAAGCGGCGCGGCTGGCGGCCCAGGGCGTCCTGAAAAAGCCCTTCCGGCCGGACGACCTGATCAAGACCGTCGGAGAGTTCTGCTCCGGGGACTAGGCGCGTTTCTTCTTCGGAACCTTGGCGCCAGCCCGGCGGGCTTCGGACAGACCGATCGCGATGGCCTGCTTGCGGCTCGTCACTTTCTTGCCCGAGCGCCCGGACTTGAGCTCGCCACGCTTGCGCTCGTGCATCGCGCGCTCGACCTTCTTCTGAGCCTTGGGACCGTACTTGCGACCGCTGCTGCGCTTCTGAGGCATCGGTCTCCTCCTTCCCTTGACCTCGTCTCGTTTCGTCTGCAATCGCTCCTTGCGATTGCAAGCGGCGTGCCCGGCAGGCGCGCGCGCGGACGTCGCTCGGGACGCGGGCACGGCGTTTGCTCTGCAGCGGGAGGGGGAGGCCGCCATGGACGACAAGAAACTCTTTCGCTGCCCGCGCTGTCATCACTCGGAAGAGGAACGCATCCCGCACCGGGCGCGGTGCCCGCGTTGTGGTTACGACGTCGTGAGACCTGAGCGCGACTACCGCGTCGGCCGGGCGCGGCGGCGCCCTGCGCAGATTTCGTTTTGAGGGCCGCCGACCGAGAGGACACGGAGCGGCACGCGATTGACGCCCGCACCGAGAACGATCGGCCGATCGACGACCCCCTGCCGGAGCGGGCTCCGGTCATCGACGAGCCGGGGCGCGAGGTGCCGGTCGTGGATCCGAGGCGTCGCGATGCGCCCCGGCCGGTGCGGGAACCGGAATCGGAGCCGGGTGCCCCGCGCGATGCGCGCCTGCGCGCTGTTCTTCTTCGGCGCCGGCCTGTGGACGTTGCTGCCCTGCGCCGGAGCGCGCGCCGAGGAGCCGTCCCGCATCGGACGCATCCGGGTGACGTCGTCGGACGTATTCGGTCCCGAGGACACGGCGCGCGGGTTCATCTACCGGGGAGCCAATGCGCTGCACGTGGTGACGCGGGAATCGACGATTCGCCGTTTTCTCCTGTTCGATGAGGGCGATCCGTACGAGCCGGACCGCCTCGCGGAATCCGAGCGCAACCTGCGGGCGCTCGGTCTCTTCCGATCGGTGTCAGTCGTGGCCGGCGAGACGCAGGATGGCGTGGTCGACGTGGATGTGGTCACGCAGGACGCCTGGACCGTCGAGGTCGGCCTTTCGGCGGGCAGCGGCGGCGGCGCCGCCCACGGGGGGATCGCGCTCGGTGAAAAGAACTTCCTGGGGACCGCCTCGGAGCTGCGTTTCGCCTTCGCCGCGGATCAGGACCGGACGTATCGCTCGATCGAGCTGCTGACCCCCAACTTCCTGCTTCCGTACACGACCGCGCACGTCTTGTACGGGAACAACTCGGATGGGTACGCCCGGCAGTTCGAGCTCGATCGCACGTTCTATTCGACGGCCGCTCCCTGGGCGGCGGACGTGTCCGTGTCCGACCTCAAGCGCGACGAGTTCCACTATCTCGAGGGCGGCGCCGTCGAGTCGACCTACGCCGCGCGTCGTTTTCGGCTCGTCGCGTCGTACGGCATCGCCCTGGCGGCGCGCGACGAGAATGCCTCGCGGTTGACGCTCGGCATCGACTTTCGCCAGGACCGCTTCGGCCCGTCCGACGCCGCGGCGGATTTCATCCCTCCGGATCGGCTCTTTCGCTACGTCGTCCTCCAGTGGGAGACGCTGCATGCGGATTTCCTGAAGTGGAACTACGTGAATCACGACGAGCGCTACGAGGACATCACCGTCGGGCCCCGTCTCCTGCTGCGCGTGGGCCTCTCACCCAGGGCGTTCGGCGTGCCCGAGACGACCGAGCTCGTGGGCGGGGAGATCGGAACCGGGACGCGCATCGGGGCAAACGGGTTTCTCCAGAGCAAGGCGGCGTTCGAGACGCGCTTGAATCACGGGCGGATGGAGAACGCCACCGTCGCGGCAAACCTCCTCTACGTCCACCGCTTCGCGTCGAACCCGAAACAGACGCTGCTCGCGCAGGTGTCGGGCCTGCGGGGCTGGAACATCGATCCCGACGTGCAGATCTTCGCGGACGCGCAGGCGGGTCTGCGCGGCTACCAGTTGCGGGCCTTCGAAGGCGACGGCCGCGTCATCGTGAACGTCGAGCACCGGGTCTTCAGCGGCTGGCAGTGGTTCGGACTGATCTCGCCCGGCCTGGCCGCGTTCGTGGACGCGGGGCTCGTCGGCTCGCCGGCCAATCCGATGCGGCTGGGCGAGATCAAGGTGGATGCCGGCATCGGCCTGCGGCTGGCGATGTCCTGGGCGCCCGTCATGAACGTGTTTCGCCTGGACGCGGCCTATGCCTTTCAGCGCGATCCGACCGGCAGGAAGGGGTGGCTCATCTCGTTCTCGACCGGCCAGGCCTTCTGACCCGGCCCGACTCTTGCACTGATCCGAGGGTGACGGCGAAAAGGAGCGTGGTCTATGAAACAGAGGACGCCGATCGTGGGCGTGGAAGCCCCGGATGAGGGCACTTCTCCCTTCATCTCGGACATCCAGGCCCTGCGTGACCGCGCCAGGCAGCACATCGAAAACGGCGCGGTGACGGAAAACTATGCCGCGGATCTGGAAACGGTGATCCGGCTGCTCAACGAGGCCCTCGCCACGGAGATCGTGTGCGTGCTGCGGTACAAGCGGCACTACTACATGGCCTCGGGCATCCACGCGCAGGCCGTGGCGGCCGAGTTTCTCGAGCATGCCGGCGAAGAGCAGGCGCACGCCGACATGATCGCCCAGCGCATCACGCAGCTCGGCGGGGATCCGAACTTCGATCCCCAGGGCCTGCGCACCCGCAGCCACTCGGAGTACGTCGAGGGCGCGACTCTGCTCGACATGATCCGCGAGGACCTCGTGGCCGAGCGCATTGCGATCGAGTCCTACGGCGAGATCGTGCGCTACCTCGGGACCAAGGACCCGACGACGCGGCGCCTGATGGAGCAGATCCTCGCGAAGGAAGAGGAGCATGCCGAGGACCTCCGCACGCTGAACGCGACCCTCTCCCACTGAGGACGCCGTGAGCAAAAAGCGCGACGGGATCGAAACGGGAGTGCGCGCCGCGGGCCGGGCGCTGCTCGCGGGGCTCGGCACCGCCGCCCTGCTGCGCATCGGCTATCACTTCCGCCGGACCCTTCTGCTCGTCGCCCTTGCGGCGATCTCCGACTTCCTGCTCGCCGCCGACGCGCGGCGGGGCCGCAAGGGGTGGCTCGGAGCCTTGCGGCACGCGCGATGACCGTCGTCCAGCGGATGCAGGCAAGCGGGATCCGGCGATCCGGCTCCCCGGCGCGCGGGTTCCGCTACCGGACCGCGGGCGGTGGGGCGCTGTCGTGGCAGGACCGCCAGCGGATCCGCGGTCTCGCCGTTCCTCCGGCGTGGAACGACGTCTGGATCAACGCCGCGGCTTTCTCGTCGGTCCAGGCGATCGGAAAAGATCGTGCCGGCCGCTGGCAGTACCTCTACTCGGAAAGACATGCGCGCCGGCGCGAGCAACGCAAGCGCGAACGTCTGCTCGCGTTCCTGAAGACGCTTCCGCAGATCCGCGCGCGCGTCGCGCTCGACCTGCGCGCCGAAGGACTCGGCCGCGAGCGCGTTCTGGCCGCCATGGTGCGGATCCTGCTGCGCGGCTTCGTCCGGCCGGGCAGCGCCGTCTACACGCGGGAAAACGGCACGTACGGCCTCGCGACCCTGCGCCATCGCCACGCCCGCGTGCGGGGCGGGCGAATCACGCTGGCGTATCCGGGCAAGGGGAAGAAAAGGCAGCGGCGCGAGATCGACGACGCGTCCGCTGCGCGGGTCGTCGCGGCCCTTCTGGCCCGGCCCGGTGCTCCGCTGTTCCGCTATCGCGATGCCGGAGGAGATTGGGTCCGCGTACGGAGGCGCCACTTGAACGAGTACCTGCGGGAGATCGCCGGTGTCCGGATCTCCGCCAAGGATTTTCGGACCTGGGCCGGCACGCTCATCGGAGCCTGCGCGCTGGCGCGGCAGGGATATCCCCGGCCGGCGACGGCGCGGGCCCTGAAGCGCAGCGTCGCCGAGGCCATGCGCGAAACCGCAAAGTTGCTCGGCAACACGCCGGCAGTCTGCCGCGCGTCCTACGTCTGTCCGGCGGTCTTCTCCTCTTACCGGAAAGGGCGCTTGCTGGCTGATCCGATCTCGGCGGAGGCGCTGGTCCGGGCCTCATCCCGGACGCTGTTGCTGTACGAGCGCCGCCTGTCGCGCCTCATCCGGGACGAAGACCGGGGGTTGCCGGCGGCCGCCGCGGCCTGACCCCGGATCGGGTTCTTGCAGCGCTCGTCATCGTGTTCTCGACCCGCACGGGATTCGAGGCGCTTGCTCGAGCTGATCGGCACCCGCCCTGAGGGCCCTCCACCTCAGGCGAGCTTTCGGTTCGAGTGCCAGACGGACTTCCTGCGCGAGCGTTTTGGGGGCTTGATCAGGTCGGGCCGGGCGAGGAGCTTCTTCAGCAGGGCCGGCGGATCCCCCTCGGCGGCTTTGCCCAGGTTGCCGCCCTCGTCGCGGGCGATTTCGACGAGTAGCCGTCCGGAGACCACCGACCGCGGCTGCTCTTCCGTGATGTTGCGTTTCGAGGCCGACGCGTCGCGGTGGCGAATCAGCAGCCAGGGCGTCTTCTTTTCGTCCGCGCGGGCGCGCGCGATGCGCACGAGCACATAGGAGCCCTGCAGCTTTTCGCCGTCGACGCGGAACTTCAGCTCGCCGCGCGCCAGGGCCGCATCCACGCCGTCGACCTCCGGCGTCCACGTTCCGCGATCCCAGATCATCACGGTGCCGCCGCCGTACTCCCCTTCGGGGATCACGCCCTCGAAGGCGTTGTACTCCTTGGGATGATCCTCGGTGGGCATCGCCAGGCGCTTGACGGCGGGGTCGAGGGACGGGCCCTTCGGGATCGCCCACGATTTCATGACGCCGTTCCACTCCAGGCGAAAGTCGTAGTGGAGCGCCGTGGCCCGGTGTTTCTGGACGACCCACGCGAGCTTGCGGCGGCGCGGTTTCGCCTTTTTTCCGCGCGGCTCGGGCGTGACGTCGAACCGGCGTTTCTGCCGGTAGCTCTGGAGCGGGGGCGGCTTCTTCTCCGCGGGCATCGGCAAGGAAATCCGGTTCATCCAAGATCTGCGCCGGGGTCATCGACCCCGGCGCAGGAGAAGGTGAGCGCGAGACGCGGGGGCGTCTTCACTGTTACGAAAGGCTCTCCGTCGTCGTCCGGGAGCGCTGCCTCACGACGGGCGGCCGCGTGGAGATCGTCGGCAGGTCGTGATCGATGATGGAGACGCTGTCGTCGCGGTGCCGGCGCGTAAGCATGGTGACGATGCCGCCGATTCCGAGCAGAAGGCCTCCGACCAGCAACATCGTGGAGCTGGTGCGCGGGGCCTGGGGCTGTTCGGCCGCCTCGGAGGGGACGACGACCGGTCGCTGCTCGGCCACCGGCGCGGGCGGAATTGCCGCCTCGGGAACAGTGGTTCCAGCAGACGGCGGCGTCTGGCCGGCATCCGAGCTCGCCACGCCCGCGGCCGAGGCGCTGGCCGGGTTTGCTTCCTGCGGCACCGGCTCGGTGGACGCAGGCTGCCTGACAGCGGTCGCCTCGCGATGCTTCCGCGGCTTCTCGGCCTTGTTCACGGTCTTGCTGGGAGCAGCGGGAGCGACGGGAGCGGCCTGTTGCGCCGGCGGCGCACTCACGGCCTCGGGTGCCGGAGCCGGTGCGGGCTGGACTTCGGTCGCGGGGGCCGCATCCTTCGGAATTGGAGCAAGCTGCGCCGGCGCGAGCGCCTCCGGATTGGAGACGGCCGGCGCCGCCTGGGGCGCCTCGGACGCCGGCTGCGCGGCGACGGGAGTCGGCGAGACTTCGACGGGGGTGCTGGGTTCCTGCGCCCAGGCGCGTCCCGCGGCGAGCGCGGCGACGACGATCAGGGCTTTGTACGTGGTTCGCATGTGATGACCTCCTTAGTTACTCGCGGTCCGATGCCGCTTCGATGCGCGACACACCTTGAGAGAGCAGGTTCCGTGCCACGCGATGACGGAACCGCGGAATGACAGGAAATTGTTCTTGTGCCGAGAAAAGAAAAGGGAGGCTGCATCCGCCTCCCATCATTTCTTCGAACGTGAAGCGAGTGTCAGCGCCAGTGGCCGTTGACGACGTACCATCCGCGGCTCGTGTGCTTCCAGTGCGGCGCAACCCACGCGGCCTTGGGATGCGGCGGAGTCTGCCAGGTGCCCGCGACCCATACGTAGTCGGAGCCTCCCCAGTTCCAGTACCCGGGTACCCACGCGTAGCCCGGTCCTGGCGAGACGACGGCGACTTCGGTGCGCATCGTCGGGGGTCCGTTCGGGATGTAGACCACACCGTCCGGCGGCGCGGAAGCGCATGCGGTGAGCGTCGCCGCGACGATCGCGGCGCCGAGAAGCTGAAGAAAGGCCGTCCGGGTCCTGGTTCTGGGTGTCATACCTGTCCTCCCTGTTGTGGGTTCCCTTCTCAGAAGATGATGCCGACGTTGACGGGGACGAACGTGACGCCTATGACCTGCGCTTCGTGCCCGCGCGACCGCCGTCGGGGGCGAGCCGTCCCCGTGCGGTCCGCTCCTCCCCTAACTGCAAGCGGCATGCCGGGACGCGGCACGGCGCCCGCGACCTCCGGACGTGGCACGGGTTTCGCTGCTGCCTGCGGCGTGAAGCAATGGAAGGCGGCCCGCTTCGGCGCTGTGCTGCTCGATCTCGACGGCTGCCTCATCGATTCGAACGATGCGCACGCGCGCGCCTGGAGCGAGGCCCTGGAACAGTTCGGCCACCGCACGCCGGCCGCCCGTCTTCGGGCAGAGATTGGAAAGGGCGGCCGGGAGCTCATGCGGGATTTCCTGCGGCCGACAGAGCTGCATTTTCTCGGCGACGCCATCGCGGAAACGCAGACGCGGTCTTATCTGCGCCGTTTTCACCGCTCGGTCCGGCCGTTTCCCGGAGCGGCGCGCACGGTCCGCGCGATGCGACGGGCGCGGCTGCCCGTGGTCGTCGCGAGCTCGGCGAACCGCTCGACGCTGCAGAAAGGGCTTCGGCTCCTGCGCCTGTCGGACGTGATCACGGGTTTCACCTGCGCGGACGACGTGCGGAAGGCGAAGCCGTTCGACGACGTGTTCTCCGTGGCAATCGCGCGCTTCCGTCTCGGCGGCCAGGCGCCGGTGGCGGTTGGCGACTCGCCGTACGACGTCGGCGCCGCTCACCAGATCGGCTTGCCGTGCATGGCGCTCCTGTCGGGCGGTTTCTCGAGCAAGGTGCTCCGCTCGGCCGAAGGCTGCTTCGCCGATCTGGAGGCCCTCTGGCGCGAAGGGCGCGGTCTCTTCCGATGAAGTTCGCCGAGATTCTCGGGTTCCACGGCCTGGTCCTGTTCACGGATCGCCTGGAGCAGGACGCGCGCAGCTGGAGCAAGGCGCTGGCCGTGCCGATTTTACGCCGCAGTTCTCGCGCCATCACGCTCGGCTCGGGGCCCGAGTTCTTCCTGGAGTTGCGGCGAGCGCGGAGGGGAGAGCCGATCGGGCGCCGGGAAGTGCACGTCGCGGTGCGCGGCCTCTTGCTTGCGGGCGGGCGCCGGGACGCCCTGGGCGGCGTCAGCGCTCGGAGAACCGTCGGAGACACGACGCTCGTCCTGCGCGAGTTCATCGGGCCGTCCGCAAGGAGCTTTCGTCCCGCTTCGCGTCGCCCGCGGCGCTGATCGGCTGCCTCGGGTGGCACGGCCTCTGCATCGCGGCTTCGACCGGGACCACTGTCCCGGGAGGAACTCAATCATGGAATCTCGCACCCGTCCGGACCTCGAGGACACGCAGTCGGATTCGGAAGACGCCGCGGAGACGATGGAGGGGGCACGGCCCTTGCAAAATGCATTCTGCGAGATGCACGAGCGGCACTGCGAACCCGAGCCTGAGCCGGACGTCGACGTCGCCCTCGTGGAGTGCGTCTGCGACGGGCGGCCCCGGATCGGGGGCCAGGCCTGCGACGATTGCGCCGCGGTCTACGGGGCCGTGCTCCTGCTTCTGCGGCAGAACGCGAAGTGCCTGTCCGGCAACCCGATCTGGATCCTGGCGTGGGCGCTCTCGCGCGTGCTCGGATCGGAGCGGGTGGACTGGGACGTGGTGCGCCGGCTCGCCGCCGAATTCGAGGGCTCTGAGTTGATTCAGTGAATGCGAAGCGAGCGCGCCCTACCTAGGGGTGAGGGCTCGAAGCCGCCGTGTCGGGCGTTCCGCTCGGCCCGGTGTTCGGCTGGGCGGATCCCGGTCCGCCCGGAGGCGCGAGAACCGGCGTGCCGCTGGGACCGATCTGCGGTGGTGTCCCCCCGGGAGCGCCCGGACGGGCCAGCGTTGGCGTTGCGTTCGGGCCGATGTTCGGGGACACGGGGTTGGACGCACCGGGCTGGGCGACGACGGGCGTTCCGTTCGGGCCGACGACCGGCTGGGCAGTGCCCGTCGTCACGGGCGTTCCATTGGGTCCGATCGCGGTGTTCGCGCCGGGCATTCCGGGCGAGAGCGTGGGCGTTCCGTTGGGCCCGATCGTCGTCGGAGACGAAGTCGGGTTGGCGGGGAAGCCGTTGGCGCCGGTGGTCGACGCGAGCGCCTGCGACAGGTCCGTCGAGGACTGCGCCGTCGGCAGCCCGTTCGGCCCGAGGCCGTTCATCGCCGTGTTGGCGGCGCCGGCAATCGGAACGTTGGCGCCGCCGTAGACGGCCGTATTGCCGCTGCCGTTGGCTGGCGGGACGCTCGCGTTGCTGGCGACAGAGCCATTGCCCGCGCCACCGCTGCGCTGCACCGCAGGGGGCAGCAGGGCTCCATCCCCGGTCGCGCCGATCACGAGCGTCTCGCCGGGCTCCAGAGGACGGACGGCCGGAGTCGGATTCGTCGTGAGCGTCGTTCTGGCGAGGGGCCGGGGGCGCACGGGCGCCGTGTCGAGCTCGATGGAGGTGACCTGCTCGGCTGGAATGCCGGTCAGCATGCCGCTGGTGGCCTGGTGGAACGTGAGTATCGTGCCGCGCCGCACCGGCTCGTCGGACGCAACCATGGTGACGCCATTGGCGAGCGCGACGCGGTATCCGGTCCGCGCGAACGCGGGCGCCGTGAAAACGGACGCGAGAGCGACTCCGAGGATCGCGAGGCGGCGCTGATGCATGGTCACCTCCCGGGCTTGGCCCGGGAACCTGGAGTGCAGGATCCTTGCCACCGAACCGACGCGCTGGCGGTGAGCGCGTCACTGAGCGCGCGCGGCGCCCGCGTTCGTGATCCGGGTACACCGATTGCACTCGGGGATCACGGAGGCGTCGGATGATCCATGTCGGGACGAGCGGATGGGTGTATCCCCACTGGCGTGGAGACTTCTATCCGCCCGGCCTGGCCGGGTCCCGCTGGCTCGAGTTTCTCGCGGCGAGATTTGCGACGGTCGAGGTCAACGCGACGTTTTACTCCCTCACGACCCCGCGCGCTTGCGACCGTTGGCGGGCCGTCGTTCCGCCCCGGTTTCTGTTTGCGCTGAAAGGCAGCCGGTACATCACGCACATGAAACAGCTCCGCGGTGTGGAGGCCGCTCTCGCGAATTTCTATTCGTCCGGGATCCTCCGGCTCGGCGCCCAGCTCGGGCCGGTGCTCTGGCAGCTGCCTCCCCGGCTCCGGTTCGACCGCGCCGTCGCGGCGGATTTCCTTCGTCGACTGCCGCGGGACGTCCGCGCGGCGGAAAAGCTGGCCCGGCGCCACGATGCCCGGGTGGCGGGTCGATCCTGTTTGCGTGCTCCCGACGGCCGCGACACCCGGATCCAATACGCGCTCGAGCCACGCCACCAGAGCTGGATGACCCCCGACGCCGCCGAGTTGCTGCGCGAGCACGAGATCGCGTTGGTGTGGGCGGACACCGCCGGCGAGCATCCGGCCACAGGAGTGCAGACGAACGACAAGCTCGCGTTCGTTCGGCTGCATGGGTCCCGACGGATTTACGAAGGGCGCTACACGACCGGTGAACTCGAAGCGTGGGCCAGCCGCGCCCGGGAGTGGGCGCGGAGGGGGGCGGCGGTGTTCGTGTACTTCGACAACGACCGCGAAGCGGCGGCGGCGCAGGATGCTCGGCGCCTCGCCGCCCTCTGCGAGGGGCGCCTGGATCCGGACCCCGTCGAGGAAGACGCCGGCGGGCGCTCCGCGATTCGCGCGTCTCGGGAAAAACCCGCGCATTTTGCGTTTCGTGTTCGTCGGGCGGGAGGTTGAGCGCGATGGAGTCCCGGGCGGCTCGACGGCCACGACACGCGAAAGGCATGAGTCCGGAGGGAGCCGGGCCGTACATCCCGAGCACGAAAAGTCTCCGCCGCCTTTCGGCCGCGGTTCAGGACTGCCGCGGGTGCGAGCTCTACCGGGGCGCGACCCAAGCCGTGTTCGGCCTCGGGCCGCGCGGCGCCGACATGATGCTGGTCGGCGAGCAGCCGGGCCACTCGGAGGATCTGGAAGGCGCGCCGTTCGTCGGTCCGGCCGGAGAGCTGCTCGATCGCGCCCTGGAGCAGGCCGGCATCGACCGTGCGGGCGTGTACGTCACCAACGTCGTCAAGCACTTCAAGTACGCGCGTGAGGGCAAGCGACGCATCCACAAGACACCGAACCAGGGAGAAGTCGAAGCCTGCCGTCCCTGGCTGTACCGCGAAATGGCTCTGGTGAACCCCGCGGTCCTCGTCTGCCTCGGGGCGACCGCTGCCCGCGCCTTACTCGGACCGAACTTCCGCTTGCTGAAGGAGCGGGGACGCTTCGTGCCGTCCACGCTGCCGCCGCGGATCCTCGCGACCATCCACCCATCCGCGGTCCTGCGCGCTCGCGACGAGGAGCGCGCCCGACTGTTCGGGCTGCTCATCGCCGATCTCACCGCGGCATCCGCCGGCCGGCAGTCAGTCAGGCCCGGTTGAGGGGCTTCCACGAGGCGGGGAGGGTTCAGAGTCGCATCCAGCGGGCCATGCGCGCGCGCAGCGTCGGTCTTCCCGTCGGGCGCCAGGCGCGGAGCAAGCCGGCGACGGCGGACGTCGTCAGGCCGTACACGGCATGGGCGCCCCAGGTCGCCGCGTGGTTCTCGGGCGGGTACGCAGTGGGTCCCTTTCCGAGACCGAGCGCGGGCAGGACGAGCTCGCTGAATCCCCAGAGCCCGGTTCCAAACGCAGGCCCGCCGACCGGATCGATGCCCCGGTGGCGACGCCGCGCCGTGCCGTAGAGGGCACCCTGCAGCGCGCCGTAGGTCCAGTGCACCGCCGTTCCGAGCGCCTTCTTCGTGGTCGCGGCCGTGCGCTGGCGTCCGGTCAAGGCCTCGTAGACGAGCCGGCCGACCGTGTCGGTCGAGGCCTCGCCCTCGCGGGTTGGGTCGCCGACCAGTGAGATGTCGTCGAGGGGCCCGGGCGTTCGCGTACGCAGCTGACGCGGGTCGTGCCCGAGTGTTTTCTCGAGCAGCTTCCAGTAACCATTCATCGCGGCCGTCCCGACGAGTCCGCCAATCAGTCCCGCGAGCGCTCCTGTCGCAAGGGAGGACGACTTGGTCTTCCAGCGCATGTGTTTCATGCGATTTCGATCTGCGATTTCAGTGCCAGCCCGATCGGACCCGAACAATGGCTGGCACCTCGCTTGCTCATGCAAAGGCTCCGGCCTGAATTGGCCGAGAAGGAGATGGATCATGAACCGATTCCGATCGCTCACTCTGCTCGGCCTCTGCATGGCCGCGCCCGTTTTCGCCCAGATGCAGAAGGAGGTGCCGCCGCCGGCCTCCGAAACAGCCTCGCCGGCACTTTCGCATTTCGCCCGTGAGGCCGCCAACGGCGGAATGTCGGAGGTCGAGCTCGGACGGCTCGCCGTCGAGCGTGCGACCAATCCCGCCGTGAAGGCCTTCGGCCAACGGATGGTCGACGATCATTCCAAGGCGAACGTGGAGCTGCAGCGGATCGCGTCGCAGGCCGGCATCGCGCTGCCGGAACAGGTCGATGCGAAGGAGAAGCAGGCCTACACGAAGCTGGCCGCGCTGTCCGGTGCGGCGTTCGACCGAGCCTACATCGACGACATGGTCAAGGACCACAAGGCGGACATCGCGGCGTTCGAGAAGGCCAGCCGCGCATCGGGCGATTCGCCGATCAAGAAATTCGCGGCCGACACACTGCCGACGCTGCGCGAGCACCTGAAGATGGCCGAAGAAGCGCAGGCAGGCCTGGGTAAGTAACCAAATTTGAGGAACAAGGAGGCGGAAGCATGAAAGACGACGACGTAAAGAACGATCAACGCAAGGAGCTCCTGCTCCAGGCCCTGGAGACGGAGCTCGGCGGGGTGCAGGTCTACGAGCGGGCAGTTCAGTGCGCGGTCAACCCGGACCTGAAGAAGGAGTGGGAGGAGTACCTCGAACAGACGCAGAACCACGTCAAGATCGTGCTCGGGGTCTTCGACAAGCTCGGGCTCGATCCCGAGGAAGAGACGCCCGGCCGCGGCATCGTCCGGCACATCGGCGAATCGCTCGTCAAGGCGATGGTGATGGCGCAGCAGGCCGGCAATCCGGACGCCGCGCAGCTGGTCGCCGCGGAGTGCGTCGTCCTGGCCGAGACGAAGGACCATCTCAACTGGGAGTTGATCGGCGAAGTGGCCGATGACGCCGATGGCAAGAAAGGCGCCGCCTTGAAAGAGGCTCACGACGAGGTGGAGGACCAGGAAGACGAGCACCTGTACCACACGACCGGTTGGTGTCGCGAGCTCTGGATCGCGTCGCTCGGAATGCCGTCCGTGCTGCCGCCTCCCGAGGAAGAGAAAGAAGTGAAGACGGCGATCGGAGCCGCGCGCGCGAAGCAGTCCCGGGAGGAGATGCTGTAGGCGGCGCATGGCCAGGATGCCGGAAGCCGGGGCTGCGGCCGCTGCGCGTGACAATCGGCCCCGCGTCGAGCGACTCCCGCTCGAGAAAGCGGCTCTGCTTCTGCTCGAGGAGTGCCGGATGGTTCTCCCCGGCATCCAGGCCTTGTTCGGCTTTCAGCTGATCGCCGTCCTGAACCCGCTCTTCTTCGAACGCTTGGACGCGGTGCAGCAACGCCTGCACCTCGCGGCGATCGGGCTCGTCGCGCTGGCGATCGGGCTCATCATGACGCCCGCGGCCTACCATCGTCAGACCGGCCCCTACGAAGTGAGCGAGACGTTCGTCACGCTGGCGGGCCGGCTCGTGCTGTGGAGCCTGGGCCCGCTCGCACTGGGGATCTGCCTGGACTTCTACCTCGTCGGCTTCGTGATCCTCCGAGGCCAGTGGGTCGCCCTGCTCGCGGCGGCGCTCCTGCTGGTGTTCGCGGCCCTCTGGTGGGCTCTGCCGCGCTCCCGCCGACTCGGCGCCATTCTGGGTCGATCTCGGTGATAACCCGGGAACAGTCCTTGCACTCTCCTATCGCGCGAGGAGGAACTCCATGAAACTCACCCGAACTTTTCTCGTCCTGCTGGGCGCGGCCGTCCTTGCCGGAGGCTTCGCGCTCGCGCAGGAGGGGTACGGTTATCCCGACGAAGGTCCCCACGGCGACGACATTCGCCAGACGGTGGCGCGCCTCGCGTACGTTTCAGGTGACGTCTCGTTTGCCCGCGGGGACGATTCCGACGCGTGGCAAGCCGCCGACCGCAACGTGCCGATGACGCTCGGCGACCGGGTCTGGACCGCCGGGGGACGTCTGGAGCTCCAAGTCCACGGGGCAACGTGATTCGGCTGGCGAAGTCCACCGACCTGACCGCCCTGAACCTCACGGAGGACACGCAGCAGTTCTCGGTGTCCGCGGGCGTGGCCTCCTTCCAGATTCGCCGCCTCGGCGACGACGACGTCTTCGAGGTCGACACGCCCAACGCCGCCATCACGTTCGAGCGCACCGGCGACTACCGCATCGACGTGCGCGAGGAGGCGGCACGCGTCTCCAGGTGCGGCGGGGCCGCGCCATCGTCGCCTCCGGCGGCGGCCAGGTGCCTCTCGACGCCGGAAATGCGATTCTCATCGAGGGCCAGGAACCGCCGCGCTACGACATGGTCGCAATCGCGGCGCCGGACGGCTGGGACCGCTGGGTCGCCGACCGCGACGCACGCTACGCCAGCGTCCGTTCGTACCAGTACGTGTCCTCCGACATCGCGGGGGTCGAGGACCTCGACCGCAATGGAAGCTGGCGGCAGGTTCCCGAGTACGGGTGGTGCTGGACGCCGACCGCGGTTGCGGTCGGGTGGCAGCCCTACCGGGCCGGGCGCTGGATCTGGCAGGACCCGTGGGGCTGGACGTGGGTCTCGACGGAACCGTGGGGCTGGGCGCCGTACCACTACGGGCGGTGGGTCACGTGGCGCTCCGGTTGGTACTGGGTCCCCGTCGCCCCCCGTGCAACGGTCGTCGCATATAGCCCGGCGCTCGTCGCGTTCGTCGGGGCGGCCCGCGCTTCTCGGTTTCGGTCGGCGTCGGCGGGCCCGACTACGTCGGATGGTTTCCCCTCGCGCCGCGCGAGCCGCTGCATCCATGGTGGGGGCGATCCGCGGTCGATGTCCACGTGACGAATGTGACGAACGTGACATACATTAATCGGACTTACGTGACCGTCGTGAACCAGCAAACCTTCGTCTCGAGCCGGGTCGTCACCAACAACTACATCCGTGATCGGGCGATCGCGAGCCGCGTCGAGCGCGCCCCCGCCGTCCGGGGCGCGGTGCCGATCGTGCCCACCAGCGCCTCGCTTCGCGTTGCGACACGTCAGGCGACGGCCGTTCGTCCGCCGGCCGCCGTCGCCGAGCGGGCCGTCGTGACGCGGTCCGCGCCGCCGCCGGCCCCGCCGCGGTTCGACCAGAAGCTGGCCGTGATCCGCGAGAACCGTGGACGGCCCGTCACGGCTGCGGAGGCCTCGAACCTTTCGGCGCGGGACAACCGCCCTATGCAGCCCGTCCGCGCGGTACGCCCGGCGGCCGAGGAATCCGGCCGTGTGACGCTCGCGCCGAAGACCGAAGGCTCCAACGCGCCGAAGCCGGGGCCGGTGGCGGCGAATCGCGGCCGGCCGCTCGCAACGAGGCAACAGCCGGTCGCCACTCCGCGTGAAGTCTCGAGTGCCGCGCGGACGCAGGCTCCGCAACGCCCGGCGACCCAGGTTCCGGACGCCGGGCAGCGGCCTCCGGCCGCGGCGCCCGTGCAGCAGCACCCGCAGAACATGCAGCCGCGTCCGACAGCGCGTCCCGCTCCCACGCTGGCCAGGCACGGGGCCGAGCGCCGCGCGTCCCCGACGGATCGACCCGCGAGTGAAGCACCCGCGCAGGCTCAGGCGCCGCATCCGGCGGCCCGGCCGACGCCGCACGCTCCGGAGCCGATCCGCGTCCAGCCCGACAGCAGCCACCCGGAGCACGGCCAGGCGCGGGCGGACGCGCACGCCACCCCCGCGGCGCATCCGGCCCGGCCTGCACCCACGAAGACACCGAAGAAGAAAGACGAGAGGAGCGGCGCATGATCGCGAGGAAGGGGAGCAGCCGGAACGTGACGACACGACGCGGTAAGAGTGCCCGGCGAAAGCCGGGGGCAAAGGCGAAGAAGACGGCGCGCCGTCGGCCTGTCCGGAAGACGGCAGCGAAGCGCGCACCCGTGCGCGCGCGCAAGAGCGCGAAGACGAAGCCGGCTCCGCGGCGTCCGACCCGGGGCCCTGCGGAATCCTCGCTCGTCGAGGATCTCGACCCGCGCGGCCTCGGTCCGTTGGCGGCGGGTCAGTCCGGCGACACGGAAGGGCTGTCCAGGGCGGAGCTCGCGGATTCCGAAAGCGTCGAAGAGCTGGTCGAGGAGGGGCAGGCGTTCGAGGCCGGGATCGTCAGCGGCGTCGAGAACGCCCCTCCAGCGGGCCGCAGAGGCGTGCGCACCCGCCAGGTCCCGGAGGACGACGTGCCGCAGGAGTATCTCGACGAAGACTGAAGGGTTGCGGAATCCATCCGTGACCGCGGAGGGAGACAGATGAAATCCGCACCGGTTTTTCTCGTGGCGGCGACGCTGGCGGCGTTGTCCGTGAGCATCGGATCACCCGCAGCCGAATCGAGCCCCGAGGCCGTCGAGCGCGGGCGTTACCTCACGCACGACGTCGCGATGTGCGTGCAGTGCCATTCGCCCCGCGATGACCGGGGAGAGATACGCAGGAGCGAAGAATTCGCGGGAGCGCGGATCCCCATGGCATCGCCGTTTTCCGGACCGCCGTGGGCGGTGCAGGCGCCCAACCTCCGCGGTCTGCTTGGTTTTTCGGACGCGGCGATCGTCCGCCTGCTCGGAGAAGGCATCGCCCACACGGGCGCGCCGCCACAGTCTCCGATGCCGCCGTTTCGGATGAACCGCGCCGATGCCGAGGCGATCATCGCGTACCTCCGGTCGCTCAAGTAGGCCGCGCCGGCAACGCAATGAGAAGGAAAGAGGCCCCGAGCGGGGCCTCTTCGGGACAGGGGCTTTCGCCCGTTCCGTGGGTGTTACGCCGGGGGTTCTACTGAAACTGCAGGCCAAGGGCCTTGGCGAAGAAGACCGCCATCTGCCGCCGCGTGACGTTGGCGTCGGGGCAGTAGAGGATCTGGCCCATGTCTATTGCCACTGGAGGCCGAGCGCCTTGGCGAGGTACACGGCCATCTGCCGCCTCGTCAGGGGCGCATCCGGGCAGTAGTTCCCGCCGCCGCACCCGACGGTGATGCCGGACGCGGCCAGGGCCTCGATGAACTGGAACGCCGGATCGGTCACGGGAACGTCGCCGAATGACGGGGTCGCCGGCGCCGGGCTGACCTGCAGCCTGTAGAAAATGGTCGCACCGGCAATCGCCAGAGTTCCGTCGTTGACCACGTTGTCCGCAAAGAGAACGAGCTGGTTGTTCTGGTAGTTCACCTGGAAATTCAACGAAGTCAGGTCAAGGAAATTGAAGACGCCGCAGCCGATCGGCGCACCGGTGCTCGTCACGAAGGCGAGAAAATCGATGCCGGTGCCGTCGTACAGAGTTTTGGCGACGTGCAACGTGGCGTCGTACGTGGGGTTCCAATCGCAGAAGTAGCCGAGGATGCCCGTGATCAGCGCCCCATCGGGCAGGTGAGGGACGGCCACGAGGCAGGGGCCGGAGCACAGAGTCGTGTAACGCGCGAGGTTGCCAGACCCGACTTCGGCATAAGCGCCCTGCGTCGAATTACGAGGCACGAAATCCGACGCACCGAGGTGATACGCAGAGTCGGCTGCCGTTCCATATGCATTGAAATTCGTCCGCGGCGGCAGTTGCTGCCCGTTCGCGACTCCCGCTGCGGCGCCCACCACGAGAACCGAGATGAGAACTGCCCTTGCGACTCTCATTCGACACCTCCTTGTTTCTGTTGAGGCTGAGGCGGGTCCCGGCAGGACTACGAGCGGCCTTTGTACCGGTAGATGCTCCCGTCTTTCGTAATGATCCACGGCAGGTTGTTCGCCGGGTCGACGGCGATCGCGACTCCCCAACCGTCGATCGCGTCGAAGGTGCCCTCCCCGTTTCTGTTGCCTCCGTTGTAACGCAGCACCGCGTGGTTGCCGTCGGGGCGCTCCTCGCAGCCCAGAATCCAGGGGCGGTTGTCTGCGCCCACGGCGACGGCCCTGGCGCACCCCTTGCGCCTGTAGAGCGTGCCGCAGTGATCGCGCATCTGTTGAAATGCCGGCAGCTGGAGTTCCGTGATCATTCCGCTGTGCTTGAGGATCCAGGCCGATCCCGCCGGCGACGAGGCGACACGGACTCCGGAGATGTTCTCCTTGCAGAGCTCCGGGTAGTGGCCGCCGGAGTTCGATGACCCATCCATCATGTCGCCGTGGTCCTGAATGATCCCCATCGCCCGATAGAGCGGCCCGTCGTAGCCCCTGGCGCCCGGAGCCCCGAGGACGTACGTCTTGCCGTAACCCGTCGCGGCGTCGAGCACGCGCTGTGGTCCGTTCGGAAATTCGGGAACTCTCCAAAAGAATGTCAGGTGTTCATTGGGGTCGATGACCATGTACATGAAGTCATTGGTGTTCCCGTCGAGGTTGGCGGCAAGGGCGATGACGCGGATGCCCGTGACGTTCGACTGCTTCCACCACTCTCCTGCGCTCCATCGGAAGAGGGGATGGCCGACGGAAACGCCGTTGACGGCCTGCTCCTCGCAGCCGAGAACGAACACGACGCCGGGTCTCGCGATGCTGATGTCCTTCGCGCAGCCCTCGACGTGCTCCCACGATGGAGGCATCGTGAGTGCGGTTGCGTGCGCCGCCACTCCGGGCGCCAGGGCATGCGAGTTGACGTTCGCCGGGCGCGCGACACCAGCGGGCTGCCCGGCAGCAGGCGGCGGAGCCGACCGCTCTTCCTGGGGTCGGCTCTTTGGGCGCATGCCCGTCATGACGCCGATGCGCCGGGCTCCCGGGTTCGACGGTCCCGCTGTGGTCGGAGCGGGAGCCGGTGGCTGGCCGGCGCCCGGCGTCGGGCCGGCGTACTGCGCCAGAGCAAGAGTCGAAACGGAGAAACCCACAGCGAAGAGAACCGACCTGGGGCTGGACGTTGTCATGACTTCCTCCGAAAGATGTTTCAGGACGCCAGAACGCGTTCGTCGGGCCGAGCCGTTCGCCGGGACCGCTCACGGGTAATAGAGCCCCAGCGCCTTGGAGAGAAAGACCGCCATCTGGCGGCGGGTGACGGTGTTGTCGGGGCAGAACCGACCGTTGCCGCAGCCGCCCGTGATGCCCGAGTCGGCGAGGGCCTCGATGTACTGGAACGCCGGGTCGGTCGCCGGCACGTCGCTGAAAGTCGCCGACGCCGGCGCCGGGCTGACCTGGAGCCGGTAGCCCACGATGGCTCCCGCGATCGACGTCGTGCTGTCGGCATTGGCCCCGAAGATCGCCTGAAGGAGCAGGCGGCGAGTGTGGTTGTCGACCGTGTACTGCAGGCTGCTCAGGTCGACGGAGGCAGCTGTGCATCCCTGGTCTGCCGGGCCGGTGATCGTGGCGAGGAGCGTTTCGTTGGTATTGGTCGAGTCCATCGCATAGAGCCCGAGCAAGATTGAGCTGCCTCCGGGCTGTTGCTGGTTGCAGAAATCGAACTCGAGGCTCTGCAGCAGCGCGCCCGACGGCAGCGTCGGCGACGCGATGAAGAAGTCCAGGGGAGACAGGGAATAACGTCGGGCCGGACTCCCGAGGTCCGCGTAGGCGTAGGCCCAGGATGCCGGCGAGAACTGCCATTCCGGCACCGTGACGTACACG
The DNA here is from genome assembly GCA_963775725.1 of uncultured Acidobacteriota bacterium. GTDB lineage: Bacteria > Acidobacteriota > Thermoanaerobaculia > UBA5066 > Gp7-AA6 > DAHUXD01. The sequence goes on from CAVZKA010000002.1 coordinate 281,766, forward strand.
ATGTTCGTCGTCCCATAGGTTTGGGGCGCCGACCCCGGCGACGCCGGTGTCTGCCCCGCGCCGCTCCTTGCGAAGGCGCAGAAGCCGATCAACCCGATTGCCAGGAGATCTCTGTTTCGCATGGCTCCTCCCGTCGCTCAGTTGTAGGAAAGCCCGAGGCTCTTGGCCAGAAAGACCGCCATCTGGCGCCGCGTGACGGGATTTGCGGGGCAGAAGTTTGCACCGCCGCATCCGCCCGTGATGCCCGAGGCGGCGAGAGCCTCGATGTACTGGAAGCCCGCGTCCGTCGTCGGCACGTCCCCGAAGGTGGGCGTCGCCGGCGGCGGGCTCACCTGCAGCCGGTACGAGATCGTCGCTCCCTGGAAACGCTGCTGCTCGCCCGCGGCGGGCGGAACCATGTTGACGCTGAGGTACAGCTTCGAGTCCCCGACGGTGTATTGGAGGCCGCTCAGGTCCTCGGCGGTCGAAGCACAGCCCTGACCCGGCGTCGTCGTGATGGCGCCGAGCACCTGCAGGGACTGATCCTGCAGGAGCAGTTGGAACGGGCTTCCTCCCGCCGCGTCGTCACAGTACTGGAACTCCAGAGCGTCGAGGATGGCGCCGGCGGGCAGCGAGATTTCCGTCCCGAAACCCAGTATCGAACCGCCGGAGGCGAATCGGGATCGTTGGGGAGGCCCCGTGTCCGCGTAGACCAGGCTGCTGACTTGCGGCCGGAACTCCCATTCGGGAATCGTGAAGTACGTTGGATTGGTCGTCCCGAAGTTGTGGGAAAGGCCCAGTGCTTTGGAGAGAAAAACTGCCATCTGGCGTCGCGTGACCGGGCTGTCGGGACAGAACTTCCCGCCGCCGCAGCCCGCCGAGATGCCCGAGGCGGCGAGAGCCTCGATGTATTGAAACGCCAGATCCGCGGCCGGCACGTCGCTGAAGGTCGGCGAGTCCGGCGGCGGGCTGACCTGGAGCCGATACGAGAGCGTGGTTGAACCGATGGTGACAAAGGCCGAATTCGTGGGATTGGGCCCGAAGATGACGAACAGCAGCAACCGGTGCGACGCATTGTTCACGGTGTAGTTCAGGCCGCTCAGGTCGAACGACTTCTGCATGCACAGGTCTCCGGCCTGGGCGAGGATCGAACCGAGCGTCGAGAGGAAGTTGTTCTCCGCGTCCGTGTCCACGAGTTGGACCAGAAAGTCGTCGCCGCCCGGTGGATTCCCATTGCAGTACGAGACGTTCATGCTCAGAAGCTGGGCGCCCGCCGGAAGGGCAGGCGACGCGAAGAAGGAACCGTACGGCGAGGAGGTCTGGAGGCCGAACGGCGGCGGGAGAGGATGGAACAGGAAACCGACCGACGAGCTGATCGGAGAAAAGTCCAGGGGCGTTATCTCGTAGGAGGCGACGTTCCCCGTTCCGAAGACCCTGGGTGCCGGAGCGGCCTGCGCCGATGCGCCCACCGCACCCAACGTGGCCACGAAGAGAGCCATTGCGGCGGTTCGAATCACGAAATCCTCCTGTCCGCGAGGGGTTCCATTTACTGGTCTTTACGATGCCTGTTTCGGCCGGGGCTGTTCCGTTTTGCTGCCTGTCCGTCGGAATCAGCGAACTGCCTCATTGCCACTGAAGGCCGAGAGCCTTCGCGAGAAAGACCGCCATCTGCCCTCGAGTGACCGAATTGTTCGGGCAGTAGTTGCCGCCGCCGCAGCCCGCCGTGATTCCCGCAGCCACCAGGGCCTCGACAAACTGGAACTGCGGGCTCGACGTCGGAACATCGGCGAATGTGGCCGTCGCCGGCGAGGGGCTGACCTGAAGAACGTAGCCGACGATCATTCCCGAGATCGCCGTGGAGTCCGACCCCCCGTACGAACCCGCGAGCAGGATGTAGGAGTTGTTGTAGTTGTCGACGGTGACGTCGTCCGCGGTCAGATCAGCGCCCTGCAGCGTCGACCCTCCGTTGAATGCGTTCCCGGAACAGATCTGGCCGCCCTGCAAGCAATCTGCCGGCCCGGCGCCAGCCGTCGGGTACGACGTGCACTGTGACACATACTTGTTGCACTTCATGAGGGCCCCAAGGACAGAAAAGTTGCTATCCACATCCGAGGAATCCAGTTCCAGATAGACAATCCGTGCACCTGCCGGCAGATGCAGGGGTGCCGCGAAGCAGAGGCCACCGCAGTTGGCGGAGTAGCGAGCAAAGGTGTTCGAGAACGTGTAAGACCAACGGGAATCGAACGGAAAGAATTCGAACGCGGAAACCTCCACGTACGTCACGGCGGAGGTGCCGAAGGTCATCGGACGAGATGACTGTGCCTGAGCCGCCAGCGGCGCTCCGAGCCCGAGGACGAGAACGACCGACAATGCCCCGAGATGCCATTTCATTTTGACCTCCTTGGTCGCCCGCTGAAGAAAGGATCGAAAAGCCCGGGAAGACCCGTTCGTCATGTCCGTTCCCCTTGAGTGAGAGGTCCAGTCACTCGATGGAAGTCAGTGAGGGATCGATGGCCGCTGATGCGCGTGCGGGCCGTCGGTTGTCGGGGGCAAATGGTGCCTTTGATAGAGGCAGGTGCCGGTCGCGCCGAGCGCCGGCAGGAAGATGACGGCCGCCAGCACCCATGGTCGGGGCCAACGCGCTCCCAGCCGCCGGCCGCAGTTGCTGCAGTAGCTCTCGTTTCCGGCGAGGGGACAGCCGCACCGGCCGCACGCGTCGAGGCTCGAAATCGCCGGGTTCATGGAGCGGACTTTCGCCGTCTCCGGGCACCCGGGTCTTGAACCGTTCTGTCGTTTATCGCTAGACTTTTGTTCTCCGAATCCTCGGCGCAGCCACAAGGCATTGACTCAAAAAGAGATCTACGAGTTTGGTCCGTACCGGCTGGACGTCGGGGAGCACACCCTCGTCCGGGCCGATCGGGCCGTCGCCCTCAAGCCCAAGGTCTTCGAGACGCTCGTCCTCCTGGTCCGCAATGCCGGGCACCTGCTGTCCAAGCAGGAGTTGATGTCGGCTCTCTGGCCCGACGCCGTCGTGGACGAGACGAACCTGAACAAGAACATCTGGCTGATCCGGCGGGCGCTCGGGGAGGGCGACGAGGCGTCCACGCACATCGAGACCATCCCGCGGGTGGGTTATCGATTCGTCGCCGCGGTGCGGAGGGTGGAAGCGCCGGCGAGGCAGGTGCCAGAGCCGGCGCCACAAGCCGCCGTGATCGAGCCCATGATGAGCGCGGCGGCGGTTGCCCCGCAGGCCACGCACGCGATCGCCCTCGACGAGGCTCCACCGGATGCCGCCTCGTTTCCGCGGCCGCCCCGATCGCGCTCCCGGCGACTCGTCGCCCTCTCGACAGTCTTCGCGGTCGCCGTTCTGGTCGTTTTCGTGTGGAGCCGCAGTCGCCCCGCGAAGGCGCCGCCCGCGCCAGGGCGCCCGGCGACCGCATCGACGGTTGCCCTGCGAAAATCGGTCGCGATCCTCGGCTTCCAGAACTCTTCGGGGCGGGCGGGCGACGCGTGGCTGGCGACGGCCTGCTCGGAAATGCTGGCCACGGAGCTCGCCCTGGGCGACCGGCTGCGACTCGTTTCCGGCGAGGATGTGGCGAACCTCCGCATGGCTTCGCCCTGGCCGGTCGGCGGGACGCTCAGCCCCGCGACGACCGAGCGGATCGGGCTGGCACTCGGCGGCGACCTGCTGGTGCTCGGCTCCTACGCGACCGCGGGGCTCGGAGAACGGAGCCGGCTCCGTCTGGACGCGAGGCTGCAAGATGCCCGGACGGGGGAGATCCTGCTGGAAACGGCGGAAACCGGCGACAGCCAGGAGCTCTTTCCGCTCGTGTCCCGGCTGGGTGCGAAGCTGCGGGAGCGGCTCGGCGTCTCGGCGGTCGCCGACACCGATGCGCACTTCGTGCTCGCGGCCCTTCCGTCCGGCGCCGAGGCGGCGCGTCTCTACTCGCTCGGCCTGGCAAAGCTCCGCGAACGGGACGCTCTGGAAGCCCGGGACCTGCTGGAGAGCGCGACGCGGCTGGAACCGGCCTTCCCGCTCGGGCACGCCATGCTGGCCCGCGCGTGGGGCCACCTCGGATACGAGACGAAGCGGCGTGAGGAGGCGCGCAAGGCGTGGGAGCTGGCCGCACGGCTCTCGCCGATGGAACGTCTGCTGATCGAAGGGGACCACTACGAGAGCCTCTCGGACCATGCGAAGGCCGTCTCGGCCTACCGGGCGCTCTTCGAGCTCTACCCGGATCGCGTCGATTTCGGCCTGCAGCTCGTCTCGTCCCAGATGGCCGCGGGCCAGGATGCCGCCGCGCGAGAAACGCTGGACCGGCTTCGCCGGCTGCCGCCCTCGGTTTCTGGAGACCCGCTCATCGATCTGGCGGAGGCGAACCTCGTCCCGAACCACAGCGTGCCCGCGATCCTCGCCCTGGTTCGGAGCGCAAAGCGCAAGGCATCGGAACGCGGGCTGCGGCTCGTCATGGCTCAGGCTCTCAAGCGAGAGTGCCTGTGCCTGATCTACAGCGATCACCCCGATCCGGGGGTGACCGCCTGCCGGGAGGCCTACGACGTGTTTCTCGCGGCCGGAAACCGCCTGGAGGCCGCGGACTCGCTGCGTCTGATCGCGGATCGTCTGAGCGATCAGGGCAGGTACCGGGAAGCGATTGCCGAGTACGAGCGCTCGCTTTCGATCCTGCGTGAGCTCGGCGAGGACGAAAAAACCGGCGCCGTGCTCAACAACATGGCGATCGACTTCGCGAACATGGGCGATTTCGATCGGGCCGAAGACCTGTATCGCCAGGCCCGGACGAGGTTCGAAAAAGCCGGCGATCGGGGCAACGCCGCGACCGCCCTGAGCAACGTCGCGGACGTCGCCTTCACGCGGGGCCAGCTCGCGCGTGCCGTCACGCTTTTCGAGCAGGTGATCGAGATCCGGTCGGCCCCGGATCCCAGCGCGAGCGCCTATGCCGTCTACCGACTCGCGGACGTCTTTCTGGCGCAGGGCCGGATCGGAGAGGCTCGATCCCGAGCGGCCAAGGCGATTGAGCTGCTTCGGCCGAGCGGGGGCAGCTATCAGTACCTGACCGGCGCGATGACAGTCCTCGGAGACGCGCGCCGTGCGGAGGGTGACCTTGCCGGAGCGCGGAAGGAGTACGAAACGAGCCTGGCGCTCCAGGAAAAGACGGGGCTGATGGCCCTGGTGGCCGAATCGAAGACGGCTCTTGCCGCGCTTGCGCTGGACGAGGGGCACCCCGAGCAGGCGGAGCCGCTGCTGCGATCGGCGATCGCGCAGTTCGAGAAGGAAGGCGGCAACCCGGATGCAGCCGGCGCGTACGTGCTTCTGAGCCGCGCCCTGTTGATGGAGGGCAGGCGCGAGCAAGCGCGGGCCGCGGTGCAGCATGCCCTGGAGAGCTGCCGGAAGAGTCCCGACCCGATGCTCAGGATCCCGGCCGCGATCCAGGCGGCAAGGGTCGAGGCGACCGGAAGGTCGAACTCGGGCGCGGCCTCCGCGCTGCGCGCGGCCGCAGAACAGGCGCGCCGGCTGGGGTACTACGGAATCGAGTGCGAAGCGCGGCTGGCTCTGGGAGAGCTGGAACTCAGGAGCTCGCCCCGAACCGGGCGGGCAGAGCTCGAGGCGCTGGCCAGGGAGTCCCGGAGTCGGGGGTTCGGCCTGGTCGCGCGCCAGGCGGAATCGCTTCTGAACTTCCCGACGAATTCCTGAGCGCGGTTCGCGTCCGGATCGCTGACGACGACACCGACAAATCCGTGGAGCACGTCCGACTCTCTCGCGACCCACCAGCGACTCGGCGGAGTCCGGCATCCGGCGCAGGGAGCATTGAAGTCCAGCGAAAGAAACGATTGGACGGCGCGCATCCAGACTGACATCGTCAGTTTGCCTGTTCCGACGGATCGAAGCGGGCGAGTTGCCCGCGTCGGGGCCCAACGACCATGAAAACTCGAGCAAACTGGTCTCGAGCTTCTCCGCGGTGTCGGTGATCGGAAACGCTCTTCGGCTCAGCAGGGCGCGGCTCTGAAGGGCCGACGACCATTGCGGTCAAACGGCCTGATCATGGCCGCCATCCTCTTTACCAGGTGCGGCGAGGAGTTGTCCGCAGCTTGACAGGCGTCATCGGTGGAAGTATTGAACGCTCTGGCCCTCCGACCCGGAGGTACGAAGCCCAAGGAGGTGTTCAAGATGGCGAAGAAGAGCAGAGGCGGCAGAATGACCGCAGCGAAGAAGCGGGCTGCGAAGAAGCCTGGCGGAAAGGGTCCCGTCGCCAAGCGCAAGGCTGGCCGAAGGATCATGTCGACCTGAGGCGGCGGCGCAGCGGGACTCGGAACAGAGGCCGTTTCGCGACGCCTTTCATCTTTGGGCCCGGAATGGTAATCGCCGACATACTACGAAAGGGAGCGTGGAGACAATGGCAGTCGCAAAAGTCACCGAGATCACGTCTTCGTCCACCAAGAGCTTCGAGGACGCCGTTCGCATCGGCATCAAGCGTGCGGACAAGACCCTGGCCAACATCAGGAGCGCCTGGATCCAGGAACAGAAGCTGAAGATCGAGCGCGGGAAGATCACCGAGTATCGCGTGAACATGAAGGTCACATTCATCCTCAAGGATTGACGTCGGGCCGGCGGGATCAGATCTGACCCCCCTGCTTACTCGATTCCTCTGCTTCATGCCTCGTGAGAGCAGAACAAGGAAGGGCCGCTAACGCCCCCAGTGCGGGACTCGCGGCTTTTGGGTGAGTTCCCGGGTTGAGCCGGGTGATTCGCTATTGTCGGCGGTCGAAGTTCACGCCGTCCAATCGTTTGTTTCGGTCGAATGTCCGCGCAGCCTAGCGCTTGATCTTCTTACCGAGATCCTCGATCGCTTCGCCGACCTTGCGACTGGCTTTCCCAACCCGTTCCTGAGCCGCTCCCTCTACCCGCTCGTTGGCACCTTCTGATTCGAGTTTCTTGTTACCCGTCAGTGCTCCCACGGCTTCCTCGACGCGGCCTTTGAGATTCTCTTTCTTGCCTTCGAGTTCATTTCGGTTCATGGAGTTCCTCACTGGTTTCGTGAAATTGCCCGGATTCTACTCCCTACAGTCCAATGGCTTCGTCAAACCCGTCTGCCCCGGTACCAATACCCGCCGCCACCGAGAAGAAGAAGTACCAGGAGAACGATAACGATGGTTCCCATCTCTTGTCCCTTCTAATCCGGAAAGTCTCTTACCTTCGCAGGGTGAGCATGTTCGCTTCTCCCGGCCAATTCCAATCGTTTGTTCCGCTCGATTTGAGACGTGAAACATGCGGAAGAAGCCGCGCCCTGCCACGCTCATCGTTGTGAAGTCCGAGCACGATCGAAAGCAACGATTGGACGACGCAACGCTCGAAGGCACATCATCCAGGCTTCATGAGGAAGAGAGGGAACCATGGTCGACCATCGAGATCACGTACCCGTCAAGGACGACCCGGCGGTGACTTCAGGGCGAGGCGAACGGTCGGTGAAGGTGGAAAAGTCAGGGGAGTCAAAGCAGCCGGCGAAGCCGGCCCCGAAGCCGGACGACACCAAGCACGAGGACAAGGCCGGGCACTCCTGCTGCTCGTGACGGTGAGGTTCCGAACTGCGGACAGGCACAGGGGTGGCCTGACGCAGCGGCATCAGCGATTCAATATTAAGAGAGGAGTCTTCCATGAAGGTGGCTAAAGCGATCTCGTTCGTGCTCGCTTCTTTCGTCGGCGCCGCGACTCTCCGGGCGCAGCAGCCGACGCCTCCGCCGGCGGCGCAGAAGATGGAGATGCAGGGCAAGCCGGGCATGATGGACGGGAAGATGTCCGAGGAATCCATGATGGCCCATCACAAAGAGATGATGGCCAGGATGGAGGCGATGGATGCCCGGCTCGACGAGCTCGTCAAGACGATGAACACGACGACCGGAAGCAAGAAGACGGACGCCGTGGCCGCCGTCGTCAATGAGCTCGTCGTTCAGCGCAAACAGATGCGCGAACACATGATGGCCATGCAACCGGAAATGATGAAGCACATGATGGCGCACATGGAAGCGGGAATGGTGAAGGGCATGGAGGAGTCGACGGCCAAGTGCCCGATGATGAAGACCATGCCGCCTCCCGCGAAAGAAGGAAACTGATGGGCGGCGGCATGGGCATGGGAAGCGGTGGGGGAATGACCGTCTGGTGGATCTTCGGAGCCGTTGTCGTAATCGGCGTTCTCTGGCTCGTGTTCAAGAGCTTCGGCCAGCGAAAGCCACCGGGCGGTTCCTCCTGATACGATCCCGAACGCAGCGCCCCGTGGGGTCCGGACGACGGCACCATCGCGCCGTGGTCGGTCGTCGCATCACTTCCCTTCGCGCCGGAAATCGTCCTGCCCACGATCCGACACTTCATCGAAAAGGTTCACCTGAACAGCCCATCACCCCTACGGCTTCGAGGCGTCGTTCAACGCGAGCTACCCGTCGAACAGGATGGGCCCTACGGCTGGGTCTCGCCCTATGCGTGCGGCCTGAACCAGGGTCCCATCGTTCTGATGATCGAGAATTATCGGTCGGGCTTCTTCTGGGACCTGATGAAACGCTGTTCACCGATCCGTGAGGGCTTGGTCCGCGCCGGATTCACCGGAGGATGGCTTTCTCAGAAAGCCCAGGAGGGAGATCCCACGCCCGGGACGGATGCCTCAGGGAGTCCATGACGTGAGCTTCGAGTACCTTCGATTCCTCGCTCGAACGGGCGGCCATCAGGCAAAGGCGACCGGATCAGGTACCCGTTTCAACACACATCGAGGAGTGATCCGTGAGTAAGCTCAAACGTCTCTGGAGCAATCTGAGAGGAAGTTTCTGGTTCGTACCGTCGCTCATCGTCGTGATCAGCATCCTGATCGCGGTCGCGTTGATCGGTATCGATTCCACCGGGATCCAGCCATGGATGGCCGGCTGGCCGCGACTGTTTGGCGCCGGTGCGGCGGGCGCGCGCGGGATGTTGGCCACGATCGCCGGCTCCATGATGAGTGTTGTGGGGGTGACGTTTTCGATGACCCTGGTGGCGCTGACCCTGGCCTCGAGCCAGTACACCTCGCGCATCCTGAGAAACTTCATGCGTGACCGCGTTACGCAGGTCGCACTCGGGATTTTCGCCGGCATCTTTACCTATTGCCTGATCGTGCTGCGCACCATTCGCGGCAGCGACCAGGGCGGATTCATTCCGAGCCTGGCCGTGTCATTTGGCGTCGTCCTGGCGATCGGTGGGATCAGCGTCCTCATTTTCTTCATTCATCACATCGCCTCTTCGATCCAGGCCTCGAACATCATTGCTTCGGTCGCCGCGGAAACCATGGCGGCCGTCGACCGACTCTTCCCGGAGAAGCTTGGCCAGGGGCCGCCCGATGACGCCGAGGATCGCTCGCCGCACACGCTGCCGGGACGCCCCTGGCAGGCAGTCCCGGCCGGGGGGAATGGTTACATCCAGAGCGTGGACAGCGCCGCGCTCCTGCGCCTGGTGCGGGATCACAAGACCATCGTGCGGATGGAACGCGGCATCGGCGAGTTTGTGGTTCGTGGCACCACGATTGCTTCGATCGCGCTGGCGGCGCCGCCCCCGGAGGAGATCATCGCCGGGGTACAGGCGGCATATGGCATCGACCGGCATCGCACGGTGGAACAGGACGCCGCGTTCGGCATCCGGCAGATCGTGGACATGGCGCTGCGAGCACTCTCACCCGGCGTCAACGACACCACGACGGCCGTGATGTGCGTGGATTACCTGACCGCGATTCTGGCTCGCCTGGCCTCCCGGCCGGTCCCTTCATCGCACCGCTATGAGGATGGAGAGCTGAGGATGATCACCGTCGGGGCGAGCTTTGCCAGCCTGGTGGCCGAGTCGTTCGATCAGATTCGAGGCAGCGCCAACGGAAATGTCGCCATCCTGTTACGAATGCTCGCCGCGATCGAGACGATCGCCAGTCTGACGGACAGTCCGAGCCGGCGGGGGGTGCTCCGTGAACACGTGCGAGGGATTGCCGAATTGGCGGATCGCAGCATCGCGGCGCCGCGCGACCGGTCACAGTTTGAAAACCGGCTGGCGCGTGCGCGTGAGGCGATCGAAACGGGGTGAGGTCCCATCCGGGAGGCGAGGGCGAGGCGCCTTGCGCCAGTTGAAGTCCGCAGGATCAACCGGCCGCATCCCCAGTTCGGCCATTTCGCGTCAAGGTTTCACGGCGAGAGATCCGGCGCGCGGCGCCGTCTTCCGCAGCAGGCGGCGCGCCAGGGGCGTTATCGTCAGGCCCTGGACGACGAGGGAAAATACGACGATTCCGTAAGTGGCCACGAGGACCGCGTTTCGCCCCGGAAAGGCGCCGAGCGAGAGCGCCATCGCCACGGAGATCCCTCCCCGGAGCCCGCCCCAGGTCAAGAGCGAAAGAGAACCCGGTGGGAAGGCATGGCGCCGGCGAAGCAGGGCCATGCCGGTTCCGACGGAAATCCAGCGGGCGGCCAGAGCCACGGGGACCAGCAGCAGGAGCGAGGACACGTGTCCGGCCGACCAGAGGACGATCGCCTCCAGGCCGAGCAGCAGAAAGAGCATCGCGTTCAGGAGCGAGTCGACGAAAGACCAGACTTGATCGAGTGCCTGCCGGGTCGCGTCTTCCATGGCGAAGCGTCGTCCGTGGTTTCCGATGAAGAGGCCGGCGACCACGCAGGCCAGGGGCGCCGACGTGTGGACCTTCTCCGCGGCCAGGGTCATGCCGACGACGAGACCGAAGCTCAAGAGCACCTCGACGTTGGGTTCGTTGATCCGTTTCATCGCCTGATATGTGATCTGACCCGCGATCAGCCCGAGCACGACCCCTCCAACGACTTCGCGGAGAAAGAGCAAGCCCGCCGAAGACCACAAACCCTCGCCAATCCCGCGGCCGCCCGATCCCGCGACCGCGAGGAGGACCGAGAAGATGACGACTCCGAATCCGTCATTGAAGAGGCTCTCGCCACCGATCCGGACCTCGAGCGACTTGGGAGCGCGGAGTCTCCTGAGAATCCCGAGCACGGCGACCGGGTCGGTGGGCGAAATGAGCGCTCCGAAGATCAGGCTATAAGAGAGCGGGACTTCGGCGCGCAGCAGCCGGAACACCGCGTAACTCGAGAAGCCGATCAGCGCGGTCGACAACGCGACCCCCAGAGACGCCAGCACGAGGATGGGAACTCTTTCCCGGTTGATGTCCTGGAAATCGAGGCGCAAGGCTCCGGAGAAAAGGAGAAAGCCCAGGACGCCGCCGAAGACAAAACGGGTGAAATCGATCCGCTCGATCAGCGCGCGCGCCTCGTCCGTGATCGCGAGCGAGGGAAAGAGGCCATTCGCGACGAGGATCACGGCGGACGCCACGAGGCCGCCGAGGAGCAGTCCGATCGTGGGAGGAAGTCGGAAGACGTAACTGTTGATGAAGCTGAAGGTCGCCGCCGCAAGGATCAAAAAAGCAATAGTCTCGAGTACGCGCATATCGCAGCCGGGAGCAGGATACGTCAGCAGGACGGCCGGGCCATGTTCTCCTCGAAGATCCTCCAGGGCGACGGGACGCCGGCGGAAGACTTCGAGCGGGTTGCCGAGCGCGGGCCGGCTGCCGAGGACTTCGAGGCGGTGTACTCCACGGAATTGTCCGTGTCGTTGTCCGGAAAAAGAAAGAGGCCCCGAGCGGGGCCTCCCTGGGACAGGGGCTTACGCCCGTTCCGTAACCTTACGCGCGCGCGTACGAAACGGCGTTCTCGTAGGTCTCGATCGTCGGATTCCCCTCGATGACGGTCGTGAGCTTGGCGAGAACCTGCGGATAGGTCGCCGTCTCGTAGGTGTCGGCGTTCTTGCGGTTGTCCCAGAGGCTGATGGCGTGGGCGCCCTTGGGATTGATCAGAGTCATTTCCTCGAGAAAACCGGTCTGCTTCCGAAGCATCGGAAGGACGTCCTTCTCGAACAGGCCGGCGAACTCCTGCTCTTTGCCGCTCTTGATCTTGAAGTGGACGTTGCGTGCGAATCTCATGACGGAATCTCCTGAGTCCTTGAGAGGGTTGGCCTTCGCCGGGAGTCCCCCGACCTCGAAGGAAGGTCGGCGACGACAAGGTTCCGGGGCCGACTGGTTCTTTGAAGGACCTTCACCTTATCACAATGAAGAATCCAGGTTGGTGGAGGCGGCGGGAGGCCTCCGAGGCGGGCGTCCCGTCCGGGCAGCGATCGCTCGATCGCATGGTTTTCATCGAATCAAACGATCGATGGCGGGCGCGTGAAAGCGCTACGCTCGCGTCGTAGGTCGTGCATCGTAGGCGGTCAGGCCAGAGCAAGAAGGAAGAAAAATAATGCGAGTGAGACCCGGCGAATCGGGAACGGTCTTTGCATCACGGGGAGTTGCAGGAGGTAACCTCTTGAAAGTCAACCGACGCGCACTCGCTGCGCTGCTCGCCGCCGCCGTCGCCGGGGGGATTGCGCTCGCGCAGGATTATGGCGCTCCGAATGAGGCGATCCCGGACAACGACATCCGTCAGACCGTGGCGCGTCTGGCGTACGTCTCGGGCAACGTCTCGTTCGCCCGCGGCGACGATCCCGACCAGTGGCAGCCCGCCAACCCGAACGTCCCGATGACCCTCGGCGACCGGGTGTGGACCGCCGGCGGGCGCGTGGAGCTCCAGATCCACGGCGGCAACGTGATCCGTCTGGCCAAATCCACCGACCTGACCGCGCTGAACCTGACGGAAGACACGCAGCAGTTCTCGGTCTCCGCCGGCGTGGCGTCGTTCCAGATCCGGCGGCTCGGCGACGACGACGTCTTCGAGGTCGATACGCCCAACGCCGCAATCACGTTCGAGCGCGAGGGGGACTACCGGATCGACGTCCGCGAGGGCGGCGACACGCGCCTGCAGGTGCGGCGCGGCCGCGCGATCGTCGCCTCGGGCGGCGGCCAGGTCCCGCTAGGCGCCGGCGACGCGATCCTCATCGAGGGCCAGGAGCCCCCGCGCTACGACATGATGGCGGTCGCTCCTCCGGACGGCTGGGACCGCTGGGTGGCGGATCGCGGCGCGCGCTTTGCCAACGTACGGTCTTACAAGTACGTGTCCCCCGACATCGCGGGCGTCGAAGACCTCGACCGCAACGGGAACTGGCGACAGGTCCCGAACTACGGATGGTGCTGGACGCCGACCGCGGTCGCCGCGGGGTGGCAACCCTATCGCGCCGGCCGCTGGATCTGGCAGGACCCATGGGGATGGACCTGGGTCTCGACCGAGCGCTGGGGCTGGGCTCCGTACCACTACGGGCGCTGGGTGACGTGGCGCTCGGGCTGGTACTGGGTCCCGGTCGCCCCGCGGGCATCGGTCGTCGTGTACAGTCCCGCGCTCGTCGCGTTCGTCGGGGGAGGGCCGGGATTTTCGGTCTCGGTCGGCGGCGGGGGGACCGACTACGTCGGGTGGTTTCCGCTGGCTCCGCGCGAGCCGCTCAACCCCTGGTGGGGCCGGCCGGCCGTCAACGTGAACGTCACGAACGTGACGAACGTGACGTACGTCAACCGGACCTACGTGACCGTCGTCAATCAGCATACCTTCGTCACGAGCCGCGTCGTCACGAACAACTACGTCCGCGACCGCGCGATCGTGGCCCGCGTCGAGCGCGCGCCCGTCGTGCGGGGCGCCGTCCCGATCGTGCCGACGAACGAATCGATCCGCGCCGCGACGCGCCAGGCGCCCGCGGCCCGCCCGCCGGCTTCGGCCGTTTCGCGATCCGTCGTCACGCGCTCGGCGCCCCCGCCGGCGCCGCCCCGGTTCGACCAGAAGGTCGCCGTCATCCGCGAGAACGGCGGGCGTCCCGTCACGGCCGCCGAGGCAACGGCACTCTCGACGCGCGACAACCGCGCGATGCAGCCCGTGCGCGCCGTGCGCCCGGCGGCCGCGGAGGCCGGCCGCGTCACGCTTGCTCCCAAGACGGAAAAGAGCGGCGCGCCGAAGCCCGAGCCCGTGGCTCCCAATCGCGGGCGGACCCTGGCCACCAGGGAGCAGCCGGTGGCTCCCGCGCGCCCGGCGCCGGCGTCCCCTCGGCCCCAGGCCCCCGAGCGTCCGGCCGCGGAGCCTTCGCAGCCGCAGGAGCGGCCGGCGGCCCCGGGCCGTCCGCAGACCATGGAGCGGCCGACGCAGCCCCCGCAGAAGCCCCCCTCCGAGGCGCAGCCCGAAACCCGCGAGAGGTCGGTGACGCAGGCGCGCCCGCCCATGCAACAGCATCCGCAGGTCCAGCACCCGGCGGCACAGGTTTCCCCGAGACAACAGGCCTCCCCGAGAGAGGCGATGGAACGGCGTCCCGCCGAGCGGCCGACCGCCCGTCCGGCTCCGCCGCCGCAGAAGCTCCAGCCCGAGAGCCGGGCGACATCGAGCGATCGGCCGGCCAGCGCGCCCGCGCAGAAGTCCGAGCCTCGCCCGGCCGCCCGGCCGACGCCGCACGCGCCCACCCATGCCCAGCCCGATCGCAGCCAATCCGACCACGGCCAGTCGCGCGTGACACCGGAGCCACGCCAGGCCAGACCGGCCCCGCCCGCCGCATCCGCCGCACCCGACCACGGGCAAAAGCAATCGGGCCGGCCTGTCCCGACGAGAACTCCGAAGAAGGACGACAAGCAAGGCCATGACCGCTGACGGGCAGTCTTCGTCTCCTCGTCTCCCGTCTGACCGGAGGTAGAGTCCAACTTGGTCACGAAGAAGGGGAGCGGGGAAAAACGACGGTATGACCGCACAGATCAGGGCAGCGTCCGCGAATGCCCCCCCATCGGGCATTTCGCTCCCGGTGTTCACCCCGCCCGCGGGTCCAACGGCCTCCCTGCCTCGCCGTCTCGTCCTCGTCGCTGCAGCAGGTCTCGCCTGGCTGCTTCTCTACGCGAGCCTCCCGTCGGTCGCCGGCTGGATCACGCACCGGCTCTTCGGTCTGCCGCCCACGGGCCACCTGTCGGAGGCGGTCGAGTTCTTCACCTACGACGCCCCCAAGGTGTTTCTCCTGCTCGTCGCAGTCGTCTATGCAGTCGGGATCGTCCACACCTTCGTGACGCCTGAGAGGACGCGCATCCTCCTCGCTGGCAGGCGTGGGGCGGCCGGCTACCCGCTCGCCGCCGCGCTCGGCGTCGTGACCCCGTTTTGCTCGTGCTCGGCGGTGCCGCTTTTCATCGGATTCGTCACGGCGGGCATTCCGCTGGGCGTCACGTTTACGTTTCTGGTCGCAGCGCCCATGGTCAACGAGGTCGCGCTCGTCCTGCTCCTGGGGCTCTTCGGCTGGAAGGTTGCCAGCTTGTACCTGGTGACCGGCCTCGCGGTCGCGACGATCGCCGGAGCCGTCATCGGGCGGCTCCGCATGGAGGATTCCGTGGAAGAGTGGGTCTTAGCGGCGCGTGCGAAGTTCGAACTGCCGGGCCGCACACCGACATGGGCGCAGCGCCTCGGCGAGGCGGTCACGTCGGTACGCGATGTCGTCGGGAACGTCTGGCTCTACCTCGTCGCCGGCATCGCGGTCGGAGCCCTCATCCACGGCTACGTCCCGACAGACTTCATGGCATCGTTCATGGGCCGGTCCTCGTGGTGGGCCGTGCCGCTCGCCGTGGTCATCGGCATCCCGATCTACTCGAACGCGGCAGGCGTCATACCGGTCGTCCAGGCGCTCCTCGCAAAGGGGGCTGCGCTCGGGACGGTGCTCGCCTTCATGATGGCCGTGATCGGGCTGTCACTGCCCGAGACGATCCTCCTCCGAAAGGTCTTGAAGCGTCGGCTCATCGCCGTGTTCCTCGGCGTCGTCGCCACGGGAATCCTTCTCGTCGGCTACCTTTTCAACGCCATCCTCTGATCCCGGTCCAAGTGGAGGCACTCATTCCAGACC
Source organism: uncultured Acidobacteriota bacterium (assembly GCA_963775725.1). Classification (GTDB taxonomy): domain Bacteria; phylum Acidobacteriota; class Thermoanaerobaculia; order UBA5066; family Gp7-AA6; genus DAHUXD01. Next base: position 297,607 of record CAVZKA010000002.1, read on the forward strand.
GCGTTCGCAGGATCGAAATCCTCGGGCCCGGCTGCAGCCGGTGCAAAGAGACGTACCGCATCGTGCAGCAGGTAGTGACAGAAGCCGGTGCGGCTATCGAAGTGACGAAAGACGATTCGATAGAACGAATGGTCGACGTTGGACTCCTGGCGACTCCCGGCGTCGTCGTGGATGGGACGGTGGTGCTGTCGGGCCGCGTTCCGAAGGCCGAGGAAGTGCGCAAGCTCCTGGGGCTCGGATGACGAAGGGTGTTTTTCCCCGTGCATCGTGAACTCCCGCCTCGCCAGGTGGCTGAGGGTCTTGCGATCGCGGCAGTTGGCGGCCGAACGGGCGGATTGCCCTGTGCCTGTCACTCGGTGCGAAGAGCCTCCATGACGTCGATGCGCGCCGCGCGCGCGGCCGGCACCGAGGCCGCGACGACCGCGGCCGTCAGCAGCACGAACGCAGAAAGGACCACGGGCAGGACGCCCGGCATCTTCACGGCGAAGAAATAGCTGCTCGCCAAACGCGCCAGCACGAACCCGAATGCCGCGCCTGCGACGACGCCCGCCGCCGCCATCAACGCGCCCTCTGCCATCACCCCCTCGAGAAGTCGTTGCGGCTCCGATCCGAGGGCCAGCCGGATGCCGAATTCCCGCGTCCGCGCGCTGACCGAAAACGCCAGCACTCCCGCCACGCCCACTACGGCGATCGCCAGCGCGACCGCCGCGAATACGCCGAACACCAGCGAGTTCAAACGGTCCGGTGTGAGCACTTCTGCCCGGATGTCCGCGAGAGTGGCGGCGTGCTCGACGGGCTGATCGGCCGACATGGCGCGGATGATGCGCGTGACCGATGGAACCAGCTCGTAGGGATTTGCCCCGGTGTGGATGAAGAGGCGGCCGCCAAAGAGCGGGCCCTCGTCGAAGGGGCTGTAGATGCTGAGCGTGGGCTCGGGGACGAGGTGTCCGTCGTCGATGTCGGCCATGACACCGATGATGCGGTGCGGCGCGACGAGGCGCGATTTCTCGAGGTCGGTCCCTTCGAAGAATTGCAGCACGGGATCCGTCCAATAGACATGCCGATTGATCGGATCCTGATCGGGGAACATGCGCTTTGCGAGCGTCGCGCTGACGATGACGACGGGCTCCTGGTCGTTCCGGTCATCCAGCGCGTTGAAATCGCGGCCGGCAACGACCGGAACGCCGAGCGCCGCGAAAAATCCGGGGGAGACGACACGCCACTGCGCTCGGGGATCCTCGACGCCGGCGGCATGGACGTGTCCGTCGGCCGAAAATTGGAAGCCGTAGCCGGCATCGCGCCAGGGAACCACGTTGCCGAACGCGGTCTCAATCACGCCCGGCAGGGCGTCAACGCGGCGGATCGCTTCTTTGTAGAAGCCGACGACCTGCTGAGGTGTCTTCCCATGGGACATGGCCGGCACATCGATCGCGAGGACGTGCTGCGTGTCCAGACCCGTCTGCGTCCGTTGCAGCGCAATCAGCGTTGCGATCAACGCGCTTGCGCCGGCCAGCAACACGAACGACGCGGCGATCTGTGCCACCGCGAAGATCCGCTGGCGGCGGTTCGTGCTGCCGGTCATGCGCGCGCTCCCGCCGGACAGGGTCAGTCCACCCGGCGCGCCGGAAGAGGGCAGGCGGGGGACGAAGGCGAGAATCACCGCCGCGAGGACGGCAAGCGCCGCTCCGACCCAGAGCAGGCTCGCATCGACTCGGAAATCGAGAGCACGGACGGAGAAACGGGAAGCGTAGCGGGCCAGGATGGCCGCCAGCGGCTGCGCGCTCAGGACGCCGATCGCGGCGCCGGCGCCGCAGAGCAGGAGGCTTTCGGCCAAGAGCATGCGGCGCAGCGCGCCTTCGCTTGCGCCCAGGGCCACGCGCACCGCCAGCTCGCCCTCGCGACGGACCGTGCGGGCGAGGATCAAATTCGCGACGTTGGAGCACGCGATGATGAAGAGCAGCCCGGAGGCCGCGAGCAGCACCAGCAGCACGGTCCGGGCGCCCGCCGTGATCTGGTCACGGAGCAGCTTCACCCCGATCTGAAAGTCCGCTTCGCGCGCATAGGCTTCGGGATGGTCCTTCTTCATCGCGGAGTAGGCGGAGTGCAGCTCCGCTCGGGCCTGATCGAGAGTGGCTCCGGGAGCGAGACGGCCGAAGAGCTCGGTCATGCGATGGATGCGGCCGGTGACCATGGTCGCGGACAGGTGGTGCGGGCTGGTGACGATGTTGGCGATGATTTCCGTATCGAGGGGATACGGGACGCACGGCTCGAGAACGCCGATGACCGTCGCAGAGCGATCGCCGATGCTGCCGAGGCGGACGGTCTTGCCGATGACGGAAGGGTCCTTGTGAAAAGCGGTCGCCCAGAAACGGTATGTGAGAACGACGACGCCGGCCGCCCTGGGATCGTCGTCTGCGGGCCCGATGAGGCGGCCGAGCACGGGACGAAGGCCCATCACGTCGAAGTACGTGCCGTTGACGACGCCGCCTCGAATCGACCGGGGCTCACCGAGGCCGATCATGGTGAAGTCCATTTCGGAGAAGTCGCCCGACGCGCTGAGCGTCTTCATGCTCGCGCGCAGGTCCTGGATCTCGGGTACGGAGAACGTCACGTTGTCGTTGCGGAGGCCGGGGGCGCTCTGGCGGATGTAGATCAGCCGGTCCTCGTCGCGGTTGACGAGAGGCTTGAGAAGGACTCCGCGCACGAGCGTGAAAATGGCGGCGTTCGCGCCGATGCCGAGCGAGAGCGTGAGAACGACGGCGATCGCCAGCCCCGGAGTCCGAATCAACGAGCGAGCGGCAACTCTCAGATCGCGAAAGAACGACAGCGTGACCGCCCTCATCGCGCGGCCGCCGTTCGCCGCCGCCGTTCGCTCTCCCTCATCATTTCGCCGATGTCTGCGGCCGGACGTATCTCGATCGTTCCGCAGTTCAACTTCACTCCCGGAGATCGGGCGATGAGCTGAATGGCGTGATTCAAATCTCGCGCTTCCAGCACCTGGATTCCCCCCAGTTGCTCCTTCGTTTCCGCGTACGGACCGTCCGTCACTGCGACGCTTCCGTTCGACCAGGACACGGTCACCGCCGTGTTGGCGGGCTGAAGAGGTTCCTGGGCGACGAGATGTCCGTTCTCGCGCAGTTCGTCGTTGTACCGAAAACACTCGTCCAGCACGGTGGCGCGCTCGCTCTCGGGCATGTTCTCGAATTTGCCGGGCTCGAGATAGCCCAAACAGATGTATTTCATTCGCTCCTCCACGACCCGACTCCGTCCGTTCTCACTCCTGTCGCCCGCCTTGCGTTGCGTGCTCAGCCCTGACCGATCCCGAGGATGTGCGGGTTGTCCTCCTCGGTGCGCTCGAGAAACGGGCGCACCTCGACCGGCGCCCGGCAGGCGAGGGCGCTCTTGCGCCCCCACTCGAGCGCCTCGTCCAGGTTCGCGGCTTTCAGAATCCAAAAGCCGCCGACGTGCTCCTTGGTCTCCAGATACGGCCCGTCGGTGGTGAGCACCTTGCCATCGGGCTGCGCCCGCAGGCATTTCGCGCTGCCGGGCGCGGAGAAGCCGGCGCCGAAGATCCTGGCACCCTTGGCTTCCATCTCTTCGTTGAGCACGTCGATGTCGCGGATCATCGCTTCGGTCACCGTGGACGGGTCGAAATCGTCGGGTTGCTGAACCGCGATCAGAAAGAGCGGCATGATTCCTCCTTGCTTCCTCTGACTTGAGGGAGCCCGTGGCGCTCGCTTGCGCGGGCGCCCGGACTTATTCGTTGTACCTGACGATCTCGCGCACCTCGGCCCCACCGAGGAAGACACCCTTGCGCGCCCACACGAGCGCCTCGTCCATGTTCGCGGTTTTCAGAACCAGGAAACCGCCGACGTGTTCCTTGGTCTCCATGTACGGCCCGTCGGTGACGACCACTTTTCCACCGGGCTGCGCCCGCAGAGACTTCGCGCCGCTGGCCGGGGAGAGGCCGAGACCCAGGACCCGGACACCGGCAGCCTCCATCTCGTCGTTGAGGACGCCCATGTCGCGGATCATCGCTTCGGTCACTTTGGACGGGTCGAAGTTGTCGGGAATGAAACCGGTGACCAGGTAGTGCGGCATGATTTTTTCCTTTTCCTTTCCCTTACGGTCCCTGGGGCCGGGGGTTCGCCCCGCCTTCACGACATTGACGAACGGGACCTGCCGGATTTCGACAGTCGAGTCTCTTTTATTTCAGCTGCCGAATCCGCTCCAGCAGGAATTGACGCTCGGGCTCCTGTTGGGTGAGTGCCAGGGCCTTCTCATAGGAGGTCCGGGCCTCGGCCGTCCTGCCGAGCCTTCGGTACATGTCTGCCCGGGCCGAATGGGCCAGATGGTAACTTGCCAATTCCCCCTGTTCCAGCACCGCGTCGATCTGCGTCAGACCGGCCTCCGGACCGTCGCGCATCGCAATGGCCACGGCAAGATTGAGCTGGACCACCGGCGAAGGCTGAATGCGCAGCAATCGGTCGTAAAGCGCAACGATCTGCCGCCAGTCGGTCTCGGCGACCGATTCCGCCTGCGCATGAACGGCCGCAATCGCTGCCTGCAGCGTATAAGAGCCGAAGCGGCGGGACTTCAGGGCCTTCTCCAGCAACGCCACTCCCTCCCCGATCTGCTCCCGGTTCCAGAGCGACCGATCCTGGTTCTCCAGCAAGATCAGCTCTCCGGTCGGCGAGGTTCTCGCGGCGCGACGGGATTCCTGGAGCAACATCAGGGACAGCAGCCCGATGACTTCCGGCTCCGGCTGGAGCTCGGTCAGCAACCGGCCCAGTCGGATCGCCTCGCCGGTCAGCTCGGCCCGCGTCACCTCCGCCCCCGCCGCGGCCGAGTAGCCCTCGTTGAAGACCAGATAGACGACCTGAAGCACTGCGCCCAGTCGCTCCGGCAATTCCTCGGGCGTCGGCACCTCGTACGGGATCGGTGTCTCTCGAATCTTCGCCTTGGCGCGCACGATGCGCTGTGCCAGCGTCGGCGGGGTGATGAGGAAGGCCTTTGCGATCTCCTCGGTCGTCAGCCCGCACACCTCACGCAGGGTGAGCGCAACGCGCGCTTCGGGTGCCAGGGATGGATGACAGCACGTAAAGATCAGGCGCAGCCGATCATCCTCGAGGCCGTCTTCTGTATCGGACCTGCCCGCCGAGCTCCAATGCGCCTCGAGATGTCGCACGAGCGCGTCTTGAGACGCATCAAATCGGGCCCGTCGGCGCAGGGCATCAATGGCTCTGAATCGAGCCGTCGAAATCAACCACGGTCGCGGGTTGCCGGGTACTCCACTCTTCGGCCACAGGCCGAGCGCAGCCGCAAAGGCTTCGTGCATCGCCTCCTCGGCAAGATCAAAATCACCCAGCAGGCGGATCAGGGTTGCCAGGATTCGTCCCGAATCTACGCGGTAGAGGGAGTCGAGCAGTTCGCGTACCGGCTCGGGGGAGTGCTCGGACATGCCGACGACCTTAGCAACCCGGCTAACCCGAATCAATTTGGAAACGGTGGATGGCGTCCGCGGGTGTTGAGCCCGCGTCCGGAAGCGCCCCGCGAGAGGCCGCTGCCTGCGATTACCGGTACGCGTCTTTTCGGTGTTCGGCGGCCGTCAGGAAGACGACGCGCTTCTCGTCGTCGATTTCGAAGAAGAGCCACCACGTTCCGATCCGGATTCTCCAAGTGGGAGGGGGAGGCGGCGGGAGTTGAAGGCGCGGAATCCCTGCGAAGTCCTGAATGATTTTGGAACTACTCCCCCGGTTTGTCCGTGTTTTTGTCCGCGAGCTTGTTCAACTTGCCCGTGAACGCGAACGGCACCTGGTAGTCCTTCTCGTCCACCGAGGTGCTCGTGTCGATACCGACGCTGAAAGTCTCGCTCCATGGAAGGCCCCCGCCCAGGCTGTGCGCCATCGCGTGGCTGTCGACCGTATTGCCATCGACCTTCAGGGTGCCGGTCCCGCCCTTACCCAGTCCCGGTCCGTCGCGGATTCCGCGAGGCTCTTTCTTCGTTCCGGCATGCGCGATCTCGGGATTCAATTCCCTTCTCACCTGGGGCAAACGTCGATGCCCCCATGCGCCAAGGAGGAAAAGGGGTGCCGTTAGCGCCTCTGGCTAAGAGACCCGCGGCACCCAGAGAACAAAGGGGCTTCTTGGCCCGCCTTGGAAACGGGCAAAGTGTCTGCCAGATTCATTTTTCGGCGGCGGGGGCGTGAGGCTGAGGATTGCCGGTGGTTTCTTCGATCGAGTGAGAATCGCGCGGCGAGCCGACCCGCGCGGCCTTCTTCGAGATGGTCTCGTAATGAAGCCGGAGAATCCTGATCTCGTCCTCCGACAGGTCCTCGACGTCGATCAGGCGGTTGCTGGCGCCCTCGATCGCCGCGACGAGTTCGTTGAGCTTCAGATGAACGGCCTGGGCTTCCTTGTTCTGCGACCGTTGAATGAGAAACACCATGAGGAACGTGACGATGGTCGTGCCGGTGTTGATGACGAGCTGCCATGTATCGGAAAAGTGAAAGAGCGGGCCGGTGAATGCCCAAGCGGCGATGACCGCTGCCGCCACCCCGAAGGCTGCGGAGCTCCCCACCCATTCCGTCACCCGGACTGAGGCGTGCTCCAGGACTCTGCCAACTCCGCCCGCCGGGGAATGGCCGGGCTCTCTCACGAAGCCGCGCTCGCGCGTCTGGCGCCCGCCGCGCCATCCTCGTGACCCTCGTCTCGGGCTTCCTCGACGCCGACACGGTACTCGTGTGCGAGCTTTCCTCCGAGCCAACCGGACGCCGCGAGCATCGCGAACCCGAGCAGACTGAACCCCAGCGCGAAGGGCCAGCGCGGGTCCGCAAACGCCTTCCCGTCACGCCGGAGGAGAAAGCTCACCAGATAGCAGGCGACGATTCCGACATTGAGCATGGCATGCGCCGTCGCAATGCGGAACGCCTTGCCGCTCATTTTCACGCCGACGTAGTCGATCGCGCCGGCGAGGGCCGCGAGCACGGCGAACCCGATTCCGATCCCGATGCACGTGTAGGCGAAGTCGTACCAGAACCGGTCCCGAGCGATGGCCAAATGCATGAGATCGCCGACGAGGGCGAGAAAGAATGCACCGATCGGGATCGGAACCAGCATCGGATGGAGCGGGTGAGATCCGATCGTGGCCTTGCTTTTCATCGCCACCTCCGCGGGAAGTGATTTGCAATGGCGGTGCCATGTCTCGGGCACGGTCAGGGGGCCGGATGGCAAGAATGAAAGCGGGTGCTGGCTCCTCCTGAGAGCCAGCCCCGGAGGATTCGGACGGGCGACTACTCCTCGTCCTGATCGAGCTCGTCACGATCGGGCGCGTTCGCGTGCGCGCTTCCGAGGGAGCCGGAGACCGGCTTGCGCGAGCGAGCCTCCGTCGTCTGGCGGCGACTCACGCCGCGTCGGCCGAGCCCGCTCCATGGGTTCGGGCAGAAGAGTTGGCCCGGATCTCGCTAGCTCGAGTGTCTGATGCTCGGCAAGCTTCACGAAAATTGGAAGTCCTTCAAGAGTGCGTCGGCCGGAAGCCGATTCCAGAGGCTGCAGGAAGCGCACGCAGGGTGCAGGCTCGGGACCGCTACGGACCGTGGTTGGAGTCCTCCTGCTCGTCGGGGAAATCGTTCTTCTCTTCGTCCCGGGGCCGGGTCCATTGTCGATCGCAAGCGGGGCGGGGTTGATCGCGCGGCGATCGCGGCGCTTGGCCCGTGGGCTGCACCATTGGGAGCTCGTCCTGCGGAACTTCGGCGGCAGGACCCTGCGTCTCTGACAGGGCGCCTCCGGCATCGTTCGCTCGCGATCGCGGCGGGCACGCTGGTCGGCCTTCTTGGACTCGCGTATCTGAGTCATGTCTGGGTCTTTCGAGCATGAGAAATAGAGCGGCAGCACCGTGAAGAAGGGTCGGAATCACCGGCTTCGACGGACTCTGCTTCCGTTCGCCATCGTCGTTTGCTCGGTTGGAGCCGGATACGCATGCGCCATCGTCGCGGCGAAGTCGGGCGCTCCGAGGCCGATCGCCTACGAGTTGCCCCACGGGTTCACCGTGTCCGATCCGACGTTTCTCCCGTCGGCGCTTCCGGGCACGGCCCTGACGCTCGGAAACCGGCTCGCGTTGCTCGAAAACGGCGATGCGGCTTTCTCCGCCATGCTCGCGGCCATCGCCTCCGCCCGGAGGACCGTGGACTTCGAGGCCTACATCTTCTGGTCGGGTCAGGTCGGCAGCCGCTTTCGCGACGCGCTTTCGGAACGGGCCTCGCACGGCGTGGCGGTGCGCGTGCTGCTCGACGCGGTCGGTTCTTCGGCCGGCCGACTCGAGGCGAGCGACGTCGACGCGATGCGGCGCGCGGGCTGTCGCGTCGAGTTCTTTCACCCGGTCAAGCCCTGGATGCTCTGGGTCGTAAACCACCGGGATCACAGGCGGGTTCTCGTGGCGGACGGCACGGTCGGCTTCACGGGCGGCATCGGGTTCGCCGATCCGTGGCTTGGCGACGCGAAGTCGGGCGCGGCGTGGCGGGACACGCAGGTCCGCGTGGAGGGTCCCGCGGTCCGGTCTCTCCAGAATGCGTTCCAGGAAAATTGGGCCGAGACGACCGGCGAGGCGCTCGTCGGCGACGGTTTTTTCCCCGCGCTCGAGCGGATCGGCTCGACCGCCGCCGCCGTCGTCCCCTCGTCTTCGCTCTCGGCAATGTCCGACGTCCGGCGCGTCTACGCGATCGCCCTCGCCGCCGCGGAGCGGGAGATCTGGATCGCGAACTCGTATTTCGTTCCGGACGAGTCGGCGGTTGATCTTCTCGGAGCCGCCGTGAAGCGCGGCGTCGACGTCCGAGTGATCGTTCCCTCCGACGAGCACAACGACGTGCCCGTCACCCGGGCAGCGGCTCGATCGGCGCTCGGGGCGCTGCTGGAGCGGGGAGTGAAGATCTTCGAATACCAGCCCGCGATGTTTCATCCGAAGACCATGGTCGTCGACGGAATCCTGTCTACGGTCGGATCGGCGAACTTCGACGACCGCTCGTTTCATTTGAACGAGGAGATCAACCTCGTCGTCTACGACACGGCGTTCGCCGCCCTGATGCGGAAGCGATACGCGGCGGACCAGACGCGCTGCCGACCCTACACGATGGCGGACTGGACCGCCCGGCCGCTCAGGCAGCGAGTGACGGAATGGCTCGTAGCTCCGATTCGATCGGCCCTCTAGGAAAGCGCTCTGTCGAGGGAGGCCTGGAGGAGGCTGTGAATTATGACCGAGGACTTCACGAAGCTGCCTATTGGGTTCGCTCGTCTCAATGCAAGGACCGTCATCGTGTGCTCGGAATGCTGCCGCTGCGGGGCACTCGAGCGAGGCAGCGACGGTTCCTGGCGCGCTCCTCTGGCATTCTCCCGCCCCGCCGCGGGCAAGGGTGCCGGCCTCTCGTCCCTGCGCAACGATAAGGGTGTCGTGATCAACCTCAAGAGCGAAACGAAAGGCGCCGACATCAAGGTGGCCGCCTCGGGGCTGAAGGTCACCCTCGAAAAGTAGTCTCTTCGGCCTGCCATTCGTTTCGCCCTTGCTCCGGGGTGTCGCCATGAGCGACGCTCCGGTTTCGCTTTTTTGGTGCGGCGCCCGCCGGGCTCGCCCATCGCGTCAGTGCCGGGAGGGGCCACTCGGCGGGCACCAGAGACCCGCGCAGCCAGCTCCGAGTTGCGGGAAGCGGGTCTGTGGTGGGCATCGCCCCGTTCTCGGAGGCTCGGCGCGATCCTGGATCGTAGAGCGCGCCTCCCCGCCCGACGGGAGAAACGGGCACATGGTGAGAAGGTGGTTGTGTTAGGCGCGGTGGCAACGGTCGGGACCGTGGTGTCGCTGAACGCTGTAACGGCATCGCCGGGCGCGCCTCCGGCGACGGGTCTTGTGAGTGGATGCACGCCGCGGGCGGGATCGTCTCCCAAGTTCCGTGCCCGCCCAAAAGGCACGCGGCGCGATCGCCTCAGGCGGTATCGAGTGCCGAACGGAAGGCGTCGAATCGCGCTGCGTGGCACTGATTTCGCATGAAAGGACCCGGAGGCTGTTGAATCGGAGTGTCACCGAAAATCGCGAGGCCGATCGGTAGAAAGCGCTGGGCGATCGCCGAGGGATACATCCCGGAAGGGAGTCGCGGTCCGGCGCCGGAAATGACCAGTCATGAGGCCGTTTGCCTGTTGAACGTTTCCGATCGCGAGGGCCTCGTCGTGATTACGGTTTTCTTCTCGCACCGCGATCCCGCCGGACCCTACCGCTTCGAGATCGGCGCGCGGCGCACGCTGCATCTGCGCTTCAACGACTTCACGGATCCGGAGGCGATACCCCGGGGCACGGACTATGCCAGCCTGATCGAATCGGACATCCCGATCGTCGTGCAGCACACGCGCCTCGATTCGCGTCAGCCCGCCAACGCCCTGCTGTCGACCATCGCCTATGCGGAAGATTGAGTCGTCTCGCCCCGAAGCGCTTTTCCAGGAAGGAGGGAGCCTTGCCTGACACTGCCGCCGATACCCTGATCGACGTCCTCGAGTCCTGGGGAGTCGAGGTCATTTTTGGCCTGCCGGGGGACGGGATCAATGGAATCATGGAGGCTCTGCGCAAACGCCGGGAGCGGGTGCGCTTCGTCCACGTTCGCCACGAGGAGGCGGCGGCGTTCATGGCCTGCGCCTACGCGAAATACACGGGCCGTCTGGGCGTCTGCCTGGCGACCTCTGGCCCGGGGGGAATCCATCTGCTCAACGGGCTCTACGACGCGAAGCTCGACCGCGCTCCGGTGGTCGCCATCACCGGACACGCGTTCCACGACCTGATCGATACGCACCAGCAGCAGGACGTCGATCTGGATCGCGTCTTCATGGACGTCAGCGTCTACAACACTCGCGTCATGGGGGCGGCGCACATTGCCAACGTGGCCCACCTCGCCTGCCGCACGGCCCTCGCTTACAAGGGCGTGGCCCACATCAATTTTCCCGTCGACATCCAGGAGCAGGAGGGCGGGCGTCGGTCCGACCGCAACGTGCCCGGCCACAACGCAGAAATCGAGGGCCAATCGGCGCGATTGCCGCCTCCGACCGATCTCGCGCGCGCCGCCGAGCTCCTGAACGCGGCGAAGAGGCCCGTTCTGCTGGTCGGGCAGGGAGCCCTGGGCGCCACCGACGAGCTCCTGGACGTTGCCGAGCGGATCGGCGCGCCGATCGTCAAGGCGCTGCTCGGCAAGGCGGCCGTGCCCGACGACTCTCCCTACACCACGGGCGGCATCGGCCTGCTGGGAACGAAGCCGTCTCAGGAAGCCCTGGAGGAGTGCGACGCACTCCTGATGGTCGGCACTTCGTTCCCGTACATCGAGTTCTATCCGAAGCCCGGCAACGCCCGGGCGGTGCAGATCGACCTCGATCCGGCGCGGATCGGCCTGCGCTATCCGGCGGAGATCGGTCTGGTCGGCGACAGCCGGCGCACGCTCCGGGAGCTCCTGCCGCTGCTCGAACGACGGGAGCAGCGCGGTTTTCTCGAGAAGGCGCAGAAGGGGATGAAGGACTGGCGGGAGCTGATGGAGGAGCAGGCGTCGCGGCGGGAGAAGCCGATGAAGCCGCAGGTCGTCGCGTGGGAGCTGGGCAAGCGTCTTTCCGAGAACGCGATCGTCTCCTGCGATTCCGGCACCATCGCAACCTGGTTCGCGCGGCACATACCGGTTCGCCGCGGCCAGATGCACTCGCTTTCTGGAAATCTCGCCACGATGGCCAACGGGCTGCCCTACACGATCGCGGCGCAGATCGCGTACCCCGGGCGTCAGTGCGTGGGATTCGTCGGCGACGGGGGCTTCACGATGCTCATGGGAGAGTTCGCCACGGCGGTGAAGTACGAGCTGCCGATCAAGATCGTCGTGGTGAAGAACAATACGCTCGGCCAGATCAAATGGGAGCAGATGGTCTTTCTGGGAAACCCGGAGTATGGCTGCGAGCTGAACCCGATCGACTTCGCGGGTTTCGCGCGGGCATGCGGAGGCGCGGGATTCACGATCGATGACCCGGAAGACTGCGGAACCATCCTGGACCAGGCGCTCTCGACTCCGGGCCCGGCCGTGATCGAAGCCGTGGTCGATCCGTCGGAGCCTCCCATGCCGGCCAAGGCCACCCTCAAGCAGGCCGCGCACCTGGCGGAATCCTTGGCCAAGGGGACGCCGAATCGCAAGGAGATCGCGCTGACCATCCTCTCGGACAAAGTGCGCGAGATGGTGTGATTCACCTCGAGGCCGAGCTTCCTGAGGCGCGGCGACCGGCCCGGATCCAGAGCGTCGAAGTATCGGCCTACCGCATCCCGACGGACGCTCCCGAGTCCGACGGCACGCTCGAGTGGGAGTCGACCACTCTCGTTCTGGTTCGGGTCGAGGCCGGCGGCAAACGGGGACTGGGCTACACGTACGCGGACCGCTCGACCGCCACGCTGATTCATCAACAGCTCGCAAAGTGCGTCGAGGGGCGAGACGCGATGGACATCCCCGGCTGCTGGATCGCGATGGTCCATTCCATCCGCAATCTCGGCCGGCCGGGAATTTGCGCCATGGCGATCTCGGCGGTGGACAACGCGCTCTGGGACCTGAAGGCGCGTTTGCTCGATCTGCCCCTGGCGCGGCTCCTGGGCGCCGTGCGCGACCGGGTGCCGGTCTACGGGAGCGGGGGCTTTACGTCGTATTCGCCCGCGAGGCTGCGCGAGCAGCTCGCCGGCTGGGTGGCGGACGGAATTTTGCGCGTCAAGATGAAGGTGGGTCGGGAGCCTTCGCAAGATGTGGCCCGGGTCCGAGCGGCACGCGAGGCGATCGGCAGCGATGCCGGCCTCTTCGTCGACGCCAATGGCGCGTACTCCCGCAAGGAGGCCCTTGCCTTCGCGGAGTCGTTTGCGTCGCTCGGGGTGACCTGGTTCGAAGAACCGGTGCCTTCGGACGATCTGGAAGGCCTGCGGCTCCTGCGCGACCGGGCGCCCGCCGGGTTGGAGATCGCGGCCGGCGAGTACGGCTACGACACCCCCTACTTTCGCCGCATGCTCGAGGCCGGCGCGGTGGACGTCCTGCAGGCCGATGCCACTCGAGCCGGCGGCATCACGGGCTTTCTCCAGACGGCCGCGCTCTGCGAGGCGCGCGGCGTCCCTCTGTCCGCGCACTGCGCTCCGTCCCTGCATGCGCACGTCGGCTGCAGCGCGGTGCCCTTGCGCCACATCGAGTACTTTCACGACCACGTCCGAATCGAGCAGGCGCTGTTCGATGGCGCGCTCTCGCCGGTCGGAGGAGCGCTCGAGCCCGACTGGAGCCGTCCGGGCCTGGGCCTCGAGTGGAAGGGGCGGGACGCGGAGCGTTACGCCATATGACTGCTCGAAGCCACGACCTCCGGCCTCCCGTCGCGATCGACCGGACCAACCTCGATCCCCATCGCCGCCCGACGGCGTTTCGAGGTGACGCGGGGGCGCTCGCGGCGGAGCTCTCGAGCCGGCTGCGCGGAGAGGTGCGCTTCGACGCCGGAAGCCGGGCCCTCTATGCGACGGACGCCTCGAACTACCGGCAGGTGCCCATCGGGGTCGTGATGCCGTGCGACAAGGACGACGTCCTCGAGACGCTGGCCGCATGCCGCCGGCATGGCGCGCCAATTCTCTCCCGCGGAGGGGGCACCTCGCTCGCGGGACAGTGCTGCAACGTGGCGGTCGTCATGGACTTCTCGAAGTACATCCACCGCATTCTCGCCGTCGATCCCGACCGCAGGACGGCCGTCGTCGAACCGGGCGCGATCCTGGATCGGCTGCGTGCGACCGCCGCGCCGCACGGGCTGACGTTCGGGCCGGATCCCGCCACGCACAGCCACTGCACGCTCGGCGGCATGATCGGCAACGACTCCTGCGGCGTCCACTCCGTCATGGCGGCGTTCGAGGGGGAAGGCGCGCGAACGGCAGATCAGGTCGACGAGCTCGAGATCGTCACCTACGACGGCCTGCGGATGCGCGTCGGGAAGACCTCCGAGGACGAGCTTTCGCGGTCTTGCGCGGCCGGAGGCAGGACCGGCCAGATCTATCGCGATCTCGCGCAACTGCGCGACCGCTATGCCGAAAGGATCCGGCAGCGGTTCCCCAACATCCCGCGCCGCGTCTCGGGTTACAACCTTCCTTACCTCCTGCCCGAAAACGGGTTCCACGTCGCCCGCGCGCTCGTCGGCTCGGAGAGCACCTGCGTCACCGTGCTCGAGGCGACGCTGCGCCTGATCCCCAATCCGAAGGCCCGCAGCCTCGTGGTCGCCGGCTTCGAGAGCATCGCGGCGGCGGCGGACCGCGTTCCTTCGGTCATGAAGCATCGGCCGATCGGGCTCGAGGGCATGGACGACCGCCTCGTCGAGGACATGCGTTCCGTCGGACTGCACCCGCGGAACCTGAAGCTCCTGCCCCACGGCACGGGCTGGCTCCTGATCGAGCTCGGCGGAGACTCCAAGCAGGAGTCCGACGCGAAGGCGCGCAAGCTGATCGGAGATTTGAAGCGCCACGGTGCGCTCGACGCGAAGCTGTACGACGACCCCCGGCAGGAGGAGCAGATCTGGAAGATCCGCGAATCCGGCCTCGGGGCGACCGCCCACGTTCCGCAGAAGCCGCTGACCTGGCCGGGATGGGAGGACTCCGCCGTGCCGCCCGAGAAGATGGGCGACTATCTGCGCCGTCTCCGGAAGCTCATGGATCGCTTCGGGTACGGCGGGGATTTCTACGGACACTTCGGACAGGGATGCCTCCATACCCGGATCGACTTCGATCTGGAGACGGAACCCGGAATCGACCGGTACCGGGCGTTCGTCTACGAGGCGGCCGATCTGGTCGTGTCGCTCGGTGGCTCGCTTTCCGGCGAGCACGGCGACGGACAGGCACGGGCCGAGCTCCTTCCGAAGATGTTCGGCCCGGATCTGATCGAGGCGTTTCGCGAGTTCAAGCGCATCTGGGATCCCGAAGGGCGCATGAATCCGGGCAAGGTGGTCGACGCCCATTCGATCTCCGACGACCTCCGTCTCGGCCCCCACTACGAGCCCGCCGAGCTCGCCACGCAGTTCCGCTACCGGGAGGACAAGGGCAGCTTCGGGCGCGCGCTGCTGCGGTGCGTCGGTGTCGGGAAGTGCCGGCGCGAGGAGGGCGGCACCATGTGCCCGAGCTTCCGGGTCACGCGCGACGAGGAGCATTCCACGCGCGGACGCGCGCGCATGCTCTTCGAGATGCTGCGGGGTGACGCGATCCAGACGGGCTGGCGCAGTCGAGAAGTGCGCGACGCGCTCGACCTCTGCCTGTCCTGCAAGGGTTGCAAGAGCGACTGCCCGGTCAACGTCGACATGGCCACGTACAAGGCGGAGTTCCTGTCGCACCATTACGCCGGACGGCTGCGGCCGCGCTCGGCCTACGCGTTCGGCTTGATCTCGTGGTGGGCGCGCGCCGGCTCCCTTTTCCCTGGCCTCGTCAATCTGACGACCCGCACGCCGCCGCTCTCGCGACTGACGCACGCGCTCGCCGACGTCGATTCCCGCCGGGAGATTCCACTGTTCGCCGGGGAGACGTTTCGAGAGTGGTTTCGGCGGACGCGGCACGGGTCTCGCGGCGAGGGCCCGCAGAAGCGGTCGGAGCTCCGGCCCCGGGGGCGCGTGCTCCTGTGGCCGGACACGTTCAACGACCACTTTCATCCGGGCACGGCGCGAGCCGCGACCGAGGTGCTGGAAGCGGCGGGGTTCGAGGTCGTCATTCCGCGCCGGCGGCTCTGCTGCGGACGTCCACTCTACGACTACGGAATGCTCGATCTGGCCCGCTCCTTCCTGCGCCGTACGCTCGACGTGCTCCGCGAGGAGTTGCGCGCCGGAACCCCCGTCGCCGTCCTCGAGCCCTCGTGCGCCGCGGTCTTCCGGGACGAGCTGACCGGGCTTCTTCCCGACGACGAGGACGCGAAGCGCCTGAACCGGCAGACGGTCCTGCTCTCGGAGCTGCTGGCGGCAAGGGCGCCCGACTGGTCTCCGGGAACTGTCTCGGGGCGAGCGATCCTCCAGACACACTGCCATCAGAAGTCGGTCATGAGCGTCCGGGAGGAAAGGGACCTGCTCGCGCGGCTGGGGCTCGAGTTGGAGGAGCCGGAGCCGGGCTGCTGCGGCATGGCCGGCGGATTCGGCTTCGAGAGCAAACATTGCGACGTCTCGCTCGCGATCGGGGGGCAGGCATTGATTCCCGCCGTACGCGACGCGCGGAGCGACACCCTCATCGTCGCCGACGGCTTCTCTTGCCGCGAGCAGATTCGCCAGGAAACCGGCCGGGAGGGACTCCACCTCGCCGAAGTGATGCACCTGGCCCTGCAGAAACCGGAACCAGGTCTCGCGGCATTTCCGGAGGGCGCCTATCGCGAGCGCGCGCCACGACGACCGTCGGCTCGGGGGACCGCGGTCGTCGCCGCGGGAGCCGCCGCCGTTCTTCTCGCCGCCGCCTGGCATCGCCGGGGGAACCGATGACCCGGTCGGCGGCGTTCTCGTGCGACCTCTCCGGCGAGGGACGGCCGTTTCCGCACTTCTGGGAGCACACCGTCGGAAGCGGCCACGCGCCGCTCGCGCTGCGAGCGGACTGGCAGGAGCAGATGGCCCGGTGCCGCCGCGAACTCGGCTTCCGCCACGTCCGTTTTCACGGGATCCTGAGCGACGACGTCGGGACGCTGGTCGAGGAAGAGGGTCAGCGCATCGACTCCTTCTTCAACGCGGAGCAGATCTGGGACTTTCTGCTCTCCGTCGGAATGCGCCCCTTCGTCGAGTTGTCCTTCATGCCCTTGGCGCTCGCCTCCGGGCGCAAGACCGTCTTCCGCTATCGCGGCAACGTGACGCCGCCCCGAAGTCAACGCCAGTGGGCGGAGCTCATCCGAAGGTTCGCCGGACGGGCCGTCGAACGGTACGGCCGCGAGGAGGTCCGAACCTGGCCCTTCGAGGTCTGGAACGAGCCGAACCTGAAGGCCTTCTGGACGGGAACCCGCGCGGAATACTTCCGGCTCTACCGCGAGACGGCTCGGGCGATCAAGGCCGTGGATACATCCCTGAAGGTGGGCGGTCCGGCCACCGCCAGAAACGCATGGATCGAGGAGTTTCTCGAGTTCTGCGAGAACGAGAACGCCCCGTTGGACTTCGTCTCCACCCATCATTACCCCACCGACGACTTCGGCAAGCCCGGCGACGACACCGTCTCGAAACTCGCCAGGAGCCGGCGCGGCGTTCTCACCGAGCATGCGAGGGGGGCGCGCCGAAAGGTCGGCGGGAGGCCGCTCTACTACACGGAATGGAGTTCCTCCTCCAATCCCTTCGACCCTCTGCACGACGAGCCCTACGCCGCGGCGTTCGCCATCAAGACGATTCTGGAAACCGCCGGCCTCGTCGACGCATACAGCTGGTGGACGTTCTCCGACATCTTCGAGGAGAACTACTTCAGCTCCGTTCCGTTCCACGGAGGGTTCGGGCTGCTGACGCTGCACGGCATCGCAAAGCCGGTGTATCGCGCCTTCGAGCTGCTGCATCGCCTCGGCGACGAGCTGCTGCCGGTCCAGGGCTCGCATCCGACGGTCGACGCGTGGGTTGCCCGGCGCGGCCGCGCCGCCACGCTGGTCCTGACCAACTGGGAGCTCCCGCGCCACGCGATCCGCGCCGAGCGCGCCCGCGTCACCCTGTCCGGCGCCCGACCGGCTCCCGCGCGGCTCGAGCGGATCGACGAGGACCACGGTCATGCGCGTCCGCTATGGGAGGAGATGGGAAGACCGGACAGCCTCACGAGCCGGCAGGCGGAGGATCTCCACGCGGCCTCGACGCTCGAGATCGAGACGCTGGCGCCGACTCCGGGACAGGGCGGCTTCTCCTTCGAGCTGTCGCTGCCTCCGAACTCGGTGGCCGCGGTGGAGTTCGGGGAGGCGCGCTCGTGAGCGACGCCAGGAAACCGGGATCCTCGCCGGCGCGCCAGACTGACGAGGAGCTGCTCGATGAGATCGCGCGGGAGACGTTCCGGTACTTCCGGGAGGAGGCCAACGAGAAAAACGGCTTGCTGCCCGACAAGACGCAGCCGGGAGCGCCGGCCAGCATCGCGGTGCTGGGCCTCGGCATCGCGAGCTACGCGGCGGGAGTCGAGCGCGGGTTCTGGTCGCGCGAAGAAGCGGTCGACCGCACGTTGACGCCCCTGAGGTTTCTGCTCGACAGTCGACAGAGCCGCGAACCCGACGCGACCGGCTACCGCGGCTTCTACTACCACTTCCTCGACATGGAAACCGGACGGCGCACGTGGCAATGCGAGCTCTCGACCATCGACAGCGCGCTCCTGATCGCCGGCGCGCTCGTCGCGGCGGGATGTTTCGACGCGGACAGCTCGAAAGAGCGAGAGATTCGAACGCTGACTGACGCCCTGTACGGGCGGATGGAGTGGGGCTGGGCCCTGAACGGAGGCGCCACTGTCTCGCACGGCTGGAAGCCCGAGTCCGGGTTTCTTCCCTTCCGCTGGGAAGGCTATTGCGAAGCGCTGTTTCTCTATGCGCTCGCGCTGGGATCCCCCACGCATCCGATCCCGCCGGAGTCCTACCGGGCCTGGGCATCGACCTATGCCTGGAAGAAGATTTACGGCATCGAGTACCTGCACGCCGGTCCGCTCTTCATTCACCAGCTTTCCCACGTGTGGATCGACTTTCGCGGCCTCCAGGACGAGTTCCTCCGCGAACACGGCATCGACTACTTCGAAAACAGCCGGCGCGCCGTTGCGATTCAGCAGGAATACGCGATCCGCAACCCGAAAGAGTTCGAAGGCTACGGCCGCGATTGCTGGGGCCTCACGGCCAGCGACGGGCCGGGGCCGGCGGCGATGAAGATCGACGGCGTCCAGCGAGAGTTCTTCGGGTACCGGGCGCGCGGAGCCCCCTTCGGCCCCGACGACGGAACGGTTTCGCCCTGGGCGGTGGGCACGTGCCTTCCCTTCGATCGGGACCTCGTTCTCTCCTCTCTCCGACGTTTCATCCACGACTTCGGCCTGAAGAATCGTCAGCGGTACGGCTTCGAGGCGAGCTTCAATCCGACGTTTCCCGCGCCGGAGGAAGACCGGCCGGGTACCCGCAAGCGCGGCTGGGTGGCGCCCTGGGTGTTCGGTCTCAACCAGGGACCGCTGCTGCTGATGCTCGAGAACGCGCGCACGGAGTTGATCTGGCGGTTGATGCAAAGCTGCGCGCCCCTGACCCGGGGATTGCGCCGCGCCGGATTTCGAGGAGGGTGGCTGGACGAGCCGAATCCATGAGTTACGCGGACCCACTCACGAGAGGGCCCTGGCCGACGCCCGATCGGCCGCCAGCCAGGATTACCTGGCGCGCCCCGGCTCGCCGGGAGCCCGCCCGGCTTCTCGCCCTTCGGCGCGACTGGCTCTTCGAGATAGAAATCGCGGATCCTGTGCCTTCGTCGCCGCGAAGGCTCCGATACAAGGAGGAAAAGCCATGAGCCGAGAGCGGTCTTCCGAAATCGTCGTCATCACCGGCGCCTCGGCCGGAGTCGGGCGCGCCTGCGCGGTCGAATTCGCGCGTCGCGGGGCGCGGGTCGGCCTGCTCGCGCGAGGCCGCGATGGCCTCGAAGGAGCGCGTCGGGACGTCGAAGCGCGGGGAGGAGAGGCGCTCGTGTTTCCGGCCGACGTCGCGGACGCGAAGGCGGTAGAGGCCTTCGCCAGCGCCGTCGAGGAGCGCTTCGGGCCGATCGACGTGTGGGTGAACAACGCAATGACATCGGTCTTTTCGCCCATCCGGGAGACGGAGCCGGAGGAATTTCGACGCGTTACCGAGGTGACGTATCTCGGGGTGGTCCATGGGACTCTGGCGGCGCTGCGGCGAATGCTGCCGAGAGACCGGGGCGTGATCGTCCAGGTCGGCTCGGCCCTGGCCTATCGGGGAATCCCGCTGCAGGCGGCGTATTGCGCGGCCAAGCACGCGATCCAGGGTTTCTGCGACTCGCTCTGGTGCGAGCTCGCGCACGAGAAGAGCCGCGTCCACCTGACCATGGTTCAGATGCCGGCGCTGAACACGCCGCAATTTTCGTGGGTGAAATCCCGGCTGCCCCGCAAGGCGCAGCCGGTGCCCCCGATCTTTCAGCCCGAGGTCGCCGCTCGGGCCATCTGCTGGGCGGCCCATCACCGGCGCCGCGAGCTCTACGTCGGGACGTCCACGGTCGAGGCGATCGTAGGCAACAAGCTTGTCCCGGCGCTTCTCGACCGCTATCTCGGAAAGACCGGCTACGACTCCCAGCAAACGGACGAGCCCGCCGATCCGCATCGACCCAACAATCTCTGGGAGCCGCTTCCGGGGGATCGGGGAGCGCACGGCGCGTTCGACGCGCGCGCCGCCGCCCGATCCACGCAGCTCTGGGCGACCGTTCACCGGGGCCCGCTCTTGGTCGGCGCACTCGGTCTGGGCGCTCTCGCGAGAGCTCTCCGAACGCGCCGGCGCGCTCGCTGGCGAAATTGGCTCTGAACGCACGGGGGGCCGACCGCAGCGCTGATCGTCCCTCGCGCCATGATGAAGCCATGTCGACGCAAGGCAGTCGGAACATCGCATCGAGTACGATCCGCGAGGCTCCTGGTGTGGTTACGTCGCGCGGCGAGGTGGCTCACGAGGAGGAGTTCTCTTGAACATCTCAACCGGCGGCCGTTCGAGGCGGATCCGCGGCATCGTGGCGCTCGGCCTCCTGTGCGGCTTGGTCGCTTCTACCATCGGAGCGCAAGCGCCGGGTAAGCCCCCCGGGGCGCAGCCAACGGCTCCGGCCACCCAGGATCTTTCGCTCGCCCCCTCGAAGGTCGACGTCAAATCCGTCACGCGCGACGAAGAGATCCGCAAGCGTCTCCAGAAGGTTCTGGATGCCACGGATTGGTTCACCGACCCGAGGGTTCGCGTCGAAGAGGGCGTCGCATTTCTGGAGGGCCGGGCGCCGTCGGAGGAGGTCAGAAATTGGGCCGGAGCTCTCGCCGGCCGTACCCGGGACGTCGTCGCGGTGGTCAACCGGATGGATGTGCTCCGGCCGTCGGTATGGGACCTGGGGCCCGCGCGGAGCGGCCTGCTGGCGCTCTGGCGCGATTTCATCCGCTCGATTCCCCTGGTTCTCGTCGGCCTGCTCGTACTCGCTCTCTCTGCGGGAACGGGCATACTCACGGTTCGCGGCGCGCGGGCCTTCCTTCGACGCCGGGTCCGAACGAATCTGCTGCGAAACGTCATCGCGATCGCGATTGGCGCGCTCGTCTTTCTCCTCGGCGTCTACGTCGTTCTAAGAGTCTCGGGCCTGACGCAGCTGGCGTTGACGGTCGTCGGTGGCACCGGACTGATCGGTCTGGCCCTCGGCATCGCGTTCCGGGACATCACCGAGAATTTCCTGGCGAGCATTTTTCTCAGCATCCAGAAACCCTTCGATACCGCCGACCTGGTCGAGGTCTGCGGAGTGACGGGATACGTGCAACAGCTGAACATGCGCACGACGATCGTGATGGCCCTCGACGGCAACCTCGTCCAGATTCCCAACGCCAACGTCTACAAGAGCACCATCCGAAACTTCACGACCAACGCCAACCGCCGGGATGATTTCGTCGTCGGCATCGGCTACGACGACGCGATCGACGAAGCGCAGGAGATCGCCCGGAAAGTGCTCCAGGATCACCCGGCCGTGCTCGGCGATCCCGAACCCTTGGTGCTGGCCGACAGCCTCGGCGCGTCGACCGTCAACCTGCGCATCTATTTCTGGATCGACGGCCGGACGCACAGTTGGCTCAAAGTGCGCTCATCGATCATCCGCCTGGTCAAGAGGGCGTTTCAGAAGCACGGCATCTCGATGCCGGACGAGGCACGGGAGGTCGTCTTTCCCCGAGGCGTCCCGGTCACCGGACTCGACGGCGGGCCCGGGAAGAGCGAGCGCGCAAGGCCTGTCGAGGAGCCTTCGGCGCAGCCGCCGTCGGGCGAACACGAGACGGTCTCCACGAAGGCGGAGGCCGGGTTGTCCAGCGAGGCCGGCGTACTCGAGGAGCAGGCCCGACAAGCACAACCCTTGAAGGAACGGGAAAATCTCCTTCCGGCTTCCGGTCCTTCCATTCCGGAAAAGCGGAGATAAGGCTCAGTCGGTGACTGGCAGCATGGCAGGAGAGGCGGGTGAAGGATCTGATCAGGGAATCCCTGAGCCAGGAGATACCGCTCAGCCGGTTGGCAGACGAGTGCGGCCTGTCCGTCGGGCACTTCGCCCGTGCATTCCGGCGTTCCATCGGCTCCACTCCCCACAGATGGCTGCTTCTCCAGCGCGTGGCTCGCTCCAAGGAGTTGTTGAGGCAGCGAGCTCTCTCCTTGAAGGATGTCGCGCTCTCGTGCGGGTTTGCCGATCAGAGCCATGTCACGAGAGTCTTCACTCATGGATCGAAATCTTGGGGCCGGCTGCAGCCGGTGCAAAGAGATGTACCGCATCGTGCTGCAGGCACCGGCAGAAGCCGGTGCGGCTATCGAAGTGACGAAAGACGATTTGACAATACGAAACGGTCGAGGTTGGACGTCGGGCGACTCCCGTCGTCGTCGAGGATGGGACGGTGGTGCGGACGGGCCGCGTTCCAGCCGAGGAGGTCCGCGAGATTCTGGAACTCGGATGACGCTACGTTGCGGAAGATCTTGGATGGGGGATGGAACGAATGTCGGAGCCAAACGCCTGAAAGGAAAAAGTCGGGAATCTCGTCCCTGAATGCGATGAACCAAAGTTGGTGGAGGCGGCGGGAGTTGAACCCGCGTCCGGAAGCGTAACGGGAGAGGCCACTCCATGCTCAGCCTCTTCTTGGTTCTCGCCCTGCCGCCTCGAGAAGAGGCAAAACGGCGGCAGGGCAACCCCGAATTGATTTCGCGGCTCCGTCCGGGGGACCGGAGCCGCTACACCCGCATTTCGCGACGTCGGACGCGGCGCGGCGGGTGCGCTACGCGTCAAACGAGGCTACTTAATTAAGCAGCCAGAGCGAAGTTGCTGTTGTTCGCAGCTACTATTTTTCACCCTGCTTTAACGAGGAGGGGTGAGACCTCGGCATGCAACCTCTCGCGCCATCGTCCCCGTCGAAGCCGTTTCGCCCCCACTGTGTGAGTCGCGCGAGACTCAAAGATCGACTGGCAATCTTACCATCGGCTCGCGCGGCGCTTGACACGGGTGGCCCGGGCAGCATGGAATGCCCGCGGGATGGCCAAAAACGATCTGATCGTCGTCGTGACGTCCGTCGGCACGGAAGAGCAGGCGCTCGACGTGGCGCACGCGCTCGTGCGCAGCCGCCGCGCCGGGTGCGTGAACATCGTCCCGAACGTGCACTCGGTCTACCGCTGGAAGGGCCGGGTCTGCGACGACGGCGAGATGCTGCTCATCATCAAGACGGTCGCCTCGCAGTTCGAGGCCGTGCGCGAGACGATCCACAAGGTCAACACGTACGAGCTTCCCGAGGTCCTCGGTTATCGCGTGGACATGGCGTCGCCGGGATTTCTCGCGTGGATCGAGAAGATGACCGCATCGCGTAAGCGAAAGGCGGCCGCGGTGAAGGCGAAGAAGTCCGTCCCCAGAAAGACCGCGCGCAAGAAGCGGTAGCGGGGACCTTCACGGCTTCCGCCTCCCTCACCTTCGCGTCCCTGTTTCTCGGTCTCGTCGTCGGTGTGCGCCCGGTCCGCGTGATGACGACGGGCCCCGTCGCCGAAGTCGCCTATGTGCTGGATGGCCGGGAAGTCGCGCGCGCCTCCGAGGCCCCGTGGGCCGGCAGCGTCGACTTCGGGGCCGAGTACTCGCCGCACGAGCTCGTCGCGCGGGCGCTCGACGGGAGCGGCGCGGAGATTGCCCGGGAGCGGCAGTGGATCAACCTGCCGCGTCCGCCGGCGGAGGTCGAGATCCTCATCGAGAAGGACAAGGCGGGCCGCTCGGTCGGCGCCCGGCTGACGTGGGCGAGCCGGATGGGCCCGCATCCCGACCGCGTGTCGCTGACCTTCGACGGGCGCGAACTGCCGCTCGACGTCGGCCATTACGCGAAGCTGCCACTCTTCGACGGGTCGACGGCCCACGTGCTCACGGCTCAAGTCTCGTTCTCGGAAGAGGTCGAGGGCCGCGCCGACCTGGTCCTCGGCGGCGGCTCGTCGGACGCGGCCCGGAGCGAGCTGACCGCCGTTCCGATCCGTTCGCCCGGGAAGAATCCTCCGACCGTCGAGAGCCTGCACGGACGGCTCGTGCGGGACGGCGTTCCGCTGCGGGTCACCGGGGTCGAGCGGGGCCCGGCCACACTGGTGGTCGTGCGCAACCTCATGTCGCACGCGCTCGTGTGGCGGCTGAGAACGCTCATGCGCGGCCCGTTCGGCGGCGATCCGACGAAGATCGAGAAAGAGGATCGGCTGCAGGTCCAGTGGCCGGTCCTCCGCGAAATCCCGGATGTCGAGGGCGCGAACCTGCTCTTCGAGGCGTCGCGGATGTACCCGGGCTCCCGGATGAGCATCGGATCCATGCTCACGGAAGTCGGATATCCGGGCCCCAATTCCCAGCCGCGCCGTTTCGCGGACGCGGTGGCGGTCGCGGGGCTGCAGGCCGCCCGGTACTACTCACCGCGCGCGGTCCTGCTCGTGCTCGGGCCCTCCGACCGGGACGCGAGCCGCCACGACCCGGCGTCGGTCCGGCGCTACCTGGATCGCCTGCACGTCCCGCTCTACGTCTGGTCCGTCACGCAGGGAGGACCGGGACCCGCGGCGGCGTGGGGAACGTTCACGGACGTCGCGAAGGCGGCCTCGTTCCGGGCCGCGTCCGAGCGCATCCACGAGGACCTGCAGAGCCAGTCGATCGTCTGGGTCGAGGGACGCTACCTCCCGCAGGAGATCTCGCTGGTGGACCGGGGGGACGGGCTCTCGATCGCGCGCTGAGGACGCCCTCTACCGCACCGCCGTCAGCGCCTGGTCGAGGTCCGCGAGGATGTCCTCGAGGTCCTCGATGCCGACCGAGATCCGCACGAGGCCCGGCGTGACGCCGAGGCGGTTGCGCTCCTCCTCCGGGATCGAGGCGTGGGTCATCGTCGCGGGGTGGGAGATGAGCGTCTCGACGCCGCCGAGGCTCTCGCCGAGCGAACAGAGGCGCACCTTGCCGAGGAAGTCCCCCGCGTTCTCGAAGGAGCCGAGCTCGAACGAGATGAGCGCGCCAAACCCCGACATCTGCTTCTTCGCGAGCGCGAACTGCGGATGCGACGCGAGCCCGGGGTAGTTGACCTTCTTGACCTTCGGGTGCTTCTCCAGGTGCTCGGCGACGGCGCGGCCGTTCACCTCGTGGCGCTCCATACGCACGGAGAGCGTCTTGATCCCGCGCAGCACGAGCCAGGAGTCCATGGGCGAGAGGATCGCGCCCGAGCTGTTCTGCACGAACGAGAGCCACTCGACGTGCTCCTTCGACTTCGCGATCGCGGCGCCCCCGACGGTGTCGGAGTGACCGCCGAGAAACTTCGTCGTCGAGTGCATGACGATGTCGGCCCCGAGCGCGAGCGGCTTCTGCAGGTAGGGCGAGGCGAAGGTGTTGTCCACGACGACGACGGCGCCGTTCCTGTGCGCGAGCTCCGAGAGCGCCGCGATGTCGCAGAGCTGCATGGTCGGGTTGGTCGGGGATTCCAGGTGCAGCATCTTCGTCTCGGGCCGGATCGCACGCTCGACGTCGGCCGGCGACGCCGTGTCGACGAACGAGAACGTGACTCCGTAGTTCGCGAGGATTTTCGTGTAGTAGCGGTACGTCCCGCCGTAAGTCATGTTGGAGCAGACGACGTGGTCGCCCGCCTTCACGAGCGTCGAGATCGCCGTGATCGCGGCCATGCCGGAGGCGAACGCGCGGGCGCCGGCGCCGCCCTCGAGCACCGCGAGGTTTTCTTCGAGCGCCGAACGGGTCGGATTCTGGGTGCGGCCGTACTCGTAGCCCTTGTGCTTGCCGAGCCCCTCCTGGACGTACGTCGAGGTCTGGTAGATGGGCACCGTGACCGAGCCGGTCGTGGGATCGGGCGCGTTGCCCGCGTGGATGCAGTCGGTGGAAAAACCCATGGCCTCATCCTTTCGGCCGCGAGGCGGCGAAGATGCCCTGGTCGGGATAACGCTCGGCCCCGTCCGGCAGGAGCGTGACGACGGTCTTTCCGGGCCCCAGGCGCTCGGCGATGCGCAGGGCGCCGGCCGCGGCGGCGCCGGAAGAGCCTCCGACGAGCAGACCCTCCTCGCGGGCGAGGGCGCGGCACGTATCGAAGGCTTCCTTGTCGCGGATCTCGAGGACCTCGTCCATGAGCGAGCGATCGAAGATGGGCCAGATTTTCGACAGGCCGATGCCCTCGACGTCGTGCGGCCCGGGCGCGCCGCCGCCCAGGATCGAGCCCTGCGGCTCGACGGCCACGCGCAGGAGGCCGGGGTTCTGTTCCGAGAGGTATCGCGCGACGCCCATGTACGTCCCGGTCGTTCCCACGCCGGCGACCCATGCGTCGATCGGACCGCCGATCTGCGCGGCGATTTCGGGTCCGGTCGTCTCGTAGTGTGTCTGCGGGTTGACGGGGTTGTAGAACTGGTTGGGGGGGTAGGCGCCGGGAGTTTCGCGCACGATCTGGCTGGCTCGCTCGATCGCTCCGATCATCATCGCGTCCGACGGCGTGCGGATGACCTCGGCGCCGAGCCCGCGCATCAGCCGGGCCTTCATGTCGCCGTAGCCTTCGGGCATGACGATCACGCAGCGGTAGCGCTTCGCGGCGGCGACCATCGCGAGGGCGACTCCCGTGTTGCCCGAGGTCGCCTCGACGATCGTGCCGCCGGGCGCGAGCAGCCCGCGCTTCTCGGCGTCCTCGACCATCGCCCTCGCGATGCGGTCCTTGACGCTGCCGCCCGGGTTGAACCACTCGAGCTTGGCCAAGATCCGGGCGGCGCCGCGCGAGAAGTGGGGCAGCTCGACGAGCGGAGTGTTTCCGATCGCGGCGAGGACACTGCCGGCCGTTGGAGCGGTGGCGGGAACGGGCTTCGTCGACAAGGGTTGTGACGATAACAAAAAAAGCCCCGGCGTGACGCCGGGGCTCGTGGAATCGAAGAGTGGCCTAGTAGGACTGCTGAGCGCGGCGCGCCGAGTAGCACTCGCGGCAGTAGACCGGCTTGCCGTTGGTCGGGTTGAACGGGACCTGGGTCTGCTTGCCGCAGCCGTCGCAGGTCACGTCATAGAAGGTGCGCTCGCGGCCCTCACCCGAGGACGTCTTGCGTTTGTCGCGGCAGGGCTTGCAGCGCTTGGGCTCGTTGGTGAAGCCCTTGCGCGCGTAGAACTCCTGATCGTCGGCCGAGAAAAGGAACGTGCCGCCGCAGTCGACGCAATTGAGGTTCTTGTCCGTGTATTGCTGCATCATGGAATTATTCAGATCTCCTGGGTTTCATCCCTGGACCGCACCGGCGGAGTCCGCCGGCCGGCGAAAAAAAATGGTGAATCGATTACACACTGTTGAAACTCCGGCGCCCGTGCGCCGGGGAAGAGGTGTTTCCCTAGGACCGACCCCCTTTCGAACGCACGCACGTCTGCCCGCAAAGGCGCACGGATGGGGGATGGAAAAACATAAAGGTGGCGATTTGGGATGTGCGGGGTTTTCGTAAAAGCTGGCGAAAAGTAGCATGCGCGTTGTAAGGGTTGCAAGGGGGAGGCGCCGGGAGGCCCGAATTCGCCCCCCTCACCCTGGCCCTCTCCCCCCTCCGGGTGGAGAGGGAACCCAGGGTCTCCCTCTCCCGGCGGGAGAGGGACGGGGGTGAGGGGGCCCCGCGTAACCCTTTCGATGGAGTAGCTTAGCTAGCTCCCGATCACACCCTGGACCGGCGACGACGCCGTGGCGTAGCGCTTCCTCGGGATGCGCCCCGCCAGGTAGGCGTCCCGCCCCGCCCGCACGGCGTCCCGCATGGCGCGGGCCATCCGGACCGGGTCGGCGGCGCCGGCGATACCCGTGTTCATCAGAACGCCGGCCGCCCCGAGCTCCATCGCGACGCAGGCGTCCGAGGCCGTTCCCACGCCGGCATCCACGATGACCGGGACCTTCGCGCGCTCGAGGATGATCGCGATCGAGTTCGGATTCTGGATTCCGAGCCCCGAGCCGATCGGCGCGCCGAGCGGCATGACCGCGGCGGCGCCGGCGTCCTCGAGCCTGCGGCAGACGATCGGATCGTCCGACGTGTACGGGAAGACGACGAAGCCTTCCTTGACGAGCGTGCGCGTCGCGGAGAGCAGCGCCTCGTTGTCGGGCCACAGCGTCTGCTCGTCGCCGAGCACTTCGAGCTTGACCCAGTTGGAGAGACCGACCTCGCGCCCGAGGCGCGCCGCGCGGATCGCGTCCTCCGCGTTGTAACAGCCGGCGGTGTTCGGCAGGAGCGTCATGCCGCCGGGGATGTAGTCGAGCAGAGATTCCTTCGAGCGATCGGTCAGGTTCACGCGCCGCACGGCCACCGTCACGATCTCGGCCTCCGATTCCTCGAGGGCCGCCTTCATGAGCGGAAAGCTCGCGTACTTGCCGGTGCCGACGATCAGGCGCGAGCGGAAGGGCCTGCCGCCGAAAACGAACGGATCGGACGCTTCGGCAGGCGCGGCGGGGGGCTCGAGGGTCGTGGGGTTGACCATGGGCGAAATCCTATTCCTTTGGCGTATCGATGAGGAGAACGTTGTCGATCAGCCGCGTCCTCCCGATCCGCACGGCGGCGGCGAGCGCGACGCCGGGGATGACGCGGCTGGCGATCCGCATCGTGTCGGCGTGCACCGCCTCCACGTACTCGACCTGGATTCCGGAGGCCTCGAGCTGTTTGCGCGCGTCCTCCTCGATGCGCCGCGGGTCGGTGGCCCCGTGGGCGGCGCGGCCCCGCGCGGCGAGCAGCGTGCGCGAGAGGTCGGCCGCGCGCAGGCGCTCTTCGGCCGAGAGATACGCGTTGCGCGAGGAGAGGGCGAGGCCGTCGGCCGCGCGCACGGTCTCGCCGACGACGAGGCGGACGGGCAGGTCGAGGTCGCGGACCATGCGCCGGATGACGGCGACCTGCTGCAGGTCCTTACGCCCGAAGATCGCGACGTCGGGCAGCACGCGCAGGAAGAGCTTGGCGACGACGGTCGCGACTCCGCGAAAGTGGCCGGGACGCCGCGCGCCCTCGCCGCCCTCGGAGACGCCCCCGACCTCGATGGCCGTGGAGAAATCGGGCGGGTAGAAGGCGGCGGGGTCGGGAAGATAGAGGATGTCCGCGCCTTCTTTCTCGAGCAGCCGCGCATCGTCCTCCTCGCGCCGCGGGTAGCGCGCGAAGTCCTCGCCCGGCGCAAACTGCATCGGGTTGACGAAAATCGAGACGACCGTCAGCCCACCCTCGCGCCGGGCCAGGCGCACGAGCGAGAGATGGCCCTCGTGCAGCGCCCCCATCGTCGGGACGAACGCGACCGGCCGCGCGGCCATGCGCGAGTGGGCGACGGCCTCGCGCAGCGGCGCGAGCGTGCGGACGGTCCTCAATGCACGCGGCGCAGCGTCGGCTTCACGCCGGTGAACGATTCTTCCCTGGACGGGAACGCGCCGCTCTTGACGTCCTGTGTGAAGGCGCGCGCGGCGCCCTCGATGACGGAGGCGAGGTCGGCGTAGCGGCGGACGAACTTCGGCCGCAGGTCGCGCGTCAGGCCCACGACGTCGTGGAAGACGAGCACCTGGCCGTCGCAGCCCGCGCCGGCGCCGATGCCGAGCGTCGGGATCGCGATCTCGCGCGTGATCTCGACGGCGAGCGAGTCCGGAACGCACTCGAGCACGATGGCGAAGCAGCCGGCCTGCGCCAGCGCCTGCGCGTCGTCGCGGATCTGGCGCGCCGAGTCGGCCTCGCGGCCCTGGACCTTGAAGCCGCCGAACTTGCGGTAGGACTGCGGGGTCAGTCCCACGTGGCCCATGACCGGGATGTCGGCCGCGAGGATCGCCTCGACCGCCGGCAGAATGCGCCGGCCGCCCTCGAGTTTGACCGCCGCCGCCCCACCCTCGGCGAGGAAGCGCCCGGCGTTCTCGACGGCGCGCGCGGGCTCGGCCTGGTAGGAAAGGAATGGCATGTCGCCGACGACGACGGCGCGTTTGGTCGCGCGCGCGACGGCCCGCGTGTGGCGGATCATCGAATCCATCGTCGCGGTCAGCGTGTTCGGCTCGCCATAGATGGCCATCTCGACCGAGTCGCCGACGAGCAGGACGTCGACGCCGGCCGCGTCGAGCAGCGCCGCCGTCGGCGCGTCGTAGGCCGTCATCATGGCGATGCGCTCACGCCCCTTGGCCGCCACGATCTGGGGGATGGAGAGAGGATCCTGATCCGGCAGAAGTTCCGACATCGTTCGCTCCTTTCCTTCCGGTCGACGTCCCGAAGATCGGGATCGCCGCCGCAAAGGGCGAGTGGCGAATTATACGGCGTTTCTACTTCGGAGCGCTGCCCGCCGGGACGTAGTACTGGACGCCCTTTTTCACCTTCTGGATCTGGGTGACCAGGTCCTCGAAGTCCGCGGGACGGTTGACGAAGTCGATCTCGTTCGTGTCGACGACGAGCAGCGGCGTCTCGTCGTAGTGGTAGAAGTAATAGTTGTAGGCCTCGATCAGCTGCGCCAGGTACTCGGGCGTGACGGCCTTCTCGACCGTGCGGGTCTTCTTCTTGATCCGCTTCATGCAGGTCTCGATCGAGCCCTGCAGATAGATGACGAGGTCGGGCTTCCTCACCGACTCGGACAGCAGGGTGTACAGCTTGTCGTAGATCAAGAGCTCCGAGTCATCGAGGTTCAGGCAGGCGAAGATCTTGTCCTTCGGGAAGTGGTAGTCCGCGACGACGAGCGTCGAGAACATGTCGATCTGCGCGATCTCCTGCTGCTGCTGGTAGCGGGCGAGCAGGAAGAAGAGCTGGGTCTGGAAGGCCGCGCCTTTCTTCTTCTTGTAGAAGTCGGGCAGGAACGGGTTGTCCACGTCCTCGAGGATCTTCGTCCCGTGGAACCTGCGCGAGAGCATCTCGACGAGCGAGGTCTTGCCCACGCCGATCGGTCCGTCGATCGCGAGGTGCCGGAGCTTGACGTCGCCTTCGGAAGGAATCGGCATCGCAGCTGGATTCTAATGCGAGCGCGCCGCCACGTCAGCGCCGGACGGGAGCAAGCGCGCCCGCATCGGGCGATTGCAGCCGGTCGAGCCCGCGATGCCCCCTTTTTGTCGCGCAGCGCCGGGTGCGCCGGCTGGCCCTGCGGCGGCGCGTGGGCGGGCGCCGTCCCGAGCGCGACGAGCTTCCGATCGAGGCCCGTCAGCCCCTCGCCCGTCGGCGCCGGCTTGGCTGGCCTGGTCGGCCGCCGGCCTTCTGGACGGGGATCTCGAGCCTCGTCGGAGCGCCGCGCGTGATCGAGAGCGCGCACTCAGCGGCGCGCAGGTCAAGGCGCGCCTGGTGTCGACAGCACCTGTGCGATGCCGCAGAGGCACAGTGTGACGGACACGAATCCGTTGGCGGTGAAGAACGCCGCATTGACGCGGGAAAGATCGCCGGCCCGAACGATCGCGTGCTGGTAGACGAGCGCCGCGAGCGTGGCCGCGATGCCGGCCAGGAAGATCGCCCCGCCGCCCGAAAGCCGCCAGACCGCGACGAGCATGACCACCATCGCGACGTGCAGCAGCGCCGAGATCACGAGCGCCCGCGCCGCTCCGAGGCGGGCCGGGATCGAGCGCAGTCCCGCGCTCCGGTCGAAGTCCTCGTCCTGCAGCGAGTAGATGACGTCGAATCCGGCCGTCCAGAAGAGGACGGCGAGGCCGAGAAGGATCGGCAGCAGCTCCACGGAACCGCGCACGGCGATCCAGGCGCCGACGGGTGCGAGCGCGAGGCAGAGCCCCAGGACGAGGTGCGAGAGGGCCGTAAACCTTTTCGTGTACGCGTAGAGGAGCAGCAGCGCGAGCGCGACCGGGGAGAGCAGGAGCGTCAGCCGGTTCAGGCTCGCCGCTGCCGCAACGAAGACCGCGACCGCTGCGACGAGGAACATCCGCACGAACCCGACCGACAACGCGCCCGACGGGAGCGCGCGCGACGCCGTGCGGGGGTTCGCCGCGTCGATGCGCCGATCGGCCAAGCGATTGTGGGCCATCGCGGCGCTGCGGGCTCCGACCATCGCGAGGAGGATCTTGACGAGCGTCGCCGGCGCCGGCCATCCGCCCGCGGCGAGGAACGACGCGTAGAGCGCGAAGGGGAGCGCGAAGAGCGTGTGCGAAAACCGGATCATCTCGAGGGTCGTCCGGAGCGACCGGAAGACGCCGGGCCGCGCGCTCACCGGGAACGGCGGCGCGGTTTCGGGGCAGGGGAGGCGCCGCGCGGGCCCGGCGTCGCCTTCCACCGGAACTGCTCGCCGCCCGGCTCGAGGCCCAGGGCGCGCGCCGCGCGGACGCACCAGGCGTCGAGGAAACGGTCGACGGAAGGGGCGTCGATGTAGAAGGCCGGCAGGGGCGGGGCGATGATCGCGCCGGCCGTCGCCGCGCGGCGCATGTTCTCGATGTGGATGAGCGAGTATGGCGATTCGCGGAAGGCGAGCAACAGGGTGCGCCGCTCCTTCAGGCATACGTCGGCGGCGCGCTGCAGCAGGTCGCGCGAGGTACCGTTGGCGATCGACCCGAGGGTGCCCGCGCTGCACGGGACGACCGCCATCCCGGAAAAAGGGTAGGAGCCGGAGGCGATCGGCGCGCCGATGTCGGCGTTGGCGTGGATCGTGAGCCGCGGCGCCTCGGCGCGCGGCGCCTCGAGACGGGCCGCCCAGGTTTCCGAAGAAGTGATCGCGGCGGAGATCTCGCTGCGGGCCACCATGAGCGCCGCGTCCGACATCACGAGGTGCAGGCGCGCGAGGCCCTTCGACGCGAGGGCGATTTCGACGAAGCGCCGGGCGAGCAGCGCTCCCGAGCCACCCGACACGCCGACGACGATCTCCCGGTCCGCCACGCGGCGAAGTGTATACGGCCCGGCCGACAAGAAATTGGACACCCGACAGGACGGATTGACACCGGCGCCGACGCAGCCGTGTCAGTGCTTTGGCGATCGCATCGCGTCGGCGGTGACGCCGTTTCTGTCACGCTCGCGCGGCGCGATCCTCCACCACGCTCGGCCTAAACGTCTCTGCGTTCTCCACTTGGGCTCCGGATCGCTCGCCGGCACGGTCTTCGCGATGGATGCGACGCGAACGAAAGGAGGTGCCGATGGAGAACGCCTGATCGACAAAGACCCGATGAGGACACGTTTTCAAAGCACCGAATCGAACGCGATCGTCTTTTCGAAACCAGAAGGAGTTCTCGATGCATCCGTCCAGGATTCGCGCCGCAAGCCTCGCCGTCTTCCTGTGTCTCGGTGCGGCCGCCCTTCTCTTCGCCGAGGGATCGGAGGAGAAGGCGGCTCCGAAGAAGGTCAACATCAATACCGCGACCGAGGTGGAGCTCGCCTACCTGCCCCGTCTCGGCGCCAAGGTCGCCGCCCGCGTCGTCGAACAGCGCAAGCAGAAGCCCTTCGCGCGGCCCGAGGACCTCATGGAGGTCAAGGGGATCGGCGAAAAGATGTTCCTGACGCTCAAGCCCTACGTCACGGTGAGCGGCCCCACGACGCTCACCGCCAAGGTGCGTTCCTCCTCCTCGGTCTCCCGCCGCTCCTCCCCCCCGGCGGCACCGAAGGAGAAGCCCGCCTCCACCGTCCCGGTGGGCAAGGGACGGTGATTTCCTCGCCCGCCCGGGGCCCCCAGGGCCCCGGGCCTCTCTGCTCCGAGAGCGGCGTCTCGCTCGTCGAGCTGCTCATCGGGATCACGGCCGTGGCGTGGATCCTGGCGCTCGCGACTCCGGGGGTGACGCGGCTGCGCCAGGAGGTGGTGCTGCGCTCGGCCGTTCACGAGACGAGCGTCGCCTTCTACCGGGCGCGCGCGTTGGCGATTTCCAGAAACCGCAACGTCGGCCTGAAGTTTCGAAAGAATGGCGACCGCTACGAGTGGGCGCTCTACGCCGACGGAAACGGCAACGGCGTGCGGACCGCCGAGATCGCAAGCGGCGTCGACAAGTCCCTCGGCATCTACTTCCCCTGGTCGCGCAACGACGTACTGCCCGCGATCATGACCGGCACGCGGGTGCCCGATCCGGGAAGCGCCGGCCACTACCTCGATCGGATCGACGACCCGATCCGTTTCAACAACTCGGACATCTGTTCGTTTTCGCCGGTGGGCGAGAGCACGCCGGGTTCCGTCTACCTCTGGGACGCGCACGACGGGATGGCCGTCCTGCGGGTCTTCGGCGGCACGGCGAAGGTGCGCAGCCTCTACTACCGGCGGGGAGAAAGAGGGTGGACTCCATGATCATTTCGATCGAGCCCGGAAAGCGGGAAGACGGCGGCGTCGCCGCCGGCGACATTCCAGAGAAGGGCTTTCTCGTGGTGGGCCCCGGCCCGTATGCGGCCGCGAGCCACGACGCAGTCCGTCAGGCGCGCGCCCGCGCCCACTTCGACGCCGTCCCAGAGCGTGGACCGCAGGATCCGCGCTCCGGCCTCGACCCGGACGCGGCCGAGCACGCTGTCGGAGGCGTCGAAGCCGGACGGCGCCTCTCGGAAGAGGACACGCTGCCGGTCATCGAAGTGCCCGCCTCCCTTCGGAAAGGAGCGTCCGCGCTCGAGCGCTTCGAGCGTCGCGCGCAGGAAATCGCCCGGGCGGCCGAGATCGGCGTTCGGGCCCTGATGCAGGACGAAGCCAAGTTCTTCCCGCCCCTCGTCGAGCAGCGGCTGCCAGAGATGCGCGACGAGAGCCGTCTGCCCGGGGGGGATGCGCGCGAGCAGCCGGGGCGCGAGGACGCACACTCCGGTATACAGCAGCGGCCGTGGGCCGCGGACGCCGAATGCCGTGATGCGATCCCCTTCGGCCTGAAGCGGCGTGTATATCTCCGGGTTCCGATTTTCCGCGACGAGGAGCGTCGCAGCGCGCCCCGAATCCCGGTGACGGGCGATCAACGTCTCGAAATCGGGCTCGACCGCGGCGTCGGAATTGACGACGAGAAAATCGCCGCCCGCCAGGAACTCTCCGGCATTGCGCAGCGCGCCGGCGGTGCCGAGGATCGTCGGCTCCTGGAAAA
The DNA here is from genome assembly GCA_963775725.1 of uncultured Acidobacteriota bacterium. Taxonomy (GTDB): domain Bacteria; phylum Acidobacteriota; class Thermoanaerobaculia; order UBA5066; family Gp7-AA6; genus DAHUXD01. Next base: position 332,729 of record CAVZKA010000002.1, read on the forward strand.
ACGCGAGTTGCGGCAGGTGCGACGGTTCCTCGCGCAGCTGGCGCTCGATCTCGTCGCCCAGGTGATGGAGATTAACCGCTACTTCGCAGACGCCGGCCTCGCCAAGCCGCCGCAGATGTGCGACCGAGAGGGGGACGTTGAGAAACGGTAGGAGCGGCTTGGGAATCGCCTCGGTGACCGGGCGAAAACGCATCCCCTTTCCCGCGCACAGAAGGATCGCCCTCACGGCGCTCCGGTCCGCGATCGGCCGCCGGCCGCCAAAGGCCTCACGCCTTCCAGACCATGTCCGGCGGAAGCTCCGGCTTCTCCTTGCGCCGCCGCACGTAGAGCTCGGCGTAGGAGTACGGAATCGCGTCGCTCGGGTCGAGCGCGAGCCGAACGATCAGCTTGCGGATTCCGATCGGCGCGCCCTCGATTTCGACGAACGTTCCGATGGGCGTTTCGTCGAGCGCGACGACGCAGCCGGCGCAGTCCCACTCCTCCCGCCGCTTCTCGTAGCGAAAGCGCCGCTCGAGCCCGAGGCCCCCGAGGATCGCCTCGGCCTCGACCGGGTCCGAGACCTCGACCTCCCGCTCCTCGCGCGTTTTGACGCCGTCCTGGAAGCGCGCTGTTCCCTTGTACGTGAGGATCGAGCGGCCGGCAGCGCGGCGCAGGCGAATGGTGCGTCCGCTGCCCGACAGTGTTCGCGCCGCGTCGTCGTAGAGATCGTTCGTCTCGTCGTGGAGCGGGGCATGGAGCGTGGCGCCCGCCTCGCGGAGCCGTTCGCGCACGGCTCCGAGGTCTGGCGCGGGGATTTTGACCTCGATCTCCTCGCGGACGCTCATGCCCGGCGCACCGTCACGGAAGCAGCGAGCGCGCGATCTCCTGGGCCCGCTTTCCGTCCACGCGGCCGCGCTGGCGCGCCATGAGCTCCTTCATCGCGAGACCGACGTCCTTCTGGGCGGTGAGCCCCTTCTCGGCGATCACGGCGCGCAGGGTGGCCTCGATCTCGGCGTCGGTGAGGCCCCGGGGGAGGTATCCCTCGAGGATGGCCAGCTCCTCGGTCTCGGCGTCGACGAGGTCCTGGCGCCCGCCCTTGGCATACTGCTCGATCGAGTCCTTGCGCTGCTTGACGGCGCGGCGCAGGACGGACTCGACCTCCTCGTCGGTGAGCTCGCGCTGCGCCTGGATCTTCTCGTTCTTCAGGCCCGCGAGCAGCAGCCGCAGCGTCGCGACTCGACGCTTGTCGCCCGACTTCATGGCGGTCTTCAGGTCCGCTTCCAGCCGCGCGAGCATGGGGGGAGCGTATCCCACCGATCGGGAAGCGTAAAACCTGAAACGCCGAGCCGGAAACGCGAAGGCGGCCCCGTTTTGCCGTACGCTCCGGCCGTGAAGCGCTTCCTGATCGGCACGGCGGGGCACATCGACCACGGGAAGACGGCTCTCGTCAAGGCGTTGACGGGGATCGACGCCGACCGGCTGCCCGAGGAGAAGCGCCGCGGCATCACGATCGACCTCGGCTTCGCGCACGCCGAGTGGGAAGGGGCGCGGATGTCGTTCGTCGACGTCCCGGGCCACGAACGATTCGTCCGCAACATGCTCGCGGGCGCAGGCGGGATCGAGGCGGTGCTGCTGGTCGTCGCGGCCGACGAGTCCGTCATGCCGCAGACCCGCGAGCATTTCGAGATCGTTCGGATGCTCGGATTGACGCGCGGGTTGGTCGCGGTCACGAAGAGCGATCGCGTGTCCGCCGAGCTCGTCGCGGTGACCGTTTCGGACGTGCGGGAGCTTTTGCAGGGATCCCCGCTGGCGTCGGCGCCCGTCCTCCCGGTCTCATCGGTGACCGGCGAGGGGCTCGACGAACTGAAGTCGGCGCTGCTCGCGCTCGCGCGCGAATCGGCGGCCGAGGAGCGTGAGGCGCGGGTCGCGCGTCTGCCGATCGACCGTGCCTTCCTCGTGCCCGGCTTCGGGCCGGTCGTCACGGGCAGCCTCGTGTCCGGGGCGATCACCCGCGACCAGAAGCTGGAGCTGCTGCCCGGGCGGCGCCCCGTACGCGTGCGCCGGCTGGAGGTGCACGGGCGCGAGGAGCAGGTGGCGCGGGCGGGAGAGCGCGTGAGCGCGAATCTCGCCGGCGTCGAGCTCGAGGATCTGCACCGCGGGATGGTGCTGGCGCGGCCGGGCGCTCTCCCGGTCTCGGCGCGCCTGCTCGTCCGCCTCGAGTTGCTTCGGGGGGCGGCGCCCCTGAAGAGCGGGGCGCGCGTCGCCTTCCACCATTTCGCCAGCGAAGCGCGCGCCGGCGTGCGGGTTCTCGGGAGCGGATCCATCGCTCCGGGAGAGTCCGCGCTCGTCGAGCTCCGGCTCTCGAAGGAGGTGGCGGCCATTCCGGGCGACCGCTTCGTCGTGCGGCGACTCTCCCCGGTCGAAACGATCGGCGGCGGCGTCGTGCTCGATCCGCAGCCCCCGGCGCAGCGGGGAAGGCTCACGAGCGAAGCGCTCCGGGCCCTGGCGCCGCTCGAGGCGCCGGATCTCGCCGCGCGGCTGGCGCTGTGGGTCGAGCAGGCCCGGGATCGCGGCGTCTCGGAAGACGACCTGGCGCGACGCGCCGGCGTCGACGCCACGGCCGTGCGCGAGGCGCTCGCGCCGTCGCTCGCCGGAGGGCGCATCCATGCCCTGCGCCGCGCGCCGGACCGCTACCTGGGCGAGGCCGCGCTCGCCACGATCGCGAAGCGGGCAGGGAGGCTTTTGGCGGCGCTCATCGCCGCCTCCGGTGCCGGAGTGGGTGCTTCGCGCGGCACGTTTCTGCAGCGCCTGCTGCCCGGAGCCGAGCCCCGCTGGGCCGAGGCGATCGAAACGGCCCTCGTCGCGCGGGGCGTCGTGGCCGTCGCGGGCGAGGAGGCCCGCATTCCCGGCAAGAGCGACATGGCCGGCCCGGAACGCGAGCTCTCGGACCGGATCGTCGAGCTGTTTCGGCAGGGAGGCCTGAACCCGCCGTCTCCCATGGACGTGGCCAAGGCGATCACCCGCCACGCCAAGGTGGTCGAGGGCCTCATCGGCCATCTCGTCAAGAAAGGGGAGCTCTCGCGTCTTCCGGGCGGGTGGATCGTCGCGAGGGCGGCGGTCGATGACGTCGTCGCGCGGCTGCGCGCCTCGGGCAAGCGATCGTTCGACGTCGGCGAGTTCAAGGAGATGTTCGGCCTGACCCGGCGTCTCGCGATCCCGCTGCTCGAGTACCTCGACGGCGCGAAGGTGACGCGGCGCGTCGGCGACCGCCGGGAAGTGGTCTAGCTGCCGCTGCCGATCGTCTTCTTGAGCGCGACGATCTGCTTGATGTCGTCGGAGTAGGAAACCTGGCCTCCGAGCGTGAGCTCGTTCCAGGAATCCACGGGAACGCCGCCGGACTGCGCCGGGCGGATCACCCACGCGCTCATCGAGCGCCGGAAGTAGGGGAGCAGCACCGGGTCGCTGACATCGAGAGGGATGGCTTTCACGATCTTCCCGGTCTTGTCGACCTTCACCCAGTACTTCACGGTGAACGGTCCCTTGTAGGAATCGGCCGACCACGGCGTCTTCTGCGGAATCGGCGTCGTGTCGACCTGGTCGATCGGGATGGATCCGTCGGCCGGCGGCGCGACCTTTCGGCTCTCGAGCCACTCGGCGTCGGACAGCCACTCGAACGGTTTCGGCAGTGGCGCGTTCGGCGCAACGGGCGTGAACGCCATCTGCGCGATCTTGGGAGAGCGGATCGAAACCTCGAGATCGACGCGGTAGGCGCCCCAGGTGTCGACGGGCTGGCCGCCGCGGCGCCCGGGCGTGAAGACCCAGCGCGAGAACGATTTGAGCGAGTCGGCGGCGAGCGACGGAATCGGATCGCGCTCGCGCCGCACGGAGAGCGGCTTGCCGGTCGGATCGACGTGGACGGACACGAAGAATCCGGCAGAGAGGGTCGCATCGGAGAAGGTGAGCTTGGGCGGGATGGCCGCGGGCGCCTCGGCGTTCGTTCCGTAGGGGTTGTCCGCGGACAGCTTTTCCACCGCGATCGAAGGCGTCTCCCGGATCCGCAGGACGGTCGGCGCGATCGGCGTCGGCAGAGCAAGGTCGAGCATGTCGGGCGTCGGAGTGGCGGCAGGCGCGGGGGCCGTCTCGGCGGGCGGCACCGGAGTGGGAGTCGGGGCCGGATCCTGGCCCTTCGCGGCCGAACCGAGGGCCACGGCCATCAGTGCCGCGAGCGGCAACGCCCGAGCTGTCAATCGCATGGAATTGGGGGAAGTATATCCAAGGGCGTCACTTGGCCTCCAGCCAGTTCTGGCCCGACCCCACGTCCACGGCCAGCTTCACCTTGAGCTGCGCCGCCCCCTCCATGACCTCCCGGACGAGCCGGGAGGCTTCCTCCACCTCCTGCGCCGGCGCTTCGAGGACGAGCTCGTCGTGGACCTGGAGGACCATCCGCGCGGCGAGGCCGGCCTTCGGCAGGGCGGCGTCGAGACGGATCATGGCGATCTTGATGATGTCGGCGGCCGTTCCCTGGAACGGGGCGTTCAGCGCCATGCGCTCGGCGTTCGCGCGCACGGCGCCGTTGGAGGCGGCGATCTCGGGAATCGGCCGCACGCGTCCGAACAGCGTCGCGACTTCCTTGTTCCTGCGCGCCTCGGCCACGACCCCGTCGAGGCAGCCGCGCACGCCGGGGAACTGCCCGAAGTAGGCATCGATGAACGTCTTCGCCTCCGCGTTCGAGACGCCGAGGTCCCTGGCGAGCGAGAAGGCGCCCATCCCGTAGAGCAGGCCGAAATTGATGCGTTTGGCCGCAAAGCGCATCTCGTTCGAAACGAGCTCGTGCGCGACGCCGAAGACCTTGGCCGCGGTGATGCGGTGGATGTCCTGCCCGTCGGCGAACGCCTTGATCAGGGCTGCGTCGCCCGAGATGTGCGCGAGGATGCGCAGCTCGATCTGCGAATAGTCGGCGACGACGAGACTTCGGCCCGGCGGCGCGACGAAGGCCCGCCGGATCTCGCGGCCCGCGGCCGTCCGGATCGGAATGTTCTGGAGGTTCGGGTCCGAGGAGGACAGGCGCCCCGTCGCGGCGACGGTCTGCCGGAAGGAGGAGTGCACGCGTCCGGCCGCGTCGGCGAGCGCCGGCAGGGCGTCGACGTAGGTGCCCTTCAACTTCGAGATCTCGCGGTACTCGAGCACCCGCTTGGGCAGCGAATGCCCTTGCGCCGCGAGCTCCGTCAGCACCTCGACACCCGTCGAGAACGACCTGGTCTTGGCCGTCTTCTTTCCGCTCTGCAGTCCGAGCTTCTCGAAGAGGATGGTCCCGAGCTGTACGGGGGAGTTGACGTTGAACTCCTCGCCCGCCTCCTCCCAGATCTTCTGCTCGAGCGCGCGCAGATCCTTCTCCATGCGCCCGGACATCTCGTTCAAGAACGGCGCGTCGATCGCGATCCCGGCGAGCTCCATGCGCGCAAGGACGGGAGTGAGCGGCCGCTCGATCTCGCGGTAGACCTTCTCGAGCTCGGGCCGGGCGGCGAGCTCGGCCGTGAGCAGAGGCGCGAGGTCCGCGGCGCCCGAGGCGCGCTCGGCGAGCCACCGGTCGGCCGACTCGATCGCGTCCTGCGCCGGCAGCACGCCGTTGACGACCCCGGCCTCCTTGTCGGGAGTCGCCTTGCGGCCGAGGCGCTGGAACACGAGCGGCTCGAAGTCGGAGCTGCCGACTCCGGGGGAGAGCACGTACTGGGCGAGGCCCACGTCGAAGAGTTCGCACGGAGCGCTCCGGCCGGCCTCCTCGAGGAGGCGGTCGAGGGGCTTGGCGTCCGGGATCGCGAGCTTCGCGCCCGAGCGTTCGAGGGCGGTCCAGCGCTCGCGGATCTCGGCGGAGGGCCCTTCCGCGATCGCGACGCTCGAGCCGGCGCCCGCGGCGAGCAGGGCCTGACCGTTGCGCGTCAGGAGCGCCACGCCCGCCCACTCTCCCGGCGCGACGTCGAAGGCCTTGCCCTTCTCGAGTCGGTTCGATGAGAGCGCCGCCGGCGCGACCTCGCCCTGGATCTCGGCCGCGAGCGAGTGGAACTCGAGCTCGACGAAGAGCTCCTTCAGCTTCTCGGGATCGGGGGCGGAGCGCTTCAGGGCCTCGGTGTCGAACGGAATGGGCAGATCGGTCTTGATCGCGGCGAGGCGGCGCGAAAGCAGCGCGTCTTCCTTGTGCTCGCGCAGGCTTTCGCCGACCTTGCCCTTGACCTCCACGGCCCGCGCGAGCAGCTCGTCGAGGCTGCCGTATTCCTTGATCCACTTCTTTGCCGTGACCTCGCCGACGCGCGGCACGCCGGGGATGTTGTCGGAGGAGTCGCCCATGAGGGCCAGGACGTCGACGACCTGCCCGGGCGCGACGCCGAAGAACTCCTCGACGCCCTTGTCGTCGAGAAACTTCTCCTTGCCCGTGTGGAAAACCCGCACGCGGGACCCCTCGACGAGCTGGAGCATGTCCTTGTCGGCCGTGACGATGACGACGTCGAAATTGGCCGCGCGCGCCGCACGGGAGAGCGTGCCGATGACGTCGTCGGCCTCGTAGCCCGGCAGGGCGAGCACGGGGATCCGGTAGGCCTCGCACGCCCGGCGGACCTCGGGAATCTGGGAGGCGAGGTCCTCGTCCATCGCGGGCCGGTTCGCCTTGTAGGCGTCGTATTCGTCGTGGCGGACGGTCTTGCCCGGCAGGTCGAAGGCCACCGCGAGGTACTCGCTCGGGTGCTCCCGGAGCATCTTCCTCAGCATCGTCACGAAGCCGTAGACGGCGTTGGTCGGCCGCCCGTCCTTGGTCGAGAGGCCGCGGATCGCGTGGTACGCCCGGTGGATGTTGGACATTGCATCCACGAGGTAGATGGTCGGGCGCGCTGCGGACATGGAGCCGGATTCTATGGCCCGTTGGAAAGGGGCGAGGGGGAGGCCCAAAACCATCGTTTGGCGCGGGTGCCGGCCATTTTCGAAGAATCGCGCCCGGTCGGGAGGTTCAGGGACGGAACGCGGAACCGGAATTCGCTCAGGCGGTTGCGCTCGAAATCATGGGGGGCAAAAAACAAATCGCGCGACCCGTTCCCGGAGTCGCGCGATTCAATTTACGTAGTCTACGGAATTGCCTCGAATCTGTCAAGAGAAATCTTCGAAGCGCTGCGAACGTGTCACGACACGAGGTAACAGACTTTGTTTCAGTGGAATAGGCGCGCGCGTCGAGCGGCGGAAAAGGCTAGAAGCGCTTGCGAACGAGCGCGACGACCTGCGAGCGGAGCCGTTGCGACTCCTCCTGGAGAACGGCCGTCTCGCGCTGCATCTCCGAAACGAACGTGGCGTCCTCGATTCCGGACAGGTTGATGCCGACGTTCAGGAGCGCACCCTCGACGCAGGCGTCGAGCAGAAGGGCGGCCGCGCCCACGTCCGAGGCCGCATTCGGGTTGCCCTTTTCGGCCAGCTCCGTCAGCGCGCTCATCAGGCGCACCGCGGCGCGGGCGGTCTCCATCGGGACCTCGGCGGCCCGCCGATTGGCGACCGCGATCCGGTGGGACCGGGCCGTCTTCTGCTCCTCGGTGTCCTTGGGGCTCCGCCTTGCGGCGACCACGTCGTCGTACGCCAGGGAATCCTCCTGCGCGAGGTGCAGGAACTCCGTCCGCGCCAGCTGCGCCGCCTCGAGGATCGGGCGGACGGCGTCGTGCGAGGCCGCGTACTTCTCCTTGGAGAGCGTGAGGGCCGAGACCATTTCCGCGAGCGAGGCCCCCATCGCGCCGGCCGTCGCGGCGGCCGTGCCTCCGCCCGGCGTCGGCGCCTCGGACGACAGCGCCGCCAGGAACCCGTCGAGCGTGAGTTTCGAAAAATCGGTCATGGGCGGTTCGTCCACGCCACGCGGCCGCGCGAGACCACGGCGGTCGCGAGGTTGACGCCCCAATGATAGATGAGGTGACGGTCGTCGGGGGCGTCGAGAATCACGAGGTCGGCGGACTTTCCGGCCTCGAGCGAACCCACCTCCGCTGCCAGGCCGAGCGAAGCGGCCGCGTTCAGGGTCATGCCGGTCAGGGTCTCCTCGACCGAGAGGCCCGAATCGAGGCAGGCGTGGACGGCGACCGCGGCGAGCGACTCGGTGCAGCAGGTGCCGGGGTTCGAGTCCGAGGCGATGGCCACCGGGACACCGGCCTCGATGAGCTCCCGGGCCGGCGCGCGCCGGGAGCGCATCCACCAGGCGGTTCCGGGCAGGACGACGGCCACCGTTCCGGACGCGGCCATCGCGGCGATCTCCGCCGCGCCGATGAAGAGGAGGTGGTCGGCCGAGTCGGCCTTCAGCTCGGCCGCCAGCATCGCGCCGCCCGAGAGCGCGAGCTCGTCGGCGTGGACCCGGAGGCCCATTCCGGCCCGCCGGGCCGCCTCGAGGATGCGGCGCGACTCCGGCACGGTGAAGACCCCCTGCTCGCAGAAGACGTCGCAGTAGCGCGCGAGCTTCTCGCGCGCCGCGCGGGGGACGATCTCCTCGGCGACGATCCGGATCCACTCCGCGCGGTCGTCGCGGAACTCGGGCGGGATCTCGTGCGCGGCCATGAGCGTGGGGACCAGGCGCGGCAGCGTCGGGTCCGACTGCAGGTCCTTCAGCAGGACGAGCGCGCGGATTTCGTCCTTCTCCGTGAGGCCGTAGCCCGACTTCGCCTCGGCCGTCGTGGTGCCGTGGGCCAGCATGGTGGAAAGGCGGCGCGTGACCGCCGCGCGCAGCGCGGCGTCCGAGCCGGCGCGCGTCGCGCGGACAGTGGCGTTGATGCCCCCGCCTTCCGCGGCGATCGTCGCGTAGCTCTCGCCGGCCAGGCGCCGCCCGATCTCGGGGCCGCGATCTCCCAGCCAGACCGGGTGCGTGTGCGCGTCCACGAGGCCCGGGATGACGGCCCGGCCGGCCGCGTCGATGGAGGCGTCGGCCCTGCGCCCCGCGTACTCGCGCGCATACTCGCTTTCGGTTCCGACGAAGACGAGCCGCCCGTTCTCGGCGCGCACGGCCGCATTCGCGATGCGGCGGATCTCGCCCTGCGCCCTGCCGCGGCGCGCGGCCGATCCGAGGGGCGTCGCGAGGCAGGCGATGTTGCGGATTTCGAGGCTGGAGGTCAGCCCGCGCTCTCTTCCTTCGGCTTGCGGGTGATGTACGACAGCGGCCGCTCCTTGTCGTCCTCGTCGCGGTCGAACTCCAGGACCTGCTGGAAGAGCTCGATCATCTTCTGGAGCTGCAGGCGGAAGTTGGTGCGCTGCATCCGGAGCTCCTGGATCCCCTTCTCGATGTCGGAGGCGCGCTGGAGGGCGCTGTGTGTGAGCTTCTCGGCGGAGTCCTGGCCTTCGCGAACGACGAGCTCCGCTTCCTTGCGTGCCGCGGCGCGGATGTCCTCGGAGGCCTGCTGCGCCGAGAGCAGCGTCTGCTTCAGGATCCGCTCCCGCTCGCGGTGCTCCTCGTTTTCCTGCTCGAGCGAGCGCATCCGGCCGTCGAGGTCGGAGTTCTCGCGGGCGAGGGCCTCCATGTCCTCGGCGACGTCGACGAGGAACTGGTGGACCTCGACGGGGTCGAGCCCCTTCCACTTGTTCGAGAACTCGCGTTTCTGAATCTCGAGCGGGCTCATCCGTGGACGCATGGGAACCTCCTGGTCAAATGGAAATCGCGAGGCGCACGATGAAGCTCCTCACGAGGAAGATCGCGAGCAGGACGAAGATCGGCGACAGGTCGATCCCGCCCGTGCGGGAGGGCGGTACGAGCCGGCGAAACGGCCGGAAGAGCGGCTCCGTCACGCCCCACAGGAAACGCACGATCGGATTGCGGGGATCGGGATTCACCCACGAAATCAGCGCGGCGATGATGACGATCCACTGCAACCCCTGCAGGGCATAGAGGAGGACGTCCACGACGGCGCCGGCCGCGGACCCGCCGACGTTCACGCGGCCTCCCGCGGGCCGAACAGGGCCGTCCCGATCCGCACCTCGGTCGAACCTTCCTCGACCGCGACCGCGAAGTCGTGGCTCATGCCCATGGAAAGCTCCGGAAACGGGCGGCCGAACCGGGCGGCCAGGCGGTCGCGGGCCTCGACGAGCCGCCGGAAGTAGGGGCGGGATTTCTCGGGATCGGGGTCATAGGGCGGTACCGCCATCAGGCCGCGGACTTCGAGATGCGGGCAGGCGAGCGCGGCCTCGCAGAGGCGCGGAGCCTCGTCGGCGGGAACGCCCGACTTCGTTTCCTCGCTTCCCACGTTGATCTCGAGCAGAACGGGCAGCCTGCGATCCTGGCCGGCCTCGGCCAGGAGGGTCTCCAGGCGGACCGCAAGTCGTTCCCTGTCCAGACTTTCCACGGCTGCGAACCATTGTAGCGCCGACCTCGCCTTATTGGACTGCAGTGGGCCGATCAGGCACCAGGTCAGCCCGGGAAACAGGTCCCCGAGGGCCGCGATCTTGGCCGAGCCTTCCTGCACCCGGTTCTCGCCGAACAGCGTGAAGCCGGCGCGCGCGGCGTTGGCGACGGTCTCCGGTCCATGGCCCTTGGTGACGGCCATGACCGCGATCTCTGCGCCGCGGCGGCCCGATTTCGCGGCGGCCCGAGCGACGGCGGCGAGGATCTCGACGCGGCGCCGCGCGATGTCCTCGACCGGGACGGCCGTCACGGCTCGAGCTGGAACTTCTTGCCGGCGAGATCACGCTCACTCGCGTCGGCGCCGAGGTTGGCCAGGCGGTCGGCCTTCTTGTTGTCCTCGCGCGGCACGTGCGCGATCGCGAAACGGCGGAACCCCTTCACGAGCGCGAGCGCCTCGGCGTGGAGCGGCTTCAGGTGCGGCGCCTTGACCTTGTATCGTCCGAGGACCTGCTGAACGAGGAGCAGGCTGTCGGAGGCGATCGAGACTTCGGAGGCCGACCGGTCCACGGCGCGCCGGAGGGCGAGCAGCAGGGCGCTGTACTCCGCGACGTTGTTCGTCTGGTGGCCGAGCGCCTCGAAGTGCTCCTCGGCGGGCTCGTCGCCCTCGGCCGATACGTAGACGCCCGCGCCCGCCGGACCGGGATTACCCCGCGCGGCGCCGTCGATGAAGGCGCGAAAGCGCATCGCGCTCACGGCTCCTAGGAGCTCGCCGGCTCGTAGTAGAGGATCCGCTTGCAGGTGTCGCAGTAGATGACCTCGCGGCCCTGCTTCAGGATCTGCATCGCGGCCGGGCGCACCTTGACGTGGCATGCGGAGCACGAGCTGCCATGGACGAGGACGACGGCGAGGCCGCGCTTCTTGTCGACCAGCCGGTGAAACTCGGCGCGGTCGCGCGGCGGGATCTGCGCCTCGAGCCGGGTGATCTCCTCGCGGGCGGCCGCGAGCTCCTCGTTGATCGCGCGCTGCTCGGCGCGCCAGTCCTTCAACCGCTCCTCGTGCTGCTCGGTCTCGGCCGGCAGCGTCTTCTCGCGCTCGTCGAGATCGGCGCGCGCCTTCTCGATTTCCTCCTCGAGCTCGAGGAACTTGTCCTCGGTCGAGCGGATGAGCTTCTCGACGCCGTCGATCTCGTTCAGGGCGGCGGAGTACTCGCGGCTCGACTGCACGTTGCGCAGCTGCGCCTGGTACTTTTTCAACTTCTCCTTGTGGTCGGCGAGCTCGCCCTCGGCCTTGCGCTTCTCGAGCTCGGCCTCGGTCAGGCGCGCCTTGAGCGCGGCGACGGCCTGGACTTTTTCCTGGTACTCGCGGTCGACCTCGACGAGGTCGGGCGGTACGGTGTCGCGCCGCTTCTCGCGGTCGTGAACGAAACGAATGCGGGTCTGGAGTCGGTAGAGCTGTTCCAGAAGATCGGTCAACGTGAAACTCCGGAAATGAAAAAGGGTGTTCCGGTTGTGGAACACCCTTCCGTTGAAGACGGTTTGTTGTTTCGGTCTCGGATCAGAAGCCTCAAAATCTGCCGCCCCTCGTCTGGTGGGTCCACTCGGATTCGAACCGAGGTCTGACCGGTTATGAGCCGGTGGCTCTGGACCGCTGAGCTATGGACCCCTCTGAATATAACAAAGGGGGTCGACTTGCCAAGTCTTTGCCTGGCCGCCCTCAGCGTATGGTCTCGAGAAAGGGCTTCAGCTTCTTCGCCCGCGAAGGGTGCCGGAGCTTGCGCAGGGCCTTGGACTCGATCTGACGGATCCGCTCGCGCGTGACGTTGAAGGACCGGCCGACCTCTTCCAGGGTGTGCTCGGAGCCGTCGCCGACGCCGAAACGCATCTTGAGGACCTGTTCCTCCCGGGGGGTCAGGGACTTGAGCACGCGGCGCGTCTGCTCCTGGAGGTTCGAGACGAGCACCGCGTCGATCGGGGAGAGGACCCCGCGGTCCTCGATGAAGTCTCCCAGATGCGAATCCTCCTCCTCGCCGATCGGAGTCTCGAGCGAGATGGGCTCCTGCGCGATCTTCATGATCTTGCGCACCTTGGAGACCGGCATGTCCATGCGCTTGGCGATCTCCTCGGCGTTGGGCTCGCGGCCGAGCTCCTGCACGAGCGAGCGCGACGTGCGCGTCAGCTTGTTGATCGTCTCGATCATGTGGACGGGGATGCGGATCGTGCGCGCCTGGTCGGCGATCGCGCGCGTGATCGCCTGGCGGATCCACCAGGTCGCGTAGGTCGAGAACTTGTACCCGCGGCGGTGCTCGAACTTCTCGACCGCCTTCATCAGGCCGATGTTGCCTTCCTGGATCAGGTCGAGGAACTGGAGGCCGCGGTTGGTGTACTTCTTGGCGATCGAGACCACGAGGCGCAGGTTCGCGACGATCAGCTCGTGCTTGGCCTGGTCGGCCTCGGCCTCGCCGTCGCGCACCGCGCGCAGCGTCTTCTTCACGTCCTCGTGGGAGACGCCGAACTTCTGCTCGAGCTCGCGGATCGACTTGCGGTACTTCGCGATGCGCCGCTTGTAGAAGTCGATGCGGGTCGGGTTCTTTTCCCTCTTGAGGATGTTCGTGTCCTGGCGGATCGTGATCTCGGGCGCCGCCATCTGCCGGTCGATGTCCTTCAGGATCCCGATGGCGCGGTTCAGCACGGCAGGCGTGAAGTCCGCGGCGCGGATCAGCTTCGCCATGTCGGCGATCTTGCGGTCGATCGAGGACTCGATGCGCGCGAGGGCCTTGGTGCCCTTCTTGATCGTGCGCGACTTGAACTTCATCCGCTTGATGTCGCCATCGAGCGCGCCGATTTTTTTGAAGCTGTTGAGAATGCCCTCGATGCGGCGCGTGGCGCGGTCGTCGAGGCTTTCCTGCGGCGCGTCCTCGTCCTCGTCCGAGACGTTGACGAGCTCCTGGACGATGCGCGAGTCGCGGCCGGCGTTCTCGAGCAGCTTCAGGATCTCTTCGAGGACGATCGGGTTGTTCGCGAGCGCCTGGTAGATCTTGGCCTCGCCCTGCTCGATGCGCTTGGCGATGCGGACCTCGCCCTCGCGGTCGAGCAGCTTGACGGTTCCCATCTCGCGCAGGTACATGCGGACGGGGTCGTTCGTCTTCTCGACGGCCTCGCGCGCCTCTTCGGCGGTCTCGCTCTCGAGCGCGGCGCGGCGGCGGGCGGCGCGGTCGGGGTCGGTGACGATCTCGATGCCGAGCTCGAAGAGCCGCTCGTACACGAGCTCGAGGTCCTTCGGGGCCGCGGTCGCCTCGTCGGACAGGATGTTCTGAATCTCTTCGTAGAGCAGGTAGCCCTTCTCACGCCCGCTCTTGACGAGGAGCTGAACCTCGGGATGCTTTTCCTCAATCACAATGGCCAAGTTCTCTATCCTTTCCGCGAGTTCAACTGCGCGATCCGTTTCTTGAGAGTTTCCTTCCGCCGCACCAAGTCGCCGAAATCCACGCCCTCGTCCTCGGCCTGCTGGATGGCCTTTTGGAGGGCAGCGCCCTCCGTCTCCAAGTGTCTTGTTTCGAGGGCCTTGAAGAGTCGGTCTAAGTCTTTCTCGGTCGGCTCAGGAGATTCATCCAGCGCGATGCCAGAGAGAAACGTCCGCTCGTCCTCCGTAAGGTGTGCGATTTGGCCCTGAAAATCAATAGGGCCGGATTCCGTTCCCGCCCGTCGAAGGGCGGCCACCACCCGCTTTACCCTCTGGTCGGTCAGGAATTCGTCATTCAAAGTACTGAGAATCAACGGGTTGTTGTCGGCGTCGTTCATCAGAAAGCGAAGCAGAAGCTTCTCGATGGCCGGCGCTTCCACGGTGGATAACACGGGCTTGTTCCCTTGCGTTCCCACACCAGTAGAACGCGATTTGTCGGCCCGAGGGTTCGCCTTTTCCCCGCCCCAGAGCACTTCGAGTGGCACGGAAACTGCCGCCGCGAGCTTGCGGTACTCCTCGTAGCGGAGGATCCGGTCGGGGATCATCTTCAGGATCTCGAGGATCTTGCCGATCCGCTCCCGCTTCTCTCCCGACTCGAGCCCGGCCTCGGCCGGCCGCAGGTCTTCGAGGAGCCAGGTCAGGTACGCGGGGGCCTCGTCGATCGCCCGCGCGACCGCCTCGGGGCCCTCGCGCTGGAGCAGGTCGTAGGGATCCTCGCCCGCGGGCAGCCGCGCGACGCGGGCCTCGAACCCCTGGGCGAGCAGGAGCTGGAGGGCCCCGCGCGTCGCGTTGCGGCCGGCGGAGTCGCCGTCGTAGCAGACGATTGCGTGCGGGCAGAGGCGGCGCAGCTTCTCGGTCTGCTCGGGCGTGAGCGCGGTCCCCATCGACGCCACGGTCTCCTGGATGCCGGCGCGCACGAGGGCGAGATGATCGAAGTAGCCTTCGACGAGCACGACGCGATCGTGCTTGCGGATGGACTCGCGCCCCTCGAAGAGGCCGTAGAGCAGGCGCTTTTTCGAGAAGACCGGCGACTCGGGCGAGTTCAAGTACTTGGGCTCGCCTTCCGGCGAGAGAGCGCGTCCGCCGAATCCCACCGCGCGCCCGCGCTCGTCGCGCACGACGAAGATGAGTCGGTCGCGGAAGCGGTCATAGGCGCCCTTGCCCTCCGAGCGCGGCTGGAGCAGGCCGGCCTCGATCAACAAGTCCTCCGGGTACCCCGGCGAGAGAGCCTTGCCGAGCGAGTCCCACGCGTCGGGCGCATGACCGAGGCCGAGCGCCGTCCACATCGGGACGGGCACGCCGCGGCCTTCGAGGTACGCGGCGGCCGCGTTGTCGGGCCGCGCGAGCCGCTCGGCGAAGAAGCGCTGCGCCGCCGAGAGCGCCTCGAGGAGCCGGTCGCGCCGGTCGTCGCGCGGGCCGCTGCGCTGGCGGCGCGGGATCGTCACGCCGAAGCGCGACGCGAGCACCTCGACGGCTTCCGGAAACTCCAGGCGGTCGATCTGGCGGACGAAGTGGATGACGTCGCCGCCCGCGCCGCAGCCGAAGCAGTGGTAGAGGCCCTTGTCGCGGTCGACGGTGAAGGAGGGCGTGCGCTCGTTGTGGAACGGGCACAGCCCCTTCCACGAGCGGCCGGCCTTCTTCAGCGTGGTGTGGTCGCCGATGACCGCGACGATGTCCGACGCGCTGCGCAGCTCGGCGAGGACGTTGTCGTTGATGTCGAGGTCGAATGAAGAAGTCATGGGTCGCGTCGGGAGCCGAGGGAGGTTTTATCGCAATTCGAGAATCGTCGCGCCGTTGCCGCCCTCGCGGGCGTCGGCGGGCCGCAGCGTCTCGACCGATGCGTGCCGGCGGAAATGCTCGCGCAGGCCGTCGCGCAGGCGCCCGGTCCCGTGGCCGTGGATGACGCGCAGCCGAGCGGCGCCGGACATCAGGGCCTGATCGAGGGCTTTCTCGGCGCTGTCGATCGCCTCGTCGAGCCGGGTGCCGATGACGTTGACTTCCATCGTCGGGCCGGAGGAGGGTTGTGCGTCGTGAGCGACCGGTTCCGAGTCGGGCCTTCGATTGGGAGCCCGGCCGCGGGCCTTGGTGGGAACCGCTCCGAGGGGCTCGAGCTCGCCGCGCCGCACCCGGAGCCGTTTGCCCTGGATGTCCATCCGGGCCCAGTCGCCGTCGAAGGCGACCACGAGGCCTTCGGCGTTCAGGCCGCGGACGCGGGCGCGGTGGCCGACCTCGACGGTGCGCGCGATCGCTTCTTCGGCCTCGCGCGCGAGCGCGACGACCGGCTCGCTCTCGGCCGCGAGGGAGGCCTCTTCGACCAGCCGCGCCGCCGACACCTGCGCGAGGCGCGACGTCTCGGCGCGCGCGCCCTCGAGCTCCTTCTCGACGCGCCGCGCGAGCTCGTCGCGCGCCCGCTCGAATCCCGCGAGCCCCTCGGCCAGCATTCGGGCGCGCTCCTCGGCGAGCCTGCGGCGGTCGATTTCGAGGCGCTCGCTTTCCCGCCGGGCCTGCTCGCGCTCGCGGCCGAGCTCGGCCTCCTGCGCACGCAGGCGCTCGATCGCCTGCTCGGCCTCGGCCTCGGCGCGCTCGCGCCGCTGCCAGGCCTCGCCCAGGATCTCGAGGGCGCGCGCAATCACGGGCTCCGGGAAGCCCCGCTCTCGGGCGACCGAGAGGGCGTGGCTGCGGCCGGCCAGCCCGGCGTGCAGCCTGTAGTTGGGGCGCCCGGTCCGGTCGTCGAACTCCATCGCCGCGCAGAGCGCGTCGGTGCGGGATGCCGCGAAGGCCTTGATCGCGGACAGGTGCGTCGTCACGAGCGCCCGGCCGCCGCGATCGACGAACGCCTCGAGCAGCGCGATCGCGATGGCGCTGCCTTCCTCCGGATCGGTGGCGCCGCCGATCTCGTCGATCAGGGCGAGCGTGTCCGGTCCGGCCTCGTCGAGGATCCCGGCCAGGCGCTCCATGGACGACGAGAACGTCGACCGATCCGAGAGGATCGCCTGGGCGTCGCCGATCTCGGTACGGATCGCGCGGAACACCGGCAGGCGCGTTCCGACGGCGGCGGGGATCGGGATCCCGCACTGGGCGAGCATCGAAAAGAGCCCCGCGGTCTTCAGCACCACGGTCTTGCCGCCGGCGTTGGGACCGGAGACGACGAGCAGCCGCCGGTCGGCCGGCAGCGCGAAGTCGAGGGGAACGGCGTCGCTGCGGTCGCGGGATTCGCCGAGCACGCGCCGCCGCAGCTTCTCGAAGCGGACGTCGAGCAGAGGATGACGGGCCGCGACGAGCGTCCAGTTCCCGTCTTCCGAGATCTCCGGCAGACGGCCCTCGCCCATCTCGCCGAAGGCGACCTTCGCTTCCAGGGCGTCGAGGGCCGCGAGTGCGTCCACGGCGTCGAGCAGCGCGTCCGCCTCGCCGAGGACCGCGCGCCCGAACTCGCCGAGCAGCCGCTCGACCTCGCGGCGTTCTTCCGCTGCGAGCAGGGCGAGGTCGTTGTTGGCCTCGATCACCTCGAGCGGCTCGACGAAGACGGTCTGTCCCGAGCCCGAACGGTCGTGGACGATGCCCGGCACCCGGCCGCGCGAGGACGCGAGGACGGGCAGGCAGTAGCGGTCGTTGCGCATCACGACGACGGCGTCGCCGAGCGCCTCGTGGCGCTCGCCGAGGATTTTCTCGAGCTGACGGGAGACCTCGGTGCGCCGGCGGCGCAGTTTCGAGCGCGCCCCCGCGAGCGCCGGCGAAGCGTCGTCGCGCAGGAGCCCGTCGGCGCCGAAGAGTCGCGCGGCGTGCGCGAGCAGCGCCTCGAACACGGGCAGGCGCTCGCGCCGCGCCGAAAGGTGCGGAGTGTCCGCCTTCGCGAGAAAGCGGCGGACGGAATCGCACGCGCGCGCCGCGCGCACGATGGGGCGGAATTCCTCGGGCGAGCCCACGCCGCCGGACGCCTCGAGCGCGGCGAGGAGCGGTGCGACGTCCTCGAGGCCGCCGAAGGGAAGACCGCCGTGGCGGATCCGGAAGCTGACCGCCTCGTCGGTCTCCGCGAGCAGACGGCGGACCTCGGCTTCCCCGGCCGCCGGCGACAGAGACAAAACCGCCGCCCTTCCGGGCGGCGTGCGGGCGAGCGAGGCAATGAGGCGGAGGACGACGCCGAACTCGAGGGCTTCCCGGTCGGCGCCGTCTCCGTTCGACGGGCTTACGGGGTGGCTCGCTTCTCCTCCGAGAGTTTGCGAAGCATTTTCTTGCGCGCCTGAATCATCTTGCGCTTGCGCTTGGCGCTCGGCTTTTCGTAGTGCTGCCGCTTCTTCAGCTCGGAGAGGATTCCTGATTTTTCGCACTTGCGTTTGAAACGCCGCATGGCGTTCTCGAACGATTCATCTTCTTTGACATGGACCAGAGGCACGAACACTCACCCCCTTACCCAGCGATTTCAGAGAGCGACACATACTATGGAAGCCGACCCGAGGTGTCAACGGGATTGACCGTATCCCAAGTGGACGCAATGAGTTAGCCGTCGGAATGGCCGCGGACGGGTTACGCCCCCGCGGGGGCATCCGCGGCCCCTCTCCGCGGGCATGCGGAATCGCCTCCGACGGCTAAGAGCCAACCGCTAATAGCTTTACCTCCATCGTCTCACCCCCGATAATGCCAGCGATGGCCGAAAACGAACCTGAGGACCGCCTCCAACTGCTCGAAACCGAGATCGAGCGTCGACTCTCCGAACGATTTTCCGCCCTCCGCGAGGAGTTCGACCGGCTGCGCCTCGAGTCCGACCGCCGCTGGTTCGGGTTCCTCGAAAAGTTCGACCAGGACCTGAGGGGCGTCGTCCCGGCGGAGCTGCTGGGCGGCGGCGCCACGGTGATCGAGCGCAAGGGGCTCGTGTCGGTCGAAGCCGCGCGCATGCTGGATCTGGCCACGACCCAGGTCGACGTCCTCCACAAGTTCCTCGACGAGTGCCGGCGCCACTGCTCGCGCGCGGCCCTGCTCGTCGCGCGCGGCGGCTCGATCGGCGCCTGGAAAGCCGTCGGCTTCTCGCAGAACGGCGGCGACGACGAGGCGGTGCGCCAGGTTTCGATGCCGCTGGTCGAGGGCGGCCTGCTCTCGCGCGTCATGACGGGCAATGCCCTGCGCCTGCCGGCATCCAACGAGATCTCTTCGCTGCTGCGCGCGGGCCGCGTTTCCGACGCGGTCGCGATTCCGATGGTGGTCCGCGAGAAGATCTCGGGCGCGCTCTACGCCGACGTCGCGATCGGCGAGGAAGGCAGGTTCGATCCGGACGCGCTGGGGCTGTTGACGTTCCTCGCCGGCCTGCTCGTGGACCGCCTCGCCTCGCGCAAGTTGAAGCCCGCTCCCGCGCTTCGCGTTCCCGAGGTCGCGAAGAAACCGGAGCCCGCGGGCATGTGGATGGACGACGGGGGCGCCGGGAGCCCCGCCGTCGAGGCCGCCGCGGCCGAGCCCGCGCCGGCCGCCGCGCCGTCGGTTTGGACGGCCGCACCGCCGGCGGCTTCCGAGGAGAGGCCGCCCGGGGAATCCTCGTTCATCGCTGCCGAGCCTGCCGCGGACGCGCCCGCCGACGCGGGCCGCCGGCTGGCCGGGCCGCTCGCCGAGATGTCCTCGGGCGACGAACGGCGCGAGGAAGCGCGGCGCTTCGCGCGCCTGCTCGTCTCGGAGATCAAGCTCTACAACGAACGCGCGGTCCTCGAGGGCCGCGAGCACTCCAACCTCTACGAGCGGCTGCGCGACGACATCGATCGCAGCCGCCAGATGTACGAGGAACGCATTCCGCAGGACGTCCGCTCCTCGAGCAATTTCTTCTACGATGAGCTCGTGTTGATCCTCGCCGATGGCCGCCCCGAGGTCCTGGGGCTCTGATCCTTCCCCGGCGCCCGTTCCCGGCGTGCCGCGGCGCCACTCGGTGAGGCGCGCGGCCCTCGCTCTCGTCCTCTTCCTTCTCGCCAGTCGCGCGGGCGCCGATCTCGGGACCACGCCGGCGGACTTCGACGCGGATTTTGCGCGCGCCGCGGACCTGCTCGAGGCCGGAAAGCGCGTCGAGGCAGAAGCGGTTCTCGTCGAAGTGCGGCGCAAGGCCGGGCAGCCCGCCTGGGAGGCGCGCATCGCGTTTCTGCTGGCGCAGGACGATTCGCGCCGCCAGGACTTCGACGCGGCGGCCCGTCGTCTCGAGGCTCCGGCTTCGTCCATCGGCCTCGATGCATATCGGCACCTGGGGCGCGCGGACGCGCTCGAGAGCGGGGGCAAGGCCGAGGAAGCCCTGGCCGAAGCGCGGCTCGCGTTTGCCGCCGAGGGGCCCTTCGCCTTCCGTGTCCATGCCGCGATCGTGGTCGCGCGCCTGCTCGAGAAGCGCCGCGAGTATCGTGAGGCGACGCAGGTGCTCGCGCTCGCGGCCCACGCCGCGGCGACGCCGAACCAGGTCGCCGAGGTGTGCATCGCGCGGATCCGTCTCGGGTTGGCGGGCAACGATCGCGCCGCCGTCCGGGACGCCGCGCGGATCCTCATTCTCGAATCGCCGACGACCGACCTGGCGAAGGGGACGCCGGCCTTCGTCCGGCAGGCCGCCGCCGAGGCGCAGCGGAGCCTGACGCCGGCCGAGCGGGGGCGGCGCGGGACCGCGCTCGTCGCTGCCGGACAGGCGCGTGCGGGCGTGCGGCTGCTCTGGCAGGACCGACCCGCGGCGTGGCCCGAGGGAGAGCGCAGCCGCAACCTGCTCGCACTCGCGCAGGGCCAGCTCGCGATGAAGAAGCCGAAGGATGCGGAGGCGACGGCCGCGCGGATTGCCGACGACGGCACGCTCGCCGCGGCGCAGGCGCGGCTGCTGCGCTGCGACCTCGTCGTGGCGCGCATTCGCGGAAAGGACGGGGCGGCGCTCGCGCACGACGACCCGCGTCTTGCGCCGGCGCGCCAGGCGCTCGAGGCCCTGACGGCGCCGGCCGTTCCGGCCCCGGTGCGGCGCGGCGCGGAGGAGCGGCTCGTCAAGCTCGACGCGGAGGGCGAGGACTTCGACGGTGCGATCGTCCGCGCGCGCAAGCTCACGAGCGATGCTCCGGCCACGATCGGCGGCTTCGAGCCCCTCTGGCTCGCGGCGTGGAGGCGCTATCTGGCGGGCGACTACGCCGCCGCCCTGGCGCGCCTCGACGCGATCGCGCTGCTCTACACCGACATCTCGCGGGCCCGCCGGCTCGACTACTGGCGGGCGCGGTGCCTGGCGGTGGAGGGCAAGCAGGCCGCAGCGCGGGCCGTCTTCGAGCGCCTGGCCGCAGCCACGCCGCCCGACATCTACGCGCGGTTTTCCCGCCTGCACGCGCCGGCCGCTCCGGCGCTCGAGCGCCCGGCGCTCGGAGACCCGTCCACCGCGACCGCGGCGTACGCGCGGGTCGACGAGCTGCTGCGCCTGCGGATGTTCGAGGAGGCGTCGGCCGAAACGCGCGCGCTGCTGCCCTCGCGCGGGCGGGATCTGCGCATGGCGCAGGCGGACTTCGCGCTCGGACGCTTCCAGGCGGCGGCGATCGCGATCAAGCGCGCTCTGCCGGAGATCGGGACCGCCGAGGAGGGCCGCGTCCCCGAGGCGTGGCGGCGTCTCTATTACCCGATCGAGGAGGGCGGCCTTCTCGCCGCGCGCGCGGAGGCGGCCGAGGTCGACCCCGCGGTGCTGCGCGGTCTCGTGCGGCAGGAGAGCGTCTTCGACGCGCGGGCGAAATCGCACGCGGGCGCCGTGGGCCTGATGCAGCTGATGCCGGCGACCGCGAAGAGCCTCTCGCGCTCGGTCCTGCACTCGCGCTACCGCAACGCTTTTCTCTACGACCCGGGCTCGAACGCCGCGCTCGGGGCGGCATACCTGAAGCGGCTGCTCGGCCAGTTCGACGGCTCGACCGTGCTCGCACTCGCGGCGTACAACGGCGGCCCGTCGCGCATTGCCCGCATCGCGCGCGAGAACCCGCGGCTGGCGGAGGACGAGCTCTTCGAAACGATCCCGGTGTACGAGACGCGGGACTATGTGCGGAGAGTGCTGCTGTATTCGGAGTCGTACAGGGAGCTCTACCCGTAGGGACCGGTCACCACGATCCCTGCGGCACCACGAGCACCGAGCATCCGCACTGGCGCAGGACCTGCTTCGTCACCTGCTCGCCGCCGCGCAGAAATCCGCGCACGGTGCGCGGAGCGGCGCCGACGACGACGATGTCGTGCGGGGTGTCCCGCAACTCGGCCAGGATCGCTTCGATCGGGGTCTCGGCCTCGCGGATGGAGAAGCGGCTCTCGACCTCGAGCTCGCGCAGCGTGGCGACGCCCCGCTCGAGGTGCGTGCGCGCGATGGGGTTCGTCGCGCGGCCGGGCTGCGCCGCGTGAAGGAGCGTGGCCCGGGCCCCGAGCCGGCGCGCGAGCCAGCCACCGGCGCGGATGTCGGCCTTGCCCGGTTCGCCGACCGCCGTGCAGATGAGCACGCGCTCGGGCTTGCGCGGCCGGCCGCGGGCCAGGATCAGGGGCGTCGCGATGCGCTCGACGAGGTCCTCGCCGAGCCGGGGCGCCTGCCGGCGGCCCCAGCGCGACTCCATCTCGCCGGCGCCGACGACCACGAAGTCGTACGGGGCTTCGCGCTGCTCGGCGGCGATCTGCTCGGCGGGATCCCCGCGGCGCACGCGGAGGTCCGCTTCCGGAAGTCCCGCCTGCGCCGCGCGCGCGCCGAGCGCTTCGCGCAGGGCGTCCTGGCGCCGCGCGTCGGCGGCCACGCCGAGCACGGTCACGGAGCCGTCGATGGCCTCGGCGAGCGGCCGCGCGAGCTCGAGGGCGGGCGCGAGCCCGGTCCCTTCGTCGCAGACCAGCAGGCGCGGCGTGGGTTGCCGCAGGATGTGCCATGCCTCGAGGACGACCCACGGGTTCTCGCGGGGCGACTCCGAGTGCGCCGAGACGGCCACGTCGAGCAGCACGTTCTCCTCGCCGAACGGCAGCGGGGGCGAAACCTGGCGGACGCCCTCGAGCGAGGGGAGGCGCACGCGCGTCCGGCGCACGGCGCCCGAGAACGTCTCGTCCACGATCTGTCCGCGCCCGAGCGTCGGAAGATTCCGGGCGGGCTCGACCGCGGAGAGAACGACCTGTTCGGGGCGGATCAGGACGCGCACGCGGTCGCCCTCGTCGTGCGGCACATCGTTCGGGATCGGCAGGGTCAGGGGCCCGAGTGCGACGCGGTGGTCGCGGCAGCGCCCGACGAGCACGGTGCCGGCGCCGAGAAACGTGGCGACGTACAGCGAGCGCGGCCGCTCGTAGAGGCGGTGGGGCGCGTCGACTTCGAGCAGGCGCCCGCGGTCCACGACGCCGATGCGGTGGCCGAGCTCGAAGGCTTCCTCCTGGTCGTGGGTGACGAGGATCGTCGTGACGCCGAGGGACTTCTGGATTTCCTTCAGGCTCTGGCGCAGCTGGGCGCGGATCTTGACGTCGAGCGCGCCGAATGGCTCGTCGAGCAGCAGGACGCCGGGCCGGTACGCGAGGGCCCGCGCGAGAGCCACGCGCTGCTGCTGGCCGCCCGAGAGCTGGCTCTCGAACCGGTTGCCGAGCCCGCCCAGCCCGACGAGATCGAGAAGCTCCTCGCGCCGTTCGCGGCGCTCGGCCTTCCTGACGCCACGGATGTGCAGCCCGAACTCGATGTTTCGCGCCACCGTCATGTGGCGGAAGATCGAATAGTTCTGAAAGACGAAGCCCACGTCGCGCTGCTGCGGCGCGAGGTGCGTGACGTCGCGGCCGGAGATCCGGATCGCTCCCTCGTCCGGCACCACGAGTCCGGCGATCAGGCGCAACAGCGTGCTTTTGCCGCTGCCGGAGGCCCCGAGCAGCACGAACAGCTCGCCGGTCTCGACCTCGAGGCTGACGCGGTCCACCGTGGGCTGGTCGGCGTAGCGCTTTGTGACGTTCTCGAGCGTGATCGACATGGCGTCAGCGCGGCCGGCGCGCCGTGTAGCGCAGCAGGAAGAAGAAGATGAAGAAGGACAGCGTGGCCAGCACGGCGGCCACGGCGTTGGCCGCGGCGACGTTGCCGGCCTCGAACTGCGCGAAAATGTAGAGGGGAGCCGTCTGCGTCTTCAGGCGCATGTTGCCGGAGACGAGGACCGTCGCGCCGAACTCGCCGAGCGAGTGCGCGAACGTCAGCAGCACTCCGGTGAAGAGGCCGCCGCGCAGGGCGGGCAGGATCACCCAGCGGAACGTCTGCCATCGGTTGGCGCCGATCGTGTAGGCCGCCTCTTCGTAGGTCCCCTCGACCTCGTCGAGCACGGGCTTGACCGCGCCGAGCATGTACGGAAACGTCACGAAGAGGTGCGCGAGCAGGACGCCCGCCGGCGCGAACATGGGCTGCAGGCCGAGCGGCACGAGCCAGCGCCCCAGCAGGCCGATCGGCCCCCACAGGAGCAGCAGCGACGTGCCGACGACGACCGTGGGAATCGCGACCGGCAGGTTGACGAGAATCCCGAGCGGCCGTTCGCCGCGGAAGCGATAGCGCGAGAGGACGTACGCCGTGTAGGTACCGAGGACCGCGTTGACGGCGGCCGTCGCGAAGGCGATCAGCAGGCTGAAGCGCAGCGCGAACTGCGCCTCGCGCGACGACAGGACCTTGAGAAAGTCGGCGGCGCCGCCGCGGAAGGCGAAGACGAAGATGGCCGCGAGCGGCATCAGGATCAGCGGCAGCAGAACGAGCAGCACGATTCCGACGGGAACCGCGGCGCGGCTCCCGCGGCGCCGGGCCGCGACCGGCGTCGCCGCGCTCACGGCAAAGCCTCCTGCTTCATGACGCGCTCTTTCCAGATGCGGTCGACGATCTCACGCCGGGCCGCGCGCCAGCCTCCGAAATCTCGGATCCGGAAGGGATCGGCGATCCTTCCGAAGCCCGGGTTGGCGGCGTTCAGGCTCTCGGTCGCGCTGCGGAAGCCGAAGTTCACGAAGATCCGTTGCGCCTCTTCGCTCCACAGGTACTGCACGAACCGGTCGACGAGCGGCCGCTCGCGGGGCCGGACGTTGCGGTCCACCACGACGAGCGTGTGCTCCGAGAGGATGGTCCGTTCGGGGTAGGCGACGTCGGCGTCGAGGCGCCCGCGCGCGCGATCGTAGACGGCTTCCTGCTCGTAGGTGATGAGCGCATCTCCGAAGCCGTTCTCGAACTGCGTCCGGGCCGCGCGCGCCGAGGCCGCCTGGGCGACGACATTCCTCCAGATTCCCGAAAGCATCGCCTCGCCCGCGGCCGGCCCGCCCGGCACCGCCCGCGCGCCCGCGCCGTATTCGGCGACGATCGCCCAGTTGGCGCCGCCCGAGGTCATCGGGTCCGGATGCACGATGCGTACGCCGGGCCGCGTCAGGTCCTGGAAGTCCCGGATGTGGAGCGGGTTTCCGGGACGCACGAGGATCACGAACGGCGTGAGGTTGACGACGCCGGCCTGGGGCAGACGCTTCCAGCTGTCGCGCGCGATCGTGCCCGTCTCCGCCAGCCGTTCGGCGTCGCTCTCGAGCGAGAGCAGGACGACCTGCGCGGGGACGCCGAGGATCACCTGGTTCGTCACCGTTCCGGATCCGCCGAAGGAGCTCACGAACTCGACGCGGCCGTGGCCCTCGGCCGCCCACTGTTTCTGGAAGGCGGGGAAGATGCCGTCCTGGAACACGTCCGCCAGGATGCTGAAGCCATAGAAGACGATCGTCGGCGGCGCGGCCGCTTCGCGCGAGAAGGCGAGCCACGGCCACGCCGCGTAGCCGAGCAGCGCGGCGAGAAAGAGCGCCGGAAGAAGGCCGCGGCGGCGAGGTCGAACGCTGTCCATCAGCCCGGTCGAGAGGATATCGCCGTAAACTCCGCGCATGGGCACGGCCGCGGAGTTTGTCATTCGGACTTCCCGCGCGATCGAGCGGCGCGACGTCACGAAGGACGTCATCCGGATCGCGGCCACCCTCGATCCAGGCGCCGGCGCCTTGCTCGTTTCGGTGCCGCACACCACGGCGGCCGTCACGGTGGGCGAGGCGTGGGACCCGGACGTCACGGGCGACCTCGAGCGGGCGCTGGCCGCGTGGGTTCCCGACGTGCGCTTCGATCACGGCGAGGGGAATTCGGCGGCGCACTTTCTTTCCGAGGCGATCGGCACTTCCTGCCTGGTTCCGTGCGACCAAGGCAAGCCGGTTCTCGGCCGCTGGCAGGGCATCTTCCTGATCGAACTCGACGGCCCGCGGGAGCGGACCGTGCGGTTGACCGTCCTAGGATAGGTAGCTAAGTATTACAGACAAAGGATTTGGTCAAGCGCGACCGGCGGGCTTGCAATCGTATATTTAGATGTTAGGCTAAATATCAAATGCTCAAGTCCGAAGTCTTCCGCGCGCTCGCCGATCCCACCCGAAGGCAGATCCTCGCCATCCTGAAGGCGGGCTCGCGCAGCGCCGGCGAGATCGCCGGGCAGTTCCCTATTTCGATGGCCTCCCTGTCTCATCACTACGGCGTCCTGAAGTCGGCCGATCTGATCCGCTCCGAGCGCCGCGGTCAGAGCATCGTGTATTCCCTCAATACGACGGTCTTCGAAGACGTGGCATCCGCGCTCGCAGAGATGTTCCACGTCGAGAGGCCCGATGGAGGTGCTGCGTGAAGGTCAACCGGGTGTTCGACGTCCTGTGTCTGCTGGTCGTTCTCGCGGGTCTCGCGCTCGCCGCGGTGAAGTACCCCCTGCTTCCGGATCCGATGCCCTCGCACTGGAACGCGGCCGGCAACATCGACGGCTGGATGCCCAAGTTCTGGGGCGTGATGATCTTCCCGATCATCATGGCGGCGATCTGGCTGATGTTCCTCGTGCTCCCGCGCATCTCGCCGCGCGGCTTCGAGATGGATCCCTTCGTGCGCGCCTGGGGATACCTGCGCGTCGCGTTCCTCGTCTTCATGCTCTACATCGAGGTGATCGTCTTTCGCGCGGCGCAGAACCAGGGGAAGATGTCGCAGGGCGGTCTCTTCGTGGCGGTGGGCGCCCTGTTCGTCCTGATGGGCAATTTCCTCGGCAAGGTCACCCGGAACTTCTTCGTCGGCATCCGTACGCCGTGGACGCTGGCGAACGAGGAAGTCTGGCTCCGCACCCACCGTCTGGGCGGCAAGTGCTTCGTCGCCGCCGGCTTTGCCGTGGTCGCGATCTCGCTGCTCGGCCTCGGCCCGTGGGCGATGATGGCGGTGATCCTGGCCGCGGCGCTGGTGCCGGTCGTCTACTCCTACGTGATCTACCGCAAGCTCGAAGGCGCCGCCGCCGGCGCGCGCCCCGTCTAGCGGCCCAGCGCCGGGAAGAGCTCCCGCTCCTCGCGCGTCGTGTGGGCATCCCACCGGCGCGCGAGGTTTCCGGCCAGGCGGCGCGCGCCCTCGAGGTCGCCCTTCTCTTCCAGCAGTCGTCGGATCATCGCGGACACCTCGCGCACCTGGACGTGCTCGAGGCGCAGCTCGCGGTGCAGCCGATCGAGCGCGCCCTCCGAGTCCGGCGGAGCCAGCTTGTGGCCTCCGGGCGCCGCGAGGATCCGCGACTCCTCGAGAGCAGTGTGCCGGCCGAGAGCCTCATCGAAAGCCGCGATGGCGCCGCGCGCGGCCGGCGCGTCGACGTTGGTAACGGCCGCGAGGAATCGCCCGAAGAGCGCGTCGAGATCGCGGTGCTCCCGTTTCAGAAGCGCCGCGACCGGGGTGACGTCCACGGCCCATCGTACCGCGACGCGCGAAAAAAGATCGGGGAGCCGGGCGCATGACCCGACTCCCCGCAACCAGGGATGGGCACCGAGGAGATCGTCAGTTCGGGAGCAGCACCGTGTCGACGACGTGGATGACGCCGTTGGACTGGTTGACGTCCGCGATCGTGACCATCGCGAGATCGCCTTTCTGGTCGGCAATGATCACGGAGCCACCCTTGAGCGTCGCCGTGAGCGTCTCGCCCTGGACGGTCTTCAGGGTCGCCGAGCCGTTGCCGGCCTTGATCATCCGGACGAGCTCGCCCGCCTCGACCTTTCCGGGGACGACGTGGTACGTCAGGATCTTCACGAGCGTCGCCTTGTTCTCGGGCTTCAGCAGCGTGTCGACGGTCCCGGCCGGCAGCTTCGCGAACGCTTCGTTGGTGGGCGCGAACACCGTGAACGGCCCCTTGCCCTTGAGCGTCTCGACGAGGCCCCCCGCCTTGACTGCGGCGACGAGCGTCGTGTGATCGGACGAGTTGACCGCGTTGTCGATGATGTCCTTCGACGGATACATGGTGGCGCCGCCGACCATGACGTTGCCGGTGGCGAGGAGCGCCGATCCCGCGAGCGCCGCAGCACCCAGGAGCACCAGGAGTCTCTGCTTCATGAAATACCTCTCTCTTTCTCAAACGTCCCGTGTGGCTTCGAGCGGCGGATCCGGCGCCCGGGTTGCGTCGGTACCACTGGCCTTACGGGCGGGCGCGGCGGGCCGGATTGCGTTTGTCGAGGTTTTGCGTGGAGACTTTCGTAATTGGACG
Organism: uncultured Acidobacteriota bacterium; assembly: GCA_963775725.1. Lineage (GTDB taxonomy): Bacteria > Acidobacteriota > Thermoanaerobaculia > UBA5066 > Gp7-AA6 > DAHUXD01. Next base: position 360,968 of record CAVZKA010000002.1, read on the forward strand.
CAGAATGAACGACATGCGAAGAGAGCGGAACGCACGCCTCCTTCTCATCGCGCTGGTGATCGCGGGAGCCGTCTCCTCCTGCGGCCCCTCGGGCGACCCGGTCCGCGGGTCGCTCGACGCGATGGTGAAGGCGGCCAACGCGCGCGACACGGGGGCCCTCTTCGATCACGTCGCCGCGAACTTCGAGGCGGCCGACGGGTCCGGCCTCGGGGGCGCGAAGGCGAGCGTCGGGCGGTATTTCGCAGCCTACGAGATCCTCCACGTCTCGATCCGCGACGTCCGGGTCGAGCGGGGCGAGGGCGCGGCGCGCGTGCGCTTGCGGGCGCAGATGTCCGGCCAGCCGCGCAAGATCGGCGGGCTGGAGGGGATCATCCCCTCCTCGGCCGCCTACGACTTCGACCTGCGTCTGGTGGCCGAGGACGGAAAGTGGAAGATCGCCTGGGCGCAATGGAATCCGGCGGGCGCCTCCGCCCCGTAGACATTAAGGAATCCTCAGGCGGGAATGGATGGCATTTCCGGATGTTGATTCCGGTCCGAGGGAACCTATGAAGCTGCAGCGTCTGGCCGTCGTCATTCTTCTCTGTGTCGCCGCCGCCGCGTCGGCCGGCGGGCCTCAAAAGCCGGCTTCCGCCAGGGCGACCTTCGCCGGCGGCTGCTTCTGGTGCATGCAGGGGGAGTTCGAGAAGCTGCCTGGCGTCGCGTCGGTGGTCGCGGGATATACCGGCGGCACGACGAAGAATCCGACCTACGAGGAAGTCTCCTCGGGCGGGACCGGCCACTTCGAATCGGTCCAGGTCACCTACGACCCGGGCAAGATCTCCTACGAGAAGCTGCTCAAGGTCTACTGGGAGAACATCGACCCGCTGACGGCCAACGGCCAGTTCTGCGATCGCGGCGAGCAATACCGCAGCGCCATCTTCGTTTCCGACGATGCCGAAAGGCAGATCGCGGAGAAGTCGAAGAAGGAAGTGGGGGAGCGCTTGAAGGCGAAGGTCGTCACTCTGATCCTTCCGGCGTCCACGTTCTATCCGGCCGAGGAGTACCACCAGGACTACTACAAGAAGAATCCCTTCCGGTACGGTCTCTACCGCAAGGGTTGCGGGCGCGACGAGTTGCTCGAGAAGATCTGGGGCGTGACGCCCGCGGACGAAAAGGGAAAGTCATGATCGCGATTCTCGCATTCGTTCTCGCAATGGCGCCGGGCGCTCCGACCCCGACCGCGGCGCCGAAGGGCTGGAACGCCTCCGCGTTCGTCAAGCCGTCGGACGCGGAGCTCCGGCAAAAGCTCACGCCGATCCAGTACCAGGTCACGCAGCATTCCGGAACCGAGCCCGCCTTCACGGGCCAGTACGCGCACACGACGGATGCCGGGATCTACGTCGACGTCGTCTCGGGCGAGCCGCTCTTTTGCTCGCTCGAGAAGTACGACTCGGGTACGGGCTGGCCGAGCTTCTGGAAGCCCCTCGACAACGTCAAGCAGGCAAGCCACGGCAGCTTTTTCTACGGCACCGAGGTGCGCTCGGCCCACGCCGACTCCCACCTCGGCCACGTCTTCAACGACGGGCCGCAGCCGACGGGCCTGCGCTATTGCATCAACTCCGCCGCCATCCGGTTCGTCCCGGTCGAGCGGCTGGAGATCGAGGGTTACGGGAAGTACCTGGTGCTGTTCGCGCCGAAGAAGTAGGCCGCTCGGCGGCAGTTGACACCCCGCTCCGCCTCCATTACCCTTCCCGGTCCGCTCTGTTCCTCAGTAGCTCAACGGTAGAGCATCCGGCTGTTAACCGGAGGGTTAGAGGTTCAAATCCTCTCTGAGGAGCCACTACTCTCTGCTCCTCGAATCCCCGGGGTAAAGTTCGGCCAGCCGGATATGCCGCAGGTCAACCCGGGCCGTCTCGCCGTTGCCGCGCGCGCGAAAGGCAGGATCTGAGTGATCACCATTCTCGGAGCAGGCGGTGCCATTGGGAACGAGCTGGCCAAACTCCTGGCTGCAAGGAAGGAGCCCTTCCGCCTCGTCGGCCGCAATCCGCGGCCGGCGCAGGGCGCGGCCGAGATCGTGGGCGCCGATATCACGGACAGGGACCAGACCATCCGCGCCGTTGCCGGTTCGAAGATCGTGCATCTGGTCGTTGGTCTCAAATACGATCACAAGCTCTGGCAGGAGGTGTGGCCGCGCGTCATGCAAAACACGATCGAAGCCTGCAAGCGCGCCGGCGCGAAGCTCGTCTTCTTCGACAACGTGTACATGTACGGCAAGGTCAACGGTCCGATGACCGAGGAGACGCCCTTCAACCCGTGCAGCAGGAAGGGCGAGGTGCGCGCGAAGATCGCCACCACGCTCATCAACGAATGGCGGTCCGGCACTCTCACCGGCATGATTGCGCGTGCCGCCGATTTCTACGGCCCGGAGACGCTCAATGGCGTGCCCAATCTCCTGGTCTTTCAGCCCCTGTCGCGCAACCAGAAAGCCTCATGGCTGGTTAATGATTCTGTTCCCCACTCCTATACCTACACTCCGGACGCGGCGCAAAGCCTGGTACAACTGGCCGAACGAGCAAGCGCCTGGAATCAGACCTGGCATGTCCCTACCACGCCCGATCCGCTCACTGGAAAACAGTTCGTCACTTTGGCCGCGAAGGAATTTGGCGTTGCTCCGAAATATCGGATTCTGAGCCGGCCCATGATCCGGTTTGCAGGATGGTTCAATCCGCTGGTCGGAGAATCCTACGAAATGCTCTATCAGAGTGATTCGCCGTACCTGTTTGACTCGAGCAAGTTTGCCAGAGAGTTCGGTTTCACTGGCACTGCCTACACCGACGGCATCCGAGCCACGGCCGCGTCTTTCCGGCGAAAAGTGCAGGCCGTCTAAGCCGGAACACTTCAGGGCTCGACCTGGTCCCCGGAGGACTCTCGGAAACTCGCAGGTTCGAGGTCGAGGCGCAAGCGGCTGGGCGCGAGGCTCAGAGCAGTTCGAAGCGGGCGGTGAAGTGCCGCAACGGGGGCGACTGCTTGACGATCCGGACGCCGCGCAAGGCGCGGGGCTCCGACAGCAGCCGCGCCGTCACCTCGGCCACGTATTCGAGGTGCGTGTTGGTGTAGACGCGTCGCGGGACCGCGAGGCGGACGAGGTCGAGGTCCGGCAGCTTCTCCCTGCCAGGGCGCTCCGGATCGGGCTTGCCGAACATCACGCCGCCGATCTCGACTGCGCGGATGCCGCCCTCCAGGTACAGCGCGATGGTCAGCGACTCCGCCGGGTAGTGTTCGGGAGGCAGGTGCGGTGCGAACGCCCGTGCATCCACGTACACGGCGTGGCCGCCGATCGGCTCGACCACGGGAACGCCGGCGGCGGCGAGCGCCTCGCCGAACGCGGTGACCTGGCCGACGCGGAACGCGAGGTAGTCCTCCTCGAGGACCTCCTTGAGCCCGAGCGCGATCGCCTCGAGGTCACGTCCCGCGAGTCCTCCGTAGGTCGGGAACCCCTCGATGAGGATGAGCTTGTTCTTGAGCTTCTCGACCCAGGCCTCGTCCCGCAGCGCGAGAAAGCCGCCCATGTTGGCGAGGCCGTCCTTCTTCGCGCTCATCGTGCAGCCGTCGGAGAGGTCGAACACCTCGCGCACGATCGCGGCGACCGAGCGGTCCTTCTGGCCCGCCTCGCGCTGCTTGATGAACCAGGCGTTTTCGGCGAAGCGGCACGCGTCGATGATGAGCGGGACGCCGAACTTCCGGCAGAGCGCGCTCGCCGCCCGGACGTTTTCGAGCGACACGGGCTGACCGCCGCCCGAGTTGTTCGTCAGCGTCAACATGACGAGCGGGACCTTGCCGCGGTTCTCCGAGAGACAGCCCTCCAGGCGCCCGAGGTCGATGTTGCCCTTGAAGGGGTGGCGGGCGCGAGGATCGCGGCCCTCGGGAATCACCAGATCCACGGCCACGCCGCCGTTGGCCTCGACGTTGGCCCGCGTCGTGTCGAAGTGCGTGTTGTTCGGAACGACGTCGCCTGGCCGGAGGACCGTCGAGAAGAGCAGGTTCTCCGCGACGCGGCCCTGATGCGTCGGGATCACGTGCGGCAGGCCGAAGATCGAACGGATCGTGTCCTCGAAGTGGTAATAGTTGCGGCCGCCGGCGTACGACTCGTCCCCGCGCATCAGTCCGCTCCACTGACTGTCGGACATCGCCGACGTGCCGGAGTCGGTGAGCAGGTCGATGTAGATGTCCTCGGACGCGATGCCGAAGACGTTGTACCCGGCGCGTCGGAGGCGCTCCTCGCGGGCCGGCTTGTCGATGCGGCGGATCGACTCGACGACCTTCACGCGCCACGGCTCGGGCTGCGTGTTCTGCATCATGCCGTGCGGGAGTCTAGCAGGCCGCTCCGCGGACGCTCTTCGCCGCCAGCGGCGCGAAGGCGTTGAAGATGCGCGACCTCACCGGACGGTCTGGAGGCTTGCCACTTCGCGCAGCCCCAGACCCCGAAATGGCACCATCGGCGGCGCGAAGGGCTACTCGTCGGAGGTGGCGGCCGGGGGCGCCGGCCGTGGGGTGGCGGCCTTCCGGGCCGCCGTCTTCGAGTAGTACTCGGCCAGGCCGGCGATTTCGGCGTCGGTCAACCTGCGGCAGACGTCGCGCATCACCCGATAGACGTCGTTGGCGCGCTCGCCGGAACGGAAGCTCTTCAGCTGGAGCGAGAGGTCCTCCAACTTCTGGTTATTCAGGCCGGGCATGCCGTACGAGCCCGGCGCGCCCGCGGCCCCCGCGCCGTGGCAGGCATCGCACGCCGGGATCAGGCGCGCGCCGTCGCCGAGCGACACGAGCCGGACCACGCCCGGCTCCGTCGTCGGCGGCGTCGAGACCGGCGAAGGCGCGGGCGCCTGCGCGGCGTAGAAGGCGGCCAGGTCCGCCATGTCGCGATCCGACAGCGGTTTCGAGGCGTCGACCATGACGGTGGGGCTCGAGCGCGATTCGTTCTTGTAGTCCTGGAGCTGCTTGAACGTATACAGCGCGTCCTGGCCGGCCAGGTTCGGCACGTCCGGCGTATCGATGATCCCGGTCGGGCCGTGGCAGTCGGCGCAGTCCTTGTGAAGCTGCTTGCCCCGGACCGGATCGCCGCTGCGCACGAGCTTCACGGTCTCCAGGGTCCAGGCGACGCGAGAGGAAGGCAGGCTGACTGCCACGGTCGCGGCCACGAGCGCTGCGGCGGCGGCCAGAGCCGCGCCCCGGAGCCTCACCGGATTCCCCAGCCGAGGCTCTTGTGGACCCCGATGAAGAAGAACTCGCCGAGCGGGTACGCCCAGGCGATCGCCATCAGCGCCAGGAGCAGCCAGTTCCACATGGCGAAGCCGTTGAGCAGCGCCGGCACCCGGACCACCGGCTCCACGGTCTCGGCGTAGGCCATGCTCCGATCCGCCTGCTCGGCCCCGTTGCGGTGCGTCAGGAAAAGGTTGATCAGGAAGAGCACCGTCGACACCACCATCAGTGCGCCGCCGACGATCATGACGGTGCTCAGGGATCGCCACCGGGCGACGATCTGAGGGTCATACGGCGCGTAGGCGACGCGTCGCGGCATCCAGAGAAGGCCCTGGTAGTGCCACGGGATCGTGAGCGTGAGGATTCCGGCAAACCACAGCCAGAGCTGGGTCGTCGCCATTCTGCGGGAGTAGAGGCCGCGGCCGGTCAGTCGCGGCCACAGCGCATACGCACTGGCGAAGTAGACCGTCACGACCGTCCCGCCGAGGATCAAGTGGAAGTGCGCCGGGATCCACGCCGTGTTGTGGACCATCGTGTCCATCGCGTAGGAGGCGTTGATCAAACCGCCGAAGCCCCCGGGCAGGAGGATGAAAATGGCGAGGATTCCTCCGAGCGCGACCGGCTCGCCCCAGGGCAGCCGTCCGATCCAGCCGAAGAGCCCCTTTCCGCCCCGCAGCCGCCCCGCCGTTTCGAGCGATGCCGTCACCGTGAAGCCGGTCAGCAGCGTCGGCAGCGCCACGAGGAAGGTGCCGAGCGTGTGCATGAGCTTCCAGCCCGCGGCCTGCTCCGGGTCGACGAAGATGTGGTGAAGGCCGATGGGCAGGCTGAAGACGAGGAGCATGACGAAGACGATCCGGCCGGCTTCATCGGAGAAGAGGTATCCGCCCGCGGCCTTCGGCACGATCGAGTAGAGCGCGACGTACGCCGGGATGAGCCAGAAGTAGACGATCGGATGCAGCGTCCACGCGAAAAGGGCGCGAGCCAGCCCGACGTCGATCGTCTGGGTCATGCCCAGCGCCATCGGGAGCAGCTGAAAGACGACCTCGAGGACGACGCCGACCAGCGTCCAGGCCCAGAGGATCGCGCAGCTCGTCATCCCGAACTGGGGCAGCGGCACGGGACGGCCCGGGTTCTCGCGTTTCCACGCCACCGTCATCGCGATCGTGATGGCGGTCCACGCCAGGGATCCGACGAGCAGCAGGGCTGCCCCCGCGTAGAACGACCAGTGCGCGATCATCGGCGGATAGAACGTGTAGAGCACGGTGGCCCGGCCCGAGGCGATCGCGAGGGCCGCGACCACGCTGCCCACGAGCATCGTCCAGAACCCGAGCCACGCCAGCCGAGGCCACCGCACCCGCCGCTCGAGGCTCGTGGTCGTGACGAAGTACCCGAAGCCGACGATGAAGAAAGTCGTGAGCACGAAGGCCTGCACGACGCCGTGAAGCGTGGCGGACTGGTAGTACCGGGCGGCCGAGGTCGCCACGAGCTCGTCGCGCTCGAGAAGCTGGTAGAGCCCGAGCACGGCGGCGACCCCGGAAAGCAGGAAGCCGACCCACATGTGCGCCAGCGAAAGGCGGCGCGCGCTCCCGGGGTCGAAGGGGTGCGTTGCGGCGGTCATTGGCGGGTGACCCGGACGCGGCCCCACATCGACTGGTGCCCGAGGCCGCAGTACTCGTTGCAGAAGAGAGGCACGGTGACGCTCCCGTCCGGGTTCGGGACGCCGATGCTGGCGACCGAGTCGAAGTGGATCGTCGTGCGGACCTCCGAGACGTAGCCCGGCACCACCTGCGTGCCGATGTTCGTGCCGGCCACGTGAAGGCCGTGGAGCACGTCGGCGCTGGCGGCGCGCACGACGATCGGCGTCTCCGCGGGAATGGTGATTTCCTGAGGGTGGACCATGTACCGGGCCATCACCAGGCGCACGACCACGGTCCCGTCCTTCGTGCGCTCGACGCCGAGGTGGTCTTCGGCGAATTCCGGCGTCAGGTGCAGCCGCGTCGAGTCGATCGTCTCGACGTTGCTGGGAGGATGGATCTTCATGGCGGCCGCGGTGTAGACGATCAGGCCGCCCATCACGACGACGAGCAGGGTCGAGATCACGAACCAGCGGCGCTCGAGTCCGTGGATGCTCACGCCCTACCGAACCGGGCCGTTCGCGAGGAAACGGCCGAAGTAGAGAACCGCCCACCCCGCAAAGAGGAGCGCAGCGACGATGAGCATCAGGGCGTAGGTGCCTCGGGGCGTGTCGGCGAGGAGTTGCTCCTCTTCCGCTGATGGCCGGGCCATGCCCACCTCCTGAAGCTCGGGATCGCGAGGCGAAAGCTGTTCCGGAGGATATGCGCATCGAGCGGGCTGCCGCAAGGTCGTCGTCGACGCCATTTGACGCTCCGGGCAGCGGGGGAGACAATCCAGGCTTCCCCATGCCGGCGCTCGTTGCGACCGCGTTTCTCATCGGCCTCGCCGGCGGAGTCCATTGTGTGGCCATGTGCGGCGGCATCGTCGCGGCGCTGGGCCTCGGGGCGCCGCACACGGGCGCGCACTCCGCATTCGCGAGCGTTCCAAGGCAGCTCGCCTACAGTCTGGGCCGCGTGGCGACGTACACCTGCGCCGGGGCCGTGGCGGGCGGGGTGGGAGGGCTCGGGATCGACGCCTCGGGCGTTCTGCCCGTCCAGGTCCTGCTCCTCGTCCTCGCCAACGCGATGATCATTCTCCTCGGCCTGCATCTGGCCGGTCTCGGCAGCGCCGTGCTCGCGTTCGAGCGGGTCGGCAGCCTCGTCTGGCGCGGGGCCCGTCGCGCGGGAGCGCGCCTGGTCCCGGCGAGCTCGAAGTTGCAGGCCGTGGGCGTGGGGTTGACGTGGGGGCTGCTTCCGTGCGGGCTCGTCTACAGCGTCCTCGCGACCGCCCTCGTCTCCGGGAGCGCGGCCCGGGGCGCCCTCGTCATGGCGTCATTCGGCCTCGGAACCCTGCCGAATCTTCTCGCGGCCGGCCTCGCCGCGGAAAGCCTGCGCCGCTTCGTGCGCAGGCCGCTCGCGCGCCGCATCGCGGGCCTCGTGGTCGTTCTCCTCGGCCTCGCGGGCCTGGCGCGCATCCCGGATCTGCCCGATCATCTCAGGCACGGGATGCACCTTCTTCACTGAGCCGCTCGCCGTCGGCCGGCCGCGACAGGCGCAGTGCGTTTGCGACGACCACGAGCGAGCTCGCCGACATGCCGACCGCCGCGACCCAGGGAGGCACGAGGCCGCACGCCGCGAGGGGGATCGAGAGCACGTTGTACCCGAGCGCCCATCCGAGGTTCTGCGCGAGGATCCGCCGCGAGCGCATGGCGATGCGCCGGGCCGCCCCGAGGGCCATGAGGTTTCTGCCGAGAATGACGAAGTCGCTCGCCAGCCGTGATACCTGCGGCGCCTCCGCGAACGACACGGAAACGCCGGCGGCCGCGAGCGTGGGAGCGTCGTTGAGGCCGTCCCCCACGAAGAGGACGCGGGCGCTCGAGCGTTCCTGCGCCCGGATCCAGGCGAGCTTGGCCTCGACCGTCATCGCGCCATTCGACTCCGCGAAGCCGAGGGATCGCGCCAGTCGCCCGACGGGTCCCGGGGCGTCGCCGGAAAGCACGACGGCGCGCCGCACGCCGGCGCGGCCAAGCCTCTCGACGATCGTCTCCGCGCCGGGCCGAAGCTCCTCGGCGAAGGTGAAGAGGGCCGCGCGGCCCGCCCGATCCGTCAGAACCGCCGCGAGCCGTCCCCGCTCGCGTGCCAGGCCGAGATCCTCGGCGAGCGCGACGGGCATCGCCCGGGAACCCAGAGCGAAGTCCTGGGAGCCGACCCACCAACGCTCGCCCCGGACCGTTCCCGCCACGCCCTCGCCCGGGTGATCCTCCCGCTCCTCCGCGGGCACGGCCGATTCAACGGCGAAGGCGATCGCCCGCGCGACGGGGTGGGTCGAGCCGGCCTCCAGCGCCGCCGTAATCGAGAGCGCAGCGTCGCGGTCGAGGTTGCCGGTCGGGTGCACGGATTCCAGGCGCGGCGTGGCGAGCGTCAGGGTTCCGGTCTTGTCGAACACCGCCGTGTCGGCTCGGGCGAGCTGCTCGATCCCGGCCAGGCGCGCGGGAAGCACGCCGATTCCGGCGAATCGGCCCGCCGCGATCGCGAGCGCGATGGGTGTCGCCAGCGCGAGCGCGCAGGGGCACGTCACGATGAGGACCGCGACCGTCGAGGGCAGGGCCCGAGCCGGGTCGTGGACGAGCCACCAGCCCGCCGTCGCGCCCGAAATGCCGAGGACGAGCAGAACCAGCCGCGCCGCGAGCCGGTCGGCAAGCTCGACGAAGCGAGGACGGCTCGCGAGGCCTTCCTCGAGCAGCCGCCGTATCTCCGCGAGGGTCGAGTCCCGCGCGGCGCGCGTCACGCGAAGAAGCACTGGGCCGCCGCAGGGTCGGCTCCCGGCGACGACCGGCTCGCCGTGCTTCCGCGTCCGCGGCCAGGGCTCGCCGGTCAGCACGGCTTCGTCGAAGCTCGCCGCATCGTGGAGCAGGACGCCGTCGGCCGGCACGACTTCTCCCGGGAGGACCCGGATCCGATCGCCCGCCGAAAGGTCCGCGGCGGCGACCTCGGTCTCGAGGCCCCCCGCGCCCACGCGGCGCGCGGCCGCAGGCTGGACCACGGCGAGCCGATCGAGCGCCGCCGCGGCCGCGAGGCGGGCCCGTGTCTCGAAGGCCCGGGCGAGGAGAACGAAGAAGACGAGCATCGCGATCGCATCGAAGTAGACGGGGCCGGCGCCGCGCGCGGTCGCCCACGCGCTGCCGGCCCAGGCCGTCACGAGTCCGAGGACGATGGGCGCGTCCATGCCGGCACGGCGCCGGCGCAGTTCGCGCCAGGCGCCCAGGAAGAAGTCCTGTCCGGGATACGCGAGCAGGACGACCGTTGCGACGAGCGAGCACCAGCGCCCGAAAGCCTCCCACAGAGGCAGCCGGCCGCCGGCGTCGGGCCCTCCCACCAGATAGGACGCGAGGGCGAGGTTCATGACCATCATCCCGAGGACGCCCGCGAAGACGAGCCTCGCCGCGTCGCGGCGGCGCGCTCCGGCCTCGATCCCCGCGCGGTGCCGCGGATCGAGGGGCCGCGCGCGGTAGCCGATGCTCCGGACGGCCGCCAGGATTTCTGAAAGGGCGAGCCGCGAGGCTTCCCACCGGACGCGGACGCTCTGGCCCGCGTAGTTGGGCGCCACCTCGACGATGCCGGGCAGCGCGCGGAGTCGCTCTTCGTTCAGCCACAGGCAGGCCGCACATCGGATTCCCTCGATCATCAGCGAGGCTTCGCACAGGCCGCCGTCGCGGTGAACGAACGAGTCCTGCAGCTCCGTCCGATCGAAGAACCGATCCTCGGCCCCTTCGTCGGGTCGCGCCGTCGGCGCATTCGCCGTGCGCAGCCGGTAATAACGGTCGAGGCCGCTTTCCGCGATCGCCTGTGCGACGGCCTGGCACCCGCCGCAGCAGAAGTCGCGAGTCTCACCGAGCAGAGGGCCGTGCCAGCGGCCGCCCGCGGGGACGGGAAGGCCGCAGTGAAAGCACTCGAGGGGCGCGACGACGACGCTCACAATGCCGCCACCTCTCTCGTTCCGAGGATCTCGAGGGCCGAGTCTACGCCCGTTCGCCGCGTCGGATACCGGCATCGCGCGCCTTGCCACGCGAACAAATCATGACGGGCCCGGCGCTTCCGCGCGCGGGGCAGGCGCCGGCCGTCATGAGGGGACGCTTCGACCCGCTACTTCTTGGGGTCCTCGCCGCCGGCCCAGCCGATGAACTGCCAGCGACCGCCATCCTTGATGAGGATGTCCGTGTACCGTCCTGTCACCGTCTCGTGGTCCTTCTTGTAGGTCTCGCGCGCGATCTCGTAGCGGTATTGCACGACGGCGACGTTGCCCGTGATCGTGCACGACATCGGGAAGATCTCCTGCTCGAGGACGGTGCTGTTGCCCTGGTTGTAGCGCACCCAGCGCTGGAGCGACGCCTTGGTCTGCGGCGCCGGCTGAGCGACGTCCCAGTAGCTCAGGTTCGGGTGGACCATCTTGTCGATCCAGCTCGCATCCTTCGCCGCCTCCATTTTCCACTGCAGATCCTCGAAGGCCCAGATCTCCTTCTGCTCGGGGGTCCAGGTCTGGGCCGCGGCCACGGTGGCGAGAAAAGCAAAAGCGACTGCCATGAACACCAGGGATAGACGTCGAACCAGCATCACATGCCTCCTGTGTTCCAAGGGGGGAACGTCGTGGTGAATAAAGGGCGTCAAGGTGGCGCCCGTGAACTCACGGAAGGCGGCGCATCACGGACTGCAGTGGCGAGTTCGAATGCCCCGGAACCAAACGATTTTCACCCTATCACGCTGGCGCCGGTCGTCGCGTCGCGGTGCGCCCGCGGGCAGCTCCGTCGCCGACTCCCTAGTTCCAGTGTTTGAGATCGTTCCACTGCTCCCGCAGCGGCCATTTCAGCCCGCGGCAGAGGTAGATCGCCCGATTCTCCTCCGCCATGCCCCACGGGTGCGAGTGGCGGCCGACCTCCTCGACGGAGCGGCAGTGCTCCGCGATCTCGTCCTTGTCCCACTGGAGCCAGATGAGGTTTTCGGGCTCGACCGCCGGAGGGCCCCAGTAGTAATGATTCTGGTGCGCGCAGATCGCCGACGGGAGGCCGAGCGCGGGGCCGAAGAGATGGAGCGCGCCGGCTTCGCCGTAGTTGCTGGCGAAAATGCCGGTCTTCGCCCGCTCCTCGGGCGGCATGGCCTGGTAGATGCGGGCAATCTCCGCAACGAGCTCCTCCCAGCCGAACTGGTCGCCGAGGCGCTGCTCGAGCGGCCCCTCGTGCCGCACCTCGGTCTTGTCGGGCGCGATGTGCAGGCTCCTCTGGTAGGCGGCGAGCCCGGCGGGCGGCAGGATCGGAAGAATCGCCGGCACGAGAACCGCGCCGGCGATGGCCACATAGGCGGCGATCGCGGCCTTGGGCCATAGCCGGGCTCGGGCCCACGAGCGGCGCTCGAGCCAGGCCTCCACGGCCACGGCGCCGGAGGCGAAGAGCATGGGGTAGATCGGGGCCAGGTAGTAGTTCTTCGCCTTGAGGGCGATCATGGTCCCCAGAAGCACCAGGTAGGTCCATCCGAGCACGCGCACGCGCGACTGCCGGCCGAAGAGAAAGGACCCGAGCCCGCAAAGCCAGATCGGGAAGAGGAGCGGGTGCAGCAGGAGAATCTGCTCGCGGATGAATTCCCCCGGCGACAGGACGACGTTCTTTCCCGAACGTGCCACGTTGCGAAGGTCCTCGAGGGTCGGGAAGCCGTGGGCGACCTGCCACAGGACGTTCGGGAGAAAGAGCAGGAGCGCGACCCCGGCGCCGATCCAGATCCAGGGCTTGAGCAGCTCGCGCCGCATCGGAGACAGGAGCAAGCTGGCCGCGAACGCCCCGCCGAAGAGAAGCGTCGAGTGCTTGTTCTCGAGCCCGAGCCCGGCGAAGACGCCGAACCAGATCCAGAGCCGCGAATCCGCGGTGCGCGCGATGCGGATGACGATGAACGCGCAGCCCATCCAGAAGAGCGATTCGAAGCCGTTCATCGTCAGAATGCTGTCGGCGCCGAGATACTCGGGCGCCGCGAGGACGCAGAGTCCGGCCAGCGCCTGGCCGAACCGCCCCCCGCCGAGCTCCCGTGCGAGAAGCATCGTCAGCGCCACGCGCGCGGCCCCGGCGAGCGCCGCGATCGAGCGCAGCACCGGAAGGGAGCCGCCGAGCAGCAGGGCAACCTTCGAATACACGGCGATCAGGGGCGCGCAGTCCACGAAGCCCCAGTCGAGGTGGCGCCCGAGGTCGAGAAAGTAGAGCTCGTCCCGGAAGTAGCCGTACCGACCGGCGGACACGAGGTGGACCGCGAGCTTCGCCAGGACGAGCAGCGCGACCAGCCGCCGGTCGAGCGGTGGAATGGGCCAGGCGGCGCGCCGGTCTTCGGCGGACGCCGGCGCGGATTGGGTCGGCGGCATCATTGCGATTCCGGGGAACGATGGTGTCTGACCCGATCCCTCAGGGCCTCGCTTTCTTCGCCGGCTTCGACTTGCCGGAGGCGTTGAAGGCGACGGCCTGGCGAACGAGCGCCTTGAACGCAGACGCGTCCACGACTTCGCCTTCGTGGATGTCGATCGCGCGGCGCACGTTTCCGTCGAGGCTCGAGTTGAAGAGACGGGCCGGATCCTTCAGGGACGCGCCGCTTGCGAAGGTGAGCTTCACGGCCTTCTTGTAGGACTCGCCGGTGCAGAGGATGCCGTCGTGCGACCAGACCGGCCCCGCCCACTTCCACTCCTCGACGACGCCCGGGTCCGCGTCCCGGATGAGCTTGCGCATCCGGCTGAGGGTGGCCCCTCGCCAGTCACCGAGCTCGGCGATTCTTTTCGAAATGAGCTCCGATGCCGAAGGGCCCCGGCTCGCGCTGGACTTTTTCATGGTCGCGCCCCTGAAGGTCTGGAAGGTGAACCTACTTCTTGTCCGCCATGACGATGTCGAACTTGCCGTCGCCTTCCATGAAGAAGACGCACTCGGAAGCCTTGTCGCACGCCGTCGTGTGCCGGTAGCCGGAAGGATCGACGAGATACGAGCCGGCCGGGAGCCTGACCTCAGGCTTGCCCTCGGGGCCATGAATCACCGTGCCCGAAATCACGACTATCCTCAGGTTGGCCGTGTGCCAGTGCAGCGGCGCTAAGAAGCCCGCCGGGAATTTCTCGAGCACTCCGAATCGGCCCTTCGTCGGGTCTCCCCACAGCACGGCTTCTTTGACGCCGGCCGGAGCGTTCGGCGCATCGACCCATTTGATGTCCGCGGCCGGCCAGATGACCGGCTTGGCGCCGCCGGCGTGATTCGCCGGGGCCTTTCCCAAGCCGGGAGCTTGCGCGAGCGCCCCTCCGGCAAAGAGGAAGGCGACGGAGAACCCCAGAAGGCCTGTTCCGAGTCTCGACATGAGAGCTCCTTTCGGAAGCGAAATTTTGCGCATTGTAGTCGAGTGTTTCAGGCCTTTTTCCGATACAGCCCGTTGGCGGAGACGCGGCGGCCCGTCTCGACCTTCGGCCGCGCGGTGCGCGTCGGTTCCACGGGCACGAGACCGGAGCGCGCGAGCTCGCGGTCGAGCATCGCGGCGTCGACGAGAAAGTGACGGCCGCCGCTGTCGAAGCCTTCGTAGACGTCGGGCTCGCCCGCGACAGCGCGGATTCCCCGGCCGGTGAGGTCGGTCTCGGGAGTGAACACGGAGACGAGCAGCCGCCCTCCCGGCTTGAGCACGCGCGCCGTCTCCGAGATCGCGCGCTCCCACTCGGCGCGGCTCTCTGCGCAGTGGTAGAGGCCGAGCGCGACGACGAGATCGAATGTCGCGTCGAGAGACGACGAGAGATCGTCCATGCGCCCGACGCGCACCCGCCTCTGCGCCTCCGCCGCGCCGAGGATCGCGGCCAGGCGGTCCCGCGTCCTGGCCACCATGGCCGGCGAGGCATCGAGCGCCTCGACGTCGAATCCCCTCTCGGCGAGAAGGACGGCGTTGCGGCCGGCCGCGCAGCCGAGATCGAGGACCCGGATCCTCGAACGGTCCGGGAACTCCTCGACGAGCTTTGCCAGGCGCACGTCCGGCTCCCGCGCCGCGAAGCGCTCGACGTTTTCGGCGGAGTCCCAGAACGCGTTTGCCAGGGCGGGAGCCAGTCTAGCGTGCGGGCCCGGTGTAGAGTCCCGCCGTGATCCGCTTGCTCCGACGCCTGGCGATTCTGGGGCTCGGCGCGGTGAGCGTCTGGCTGATCGTTTTCGTGGTCTTCCGGATCGCGGACAACCGGCTGCCCTGGATCCTCGCTCTGAGCGCGACCTATGGCATCGGCGCCTACGTCATCCTCCCCAGGGTCGTGCGGATGAGCCTGAAAATCTCGAAGCGCGGGCGCGTGCCCCGCTACACGACCACGGCGGACGGCATGCCCGGCGATCCCGTGAACCTGGCGCTCAGGGGCACGTTTGCGCAGCTGCGAGCCGCATTTGCCACTCTTGGCTGGGCGGAGGCCGACCCGCTCGGTCTCAGGAGTTCGATCGGGATGGCCCGGTCCTTCGTCTTCAACAAGCCGTACCCGACCGCGCCGTTCAGCACCCTGTATCTGTTCGGGCGCGGACAGGACATCGGCTTCCAGAAGGCGATCGACGACAGCCCGCGCAAGCGCCATCACGTTCGCTTCTGGGCCTTGAGCCTCGAGGAGGCGAAATCCACCGTGGGGACTCCCGGTTTCTGGCTCAATACCGATCGGCCGCCGGACGACGAGCAGGTGCTCTGGGTTGGCGCCGGCACCAAAGACACCGGCTTTGGCCTGACCAGGCTGACCTTTCAGATCACCCATGCGACCGACGCGGACACCAACGCCGAACGCGATTTCCTCATCGGCGAGCTGAAGAAGGGCGGCGTCATCGGCGACGTGAAGTCGTACAAGAGCGGCGATCAGATCGTCGCCGAGCATGTCAACCGTTACATCACCGACGGCGACGTCGCCGTGGCCCCCCTGGCGGGAAGCCGGCCGGCCAGCCGATAGGCCGGGCCGAAGAGACCCCGCGGGCGTCAGCCCCGGGTGGACACGTCTTCGAGCGGAATGGGGCGGCTCGACACCGTGTCGCCTGTGACGGCGCGCCGCACGATGCCCGCCTGGCCAAGATGAAACGCGGCGTGGGTGCACAAGTGGAGCAGGAACCGGTCCGTCCGAAAACGCATGGCGGCGTGGCGCTCCGGGAACTCGCCCGCGAGCCGGTCGCCGTCGAGCCCGGCCAGCGTGATCCGAACGGCGGTCATGGCCGCCTGGAGTTCCCGGATCACGTCATCCTTCGTTCCGGACGCCCGCCCGAACTCGAGTTCGCGGTTGCGCACGTAGGGGGTGCCGCCGAGCACGCGACCGACGAAGTGCTGGAGGTTCCCCGCGACGTGGAGCGCGAGGTTAGCGGCCGAGTTGGTGACGCCCGGGACGGTGCGCCAGATGCTGGCGTCGTCGGGAAAGAGGGCGATCTCGCGGCGCAGGCCCTCGAGCTCGCGCACGAGGAGGTCGGACACGTGGCCGGAAAGCACGGCGCCGGGCGTTTCGAGGCTGCGCGCGAAGTACCTGAGCTCCGGCCCCGCGTCGGAGATGCGGACCATGCCTTCCTGCCGCATCCCGAGCTTCTCGAGGAGCTGGATCGAACGCGCGTTGTCGGGATTCGTGATGGCCACGATGCGGCGGAGTCCGTGCGCCGCGCGTCCATGCTCCAGGACCCCGGCGGCGGCCTCGAGCGCATATCCCTTGCCCCAGTACGCGGGCAGCAGGGCGAAGCCGATGTCGACGTCCGGGAGCGCATCGCGCTTCAGAAGTCCGCAGAGGCCGATCCGGGCCCCGTCGGACCTCTGCTGCGTCATGTAGAGCCCGAAGCCGAACCGCTGGTAGCTCGCGATCGGGCCGTCGAGAATGTATGCGCGCGCGTCGTCGAGCGTGCGCACGCCCTTGTCGCCGATGAAGCGGAGCCACGAAGGCTCGTTCAGGAGGCCGAGAATGAACTCGGCATCGTCGATGGTGACGTGGCGCACCTCGAGTCGATCGGTTTCCAGAACTTTCACCCGTCAGCTCCTCTGGTCATTAGCATCGCACGAGGAATCGCGCCGGCGGCGTGCTAGAATCAATTACTGAACCGCAAACGACAAGCCCTTCTGGTGAAGCCAGTCACCGCGAAGCCATCCGGGCTTCGCGTTTTCGTGTTGCTCGCGGTCCTCCTGGCGCTCGGGTCCGCGACGGCCCTGGCCGCGACGTACACGCACGTCCCCACGCCGTACGCCTGGATCGACCCCACCGGGCACACCCCGGTCGCCTGGAGCAATCCGACGCAGTGCACGGGCTTCGGAGACACGATCGGGGATGATGCCCTCACCGCGCCGATCAACATCGGCTTCACGTTCAAATACGGCGGGACCAGCTACACGCAGCTGCAGATCATGACCAACGGCCGCCTGCAGTTCAACCAGACCCAGTGCGGCGCCGGAACGCAGAACGTCGGCCCGCCGCGCACGTACACGCTGCCCTACGCCGACAACAGCCTGCGGCGGACGATGAAGGTCTACGGCGCCGACCTCGACGCGAGCCCGAACGGCGCCGGGGGAGGGCCTGGCGCGACGACCTGCCCGGCGCCGGCCTGCGCCGTCCTCTACACGACGCTCGGCGCGGCGCCGAGCCGGATGTTCGTCGTCACCTGGCTCGCCGTGCCGGACTGGGGATCCACGGGGAGTTTCTACAACCTCCAGATGATCCTCCACGAGGACGGGAGCTTCGCCTACCAGTTTGGCGCGAGCGACAACCTGGACGGCGGCCACGCGGACATCGGCTGGGAGCTCGCGCCGGGCGACTTCGACACGGTCGCTTACACCGACATCGGGTCGATCGCGAACACGGCGATCCTTTTCTTCGACCCGACGCTCCCGACGCCGACGCCGACTCTCACGGGAACGCCGACGAACACACCGACCAACACGCCGCCGCCTGTGCCGACCAACACCCCGACGAACACGGCGACGTTCACGAACACGCCGACCAACACGCCCACCAGTACTCCGTCGCTCACACCGACCAACACTCCGACCAACACGGCAACGGCCACGAATACGCCGACCAATACCGCGACCAATACGGCCACGAATACGCCGACGTTCACGTTCACGCCGACCAATACCCCGACCCACACGCCGACGCTGACGCCGAGCAACACGCCGACCAATACCGCGACCAAAACACCGACGCTGACGCCGAGCAACACGGCGACGAACACGGCGACGTTCACCTTCACGCCGACCAATACCCCGACCAACACGCCGACGCTGACGCCGAGCAACACGCCGACGAACACGCCGACATTGACCTTTACGCCGACCAATACCGCGACGAATACGCCGACGCTGACGCCGAGCAATACGGCGACCAATACGCCGACGTTCACCTTCACGCCAACGGACACACCCACCAATACGCCGACGCACACCCCGACTCACACGCCGACGTCCACGTTCACGCCGACCAATACCCCGACGAACACGCCAACGCAGACGCCCACGAACACGCCGACGGATACCCCGACGGATACCCCGACGAATACTCCGACGAACACGCCGACCAACACCCCGACCCAGACACCCACGAACACGCCGACGCTGACACCCACCCCGACGAACACTTCGACGGCCACCAACACGCCGACCAACACGCCGACGAATACGCCGACGCTGACGTCGACGCCGACGCCCTCGCGGACCCCGACGGCGACGAATACCGCAACGCGGACGCCGACTGCGACCAATACGCCGACCCTGACGCCGACGCCGGCCATCCCGAGCCCGATGCCGATGAGCGTGGACGGGCATGGCTCGGGGACGACCTCGAACCTGAACGGCGTTCTGGAGCCCGGGGAAACGGTCGTCGTGGCGCCCGCGTGGAACAACACGACCACCGTGACGCTGACGTTCTCGGGCACGGCATCCAACCTGGTCGGACCGGCCGGGCCGACCTACGCGATCGTGGACGCAACGGCCGACTACGGCACCGTCGCGTCGGGCGCGAGCACCGACTGCTACAACGCCACGCCCTCCCACGACTGCTACGTCATGACCGTCGCCGGAGCGCGGCCCGTGCCGCACTGGGACGCAACCTTCGACGAGAACCTGAGCCTGACCCACCTGAAGAGCTGGACGCTGCACGTCGGCGACAGCTTCACCGACGTGCCGACCTCACAGCAGTTCTACGTATTCATCGAGAACCTCTTCCACAACGGGATCACGGGCGGCTGCGGCGCCGGGATCTACTGTCCGGGCAGCGCCGTGACCCGCGCGCAGATGGCGGTGTTCCTCCTCAAGGCCGAGCACGGGGCGAACTACGTGCCTCCGCCGTGCGCGCCCGGGGTCTTCGGCGATGTCGCGTGCCCGAGCCTCTTCGCCGACTGGATCGAGCAGCTCGCCAGCGAGGGAATCACCGCAGGATGCGGTGGTGGAAACTACTGCCCGAACAACCCGGTGACGCGCGAGCAGATGGCCGTCTTCCTCCTCAAGGCGAAGTACGGTTCGGGCTACGCGCCGCCCGTCTGCACGGCGGTCTTTACCGACGTGCCGTGTCCGAGCCAGTACGCCAACTGGATCTCGGAGCTCTTCAACGAGGGCATCACGGGCGGCTGCGGCGGCGGCAATTACTGCCCGGGCAGCCCGAACACGCGCGGCCAGATGGCCGTCTTCCTCGTCAAGACGTTCGGTCTGCAGCTCTACGGGCCGTAGCCCCCGGCGCCGGGCGCGCGCCCGGGATCACTTCCTGCGCTTGCGATCCGCCTTCGACTCCTCATGGCCGATCGTCTCGAGCAGGGTCTTCATGTCCTCGGCGTGCTCTTCCTCCATTGCGAGGATTCCCTCGAGCATGCGGCGCGTCGTCGGGTCGTCCGAGCCGAAGTACCGGATCATCTCCGTGTAGGACTCGATCGCGACGCGCTCGGCGACCAGATCTTCGCGGATCATGTCGATGAGCGAGTCGCCCTCGACGTATTCCGAGTGGCTGCGCGTGAGGAGGCCCTCGGGATTGAGGTTGGGCTCGCCGTCGAGCTGGGTGATGCGGTGCGAGATTTCGTCCGCATGGCCCTGCTCCTCGTTGGCGTGCGCCAGGAACTCGTCCGCAACGGCCTTGGCGTGAATTCCGGAAGCCATGAAGTAGTGACGGCGGTAGCGGAGCACGCACACGATTTCGGTCGCCAGGGCCTCGTTGAGAATGCGAACCGCGGTCCCGCGATCGAGCCGGTAGCCCTCGGTCACGGCGCCCTTCTCGATGTGCTTGCGGGCCCGCCGGCGGAGCTCCTTGACGTCCGTCAGAAACGCGTTCTTCCCGCCCGTCTTTGTCTTTGCTTTCATGCTTTGCGCCTTTCGTCGGTTGGCCATTGTTCTGCCCTTGCGCCGCGATCATAGCTGCGGCGTGCCAGCGCGCGTCAACTGTCCCCGGAAAAGAGCCCTCCTGCCCGATGGCGCCGTGCCGATTCCCGTACGCGACCACGCGATCGGCGCTGAAATTCGCGCAGAATTTACGGGGCGGAGCTCCTGTTCGATACTATTTGCGGCTCTCACCCTTCGGGGCTCGACCCGCAGGGCTGGTTGAAAGTTGAAAGGAGACATCATGGCGAGTTTGAAGAGGAGCGCATTGATCGGGTCCGCGGCCCTGGCGTTGACGCTCGCGTCGGCCCCGGTCCGCGCACAGGACGGCAAGGCCCCGACCGACAAGACGGAGTCCGAGTGGAACGCGCAGAAGATCGAGGCCAAGCGCAGCCAGATCGATGCCACCGCGGGCGCGGCGCTCGATCAGCTCCTCAAGGGCAACGCGAGCGCCAAGGAGCTGTACGAGAAGGCCTATGGCTGGGCGGCGTTCGACAACCTGAAGCTCGGCTTCTTCTTTTCGGGCGGCGGCGGCAAGGGCGTCGCGGTCGCGAAGAAGACCGGCAAGCGGACCTACATGGACATGGGCTCGGCGGGTTTCGGCCTCGCGTTCGGGGGCAAGAAGTACGAAGTCGTCTTCCTGTTCCAGGACAGCAAGAGCTTCGACCAGTTCGTCAACAGCGGCTGGCAGGCGCAGGGCGCCGCCAACGCCACGGCCGGCAAGGAGCAGGTGGGCGGCCAGACGGGATTCGTCAACGGCATGGCCATCTATCAGATCGGCAGCACGGGCCTCATGGCCAACGTGGACCTCACCGGATCGAAGTACTTCAAGAGCAAGGACCTGAACTGAGTCGTCGGTCCTTGTCCATCCGCCGCGGCGGCCGTCTGTCGGCCCCGCGGCGTTTCATTTTTGGTCCACCGGCACCCTGACCCGATATTCTCCCGGCAACCGTGTTCCCCGCATTCCGCACGAGGAGGTGGAGATGGTGACCCTGACCTCGCTCTGGCTTCCCATTCTGCTTTCGGCCGTCGCCGTGTTTTTCGCGAGCTTCATCGTTCACATGGTCCTGCCGTTCCATCGCAAGGACTACGGCCAGGTGCCCTCCGAGGACGACGTCATGGCCGCGCTCCGCAGGTTTTCCATCGCGCCCGGCGACTACTTCATCCCCAGTGCGAAGGGACCGGCGGACATGAAGACCCCCGAGTACAAGAAGAGGGTCGAGCAGGGCCCGCTCGTCATCATGACGGTGCTCGGCCGTGACGGGTACGCCATGGGCAAGCGCCTCCTGCAATGGTTCCTCTTCACGGTCGTCGTCAGTATCTTCGCCGCCTACGTCGCGAGCCGCACGCTCGCTCCCGGGACGCCGTACATCCTGGTCTTTCGGATTGCGGGAACGGTGGCGTTCGCGGGCTATTCCCTCGGGCTGTGGCCGAACTCGATCTGGTATTCGAGGAAGTGGTCGACCACGTTGCTGTCCACGTTCGATGGCCTGATCTACGCGCTGCTGACGGCCGGTTTCCTCGGTTGGCGCTGGCCGCACTGAGGCCCGGGCGCGAAGAGCTGCGGATCGCGGTCCTCTCGGCCGCGGTGTCGACGCTCGCCTACCTCGGCGGCAGCCGGTTCACGGCCCTCTTTCACGGCGCTTCGGCCCTCGTCGGAGGGCTGTGGTCGATGATCTCCGCGGTCGTCGTGCTCCAGGCGACGCGGCGCGAGACGATCATGTCGGCATGGCGGCGCATCTTCGGCACCCTGATCGGCGCCGTCATTAGCGGGATCTATCTCCTGGTATTGCCCTACAGCCTGGTCGGCATGGCGGTCTGCATCGGTGCGACGGTTCTGCTCGGGCAGGCGACCGGTTCCCCCGACCACGCGCGCCTGGCAGCCATCACGGTGGCCGTCATTATGGTGACCTCGAGCGTCAACCCGACCCTGTCGCCGATTCTCAACGCGGCCTTGCGCTTCGCCGAGTCCTGCATCGGCGCCGGCATCACGGTTCTTGCGGCGCACCTCTGGCCGGAGGGCTGGCGCAGGGCCTGACTCCCGCTTCGGGCGCGGGCTCCTTCGGGTGACGCCGGGGGTCTCCTACTGCGCGAGCGCGTCGAGGTAGCGCAGGTAGTCGGTCGAGGCGGGCGTCTTGCCGAGTTGCCGCAGCAGCGTTGCGACCTGGCCGCGGTGATACGTGCCGTGGTTGGCGACGTGCACGAGCGTTTCGCCGAGCGGGTACTTGAACGTTTCGCCTTTGAAGTTCACATAGCTCAACGGCTGCGACATGCGCTCGGGGACGAGGGCCTCGACGAAGTCCATCTGCTTCTGCTGGACTTCCCGCCACATCCGCGCGATCGCGTCGAGCGTCGACGCGTCCTGGCCCGTCGGCAGCGCGCGCGGCGAGCGGCCCTGCCAGCGCTCGAGCCAGACCCAATCGGCGCCGTACAGATGGACGAGCGTTCCGTGCACGGATCCAAAGCTGCCTCCGACGGGCTGCACGAACTGCCCGGGATCGAGCTCGGCAACGGAGGCGAGGGTCAGCTCGCTGGCCCAGCGGCCGTAGGCAAAGAGCCTGGCGATGTCGGCAGGCGTTCTCATCATGGCGCGAATCCTACGACGGGATGGCGCCGCGCCCGTTCAGGCCCCCGGCAGGATCTGTTCGTTTCGCCGTCCGCGATCGGCGGGGTCGCGCCGGGCGTGCTTTCGAGGATCGAACGCGACCGCCTTGTAGCAGATCGGGCACTTGAGCGTTCCCCCGGCGGGAATCGGGGCGAACCGGGGCGAGCGGCAATCCGGGCAGAACCAGCGGGCGAAGCGTCGCTCCTCGCCCTCGTACTTCGCCATCTGGGCCAATGGTAACGCCCTTCGGACGGGATTCGACGAGTTCTCCGCGCGGGACCGTCGCCGCCTTGCCCGCCAACGGCCGCTCGGTGAACGCCTCGACGCGGGAGTTCGGGGCGCCCGTCGCCCGCCCGGGTCGCCTACGCGGTCAGCTTCTTCGCCGCCTTGATGGCGGCGGCGACGCCCGACTGCTTGCGGATCGCCTTGATCTGGACGCGCGCCTGCTTGGAGAGGCTGCGCACGGCCGACATGTAGCGCCCCTGGGCCCGGCGCGCGGTGACCTGGGCGCTCGAGAGCGCCTTCCGGGCGCGCGGCGCCGCGCGGCGAGCCGCCTTGCGGCCGGCCTTCGCGATGCGGCGGGCGACGGGGGCCGCGGCCTTCTCGAGCGCTTCGAGGCGCGCGCGCAGGTCGCGGATCATCTTCTCGCGATTCTTGAGCGCCTTCGTCACGTCGGCGGCGGCGATGCGGCCGTCCTCGATCAGCAGGTGCAGGGCGACGGCGGCGTGCTCGGCCGAGAGCTTCAATGCTTTCTTCGTCTTGCGTCTCACGGTGTGCCTCCTTCGGGGCGCATTGTATGCAATGCGCCGCGCCACGGGGGCTGACGCCGCGGCCAGTCTTTCTGCTGCACCCCGGGGGAGAGGGCCGGTGGGGGGCGCATAGAATCGGCCCGTGAGCAACCGGGGCAACGTCGGCGCGGCCCTGTCGGCGATCGCGCGAACGGTCGCGGAGAGCATCGAGCTGAAGGACGTGTTCGCGCGGGTCGCGGAGGCGGTGCGCCCGGCCCTGCCGTTCGACGCGAGGGGCGTGAACGTCGTGGATTGTCAGGTCGCCTATTCGCTCTTCGACGACGCGAGCCGGATTCCCGCGCGATTGCGCGCGCGCTTCTCGCGCAAGGCCGCCGCCGGCGACGAGCGCGCCGAGGCGGCGGCTTGACGGACAGGGCGGTTCCCGGCCGCGCCGTCCGCGCCGCGGGCCTGACGCTGCTGGCCGCGGCGGGCGCGGCGGCCGTGGCGGCCGTGGCGGCGGCGAAGTCCACCAGCTGGTTCGCCGCTTTCGGAGGCACGCTCTCCGGTGAGAGGCTCGAGCGCGCCCGCCGGTCCGGCCACTGGGCGTCGGGACGCTTCCGGAACTCGGAGCCGACCAGCACGGTGAAGGCGCACGAGATACCGGCCACGCTGCGCCTGCAGTTCGGAGGCGACGAGGTCCGATACCCGCAGAGCCCGATCCCGGTGGTCCCGCGCTCCCGCGCCGACTACGACTGCGCGCCGGCGTCGGGGCTGCGGATCACGTGGATGGGCCACGCCGGCGCGCTGGTCGAGATCGACGGACGGCGCATCCTGACGGACCCGATCTGGAGCGAACGGGTGTCGCCGTCGACGCTGCTCGGCCCGAAGCGGTTCTTCCAGCCGCCGATCGCGCTCGCGGACCTGCCGCCGCTCGACGCCGTCCTGATCTCGCACGATCACTACGACCACCTCGACATGGAGACGGTGAAGGCGCTGGCGCGCCGCGGCACGCTCCTGCTCGTGCCGCTGGGCATCGGCGCGCACCTCGAGAAGTGGGGCGTGCCGGCGTCGCAGATCCGGGAGCTCGACTGGGAGGAGCAGACGACCCTCGGCGGCCTGACGATCACGGCGACGCCCGCCCGCCACTTCTCGGGGCGCGGCCTCGCGGACCGCGACGCGACGCTCTGGTGCTCCTGGGTGGTCGCGGGACCGCGCCACCGCGTCTTCTACAGCGGCGACTCCGGGTACTTCCCGGGCTTTCGCGCGATCGGAGCGGCGCACGGCCCGTTCGACGCGACGCTCATGAGCCTGGGCTCGTACGGGCCGACCTGGCCGGAGATCCACATGAACCCCGAGGAGGTCGTGCAGGCGCACGCCGACCTCGGCGGCGGCCTGCTCGTCCCGGTCCACTGGGCCACGTTCAACCTCGCCTTCCACGACTGGAACGAGCCAGCCGCCCGCGCCGTGGCGGCCGCCGGGCAGAAGGGCGTGCGCATCGCGGTCCCGCGGCCGGGGGAGTTGCTCGAGCCGTCGGCGCCGCCGCCGGCGGAGCCGTGGTGGCGCCGCCCCTGAGGGCCCTCTGCGGCGTTTGAAGCCGCCGCGCCCGCGGCAGCGTATGTAGGCCCGGAGGCGAGGGCAACATGATCCAGATCCGACGGGCCGGCGAGCGCGGTCACTTCGACCATGGCTGGCTGAACACGTTCCACACGTTCTCCTTCGGCGACTACCACGACGGGCGGCACATGGGGTTCCGGTCGCTGCGCGTGATCAACGAGGACCGGGTCCAGCCGGGCCAGGGCTTCGGCACGCACGGGCACCGCGACATGGAGATCATTTCCTACGTGCTCGAGGGCGAGCTCGCGCACAAGGACAGCATGGGAACGGGCTCGGTGATCGTTCCTGGCGACGTGCAGTACATGAGCGCGGGCTCGGGCGTGCGCCACAGCGAGTTCAACGCGTCGAAGTCGGACGTCACGCACTTCTACCAGATCTGGATCATGCCCAACGCCGAGGGCGCGCCGCCGCGCTACGACCAGAAGCGGTTCGACGACGCGGCGCGGATGGGCCGGCTGCGCCTGATCGCGTCGAGCGACGGCGCCGACGGATCCATCGCCGTCCGCCAGGACATGAGGGTCTACGCCTCGATCCTGGAGCCCGGCGGCTCGCTGTCGCTGACGCTCCCCGCGGGGAGGCACCTCTGGGTGCAGGCGCTGCGCGGCTCGTTCGACGTCAACGGGAAGACGCTCTCCGCGGGCGACGGGCTCGCGGCTTCGGAGGAAACCGAGTTTCGGTTCTCGGGCGGCGCCGATCGGGCCGAGCTGCTCGCGTTCGACCTCGACTGAGGCGTCCCGGCCCTACGGGCTGAGTTGCTGCTGCTCGAGGTGACTCGTATCGAGCTCGATGGACGTGACGGGGTGGACTTCCCACGCCGTCGCGCGCGTCATGTCGCTCTTGACGAGCGGCGCCGAGTTGAGCGAGCGCCTCGCGGCCGCCGTGTCGAAGAGCAGCCAGCCGCGGATCGTGACGTAGTGCCGGGTGTACTTCGCGGCGATCGCGGCGGTAGACCAGTCGACTCCGTTACCGGCCATCATCCGGCGCCACTGCGGGGTGATGACGGCGACGATCCTGTGGCCGGCGTCGAAGACGCTGGCGTCGGGGGAGAGGTCGAGGATCGTGTCGTGGTTGGCGGGATTCGAGGAATGGCAGTTGGAGCTGGCCGCGCCGCCGTCGCGGACGTCGAGGACGAAGGCCGTGATCTCGACGGCCGTGTCCGAGGTCCAGCGCAGAGCGTCGTCTCCGGGCTCGAGCAGCGCATCGACGTCGGCCGTGTCGTCCACGTCGTCGTCCGTCGGCGCGTCCGTCCGGGCCTTCAGCAGGTTGAGCGCCCGCTCCTTCGGTTTCGTGGCATCGCCCCGGGGCGGACAGCCCCCGGTTGCGGCGGGTTGCCGAGCGTGTGCTGCCGTGGCCAGCAGGGCAATGGCGAGGAAGAATGGCGGCCGCAGAGATCGCTTCATCGTCGAGATGGGCAAGCGTAGCAGAGCGGTCCGCGTTCCCGGTGTGTCAAGCTCCGCGCCCATGGAGCCCGCCGCCGCAGCCATGGAATCACGCGCGCGCTGGCGCACCCTCGCCCTCGTCGCCGCCGCCGAGCTGCTCGGCATGTCGCTGTGGTTCTCGGCCTCCGCCGTGGCGCCTGCGCTCAAGGCCGAGTGGGGCCTGACCGACGCGGCGACGGCGTGGCTGACGCTCGCGGTGCAGCTCGGCTTCGTCGCCGGCACGCTGGTGAGCGCCTTCGGGAACCTGCCGGACGTCTTCGCGACGCGGCGTCTCTTCGCCGTGTCGGCGTGGCTCGGCGCGGCCGCGAACGCCGGGCTCGCGCTCCTCGCGACCGGGCCGGCCTCGGCCGTGGTCCTGCGGTTCCTGACCGGATTCTTCCTCGCCGGCGTCTACCCGCCCGGGATGAAGATCCTGGCCACCTGGTTCCGGCGCGGGCGCGGCGCGGCCCTCGGCGTCCTCGTCGGCGGCATCGCGCTCGGCAAGGCGTTCCCGTACCTCGTCAACGCGGTCGGCCACTCGTCGTGGCGCGTCAACGTGCTCGCCGTGTCTGGGTTCGCGGTCGCAGGCGGCGCGATCGTGCTCCTCTTCGTGGGCGACGGCCCGTACGCCACAAAGGCGGCGCGGTTCGACGCCTCCCAGATTTCGAAGGTCTTCCGCAACCGCGGCGTGCGCCTGGCGGACTTTGGCTACTTCGGCCACATGTGGGAGCTCTACGCGATGTGGACGTGGGTGCCCGTCTTCCTGCGCGCGAGCTTCGCCGCCCACGGAGCGCGGCCGTCGCTCGCGGAGGGAGCGTCCTTTCTCGTCATCGGCAGCGGAGCGATCGGCTGCGTCGCGGCCGGACTGCTCGCCGATCGCGTCGGCAGGACGGCGGTCACGTCGTGGGCGATGGGGATCTCGGGCGCGTGCTGCCTCTTCGTCGGCCTGCTCTACGACGCGTCGCCGGGAGTGCTGCTCGTCGTCGCCGCGGTCTGGGGCGCAGCCGTCGTCGCCGACTCCGCGCAATTCTCGGCGTGCGTGACCGAGCTCGGCGACCCTCGGTACATGGGGACGGCGCTCACGATCCAGACCTGCGTCGGCTTTCTCCTGACCATGGCCTCGATCAGGCTCGTCCCGCTCGCCGTCGCGGCGGTCGGCTGGCGCTGGGCCTTTGCCGTGCTCGCCCCGGGTCCCGCCCTCGGCGTCGCCGCCATGCTGCGGCTGCGCGGCCTGCCGGAGGCCGCGCAGATCGCGGACGGACGGCGGTAAGAGACGGCCTAGAAGAAGGCGTTGACAAGAATGCCGCCATCTGCGCGCGGCTGACCGGGTTGTTCGGGCAGTAGAGCAGGGGGCTGGCGCTGCACCCGCCGGTGATGCCGCGCGTTGTAGAGGTCGTCGATGAAGTCCGCCGCGAAGGCGTCGACGGGGACGTCGTCGAAGATCGCGGTGGCCGGCAGGGGGCGCGTACCCGAACCATGCACGTCTTCAAAGGAAGACGGCCATCTGCGCGCGGGTGACGGAGCTGCCGGGGCAGTAGTTGCCGGTTCCGCAGCCGGTGGTTACGCCATCGTGGCGAGCGCGTTGATCCAGTCGTAAGCGAAGGAGCCCGGGAGGGTACGTCCGCGAAGAGGCCGCGCGCAGGCAGGCGGCACGTATGAGCCGATCCCCAGAGCTCGGACTTCAGCAGGAAGACGGCCATCTGCGCGCGCGTGACGAGGTTCGACGGGCAGTAGTTGCCGTCGCCGCAGCCGGCGGTGACGTCTGGGCCTGCGCGATCGTGAGCGATATCCGCATGGAAGATGTTGGAAGGCGGCACGTCGAGGTAGTCGACGACGACATCCGTCGGAGCGGACTCCGTGCCGCAGGCCGGCGCGGAGTACTCCGTGGCCTTGAGCGTGACGGTTCCCGGAACGTCCGTGAGGAAGGTGGCCGTGCTCGTGTGCTGTCCGCCGGTGATGACGCCGCCGACGGCGGACCAGAAGTAGTCCGTCCCTCCGGCGGTGGCCGAGGCGGTGCCCGGGATGCCGGGAGCCGGAATGGAGTCGATCGTGATGACGGGCGCGGCGGGAGGGTCGTGCACGTAGACGTAGTCGATGAACCCCTCGAGAGTCGTGCAGAGATCGTTGACGGCGACCGAGTAGGTACCGTTGTCCAGGCCGCCCACCGGGAAGATGGTCAGGTGCGCGGTCTGTGCGCCGGAAATGTTGCCGCCGTCCGAGAGCGGGACCTGGTCCTTGATCCACTGGTAGCCGAGCGGGCCGAAGCCCGACGCCTCGACCGACAGGGTCAGGCTCGATCCGACGCAGGCATTCAGGGAGCCGCCGATCGTCCCGATCCCCAGCCCGGCGTTCAGGAGCAGGGTGATGGCGCTGTCGCCCGGGGTCGCAACGGCGAGGTCGATGCGCGAATTGTTGTCGGCGTCCACGATCACCGCGTACGTGGCGTTGGCGCCCGTGAGGTACGTCCTTGGCGAGGCGAACGCTCCCGCCCCGATCCCGCGGAAGACGGACACGGAGTTCCCGGAGCCGTTGGCCGTGTAGAGGTCGTAGTGATCGTCGCCGTCGAAGTTGCCGCTGGCGACGAACACGGCCGGCTGCCCAAGCGCCAGGATCGGTCCGGGCGCAAAGGTCCCGTCCCCGAGGCCGCGCAGGATGGAGAGATTCTGGGAGTTCGTGTTGGCGACGACGATGTCTGTGTTGCCGTCCTCGTCGATGTCCCACCCCGCGACGAGCCACGCCGGGCCCTGCTGAGCCGGGTAGGCGACGGGGGTCTGAAAGGTGCCGTCGCCGTTGCCGAGGAGCACCAGGACCCGATTGTGGCTGGCGTCGGTGGTGGCGAGATCGGTCGCCCCGTCCCAGTTCAGGTCGGAGGCCGCCAGCCCGCCTGGAGTCGAACCGAGATCGGTGTAGATGGGATCGCGGAAGGTTCCGTCGCCGTTTCCGGGCAGGATTTCAATTCCACCGAAGCCGCAGCACCCGGTCGCGATGGCGAGATCGACGGGCCCGTCGCCGTCGAAGAGCCCGGCAACCATGTTTCCCGCGTAGCTGGCCGTGCTGATGCCGTTCGGCGCCGGAACGAAGGTCCCGTCCCCCACGCCGCGCAGCAACCACGCGCCCACGTAGCCGTAGTTGCTCGAGATGACGAGGTCCGTGATGGAGTCGTTCGTGAAGTCGGCCGCGATCACGGAAGTCGCCGGAACGCCGACGTCGTACGAGCCCCCAAGGACGTAGCCTCCCGCAGGGTCGCCGAGCAGAATCTGGACCGGGCCGCCGTTGACGGCGGCGATGTCCAGGATGGAGTCCGCGTTGAAGAAACCCGTCGCCAGCACCGACGCACCGCCCGGAACCGCAACGCTGCGCGAGGCCTCGAAGGATCCGTTGCCGTTTGCGAGGAGGACGCTGACCGTGAAGGTCCCCGGGTTGGAGGTCGCGAGATCGGGCGTGCCGTCGCCGTTGAGGTCTCCCGGCACGATCGCGTCTCCATACTGGCCGGTGAGGTACACGGCGGACGGAGCGAATGCGCCGCTTCCATCGCCCAGGAGGACCGAAATCTGGCCCCCTCCCGAGTTGCTCTGGACGGCCAGGTCCGCGTTGCCGTCGCCGTCGAAGTCGCCGGCCGCGAAGGCCCCGGGATCCAGGCCGGCGGGGTACTGGAGGGCGGCGCCGAAGCCGCCGCTGCCGTCGCCGAGGAGCACGGAGACGTACTGACCAGTCTGCACCACGGCGTCGAGCTGTCCGTCGTCGTTGAAGTCGCCGGCCAGCACGTCGCCCGGGTTCATTCCCACGACAAACGGAGAGGGCGCACCGAAACTGCCGTCCCCCTGCCCGAGCAGCAGCGAGACCGTATTGCCGTACGGATGAGTGACGACGACGTCGAGCACGTCGTCGTCGTTGTAGTCACCGAGCGCGAGGCTCCGCGCCTGGCCCCCCGCGGGATAGCTTTGCGCCGGCCCGAAGGTGCCGTCGCCAACGCCGAGGAGGACGTCGACGGCGCCGTCGTAGTCCGAGGTGGTCACGAGGTCCATCGTGTTTCCGGCGTCGAGCTTGCCTGCCTGGATCGAGGAGACGGGGCCGTTGCCGACGTCGTATTCGACGGGCGGCTGAAACGTGCCGTCGCCGTTGCCGAGGAGGATCGTGACGCGGTAGTAGCCGCCGACGGCGAGGTCCGTGTTTCCGTCGCCATCGAAGTCGGCCGCCACCATCGATTGCTGGCCGCTGTTGGAGGGCGAGATGATCGGCGGGCCAAACGTGCCGTCGCCGTTGCCGAGCAGGACGCTGACGCTCGTGCCGTCGCGATTGGCGACCGCGAGGTCGAGGATCGTGTCCCCGTTGAAGTTGGCTGCGACGATGGCAACGCCGCGCACTCCGGTCGGGTACGTGGGCGCCTCGAGAAAGAGACCCGGAGGGCAGGTCGCCGCGCGGGCGGACTGCGCCGCGAACGCCAGGCTCGCCGTCAGAAGGAATAGTCGCCGCAATGGACACCTCCTGCCGTTACCGATCGCAATTCCGATGACGCAGTGATTGTTTCGTGCACAGCCTAGTTGAGCCCCGGGATCGGGTCAAGTTTTGCCGCCTCGGCTTGACGGCTTCCGGGGTCCGGTCGAGACTGTCTCCGGAGTGCGCATGTTTCTCGGACACTTTGGCCTCGCGTTCGCCGGCAAGAAAGCCGCGCCCGCTCTTTCGCTGGGCCTCCTCTTCCTGGCCGTCGGCTGGGCGGACCTGCTGTTCTTCCCGCTGGCGCTCCTGGGCATCGAGCACTTCCGGATCGCGCCGGGTGCGACGGCGGTGACTCCGATGGACTTTTACGACTATCCGATCAGTCACGGCCTGGTGGGGCTCGGGGTCGCGGGGCTCGTGCTCGGGTCGGGGTACTTTCTCTTTCGGAGGCAGAAGGCCGCGGCGATCGTGTTCGGGCTCTGCGTCGTCAGCCACTGGTTCCTGGATGCGCTCGTGCACCGGCCGGACATGCCGATCCTCTCGGGCCCGCCGTACTTCGGCCTGGGAATCTGGAACTCGGTCCCGTTGACCGTTGCCGTCGAGGCCCTCGCGCTCGGGGTCGGTCTCGCGATCTACCTGCGAACGACCCGCGCGCTCGACCGGACGGGGGCCTGGGCGCTCTGGTCGCTCATCGCTTTCCTCGTGGTCCTGTGGGTCGCGAGCGTCGCCGGCCCGCCGCCGCCGAGCGAACGCGCCGTGGAATGGTCGGGTATCGGGATGTGGCTCTTCGTCCCGTGGGGCTACTGGATCGACCGGCATCGGGCTATCGTTGCGGCATGAAGTTGTCGATCGAAGTGCCCTACGCCGACATCGACGCCATGGGCCATCTGAACAACGTGGCCTCCGTGCGTTACCTCGAGTGGGCGCGCCAGAAGTACTGGCTGGCGATGCGCGGCTCGGTGAACGTCAAAGACATCGACTTCGTCGTCGCGCGCACCGAAATCGACTACCGCTCGTCGGCGCGCCTCGGGGAGGTCCTCTCGCTCGACGTGCGCGTCTCGCGCATGGGGAATTCCTCGTTCGATTTCTCCTACCGACTCACGGGCCCGGACGGCCGGCTCGTGGCGGAGGCGAAGACCACGCAGGTCTGTTACGACTGGGAAAAGGACGCTCCGAAGCCGCTGTCCGCCGAGCGCCGCGCGGAGATCGAGCGCTTCGAGGCCGCCGGGCGGTAGACTCCGGCCGCCCATTCAGGGAGACGACATGAATTCGTTGCTTCCGGTGCTCCTCGCGCTCGCGACCGCCAGCGCGTCCCCGCAGGCCACGGCCGCCGACACGAAGGCGAAGGTGGACGCGATCTTCCGCGACGTCGACCGCAGCGACACGCCGGGCTGCGCGCTCGGGGTCTACCGCGACGGCGAGATCGCGTACGCGCGCGGCTACGGGATGGCGAACCTGGAGCTGTCGGTCGGCAACACGCCGGAGACGGTCTTCGACATCGGGTCGGTTTCCAAGCAGTTCACCGCCATGGCGATCCACCTGCTGGCGCGCGAGGGCAAGCTCTCGCTCGACGACGACATCCGCAAGTGGGTCCCGGAAATCCCGTCGTACGGAAAGACCGTGACGCTCCGGCACCTGCTCCATCACACCGGCGGCCTGCGCGACTACATCGAGCTGATGAGCCTCCAGGGCATGGTGGAGGAAGACCTCTCCCCGGAGTCGGACGTACTCGAGATCATGGCGCGGCAGAAGGCCCCGAACTTCGCGCCCGGCGAGGACTATCTCTACTGCAACACCGGCTACAATCTGCTCGCGCTGGTCGTGGAGAAGGCGAGCGGGCAGTCCCTGCGCGACTTCTCCGAGCAGCGGATTTTCACGCCCCTCGGCATGCGCCACACCCAGGTCAACGACTCCCACACGCGGATCATCCCGAACCGCGCGACCGGCTACCAGAAGGAGGGCGCGGGCTACGGCATCGAAATGTCCGACTGGGAACAGACGGGCGACGGCTCCGTGCTGACCACGGTCGAGGATCTCTTCCGCTGGAACCAGAACTTCTTCGAGCCGAAGGTGGGCGACGCGAAGCTCCTCGCCGACATGCACGTGGTCGGCGTCCTCAACAGCGGCAAGAGGATCAACTACGCCTCCGCGCTGGCCATCGGCGCCTACCGCGGCCTTCCCACCGTTTCGCACAGCGGATCCTGGGTGGGCTACCGCGCGCAGCTGCTGCGCTTTCCAGGGCAGAAACTGGCCGTGGCCTGTCTCTGCAACGACGGCGGCGCGTCCAACCCGACCCGGCTTTCGCAGAAGGTCGCGGAGGTTTATCTCGGGAGCCTGATGACTCCGGAGGCAACCGCCCTTCCGGTCAAGGGGACCGCTGCTGCCGCGCCGAAATACTCCGCCTCCGCGGCGCAGCTGCAGAAGCTCGTCGGGGCGTATCTCAGTCGGGAGTCGGGCCGGCTCGTTCGCGTCACGGCGGCCGGAAAGGGCCTCGCCGCGGAATGGGGTTCCGAGAAGCGGACGCTCGTGCCGGCGGCGGCGGGGCTCTTCCGGGTCGAGGGCTCGAAGGACGACGCCGAGGTGCGCTTTGCGCCCGCTGCCGGCGGCCGTTCGGTCATGCGCATGACGACCGGGGTCGCCGACGACCGGGAGACCGAGGTGTTCGATCCGGTCGTCCTCGCGTCGCCGGGGCCGGCGGAGCTTGCGGAGCTCGCCGGGACCTACGACAGCCCCGAGCTCGGGACGACGTGGCGGCTGGCCGTCGAGAACGGGCAGCTCCACCTCCGCCACCGCGGACTGCCGGGGGACCCGCTCGCTCCGACGGTCAAGGACGCGATGAACCTGGAGGGCATGAACCTTCGCTTCCATCGGAATGCGGCCGGGAGAGTCACGGGATTCACGCTCGACTACGGCCGCGTCCGGGGCATCGAGTTTCAGAAGATCTAGAAGCCTGGGGCTTGCATCCGGGACGGGCACGGGCGGAGAATCGAATCAGGAAGCTCCCGGCGGGGTCTCTATCCCGGAGCCCTCGCCCCGACTCGGAGGCGATGGCGGAAAGACGGTCCTTCGCCCGTAAGAAACGCCGGTTTCTGGTTGAGTTCAGTCTCCTGGGGGCAAACTGTACCGGTTTCACCTACGACGTTTCGGCAAGTGGCATTTTTGTGCGCTCCATCCGGCTGCCCAATCCCGGCACATTCCTGACCGCAAACCTGCACCTGGCCGCAGGGCGCCGGATCGTCGTGCGCGGCAAGGTCGTCCGGTCGTTCCGCGTGCCGGCGGCGCTCGCGCGCATGGTGCCGAGCGGATTCTCGATGAAGCTCTCCGACACGCCCGAGGACTACTACCGGCTGCTCGCGACGCTGTAGTGCCTCGTGCGGCAAGGGCGGGGCTCCTCTCGCCCCCTTGACGCCGCAAAAGTAAATTAGTAAATAGTTACTTACTTATGGGACGTACGGCGCGGGTCAACCGGGGCCAGGTGCTTTCCGCCGCGCGGGAGGCCTTCGTCGAGCGCGGCTACGAGGGCGCCACGCTCTCCGACATCGCCGGCCGCATCGGGGTGTCCGCCGCCGCGCTGCTGCGCCACGCCCCGACCAAGCGCGACCTCTTCGTCGCGTGCATGGGCGAGGGCGAGCCCGAGACGATGCCGCTCGCCTTCCTCCAGGAGATGGACGGCTCGGAGGACCCGAAGCGCGTGCTGCGCCGGACCGCGGAGACGATGGTCCCGTTCCTCGAGTCGAAGATGCGCCAGATCGTGGCGCGCTGGGTCTACTTCAAGAGGGTGCCGGGCGTGGGGCGGATGCCGTTGCCTTTCGATCCGGCGGCGCGGCCGACGCCGCCGCAGAAGAACCTGAAGTACCTCGAGGGCTACATGCGCCGCGCGGCCCGGCGGGGCCGGCTGCGGATCGAGGACCCGAGCGCCGCGGCGCTGTCGTTCCTGGCGACCCTCCACTCCTACGTCTTTCTCCAGCACGTCATGGAGGTCCTCGAGAAGCCGATGCCCCTCGAGCGCTACCTCGAGACCGTGCTCGACATCTGGACGCGCGGAGCCATCGTCACGGGAAGGAAAACGCGATGAGACGAATTCGCCCCCTCTTCTTGATCGCCGCCGTGGCCCTCGCGCCCGCCTGCCGCCCAAAGGACACGGGGATGCTGCACCTGAACGGACGACTCGAGGCGCCGCTGGTCGACCTCGGTCCGAAAGTCGCCGGCCGCGTGGTCGAGGTCCGCGTGCGCGAGGGCGACCGCGTCAAGGCGGGGGACGTGCTGGCGCGGCTCGACCTCGGCGAAACGGCCGTCGCGGTCGAGCGCGACCGGGAGGGCCTCAAGTCGGCGGAAGCGCGTTACCAGGACATGTCGGAGGGCAGCCGCCGCCCGGAGATCCTCGCGGCCGAAGCGGACGTCGCCGACAAGCGCTCGCAGCTCGAGCTGACCCGGCGCCAGCTCGAGCGCCAGCGCGCGCTGCTCGCGGCGAGGATCGGGACGCAGAACGACTTCGACGTCGCGAAGACCAGCGTCGACAGCGCCGCCGCCAGCCTCAAGGCGAGCGAGGAGCGGCTGAAGCTCGCCGTGGAGGGCTTCCGCAAGTTCCAGACCGAACAGGCGAAGTACGACGTCGGGCGGGCGAAGAGCGTGCTGACGCAGTCCGAGACCGTCGCCCGCGAGGCCGAGATCCGCGCGCCCGCGGACGGCGTCATCCTCCACCGGATCGCCGAACCCGGCCTGCTGCTCGCGGCGGGGCAGCCCGCCCTGACGATGGCGTTCGCCGACCGCCTCTACGTGCGCACGTACATCCCGGAGCCGCTGCTCGGGAAGGTGCGCACCGGGATGGCCGCGACCGTCGGCGTGGATGCCTTCCCCGGAAAGTCCTTTCCGGCGAAGGTGACCGAGATCTCGCCCGACGCCGAATTCACGCCCAAGCCCGTCGAGACCCGCGGCGAGCGCGTCAACCTCGTCTACGCGGCCAAGGTGGACCTCGACGCGGGCTGGGGCGATCCCCTCGTGCCCGGCCAGCCGGCGGACGTCACGATCCGCGTGGACGGGGCGCCGGCGCCGTGATCACCGCCCGGGGCCTCTCCAGGTCGTTCGGCGCGAAGACGGCGCTGAAGAACGTCGATCTCACGATCGCGAAGGGCGAGATGTTCGGCCTGATCGGGCCGGACGGTGCCGGGAAGACGACATTCTTCCGAATCGTCGCGGGCCTTCTCGCCCCGACCGCGGGCACGCTCGTGCGCGACCCGGACGTGACGTTCGGCTTCGTGCCCCAGCGCTTCGCGATGTACGAGGACCTCTCGATCGACGAGAACCTGACGCTGCGCGCGCGGCTGTACGACGTGCCGAAGCAGGACGCGAAGGCCCGATCGGCGGACCTGCTCGCGCGCGTCGGCCTCGATCGCTTCGGCAAGCGGCTGGCGGGCGCGCTCTCGGGCGGCATGAAGCAGAAGCTCGCCCTCGTTGCGGCGCTCCTGACCCGGCCGCAGCTGCTGCTGCTCGACGAGCCGACCACGGGCGTCGACCCGGTCTCGCGGCGCGAGTTCTGGTCGCTCTTGAACGAGCTCCACCACGACGGCCTCACGATCCTCGTTTCGACGCCCTACATGGACGAGGCCGAATATGCCTCGCGCATCGGGTTCCTGGACGAGGGGCGCCTGTCCGCCCTCGGCACGCGGGAAGAGATCCTCGCGGCCTACCCGCGGACGCTGCTCGTCGTGCGCTCGTCGGACCGGGTGCACGTGCGCGAGCGGTTGGCAAGGCTTCCGGAGGTGGACGACGTCTCGCTCTTCGGGACGCAGCTTCACGTGCGCGGGTCGGCGGCGGCCGGGCCCGACCTGCTCGCGGCGGTGCGGCGCGAGCTCGCCGACGTCGTCGCGCCGGGTGCGGTCGCGCCGGCGGCGCCCTCTCTCGAGGACGTGTTCGTCTTGAAAAGCGAAGAGGACGCGGCGGCATGACGGGCGAGGCGTCCGCCGGAACGTTCCTCGAGGTGCAGAATCTCACGCGGCGCTTCGGTGCGTTCACGGCGGTGGACGCGGTCACGTTCGACGTGCCGCGCGGAAAAGTGTTCGGTTTCCTCGGGCCCAATGGCTCCGGCAAGTCGACGACGATCCGGATGCTCACGGGGCTGCTCGCGCCGACCTCGGGCTCGGCGACCGGGTTCGGCGGCCTCGATGTCGTGCGCGACGCCGAGAAGTGGAAGACCGGACTCGGTTACATGAGCCAGAAGTTCTCGCTTTACCTCGACCTGACGGTCGCGGAGAACCTGCGCTTCTTCGGCTCCATCTACGGCCTTCCGACCGCGCGCCTGTCCGAGCGCGTGGCGGTTCTCTCGAAGCGCCTCGGGTTCGAGAGCCTCCTGCCGCTGATGACCGACGGCCTCTCGACAGGCCAGCGGCAGCGCGTCGCGCTTGCGGCGGCGTTGCTGCACGAGCCGGAGCTGCTCTTCCTCGACGAGCCCACCGGGGGAGTCGATCCGAGGGGGCGACGCCTCTTCTGGGACCTCATCTACGAGCTCGCGGCGGAGCGGGGCATGACGGTCCTCGTGACGACGCACTACATGGACGAGGCGGAGCAGTGCGACCGGCTCGCGTTCATCCTGAACGGCAGGCTCATCGCGGACGGGACGCCTCACGAGCTGAAGGGCGAGCTGCGGGGCCGCATCTTCGAGGTGACGCCGAAGGGCGATCCCTTCGAGGCCCTGTCCAGGGTGAAGGGGCAGTCGCCGCTCGACGACGCCTACCTGTTCGGGCGCCGCCTGCGTGTCGTCGCAAAGTCGGGCGAGGTCGCGGCGACGCGCGCGCTCGCCGCGCGGTTCGGGACGCTCGTCGAGGCGGAGCCGTCGCTCGAAGACGTGTTCGTGTCCTTCGCGCGCCACCAGCCGGCGCCGACGGAGAAAGTCGCCGTATGAAGCGCCTGTTCGCCCTGACCTGGAAGGAATTCCTGCAGTTGAAGCGGGACCCCATCACGCTGCGCATGATCATCATGGTGCCGATCCTGCAGACGCTGATCTTCGGATACGCGATCAACTACGACGTCAAGCACCTGAAGACGGTCATCCTGGACGAGGCGCGGACCTACGAGAGCCGCGAGCTCGTGGCGAAGATGACGGCCACCGAGTACTTCGACGTCGTGGGCTCGGCCGGATCGCTCGCGGAAGTGCGGCGCTGGATCGACGGCGCGCGCGCCTCGGTCGCGCTCGTGATCGACCGCGACTTCGGCAAGGACATCCACCGCGGCGCGCCCGCCCGCGCATTGCTGATCGTCAACGCCTCGGACACGACGACCGCGAGCCAGGCCATGTCGATCGCCGCGGGCATCTCGCAGGGCCTGTCGATCCGGATCCTGGCGCAGCGCGCCGGCTGGAAGGCCAATGCCCTGCCACTCGACCTGCGCGTGCGCCCCTGGTACAACCCGGAGCTGAAGACCGCGAGCTTCATCATCCCGGGCCTGATCGCGATCATCCTGACCTTCACGCTCATCCAGTTCACGGCGAGCGCCATCGTGCGCGAGCGCGAACGGGGGACCCTCGAGCAGCTCCAGGTGACGCCGGCGACCCGCACCGAGATCATCCTCGGGAAGATCTTCCCCTTCACCCTGATCGGCTACGTGCAGTTGACGATGGTGATCCTGCTGATGCGGTTCCTCTTCCAGATCCCGATCCAGGGCTCGATCCTCGAGCTCTATGTCGTGGGACTGCTCTTCATCGCGGCCGTGCTCGGCCTCGGTATGCTGATCTCGACCGTCGCCACGACGCAGATGCAGGCGATGCAGATGTCGACCTTCTTCCTGCTGCCCTTCGTGTTCCTGTCGGGTTACGTCTTTCCGATCGACGGAATGCCCACGATCTTCCAGTACATCTCTCGGATCATTCCGGCGCGCTATTTCATCGAGGTGCTGCGCGGGATCATCCTGCGCGGAGCGGGGTTCGCCGACCTGTGGCGCCCCGTCGCGTGGCTGACGTTCTATACGATCCTGATCATCGGCCTGGCGGTGGCCCGGTTCAAGAAAACCGCCTCCTAGCTCTGGCGTCGTAGGGGCGGGGCTTGCCCCCGCCCGCTTCGGGAACACTGTGACTATTGCGGGCGGCCGCAAGGGCCGCCCCCACGGCAACAAGAGCCCCTACCGCACGCTCGTCGCCACCCCGTTCTCGAACGTGACCGTCTTCCCAACGCTGCGGTACGTCCACACCTCGCGCCCGCCGTCCGTCGAGACCTCATCCGGCGCCCCGAGCAGCGCCCGCACCTGGTCGGGCGTCATGTTCTCGGTCACCCCGCCATTGGACGGCTGGTCCGCCTCCCGCGCGACCCCCTGTCCCGCCGCCGTCCGTGCGTCGCTCGCCGCCGCGGCCGTGCGGGCCCGATCGATCGGCGCCGTCGTCGATCCGCCCCCGGCGACGCCGGCGGGGAGCAGCCCGAAGTTCTTCGCGAGGTACCAGAGCACGACGGCAGCGATCACGAAGAGGAGCAGTCGTTTCATCCTTTGATGATACGCCTCGAACCACGACGGTAGACTTCCGACCCCATGAGCTACTGCCGCATCTCCCAGGGCCACCCCTGGCACGGCCCGTACCACGACCGCGAGTACGGTTTCCCGATCCGCTCCGACGCGGCGCTGCTCGAACGCCTGGCCCTCGAGATCAACCAGGCCGGGCTCTCCTGGCTGACCATGCTCGTCAAGCGCGAGAACTTCCGGAAGGCCTTCGAGGGCTTCGATCCGGAGGTCGTCGCGGCGTATGGCGCGCGCGAGTTCCGGCGGCTCATGCGGGATGCCGGCATCATCCGCAATCGGCTGAAGATCCAGGCCGTGATCGAGAACGCGAACCGGATCCTGACGATCCGGGAGTCGCACGGCTCCTTCGCGAAGTGGCTCGACGCGCACCACCCCCGTTCGGCGAGGCAGTGGCAGAAGCTCTTCAAGAAGACCTTCGTCTTCACCGGCGGCGAGATCGTCGGGTCGTTCCTGATGTCGACGGGCTACCTGCGCGGGGCGCACGTGCCGAGTTGCCCGGTGTTCGCGAAGGCGGCGAGAAAGAAGCCGGCGTGGATGATGGCGAGACGACGGGGTGAGGGGCGCTCCGGCGCCCCTACTTCAGCGGCCCGAACGGCTTCAACTGGTCTTCGATGACCTTCTTGTCCCCGACGACGACGATCGTGGCCTTG
This sequence comes from uncultured Acidobacteriota bacterium, assembly GCA_963775725.1. Classification (GTDB taxonomy): domain Bacteria; phylum Acidobacteriota; class Thermoanaerobaculia; order UBA5066; family Gp7-AA6; genus DAHUXD01. The sequence goes on from CAVZKA010000002.1 coordinate 401,090, forward strand.
TCGTCCTGGATGTACTTCTTCGCCATCTGCCGGACCTGCGGCGGCGTGACGGCATAGAGGCGTTTGACGTAGCCGTTCAGGTAGTCCGCCGGAAGGCCGTGCAGGTCCACGAACTCGAGCTGGCCGATGATGCCGCCGCGCGAGGAGTTCTGGAGGATGAAGACGCCGGCGCGGTAGTTCTGGAATCCCTTGAGCTCCTTCTCCGACGGCGGCTCGGCCCGCAGCCGGTCCACCTCGCCGAGGATCTCCTTGACGGCCGGTCCGGTCACGTTCGTCGTGACGTCGGCGGCCTCGGCCCAGTAGGCGTCGTGGTACCGGCTGGAGAGCTGCCCGTTCGGCGAGTAGGTGTAGCCCTTCGCCTCGCGGATGTTCGAGGTGATGCGCGAGGAGAAGGATCCGCCGAGCAGAACGTTCATGAGGAAGAGCGCGTCCCAGTCGGGCTTGGACGGATCGATGACGGGCATGCCCATCAGGATCGTGGACTGGACGGCGCCGGGGCGGTCCAGGATGTAGACCGCGCGAGAGCTCTTGGGATGGGCGGGCGGAATGTTGGGGGCGGGGCCGCGCTTCCAGTCGCCGAAGCCCTTGCGGATCGCGGCTTCCATGGCGGCGGCGTCGAAGCGGCCGGCCACGTAGAGGTGCGAGCGGCCGGCGCCGTAGTTCTTTCCGTAGAAGTCGCGGGCCTGCGCGAGCGTGTAACCCTGGAGCATTGCCTCGGTCGGAAAGAGCCGGCCGTACGGGTGGTCGCCGTAGAGGACGGCGCGGAACTTCTCCTGCGCGAGCGGCTGCGGCTGGCTGCGCGCGATCGAGAGCTGGCGCAGGCGGTCGGTCTTGACGCGCGCAAAGTCGGTTTCCGGGAACTTCGGGTTGCGCGCGACGTCGGCGATGAGCGCGACCAGGTTCGGGCCGAATTCCGAGAGGACGTCGCCGCCGATCTCGGTCCGGTTCTCCCCGACGTTGACGTCGATCGAGCCACCCATTTTCGCCGCATCCTCGGCGATCTGCGAGGCGGTGCGGGTGGCCGTGCCTTCCGTGAGCATGTCGCCCACGATGTCGGCCATCCAGACCTGGTTGGCGGCCTCGTTGGCGTTGCCGGTCAGTACCGCGAGGCGGACCGTGACCTTGGGAACGGTGCCGTACGGCACGAGCGTGACGGCGAGACCGTTCTCGAGCGTGAAGGTCTTCGGCTGCGGAACGGAAAAGCCCTTCGGCGCGGCGGGCGGCGGCGGCGCCTGCTTGTCGGCGCGGACGGAGGGCGCGAGCGCGAGCGCGAGCGAGAAAAGCGCGAGTTTCTTTTTCATCGTCTTGTCCTCTTTCCTACGAGCCGCTCTTGGGCGCCTTGGCCTCGCCCTTGGGCTCGATGAGCAGGATCGTCCGGTTCTCGGGGCGCAGGTACTCCTGGGCCGTCTTCTGCAGCAGCGCCGGCGTGACCTTCCGGAACTGCTCTTCGAGCTGGTTGATCCGGGCCGGGTCGTCGTCGAAGAGCGCGAAGCTCGCGAGCAGGTCCGCGCGGCCGAAGCCGCCCGTCTGCTCGATCTTGTCGTAGAAGTCCGAGCGCATCTTCACGAGCGCGCGGTCGAGCGTCGCCTGGTCGACCGGCGTCGTGCGCAGCTTCTCGACTTCCACGTCCATGACGGCCAGAATCTGGTCGGAGGTCTTGTCCTTGTCGTAGAAGAGCGAGACGTCCCAGAGCGTCGGGCCGTTGATGTTGTACATGTCGCCGAGCCCGGAGTTGATCCCGCCGTTGACGTCGCCGGTCAGGCCGCTCTTCTGGACGAGCGCCTGGTAGAGCCGGCTGTCTTTTCCCTGCACGAGGATCTGGTCGATGATCCCCATCGCGAAGTACTCGGGCGTGTTGCGCGGGGGCGCGTGGTAGCCGACGGCGAGCGCCGGGCGCGTCGCGAGCGGGTCGGGCTTCGTGGCCCGCTTTTCCTTGTCCTGCCGCGGCTCCGAAATGTCGGGCTTGGGCGGCAGCGTCGCCGACGGGATCGGTCCGAAGTATTTCTTGACCCAGTCCATCGTCTGCGCCGCGTCGAAGTCGCCGACGACGACGAGGACCGCGTTGTTCGGCGCGTAGAACGTCTTGAAGAAGCTCTCGACGTCGGCCAGCGTGGCCGCGTCGAGGTCCTTGAGGTCCCCGTAGAAGTTGTGCGAGTTGTACCAGTTGACGTTGGCGTACTGGGGAAGGTCGAGCCACGGGAACCCGCCGTACGGCCGGTTCAACACGTTGACACGGACCTCGTTCTTGACGACCTCCTGCTGATTCTTGAGGTTGTCGGCGTTGATCGCGAGGCCCTTCATGCGGTCGGCTTCGGCCCACAGCGCGGTCTCGAGCGCGTGCGCGGGGACGACCTCGAAGTAGTTGGTGAAGTCGAAACGCGTCGAGCCGTTCAGGATGCCGCCGTTGGACTGGACGAGCTTGATGAACTCCATCTTGCCGAGGTTCTCGGAGCCCTGAAACATCATGTGCTCGAAGAGGTGCGCGAAGCCCGTGCGGTCCTTCGGCTCGATGCGGAAGCCGATGTTGTAGTAGACCGCGACGACGGCGGTCGGGGCCGTGGTGTCCCGTGAGAACACGACCTTCAGGCCGTTCGGCAGCTTCGAGTACTCGACGGGGACCGTGAAGGGGGCGGGGGGGGCGGGCGCGGCGCTCGCGGCGGCGGCAAAAGCCAGTGCTCCGAGAGCCGCCAGGGCTCCCGGCCGCAGGGAAATCTTCATTTCAACCTCCTCTGTGACAAACGGCAGAATCTACGGGATTCCGGAGATAAGGTTTCGCATTGTCCTTTCCGGGAGACACTCGATCCCTGATTCCAGGAAGAAAATCAGAAAGTTGAAACCGGAAGCCCGCTTCGTTCCCGCCTGGTGGCTGCCGGGCCCCCACCTCCAGACCGTCTGGGGGCGGACGGCCCGAGGCCGCCGGCTGATCGCGTTCCGGCGGGAGGCCCTCGAGACGCCCGACGGCGACGAGCTCGTCCTCGACCACATGGAGGGTGAGGCCTCGGCGCCGCGCGTCCTCCTGCTCCATGGGCTCGAGGGCAGCTCGAACTCGGTCTATATCCAGGGGTTCCTGCAGCAGGCGGCCCGGCGCGGCTGGCGCGCGACGGCGATGAACTTCCGCTCCTGCGCCCGCGATCCGGGCGACCTCGATCGCATGTTGCCCAACCGCCGGCCGCGGCTCTACCACTCCGGGGAAACCAGCGACCTCGATTTCGTGGTCCGGACACTGTCGTGTCGGGAGCCGGCGACGCCGCTCCTCGCGGTCGGGGTCTCGCTCGGCGGCAACGTCCTGTTGAAGTGGCTGGGGGAAAATCCCGCCCAGAAGTCCGTCGTGGCGGCGGCGGCCGTCTCGACTCCGTACGATCTCGGCGCGAGCGGCCGCTTCCTCGAGACCCCGGTCGGAAGGCTCTACGTCGGCAACTTCCTGGCGACGCTGAAGACGAAGGCCGTCGAAGCAGCGCGCCGCTTTCCCGAGGCCGCCGTGAAGATGGACATCTCCCGCGCCTTGCGCGCGCGGACGTTCTGGGAGTTCGACGATGCGGCCAACGCGCCCCTGCACGGCTTCACGGGAGCGGACGACTACTACCGGCGCGCGAGCTCGATCGGCTTCGTGTCACGGGTGGCGACGCGGGCGCTCTGCCTCTCGGCCGAGGACGATCCCTTCCTGCCGCCCGAGGCCCTCGCCCGCACGCGCGCCGCCGCCTCGCCGACGATCGATTTCCGCGTCACGCGCCACGGCGGCCACATCGGGTTCGTGGCCGGGGCCTGGCCGTGGAGGCCCCGCTACTGGGCCGAGGAGTTCGCCGTGTCGTGGCTCGCCGAGGCGTTGCCGGACGCGGCGAACGGCTAAGAGGTCAACCGCGCGTTCCTGTATCTAGCGACAAACGCACGAACGCACGGTCGACCCCTCTTCAGGTTCCGGCGGCTTCCTTGCGCCGGGCGGCGGCGCGCTTGCGCACGGCGGCCGGGGTGAAGTGCTCGGCGGTGACGTCCGTGTGGATGACCGTGCCGCGCCGCACGGTGACGCCGTCCGGGATCTCGGCGTTCTTGCCGATCGTCGTGATGCCGTGGCCGGCGGTGGGCTTCTCGCCCTTGGCGGGCTTGGACCGGCCGATGCGCGCCTTGCGCCCGACCTTGACGCCCTTGTCCACGATCGCGCGCTCGATGCGCGCGCCGGCTTCGATCCACGTGTCCGTCAGGATCACGGATTCGCGGACGACGGCGTCGGGCCCGACGAAGACACCGGGCGAGAGGATGCTCTTCTCGACGCGGGCGCCGGCCGAAACGATGCAGCCGTCGGTGATCAGACTGTCCTTCACGATGGCGCCCTTCTGGATGAGGACGGGCGGCCGTTCCTCGGACCGCGTGTGGATGATCCAGGCGCGGTCGTTCAGATCCACGGGCGGCGGCGTCTTCAAGAGGTCCATCTGGGTCTGCCAGTACGCCTCGACGGTCCCGACGTCGACCCAGTAGCCCTGGAATGGGTACGCGAAGACGCGCATGTTCCCGGTGATCATGCGGGGGATGATGTCCTTGCCGAAGTCGTGCGAGGAATCGCGCCGCCGCGAATCCTCCTCGAGCACCTGGGAGAGCATCTGGCGGCCGAAAACGTAGATTCCCATCGAGGCCAGGGTTCCGGGCGGATCGGCCGGCTTTTCGACGAACTGCGTGACGCGCTGCTCGGTGTCGGTCGCAAGGATGCCCATGCGGGTCGCCTCGTCCCGCGGCACGTTGAGGGTCGCAATGGTGACGTCGGCCTGCTTCTCGATGTGGAAGGCGATCAGCCACCCGTAGTTCATCTTGTAGATGTGGTCGCCCGAGAGTACGAGCACGAGGTCCGGCGATCCGCGCTCGACGAATGACAGGTTCTGCGCGATCGCGTCCGCCGTGCCGCGGTACCAGTCGGTGGCGGCGCGCCCGCGGAAGGGCTGGTAGATCTGGACGCCGCCGGTGAACGTGCGATCGAGGTCCCACGGCCGGCCCGAGGCGATGTGCTCGTTGAGCGAGTGCGGGCGGTACTGCGTCAGGATCATCACGTCCGAGATCCCGGAGTTCACGCAGTTGGACAGCGTGAAGTCGATGATGCGGTACTTGCCGGCGAACGGAACGGCGGGTTTCGCGCGCTTCTCGGTCAGGACGCCGAGGCGCGAGCCCTCGCCGCCCGCCAGGATGACCGCGCGTGCTCTCATGAGCGGGGTCCTATCCGGCAGAACGCGCCGCCACGGCTCTCTCGTAGAGGGTGGCGTACTCCCGGCCCGACTTCGACCACGAGAAGTCGCGTCCCATGCCGTTCTTCTGGAGCTCGGCCCATTTCGCGGGCTGAGCGTACACCTTGAGGGCCCGGTCGAGCGCGTCCCAGAGGGCCCACGGGTTGAATTCGTCGAACATGAGCCCGGTCCCCGCCCCGCTCGGGTCGCCGGCGTCCGTCACCGTGTCGGCCAGGCCCCCCGTGCGGCGCGCGACCGGCACGGCGCCGTAGCGCATCGCGATCATCTGGGCGAGGCCGCAGGGTTCGTAGCGGGACGGGATCAGCAGCGCGTCGGCTCCGGCATAGACGCGCCGCGCGTAGCGGCCGTCGAACCGCAGGCGCACGCCTGCCCGGCGCGGGTAGCGCAGCTCGAACTGCGCGTAGTCGTGCTCGAGCGCCGGGTCTCCGGTGCCGAGCAGCACGAACTGTCCGCCCCGGTCGAGCCAGCGCTTGATGGCCGGGATGGCGATGTCGAATCCCTTCTCCTTGACGAGGCGCGAGACGACGGCGAGCAGCGGCATCCGCGCGTCGGGCTCGAGGCCCGACTCCCGCTGCAGGTCGGTCTTGTTGCGCGCGCGCCGCGGCAGCGTCGCTGCGTCGAACGTGGCCGCGAGGTCCGCGTCGGTCGCCGGGTTCCACGACTCCACGTCGATGCCGTTCAGGATCCCGGCCAGGCGGTCCGCGCGTACCCGCAGCACGCCGTCGAGGCCGTGCCCGCCCGCGGGCGTCAGGATCTCGCGGGCATAGGTCGGGCTGACCGTAGTGAGCCAGTCGGCGCTGACGATACCGAGCGCCATGAGCGAGTCGCGGTAGTCCGCGGGCAGCGCGAACAGCGCGTCGCTCTTGCGCAGCTTGTAGTCGCCGAGCGCCTTGCCCGCGCCCTGCGCCGCGTAAGGAAGGTTGTGGATGGTGAATACGGACGCCACGCCCCGGAACCAGGGGTTGTCGCGGCCCTCCGTGGCGAGCCACCAGACCGCGGCCCCCGTGTGCGAGTCGTGCGCGTGGACGACGTCGGGCTTCCAGTCGAGTGCCTCGGACGAAAAGAGCGCGGCGAGCGCGAAGAACACGAACTTCGGCCCGTCTTCCTCGATCGTGCGCCCGTAGATCCAGCGCTCCCTCGGGATGGGATCGCCCGTGACGAGAAAGTAGGGGACACCGTCGACCGCGGTCTCCCAGATTCGGGCCTCCGGGGCGCCCCACGTCGTGTAGACCGGAAACCGCGTGCGTTCGACCGGCTTGTACTTATTCCAGTCGATCGCTCCGTAGCCCGGGATGACGACACGAACGTCGTGGCCCAATGCCTGCAGCGCTTTGGGCAGGGATCCGACGACGTCGGCGAGCCCGCCGACCTTGGCGAGCGGGGCCGCTTCGGCCGCGAGCATCAGGATGCGCACGAGCCATTATTTCCCAGGATGGGCAGCGGCGGGGGCTCGCCGCGCCCGCGTGATATCCTTGAAAGGTTCTCGTTCGCTCGCCTTTTCCAGGCCCGTCCTGCCGAAAGTTCGAACGGCCAAGCGAGAAAGCGTGATGGTCCCTCGGCGGGCCTTCCGTTGAGACATCGCCGAGACGTCGGACTCTTCGAGTCGAAAGGGCTTCTTTCATGAAACTGTACGTGGGAAATCTTTCTTACAGCACGGGCGAGAGCGACCTGCGCGAGCTCTTCGCGGCCTACGGGGCTGTGGAATCGGTCGCCGTGATCACCGACCGCGACAGCGGACGCTCGAAGGGCTTCGGCTTCGTCGAGTTCGGCAACGACGCCGAGGGCAACGCGGCCATCGCTGGATTGAACGGCAAGGAAGTCGGCGGCCGGGCGCTGACGGTGTCCCAGGCGCGTCCGAAGACGGAGGGCGGCGGCGGAGGCCGCGGACCGGGCGGCGGCGGAGGCGGACGCAACCGGTATTGAGGCGTCGGTCGCGGCCGCAGAGCGGCCGGGGGAGTCCCCATGAGCCTGGATTGGAAGATTCGGATTCAGCCGGCGGAGAAGAAGCCCTTCGAGTTCAAGGCGACGCTGCTGTTGAGGAGCGCGGTCGACTCGAGCGCCCTCAACGTGAACTATCTCTACGGCGACGGCGATCTGGCGGTGTTCCTGGAGGATCTCGGCGCGGCGGCCCCGGAGATCTGGGTGCTGCTCGACGAGCTCCACGGCCGCCGGACGGCGGAGATCCTGGTCGATGTGAAGGAAGAGGCAATGGAAGTGCTCGCGCGTCACGCGCCGGAGGCCCAAGCTTGAACCAGAAGATAGTCGAAACTCGGAAGAAGGACTGGGTCCGCATCGCCTTCTTCATGCTGTCGCCGGTGATCGGGATCGCCGGGACGGCGCTCTATTCGTGGAAGTACGGCATCCGGTGGTGGGAGCCGACGCTCTTCGTCGTCCTCTACGCCCTCGTCGGCATCTCGGTGACCGCCGGCTATCACCGTCTCTTCGCGCACAAGAGTTACGAGTGTCACCCGCTGGTGCAGGCGTTCTACCTGTTCTTCGGCGCCATGGCGCTCCAGAACTCCATCCTCGCGTGGGGCTCGGACCACCGCATCCACCACAGGTACGTGGACCACGACTGGGATCCGTACAACATCCAGCGCGGCGGGCTCTGGGCCCACATCCTCTGGATCTTCTACAAGGGCCGTCCGGACCGCACGTACGACGATGTCCCCGATCTGCAGAAGAACCTGCTCGTTCAGTTCCAGCACAGGCACGCCGCGTGGTTCGGCATTCTCGGCGGCCTCGGGATCCCGACGCTCATCGGCTGGGCCATGGGCAGCGCGCTCGGCGGCCTGCTGTGGGGCGGCTTCCTGCGCGTCGTCGTCATCCACCACACGACGTTCTTCGTGAACTCGATCGCGCACATGTACGGGTCGCGGCCGTACACCGAGACCAATTCGGCGCGCGACAACCCGTGGGTCGCCATCCTGACCAACGGCGAGGGGTACCACAACTTCCATCACCGCTTTCCCGCGGACTTCCGCAACGGCATCCGCTGGTACCAGTGGGATCCGAGCAAGTGGTGGATCCGCGGGCTGCGCGTGATGGGGCTCGCAAAGCGTCTGCGCCAGACCCCGCAGCTCGTCATCGAGCGCTCGCGCCTGCAGACCGCCGTCGGCCGCGCCGAGGCGCTGGCAGGTTCGCCGCTGCACGACACCATCCGCGCGAAGCTCGACGCCGCGCACGCCTCGCTCGAGCACGCGGCCGCGCAGTGGAACGAGCTCCAGGAAAAGGGCCGCCGCGACTGGAAGGAATTCCGCGAGCACCTCGCCGAGGCGCGCCGCCAGAGGCGCGAAGCGGTCCGCATGCTCGGCATCGCCCCCGAAGGGGCCTGACCGCCCCTACGTGGCGGTCTTCGCTTCGAGCCGTTCGGCCACGAGGCCGACCGCGGGAAATCCCGCCCTCAGGCCTGCGGCGAGTAGGTCGGGAGCGTCGGCATGTCGCCCTGGCGGAAGGCGTTCATCTCCGGCTCGCTCTTCAGGAGATCTTTCAAGGTGATCTTCCCGAGGACGTGGTCGACCGCCTGCTGGACCATGCGCCAGACCGACCGGATGGAGCAGTCGGGCATGTGGGTGCACGAGCGCTCGAGGCCGGAGTGGCCCTCGCAGAACGCGGGCTCGTAGAGGCGTCCGCCGAGCGTCGCGAGGACCTGGCCGACCATGATCTCGCCGGCCGGCCGCGACAGGGCGTAGCCGCCGGACTGGCCGCGCGTGGAGGTCACGAAGCCGCCGCGGCGCAGCACGCGCATCATCTTCGCGACATTCGGCTCGGAGATCCCTTCGGCGCGGGACAGCTCGGGGATCGTGAGACTCTCGCCCTCCGCGGCGCGCCCGACGCGCAGCAGGCACCGCAGCCCGTACTCTTCCTGTGACGTGAGTTTCATCGCGCGCGCTTCCCGATCACATCATTCCGAGCTGGAGCTTCGCCGCCTCGGACATCATCTGCAGGCTCCACGGAGGGTCGAAGACGACCTGGACGTCGGCATCCTTGATGTCGGGGACCGTCATCAGCTTGCCCTTGATGTCCTCGCGCAACACGTCGCCCATGCCGCAGCCCGGCGCCGTGAGCGTGAACTTGACGTCGATCTTCTGGCCGCCGTCCGGAAGCGGCGAGAGCGTGCAGGCGTAGACCAGGCCGAGGTCCACGATGTTGACCGGGATCTCCGGGTCGAAGCACGTGCGCAGCTGGTCCCAGGCGAGGTCCTCGGTGGACTTGCCCTCGTCGGCGGAGGCGTCGACGACCGCGATCTCTTCGCCGATCGCGTCGGCGTCCTTGCCGTCGATGCGCGCGAGAAAGCCCACGGGCGTCATGACCGTGAAGCTGCCGCCGAGGGTCTGCGTGATGATGACCGGGTCGCCGGCGTGCAGCGTGATCGGGGTCCCGCTCGGGATCTCCCGCGCTTCCACGTCGCGCGCGACCTTCGCTTCTTTTCGCATCTGCATGATCAGGCTCCTCCGGATTCCGCAGCCGGGCCTTCCGACTCCGTCGAGACGGGGGCGCCCGCGCCGTCGAGGGCGGCTTTCAGGGTGTGCCAGGGCAGCGTCGCGCACTTGACGCGCACGGGGTACTCGCGCACGCCCGAGAAGACCTCGAGCTTGCCGAGCTCGGGGCCGCCGCCTTCGTCGGGCTTGCCCGTGATGAGGTCGTGGAAACGCGCGAAGAGCGCGTCGGCCTCCGCGCGGGTCTTGCCCTTGACGCTCTCGGTCATCATCGAGGCGGAGGCCGTCGAGATGGCGCAGCCGGCGCCCTGGAAACTGACGTCCTTCAACACCTCGCCGTCGAGGTCGAGGAACACCGTCTCCCGGTCGCCGCAGAGCGGATTGTAGCCCTCGGCCTTGCGGTCGGGGGCGGACATGGCGTGGAAGTTCCGCGGCCGCTTGCTGTGGTCGAGGATCACTTCCTGGTAGAGGTCGCGCAGGTCGGAGGACATGGGTTCAGCGGAACATCCCGATGACTTTGTGGATCGCGGCGACGAGGGCATCGACCTCGCCGCGCGTGTTGTACAGGCCGAAGGAGGCACGCGCCGTGGCGGGCAGGCCGAAGCGGTCCATGACCGGCTGCGCGCAGTGGTGGCCGGTGCGGATCGCGATGCCCTCGCGGTCGAGCACCGTGCCGATGTCGTGCGGGTGCGCGCCGTCGAGCACGAAGGACAGCACGCCGGCCTTCTCGCGGGCGGTCCCGATGATCCGGAGGCCCTCGATCGCGGACACCTGCGCGGTCGCGTACGCGAGCAGGTCGTGCTCGTGCGCCGCGATCCGGTCGAGGCCGATTCCCGAGACGTAGTCCAGGGCCGCGCCGAAGGCGATGCCCCCCGCGATGTTGGGCGTGCCGGCCTCGAACTTGTAGGGCAGCGCGCTGTACGTCGTCTTCTCGAACGTGACCGACCGGATCATGTCGCCGCCGCCCTGCCAGGGAGGCATCTCTTCGAGCAGCGCGGTCTTGCCGTAGAGAACGCCGACGCCCGTCGGCCCGTAGATCTTGTGGCTCGAGAAGGCGTAGAAGTCGCAGTCGAGGTCCTGGACGTCCACGGGCATCCGCGGGATGGCCTGCGCGCCGTCCACGAAGACGGGGATGCCGCGGGCGTGCGCGAGCGCCGCGATGCGCTTGACCGGCAGGATCGTCCCGAGGGCGTTCGAGAGGTGCGCGACGGAGACGAGCTTCGTGCGCGGCGTGAGCATCCGCTCGAGCACCTCGAGGTCGATGTCGCCGGTGTCGTCAAGAGGAACGACGGACAGCCGCGCCCGCTTCTCATCGCAGAGCATCTGCCAGGGAACGATGTTCGAGTGGTGCTCGAGGCCGGTGATGAGGATCTCGTCGCCCGCGCCGACGTTCGCGCGACCGTAGGTCTGCGCCACGAGGTTGACGGCCTCGGTCGTGCCGCGCAGGAAGACGATCTCGTGGGCCTCGCGCGCGTTCATGAAGCGGCGCGTCTTCTCGCGCGCGGCGTCGTACGCGTCGGTCGCGTGGACCGAGAGCCAGTGGACCCCACGGTGGATGTTCGCGTAGCACTTCTCGTAGACGTCGCGCTCGGCGTCGATGACGGCGAGCGGCTTCTGCGCCGAGGCGGCGTTGTCGAGGTAGACGAGCGGTTTGCCGTAGACCTTCGTTGCGAGGATCGGGAAGTCGTTGCGCAGGGCGGCGACGTCGTAAGCCGCTCGCGTCTCGGGCATGGCGGCGCTCATCGCGCGGCCTCCACGGCGACGCCGGAGAGCCGAACGCCGAGCTCCCGCTCGACTTCGGTCCGCAGCGCCGGGATCTTGATCCGCTCGGCGACGTCCGACGCAAAGGCCAGCGTCAGCATCGCGCGCGCGGCGTCCTCGCCGATCCCGCGCGAGCGCAGGTAGAACAGGGCGGCAGCGTCGAGCTGCCCGGTCGTCGAGCCGTGCTTGCACTTGACGTCGTCGGCCAGGATCTCGAGCGCGGGCGTCGAGTTGACGAGCGCCCGGCGCGAGAGGAGCAGGTTCTTGTTGGTCTGGACGGCGTCGGTCTTCTGCGCGTCCTGACGCACGATGACCTTGCCGTGGAAGACGCCCCGCGCCGCGCCGTCGAGGACGCCCTTGTAGAGTTCGCGGCTCACGCAGCGCGGCTTCGCGTGATCGACGACGGTGTGGTTGTCGAGGTGCTGCTCGCCGCGGCCGACGAAGAGGCCGTTCAGCGTGCACTCCGCGCCCTCGGCGTCGAGCAGTACGGAGATGTCCGTGCGCGCGAGCGCGCCGCCGAACGCGAGGTTGTGGGACGTAAAGTGACTGGCGCGGGCCTGGCGCGCCGCGAGGGTGTGGACGTGGCAGGCGGCGGTGCTCTCCTGCTGAAGGATGTAGTGCTCGAGCAGCGCGCCGTCACCGAGCGCGATCTCCGTCACGGCGTTGGTGAAGTAGCGGCCCTCTCCGGCATATGCCTGGATGACCGAGGCCTGCGAGCGCTCGCCCGCGAGGATGAGGACGCGCGGGTACTGGACCTGGTCTTGCGCCGCGCCCCCCGAACGGAACGTGATCCGGATCGGCTCGGCCACGACGGCGCCTCTCGCGATCTCGACCACGAGGGCGTCTTCCAGCATGGCCGTGTTCAGTGCGGCAAAAGCGCTCGATTCGAAGTGCGCGATCCGGCCGAGGAGGGGCTCGGCGTCGCGCAGGGCCTCGGAGAGGCGCCGTACGCGGGCGCCCGCCGGAGGGATCTCCGCAAGCTCGGGCTCGCGCGCCGCGCGGACCCAGTTCGTCCCGGTGATGGGCTGCACGCCCGTGTAGCGCCAGTCTTCGTTCTTCGGCGTCGGGAAGCCGAGCTGCGAAAAACGCGCGAAGGCCGCGCGCCGCAGCTCTTCGAGCCACGCCACGGTCGCCGCGGCCGCGAGCGGCGCTGGATTGAAGCTCGAGTCGACGGCGAGGGCTTCCATCAGCGGGCGGCGACCGCCGGCGGCTCCTTCTCGAGCCACGCGTAGCCCTTCTCCTCGAGCTCGAGGGCGAGCTCCTTGCCGCCGGAGCGGACGATGCGGCCCTCGACGAGCACGTGGAGGAAGTCGGGAACGATGTAGTTGAGCAGGCGCTGGTAGTGCGTCACGACGATCATCGAGCGCTCGGCCGAGCGCAGCTGGTTGACGCCGCCGGCGACGATGCGCAGGGCGTCGATGTCCAGGCCCGAGTCCGTCTCGTCGAGGATCGCGAGCGAGGGCTCGAGCAGCGCCATCTGGAAGATCTCGTTGCGCTTCTTCTCGCCGCCGGAAAAGCCCTCGTTGACCGGCCGCTTGACGAGGTCTTCGTCGATCTCGACGAGCTTCGCCTTCTGCTTGACGAGGGCGAGGAACTCGATGGCGTCGTACTCGGGCAGCCCGCGGTGCTTGCGCACGGCGTTGACGGCGGCCTTCAGGAAGTAGACGTTCGAGACGCCCGGGATCTCGACCGGGTACTGGAAGGCGAGGAAGACGCCCTCGCGGGCGCGCTCCTCGGGGGCCATCGCGAGCAGGTCCCTTCCCTTGTAGAGCACCCTGCCCTGGGTGACCGCGTAACCCGGCCGCCCCGCGAGCACGTGAGCGAGCGTGGACTTGCCGGAGCCGTTCGGTCCCATGACCGCGTGGACCTCGCCCGGGTTGATCGTCAGGTCGACGCCGCGGAGGATCTCGTTGCCCGCGACGTTGGCGTGGAGGTTCTGGATTTCGAGAAGGGGCTTCATGTCGTTCATCCCACCGATCCTTCGAGCGAAACGCCCAGCAGCTTCTGCGCCTCGACGGCGAACTCCATCGGCAGTTCCCTGAAGACGACCTTGCAGAAGCCGTTGACGATCATGTTGACCGCCTCTTCCGGGGAGATGCCGCGCTGCTGGAAGTAGAAAATCTGGTCCTCGCCGATCTTCGACGTGGACGCCTCGTGCTCCATCTGGGCCGTGGAGTTGTTGACCTCGATGTAGGGAAACGTGTGCGCGCCGCTGCGGTCCCCGATGAGCAGCGAGTCGCACTGCGAGTAGTTGCGCGCGCCGTCGGCCTTGCCGAGGATCTTGACCATGCCGCGGTAGGTGTTCTGGCCGTGGCCCGCGGAGATGCCCTTGGAGACGATGGTCGACTTCGTGTTCTTTCCGATGTGGATCATCTTCGTGCCCGTGTCGGCCTGCTGGTAGTTGTTGGTCACCGCCACGGAGTAGAACTCGCCGACGGAGTCGTCGCCCTGCAGGATGCAGCTCGGGTACTTCCACGTGATCGAGGAGCCGGTCTCGACCTGGGTCCACGAGATCTTGGAGCGCTTGCCGCGGCAGGCGCCGCGTTTCGTCACGAAGTTGTAGATGCCGCCCTTGCCGTCCTTGTCGCCGGGGTACCAGTTCTGGACGGTCGAGTACTTGATCTCGGCGTCATCGAGCGCGACGAGCTCGACGACCGCCGCGTGCAGCTGGTTCTCGTCGCGGATGGGGGCGGTGCAGCCTTCGAGGTACGAGACGTACGCGCCCTCCTCGGCGACGATGAGCGTGCGCTCGAACTGGCCGGTGTTGGCCGAGTTGATGCGGAAGTAGGTCGAAAGCTCCATCGGGCTGCGCACGCCCTTCGGGATGAAGCAGAAGGAGCCGTCCGAGAAGACCGCGGAGTTCAGCGTGGCGAAGAAGTTGTCCGAGTAGGGGACGACCGTGCCGAGGTACTTCTTCACGAGGTCCGGGTGGTTCTGGACCGCCTCCGAGAACGAGCAGAAGATGATCCCGACTTTCGCCAGCTGCTCGCGGAACGTCGTGGCGACCGAGACCGAGTCGAACACGGCGTCGACCGCCACGCCGGCGAGCTTCGCGCGCTCGCGCAGCGGAATGCCGAGCTTCTCGTAGGTCTCGAGCAGCTTCGGGTCCACTTCCTCGAGCGACTTGGGCGCGTCCTTCTTCACCTTCGGGGCGGAGAAGTAGACGATCGACTGGTAGTCGATGGGCGGGTAGTGGACGTTCTGCCAGGACGGCTCCTTCATCGTGAGCCAGTGGCGGTAGGCCTTCAGCCGCCACTCGAGCATCCACTCGGGCTCGTTCTTTTTCCTGGAGATCAGCCGGACGACGTCTTCGGAGAGGCCCGCGGGGATCGTCTCCGACTCGATGTCGGTGACGAAGCCGGCCTTGTACTCGCGCTCGGTGAGCTCGAGGATCGAGGCGTTTTCCGAGGCGGCGGGGGAATTTGCGGTCGGCATTGGACCGTCAGCATATTTAATCTGTACTGAACTGTCAAGTTTCGATGAGCGTCTAAGTCATTGAACCAGTTGATCCTACAAGCCAGGCCTTCTCCTGATGCCTCTAGCTGTTCGACTTGCTCGGCTTTTTCGTCGGGGTCGGTTTTGGCGTTGGACGCTGCCGCTCGGCCGGCTTCTGGTCGGGCGCGATGCGTTCGGCCGGCTGCGGCCGCTCGCGCATCGGAGGCGGAGCCTGCACGCGTTCGGTGCTTGCCCGTTCCGGCGTGACTTCCCGCTGCGGCTCCTGGCGCACGGTCGGGCGTGGCGACATCGGGCGTGGGGGCCGGCTCGCTTCGGCGGGGCGCTCGGTCGCGACCGGCGAAACGCGCTCCGGCTGTCGGTCCGGCGGCCGAGCGGCCTGGGTCGGTCTGGCGACGGGCGCGACGGATCGCGGCGACGGCTCGGGCACAGGCTCGGCCGTCGTGGGACGTCCGCGCGCCGGAGCGACCGGCTCGGGCCGCGCTCCCTTGACGGCGTCGTTGCGCGGCGCGAGCGTCACGCCTCCTGCGTCGGGCGCCACCGGCCGCACACGCGCGGCGGGCTGCGACCGGTCCTGCGTCGACATCCGCGCGGCCTCTCCGGTCGTGACGGGAGCGCCGCGGTTCTCGCGGATGACGGGGACCTTCGCGTCGAAGCGCGGCTGCTGTGGCGGCGGAGGCACGCGCACGACGACGCCGCGCGCGCTGGTCGCCGCGGGAGGCCGGGCCGCGGTCGTCGTGCGGCTGGTCATCCGGATCGAGTCGCGCGTCGGGACTACGGGGACGGGCCCGCGCAGGACCGGCGTCGCGTCCACCGTCCGGATCACCGCGCGGTCCTGCACGTAGTCGCGCGAGACGTTGCGGCCCGAGACGAAGACCGTCTGGTTGACGACCGTCACGTAGGTCCGATTCACGTAGGTCACGTTGGTCACGGCAACGGCCGGGCCGCGGCGCCACCAGGGATAGAACGGGTCGCGCGGCGCCAGCGGAAACCAGCCGACGTAGCCGCCCGATCCGCCGACAAAGGCGACGAGCGCGGGCGAGTACGCGACGCTCTGCACCGGTGGCCCGACCGGCACCCAGCACCAGCGCGCGCCGTAGAACACCCAGCGCCCGTAGTGGTACGGCGCCCAGCCCCATGGCTCCGCTGCGACCCAGGTCCAGCCCCAGGGATCCTGCCAGATCCAGCGACCCGCCCGGTACGGGGCCCACCCGGCCTCGACGGAGATGGGAGACCAGGTCCAGCCGTATTCCGGGATCTGCTGCCACCGTCCGTACTGATCGAGGTCCTCGACGCCGGCGATGTCGGCGGTCACGTACATGTAGGAGTGCGCCTGCGCCAGCTGCTGGTCGCGCTCGGCGACCCACTGGTCCCAGCCGTCCGGACGCGGCACCGGGACGATGTCGTAGCGCGGCCGCTCGGTGCCGTCAATGTCCATCTCGTCGCCCGCCGACAGCGGCACCTGGCCGCCGCCGGCCGCGGCGATCGCGCGGCCGCGGCGCACCTGGACGCGCGAATTGCCGTCGTTGTCCACGTCGACGCGGTAGTCGCCGGGACGCTCGAAGGTGACGGCGGCGTTGGGTGTGTCGACCTCGAAGACCTCGTCGTCGGCGAGCCGGCGGACCTGGAACGAAGCGGTGCCGAGGCTCAGGGAAAACTGCTTCATGGAGCCCGTCAGGTTGAGCGCCTGCAGGTCCGTCCGCGCGGCCAGCCGCACGACGCTGCCGCCGTGTGCCTGCAATTCGAGGCGGCCGTCGTCGCCGGTCCAGACGCGGTCGCCGAGCGTCATCGGCACGTTCAGGTCGGCCGGCTGCCAGTTTTCCGGGTCGTCGCCGCGCGAGAAGGAGACGTCGTTTCCGGCGATGAGCGAGATCCGCGCGACGGTTTGCTGGATCTCGGGTTCGGCGGCCGGCGCCGGGCTGTATGGCGGCGGCGCCTGGGCCCGCACGACCGGGGGCGGCGCCTGCTGCGGAGGCGGCGCGGCCGTGTCGCACGCGAACGAGGCGAGCAGAAGGGCGGGGAGGGCCCGGCGCAGCACGAGGGTCATGACTTGCTCCTTGGTCGTCCCTCCACTATAGCCTTGGCGCATGGCCGTCTGGCGCGTCGCCAATCCCCCCGAGCGGCCGCTCGCGGTTTTCGACGGCGACTGCGGCTTCTGCCGCCAGTGGGTCGCGCGATGGAAGGCGCAAACGGGCGCGCGCGTGGACTACGCGCCGTCGCAGGAGGTGGCGGCGCGCTTCCCGGAGATTGCGCCCGAGGCGTTTACCCGCGCGTTCCAGCTCGTGCTGCCCGACGGGCGCGTGCTCGAGGGTGCGGCGGCCGTCCTGGCGACGCTCGACCGGAAGCCGGGCGACGGCGCGCTGTCTGCGCTCGCGCGCGTCCCGGTGCTCGGCGCCCTGCTCGAGCTCGCGTACCGCCTCGTCGCGAGCCACCGGCCGGCGGCAACCCGCCTGACGCGGCTCCTTTGGGGACGCACGGTCGAGAAGCCCACGTACTTCGCGGCGAGCGCGCTCTTCCCGCGCGCGCTCGGTCTCTGCTACCTCGCGGCGTTCGTGTCGCTCTGGGTCCAGGTGGACGGGCTCGTCGGCGCCCGCGGCATTCTGCCGGTCGGCCAGTTCCTCGACTGGGTGCGCTCGCAGACGGGGACCGAGCGCTACTGGCTCCTGCCGACGCTCTGCTGGATCTCCTCGAGCGACGCGTTCCTGCATCTGCTATGTGGAGGCGGCGTCGCCGCCGCGCTCCTGCTCGTCTTCGGGCTGGCGCCCGCGGCAGGAGCAGCGCTCGCCTGGGCGCTCTACCTTTCGCTCGCGATCGCCGGACAGGTGTTCCTGCAGTTCCAGTGGGACTACCTGCTGCTCGAGGTCGGGTTGCTCGCGATCTTCCTCGTGTCGCCGCGGCGCTGGCGATTCGGCAGCGGCCTCGCGGCATCCCCGGTCGTCCTCTTCCTGCTGCGGTGGCTGCTTTTCCGTCTCATGTTCTCGTCGGGCTGGGTCAAGCTCGCGAGCGGCGACCCGACGTGGCGCAATCTCTCGGCCCTGCGCTTCCATTACGAGACGCAGCCGCTGCCGCCATGGACGGCGTGGTACATGCACCAGTGCCCGCCCTGGTTCCAGGCCCTCTCGGCGCTCTTCCTGTTCTTCGTCGAGCTCGTCGTTCCGCTTCTTTACTTCGCGCCGCGGCGCCTGCGCCTCTTCGCTTTCCGCGCCACGGTCGTGCTGCAGCTGCTGATCGTCGCGACCGGCAACTACGGGTTTTTCAACCTGCTGACGCTCGCGCTCGCCGTGCTCCTCGTCGACGACCAATCCCTGTCTCCCCGCTGGCGGCGAGCGGCCGACGCCTCCGCCGGCCCTCTTCGCGCGTGGCCGAAGGCCGTCCTGGTTCCGGTGGCGTGCGTGGCGCTGTTCGCCTCATCCATCGAGTTCGCCGGAACCCTCGACCGCTCGCTCGTGCTCCCGAAGACGGTGGTCGGGGCCGTGCGGTGGCTCGGCGCCTTTCGCAGCTTCAATACCTACGGCCTCTTCATGGTGATGACGACCGAGCGGCCCGAAATCCTGATCGAGGGCAGCGACGACGGCGCCGACTGGCGGCCCTACACGTTCCGGTGGAAGCCGGGAGACGTCTCGGCGCGCCCGCGTTTCGTCGCGCCGCATCAGCCCCGCCTGGACTGGCAGATGTGGTTCGCCGCCCTCGGGAGCCTCGAGGAGAATCCGTGGCTCGTCCAGTTTCTCGGGCGCCTGCTCGAGGGATCGCCCGAGGTCGTGGGCCTGCTGGCCGCGAATCCCTTTCCGGATCATCCGCCGCGCTACGTGCGCGCGAGGACGTACGACTACCGGTTCACGGACTCGGTCGAGCGCCGACGCACCGGGGCGTGGTGGCGGCGCAGGCTGATCGGACCGTACAGCCCGATCCTGTCGGGCAATTAGACCCCGAACCGCTCGGGCCGCCACGCGAGACCGAGCTCTCCAGGAGGAGCCATGTAGCCGGCCAGCGCCGATGCGGCGACGACGGCGGGGCTCGCAAGGAATCCTTCCCCGCCATAGCCCATGCGGTTCTGCCAGTTCCGGTTGAACGACGTGATGGCGCGCTGACCGGGAGCGAGGGCGTCCGGGCCCTGGCCGAAGCACGGGCCGCACCAGGACTGGCGGATCTCACCGCCGACGCCCCGGAAGATCTCGGCGATCGACTCGCCCCCGAGACGCGGATCGGGCTTCTCGATCTGCCGTCCGACGCCGCCCGAGCCCGGAAAGATCGTGAACGTGCGCGCGACCTTCTTGAAGCCGAGCTCGCGCGCCGCGTGCAGCACGAGCGCGGCCGAGAGCAAATCGTCGTAGCCGCCGTTGGTGCAGGAACCGATCATGGCCTTGTCGAAGGTCAGCCTTTCGCGCGCGACATCCTCCGCGAGGAACGCGTTGCCGGGCGCAAAGGGCTTGGCGATCATCGGCGCGATTTCCGAGAGCGCGAGCGTCTCGTCGATCGCAAAGACCGCGTCGGTCCCCGGGGCGATCCGCGGATACGGCAGGTCCGTGATGCCCTTGGCTCTGTACCAGTCCTCGGTGATGTCGTCCGCGGCGAAAATGCCGTTCAACGCCTCCGCCTCCGCCATCATGTTTGCGATCGTGTTGCGGAAGGCGATCGGCAGCTGCTTGTCGGCGTCGACGAACTCGACCGACATGCCCTGCGACTGCTTCGCGCCCCACCGGCGCAGCAGCTCGAGCACGATGTCCTTGCCCGAGACCCATGGCTGCAGCTTGCCGGAGAGGATCACGCGGCGCTGCCTCGCGAGCGTGAAGTAGATGTAGCCGGTCGACCAGCCGAAGCCGAGCGTCGTCGAACCCACGCCGAAGCCCACGGCCCCGTAGGCGCCGTAGGCGCGGCTGTGCGAGTCCGCGCCCGGGATGAACTGGCCCGGCATCACGAGGCCCTGCTCGGGGAAGTAGAAATGGAAGATGCCGTCGCCGGGGTCGGCGTAGTAGGGCTTCTTCAACCCGTGAAGGCGGGCGAACTCGCGGCCGATCGCGGTCTGGCGGTCGTCGTCCTCGCGGCCCGTGAACACGAAGTGGTCGTTGGCGATCGCGGCCTGGCGAGGATGGATCGCGTTTCCGCCGGTGATCTGGTTGAACGTGTGGATCGAGAAGGGCGCGGTCCCGTCGGAGGCGGGCAGCAGGTCCGCGTACACGCGCAGGGTCGCGCCGGGCTGCACCACGGCGTCCTTGTCCACGCGGTGCGCCCAGACGATCTGCTCGGTCGTCGTCATGCGCCGCGCCAGCTCGGACTCCGGCCACCTCACCTCGGGAAGGGCCTTGACCGATTTGCGGAACTCCCGCCGGCCGACGGCGAAGATGCCGCCGCTCGAGCGGATCTCCTCCTCCTTGGTCGAGAGGGGGACGGGCGTGTAGCTCTTGCCCTGCGTCTCATTGGTCAGACGCCGGGTTGCAGGGTCGAAGGAGAACGCGTCGCCGTCCCTTGCATCTTCGACCGCTTCGGGGCACTGCACGACGTGAAGCCCGAGGTTGAAGGCGTTGCGCCGGAAGATGTCGCCCATGCCGTGGCTGCAGACGACGACGAGCTCGAGGTCTTTCTCTTCGGCGACGCCCTTCAAACCCGCCGGGCTCATCTCGCGCGAGGATCCGATGGCGAAGCGCTCGCCCGCGATCAGGAAGTTCTCGCCGCGGTGGACGCGGGCCCGGAAGTCGGGCATGAGGTGGCGGAAGGATCCGGCCTTCCAGCGCTCGTCGAGGGTTTCGAGGCTCTCGGAGACGCAGTCGGCGGCCGGGGTGATCTGGTCGGTGTCGATCGCGTCGAGCTTGCGGCCGGGATTCTTCGGGTCCCAGAAGATGAGCGCCCTGCCGCGAATCGCCGGCGCGGCGCGGTCCGAAGCGGCGGCGGTGTCGGAGGGCCGGGGGGCCGGCAGCGTGTCATGTGTGGCGCCTGGTTTCAGGCGCGCGGGCTCGATCCTGTGCATTCCCACCATCCTTGAACAGCGATGTGCTCCCGGCCGTTCCCGGCCGGAGCGGAGGCAATCCTAACTTGACTGGGAATCAGGGGTTGGCGGAAAGGCTGGTGTCGCGGACGCGCTCCTGGAAGCTGACTTCCTGCGCCTTCTCGAAGAGTTGCGCCGCGCGGCTGAAGGCCGTTCGTGCCGCGTCGTAATCGCGCTCGCGCAGGTAGCGCGCGCCGTCCTTCTCGCTCTGCTCGCCCTCCCCGAAGATGTCCGACGCCCTCTCGCGCGCGTTGACCCGGTCCGCTTCGATGCGCGCGAGCGCGGCCTTGTACCGCAGGTCCTCGGCGGGCTGCTTGAGCTCGGGATGGATCTTTTTCGCGGGCCGGGCGGCGGAAGCCGAATGGGTCGACGCCGGTTCGACGCGGCCGGGCGCTTCGACGGTCGCCAGCGCCGTGAGCGACTGGGGTGCGGGGGACGAGGGCGCCGCACTTTCGATGTCTGCGACGGCCGCGGGGGCGGGGTCCGCGGGGCGCACGCGGGAGTCGAGGCGATCGGCGAGCAGGAAAACTCCGGCGGTCACTCCGGCCGCGGCGGCCAGGGCCAGGGCCGGCCGCCTCCAGGACATCGGAAGGGGAACCGGAGACTCCGCGGGCGCGGCGACCCGATCGGCTTCCCCGGTTGCGGGCGGCGCAGGCGCGATCGCTTCCATCAGCACCGCGGCGTGCTCCTGGATCGAGAGGGGAGCGGGCGCGAAGTCGGCCGGGTCGGGGACGATGGCGACCGGCGCAACGACTGCCGGCAGCGGGGCGCGCACGATGGCCGCTTCCTCGACCGGGTCGAGGTCACCGCGGCGCCGGCGCGGCTCCGTGGCGTTCGCGCGGCCCGCCGTGGCATCGCCACGCCGCGTCTTCGTCTCGATGACGACCGGGCTCGTCGACTCCCAGTCCGAGGACGGCGCCACGCTCTGGCTCTCGGGATTGAGGAGCTTGTAGAGAAAGAGCGCGAGGTTCGCGGTGAAGAGCGAGAACGGATTGCCCGTCACCATCTGCTGGAGCGCGCGGTGCGTCTCTGTGGCGGAGGCAAACCGCTCGGCCGGTTCGGCGAGGCAGCGGCGCAGGAACATGCCGAGCTCGTCGGAGCGCGGATCGCCGGCGCGCAGCTCCGCCGACGGGGTGTCGAGCGAGGGGCGGCGCCCGGTCATGAGCTCCATGAGGATTGCGCCGAGCGAGTAGACGTCGGCCTGGGGCGTCACGGGCCCGCCGCAGCGCACTTCCGGCGCCACGTAGGGCGCGATCTCGGCCGTCATGCGGGAGCCTCCGAGCGAAGGAAGAATCGCGCCGGAAATGCCGAAGCCGCCCACGCGCACGGCGGCGTCGTGCGAGATGGAGACGAAGCCCGGCCAGAGAATGCCGTGCTCGGCCGGCCGACCGGCTGCGACCGACTGGTGCGCGTGTTCCAACGCGGCCGCGAGGCGTTCGGCGATCAGCAGCGCATACTCGGCCGGGATGCGGATTCCGAATGCCCGCACGCGGGCGAGCATCGTGTCGAGCGTCCAGCCGGCGGTCTCGTCCCAGGTCATGAACGGAATTCCGTCCACGACGTCGAGTTCCGGACGCACCACGATCGCGTCGTGGCAGAGCGCCGCGTCGCGCAGTCGGTTCTCCCTGACCGTGAGCAATACGCTCGCGGCGTCGAGCTCTTCGGACTGCAGGACGCGCAGGCGCACGAAGCGTCGCTCGTCGGCCGCGTACAGAGCGCGGAAGACGGTGCCGAGGGAGTCCTCGGAGAGCTGGGCAACCAGCAGGTAGTCGCCGAGGTGCCGCGAGAGGAAGGGCGCCGGGGTGCTCATCAGATGTGCCTCCGGCCATCGCCCCGAAGGGTCAACGACGGCCCGCGACGGCCACCGGACGCCGGCAGTTCGACCATATCCTCTTTCTTTTGTTGAAATTGTAGCAGCTTCCATGCCGCCGGCAGGGCGGTTGCCTAACCCTTGAAGGCACAGCGATGTGGCCTTCGCAGCAACGCCTGTCCCTTCGGGCAACTGACAAAAAAAGGCGGAGCCGCACGAGTGCGACTCCGCCGGATTGTCCGAGACGGGAGGAGAAAGGCGGTTACTTGACCTCGAGCAACTCGACCTCGAAGATCAGGGTCGCGTTGGGCGGAATGACGCCGCCCGCGCCGCGCGAGCCGTATCCGAGATCGGGCGGGATCAGGAGGACGCGCTGGCCGCCGACCTTCATGGTCGCCACGCCCTCGTCCCATCCCTTGATCACCCGTCCCTGGCCGATCGGAAACGAGAACGGCGTGCCGCGGTCGAGGGAGCTGTCGAACTTCTTGCCCTTGACGCCGTTTTCCCAGAGCCAGCCGGTGTAGTTCATGACGCACGTCTGGCCCTTCTGGGGCGACGCGCCGGTGCCGACCTTGGTGTCCTCGTACTGCAGGCCGCTCGGGGTCTTGGTCATCTTGCCCTCGCTTTTCTTGGCCGCCTCGGGCGCCGGTGTGGGCTTCGGATCGTCCGCAAACGCCGGGGCCGCGAAGAGGGCGGCGGCGAATGCGGTCGTGAGAAGCCGGGTCGTCGTCTTTGTCATGGGTGTTCGATTCCTTTCTTGCCCTCGAAAAGGGCCGCGGGAGTCTACCGCAACCCCGGGGGAGATTCGGGTTGCCCGGCGGGGCGCCGAACGTGGATCATGCGACCATGCTGCGCAACCTCTCGATCCGGGCGGGCCTCGGGGCGACGGGAGCGATCTACGTCGCGCTCGGGATCGTGTCCGCGCGCGTGGCGCTACTGGGGACCCGGCGCAGGGAGGCCGGGATCCCGGGCGCGCTGCGCTTGCTGGCGGCGCAGCCCTACGGGGACCTTCTGCTCGGGGCGGTCGTCGCGGGCCTGGCGGCGATCGCGGTCATCCACCTCGCCGAGGCGGCCTGGAAGAAGCGCAAGGGCCTCTACCGCCTCGGGCTGGCCGTGAACGGAATCGGCTACGCCCTGCTAGCCTGGGCGGCCGCGCGGCTGCTCTTTCACGTCAAAAAAGGGGGTGGCGATTCCTTCCAAAGGACCGGCATCTCGTGGCTCCTCGGCGAATCCTGGGGGGCCGCGGTCCTGGGACTGGTCGGTGTCGCGGTCGCCGGGGGAGGCGTCTGGGAGGCGTGGCAGGGGGTGTGGGGCGGCCTGCCGTTTCGCAAGGATCTGCTGCCCCGGCGGCTCGTGCGCATCCTTTCCGGGATCGCCCGCTTCGGTCGCGTCGCGCGGGGGATCGTCCTGTGCGTGCTCGGCTACTTCATCTGCCGCGCGGCCATCGAGGGCGATCCCGACCGCGTGCGGTCGATGGGCGGCGCGCTGCAGACCTTCTCGCACGCCGCCTTCGGGCCCGCGCTGATGGGCGCCATCGCGTTCGGCCTCGCCGCGTACGGCGTTTACCTGTGGACGCTGATGCTCCTGAAGCGGAGGGTGTGAGCGCGCGTTGCGGCCGCGTCATCTCGCCGGGCGGCCGCAAGGGCCGCCCCTACGGCACGAAAATCGAGATCAGTTCAATCCCAGCCACTGGCGGATCTTCTTCGCCACGGTCTCGGCCGAGGGCGGGTCGTCGTTCGAGAGCACGACGATGGAGTATCCGGTGTCGAGGTCGGTCTCGATGACGCCGTTGACGCCCGGCGAGCCGCCGGCAAAGCCGGAGCCGCCGGAGTGCCTGCGCGGCGCGGCGCCTGCGGCGGGGGCCTTCGACTTGTCGGAGAAGTACCAGCCGGTCCACGCGGGCGACAGCAGCTTGTCGGCGCGCATCGCGGCGTCGAAGGCGAGCAGGTCCGGCGCCGTCGAGTAGCCGCCGCCGGCGGAGCTCGAGTGCGCGGGCAGCGTGTAGACGTTGGTCCGCCCGGGACCGGGCTGCGGTTTCCTGTCCTCGCTCTCGCGGGTGTAGCCGAGGGCGCGGTTCGGGACGATCGCGTCCTGCATGTACGCGTCGGTGTCCTTCATGCCCGCGGGAAGGAAGACGTGCTTGCGCACGTAGTCGTAGTAGCTCTCTCCCGAGACCTTTTCGATGATCAGGCCGAGCACGATGTAGCCCGCGTTCGAGTAGCTGCGGGAGGTGCCCGGCTCGAAGAGGAGCGGCTCGTTCACGAACATCGGCAGGAAGTCGGCGAGCGTCCGAAACTTCGCCTTCGGCGTCGCGTCGTAGCGTTCGCCGAAGAAGTCTCCGAGACCCGACGTCATAGTCACGAGCTGCTGGATGGTGATCCTGTCGGCGACGGGCGACGGGTAGTCGGGCAGCCGCTTGCGGATCGTGTCGGAGAGCGCGAGCTTGCCCTGTTCGGCGAGCTGGGCGATCGCGACCTGCGTGAAGACCTTGTTGATCGAGCCGAGGTTGAACTTCGTGCCCAGGCCGTTGGGCACGCCGAAGTCGCGGTTGGCCAGGCCGTATGCCTTGTGGAAGAACGGCTTTCCGTCCTTCGCGATCAGCACGACGCCCGAGAAGGAGTTCTCGGCGCGGTCGGCGGAGAGGAGGGCGTCCGCCGCCGCAGCAACCTCGGCGTCCGAGCCCTTGCGCGTCTCGGGGGCGGCGCCCGGGGCCGCCGAATCGTCGATCTTCCATCCCAGGATCCCGAAGTCGGGCGCCGGCGCGAGCATCATTCCGATCTCGAACCACTCCTGAGTCCTCTTTGCCCGCGCGAGGAACTTGATCTCCGGCGCCTGCGACGGCAGCATCTGCTGGAAGGCGATCGGCCCGACCTCCCTCGCGATCCCTCCGAGGCGCTGGACGCGCTGATCGAGCGGGACCTCCTTCTGTGCGGACGCGGCGAAGTTGCCCGTGACGAAGGCCCGGATCGCGTCGGGCGTGCCGGTTTCGAAGGCCGCGATGAGCGCCGCGATCCGGCGGCCCTGCGGCGTGTCGGGCGGGGACGGGGCCTGCGCGCCGGCCGAGGCGGCGAACAGGAGAAAAAGTGACAGGGCGGCCCCGAGCGCAGACTTCGAGCGGTGCTTCATGCACCGGTCTACGCGCGGGCCGCCCCGAGGTTTCGCCCTACTTGTTAGGCCTTGAGCTTGGCCAGGATGTCGTTGATCCGCTTCTTCTGCACCGGGTCGGTCGTCATGGCGAGGGCCTTGCCGTAGTACTCGATGGCGCCCTTCTTGTCGCCCGTCGTCGCGAGCGCCTCGCCGAGGCTGTCGTACGTGTTCCAGGAAGTCGGATGGTCCTTGATGTTCTTGCGGAACAGGGCGATCGCTTCGGCGGTTTTTTTCTCGCCCATGAGCTGGTAGCCGAGCAGGTTGACGTCGTTCTCGGTCGCCACCTTCATGGCTTGCGCGCGCAGCGCCTCGACTTCCTTCGGATCGGCGCCTTGCTTCTCGAGGATCGCGGCCTTGGTCCGGAGGTTCTGGAAGTTCGAGTTCATCCCGATCGAGTGGTCGGCCCACGCGAGGCCCTGGTCCAGCTTGTAGTCGTTGCGCAGGCACCAGTTGGCCGCCTGGTTCCAGCCCTGCCAGCCGAAGCGCGGCAGACCGCGCATCTGGCCCTCGATGCTCGCGAAGACGACGGCCTTGGAGTCGACCGTGATCGGGAACGAAACGGCGAGCTTGTCCCACTGCAGCACGACGGTGGCCGAGTTGTCGGTCGGGTCCTCGAAGCGGTACTCGAGGCGCTCTTCGAAGTCGGCGGGCTTCGGCGTCACCGGGAAGCGCACCGCGTCTTCCTTCTGGTCATAACTGAAGCTGCCCCAGGCGACGTGCATGTTGCTGAAGATGACGGTCCAGTCCTTGTCGGTCGGGATCATGTGGAGGCCGTAGGTGCCGGCCGGGAGCGTCTTGCCGCCGACCGTGAAGGCGGAGGAGGCCGTGAACGTGGTGTTCATGTTTGCGCCGGCGCGCCAGACGTCCCCATAGGGGACGAGCTCGCCCCAGATCTTGCGCTTGTTCACCGCCGGCCGGTGATAGTCGATCGTGAGGTTCGTCATGCCGATCGTCTGGCTGACGGTGGCGGCGGGGCTGGCGTCGGGCAGAGTGAGGGTCGCCTGGGCCAGGGCGGAACCGGTGGCAAGGACGAAGCCTGCAAAAACGAGGACGGAACTCCTCTTCATTTGACCTCCTATTGAGAACTGGAGGTCAGTACGTCGAAGTCGGCGCGGGGTTTATGGGGAAGGGGGCCGAAAAGGCGGCCGCTCAGGCCGCGGAGACCGAAACGGAACCGCCCGGGCCCTCGGGCCGCCGGGGGACGGAGTTGCGCAGGGCCCGGAAGAGCAGGTCCGCGCGGCGGCGCACGCCGTGCTTGACGAGCAGGTTCGAGACGTGGAACTTCGCTGTCCGCTCCGACATCTGGAGGCGCCGGGCGATCTCCTTGTTGGAGAGATTGTCGAGGACGGCCTCGAGGACCTGGCGCTCGCGGCGGGTCAGTCCCTCGTACCCCGTGGCGTAAACCCGCAGGGGCACGGTGCAGAGGGCGGAGTCGACGAACCGCGACAGCTGTGCGCGGCCGATCCACAGGCCCGAATCTCCCACGGTCTGGATGGCCCGCGGCAGCGTCCGCATGGCCTCGTCGTAGGTCAGCAGGCCCTTGACCCCGAGGCGCAGAAGGGCAAAGGCCGTCGGATCGCTGAACCGTTCGCCCAGGACGAGGATGCGAGCGGTCGACTGGCGGGCGTGGATGCCGGTCACGACGGACTCGGTCACGGGCAGCTGGGGGTGGGCCTCGACGATGTACACCGAAGCTCTCGGAACCGAGAGGTTCTCGAAGTCCGGTATCCGGTTGGCCTCGAGCCGCCGTGCCAGTAGCCGATGACCGCCATCGGAGATCAGCTGCTCGAACTGCGGCAGAACCAGCGGATGGCACCAGAACAAACCTACCGTGGATCGATGGACTGCCACCGTTTTGGAGGTTAACGGATTCTTCTTGCCGCGCGCAACCCTTAATCGTCGCGGCCGCTGCGCTCCGGGGTCTGCGCCTGCGGCGCACCGGCGTCCGGCTCGCCGGGGTGCGGGCTCGACCGGACGCCTGGCCCCTCCGCTCCGCGTCCGCTCCCGCGGCGCGGACCTCCTCCCTCCCTGCGGTCGGGAGACTATCCGCGCCGCGAGCGATTTGGGGCGGTGGTGCGAGACACCAGCGGGACGGCGCTCTGGTCGGGGGCCGCTTCGCCGTAAACGGGGTGGCACCAGTGGCGATACGAGGGGTTCTTGCCGCGGACGACGTCGAAGTAGAGGGAGCGGAGGGACGAGACGATGGGGCCCATGCGGCCGGGGCCGATGGGGCGGTGGTCCACGCGCGTGATGGCGGCGATCTGGACGCCGGTGCCGCAGAAGAAGGCCTCGTCGGCGAGCGTGAGCTCGGTGCGGTCGATCGAGCGCTCGACGACAGGGACGCCGAGCCTGTCGCGGAGGAGCTCCAGGATCGTGCGCCGCGTGACGCCCTCGAGGATGTTGTCGGTGACGGGCGGGGTGATGGCCGTTCCGTTCTTCAGGAGGAAGAAGTTCTCGGCCGAGCCCTCGGAGATGTGCCCGTCGGCGTTCAGGACGATGGCCTCGTCGAAGCCGGCCCGCTGTGCGTCGGTCTTCGCGAATGCCGAGTTGACGTACGAGCCCGTGATCTTTCCGCGGGGCGGGATCATGTTGTCGTCGACGCGGCGCCAGGACGAGATGGTGGCGTGGATGCCCTCCTCGTTCTCGAGGTACCGGCCGTAAGGCATCGCGACGATCGAGACCTCGGGCGTCAGATTATGCAGGCGCACGCCGATCGCCTCGTCGGCGTAGAACGCGAGCGGCCGCGCGTAGCAGTCCTCGCGGAGCAGCTCTGTCCGAATGAGTCCGACGAGGGCTTCCGTCAGCGTTTCGGCCGTATGCGGCAGGGTCATGTCGAGCAGGCGCGCCGACTCGAGGAACCGGCGGAAATGATCGTGCGGCCGGAAGACGAAGAGCTCGGCCTCGTCCGCGTTCCAGTACCCGCGGAGCCCGCCGAAGACGCCGGTGCCGTAGTTCAGTCCGTGCGTGAGCAGGCCGATCCGGGCTTCGGCGTAGGGGACGACGCGGCCTCGAAAAAACGCATTGTGCGGAAGAGCCATTTTCGGCCTCCTTCGGGAGTGTGCGTTGACCAGTCCACTTTTAAAGTCCACATTGCCATTGTGCTTCAATTGGCCCTCACGATGGACTTTCCGATCCGGCGAATCAATAGCCACCTGCGGCGCAATTGGACTGACGCTCCGTGACGCCCGCGGTTCTGGTCGGCGCTCTCGGCAAGTGGTCCAAGGGAGAGGGGCCCGTCTATCGGCGCCTCGCCCGCGCGATTGCCGCGGCCATCGAGCGCGGCGAGATCGAGCCCGGAACCCGGCTGCCGGCCGAGCGCGTGCTGGCCGGGGCGCTGGCGGTTTCGAGGACGACCGTCGTCTCGGCGTACGAAGAGCTGCGGGGGCAGGAGCGCGTCGAGAGCCGCCGCGGCAGCGGAACCCGCGTGCGCGGCGCGCTCTCGCGCGGACCGGGCCTGCGCCTGCGCGAGGATCCGTCGGGGTCTTTCCGGCGGCACCCCGTCTACCGCAGCCTGGTGGACGGCCCGGGCGACACGATCGAGTTTCTCGGCGCGCACCTTCCGGCGCCGGAGCTGCTGGCGGGCGAGCTCGCCCGCGTGGACGAGAAGGCGGTCCGCGAGCTCGCGCGCGGGCCGGGATACCTGCCGATGGGGTTGCCCGCCCTGCGCGCGTCGATCGCGCGCCACCTGACCGGGTGGGGCGTCGCGACGACGGAAGAGCAGGTGATGGTGACCCACGGCGCGCAGCAGGCCATCGGCCTGGCGGGCGCCCTGTTTCTCGAGCGCGGCGACACGGTGATCGTGGAGGACCCCACGTATCTCGGGTCCATCGACATCTTCACCGGGCTCGGAGCGCAGCTGGCCGCCGTGCCCGTGGGCGGCGACGCGGCGTGGGTGGCGCGCGTGCGGGAACTCGTCCGGCGCGTTGCACCGCGGCTGATCTACCTCATGCCGACCTTTCACAATCCGACCGGAGCGGTGATGCCCGAACCCTGCCGGCGCGCCCTCGCCCGTCTCTCGAAGGAGATGCGCATCCCCATCCTCGAGGACAACACGCTCGCAGACCTCTCGCTCGGGGGCAAACCACCCGCCCCGATCGCGGCGTTCGATGCCGCGGCCCCGGTCCTGACGATCGGCTCGCTCTCGAAGCTGTTCTGGGGAGGCCTGCGCATCGGCTGGATCCGCGCGCCGGAGGAGCTGCTCGCGCGGATCACGCGGCTCAAGATCATGGCCGACCTCGGCGGCTCGCTCGTCGGCCAGCTCGGCGCGGTGCGCCTGATCGCCGAGGCCGAGCACGTGCGGCAGGCCCGGCGGCGCGAGATGCGCGAGCGGCTCGACCGGTTGACGAAGCTGCTCGAGCGCCATCTGCCGACCTGGACGTGGGACGCTCCGGCCGGAGGGCTCTCGCTCTGGGTGAAGCTGCCGCAGGGCGACGCGAACGCGTTCGCGCAGGTCGCGCTGCGGCATGGCGTGGCCGTGGTTCCGGGAACGCTCGCGTCGCCGGGCGGCGGTTGCGGCGACCACCTCCGGATCCCGTACGTGCTCGAGGCCGGGCCCATGAAGGAGGGCGTCGAGCGCCTCGCCCGCGCGTGGGCGGCGTACGCGCCGGGCAGGAACGCCCGCGCGGCCCGAGTGCTGGTCTAGCCGCCCGCCGTCTTCGTCGCCGGCGCACCCTTCAGATACCTGTCCAGGAAGACGCGGATCGCGCTCCACGCCTCGATCTGGTTCTTCTTTTTCGTGAACCCGTGCCCCTCGTCGGGGAAGATCACGTATTCGACCGGCACGCCGCTCTTCTTCACGGCCGCGACGATGTCGTCGGACTCCGGCTTGATGACGCGCGGGTCGTTGGCGCCCTGCACGACGATGAGCGGCTTGCGGATCTTGTCCGCGTGGAAGAGCGGCGAGGTCTCCTTCAGGAATTCGCGGTCCTTCTCGGGGTCCCCGATCTCCTTGTAGAGCGCCTGGCGCTGGGACTCCCAGTACTTCGGGATCGACTCGAGGGTCCGGATCCAGTTGGCGACCCCGAAAATGTCGACGCCCACGGCGAACTGTTCGGGCTGGAAGGCGAGGGCCGCGAGGACCATGTATCCGCCGTAGCTGCCGCCGATGATTCCGATGCGGTCGGCGTCGACGTACCCGAGGCTCTGCAGGTACTTCCTGGCCGCGACGCAGTCCCACAGCGGTTCGCGCCCGTGTTTGTGGTCGTCGGCCGTGTTGAAGGACTTGCCGTAGCCGGAGCTGCCGCGGTTGTTGATCCCCAGGATCACGTAGCCATGGTTGACGAGGTACTGGATCGGAGCACTGTACTGTCGGCGCGTCTGGCCGCCCGGCCCGCCGTGCACCCAGACGAGCGCGGGCGCCTTCGCGAGCGGCGTCGCCTGGTAGGGCTTGTAGAAGATGTTCGGGATCTGCATCCCGTCGAAGGAGGGGAAGCGCACGACTTCGGCCTCGACGAGATCGGCCGGGTCGACGTCCTTCGACATGGTGTCCGTCAGGCGCATCGGCGCCTTCGCTCCGAACTCGTACACGTAGAGGTTGTTCGGACCGCGGTCGCCGTCGAGCTCGAAGGCGAGCTTCGTCTCGCTGCGCGAGACGCGCACCGAAGAGATCTCGCCGGAGGGAAATGCCGGCAGCGAGACTTCCGCCCCGGTCTTGCCGTCGTAGACCCTGAGCGCCGTGCGCCCGTCCTGGTTCACCCCCGAAACGCGGTACTTGCCGCCCCAGGAGAAGAAGGTCCACACGACGTCCCAGTCGGACTTCTCGACGTCTTCGGTCCTGCCGGTCGCGAGCTCCCATCGCCGCACGCGCGTGAACTCCCCGCCGTCGTTGGTCAGGTAGTAGAGCCAGCGCGAGGCGGGGTCGAAGGCCGCGGGTTCGTACGAAGCCACGCCTTCGTGCTTCGAAAGGAGCTTCATTTCCTTCGTCGCGGAGCTCCAGAGGTACATGTCGCTGTCGGCGGTCGAGTTGGCCTTCTGAAACGCGAGCCACTTGCCGTCGTCCGAGATCGCGCCGAGGTCGTACCCCGCTTCGTCCTGGTACACGAGCCGTCGCGCATAGGTCTTCGCATCGTGGAGGTACAGGTCGAAGTAGCGCTCGTCGCGTTCGTTGGTCCGGACGTAGAACCCGGCGCCGTCGTGCGTCCAGCCCGCGAAGATCGCCTTGAGCTTCTCGCCTGGCGTCAGATCCTGCTCCTTGCCGCCGGGCGCCTTGACGTAGAGGTGATTCTTCTCGTTGCCGCCCTGGTCATGGGTGTACAGGAAGCGCGCGTCGAAGGGGAACGCGGAGACGATGAACGTCGAGTCCACGGCCGAGTCGGTCAACGGCGCGGCGGCGCCGCCCGCCACTGGAACCGCGTTGACGTTGAAGATGCCCGTCTTGTTGGAGGAAAAGAGCAGCTGCTTCTCGTCGGCCGTGAAGGCCGCCCCGCTGATCGAGACGGTCTCCATGAACTGCTCGATCGTGTACTGCTTCGTGGGGCGCTGGACCGGCGGAGAGGAGAATGCCGGGGCGGCGAAGAGAAGCAGGACGGCGGCCGCGGACAGGAGTCGAAGAAGACGGGTCATCGAAAGCCTCCCTTCATGCAAGAGTTTCAGCCGGCCCGCGTGCCGTCGGGGACGGGCCGCTCCGGGATGGCGAGCGCCGGCGCGATACCGTCGGCGTAGCCGAGGTCGAAGAGCATACCTTCCGAGACTTCGCCCATCATCCTGCGCGGCTCGAGGTTGACGACGAAGAGGGTCTGGACGCCGACGAGCTCTTCCGGACGGGGGCGCTCCTGCTTCATCCCGGAGAGGATCGTCCGCGTATGGTCGCCGAAGTTGACGGTCAGCCGCAGGAGCTTGTCGGATTTCGAGACTTCCTCGACGCGCTCGATCGTGCCGACGCGGACATCGATGGCCGCGAGGGCCGTGAAGGCGACGGGCGGCTTGATGGGTGCGGGTGTCATGGCGTGATCATCTCCCGAAAAGAGAAAGCCCCGGTCGCCCGGGGCTCTCGTTTCGGTCCGGAGAAACCCGCTACTTCGTCTTGACGCACCCGCGGTCGGCGTTGGACCACTCCCACTGGTATCCGTAGCCGCCCGTGCCGATGAACGGAGCAGGGGACCAGGCGCACTTGTCGTCGGCCTCGTTGCCGCTGCGGTCGTACCACGCGGTGCCGTCGGCGTCGGTCACGGCCTCGCGGGTCTCGTGCGTGCCGAAGTGCTCGAAGTTCTGAGCGGTCGTCCACCCGGTCCACTGGCAGCCGCTGCAGCTCGGCTGGGGCATCGAGGCGTACTTCACGTCGTGGCCGGTGTAGGAGAAGTTGCTGTGGTACGCGCAGTACTGGAGGTGCGGGCCGCCGCACGAAGTCGCGTTGCCGAGCTTGGAGTAGTAGCCGGTCGGGAGGAAGACCTCGTAGATCGCGCTGTCGTCGATCGCGCCGCCATGCTGGGTGATGTAGTTCTTGACCTCGGCCTGGATCATCGCGTCGGTCACGGCGACCGCCGAGGGGTTGACGCCGTCGATCCAGTAGACGTTCGTCAGGTTGTTCTGATGAATGCCCGAGTACTGGGTGATCGTGTTGTATTCCGGAGTCGTGCCGAACTGAGCGTAGAAGGCCATCAACTCGGCGGCAAGGGCTCCGGGATTCTGGCCGGCGCCCCACGACGGACCCCAGAAAATCTCGACGACGTGCGCGTACGTGATCGTCGGTCCGCCGTGATTGGTCAGGTTGTTGTTCCGGGCTGCGGGCGCTTCGAGGATGGCCGGATGGTCCTTGTACGGGAAGACCTGGATGACGCGTCCGTCGCTGTCGACGACGCGTTGGGCGAGGGCCGGAACGGCAGCGGCGAGAACTACGAGGACGAGCAGGGACCTCTTCATCACGCGCTCCTTTCGGGAATGGTTTGGAGGATTCTAGGCTCGCGTTCGGAAGAACATCAACTTTTTTCGACCTCCGCCGCCGCGGCCCGGATGTTTTCCAATCCTTCGTCCAGCCGGTCGCGATGTGTCCGAAAGGACAGGACGCAGATGCGGATGGCGAAGCGGCCGCGCAGCAGCGTGCCCGTCAGGTAGATGCGCTTCTTCTCGTTGACGCGGTCGAGCAGCCTGCGGTTGAGATCGTCGAGCGCGGGCGCGTCGAGCCCGGGCGGCGCGAGGCGGAAGGCCAGGATCGACAGCTGCGGTTCGGCGAGGATCTCGAGGTTCGGCATCCGGGACAGCTCCCGTGCGGCATGCCGGGCGAGCGCGAGCTTTTCTTCGAGGTTCGCCCGGAACGGGCCGATCCCGTGCATCTTGAGGGGCAGCCAGACGCGCAGCCCCCGGAAGTCGCGCGAGAGCTCGGGCGAGAGCATGTTGAAATCCACGAGGTCCGGGTCCTCCTGCATCGAGGGCAGGTATTCGGCCGAGAGCGCGTGCGCGCGTCGGAGCGTCTCGACGTCGCGCACGAGCAGGGCGCCGGTCCCGTACGGAAGAAAGAGCCCCTTGTGCGGGTCGAGCACGATGGAATCCGCGCGCTCGATGCCCGCCATCCGGCGGCGGCCCTCGGCGGTCAGCGAGGAAGAATCCCCCGTACGCGCCGTCCACGTGGAACCAGAGCCGCTCGCGCGCGGAGAGCTCGGCGAGCGCCGCGAGATCGTCGACGGCGCCCGTGTTGGTCGTGCCGGCGTTGCCCGCGACGAAGAAGGGCGTGCGGCCCGCGGCGCGGTCCGCCGCGATCGCCTCCGCGAGCGCGGGCACGCGCATCCGGCAGGCGTCGTCGGTCGGGATCTCCCGGACGTTGTCGGGCGGGAATCCGGCCAGCATCGCCGCCTTCTGGAGCGCGTGGTGCGTCTGGTCCGAGGCGTACAGGGTCCCGGTGAAGAAGTTCTCGGGCAGCCGGTCGCTGCGCGCGGCCGCGAGCGCGGAGAACGTGGCGAGCGAGCCGCCGCTCGTCAGGATGCCGCCCGCCCCGCGCGGAAGCCCGGCGAGGTCGGCGAACCAGCGGACGACGTTCGCCTCGATCTGCGCCAGCCCCGGAGCGGCGGCGAAGACGCCGACGTAGCGGTTGACGGCGTCGGCGATCAGGTCCGCGACCGCCGCGTGCGGCAGGCCGCCGCCGGGGATGTACGCGAGGTATCCCGGCCCCGCGGTGTTGAAGCTCTTCGGGATGACGCGCTCGAACAGCAGCTCGAAGAGCTCCTCGGCCGGTCGGCCCGTTTCCGGCATCGGCTCGGCGAGCGAGCGCGCGAGCGCGGGGCCGCCCTCCGAGTCGTGCGAGGGCTGGTCGGGCAGCGAGGCGATGTGCGCCAGGATGCGTTCGGTCGCGGCCTCGATCAGGCCGCGGAGGGCGCCCGGGGAGAGCTCGAGGCTGCGGTCTTCCGTCGTCACGGCGCGGGCCTCAGAAATGCGCGACGCGGTCTTCGCGCCGGGATGCCAGGGGGATCCACGGGGGCAGGGGCATCTCGAGAAGGGCCCCCAGCGCGAACACCTTCGGCTCGTACATGGCCCGCAGCTCCGCGAGCCGCGGTCCGGCTTCGGCGGACGGACGCAGCGGAATCCGCGCGTCCGCCAGCGCCTCGCGAAGTCGAATGAGCTCGGCCGGCGGCAGTCGATCCGGACTCGGGGCGATCGGCTTGCGGTCGAGCACGAGCGCCATGTCGGCCACGGCGTGGCGCGCCATCGCGAACGTCAGGCGCGCCTGGCGCCGGCACTCCGTGTCCACGACCGCAAGCAGCAGCGCGCTCGCGTCGAGTACCGAAGTCATCGCGGCGACCCAGGACTGGTTGTCGTGCTGCGAGCGGTAGAAGGCGAGCACCGGGAAGGAGACGTGGCTCTCGAGCAGCTCCGCGGCCCACTTCTCCCAGTCCCGCAGCAGCTCGACGAGCGCGTCGTCGCCGTCTTCACTCGTGTGCCGGCGCAGGATCTCGAGGGCCGTCGGCGGAGACCCGGCGCGCGCGTCGAGCAGCGCGATCGCCGCTTCGCGCCGCGAGAAGGCCTGCGACAGCACGGGCAGGTAGCCGATGACGAGCGCGAGGAAGCCGAGACCGATCCCGGATTCGAACACGGTGAAGAATCGCCCCATCGCGGAGTGCGGCACGACGTCTCCGAGGCCGAGCGTGAAGAGCGTCGTACCGCTCATGTACAGCGTGGTCAGGAAGCTGTCGCTGCCGTCCGGCGACGCCATGCGCGAGCCCGCGCCCCACTGCATCAATCCGAAGGCGAGCACCATGCTGACGGCCCACAGCGCGATCACGAGCAGCAGCCACAGGGGGCCGTAGACCATCAGGAAGTTTTCGCGCCGGTTGCCGCGCGGCAGGCGCCGCGCGACGGCGCGCCACGACGGCCAGCTCAGGCGGTAGAAGAGCGTCGTCAGGCGCGTTCCGCGGGAGACGCGGCGCGAGAGGACCATGGTCTCGAAGGCGTCCCAGAGCGTGACTCCGAGCAGGAGCGCCCCGGCGGCGATCATCAGGAGGGAGACTTCGGCCCGGGTCACGAGCGCATTGAATCACTTCCGGAGGACGCAAGAAAAAGGCCCGCCGTGAAGCGGGGCGCCATGCGAATCGAGGGGGAGGGTCGGGCTACTGCGTCTGCCCGTCGTGCTTCCGCCGGTAGATGTTGCGCGAGAGAGAGGCGGTCCTGCTGGCGACCCGGCGCGCCGGGCGGGGTGGGCGCACCGCCTTCATGTATCTTGCCTCCAGGGGATTCGACGAGAGGCATGGAGCCGGGTTTACAGCGGTCCGGGCCGCCGCGCGCCGGTTCGCGCCCGGGCGCCGGCCTCGTCGTCTTCGCGGTCGTCGTGCTGCTGTGGCGGGCGCTGCCCCTGCTGCGGTCCTATCGCGACAAGATCGTGGGACTGCACTCGCCGGCCACGGTGGCGATGGCGACGGCCGGCGCGCTCTTCGCGCTTCTGCTCTTCGCGCTCGGGCTGCGCCGCTACCCTCGGCTGGCCGTGTGGGCCTGGCTCCTGCTCGCGGCGGCGATGACGGCCGCATCGGGCAACGCGGCGGCCTTTTGCGTGACGGCGGTTCTCGTGGCGGCGACCTTCGTGGTCGGAGACCTCATGGCGCGCCTTTTCACCGGCGTCGAGACCGAGGAGGGCGGTCTCTCGTCGTCCTTCGCGGCCGGCTGTGTCGCGGTCGGGCTGCTCGTGCTGCTGCTCGGGGAGGCCGGCATCCTGTCTGCCGGCTCGCTCGCCGCGGTCCTGGGCGCGGTCGTTCTCGCGCGGCTCCGGCGGCTGCGCGCGCTCGCACGCCTCCTGCGGAGAAGCTGCCGGCTGCCGTCCGGAGATGCTCCGGCCTGGATCGAAGCCGCGTGGCTGGCCTTCGCGGCCCTGGCGCTGCTGGCGGCCTGGGCGGGAGCGCTGTCGCCGGACGTGTCGTGGGACGGGCTCGCCTACCACCTTCCGGAGGCGCGCGACATCGCCCGCCTCGGCCGCGTCGCCGTACGGCCCGATCTCACGCCGCACTCGCTGCTGTGGCGCAATCACGACGCGTACCTGTCCCTCGGCTTCTTCTACGGGGACGAGCGCGTTGTTCGGCTGTTGCAGTTCGCGGTCGGCGTCGCGGTCTTCGGCGCGGCGCTCGCGCTGGCCCGCCGGCTGCGCGCGAACGGTTCGGCCGCGCTCGTCCTGCTCGCGTTCGCGGCGTTTCCGCTGGCGATGCTGCAGCTGCGCGCGACGTACGTGGACTGGCCGGCGGCGCTCCTGGTGACGGCCGCGGCGGCCGAGCTGGCGGGCGCCCGAGGCGGTGGCGGCCGGCTGCGGCTCTCGGGCTTTCTCTTCGGGGGCGCCGTCGCCACGAAAGTCTTCGCGCTCGGCGCCCTGCCCGCCCTGCTGATCCTGTTCGTGCGCGCGCGGCCGCGCGCGACGGCGAGGCAAACGGCCGGCGCGCTCGCATGCGCGCTGGTGGCGCTCGGTCCGTGGCTCGCCTGGAGCTCGCTGCGCGCGGGTTCCATCGCGGCGCCCTACGCGGCCTCGCCCGCCGAATTCGTCGAGCGCGTCGAGAGCGGCCATTACTTCCGGACCTCGCCCGCCTCGGGCGCCGCCGCGCTGCCGCGCTCGCCGGGCGTCCGGCTCCGGGCGCTCGCGGCGCTGCCGTACGATCTCGTCTTCCACTCGAGCCGTTTCGAGTCCAACGGCGACGGCTACAACGGGATCCTCGTGCTCGTCCTGCTGGTCGGACTGGCCGGCTGGGACGCGCGCCGCGTCGCGCTCTTCTGCCTCGCCGCCATCCCGTGGCTCTTGCCGTGGTCGCTCTTCTACCTGCCGTCGATCCGCTATCTCTTCCCCATCTACCCGCTGTACGCCGTCTTCTGTGCCGAGGGCCTGCGGCGGCTGACGGGCCGGTTTGCGGGCGCATGGGGCGCGGCAGCCGGGATCGCGCTTCTCGCCGCGGCGGCCGCCTTTCCGGTCCAGTTCGGGTCGAGCGGTCTCGAGTGGAAGGTGGCCGCGGGCAGGCTCTCGCGGGAGCAGTTCCTCGCGGCCAAACTTCCGGGCTACCGCCTGTGGCCCTATGTCACGGCTCGTGACCGCGTGCTCTTCGTCGGCGAGAACGACCGGTTCTACTGTCCGGGGGAGCTTTCCTGGAGCTCGGACTACCTTCCCGCCGCCGCCTGGGGCCGGGATCCGGAGGCCTGGCGGGCGGGGTTCGACGCCCTGGGCGTCACCCGCGTCCTGTACCGCTCGGACCGCCGCCCGAAGGGGCTGCCCGGGGGTCTCGAGGACCGGCTCGAGCTCGTCGGGCGCGACCGCGGGGCGGCTCTCTATCGGGTGCGGCCCGGGGCGGCCGGTGCGGTAGAATTGGGCCTCCCGAACAAATGACGGCGCCGATCCGCTTCCGCGAAACGAGCACCGAGCCGGCCTCGGTCGGGGCCGAGCTGCGCGACGCGGTGGCCCTGCGCGTCGACCCGTCGCGGCGCGTGATGCTGCGGTTTCAGATCGCCCTGGCCGCCGACGACGAGATGGAGGCCCTGCGCTACGCCCGGCGCGCGATGATCCGCGAGGAGCGCACCCGCGGCCTCGAGTGGGACGAGCCCTCCATGGAAGATCCGTCGCTGGCGGGCCACGAGATCCGGTGGTTCGCGCTCGCGTCGCAGGCCGCCTGGTGCCGCCAGAAGATCGCGGACCTCGTCGAGCGGGCCAATCGCGCCATCGCCGAGATGCGCGCGGGCGGTCGCTGACCCGCTCGCGTTACCGCCGGTAACAGTTTCCGCCCCCCGCACGGCGCCCTCCCCGCTCATTCCTGCCTGCAAGTCGCTCTGACAGGAGAGGCTTGCGGCGCGTGCCCCGTCGCGGCATGCGCTTCGCACAGGAGACGTGCGATGGCCAGACGCATTGGATTCTCCGAGGTCGCGGAAGCGCCCGCGTCCAGCACCTACTCGGCGGGCTCGAGCGCGGCGCTGCTCGAGGAGCCGACGGTGACGCTGCGCTTCCGGCTCACGTCGACCGACGACGCGAGCATCGAGGCGATTCGCTACGCCCGGCGCGCCATGCTGCGCGAGGAATGGACGCGCGGCGCGGTCGAGGGGGAGCCCTCGCTCGAGGACGCCGTCTTCTCGCCGTTCGACGTCGTGTGGGAGGTTCCGGCCGAGCGCCGCGCGTATTGCCGGGCCAAGCTCGAGGAGCTCGTCGCCCGGGCCAACCGCGCGCTCGCCGAAGCCTCCGCCACGCGGCGCCGATGAAGCGGGGGCGCCGCGGGCCGCGAGACGCCATACAATCTTTCTCATGACCGGACGCCGCATTCGAAGGCTCTTGATGGTCGCCGTGGTCGTCGGCGTCGCGTACTGGATCTACAAGGACCAGCCCACGGTGTCCGGCCTCGTCGATTCGATCGTCAGCCCGCTCATGGGCTCGCGCGCGGCGGTCAAGACGTCGGAGCGCAATCGCCTGACCGGAGATGCGACGGCCGTGATCAGCGAGCAGACCTCCGAGGCCGCGGTCGGCACGCTGCACGAGGGGATGACCGTCGCAGAAGTGCGCGACCTGCTGGGCAATCCCGACAAGATCGAGGACGAGGACCGCAAGCCCGGCGACAAGGGGGCCCGGCGCGTGCGATGGATCTACAACCAGATCGGCCGCGTCCTCCTCGTCGAAGAGGGCCGCGTCGTCTCGGTCATCCTGAAGTAGCCAGGGCGGCGGCCGCGGCTCCGTAGAGCCCGAGGTTCGGGTCGAGCACGACGCGCACGGGAATTCCCGCGACCAACTCCCGCATCGGCGCCTTGTCATGGAGCGCCCGGAGGAACGCCGGACGCCTCAACGCGGGAAGGATCTTCGGAGCGATGCCCCCGGCGACATACACCCCCCCGGTGGCGCGGTACTGCAGGGCCGTGTTGCCGGCCTCCGAGCCGTAGATCGAGACGAAGAGATCGAGCGCGGCGCGGGACAGCGGATCCCTGCGCGCGAGGCCGACACGGCTGATGACGGCTGCGCGGTCTTCGGCCGCGGCGAGTTCGGCGGCGACCGCGCGATCCGGCCGCGCGGCGCCGTCGGCCGCGAGGAATTCGTAGACGAGCTCGAGCCCGCTGCCCGAGAGGATGCGCTCGCGGGTCGCCCGTCCGAAGCGAGCGCGCAGGAAATCCACGAGGCGTTCCTCCTGTTCGGTGCGGGGGCCGAAGTCCACGTGGCCCGCTTCCGAGGCCACGACGACGTCGTGCGGCCCGTCCGGCAGCACGCCCGCCTGCCCGAGGCCGGTGCCGGCGCCGAGAATTGCGACGGGGCCGCCCTTTTCGGGGCGCCCGCGCCACAGGGTGGCGGCCTGGCGGGGGCCGAGGTAGCGCAAGCCCCGCGCGTTGGCGCCGAAGTCGTTGACGAGCGCGAGGCGTCCGATTCCGATCCGGCGCGACAACTTCGCGGCGTCGAGGCGCCACGTCAGGTTCGTGATCCGCGACTTGCCGTCGCGAACGGGGCCCGCGACGCCGAACCCCGCGGCGGCGGGAGGGCGCGTCTCCGAGGAAAGGAACTCCAGGAGGATGGCCTCGAGGCTCGGATAATCGGCGCTCGCGTATCGCTCCTGGCGCAGGATCCGGCAGCGGCGTCCTTCGCCGATCTCGATCGTGGCGATCGCGGTCTTCGTCCCGCCGATGTCTCCCGCCAGCACGCGCACGGCGGGAAACTACCATCTGGCTTAGAGTCGTCGGAACGGGCCGGACCGGGTGGACGCTCGTCGTCGCGCCGTGCCGCGAGTTGCCTGAATAAAAAAAGGCCCCGGGACGGGGTGGGGCCGCCCGGGGGGCGAAAGGAGGAGGTTGAGAAGTTCCTTTGCTCGCCAGACTGAGATTGCAAGGGCGCGGCCAGCTCGTGCCGACTCGCGAAAACGTGTGTTTTCAACCGATTACGAATTGAGGGTGACGGGCCCATGACGAGAATTGTCAGCGGACTGGGAGGGCCTGCGGCGACTAATTGCGGTCGGCCGGCGGTCCGGACCCGCGCGCGGCGCGCCCTGGTGCTCGCGGCGGTCATCGCCTGCGCGCTCCTCCCGACTGCGGCCTGCACCTACATCTTCTCGGAAAAGCGCACCGTCTACCAGTACGACCCGGCGTACGGCGTGGACAGCCCTCAATTCCTCCGTTCGCTCGACGGGCTCGGCACGGAGATGGTCCCCGGCAACCAGGCGCGCCTTCTCGAGAACGGCGACGGCATCTTCCCGGAGATGCTCGGCTCGATCGCCGCGGCGCGGGCGTCGATCAACCTCGAGATCTACATTTTCGACCACGGCGCGATCGCGACGCGCTTTGCGGAGGCGCTCGAGGAGCGCGCGCGAGCGGGCGTCGACGTGCGGCTCCTCGTGGACGCCTGGGGATCGGACCTCGGGCCCCTCGAGTCCGGGCTCGCCGCAGCCGGCGTCCGGGTCCGCATCTACAAGCCGCTGCGGATCTATTCGATCGACCGCGTCGGCAACCGGACCCACCGGCGCATTCTGACCATCGACGGGAGGATCGGTTTCTGCGGGGGCGTCGCGATCGACGACCGCTGGAAGGGCGACGCGCGCGATCCCTCCGAGTGGAGGGACACGATGATCCGGGTCGAAGGCCCGGTGGTCATCCAGCTGCAGCACGTCTTCGCGCAGGACTGGGTCCACACGACGGGCGAGGTCTTGAACGGCGACCGGCAGTTCCCGGCGGTCGCGCCCGCGGGTTCGATGCTCGCGCAGGCGATCGCCGCCGCCCGCGCCGACTCGATCTCGATGTCGAAGCTCGTGCTCTACATGGCGATCCAGGCCGCCCGCCGCAGCATCTGGATCGAGAACGCGTACTTCGTGCCGGACCGCCAGATCCGCGAGGGCCTCGTGCAGGCGGCGCGGCGCGGCGTGGACGTGAAGGTGATCGTGCCCGGCGCCCACACGGACGCGCCCAACGTGCGCCTGGCCTCGCGCTACCACTACGGCGATCTGCTCGAGGCCGGCGTCGCGATCTACGAATACCGCCCGACGATGATGCACAACAAGGTCATGGTGGTGGACCAGGTCTGGACGACGGTCGGCTCGATCAACTTCGTCAACCGTTCGATGAAGAAGAACGCCGAGGTCAACATCGCGGTCTACGACCGGGCCTTCGCCGGCGAGATGGAGAAGATGGTCCTCGCGGATCTCGCCCGGTGCGACGTCCTCACCCTGGCGGATTGGAACAAACGCGGCATCCTGGATCGGGTGGGCGAGCTCTTCTTCTGGCTGTTCGCCGAGAACTACTAGTAGGATCGGCCCCGATGTTGGAAACCCAGCTCAAGCTCGAGCGCCCGCTGATCGTCTTCGACACCGAGACGACCGGAACAAATCCCCGCGCGGACCGCGTCATCGAGATCGCGTGCCTGAAGGTCCACCCGGACGGCCGGCGCGAACAGTGGCTGCGGCGGATCAACCCGGGGATCCCGATCCCGCCGGCGTCGACCGCGATTCACGGCATCACGGACGCCGACGTGGCGGGGGAGAAGCGCTTCCGCGAGCTCGCGCCCGAGCTCGCGGCGTTCCTCGCGGGCAGCGACCTCGCGGGCTACAACATCGCCGGCTTCGACCTGCCGGTGCTGCGGGCCGAGTTCCTGCGGGCGGGAGTGGCGTTCGAGATCTCGGACAAGCGCCTCGTCGACGCGCAGCGGATCTTCTTCTCGCGCGAGCCGCGGCACCTGGCCGCGGCCGCCCGTTTCTACTGCCAGTCCGAGCACGCCGGCGCGCACGGAGCGCTCGCGGACGCGGAGATGACGCTTCGGGTCCTCGAAGGGCAGCTCGAGCGCTACGTCGAGCTTCCGCGGTCGGTCAACGAGCTCCACGATCTCTTCTGCGCGGGCATCGACCAGGACCTCGATCCGGAGGGCCGGATTCGCCTCGTCAATGGCGAGCCGACGATCAACTTCGGCAAGAACAGGGGCCGCGCGTTGAAGGATCTCGGCCGCGAGGAGCCGGGATTTCTGCGCTGGATCCTGAAGGGGGACTTCTCGGAGCCGGTCAAGACGATCGCGCGGAAGTACCTCCCCGACGAACGGTAAACCGCGCCGGGATCACCTCTCGGTTTTCTTCCAGCGCAGCGTCTCCCCGCTGTCCACGTTCCGGAC
Source organism: uncultured Acidobacteriota bacterium (assembly GCA_963775725.1). Taxonomy (GTDB): domain Bacteria; phylum Acidobacteriota; class Thermoanaerobaculia; order UBA5066; family Gp7-AA6; genus DAHUXD01. The sequence continues at coordinate 444,396 of CAVZKA010000002.1, forward strand.
GCGGATCATTCCCGGCTCGATCTCGAGGCTCCATTTCCCGACCGCGCCGCGCATCGCGAGCGCGCAGGTGGCCGACCCGAGCGTGTTGCCGGCGAATCCGTCGCCCTTCGGATTCATCACGAAGCTGCAGGCCGAGGAGAGCTCGCGCTCCGTGAAGCGGCCCGCGTCCTGCGACAGCGCGGTGACCGTCGGATTGAAGTGGGGGATGTACGTGAAGTAGACGTCCTTGCCCTGGGACTCGAGGCGGATCACGCCGCGCTGGTTGAGGTTGTCCTTCTCGAACGTCCCCGTCACCGAGAGGAAGAGGTCGTAGGGCTGCGCCGGCTCGAGCGTGACCGACGACAGGTTGAGAAGCAGGTGATTGCCGGGCGTCGCGCCCTCGAAGGTTCCCGAGAGCATCGACGAGATTTCGTAGATGCGGGACTCGGACTTCTGCGCCCGCGCGGCGGGAGCGAGGGCCATCGAAAGAAAAAGGGCGACGATCAGGGGCCTTTTCATGGAAACCTCCGGCAGACTCGAGGCTGCGATTCCCGTTCCAGCCGCGCGGGGCGGCCAAATCGGAGCGCGATTTACGCGCAAGCGCCCCGGATTCATCGGCTTACGCACCGCCCGGGCGCGAGCCCGCCGGCGGCGGGGCCGTCTCCTTGCGAGGACGCCCGACGTCGATTGCGGGCACCGTGCGCAGCCCGCCGAGCGTCGGCAGCGCCTGTAATCCCTTGACCGTCCTCTGGAGCGCCGCCTGGAAGGCCTGCGTCAGGGACTCCTTTTCGTTGTCGGAGCCCCGGTAGTTCAGGCGCGAAACTTCCTCGTTGGCCTCGAACTCGGTCAGCGTGCGTCCGCCGGCGTTGGTGGCGCGGACCGTCCAATCGGCGGCGGCTTCCCAGGCCTCGGCGTCGCGCACCGAGGCGAAGCGATGCACCTCGATCGTAATCGTGCCGGCGCTCGCCTCCGTCGAGGCCGACCACTGGCACCCCGTGAAGGAGCTCTGGATCCCGTTGCGGATCGCCGTCGTCATCTTGTCCGCGCCCTCGCGTTCGGCGCGCCGGTCGAGGATTTCCAGATTCCACCGTGTCTGCCCGCCCGGGCATGGCGTTGCGGGGTCCGAGTACGAGGCGGGCCGCACGGTCGCCGGGCCGCAGGACGCCGCCAGCGCGGCGAGAACAAAGACGGCCGGACGCAGCAGGACGGTTCGCATCATGGCGTCAACGAGAACGCGTGGACCCTTGCCGCTTCTTCCGGGTTCCGGCGGCCGCGGGCGCTTTTCCCGCGGCCGGGGAGGCGCCGTAGAGCTTGCCCATTGCGGACAACTCCTCGCGGAGATCCTCGACGAGCTCCGGCGGCGAGAGGGCCGTCGCATGCCGGCCGTAGGCGAGGATGAACCGTCGGGCCTCGCGCAGGGACTCGGCGGGCAGCTCGAGGATGGCCTCGCCGCCGGTGCCGGTCTCGATCTTCTGCTGCGGGTGCCAGACCATCTCCCGGATCTCGTCGGAGACCTCGGGCGCAAACTGCACGCGAAACCGGAAGGCCCGGCCCTTTCCCACGAACAATCCGAAGGTGTTCCGAAAGAACTTTTCGGCGTCGAAGTCCTTCGGGATCGCGTAGCGGTCCTGGGTCAGCTTCGGGGCCTCGATGCGCGCAAGGTAGAAATTCTTCACGAGCCCCTGCGCCTGGTCTTCGGCGAGGACCATCCAGTCGCGTCCGGCGAGGATGAACGCATACGGACGGATGACGCGCGGATCGCCCGGGCCCTCGCCCGGCCGGTGGTACCGGATCGAGAGGGCGATGCCCTTCTGGAGCGACTCGGAGACGGCCTGCCACGTCTCTTCGCGCACGGGACGGAAGGCGGCGTTGCGCATCGCGAGCTTCTCGCGCACGACCTCCGGGCGCAGCCGGACGGCCGGGGGCATCAGTCGCGCGAGGCGCTCGTAGCAGGAGCGCAGGCTGCGCGCGATCGGCGTGCCTCCGAGCAGCGCCAGCACCTGCGCGGCCACGCCGATCGAGAAGAGGTCCTGGCCGTCGACCGGCAGGAACGGAAGCACGTAGTCCTCGCGCCCGTACGCGTAGCCATTCTCCTCGCGGCGAAATTCGATGGGCGCCTCGAGCTCGTCGCGCAGGTAGTCGATGTCGCGCTGCACGGTCTTCGTCGAGACGGAGAGCTCCGTCGCGAGCGAGCTCGTGTTGGGATGGCGGCCTTCCTTGATCTCGTGGTGGATCGTCTGGAGCCGTCGCCAGAGAGGGCGGTCTTTGAATGCGCCTGCGCGACCCACGGTCGAGATTCTCGGGCCGGCACCTCCCGGGCGCAACGAATCACTGTCAGAAAGTGTCCGCGAAGTGGCGGGCGACACATCCTGGCTTGTCATCGGCGCGGGGGCGGTCGTTCCTAACTCATTGAAGGCAAAGGGGCTGCCAGGGCGACGTGCCGTGGCTCGGCGATTGCTGCAGAGACGTCCATCATGCAAATCCCCTACGACCTCGAGTTCGTCGAGAACCGGCCCACGGTCGCGGTCCGCGCGGTGGCGCTGCGCCAGCCGGTCCCGGCCTGGCGCGGCGAGCGCCAGCGCAACGGGCATCACGGGATGGATGCCCTGCTGCACTGGGCGTTCCGGCTGATTCGCCGGTTCGAACGCTGAGCCCTGGCTACAGCCCGGTCCGCCGTAGCTCCGCGGGCGGCGGCGAGCCCCGCCCCTGCTACTTGAGCGTCGGGAGGATCTCCTTGACGGTCGCGGCTTCCTTGCCGTTGGGCTCGAGCTCGAGGTACTTCTGCAGGTGTTCCTTCGCGGACGCCTTGTGGTTCAGGTTGAACGACGACATTCCCAGGTAGAACTGGGCGTTCGCGAAATCCGGCTTCGCCGCGACCGCCTTGGTCAGCGCTTCCTCGGCTTCCTTCATCTTGCCCTTGTTGTAGAACTGGATGCCCTTGTTGTAGAGGATCTCGGGCGAGTCGGGATTGGCCTCGGCGTACTTCGCGGCCCAGTCCGCGGCGCCCTTCTTGTCGCCCATGTTCTTCGATGCCTCCGCGAGCATCGGGTAGAGGTTGGTCAGGGTCGGATCGAGATCCACGGCTTTCTCGCCGTACTCGACGGCCTTGGCCCAGTCCTTCTTCTCGTACGCGAGGCTGGAGAGGGCCGCCCACCCGTTGGGCAGGTCCGGATTCTTCGTCACCGCCTCGAGGAACTTCGCCTCGGCGCCCGCCTTGTCGCCCGCGTTGACCGCCTCGACGCCGGCGTTGAAAGCGAGGACCGCCTGCTCGCTGCCGGACGGCGCGGCCGCGGCGACCGGAGGGGCGCCCGAAGCGGACCTGGCCTCGGAGGTTTTCGACAGCTTCGCGTCGACGGTGCCGATGTCGTTGATCGGGATCTTCTTGTCCTCGCCGTACGGGACGAATCCCTCTTTCTCGATCGAGACATGGTACGGCATCGTGCAGTCGTTCATGATCGTGCTGTACTTGCCCTTGCCGTCGGTCTTGAGCATGAGCTTGAACAACCCGAGCTTGGGCGTCGTGACGACGATCGTCGCTCCTTCGATCGGAGCGCCCGTCGTGTCGGTCACCGTTCCCACCAGCCGGCACTGCGCGCCCGCGTAGAGAAATCCGGCCGACAGAAACGCTCCGAGTGCCGCGGTCAACCGCATCGTGATCCTCATCGTCTTCTCCTCCGGGGCGGGATTTCGTCCCGGCCTTCCGCCCGTTGGTCCGGATTCTATGAGAGTCCGGCCCGGCAGGGAAAACGGGAAAGCGGGGCCGGAGATTCCGCGCCCGGCGGGCTCATTGCCGCGGGCCGGCCGCCGGGGCGCCCGAGATCGCCTCGAGCACCTCGGCCACCGTCGCGTAGCGGCCCATGGGCATGATGTGGATTCCGCGGGCCATCCGCGCGATGCCGGCCGCGAGTTCCCGCGCGATCGCGATGCCCTCGGCCCGCTCGTGCTCCCTGCCCCTGTCCGCGGCCTTCCGCATCCGCTCCTGGATGGCGGCCGGGACGACGATGCCGGGGACCTCGTTGGCGAAGAAGAGCGTCTGCTTGAGCGAGAGCAGCGGGATCAGGCCGACGAGGACCGGGATCGCGCGGGCCTCCGGGCGCGCCAGGAACCGCTCGAGCGCGTCGAGGTCGTAGACCGGCTGCGTCTGGGCGAAGGTCGCGCCGGCCTCGATCTTCGCGCGCACCTTGGAGAACTCGACCTCCTGGTCCGCGGCCGCCGGGTTGGCGGCGCAGGCCACGGCAAAGCGGGTCGGCGCGCCGATCGCGTTGCCCGCGAGGTCCGCTCCGGCGTTCAGGCCCTTGGCGATTCGCAGGAGGCCGAGCACGTCGACCTCCGAAACCTGCTTGGCCTGCGGGTAGTCGCCGATCTTGAGGGGATCGCCGCCGAGGCAGAGGATCGCCTTGACGCCGAGGCCGGCCGCGCCGAGCAGGTCGGACTGGAGGCCGAGCACGTTGCGGTCGCGCGTGGTGATCTGCACGACGGCGTCGAGCCCCGTCTCGCGCTGGATCAACGCCGCCACCGCGATGGACGACATGCGCAGGCGCGCCATCGGGTTGTCCGTCACATTGACGGCGTCGACGCCGCCCGCCTTCATGAGGCGCGCGCCCTCGACCGCTGCGGACGAGTCGGCGCCCCTGGGCGGCTCGACCTCCGCCGTGATCACGAATTCCTTCGCGTCGGCGAGCTTGCGTTTCAAGCGCGAGGTTTCGACGGCGGCTTCGGCCAGGTGCTCCACCTCGGCCTCGACGATGACCGAGACGGGGCGGGCGGCGCCGGCCCGACGCGCCCCGACGACCTCGCGCGCCATCGCGCGGATGTGTTCGGGCGTCGTGCCGCAGCACCCGCCGACGATGGCCGCGCCCGACTCGACGAACGCGGCCGCGTACTCGCGCAGGTAGTCGGGCGAGGAGAGGTAGACGTTGCGCCCGTGGACGACGCTCGGGTACCCGGCGTTGGGCATCACGGAGAGCGGCAGCGCGATCGAAGCCGGCAGCTTCGAGAAGATGTCGTGGGTCTCCTGCGGTCCGAGCGTGCAGTTCATGCCGACGCCGTCGGCGCCGGCCAGCGCGAGAGTCGCGAGCGCATGCGCCGCGCTCTCGCCGAAGGCCGTCCGGCCGTCGGCCAGGAACGTCATCTGCGCGACGATCGGGATCGCGGAGGAGAGCCCCCGCACGGCGCGCACCGCCTCGGCCGCCTCGAGCAGGCTGCCGAAGGTCTCGAGCAGGATCAGGTCCACGCCGGATTCCAGCAGGACGCGCGCCTGCTCCTCGAAGATCTCGCGCACCTGGGTCAGGTGGAGCGAGCCGTACGGCTTCACGAGCGCGCCGAGGGGTCCCATCGAGCCCGCGACGAAGACGAGCTCGCCCGCGGCGGCGTCCTTCGCCAGGCGCGCGCCCTCGCGGTTGATCTTCTCGAGCGAATCCGCCCACTCGTGGGTCGTGAGCTTGACGCGGTTGGCGTCCCACGTGTTCGTCGTGATGATCCGCGCGCCCGCGCCGATGTAGTCGTCGTGGACCTCGCGGACGGAGTCGGGGTCGGAAAGATTCAGCGGCGACCGCGCCTGGTCGGGGGAGGCGCCGCGGGACGTGAGCAGCGTCCCGATCGCCCCGTCGGCGAGCAGCACCTCTTCGGCGATCGTCTTGCGGAAGTCTCTTTTCATGCGGCGCCCACAAAAAAGCCTCTCGTTGCGAGAGGCGCCGGCCCACTGCGGGCCATTTCGCGGCGCCCCTCATCTTCTTCTCCCTCGGGGAGAATTCCGGATTTGGCACCTCTCGAAGCCGCGCCGCGATGCGCGGATCTTGGTTGCCGTGGGTTCTTCGGGCCGGTCCCTCACCCACTCTCGATGCGGCCGGGGCGCGTGCGGCGCCCGGACGGGTCAAAGATCTGCAGCGGACGGTAAACCCGGACGCCAAAAGTGTCAACGCCCGGGCGCAAAGGGCCTAGAATTCAGGGGTCCTCCCGGGTCGGGCGTTCCCGTCGGCTCCCTTCACACGAAAGGAGCCGGAAATGATCCCGATTCTCACCGTTTGCCTTCTCTTGCTGGCGGCCGATCCTCCCCCCGCTTCCCCGTGGGTCGAAGTCCGCCTCACGATCTCCCGGGACCCGTACAGCTCGAGCGACCAGGTCACCGTCTGCCGCGTGCGCGCGGACAACCTGGGCGGTCGGAGCTGGTCGGGCAAGGCGCTCGCCTTCGAGGCCCGCGGCGTCGGCGCCAACGCGCGAGACCGCGCGCGGGGGCGATTCGGTCTCGTGCTCGCGCCCCACGGATCGCTCGAGACGCTGATCTCTCTGCCCGGCAGGCACGATCGCATCGAGGTCGTCCCGATCACGCCGAAAGGCTCGTCGGACGACGCGGAGCAGAAGGTGCGGCGCAAGCCGTCGCGGCGCCGGCCGAAGCGGCCGGCCTGACCGCTCGCACAGGCTGAACCTGGGAGGCGATTCGATAGAATGCGCGGGCATGAAGATTCTCGTCGTGGGTGGGGGCGGGCGCGAGCACGCCCTGTGCTCGTCGCTGCACAGAAGCCCGCTCGTCGAGGAGATCTTCTGCGCCCCGGGCAACCCGGGCATCGCCGAGGTCGCCGACTGCCTGCCGGTCGCGCCGGGAGACATCGTCGAAATCGCGGACCTGGCCGAGACCCTCCACGTGGATCTCACGGTCGTCGGTCCGGAGCTGCCGCTCTCGCTCGGGATCGCCGACGAGTTCGTCAAGCGCGGCCTGCCGATCTTCGGCCCCACGCGGCTGGCGGCGCAGATCGAGTCGTCGAAAGTGTTCTCCAAGGAGTTCTTCCGCCGCCACAACATCCCGACGGCCGAGGCGAGCGTGTGCCAGACGGCCGAGGAGGCGCGCAAGGCCATCAAGAAGTACGGCTTCCCGGTCGTGCTCAAGGCCGACGGCCTGGCCGGCGGCAAGGGCGTGCTCATCATCGAGAACGCCGAGGACGCCGCGCGGGCGCTGCGGCTCTTTTTCCAGGAGCGCGTCTTCGGCGCCGCGGGCGACCGGATCATCGTGGAGGAGTTCCTGCGCGGACAGGAGTCCTCGTTCCTTGCGCTCTACGACGGCGAGGTCGCCGTGCCCCTGCCGACGGCGCGCGACTACAAGAAGGTCTACGACGGCGACCGGGGCCCCAACACCGGCGGCATGGGCGCCCACTCGCCCGCAGGGGTCCTCAATGCCGAGACGGCGTCGCAGGTCCTGAAGGACATCCTCTGGCCGACGCTGCGCGGCCTCCAGGCCGAGGGCCGCTCGTTTCGGGGCGTGCTTTACGCCGGGCTGATGCTCACGGAGTCGGGGCCCAAGGTCCTCGAGTACAACGCGCGCTTCGGCGACCCGGAAACGGAAGTCATCCTGCCGCGCGTCACCTCCGACATGGCCGACGTCCTGATGGCGACCGCGAAGGGCGGCCTCTCGCGCTTCCTGCCGCTCGAGGTCAAGAACGAGGCCTGCGTCGGCGTGGTGCTTTGCGCCGGCGGCTACCCGGGCAACCACGAGCGCGGCCGTCCGATCACGGGCCTGGCCGAGGCGGCGCGGATGACGGGCGTCGAGGTCTTCCACGCGGGCACGGCGCGCGACGGCGACCGGCTCGTCACGGCGGGCGGCCGCGTGCTCGTCGTCACCGCGACGGCGTCGTCGATGACCGAAGCCGCGATGCGCGCCTACGAAGCCGCCGACCGGATCCAGTTCGACGGCAAGCACATGCGCCGCGACATCGCCGCCGGCGGCGTTAGACCCAGCCGAATTTAACCGTCGCCATACCGTCGCCTTCGCTTCGCTCCGGCTCCCGCCGCGCGACGCTCCTCCGCTCGGTGACTTCGCGGAGACTCGTCGCGCGGCGAGCGATCGCGCCACCTCGGCTCGGTCTGGTCCTGCTGGGGCTAACGCCGCGTACGACTCAGTTGCTGTCGTCTAAAAGCAGCCCGCGGCGCAGTGGAGGTTCTGGAAACGGGTGTCTCCGTCGTCGGTGTCCTGCGTCAGGATGAATCCCTCGATCGTCGGGGCGTTGGGAGTCGTGTTCGTGGTGTCCGCGAAGACGAGCACCGACGTGACGTTGGTAGGGACCGCGGCCTGCGCGCGGAGATCGTTGACGAGACGCAGCTCGCCCGGCGCGATGCCGGAGAGCGTGATCTGGTTGCCGACCGGCGCGCCGGTCGAGGCGTCGTAGAGCGTGACGTTGACCGTCACGGGCGCCAGCGTCCCGAGCGCGTCCGTGTTGTGGATGCCGAGGACCGCGCCGAGGGAGCCGGCCTCGAGGCTGGGCGCGGGAACGGTGTCGTGCGCGGTGCCGACGAGCGACGTCGTCGCCGAGTCGAAGAAGAGCGAGGCGAGCTGGCCGCAGCCGACGGTGCCCCGGAGGGGATCGACCTCCGAGACGCGGTTGTAGGTGCTCGCGGTCACCGAGCCCTCCCAGCCGTTGCTCGAGGGGAGGTTCGTGAACGTGACGAGCAGCGTGCCGAGCGAGTTGTCCTGGGCCCCGGGCGCGAGGAGTCCCTGGCCCGCGAGGTACGAAACGATGTCGTCGGAGTGGAAGTTGTCGAGGTGCCCGAGGGAGATCGCGAGCTGGTTGGTGCAACCCTGGAACGTGTCGTTGACGGCGTAGCAGTACTGGAGCACCGCGTTGACCCCGTCGGTCGTCGTGTTGTTCGAGATGTCGACGGAGGTGCGCACGTATGCGTCGGGCAGCGTCCCCGGCGCGGATTTGCGGGCGGTCGTGGTGACGGCGGCGCCGGGGAAGCTCGTCGTGTCGAACCCGCCGGGCTGGTTGCCGGCGTCCTTGTGGTAGGTCTTCGTGCTCTGGGTGACGTTGTCCGTCACGGTCAGGTCGTAGATCAGGTCGGTCAGGTGGCCGTAGAAGACCCAGTAGTTGCCGTTGACGCCGAGGCCGTCGAGGATCTTGACGAAGACTTCCGGGTTGCTGGGATTGTTCGTCAGCGTGGGCAGGGAGAAGTAGCCGAACGTGTCGGTCTGCGGCAGCGCGACGCCGGCGCCGGTGACGTTGTTGTGGTGCTGGTCGGTGGCGACGACCGAGATCGTGAAGCTGTGCGCCTGGTTCAGCACGAGGTCGGCGCTCTGCCCGCCCCCGGGAGGGGCGTAGCTGCGGACGTAGGGGACCTCGACCGAGTAAGTCGTGCCTGCCGTGGCAGCGGCGGCCTTGGTCGCGGCGTCACCACGCTTGGCGATGCGCACGACCTGGTTGCGGGAGGCGGCGCTCTGCGCGCTGGCGGCGACGGGAGCGAGGCTGGCGGCGAGGACGGCGACGAGGGCGAGGCGCGAAAGCTTCATGTCCCGGTTCTCCTTGGGGGCCAGGGCCCCGCTGCAACGTTTCGATCGACGAAGCGGACTGTAGCAAATTCCGGTCCACGCGCCCGCTCCGTGCCCGGCCCGGCTTTCCGGCGTGCACCGCCTTCCGGCGTCCTTCCCGGGTGACGGTGTGTCCAGTCCGGCTGCAGTCTCCCGGACGCGCCGGGACTTGTCCGGGCTTACGCGGGCTAGAATCACGCCCGTGCGATTGGCCGCCATCGTCCGGATCCTGACCGGCATCCTGTTCGTCGCGGAGGGCCTGTCGAAGGTCACCGGCGACTTCGTGACCGGCGAGTTTGCGAAGGAAGTCCCGAAAATCGCGGCCCGGTCGTTCCCGCTCTGGCGGCATTTCCTGGAGGCGGTGGTCGCCCCCCATGCCACGGTGTTCGCGTGGGCCGTCGGTCTGGGGGAGCTCGCCGTCGGCCTCGGACTGGTCCTGGGGCTGCTGACGCGGGTCGCGGCGGCGGGCGGGGCGCTGCTGATGGTATCGATCGCCCTCGGCGCCGCCAAGCCCGGCGCCGGCGCCTCGTGGGACGACTGGATCACCGCGGGCCTGACACCGAAGTTCGCCTGCCTGCTCCTCCTGATGCTCTTCGCCGCGGATGCGGGCAGGGTCTGGGGCTTCGACGGCGGGCGGCGCAGGTCGCCGCGCGGTAAGGCCGCCTGACCTATTTCAGCAGGGGCTGAATCACCTTTTCGAGGTCCGCGTACGACTGCTTGCCCGACAGCACGCGCACTTTCCTGCCGTCCTTGCCGTAGACGACGGTGAAGGGAAGCTCGCCGCCCCACTTCGGGTCGACGGACTCGATGAAGTCCTGGTCGTCGCCGCCGCTCTTCTTGCGGTAGTTGGGAAAGTCCGGGGGCGCGGCCGCCAGGAACTTCTCGACCTTGGGAAGGTCCTTCGCGAGGTCCGTCGACACGCCGAGGACGCGCAGCCCGCGGCTCCGATACGCCTTCTCGAGGCGGACGAAATCGGGGAACTCCTCGCGGCACGGGACGCACCAGGTCGCCCAGAAGTTCACGAGGAGGACGTGGCCCTTCTGCTTCGCGACGGCGGCGGAGAGTTCCCTGCCGTCGAGCTCGCCCTCGAGGAGCGAGGCGTCCGCCGCACGGCCCGGGGCCGCGAGCGCGCAGAAAAGGAGGGCGGCCGCAGCCGCCCTTCCGAGAGATGCGGTGTCCGGGTACCGGGAGCTAAACACGCTTGATCGTGCAGCCGAACGCCTTGGTCTCGGCCTTGGCGACGGGCTGGCCCGCGAGCAGGGCGTCGAGCGCGTTCTTCAGGTCCGGCGAGGTGACCTTGGAGGCGTCCTCGTAGTTCTCGTCGATGCGGCCGTGGTACATGAGCTTGCCGTCCTGGCCGATCACGAAGACCTCCGGGGTCCGCCGCGCGTCGTAGAGGTCGGCGACCTTGTTGCCGGGATCCTTCACGATCGTGAACGTGTGCCCGTGCTTCCGGGCGTGGGCGACCGCGTCCGCGACGCTCTCCGTCTTGTTGCTGTTGATTCCCACGAACTGCACGCCCCTGGCCGCGTAGGCGGCGGCCATGTCGCGCATGCGGTCGTTGTACGCGTTCGAGTACGGGCACTCGACGGCGATGAACATGAGCACGACGAGCTGGTCGGCCTTTTCGGCGCTCGCGAGCGAAAAGTCCTTGCCGTCGATCGTCTTCAGGTCGAACACCGGCGCCGTTGCGCCGATCGCGGGTCCCTCGGCCAGGGCGGGCAGGGCGGCGGCCGCGAGCAACGCGAGGCCGAGCAGGGTACGGATGGTCTTCATCGCAAATGTCTCCTTGGAAGGACGGAAAGCCAATCGCGCGGCGGAAAATTCCGCTAAAGCCAGCGCCTCTTCTTCGGCGGTCCGGACTCGAGCGCCGCCACGCGGCGCTCGAGCTCGGCGAGCCTCCTGCCCATGGCTTCCATGGCTCCCGTCGCCGCGGCCTCCGCCTCGGCGAGCCGCTCGATTTCTTCGCGCAGCGCCTCGTTTTCCCCGCGCGAGAGAACGGCGCGACGGACCTCCGCGAGGCCGAGCCCCTCCGTTTCCGTGAGCCGCCGGACCGTGGCGAACCGATCCACGTCGGCCTCGCCGTAGCGGCGGTGACCGCCGGCGGTCTTGCGGATGTGGAAAAGGCTCGCGAGCTCGCGCTCGTAGAAGCGCAGCGTGGAAACGGGGATCCCGGTCCGCTTCGAGACCGCCGAGATGGAAAGGGTCGCCGGATCGGAAGTCATCCGGCGACCCGCGTGCCTGCTACACCGCGAACAGCGGTCGGATCACGACAGGATCGAACTTCCAGACGTACTTGTACGCCCCGTTGAAGAAGTCGATCGTCATCTCGTAGTGCGCCTCGACCGTGATCGCCTCGCGCCCGCGCGTGATCTTGAGGTTGTCCTTGGTGACCGGGATCTGCAGCTCGCCGGCCCTGCGCAGGATCTCGAACTCGATGAACTTCGGGTCCTTGATGGAGCCGAAGGCCGCCTGCTCCTGCATCACATCGTAGAACTCGGAGGACGCGATCTTCACGGGAACGACCTTCCAGAGGACGTAGCCCACGAGGCCGAGAATGACGAGCCACACGATGCACCCGACGTTGGCGGATCCGCGGACGGACCGTGACCGCTTCATGCGTTCTCCTCCACGAGTCATTATCTCGATTCTAACCCGATTCGCTCGAGCGGGCGGTGTGCCGGCGCACCGGAGAGGGTCAGCGCACCGGACGGAAGAGGCGATCCCACCGCGCGCGGCGGAAGAGTTCGAGCGGCCGGCGCGCGATGGCGGCCAGGCCCGAGGCCGTGTCGGCGCCGCGGGGCACGAGCGACCAGTAGACGAAGAGCGCGCGGCCCTCCACGTGGCCCGCGGGCACCGCGCCCCAGTACCGGCTGTCGCTCGAGTCGTCGCGGTTGTCCCCCATGACGAAGTACGTGCCGGGCGCGACGAGGGTGGGAGCGAGCTGGTCGCGCCTCCGCCCGTCCTCCGGGATGGAGGGATCGTCCGGCCAGACATGGTCGTCGGAGTGGAACGCATAGGGTTCGTCGAGCAGATGGCCGTCGACGAAGACGCGCTTGTCGCGGATCGCGACGGATTCGCCCGGCAGGCCGATGACGCGCTTCAGGAAGTCGCGGCGCGGGTCGGGGGGAAAGCGGAAGACCACGATGTCTCCGCGTCGCAGTCCGCGCGACGGCAGCAGTCCGGCCAGGGGGCGCGCGGCGGGGGCAAGCACGAACTTGTTGACGAGCAGCCGGTCGCCCGTGAGCACATTCTTCTCCATGGAGGAGCTCGGGACCGCGAACGCCTGGAAGAGGAAGGTTCGGGCGAAGAGTGCGAAGACGATCGCCGCGAGCACCGGGTCGGCCCGCTCGCGCAGGCCGCGCTCGGGGGAAGCGGCCGGCGGCGCGGTCGTTACTTCACGACCGTGAACATCCGCTGCCATCGGGTCCGCGAAAAGAAGTGGACGGCGACATCCGCGAGCTGGCGGATCTTCGCGACGGGGCCGCGCCAGATGTGCGAGTTGGGTTCCGCCTCGTACGACCAGTAGAAAATGACCGGACGGCCGAAGATGTTCTGGCGGGGGATCGCGCCCCAGTACCGGCTGTCGAGCGAGTTGTCGCGGTTGTCGCCCATCCCGAAGAACGAATTCTGCGGGACCGCGAACGGACCGAACTGGTCGCGGCGCCGCGCCATGTCCGGGATCGCGGGGTTGTCGGGGTAGGTTTCGGAGTCGATGTGCTGGATGGAATCGCGCTGCTCGGGCTTGTCGTTGACGTAGACCTGCTTGTTGCGGACGGCGACCGTGTCGCCGCCCTGCGCGACGGCCCGCTTGACGAGGACGTTGCCGGGATTCACGTCGTCGCCGGGCTTCTTGAAGACGACGATGTCGCCCACGTGCACGTCGCGGTAGGGCAGCAGGTGCGCGAGCGCCGGAAGGCGGGGCGCGAACGCGAACTTGTTGACGAGCAGGTGATCGCCCACGAGGATCGTCCTCTCCATCGAGCCGGTCGGGACCTGGTAGGTCTGCACGATGAAGGTCCGCACGAAGAGCACGAAGATCCCCGCCACAAGCAGGGACTCGTACCATTCGCGCGCGGTCGACTGGGTGCGGGGGGTTTCGGCGGCGGCGTTCGGGTCGTTCATTCGACTTTCAACACGGCGAGAAACGCTTCCTGCGGGATGTCCACGCGGCCCACCCGCTTCATGCGCTTCTTGCCCTCCTTCTGTTTTTCCAGCAGCTTCCTCTTGCGCGTGATGTCGCCGCCGTAGCACTTGGCGAGCACGTTCTTGCGGATCGCCGAGACCTGCTCCCGGGCGATGATCTTCGCCCCGATCGCCGCCTGGATCACCACTTCGAACATCTGCCGGGGGATGATTTCTTTCATCTTTGCGGTCAGGAACCGGCCCTTGACCGCCGCGACGTCCCGGTGGACGATCAGGGACAGGGCGTCGACGGGCTCGCCGTTGACGAGCAGGTCGAGCTTGATGAGGTCGCCCTCGCGGTACCCCGAGAACTCGTAGTCGAATGAGGCGTAGCCCTTGCGAGATCGACTTCAGCTTGTCGTAGAAGTCGAGAACGACTTCGTTCAGGGGAAAGTCGTAGGTCAGGACCACGCGGTTCGAAGCCAGGTACTCGAGGGACTTCTGCGTCCCGCGCCGATCCTCGCAGAGCTTGAGCAGGCCGCCGAGGAAGTCGTCCCGCGTGATGATCGTCGCGGTGATGTACGGCTCCTCGATCCGCGCGATGTAATTGGGCGCGGGGAGATGGTTCGGGTTGACGATCTCGAGGACCTCGCCCTTCATCGTGGTGACCCGGTAGTTCACGCCCGGCGCCGTCGTGATGAGGTCGAGGTCGAACTCGCGCTCGAGGCGCTCCTGGATGATCTCCATGTGCAGCAATCCCAGGAAGCCGCAACGGAAGCCGAAGCCGAGGGCGGTCGAGTTCTCGGGCTCGAACGTGAACGAGGCGTCGTTCAGGCGCAGCTTCTCCATGGCGTCGCGCAGGTTCGCGTACTCGTCGGCGTCGGTCGGAAAGAGGCCGGCGAAGACCATGGGCTTGGCCTCGGCGAAGCCCTCGAGCGGCTCGGCCGTGGGGCGCCGGACCTCGGTGATCGTGTCGCCGATGCGCGTCGAGTGGAGGTCCTTGATGTTGCCCCAGAGCGAGCCGACCTCGCCGACCGAGAGGGACGCGACTTCCTCGGACTGCGGGCGGAAGACGCCGAGCGCCTCGACGTCGGTCTCGAGGCCCGTGCCCATCGCGCGGATCTTCATGCGCGGCTCGAGCTTGCCGTCGATGATGCGCACGAGCGAGGTCACGCCGCGGTACGGGTCGTACCAGGAGTCGAAGAGCAGGGCCTTCAGCGGCGCGTCCGGATCCCCCTTGGGCGGCGGGATGTCGCGGACGATGCGCTCGATCAGGTCCTCGATCCCGATGCCCATCTTGGCGGAGGTCAGCACCGCATCGTCGGCCGGGATCCCCACGACCTGCTCGATCTGCTCGCGCGCCTTCTCGGGCTCGGCGGAGGGCAGGTCGATCTTGTTGATGACGGGAACGATGACGAGGTTGTGATGGGTCGCGAGGTAGGCGTTCGCGAGCGTCTGCGCCTCGACGCCCTGGGTCGCATCCACGACGAGGACGGCGCCCTCGCAGGCGGCGAGCGAGCGTGAGACCTCGTAGGAGAAGTCCACGTGGCCCGGCGTGTCGATCAGGTTCAACACGTAGTCCCGGCCGTCGCGGGCGGTGTACTTGAGCGTCACGGCCCGCGCCTTGATCGTGATGCCGCGCTCCTTCTCGAGGTCCATGTCGTCGAGCATCTGCTCGTGCATCTCGCGCGCGGTCACGGCATGGCACCGCTGCAGGATCCGGTCCGACAGCGTGGTCTTGCCGTGGTCGATGTGCGCCACGATCGAGAAGTTACGGATGAAGCGAGGGTCGGTCATATCGGCGAACGGCGAATAATACAGGGTTCCCGGCTCACGTCCCCAGCGGCCAGCGGGACCGCGCCGGCGCCAGGGCGGGGTCCCGGGGCCCCTCCCGCCGGAAGCGCAGCAGGCCCGCCCAGGCGATCATGGCGGCGTTGTCGGTGGTGAAGGCGCGCTCGGGCAGCAGGACCGGGACGCGCAGCCGGGCGCCCCAGGCCGAGAGTGCGGCGCGCAGCTCCGAGTTGGCGGCCACACCCCCCGAGAGCGCGATCGCCTCGATCCCCGAGTCGCGGTGGACCGACTCGACGCGGTCGAGCAGGGCCGCGACGATGGCGTGCTGGAAACCCGCCAGGAGGTCGACGAGCTCGGGCGGGAGGGCTTCGGGGTCGAGCGGCGAGCCGTCGATGCCGCGCTTCTCGAGCTCGCGCAGCATCGCGGTCTTCAGGCCCGAGAAGGAAAAGTCGCGCGATCCGTCGTTCACGCGCCCGATGGCGAAGGGATGCCGGTCGGGCCGCCCCCGGGCCGCGATGCGGTCGACGATGGGGCCGCCGGGGTAACCGAGGCCGGCGCGGCGGGCGATCTTGTCGAACGCTTCGCCGGGCGCGTCGTCGCGCGTGCGGGCGATGGGAACGATCACGCCGTCCTCGACGCGCACGAGCTCCGCGTGGCCGCCCGACACGACGAGGCCGTGGAACGGGTAGTCGACCGGCAGCGGGGCCTCGCCGTTGCCGCGCAGGTACGCGGAGAAGAGATGTCCCTCGAGGTGATTCACGCCGACGAGCGGGATGCCGCGCGCGAAGGCGAGCGCCTTGCCCGCCGAGAGGCCAACGAGCAGCGCGCCGATCAACCCGGGGCCGGCCGTGGCCGCGACGAGTCCCACGTCCTCGAGGCGCACGCCGGCCTTTCCGAGCGCCTCCTCGAGCACCACGGGAAGGTTCTCGAGGTGCGCGCGCGCGGCGACCTCCGGGACGACGCCGCCGTACCGCGCGTGCGCCTGCATCTGCGAGGAGACGACGTTTGCGCGCACGCGGCCCTCGCCGTCGAGCACCGCGACCGAGGTCTCGTCGCAGGAGGTCTCGATCCCGAGGACGATCATGCGGGAAGGACCGGAAATCCCTCGCGGCGCGCGGCGTCGCGCAACCGGTCGTCGAGGCAGACGAAGGGGAGATGTTCGGGCCGATCCTCACAGGCGACGAGGGCGGCGCCGAGCTGCAGGGAATCGCCCGCGCGCAGCGGGTGCGTGTTGAGCAATCTCAGCGACCGGCTTCGGACGGGGTCGATCGCCGAGATTTCGCGCCAGTACTCGGAGATCCCTTTCCACTCGCTGCGGAAGGAAGACTCCCTCGCGGCGCCGAGCCCTTCGCGCACGCGGCGCGCCAGGGCGGATGCGATCTCGACCGAGGTCAGGCACCAGACCGTCTGATCGGGATCCTCGTCGCGGACCTGCCGGAGCGCCTCCGTCGTCTCCTCGGCGATGAGGAGGCCAACGAGCGCGGAGGAGTCCCAGAACTTCATCGGCCGGTGCGCCGCTCCTCGAGCAGCGCCTCGAGAATGGAGAACTTCGGTTCGATCCGGATCGGAGGCCCGAGCACGAACCGTCCGGTCTTCTTCGGCGGGGTGATGATGCCCCGCCGCTCGGCCTCGCGCACCCACTCGGGAATGCTTGCGTCGTAGGCCGGAATCGGCTCGATGCGGGCGATGGGTGTGTTGCGGTCGTAGACGATGACCGTTTCACCCTTGCGCACCCGTGCGAGATACTCGGAGAGGCCGTCCCGAAGCTCCGAGATTCTGGCGTTCTTCATGACGCCATTATAGCCAGAATTGAAGCGCGCGGTCCGGGGGGAGGCGAGCCTTCGTGCCTTACGGTCGCCGGCCTTCCGGCCCGGCTGCCGTCCTCAAACTCTCGCCGAACGGCGCCCGGCACACGCCGCGGTCCGTCACGATGGCGGTGATGTACCGCGCGGGCGTGACGTCGAAGGCGACGTGGCGGGCCGGAACGCCGTCGGGAGCGATCGAGCGGCCGGCGAACGAGAGGACCTCGGCGGGCGAGCGCTCCTCGATCGGAATCGCGGCGCCGTCGGGGCAGGCGAAGTCGATGGTCGTCATGGGCGCGGCGACATAGAACGGGACGCCGTTTTCCTTCGCGAGGACCGCGAGCGAGTAGGTGCCGATCTTGTTCGCTGTGTCGCCGTTGGCCGCGATGCGGTCGGCGCCGACGACGACGGCCTCGATGGCTCCCCGCGAGAGGAAGTGTCCCGCCATGCTGTCGGTGATGAGCTCGACCGGGATCGCGTCGCGGGACAGCTCCCAGGCGGTCAGGCGCGCACCCTGGAGGAAGGGGCGCGTCTCGGAGGCGATGACGCGGATCGGCTTGCCGGCCTCGACGGCCCCGCGGATCACGCCGAGCGCCGTGCCGTAGCCCGCCGTCGCGAGCGCGCCCGCGTTGCAGTGCGTGAGGACGGCGCGCTCGCCCGCGAGCAACTCGGCGCCGAACTTTCCGATGCGGCGGCAGGCGGCGATGTCCTCCGCGGCGATGGCGTCCGCCTCGCCGACGAGCGCGCGTTCGATCGCCTCGGGCGGCGCTCCGCCGAGCGCGGCGAATCGGCGCGCCATCCGGTCGAGCGCGGCGAAGAGGTTGACGGCCGTCGGCCGCGTCGCGGCGAGCAGGCGCCGCGCAGCCTCGAAACGCTCGGCGGGCGGGGTCGATGCGCCGCTGCGCATCGCGAAGGCGGCGCCGTAGGCCGCGGCCACGCCGATCGCCGGCGCGCCGCGCACGGCCATGTCCCGGATCGCGATCGCGATCTCGGGCGCGTGCTCGAGCTCGAGCCAGACCTCGTCGCCGGGGAGCAGCCGCTGGTCGAGCAGCCGCAGGATGCGTCCCTCCCGGTAGAGGGGGCGGAAGAGTTCCCCGGAGCTCACGGGCCCGATCGCAGGACCAGGGCGGCGCCGTGCCGCCGCGGATCGGCGACCGCCTCGGTCTTGCCGCCGGGCAACGCCGCGACGGCATGCACGCGGCCGATCTTTCCGGAAACCGGGTCGCGGCCGGACATCTTCGTCGCGTGGCCCATGGCCTCGAGGGCCATGATCCACGCGGGGTCGAAACCGGCGGGCTCGAGCTCGACGACGTCGGGCAGGTCCTGCTGGTGGAAGCGCGGCGCGGCGACGGCCGCCACGAGCGGCTCGGAGCGCAGGGCGAGCCCGAGCAGGACCTGGAAGTTCGTCGTGATGATCGTCGAGCCGCCGGGCGAGCCCCAGCCGAAAACGCCGCGGCCCGGGATCACCGCGATCGTCGGGCACATGGACGAGAGCATGCGCTTGCCGGGGGCGACGGCGTTCGTCTCGCCCTGGACGAGGCCATACATGTTTTTCTCACCGGGCCTGGACGCGAAATCGTCCATCTCGTTGTTCATCAGGAAGCCGAGGCCCGGCGCGACACGGGCGTTGCCGAAGGAGTCGTTCAGCGTCGTCGTCATCGAGACGACCATCCCGGCGCCGTCGACGACCGAGAAGTGCGTCGTCGTCGGCTTCTCCGGGAAGACGCGCGCGAGCTCGGCGGAGGCGGTGGCGCGATCCGGGTTGATGGAGGCGACGAGGCGCCTGGCGCGAGCGGGGTCCACGAAGAGCTTTTCGTCGACGCCCGGAAACGTCGGATCGCCCAGGAACTGGTTGCGGTCGCGGAAGGCGCGCTTCTCGATCTCGGCGAGCCAGTGCATTGCCGAGGCGTTCTGGACGCGCAGACGGTCGGGCGCGAGGCCGACGGCGAGCGCCAGCTCGGCGAGGACCGGGCCCGAGGAAGGCGCCGGCGTGGTGAAGACCTCGGCGCCGAGGAAGGAGAAACGCAGGGCGGGGCGGACCTTCGCTTCGTAGCGGCCCAGGTCGCCGCGCGTGATCGAGCCGCCCGTCGCCTTCTGGCCGTTCTCGAAGTCGCGCGCGATCTCGCCGCGGTAGAAGCCGTCTTCGCCGCGGTCGCGGATCGCCGCGAGCGTCTTCGCGAGGTCCGGCTGGCGGAAGACCGCGCCGACGGCCGGTGGTGCGCCGCCGGGCAGGAAGATGCGCGCGGCGGCCGGATCCTTCGCCAGTCGCGCGCGGTCGGCGGCGATCGACTCGGCGATGTTCTCGGTCATCGGGAATCCGTCGCGCGCCAGCTTCACGGCCGGCTCGACGACGGCCTTCCAGGGCAGCTTTCCCGCGCGGCGGTGCGCGAGGGCGAGCCCGGCGACGGAGCCCGGAACCCCCGACGCGAGCGGGCCTTCGGTGGAAGAGGGCGCCGGCCGCCCCGGGGAGGCCGCGAAGAAGAGGTCCCGCCGCGCCGCACGAGGAGCCATCTCGCGGAAATCGACGGTCAGGACGCGTCCCTTCGCGTCGCGGGAGATCCAGAACCCGCCGCCTCCGATGTTGCCGGCTTCCGGCCAGGTGACGGCGAGGGCGAAGGCGACGGCCACGGCCGCGTCGGCGGCGTTGCCGCCCCTGCCGAGGATCTCGATGCCGACCCCGGCGGCGATCCCTTCCTCGGCCGCGACGGCTCCGCCCGAACCGACCGAGGCCTGTGGCAGCTCCGCGGCCGACAGCGCCGCCGAGGCGAAAATCAGGAGCAGCGCGAAAAGCCGCCGTATCACTGCGCTATTCTACCGGGCCGATGAAATCCATAAGGGACCTGTCCCTCCAGGGGCGGAGAGTCTTCCTGCGGGTCGACTTCAACGTGCCGCTCGATGCGGGCCGTGTGGCCGACGATACGCGCATCGCCGAAACCCTGCCGACGCTGCGCCTCGCGCTCGAAAAGGGGGCGCGGGTGGTCTGCGCGTCTCACCTCGGCAAGCCGAAGGGCAAGAAGAAGGCCGAGCTCTCGCTCGCGCCCGTCGCGGTGCGGCTGGCGGAACTTCTCGGCAAGCCCGTGCGCTTCGTCGAGGAGTGCGTCGGCCCCGGGGCCGCGAAGGCGGCGGACGCCCTCGCCCCGGGCGAGGTCCTGCTGCTCGAGAACCTGCGTTTCCACGCCGGCGAGGAGGCCAACGATCCGGAGTTCGCCGCGCAGCTGGCCGCGCTCGCCGACGTGTACGTGGACGACGCCTTCGGCGCGGCGCACCGCGCGCACGCCTCGGTGGTCGGCGTGCCGCGGCGCCTGAAGGAAAAGGGCGCGGGCCTGCTGCTCGAGAAGGAGGTGCGGGAGCTCTCGCGCCTGCTCGATCCCGCGCGGCCATTCGCGGCGATCCTCGGCGGCGCCAAGATCTCGGGCAAGATCGACACGCTGCGCGTCCTCTCGCGCCGCGCGGACGTCCTGCTCGTCGGCGGCGGGATGGCGAACCACTTCGTCAAGGCGCTCGGACTCTCGATCGGAAACTCGCTGCTGGAAGAGGACAAGGTCGTCCTCGCGCGCGAGATCCTCGACTACTGCAAGGAAGCCGGCAAGACGATCGCGCTCCCGTCGGACTTCGTCGTCGCGAAAAACCCCGACGACGGCGCGAACGCGAAGACCGTGGGCATCAACAGGATCCCGGAGGGGCTCATGGCCCTCGATGTCGGCCCGCGCACGCTCGATCAGTTCGAGCGGCTGCTCGGCCCGGCGAAGACGATCTTCTGGAACGGGCCGATGGGCGTCTTCGAGAAGCCGCCGTTCGACAAGGGAACCATGGCCGTCGCCCGCATCGTCGCCGCCTCGCCGGCCGTCTCGGTGGTCGGCGGCGGCGAGAGCGTCCAGGCCGCGCACGCGGCGGGCGTGGCCGGAAAGTTCACGCACGTGTCGACGGGCGGGGGAGCCTCGCTCGAGTTCCTGGCGGAAGGAACGCTGCCCGGGATCGAGGCGCTGGAGGAGGCCTGACCTCCCGTCCTCCATCGACCATCGACCATCGACCATGAATCTCATCGTCGCAAACTGGAAGATGCACAAGACCCGCGCAGAAGCGCGGGCGTTCGCGGCGGAGCTCGGCGCGCGGATCGGCAGCGGCATCGCGGGGCGCGAGCTCGCCCTCGCTCCGCCGTGGACCGCGCTCGATGCGGCGCGCGACGAGAAGGGTCGCTGGGCGCTCGCGTGCCAGAACGTCGCGGCCGAGGCCGAGGGCGCGTTCACGGGTGAGGTCTCGGCGGCGATGGCGGCGGACGCCGGCTGCCGCTACGCGATCGTCGGACACTCCGAGCGGCGCCGCCTCTTCGGGGAGGACGGCGCGACGCTCGAGAACAAGATCGCGCGCTGCCGCCAGGCCGATCTCACTCCGATCTACTGCATCGGCGAGTCGGCGCAGCAGCGGGACGCGGGCCGGACCGAGGCCACGCTCGCGGCCCAGATCGCCACCCTCGGGCGGGACCCCGCCGACGCGCCCCTCGTCCTCGCCTACGAGCCCATCTGGGCCATCGGTACCGGCCGATCGGCGACGCCGCAGGACTGCGCTGCCGCCTGCGCGCGGCTCGTGCAGCTCCTGCCCGGGAGACGGCAGCTGCGGATCCTGTACGGGGGTTCGGTCAGGCCCGAGAACGCCGCGGAGCTCGCGGCGGCGCCCGGCGTGAACGGGTTCCTGATCGGCGGGGCGGGCCTGTCGGCGGCCTCGTTCGAGGCCATCGCCCGCGCTTGACGCCCCCTGGCCGGGCGCGTACACTTCCGCCCCTTTTCGTGGAGGCCCCGTGTTGTATGTCGCCCTGGTCACCGTCTACGTCATCATCTGTTTCTTCCTGATCCTGGTGGTTCTGCTCCAGCAGGGCAAGGGAGCGGACATTGCCGGCGCCTTCGGCGGCGGGTCGAGTCAGACCGCCTTCGGCGCGCGTGGCGCGACGACGTTTCTCCACAAGCTCACGACCTTCGCGTTCATCGGTTTCGTACTGCTCTCGATGCTGCTCTCGATCATGGATGCGCGCCCGAAGGCTTCGGTGATCGACAAGGCGCTTCCCGCCGCGGCCGCGTCCCAGAAGCCGGCCGCTCCGGCCCCGGCGGCTCCCGCCGGTCCGGACGGCGCCGCGCCCGGAGCCGCACAGCCCGCCCCCAACGCCGCGCAGCCGTCCCCAGGCAGCCCGGCGAAACCTTAGTATTGGCAGGATCGGCCCCCGTGCCGTCGTGGTGGAATTGGTAGACACGTACGTTTGAGGGGCGTATGGGGTAACCCATGCCGGTTCGAGTCCGGCCGACGGCACCACTTTTCAGTTCTGAACTAGGTGTCAGTTCTCAAGAGGTTGTTCACGGAGACGCTGGGCAGGGGTGCGTTTGTTGAGTGAGGCATGAGGTCTCCTGAGATTGTAGTAGTTCAGGTATCGAGGGAGGCGGTCGGTTCTTTGGGTCGAGGTTGAGTAGGGTCTTTTGTAGGCCCATTCGCGCAGCAGGGTTTGGATGAATCGTTCGGCTTTTCCGTTCGTCTGAGGGCGGTAAGGGCGGGTTCGCAGATGGCGCAGCTTGAGCTTCTGGCAGGTCGCTTCGAACCTGCGGGAGCGGTAGCAGGAGCCGTTATCGGACATGACTGATTGGACGCGGACGCCGCGACTCTGGAACCAGGCGACCGAGCGTTTGAGGAAGCCGGTGGAGGACGTGGATCTTTCATTGGGGAGTACCTCGACGTAGGAGAGTCGGGAGGCGTCATCGATAGCGACGTGGACGAACTCCCAGCCGATGCCGCGGACTTTCTTGGTCTGGTCACCATGGATGCGATGACCGACGCGACCGATACGGCCAAGCTTTTTGATATCCACGTGGATGAGCTCGCCAGGCTGGTCCCTCTGGTATCGGCGAACGGGCTCTTTGGGTTCGAGGCTCTTGAGTCGGGAGAGGCCGTGGCGGGTCAGGATCCGCGCGACCGTGGCCGTACAAAGGCCTACGCGGGCGGCGATCTGCGGGCCGGTGTAGCGGCGCCGGCGAAGGCGGATCACCTCCTCGACCCGATCCGGATGGACTTGCCGGGGCATTCGAGAAGGCCGGGAACTGCGATCGACCAGGGCCGCCTCGCCGGCCTCTTGATATCGACGCTTCCACTTGAAGGCCGTCCGTCTCGAGATAGCGGCCGCCGAGGCGGCCCTGGTCACGGACATCCCTTCGAGTATCCGATCAACCAACACGAGTCGACTGGCGGGGCAACTTCGGGCATTCTTGTGAAGCTCCATCTGGGCTCCCTTGGTGGGTTGTTGGCGTTAGACACCTCCAGCCTCACCGATCTGGGCCCAGATGGGCAACTACAGACCCGTACCGTGAATAACGTGTTGAGAAACGATAACTAGGGCACCGGGTCCCGCCCGCCCTGCGCCCACGGATGACATCGCAGCACCCTTCCCGCGGCGAGCGCGAAGCCTCGCGGCGCGCCGTAGCGCGCGATGGCCTCGCGCCCATAGGCGGAGCAGGTCGGATCGAAACGGCAGTGCACGATTCCCGAGCGCGCGAGCGCCGGTGAGACCGTGGCCCGGTAGGCGTCGATCGCGACCACCGCCATCCGCGTGCTGATCTGCTCGGAGGGCGGCTTCAGGCAGTCGCCCACGGCCAGGCCGAGTAGCGCGGCCAGGATCGGGCCAACGAGCGAGGCGCGCCGGTCAGTCTTTGGCGGAGAGCCGGCTGGCATGGGGGGAGACTCCGGGGATCATCAACCTCTTGCCCTGGATCGCCGTCACGATCGCGAGGATCACGATGCCGACGTACGTCATCGAGACGATCGCCATCGCAACGGCGTAGAGGCAGGTCGTCGAGGGCAGGAGAATGCCGACGACCGTCAGGACGAGGCCCGCCGCGAACACCACCCCGAACAGAAGGAGCCCGTTGCGGGCGTGCCACCGCACCCGGCGGTCCGGCGACAGGAGCAGGGCCACGAAGCCGAGGAAGGCGAGGTAGCAGAGAACCAGCAAGGCGACGCGCGTCGGGGAGGAACCCTCGGCGGACATCCGGCGACCATATCAGTCGGGGGCGGGTCGCTAGTTCGTCTTGAGCCGGATCGTCCCGTTCACCGTCTCGCAGTGCAGCGCCTCGGTGCCCCCGTTGTAGCTGCCGCGGGCCTCCTTGGGGCCGAGCTTGCCTTCGACCGGCATGTCAAAGTCGCCCTCGATGTGGCCGTTGACGGTCGCGAGGTCGTACCGGACCGAGGAGTTCTTGGCGAACGCGACGTCGATGGAGCCGTTGACCGTCTCGACGCGCGTCTTCTTGAGCGGTCCGTTGTAGGCGAGCCGGACCGAGCCGTTGACCGTGTTCGCGCTGCTCGGGCCCTGCAGGCCCGTCAGCTCGATCGAGCCGTTGACCGCATCTCCCGAGAAGGTGCCCGAAAAACCCGCGGCAGTGATCTTGCCGTTGCACGTCTCGAACCGGACGTCCGCCTTGGTCGGGATCTGGAGCGTGTAGTCCACGTGGGCGTTCGAGCCCCCGAAGTCGAGGAACCCGAAGAGCCGGCGGCGCTTGGGGTTGACGGTCTCGACGCGGATCTCGTCGCCGACCTTGGTGACGCGGATCTCCGTCAGCCGCAACGTCTCCTGCGCGCGGCTGCCCTCGGCCTTCTTGACCGCGCGCAGCTTGAAGTAGGGCTTGTCCCAGGCGCTGGCCTCGATCTCGCCGTTGACGTTCTCGACCGAGATCTTCGTGACGCCGTCCATCGAGTAGGCCTTCTCGAAAATCTCCTGCTCCGGGCTTCCGGCCGAGAGTGGCGCGGCCAGGGCCAGCAGGAGCAGGGCGACCAGGGTCGCGGGAGTCTTACGGGTCTTACGCATATCCATCCGAATCTTAACAACGGAAAGCGGGACAAAAGGTTCAGGCGGGATCGCGCCTGGCCGGCCTGCCGGCCGCAACCCTCATGTTATCCGCAGCATACGGAAACCGCCGCGCCCGTCCGAGCG
This sequence comes from uncultured Acidobacteriota bacterium, assembly GCA_963775725.1. Classification (GTDB taxonomy): domain Bacteria; phylum Acidobacteriota; class Thermoanaerobaculia; order UBA5066; family Gp7-AA6; genus DAHUXD01. The sequence goes on from CAVZKA010000002.1 coordinate 469,345, forward strand.
TCGGGGCGAGTCCCCGTCCCGGAGAATCGGCCAAGCGTCCCACACGTTCCAGAGCGGCAGGAGCAGGGCCAGGTTGCGGCGGATCGACCCCCAGGCGCCCGGCGCCGAGCCGTCGGCGCGCCGCACCTCGAGGCCGAACCATCGCCGCGCCCGCCCGCCCCGGGCGTCGCGCAGCAGGAAGGCGGCCGTGGCGATGGCGGCGGCCGCGATCCAGAGCGCCGGAATCAGGTTGCGGGCGGCCGGAGAGAAGCGCCAGAGGCCCCAGGTCAGGACCAGGCCCGCCAGGTCCGCCGGCACCGCGCAGAGGAGCACGTCGAGAAAGAGCGCGAGGAGCCGGGCGCGGCGCATATTGTGGGAATTGTGGATTGCGCGACGGCAATTGTGAATTGAAAATGGCTCCCGTCGCCCGATCGCTCGCCGACTGCCACCTGCATTTCGAGGGATGCCTGCCGGCGCCGGAGATTGCGCGCCTGGCGGGGAGGGCCGGACACCGTTTCGCGGACGGCGCGGAGTTCGAGACTTCCCGCAGGGCGGTCGGCGACGCGGCCGGATTCCTCGGCCTCTACGCGGAGGTCTGCCGTCTCTTCCGCAGCCCGGAGGACTACGTCGGCGCCGCGCTCGCGGTGGCCGGCGCCCTGGCCGACGACGGCGTCGACTACGCCGAGGTCTACCTCTCGCCCGAGATCCTCACGCGGATCGGTCTCGACGCGGGCGCGTGCCTCGAGGCGGTGGACATCGGGTTCCGCGAGGCGCTCGAGGCGCGCGGGATCCTGTGCCGGATCCTGCTCGACGTGGTTCGCCACTGGGGCCCGGAATCCGCCGACCGCGTGCTCGATCTCTACGAAAAGAATCCGCTGCCCTCGATCGTCGGCTTCGGCATGGGGGGTGACGAGGCCTCGCTGCCGGCGGCGGCGTTCGGCGGGGTCTACCTGCGCGCCCGGGCGCTCGGCCTGCGCACGTCGGTGCATGCGGGGGAGTGGGTCGGCGCCCAATCGGTGCGCGACGTCCTCGACGCGCTGCGGCCCGACCGGCTCGACCACGGGATCGCCGCGGCCGCGGACCCGCTGCTGCTCGCCCGCCTGGTCGAGGAGGACACGATCCTGTGCGTGGCGCCGACGAGCAACCTGCGGACCGGCGCCGTCCCTTCCGCGGGAGCCCATCCGTTGAAGCGCCTCATCGACGCCGGCGTGCGTGTGACGCTCTCGGCCGACGACCCGGTGCTCTTCGGCACGACGACGCGCGGCGAGTACCGGTTTGCACGCGAGGAGCTGGGTCTGTCGGACGAGGATCTGCGCACGCTCGCGGGAAACGCCTGGCACGCGGCGTTCTGCACCAGGGAAGAGCGCGCGGCGGGGCTCCGGACGATCTCAGGACACGGCGAAGGCTAGGCGCGCCTCTTCGAGGCGGGCCGTCAGCGCCGGCACGCGCGACCGGCGGACTTCGAGAGTGAGCACCGGCTCCGGGTCGAACCGTTCCGCGGCGAGGCGCACGTGCGGCGGATCGAGCAGGCGCCGCACGACGCCGGTCTTTTCGTGAGGGCAGCGCACCTCGAGCGTGACGGTCTCGTAGACGACCTCGACGCCCGCCGCCGCGATCGCGCGTTCGGCGGCGAGTCGATAGGCGCGCACGAGGCCGCCGGTTCCGAGGTTGGTCCCGCCGTAGTAGCGCACGACGGCGGCGACGGCGTCGGTCAGCGCCGCGCCCTCGAGGGCGCCGAGGATGGGCTTGCCGGCCGTGCCCGACGGCTCGCCGGCGTCGGAGGCCCGCGATGCCGCCCGGTCGCCGTCGCCGATCTTCCAGGCGAAGGCCACGTGCGTCGCGTCGTGATGCCCGCGCCGCAGCCGGTCCAGGAACTCTTCCGCGGCCTGCGGGGAGGCGGCCCGCTGCACGAACCCGAAGAAGCGCGAGGCCTTCTCGCGCACCTCGCCGCGGCCCTCGCCGGCCGGCACCCGCCGCGCGTCGCCGTCGGCGGTCACCCGGCGAGCGTCGCCTCGTAGATCGCGCGGTACCGGGCGACGAGCGCCCCGGTCGGAAACTCGCGTTCGGCGCGCAGGCGGCAGGCCGCCGAAAAGCGCTTCCAGCGCTCGTCGTCGCGGAGCAGTCCGAGCGCGGCGTCGGCCATGCCGTCCACGTCGCCCACGGGCCGCAGGAAGCCGTGCACGCCTTCCTGGACGACTTCGGGCAGGCCGCCCTTCGCGGTCCCGACGACCGGAACGCCGCAGGCCATGGCCTCGAGCGCGGCGAGCCCGAAGGATTCGGCGTCCGAGGGCAGGAGCAAGAGGCGAGTGGCGGGCAGGATCGTCTCGACCGCGGCCACGCTGCCGAGAAAGATCGTGCGGTCTTCGAAGCCGCCCTCGCGCGCCAGCCGCTCGGCGAGCGAGCGATCGGGCCCGTCGCCGATGAGCAGCAGGCGCGCCGGAATCTGGCGCCGGATCCGGTCGAAGACGGCCAGCACGTCCGCGACCTTCTTGACCGGGCGGAAATTCGAAACGTGCACGATGAGCGCCTCGCCGTCGCGCGCGAGCGCCCGCGCGAACGGGGAGGCCCCGTCCGGACGGTACTGCCGGGTGTCGACGAAGTTCGGGACCACCTCGATCCTGCGCCGCACGCCGAATTCCCGCACCGTGACGTCGCGCAGGTAGCTCGAGACGGCCGTCACCGCGTCGCTCTGCTCGATGCCCCACTTCGTGATCGGCAGGTAGGAGCGGTCCTGGCCGACGATCGTGATGTCGGTGCCGTGCAGCGTGGTCACGACCTTGAGCTTCCTGCGGCCGCCGTTTCCGTTCGACATCTCGCGCGCGAGGATCGCCGAGATCGCGTGCGGCAGCGCGTAGTGGACGTGCAGGAGGTCCAGGTGCGCGTGGGCCGCGACCTCGGCCATCTTCGTGGCGAGTGCGAGCGTGTAGGGCGGGGACACGAAGAGCGGGTACGAGGGGGCCACGACTTCGTGGAAATGGACGCGTTCGCGGGGCAGGTCCAGGCGCGAGGGCAGCGCGTACGAGATGAAGTGGACCTCGTCGCCGAGCTGGGCCAGCGCGATCCCGAGCTCCGTCGCGACGACGCCGCTGCCGCCGAACGTCGGGTAGCAGGTGATCCCGATTTTCATCAGTACCCGGGCTCGAAGCCGGCGAAGGACTGGATGAGATCGTCGGTGCGCGGCGGGCGGCGCGAGAGGAACCCCTCGCCGAACTCGACGCCGATGAGGGCGCCATGCTGGCGCGAGCGGGACTCGATCATGTCGAGGAAATCCTTCTGGGAGAGGATGGTCTGCGGCTCGGTCGAGGCGGGATTGTGGAACTGGCTCTCGAAGGCGCGCATGGCGGCGCGGCGAATCTCGATGTACGGCGTCACGTCCACGACGAAGGAGGGCGGCTGCGGGTCGAAGGTCGGGAAGTAGATCGTCTGCTGCGGTCGGTACGCGGGGTGCGCGGTCTCGAGCTTGCGCAGGCCCGCGTAGAAGGAGGCGTCCGTGACGAGCTGGCCCGCGCGCCGGTGGTCCGGATGCCGGTCGTCGGGATAGGGCGTCAGGATGATCCGCGGCTTCTCCCGGCGGATGACGTCGATGACCGCGAGCTCCTCGTCGCGCCCCCGGCGCAGCCCCCCGTCGCCGAGGTCGAGCGACTCCCGGAACTCGGCGCCGAGGATCTCGGCCGCCCGCCGCGCCTCGACCGCGCGGATGTCGGCGCTGCCGCGCGTGCCCATCTCGCCGCGCGTCAGGTCCACGATGCCGAAGCGATAGCCCGCGGCCTTCAGACGCGCGAGCGTGCCGCCGCACGTCAACTCGACGTCGTCCGGGTGGGCGGCGATGGCGAGGACGTCAACGGCCATGGGCGCCTCCATCGGGTTCGAGGGCGAGATCGATGACGGCCGCGCCCTCGGTCGAGCGGCCGGCGGCATGCCGCAGCGCGTCCGGGATGCCCGGCCCCCAGTTGAGGATCCAGGCGAGCGGGGGGTACACGCGCTCGGCCGGGATGCCGTCGGGCATCAGGGCCTGCGCGAGACGGATGCCCCGGTTCGAGGCCACTCCGCTCTTGCGCTCGACGGCCTTCCGGGTTCGCTCCCCGAGCTGCTCGAACTGGTAGGCGATCTTCTTGCGCGCGGTGTCGAGGGCTCCGGTCAGCGAGGCGTCGAGCCCGGCAAGGGGAGCCTCGAGCGCCGCGAGCGCGGCGTCGGTCGACCGCGCGAGGGCGGCGGCGTCGTCGGCTTCCGGCACGACGGGCGGCGGCGCCGCGGCGGGCGCGGCGAGCAGGTTTTCTTCCGCGATGCCGAGCTGCTCGGCGAGCCGTCGCTCGGCGGGCCCGCGCAGTACGAAATGCGTGCGCGGGAAGAGGACGGGCGGCGTCACGCCGAGGATCGGGAAGAGCGGAAGGCTCTGCGCGTGGTACGCGATCTCCGCCGCCCCGAGCACGCTGGCCGCCATGGGAAAGAGATACGACTTCAGGACCGGTCGGGTTATGACGTCGGCCGAGGGCCAGGCCTGCCCGGCCTCGACCCGGGCGACGGCGGCCGGGATGTCCTCGATGCGCCGGCGCCCCTGCGCGTCGATCGTGAAGAAGGAGAAGCCCTCCGGGACCGGCGCGGGGACCGGGCGGCCGGACGCGCGCAGCCCTTCCTCGGTCGCGCGCAGGGCCGCGCGCAGGGCGTCGGCCTTGCGGGCCGCCTCGAGAAAGAGCGCGACGGTCGGCGCACGCGCGGCCTCATCGAGCGGCTCGAGCACGAGCAGGGGATCCGGGTCCACGAGGTCGAGCAACGTCTCGATGAACGCCTCGCCGTAGAGCGTGCCGGGCGCGCTGCGGCGCGCAAACCCTTCGAGCACCCGTTTCCCGTCGTCCCCGGGCGCGTCGGGGCGGAACGCGTCGACGGTCGCGGCGACGCCCTCCGGGATCGGCAGCCGGCCGACGGGCTGCCGGTTCTGGCGGTCGGCGCCCTCCAGGATGAGGCGTTGCGGCCCCTCGGGCGTCGGACGCGCCGTCTGCGCGATCTCCTGCAGGTCGTGGTCGTCGGTCAGCGCCCAGAAGACCGGCACCGCCGGCACGCCGCGCCGCGAGAGCTCGCGGGCGAGGTGGATCGCGTCGAACGCCTTCATGAGCGTGAAAAGGGGCCCCGTGAAGAGGCCCACCTGGTGTCCCGCCGAGACCGCGACGGCGCGGCCGGCCGCCAGCTCCCCGGCCATCTTCTTCGCCTCGGCGCCACGACATCGAAAGGCCGAGGCCGGGACGCGCGCGCCCTGTCCCGCGGCGAGCAGCTGTCTGCCGCGCGCAACGGCGGCGTCCACCGTGGGACGGTCGGGATAGAGATCGGGCGCGCCCCTCAGGAACTCGAGGAAGAGCGGCGAGAGCCCCGGGTACTTCGCGTACGGGATCATGACGGCTTCTCCGGCTTGCGCGCCAGAACGATCAGGCGCGGCGAATCGGGCCCCGGGGGGGTCTCGTCGAAGTCGCCCCACACCTTCTCCACGCGCAGACCCGATCCCTCGAGCAGCGCGACGAGCTCGTCGGCGGCGTACGCGCGCACGCTCTCGCGGAAGATCTCGGCCGAGCCGGCTCGCCGGACCTCGATCTCCTTCTCGAGCCGCGCGGTCGCGGCGTTCCAGGTGCGGCGGATCCGGTACTCCTTCTCGCCGCAGCAGCGGCGCTCCTCCGCGACGAGGCGCGCGAGCACGTGGTCGCGGCAGAAGGTGTCGCAGAGAAACGCGCCGCCGCCCTGGAGCACGCGCTCGATCTCGGTGACGACGGCCGTGTTCTCGGCCTCGGTCAGGAAGTAGCCGAAGCTCGTGAAGAAGTTGACGACCGTGCGGAAGGCGCCGTCCCGAAAAGGGAGCGCGCGCATGTCGCCGCGCACGAGCGCGAGGTGGCGGTCGCGCTGGCGGGCGAGATCGAGCTGGGGCGCCGAGTAGTCGAGCCCGACCGACGGTGACCCGGCCTCGGCGAGCGGGATCGAGTGACGGCCCGAGCCGCAGCAGAGGTCGAGCAGCGGGTTCGGCCGGGTCGGAAGGTGGGCGAGGGCGAAGGCCGCTTCGCGGCGGGCCGACTCGGCGTCGCGGTGGGGGTAGAGGTCGAGGTACTCCTCGCCAAACCACGATTCCCACCAGCGCATATGCGGCGATTCTATCCGTCGGGAGGGCTGCGCGGCCGGCGCCAGCGACGCTCGTCCTGCTAGAGTTGTCGGCCTATGAATTTGCCTGCTCTCGTGGCCGCCCTGCTCCTGGCGCAGGTCACCCCCCAGGATCGCCCGGTCAATGCGCCGCGGCCGACCGTGCGGCAGAAGATGACGCCGACGCCGGTGGTGCCACAGGGGCCGCTCAAGGCCCACTCCCGCAAGGACCGGATGGATCGGTACATGGTGGCCGCGATGCGCCGCTCGGGCGTGGACGCGTGGCTCGTGGTGACGCGCGAGGGCACGGTGGACCCGATCGCCTACGACGTCGGCGCCGATCACGCGGTCGGCCGCGCCGTGTGCTTCTTCGTGGACAAGGGAGACCGCCTCGAGCGCGTGGCGATCGTGGCGAGCTACGACACGGACGCGTTCGAGAAGTCGGGGCTCTACAACCGGGTCGTTCCCTACGGCAAGGAGGGCGCCGGTGTCGCGCTCAAGGGCGAGGTCGAAGGCCTCAATCCGAAGCTGATCGCCGTCGACATGTCGAAAGACGAGCCCCTGGCCGACGGAATGACGGCGGGCAACCTCCAGTGGCTGCGCGAAACGATCGGGCCCGACTACTCGAAGCGCCTGGTCTCGGCCGAGGCGTTCCTCGTCTCCTACCGCAGCCGCAAGACGCCCGCCGAGATCGCGAAGCTGCGCGGCGCCGTGAAGAAGACCGAGGCGATCCTGGCCGAGGCGCTGTCTCCGGCCGTGATCGTGCCGGGGAAGACCACCGAGAAGGACGTCGCCGATTTCATACGCAGGCGCCGCACGGAAATGGGGCTCACCGCGTCCTGGGAGGACGACCAGGATCCCAACGTCATGGCCGGCCGCGCGCGTGGGCATTCGGAGGCGTCGCTCGCGACGATCCAGCCGGGGGCGATCGTGCGGATCGACGCCGGCGCGGACGAGGACGGTTACAAGACCGACATCCAGCGGCTCGCCTACGTGCTGCGCCCGGGCGAGAAAGAGGCGCCCGAAGAGGTGCAGAAGGCCTTCGACACCGTGCGCGCCGCCAACCGGGCGGCGGCCGCCGCGCTGAAGCCGGGCGCGACGGGCACGGCCGTGGACACCGCCGCGCGCAAGGTGATCACCGACGCCGGGTACGGGGAGTTCCAGCACGCGACGGGGCACCCGATCGGCGTCTACACGCACGACATCGGCCCGCTGCTCGCGCCCGCGTGGCCCGATCGCTACGGCAAGCTCGGGACGTACGTGATCGAGCGCGATCAGACCTTCGCCATCGAGCCGGCGCTCGAGGTCGAGTTGCCGTGGATGATGGGCGGTGTCGTCGGGTTCGGGCTCGAGGAGGACTACGTCGTGACCGAGACCGGCAGCGAGCCGCTCGGGGCGCCGCAGGACAAGCTCATCCTGATCCCGAGCGCGCCGTGACGGCCGTGCGGCGCGGCCTCCTGGCCGCGGCCCTGGTGCTCGCGGTCGGGTGCGGCGGCGGGTTGAAGACGGTCGTCAACGACGGCTACCGGGCGATCCTCTCGTTTTCGAAGGACGAGCGGTTCGAGGTTGCGGTGCGCGGCGAGTCGCGGCGCGTCGAGGCCCCGGTGGACGGGGCTCCCCTCATCAAGATCATGCGGCCGGACCTGAAGAAAGTCTGGCAGATCCGGCCGTCCACGAAGAAGCTCCTGGAGACGGCCTGGAACCCCACCGACGAGATCGTTCCGGGTTACCCGCTCGAGCCCCGGTTCGATCCCCACGCTTACGCCGACCGGTTCGAGGGCAAGATCGCGCAGATCGGCGACGCGGCCCACGGGCTCCACCCGTGCGACCGCTGGCGGATGACGCTGCCCTCCGGGGACCTCGTGACCATCTGGGTCGCGCGCGACCTCGGCGATCTCGTCGTCAAGATCGCGCACGAGAAGAAGGACCAGGGCGACGAGTACCAGCCCTTCACGACCGCCGAACTGCTGGACGTGCGCGTCGGCGCCGACCTCGAGCTCTTCGAGAAGCCGAAGGGCTACGCCGAGGTCAAGACCTACGCGGAGCTCTCGAAGTAACGGCGTCGGCATGAGGTCGTTCGCGCTCGGGTGCTTGCTGGCGGCGACGGTCCTGGCCCAGGAACCGCCGGTCCAGGAGCACGTGACGGTCGACCTCGTCGAGCTGACCGTGCATGCCGCCGACCCGTCCGGCGAACCGGTCCGGGATCTCAAGGCCTCCGACTTTCGCGTGCTCGTGGACGGCGCGGCCGTCGAGATCGAGAGCCTCGAGTGGAGCGGGACGCTCCAGACGGAGGGCGCGCCGGGCCCGTCGGCGCCGGGAAGGCTCATGGTCCTCGTGTTCCAGTGGGAGATCCAGGCCCAGAAGGCCGAGGGCCACATGCGCATGGCCCGGCAGGCGCTCGAGTTCGTCGACACGCTCGAGCCCGACGACCGCGTCGCCGTGATGACCTTCGGCTCGCGGCTCTGGCTGCGCCAGGACTTCACGAGCGATCACGCGCGGCTGCGCTCGGCCATCCTGAACGCGCTCGCCGCGAAGGACGCGCCGACGAACGCCGACGGGCCGACGCTGGCGGCCGCGGCGGCCGCCGGGCAGGGCGCCACCTCGATCGACAAGGCTTTCCTCGCGATCGGCCGCGCGTTGCGCCCCCTGCCCGGCGCCAAGGCCATCCTCTTCTTCGGCTGGGGCATCGGCAGCTGGAGCGCCCTGAGCCCGGACGGGCACCTCGGCAAGACGCTCTACACTGCGGACTTCGAGGAGGCGCGCAAGGCGCTGCAGTCGGCGCAGGCTCCCGTATTCGCCCTCGACATCAGCGGCGGCAGCCACCAGCTGCAGGAAGGGCTGTCGCGCCTCGCGTTCGAAACGGGCGGCTTCTACTTTCCGACCCACGAGTTCCCGCGCGCCGCGATGAAGACGGTTGAGCGCGCCGTGAGCGGGCACTACGCCTTGGTGTTCAAGCCCCCGCCCGGCCCGCACGGCGTGCACACGATCCAGCTCGCGTCGCCGCGCAAGCTCGTGCTGCTGTATCGCCAGACGTACGAGAACTAGGCGCGAGCAAACGGGGCGCCCGTTCGCCCCTGCGACGCCGGGGCGTGGTGTTCGGGCGGCGATCCGCTCCCTGCCGCGAACGGGCTCGAGGGGCTCGAAGGTCCCGGGAGACGTTAAGATTGGGGGCCCCATGCTCCAGCTCGGCCCTCTGCCCATCCATCCCCCCCTCGTGCTCGCCCCGATGGCGGGCATCACGGATCACGTGTACCGGCTGATGCTGCGGCGCATCGGGGGCGTGGGGCTGGTGACGATGGAGTTCATCTCCTCGGAAGCCATCACACGGGGCAACGCGCGCCAGCGGCGCAAGATGCTCTTCTCGGACGAGGAGCGGCCTCTCTCCATCCAGATCTACGGCTCGGACCCGGAGCGCATGGCCGCCGCGGCCGACATCGTCGAGGAGCTCGGTCCCGACGTCTGCGACATCAACATGGGCTGCCCGGCCAACAAGGTCCTGAAGGGCTGCGCCGGGGCGGCGCTGATGGGCGACCTGCCGCTCGCGCGCGAGATCGTCCGGTCGGTCCGGAAGCGGCTGACGATTCCGCTGACGGTGAAATTTCGCCTGGGCCTCGACGACCGTCGCATGAACTTCCTGGACCTCGGGCGCATGTGCGAGGACGAGGGCGTGGCCGCGGTGGCGATGCACGCGCGCACCGCGCGGCAGATGTACACCGGCCAGGCCGACCGGCGGCGCATCTCCGAGCTGAAGCGCCATCTTTCGATCCCGGTCGTCGGCAACGGCGACGTGAGCGCGCCCGACGACGCGCTGGCCCTCTTTGCCGAGACCGGGTGCGACGCGGTGATGATCGGGCGCGCCACGATGAAGAACCCCTGGATCTTCCGGCAGATCGCCGACCGCCTCGCCGGCCGGCCCGTGCGCGAGGCGTCGCTCGCCGACCGCCGCGACCTCATGCTCGCCCACTTCTCCGCGATCGAGCAGACGGCCTTCGAGCCCAGGGAAGCGCTTCACAAGCTGCGCACGATGACCGGCTGGTACACCAACGGCCTGCCTCACGGCCGGGCCCTGCGGGTTCGCATTTCGGAGCTCGCGACCCCGGCCGACTTCCGGGCGGCCGTCGTCGAGTTCTTCGAGGGGTTGGAGGCGATCGGACCCGCCGAGGAGGCCCTGGCCTCGTAGGTACCGGGAATTCCGGCCCACCGTTTTGCCGTTCGTTCCGTCAGCATGAGATCCAGAGCCCTGGCCGCCGGACTCGCCGCGCTGCTCTGCGTGCTGGCCGGGCCGGCCGCATTCGCGCAGACGCGGCAGACCGACCTCGACACCCCCGCCGGGAAGTTCCCGCTCTACGTCACCGCGGAGTACCTCGGGATGGCCGGCCTGAAGACGGTCGTCCGGGTGCGGCTGCGGGCCCCGGAGCTCTCGATGGCCGCCGGCAAGCGCGGGCTCACGAGCTTTTCGGGTGAGCTCGCCGGCGCCTTCTTGAAAGGCGACGAGATGGTCCAGGCCTTCAAGTACTCGGTCTCGGGCGAGATCGGGACACGGACGACCTTCCAGTACGCCTTCCTGCGCTCGATCGAGCCCGGAACCTACACGCTGCGCTTGAACCTCCTCGCGCCGGGCGGGAAGGACGTGGGCGAGGCCGTCATCGAGCTCATGGTTCCGGAGGTGGGGACGCAGTTTTCTCCGGACATGGCGCCGGCCGAAGCATCGACGCTGCCGGCTGCCGAGGCCGTCGTCATCGCGGACGAGGCCGAGCGCGCCGCGGCCGGGACGGGGGGAGAGAAGCTGAAGATCCTGCCGCCGGACCGCGAGGCGCCCGTCGGCCTGCTGCGCCTCGAGGCCGAAGTCCAGCCCCCGATCACCAAGGTCGAGTTCTACCTCGAGGACAAGCTGATCGTGCGGCGCACGAAGGCGCCGTATTCGGTCGAGATCGACCTCGGCGAAATTCCGCGCAAGCAGACCGTCCGCGCCGTCGGCTACGACTCCAACGGGAAGGTGATCGACGAGGACGCCTGGGCGATCAACCAGGGCTCGGCGCGCCTGGCCGTCAAGATTCTGCCGCAGCCGGATCCGGCCGGGGGCAACGTGAAGGTCAAGGTGGCCGTCCAGTCGATCGGCGGCGGCGTGGCCAAGCAGGTGGAGCTCTACCTCGGCGACAAGAAGCTGAAGACGTGGACCGCGGCCGGCCCCTATGAAGTGACGATCCCGTTCACGGAGTACTCGAGGTCGGAGTTCCTGCGCGCGACGGCGATCGCCGAGGACGGCAAGGAAGCCAACGACATCCGCTTCCTCAAGGGGCCGAACACGACGATCGAGAGCGTGCGCGTCGACATCGTGCAGCTGCACGTCTCCGCGCTCGACAAGGACAACCACTTCGTGAAGGGCCTCTCGGAAGCGGACTTCGCGGTCCAGGAGGACGGGCGCGCGCAGAAGCTGACGGGCTTCGAGCTCGCCGAGAAGCTGCCGCTGACGATCGGCCTCGTGGTGGACGGGTCCGGCTCGATGGAGAAGTCGATGCCCTTCGTGCATGACGCCTCCGCCGAGCTCTTCCGCGGCATGATCCGCGAGAAGGACCGCGGATTCATCATCGAGTTCCGCGAGCAGCCGCACATGCTCCAGGAGCTGACGGGCGACAGCGTGGCGCTCCAGCGGGCGGCGCGGGAAACGTCGGCGCGCGGCGCGACGTCGCTCTACGACTCCGTCGTCCTCGGTCTCTACCAGTTCCGCACGCTGCAGGGCCGCAAGGCGCTCATCGTGATCACCGACGGGGCGGACAACCACTCGCACGTGGACTACGGGACGCTGCTGCGCTACTGCCGCTCGAGCGGCGCGCCGATCTACTTCGTCGCCGTCGGGCTCTCGGTGCTCGACTTCGGCATCCGCAAGGAAATCAACGAGATCGCCCGCGAGTCCGGCGGCGAGGTGTTCCATCTCTCGAACGCCGCGAAGATCGGCGAGGTCACAAAGCGCATCGAGGAAGAGCTGCGCTCCCAGTACATCGTCGCCTTCCGCACCGACTCGCAGAAGCCGGATGGAGAGTACAGGGCAGTCCAGGTGAGCGTGAGCAAGCCGGGTGTGACCACGCGGACGATCAAGGGGTATATTCCTTAACGTCGCTTCCGCTCGCTCGTTCCTCGCTCGCTCTCGCTCCCGCGCCGCAAACCTCCTCCCTTCCATGAGAAGGCCGACCGGCGTCAAGGGGGGAGCCCGGGAGTCGCAGTAGGCAGGGACTGGTTGGAAGCAGACAGAAGTCGTTTCGCCAGGCTTCCATTCGCACTCAGTTCGGCTCGGTAAAGAGCCGGGTGCATGGTGGGGTCCAACCAGTCGAGGCGCTGCCATCTCACTAACGGTCTTGCAGTAGCCCGTGGTTGTGGGCTGCGAGAGGACCGAGGGAGGAGTCGCAGTCGCCGGGACTGGGCGATTGACTTCAGTCATGGACATCGAGATAGGTGACTCTGGTTATCGAAGACTAGGCGGCCGAGACTCTGGTTTTGCGATCCTGGCGGTAAAGAGGTTCGTAAACTTCGCCGGTGCGCCAGAGGTGATGGAGCAGGACGGCGAGCTTGCGTGAGACGGCAACGATGGCTTTTTTCTTACCGAGCTTTCCGCCGCGGGAAGAGATGTTCTGTCCGAAGCGGCGCAGATCGCAGTCCGGGCCGAAGGGCCCCAGGATGTAGTGGGCCGCGTTCACGAGAAGCCGGCGCAACCCCGAGTCCCCCTGCTTGGTGATCCGTCTTTGCGGATCGGAGTGACCCGACTGCTTTCGTCCGGGAACCAGTCCAAGGAAGGCTCCGACTGTCCGACTCTTCGCGAAGCGCCGTGGGTCGCCCAGAGTCAGGACGAAGGCCAGTGAAGTGATCGGCCCGATGCCTTTGACCTGGCGCAGCAGCCTGGTCTGCGGGTACTGGTCATCGGCCAGGGTCTCGATCATCTGGCCCAGGGCTTTGATCTGCTCAGTGAGCGAAGCGATTTGCTCGAGCACCGGCAAGAGCACGGGCTCTAAGAGCTCCGGGATCTGCTTGGAGGCGGTCTTGGAGAAGCAGCTGGTGGAACAGGCCGGAAGCCTCGTCCCGAAGGACTTCACCACGCCACGCACGTGGTTGACCAGAAGCGTTCGGGCTACGACCAGAGCGTCCCGCGAGCGCAACAGCGCCAAGTCTTTCTGCAACGAAGCATCCCGGTGCTCAACCGGACAGAGCAATGCCGGCTCGAAGCGAGCCAGCCGCGCCAGGTACATGGCGTCAACCCGGTCATCCTTGCTCGGGTTCTCGTAGATCAGTCGAAGCCTGCGCGAGTTGGCGACGAGGACTTCGTGGCCGTATTCCACGAGCTGTCGCGACACCCACGGCGAGTGGGTCCCCGTCTCAAGGGCAATACGCATCGGCGGGCGGTTCGAGAAAACCCTCCTCAGACCCGCCTCCGTCGTTGCCCCCCGGCCTTCCTCGACGATCTGGCCCTCGGCGTCGAGGATTGCGAATTGACTGAATCGATCTCCAAGATCCAGCCCGACCGTCTGTCTTGCCACCTTGCTAAGCTCCCTCATGGCCGATCTCCCTTCTGGGCCTCGAGCCCGTTCCAATGCAGCCTTTTTACAAGGACTGCGCAGGGAGGTCGGCCTTCTCATCCCATCTCCCTTCGGCCGGGAGACTATTTGCGGCGCGAGCGGATGAGAGAGAGCCGCTCGAAAGGTGCTCCCTCTCCACCCGTGAGGGGGGAGTGTTTGGCCCGGGGACATGATGGACGGGTGTTCGGGGACATGGTGGACACATTTCTGGTTGAGGATCAGGCCCCGAGAGGGGAGATCCGATGCCATGGAACGAGGTGTCCGTGATGGGTCAGCGTGAAGAGTTCGTGCGGTTGGCCGATGAGAGCAACGTTCGGCTCCTATGCCGTCGATTTGGGGTTAGTCCGACGACGGCTTACAAGTGGCTTGAGCGTTACCGGTCCGGCGGGCGCGAGGGGTTGATGGATGTTTCTCGTCGCCCGCACCACAGCCCGTCGCGATCGGGTCAGAGGATCGAGCAGGCGGTAGTTGCCTTGCGTGGGCAACATCCGGCCTGGGGGGCTCGCAAGCTTCGGCATCGGCTGCTCGCCAAGGGCGTGGCCGCGGTTCCGGCCACGAGTACGGTTCACGCGATCCTGCGACGTCACCAGCTGATCGACCCGACAGAGTCAGCCAAGCACAAGCCGTGGCAGCGCTTCGAGCATGACGCGCCCAATCGGCTCTGGCAGATGGACTTCAAAGGGCACTTCCCGATCGGGAGCAGCCGTTGTCATCCGCTCACCATTCTGGACGATCACTCTCGCTTTGCTTTGGGTCTTCAGGCCTGCTCGGATGAGAACACCCAGACCGTAAAGCAGCGGCTCTCGACGGTCTTCCGCCTCTACGGGCTACCCGAGCGCATGACCATGGACAACGGCTCGCCCTGGGGAGGCAACAGTGAGCACTTCTTCACTCCTCTGACGGCCTGGCTGATCCGTCTGGGTGTGCGCACCTCTCACTCCCGTCCCTACCACCCGCAGACCCAGGGCAAAGACGAGCGCTTCCACAGGACGCTCAAACTCGAACTGCTTCGCATGCATACCTTCCGGGACCTCGATCACGCCCAGTCTCACTTCGACACCTGGCGCCACGTCTACAACCTCGAGCGCCCCCACGAGTCGCTTGGCATGCAAGTCCCGGCAAGCCGATACCGGCCATCGCCGCGTTGCTTCCCCGAGTCCTTGCCGCCCGTTGAATACGATGCGAAAGACGTGGTCCGTAAAGTCCAAGAGGGCGGCGAAGTCTGGTTCAAATCTCGCCCCTACAAAGTCGGAACTGCCTTCCGAGGACACCCTGTCGCTCTGAGGCCCACTGCCTCAGGCGACGCCCTCGATGTCTTCTTCTGTCATCAGAAAATCTCTCAGATCAGTCAAAACCCCTCCCCCAGCCCCTCCCCAAAAGACATATGAAAACCGTCCACCATGTTTCCGAACATGTGTCCACCATCTCTCCGGTCTATACAGGGAGAGGGGCGGGGTGAGGGGGGCTACCGTGGATCCGGGAAATTCGCCACGATCGCGTGCTTGCCGGAATAGCGCACGACTCTGGCGGGGGGCGCGGCCGTCATCAACTCCACGAGGTCCCGCATCCGAACGAGCGCGATCACGGGGCGGTCGCTCCTCCAGGTTTGCCAGAAGCGTTCTTTCGGCCAGAAGAGCGTGTCGCGCACTTCCGGCCGGGTCTCGAACTCGGGCTCGAGCTCGCCCCGGTAATCGGCGACGGGGACCGGGGTCTTCAACTCCCAGGACACGCCGTTCAAGTACGTCTTGTAGGCGACCAGGGCTGCGCCCGGCGGAGCGGACTTTCGTACCGCGGCCGCGAGCTCCGCATTGAAGTGCGCCTGCGGCAGCCTGGCCCAGCCGAGGACGACGGCGCCGAAGAAGATCGCCCACCCGGCGCCGACGGAGGCGAGCGCGGCCGCGGAGCCGTTGCCGGCGAAGAGGACCGCCGCCCACGAAAGGACGAGCAGGATCGCCAGGGCGGGGGCCGCGATCGCGGCCAGATCCAGGCGCATCATCTCGGCGCGCGTCACCGGATGGAAGAGCAGGGCCGCGGCGAGCGCCGTCGCGAACAGCGCCTGGACGATCCACAGCCGCCGGCCGCCGTCGATCCCGCGCGCGGCCAGCGCCGCGGCCGCGGGAATGGCAGGGAAGAGGTAGGGCGGCAGCTTGCTCTTCGAGATCGAGAAGAACGCGAAGACGGTCACGAACCAGAGGAGAAAGAAGAGCGCCCCGTCGTCCTCGCGGCGAAACCGGGTCCAGCGCCGCAGGCCCGCGAAGAAGAACGGGAGGCCCGGCAGGAACCCGAGCACGAACACCGGCACGAAGTAGTAGATCGGCCCCGGCCGCTTCGCCGCGCTGGTGGCGAAACGCTGGAAGTGCTCGTGGATGAAGAAGAACTGCAGGAAGCCGGGGTGGCGCCGCTCGACCAGGAAGAACCACGGGGCGGCGAGGACGAGGAAGACCGGCGTCGCGGGCGAGGCCACGAGGGCAAAGAGCCCGCGCAGGCGGCGCGTGGCCGCGCACCAGAGAAAGAGGATGGCGCCCGGCAGCGCGAGTGCGACGAGGCCCTTGGTGAGGAACGCTCCCGCGGCGGCCGCGCCGGTCAATGCGGCGAGCCCGAGCCATGCGCCGCCCGCCTCCCTCCGGCGGATCGCAGCGCGCCCGGCGAGCAGCGTGGCCGTGAAGAAGAACGTCAGCAGTCCGTCGGTCAGGTTCGTGCGCGCCATGAGAAAGCCGATCGGGCTCGCGAGCAGCAGGATCCCGGCGGCGAGACCCTCGCGCCGGCGCCGGCCCGCCGCCAGGACGAGCAGCAGCGTGGTGCCGAGCCCTGCCAGGCGCGTGGGCAGGCGGGCCGCCCAGGGGGTCTGCCCGAAGACACGGAAGGAGGCCGCGTTCGCCCAGTAGAGCAGGGGAGGCTTCTCGAAGTAGGGCAGGCCGTCGAGAAGCGGCACGACGAAATCCCGAGCCGCGAGCATCTCGCGAGGAATCTCCGCGTAGCGCGTCTCGTCGGGCTCGGCCAGCCCCGAGCCCGCGGGCTCGCACAGGATCACGGCCGCCAGCAGCAGGAGGGCTGCGCAGAGGATCCGTTCGCCCCCCGTTCTGTCTGCCGCGGTCTGCATGGACGCCTTCGGAGTCTACCCTCGGCGGTGCTAAGATTCCCGCCGCTTTGACGGCGCAACCGCACTCCCGCTGGGCCCTAATCCTGGGCGCCTCCTCCGGATTCGGAGAGGCGTGCTCGCTCGCACTCGCGAAGGCGGGCTGGAACATCTTCGGCGTCCATCTCGACCGCAAGGGCACGCAGCCCAACGCCGACCGGATCGTCGCCGAAATCCGGGCCGCCGGACGGCGCGCCGAGTTCTTCAACGTGAACGCCGCCGACGACGAGAAGCGCGCCGAGGTCATCGCCGCGATCCAGAAGACCTGCGGCGCCGATCCGGCGGAAGCGCGCGTCTCGGTCCTCCTGCATTCGCTCGCCTTCGGCACCCTGAAGCCGTTCTTCGCCGAGCCGCGCGAGAACGCGATCGCCAAGCCGCAGATCGAGATGACGCTCGACGTCATGGCGAACTCGCTCGTCTACTGGACGCAGGACCTCTTCTTCGCGAGGCTGCTTTCACCGGGCGCGCGCATTTTCGCGATGACCTCGGCGGGAGACCACATCGTGTGGCCCGCATACGGCGCCGTCTCGGCTGCCAAGTCGGCGCTCGAGTCGTACGTCCGGCAGCTCGCCGTGGAACTCGCGCCGCACCGCGTCGCCGTCAACGCGCTGCGCGCCGGGGTGACGGACACGCCCGCGCTGCGCAAGATCCCGGGCAACGAGGCGATGATCGAGCGCGTCTCCGCCATGCATCCGGCGGGCCGCCTGACCGTTCCCGCCGACGTCGCGCGCGCGCTCGTCGCGCTCTGCGGCGAGGGCGGCGCGTGGGTCAGCGGGAACGTGATCGGCGTCGACGGCGCCGAAGACGTCGCGGGCGGAAGGTAGGGTGTCGGCCGGCGCTTTCGAGCGGCTCAGGGAGAAGGCCGGGTTCCGGGAATTCCGCCTCCGCGCCAACGGCCTGCGCGTCCTGCTCCTTCCCAACCGCGTCGCGCCCGTGGCGACCTTCGCGGTGGTCTACCATGTCGGCAGCCGCAACGAGGCCGTCGGCTACACCGGCTCGACGCACCTGCTCGAGCACCTCATGTTCAAGGGCACGCCCGATTTCGATCGCGCGAAGGGCACCGCGGTGGCGGCGGTGCTCGAGGCGATCGGCGCCCGTTTCAACGCGACGACCTGGTTCGACCGCACGAACTACTACGAGACGATCCCCTCCGACGAGCTCGAAACGGCGCTCCGGATCGAATCCTCGCGCATGCGCAGGGCGCTCCTGCGCGACGAGGACCGCGTTCCGGAGATGACGGTCGTGCGCAACGAGTTCGAGCGCGGCGAGAACTCGCCCTTCCAGGTCCTCTACAAGCAGACCTTCGCGACGGCCTTCCGCGAGCATCCGTACCACCATCCGACGATCGGCTGGCGCAGCGACATCGAGGGCGTCGCGACGTCGCGGCTGAAGGAGTTCTACGACACCTTCTACCACCCGAACAACGCGACGGCGATGCTCATCGGGGACTTCGAGGAGGAGGAGGCGCTCGCCGCGATCGAGCGGCACTTCGGGGCGATCCCGCCGTCGCCGCATCCGATTCCGCAGGTCTACACCGTGGAGCCGGCGCAGGAAGGCGAGCGCCGCTTCACCGTCCGCCGCGCGGGCCAGGTCGCCTGGTGCGGCCTGTCGTGGCGCACGGTCGAGGCGCGCCACGCCGACACGCCGGCCCTCGCCGTGCTCGGCAACATCCTCGGCGGCGGCATCACCGCGCGGCTCCACCAGGCCCTCGTCGAGAAGAGCCTCGCGCTCTCGGTGACGGTCGTGCCGTGGCAGCTGCGCGACCCCGCCCTTTTCTCCGTCTTCGCCCCCGTGCGGCCGGGCGTCGAGCCGTCCGAGGTCGAGGCCGTCGTGCGGCAGGAGATCGCGCGCGTGGCCTCGGGGTCGGTCACCGAGGCCGAGTGCGAGAAGGCGCGGACACAGATCAATGCCGATGTCGTCTTCGACCGCGACTCGACCGACCAGATCGCGGCCTCTCTCTCGGAGGCGATCGCCGTCGCCGACTGGGAGTGGTACGCGGATTACCCGAAGGCAATCCACGCCGTCACGCCGGGGGACGTGCAGCGCGTGGTCCTCGAATATCTCCACGACGACGCGTTGACGGTCGGCCTGTACCTCCCGAAGCCGGCCGGCGCCGCCGGGAGCCCCGCCGGCGACGACGGGGAGTCCTCGTGACGGCCGCCGTGCGTCGTCCCTTCGCCGAGGCCGTGCACACGCGCACGCTGTCCAACGGCGCGCGGCTCTTCGTCCTCGAGAACCGGTTTAACCCGACGCTTGCGCTCTCCGGCTCGCTCCGGGCGGGGCGCCTCTTCGCGCCGCCCGACCGCCGGCTGATCGCCTCGGTCACGGCGGGCGAGCTGATGAAAGGGACCGCGCGCCGCACGAAGCTCCAGCTCGCCGAGGACCTCGAAGGACGCGCCGCGAATCTTTCCTTCTCTTCGGACGCCTCGGACCCGGTCGGTGTGGACGTCGGCGGCAGCGCCCTGTCGCGTGACGCCGACCTGCTGCTCGACGCGCTGGTCGAGGTGCTCTGCACGCCCGCCTTCCCGGCCGAGGAGCTCGACAAGGAGAAGAAGCGCCTGGTCGGCGCGATACGCCAGCAGCAGGAACAGACCTCGGCCCGCGCCTACGAAGCGGCGATGCGCCGCATGTACCCTGTCGGCCACCCGCTGTACCGCCACACCGGGGAAGAGCGGATCGCGAGGGTGGAGGCGCTCGGACGCGCGGACCTCGAGACGTTCTACCGCGCGCGCTACGGCGCTTCGTCGCTCGCGCTCGTGCTGGTCGGCGACGTGGAGGCCGGGCGCGTGCTCGATCGCCTCGAGGCGGCGCTCGCGACCTGGCCCGCGGGGCCGGCGCCCGCGCTCGCAGCGCCGCCGGTGCCGTCGCCCGTGCCCGGGTCCGAGACCGTCGAGGTGCCCGACAAGGCGAGCGCGGACGTGGTGCTGGCGCTGCCAGCGGACCTGACGCGCACGGACCCGGACTTTCTGCCGTGCTCGCTCGCCAACTCCGCCCTCGGGCCAGTCCTCGCTGACCTCGCGCCTCGGCGTGCGGGTGCGCGACACGGAGGGACTCACCTACGGCATCCACTCGGGATTCTCCGCCACGCACCTGGCCGGGCCCTTCACCGTCAACGTGACCGTCAAGCCCGAGAGCCGCGATGCCGCCCTCGCCTCCACCCTGGACGAGGTTCGTCACTTCGTGGCCGGCGGAATGACCGACAAGGAGCTGGCCGAGGAGAAGAGCTCCCGCATCGGCCGCTTCAAGGTGGACCTCGGCTCCAACTCCGGGATCGCCTCGGCGCTCGACGCCGCGATCTACTACGGCTTCGGCGTCGGCTACCTCGACGCGTTCCCGGGCCTGGTCGCCGCCGTCACGCGCGAGCAGGCCAATACGGCCTTCGCGCGCCGTGTGAAGCCGGAGGCGTTCACGGTCGTGAGCGCGGGCACGTTTGGCGCGGCGAAATAGCCGTTGGCGCTGCCCGCCCCAAACATGACAGAATCTCGTTCCGAATGAGACGCCCCCAGCACCGCCGCCCCATGCGCCGCCGCCCGGGCGAGGCACCGGCCACGCACCGGGTGTGGCTTTCGCCGGACCAGCCCTTTCGCGAGGGGCCGTCGGCCGACGGCAAGGTCTACTTCCGCATCCGTCTCGACGGCGAGCCTTCGCCCGAGTGGATGCGTGCCTACCGGGCGGGCATGCTCGGACTCGTGGCCGAGGATCGCGACGCGGTGCTCCGTTTCGAGTTCCAGGGCGACAGCGTGCGTTTCGCGGCGGCCGAGGCGGAGGTCCCGAAGCTGCGGCGGGTCCTCGAGAAGCGCGTCGAGGCGGTCAACGGGATTCTCTCGGGCGGGCGCTCGATCAGCTCCTAGGGGCCCCTTCCCACTCGAGCTTCCGGTAGTCGAACGCGGCGCTCTCGCGCGCGTTGAACTTGACGATCTCGAAGTAGGGAGAGAGGTCGAAGTCCCGCGGAACGCAGAGCGTCGGGTGGCGCACGCGCATCAGGCCGCTCCACGCCCGTCGCGTCGGGCGGCCCAGGATCTGCTGGCGCAGGCGCTCCAGCGCGGTGCCGGGTTTGTGCCGCACGGGCACGGGGAGAATGGGGAACCGGACCCGCCCGAAGGCCTCGGCGAGCAGCGACGAGCAGATCGTCTCCGTGTCGCGCCCGCTGCCGAAATGCAGCGCGTCCTCGCGCAGCCCCGGCGGGATCATTTGAAACGGCAGCAGGTACCGCGTCAGGTCCCAGAAGTTGCGCCGGTCGTACTGCCAGCCGATGCGCGTGATGACGTGGTCGAGCACGGTCGAGAGGTCCGCGGGCGTCAGGCCGGCGGGCCGGCAGATGCGGATGTTCAGGTCGATGTACTTCACGAGCGGCGACACGACGACGCCCTTGTCCACGAGCGCCTCGACCACGAGGTGCTTCGCCTCGCGGCCGAAACGCTTCTGGACGTCGGCGCGCGTTGCCGCGTCGCGGGCGAGCAGGGCATCCCCCACGTAGATCGCGCTGTGCGACCAGGACGACATCGTCAGGTACTTGATCGCCTGGGAGACGCGCTGGTCTCCGTCGACGAGCAGCACGTCGCCCGGCCGGATCGTGGCCTTCAACTTCGCGGGCTCGTTGTAGACGAAGCGTTGATACCGGCGCCGGCGCTGCGTGAGCAGGCGCACGAACCGTTTGGACAGGGCGCGGGCGGGGGAGCGCATGGGCCATTGTGCGCCCGGCGCGGGGCGCTACTCGTCCGGCAGCTCGGGCTCTTCCTGGACTTCGCGCTTGGTGCCGGGCGCGACGAGGTCCATCAGGAGGTCGGGCAGGGTCTCGGAGAACTGGCTGCGCGGCATGACCTGCGAGACCCCCGCAGCCTCGGCCTCCCGGGCGAGCTCCTTGTCGACGTGGGAGAGAAAACCGATCACGGTCATCGTCTCGCCAACGCGCCCCTGGCGCAGCGCCCGCACCGCGGCGAGGGTGTCGCCGTTGGAGGAGAGCTCGATCAGGACCGCGGCCGCGTTCGTGTCCGCGCACGCCTTGACGAGCTCCTTCGCGGAGACGAAGCGGACCGGCACGTTCAGGTGACGGGTCGTCGCCTCGATCTTCGAACGGAAGAAGAGGTCCTCCACGCAGGCGATCACGCTTTTGCTCATGGACGGACCGATTCTATTACGCCGCCCGGGTTTCCGGTCAGAACATCTTCACCAGATCGACGGTCACCCGGTTGATCCAGTAGTCGTGGTCGAGGCGGCGCTGGAAAACGACGGCGGGCTGGACGTAGACCATCGGGAGGATCGTGTAGGAAACGCCGAAGCGGTAGCCCTCGGCCCACGTGTGCCACCACCAGTCGTCGGTGTTGTACGCGCCGACGAGGGCGTCGCGCCCGATGTACTGGTAGACGAAGAACGCCCGCCAGGTCTTCGGCGTGCCGACGTTGCCGGCGGTGACGCCCGCCTCGTAGGCGTTGGCGATCCTGCCCGGCGCGCCGAAGTTGTGGATGAAGTCGAAGGAGAGCGTGACCGGCAGGCGGGCGACGGGGAACTGGAGCTTGACGAGCAGGTCGGCGAGCTCGAACTTCGACAGGTAGGCGAGGTGCCCGTCCTGCACGGCCAGGCGGTTTTCCCGGTAGTACTGCGGATCGACGTTGCGCATGTCCATGTTCCAGAACGAGCCGGAGGCCTGGACCGCGAAGCGGCTCTCCTCCCCCGACTTCCAGAGCACCTGCCCGACTCCCAGGATCGACTCGTCC
This sequence comes from uncultured Acidobacteriota bacterium, assembly GCA_963775725.1. Taxonomy (GTDB): domain Bacteria; phylum Acidobacteriota; class Thermoanaerobaculia; order UBA5066; family Gp7-AA6; genus DAHUXD01. The sequence continues at coordinate 491,853 of CAVZKA010000002.1, forward strand.
CGGTACCGCTGCGGGCTGTAGAAGCCGGCGGCCGTGAACGTGAGGGTGGACGTCGGCCCGAGGCGGTCCACCCAGGACGCCGCGGCGCCCGGCGTCTGGATGTCGTACTTGTCCCAGAGCATCTCGCTCGCGGCGACCGGAAGGGCGAAGGCGCCCGCCTGGAGCGTCCACGCGCCCGGCGTCCAGAGCACGAAGTACCGGTCGACGTAGGCGCCCCGCGAGACATAGTTGTCCTGGTAGAGAGCGTTGTCGTAGTTCTGCTCGGTGCCGTAGTCGAAGACGCCGCGCACGCCGATCTGGAACTCGGAGGACGTCGTGAAGCCCACCTGCGGCCTCAGCTCGAAGCGGCCGCGGCTGACGTCTTCGTAATAGTGAAGGTGGCTGATGTTGTCGTAACGCGCCAGGAAATCCCACTGGAAGGTGAAGTGCGGCTTCTCCTTCGGCTCTTCGAAGTACTGCGGTTCCTCCTGGGCGGCCGCCCCGGCCGCCGCGAAGAGCCCGGCGAACGCGAGCGCGAGGGGCGCGCGGCTCACGAGGATCCCGTGACCCGCGTCAGCGCTTCGTACAGCTCGTTGACGCTCTGGAACCGGTCCCGGGGATCCTTCTGCATGCACCTCAGGATGATCTGCGAGACCTTCGGGTCGATCTTCGGGTTGCGCGTCTGGGGCGAGGGCGGGTTCTCCTGGATGTGCTTGAGCACGACCGCGAGCGGCGTGTCGCCCTCGAAGGGGAGCGTCCCCGTGAAGACCTCGTAGAGGACGACGCCGGTCGAGTAAATGTCGGAGCGGAAGTCGAGGGCGACGCCCCGCGCCTGTTCGGGAGACATGTAGTCCGGCGTGCCGACCACGGTGCCCTCCGCCGTCATCCCGCGCTCTTCCTTCAGGCGCGCGATGCCGAAGTCCATGATCTTCAGTCCCCCCGTCGCCTCGATGATGATGTTCTGCGGCTTGATGTCGCGGTGGATGACGCCCACCTCGTGCGCCGCGGCGAGTCCCGCGCAGATCTGCTTGGCGATGCGCAGGCCCACGGGCATCGGCAGGATGTCGCCCGCCTCGACGAGCTGCTTCAGCGTCAGCCCCCGGACGAGCTCCATCGAGAGGTAGCGCAGGCCGCCGGTTTCCCCGAGGTCGTGCGTGCGCAGGATGTTCGGATGCGTGATGCGGCGCGCGAGGCGGATCTCCTGCTTGAACCTGTCGAGCAGGGTCGGGTCGGCCGAGAGCGCCTCGCCGCGCAGCGTCTTGATCGCCACGGCGTCGTCGAGGTCGCGGTCGTGCGCGCGGTAAACGATGCCCATTCCTCCGCGGCCGAGCACGGACTGGATCTCGTAGCGCGCGGCGAAGACCTCGCCGACGCGCGGCTCGCCCCCGGGCAGCTGCGCGGCCGTCGTCGCCCGCAGCGCCGCCGTTTCGGCTTCGGCTCCCATCTCGAGGTTCAGGGACGCGACGTACTGCTCGAGCGCGGCCTTTTCCCGCAGCTCCTCGAGCATGGCGCGGAAGGAGCGGGCGAGGATGCCGATCTCGTCCTTCGACTCGACCGGCAGGTCGGGAGCGTCGAGGTTGCCCACGCGGACCTGCTCGGTCGCCGCGACGAGCCGGTCGACGGGCCCGGTGATCCGGCGCGCGAAGACGAAGGACAGGACGAACGCGACGAGGAGCGCCGCGAAACCGACGAGGACCTGCGTGTTCTGGATCTGCCGGAAGGGCGCGAGCTCGCGTTCGCGGCTGCGCAGCGCGACGGCCGCGCCGACGAGCTGGTCGGAGGAAGAGCGGATGGGCAGGACGTACGCGACGAAGGTCTCGCCGCCGACCTCGAGCGGCAGTGGCCCGATCGTCTTGCCCCGGCGCAGCACGGCCTGGACGAGGTCGTCGCGCTCTGCGATCGCCGCGAGCGCGGCGTTGCCGAGGGGACCCATCGTGGAGGCCGCGAGCGCCGCCTTCGCCGGCTCGGGCGGCTTCGCCGCGTCGGCGAGGAAGACGACCTGCGTGTTCAGGAGCTGCTCGAGATTGCGCGCCACCTCGTCGTTGATCTGGAAGGCGGCCGCGATCACGCCCACCAGGCGCGTGCCGCCTTCGAGCACGGGGGCCGCGACGACGTTGTAGAGCTTGCCGCCCGAGAGCCAGATGCCCTCGGTCTGCTCGCCCTGCAGGGCCCCCGCGATCGTCGGCACGCTCGCGAGGTCGGCCGCGTAGGGCAGGGGACGGTCCGTGCGCGCGAGCGCCGCTCCGGTCCTGTCCGTGGCGATCAGGAAGTCCGCCCGAGCGCTCGACGCCTGCTCGCGCTTCAGGGTGTCGAAGACGGTTGCCGGATCGGGCCTGCCCGTCTCGGGCACGAGCGTGGACATCAGGGAGATGGTCCCGGCGTTGTTGACCACGACGGCCAGCGAGCGCTGCAGCTCCGCGTAACGGTTCTGGATGAACGATTCCCACGCCGGGCCGGATTTCCTGAGGTCCTCCGCGATCTTCGCGTCCGCCACGGCCCGCGACCTGTAGGCCGAGACGGCGACCGCGCCGCCGACGGCGATGAGGATCAGGAGGGCCGCCATCACGAAGATCTTGATCGTCAGCGAGAACCGGGGCGGCTCGGGCGGCGGCAGCTTCAGGCCGCGCAGCGCGAGCTCGCTCGATGTGGCGCCCGCGACCGACGGCGCTTCAGTAACGCTCATCGGTCGACGCGCCGTCGCTCGGGGCGTAGTCCTTGCCGTACTTGTTCTTGTGCGGCTCGGCCTTGAAGCCCGAGACGTCGATGCGGATCGCGAGCGGGTCGTCGGCGCCGGCCTTCACGGTGACGGGCACGGAGAGCTCGCTGCCTTCCTCGTTCCAGGCCTTGACGACGTGCGGGCCGGCCGGCACGTTGTCGAAGCGGAAGGTCCCGTCGGGCCCCGTCACGGCGACGAAGTCGGAGTCCACGACCATCACGAAGCCGATCATCTGCGGGTGGATGTTGCAGTAGATGCGCACGAGGCCGGGCTGGTCGAAGGTCTTCGACTTGGACGCGCCGCTACGGTAGAGGCCGAGGTCGAAGCGGTTGGCGCCGGAGACCGAGAAGACGTTGTGGTAGATCGGATCGGCGTTGGGAAACTCCACGGTGGCGTCCTTCGAGACCGCGACGACCCGGGGCTCGAAGCGCTTCGAGGAGCTCTTCATCGCGCCCTTCGCGGTCCCGCCGGAGGCGTGCGCGCCCTCGATCCAGACCACCGTGTTGGAAGCGTCGGCGCGGTCCTTGCCCGCGGCCGTGAGGGTCACGTTGCCCGCCACCGTGCCGCCGCCGGCGCGGGCGGCCGCCGAAAGAAAGAGCAGGATCAGCGCGGCATTCCGTCGGAACATGGTGGCTGAAAAAAATCATAGCATCCGGTCCGCGCCCGCGCGGGGCGCGCGCATATAATCCCCGGCCAGCAAAAAACGACGCAACAGCGGAGGTCGCATGGCGCACGAAGGCTCGTCCGGTTCGGAGTTCCGCCCGTACATCTCTCCGGACCAGGACATCCCCGAGTTCACGCTCAAGGCCGTCCTGCTGGGCATCTTCTTCGGGGTCCTGTTCGGCGCGGCCACGGTCTACCTCGCGCTGCGCGCGGGCCTGACGGTTTCCGCCTCCGTGCCGATCGCGGTCCTCTCGATCGCCGTCTTCAAGAAGCTCGGCAACTCCACGATTCTCGAGAACAACATGGTGCAGACGATCGGCTCGGCCGGCGAATCGGTCGCGGCCGGAGTCGTGTTCACCATGCCGGCCCTGCTCTTCCTGGCCGACGGCGAGACGTACTTCAAGTACGTCACGATCTTCGTCCTCTCGGCCGTGGGCGGCATCCTCGGCGTCCTCTTCATGATTCCTCTGCGCCGCGCCCTGATCGTCAAGGAGCACGGCAACCTGAAGTATCCCGAGGGCGTGGCGTGCGCCGACGTCCTGATCGCGGGGGAGAAGGGCGGCGATCTCGCGAAGATGGTCTTCAAGGGCGTCGGCGCGGCGATGCTCTACAAGTTCCTGTACGGGATCCTGGGGCTCTGGCGCGAGACGGCGACGTGGTTCAAGACGGGCAAGGACGGCAAGATCCCCGACGCCACGCTCTCCTGCGACGTCACGCCCGAGTACCTCGGCCTCGGCTACATCATCGGCCCCCGGATCGCGGGCGAGCTCGCGTCGGGCGGCGTGCTCTCGTGGCTCGCCTTGATCCCGCTGATCTCCATCTTCGTGGCCGAGGGGCGCATCGTCCAGGACCTGAAGAACCTGGGGTTCAGCGACGCGTGGATGGCCGGGCACTCGCACGCCGAGTGGATCTACCGCGCCTATGTGCGCTACATCGGCGCGGGCGCGGTGGCGTGCGCGGGCGTGATGACGCTCATCAAGACGCTGCCGACGATCGTCTCAGCCTTCCGCGAGTCCGTGAAGTCGTTCGGCAAGGGGGGCAAGGCGCAGGCGCAGGGCGCGATCCGCACCGAGCGCGACCTGGGCATGGGCCTCGTCGTCTTCGGCTCCCTCGTCCTCGCGCTCATCATCACGGTGTTGCCGGGCTTTCCGCACGGCCCCTTCCCGGGCTCGCTGATGATGGGCCTGCTCGTCGTGGTGTTCGGCTTCTTCTTCGTCACCGTGTCCTCGCGCATCGTCGGCATCATCGGCACCTCGTCCAACCCGATCTCGGGAATGACGATCGCGACGATCATGGCGACCTGCGTGGTCTTCGTCGCGCTTGGACGCACGGGCGACGTGTACCAGGCCGTGGCCCTGTGCATCGGCGCGATCGTCTGCGTGGCCGCCGCCAATGCCGGCGCCACCTCCCAGGACCTGAAGACCGGGTACCTCGTCGGCGCGACGCCGCGCCGGCAGCAGATCGGTTTCATCATCGGCGTCCTGACCTCGACCATCGTCATCGGCGGCACGCTCTTCCTGCTCGACAAGACCTACGCGATGGGCGAGGCGCACGGCATCGGCGGGCCGAAGCTCGCGGCGCCGCAGGCGACCCTGATGGCGACGATCATCAAGGGTTTGCTCGCGAACAACCTGCCCTGGGCTCCCGTTCTCGTCGGCGTCGCCCTCGCGTTCATGGCGCAGATGGCCGGGGCGCACGCGCTCTCCTGGGCCGTCGGCGCGTACCTCCCGCTCTCGACGACGTTCCCCATCTGGATCGGCGGCATGATGAAGGCGCTCGTCGACAAGATGACCCACCGCAAGGGCGAGGAGAGCGAGCTGTCCTCCGGGATGCTCTACTCGACCGGCCTCGTCGCCGGAGGCTCGCTCGGGGGCGTACTCATCGCCCTCGTCGCGTTCGTCGGCGATTCGATGCTCCACATGGAGAACCCGACGCTCATCGACAAGCTCGACCTCGGCGCGAAATTCTTCCCGGCCTTCAAGAACGGGGTCGCGGGAGACGTCTTCTGCGCGGTGGTGTTCGCGTTCCTGTGCTGGCTGCTGGTCTCGAACGCGCGGAAGAAACTCGAAGCGTAAGAGTCCCTCACTACGATTTCCCTCTCCCCCGGCCAGGGGGAGAGGGCGAGGGTGAGGGGGGCGTCAAACGACCCCGAACTTCCTGCCCACCTTCACGAACGCGTCCACCGCCTTGTCGAGGTCCGCGCGCTCGTGCGCCGCGGAAACCTGGCAGCGCAGCCGCGCCTGGCCCTGCGGCACGACGGGGAATCCGAATCCGGAGACGTAGACGCCTTCCTCGAGGAGCGCCTTGCCCATCGCGAGCGCCTTCGCGGTTTCGCCGACGATGACGGGCACGATCGGGTGCGTCCCGTGGGGAATCGTGAACCCGGCCTCCGAGATCGCCTTGCGGTAGTAGGCGGCGTTGTCGCGCAGCTTCGCGACGGGGGCGGGATCTTCCTTGAGGAGCCGAAACGCCTCGAGCGCTCCCGCGGCGACCGCCGGCGGCAGCGAGTTGGAGAAGATGTAGGTGCGGCTGCGCTGCCGGAGCGTCTCGACGATCGACTTCGGCCCCGTCACGAAGCCGCCCGCGGCCGAGCCCATCGCCTTGCCGAGCGTTCCGGTCGTCACGGGGATCTTCCCGAAGACGCCCTGCTCTTCGGCCGTGCCGCGCCCGGTTTTTCCGAGGATCCCCGTCGCGTGGGAGTCGTCCACCGCGAGCACCGTGCCGTGCTTCTCGCAGACGCGCACGCACTCGCGGAGGTCCGCTTCCTCGCCCTCCATCGAGAAGACGCCGTCGGTGATGTAGAGCCGGAACCGTGACGCCTTGTCCTCGCCGAGCATCCGGTCGAGCGCCGCCAGGTCCCCGTGCGGCGCGCGGAACCGCTTGGCCTTGCAGAGCCGCACGCCGTCGATGATCGACGCGTGGTTGAGCTCATCGGAATAGAGCCCGTCCGGCTCGTCCAGGATCGTGGCAAAGAGCCCCTCGTTGGCCGCCCAGCAGGTCATGTAGAGGATCGCGTCGTCGCAGCCGAAGAAGGAGGCGATCTCGGCCTCGAGGTCCTTGTGGAGCTGCTGCGTTCCGCAGATGAACCGCACGGAGCCGAGGCCCGCGCCCCACCGGTCCACGGCCTTCTTCTGCGCCTCGCGGATCCTCGGGTGATTCGCGAAGCCGAGGTAGTTGTTCGACGTCAGCATCACGACCTCGCGGCCGTTGACCTTGACGCGGGGTCCCTGCGGCGTCTCGAGGACGAGCTCCTCCTTGTACGTTCCGGCCTGGCGCAGCGCGGCCATCTGGCCGGCGAGGTGATCGACGAGCGTCATGAGAATTCCTCTTCGATGATGGCCCGAACCGTGGGCCGGGCCGGATTCAGACCGTGATTTCTACCACCGTAGCGTTCTCGGGCGCGGGTTCGTCCGGCGCGAGGTAAACCTCGATCGCCCCGCGAATGTTCACGAGGGCTTCTTCCTTCGAATCGCCCGCCGAGGCGCAACCCGGAAGCTCGGTGCAGACCGCGGACCATACGCCGACCTCGTCGTCAAACTCGAGAACGACTCTCAGGTTCATAGCGGAAGTTTGGCGCAGCCGAGGCAGCGGCCCTATTTCCCCTCCGAGAGAATCTTTCCGGCGACGCGGCCGCCCGGAAACGCCGCGCCGAGTGCCTCGAGCGCGCGATCGAACGCGGCGACGCTGCCGGCCATGATCTCTGCGCACAACGTCGGCGTCCGCACGAATTCCATCGTTCCCGTCGCCCCGCGCACCACGATCGAGTCGGCCGGCGCCTCGACCGTGAAGAGGATCCCGTCCACCTCCTCGAGCGCCCGCGAGGCGATCCGCTCCGCCTTTTCGACTTCATCCTTCATCAGGCACACGGCCGCGAGGCCCACGGCCTGGAAATGGTTGGGCTCGAACTCGGTCCGGTCCCAGTTCTTCCAGACGCGGTCCCGGGGCACGAGCCGAAACCGGTAGGCAACGTTCGATAGCCGCGATTCCTCGACGGCGAACTCCGCGATCCGCCGTTGGGTCAGCTCCTGGTTCGGGTCGGGCTTCGGGGGCTTGCGCGTGGGCATGGGTTCTCCGTTTTCGGTCGGGTTTCCGGAGAATCTATCCCAGTCGCGGATCGCGAGAAGGCATACAATCCGCGGCTGCTTCGAAGAATTTGCTTCGATGTACGAGGAGAGCTCATGAAGTCACGCACAATCCTGGCGTCTCTGGCGGTGTTTTTTGCAGGTGTCGCGCTCTGCCTGGCGGCCGATCCGAACATGGGGACCTGGAAGCTGAACGAGGGCAAATCGAAGTTCAGCCCGGGCGCGACCAAGAACCACACCGTGGTCTACGCGCCCGCGGGCGACATGGTGAAGGTCACGGTCGACGGCACCGACAAGGACGGCAAGGCCGTGCACAACGAGTGGACGGGCAAGTACGACGGCAAGGACTACCCGGTCACGGGCGAGGCCGGCTACGACAGCCGCGCCTACACGAAGGTCGACGACCGCACGCTGGACATGACCATCAAGAAGTCCGGCAAGGTCGTGGCGACAGGCAAGATCGTCCTCTCGGCCGACGGCAAGTCGCGCACGGTGACGACGATGAGTGCGGATCCGAAGAGGACCGAGATGAGCGCCACCGCGGTGTACGACAAGCAATAGTCGATCAGGGCGCTCCTCGCGCCTCCTCCCCGTTCGGGTGAGGCGACCGCGGAGCGCCCTTTCTCTTTTCTCGACTCGACTCCCTACGCCGCGGCGAAACCCGAGCCTTCGGGAAGCGCCGCGACCACCGAGGGCCAGCCTTCGCGGATGCTCGGATACCTCGGCGCCCAGTTAGAGGCCGCCTTGAGTTTGAGGTTGGAGATCCTCTCGGAGCGAGAAAGAAACGCCCCGAGCCTTCCGAGAAGCAACTTCATCCACCAGGAGAAGGGCTGTGGCGGCGGGACGCCGAGCGTGCTCGCGAGCGAGTCGACATAGTCGCGCCGGGTCACCGGCTCGTCGTCCGCGACGTTGTAGGCGCCGGCGGGGATGGCCAGGGATGCGGTCGCCGCAGCCGCAGCGTCGTCGTGCGAGATGGAGGAGATGAAAGCTCCGGGCGGGCCCGGAAGGACCGTCCTCCCGTGCTTCACCTGTTCGATCGCTTCGCGAAGGAATCGCGAATCGGGGCCGTAGAACGCCGCGAACCTCAGGACGACGCCTGTTCTGCCGGCCTTCGTAAAGCGCCTCGCCGCGTTTTCGGCGTCGACCACGGTCCGGTTGTAGGAAATGGGGTCCAGAGGGGTCTCTTCGTCGATCCAGCGATCGCCGCAGTCCGGGTAGGCCGGCGCGAACGACTCCTGAACGAACCGTCCGACGCCTTCGGCCAGAGCCGCGTCGACGAGGTTTGAAGATCCGATGCTCCGGACGCGATCGTTCTCCTTCCAGGCGGACCGGCGCAGCATCCCGGTCGTCGAAGACGGCATGTGCGTTGCCAGGTTGATGACGGCGTCGCAGCCGGCCATGGCGCGCCGCAGAGAGCGCGGATCGAACAGGTCCGCTGAAATGGCCGAGGCGCCGGCCTTCTCGAGGTTCTCCCGCTGCTTCGGGTTGCGCGAAATTCCGATGACCCGATGTCCTGCCCTGCCGAGCATTGGCACGAGGCGCCGTCCGACGACGCCCGATGCCCCCGTGACGAGAATCTTCAGAGTGGCCACTTTGTCCTCCTTCAACCGAAGTGACCTGCAAGATCTGGTCCGAAATCGGGCCGGGATGCGGCGCAGTGAGTCAGTTCGGCACGCCATCGATCTGGAATCCTGGCAACGTCTTGGATCGCGATTCGCACCTGTTGTCGCAACTTCCCGGAGCCGCGGCCGTACAGGCCGTACAGAACGTCGTTCGACTTCGCGAAGGAGTGGAAAATGCGCGCGAACAGCTCTCTTGTCCTGGCCGTGGGTGTCGCAACCGGCATCGCGTTGTCGGGTTGCGCAAAGAAGGAAGGCGCGGCGCCGGCGGCCTCCGCGGAGGCGACGACGCCCAAGCCCGCGGCCGACGCGAAGATCCCGATCACGACGTCCTCGGACGCGGCGAAGGCCGAGTACCTGCAAGGGCGCAACCTCGTCGACAACCTCCAGCTGACGGAATCGATCGCCCACTTCCAGAAGGCGATCGAGCTCGATCCGAATTTTGCATTTGCGGAGCTGGCCCTCGCGGGGTCCGTGCCAACGGGCGGAGAATTCTTCGAGCACCTGGGCAAGGCGGCCGCGCTGGCCGGCAAGGTCTCCAACGGAGAAAGGCTCCTGATCCTGGTGACGGAGGCTGGCGCGAACGGGGACATCGAAGGACAGAAGGGCTACCTGGATCAGCTCGTTGCGGCGTATCCGAACGATGAGCGCGCGCAATTCGCCATGGGCGGCTACTTCTTCGGTCAGAACGACTACCCGCAGGCCATCGAGCATTACCGGAAAGCGACGGAGCTGAATCCGAGCTTTGCCTCGGCCTTCAATCTCCTCGGCTACGCGTACCGGCAGAACGTGAACTACGCGGACGCGGAGAAAGCGTTCCAGCGGTACGTCGAGCTCATCCCGAAGGATCCGAACCCGTACGATTCGTACGGCGAGCTGCTGCTGAAGATGGGCCGCTTCGACGACGCGATCGCGCAGTACCGCAAGGCGCTTGCGATCGATCCGAACTTCCTGAACGCCCACCAGGGGATCGCCATGGCGCTGCTCTACCAGGGCAAGCCCGACCAGGCGCTGGCGGAGACCGCGAACATCGTCAAGAAGGCGCGGACGGACGGCGAGCGCCGCACCGGCCTGTTTGCGGCGAACGTGATTCACATCGACAGCGGCAACTTCACGAAGGCGCTCGAGGACGCCCAGGCGCAGTACGTGCTCGGCGAGAAGACCAACGACGTCGGCGCGATGGCCTTCGACAAGGGCCTGATGGGCACGATCCTGCTCGAGATGGGCAAGCCCGACCAGGCGAAGACGCAGTACGAGGCCGCGGCGGGGCTGATCGAAGGATCGGACCGCTCGGCCGACATCAAGGCCAACGCGAGGCTCGTGCTCCACTACAACCTGGCGCGTGTGGCCGCGGCGAAGAAGGATTTCGCGACGGCAAAGAAGGAAGCGGACGAGTTCCGCGCGGGCGCCGCGGCCTCGAAGAACCCGCTCCAGGCCAAGAACGCGCACGAGCTCGACGGGATCGTCGCGCTCGCGCAGAAGGACTACGACACGGCGATCGCGGAGCTGTCGCAAGCCAACCAGCAGAACCCGCAGGACCTGTACCGCCTCTGCGTGGCATACGGGGGCAAGGCCGATGCGGCAAAGGCCGCGGACTACTGCAAGCGCGCGGCGGACTTCAACGTGCTGCCAAACGCGAACCTTGCCTGGGTGCGCACGAAGGCGAAGGCCGGCGCCAAGGGCTGACGATCCTCGTCAGGCCGGTGTCCGGGCGGCGAGCGGTCGCTGCATCGCGCCGCAGGCGGCGGCGAGAAGCGCGAGGGCGGCGCCGGCGAAGCCGACGAGGCGAAACGCCTTCTCGAGCGCGGCCGCGACGCCCTGCGCGATGGCGCGCGACTCCGAGGGGCTCGACTCCCGCGGAGCCGTGGCCGCGCCGAGCCGGGCGCGCTCGGGAGCGAGGAGCTCCCGGGTGCGCGGCGACACCGACCCCGCGTCGAGTCGGCGATCCAGCTCGCGATTGAAGGTCCCCGCGGCCAGGATGCCGAAGACGGCGATTGCCAGCAGCGACGCCACGCGCGCGACCGCATTGTTGATCCCGGCCGCCGCGCCCTGGTCGTCACGGTCCACGGAATTGAGCACGGTGGTCGTCAGGGGAGCGATGGTCACCGCCATGCCGAGGCCCACCACCAGCAGCGCCGGGAGAACGGTCACGGCGTAGGAGCCCTCGCCCGGCAAGAGCCCGAAGAGCGCGAAGCCGATGGCGGCGACTACGGGGCCAACCGTGAGTGGAATCCTCGGGCCGATGCGGTCGGCGATACCACCGGCCGTCCGCGAGAGCGCCGAGATCAGGATGATCAGGGGCAGCATCGCGGCTCCCGCGGCGGCGGGGGAGTATCCGCGCGCCTGGATCAGCACGAAGGGCAGGAAGAAGAAGATCGCCGTCAGTGCGGCGTACAAGAACAGCGTCAGCAGGTTGGCGGAGGTGAAAGCGCGATTGCGGAAGAGGGTCACCGGCACCATCGGGTGACGCAGGCGCCGCTCGAGGAGGACGAATGCGACGAGACTCGCGATGCCCGCCACGACGCTTCCCCAGACGCGCGGATCCCGCCCTCCCGCCGTCGGAACCTCGATCAAGCCGAACACGAGAAGGCCGAGGCCGACTGTTGCGAGGCAAGCCCCGCCGAGGTCGAGCGGAGCCGCCGCCGAATTGCGCGTCTCCGGCACTTTTCGCAGCGCGATGAAGACCACGGTCATCGCGATGGGGATGTTGATCAGAAACACCGCTCGCCACGAGACGGCCTGCACCAGCCATCCTCCGAGGGCAGGACCAACCGCGCCGGCGACCGACGTCAGCGCCGACCACGTGCCCACGGCCCGGCCACGCTCTTCCTCGGAGAACGCCGAGCCGAGCATCGCGAGGCTGGACGGCACGAGCAGCGCCGCGCCGACGCCCTGGATCCCGCGCGCCAGGAGGAGCCAGTGAACCCCCGGCGCCAGCCCGCACGCGAGCGATGCCGCAGCGAAGATCACGGTCCCGAGGACAAAGATCCTGCGCCGACCCATCCGGTCGGCCAGCGCGCCGCCGACGAGAACGAGGGACGACAGAAAGAGCGCGTAGGCTTCGACGATCCACTGCACGCTCGCCGCGGAGGCGCCCAGGTCCTTCTGCAGGACCGGCAGCGCCACGCTGACGACCGTACTGTCGATGAAAGCCATCCCTGAACCGAGGATCGAGGCGGCGAGCACCCAGCCACCGATGGCAGGCGAGCGGGTTTGCGCACGGAGTTTGCTCACGAAGGCATGGTACTTCCGGCCACGGGGCACAGCGATTGCATCTCCTTCAGGACGGAGGCATTTCATGACAAAAGCGAAAGTCACGATCGGATCGACACCGACGCTCGGAACCGAAGGCGCCATCGCGACGATCGGCGTCAAGGATCTCGAGGCGGCGCGCGCGTTCTACGAGAAGACGCTCGGGCTGAAGGTCGAAGAAGCCCGGAACGACGCGGTCGTGACCTACGTGAGCGGCGACACGCGTCTCTTCGTCTACCACTCCGAGTTCGGGGGCACCAACAAGGCGACGTCCGTGACGTGGGTGTGTCGAGACGTGGATGCGCTCGCGACCGATCTGAAAACGCGAGGAGTCCGGTTCGAGCACTACGACTTTCCGAACATGAAGCTCGAGGGCGACGTCCATGTCGCGGGGAAGATGCGCGCTGCGTGGTTCAAGGACCCCGACGGGAACGTCCTTGCGATTGTGAACGCGGGAGACGGAAAAGCCTAGGGCCTGCCGTTCGGGTAGAAGACGACCTTCATCGCCCGTCGATCGTCGAGCAGCTCCATCGCCTCGTGGAACTTCTCGAGACCCACGAACTCGTTGGTGACGAGGTCCTCAACGTCCAGTCCGGCGCGGAAGAGGTCCGTCATCTTGATCCACGTGTCGAAGATGCGGCGGCCGATGATCGCGTGGATCGTGAGTCCCTTGAAGACGAAGTCGTTGGTGTAGTCGCGGATCGTGACGGACTTCTCGCGCGGGATGCCGAGCATCGAGAGCACCGCTCCGCGGCGGGCCGCGGCGAGCCCCAGGTTGATCGAGGACTCGGCGCCCGAGAGCTCGAGGACCACGTCGGCGCCGCCGCCGGTCGCCTCGATCAGGCTGCCGACCGGGTCCTTCGTCTTCGGGATCTCGATGACGGTGACCTGCTTCAGGCCGCGCGACTTCGCCCACTTGCGGGCGTGGGCGGCGGCGAGGCCGTTGACCTCCGTGATCGCGATGCGCGCGGCCCCGGAGATGCGGGCGATCTCGGCGCACATCGCGCCGATGGGTCCATAGCCGAGGACGGCCACCGACTTTCCGGAGAGGTCGGCCACCTGGGTCGTGTGGACCGCGTTGCCGAGCGCGTCGAGGAACGCTCCGACCTTCGGCGGGATCATCGCTCGGTCGAGCGGCACGACGTTGAAGGCCGGCACGACGACGTACTGCGCGAAGCAGCCGTCGCCGTGGACTCCGAGGATCTTCGTGTTCTCGCAGATGTGGCGCCGGCCCGTGAGGCAGGGCCGGCAGGCGCCGTCGGTGACGTGCATCTCGGCCGAAACGTACTGGCCTTCCTCGAGGTGCGGCCGCTTGCCGCCGGGGCCGAACGCGACGATTTCGCCGCAGAACTCGTGGCCGTAGATGCGCGGCGGCTTGAACATGCCGGCCATCGAGGCATCCCACTGGTAGATGTGCTTGTCCGATCCGCAGACGGCCGTGGCGAGCACGCGGATCAGCACTTCCGCCTGGCCGGGCGTCGGGACCGGGACCTGGCGGACTTCCGTGGCGGACGGCCCCGCGGCCGCCTTCGTCTTCACGACGGCGGTCATCTTCGCCGGTATGCGCCTGGCTGAGGCCATGGATTCTTAGTCTCCCGCGTGATCGTCGCGCACGAAGGCGCCGCGCGGGCCCGCCGCGAGCGCCTCGGCGTGCACCGACACCGGCTTCACGTGCTTGCGCACGATCTCGCGCGTGTCGTGCACGCGCAGCTTCCCGAACAGGAACGCGAATTTCTTTTCGAGCGTGTCGCGGATCGCCGAGCGCGTTCCCTCGGGCAGGTTCCAGACCTGTTCCTTGTAGGGGCCGATCGCCTTCTTGCGGGTCTTGTAGAGGAACTGCTCCTGCGTTTCGCCGCGCTTGCGCTCCCCGGCGGCGTTTTCGTCCAGCCACCGCTCGATCTCCCGCTTCAGGGGATAGGGAAAGGCCGGGTGGTCGTAGACCGTGTTCATGAAGTCGGTCGCGAGGTGGATCTCGGCGCAGTCGTGGTCGGGGAAGTGGCCGAAGTACTCGGGGGGCAGCGTCGAGGCGCCGTGCTGGACGGCCCCGGCGAGGCCGTATTCCTCGCGGGCGACCTTCGAGATGGTCTTGATGACGTTGAAGTCGATGGCGACCCGCTCGACCGACCCGTCCGGCGCCACGACGCCGCCGTGCGACGAACCGGTCTGCACGGAGACTTTCGCGACTCCCGTCATGCCGGCGCCGAGGGCCTTCTTGTAGAGGTTCATGTAGGCGCGGAATTCCTCGGGCGTCGAGTTCTCCTTGCCGACCTCGCCGATCTCGCCGCCGACCGAGATGGGCATCGCCTTCGGCTCGTGGGCGCGGATGAACTTCGTGAAGCGGGCGCAGAGGTCGGCGTTGACGCGCTGCTGCTCCTCGAGCGTCGCCTTCGAGAGGTCCACGAGCGTGGACGTGTCGATGTCGATCTGCAGGAAGCCGGCCGGGATCGACTCCTCGATCAGGGCCTCGATGGCGCCGATCTCCTTCTCGGCGTTCTCCTTCATCTTCTTCGGGTTCGTCTGGTAGTGGTCGCCCTGGAGGAAGAGCGGGCCCTCCCACCCTTCCTTGATCGCCGCCGCGAGGATGACCGCGGCGTACTCGGCCGGGCGCTGCTCGGTGTAGCCCATCTCGCTGCGGGCGATCTCGAAGATCACCGCGCCCGCGCGTATGGCGGCGGCCGCCCGGCACGCGGCCCGCGCCGTGTCGTACGACATCATGCGCACGTTGATCGCGGGGACGGTGAAGCCCGAGAGCTCGCCCCGGCCGCGGGCCTCGTAGAGCGGCAGGATCGAGGCCGGAAGGATTCCGAGCGACTCGGCCGCCTCGCGGATGACCCGCCGCGCCACGTCGCGGGTGTCCTTGGGGGCGAAGACCGCCGTCCAGACGAGGGAATCGATCATCTCGGCGCGGAAGCGGGCGGCGTCCGTGACGACCGCGCCGCCGTCGTGGCGGACCGTGCCCGACCGTTTCAGGGCGGCGACGATCTCGGCGGGTGTCGAGTAGAGATTCATGCTCGGTCCTCGGATGTGTGAGACGCCCGGGGATTCTAATGCAGCGGGCGAGCGCGGCCGGAAAGGCGCCCGCCGTCGTGCTACGTTTTCGCCGTGGCGACCAGTCGGCTGGCCGAGGAGCTCTCCCGTCGCCTCCCGGCGGAAATCCTGCGTTCCGACGAGGAGTCGCTGGCGGCGCATTCGCGGGACGAGACGGAGGACCTGCGCGCCCGGCCGGAGATCGTGGCGCGGCCCCGTTCGGAAGGAGAGGTCGCCGCCCTGCTCGCGGCCGCGCGCGAGCTGCGCTTCGCCGTGACGCCCCAGGGGGCCCGGACGGGGCTTTCGGGCGGCGCCCTGCCGGCGGCGGGCGGCGTGGCGCTCGACCTCGGCGCGATGAATCGGATCCTCGAGCTCGATCGGGAGAACCTCTTTGCGGTCGTGGAGCCGGGTGTCGTCACCGAGACGCTGCAGGAAGCAGCCGAGGGATCGGGACTCTTCTATCCGCCGGATCCCTCCTCCCGCGGGTCGTGCACGCTCGGCGGCAACATCGCCGAGAACGCGGGCGGCCCGCGCGCCGCGAAGTACGGGACGACCGGCCGGTACGTCTCGGGACTGCGGGTCGTGATTCCGGGCGGGGCGGTGCTCGCGCTCGGCGGCAAGAACCGGAAGGACGTCGCCGGCTACGACCTGCTCTCGCTCTTCGTCGGCAGCGAGGGCACGCTCGGCGTCGTGACGCAGGCGACACTGCGCCTGCTGCCCCTGCCGCCGCACCGCCGTCTGCTGTGGGCGTCCTTCGCGAAGGAGAGCGAGGCCCTGGCGGCGGTCGCGCGCCTCTACGCGGGCGGACCGGAGCCGTCGGCCTGCGAGTTTCTCGAGCGCCGCGCGGCCGAGGTCTCGGCTTCGTCGCTCGGCCTCGCGCTTCCGGCCGACGCCGACGCGCACCTCTTCGTCGAGGTGGACGGGTTCGAGGAGGACATCGTCGCGCGCGACACGGAGCGCGCGGGTCAGAAGCTGCTCGACGCGGGCGCTACGGAGGTCCGCGTCGCGCTGGCCGAGCGCGAACAGCGCGATTTCTGGAGACTGCGCCGCGCCGTGGGCGAAGCGGTCAAGAAGCTCGGTCCCTACGCCGAGGAAGACTGCGCGGTGCCGCGCAGCCGCATGCCGGAGCTGCTCGCGGCCGTCCGCGAGATCGCGTCACGCCGCGGGCTCACGGCGATCTGCTACGGCCACGCGGCCGACGGGAACATCCACGTCAACGTCGTGCAGCCGCCGGGCGGGCGGGAGCGGTGGTCGAGCGAGAAGGAAGCCGCCGTCGAGGAGATCTTCCGCGCCGTCGTCCGGCTCGGCGGGACGATCACGGGAGAGCACGGCGTGGGCCTGACGCAGCGGGCCTACATGCCGCTGCGCCACGGGCCCGAGGTGCTCGCGGCGATGCGGGCCGTCAAGACCCTCTTCGATCCCGACGGGATCCTCAATCCCGGTAAGATCTTCCCCCTGCCATGATCCGTCTGTCGCGCACGATCCACTTCAACGCCGGGCGCAGCCTCTGGCGCCCCGACTGGTCTCCCGAGAAGAACCGCGCCACGTACGGGGACGAGGGGCCGCACGGTTACGGCCACAACTACGACCTCGAGGTTTCGGTCGTCGGCGAGCCCGATCCCGGGACCGGCATGGTGGTGAACCTGACGGACCTCGACCGGGTCCTGAAGGAAGAGGTGGACCGGCCGCTCGACCACCGCAACCTGAATTGCGACGTCCCCGAGTTCGCGACGACGCCGCCGACGGCCGAGAACCTCGCCGCCTGGATCTGGAAGCGCGTCGGCGAGCGGATCGCCCGCGAGCAATGGCCCTGCCGCGTCGTCCACCTGCGCCTCGGGCTGACGCCGGGGTTCGCCGTCGAGATCGAGGAAGACCGGCGCGCCTGAATGCAACTCGCCCTCGGCTTGATCCTCTCGGCGGCAATCGGACTGTCGCTCGGCCTGATCGGCGGGGGCGGCTCGATCATCACGGTGCCGGTGCTGGTGTACGTGCTCGGCGTGCCGGCGCACAGGGCGATCGGCATGTCGCTCGCCGTCGTGGGATCGACCGCGATCGTCGGCGCGCTGCTGCATCACCGCAGGGGGGCGGTCGCCTGGCGCACGGGCTCGGTCTTCGCGGTGAGCGGGATCGCGAGCGCCTACCTCGGGTCGAAGCTGACGCGCCTCGTCCCGGCGTCCATGCTGCTCCTGCTCTTCGGGCTCCTCATGCTCGTGGTGGCGACGGTGATGCTGACGCGCAAGGACCCCGAGGAGGGCGCGCCGCCCCATGCGCGCAGCCTGCCGCGCTCGATCCTTGCCGGCCTCGCCGTGGGGTTCCTGACGGGGTTCCTCGGGGTGGGCGGGGGCTTCCTCATCGTGCCGGCGCTCGTGCTCTTCGGCGGTCTGACGATGAAGGACGCGATCGGGACGTCGCTCTTCGTGATCGCGGTCAACTGCGCCTCGGGCCTGCTCGCGCACCTCTCCGCCGGGGACACGGACTGGCGCCTGACGCTCATGGTCGCCGCGCTGGCGGTGGCGGGCGCGCTCGCGGGAACGGCCCTTTCGCACCGCTTCCGCCCCCGGCACCTGCGGCGGATTTTCGCGTGGTTCGTCGTGGCCGTCGCGCTTTTCCTCATCGCGCGCAATTACAATGCGCTGCTCTAGGGCGGGGACATGTACTTCAAACAGTTCTACCTCGGCTGCCTCGCGCAGGCGTCCTACATGGTCGGGTCCGAGGGCGAAGCCGCCGTCGTGGACCCGCGCCGGGACGTCGACGAGTACATCGAGGAGGCGCGCGCGCAGGGCCTGACGATCCGCCACGTGATCGAGACGCACCTCCACGCGGACTTCGTCTCCGGCCACCGCGAGCTCGCCGAGCGCACCGGCGCGAAAATCTACTTCGGCGCGAAGGCCGCGGCCGCGTTCCCGCACGTCGCCGTGAAGGACGGCGACGAGATCCGGATGGGCCAGGTGCGGCTGCGCTTTCTCGAGACGCCCGGCCACACGCCCGAGTCGGTCTCGATCGTCGTCACCGACCTCGCGCAGTCGCCGGAGCCCCTGGCGGTGCTGACCGGCGACACGCTGTTCATCGGCGACGTCGGCCGGCCCGACCTGCTCGGTGCGAAAATCAGTCCGGGCGAGCTCGCGGGGCAGCTCTACGACTCGCTCCACGGGAAGCTCCTCAAGCTGCCGGACTCGGTCGCGGTGTACCCCGCCCACGGCGCCGGGTCGCTCTGCGGCCGCAACATCTCGAGCGAGACGAGCTCGACGATCGGCCAGCAGCGGCAGTTCAACTACGCGCTGCGCCCGATGACGCGCTCGGAATTCATCGCGCTCGTGACCGCCGACCTGCCCGAAGCGCCGGAGTACTTCTCCCGGGACGCGCGGTTGAACCGCGAGGGGCCGGGCAGCCTCGCCGCGCTGCCGCCGCCCGCGGCGCTTTCGCCGGACGACGTCGAGCGGCGCGTCGCGGCCGGGGCCATCCTGCTCGACGCGCGCGGGGCGGCCGAGTACGGCAACGGCCACGTCGCCGGCGCGCTGCAGATCGGCCTCGGCGGGCAGTTCGCCTCGTGGGCCGGGAGCCTCGTCCCGCCCGAGGCGTCGATCGTTCTCGTGCTCGAGGACGAGGCGGCGATCGCGGAAGTTCAGACGCGCCTGGCGCGCGTCGGGCTCGAGAACGTCGTGGGGTATCTGGCGGGCGGGATTCTCGCCTGGGACGCCTCGGGCCGAGCCCTCGCGCGGACCGAGCAGATCGGCGTGGACGAGCTGGCGGCGCGGATCGGCGAGGGGAGCGACCTCGCGGTCGTGGACGTGCGCCGGCCGGGCGAGTGGGAGACCGGGCACATCGCGCAGGCCGTGTCGTTGCCGCTCCACGAGCTCGAGGCGCGCGCCGGAGCGCTCGATCGCGAGCGGCCCGTCGCCGCCATGTGCGCGGGCGGCTATCGCTCGGCGATCGCCACGAGCGTGTTGGAGCGGCTCGGGTTTCGAAGAGTCACGAACGTCGTCGGCGGTATGGCGGCTTGGAACGCGGCGAAGCTGGAAGTCAGCACGCAATAGCAATTGGGAGGCGGAATGCGGGACGCGGGACGCACATCGTGGATCGCGGCGGCGGCCGTCGGCGGAGTTCTTCTGGCCGCGCTGTCGCAGGGCCAGGAGTCCAGGCCTGCCGGCAGCGTCTGGGATTCGAGGAAGTCGGCGTGGGAGATGTTGAAGCCCGGGCAGAAGGACGAGGTCTTTCGCTTCGCCGACGGCTACAAGCGTTACCTCGCGGTCTCGCGCAGCGCGCTGACCTCGACGCAGGAGGTGCTGCGCCTGGCGAAGGCCGCGGGGTTTTCGGACTTCACGGACTCCGCGCAGGTCAAGGCGGGCGCCCGCCTCATCGTCAACGCGCACGACCGCGCTCTCATCCTCGTCGTCGTGGGCTCGGAGCCCATGGTCTCGGGCTCGCGCCTGATCGGCACCCACCACGACAGCCCGCACATCGACCTGAAGGCGCGGCCCATCTACGCCGCCAACGGGTTCACGCTCTTCAAGACGATCTACTACGGCGGCATCAAGAAGTACCAGTGGGCCAACCGGCCCCTCGCCTTGATCGGGCGGATCGACACGGTGGACGGCAGGCGCGTCGACGTGGCGATCGGGCTCAAGGACGGGGACCCCGTCTTCGTGATTCCCGACAACGCGCCGCACTCCGACAGCAAGGAGCTGCTGTCGCGCAAGGCCGAGGACATCTTTGCCGGTGAAGAGCTCGATCCCGTGGCCGGCTCGATCCCGGGCAAGGATGCGTCGGTCACGGCCGAAGTGCTCGCCGCGCTGACCTCGACGTACGGGGTCCGCGAGGAGGACTTCGTGTCGGCGGAGCTGCAACTCGTGCCGGCCGCCAGCCCGGCCGACGTCGGGATCGACCGCGGCCTGGTCGGCGCGTACGGCCAGGACGACCGGCTCTCCTCGTATTGCGCGGCGCGCGCCGTGATGGACGTCAAGGGCACGCCCCGGCACACGGCCATGGCCTACCTGTCGAACTTCGAGGAGGTCGGCTCGGTCAACAACTCGGGCGCGCGGTCGCAGTTGCTGAACTCGACGTACGCGCGCCTGATCGCGGCCGAGCTCGGCAAGGCGTATACGGATCTCGACCTGCGCCAGGCGCTGCGCGCCTCCGAGGTCATCTCGGCCGACACGAACGACGGGATCAACCCGATCTTTCCCCAGACGAGCGAGCCCTCGGGCGCCGCGCGCCTCGGATTCGGGGCCGTCATCAAGAAGTACGGCGCCGGCTTCGACGCGAACTCCGAGTACACCGCGAAGATCCGCGCGCTGCTCGAAAAGAACGGCATCGCCTGGCAGACGCAGACTCCGAGGGTGGACGGCTACTCCGGCGGGACGATCGGCGGGTTCCTCTCGGCGTGGGAGATGGAAGTCATCGACATGGGCGTGCCGCTCCTCTCGATGCACGCGCCCTTCGAGATGTCCTCGAAGGTCGACGTGTGGAGCTTCTACCGCTTCATGACGGTGTTCCTGGCGTCGTAGACCAGGGGCGGCGGGCAGGGGCGGCGGGACGCCGCCCCTCGTCGGCTCGAGCTCGACTACTGGTTCGAGGCGAGCGCCCTCTGTTCGACGATTTCCTTGTTCGTCATGATCGTCTGGACGATCTCCTGGGCGAGCTTCTCGAGGTCGGTGGCGGACTCGACCTGGTTGATGACGAACTTCGCGGCGACGACGTAGGGATTCCAGCCCACCGGCGCGCCCTGGCCTTTCAGCGCCTCGGCCTTTCCGAAGACGATGAAGGGCGCATTCGGGTCCTTCGACAGGTTCGAGACGCTCACCGTCAACTGCGTGTTCGGCTTCTGCTCGCCGCCGAGCAGCTCCGTCGGGATGATGTTGCCGCCCGAATCCGTCGCGTAGAAGGTGCCGCGCACCAACCAGCCGTCGGTCGGCAGTGTCGTGCCGGGGTCGAGCCGCCTGGCGGTGAATCCCTGGGCCGCGAATTCCCTGACGATGTCCGCCGACAGCTGCGAGGCGGACTGCGAGGCCTTCTGCCCGGCCCGTGCGCCGCGGATGCGGCTCAAGGGTCCGCTGCGCCCCTGCGAGGACTGGGCCGGCTCGTAGGTTCCCACGAAGTCCTGCACGTACACGGGCTTCTTCGGCTTCATGGTCGTGCCGGGTGTCGCCGCCGGAGGAGCCGACTGGGACTGGCTCGCGAGGAGGGTCGAGGCGGCAAGCGCGAGGGAAGCGAAAACGACCAGGGTGCACGCTGGCTTTTTCATCGATGTTCTCCCTTTGGCGGCGAATCCTACACCGGCGGGCGGGGAGCCGACGATAAGATCCGGGCCGAAGTCTCATGAGCCTCGCCGCGGGTTCTCGCCTCGGCCCCTACGAGATCGTCGCGCCGATCGGCGCGGGCGGCATGGGGGAGGTCTACCGGGCGCAGGACACGCGTCTCGAGCGGACCGTCGCCGTCAAGGTGCTGCCGGCGCACCTGTCGTCGTCGCCCGAATCGCGCCAGCGCTTCGAGCGCGAGGCCAAGACGATCTCGCAACTGTCGCATCCCCATATCTGCGCGCTCTACGACGTCGGAAGCGAGGGCGAGATCGAGTACCTCGTCATGGAGTACCTGGAGGGGGAGTCGCTCGGCGACCGGCTCGGCAAGGGCGCTATGCCGCTCGACCAGACGTTGCGCTACGGCGTCGAGATCGCCGACGCGCTGGACAAGGCGCACCGGCAGGGGATCGTCCACCGCGACCTGAAGCCGGGCAACGTGATGATCACGAAGTCGGGCGTGAAGCTGCTCGACTTCGGCCTGGCCAAGGCGATGGCGCCCGCGGCGCAGCCGTCGAGCCTGACGTCGCTGCCGACGGTGGCCGGCGCCGCGAACCTGACGCAGGCGGGAACCATCCTCGGAACCTTCCAGTACATGTCGCCGGAACAGCTCGAGGGCAAGGAAGCCGATGCGCGCACGGACATCTTCGCGCTCGGCGCCGTGCTCTACGAGATGGTCACGGGACGGAAGGCGTTCTCGGGGACGAGCCAGGCCTCGCTCATCTCGGCGATCATGAAGGAGGAGCCGGCCCCGATCTCCGGGATCCAGCCGATGTCGCCGCCGGCGCTCGACCGGGTCGTCCGGACGTGCCTCTCGAAGGATCCCGAGGACCGCTGGCAGAGCGCCCGCGACGTCTCGAATGAGTTGAAATGGATCGCCGAGGGATCCCAGGCGGGAGTGCCGACGAAAGTCTCGGCACGGCGCAAGAGCCGCGAGCGGACCGCCTGGGCGCTCGCCGCGCTTGCGGCCGCGGCGGCCGTCGTCCTCGCCGTTGCTCACTTCCGGGAGGCGCCGCATCCCGCCCAGCTGGTCCGCGCCTCGCTCGTCCTGCCGGAGAAGACCTTCATCGGCGACATGGCCCTTTCGCCGGAGGGCGGAAAGCTCGCGTTCACGGTCGGGAACACGGCCGGAGTGTTCACGCTCTGGGTCCGGGACCTCGACGCGGGCGTCGCTCGGCAGATCGCCGGCTCCGAGGGGGCCCAATTTCCGTTCTGGTCTCCCGACGGCCGTTTCGTCGCGTTCTTTGCCGACGGCAAGCTCAAGAAGGTCGAGTCCACAGGCGGCGCGATCCTCGCGATCTGCGACGCCGAGAACGGGGTCGGCGGATCCTGGAATCGGGAAGGCACGATCGTCTTCGGGCCGTTGCCGACTGCGGGTCTCTTCCGCGTGCAGGCCTCGGGCGGCAAGCCAGTGTCCGTCTCGAAGCTCGGCGCGGCGCGGCACGAGAAGGCCCATCGCTACCCGTTCTTTCTTCCCGACGGCCGGCACTTCGTTTACACGGCCACCAGCCTCGGTGGAGGCGCCGGCGAGGACTCCAACGCCATCCGGTTTGCTTCGCTCGACGGCCGGGAGGATCGGCTGCTGGTCGGCGCGTTGTCGAACGCCCAGTACGCTTCGGGGCGCCTTCTGTACGCGCGCGAGGAAACCCTGATGGCGCAGCGCTTCGATCCGGACCGCGGGGTCTTGAAGGGCGAGCCGGTCGTGATCGAGCCCCGCGTGTTCCAGCCGACGAGCTGGGCGGGGTTCTATGCCTTTTCCGCGTCGGAGCAGGCGATCGTGACCGCGGCGCAATTCATCCGTCCCTCGCAACTCGTGTGGTTCGATCGGTCCGGCAAGGCGGGCGCTTCGGTCGGGCCGCCGGAGAATTTCGGCCCGTTCCGGCTTTCGCCCGACGAGCGGAAGGTCGCCGCGACCATCATGAACGCGTCCAGAAACAAGTCGGAGATCTGGGCTCTCGACGTGGCGACCGGAGCCGCCGCGAAGCTCTCGGGGTCGATGCACAGCTACTACCCGGCCTGGTCCTCGGACGGCAGTCGCGTCTTCTACGCTGCAATCCAGAACGAGACCAGCATGCCGAGCCTCTGGTTCAAGCCGATCGATGGCTCGAAGGAACAGCCCTTCGCCGAGAGCTCCGACAACCAGAGCCCGTGGGATTGGTCGCCGGACGGCCGCTTCCTCGCGGTGCTGAGGGTCCCGCTGGAGGGAAAGCGATACAACGAGCTCTGGATTCTGCCCGCTTCCGATCCGAAGCATTCGGTCCCGTTCGCAACCGAGTACCAGGACCAGGCCGACGCGCGTTTTTCGCCCGACGGAAAGTGGCTTGCCTACACCTCGACCGAGACTGGGAGCCCCGAGGTCTACGTCCGCCCGTTTCCCGGGCCGGGGGGAACCTGGAAGGTTTCCGTCGCGGGAGGCTTTCTGCCCCAGTGGCGGGGCGACGGCAAGGAGATGTTCTACCTGAGCCCGGACAGCAAGGTCATGGCCGTTCCCGTTGCCCTCGCGCCGGCCTTCCACGCCGGGACACCGGCCGAACTGTTTTCGCTGAAATCGAGCGCGTCCAATTTCGAGGCGTCGAGAGACGGAAAGCGGTTCCTGGTCAACACCATCCCGGAGGGCGCGGGCTCGCCGCCGCTGAACCTGCTTCTGAACTGGACCGCGCTCGCCGAGAAGAAGTAGTTAGTTCTTCGGGGCGTGCGACAGGGCGAAGACGTCGTAGACCATGCGCGAGAGCTCCGCGCCGAGGCGCAGCGTCTCGTTGTCCACTCCGGAGCTCTTGTCCTGGATCCTCCGCGCGCAGATGGCGATGACGTAGCGCATCTTCGGAGTCTTCACGTAGGCCGCGTCGTTGCGGACGTCGCCCTTGAAGCCCTTCGCGTCCGGATTTTTCTCCTCGTCCCATCCGGTCTTGTTCGCGACGAGGATCTCCTCGGCCGCAAACGGCAGCGAGCGCGGGATCATCGCGCGGTCCTGCTGTGTCGCGAGCAGCGCGATCATGGCTTCGGAGGCATCGGGGCTGACCATCTTGCCCTGCGCGACGAGCTGGAGGAACTTCGCGATCTCGTGCGGCGTCGTGGAGCCGAGGCCGTACTCCTTCTCTTCTGCGGGCAGGACGTCGGCGTGGCCGTCGCGGAACGTCGGCCGGTAGAGTCGTGTCTCGCGTCAGGGCGTAGGAGTCGAGGAGGCGCGTCGACGTCGCCGTGCCGACGAGGCCGACGAGCAGGTTCGTCGCGGTGTTGTCGCTGTACGCGATCATGAAGCGCAGGAGGTCGTCGACCGTCAGCACGACGCCGGGATGCAGCATGTTCAGGGGGACGGTCTCGTCGCCCGCCTTGTCCGACTCCTTCAGCGTGACGGTCGTGCCGTGCTGGAGCTTGCCGGCTTCGATCTGGCGGAACACCTCGGCCATGACCGCGACCTTGATCAGGCTTGCCGTCGGAAACCGCTGGTCCGCGTTGACCGAGACCATCGCGCCGGTGTCGAGATCCCTGGCGAAGAGCCCGATCTCTCCGTGGAAGGCCTTCATCTTCTCTTCGATCCGTTTCGTGATCGCCGCCGCCGATTCCGGAGGGGGCGCGGTGGCGGCGAGCAGGAGAGCGGAGGCGATCCATCCGGCGGCGTGCAGCATGGCGGGATGTTAGCCGAGCGCCGCGGATCCGGGGCGTGAGATTCTCGCTGTCGACATGGGAAAGTCCGGACGCGTCGTGGCGGTCGCGGTCGTCCTATTCGGCCTGTGCGCGGTGGCGGTCTTCTTCCTGTTCGGCCCATGGAAGGCCCCGGGCGGAGTCCATGCGCTCGCGATCCTGCCGCTGAAGTCGCCATCCGGAAGCGCCGAGGACGACGCGCTCGGGCGCGCGATCTCGGATTCGCTGATCCGCCGCTTCCGCGCGACGGGCGCCGTCACCGTGAGCCCGACGGCCGCGGGCGCGGACTCCGTCCTCGAGGGGTCCGTGCGGCAGGAAGGCGGGAGGCTGCAGGTCCGGATGCAGCTGCTTCGCGCCGGGGACGGCCGGACGTTGTGGACGCAGGCCTTCGACGTCCTCGCGTCGGATGCGCCGGCGGTCGAGGAGGCGGTTTTCGAGGCCGTGGCGTCCCGCCTGCGGCTGAAATGAAAACGCCGCGGGAGTGACCGCGGCGTATCGAAGGACGGCGGACCGGCGCTACTGCGGGTTGGCGACCTGGTACATGAGCGCTCCGCCCGAATAGAACGGCAGATAGAAGACGCCCGAGCAGTTCAGGTACGAGACCCCGTTGATCGAGATGCTCGAGCACGCGCCGGGCAGCGAGGCCACGACCGTGCCGACGGCCGGCGCATAGGTGACCGGGGCCGCGTAGTACACGGGCGCCGGTGCGGCGTAGTAGACCGGGGCCGGCTGGGCCGCGGTGGCGACGGCGGCTCCCACCATTGCGCCGCCGATCGCGGCGCCGGCGACTGCCGCCCCGGAATATCCGCCGTGATAGCAGCAGGGCGGGTGATAGCCGACGGCGACGCCCCCGTGGTATCCGCCGGCGGCGACCCAGGCGTGCGCGGGCGCGGGCAGCGTCGCGAGCAGGGCGGCCGCAAGGAGTGTTGCGAGATTCTTTTTCATCGGTGATCTCCCCTGGCCCGTTACAGGCCGCTTTTCCAATCAACCTTCGTCGTTCCCGCTGGTGGCACGAACGTGAACGCGCCGGCGGGAATCGTCGGTGCGAGGTTCCAATCCGAGAGAGTCGCCATCACGCGCGGCGAGCCGGGATACTTCTTGTACGTGACGGCGATGCGGCGCGGCAGCGGCTTCGCCCCTTCCTCGATCCAGACCTGCCAGTCGGCGTCCCCCTCGGAGAAAGCCAGGTGCCGGCACATCACGCCGTCGACCTCGCCCGTTCCCGCGTCGAAGGCGGTCGTCACGCCCTCCATCATCCGGGCATACGGGTCCTTCAAGAGGAAACCCGCGACCGGCAGCGGCGTATTGAGCCGATCCATGAGCATCTGGACGGCCTCGTCGATCGTGGCCGGCGCCGGGGCCTGACCGTAGAACTTGCTCTTGTTCGCATGGATCGCGACCGTCTTCCCGTCGTACCAGAGCGACGCGCCGAACCGATCCCCCTGGCTCTCGATGCGCAGCTGGTTCGGCCGGGTCACGGTCACCTTCGACACGATGAAAAAGTCGAGCATCGGCCCACCGACCGAGGGCTGCTCGCGGTCGGTCACCGTCGTGAACGTGAAGCTGCCCGCAGTCTTCAGGAGGTCACTCATCGCCTTCATGCGCTCGAGCGCGGCGGGCTCGAGCGGGGGAGGCGGAGCCGGAGTCGGCTCGGGCGCGGGAGCTGGTTTCGCGGCCTGCGCGAAGCCGATGCCGGACGCGAGGCCGAGGAGCACCGCGGCGACGACTGTGCCCCGCAATCGGCCAAGGAACGGATGTTTCAAGGTAACCTCCCGATCGTTCTCCGGGGCGCAAGTGTCCCGGCCATGGGATTAGATCACGGCCGTGGACGTCGGCCGTCACGATCCACGGCCGCGGGATAGGATTTCCAAGCGGACTTTTCATGACAGCGAAGAAGACTTGGGGCCGTCGCATGGCCCTCGCATGGCCGCTCGTTCTGGCGACCTCCTGCATGGTCGGCCCGAACTATTCGACGCCGAAGAGCGACGTTGCGCCGCAGTGGATGCCGAGCCCGGCGGCTTCGCCGAAGCCGTTGAACGCGGCGGACGCCTACTGGTGGAAGCTCTTCCAGGATCCCGTGCTCGACGGCCTGGTCGACGCCGCGTACCGGAACAACCTCACGCTGCAGATCGCGGGCGTGCGGGTGCTGGCGGCCCGCGCGGCGTTGAACAAATCGATCGGCAATCTTTTTCCGCAGCAGCAGGGCCTGTCGGGAGCGGTCAACTGGGACCAGGTGAACAGCCCCGTCACGATCAACCACGCCACGGACAACCTGCTCTTCGGCGCGAGCTGGGAGATCGACGTGTGGGGCAAGATCCGCCGCGGGATCGAGTCGGACCGGGCGGTCTATCTCGGAACCGTGGCGTCCTACGACGACGCGCTCGTGACCGTCATCGCCGACGTGGCCTCGAGCTACGTCAACATCCGCACCGCCGAAGAGCGCCTGCGCGTGGCGGCGAAGAACGTCGAGACGCAGAAGGAGAGCCTCCGGGTCGCGTCGATCCAGTTCAAGTACGGAGAGACGAGCGAGCTCGACGTGCGCCAGGCCGCCGCGCTCCTCGGCCAGACCCAGGCACAGATCCCGGCCCTGCAGAACACACTCCGCCAGGCGAAGAACGGCCTGGCGCTCCTGCTCGGCGAGACGCCGGAAGCCGTCGATGCGCGCCTCGCCGAGCCCGGGACCATCCCCGCCGCACCCGCCGAGGCCGCGGTCGGGATTCCGAAGGACCTCCTGCGCCGCCGCCCCGACGTGCGCACGGCCGGGCTGGCGGCAGCGTCGCAGTCCGCGCTGATCGGAGTCGCGATCGCCAGCATGTACCCCTCGTTCTCTCTGTCCGGGGCCTTCGGCTTTGCATCCACCAACGCGGGCGCGAGCTCGCTCGCGGACATGTTCACGTGGCAGAGCCGCGTCGCCCAGGCCGGGGCGTCGTTTTTCTTTCCCATCCTCAATTACGGCCGGCTGGTCAACCAGGTCCGCGTGCAGGACGCGCAGTTCCAGGAGGCCGTGCTCAACTACCAGAACACGGTCTTGAAGGCGCAGCAGGAAGTCGAGGACGGGCTTTCCGCCTTCTACACGTCGCAGGAGGCGCTGACGAACCTCGACGCCGCGGCCACCGCGGCGGTCCGGTCCACGCAGCTCTCGCTGCTGCAGTACAAGGCGGGCGAGACCACCTATACGACCGTGATCACGTCGGAGCAGTCGCAGCTGACGATCGAGGACGCCGTCGCTTCGACCAGGGGCAACGTCGCGCTCGGGCTGATCTCGGTCTACCGCGCGCTCGGGGGCGGGTGGGAACTGCGCGGCGACCGCGACGTCGTGTCCGACGAGGTCAAGGCGGAGATGGAGCGGCGCACGAACTGGGGCGAGATGCTCGAGGCGTCCAAGCACATGCCGAAGGTGTCGCCGGTGGAGGAACCATGAGGATGTCCGTCTCGCGGTATCGGTTTGCGGCGGCCTGCGCACTCGCGCTCGCGATTGCGCTTGGAGGCTGCCGCCGGCGCGAGGAGGCGAAGCCCGTCGACCCGGCCGTGACGGTGGGAACACCGGTCGAGGAGCCCGTGACCGAGTACCTCGACATGACGGGAACGGTCGCCGCGTCCAAGACCGTCAACCTCGTCGCGCGCGTTCCGGGCTACCTCGAGTCGGTGCACTTTGCCGACGGCGCGACCGTCGAAACGGGGCAGCTGCTGTTCACGATCGAGCAGGCGCCGTACGTGGCGCAGGTCCAGCTGAACGAGGCGGCCCTCGTGCGGGCGCAGGCCGAGCTCGACCGCCAGCAGGCCATGATGAAGGAGAACGCGACGGCCGAGACGACGGTCGAGAACTGGGTGAGCCAGCGCGACCAGGCGAAGGCGCAGCTCGAGCTGGCGAAAATCAACCTGGGCTACACGAAGGTCACGGCGCCGTTCGCCGGGCGCATGGGCGCGCGGCAGGTGGACCCGGGCAACCTCGTCGGCGCGGCGGGGGCCACGACCCTCGCCACCCTCGAGCAGATCGAGCCGATCTACGTGAACTTCAACCTGAACGAACGCGATGCCCTGCGCATGCGCGACCTGTTGCGCCAGTACAAGATGAACGTCGGCACCAACGTCGGCAAGGCGCCGGTCGAGGTCGGCCTGCAGAACGAGGCCGGCTACCCCCACGTCGGGCTCCTCGACTTCGCCGACAACGCGCTGTCGACCTCGACCGGGACAATTGCACTGCGCGCGGTCTTTGCGAACGAGGACAAGACGCTCTTCCCCGGGCTCTTCGCCCGCGTGCGCATCCCGCTGATTCCGCCCGGCGGACCGAAGCCGATGTTCGTCATCCCGGGCAGCGCGATCGGCAACGACCAGCAGGGCGACTTCGTGTACGTCGTCGGCAAGGACGACGTCGTCGAGCGGCGGTCGATCGTCCGCGGACCGATGACGCCGAACGGCCTCGCCATCCGCAGCGGCCTCGCCGCCGCCGACCGCGTGATCGTCAACGGCATCCTGAACGCGCGCCCGGGCGAGAAGGTGGCGCCGGAAACCGCGCCGGCGCCGACTCCGGCGGCGAAGCCGTAGTGGCCCGCATCAGCGGGGCGCCCCTCACCCCAACCCGAAAACGCCGCGCTTCGCGCGACGTTCCCTACTCCCGCGGGTCTGCCACGCTGGGCGGGTCCCGCCGGGAGAGGGGGAACTTCCACTAAAGCCGTGTTCGCCAAGTTCTTCATCGAGCGGCCGGTCCTCGCGAACGTCATCGCGTTCGTGATGATCCTGCTCGGCGCGGTGGCCCTGTTCGTGCTGCCGGTGTCGCAGTACCCGCCCATCACGCCGCCGACCGTGCAGGTGACGACGACCTATCCCGGGGCGAGCGCGAAGACGCTGGTCGAGACGGTGGCGCTGCCGATCGAGCAGCAGGTCAACGGCGTCGAGAAGATGTTGTACATGCAGTCCAACTGCACGGCCGACGGACGGTACACGCTGACGGTGACCTTCCAGGTCGGCACCGATCTCGATTTCGCGCAAGTCCTCGTCCAGAACCGCGTTTCGGCCGCGATGGCGCAGCTGCCGGGTCCGGTGCAGCAGCAGGGCGTGGTCACGAAGAAAAAGGAGACGTCGCCCCTCCAGATCATCACGCTGTCTTCGAAGGGCAACCGGTACGACGCGCTCTTCCTCTCGAACTTCGCGACGCTTCAGCTTTCGGACAAGCTCGCGCGCTTGCCCGGCGTCGGCGACGTGGTCGTCTTCGGGGTCGGCGAGTACAGCATGCGCGTCTGGCTCGATCCGCAGCAGATGCTGCAGCGCTCGCTGATGCCGAGCGACATCGTCTCCGCGCTGCAGTCCCAGAACGCGTACGTCGCGGCCGGCCAGGTGGGGATGCCGCCCACGCCCTCGGGGCAGGAGTTTCAGATCACGGCCAACGTCCCGGCCGCGCTCTCGGACGCGAAGGAATTCGAGAACATCATCCTGAAGACCGACGCGGCCGGCCAGATCACGCGCATCAAGGACGTCGGGCGCGTCGACCTCGGCGCGCGCAGCTACAGCCAGGTCTTCCGCGTGGACGGCAGCCCCGCCGGCGGGATCGCGATCTACCAGCTCCCCGGCGCCAACGCGCTCGACACGGCGAAGGGCGTGAAGAACCTGCTCGGGACGCTCGCGCCGGGGTTTCCGGAGGGGCTGACCTACGCGATTCCGTTCGACACGACGACGTTCGTGAAGGAGTCGGTGTCGGAGGTGTACCGGACGCTGTTCGAGGCGGGGCTTCTGGTGTTGATCGTGATCGTGGTGTTCCTGCAGGACTGGCGGGCGACGCTGGTGCCGGCGACGACGGTTCCGGTGACGATCATCGGGGCGTTTGCGGCGATGGCGGCGATGGGTTTTTCGATCAACCTGCTGACGCTGTTCGCGGTGGTGCTGGCGATCGGGATCGTGGTGGACGACGCGATCGTGGTGGTGGAGGGGGTGTCGCAGCACGTGGAGCGGGGGCAGACGCCGAAGCAGGGTGCGATCGACGCGATGAAGGAGCTGATGGGCCCGATCATCGGGATCACGCTGGTCCTGATGTCGGTGTTCCTGCCGCCGGCGTTCATGCCGGGGATCACGGGCCAGATGTACCGGCAGTTCGCGCTGGTGATCGCGGCGACGGCGCTGATCTCCGCGGTGAACGCGTTGACGCTGAAGCCGACGCAGTGCGCGCTGTGGTTGAGGGCGAAGGATCCGAGCGCGAAGAAGAACTTCTTCTTCCGGTGGTTCAACTCGGTGTACGAGCCGGTGGAGCGGTGGTACGTGCGTCTGATCCGGTTCATGGTGGAGCGGAGCCGGCGGATGGCGGCGATCGCACTGGTGCTGATCGGCCTGGCGGCCTGGGGGTTGACGCGCGTGCCGACCGGCTTCATCCCCACCGAGGACCAGGGCTACCTCATGGTGGCCGTCCAGATGCCCGACGGGGCCTCGCTCGAGCGCACCCAGAAGGTCATGGACGAGATCGCCAGGATCGGCCTCGCCGTCCCGGGCTCGGAGCACGCCATCGCGATCGGCACGGGTGGACCCTCGCCGCTCGACGGCGACGTGTCGCTCGCCAACGCCGGCATCGTCTACGTGATGTTGAAGAACTGGGGCGAGCGCGGCAAGGGCGAGGACCTGAAGACGATCACGGGCAATCTGACGCAGCGTCTCGCGTCCGTTCAGGAAGCGCGCACGCGCGTGCTCGTCCCGCCGCCCATCCAGGGGCTCGGCGCCTCGAACGGCTTCCAGATGCAGGTCGAGCTGACCGACGGCAACTACGACTTCGAGAGGCTCCAGCGCGTGACCGACCAGATCGTCGCGGAGGCCAACCGCACGCCGGGGGTCCAGGGCGCGTTCACGGCATTCCGCGCCTCGGTGCCGCAGGTGACGGTCAAGGTGGACAAGACCCAGACCGCGATGCTCAACGTGAACGTCGGCGACGTGTACAACACCGTGCAGATATACCTCGGCTCGAGCTTCGTGAACCTGTTTACGCGCTTCGGCCACAACTACATGGTCTATCTCCAGGCGGATCCGCTGAGCCGCGTGACCACCGACGACGTCAAGAACCTGTACGTGCGCAGCCAGGGCGGGAGCATGGTCCCGGTCGGCGCGCTCGCCGAGATCAAGCCGGCGCTGGGGACGTCCGTCGTGTCGCTCTACAACCTCTTTCCGGCCGCCGCGATCAACGGGATGCCGGCAAAGGGGTTCAGCTCGGGCCAGTCGCTCGACGCGATGGAGGCGGTGGCGAAGAAGACCTTGCCCCGCGGGATGAGCTTCGAGTGGACGGCGATGTCGTACCAGGAGAGGCTCGTCGGCAGCTCCGCGTACTTCATCTTCGCGCTCGCGATCCTGCTCGTCTACTTCGTGCTCGCGGGGCAGTACGAGAGCTGGATCACGCCGGCGGCGGTGATCCTCGCCGTGCCGATGGCCCTGCTCGGGACGGTTGCGGCGCTGATGGCCGTCGGACTCTCGAACAACATCTACGTCCAGATCGGCCTCGTGCTCTTGATCGCGCTCTCGGCCAAGAACGCGATCCTCATCGTCGAGATGGCGCGCGAGGGCCGCGCCGCCGGCAAGGACATCCTCGAGGCGACGGTCCACGCGTCGCAGGTCCGCTTCCGGCCGATCCTGATGACGTCCTTCACGTTCATCCTGGGCGTCCTGCCGCTCGTGATCGCGAGCGGCGCCGGCGCCGCCGCCCGCCGCTCGCTCGGCATCGCGGTCGCGACGGGCATGCTCGCGTCGACCTGCCTTGCCGTTCTCTTCGTGCCGTCGCTGTTCGTCATCCTGCAGCGGTTCATCGAGGGGAAGGGACACTCCTCAGATCCCCCTCTCCCCCCAGCGGGGGGAGAGGGCACGGTGAGGGGGGAGGTTCCGCGCGACATGTTGCCCGTTGCGCAACCACCGTCGGGAGCGCCCCTCACCCCAACCCGAACTCTCCCGCCGGGAGAGGGGGAAGACTCTGGGGTAGTCCTTCCCCGTGCTGGCCAAGTTCTTCATCGAGCGTCCGGTCCTCGCGAACGTCATCGCGTTCGTGATGATGCTGCTCGGGGGCGTGGCGCTCCTCCAGCTGCCGGTGTCGCAGTACCCGCCCATCACGCCGCCGACGATCCAGGTGACGGCCAACTACCCGGGTGCCAACTCGCGGACGCTGATCGACACCGTCGCGCTGCCGATCGAGCAGCAGGTCAACGGCGTGGACGGCATGCTCTACATGCAGTCGACCTGCACCTCCGACGGCCGCTACACGCTGGTCGTGACGTTCAAGGTCGGCACGGACCTCGATCTGGCCCAGGTGCTGGTCCAGAACCGCGTGGCGGCTTCGCTCGCCCAGCTGCCCCAGTCGGTGCAGCAACAGGGCGTCGTGACGAAGAAGAAGTCGACCGCGATCCTGCAGATCGTCACGCTCACGTCAACGGCCGGGCGGTACGACGCGCTCTTCCTCTCGAACTTCGCGACGCTCCAGCTCCACGACAAGCTCGCGCGCGTGCCGGGGGTCGGCGACGTGACGGTCTTCGGCATCGGCCAGTA
This sequence comes from uncultured Acidobacteriota bacterium, assembly GCA_963775725.1. Lineage (GTDB taxonomy): Bacteria > Acidobacteriota > Thermoanaerobaculia > UBA5066 > Gp7-AA6 > DAHUXD01. Next base: position 525,628 of record CAVZKA010000002.1, read on the forward strand.
CAGCATGCGGATCTGGCTCGATCCGCAGCAGATGCTGCAGCGTTCGTTGATGCCGAGCGACGTCCTCAACGCGATCCGGGCGCAGAACGCGTACGTGGCGGCCGGCCAGGTCGCGATGCCGCCCACGCGTCCTGGCGAGGCCTTCCAGCTCACGATCGACGTCGCGGGCAACCTGACGCGGTCCGAGGAGTTCGAAGAGATCATCGTCAAGACCGGCGCGAACGGCCAGATCACGCGCATCAAGGACGTCGGGCGCGTCGAGCTCGGCGCGCAGACCTACAGCCAGTCCTTCAAGATGGACGACAAGGTCGCCGGTGGGATCGCGATCTACCAGCTGCCCGATGCCAACGCCCTCGACACGGCCGCACGCGTCCGGACGGCAATGGCGACGTTCGCGAAGGACTTCCCCGAGGGCCTCGAGTATTCGATTCCGTTCGACACGACGACGTTCGTGAAGGAGTCGGTGTCGGAGGTGTACCGGACGCTGTTCGAGGCGGGGCTTCTGGTGTTGATCGTGATCGTGGTGTTCCTGCAGGACTGGCGGGCGACGCTGGTGCCGGCGACGACGGTTCCGGTGACGATCATCGGGGCGTTTGCGGCGATGGCGGCGATGGGTTTTTCGATCAACCTGCTGACGCTGTTCGCGGTGGTGCTGGCGATCGGGATCGTGGTGGACGACGCGATCGTGGTGGTGGAGGGGGTGTCGCAGCACGTGGAGCGGGGGCAGACGCCGAAGCAGGGTGCGATCGACGCGATGAAGGAGCTGATGGGCCCGATCATCGGGATCACGCTGGTCCTGATGTCGGTGTTCCTGCCGCCGGCGTTCATGCCGGGGATCACGGGCCAGATGTACCGGCAGTTCGCGCTGGTGATCGCGGCGACGGCGCTGATCTCCGCGGTGAACGCGTTGACACTGAAGCCGACGCAGTGTGCGCTGTGGTTGAGGGCGAAGGACCCGAACGCGAAGAAGAACTTCTTCTTCCGGTGGTTCAACTCGGTGTACGAGCCGGTGGAGCGGTGGTACGTGCGTCTGATCCGGTTCATGGTGGAGCGGAGCCGGCGGATGGCGGCGATCGCACTGGTGCTGATCGGCCTGGCGGCCTGGGGGCTGACGCGCGTGCCGACCGGCTTCATCCCCACCGAGGACCAGGGCTACGCCATGGTCACCGTGCAGCTGCCCGACGGGGCTTCCCTCGAGCGGACGCAGGGTGTCCTCGACGAGCTCGCGCGCATCTGCAGGGAGAACCCGGCGGTGGACCGGACGATCTCGATCGGCGGCCTTTCGCCGCTCGACAACAACGCGTCGCTCTCGAGCGCCGGCATCGTCTACATGATGTTCAAGGACTGGAGCCGGCGCGGCAAGGGCGAGGACCTGCGCTCGATCTACACCGCGCTGTCCGCGCGCCTGGCACGCTACCAGTCCGCGCGCACGATGGTCCTCGTTCCGCCTCCCATCCAGGGGCTCGGGCTCTCGGGCGGCTTCCAGATGCAGGTCGAGCTGACCGACGGCAGCTACGACTTCGTGCGGCTCCAGAAGGCCGCGGAGGACATCGTCGCGCGCGCCTCGGCCGATCCCGCGATCCGCATCGTCCTGACCCCGCTGCGCGCCTCGGTGCCTCAGGTCACGATCAAGGTGGAGAAGACGCAGGCCGAGACCTTCGGCGTGCCGGTCGGCGACGTCTACAGCACCGTCCAGACATACCTCGGCTCGAGCTTCGTCAACCAGTTCACCCGGTTCGGGCATCAATACATGGTCTACGCGCAGGCCGACGCGCCCTTCCGGCGGCAGACGCAGAGCGTGGACGGCTACTACATGCGCACGAGCGGGGGACTGATGGTTCCCCTCGGGACGGTGGCCCGCATCGAGAAGTCGCAGGGTCCCGCGGTCATCACGCAATACAACCTGTATCCCTCGGCCACGATCAACGGCTCCGCGAACGAAAAGTTCAGCTCCGGCCAGGCGATGCACGTGATGGAGGAGATCGCGGAAAAGACGCTGCCGCCGGGCATGACCTACGAGTGGACGGCCATGTCGTACCAGGAGAAGCTCGTCGGGAGCTCGACGTATTTCATCTTCGCGCTGGCGATGCTCCTCGTCTTCTTCGTGCTCGCGGGCCAGTACGAGAGCTGGATCACGCCGGCCGCCGTGATTCTTGCGGTGCCCCTGGCGCTGCTCGGCACGGTCAGCGCGCTGCTCGCGCTCGGCGTCGCGAACAATCTGTACGTCCAGATCGGCCTCGTGCTCCTCATTGCTCTGTCGGCCAAGAACGCCATCCTCATCGTCGAGATGGCGCTCGAGGGAGTCGCTGCGGGCAAGGACCTCCTCGAGGCCACGGTCCACGCCTCGGCGGTGCGCTTCCGGCCGATCGTGATGACGTCGTTCACGTTCATCCTGGGCGTTTTGCCACTCTTGCTCGCCCGAGGCGCAGGCGCCAGCGCCCGACGGTCACTCGGCCTCGCCGTCTCGACCGGCATGCTCGCCTCGACGTGCCTGGCGGTCCTGTTCGTGCCGGCATTCTTCGTGGTGCTGAGGCGGTGGAGCGCTCGGGCACCCGCCGCGACGGCGGCCACGGCGGATTCGGCGGCTCCCGGCCACTCGTTGTAGTCTCGTCTCCGCATGACTCTGTCGGCTGGAACCAGGCTCGGTCCCTACGAGATCCTCGCGCCCATCGGCGCCGGCGGGATGGGGGAAGTCTACAAGGCGCGCGACACGCGGCTCGAGCGCACGGTCGCGGTGAAGGTCCTGGCCGCCCACCTTTCGACGAGCGAGGAGACGCGCCAACGCTTCGAGCGCGAGGCGAAGACGATCTCGCAGTTCTCCCATCCCCACATCTGCGCGCTCCACGACGTCGGGCGCGAGGGCGACACCGACTATCTCGTCATGGAGTTCCTGGAAGGCGAGTCGCTCGCGGACCGCCTCGGCAAGGGAGCGCTGCCGACCGAGCAGATCCTGCGCTACGGGATCGAGATCGCCGACGCCCTCGACAAGGCGCACCGGCAGGGCATCGTCCACCGGGACCTGAAACCCGGCAACGTCATGATCACGAAGACGGGCGTGAAGCTGCTCGACTTCGGCCTCGCGAAGCCGCTCATCGCGGCCGGCGCGCGGCCCGTCTCGGGCGCGTCGGTCCTCGCGACCGAGGCGCAGGTGAGCCAGCCCTTGACCGAGCGCGGTACGGTGCTCGGCACTTTCCAGTACATGGCCCCCGAGCAGCTCGAGGGCGGCGAGGCGGACGGCCGCTCGGACATCTTCGCCTTTGGCGCGGTGCTCTACGAGATGGCCACGGGCAAGAAGGCGTTCACCGGAAAGAGCCAGGCGTCGCTGATCGGCTCGATCCTGAAAGACGATCCACCGTCAGTCACCGAGGCTTCCCCGATGATCCCGCCCGCCTTGAATCGGGTCGTGAAGACCTGCCTGGCCAAGGACCCCGAGGACCGCTTCCAGACGGCGCACGACGTCAAGCTCCAGCTGCAGTGGATCTCGGAGGGCGGCTCGCAGGTGGGTCTGCCCGCTCCCGTCGCCGCGCGGCGCAAGAGCCGGGAGAAGCTCGCCTGGGCGATTGCGGCCGCCGCGATCCTGGCCACGGGGCTCGCAACCTTCGGATACCTCCGGCGGGCGCCGAAACCGCCGCGCATCGTGCGCTTCGACATCGCGACGCCGGAGGAGATCGTCTCCCTCGATGCGCCGCGTGTGTCGCCCGACGGGAAGCTGGTGGCCTTCAATGCCACCGATTCCTCGGGCAAGACGCGAATCTGGCTCCGGCCCCTGAGCGCGCTCGTGGCGCAGCCGCTCGCGGGCACGGACGGGACGACCCGTCCTTTCTGGTCGCCGGACTCGCGGTACCTCGGCTTCTTCGCGGAGGGCAAGCTGAAAAAGATCGACGTGACCGGAGGGCCGCCGCAGAACATCTGCGACGCGCCGACGGGCTCGGACGGTTCGTGGAGCCCGGAAGGCGTGATCCTCTTCGACGGCCGTGGCAACGACCCCATCAACCGGGTTTCCGCCGCCGGAGGGGTTCCCGTCGCCGAGGTGAAGCCCGATCCGGCCGGGAAGCAGAGCCAGGTCGGCTGGCCGGAGTTCCTGCCCGACGGCCGGCACTTCCTCTTCATGGTGATCGGAGCGAGGGCCGAGGACAGCGCCTACCGCATCGGCTCGCTCGACTCGAAAGAGTCGAAGGCCTTCGCTCCGGCCCAGACCCTCATCACGTACGCGCCGCCGGGCTACCTCCTCTTCGTGCGCGACCGCACGCTCGTGGCCCAGCCGTTCGACGCGAAGGCCATGAAGACGACGGGCGAGCCGGTGCCGCTGGCGGAGAAAATCGGCGTGGACAACGTCGGGCTCGCCCGTTTCTCGGTCTCGCGCGAGGGCACGCTCGCCTACCGGACCGGCGAGTCCGGGACGCGCCTTCTCTGGGTGGACCGCAACGGCAAGGAGCTCGACACGGCGGGCGAGGCCGGCGACTCGCGCGAGCCGGCGCTGTCCCCGAAGGGCGACCGCCTCGCCTTCGACCTGAACGACGTGCGCACCGGCGCCGGCGACATCTGGGTGCGGGACCTCGCGCGCGGCGTCAACTCCCGCCTGACGTTCGGCGCGGGCGACGAGTACTGCGCGATCTGGTCGCCGGACGGGGATCGCATCGTCTACAGCGTGGACCGCGGGGGTCCCTCGGACCTCTTCGAGAAGGCGGCGGACGGAACGGGCGACGAAAAGGAGCTGCTCAAGTCGAAGGACCTCGTCTTCGCGACCGACTGGTCCCGCGACGGCCGTTACATCGTCTACTCCGCGCAGGCCAAGGACACGGGCCTCGACATCTGGGTCCTTCCGACCTTCGGCGACCGCAAGCCGATCCCTTTCCTCAAGACGCCCTTCAACGAGGGCAACGCCGTGTTCTCACCCGACGGCCGCTTCCTCGTGTACTCGTCGAACGAGTCCGGACGCATCGAGATCTACGCCCGGAGCTTCCCCGGCCCGGGCGGCAAGTGGCAGGTCTCGACCGGCGGCGGATCGGACGCGCACTGGAGCGACGACGGCAAGGAGATCTCCTATCGCGCGCCCGACCAGAAGATCATGGCGGTGGAGGTCAAGACGGGCGCGGGCTTCGAAACGGGGATCCCGAAGGCGCTCTTCCTCGGAAGATTCCAGCCAGGCATCGCGCGAAACCGCTACGTGCCCGCGGGCGACGGCCGGAAGTTCCTCGTCGTCGCGCCGCTCGGCCGCGACGCGATGGCGCCCACGACGGTCGTCCTCAACTGGTTCGCGGGACTCGGAAAGTAGGATGACGCTCGCCGCCGGAACGAGGCTCGGCCCCTACGAAATCCTCGCGCCCATCGGCGCGGGCGGGATGGGAGAGGTCTACAAGGCGCGCGACACGCGGCTCGAGCGCGACGTCGCGATCAAGGTGCTGCCGGCGCACCTGTCGGCCTCCGAAGAGATGCGCCAGCGCTTCGAGCGCGAGGCCAAGGCGATCTCGCAGCTTTCGCACGCGCACATCTGCGCCCTGTACGACGTCAACCGGGAGGGCGAGACCGAGTACCTCGTCATGGAGTACCTGGAGGGAGAGACCCTCCTCGATCGACTGGCGAAGGGGGCGCTGCCTTCCGAGCACCTCCTGCGCTACGGGATCGAGATCGCCGACGCGCTCGACAAGGCGCACCGCCAGGGGATCATCCACCGGGACCTGAAGCCCGGCAACGTCATGCTGACGAAATCCGGGGTCAAGCTCCTCGATTTCGGCCTGGCGAAGTACCAGGCCGGAATGCGCGGCGTGGCGGCGTCAGACGTTTCGAGCCTCGCTACGGAAGGCCAGGCGAGCAAGCCCCTGACCGAGCGGGGCACGGTGCTCGGCACGTTCCAGTACATGGCCCCCGAGCAGCTCGAGGGCAAGGATGCCGACGCTCGGACCGACATCTTCGCGCTCGGGTGCGTGCTCTACGAGATGGCAACGGGCCAGAAGGCGTTTTCGGGCAAGAGCCAGGCGTCGCTGATCTCCTCGATCATGAAGGAGGACCCGGCGCCGATGTCCGCGGTCGCTCCGATGACGCCGCCCGCCCTGAACCGCGTCGTCCGAACGTGTCTCGCCAAGGATCCGGAGGACCGGTTCCAGACGGCCCACGACGCGAAGCTCCAGCTCGAGTGGATCGCCGAGGGCGGCTCGCAGGTGGGCCTGCCCGCGCCCGTGGCCGCGCGGCGGCGCAGCCGCGAGAGGCTCGCCTGGGCGGTGGCCGCCGTCGCGGTGCTGGTCGCCGCGGGCTTCGCGTTCGGCTTCTGGAAGCGGACGCCGAAAGCCCCTCAAACGATGCGCTTCGACGTCGACGTCCCCCCCGAAGTCTCGACGGTCGACATGCCGCGCATCTCGCCGGACGGCCGTATCCTCGCCTTCAACGCGACCGATTCCACGGGTAAGAATCGCGTCTGGGTGCGCCCCTTGAACGCGCTCCTCGCCCATCCGCTCGCCGGGACCGAGGGGGCGAGGCGCCCCTTCTGGTCGCCGGACAGCAAGTTCCTCGCGTTCATCGCCGACGGCAAGCTCCAGAAGGTCGACGTTGCGGGGGGGCCGCCCCAGAAGGTCTGCGACGCTCCGACGGGCGCCGACGGCACCTGGAGCCCCGAGGGCGTGATCCTCTTCGACGGCACGGGACCCGACCCGATCTGGCGCGTGCCCGCCTCGGGAGGGTTGCCGGCCGTTCTCGTCAAGCCCGATCGTTCGCGCAAGGAAACCCAGATCGGCTGGCCCGAGGTCCTGCCCGACGGCAAGCACTTCCTCTACATGGCGATGGGCGACAAGGCCCCCGAAGGCATGTATCGGGTCGCCTCGCTCGACGGGAAGGAGAATCGCGCCTTCGCGCCGGCGCAGTCGGCGATCACCTACGTCGAGCCCGGATACCTCCTGTACCTGCGCGATCGGACGCTCGTCGCTCAGCCCTTCGACGCCAGGACGGTCAGGACGACCGGGGAGCCGATGCCGCTCGCCGAGGGCGTCGGAACGGACGGCGTTGGGCTTGCGCGCTTCTCCGTCTCGCGCGAAGGCACACTCGTCTATCGGACCGGCGAGGTCAACGATCGAATGATCTGGGTGGACCGCAGCGGCCGGGAGCTCGAGAACGTCGGGGATCCCGCCCAGTACCACGACCCCGCATTCTCGCCGGACGGCCGGCGGCTCGCCTACGATCTCGTCGATGCGCGGAACGCAAAGTCGGATGTCTGGATCCGGGACGTCGCCCGCGGTGTGAGCTCGCGTTTCAGCTTCTCCAAGCAAGACGCGTTCTGTCCGGTCTGGTCGCCGGATGGACAGCGCCTCGTCTACACGGCGCAGCCCGACATGGTCGAAAAGACGGCGGACGGGCAGGGAGCCGAGAGCCCGGTCGGCGCCAAGAACGACGAAATGAAGATCGCCTCCGACTGGTCGGCGGACGGGCGCTACATCGCGTTCGCCTCGCAGGGCAAGGACACGGCCTGGGACATCTGGATCCTTCCGACCTTCGGCGACAAGAAGCCGTTCCCGTGGCTGAAAACGAACTTCTCGGAAATCTGGCCCGTTTTCTCGCCCGACGGCCGGTATCTCGCCTATCAGTCGAACGAGTCCGGACGCCAGGAGATCTACGTCCAGAGCTTTCCCGGGCCGGGAGGAAAGTGGCAGGTCTCTTCGTCGGGCGGCACCGAACCCCACTGGCGGGCCGACGGCAAGGAGCTCTTCTACCGCTCCGCCGATCAGAAGCTCACGGCCGTCGACACGACTCTCGGGGCGACCTTCGAGGCCGGGGTCCCGAAGCCCCTGTTCCAACTGCACCTCGAGTCGGGGCTCGCGCGCAACCGGCTTCTTCCGTCGAAAGACGGTCAGCGCTTTCTCCTCGTGGCGACGCCGGCGCGCGAGTCCATGACGCCCACGACGGTGGTTCTCAACTGGATGGCCGACCTCGGGAAATGAGATGACGCTCGCCGCCGGAACGAAGCTCGGCCCCAACTCGCGGCCGCTGATGTCGGTGCGCGTTCCTTCGGGCGCGCACCGCAACCGGTACGAGGCAACGGCCGACGGGCAGCGCTTCCTCTTCGTCGCGTCGCTCGGCCGCGACGCCATGACGCCGACGACGGTCGTCCTGAACTGGTTCGCGGATCTCGGAAAGTGAGGCAATCTTGACGCTCGCCGCAGGAACGAAGCTCGGCCCCTACGAGATCCTCGCGCCGATCGGCGCCGGGGGAATGGGGGAGGTCTACCGGGCGAAGGACACGCGCCTCGGGCGCGATGTCGCGGTCAAGGTGCTGCCGGCGCTGTTGTCCGCCTCCGCGGAGCTGCGCCAGCGTCTGGATCGCGAGGCGAAGACGATCTCGGCGCTCTCGCATCCGCACATCTGCGCGCTCTTCGACGTCGGCAGAGAAAACGACACCGACTACCTCGTGATGGAATTTCTCGAGGGCGAGACGCTGGCGGATCGGCTCGGCAAGGGCGCGCTCTCGATGGACCAGTCCCTGCGCATTGCGATCGAGATCGCCGGCGCGCTGGATGCCGCGCACAGGAGCGGGATCATCCACCGGGATCTCAAGCCCGGCAACGTGATGCTGACGAAGTCGGGCGTGAAGCTGCTCGACTTCGGCCTCGCGAAGCTCGTCGAGCCGGACAAGGGCGAGGTCTCGCAGGCGACGAGCATGCCGACGGCGCTCCAGCAGAGCCAGCCGCTCACGACGCGCGGCACGATCCTCGGGACGTTCCAGTACATGGCGCCCGAGCAGCTCGAGGGCGGCGAGGCGGACGCGAGGAGCGACATTTTCGCCTTCGGCTGCGTGCTGTACGAGATGCTGACCGGGCAGAAGGCGTTCACCGGCAAGAGCCAGGCGAGCCTGATCGGCTCGATCATGAGCTCCGATCCGCCGCCCATCTCGTCGATCCAGCCGATGATTCCCGCGTCGCTCGACCGCATCGTCAAGGGCTGCCTCGCCAAGGAGCCCGAGCATCGCTGGTCGACGGCGCACGACGTGATGCTGCAGCTGCAGTGGATCGCCGAGGGCGGGTCGATGGCTGGCGTGCCCGCGCCGCTGGTCGCGCGCCGCAAGAACCGGGAGAAGCTCGCGTGGGGCCTGTTCGCGGCGGCCCTGCTCGCGGCCGCGGCACTCGCGGTCGGGTTCGCGCGCCGCAAGCCCCAGCCGGCGCCGCTGGTGCGGTTCGACATCATTCCGCCCGCCGAGATCGCGACGATGGACGTGCCGCGCATCTCGCCCGACGGCCGCCTGCTCGCGTTCGACGCCACCGACATGGAGGGGAAGGCGCGGATCTGGGTGCGGCCGCTCAATTCCCTGGTCGCCCAGGCCCTGATGGGCACGGACGGAGGCGTTCGCCCGTTCTGGTCGCCGGACAGCCGGTACATCGGGTTCATCGCCGACGGGGTGATGAAGAAGGTGGACGTCTCGGGCGGACCGCCCACGAAGGTGTGCGACGCGCCCGGCGGCTCGGACGGCACCTGGAGCCCCGAGGGCGTGATCCTTTTCGACGGCACCGGCACGGATCCCATCTACCGCGTGCCTGCGGTCGGCGGAACGAAGACGGTCGCCGTCGCGCAGGATCCGGCAAAGAAGGAAACGTCGGTCGGCTGGCCGCAGTTTCTTCCCGACGGCAAGCACTACATCTACCTCGTGGCGGGCGAGAAGCCCGAGGACAGCGTGTACTGGATCGCGTCCATCGATTCGGCCGAGAAGACGAAGCTGGCGCCGGCGCAGACGCTCGTGGAGTACGCGCCGCCCGGTTTTCTCCTCTTCGTGCGCGATCGGACGCTCGTCGCGCAGCCCTTCGACGCCTCGGCGCGGAAAATCACAGGAGAGCCCGTGCCGCTGGCCGAGAAGATCGGGACGGACAACGTCGGGCTCGCGCGTTTTTCGGTGTCGAACGACGGCGTTCTCGCCTACCGCACCGGGGAGACGGGCGGGCGACTGGTCTGGCGCGACCGGGCGGGCCGGGAGCTCGAGACCCTGGGGGACCCGGGCGATTACGCGAACCCGGGGCTTTCGCCCGCGGCCGACCGCCTCGCCTTCAGCCTGACGGACTCCCGCAGCGCCAAGACCGACATCTGGATCCGCGATCTCGCGCGGGGCGTCAACTCGCGGTTTACGCTCGGGCCGGGCAACAACTACCGCTCCGTCTGGTCGCCCGACGGCGCGACGATCGTCTTCAGCTCCGACCGGAGCGGGACGGTAGACCTCTACGAGAAGTCGACGAAGGGCCCGGGCGAGGAAAAGCTCCTCCTGCACACCGACGACTTCAAGTCGGCGGCGAGCTGGACGCGGGACGGCCGGTACATCGCGTATGCGAGCCGGAACCCGAAGACGCAGTGGGACATCTGGGCGTTGCCGACGTTCGGCGACCGCAAGCCGATCGCCATCGCCGCTTCACCGTTCGCCGAGATGCAGCCGGAGATCTCGCCGGACGGACGGCTCGTGGCCTATGTCTCGAACGAGTCCGGCCGCGAGGAGATCTACGTTCAGACCTTTCCCGACGCCGGCGGAAAGTGGCAGGTCTCCAATGGCGGCGGCAGCGATCCGAGCTGGCGGGGCGACGGGAAGGAGCTCTACTACCGATCGCCCGATCAGAAGCTCATGGCCGCCGAGATCCGCGGCGGCGTGGACTTCCAGGCCGGAGTTCCCCAGGCCCTCTTCCCGATTCGGATCCGGCCGGGAGCTCCGCGAAACAAGTACACGCCGTCTCCCGACGGCCAACGCTTCCTCGTCGCTGCGCCGCTCGGCCGGGAAGCCATGAGCCCGACGACGATCGTCCTGAACTGGCCGGCCGGGCTCGGGAAGTGACTTTGACTCATTGAGTGTAGTCATTTAAACTCATTGCCATGAGTAAACGGCTCCAGGTGCTTCTGGACGAGGACGAGCTGCGCGAGTTCCAGCGGATCGCGCGGACCCGCCGCATGACGGTGGCCGAGTGGGTGCGCCAGGCGCTTCGGGCCGCTGGAGAGAGCGAGCCCCTGCGCGACGCGAGCCGCAAGCTCGAGGTCGTTCGCGCCGCGGCAAAGCACTCCTTCCCGACGGGCGACATCGAGCAGATGCTCGGCGAGATCGAGCGGGGCTACGTCGGCGGTGGATCGTGATCTTCGTGGACTCGAACGTCCCGATGTACCTCGTGGGCGGCGCGCATCCTCACAAGGACGACGCCCGGAGGCTGCTCGAACGGTGCGTCTCAGAGCGCCAGCGTCTGGTCACGGACGCCGAGGTTCTGCAGGAGATCCTGCACCGGTACGCCGCCATCGACCGTCGCGATGCGATCCAGCCGGCCTTCGACGCGATTCTCGGAGTCGTCGACGAGGTGTTCCCGGTCGAGGCGGCGGCCGTCGAACGGGCAAAGTCCATCGTGCTCGAGTCCCGAAAGCTTTCGGCGCGGGACGCCCTCCACGTCTCCGTGATGGAGCGGCGCCGCGTGGGCCGCATCCTCAGCTTCGACTCGGGCTTCGACGGAGTTCCGGGCATAGAGCGGATCGGGGCTACCGCTTGACACTCGCCGCCGGCACGCGACTCGGCCCGTACGAGATCGTTGCGGCGATTGGCGCGGGCGGGATGGGCGAGGTCTACAAGGCGAAGGACACACGCCTCGAGCGCACGGTGGCGGTGAAGGTCCTGCCGCAGCACCTGTCGGCGTCGCCGGAAATCCGGCAGCGGTTCGAACGGGAAGCCAAGACGATCTCGCAGCTGTCGCACTCGAACATCTGTGCGCTGTACGACGTCGGGAACCAGGACGGGGTCGAGTACCTGGTGATGGAGCTGCTCGAGGGCGAGACGTTGAGCGATCGCCTGGCCAAGGGCGCGCTGCCGCTCGAGCAGACGCTGCGCTACGGGACCCAGATCGCGGACGCGCTGGACAAGGCGCACCGGCAGGGGATCGTGCACCGGGATTTGAAGCCCGGCAACGTGATGATCACGAAGTCAGGCGTGAAGCTGCTCGACTTCGGGCTGGCCAAGGCGATGGCGCCGCCGGTGCAGTCGGCGGTGACGTCGCTGCCGACGGCGCTCGGGAGCATGCCGAACAACCTGACGCAGGAAGGAACGATCCTCGGGACGTTCCAGTACATGGCGCCCGAGCAGCTCGAGGGCCGGGAGGCGGACGGACGGACGGACATCTTTTCGTTCGGCTGCGTGCTGTACGAGATGGCGACGGGCAAGAAGGCGTTCTCGGGGGCGACGCAGGCGTCGCTGATCTCGTCGATCATGAAGGACGAGCCGGCGCCCATCTCGGCCGTCGCGCCGATGACGCCGCCGGCGCTGGAGCGCGTGGTGCGGCGGTGCCTCGCCAAGGACCCGGAGGACCGCTGGCAGAACGCGGGAGACCTCGGCAGCGAGCTCAAGTGGATCGCGGAGGGCGGCTCGCAGTCCGGGATCGCCGCGCCCGTATCGCCGAGCCGCCGCCGGCGCGCCTCGTGGATGCCGTGGGCCGCGGCGCTCGTCCTGGCCATCGCCGGCTTCGCTGCCGGCCGCCTGTTCCGGAGCGGGACGCAGGCGGAGGTCTTTCGCCTGTCGGTCGAGCTGCCGCCGCAGCTGGATCTCGAGCGCAACAATGCGTCGCTCGCTCTCTCGCCCGACGGCACGACGCTCGCGCTCGCGGCGACGGGCGCCGACGGCCGCCGGCTCATCTGGGTCAGGCGGATGGACGGGTTCGGGGTGCAGCCGCTGCCCGGCACCGACGACGCAATGATCCCGTTCTGGTCCCCCGACGGCCGTTCCATCGGCTTCTTCGCCGAGCGGAAGTTGAAGCGGGTCCCCGCTGCCGGAGGCGTCGTGCAGACCATCTGCGAGGCCGCTGACGGTCGCGGCGCGAGCTGGAGCGTCGACGACGTCATCGCGTTCGCCCCCGCGCCGTTCGGCGGGTTGTGGAAAGTGTCGGCGGCCGGCGGGGCCCCGACACCGCTGACGCGAGTGGCCGACAAGGCGGGCGCGACGGACCGCCTGCCCTGGTTTCTGTCCGACGGGAAGCGGCTTCTGTACTTCTCGGGGACCCAGACGTCCGACAAGGACAAGCAGAGCTTCATCAAGGTCCTCGACCTCGCGTCCGGCAAGTCCACCGTCGTCGCCCAGGAGAACAGCGAAGGAAGGTACGCCGAGCCCGGGTACCTCCTCTTCGTTCGCGAAGGCAACCTCATGGCCCAGCCGCTCGACCCCTCGAGCCTGAAGACGACGGGCGGAGCGGTCCCGATTGCCGAGGGCGTCCTTTTCCAGCCGTTCCGCTGGTTCGGCAACTACACCATCTCGCGGACCGGACGGCTGGTTTTTCAAGGCAGCGGGGCGGTGCGACGCAGCCAGCTCACGTGGTTCGACGTCGACGGAAGGGAGCTCGGCCGCGTCGGGGAGCCCGCGAACTTCTTCTCGCTCGCGCTGTCACCCGACGCCCAACGGGCCGCCATGACCTACGTCACGGGACAGGCCGGATCCAAGCCGGAAGCCTGGCTCTACGACCTCGCGCGCGGAGTGGGCGCCCGCTTTTCGTTCGGAGACCAGGGCAGCAATTTTCCCGTCTGGTCGCGGGACGGCCGCGAGATCGCCTTCGGGGATCCCGGCGGCGGCGTCAGCGTCAAGTCGGCCGACGGAACGTCCTCGCCGAGGGTCATCTGGCCCGCCCACACGAACGTCTGGCCTCTCTCGTGGTCTCCTGACGGGAAACTCATGCTTCTGCGGGTCCAGGACGACAAGACGGGCGGCGTCGATCTGTGGGTCCTTCCGCTCGAGGGAGGTTCCGTCGCCGCAGGACAAACCCCGCCAAAGGCCCGGCTCCTCGTCGCGACGGACCCCGACGAGTTCATCAACGGCTCGATCTCGCCCGACGGGAAGTGGCTGCAGTACATCTCCAACGAGTCGGGACGGCGCGAGGTCTACGTGGTGCCGTTCCCGGAGCTCGGCGAGAAGCGGCAGGTCTCGACCGCCGGAGCGACCACGGGCCGCTGGCTCGGAGACAAGGCCATCATGTATTCCCAGCCGCCGGACGGGAAGCTCTTCGCCGTGGACCTCGAGGCGAGCGGCACCTCGCTGCGGGTCGGCCCTCCGCGCCCGATCTTCGGCGGGAAACCGGCCCCGCGGGGCCCCTTCGACGTGACGCTCGACGGGAAACGGATCCTGTTCGCCGTACCCATCGAAGACCGCGCGTCCGCGCAGGTCCGATTCGTGTCGGACTGGCGGGCGGAGCTCGGGAAACGATGACCCTCCCGTCCGGAAGCAACCCGCTGATCGCGTTTCCGCCCGGGGAGGAGCCCTCGCTGCTCGCATGCGTCGTGGCCGACCGCGTGTCGGAGCTCCGCAAGCGGTGAAGGGCCTTACCATATTTATGGTAATATGCTTTCCCATATGAAGACGACCATCGACCTGCCGGACGAGCTCCTGATCGCGGCCAAGAAGAAGGCGGCCGAATCGCGCTCGACGCTGCGCGAGATCTTCGAGCGGGGGCTGCGCCGCGAGCTCTCGGAGGCCGGCGGTAACGGGCGCCGCCGCGCTCCCGCGATCCGCTGGGTCACGGCGCCGGGAGGACTGCCCCCGGGCGTCGACGTCTCCGACCGCGCCGCGATGCACGACTGGATCCGACGGCAGCGGTGATTGCGCTCGACACGAACCTCCTCGTCTATGCGCACCGCTCCGGGCTGCCGGAGCACCGCGGCGCCCGGCGGGCAATCGAGAGCGCGAGCCGCGATGCGCGCGGCTGGGGCATCACGATCGCGAGCGTCGCCGAGTTCTGGAGCGTCGTGACCCACCCGGAGAGCCGCGGGGGCCCTTCGAGCGCGGCAAAGGCACGAGGATTCCTGGACGCTCTCTCGACCGCCGGAGCGCGGATGTGGCTTCCGGGCGAGGGATTCGCGGACCGGCTCCTCGCACTCGCCGGCCGCCTGGCGGTCCAGGGACCCCGGATCTTCGACCTGCAGATCGGGTTGACGGCCTTCGACAACGGCGCGGTCGAGCTCTGGACCCACGACAGCCGCTTCGTCGCGCTTCCGGGCCTGCGGATCCACGATCCGCTGTAAGGTCTTGACGTGACGCTCGCCGCCGGAACGAAGCTCGGGCCCTACGAGATCCTGTCGCCGTTGGGGGCGGGCGGGATGGGGGAGGTGTACCGGGCGCGGGATTCGAAGTTGAACCGTGACGTGGCGATCAAGGTGCTGCCGGAGCGGTTTGCATCGGATGCCGACTCTCTCTCGCGCTTCGAGCGCGAGGCCAGAGCGGTCGCGGCCCTCTCGCATCCGAACATCCTCGCGATCCATGACTTCGGGACCCATGACGGCGTTCCCTACGCGGTCATGGAGCTGCTCGAGGGCGAGACGCTCCGTGAAGCGCTTTCGGGCGGGGCGCTGCCGGTACGTCGGGCGACGGAGCTCGCGCGCGAGATCGCGCGCGGCCTCGCGGCGGCGCACGAGAAGGGGATCGTCCACAGGGACCTGAAGCCGGACAACGTCTTCCTCACGCGAGACGGCCGGGTGAAGATCCTCGACTTCGGCCTGGCCAAGTCCACGGGCACCGTCCCGGCAGAAGGCGAAACGCGCTCGCCGACGGTTTCGGCGTATACCGAGCCCGGAACCGTCATGGGCACGGTCGGCTACATGTCGCCGGAGCAGGTCCGCGGCCACGGGCTCGACCATCGCTCCGACATCTTCTCGTTCGGAACGGTTCTCTGCGAGATGCTCACGGGCCGCGCGCCGTTTCAGAGAGAGACGGTGGCCGAGACGATGACGGCGATCCTCAAGGAGGAGCCCTCCGGGCTCGCCGGCGTACCGGTCGGCCTCGACCGGATCGCGCGGCATTGCCTGGAGAAAAAGGCGGACCAGCGTTTCCAGTCTGCCAGCGACATCGCTTTCGCGCTGGATTCTCCGTCCAGTGTTTCCGGCGACGTGGCAATGGCTTCGGAGGCACGCGCCACTTCGCCGAAGCGCTCCCGCGCCGTCGACCGCCTCGTCTTCGCGGCGCTCGGAGGCGTGGCCGCCGTCGTGCTGGCGCACTTCCTCCTCGCCGCGCTGCATCGGCGCCCGGCCGCCGCTCCGTTGCCCGCGATGCGGTTCACGATCGTTCCGCCGAAGGACATGTCGTTTCAGGGCATGCTTGCGCTTTCCCCGGACGGGAAGCGCCTTGCCTTCGTCGCCGCACGCGCGTTCGGTCAGGACGTTCTCTTCACGCGCGCGCTCGATTCGCTCGAGGCCCACCCGCTCGACGGCACGGAGGGGGCTTCGTTTCCTTTCTGGTCGCCGGACGGCCGGGCGATCGCGTTCTTCGCGCAGGGGAAGCTGAAGAAGATCGACCCGGCGGGAGGCGCGCCCCAGACGCTCTGCGACGCTGTGTCCGCGCGGGGCGGCACGTGGGGCACCAGAGGTACGATCCTGTTTTCCGCCAATGCGGGAGCTGCGATCGACCGGGTCGCCGAGACCGGAGGAAAGCCGATCGCTCTCGGCCAGATCGTGCAGCACGGACCGGAGTGGTTTCGGTGGCCGGCCTTTCTTCCGGACGGGCGGCACTTCCTCTATTTCGCCCTGTCGGGCGATCCCGGAGTTCGGGGAATCTACGTCGCATCCCTCGACGCGAAACAGGTGAGCCGCCTCGCCGCGAGCGATGCCGGCGCGGTCTACGCAGCCGGCGGACTTCTGTTTCGCGTCGGCGATCGGTTGATGTGGCAACCGTTCGACGTCGAGCGTCTCCGCGTGACGGGAGAGGCCTCGCCAGTCGTCGAGGACGTGTGGTGGGACGCGCTGTCGACGCTCGCGACGGCCTTCACCGTGTCGGGCAACGGTGTCCTCGCTTACCAGACGGGCGGGTTGACGAGCACGCAGCTTCTCTGGCTCGACCGATCGGGCCGCGAGCTCGGCGTCGTCGGACCGCCGGGGGCCTACATCGAGCCCGCGCTGTCGCCCGACGGAAAATGGATCGCGATGACGCGTGCCGAGCCGGAGTCC
Organism: uncultured Acidobacteriota bacterium; assembly: GCA_963775725.1. Lineage (GTDB taxonomy): Bacteria > Acidobacteriota > Thermoanaerobaculia > UBA5066 > Gp7-AA6 > DAHUXD01. The sequence continues at coordinate 542,524 of CAVZKA010000002.1, forward strand.
GGACGACTCGGAGTCTGGACGATGGATGTCGAGCGCGGAAATCTTGCGCCGTTCTCTTCGGTCGGCGGCTTCGCCGCGGGTCCCCTGTGGACTCCCGACGGGCAGAGCATCGCCTTCTCGATCTATCCGTCGGGAGCCGTGCACGTCAAAGACGCGCACGGCGAAGGCAGCGAGAAGGTCCTCTTCGAGCCGCAGTCTTTCGGGGCTCTCGAGGACTTCTCCCGGGACGGGCGGTTCCTCGTCTACGACACCATCGACTTCAAGACCTTTCACCTCAACATCGAAGTGCGGGACCTCCAGTCGGGACAGGACAGGCGGGTCAACGAGGCGACATGGGACGAGTCCGGCGCCCGCCTGTCTCCCGACGGCCGGTGGCTCGCCTATGCCTCCAACGAGTCCGGCAAACTGGAGATCTTCGTGCGCAGCTTCCCGGCCTCCGGTTACCGCCGCCAGGTTTCGACGGGCGGAGGAACCCAGCCGGTGTGGAGGGGCGACGGCAAGGAGCTCTTCTATGTTGCGCCGGATGGCAAGGTCATGGCTGCGGACATTCGAACGGAGCCCGGGTTCGAGGCCGGTGTCCCCCGAGCGCTGTTCCAGACACGGATCCTCCCGCTCGTCGAGGCGCGCAACAATTACGACGTGACTCGTGATGGCCAGCGCTTCCTCGTCAACTCGCGGCGCCCCGAGGACGCAGCGCTCCCGATCACCGTGATCGCGCCGTGGGTGCCCGGGGCGAAGCCGTGACGCTTGCCGCGGGGACCAAGCTCGGGCCCTACGAGATCCTCTCGCCGCTCGGCGCGGGCGGGATGGGCGAGGTGTACCGGGCGCGCGATGCGAAGCTCAATCGCGACGTCGCGATCAAAGTGCTGCCGGAGGCGGTGGCAGAGGACGCCGAGCGTCTGGCGCGGTTCCAGCGCGAGGCGCAGGTCCTGGCGTCGCTGAACCATCCGCACATCGCGGCGATCTACGGGCTCGAGAAGTCCGGCAACCTCGAGGCGCTGGTGCTCGAGCTCGTCGAGGGCGAGACCCTGGCGGAACGCATCGCGGCCGGGCCGATACCGATCGACGAGGCTCTCGCGATCGCACGGCAGATCGCGGAGGCACTCGAGGCCGCGCACGAAAAGGGAATCGTGCACCGGGATTTGAAACCCGCCAACGTGAAGATCACTCCCCAGGGCAAGGTGAAGGTTCTGGACTTTGGTCTGGCGAAAGCCTTGACGGGGGATCGTTCCTCGCCGGACGTAACGCACTCGCCGACCCTCACCGCCGCGGCGACGCAGGCGGGTGTGGTGATCGGGACGGCAGCGTACATGTCGCCCGAGCAGGCGCGCGGCAAGTCCGTGGACAAGCGGGCGGACATCTGGGCCTTCGGAGCGGTGCTGTACGAGATGCTCTCCGGGCGCAAGGCGTTCGAGGGCGAGACCGTCTCGGACACGCTCGCCGCCGTCCTGCGCGCCGACATCGACTGGGCGGGCCTTCCGTCGCAAACGCCGGCCTCGGTGCGCCGCGTGCTGCGCCGGTGCCTCGACCGCGACGCGAAGACGCGGTTTCACGACGTCGCAGACGCGCGCCTCGAGATGGACGAAGCGGTCGAAACGGCGGCGCCGGCCACTCCCGCGGCCGCCTTGCCGGCACGCTCGCGCCTTTGGCCCGTGGTGGCCGGGGCGCTGCTCGTGCTCGCCGCCGTCGGCTGGTGGAGGGCGGCCTCTCCCACCTCCGCGCCACCCGCGGCGACGCGGCTCTCCGTCGTTCTTCCGGCCGGGGACCAGCTTCCGTACGACCAGGAACCGAACCTCGCGTTGTCGCGGGACGGCCGCCAGCTCGTCTACGTCGCCGAGCGCGCGGGTACGCCTTCCCTGTATCTGCGCGCCTTCGACGCGGCGGAGCCGAGACCGATCGAGGGCACGTCCAACGCGACGAGCCCTTTCTTTTCCCCGGACGGCGGCTGGATCGGATTCTTCGCCGATGGAAAGCTCAAGAAAGTCGCGGTCGCAGGAGGCCCGCCGGTCGCTCTCGCCGATGTCTCGACGCCGCGGGGCGGCGTCTGGCTCGACGACGACTCGATCGTCTTCAGCCCCGAGTACACCGCGGGATTGCTGCGCCTATCGGCCGGCGGCGGAAAGCCGGAAGTCCTGACGCGGCCCGACGTGTCCCGCGGGGAGCGGACCCACCGCTGGCCCGAGGCGCTGCCCGGAGGCGCGGATGTCCTCTTCACGATCGGCCTGGCGAGCAGCCCGTCGAACTACGACGGTGCGGAGATCGCGGTCCTGAACGTGGCGAGCCGCAAGGTGCGGAAGGTCTTCGAGGGCGGAAGCATGGCCCGGTACGTGCCCCCGGCTCACATTGCTCTTCTTCGCGGCGATTCCATCCTCGTGGCTCCATTCGATCCGGGGCGCCTCGCCGTCACGGGCGCGGCCGTTCCGGTGGTCGAGAAGGTGAGCGGCGATCTCGCGGGCGGCAGCGCCTATTTCGCGACGGCGCGCAACGGAACTCTCGTCTACGCGCGGGGTGTTGCGGCGCAGGACCGCACCCTCGTCCTGGTGAATCGCAAGGGCGATGCGGTCGACGTGCCCCTCTCGCCGCGCCACTTTCTGGGGCCGCGCTTCTCGCCGGACGGCAAGCGCCTGGCGTTTTCGGTCGGCGCGGGCACCGGCAGAGACGACGACGTCTGGACGTACGACCTCGCCGGCGACATCCTGACGCGCCTGACGTTCGGCAACTCGGGTGTGTTGCCAGTGTGGGCCCCCGACGGGAAGCGGATCGCGTACGGCTCGATTCGCGGCGGGGCCGAGGGCATCTACGTGAAGTCGGCAGACGGCGGCGGCCGGGAAGAAGCGCTCCACATTCTCAAGGCCAGCGCCGAGATGCCGACCGCGTGGTCCGCCGACGGAGGGAGCCTCGTATTCCTGCGTTTCTCTCCGACGGTCGGCATCTGGCTACTGCAGCTCGGAGCCGAGTCCAGGGCCCGGGAGGTCGAGCCGGGCGCTCTTGCGGCGCGTCTTTCGCCCGACGCACGGTGGATCGCCTACCAGGACAGTGTGCCGGGTGACATCTTCGTCCGGCCGACCGACGGGTCGCCGGGAAAGTGGCAGATCACGACCGATCGGGGCTCGTGGCCCGTCTGGGTCGGCAACGAGATTTTCTTCGTTCGCGAAGGAGGCGACATCCTGGCCGTCGATGTCGAGACCCGTCCCACGTTCCGGGCCGGAGCTGCGCGAATGGTCTATCAGGGGAAGGGGCACTATGACGTGCGGGGCCTGTTTCCCCCTTCGATGTGTCGAGCGACGGGCAACGCTTCATTCTGATGAAGAACAGCGCCCGGACCGATGTCGCCAATCGCATCGACGTGGTGCTCAACTGGCCGACGGAACTCCAGCGGCTGGCACCTCCCGGAGGAAGGAAATAGTGGGTCTCGCCGCCGGGACGCGGCTCGGGCCCTACGATCTGCCGCCACGTCGCGCGTGGCGCTCGTGACCGGCTGGACTGCGGGCCTCGAGAAGAGGTAAGTCTGCGTGCCTCGAATGACGAAATGAAGAGGACGAGGAAGGAGACTGTCTTGAAGAGGAAGATCGCGATGCTCCTGGTGGTCCTGGCGGTCTGGATCTCGGCTTCGGCTCTGGCGCAGGACAAGCCCACCGAGAAGCCGGCGGACAAGCCCGCGGCAGACACGGCGAAGAAGGAGCCACCGAAGGCGGAGCAGTCGGTGACGCAGCACTCGATCGTGATCGGCGGCGTTCCGATCGCTTACACGGCCACGGCGGGCACGCTCATCGTCCGCAACGACAAGGACGAGCCGTGGGCGAGCATGGGCTACGTCGCCTACGTGAAAAAGGACGGGACCGCACGGCGGCCGATCACGTTCGCCTTCAACGGCGGCCCCGGGTCCTCCTCGATGTGGCTCCACATGGGCGCGCTGGGTCCCCGCCGCGTCGTGACCGCCGACGCCGGCCCGACGCCGCCGCCGCCGTACCAGGTCGTGGACAACGCGTACAGCATCATCGACAAGACGGACCTCGTGATGATCGATCCGGTCGGAACGGGATTGAGCAAGGCCGTCGGTGACGCGAAGGACAAGGACTTCTGGGGCGCGGACCCGGACATCGACTCGATCGCGCACTTCCTCCGGCAGTACGTCAGCGACAACGGGCGGTGGAACTCGCCCAAGTACATGCTCGGCGAGAGCTACGGCACGACGCGCGCGCCCGGCATCATCGACCGACTCCAGGACAAGGGCATGGCGTTCAACGGCGTCATCCTCGTGTCGGTCGCCATGGACCTGGGCGCGCTCTTCGACTACTCGGGCAACGACCGGCCGTATCCGCTCATCCTTCCTTCGTACGCCGCGGTGTCCGCGTACCACAAGATGCTCCCGACGCCTCCGCAGAACCTCGACGCCTTCCTGACCGAGGTGCGCCAGTACGCGGCGGGCGAATACGCGAGCGCGCTGCTCGCGGGCGATGCGCTCCCGGCGGCCCGCCGGGCGGCGGTCGCGAAGAAGCTCCACGAGTACACGGGCCTGTCCGAGGACTACATCGAGAAGGCGAACCTCCGGCTCGGCGAGGGCCTCTATTCCCAGGAGCTCCTGCGCCAGAAGGGCGCGACGGTCGGGCGGCTCGACGCGCGGTTCGTCGGCCCGACGCTCGACATCCTGGCGAAGGAGGCGGACTACGATCCGCAGGCCTCGGCGATCAGCGCCGCGTACATCGCGGCCTTTCTCGCGTACTACAACGATGAGTTGAAGTTCGGCCAGGGCAAGACGTACATGACGACCAACTACGACGTCGGCCGCGCGTGGGACTTCAAGCACAAGATCCCGGGCGCCGAGTTCCCGCAGCCCATGATCGACGCCGTCCCGGATCTTGCCCGCGCGATGATCCTCAATCCGAACCTGCGCGTCCTCGTGCAGAACGGCACCTACGATCTCGCGACACCGATCTTCGCGACGGAAACCCAGATGAACGCCGTGCACGTTCCGGCGAACCTGCGGGACCACATCGAGATGAAGTACTACCCGGCCGGGCACATGATGTACGTCAACGAGTCCGCGCTGAAGGCGTTCAAGGCGGACATCGCGGAGTTCATCGACCGGACGTCGAAGCCCTGACGAAGGGCGCGCGTTGTAACCTATCCCCAGCGTGACGCTCAACGCGGGAGCCCGCCTCGGTCCCTACGAGATCCTGTCCCCTCTGGGCGCCGGAGGGATGGGGGAGGTATACCGGGCGCGCGACGGGCGGCTGGAGCGGACGGTGGCGGTCAAGGTGCTGCCAGAACGCCTTGCGGAGGATCCCGACGCGCTGTCCCGCTTCGTCCGCGAGGCGAAGGCGGTTGCGGCGCTGTCCCACCCCAACATCCTGGCAATCCACGATTTCGGGCACGAGGGGACCGTCGCTTACGCCGTGTCGGAGCTTCTCGAGGGCGAGACGCTGCGCGAGGCCCTTTCCTCGGGTCCATTGTCTCCCCGCATGGCCCGGGAATACGGAGTGCAGATCGCACTCGGCCTCGCCGCGGCCCACGAGAAGGGAATCGTCCATCGGGACCTGAAGCCCGACAACATCTTCATCACACGGGACGAGCGGGTGAAGATCCTCGACTTCGGCCTGGCCAAGCCCGGCGCTGCGCCGTCGAACGCCCCCGACGAGACCCAGTCTCCGACCGTGTCCGGGTACACGGAGCCCGGAAAGGTCATGGGCACGGTCGGCTACATGTCGCCGGAGCAGGTCCGTGGCGTCCCGGTGGACCAGCGATCGGACATCTTCTCCTTTGGCGCCGTGCTCTACGAGATGCTGACGGGAAGACGGGCCTTTCAGCGCGAGACGGCGGCCGAGACGATGACGGCAATCCTCAAGGAGGAGCCTCGGGAGCCCGCCGTCGGGGCCGACATCCTGCCTCTGATTCCGGTCCTCCGGCACTGCCTGGAAAAGAAGCCCGAAGCGCGATTCCAGTCGGCGAAGGATCTCGCTTTCGCGCTCGGTACGGCTTCCGTGGCGACCAGCTCCGCCGTCGACGCGGTCCGACCGGCGCGGAAGGGATATTCCATTCTCTTGCGGAGCCTGGGGATCGCGGCGCTGGTCTGCGGCGCGGCGGTGGCCGGCTATCTTCTCAACCTCCGCCGGACGGCGGCTCCTGCGCCCGACTGGGCGGACGCCACGTTGACTCCTCTGACGACGGACCCGGGCTACGAAGGGGAGCCGACGTTCTCGCCCGACGGACAGACGATCGCCTACGTCTCCGATCGCGACGGGAACTTCGAGATCTACCTGCAGCAGATCTCGGGCGGGCCGGCGATCAACCTGACGCACAATCCCGCTGCCGACGTCCAGCCGGCGTTCTCCCCCGACGGCCGCGAGATCGCCTTCGTGTCGAACCGCTCGAGCAGCACGGACATCATCCACGCGGCTCCGGGCCTGCCGCTCGTCGGGGGCGACATCTGGGTGATGCCCGCCCTCGGGGGCCCGGCGCGCCGGATCGTCGAGAACGGGGACTTCCCGTCATGGACTCCGGACGGCGCGGCCCTCCTCTACGTCCACGGCACCTTTCGGAACGCGCGGATCGCGGTCATACCTGCGGCGGGAGGGCAGAGCCGCGACGTGCCGATCAAAGAGCCATTCGTGTTCCGGTATTTCTTTCCGAGATTGTCGGAGGACGGTCGGTGGCTGCTTTACCAGAACGGCAACCAGGTCGAGGTGGTCCCTGCGGGCGGCGGAGAGGCCAGGGTGCTGGCGCGCGGGCATGCACCCGCCTGGGGGGCCGGATCGTCCAGCGTCCTCTATACCAACGGCACACCGGGCAAGAGCCGCACGCTCTGGAGAGCGCCGTTCTCGCTCGAGCGGGGGGAGTTCTCGGGGCTGCCCCGGCCGCTCACGTTCGGCCGCGGCGCCGACATCGGGGCCGCGTCGTCGCGGGACGGAACCGCGATCGCATTCTCCGCCGTGGACGAGAGCCTCAACCTCGAGGAGATGCCCTTCGATGCGGAGGCCGGGCGCGTGATGGGTCCGGCCCGGGAATTGACCCTCGGAAACAACCATCTGGGGCTCTTCTCTCCCGCGCCGGACGGCAAGGCAGTCGTGTTCTCCGCCGAGCGCGGCGCCACTTCCCATGTCTGGCGCATCGACCCGCCGGCTCCTGCGGTCGAGCTCACGCGCGATCCGAACTACTCGGACACCGACCCCGAGTGGTCGCCCGACGGCGGCGAGATCGCATTCTCTCGAACGGAGACGGGCGCCTCCGAAGGCGCCAGCGCTCTGTGGACCATGAAGGCCGACGGCACGAATCCGCGGCGGGTGACCGATTTCTCGGGCGAGATGATCTGGCTGCCGGATGGGAAGGCCATCCTCCAGCGGGGAGACCGCCTCCTGCGACTCGATCTCGCCACGGGCGTCACAGTGCCGATCGCGGGAGTGAAGGCCCGAACGCTTCTTTCCGTGGATCGGACGGGCCAGTGGATCGCGTACCAGAGCAGTGAGGGTGGCACGATGAGCATCTCGGCCGTCCCGGTCGCCGGCGGAACGCCTCGCGCCGTCCCGACGGGGCTGTACGAGGGCTACCATCCGTTCTTCTCGCCCTCGGGCCGCTGGCTGTATTTCCAACCGGGCCACAAGGACCTGTTCCGCGTCCCCGGCCCGGCACAGGGCTGGGTGACCGCTGCTCCGCAGAAGGTCACCGATTTCGCCGGATTCGACCTCTACATCGAGAATCCCAGGATCTCGTTCGACGGCACGAAGCTCTTCTACGCGCGCGGACGCAGATCCGGGGACATCTACATACTGCATCTCGGGAGCGCCGGGAAAAAAGCGACTCGATGACGGCGCCGATGGAACCCGGCATGGCGCCGCCTCAGCCCGCGGCGACCGGGCGCGGCGCGTCCTTCTTCGCGTACTTCGTCGAGACGTAGTCGTCCACGAGGGCTCGGAAGGCCGTCGAAAGCTCGTCGTAGTTGCCCTTCAATGTCGTGAAGTGCTGGCCGTCGATGTAGACGGGGCAGTGCGGCTCCTCGCCCGTGCCCGGCAGCGAGATGCCGATGGACGCGGCTTTCGACTCGCCCGGCCCGTTGACGATGCAGCCCATGACGGCGAGCGTCATGTTCTCGACGCCGTCGTACTGGTCCTTCCAGATCGGCATCTGGTCGCGGATGTAGCCCTGGATGCGCTCGGCGAGTTCCTGGAACGTCGACGAGGTCGTGCGCCCGCAGCCGGGGCACGCCGTCACGCTCGGCGCGAAGGACCGGATGCCGAGCGACTGCAGCAGCTCGCACGCGGCGTAGACCTCCTCGCGGCGGTCGCCGTTGGGGCGCGGGGTCAGCGAGATGCGGATCGTGTCGCCGATGCCCTCGTTCGAGCAACACGCCCATCGCGGAGGAGGACCAGACGAGGCCCTTCATGCCCATTCCGGCCTCGGTCAGTCCGAGGTGGAGGGGCTGGTCGGTGCGTGTGGCGAGGTCGCGGTAGACGGCGATGAGGTCGAGCGGCCGCGACACCTTGCACGAGATGATGATCTGGTCCTTGCGGAGTCCCGACTGGATGGCGAGCTCGGTCGACTGCAGGGCCGAAAGGACCATGCACTCGTTGATGATCTCCTCGGACGTCTTGCCGAGGTCCCTGTCTGTGTTCTCCTGCATCTTCTCCATGACGAGCTCCTGGTTGAGGGAGCCGCCGTTGACGCCGATGCGTACGGGCTTCGCGTTGTCGCGCGCGATGTGGCAGATCGTCGCGAACTGCTCGTCCCGCCGGGCGCCCTTGCCGACGTTGCCGGGGTTGATGCGGTACTTGTCGAGCGCCTTCGGCGCAGTCGGGGTACTTCGTCAGCAGGACGTGCCCGTTGTAGTGGAAGTCGCCGATCAGCGGCGCCTGCACGCCGGCGTCGAGCATCCGCTTCTTGATCTCCGGAACGGCCGCGGCCGCCTCCGGGACGTTGACGGTGATCCGCACCATGTCGGAGCCCGCGCGGGCGAGCTCGATGCACTGCGTCGCGGTCGACTTGATGTCCGCCGTGTCGGTGTTCGACATGGACTGAACCACTACCGGGGCGCCGCCGCCCACCTGGACGGGGCCGACCTTCACTCCGACGGTCGCGTGGCGCAGGCGCTTTCCCATGATCCGGAAGAATGTACCAGACACCGACGTGAATGATATCATCCTGACTGATGGGTGATACCAAGACGCCGGGCAGGCGGCCGCCCGATGCGTCCGGGAGATTCCTGCTGCGCATTTCACCCGGCCTTCACGCCGCCCTGCGTGGCGCCGCGGCCGAGGCGGGCGTGTCGCTCAACGACTACTGCGCGCGCAAGCTCTCGGCTCCCGTCGGGGACCTCGCGGCGTTCGAGGGGGCAGCGAAAGCCGTCGAACGGGCGGCCTCGATGTTCGGAGAGCGCCTGGTCGGCATTGCGGCGTTCGGTTCCTGGGCGCGGCGGCAGGCGGCCGACGGCTCCGACGTGGACCTGCTGGTCGTGGTCGAAAGTTCAATTGCCCTGACGCGCGAGCTCTACCGGGCGTGGGACGCGAGCGCCGTCTCATGGGACGGGCGCGCCGTCGAGCCCCACTTCGTCCATCTTCCGGAGGAAGACCGGGTCGTCGCGGGAGTCTGGGCGGAAGTTGCGCTCGACGGCATCGTGCTGTTCGAACGGGGACTGCGCATCTCGATGGGGCTCTCGAAGGTCCGGCGCGATATCGTCGCCGGGCGGATCGTCAGAAAGCTGGCGCACGGGCAGCCATACTGGGCGGAAGTGGCCTGAGATGCGAAACACCGAACTCGCCCGGGATCACGTGTGGCGCGCGGGGATACGGCTGCGGGCCGTCAAGGTTCTTTTCGACGCGGAGAGCTGGGCCGACGTCGTGCGCGAGTCGCAGGAAGTCGTCGAGCTCGCGTTGAAGGGCCTGCTGCGCTCCTGCGGAGTCGAAGCGCCGCGCCTTCACGACGTCTCCGACGTTCTGCTCGCCGAGCGGGCGCGGTTGCCGGAGTCGATTCGCGGCGAAGTGGAAGACCTCGCCCGGATCTCCAGGGATCTTCGACGTGACCGGGAGCTCGCCTTCTACGGCGCGGAGGACCTGACGCCTTCAGGCTTCTATAAGAGGCCCGACGCGGAGCGCGCGCGCGACGGAGCGGAGCGCGTCGTTCGGGCGGTCACGTCGGTCTTCGGGGGCGCATGACCCTCGCCGCGGGCATTCGCCTCGGTCCCTACGAGATCCTCGCGCCCATCGGGGCGGGCGGCATGGGAGAGGTCTACAGGGCTCGGGATACGCGGCTCGAGCGGACCGTGGCGATCAAGGTGCTGCCGCAGCATCTCTCGTCTTCGCCCGAGGTGCGGCAGCGGTTCGAGCGGGAGGCGAAGACGATTTCGCAGCTCTCGCATCCGCACATATGCGCCCTGTACGACGTCGGGCGCGAGGGCGAGAGCGAGTACCTGGTGATGGAGCTGCTCGAGGGCGAGACGCTCTCCGATCGGCTCGCGAAGGGGCCGCTCCCGCTCGATCAGACGCTGCGCTACGGCGTCGAGATTGCCGACGCGCTCGACAAGGCGCACCGGCAGGGGATCGTGCACCGGGACTTGAAGCCCGCCAACGTGATGTTGACGCGCTCGGGCGTGAAGCTGCTCGACTTCGGGCTCGCGAAGGCGATGACGCCGGCCACACAGCAGTCGAGCCTCACGGCGCTGCCGACGCAGCAGGGGCTGACGCAGGAAGGGACCATTCTCGGCACGTTCCAGTACATGGCGCCCGAGCAGCTGGAAGGCAAGGACGCCGACGGGCGGACCGACATCTTCGCCTTCGGCGCCGTGCTGTACGAGATGGCGACGGGCAGAAAGGCGTTCGCGGGGGCGAACCAGGCGTCGCTGATCACGGCGATCATGTCGAGCGAGCCGGCGCCGATCTCGTCGGTGCAGCCGACGTCGCCCGCGGCGCTCGATCGCATCGTCCGGACCTGCCTCGCCAAGGATCCCGAAGAACGATGGCAGTCGGCGAGCGACTTGAAGCGCGAGCTGCGCTGGATCGGCGAGGGGTCGCAGTCTGGAGCATCCGCGCAGCCGGCTGCCGCCGCGCGCCGAAAGGGCGGCTCCCGGGTCGCGTGGTCGGTCGCGCTGCTGTGCGCCGCCGCCGCGCTCGCCGCTGGCTTTGGCCTCTGGCGTGCCTGCTCGGTGCGCCCTGAGGCTCTGCACTCCTTCATACTCCCCCCGGAGAAGACCGCCTTCGAGCTGACGGGAGACGAATCCGCACCGCCGGCGATCTCGCCGGACGGAGAGCGGATCGTGTTCGGAGCCTCCGGAAAGCTCTGGGTCCAGTCGCTCTCGAACGGCCTGACGGCGGCGCTCCCGGCGACCGAGCGCGGGTTGTTTCCGTTCTGGTCTCCCGACAGCCGATCCATTGGCTTTTTCTCCGGAGGGAAACTCAAGACGATCGACGCCGCCGGTGGCCCGGCGCAGGTTCTGTGCGACGCGCCCGTTCCGCGGGGGGGAAGCTGGGGCCGCGGAGGCGACATCGTGTTTGCCGCCGACTTCCGGGGCGGGCTGTCCCGGGTTCCGGCGAGCGGGGGCAATCCGGTCGCCGTCACGAAACTCGATTCGGCCCGGCACACGACGCATCGCTGGCCGTGGTTTCTCCCGGACGGCAAGCGCTTCCTCTATCTCGCGGCGGATCACGCCAATCCGAAGTCGCAGGACTCGGCGATCTACGTCGGATCGCTCGACGGCGGGCAGGACAGGCGCCTGATGGCGTCCTACGGAAGCGTCCAGACCGTGCCCGGATGGCTGCTGACGGTTCGCGACAACAACCTCATGGCGATGGCGTTCGACGAGGACCGCGCCACGGTGGTGCCTCCGGGCGTCGGCATCGCCGGCGACGCGAACTTCGACGCCGGCGTGTGGCGGGGCGTCTTCACGGCTTCCCGCAACGGACTGCTCGCCTACCAGCTCGCCCGCGAGGGGTCGGGAGGCCAGCTCACGTGGTTCGACATGTCGGGCCATGCGACCGGGACGCTCGGCGGGCGCGGCGAGTCTTACGCGATGCGGTTGTCGCCGGACGGCCGGCGGGCGACCGTGATCCAGGGCGATCCGAACAACGACATCTGGATCTACGAGCTCGAGCGCGGCGTGCGCACGCGCCTGACGACCAACGCGCAGGTTCTTCCGTCCCCGCTCTGGTCCCCGGACGGCTCCCAGATTGCCTTCACGGGAGGCGCCGCGCTCGCGCAGACCCCGGATTACGTGGTGTCCACGGTCCCGTCGTTCGGCGCGGGCGAGAAGAAGGTCGTTTTTCGTTCAACCGTGCGCGTGGAGACGACCGATTGGTCGCGGGATGGCAGGTACCTCCTGTACGACCGGGGCAACATCGGTGCGACGGACATCTGGGCGGTCGCGCTGGCGCAGCCGGACAAGCCGTTTCCCCTCGTCCAGACGCCATTCGTTGACACCGGCGGAGTGTTTTCTCCCGACGGTCGGTGGGTGGCGTATGTGTCGATGCAGACCGGGACCTGGGAAGTCTTCGTCACGGCGTTCCCCGCCGGGGGCGCTCCGTACCAGGTGTCCGCCTCCGGCGGCCGCCTGCCGGTCTGGAGCACGGACGGCAAGACGATCTACTTCATCGGCGCAAGGGACGAGCTCATGTCCGCCGAGGTCGACGGCAGAGGGCCTCGGTTCGAGATCCGGACGCCGAAGCCGCTGTTCCCGCTCCCGCTCTTCATCGGCCCCCGCCTCGCGAGCGCCTACGCCGTCATGCCTGACGGGAAGAGCCTGCTCGCGAATGCTGCGCCCGACGTTGCGGCGCCGCGCATCGCGTTCGTCGCCAACTGGACGTCGAGCCTCCCGAAGTAAGGCAGCGGTCTTCGGTGTCGTAGGGGCGGCCCTTGCGGCCGCCCGCAGAAGCCACGGTAACCCGGAGGCGGGCGGGGACGAGTCCCGCCCCTGCGGCACCCCGTTCGAGCGAGCGATACCGCGACGAGTTAGCGGACCTGGTCCGGGACCTGAGTCAGGTCGGCCGCGGCGCTCATGATCTGCTCGCGCTCGACGGCGCGCGAGAGGACCTCTGCGGGGGTCTGTCCGCTCTTCTTCCCGAACAGCGGCTTGAAGAAGAACATGAAGACGTCGTGCCAGGGCATGTTGCGCGCGAGGCGCCAGGTCAGGCGAAACGCCTGCCGCGGGAAGCGCGTGAACTTGTAATAGATGAGGTGTTTCAAGGCCTTGGCGCGGACCTCGTGGATCTTCTCGCCGGAAAGCACCGTCGGGTCGATCGACGAGCACTTGAAGTACTTGTACCAATCGTCGGTGTCGCTGACGAGGCCGCGCTCGACGTATTCCTTCCAGAGGGGCGTGCCGCGGTAGACGCAGAGCCGGTTGAAGGCGAACGTGTCGAGCGGGAGCTTCTCGGCGAAGCGGAACGTGTCGAGCATGTCCTCCTCGGTCTCGTCCGGATTCCCGACGACGAAGAACCCATGCACGATCTCGATGCCGGCCTTCTTCGCGGCGCGGACGGCGATCTCGGTCTGCTCGAGCGTCTGTTCCTTCTTCAGCCGGTCGAGGATCTTCTGGCTGCCGCTCTCGATGCCGAACATGAGTGTGCGGCAGTGCGCCTTCGCCATGGCCGGGAAGAGGTCCATGCACACGGAGTCGACACGCCCCTCGCAGCCCCACTGGATCTCGAGGCCGCGGTCGTTGATGCCCTGGCAGATCGCCTCGATGCGCTTGGGCTGCAGGAGGAAGTGGTCGTCCACGAAGTAGACGGCGCCGTAGCCGTCCTTCTTCAGTTGCTCGAACTCGGCGAGGACGTGCTCGGGGCTTCGCGATCGCCACTTGCCTTCGTTGAAGATCGGGATGTCGCAGAAGATGCAGGGCCACGGGCAGCCACGCGACGTCTGCATGGTCGTAAAGCGCTCACGCGAGAGCACGACCGGCACGTCGAGCGGCATGGACTCCACGAAGTCGAGCGGCAGGCTTTCGCGGTCCGGGAAGGGCCACTGATCGAGGTTGCGGTCGAGCATGCGGGGCGGGTTCTCGCGCACGGCGCCCGATTCGTCCTGCCAGGTCACCCCCATCACGCCGGCCGGATCGTCGAGCCGCTCGACGAGGTCGAGGATGAGCTGCTCGCCGTCGCCGCGGCAAACGAAATCGACCTCGGGCACCTGGCGCTTGACGTGCTCGGCGTTGAGGGTCGCGAAGACGCCGCCGAAGGCGAGCTTGACGCCGGGCGCGGCCGCGCGCAGCTCGCGGGCGAGGATCTTGGCGTACGGATAGCTCGTCGTCGAGAGAAAGCTCATGCCCACGAGATCCGCCTTCCACCGGAGCACTTCCGCCACGATCACGTCGTTGGGCGTCTCGGGGTTGGCCTGGTCGAAGAGCAGGACCTCGTGCCCCGCGCGCTTCAGGACCGAGGAGAGCGACATGATGCCGATCGGGGGAAACCCCATGATCTGGAGCCGGCCGTTCTTGCCGCGCACGTTGCCGGGTATGGCGTAGAACTGCGGATCGCGGATGTGGACGAGCACGACCCTCCTGGGTCGCGTACTCACGGACGCTGAGCTCTTCGGGGACGCTTGTATGGGGCTTAGCACTATCGTTCCGCTCGCGAGGATAGCACCGGCCCGGTGGGAGCCCGAGGGCGCTGCCCGGGTGCGGAACGCGCGGCTCGATCGGGCGGGGGTGACGCCTGGCCCTCGCGGGTCGCAGATCCCGGCTCGATGACCCGGTGGCGGGTGGTGTGAGTAAGAATTGTAGTACTCTTACCTGGGGGTTTCGTATGCGGATCACTTCCAAGGGGCAGGTCACGATCCCGATCGCGATCCGACAGAAGCTCGGCCTCCTCGCCGAGACGGAGGTCACCTTCGAGATCGCCGGGGACGCGGTGCGGATGCGGAAGGCCCGGGGTTCCCGCTCTCGCGGCCAGGGCGTCGTCCGGAGGCTCCGGGGCCGGGCGACATCGCGGATGAGCACCGACGAGATCCTGGCCATGACGCGCGGTTGAGCGGTGGCCGAAGTCCTGGTCGATAGCAACGTCCTCCTCGACGTCGTCACCGAGGATCGGCGGTGGTTTGACTGGTCGTCCGAAGCCCTCGCGCGGTGCGCGGAGGGGGCGACGCTCGTGGTCAACCCCATCATCTTTGCGGAGGTGTCGATCGGCTTCGACCGCATCGAAGACCTCGACGAGCTGCTGGACGAGGCCGTGGAGCGCGCTCCTTTGCCCTGGGAGGCCGCGTTTCTCGCCGGCAAGGCGTTCGTGCGGTACCGGAAACGCGGGGGCCGCCGGAACTCGACGCTTCCGGATTTCTACATCGGCGCGCACGCGGCCGTCGCGGGCATGACGCTCCTCACGCGCGACGCCGCGCGCTACCGCACGTACTTTCCCGACGTGCGCTTGATCGCGCCGCAGCGCGCATGACGCTCGCCCCCGGCACGAAGCTCGGCCCCTACGAGATCCTCTCGCCTCTGGGCGCAGGCGGGATGGGAGAGGTCTACAAGGCGAAGGACACGCGTCTCGAACGGACGGTGGCGGTCAAGGTGCTAGCGTCCCGCACTGGCGTCGTCGCCCGAGGCGCGGCAACGCTTCGAGCGCGAAGCGAAGACGATTTCGCAGCTCTCGCATCCGCACATCTGCGCGCTGTACGACGTCGGACGCGAAGGCGAGACCGAATACCTGGTGATGGAGCTGCTCGAGGGCGAGACGCTTGCTGGAGCGGCTGGCGAAGGGGCCGTTACCGTTGGAGCAGACCTTGCGTTACGGCGTCGAGATCGCCAGCGCCCTGGACAAGGCGCATCGGCAGGGGATCGTGCACCGGGATCTGAAGCCCGGCAACGTGATGATCACGAAGTCGGGCGTGAAGCTGCTCGACTTCGGTCTGGCCAAGGCCGTGGCACCCGCGATGCCTCGCCGGCAGCCTGACGGCCCTGTCTCACACAACAGGGCCTGACGCAGGTGGGGACGATCCTCGGGACATTCCAGTACATGGCCCCGGAGCAACTCGAGGGGAAGGACACGGACGGGCGCACGGACATTTTCGCGCTCGGCGCGACGCTCTACGAGATGGCGACGGGAAGCAAGGCGTTCTCCGGCGCCAGCCAGGCGTCGCTGATCTCGGCAATCATGCAGTACGACCCGCCGCCGATCTCGGCGGTCCAGCCAATGTCGCCGCCGGCGCTGGATCGGGTCGTGAGGAAGTGTCTTGCGAAGGATCCGGAGGACCGCTGGCAGAGCGCCGGCGACCTCGGCAGCGAGCTGAAGTGGATCGGCGAGTCCGGGCCCCAGGCCGGCGTCGCGGCGCCGGTCCTCGCCTCGCGCCGCCTCAGCCTGAGGCTCTACTGGATGCTCGCCGGTGCCCTCGCTCTCGCGGCCGCTGCACTGGCTGGCCTGCTTCTGGTGCGCCGGTCGACGGTTCTGCCCGTCATTCGCGCTTCCATCCTCGCGCCGGACGGCGCCGACTTCATCTCGACGCGGATCAATGCCGGGCCCGTCGAGATCTCTCCGGACGGCTTGCGCCTGGTCTTCACGGCTCGCCGTGGCGAAGGGCCCAACGTTCTCTGGGTTCGCAACCTGGCCGACTCCGCCGCGCGCCCGCTGGTCGGGACGGAAGGAGCGGAGAGGCCGTTCTGGTCGCCGGACGGGAAGTTCATCGGGTTCTTTGCGGATCGCGCGCTGAGAAAGATCGACGCCAACGGCGGGCCGGTCTTCAAGCTGGCCGAGGCCAGCGAGAGCCGCGGCGGAACGTGGAGTCAGGATGGGGTCATTCTCCTCACGCCCGACTCGAGGGGGCCTGTCTACCGGGTTTCGGCCGACGGCGGCACGCTGGTCGCCGCGACCACCTACGGCGAAAAAGACACGACGCATCGGTACCCGCGCTTCCTGCCGGATGGCAGGCACTTTCTCTATCTCGTTCGCCATGCGGGAGCGGGCGCCGGCGACAACCCGGAGATCCGCGTCGGCACGCTCGGCTCGAAGGGGTCGAAGCTCGTACTGAGCGCCGCCTCGAACGTGATCTATGCCTCCGGTTACCTTCTCTACGTTCGCGAGGGAGCGCTGGTCGCGCAGCGCTTCGACCCCGGGCGACTCTCGGTCGAAGGTGAGCCCGTCGTCGTCGCCCCGGACGTCCTCATGGACGAGCGTTTCAGCCGAGGTGTCTTCTCGGCTTCTTCAAACGGCATCCTCGCCTTCCAGACCGGAAAGGGCTCCACGACGTCCGTATTGCGCTGGGTCGACCGCGAAGGGCGCACGCTCTCGACCGTCGGCGAGCCAGCGGAGTACTTCAACGGAGGAAACGTGGAGATCTCGCCGGACGGCGACAGGGCGACGGCCTCCATCGTGGACCTGCGCACGGGGACCTCGGACATCTGGCTGATCGATCTGGCCTCCGGAACACGGAGCCGGTTCACGGAGGGGGCCCGGGACAAGTACTCGTCGACCTGGTCTCCCGACGGCAAGCGCGTCGCTTTCGCCAGCGACCATGTCTCCGGGAGCGGATACGGCATCGTGCTCCGAGACGTGGACGGCTCAGGCGAGAAGACCGTGGCGGACGATCCGGTGGAAAACCTCATACCGACAGGGTTCTCGCCCGATGGGCGGCTCCTCCTCATCGAGAAGCGGCGACAGCAAAGGGACGATGTGATGGTGGTGGCCGTCGAAGGCGACCCCGCGCCTCGGCCGGTAGCTGCCACGGCGGCATACGAGGGGCTGGGCCAGGTTTCGCCCGGCGGACGTTTCGTCGCGTACATGTCCGACGAGAGCGGGCGGTTCGACATCTACGTCACCACCTTTCCCGAGGCCGGAGCGCGGTGGCAGGTCTCTCAGAACGGCGGGAGGGAGCCGCGGTGGTCGAAAGACGGGAGAGAGCTGTTTTTCTTTGCTCCCGACAACCGGCTCATGGCGGCCGACGTCAAGGCGGGCGCGGCCCGCTTCGAGGTTGGCGCCATCCGTCCGCTCTTCCAGACGAGGCAGATGGGGCAGACGTTCCGGTACGACGTATCGAAGGACGGAGCGC
Source organism: uncultured Acidobacteriota bacterium (assembly GCA_963775725.1). Classification (GTDB taxonomy): domain Bacteria; phylum Acidobacteriota; class Thermoanaerobaculia; order UBA5066; family Gp7-AA6; genus DAHUXD01. The sequence continues at coordinate 560,470 of CAVZKA010000002.1, forward strand.
GGTTCCTCGTCAACGGAGGGCTCCCTCAGGAACCCTCTCCCATCACGCTCGTCACGAACTGGACAGCAGAACTGGAGAAGAAACGATGAGATTGGCCCGCCCTGTCGCCATTGCGATCGCTTTCGCGCTGCTCGCTTCCTCGGCCCGCGCCGAGGACGACACGATCTCCCGGATCGCCGGTGCGGCGATGACGCAGGGCGGCGCGTCCGCGTTTCTCGAGACGCTGACGGACACCGTCGGCGGGCGAGTGACGGGTAGCCCTCAGAATCGCGCGGCCTCGGAGCTGATCCTCGCCGCCCTGAAGAAGGCCGGCTACGAGAACGCGCGCTTCGAGGAGTACCCGATGGCGTCCCGCTGGCAGCGGGGGCCAGCGTCCGGGCGCATCCTTTCGCCGATCGACCGCGCGATCACGGTCGGCTCGATGGCGTGGGTGCCGGGGACCCCCGGCGAGATCCGCGTTCCGCTCGTCGACCTCGGCGCGCCGCCGTCGAACGACTGGGCGCCGCCGACCGAGCGCGTGCGCGGCGCCGCGGTGCTGGTCGACCTGCGGGAGATCGGCAGCGATCCGGCATTCATCATGCGCTCCGTCATGGCGCGCAGGCTCGCGGAGGCAGGCGCCGCGGCGATGCTCCTGCCGTCCGACAAGCCGGGCCGGATGGTCTACACGTCCGCCTTCGGCTTCTATCCGAAAGGGCCTTTGCCGGCGATCTCGGTTGCGAAAGAAGACGCCCTGCTGCTGCGCCGGCTCCTCGCGAAGGCCCCCGTGACGCTCGCGCTCGACGTGAAGAACACGTTCGACACGACGCCGTACAACGAGCGCAACGTCGTGGCGGACCTGCCCGGCGGCGCGGCAAAGGACGAGGTCGTGCTCGTCGGCGCGCACTTCGACTCCTGGGACCCGGCACAGGGCGCCGACGACGACGGCTCGGGCGTCGCGGCCGTGCTCGACGCCGCCCGGATCCTGAAGGCGCTGAACCTCACGCCGCGGCGCACGATCCGATTCGCGTTCTTCTCGGGCGAGGAGGAGGCGACGCTCGGGTCGCGGGCCTACGTGTCCGCGCACGAGAAGGATCTCGACCGCCTGAGCGCCGTGCTCGTCATGGATTCCGGCGCCGGAAAGCCGAAGGGCATCGAGCTCCACGGCCGGGCCGACCTCGAGCCGGCGGTCAAGCAGGCGCTCGCGCCCCTGGCGTCCTTCGACGCCACGGCGACGACTCTCGCCGCGAGCTTCGACCGCGACCACGCCCCGTTCATGGTGGTGGGCGTCCCCGCGCTGACCCTGTGGGTCGAGGAAGGGACGTACGACGACCATCACCACACGGTCATCGACACGTTCGACAAGGTGGATCCGCACTGGCTCGCCGTGGACACGGCGGTCATGGGCATTGCGGCCTGGAATCTCGCCAACATCGTCGGGCCGATCGGCCGCCGCCTGTCTCCGGCGGAGGCCGCGGAGGTCTTGAAGAAGTCGGGCGTCGAATCGACGAAGCAGATGGTCTACGGCGCCTCGCCAAGGTAGGCGGGCTCCTCTTCGGGTCGTAGGGGCGGCCCTTGCGGCCGCCCGCGTCAGCCAGAGTGTTCGGGAGGCGGGCGGGGGCAAGCCCCGCCCCTACGACACGACCGGAGCCGGATTGGTCCTTACGCCGCAGCGCGCGCGGGAACGATCGACCGCAACGCCACCACGAACGCCTCGGTCTGCGCCGGCGTTCCGATCGAGACGCGCAGCCAGTTCGGCATCGAAGGGAACTTGCGGCCGACGAGGATCCCGTGCGCGCGGAAGGCCTCGCCGACCGGCACGACGTCGGTGCCGACGTCGATCATCACGAAGTTCGCCTCGGACGGGATGTAGCGGCGCCCGTCCTTCGCGAGCTCGGCGCAGAGCCAGCGGCGCGTGTCGTTCAACCGCTTCTTCTCGGTCGGAACGACCGCGGGATCGGCCAGCGCCGCGAGCCCCATCGCCAGGGCCGCCTGGCTCGTGTTGTCCCACGACGCGCAGCGCTCCATCGCCGCGATGTTCGCCGCGGAGCCCACGGCGTACCCGAGGCGCATCCCCGCCATGCCGTAGATCTTCGAGAACGTGCGGGCGACGACGACGTTGTCGCGCTGCCGGGCGAGCTCGAGCGCGCTCCGGTAGGACGCGCTGTCGACGAAGTGGTGGTACGCCTCGTCCACGAGCACGATGGTCGACGGCGGCACCCTTTCGAGAAAGGCTTCGAGCTCGCTCGCCCCGACGATGGTCCCCGTCGGATTGTTCGGGTTGCAGACGTACACGAGACCGGTGCTCGCGTCGCACGCCGCGGCCATGGCCGGCAGGTCGTGCCGGAAGTCGGACGTCTGCGCGACCTTGACCGGCTCGGCCTTCGTGACGCGCGCGTACTGGAGAACCGCCTCGAACGTCGGCTCGGCGGCGACGACCTTCTTGCCCGGCCCGAGAAAGGCGGAGTCCGCCATGCGCAGGACGTCGCTCGATCCGCAGCCGAGCACGACCTGCTCGGGCCTCACCCCGTGGTGCCGGGCGATCACGGCTTGCGTCTCCTCCTGCTTGGCGAAGGGGTAGCGCCCGGCGACGCCGGCGCAGCCCGACAGCGCCGCGAGGCTCGCCGCGCAGGGCCCGTCCGGATTTTCGTTCGCGTTCAGTCGGATCGGGCCGACCGCCGCGGGCTTCGCGGCGGGAGAGCGCGCGGCCGCGGCGCGCAGCTGCGGGGGAAGAAAGGAAGCACCCGCGGCGGCGCCGAGCAGTTTCGCAAGGGAGCGGCGGTCGAGAGAGCTCGTCATGGGATCGATCCCCCTTCTGACGGGATTCTCTCCCCGTTGCCGGGCGGCGGTGTAACCTTTCGAGCTTGCCCTCGAGGTACGAATGACCCGCGCGCCCGGCCCCCGGCGCCGCTTTCCCGGCAGCCACGTCCTCGCGATGCGGCGGGACCCGCTCGCGTTTCTGACGAAGCTCGCGCGGGAGCACGGCGATGTCGCGCGGTTCCGGATGGGCCCGGTCGAGCTCCACCTGGTCAACCGGCCCGAGTGGATCCGGGACCTGCTCGTGACGCACGCGGCCTCCTTTCACAAGGGGCGGGGGCTCCAGCGCGCGAAACGGCTGCTGGGCGACGGCCTGCTCACGAGCGAGAACCCGAAACACCTGCGCCAGCGCCGCATGATGCAGCCGGCCTTCCACCAACAGCGCATCAAGGGCTACGGGGACGTGATGGCGGAGCATGCTGCGCGGACGTCGGCCCGCTGGAGGGACGGCGAGACGCGCGACGTCGCGCAGGAGATGACGCGGTTGACGCTCGCGATCGTGGGCCGGACGCTCTTCGACTCCGACGTCGAGTCCGAGGCCGAGGAGATCGGCGGTGCGCTCACTACGGCGCTCGCACTCTTCGCGAGCACGCTGACGCTGCCATTCATGGAGATCTTCGACCGGCTGCCGACTCCGTCGAACCGCCGCTTCGAGCGGGCGAAGGCCCGCATCGACGCGACGATCTACCGGATGATCGAGCAGCGCCGCCGGGCGCCCGGAGACCGAACGGACCTCCTGAGCCTGCTGCTTCTGGCGGCCGACACCGAGGGCGACGGCCGCGCGATGACCGACACCGAGGTGCGGGACGAAGCGATCACGCTCTTCCTCGCGGGCCACGAGACGACGGCCAACGCGCTGACGTGGACCTGGTACCTCCTGTCGCAGAACCCCGAGGCCGAAGCCAGGCTCCATGCCGAGGTGGACGCGGTGCTCGGGGCCCGGCCGCCCGGGGCCGAGGACCTGCCGCGCCTGCCCTACACGGAGATGGTGCTGGCGGAGTCCATGCGGCTCTTCCCGCCCGCGTGGATCATCGGGCGCCGCGCGCTCGCGGCGTACGAGGTCGGCGGCTTCACCGTGCCGCAGGATTCGATCGTGGTCGCGAGCCAGTGGGTGACGCACCGCGACCCGCGGCACTTCCCGGATCCGGAGCGCTTCGATCCGGAGCGCTGGCTCCCCGCGGCCCGCGAGGCCCGTCCGAAGTTCTCCTACTTTCCCTTCGGCGGCGGCCCGCGCGTCTGCATCGGGGAGAGCTTCGCGTGGATGGAGGGGATCCTCGTGCTCGCGACCCTCGCGCGCGGGTGGAGGTTGCGCCTGCTGCCCGGTCACCCGGTCGTGCCGTCGCCGTCGATCACGCTGCGCCCGAAGCACGGCATGCGCATGATGCTCGAGAAGCGGCGCTGACGGGCGCCGCCCTCGGCGGCCGGCCTACGAGGTCGGCGGGAAGTGCTGCAGCAGCGTGTCGACCTCGCGGTCGAGCTCGCGCGCGGCCTTGTCGGGGTTCGATCCCTCGAGCCGGTCGATCGACCCGCGCCAGATGAGCTTGCGCGCGTTGTTGCGGATGTCGACGGTGACGGTGCGTTCCTTCTCCCAGTTCGTCGCGGTGACGTAGCCGGTGGCCCACTCGTAGTTGCCGTACTCGTCCCGCTCGCCGACCCCGGTGTCGCCCGTGTGGTAGGCCACGAGCAGCGCGGCGTGCGACGCGTCGACCTTCAGGTAGCCCTTCTTGCGCAGGGCGTCGTCGACCGCGGAGCGGATGTGCGAGTCGAGAAAGGCGCCGTCGATGACCGAGTCGCCGTGGGGCATGACGAACGTCGGATCGGCGTACCAGGCATACGTCGTCATGCCGACGAAGCTGACGTTGTGGTCGTAGGCATACACGGGCTTCGGGTGCGTCCCCCCGCAGGCGGCCGCTAGGACGGCCAGGGACAGGGCGAAAGCGGCGATGCGAGTCCGGGTCATTTTGCCTCCGTGCCGGGTTTCGGCGGGAACGACGCGAGCAGCAGCGACACCGCCTTGTCGATGTCGTTCTTCAGCTGCTCCGGGTTGGTCCCGATCATGGCCGTTCGGGCGCCGCGCCAGATGAGCTTGTACTTGTCGTCGCGGATGTCGAGCGTGAGGTTGCCCTGCTTGCGGTACTTCGTCCCGGCGTAGTCGATGTAGTAGACGTTCCACCACGAGTAGGTGCCCCACTTGTCCTGGCTCAAGACCCCGGCCGCGCCTCCGTGGTACGCGACGTAGAAGTTCGCGTTCTTCTCGACCTGGACGTAGCCGTTCTTCTTGAGCGTGTCGTTGACGGCCTGCCGCACGTTCCGGTCGATGAACTGGCCGTCCGCGATGGAGTTGCCCTGGGGCATCTCCCACGTCGGGTCGTCGAACCAGGCGAAGGTCTTGAGGCCCCCGAAATTCGCCGCGTGGTCGTAGGCGAAGTCCGGCGGCGGGTTCTTGTGCGCGCACGCGAGGGCGCCGAACACCGACAGCAGGAGCACCGCGCGGCCCGGAGTTTTCAGCATGGAACCTCGTTTCGTGCGGGTACGATATCTCACATAGAATCCGGGGAGAAACCCGATGATCACCTTTCGATCGCTGCTCGACGAAGCCCTCGAGGCTTGGGCCTACACGCGCTCGGGCGTCATCGACGAGCTGAAGGCCTTTCCCGACAAGGCCCTCGCATTTCGCCCGGCCGAGGGGGCGCGGACGGCGGCCGAGCTCGTCCAACACATCATCGAGTCGAACCTGATGATGTCGGGCGAGCTCGCGCGCGCGAACGGGGACTTCCAGCGCAAGTCGTTGGAGGGATTTCTGCTGGAGTACGGCCGCGGCACCGCGGCGCACCGCACGAAGAAGCAGCTGCTCGACGCGCTGCGCCGCACCCACCGCGAGGGCGAGACGAAGATCCGCCACGCGGGCGAGCTCCACATGCTCCAGCTCATCCGCCGCTTCGATGGGGAGATGGGCACGCGCCTGGCCTGGATGCACCACGGCATAGCGCACGAGGAATACCATCGCGGCCAGCTCGCGACGTACGCGCGGCTGACGGGCCGCGTGCCGGCGTTGACGAAACGAATCATGGGTGCATGAGAAGGAGAAAGCCATGCTGCGACGGACACTCGGACTCGCCCTGGCGTTGTCGGTCGGCCTCGCGGCCGTGGGAGCGGCGCAGGCGCAGACGAAGGAATCCCAGGCGGCGATGACGCCGGCGAAGGCGCTCGACGCCCTCAAGGATGGGAACGTCCGCTTTCTCGGGGGCAAGGGCAAGGCGCGGGACCTGAATGCCCAGGTCAAGGCGACCGCGGCCGGCCAGTATCCGTTTGCCGCCGTCGTCAGCTGCATGGATTCGCGCGCGCCCGTCGAGATCGTCCTCGATCAGGGCATCGGCGACGTCTTCAGCCTGCGCGTCGCGGGCAACGTCATCGAAGGGGACTTCCTCGGCAGCCTCGAGTACGCCGCCAAGGTCGTGGGCGTGAAGCTCATCGTCGTCATGGGCCACACGAGCTGCGGTGCCGTGAAGGGCGCGATCGACGACGTCAAGCTCGGCAACCTCACCGAGCTGCTCGAGCAGATCGAGCCGGCCGTCGCGGCCGTCGGCCCGACGCGCGGCAGCTCGAAGGACCATGCCTACGTCGACAAGGTCGCGCAGGCGAACGTCCTCCTCGCCATGAAGCAGATCCACGCGAAGAGCCCGATTCTCGAAGAGATGCTGAAGGCCGGCACCCTCGGCCTCGTCGGCGCGATGTACCAGGTCGAGACGGGAAAAGTCGTCTTCTACACCGACTGACTTCGCCCCTGTCCGCCGCGGCGCCGACCCTAGGGATGGGGAGTCGGCGTCGGCTTCCGGCGGGACGGCGTCCTGGTCCGTGTCGAGCCGGCCTCCGGGGTGAGAATGTTCGGCCCGGGCGTCACGGCCGCCCTCCGACCCGGAGTCGACTCCGACATCTTCTCGTAGCTCGATGCGAGATTCGCCGTTCCGCCGGGCCCCGGAGCGGCGGTGATCGACGTGACGCGCTGCTTTCCGCCGCTTTCTTCCATCCACATGACGGCGGCCAGCCGCCCTTCGGCAACGAACCCGTCCACGCGCACGTTCTTGTCGAGATCCAGAGTGACGGTGTTGTTATCCGAGACCTTGACGGTGATTCGCTCTCCCGGTTTGTACTCGGTGACCCTTCCGGTCGACAGCTGCATTCCGGTGCCGGTCGCCAGGATCGGGCTCAACCCGCTATGGCCGGCCGCGGGCGTGGGCTGCGGCGCGGGCGTCGTCTGGGCTACGCCGACGGTCGCAGACGCCAGGATCGCGACGGCAAACAACGATGACGCTTTCATGATGACGCTCAACCTCCAGTGGCCCCGGAACGGGCCTGTCCATCTCCACTTCAAGATTCGTGCCGCGGTCTCTAACATATATTCTTTGGTCCCAACTGTGGGCCGTTAGCTCAGTTGGTTAGAGCATCGGCCTTTTAAGCCGGTGGTCCTGGGTTCGAGTCCCAGACGGCCCACCAATTCAACAACCCGCAGGCGGTCACGCCGGGCCGCCGCCTTCCTCGATCCATCCCCGCGTCCGCTCCACCGCTCGCTTCCATCCGTGAAAAGCCGACTCGCGCCGGTCCGCGTTCCATCGCGGCTCGAACGTCCGGTCGGCCTTCCAGAGCCGGCGCAGCGCATTGGTGGACTCGAACGCGTTCACCGCCAGGCCCGCGGCGTACGCCGCGCCGAGCGCCGTCGTCTCGCTCACAACGGGGCGCACGGTGGGGATGCCGAGGACGTCGGCCTGGAGCTGCATCAGGAAATCGTTGACGCTCGCGCCGCCGTCGACTTTCAGAACCGACAGCGGCTTCCCGCTGTCTGCGGTCATCGCCTCGGCGACCTCTCGGCTCTGGAAGCAGATCGCTTCGAGTGTCGCGCGCACCAGGTGGGCGCGCTGCGCGAAGCGTGTCAGGCCGACGATCGCGCCGCGGGCCCGCATGTCCCAGTGGGGCGCGAAGAGACCCGAGAAGGCGGGAACGAAGTAGACGCCGCCCGAGTCCGGCACGCTCGCCGCGATCGACTCCGTTTCGGCGGCGCTCGCGATCAGGCCGAGGCCGTCGCGGAGCCACTGCACGGCCGCGCCCGACACTGCCACGGAGCCCTCGAGGGCATAGGCGGGTTCGCCCGGACCCGCGCACGCCGCCGTCGCAAGCAGCCCGAAGGAGCTTGCGACGGGCTTGCCCCCGACGTGCTCGAGCAGGAACGATCCGGTCCCGTACGTGTTCTTCGCTTCGCCGGCGGCGAAGCAGCCCTGTCCGGCCAGCGCCGCCTGCTGATCGCCGAGATCGCCGCAGACGGGAATCCGCGCGCCGAACGGCCCGTCCGCCATGGTGAAGCCGTACGGCTGCCTCGCGATGGATGGCCGGATCTGCGGCATCGTCCCCCACGGAACGCCGAAGTGCTCGAAGAGCACCGGATCCCACTCGAGGTTGGCGAGGCTGCAGAGCAGCGTGCGCGAAGCATTGGTCGGGTCCGTGACGTGCGCGCCGCCGCGCGGGCCACCGGTCAGGTTCCAGATCACCCAGGTGTCGATCGTCCCCAGCATCAGGTCGCCCGAGCGCGCGAGCTCGGCAACGCCGTCGACGTTGTCGAGAAGCCACCGGATCTTGGTCGCGGAAAAGTAGGTCGAGATCGGCAGGCCCGTGCGCGCGCGCACGTCCGCCTCCCATCCCCGCTCGATCGCCGCACGGCACTCCGGGGCCGTGCGCGTGTCCTGCCAGACGATGGCATTCGACGCGGGGCGCCCGTCCCGCGCGTTCCAGGCCACGACCGTCTCGCGCTGGTTCGTGATTCCGACCGCGAGCACCCGACCGGGCGCCGCGGCGTGCAGCGCCTCGAAGATCACCTCGTCCACGCGCTCCCGGATCTCGAGCGGGTCGTGCTCGACCCAGCCCGGCTGCGGAAAGATCTGCCGGTGCTCCCGGTAGGCCGAACCGGCCGGGCGCCCCTCGAGGTCGAACAGGATGCAGCGCGTCCCCGTGGTGCCCTGGTCGATCGCCGCCACGTAGTCGCGCATGGGGAAAGCATCCTATCCGTCGGCGTTCGGCCGAACACCCGGACGATGCGGATCGGGGGGGGCGAACCTCAGTCCGCGAAAAGCCAGAGGTAGCCGGCGTACCCCGCGCCCGCGGCGACGATGGCCGTGGCCGCAACGATCGCCACGCGCGCGGCCACGGAGGCATGCCGCCAGCCGGTCTTGCCCTTTCGCGCGAGCCGGCGGAGCACGAGCTCGAGCCGATCCAGCCGCTTTGCCAGCCACAGCGACTGCCGTGCAATGAGTGCTCCTCCGAAGGCGATCAGGAGAAAGCCCGGGCCGGGGATGAACAGGAGGACGACGCCTCCGGCGAGGAGGAGCGCGCCGATCGCGTAGGACACGATCGGCGGCGGCGAGCCGCTGCGCGCGTCGTGCAGCTTCTCGAATCGCTTTCCCGGGGAGGCGTCGCGAAAGAGACGCCAGGGCTTTTTCAGCTCAGCGAGCATGCAGACGCCGGATCAGGCCACGTTGGCCGGCCGGATCGTCTCCCGGACGTGCGCGTCGTGTCCCTCGCGGTAGTCGGTCAGCAGCCACACGATCGCGAGCGCAACAGCCATGGCCCAGTAGAACCGGCGCGCCGGAGAGCCCGCGGAGTAGCCGTCCAGTTTGGGAAGCAGCGCGACGAAGACCGCCACGGCGAGCTCGAGGAGGCCATGGGCGAACAGCGTGATGCGCCGGGTGACGCCCATCGGGTACCCCGTCACCAGCGTCAGGAGCAGGAAGACGGCGGCGAGCAGGATGCTGATCACCAGGGGCGTTCCGCCGAGTCCGAAAACCAGGGGGCCGATGAGGAAAAGCAAGATGAAGGCGATGTCCAGATACCCGTGAAGCCGGGCGCCGATGAATCGCATGGATGGGTCCTCCTTTGTCCTGCAAACGTATTTGCAAGGGCCATGCCGCTGCCCGCCCGCGCCCCGTATGGCATGATCCGGCCGTGAACTGGATCTTCTGGCTCGGCCTCGCCGTACTCGTGACTGCCGTGGCCGCCATCACGGGCATCAAGGCGAAGGGCACGCGCCCGGTCGCCAGCAGCCGCCTGATGGGCGTGGGCCGTTTCATCCTCCTGCTGCTCGTCCTCGTGTTCGCGTACTTCGCCTTCCGCGCGCGCTCGGGCACGTAGCCCCAGGCCGCCAGACGCACGCCGCGATGAAAGCCCTCGGCAACCTCGTCTGGTTCGTCTGCGGCGGCCTCCTCATGGGGATGGCGTGGTGGCTGGCCGGGTCGATCGCGTTCCTGTCCATCGTGGGCATTCCGTGGGGAAGGGCCTGTTTCGTGATCGGCAATCTCTGCTTCTTCCCGTTCGGACGCGTCGCCGTCAGCCGGCGCGACGTCACCCGCAGGGGCGACATCGGCACGGGCGTGCTCGGCCTGATCGGCAACGTCATCTGGTTCCTGCTCTTCGGGATCTGGCTCGCGATCGGGCACCTGATGTCCGCCCTGCTGTGCTTCGTGACGATCATCGGGATCCCCTTCGGGCTGCAGCACGTCAAGCTGGCCGAGATCGCCCTGGCGCCGATCGGCAAGACCATCGTCGAGAGGTGAAGAACATGCGCTCCAAGCGCGCCGGGTCTCGCGTGGCGGCCATTCTGTTTTTCTGGAGCGGTCTGGCCGCCGCGGAGCGTCTGCCGGTCCTGAAGCAGATCGACGAGCCGCATCCCTACTACTACCGCGAGATGTACCTGCCCCAGGTGACGAGCGGCCCGAGCGCCGCGGCGTGGTCGCCGGATGGCACGGAGCTCGTCTACGCGATGCAGGGGACGCTCTGGCGCCAGAAGCTCGGCTCGCACGAGGCGGTGCAGCTGACGGACGGCCCCGGCTACGACTCGGAGCCGGACTGGTCGCCCGACGGGCGCTCCATCTTGTATACGTCCTACGGCAACGACGCGCTCGAGCTCTGGGTGCTCGACCTCCAGGGCGGCGGGGCGCATGCGCTCGTCGTCAACGGCGCCGTCAATCTCGACGCGCGGTGGTCGCCGGACGGCTCGCGCATCGCCTACGTTTCGACCGCTTTCAAGGGACGCTGGCACGTCTTCGTCCTCGCCGTCTCCGGCGGCAAGCCCGCGGGCGAACCCGTGCGCATTACCGAAGACAAGGACAGCGGCCTGCCGCGGTACTACTACTCGAAGTTCGACCAGTACCTCTCGCCGACCTGGTCGCCCGACGGCAAGGAGCTGATTCTCGTCTCCAACCGCGGCGACGTGTGGGGTTCCGGGGACCTCTGGCGCATGAAGCCGGAGCCCGGCGCGGAGATGCGACTCGTGCGCAAGGAGGAGACGAACTGGAAGGCGCACCCCGACTGGGCGCGCGACGGGCGCCGGGTCGTCTACAGCTCGTACCTCGGCCGCCAGCGCAATCAGCTCTGGCTGACGACGGCCGAGGGCGGAGATCCCTTCGAGCTGACGTACTGCGAGTGCGACCACACGCGGCCGCGCTGGTCGCCGGAGGGGCGCCGCATCGCGTTCGTGACGAACGAGGGCGGCAACGTGTCCCTCCGCGTCGTGTCGATTCCGGGCGGCGCGATGGAGAAGGTCGAGCCCGCGACGCGCCGATACCTGCATCCGCAGGGCACCCTCACCGTGACGGTGAGCGATGCGGCGGGATCTCCGTCGCCGGTGCGGCTCTCGGTGACCGGGGCCGACGGCCGCGGCTGGGCGCCGGACACGGCGTGGCGCCACGCCGACGATGGCTTCGATCGCAAGGTGCGCCCCTTCGAGATGACCTACTTCCACGCGAAGGGCTCGGCGACGCTGACGCTGCCGGCCGGCAGGTACACGGTGCTCGCGACGCATGGGCTCGAGTACGCGCCGGTGACGAAGACCGTCGAGGTGACGGCCGGCGCGACGGCCGCGGCAGGCGTGCGTCTCGAGCGCCTGATGGATCTGCCCGCGCGCGGCTGGTGGAGCGGGGACATGCACGTCCACATGAACTACGGTGGCGCGTACGTCAACGACCCCGCTCGCCTGCGGGCGCAGGCGGAGGCCGAAGACCTTCACGTCGTCGAGGACCTGATCGTCAACAAGGAGCAGCGGATTCCGGATATCGCACGGTTCTCGCCGGACCTCGATCCGGTCTCGACGGCGACGACCCTCATCAAGCACGACGAGGAGTACCACACGAGCTGGTGGGGCCACACCGGGCACCTCGGCCTGAGGGAGCACCTGATCCTTCCGATCTACGCGGGCTACGCCAACACTCCGGCGTGGAGCCTCTTCCCGGACAACTCCACGATCATCGACCTGGCGCACGCGCAGGGAGGAATCTCGGGCTACGTCCACCCGCTCGATCCGCCCGCGCCCGATCCGGCCGGCGCCGATCCGCTCACGTACGCGCTGCCGGTGGATGTCGCACTCGGCAAGGCGGACTACATCGAGGTCGTCGGCTTCAGCGACCACCAGACGACGGCCGGGGTCTGGTACCGGCTGTTGAATGCGGGTTTCCGCCTGCCGACGGGATCCGGCACCGATGCCATGGCGAACTATGCCTCGCTGCGCGGCCCGGTCGGCATGAACCGCGTGTTCGCGCGCTCGGGCGCGAAGCTCGACTATCGGGCCTGGCTGGCCGCGATCAAGGCGGGGAAGACGTTTGCGACGAACGGGCCGCTCCTGTCGTTCACGCTCGACGGTCGCGAAGTCGGCGACGAGATCGCGCTGCCGGCGGGAGGCCGGGCGCTCGCAGCGAAGGTGAGCCTGCGGTCGATCGCTCCGGTCGAGAAGCTCGAGATCGTCTCGAACGGCCTCGTCGTCGCGACCGTGCCGCTCGACGCCTCGGGCACCCGCGCGGACGCGACGATCTCGCTGCCGGCGACGAAGAGCGCCTGGTACACGCTGCGCGCCTGGTCTGCGAACGCCGTCGAGCCGGTGCTGGACATCTATCCCTTCGCGACCACGAGCCCGATCTACGTGATCGTCGGTGGCGCCCCGATCCGCAGCGCGGCCGACGCGAGGTACTTCGTCGCGTGGATCGAGCGCGTCGAGGCCGCGGCATCGGCCCACGGCGGCTGGAACGACGAGAAGGAGAAGTCGGAGGTGCTCCAGCGCCTCGCCGCCGCGAAGGCGGTTTTCCAGAAGCGGGTGGACGAAGCGACCCGGTAGGCCTGCGGATAGAATCGCGGGAAAACGCCCATGAGGCTCTCAGTCGGAACGAAGCTCGGCCCCTACGAAATCCTCTCGCCCCTCGGCGCGGGCGGGATGGGCGAGGTCTACCGGGCGCGCGACGCCCGTCTCGGGCGCGAGGTCGCGGTGAAGGTGCTGCCCGCGCTCTCGGCCGGCAGCGCCGAGGCGATGCAGCGCTTCGAGCGCGAGGCGCAGGCCGTCGCGGCGCTCTCGCACCCGAACGTGCTCTCGCTCCACGATTTCGGCAACGAGGACGGCGTTTCGTACGCCGTCATGGAGCTGCTCGAGGGCGAGACGCTGCGCGAGCGCCTCTCGGCGGCCGCGATTCCGCCCCGCAAGGCGGTCGACTACGCCCAGCAGATGGCGCGGGGCCTCGCCGCCGCGCACGACCGCGGGATCGTGCACCGCGACCTGAAGCCGGACAACGTGTTCCTGACGCGCGACGGCATCGTGAAGATCCTCGACTTCGGCCTCGCGCGCCCGGCGGACGAGCGGTCGTCGAGCGTCTCGGGATCGCAGGGAGCATCGCTCACGGCCTCCGGCACCGTCGTCGGAACGCCCGGGTACATGTCGCCCGAGCAGATCCGCGGCAAGCCCGTGGACCAGCGCTCCGACCTCTTCGCGCTCGGCGTGATCCTCTACGAGATGCTGACCGGGGTGCGCGCCTTCCAGGGCGAGAACGCGGTCGAGACGATGATGGCGGTCCTGCAGACCGATCCGCCCCTGTCGGCGGGGCGCGGCGTTCCCGGGGAGCTCTCGGAGATCGTCCTGCACAGCCTCGAGAAGAGCCCCGAGGACCGGTTCCAGTCGGCACGCGACCTGGCGTTTGCGCTCCAGCGCGAGCCCTCGTCGCCCAAGGCCACCGGCGCCGCCGCAACGACCTCCGGCGCGGGGCACTCTCTCGTCGCGTCGATCGCCGTGCTGCCGTTCCGCAACATGAGCACGGGCGCCGACGCCGAGTACTTCAGCGACGGGATGACCGAGGAGATCATCAGCGCGCTCGCCGGCATCGAGGCGCTGCAGGTGGCTTCGCGCACGTCGGCGTTCGCCTTCAAGGGCAAAGACACGGACATCCGGCAGATCGGCCGCGACCTCGGCGTGGGAACGGTGCTCGAGGGCAGCGTGCGGCAGGCAGGGCAGCGGCTGCGCATCACGGCGCAGCTGATCGACGTTTCCAACGGCTATCACCTCTGGTCCGAGAAGTTCGACCGCGAGATGCAGGACGTCTTCGCGGTCCAGGACGAGATCGCGCTGGCGATCGCGGCGGCGCTCAAGGTGCGCCTGCTCCCGGCGCAGGAGGCGTCGCTCGTCGAGCCCGGAACGCAGAACATCGAAGCGTACAACCGGTACCTGAAAGGGCGCTACTTCTTCAACCAGCGCGCCTCGAAGAAGGCGGTCGCGGAGTTCGAAGCCGCGATTGCGCTGGATCCGCGGTTTGCGACCGCGTACACGGGCCTCGCCGACGCGTACGGCACCTGGGGGTTCTACGGAGGGGTCCCGACCCTGGAGGCGAGCGTGAAGGCGCGGGCGGCGGTGCGAAAGGCCCAGGAGCTCGAGCCCGATTCCTCGGACGTGCACATCGCGCTCGGTATCTTCGATCAGTACTACGGGTGGGACGTCGAGCGGGAGGAGCGCCACCTTCGCCGGGCGATCGAGCTCGAGCCGCGGTCGGCCGACGCGCATTCCTGGCTGGCCTGCGCATTGTCCTTCACCCCGCGCGTCGAAGAGGCGCTGGAGATCGGGCGCCAGGCGGTGCAGCTCGAGCCCCTCTCGGCCAACGTCCACGTCAACGCGGCGTGGCCGTATTTCTTCGTCGGGCGCTACACGCAGGCCATCGACGGGTTCCGCAAGGCCCTGGAGGTGGATTCTTCCGCTGTGTACGCGCTCTGGGCCCTCGGAATGGGCTGTCAGGCCGCCGGCCGGCACGAAGAAGGGATCGCCGCGCTCGAGAAGCTGTCGGTGATGACCGGCCACGAGATGTCGTGGTCGCTGGCGCTCCTGGCCAGCAGCCTCGCCACGTCCGACCGGACGGAGGCGGCGCGCGCCGTGCTCGCCGAGATCGAAGGCCTGACCGCAAGGGGATACGTACCCCCGCTCCACCTTGCGTTCGTCCGGGCCGCGCTCGGGGAAGGGGCGGCCGCCGTGGAGTTGCTCGGACGGGGAATCGCGGAGCGCAACGCTCTGGGATGGGTCTGGCCGCGCCTGAGTCCGGTTTTCGCCGCCCTGCGGCCGGATCCCGGCTTCCAGCAGCTGCTCGCCGGCATCCATCCGGAATAAGATTGTCGGGATGACCGGAGAGCCGCTGACCCGCTGCGACTTCGAGAGCAAGGACCTGCTCGTCAAGGTGGACCTGACTTTGCCCGGCGACGTCAACGCGATCTCTCCGGTCGTCGGCAAGGTCATGGCGATCGTGAACGAGATGGGCTGCGCCGGCGGCCGCGAGTTCGAGATCGAGCTCGCGCTGCGCGAGGCGCTCGCCAACGCCATCGAGCACGGCAGCGGCCACGACCCGTCCAAGCAGGTGCAGTGCTGCGTCGCCTGCGACAAGGACCGCGGGATGCTGATCGTCGTGCGCGATCCCGGGCCGGGCTTCGATCCGGCCTCGATCCCGAGCCCGACGCTCGGGGTCAACCTCTTTTCGACCGGCGGCCGCGGGATCTACCTGATCAACCAGTTGATGGACGAGGTCCGCTTCGAGAAGGGCGGCACCGAGATCCACATGCGCACGAAACCCCCCGCCGCAGGGGGGCCGAAGCCCGCGGGCGACTAGCGCGGCGCCATCAGTTTCGACTTCAGCGCGCTCAGCGTCGACCCGAGATCCGCGTTGTGGTCGACCTGTCCCTTCGGCGTGAGCTGGTCGATGATCACGGGCAGGAGCGCGGCGAGGCCCGCGCTCGCCACCTGCGGGTTGATCCCGAGCTTCTGGGCCATCGCCGCGATGTTGGCGGACCCGAGGGCGCCCGAGACCTGATCGCCCGAGACGGGCTGGTTTGCACCCGTGCCCACCCAGGAGTTGGCGTGGTCGCCGAGGCCCGCGGACTGGAACTTCTGGATCAGCCCGCCGAGGCCGCCGGGCTGGCTCTGGATCACGCTCGTCGCGAGCTCCATCAGCGAATTCTTCTGTGAACTGTCTCCGAGCTGGCCGACGATCCCGCCGAGAAGCTGGTCAAAGAGACCCATGGGATTCCTCCTTGGTCGCGGGGCTGCGGGAGGCGGCCGGGCGTCCTTTCTATCGCGAGTGAGGGCCGAAGGCCAGACGTCCGTCGCTTCCGCTCGCTGCGCTCGCTCACGCTCCCACGGCGCCAACCTCCTCCCTCCCTTCGGTCGGGAGACTATTGGCGCCGCGAGCTAATGAGAGACTGTCTGCTGAAATGAGTCTGGCTGCCGGAAAGCGCTTGGGGCCGTACGAGATCGTTGCGCCGGTCGGGGCTGGCGGCATGGGGGAGGTGTATCGCGCCCTCGATACGCGGCTTTCGCGCGAGGTCGCAGTCAAGGTGCTGCCGTCCCACGTCGCGCCGACGCCGGAAGCGCGGCAGCGGTTCGAGCGGGAAGCGAAGACCGTGTCGCAGCTCTCCCACCCCCACGTCTGCGCGTTGTACGACGTGGGCCGCGAGGGCGACACCGAGTACCTCGTCATGGAGTTGCTCGAAGGCGAGACGCTGGGGCACCGGCTGGCGAGAGGGGCGCTGCCGATCGATCAGGCGATGCGCTTCGGCGCCGAGATCGCTTCGGCGCTCGAGGCCGCCCACCGCAAGGGAATCGTGCACCGGGATCTCAAGCCCGGCAACGTCATGATCACGAAGACGGGCGTCAAGCTGCTCGACTTCGGGCTCGCCCGGGCGTTCGAGACGCCGATCAAGGCCGGAGAGCTCACGCGGGCGCCGACGGTGACGGTCGCCAGGGACCTGACGGCCGAGGGCTCGATCGTGGGCACGGTTCCCTACATGGCGCCCGAGCAGCTCCGGGGAGAGGACACCGACGCGCGGACGGACGTGTTTGCGCTCGGCGCGGTGCTCTACGAAATGTCGACCGGGCGCCGGGCGTTTCCGGGCAACGACCAGGCGACGCTCATCTCGGCGATCCTGACCTTCGAACCGCCGCCGATCTCGGAAGTGCGGCCGGTCAGTCCACCCGGCCTCGATCTCGTGGTCCGGACGTGCATCGCCAAGGACCCCGCGGACCGCTGGCAATCGGCGCACGACGTGGAGCTCCAGCTGCGCGGGATTCCGTCGAGCGGGTCCACGTCGCGGCCGAATATCGCGCTGGCCGCCAAACCGTCCCCGGTGGCCACCTGGTTGCGGGTGGGCGCGGCGCTCGCCGCGGCGGCGGCGGTCGCGATCGTCGCCTGGCAGTGGCGGGGAGGGTCGAGACCCCTGCAGGCGGGCCCGGTCCGTTTCACCGTCGCACCGCCGGAGGCCGGCGAGTTCAACTGGCAGGTCGAGGAGGATTTCATGGGCATCTCGCCCGACGGGGCGCAGATCGCCTATGTGGCGCGGGGCTCAAAGGACGCGGCGCCGCGCGTCTGGGTGCGGCCCCTTTCGGCTTTCGCGGCCAGGCCCATTGCCGGAACCGAGGGGGCCAGGTCCATCCTCTGGTCTCCCGACGGCCGGTCGATCGCCTTCTTCACGAGAGACAAGTTGAAGCGCGTCGAGGTGGCGGGGGGCGCTCCGGTCCCGATCTGCGACATTCCGGCGGGCGGCGGCAAGGCAGGAACCTGGGGCCGGTCGGACATTCTGTTCACGAGCATCCAGGGCGCCGCGCTCTATCGCGTTCCGGCTTCCGGCGGGCAGGCCGTCATCGTCATCAAGGCCGACGCCGCGCAGGTCGCGTCGCGACTGGCCTGGCCCTGGTTTCTTCCCGACGGCGAGCGGTACCTCTACGTCTTACGCGAGCTCGACGGCCAGGGAAACCTGATGCTCGTCGAGCCTGGCAAGGCCCCGCGCTCCATCGGGCGCATCGCATCCTTCTTTCAGTATTTCGAGCCGGGATTTCTCGTGTACTCGCGCGAGGGAACGCTCGTCGCGCAGCGGTTCGACTGGAAGAGCGGGCGCATTTCCGGCGACCCGGTGTCGGTCGCTGAGCGCGTCCGGTACTTCTACTCCACGGGGGCCGCGGCTTTCGCGGCACGCGCCGGAACGATCGCCTACCAGTCGGAGCCCGATGCCAGCCGCCTCGTCTGGTTCGATCGCAGCGGACGCGAGGTCGCGCGGCTGGGTCCGCCGGGCAACTATCTCGACCTCGATCTTTCGGCCGACGGCAAGCGCCTTCTCTTCGACCGGACGCGGCCGGGCGTGGAGACCTACCACGTCTGGTCTTACGACCTCGAACGGGGCATCGAGACTCCCGTCACGAACGGCCTCGACACCGAGGTGTTCCCGAAGCTGCTCCCCGATGGGAAGTCGCTCGTTTACTCCGCTGTCCACGGCACGCCGCCGCTGCTGCGCCGCCGGGATATGGCGACCGGAAAGGAAACGCCGCTGACCGAGGGGCGCCGCGCGTTCCAGTCGCCCGAGGACGTGTCGCCGGATGCCAGGACCCTCGTGTTCGTCGAGCGGACCGAGGTTGGCAATTTCGACATCTGGAGCCTCGCCCTGGACGGATCGTCCAAACCCGTTCCGATCCTGCAATCGTCCTTCGACAACCACAAGGTCCGTTTTTCGCCGGACGGCCGGTTCATCGCCTTCATCAACAACGAAGCGGGACATCCCGAGGTCTACGTCATGCCCTTCCCGGGCCCCGGTGAAAAGGTCCGCATCTCGGAAGGCGGGGCGGGACTGCTGCGCTGGGGGCGCGACGGCGCCCTCTATTACCTCACGCGCGAGGGGCGATTCGTCACCGTGCCGGTCCGCACGTCGCCCGTGCTCCACGTCGGAGCGCCGAAGACGCTCTTCACCGTCGGGGAGCGGGGCTGGGTCGATTTCGACGTGACGCCCGACGCGCAGAGGATTCTCGCGATCGTGCCCGAGATCGTGGGCGACGAAACCCCGCTGAACGTCCTCGTCAACTGGAGCCCCGAGCCCCGGAAATAGCGGTCGAGCGAGCGCGGCTCGAGCCGCGCCCCTTTCACTCGAGCGCCGCGCTCGCCGCGTCGGGCAACGTCTGCTCGGCCTCGGAATGACGCGACGGCTCCGGCATGCGCAGGAACATCGCCGCGGCGATCGCGCCCAGGACGAACGTCAGCCCCCACAACAGCCGCGCTCCGGCCCGCTCGAGGACGACCGTTCCCGCCCACGGGCCGATCGCGAAGGCGACGGAGAACGCCATCGTGTAGAGGCCGCTGTATTCGCCGCGTCGCGCGTCGGGCGCGATGTCGGTTGCGTACGCGGCCGACGCCGGGAAGAAGAGCATCTCGCCGAACGTCCAGAGGACGACCGTCGCCGCGAGCGCCCAGACGTCGCGCGCGAACGCCATCGCGCCGAACCCGGCGCCCGAGAGGAGCGCCCCGAGGGCGAGCGTGCGCCGGTGGGACCAGTGCGCGGTCGCGGCGTTCACGGGGATCTCGAGAACCACGATGATCAGGCAGTTCAGCGAGAACAGCAGGCCGAACGTGCGGGGCGACAGGCCGAGGTTGTCGACGATGTACAGCGGCATCGAGGAGATGTGCTGAAAGAAGATGACGACCACCGGCACGACGGCCGCGAGAAAGAACAGAAAGCGCGGGTCGGCGTGGGCGGCGGTCGAGAGCCGCAGGCGTGTCGTCGTCGACTGCGCATGGACCTTCTTCGGGCGCGGGGGGATCGTCACCAGTGCGAGCACGAGCCCGGCCGCGAAGGACGTCCCGGCGTCGGCGAGGAAGAGGTAGCGGAACGAGAGCGTCGCGAGGATGCCGCCGATCGCCGGGCCGATCGCCATGCCGAGATTGATCGCCAGCCGGTAGACCGCGAAGGCCGACTTGCGGCGCGCCGGCTCGACCGTCTCGCCGAAGAAGGACATGGCCGCGGGCCGGAAGGCCTCGGTGAGCATGGCGAGAGCGATCGTGACCGGGATGATGGCCGAGTGACTACGGGCGAAGGGGTACACGAACAGCATCGCGGCCGAGAGGAAGAGGGACGCCCGCATGACCGGCACCGCCCCCCAGCGGTCGGCGAGGCGTCCGGCGATGGGCGCGCTGACGATCGACCCGGCGCCGTAGAGAAAGAGGATGAACCCGGCGTGCTCGGGAGAAAAGTTGCGCTCGCGGGTCAGGTACAGGACGAGAAACGAAAGCACCATGGAGCCCGCGCGGTTGACGAGCTGCGAGCCGGCGACCACCCAGACCGGGCGCGGCAGGTGGCGGAGGTCCTTCCAGTACTTCAACATGGCCGCACCGGGTGGTACGGGCGCAGGGGAGGCCGGGTTCTCAGTGCCGCATCAGGCGCGCGAGCACCCAGGCCAGCAGGGCCAGCGCGCCCATGAATCCGAGGACGTAGGCGAGGATCGCGAGGAAAGGCGTGTTGCGGGGGTCGTCCCCCGGGTCATCCATGTATGCCCTGGGCCGCCAGCCACCGCTCCGCGTCGATGGCGGCCTTGCATCCCTCGCCGGCGGCGGAGACCGCCTGCCGGTAGGTCGGGTCCGCGACGTCGCCCGCGGCGAACACGCCCTCGACCGAGGTGTACGTCGAGGGGCTCTTCACCTTCACGTAGCCGACGTCGTTCAGCTCGAGCTGGCCGCGGAAGATCCCCGTGTTTGGCGAGTGCCCGATCGCGACGAAGACACCCTGCGTCGGGTGGTGCGACCGCTCGGCCGTGCGCGTGTCCTCGAGCGTCACGCCCGTGACGCCGCCGTCGCCGCCGTGGATGTCGACGACCGCGGAATTCAGCTTCCACGAGATCTTCGAGTTGTTGCGCGCGCGGTCGAGCATGATCCGGGACGCCCGGAAATCCTCGCGCCGGTGCACGATCGTGACGGTCGTGGCGAACTTCGTCAGGAAGTTGGCCTCCTCCATCGCGGTGTCGCCGCCGCCCACGACGATGACGTCCTTCTTCTTGAAGAAGAAACCGTCGCAGGTCGCGCAGGCCGAAACGCCCTTGCCCATCATCTTCGTCTCGGCCTCGAGGCCGAGCAGCTTGGCCGAGGCGCCCGAGGAGACGATGACCGCGTCGGCCGTGATCGACCCGCCGGCATCGAGCGTCAGGCGGAAGGGACGCTTGCCGAACTCGACCCCGGTGACCGTATCGAGCACGATCTCGGTCCCGAAGCGCTTGGCCTGGGCGCGGAAGATGTCCATGAGCTCGGGGCCCTGGACGCCGTCCATGAACCCCGGATAGTTCTCGACCTCGGTCGTGATGGTGAGCTGCCCGCCGGGCTGCGGCCCCTCGAAGACGACCGGAGCGAGATCGGCCCGCGAGGCGTAGAGGGCGGCCGTCCAGCCAGCCGGCCCGGATCCAATGATGGCGATGCGGTAGTGGTGTCTGTTGGGTGCCATTGCGCCGGGGAGGATATCAGCCGCGCCGACCGATATCATCCGCGCATGCGACCGGCGCTCTCCTCCAGGCTCGCGGGCTTCGGGACGACCATCTTCTCGGAGATGACGCGTCTGGCGAACGAGCACGGGGCCATCAACCTCGCCCAGGGATTCCCGGACTTCGACGGTCCCGAGTTCGTGAAGGAGGCGGCGATCGCGTCCATCCGGGCGGGCCAGGGCCAGTACGAGCGCGTCTCCGGCATCCCCGAGATCCACCGCGCGCTCGCGGCCAAGTACCGGCGCGACCGCGGGCTCGACTATGCGCCCGACTCCGAGATCGTCGTGACCGCGGGCGCGACCGAGGCCATCTTCGCCGCGGTCCAGGGCCTGTGCGACGCCGGCGACGAGGTCGTGCTGTTCGAGCCCTACTACGACTCGTACAAGGCCAGCGTGCACATGGCGGGCGCCGTCGCCCGGGTCGTGACGCTCGCGACGCCCCACTGGAGCTTCGACCCCGCCGCGCTCGCCGCCGCCTTCGGTCCGCGCACGCGCGCGATCCTCGTCAACACGCCGCACAACCCGACGGGCAAGGTCTTTTCGCCCGACGAGCTCGGGATGATCGCGCGGCTCTGCCGCGAGCGCGGCGTCTACTGCATCACCGACGAGGTCTACGAGCACCTGGTCTACGAAGGCCGCCACGTTCCGATGGCCTCGCTGCCCGGCATGCGCGAGCGCACGATCACGATCTCTTCCTTGAGCAAGACCTTCTCGCTCACCGGCTGGAGGATCGGCTGGGCGATGGGACCGCCCGAGCTCGTCTCCGCCGTGCGCTCGGCCCACCAGTTCATCACCTTCACCGCGGCCACGCCGCTCCAGCACGGCGCCGCGGCCGGGCTTGCGACCGGGACGGAGTACTACGCCGCCCTGAACGCCGACTACCGCGCCCGGCGCGACTACCTCGCGGGCGAGCTCGCCCGAATCGGCTTCCGGGTCAAGAACCCGCAGGGCACTTACTTCGTGTGCGCGGACTTCCGGCCGTTCGGCTTCGGCGACGACGTCGTCTTCGCGCGGCACCTGACCGAGAAGATCGGCGTCGCCGCGATCCCACCGTCGGTCTTCTACGACAACCCCGAGCACGGGAAGTCCTACGTGCGCTTCGCGTTCTGCAAGCGACGGGAGACGTTGGTGGCCGCCGTGGAAAGACTGAAGAAGCTGTGCGTGTAGCCCTCGTCCAGATGGACCTCGCCTGGGAGGACGTCCCGGAGAACCATCGCCGCGCGCGGCGGCTGCTCGAAGAGGCGGCCCGCAAAGGCGCGCGCCTGGCGCTCCTGCCCGAGATGTTCTGCACGGGTTTCTCGATGGAGTCGGACCGCATCGCGCAAGCCGCGGGCGGCCCCTCCGAGACATTCCTGCGGGACACGGCGCGCGAGCTGTCGCTCTCGATCCTCGCGAGCATTCCCGAAGCGGGGCAGCCGCGGCCGCGCAACATGGCGATCCTCGCGGCCCCCGACGGAGCGGCCGCGCGCTACGCCAAAATCCACCCCTTCACGTTCGGCGGTGAAGACAAGGTCTACACGGGCGGCGACCGCGTCGTCACGGTGACCGTCGATGGCGTGCGTGTGACCCCCTTCGTCTGCTACGACCTGCGCTTCCCGGAGCCCTTCCGCCTCGCCGCCGAGGACACGGACCTCTTCGCCCTCGTCGCCAACTGGCCCGAGGCGCGCCGCGAGCACTGGCGCACGCTCCTGCGCGCCCGCGCGATCGAGAACCTCTGCTACGTCGCCGGCGTCAACCGCGTGGGAGACGGCGGCAATTTGCACTACACCGGCGACTCCGCCGTCATCTCCCCGTGGGGCGAGGTCCTCGCCGAGGCCTCCGCCAGGGAATCGGTCCTCGTCTGCGACGTCGAGCCCGCCGCCGTCCGCGACGCCCGCGAAAGGTTCCCGGTCCTGCGCGATCGCCGGCCGGAGGCCTATCGGCGCTAGCTCAGCGGCGCGCGGCGCCCTGGTTCGCGAAAGCGGCGAGCGCCTCGACGCCGCCCGTGATCATCTCCTCCGAAACCGAGAACGAGAAGCGCAGGTGGCCTTCGCCCTCGGGGCCGAAGACGACGCCGGGGACGGTCGCGACCTTTGCTTCGTCGAGCAGCGTGCGCGCGGCATCGCGCGAGTCCGTGCCGAGCCAGGACGGGAGCTTCGCGAAGAGATACAGGGCAGCGCGGGGAGTTTCGATCCCGAAGCCGGCGGCCTTCAATCCCGCGACGAGCCGGTCGCGGCGGGAGGTGTAGCCCGCCTTCCACTCGGCGACGAACGCGGTCCCGCGCGAGAGGGCTTCGACCGCGGCCCACTGCGTCGGCGTCGAGACGCCGTTGGTGCTGTAGAGCACGACCGTCTTCACGGCCGACTGGTAGCGCGCCGGGGCGATCACGTAACCGAGGCGCCAGCCGGTCATCGAGTAGCTCTTGGACAGCGTGAAGGCCGTGATGGTCCGCTCGTACATTCCGGGAAGCGACGCGATCGCGACGTTCGGCTCGCCCTCGTAGACGAGGTCTTCGTACGCTTCGTCCGAGATCACGGCGAGGTTGCTGCGGCGCGCGAACTCGGCGACTTCCTCGACCTCGCGGCGCGAGAACACGTCGCCGGTCGGATTGTTGGGGCAGTTCCAGTAGAGGACCTTCGTCGTCGACGTCGTGCGCCGGGCGAGCGCCTTCGCGAGGCCTTCCCGGCGCGCGGCGTCGGTCGGCACGAGGACGGCTTTGGCCTGGTGGTACGCGATCAGGTCCATGATCGGCGTCCAGTAGGGCGAGAACATCAGGACCTCGTCGCCCGGATCGAGCAGCGTGGCGAAGGCGGCGAAGAGGCCCTGCATGCCGCCGTTGACGACGACCGCGCTCTCGTCGTCGCACGGGATCCCGTTGCGCTCCCGTGCCTTCGCGAGGATCGCCCGGCGCAGTTCCGGGATGCCGGACGAAGGCGCATAGCGCGTCTGGTTGCGCTCGAGGGCCCTTCCCATCGCCGCTTTCACCGGCTCCGGCGTGTTCATCCAGGGCTCGCCGCCCTCGAACCGCCAGACCTTCTGCCCGGCCGCGAGCAGCTCCATCACGCGGTTGCGCACTCGGACGATCTCCGAGAAGCCGACGCTCTCGAAGCGGCGGGCCGTGCGGGGAAACGATGCGTCGGACATCTATATGGTGTTCCGGCGGCCGGGGCCCATCACGAAGTACAGGACCATGCCGATGACGGGGAGAAACACCACGAGGAGGAACCACAGGATCTTGGTGCCGCTGTCGGCCGAGCTCTTCAGGATCGACACGATCGCGATGACGTCGAGCACCGTGACAACGAGCCAGAGAAGGGGGTGACCGAACATGACGTCTCCTTTTGCGTTCCCCGGGGTGGCGCCTACAGTTTCTCCGAAATCGACTTCTGCTGCGTGAAGAGATTGAGGTAATCGCGCCCGCCGGCCTTGGAGTCCGTGCCGGACATGTTGAAACCGCCGAAGGGGTGCACGCCCACCAGGGCTCCCGTGCACTTGCGGTTCAGGTAGAGGTTGCCGACGAAGAGCTCGCGCTTGCCGCGCAGGAGCCGTTCGCGCTCGCGCGTGTAGAGGGCGCCCGTCAGGCCGTACTCGCTCATGTTGGCGACGGCGACGCCCTCGTCGAAGCTCTTGACCTTCAGGACTGCGAGCACGGGGCCGAAGATCTCCTCGCACGCCAGCCGGGCGGAAGGCTTGATGCCATCCACGACCGTGGGCATCACGAAGTAGCCCTGCTTCGGGCCGGCCGTGCCGCCGGCGACGACGCGGCCTTCCTTCTTTCCGATCCCGACGTACTCGAGGATCTTGCGGTGGGCGCTCGCGTTGATCACGGCGCCGACGTTGTGCTTCGGATCGCGCACGTCGCCGACCGACAGCGCCTCGGTCTTCGCGACGACGCGCGCGAGCAGGTCGTCGTGCACCTTCTGGTGGACGATGAGGCGCGAGCAGGCCGAGCACTTCTGGCCCTGGAAGCCGAAGGCCGCCGAGACGACGCCGTTGGCGGCGTCCTCGATGTCGGCGGTCTCGTCGACCAGGATGAAGTCCTTGCCGCCCATTTCGAGGATCGCGCGCTTGATCCAGATCTGGCCCGGCACGACGCGGCCGGCCTTCTCGCTGATCTGAACGCCGACTTCGCGGGAGCCCGTGAACGCGATCAGCCGCGTCTTCGGGTTCTCGACGAGGGCGTTGCCGACGGTCGATCCGCCGCCCGTCAGGAAGTTCAGGACGCCGTCGGGCACGCCCGCCTCTTCACAGGCCTCGAGGAACATCGTCGCGATGCCAGCGGCGTCTGAGGAAGGCTTGAGCACGACCGTGTTGCCGGCCACGAGCGCGGCCGTCGTCATGCCGCAGAGGATCGCGAGCGGGAAGTTCCAGGGCGGGATGACGACGCAGACGCCGAGCGGAATGTGCTCGAGCTCGTTGCGCTCGCCGGGATAGGGCGTCAGCGGCTGGGGCGCGGCGAGGCGCTCCATCTCGCGCGCGTAGAACTCGCAGAAGTCGATCGCCTCGGCCGTGTCGCCGTCGGCTTCCGCCCAGGACTTGGACTCCTCGAGCACCATCATCGCGGAGAACTCGTGCTTGCGGCGGCGCAGGACCGCGCCGATCCGCAGGACGAGGGCGGCGCGCTCGGTCGCCGGCATCCGGCTCCAGGAGGCGAAGGCCCTGGTCGCGACCTCGACGGCGCGCCCGCCGTCGGCGATCGTGGCTTCCGGGAAGCGGCCGATGACCTGCTGAAAGTCGCTCGGGTTGAGCGACTCGAAGTGCTTGGAGGCCGCGACGGTCTTTCCGCCGATGACGTTGCGGCCCCGGATCGGGAGCCGCTTTTCGACCCTCGAAAGGGCCGCGCGGAAGGCGTTGCGGTTGGCGTCGACGGAGAAGTCCGTAAAGGGCTCGTTCTCGAATTCAGGGAGCAATGTGACCTCCGGAAAGGGAGAATTTATCAAAGCCGCGAACGTAGAATGGGGGCGGTGCTTTCGACCGCGCTGCCCGGCCTGTCCGACGAAGAGATCCGGCGCTACGCTCGCCACCTGATCCTGCCCGAGGTCGGCCTCGAGGGCCAGAAGAAGCTCAAGGCGGCGCGGGTCCTGGCGGTCGGCGCCGGAGGCCTCGGATCGCCGCTGGCGCTCTATCTCGCGGCGGCGGGGGTGGGGACGATCGGCCTCGTGGACTTCGACGTCGTGGACGAGTCGAACCTCCACCGCCAGATCCTCTTCGGCACCGCGGACGTGGGCCGGTCCAAGCTCGCGGCCGCGGCCGAACGCCTGCGCGACGTCAATCCCAACGTCCGCATCGTGCCGTTCGAGGAGCGTCTCACCTCCGCGAATGCGCTGGCGATCGTCCGCGACTTCGACGTCGTGGCGGACGGCACCGACAACTTTCCGACGCGCTACCTCGTCAACGACGCCTGCGTCCTGGCGGGAAAGCCGAACGCGTATGCGTCGGTCTTCCGCTTCGAGGGACAGGTCTCGGTGTTCTGGGCCGCGAAGGGCCCGTGCTACCGGTGCCTCTACGCCGAGCCGCCACCGCCCGGCCTCGTGCCCTCCTGCGCGGAAGGGGGAGTGCTCGGGATCCTTCCGGGACTGCTCGGCGTGATGCAGGCGACCGAAACCCTGAAGCTCATCCTCGGCGTGGGGGAGTCGCTCATCGGCCGGCTCGTTCTCGTGGACGCGCTGTCCATGCGCTTCCGCGACCTCAAGATCCGGAAGAACCCGGCCTGCGCCGTCTGCGGCCCAAACCCGACGGTCACGCAGCTCATCGACTACGAAGCCTTCTGCGGCGCGGCGCCTCTGGTATCGTCTTCCGCGATGTTCGCCGACGAGCCCGAGGTGACGGTCGAGGAGTTGAAGGCGATGCGCGACCGCGGCGACGCGTTCGTACTCGTGGACGTGCGCGAGGAGCGCGAGTGGGCGATCTCCGACCTGACCGACTCCCTGAAGATCCCGCTCGGAACGCTGCCGGAGAGCCTCGACAAGCTCTCGCCGGAAGACGAGATCGTCGTCTATTGCCGCACGGGCGGGCGCAGCGGCAACGCCGTCCAGTTCCTCCAGGCGAAGGGCTTCGCGAAGGCGAAGAACCTGGTCGGGGGCATCAACAAGTGGGCGGAGCGCATCGACAAGTCGCTGTCGCGTTACTGACGTGCGCCGCGTCGGCCTGATTTTTCTCGCTCTGGGCCTCGGCGGCTTTCTCGTCGCCTCGCAGAAGTTCGCGAGCTACAGGGACGCCTGGGAGACCGCGCGCTGGATGTTCATGGGCGTGGCCGTGATGGGCGTCGTCTTCACGATCTTCCCGGGCAAGCCGGAATCCTCGTAGTCTTCCGCCGCCGAATTCCTGATCACGCCCCGCTTGCCTTCCTTCTCGACGCGCGCGTGCAGCGCCTCGAGCGCCGCCGTGATCCGGTCGAAGGCCGCCTGCTTCTCTCCGTGTGTCTCCGGGGTCATGCCGAGGAACCGGCGGCCCGCGATCGTCCGCGAATACTTGAGGATCGCGACCGTCACGTCGGTGTAGCTCGCGGCATAGAGACTCTGGGGCAGCGCCGAGGGCTCCGCGACCGACAGAAGGGCGGCGAGCTCGTGGAAATCCGTTCCTGACAGCATCAGCGTTCGCCGGGGCTCCCGCGAGCCGTCGGGTCCGATTCGTTGCGCGCTCGCCCGCAGTCCCGACAGCTCGAGCGTCCACCCGTCCTGCGACCCCCCGGCGGATTTCGGGTCGGGGCGGCGCTGGACGGCGACCTCGAGAAGCTGCGGCGAAAGCGTCCCGGCCGCGAGCATTCCGAGCGCGTCGCGCATGCTCGCCGCGCCAACGCCCCGGCGTGCCGGACCCCGGCAGATCCTGAGAATTTTTTGCACCAGCCGGGCGAATGGCCGCGACTGGTCGCCGTCCACGAGCTGGAGAATGCTCTTGGACTCGGTGCCCGCGCGAACGACGAGGCGCCCCTTCAACCTCGGGCCTTCGTTGCCCTCCGCTGCCTCCTCCGCTCCGAACCGATCGGGCATGGAGCCGAAGCCGGCTTGCTGGAGGGCCGCGAGAATGGCGAGGACCTCGGACCTCGTGAGCCGGAATTGCGCCTCGCGCTGCCAGACGCCGACGCCGTCACCGAAAACCCTTGCGGTCGTCGCCTTGCCGCCCTGCGACCAGAAGACGTCGATGCGCACGTCGCCCAGCTGCGCCTTGCCCTCGATGCGTGCCGCGAGCGCGCCGGCGATAGCGCCGGAGTCCTCGGGATGTTCCTCCGCGTGCCGCAGCAGCTCCGCGCGCAGAGGTTTCGCCGCGCTGCCGAGGGACCACGCGAGCGCCGCGGCCAGGCCAATCGCGAGAGCTCGGGAACTGAGGGTCATGCGACTTCTGGCGCGAAATTCTACCGCCGAAGGGTTGACGGTTTCGAACACTCGATGGCATAGTCAAAAGCTCGCCCCTTCTCTTGCTTCCGAACGGAGGAAATGGATGTACCGAAACGCGCCCGCTCGACTCTTCGCTCTCATCATTTCGGCCGTTGCCTGTCTCCTGCTCGGCGGCGCTCTGCCGCTCGCGGGGCAAGACCAGGGCTCCAGGACGCCGACCGTGGGCTTTGCGACGCGGCATGGAAAGTCGGCGCGGCTTTCCGACTACAAGGTGACCGGGCCGATCGCGCCCCGACCGAACCGCGAGATCCACAACGATGCCCTGCCGCGCAAGGGCTCGGGCGCGGCGCGCGCGACCTCGGACCCGGTGGCCCAGAAGCAGTTCGGCCTCTCGCAGCCCGAGCAACAGGTCCAGTTCGAGGGCCTGTCCGACGACGACAACGCCAACGTGGTCGGCTTCCGGATCGTGCCTCCCGACACGGAAGGCGACGTCGGGCCGAACCACTACATCCAGTACATCAACGACATCGCCGTGATCTACGACAAGAGCGGCAACATCGTCCTCGGCCCGTTCCCCGGCAACGCCTTCTGGGCGGGGCTGGGAGGGCCGTGCGAGTTCCAGAACGACGGCGATCCGCTGGTCAAGTACGACCGCCAGGCCGACCGCTGGGTGTTCTCGCAGTTTGCGCTGCCCAACTTTCCGGACGGCCCCTTCTACCAGTGCTTCGCGGTCTCGAAGACGAACGATCCCACGGGCGAATACTGGCAGTACGAGTTCAAGACGAGCGACGACTTTTTCACCGACTACGGGAAGATCGGCATCTGGCCCGACGCGTACTACATGACCTTCAACATGTTCGGCCCAAGCTCCTTCCAGGGCGGGGCATACGCCTTCGATCGCAACGCGATGCTCGCGGGGGCGCCGGCAGGCGTCGTCGCTTTCGACACGGGGCTCGAGGGCGGCGTGCTGCCGTCGGACCTCGACGGGCCGACGCCGCCGCCCGACGGCTCGCCGAACTACTTCCTGACGTACGAGGTCGACCCGGCGCGGCTGCTCCTCTGGCAGTTCCACGTGGATTGGACGAATCCCGGCGACAGCACGTTCACGGGGCCCGTCGAGATCCCGGCCGCGGAGTTCATCTCTCCGGTCTGCGGCGCCCAGCGCGGCCAGTGCGTTCCCCAGCTCGACTCCCCGGAGAAGCTGGAGACCCTCGAAGAGCGCGTGATGTATCGCCTGGCGTACCGCAATTTCGGCGACCACGAGTCGCTCGTCGTCAACCAGACGGTCGGCACGGAGGCCGGCGCATCGGGCGTGCGCTGGTACGAGGTGCGCAGCCCGGGCGAAGCGCCGGCGGTTTACCAGCAGGGGACCTACGCGCCCGACGAGAACTTCCGCTGGATGGGCTCGATCGCCATGGACGGCAACGGCAACATGGCCCTCGGCTACTCCAAGTCGAGCGCGTCGATGCACCCCGCCATCGGCGTGACAGGTCGCCTGGCCGGAGACCCGCTCGGGACGATGGGCGCCGAGGACATCTGGTTCGCCGGCGCCGGAAGCCAGGTCCAGAGCTACAACCGCTGGGGCGACTACAGCACGATGTCCATCGACCCGACCGACGACTGCACGTTCTGGTACACGCAGCAGTACTACGCCGCGACCGACAGCTTCAATTTCAAGACGCGCATCGGATCCTTCCGCTTTCCGAGCTGCACGGGCGGCCCCTCGGGGATGCTCGAGGGCACGGTGACGGACGGATCGAGTCCGCTCGCGGGGGCGACCGTCTCGGCGACGCCCTCGGCCACCCGCCCGACCGCGCCGGGAGCCTCGACGACGACGACCGACGCCTCGGGCCACTACCAGTTCCTGACCCTGCCCGCAGGGCCCTATGACGTGACCGCCTCGAAGTTCGGCTACTTCCCGGCGTCCGTCAACGGCGTCGATGTCCCTTCGGGCGGCGACACCGTGCAGGACTTCCAGCTCCAGGCGGCCCCGACCGTGACCGTCAACGGAATCGTGAAGGACGGCTCGGGCCAGGGCTGGCCCCTCTACGCGACGCTCGTCGTGACCGGGCCGAATGGATTCCCGGGCGCGACCCTGTACTCCGATCCGGTCACGGGTTACTACTCGATCGTGTTGCCGGCCGGAAGCACGTACAACTTCGCGGTCACGGCGTTTGCGCCGGGATACGTGGCCGGCGGCGGCCCCGTGGGCCTTCCGGCCTCTGCCCAGGCGAACGCTCCTTCGGCTCTCGTGGCCAACTGGAGCCTGTTCGCGTCGCCCTCGTGCACGGCGCCCGGGTACGGTCCGGGCAACTTCACCGGCCCGCCCGCGCTTTCCGAGAGTTTCGACGCGGGCGTTCTTCCGCCGGGCTGGGGCGTGGACACGGTTTCGGGCGCGAGCTGGCAGATTGCCTCGGGCGGCGATCCCTGCGGCCAGTTCGATGGAAATCAGACGGGCGGCTCGGGCCCCTACGCGATCTTGAACAGCGACTGTTACAGCAACGGCTCGGACACCGACATCTCCTCCCTGGTCACGCCACCGATCGACCTTTCGGCGTCTGGCAGCGCGGCGATCCAGTGGGCCAACGATTTCATCGACATGGGCTATGGCTCCGTCGCCAACGTGGACGTGAGCGCCGACGGCGGGACGAGCTGGACGAACGTCTGGCAGGCGACGAGCGACCTGCCGGGCCCCGGCACCCAGATCGCCGACATGTCGCTCGGGGCGGGACACGCGAACGCCAGGGCGCGCTTCCGTTACCAGGGCTTCTGGGCCTGGTGGTGGCAGGTGGACAACGTGGAGGTCGGAACCTTCGCCTGCGCGGTGATTCCGGGCGGGCTCGTCGTCGGAAACGTCCGCGACGCCAACACGGGAGTCGGTCTGAACGGAGCCACGGTGACGGTGCTGCCGAACGAGGGCTCGGCCACCACGATCTCGACGCCGCCGGCCGGTCAGGGCGGCGGTTTCTATACCCTGTTCGCCGAGAGCGGCTCCCAGTCGTTCGAGGCGTCGTTCCCGCTGCACAATCCGCTCACGAAGGGCGTCACGGTGATTCCGAACGCCGCGATTCGCCTCGACTTCGCGCTCGCGGCGGGGCTGCTCGATGCGAGCCCCCGGCCGCTTTCCCTGCTCCTGGGCCCCGAGAGCTCGCAGGACGCGACGTTGACGATGGCCAACTCCGGCACCGGTGCCGGTTCCTTCGTCATCCACGAGGTCAATGCGCCGACGTCCACCCCGGCCGCGGGCCCCGTCGCGGACCGCGCAGACCGCATGACGGCGCTGAAGCGGGTTCCGTTCAGGCGGATGAACGACGAGAGCACGAAGGGGTTGCCGCCCCTGGCAAAGGCCCCCTCGAACGTGCCCCGGCTCGCGGCCGCCGGAAACGTCGTCAGCTCCTTCCCGACCGGTCTGTCGGCCGGCTGGGGCCTCGCGTACGACACCGACGTCAACCGGCTCTGGATCTCCAACCCCGACGCGGCCGACTTCGGCGTGCCGGGCGACGGATTCGAGTACGAGTACTTGCCGGATGGAACACAGACCGGAGAGACGGTCGACATCCACGACACGGGCGGCTTCTGGCAGGCCGACGGGACGTACAACGGCAGGACCGGCATGATCTGGCAGGTCAACGTCGGCGAGGACGACTGTCTCTTCGAGATCGATCCGGCGGCGAAGGCCGTCACGGGCAAGAAGATCTGCGGGCCCTGGCAGGTTTCTCAGAGGGCCGTGGCCTACGACTACGTGACCGACACGTACTACGTCGGGGGCGGCAACGAAGGCATCGTCTACCACGTCGACGCGGCGGGCGGTCTCATCGGTTCCCGCTACATCGGCCTCGACATCACCGGGCTCGCATACAACCCGGGTACGGGCCACCTGTTCATCACGATCCGGTACCAGCCGCCCTGGGACATCTACGTGATGGACCCGGCCCACGGCTTCGCGATCATCGGCGGATTCGCCGTGACGAGCGGCGGCGCTCCGGTGCTCTTCAACCAGGGCGTCAGCCTCGAGGCCGACTGCAGCGGCCATCTGTGGGTCAACGACTACTACAACCAGACCATCTACGAGGTCGAATCGGGCGAGACCGGCTGGTGCCAGAACGACATTCCGTGGCTGTCGGAGGACCCGACTTCCGGGACGATCCCGGGCACGGGCGGCGGATCCCGTCCGGCGGGCGGCGGCAATTCCGTCCCGGTGACGGTGAAGTTCGATTCCACGGGCCTGCTTCCCGGCCTGCGCCAGGGCTCTCTTGTCTTCACGACGGACACGCCGACGCCGGTCGCCCCGGTTCCGGTCGACTTCACGGTGCTCTTCAGCGACGTGCCCCAGGGCAGCTTCGCCTGGAACTACATCTATGGCGCGGCGGGAGCCGGGATCATGCCCGGGTGCGCTCCCCAGACGCCCACTTTCACGTTCTGTCCGTCGCTCGCGGTGACGCGCCGGAGCATGGCGGGCTTCATCGAGCGCGGCAGCCATGGATCGCTCACACCGCCGCCGGTGTACCTGGCAGGGTTTGACGACGTGGCGATCGGCAGTTTCAACGCCAACTACATCCAGGGGCTGGTGGACGATCGGATCACGGCCGGCTGCAGCCTCTCGCCGCCGCTCTACTGTCCGGACGTTCCGGTCACGCGGGCGCAGATGGCGGTCTTCGTGTGGAAGGGCCAGCACGGCGACGATCCGCCGCCGGCCTGCACGCCGCCGGGGACGTTTGCCGACGTGCCGTGCCCGGGCGGTTTCGCGGTGGACTACATCGAGGGCATTTACAACGAGGGCGTCACCGCAGGTTGCGGCAACGGGAACTATTGCCCGAACGCGAGCATCACGAACGCGCAAATGGCGGTCTACATGGTCAAGGCCTTCGGGATCCCGTATGTGCCGTAAGGGAGGAACCGGAATGAACCCGTTTTTCACGAAGAAGCTCTCGGCCGGAATCCTCGCGGCGGCCATGTGCATCGCCCTGGCCGGCGGCGTATCGTTCGCCGCAGAGAGCGGAGCGATCGTCCACGTCAGCGGCACCGTCACGGACGGGTCGGGGCAGGGATGGCCGCTCTATGCGCGCATCGAGATCACGTCGGCCTCGACCGACCCGGTCGTCGCATTCTCGAATCCCCTGACCGGCGCCTACTCCGTCGATCTGACCGGGTCAACGGCCTACACGTTCGTCGTCACGGCCCAGGTCCCAGGCTACGTGGCGGGAGGCGGCCCGGTCGTGACGGCCGGAGCTCCGATCGTCGCGGACTGGCCGCTCTCGGTCAACGGCCTCTGCGGGGCGCCCGGGTACGCGCAGACGGGTTTCAACGCGGCGCTCGCCGAGGGGTTCGACGCCGGCGACATTCCGCCGGGCTGGTCGGTCGACACCACCTCGGGGGCCAGCTGGACCGTCTACAGCGCGGCTGATCCCTGCGGGGCCTTTGGCGGAAACCAGACTGGAGGATCCGGTCCGTACGCGATCTTGAACAGCAACTGCCTGTCCAATGGGTTCGAGACGGATGACTCGTCCCTCGTGACGCCGCCGATCGACCTGTCGGCGAGCCCGAGCGCGGCAGTCCAGTGGGACAACGACCTGGTCATCCTCGGCCTGGCCACGACCGCCCAGGTGGACGTCACGCTCGACGGCGGAACGACCTGGACGAACGTCTGGAGCGCGCCGGGCGATCTGCCCGGCCCCAACACGCAGGCGGCGGACATCTCCTTCGCAGCCGGCCACGCCGGCGTCCAGGCGCGCTTCCACTACTCGGCCTTCTGGGCCTGGTGGTGGCAGGTCGACGACGTCCTGGTCGGCAACGCGGTCTGCACGCCGCTGCCGGGCGGCCTCGTCGTCGGCAACGTGCTCGACGCCAACACGGGGCTCGGCCTCAACGGCGCGACCGTCACGAACCTCGCCGACGATTCCTCGACGACTACGGTCCCGACGCCAGAGGATCAGAACGAGGCGGACGGGTTCTACGCGATCTTCGCGGGCAGCGGAGCTGCCTCGCTCGAGGCGTCGCTACCCAAGTACGAATCGCAGACGCAGGGCATCGCGGTCAACGACGGCGGCACGGTGCAGCTCGATTTCGCGCTCGCCTCCGGCCTGCTCGACGCGAGCCCGCGGCCGCTTTCCCTGAAGCTCCCGGCCGGCGGTTCCCAGGACCTGACGCTCGACATGACCAACGCGGGCACGGGAGCCGGCAGCTTCGTCATCCGCGAGCTGAGCATCGTTCCCCCAGCGGCCGTGCCCACGCGTCCGAGCCCTCTCGTCAGCGCCCGGGACCGCAACCAGGTCCTGAAGGGCATCCGCCTCGACCAGCGGGACTTCGCGCGCCAACGGGACCTTCCAAAGGTGAAGACGCCGGACGCTCCGGCGCTGTCCGGAGCCGGAAACCTGATCAACAGCTTCCCCTCCGGGCTCACGAGCGGATGGGGACTCATCTACGACGCCGGCGACAACAAGCTCTGGGCCGCGAGCCCCGATGCGGCGTTCTTCGGCATCCCCGGGGACGGCTTCGAGCACCAGTACGAGCCGAATGGGACGCAGACCGGCGAAACGATCGACATCCACGACACGGGAGGCGTCTGGCAGGCCGACGGGACCTACAACGGCCGGACGGGGATGCTCTGGCAGGTCAACGTCGGGGCCGACAACAACCTCGGCGCCGACAACTGCATCTTCGAGATCAACCCGGTCACGAAGGCCGTGACGGGCCAGAAGATCTGCGGCTCGTGGACGGCCGTCTCGCAGCGGGGCCTCGCGTACGACTATTCGACCGACACGTACTTCGTGGGCGGGACGAACGAGCGCATCGTGTACCACATCGATACCGCGGGAAACATCCTCGACTCGCACTTGACGGACTTCTACATCAGCGGCCTGGCGTACAACCCGACCACGCGCCACCTCTTCATCCAGAGCTACCAGAGCGCTCCGTTCGACGTCTGGGTGGTGGACACGGCCCACGACGACGCCGTGCTCGGCGGCTTCAACGTCACGAGTGGCGGCGTGCCCGTGCTTGCCGGGACGGCGGCCGTCAGCCTGGAATCGGACTGCGGCGGAAACCTGTGGATCTACGATTTCGACACGAACGTCATCTACGAGGCGGCCTCCGGAGAGGCGGGCTGGTGCGTGGACGACATCCACTGGCTCTCGGAGAGCCCGGATTCCGGGACGATCCCGGGCTCGGGCGGCGCGGGCGCCGGCGAGACCCTGCCCGTGACGGTGACGTTCGACTCCGCGGGCCTGCTGCCGGGCCTGCGCCTGGGCTCACTGCTCTTCGAAGTGGACACGCCGACCCCGGTCGCCCCGGTGCCGGTTGACTTCACGGTGCTCTTCAACGACGTGCCCGAGGGCAGCTTCGCGTGGAACTTCATCTACGGAGCCGCGGGAGCCGGGGTCATGCCCGGGTGCGCCCCGCAGACGCCGACGTACCTCTTCTGCCCGAGCGAGGTCGTGACGCGCCGCACGATGGCCGGCTTCATCGAGCGCGCGGTCCACGGATCGCTCACGCCGCCGCCGGTCTACCTCGCCGGGTTCAACGACGTGCTGCTCGGCAGCTTCAACGCCGACTACATCCAGGGCCTCGTGAACGATGGCATCACGGCCGGCTGCAGCCTCTCGCCGCCGCTCTACTGTCCGGACGTTCCGGTCACGCGGGCGCAGATGGCGGTCTTCGTGTGGAAGGGCCAGCACGGCGACGATCCGCCGCCGGCCTGCACGCCGCCGGGGACGTTTGCCGACGTGCCGTGCCCGGGCGGTTTCGCGGTGGACTACATCGAAGGCATCTACAACGAGGGCGTCACCGTGGGCTGCGGCAACGGGAACTACTGCCCGGACGCGAGCAGCACGAACGCGCAGATGGCGGTCTTCCTGGTGAAGGCTTTCGCAATTCCGTACCTGCCGTAGCCGCGCGCGCGGGCGGCCTTCGGGCCGCCCGCTATTCCGCGCCCGGAGGCAGGACCGTTCCTTCCTTCACGGCACGCTGGTGGAGCGCGAGCAGCGCCGCATAGATGCGGTCGAAGCCAGCCTGCTGCGCGCCGTGGGTCTGGGCGGTCGTGCCCGCGTAGCGCCGGGCGGAGATGTCGCGGCTTTCCTTCAGCACCCGCAGGTCCAGGGTGAGGTACTGCGGGGCGTAGAGGTTGCGCGGCATGCCGGACGGATCGTTTTCGGCGAGGACCGCTGCGAGCCTCTTGAAGTCGTCCGCGGAGAGGACGAGAAGGCGCCTGGTCACGCTCTTGTCGTCGGCGGTCGATGCGTCTTCGGCGCGTCGCCCGTCCAGGCGCAGCGTCCACGTGCCGTCCTCGGAGCCGGGCCCGGGCCGGTCGGTGCGGCGCCGCACCAGCAGCTGCAGGGCCTCGGGCGCGAGCTTGCCGGCAGCGAGCCTGGAGAGCCCGTCGCCGAGCGAGGTCGCTCCGATCCCCGTCTTCGCGGCTTTTTCGCTGACGGCGACGATCCGCTGGGCGAGCTCGAGGAAGACCTTCGACTGCTCGCCGGTCATGCTCTGGGCGACGCGTTTCTGCTGGATGCCGAGCCGCAGGCCGACGATCGCCTGGAAGTACGTCTTCTCCTTCGTCCTGGACTTCTCCTTGTCCCGGTCCTTGTCCTCGTTCTCGTCTTCGCCCTCCTCGTCGCTTCCGTACTGCTTCGGCATGGCCCCGAAGCGCGCATGCTCGAAGGCGCGCAGCAGGTCGAGGAATTGTTCGCGCGAGAGTTGAAACTGGGTTGTGTCCCGCCAGATCCCGACGCCGTCTCCGTAGATGCGGGTCGCGATCATGCCGGTCTTGCGCCGCCACTGCGTTTCGATCTTGACGTCGTCGAGCGGCGCCGTTCCCTTGATGGTGCGCTCGAGGGCCGCGTCGATCGGGTCGGACGCGGGCGTCCGGGCCGCGGGCCTGTCGCGATCCGCGCCCTGCTGCCGGACCGCGGCATCGAGGGGCCGGGCCGGTCCGAGCCAGAGGGCCAGGGCCCCCGCTGCCAGAGCTGCGATGCGGATGGAGCGCATTCTCGTCGTCCTCCCGGCCGTCATCCGGCCGACGTCGCGTCGGGGCTTTCTTCGAGCAGGCGATTCACTTTCGCGGCCAGGATGAAGTCGTTCTCGTGCAGGCCGCCGATCTTGTGCGTCCAGAGCGTCAGGTCCACCTTGTTCCAGTGGATGGCGATGTCCGGGTGATGGGCTTCGCGCTCGGCCACGTCGGCGACCCGGTTCACGAACTTGATGGCCTCGACGAAGTCCCGGAACTCGAACCGGTGCACGAGGCGCGTCGCGTTCTCTTCGAGCCGCCAGCCCGGGATCGCCGCCGAGAGGCCGCGCGCCTCTTCCGGCGACAGCGGCGCGACCCCGCCCCGGCAGGGGACGCAGGACTTCGAGGCCAGCTTCTCCATGTCGTCGACCATGCTCGGCGCGCATCCTACCGCGGCCGGCGGTGCTAAAATCGCGGTGTTCGGCCAACAAGGGAGGAACGGCCATGCGCGACCGAGGTTGGGCCGTGTTTCTCGGCGTCAGCCTGCTTCTGTCGCCAGTGGCCGCGTCGTCGCAGCAGCCGGCTCGACCCTCCGCTCCCGCGCGGCCGGTCGATCCGGTGGCGGCCGAGCACTGGCAGAAGCGCGTCGACGCGGTCGCGGCCCTTCATCGGGCCCGAGGCATTCCCGACCAGGCCGGCGTGCAGTGTTGCAGCATCCTGCAGATCCCGGCCGCCGCTTTCAATCCGACCAGCTCGAACGTGACGTATCAGCACGACGGCAACGGGTACATCCACGCGCTGACGCTTTCCTTCGCCGACTGGGAGTTCTGGGCCCCGGTCAATCTTCCCTCGGGCACCGAGGTCGTCTATCTCGACCTCTACTATTACGACAACGCGACCGGCGAGGTGCTGTGCGGACAGTTGTGGCGCCACCACGGCGGAACGCCGGGCGAGCCGACACCCGGAGAGAATGTCATCGTCAGCGCCTGCTCTCCGGGCGGCGCCGGAGGCTACGGGGTCGCCGAGTCCTTGCCCACCAGCTACACGATCAACAACGACGCCGAGTTCGAGACCGGCGGGGGTCAGTACTTCGTGCAGGTCGGAATGCCGAGCAACATTCCCGACCTCGCGTTCAAGGGCGTCGACATCTGGTACACCCAGCAGGTCAGCCCGGCGCCGGGGGCGGCGAGCTTCAACGACGTGCCGACGAGCGATCCGGCCTTCCAGTTCATCGAGGCCCTGAAGGCTTCGGGCATCACCGCGGGCTGCGGCGGCGGCAACTACTGTCCGGACGCTCCGCTGACGCGACGGCAAATGGCTGTCTTCCTGGCCAAGGCGCTCGGGCTCTACTGGCCGTACTGAACGCCGCCGTTCCGGGCCTCCAAAGAGGCATTTGACCGCGACGCCCCGATCCCGGATAATCCGCCTCCCTTCGGGCGACTGGGAGGTCGTTCAATGGTAGGACTACTGGCTCTGGACCAGTCAATCGGGGTTCGAGTCCCTGCCTCCCAGCCAATACCGTCGCTTCCGCTCGCTGCGCTCGCTCTCGCTCCCGCGGCGCGGACCTCCTCCCTCCCGCTGGTCGGGAGACTATCCGCGCCGCGAGCGGATGGAAGAGGGCGCCTATCCCACTAGGGCGGCCAGCCACCGATCGATGGCCGGCGCGAGGGCGGAGGCGGCGGTCCAGACCCACAGCGCCGTGACCGCGCCGGTGAAGACGTCCATCGTGTAGTGGGCGCGCAGGACGAGCACCGCCGCCGCTTCGACGAGGACGATGGCGGCGCCGGCGATCGCGGCGGGGGGGCCGCCGTAGTGCGCGAGCTCGATCGCGCCGTAGACGGCGATCGCGGTGTGGCCCGAGAAGAAGAGGTCCGAGCTCGTGCCGTAGGTCACGAGCAGCGACGGGAATCCGGGCTTGCGCCAGATCATGCCTTCGGGCTCGGGCAGAGCGCAGAGTCCCTGGCAGAGTTGCCGCAGGGCGAAGAGGAGCACGAGTCCGATGAACGGGCGGACGGTCGGCCCGAAGATTGCGAACGCGATGAGAAAGATCCCGAGCAGATCGATGACGGCCGAGGTGGCGATGAGAACTCGGTCGGCCCAACGCGGGTGTTGGTGCAGCAGCCGGTTCAGGGGAGCGGTGGCGTCGAGGATCCGGTCGCCGATCCGGCCGCGGGGAAACGCTCGCTTCGCGATCAGCGCCTGCGTCCAGAACCAGGCCGCGAGACCGACCGTGACGAGAATCGCCCGCACAGCCCAGTGTGCAGTGCTCATGGCGTCGGCGATCCCCACGCCTCGGGTGCGCGCCGGGCCAGCTGCACGAGCTCGGCGACGAGCGCCTCGCGCTGCCGGCGCAGCCGGCGAGGCAGGTCCCGGTCGCGCAGGAATCGGACGAAGGCGCGGGCCTCCTGCACGGCATGGTCGAGCCGTTCGTGCCACGCGAGCGCGAAGAAGCCCGTGGGCAGGAGCGCCACGAAGAAGACGACGAGCGCCACTTTTCCTCCGACGGCGAAGGCGGCCCACCCCTCGGCCAGCCAGCACAGCGGATACATCACGAGGCCCGCGGCGATCTTGTCGGTCGCCTCCTCCTCGTCGGTGTGAGGAATCAGCCGAACCGCCGCGGTCGTGAGCTGGTACGGAAGGATGTGCAGGACGATGCCGCAGAGCGCCAGCGGAGCTCCGACGAGCAGAGAGAAGCCCTCGCCGAGGATGAATCGCCCGACGGAGCCGAAGGTGTACGTGCGTGACAGGCGCTCCGCGGCGAGGCCGGCTCTTCGGGACTCGGCGTCGAACTCCTCCAGCCCTCGACGAAAGGCGACCGTTTCTTCCGGGGCGCGCTCGCGCAGGCTGCGATAGGTCTGCATCGCGCGCTGCAGCCAACCGACGCGGGCGGCGTCGGTCTGCGGAGGCGCCCCGTCGATCTCGCGCCAGAGCGCTTCGACCAGTTCGAGCAGTCGCAGGGTCTGCCGGTCGTCGGCCTCGACGATTTGCCGGCGGAGCGCTTCGGTGAGGCGATCGGTCAGGACGCGGGCCGGCGCCGGTCCGCCCGAGAGCTCCGTGGTCGGGATCGGCGTCCCGATCAGGACGAGGGCGCGGCCGCTGCGGAAGGTCCCGGGCCGGTCGAACACGAGGCCCACGGGAAGCAGGGTGACGTGGATTCCTGGGATCGCCGTCTCGGCGTCGAGAAGCATGCGCGCCGTGCCCGTGCGCAGGGTCTGGAGCGCGGGCTCGGGCTGCGTGACCCCCTCGGGGAAGACGGCGATTGCGCCGCCCGCGGCGAGCGCCGCCGTCGTGGCGGCAAACAGGTCCGTGTTGCGGGCGGGGTCGGCGTCGTTGCCCGCCTCCTTGCGGCGGTAGACGGGCAGCCCGCCGATCAGGCGCAGGAACGGCCCGATCAGCGGATGACGAAAGAGCGGCGCGTTGGCGAGCACGCGCAGCGGCCGCGGCATCACGGCGATCAGGATCATCGCGTCCACGATCGAGTTGTGGTGATTGGCGGCGACGATCAGGGGTGCGGCCGCGGGAACGCGCTCGGCGCCGACGATCTCGATGTGCGCGTAGAAGAGCTTCAGCAGCCAGCGCGTCAGCGCGCGCACGAGCCGGTAGCCGGCGCCGGCTTCCGGCAGGTCGGTCATGGCGCGTCGTGTCTCAGCCGCGTGGACGCGAGAGCCGTGTCGCGCTGCAGGTGCCGCGCGCCCAGCAGCCACAGGATGCCCGCCACGACGAACATCGCGCTCACGAGCATGAACGCTCGGTCCATGTCGTAGCGGTCGCCGACCACGCCGATGACGACGGGCGAGAGGACGTCGCCGAACGCGTGGATCAGGAGAATGTTGAGCGCGAATCCGGCGGCGCGGATCGAGGGATGCGCGACGTTGGCGAGGATCGTGTTCGTCGGTCCGGTGTTGAAGAAGAGGCAGAAGCAGGTCACGAACAACCAGATCCAGATCAGCGGGAAGGGCGCGCGCAGCGTCAGGAGCATGAATGGGAAGCCCGCGATCATGGCGGCGCCGGAGACCAGGAAGTAGGAGCCCGGGAAACGCCCGCGGAGCTTGTCCCCGGCGAAACCGCCAGCGAGCGTCGCCACGAGGCCGGCCACGACGGTGACGCCCCCGAAGATGACCGTCGCCGAAGCGGGAGCGCCGGGCCGGTGGACGAGGTAGTAGGGCATCCAGAAGGCGATGCCGCCGATCGCAAACGTCATTGCCGTCATGCCGAGCGTGCAGTAGAGCCAGGATCGCGTGCGCAGCAGGACGCCGTAGTCGCGCCAGCCGATGCGCGCCGGCGCTTCGTCGGCCGTGCCGTCGGAGTGGCCGCGCGGCGGGTCCTTCATGAAGAACGCCCAGATCCCGAGCAGGATGCCCGGCGGGACTACGAGGAAGAACGCCCAGCGCCAGCTCTCGGCATGGATGCCGGACAGGCGCGCGCCGAGCGCGCCGATGGAGGACTCCGCGACGGCGCCGCCGAGCACGTAGCCGAGGGCGCTGCCGACCGGAATGGCCATGTAGAACCACGCCAGGATCCGGCCACGCTTTTCGACGGGGTAGAGATCCGAAAGGATCGTCGGTGCCACGGGCCCGTATGCGGCCTCGCCGACGCCGACGAGGCAGCGCGTCAGCAGGAGCCCGAAGAACGTCGCGGCGAGGCCCGAGGCGCCGCTCGCGAGGCTCCAGAGGACGACGCCGATGCCGACGAGCGCCCACCGCGAGTGGCGCTCGGCCAGCCGGCCGAAGACCGGCGCGCCGACCATGTACAGCACCATGAAGGCCATCGAGAGCACGCCGATGAGGGCGAGCTCGGGCCGGAACCCGAGGTGCGCTCGGCACCAGCTCTGCAGGGCCTCGAGGGCGGCCGACTTCTCGCCGCCCTCGAAGAAGCTCTTCTCGATCGACGGAACCACGGCCGCGAGGACCTGGCGGTCGACGTAGTTGAAGAGGTTGATCAGAAGAAGCAGGACGAGGGCGGGCCGCGCGCCCTGCGCCGCGGCGGAACGACCGCTCGCCTGCGTCGCGACGGCGGGATTCACGGGATGCGGCCCTCCTCGCTGGTGTTCGTGCGTCGGGGCTGAACTTCCGTGAAGCCTACCCCGACTGCTCCCCGACTACCGCGGGGGCCTCGGCCCGGGCCGCGCCTTCCACTGCCGGACGTCGAGCTGGAAGTCCTCGAGGCGCCGGTCCCACGTGTGCTGGCGCAGGGCGCGCTGGCGGGCGCGGCGGCCCATCGCCGAGCGGGCGGTCTCGTCGGAGAGGAGGCGCTCGGCCTGGACGACGGCGTCCTCGGCGGAAGCGAATGCCGCGATCTCGAGGCCGGGCTCGAAGAATTCCTTCAGGCCGTCGAAGGACTCGATGAGCGAGGGCACGCCGCACGAGGCGGCGAAAAACGCCCGCGGCGTAATCCGGTACGCGCCGCGGTAGCTGCCCTGGGCGTCGTCGAGCAGCGCGGGCTCGAGCGTGAGGCGGGCGCGGTTCATTCCGGCGCGCAGCGTTTCGGGCGTGTCGAGCGGCGGCAGGACCGGCACGCTCCAGCGGGACTCGCCCTCGTACGCATGGACGCGCACGGCGAAGCGCGCGGCCAGGGCCGCGACCAGCTGATCGCGGTAGGCGGTCCACTTGCCGTAATAGAGGATGTCGCACTCGGGCGCGACGCGCTCGGGGAAGTAGAGCTCGGGGTCGGTGGCCGGGTCGCACCGCCGGGCGGCGATCCGCCGCAGCGCGTAATCGGGGAGCGTCCGCGGGTCCTGCGTGTAGAAGAGGTCGAACTCGGGAGCGATCGCGATGGACGCGGCCAGGCCGTAGGGGTCCGAGAGCGCGAACGCGACCAGCGGCGTCTCCCGCGGAAAGATCCTCCGCGCGCGCTCCGAGAAGTGCAGCGCGCCGCCGAGGCAGACGACGATGTCGGGCGCGGGGTCGGAGTGCGCGATGACCGCGTCGTCGGGCACGAGCGCGGGCTTCGCGCCGCCGGTCGCGACGAAGGTCGCGACGCGGAACGGCTCGACGAGCGTCGTGCGGAACGCCTTCTGGAACGCGCGCAGCGGCGGGAACAGGTTGTTGCAGTACGGCGGCTGGCTGACGTTGCCGAAGAGCAGGACGTTCGTCATCGGCGCCGCACGCTCCTGTCCGCGCGAACAGGGGGCTCGGCCGCGAGTACGGATGTCGCCTTCCCGCCGCGTGTGATTGCTGTCACGTCAGGCTCAGATTAATCCATGGATCGAGCCGCCGCGCGCGTGCGGGCGTGCCCTAGAATCGAAATCATGCAAATTCTAGGAACCCGTCCGGCTGCCGGCGCCGCGCTGCGGGCCGTCGCGCTCGCGATCCTGCTCGCCGTCGTACCGGCCGCGGCGTTCGCGGCGACGTCGCTGCGCTTCCATGGCAACGGCACGGCCGAAGTCGACCGCGTCAAGATTTCCGTCGACGATCCCGCCAACGCGAACCCCGGTCCTCCGGCCGACGTCGGCGCGGGCGACTTCACGCTCGAGTTCTGGATGAAAGCCGCCGCCGCCGACAACACCGCGCCCGCCGTTTCCTGCGGGGCGAACACGTCGTGGGTCGAGGGCAACGTCGTCGTGGACCGGGACCGCGCCGGCGCCGACCGCAAGTTCGGCGTGGCGATCGCCGGAGGCGTCGTCGTTT
This sequence comes from uncultured Acidobacteriota bacterium, assembly GCA_963775725.1. Classification (GTDB taxonomy): domain Bacteria; phylum Acidobacteriota; class Thermoanaerobaculia; order UBA5066; family Gp7-AA6; genus DAHUXD01. The sequence continues at coordinate 604,749 of CAVZKA010000002.1, forward strand.
TCGGCGTGAGCGGCGACGGCACGGGCGACCGCACGATCTGCGGCGCGCGCGGCGTGCTCGACGGAGGGTGGCACCACGTGGCCGTCGAGCGGCGCCGGGCGGACGGCTGGATGTGGCTCTTCCTCGACGGGGTTCTCGAGGCAGAGGCCGACGGGCCCGACGGCGACGTCTCGTACCCGGACGACGCGACTCCAACGTCGCCCGACGATCCTTATCTCGTGCTCGGCGCCGAGAAGTTCGACACGGGCGCCGCCTACGACGGCTTCCTGGACGAGCTGCGGATCTCGGCGTCGCTCCGGTACGCGGGCGCCTTCACGCGGCCCACGAACCCGTTCGCGGCCGACGCCGACACCGCCGCGCTCTACCATCTCGACGAGGGCGCGGGCGACGTGGCCGGCGACTCGGCGGGCGCGTCGGGCGGTCCCTCCGACGGCGTGCTCGCGGCCGGCGGGTCTCCGTCGGGCCCCGAGTGGACGGGGACGGGCGCTCCGCTCGCCGGAACGCCGTCCATCATTCTGACGCCCCTGTCCGGGTCGGCGTCCTCGCCGATGCAGATCGCCAACGCGCATGACGGCTCCTCGCGCCTCTTCGTCGCGGAGCAGGCGGGCTACATCGTCATCTACAAAGACGGCGCGCTGCTGCCGACGCCCTTCCTCGACATCCACGCCCTGGTGACCTGTTGCGGCGAGCAGGGGCTGCTCTCCGTGGCGTTCCACCCGGACTACGCCTCGAACGGCTACTTCTACGTCTACTACATCAACAAGCTCGCCAGCCCCGGCGACATCACGATCGCGCGGTACAGCGTGTCGGCCGACCCCGACGTCGCCGATCCCGCCTCGGCCCAGATCGTCCTCGTGGTGCCGCACCCGGCCAACTCGAACCACAACGGCGGGCAGCTCTACTTCAGCCCCGTGGACGGATATCTCTATGTCGGCACGGGCGACGGCGGGGGCGGCGGCGATCAGCCCAACAACGCCCAGAACCTCGGCATCCTGCTCGGCAAGATGCTGCGCGTCGACGTCAACGGCAGCGGCACCGTCCCGTGCGGGCAGTCCACGGCCATGCCCTACGCGATCCCGGCGTCCAATCCCTTCGCCGGCAACCCGAGCGATTGCCACGAGGTCTGGGCATACGGAATGCGCAACCCCTGGCGCTACTCCTTCGACCGCGTGACCGGGGACCTCCTCATCGGCGACGTCGGCCAGGATGCCTACGAGGAGGTCGACTTTCAGCCGGCCGCGAGCGGGGGAGGGGAGAACTACGGCTGGCACAAGATGGAAGGGTTCCACTGCTACAACCCTGGCTCCAACTGCAACGACGGATCGCTCACGCTGCCGATCCTCGAGCAGCCGCACACGACGGGCTGGTGCGCGATCATCGGCGGCATGCGCTACCGCGGCACGGTGATCCCGGCGCTCCAGGGCACGTACCTCTACTCCGACAATTGCCTGGGCGACATCTACTCCGCGACGCAGGCGGGCGACGGAAGCTGGACGACGGCGCTGCTCAAGTCCACGGCCTTCAACCCCTCGGGATTCGGCGAGGACGAGGCCGGCGAGGTGTACGTCGCCGACCTCGGTTCGAACAAAGTCTACCGGATCGATCCGTCTCCGTATCCGGCCCCGGTCGCCGTCAACGTCGTGCCGTCCGCGGTCATCGCGGCCGACCCGGATTTCATGCTGACCGTCAACGGCTCGGGCTTCGTGTACGGGTCGGTCGTGCGCTGGAACGGCTCGGACCGGCCGACGACGCTGGTTTCGGCATCCCAGCTGAGGGCGGCGATCTCCGCCGGCGACATCGCCGTGGCGGGCGCGGCGTCCGTCACGGTCTTCACGCCGACGCCGGGCGGCGGCACGTCGGCGGCCCTCACAGTCGAGGTCAACCCGACGTTCCTCGACGTCCCGATCACCAACTTCGCCTACCAGTACATCCAGGCCGTCTTCGACGCGGGCGTGACGGCCGGCTGCGGGATCCGTCTCTACTGCCCGGACGCCGCGACCACCCGCGCCCAGATGGCGGTATTCCTCTTGAAGGCGAGCCAGGGCTCCTCGTACGTCCCGCCGGCTTGTACCGGCATGGTTTTCAACGACGTGCCGTGCACAGGCGGGCCGTTCGACCCGTGGATCGAGGACCTTGCGGCTCGGGCGATCACGGGCGGCTGCCAGGCCGGCCCACCTCTTTACTGTCCTGCCGCCACGGTCACGCGCGCGCAGATGGCGGTCTTCCTTCTCAAGGCGAACCAGGGCTCCTCGTACGTTCCCCCGGCCTGCACCGGCACGGTTTTCAACGACGTGCCGTGCACGGGCGGGCCGTTCGATCCATGGATCGAGGATCTTGCGGCTCGGGCGATCACGGGCGGCTGCGGCGGCGGCGCGTACTGTCCCGGCTCCCCGGTCACGCGCGCGCAGATGGGCGTTTTTTTGACGAAGACGTTCGACCTGCCGTTGCCGTAGCGGACCGGGCCCCAAGAAATCGGACCGATTCAGGTTTTCGGACTTCCCGGGGCGTCGGTCGGATCGTCCGGCCTTTTTTCCCTCCGTCCGACCGCGTCCGACCCCGAGGACAGCTCCTGTCCAGCGGGTCAGTTTCTTTTTCCATCCCGGCACGGTCGAGAAGAGATTTCCTGTTGACTCGCAAAGTCGGCGGGTGAAATAGTTCCTCGCGACTCTCATTGTTTCGAATAACTGAACGGAGGAATGGCATGTACCGGAGCTCGGCGAAGCGGCTTTCCGCCTTGATCGTCTCAGCGGTTGCGGTCATCTTCCTCGGCTCTTCGTCCGCGCTGCTCGGCGCGAACAAGGTCGAGAAGAAGACCGTCGGGAAGAATTCCATCAAGACCTACTTCCCGACGAAGGTCAGAATCTCGACTCCCCTGCGCGATCACCTGAAACGCCCGGGGCCCGCAGGCCCGACTCTGACGGAAGGGCGCGACAAGCCGCCCGTTCTGACGCACGCCCCGTCCAGCGTGGCGCGGCCGAAGGATCCGGCGATCAAGTCGGCCATCCATCCGCCGAACATGCCGGACCCGATCGCGGACTTCGAAGGACAGTTCATGACGTGCGGTTGCTACCCGCCCGACACGAACGCGGCGGTCGGCCCGAACAACATCTGGCAGACCGTGAACCTTCAGTCCGAGATCTACGACAAGGACGGCAACTCCGTCAGCGGCCCGTTCGACAACAGCTCGATGTGGTCGGGCTTCGGCGGGCCCTGCGAGACCACGAACGACGGCGACCCTGTCGTCAAGTACGACCAGCTCGCCGACCGCTGGATCCTGTCGCAGTTCGCCGTCGACCAGGTGCCCTCGCTGCAGTGCTTCGCGGTCTCGGTGACCAACGATCCGCTCGGCGAGTACTACCAGTCCTCTTACAGCTTCGGTCCGATCTTCAACGACTATCCGAAGATCTCGATCATGCCGGAGGCCTACTACCTGACGGTCCGGCAGTTCAACGCGGCGTCGGGCTCGGCCCTCGTGGCCTTCGACCGCGCGGCGATGATCGCCGGCGACCCGGCCACCGCGATCTTCTTCGACATCAACCCGGTCTTCACCTCCGACGTCTTCCTGGCGGCCGACCTCCAGGGATCCAATCCTCCCAACGAGGGCTCGCCGGAAACGATCATCGGCATCGGCAACCCGGACTACGACGGGTCGCCGAACTCGATGCTGCACTTCATCCAGATGACTCCGAACTTCACGGATCCTCCGTCCACGGTCATCAACACGTTCAGCATGGACGTGGACGCGTTCTCGATCCCTTCGAACAACGCGGTTCAGCCGGGCCCCTATCCGCCGCTCGAAGTTCTGCCCTTCCCCATGTACACGCCGAACTATCGCAACTTCGGCGATCATGACGCCCTCGTGTTCACGCACGATGTCGACGCGGGCGGACTGGTCGGACGGCGCTGGTACGAGATCCGGGCTCCGTTCTCGGACAACCCGGAGATCTACCAGCAGGGAACCTTCGCCCCCGATGACGGCCTGAACCGCTGGATGGGTTCCGCGGCCTTCGACTATTCGGGCAACATCGCGATGGGTTACAGCGTCTCCTCCGCCTCGCAGTTCCCGTCGATCTGGTACACCGGCCGCCTGCCGGGCGACCCGCTCGGCGAAATGTCGCAGGGCGAGAACGTGATCATCGACGGCACGGGCTCCCAGGACGGCAGCGCCGCCCGGTGGGGCGACTACAGCTCGATGGTCACGGACCCGACCGATCAGTGCACGTTCTGGTACACCACGGAGTACATCGAGACGACCGGTCTGGCCACCTGGCAGACCCGGATCGGCTCGTTCAAGTTCCCGAGCTGCTCGATCGGGCCCACGGGCTCGATCCACGGCACCGTGACCGACGGAACGAATCCCCTCGCGGGCGTGAAGGTCACGGCCGGTTCGGCGAGCACGATGACGAGCGCTTCGGGCGCGTACTCGTTCACGCTGCCGGTTGCGGACTCTCCGTATGACATGACGGCCTCCAAGTACGGCTACCTGCCGGGCGTTGCCAACGGCATCGTGGTCACGGACGGCGGCGACGTCGTTCAGGACTTCACGCTCTCGACGGCCCCGAGCGTCACGGTCAACGGCGTGGTCCGGGACGGCACGGGCGGCAACTGGCCGCTCTACGCCAAGATCGTGATCAAGGCCTCCGGCGCGCCGACCTTCACCCTCTACACCGACCCGGTGACGGGCTACTACAGCCAGACCCTGGTTTCGGGCATCCCCTACACGTTCACGGTGACCGCAGTCAGCAACGGCTATCTGCCGGGCGGCGGCGTGGTTCCCCTCGGCGTGGCGACTCTTGCGCCGACGGCCACGGTCGTGAACTGGAACCTCGATGCGGACCTGGTCGCCTGCAAGGCTCCGGGCTACACCTTCTCGACCGGAACGCTCGTCGATGAGACCTTCTCGACGGGTGTGATTCCGACGGGCTGGTCGCAGACCTTCAGCGGCAGCGGCGCCTGGCGCTTCCCGGCCACGGCCAGCGGCGACGGCTGCGCCAACAGCGGCGGCAACAACACGGGCGGCAGCGGTGGCTACGCCATCCTCGACAGCGACTGCGACGGCATCGTCCAGGACGACGCCACGCTCTTCACGCCGGCGGTCGACCTGTCCGGCGTTGCGAGCCCGGTCTTCACCTTCAACAGCGACTACATCGACCTCGGTTCGGTCGCCGACGTGGACGTCTCGACGGACGGCGGTTCGACCTGGAGCAACGTGTGGGAGCGCGCGGGCGCGGATGACCCCGGCCCGAGCCTCCAGACGATCGACATCAGCGGGCTCGCCGGCCAGGCCGACATGCGCGCCCGCTTCCACTATGTGGGCTTCTGGGCCTGGTGGTGGGCGGTGGACAACGTGGTCATGGGCGACCCCGAGGGTGAGGCTGGCTCGTGCAACCTCCAGTCGGGCGGTCTCGTCGTCGGCAACGTCTTCAACGCGAACAACGGCGCCGGCCTGAATGGCGCGACGGTCGAGAACCTGACCTCCACGGGTTCGACGAAGACCTTCGCCACTCCGGACGACCCGTCTCAGCCGGACGGCCTCTACATCCTCTTCAGCGAGAGCGGAAGCAACGACCTGAAGGCTTCACTCTCCCTGTACGGGTCGGATCAGCACACGGTGCTGGTCATCCCGAACAGCACGGTCCGCCGCGACTTCACGCTCCAGTCGGGCAACGTCTCGGCCACCCCCTCGCCGCTCAATGCGCGCGTCGATCCGGGTACCACGACGGACCAGACGCTCACGATCATGAACACGGGCGGCGCGCCGGCGCACTTCGAGGTCATCGAGATCAACGCTCCGGCGCACATGACCCGCACGAGCGGGTTCGCCTCGGAGCAGCTGCGCAAGGAGGCCCTCGCCCGCTTCTCCAAGGGTGACAAGGGTCTTATGAGTGCCCACAACGCCAAGGGCCTGGCGCCGCTTCCGGGCCAGCGTCCTGCCGGCAGGAAGATGGCAGTCGGCGACGTCGTGGCTGCCTATCCCACGGGCATCACGTTCGGCTGGGGCGTCGCGACCTCGGGCGCGAGCTTCTGGCTCTCCAACATCGGTGTCGGCGGCGGCGACGACCTCGACTACGAGTACTCGTCGACGGACGGCACGCTCACGGGCAACACCATCGACGACTCCACCTGGATCGCTGCTGGCGGCTGGGCGGCGGACGGCGCCTTCAACTCCCAGACGGGCATGATGTGGCGGGTCAACGTCGGCGGCGACGACTGCATGTACGAGCTCGATCCGACCACTCACACCGCGACGGGCAACGCGATCTGCGGCTCCCCGTGGACGGCGACCTCCCAGCGCGGCATGGCCTACGACGCGATCAACAACGCCTACTTCATCGGCGGCTGGAACGAGGGCGTGGTCTACCACGTCGACTCGGACGGCAACGTGATGGATTCGGCCAACGTCGGCCTGTCGATCTCGGGTATGGCCTACAACGCCAACAACGGTCACCTCCTCGTCATGTCGAACACGGACGGCACGGACATCACCGTGCTCGACGCGCTCAACAACTACGCGGTCCTCGGCAGCTTCAACGTCACGGACGGCGGCAGCCGGGTCTTCGGCGCCTTCGAACAGGCGGGCATGGAGTTCGACTGCCTCGGGAACCTCTGGGCCGTGAACCAGATCACGCAGATCGTCTACAACGTCTCGTCGGGTGAGGCGGCCGGTTGCGCCACGGACATCCCGTGGCTTTCCGAGGATCCGACCGAGGGAGACCTTTCCGCTGGCGGCGGCACCCAGCCCGTGACGGTGACGTTCGACTCGCTCAGCTACCTCCCGGGTCTCAAGCAGGCCCAGCTCCAGATCAAGACGGACACGCCCGCCACGGTGCCGGCGATCCCGGTCACCATGACGGTGCGGTTCCTCGACGTGCCGGACAACAACATCTTCCAGGCATACATCTACGGCGCGGCGGGAGCGGGCGTGATGATGGGCGGACCTCCGACCTGCCCGGCAGGCGTCCTCTCCTTCTGCCCGAACGGTGTGGTGACCCGCGCCGACATGGCGGGCTACCTCTTCCGCGCGATCAACGGTTCGAATACGCCTCCGCCGGTGTACCAGAACATCTTCGGCGACGTGACCTTCAACCAGTACAACTCGTTCTACATCCAGGGCATCTACGACGCGGGCATCACGGCGGGCTGCGGTTTCGGCAACTACTGCCCGGATTCGGCCAACACCCGCGCCCAGATGTCGGTCTTCATCTGGAAGGGTCAGCACGGCGACACGGCTCCGCCGGCCTGCACGGGCGTCTTCACCGACGTGCCCTGCCCCGGTGGGTTCGCGGTCGACTACATCGAGGGTCTGTACAACGAGGGCGTCACGGCTGGCTGCGGCGGCGGGAACTTCTGCCCGAACGCCAACATCACCAACGGTCAGATGGCGGTCTTCCTCGTGAAGGGCTTCAACATCCCGTACCTGCCGTAAGGCAGCCTGCTTCGGAAATCACGGGCGCCGCGCAAGCGGCGCCCGTTTCTTTTTGGGGGTCTGACCCCCGGCGGGGGGTCTGACCCCGCTCAGGAGCTCCGTAGTCCGGCGGGAGAGGGAAGGGGTGAGGGGCGGTCTGGTGCTCCGGGCGGCACGAGGTCCGTCTCCCCGAGCGACCACTGGTGGTACGCGTCGGCGACCGTCGTGACGTCGCCGTCCCGGACGACGCGTCCGTGGTGGAGCCAGAGCACTCGGTCGCAGTTGTCGCGGATCTGCGAGAGCGAGTGGGAGGCGAGCATGAACGTCTTGCCGCGGGCTCGCAGGCCGTCCATCCGGTCGTGGCACTTGCGCTGGAACTTCTCGTCGCCGACCGATAGGGCCTCGTCCACGAGGAGGATGTCCGGGTCCACGTCGGTCGCGACCGCAAAGGCGAGGCGCGCCGACATGCCGGTCGAGAAGGTCCGGATCGGGGCGTCGATGAAGTCCTGCAGCTCCGCCCATTCCACGATCCGTTCGAGGCGGCGCCGCGTCTCGGCGCGCGAAAACCCGAGGAGCGCTCCCTGCAGCATCACGTTCTCGCGGCCGGTCAGTTCGCCATGGAACCCGAGACCGAGCTCCAGGATCGGCGCGATGCGGCCGACGACGTAGACGCGCCCCTCGGCCGGCGGCAGCACGCGGGAGATGACGCGGAAGAGCGAGCTCTTGCCGGCCCCGTTGCGCCCGATGACGCCGACGCGCTGGCCGGCCTTGATGACGAGGTTGATCTCATGCAGGGCCTGGAAGTCGTCGTAGACGACGCGCTTCTGGATCCGGCGGATGGCATATTCCTTGAGCGAGACGATCCGCTCCCGCGGGATGCGGTACCGCAGGGTCACGTTCTCGAGCCAGATGGCGGTGGGCGGCGTCACGGCCGGTTCAGCTCCAGTACGCCATGTCGTCCCGGCGGTGGCAGAAGTAGACCCACCCGGTCACGAACACGGCCAGCGAGAACGCGAAGGCGCCGCCGAGCAGGGTGGCCGACGGGATCCGGCCGTCGTAAATCGGGTCGCGGAAGGTGCGGATCAGGAAGTACATCGGGTTGAGCGACAGGATGAACCGGTAGCGGCCGGGCACGATCGACGGGTCGTAGACGATCGGCGTGAGGAAGAACCACGTCTGCACGAGCACCGGGTACATTTCCTTGATGTCGGCAAAGCGGGAAGCGACCGTGAAGAGGATGAGAGACGTTCCCGCCGTGAAGAGCGAGCCGATCAGGATGGGGACTGGCAGAAATGCCCAGGTCCGATAGAGCGGAAAACCGGTCGCGCCGAGGATGAGGAGCAGGGGCAGGATCGAGAGCAGCAGGTTGACGATGCCACCGCCCAGGGCCGACGCGATGAAGACCGAGCGCGGGATGAACATCCGCTTGGCGAGCTCGTTGGAGCCGTGGGTGCTCAGGGCGGCGGTCGTCGACGTCTGCGCGAAGAAGATCCAGTAGATCGAGCCGGTCATGAAGAAGACGGGGTAGTTCTGGATCGAGGTCTTCAGCAGCGCCGAGAAGACGAGGGTCAGCGCGATCATGTTGAGCAGCGGCGCAAGCATGGTCCAGAGGATCCCGAGGACCGAGCGCTTGTAGCGCACCTTGATGTCCCGGACGACGAGCTCGTGGACGAGTCCCCGGTACCTCCAGAGGTCCTGGGCCTCCTCGATCCAGCGCGGCCGCCGCCGGGCCGAGTCGTAGATGGAACGCCCGCCGAGGGCCGCGGCCGGGACGTTGCTGGCGCTCAACGGTTCACTGCTCATGGTTCACGGTTCACGATTTCACGCCCCCGGGCCTCGGTCAACCACGCCGCGAGCGTTCCGGCGCGGATGTCCCAGGTATTCTCCCGTGCGAAGGCGCGCTGGCGCGCGGCGCCCGCGGGGCCCGCGCCGACGGCGACTTTGATCTGCCGCGCGAACTCTGCGGCCGTCGCCGCCAGGAGCACGACCCCGCGGCGCGCGAACGGCTCGAGGGAGCGCATCGGGGTCGCGACGACCATCCGTCCGGCCGCGGCCGCCTCGTAGAGCTTGACGGGGTCGGTCGCATGCGTCAGCGCGGAGAGCCGGAAAGGGATGATCTCGACGTCGCAGCGTGCGCGAAACGCGGGCATCTCCCGGTGGGGCCGCTCGCCGTGAAAGACGAGGTTTGGAAGGCGCGGGATGTCGCGGGGCACGCCCTCGAGGCCGCCCACGATTTCGAACGACCACTCGGGCTCGAGCGTGGCCAGATCGGCAACGAGCGCCATGTCGAACCACCCGTCGACGGCGCCCGCGTAGCCCACGGTCAGGCGCTCCCTGCGGGGGCTGGGATCGGGGATCGCGGCGAAGAACTCGAAGTCGCAGGCGTTGGGAAGCAGGCGAGCGTCCCCGCTCCAGGCCGCCATCCGGAGCCGGAGCGGCTCGGAGGTCGCGACGACGAGGTCCGCCCCGGCGGCGAGCACGGGTTCGGCCTCCTCGAAGAGCCCCTTGCGATTGGTCGTAAATTCGCCGTGCGCGTCGAGGCAGTCGTAGACGACGCGCCAGCCGAATCGCGCGCGGAGGCCCGCGGCCAGCGGGAGCCAGAAGGGCGACTGCACGAGCAGGACGACCTCCTGGAGGTCGAATCGCCCGCGGGCCGCCGTGAGGCCGTTGAGCGCGGCCGCGAGGGCGGCGCCCTCCAGCCGACGGTCCGCCGGATCCTCCCGGCGCACGCCCTCGACGGGCAGCAGCAGGACCCCCGGGGCGACGCCCGTCGGGTCCCGCGGTTCGCCGCTGCCCGCGAGCGATCCGTAGAAGACGCGCAGCCCCAACCGCGCGAGGGCCTCCGCCAGCTGCTGCGGTCGCTGGCGCCGATAGCTCCACGCGATGACCGGCAGGACGAGGATGTCGGGACGACCCGGACGGGCGCGGCCCGGATCGAAGTCGAAGAGCGCGAGTTCGATCGGGGGCTTGCGGATGCCGAGCAGCCGCTCCGGCCGGATGTGGCGGCGCAGCGCGCGCCGCAGTGCGAGCGGGGTCAGGCGCCGGCCGAGCGCATAGATGCGGCCGCGCAGACCCGACTCCCAGTCGGGCCTCATGCGGGCGGGGCGAAGGAGGTGAAGGGCCGGCCGGTCAGGATCGCGGCGATGCGTTGCGACGCGAGGCCGTCTCCGTAGGGGTTGAACCAGCCCTGCGCCGGCGCCGCGGCGGCACCGTTGCCGGACAGCAGCGCCGACGCCCGCGCCACGATCCGCTCTTCGTCGGTGCCCACGAGCTCGGCGAGCCCCGCTTCGACGCCTTCCGGCCGCTCGGTCTTCTCGCGCAGGACGAGGACGGGCTTGTGAAAGGTCGGCGCCTCCTCCTGGATCCCGCCCGAGTCCGTCAGGATCAGGCGCGCGCGGCGCATGAGCCGGACGAGCGCGAGGTAATCGAGGGGCTCGACCAGCTCCACGTTGGGAAGCCCCGCATTGCGGCGCACCACGGGCCCGACGTTGGGGTTGGGATGGACCACGTGCACGAAGCGGGTCCGCGGAAAGCTCCGGGCAAGGCGGCCGATGGCGCGCACGACGCGCTCGAGCGGTGGCCCGAAGCTCTCACGGCGGTGCGCGGTGATCAGGACGAGGTCCTCCTCGGCGACTTCGCCTTCTCGGCCGGCGATCGCGAGCAGCGCGTCGACGACCGTGTTGCCGGTCAGAAAGATCTTCTCCGGGGGCACGTCCTCGGCCTCGAGGGCCCGGGCGGCCCGCTGCGTGGGCACGAAGTTCGCGGCGGAGACGAGGTCCACGACGCGCCGGTTCATCTCCTCCGGAAAGGGATGATCGAAATCGCCCGTGCGCAGCCCCGCCTCGACGTGGCCCACCCGCACGCGGCGGTGGAAGGCGGCGATTGCGGCGCACAGGGCGGTCGTCGTGTCGCCCTGGACGAGGAGCCAGTCGGGCTTCTCGCGCGCGAGCACGGCGTCGATGCCGGCGAACACTCGTGACGAGAGCTCGTTCATCGTCTGGTCGGGGCGCATCAGGTCGAGGTCCACGTCCGGAGTCAGCGCGAAGAGCGAGAGCACCTGGTCGAGCATCTGCCGGTGCTGCGCCGTCGCGCAGAGAATGGTCTGGCATCCCGGCTCCTCGCGGAGACGGCGGATGACGGGCGCCATCTTGATGGCCTCCGGGCGCGTACCAACGACGACGATGAGCTTCATGAGGTTCCGCTCTGCCCGCCGGGCCGGGGCAGCCTCCCGGCGCGGCCCGGCGCGGGGCAGACCTGCCCGCATTGTACGGGCTTCGCCGCGGGAGCGGGAGCGGAAAAGCGGCGCGCCGGGCCGCGCCCGCGCGGGGGTACACTCTGGGCTCGAACAACCATGATCCCGGAAGTCTTCGAGTGCCCCCGATGCGAGCGGCAGTTCGTCATCGACTCCGTGCCCGACACCGGCAGCGAAGAGGTGCACTGTCCGCAGTGCAGCCGCTTTCTCGGCGTGCGCGACATCGCCTTCGTGCTGCGCACGGAGCTCGACGAGATGATCGAGCGGCTGTCCTTCGAAAAGGACCGGCTGGAAAAAGACGAGGCCGTGTACAGCCTCACCGACTGCGACCCCGAGATGCGCTACTACGGCCGCGAGGTCTCGCGGGTGATCCACGTGCTGCGCGGCGCGCTGAAGGACCTGCGCACGCTGCGCGACGGCTACAGGGTCAAACCGCCGGAGGAGTAGGGACGGGATTCGCCGCGAGGAACTTCCTGAGCCGCCGAAGGCTCGTCTCTTTCCCCAGCAGCTCCGCGACGTCGAAGAGGGGGGCCCCGACCGTGACGCCGGTCAGGGCGAGCCGTACGGGATGGATGAGCTTTCCCGCCGAGACGCCCTCGGCCTCGGCGGTCGCGCGCAGGGCGGCTTCCGTCGACGCGGTCGTCCACTCCGGCAGCGCATCGAGCCGGGCGCCGAGCGCCTCGAGCAGGCGCCCGGTCTCCGGCTTGACGTGCTTCTTGATCCCCTCGGCCTCGTACTCGGAGGGGTCGTGGGCGTACGACGAGAGCGCGCGGCCCATCTCGATGGGCGTGCGCACGCGGGGGCGATGGAGCTCGATCGCCTTGAGCGCCACCGCTTCGTCGGGCGCGCCGGCAGCGGCGTAGGGCAGGGAGCGGCGCAGGAGCTCCTCGGCCGGCATCTTCGCGACGTACTGGGAGTTCATCCAGAGCAGCTTCTCCGGGTCGAAAACGGACGGCGAGGCGCCGACCTTCTCGAGGGCGAACTCGCGCTCCATCTCCGCGCGCGTCAGGATTTCGCGGTCGCCGCCCGGCGCCCAGCCGAGCAGGGCGAGGAAGTTGAAGAGCGCCTCGGGGAGGATTCCCGCGTCGCGCCATTCCTCGACGGCCGCGGCCCCGTGACGCTTGGAGAGCTTCTTGCGGTCCGTGCCGAGGATCATGCCGAGGTGCGCGAACGTCGGAACGGGCGCGCCGAGCGCCTGGAAGAGAGCGACGTGCTTGGGCGTGTTGGCGAGGTGGTCGTCGCCGCGGATGACGTGCGTGATGCCCATGTCGGTGTCGTCGACGCAGACGCAGAAGTGGTACAGCGGGTGGCCGCCCGAGCGGACCAGGACGAAATCGTCGAGCGCCTCGGCCGGAAACTCGACCCGCCCGCGGATGACGTCGTCCACGACGAGCGGTTCGTCGGGCATGCGCAGGCGCACCACGTGGCGCTCGCCCGCGAGCGCGCGGCGCGCGGACTCGTCCGGTGCGATCGCGCGGCCGGCGCCGGAGTACCGGTAGGCCTTGCCGGCGGCCTCGGCCTTCTTGCGCTCGGCGTCGAGCTCCTCGGGCGTCTCGAAGGCGCGGTACGCCTTGCCCTCGGCGAGCAGCTTCTCCACCGCGGACCGGTAGAGCTCGCCGCGCCGGGACTGGTAGTACGGCCCCTCGTCGTACTCGAGGCCCAGCCACTCCATCGCGGAGAGGATCTGCGACGTCAGCTCCTCGCGCGAGCGCTCGACGTCGGTGTCCTCGATGCGCAGGACGAACGTTCCGCCCGTGTGGCGGGCGAACAGGAGGTTGTAGAGGGCCGTCCGCGCTCCGCCGACGTGGAGCGAGCCCGTCGGAGAGGGGGCAAAGCGGACGCGGGGGCGGATCGGGTTTTTCAAGGCGCCCGATGCTAACGTAGTCCAGCATTCCGTTTCCAACCAGAAAAACCGAAGCCGGTATGACAACCGACGCCGAGAGAGAACCGCTATCGCTGCGCTGGCGCGCCGACGCCGTGTTGGTCGGCGTGACGATCGTCTGGGGCGCGGACTTCGTCCTCGTCAAGAATCTGCTCGCGGCCGTCCCGCCCCTGCCGTTTCTCTTCTGGCGCTTCGCCTTCGCGATCGTTCTCTGCGCGGCGTTTCTTCCGGGTCGGCGCCGGACTCCGCGCCTTCTCTCCGACGGCCTGTATCTCGGCGGCCTTCTGACCCTGGGCATGGCCCTCCAGATCCTGGGCCAGGCCGAGACGACGGCTTCCAACGCGGCTTTCCTGACGGGCATGGCCTCGGTCCTGACTCCCGTCGCGGCCTACCTGCTGACGCGCAAGCTGCCGACGCTCGAGAACGGCCTCGGGATCACGCTCGCGGGGGCAGGCTTCGTGCTGATGACGTTTCCCGCCGGCGGCGTGGCCGTGAACCGCGGAGACCTCCTCGTGTTCGGGTGTGGCGTCGTCTTCGCGTTCTACATCGTGGAGATGGCCGAGCGCGCGGGCCGACACGACGCGATCTGGTTCACCGTGATCCAGCTGGCCGTCGTGGTCCTCTGCACGGGCATCGTCACGTTCGCGCAGGGCGGCACGCCGGGGTTCGCGTCGGGCATCGTCCCGATCCTCGGCCGGCCCTCGTTCATCGTGCAAGCGGCGTTGCTGGCGGTCGTCGGCACTGCGGGGACGTACGCCTTTCAGACCTGGGCGCAGCGCCACATGTCCGCGACGCATGCGGCGATCATCTACACGCTCGAGCCCGTCGTGACGGCCCTGCTCGCCGGTTGGTTCCTCGCCGAGCGCCTGGGAAACCGGGGCTGGGCGGGAGGGGCCCTGGTGCTCGCCGGGATCGTCGTGTCCGAGGTGCGGCTGCGGCGTTAGCGGCCGGGGCGGCCCAAGGGCGTCCCTACGGCCCGACATTGGATTCTCCTCCTGGTGCCGTAGGGGCGGGGCTTGCCCCGCCCGGGGTCGTATCGCCGGTGTCGCTAGTCGAGTGGGAAGGTGAGGCTGTACGAGAACCGCCCCCGCCCGATCTCCATCAGCAGGCTGCTCTTGTTGAAGTCGCGCTGGAGGACGTGATTCACGTCGTCGGTCGCCCGCGCGGGCGTGCCGTTGACCGAGAGCAGGATGTCGCCGGACTTCAACCCCGCCTGCGCGGCGAGGCTGTCGCGATCCACGACGGTGATGCGCAGCCCTTCGGAGGAGGGGCGCAGGGTCATGCCGATCTCCTCCTTCAGGATCTCCATGCCGATCCCCGCCGGCGGCGCCTCGCCCTGGAGGGTCGCGGTGCGTTCTCCCTGCTTGTCGCGCAGCACGAGCTTGAGCGGCTTTCCGGGCCCGCGCGTGGAGAGGACGGTTTCGAAGGCCTCCTGCGAGTCGATCGGGTTCCCGTCCACCGAGACGATCTGGTCGCCCGCGTGAAGGCCGGCGCGAGAGGCGGGCGAGCTCGGATAGACGCTCTTGACGCGCAGGCCGCGGGGGCGGTTCTCCTCACCGGACACGAGGGTCTTGCCGCGGATGCCGATCCACACGGCGCGGACCTCGCCGAACTTCAGGAGGTCGTCCACGATCCTCCGGGCGCGGTCGGCCGGGATGGCGAAGCCGATGCCCTGAGCGCCACCGATGATCGCGGTCGCGACCCCCACCATCTCGCCGTCCAGGTTGACGAGGGGCCCGCCCGAGTTGCCGGGGTTGATGGAGGCGTCGGTCTGGATGAAGTCGGTGTAGGTCTGATTGTTCTCGCCCTTGACGCTGCGCCCGGTGGCCGAGACGACGCCCGCCGTCACGGTGTGCGACAGGCCGAAGGGATTGCCGATCGCGACGATCGTCTCGCCGATCATGAGGTCCGAGGACGACCCGAGTTTGAGAAACGGGAGCGCGCCCTTGGGCTTGCGCACGCGCAGGACCGCGAGGTCGTTGTCCGCGTCCGAGCCCACGACGTCGCACTCGAGCTCGAGCCCGGACTTGGTCATCGCCGTGATCTTCGAGGCGCCCGAGACGACGTGGTCGTTGGTGATGATGATGCCGCGCGCGTCGATGATGGACCCCGATCCGAGCGACTGGCTGGTGCGCTTGCGGGGCCGGTTGTCGAAGCCGAAGAAGAAGTCGTCGAAGACCGAGGGGCGCCGGCGCAGGATCTGCTCGGCCGAGATGTTGACGACGGCGGGGGAGACCTTCTCGACGACCTGGACGATCTCGTTGCGCCGGTTGGAAAGTGGCGCCGCGGAGGCCACGGCGGCCGCGGCGAGCAGGACGAGGGCGGCCGGGCGGGGCTTCACGTGCAGCACAACGGCGCATTCTGCATCGGCATTCCGCTTCGTGTCATCTCGAAGCGTACGGAAAAGAAGGGCCCCGCCATGGGGCGGGGCCGAAAACGCCGGAACGAGGCGGTTACTTCGCGCGGACGTCGATCGTGTCGGGCTTCTTCGGGGACTCGGCGCCCGTGATCTTGATCGTGCGCGGTTTGGCGTCCTCGCGCTTGGGCAGCTCGACTTTCAAAAGGCCGTTCGAGAAGTCGGCGCGGATCTTCTCGCGGTCCACGTTGTTCGGGAGGCTGAAGCTCCGGACGAACTGGCCGTAGGAGCGTTCCACGCGGTGGTAGCTGCGGCCGTCCGTCTCCTTTTCGAACTTGCGCTCTCCGCGAAGGGTGAGCATGCCGTTCTCGGTCTGGATCTCGATCTGGTCCTCTTTGAATCCCGGCAGCTCCGCCGTGATGAGGATCCGGTCCTTCTCCTCGGCGATGTCCACGGGTGGGGCCCAGGCGGCGAGGTTCATCTCGTCCTCCCGCTCCGGGCGGCCGAACGACGCGCCGAAGGTGCGGTTGAGCCGGTCCTGCAGGGTCGCGATCTCACGATAGGGTTCGAAACGCATCAGATTCATGACTGCCTCCTTGGTGGAAATGGGTTACACGGTGACCGTTGCGGATTTCTTGTGGACTGCCAGGGATTCGCCGTCCGGGGAGGCGTCGAGTTCGACCGCATCCCCCTCGCCGGCGTCGCCCGCGAGGAGCCGGGCGGCCAGGACGTCCGACACCTGTTTCTGGATGAGCCGCTTCAGCGGCCGCGCGCCGAAGGTCGGGTCGTAGCCCCTTCCGGCCAGCAGACGCCGGGCCGCCGGCGTCCACGTGAGGAAGATGCCCCGGCTCAAGACCATCCGGGCGAGGCCCTGGAGCTGGATCTCGACGATCTTCTCGATCTCGTCGCGCGTCAGGCGGTGGAAGACGATGACGTCGTCGATCCGGTTGAAGAACTCCGGCCGGAAGTGCCGGCGCAGCGCCTCCTCGATCTTCGCCTTGATCTCACCCTCGTCGCGCGAGGACTCTTCGGCGATCCACTCGGAGCCGAGGTTCGACGTCATGATGATGACCGTGTTCTTGAAGGACACGACGCGGCCTTTGCCGTCGGTCAGGCGGCCGTCGTCGAGGACCTGCAGGAGCACGTTGAAGACGTCGGGGTGGGCCTTCTCGATCTCGTCGAACAGGACGACGGAGTAGGGCCGGCGGCGCACCGCCTCGGTCAGGCGGCCGCCCTCCTCGTACCCGACGTAGCCCGGAGGGGCGCCGATCATGCGCGCCACGGCGTGCTTCTCCATGTACTCGGACATGTCGAGGCGGACCATCGAATGCTCGTCGTCGAACAGAAACTCGGCGAGCGCCCGGGCGAGCTCGGTCTTGCCGACGCCCGTCGGGCCGACGAAGAGGAACGAGCCGAGGGGGCGGTTCGGATCGGAGAGCCCGGCGCGGGAGCGGCGGACGGCGTCGGCGATGGCCGTGACGGCCTCGTCCTGGCCGATGACCCTCGCGTGGAGGCGGTCTTCCATCTTCAGGAGCTTCTGCGACTCGCTCTCGATCATCCGGCTGACCGGCACGCCCGTCCAGCTTGGAGACCACCGCGGCGATGTCCTGCTCGGTGACCTCTTCGCGCAGCATCGGCTGACCCTTCTGCAGGTCGGCCAGGTGCGCGTTCTGCGGCGGCGAGATCCTTCTCGAGCTGGGGTAGCCGGCCGTAGCGCAACTCCGCGGCCTTCTGCAGCTCCCCCAGGCGTTCGGCCTCGATGGCTTCCTGCCGGACCTTGTCGAGCGACTCCTTGATCTGGCCGATCTTCTGGATCACGGTCTTCTCGGCGGACCACTTGGCGCGCAGGCGCGTGGACTTCTCGCGGATTCTCCGCCAGCTGCTTTTCGATCTCGCCGAGGCGTTCCTTCGCTTCCTTCGTTTTCTCCTTCTGGAGCGCGCGCTTCTCGATCTCGAGCGAGACGATCCGGCGCTCGACGGCGTCGATCTCGGTCGGCATGGAGTCGAGGTCGGTGCGCATGCGGGCGGCCGCCTCGTCGACGAGGTCGATCGCCTTGTCGGGAAGGAAGCGGTCGGAGATGTAGCGGTACGAGAGCCGGGCCGCCGCGACGAGGGCGGCGTCGGTGATGCGGACGCCGTGGTGGATCTCGTAGCGCTCCTGCAGGCCCCGCAGGATCGCGATCGTGTCCTCGACCGTCGGCTCCTCGACGTACACGGGCTGGAAGCGCCTCTCGAGGGCGGCGTCCTTCTCGATGTACTTCTGGTACTCGGACAGCGTCGTCGCGCCGATGGCGCGCAGCTCGCCGCGGGCGAGAGCGGGCTTCAACATGTTCGAAGCGTCCATGGACCCTTCGGAGGCGCCGGCCCCGACGAGCGTGTGGAGCTCGTCGATGAAGAGGATGATGGTGCCCTGGGCCTCCTCGATCTCCTTCAGGACGGCCTTCAGCCGGTCCTCGAACTCGCCGCGGTACTTGGCGCCGGCGATCATGGCGCCGAGGTCGAGCGAGACGACGCGCTTGTTCTTCAGGCCCTCGGGCACGTCGCCCATGTGGATGCGGCGGGCGAGGCCCTCGACGATGGCGGTCTTGCCGACGCCGGGCTCGCCGATCAGGACCGGGTTGTTCTTCGTGCGCCGGGAGAGGACCTGGACGAGGCGGCGGATCTCCTCGTCGCGCCCGATGACGGGGTCGATCTTGCCGCGGCGGGCGAGGTCCGTCAGGTCGCGCGTGTAGCGCTTCAAGGCCTGGTACTTGTCCTCCGGGTTCGGATCCGTGATCCGCGCGGATCCGCGGACTTCCTTGAGCGCCTTCAAGAGGACGTCCTTCTTGACGCCCGCCTGGGCGAGGCGCTTTGCGGTGTCACCGCCCGATTCGGCCAGGGCCACGAGGAAGTGCTCGGTCGAAACGTATTCGTCGCCGAACTCCTTGGCGACTTCGAAGGCGCGATCGAAGACGCGCGACAGGTCGCGCGCGAGCACGGCGTCGGCCGACGCGCCCGAGACCCTGGGGCGCCGATCGAGCTCGGCCTCGATCTCGCGGGTGAGCGTTTCGGGATTCGCGCCGAGTTTCTGGAGAACGGGAACGACGACGCCGTCGTTCTGCTGGAGCAGGGCGAGCAGGAGGTGATCTCCGGTCAGCTCCGCGTTGCCGCGGGCGCGCGCATCGCGCTGGGCTTCCTGGAGTGCTTCCTGCGCCTTGATGGTGAGCTGGTCCGTGCGCATGGTGTTCCTTCCCGCCGGGCCTCCTCGCGACGCCGCGTGCGGTACGAGTCCCGGTCTGGAGGCTGAAGATTAGTATATGAGTGTTACAGTGTCAAGTTATGAATGTGAAAATATTAGTCCATAAGACTCATATACTTATGGCCGGCGGGACGGATCGACGATGCAGGCCTCGCGAAAGCCCTTTTGCCGCAGCAGGCAGGCATCGCACGCACCACACGGCTCGCCGGCCGTTCCGGGCTCGTAGCACGAGATCGTGAGAGCAAAGTCGAGGCCGAGCTCGGCCGCGCGGCGCACGATCTCGGCCTTCGTCATGCGCAGCAGCGGGGCGTGGATCCGGAACCTGCGGCCCTCGACTCCCGCCTTCGTGCCGAGGTTCGCCATGTGCTCGAAGGCCGCCAGGAACTCCGGCCGGCAGTCGGGGTAGCCGGAATAGTCGAGCGCGTTGGCGCCGATGAAGATGTCCCCGGCACCCGTGAGCTCGCCCCACGCGAGCGCATGGGCGAGAAACAGCGTGTTGCGCGCAGGCACGTACGTGACCGGGATCGCGTCCCGTCCCAGCGCGTTTCGCGGAACCGGGAGCGACGGGTCGGTGAGCGCCGACGCGCCGGCCCCCGGAAAGTCGAGGCGCACCACCCGGTGATCGCGGGCGCCGTAGCGGGCGGCGAGCGCGCGGGCTCTCGCGAGCTCGATCGCGTGCCGCTGTCCGTAGTCGAACGAGAGCGCGCGCACCTCGAAGCCCTCGTCGCGCGCGAGCAGCAGGCAGGTCGCGGAATCGAGCCCGCCGGAGAGAAGGACGATGGCCGAACGGCTCATCGCCCCGGAACGTCTCCCCAGAGGATCTTGTGCAGCTGCAGGCCCAGCCGGATCGGTCTTCCGGAATCCCGCACCCACGCCGCGAGCTCGTCGGCGCGCAGCGTCTCCCAGGCGGGCGAAAAGGTCACCGTGTTGCGCTCGTCGAGGCCGCGCGCGCGCACGAGGTCGAGCGACCAGTCAAAGTCGCGGCGGTCGGCCAGGACGAACTTGAGCTCGTCATGCGGCTGCAGCCGATCGAGATTTTCGGCGAGGTTCGCGTGCTGCATGCCGCTGCCGGGCGCCTTCACGTCCACGATCTTCACGACGCGCGGATCCACGCGGTCGAGCGCGACGTGGCCGCCCGTCTCGAGGAGGACCGTCTTTCCGGCGGCCAGCAGGCGCTCCATGAGCGGGTACACGGCCTCCTGCTCGAGCGGTTCGCCGCCCGTGACCTCGACGAGCCCGGTCTCGAGCGCGAGCGCGCGGCCGGCGGCGTCGGAGACGGTCATGTCGCCGCCGCCGTGGAAGGCGTACGCGCTGTCGCACCAGACGCAGCGCAGCGAGCACCCGGTGAGGCGGACGAAGGCGCAGGGAAAGCCGGCCCGCGTCGACTCGCCCTGGATCGACCGGAAGATCTCCGTGATGCGCAGCGTCGGCTCCGTCATGCGACCCGGATCTTGCCATGCAGCATGTTCATCCCGCACGAGAACGGGAACTCGCCTTCACGTTCGGGCAGGATCTCGATCGTCGTCTTCGCGTGGGCCGGCAGGGCGCGCCGGATGCCGAAGTCCGGCAGCACGATCTCGTCGCTGCACGGGCTCGATTCGCGCCGGTCGAAGACGAGCCTGAGCGGCACGCCGCGGCGAGCGACGATCAGGTCCGGCGAGTAGCCGCCGTCGACCACGATCGTGATCTCCGAGCCGGCGACGGCGGCGGCGCGCCGCTTTCCGAAGAAGAAGACGAGGAGGAAGACGATGAGCCCCGCCCCGATCCCCGTCGCGGCGATTCGGTCCGGCGTCACGAGAGCCTCCGGCGCGCCAGCCGCAGGCTGTTGGTGACGACCGAGACCGAGGAGGCCGCCATGGCGGCGGAGGCGATCATCGGCGAGAGCATCCAGCCCGTGACGGGGTAGAGCGCGCCCGCCGCGATCGGAATCCCGAGCGCGTTGTAGAGAAACGCGAAGATCAGGTTCTGGCGGATCGTGCCGAGCGTCGCGCGGGAGAGGGCGATCGCCTCCGCCACCGAGGCGAGGCTGCCGCCCACGAGGGTCACGTCGGAGGCCTCGATCGCGACGTCGGCCCCCGCGCCGATGGCGATGCCGATGTTCGCCTGGGCGAGGGCCGGAGCGTCGTTGACGCCGTCCCCGACCATCGCGACGACCTCCCCGCGCTCCTGCAGAGCGCGGACTTTCGCGGCCTTGTCGGCCGGGAGCACCGCGGCAAAAACCTCGTCGATCCCGACGCGCGAGGCCACGGCGGCGGCGGTGTCCCGCCGGTCCCCGGTGAGCATCGCGACCTTCAGGCCCTGCGCGCGCATCCGCCCGATGGCGTCCCTGGACGTCGGCTTTTCCCGGTCTGCCACGGCCAGGACCCCCAGCAATTTGCCGCCGGCCGCCACGAGCAGGGGCGTCTTCCCCTCGACCGCAAAGCGCGTCACGTCGTCTTCGACGGCCGAGAGGTCGATGTCCTCCCCCGCGAAGAAAGCCGCGCTGCCGACCAGGGCGCTGCGGCCCCGGACGGTGCCGGAGACCCCGAAACCGGTCTTCGACGTGAACGCCTCGAGGGCCGGCGGCGCGATGCCTTTCTCCCGCGCCGCGTCCACGACCGCGCGGGCGAGGGGATGCGCCGAGCCCTGCTCGAGCGCCGCGGCGATTCCGAGCAGCTCCTCCTCGGGCACGCCCGCGACGTGGACGCGGTCGGTCAGGCGGGGCCGGCCCTCCGTGATCGTGCCCGTCTTGTCGAGGAGCACGAGCGTGACGCGCCGCGCCTGTTCGATCGCGTTCGCGTTGCGGAAGAGGATCCCGGCGCGCGCGCCGCGGCCCGTGCCGACCAGGATCGCCGTTGGCGTCGCGAGGCCGAGGGCGCAGGGGCAGGCGATGATCAGCACCGACGCGAACGCGACCGTCGCGAAAAGGGCGCGGGGTTCGGGACCGGCGACGTACCAGGCGACCCAGGTCGCGATCGCGATGGCCATCACCACGGGAACGAAGACGCCGGAGATCCGGTCGGCGAGCTTCTGGATCGGCGGCTTGGAGGCCTGCGCCTGCTCGACCAGCCGCGCGATCTGCGCGAGCGCCGTCCGGCTGCCGACGGCGGTCGCCGCCATGTCGATCGCGCCGTCGACGATCCGGGTCCCGCCGATGACCCGGTCGCCCGGGGCCTTTTCCACCGGGAGCGACTCGCCCGTGACCATCGACTCGTCGACCGCCGCGCGGCCCGAGCGGACGCTCCCGTCCACCGGGATCGCGTCGCCCGGCTTGACGCGGAGGAGGTCGCCCACGGCGACCTCGGAGAGCGGCACGTCGCGCTCGACGCCGTCGCGCACGCGCCGCGCCATCTTCGGCGTGAGATCCAGGAGCTTGCGGACCGCGGCGGACGTCCTGCCCCGCGCCCGCGTCTCGAGGTAGCGGCCGAACAGGATGAGCGTGAGGATCACGCCCACGGCCTCGTAGTACACATGCCCCATCGGGCCCGACGCGATCGCCGCGAAGCTCGACGGAAAGAGCGTCGCCGCAAGCGAAAGTCCGAGAGCGGCCGTCGTGCCGATCGCGACGAGCGTGTCCATGTTGGCGGTCCGGTGGCGCAGCGTGCGGACGGCCCCCGAGAGAAACGGCGCGCCGGCCCAGAGGTAGACCGGCAGCGTGAGGGCGAGCAGCACCCAGTCGCGCCCCGGAAACACGAGGTCCGCCATCGAGATGACGGCCGCCGGAGTCGTCAGGGCGGCAGCCACGAGGGTCCTCCGGAGGACGTCGCGCGTTTCGGCGCGGGCGCGCGCCTCCTGGTCGGAGGGGTTCGCCTCGAGCGCGGGCCGCGCGTCGTAGCCGCTCGCCCGCACGGCGTCGACGAGCCGCCCGGCGTCGAGGTTGGCGCCGCGCACGTCCGCGCGCGAGGTCGCGAGATTGACCGAGGCTTCTTCGACGCCCGGAACCTGCGCGAGGGCGTTCTCGATGGTCGTGACGCACGAGGCGCAGTGCATGCCCTCGAGCGAAAGAGTCAGGCCGGGAGCGTCCGGGGCGGCGGGCCCGGAATCGGGCGCTGGCATGGCTCCGAGGGTCGGAAGCCCGGCGCGCAGGTACCGGGCCGGCTCGCGATCGAAGGCCGCCGCGCAGCCGGGCGCGCAGAAGAAGATGTCCCGGCCTTCGAACGTGCGCCGTGCCGCCGCCGTCGCCGGCTCGACGGTCATGCCGCAGACGGGGTCCCGGTGTGCCAGGGTGCTCTCGATCATGACGGATGGGGTATCTTGCGAGCCCCGAGTCTATCCGCTTCGAGCACGTCGCATGAGCCAGCCCACCCGCTACCGCGCCACGATCGCCTACGTCGGAGCATCCTTCCACGGCTGGCAGCGCCAGAAGAACGCTCCCCGCACGGTGCAGGCGGTGCTCGAGGACGCGCTCCGGGACCTGGCGCGCGCGCCCGTGCGCGTCGAGGGCGCCAGCCGCACCGACGCCGGCGTGCACGCGGACGGTCAGGTCGCGCATTTCGACCTGCCGGGGCGACGCGATCCGCGCGCGGTCCGCGGGGCGGTCAACGGGAAGCTTCCCGAGGACGTGCGCCTGCTCGCGGTCGAGGAGGCCGCGCCCGGGTTCCACGCCCGCTTCGACGCCGGCTGGAAGGAATACCTCTACCGCTGGAGCCGGGCCGAGGTGATCGCGCCGCGCGACCGGCCCTTCGTGGCGCGGATCTCGCCGCGGGCCGATGTCGAGCGCTTGCGCGAAGCGGCCCGTGTCGTTCCGGGCGAGCGCGACTTCCGGATCTTCGCGGTTACCCCGCCGTCCGAGGAGTCCACGGTGCGTCACCTCCACTCGATCACGGTCCGCGAGGAGGGCGCGGAGCTCTCGGCGCTCTTCCGCGGGGACGGGTTCCTGCGCGGGATGGTCCGTTCGATCTGCGGCGTGCTGTCCGACATGGCGCGGGGCCGGGTCCCGGAGGACCGGATGGCCCGCCTGCTCGAATCGGGAAACCGGCGGCTGCTTTCCCACAAGGCGGCCGCGCACGGACTGACCCTCTGTCGCGTCTTCTACGGGCCGGAAGCGGCCCGGCGCGCTACACTGGAGCCGTGATCGAGCTGGACGTTCTGGCCGAGCCGGGGTCGTTCGAGCGGCAGCTGCTCGACGAGATCGACCTCGCGCGCCTCCCGCGCCACGTGGCGATCATCATGGACGGCAACGGCCGCTGGGCCAGGCAGCGGGGCTCGCCGCGGGTCGAGGGCCACCGGGCCGGGATCGCGTCGGTGCGCGAGGCAGTGGAGACGTGCGCCCGGCTCGAGCTCGACGCGCTGACGATCTACGCGTTCTCCGTCGAGAACTGGAAGCGGCCCCGCTTCGAGATCGTCACGCTGATGTCGCTCCTGAAGGAGTACCTCGCCCGCGAGCTCTCGAACCTCCTGAAGAACGACATCCGGATCCGCGTCGTCGGGCGGATGAACGAGCTCGATCCCTCGGTGCAGAAGGCGCTCGCGCAGGGCCTCGCCGCGACGTCGTCCTGCCGCGGCATGACCTTCAACATCGCGCTCAACTACGGCGGCCGGACCGAGATCGTGGACGCCTGCCGCTCGCTCGCCAACGACGTCATGTCGGGCCGCCTCACGCCCGAGCAGATCGACGAGGAGACACTCGGCTCGCGCCTCGGCACGGCGGGCCTCCCGGACCCGGACCTGCTCATCCGCACGAGCGGCGAGATGCGTGTCTCGAACTTCCTGCTCTGGCAGATCGCCTACAGCGAGATCTGGGTGACGCCGACGCTCTGGCCGGACTTCCGCAAGCGCCACCTCTTCGAGGCCATACTCGATTTCCAGAAGCGGGAGCGGCGCTACGGCGGCGTGATCAACGAAGGCAGGCCGTCGGACGGCAAGTCGGAAGCAAAGGCCGAAGGCGGGCGGCGCTGAAGCGCGAGCTCGCGGCGGCGGTCGCGATCCCGCTCGTCCTGGCGGCTCTTTTTCAGGCGCCGCCGATCGTCTTCAACCTCCTCGTGGCCTTCATCGCGCTCGGTGCCCTGTGGGAGTTCTATCGGATCGCCGAGAAGACGGGGCACCTGGTCTCCAGGAGCGTCGGAATCCTCTTCGGCGGCCTCGTGCTCGGCGACGCGGCGATCCTCTGGGGGCCGATCCGGTTCATGACGAAGGCGGGCCTCGTCGAGATCACGGCGCGCGAGCGGCCGGGCGGCTGGTTCGCCCTGATCCTCTTCGGCATCGCGCTCTGCGCCCTCGCTCCGCTGCTGGCCAGGGTTCCGCCGGCCGACGCGCTCGCGGGAGCGGGCACGACGGCGTTCGGCGTGATGTCCGTGGCGCTGCCGGCGACGACGCTCTGCTACCTGCGCGACTATTCGCCCCGCGCGGTGCTGTTCCTCCTGCTGCTCGTCTGGGTGTGCGATTCCTGCGCGTACTACTTCGGCCGGCGCTTCGGCGCCCACCGGCTGGCCCCGGTCGTCTCGCCGAAAAAGTCGTGGGAAGGATCGATTGCCGGATTCGTCGGCGCGACGCTCTTCGGCGCCGTCGCGGGGTCCTGGTGGTTCCTTCCCGAGCTCGGGCCAGTCTCGGGCGCCTTCGCCGGGGCCCTGGCCTCGACGGCCGGTCAGTTCGGCGACCTCGTCGAATCGCTCTGGAAGCGGGGCGCCGGGGTCAAGGATTCCGGGACATTTTTGCCCGGCCACGGCGGGTTCTTCGACCGGATCGACTCGCTGCTTTTCGCCGGGCCGGTCGTGGCGGCCTTCATCGCCTGGAGATAGCTCCGCTGCGCCGGCATCCTCAATATAATGACCCGTTGGTCATGAAAACCCTCTCCATTCTGGGCTCGACCGGCTCGATCGGACGGTCCTCGCTCGACGTCGTGGCGGCCATGCCGGACCGGTTCCGGGTGGTGGCGCTGGCGGCCGGGCGCTCGATCGAAAAGCTCGCCGAGCAGGCCGCGCGGTTCCGGCCGAAGCTCGTCTCGATCGACCGCGCTGAGGACGTGCCACGTCTGGCTCAGATGCTGCCGGCCGGGCTCGGCTGCCGGGTCGTCTCCGGCATGGAGGGCCTCGACGAGGCCGCCTGTCACCCGGACGCGGACACGGTCGTCGGGGGACTGGTGGGCGCGCTCGGGCTGCGCTCGGCCTATGCCTCGGTCAAGGCCGGCAAGCGCCTCGCCCTCGCGAACAAGGAGCCGCTCGTCGTCGCGGGCGAGCTCATCCTCGCCGAGGCGAAGAAGAGCGGCGCGGAGCTGATCCCGGTCGACTCCGAGCACAGCGCGATCCACCAGGCCCTGCGCGCGGGCGCGCCCGGCGAGGCCCGCCGCCTGGTGCTCACGGCCTCGGGCGGTCCCTTCCGCGAGCGGCGCCTCGAGACGTTCGACGCGATCACCATCGACGACGCGCTCGCGCATCCGACCTGGAAGATGGGGCCGAAGATCACGATCGACTCGGCGACGATGATGAACAAGGGCCTCGAGGTGATCGAGGCGCACTTCCTTTTCGGCCTGCCGGGTGACCGGATCGACGCGGTGATCCATCCGCAGTCCCTCATCCACTCCTTCGTCGAGTTCGTGGATGGCTCGCTCGTGGCACAGCTGGCGAAGAACGACATGAAGTTCCCGATCGTCTACGCGCTGTCGTATCCGGAGCGCCTGCCAAACGACTTCGGGCGCCTCGACCTCGTGGCCCTGTCCCGCCTCGACTTCTTCGACGTGGACCCCCGCCGGTACCCGGCCCTCGTCCTCGCCCGCCAGGCGCTCGACGCCGGGGGCGCCATGCCGGCCGTCCTGAACGCCGCCAACGAGGTCGCCGTCGCCGCCTTCCTGGAGGGGAAGATTTCCTTCACCGACATCGTTCACGTCGTTTCGGCAACCATGGAATCCACGGGCCGTAAGGCCGCCCCCGCGAGCCTGGAGGAAGCAGAGGACGTCGATCGCGCCGCGCGCCAGACGGCGTCCGGCCTCGTCCGCCGCCGGCCGGCCGCGGTCACTTCCCGGTAAGTCTTCTCTCGAAGGAGCTTTCTTGACGATCCTCAGCAACACCCTGGCCCTCATCGTCGTCCTGTCGGTCCTCGTCGTGGCCCACGAGTTCGGCCACTTCGCCGTCGCGAAGTTCTTCCGATTCCCGGTCGAGGTCTTCTCCGTCGGGTTCGGCAAGCGGCTCTTCGGCAAGAAGTGGCGCGGCACCGACTACCGCGTCTCGGCGATTCCCCTCGGCGGCTACGTCCGGGTCATCGGGCTCGGGCCCGACGAATCCACCGTGACGGAGGGCACCTCGCAGGAAGCGCCTCCGGTCGGCAAGCGCTGGCAGCGCGGGCTCGTCCTGCTCGCCGGGCCGACGATGAACATCCTCCTGGCCCTGGGACTCCACACCGCGGTCTTCGTGATCGGTGTCGAGGTGCCCGGCTACGAGCTTGCGCCCGCCGTGATCGGCTACGTCGAGCCGGGCTCGGCGGCGGCGACGGCGGGGATCCGTGCCGGCGACCGCTTCGTGACGATCAACGGGACGCACACGCCCCGCTGGCGCGACGCCCAGTACATCCTCGCGATGAACGCCCGCGAGAAGCTCGAGGTCGAGGTCGACCGCGCGGGCTCCGGGATCTTCACGAGCTTCACCCCGAAGCCGACCGGGAAGTACGACATCGGCGACGCCGGGGTCTACCCGGAGGTCGGCAAGGACCTGCGCGGCCGCATCGGCATGGTCGTCGCCGGGGGCGCGGCCGAGGCCGCCGGACTGAAGACGGGCGACGTGATCCTTGCGGTAGCCGGGCACGACATCCGCGGCGGCCCGACCGAGATGCAGGACCGGTTCATCGCGGCCGTCCAGGAAAACGCGCCGGGCCCGTTCCCGATCGCATACGAGCGCGGAGGCGTGAAGGCGACGGCGTCCGTCCGGCCGAAAAAGGAAGGCGACACCTGGCGCGTGGGCGTCAAGGTCGGCCCGGACCTGCCGGAGGTGCTGGAGCGCTTCCCGCTGAAGCAGGCCGTCGTCGAGGGCTGGCGCCGCGTGGAGACGGACTTTCGCATGACGCTCTCGGTCCTCGGGCGCCTCTTGCGGGGCCACGCGAGCATGAAGTCCATGTCGGGCCCGCTCGACATCGCGAAGTTCTCCGGGGAAGCGGCGCGCACGGGCGCGGTGCCGCTCGTGGCGCTGATGGCCGCGATCTCGCTGCAGCTCGGGATCTTCAATCTCCTGCCGATTCCCGTGCTCGACGGCGGGCACCTCTTCCTGCTCGGCCTCGAGAGCATCGTCCGGCGCGACTTCTCGCTGCGTGTCAAGGAGCGGATCCTGCAGGTCGGCTTCGTGATGATCCTCGCGCTGCTGGCCGTCGTGCTCTACAACGACCTCGCCAAGAATCTGCCGACGGGGTGGTGGCCGTTCTGAAGCGTGCGCCGGGCGTCGGCTAGAATTCGGGGATCGAAACCCTCGGTCTCTGGCTGACTTACGCGGCCGCGGCGGCGGCCGCGGTCTGGCTGGCGCGGCGCTACGTCGCGCCGATCTCCTCGCGGGCGGGCCTCCTGCTGGCTCTGCTTCCTCTCGTCTTCACCGGCAAGGCCATGCTCCTCGGCGAGCTCTAC
Organism: uncultured Acidobacteriota bacterium; assembly: GCA_963775725.1. Classification (GTDB taxonomy): domain Bacteria; phylum Acidobacteriota; class Thermoanaerobaculia; order UBA5066; family Gp7-AA6; genus DAHUXD01. The sequence goes on from CAVZKA010000002.1 coordinate 633,399, forward strand.
GGGCCGTCGGACCTCTATTTCGCGGCGGATCCATGGAAGACGCTGAGCCCGAGGGTTCCGCAGAACCCGATCCTTTCGGACCTCGCCTTCGCGAATCTGCCCTGGCGCGCGGCGGTGCGGGAGAGCCTGGCGCACGGGCGGCTGCCGCTCTGGAATCGGTTCGTGCTCGCGGGCGGCCCCCTGCTCGGAACCGCGCAGGCGGGCGTCCTGCATCCGTCGACGTGGATGGGGATCTGGCTGCCCCTGCCGCTTTCGTGGACGTTCTCGTGCACGTTCACTCTATTTCTCGGCCTGCTCTCGGGCTTTCTCTTCTTCCGCGACTTCGGCCTCGGCGCGCGCGCGGCGCTCGTCGGCGCCGTCGGCTGGGGGTTCTCGACGTACGTGGTTTTCTGGAACGGCTGGAGCGTCGGCCCCTCGACGGCGACGTTCCCGCTCATGTTGCTCGGGCTGCGGCGTCTGTCGCGCGCGCCCGGCCCCGCCGCGATGGGCCTGACCGTCGCCGCGCTCTGGCTGTCGTTCTGCGGCGGCCATCCCGAATCTTTTTTTCATTCGGTCGCGGCCGGCGGCGTGTACTTCCTCTGGGAGCTCGCGGGCGCCGCGCGGCGGCAGCGGCCGCGCGCGGTCGGGATGTCGTTGGCCGCGGGAGGCCTCGCCCTTCTCCTGAGCGGACCGCAGCTCTTTCCGCTGCTCGAGGCGATCCCGCAGTCGGCCGAGTACCGCGCGCGCCGCCAGGCCGTCGAGGGGACGGGCCGGCAGTCGGTGTCGATCGGCGCGGCGGCGGCGCGGCTGCTCCCGGACGTCCTGCCATTCGCCCACGGCATCTACGGAAAGAGCCCGGTCGATGAGAAGCGTGATGACGGGTCGGGCATGCCCATCGGGTACGCGGGCGCGGTGCTCTTCCCCCTCGCGTGCCTCGCGTTCGCCGCGCGCCCGGCCGCCCGGGGCCGCGCGATGTTCCTCGCCTTCCTTCTCGCGGGCCTCGCATACGGCGCGAGCTTTCCGGGCGTCATGGACCTGACCACGCGCCTGCCCGGGTTCTCTCTGGCCCTGAACTACCGGCTGGTCTTTCTCGCCGGGCTCGGCGTCGCGGGTCTGGCGGCGTTCGGGACGCATCACCTCGAGACGGGCGGCGAGACCCGGTCCCTCGCGCGCGCGAGCGGGGCGTGCGCGATCGTTCTCTTCGCCGCATTCCTGGCCGCGCGGCCGATGTTCGCGTCGCGGGGCCTGTCGCCGGAGTTCGCGTGGAGCGGCCTCGCCTTCGAGATCGCGCCGCTTCTCGCTCTCGCGCTGGTCTTCACCGCGAAGCCGACGGGGACCCGCGCAGCCGCGGCCGCCCTCGTGCTCCTGGTCGGGCAGCGGTTCCTCGAGATGCGTGGCACCTATCCGACGCTTCCGGCGCCGACGCTGGCCGCACCCCTGCCGACGCTCCTCGCGCTGCCGATCGGTGGCGCGCCGCCGCGCGTCGTGGCCCGCGGCGACATCTTCCGACCCAACGCCGCGGCGCTCTACGGCGTCGAGGACGTGCGCGGCTACGAATCCCTCGTGCTCGACCGGTTCGCGGACACGCTCGCCCTGTGGTCGCAGGCGCAGCCGGCGTCCTTCAATCGCGTGAACGATCTCGCGTCGTCGCGTCCGTTCCTGTCGCTCTTGAACGTGGGCTACGCGATCGGCGCGCCCGGCGATCCGGTGCCGGAGGGATGGCGCGAGCAGGCGCGCGGACCGGAGCTCGCGATCTTCGCCAATCCCGGCGTCTTGCCGCGCGCATTCGTCCCGCGCGCGTTGCGCCGCGTCCCGGACGCCGGCGCGCGGCTGGCCGCGATGGCGGCCGTCGAGGATTTCGCCGCAACCGCGTTTCTCGCCGGTGCCGGGCCTGCGGAGCAGGCAAACGGCGAGGCCGCGCTGCGCCTGCGCGAATCGGGTCCCGACCTCGTCGTCGAGGCGGCGGTCTCCTCCCGCGCCCTCGTCGCGACCTCGCTGCCGGACTGGTCCGGCTGGACCGCCGAGTCGGACGGGCGCGCGCTGCCGCTCGAGACGGTCGACCACGCCTTCGTCGGGTTCTGGCTCGAGCCCGGACGCCGCGCCGTGCGCCTGACTTACCGGCCGGCCTCGTGGGTGCTCGGCCTCGCATCCTTCTCGGCGGGCTCCGTGATCTGCATCGCGCTCGCTCTCGCCGCCGCGCGCCGCCGCCCGGCCTGACCGGACGAAGCGGCACGACGTCGGCGCCGGCCGGTGCGTAGAACACTTGGATGGTTTCGATCGTCCCGGTCCTGTGTCTCGGCGCCGTGCTCGGCGCCGGGTTTCTCCTCTGCAGAGCCCTGGGATGCGCGCGTGTCCCGGCCCTGCTCGGCGCGGCGGCCTGGGCTCTGTCCGACCCGGTGTTTCGGACGGACGCGCTCTCCGAGGGCGGGACGGGAGGCCTGCTCGTGCCGTCGCTGCTCCTGCCCTTCGCGGTCGCGGGCGCCTTTTCGCGCGCGCGGGCGCGCTGGGCGTTGCTCGGCCTGGCGGTCGCCTGCGCGCTGCTGGAGTGGCGCTCGTCGCCGGGCGCGGGGCATGTTGCATGCGGAGCGCTCGACGCGCTCGTGCTCGCCGTGCTCGCGGCGCTGGGCGCGCAGAGGTTGTGGGACGGGGATGGCGGCCCGGCGTTCCTGTTCGGGGCGGCCGGAGTGGCGGCGGCGGGAGCCCGCGCGGCGCTGCAGGGTCCAGACTTCGGCATGGCCGCGATCCGGATGGTCCCGATCGCCGCCGCGATCGTTCTCGTCGGGGTCCTGTCGCGCGAGAGGCGGGCCCGCGCCGGACTCGTCGCGCTCTGCGTCCTGTTCGGCCTCGAGCGGGCGCTCGCGCTTGCGGCGGGAGGGGCCGCCGATCGGGCCCGCGCGCGCCGTCCGCTGGCTACGGCGCTGGCGGCGACGCCGGCGCCGCGCTGACCTGCCGCCCGCGGGGCGTCGCGCCGAACCACGCGAGCCCGGCGGCGAGGATGCAGGCGGAGAGCGCGGACTGAGAGACGCGCGGCGTCGTCCAGCCGATCCGCTGGGCCGGGTCCTCGGTGTCGTGCATGTAGTCGAAGACGAGAAACCCGCAGAGTCCCCCGATGAGCGCGAGCGCCGGCAGGAGGCGCCGCAAGTCCGGGCGCGCCGCGAGCAGGAACGCGATCGGAATCGCCCAGGAAAGCCAGAGTGTCCCGGCGTCGAGATTGCGCAGCCCTTCGCCCAGAATCGTCGGCAGGAAGCGGGCGCTCACGGCCGTCAGCGGGCCGTGGGACCGGAATCCGACCGCAAGCCCGAAGTGCCGCTGGAAGGCGAACCACGCCGAGAGGCCCGCCGCGGGCGCGAGGACGAGCGGCATCGCGCGGCGCAGGGCCCCGCCGCGCCGCTCGAGCAGGTCGCGCAGAACCGCCCCCGCGACGATCGCGATCGCCGCCGCCGAGCCCTCGACTTTCGTGAGCACCGCCCCCAGGAGCATCAGGGCGGGCAGGAACCGGCTCGCGCCGGCGTCCTCGACGAGCAGCGCGACGACGGCCAGCGTCTCGAAGAACAGCAGCTGGGCCTCCGCGTTGCCGCCCGAGTACGACTGCGCCATCGTGATCGAGGTCGCCGCGATCCAGAAGCACGCGACGGCCGCCGCCGCGTCGTCGGGCAAGCGCCGGCGAAGAAGCGCGCGGACGAGCGGCGCCGCCGCCGCTATCCAGAGCAGCGAGCAGACGGGCACGAACCGCCACGGCAGATGGCCCGCTGCCAGCGCTCCCCAGGCCTGCACGGTCGGCACGCTCGGCGGATAGTCGGGCACGCCATGGCCAAAGTACGTCCAGCCGAGCAGGGCCGTGTCGATGCCGCGCACGGCCGCAAATCGCGCGGCCTTGACGCCCCAGAAGAAGAGGTAGTCGACGGACGTGGCGCCCTCGGTCACGAGCGTCCAGAACAGGAAGAAGAGCGAGAGCGCGGCGATGGCGCTCGCGGCGAGCGCGATGCCGCGCGAGGGCCGGCCGGGACGCCGCGGCGGCGCCGGGCGACGCGCCCAGGACAGGCCGAGTGCGAGCGAGACGCCGAGTGGCGGTGCCGCGAGTGCCGCGAGGCTCCACTTCACGGACGCCCAGGTCAGCGCGAGGCCCGTCAGCGTGAGGGCGACGGTTCCCAGGGCGAGCGCCGCGGCGAGCCGCGCGAGCGGACTTTCGGACCGCACCGACGGATGAAACGCTGCGCCCGCTCCGAGCGCGGGAAGCGCGAGGACCGCGGCGAGAAAAGTGGGCCAGCTCATGGCGTGGGCACGCGCGCGTAGACCGCGCCGTGCCGGACCCGGGCGACCAGGCGCAGGTTCCAGTCGGCGGGTGGCAGCCGCCGGTACGCGAGCACGAAGTCGGCCTGCCGCCCAACCTCCGGCGTCGGCATCCGGTAGTACGTCGTCGGGAGCGGAAGGCTGTCGGGGTACGCGCCGATCGACATCATGAAGAGCGACATGGACGTCTCCGGATCCTTCGCCAGAATCGTGAACACGGGGCTCGGCGGCAGGTGGGGACGGCAGGACTCCAGGAACGCCCACTGCTCGGCGCGATTGCCGTCGGTCCGGTCGAGCGGCGTGATCGCCAGGAAGACCTGCTCGTCGAGCGTGTGCGTGGTGCGCGCGACGAGCGGAAAGCAGCACAGTGCGAATGCGGCGATCAGCCAGGGGCGCGGCGAGCGGGCGGTCGGATCGGCGTCAGGCGGGATCATGCGTCCTTCCGGCACGCGGCCGCGAGCGCGAACATCACCGGCACCGGGGCGAAGACGCGCGGGGCGGACCAGCCGATCCACTGCGCGGGGTCTCCCGCGGCGTGCAGGTACGTGAAGACGATGAACCCGGCGAGCGCGGCGGCCGTTCCGAGCGGGAGCGCCGCGGCGCGCCCGCGGCGCCCGGCGCCGAGGAGACAGAGGAGGGGGATCGTGTATGCCAGCCCGCGCCCGGTTGCCGCGAGCGACTTCGCGATCTCGGCGACGATGCCGGCCGCGTGCTCCAGGTGGATCTCGAAGAGGCGGCCGTACTCCGAGTACTCGGAGAAGAGCCTGCGCGAGATGCCGAATGCGAACCACGCCGAGAGCGCGAGCGCGGTCGGACCGAGCAGGCGCAGGGCGGCCTTCGCGCGCTCGGCCGGGCGGCCGCCGCGAAGCCAGAGCGCGAGCGCGGTCGCGGCCATCGCGAAGGGCAGGCCCTCGACCTTGGCGGTCGACGCGGCGGCGAAGAGGATTCCCGCGAGCAGGTCCCCGGAGGCGCCCGCGGTGTCCCGCCGCAGCAGCAGGGCCATCGCCAGGGTCTCGAACAGGTAGAGGGGCATGTCCGCGTTGCCGGCGATGTCCGCCTGGCTGCCGACGCACGCGAGCGTCGCGACGACGAGGGCCGACGTCGCCGCCGCCGCGCGGGCGGTCGTCTGGCCGCGCAACACGCCGGGCAGCGCGGCCGCCAGGGCGGCGAGGGTGAGGGGAAACGTGAGCGCGGCCGCGGTCCAGACGAAGCGTCCGGCCGTCATCGTCGCGGCGGCGAAGACGTTCGACACGAGCGGCGGGTAGTAGGGGTGCATGTACTGGTGGGCCGGGTTGCGCAGGAACTCCATGTCGACGCCTCGGGCCGCGGCGAATTGCTGCGCTTTGGCCCCCCAGAAAAAGACGAGATCGACGGAGGTTGCCGCGCCCCCGAGCGTGGCGAGGAGGGCCGCGAGGACCGCGATGGTGGCGACCACGCCGGCAATCCGCTCCGCCGCGTCCGGTCGCGCCGGCTCGGGGGCTTCCGTCGCGGGCTCGCCGCGCAGCAGGGCGCGAGCCCCCGAGGCGAGCAGCGCCGCGGTGGCCGCGACGGCGGCGACGCCCCACGCTCGGCCCGCGAGCGTGAACAGGGTCATCGCGAAGGAGAGGAGCGCGGCGCCGGCCGCCCCGGAGAGGACGACGCGGCTCCAGAACGGGAAGCGGCCGAAGCTGCGATGCGCGAGCAATGGCGCTCCCACCGCGGGCAGAATCAGGAGAGCGGCGAGCCAGGTCGCGCCGTCCATCAGCGGTCCCGCAGCCAGACGCTGCCGTCCCGCGTTTCGAAGAGCAGCCGGCCCGGCGCAGGGCTCGGTTTCGGGCCGACGACGACGAGGTACTCCGCGTCCTTCCAGACCTCGGGCGCGAGGAACGTGCCGTAGAGTGCCGACGGGATCGCGCGCCGGCCGGGCAGCAGCGCGACGGCGAAGCGGTGGTACCACATTTCCATCGCCGCGTCGGGCGGCTCGGCGCGCACCACGACGGAAGCGCCCCGCGGGATTCCGAGCGCGGCCGCCGTCAGCAGCGCGTAGGCCGGGGCGACGGCCGCCGCGCTGCTGTGGTCATAGAGCGTGCGCGGCCGCTCGAGCCCCTGGCTCCAGGGCACGTGCCAGAGCGCGAGCGCGGCGAGAAGGGCGGAGCCGAGGAGGGCGATGGCGACGGGGTCGAACTTCGATCGGCGGGGGAGCAAGGCGAAGATTGTATCCGCCTAGCTCGGCTCGTCTTTCCCTTCCCAGTGATCCAGCAGCTCCTGCCCGACCGTCTTCGTCACGAAGATCTGCTTGAGGTAGTTGAGCGTCGTGACGGCCAGCGGCACGCCGGCGGCGGAGAAGGGAGCGCCGAAGGCGGCCAGGGCGAGGTGGCGGGCCTTCTCGGCCCCGGAGAAGTCCGGGTTCTTCCAGTCGAGGACGCTGCCGTAGTACTTGAAGACCATGCGGTAGACGTCCGAAAGGAGCATCCGGAAGCCCATCTCCACTCCCCAGACGAAGCAGGCGCCGGTGCGGATCTTCGCGAGGAACTCGGGGACGGTCTCGGCCTCGGCCACCGTGTACACGCGGGCGAGCGGCGCGAGCGTGTGCGCGTCGGAGCCGGCCACGAGCGAGACCGCGCCGCGCTTCTCGCGAACGACGGCCATGAGGTCCTCGACGAGCCGGTTGTGCTGCGAGGTCATCGCGCCGTTCTTGACCTCGAAGATGTCGAACATCCGGAGCATCTCCTCGAAGTAGCGGCGGGGGGAGTTGCGCATCCGGTAGTTCTGGAACATGTGGTTGGCCGACGCGATGATGTTTTCCTCGCGCAGGTACTCGTGCAGGTCGTAGATGTTGCGCCTGCGGCGCGAGATCTCGTCGTGCTGCTTCTCGTCGATGTCGAAGACGTTGACGTGGATGCGCTGGCGGGTCTCCGGAAACCAGGTCTCGACCTCCTCGGAGATGAAGAAGTCCTCGAGGTCCGGGTGCCGGTCGAGCAGAGCCAGGCAGCCGTCGATCGAGTCGTGGTCGGTGATCGTGACGAAGTCCATCCCGCGCTCCTTGGCGAGGCGGTAGACCTCCTCGGGGCGGTTGTAGGAATCGCGCGTGTTGGCGATCCGGAAGTACTTGAAGGTCGAGTAGACCGAGTGGCAGTGGAGGTCCGCCTTGCGGAACCGCTTGTCCGCGAACCAGTCCGGCCTCTCGAAGTCGGCTTCGTTTTTCGACGACACCTCGTCGGCTCCTCTCGGGCGCGCGGCCCCTGCCGCGTCTGCCGCCTTCCTGGCCTCTCGAGGGTACCATCCCGTGTTAACTTCCCGCTGTGATGCGGCTTCTCTTTCGCCTGTTTTACGGCGCCCTGCTGGCGACCGTCTTCGTGGGCGCCTGTGGTTCGGCTTCCGGCAGGCGATCGTGGGCCGCTCGGTGACCGTCCCGGACCTGACCGGCAAGACGCCCGAGGAAGCCCGGCTCGCCGCCCGCGCCGTCGGCCTCCATCTCGAGGAGCAGGGCAGCCGCGCGCGGTACGACGAGCGGGTGGCCCGCGGACGCGTGCTGCTGCAGCAGCCCGAGGGGGGCTCGCTCGCCAAGCCCATGCAGTCCGTGCGCATCGTCCTGTCGCTCGGCGCCCGCGAGCTGCGCGTGCCCGAGCTGACGGGCCTGGCGCCCCGGGCCGCCGCGTTGAAGCTCGCGCGCGAATCGCTCGAGCTCGGCCCCGTCTCCTGGTACCGCGATCCGGTGGCGCCCCAGGGCATCGTCGCGCAGGATCCCGAGGCTGAGGCTCCCGCCACCAAGGGCGAGGCCGTACGGGCGCTGATGAGCCGCGGCGCTCCCGACGCGCGCATCGTCATGCCCGACTTCGTCGGCAAGGACGCGCAGGCGGTCAAGGAGCGGCTGGAGAAATTCGGCTTCCGCGTCGGCAGCGCGCGCTACGAGGCCTACGAGGGCGTCCGGCCGAACACGATCCTGAAGCAGTTTCCCCCGGCGGGGTATCCGCTCTCCAACCGCGAGGTGGTCTCCCTGACCGTGTCGCGGCCGGCCGAGAGCGGCACCGCGGCCCCGAAGTCATGAAAGTGCGCATCGCCCCGTCGCTGCTCTCGGCCGACTTCGCGCGCCTCGCGGAGGCGCTGGCGATGGCCGAAGCCGGCGGGGCCGACCTCATCCACGTGGACATCATGGACGGCCACTTCGTGCCGAACCTGACGATCGGGCCGCCCGTCGTTCGGGCCCTGCGCAAGGCCACGCGCCTGCCGCTCGACGTCCACCTCATGATCGAGAACCCGGAGCGCAGTCTCCCCGAGTACCTCGACGCGGGCGCCGACTGGGTCTCTGTCCACGTCGAATCCACGCGCCACCTGCAGCGCTGCCTGGACACGATCCGGCGGGGCGGGGCAAAGGCGGGCGCGGCGCTCAATCCCGCCACGCCGTCGCTGATGCTCGCCTCGGCCTGGCAGGACCTGGACTACGCGGTCGTGATGTCGGTCAATCCGGGGTGGGGAGGCCAGAAGTTCCTCGCGCCCTCGGTCGAGAAGGTGCGGCGCCTTCGCATCGAGTCCCGGGAGGCCGGCAGCAGCCTCGCGATCGAGGTCGACGGGGGAGTGGACGCCGGAAATGCCGCGCCGCTGGCGGCGGCCGGCGCCGAAATCCTCGTCGCCGGGACGGCCGTGTACGGACATGCGGACCCGGCTGCCGCAATCGGGCGGCTGCGGGAGGCCGCGTCGCTCGCGGCGCGGGTTTGAGAAGCTCCATGAAGAGGCTCACGGGGGCGGGGGTCTGTGGTGTCCTCGCGCTCGCGATGGTCCTCTTCCCGGCCTGTTCGACCACGGGTGCGAAGAAGCCCGACAAGATCACCCAGGAGCTGCTCACTCAGCCCAAGGAAGACCTCTTCGCCAAGGGCAAGGCGCTCATCGCCGCCAAGAAGTACGACCAGGGCCGCAAGTACCTGAACTACGTCTTCGAGACCTATCCCAACGAGACAGTCGGCCGGGAAGCCCTCCTGCTCGTGGCGGACTCCTACTTTCAGCAGAAGACGACGACCAGCTACACGGAAGCGCGCTACCGCTATCGCGACTACATCAACCGGTACCCCGGAGCGCCCGGCCGCGACTATGCCCGCTACCAGTTCGCCCTCTGCTCGGACAAGGAGCACGAGAAGCCGGACCGGGACCAGACGGCCACCAAGGAGGCGATCGAGCAGTACCGGGCCCTGATCCGGGAGTTCCCGGATTCGGGCTACGCCGGGGCAGCCCGGGAACGGATCCGCAGGCTGACCGACCTGCTCGCCGAGCACGACTTCGGGGTCGGGTATTTCTACCTGCGCAAGGGCTCGACGGCGGCCGCCCTGTCCCGCTTCATCGAGGTCGAGCAGCGCTTTCCCGATTACGCGGACAAGGACAAGCTCTACTACTACCAGGCCACGGCCCTGGACCGGCTCGGGCGCAAGGAGGAGGCGCGGAGCTACTACGCCAGGGTCGTGGAGGAGTTCCCCCAGAGCAAGTTCGCCCGCAAGGCGAAGTCCAGAATGGGCGGCAAAACGGTGGAAAAGGCTCCGACGGCGGCCGCGGTGGTTGACACAAAGCCCGAAAACCAGTAGATTTTAGGCTAGAAACCGCGAATATCCGTATTTTTTAAGGAGTCGCCATGCGTCTCCCCGTTCGCTTTGCCGGTCCAATGGCCCTTCTCCTTACGACAGGGGTGGCCACTCTTCTCGCTCAGCAGGCGCCGGAGCTCTCCGGGGGCGGACTTGCCCAGGCCCCGCCCGGGATCACCCGGATCGAGGCTGCCTCGGCGCCCCAGACCACGGACGCGGCACCCCAGGCGCTCGGATACGAGGACGAGGTCTCCTGCTTCGGCTACATCGGACCGGAGAGCGAGCAGTTCGTCGCCAAGGTCATCGGGGCCGAGAACGAGGCCGAGCAGGAAGACTTCACCGACAACAACCTGCTGTACCTGGACGGCGGCTACGACCGCGGCATGAAGGCGGGCGACGAGTTCTGGCTCGTCACCCCGGGCGACGTCGTCTACCACCCCATTTCGGCCGCTCCGATGGGCCGCTTCTATCAATACCGGGGCCGGGCCGTGCTCGTCTGTCTCGAAGGGCGGACGGCGATCGTGCGGGTGACTCTTGCCTGCACGGACATCCCGATGGGGTCCTTCCTGAAGCCCTACGAGCCCGTGCCGATCCCGCTCGGCCGCCGGCAGCCGTCCGCGGCCATCTGCGACCCGGACACCGGCAAGCCGCATGGACGCATCGTCATGACCCGGGACGGCGTCGTGGCCGTCGGAACGGGCACCGACGTCATGATCGACCTCGGCCTGGCCGAGGGCGTGCAGCCGGGCGACCAGCTCTCGGTCTTCCGCTACGCCAGCGGCTCGGACTACGGCCTGCGGCCGCAGGGCTCCTACTGGATGTACAAGCCGCCCGCGCCCGGCGTCTCGGTTCCGCGCACCTACCTCGGCGACCTGGCGATTCTCTACATCGGGGACCGCTGGGCCATGGCCCGGGTCATCGACTCGAGCCGCTTGATCGAGATCGGGGATCAGGTCGAGTTGAAATAAGGCCGGCTTCCATTTGCCCGGAAAAAATCAGGAGAGGCGCCGTGCGCCTCTTCTTTTTTTTGGCCGGGACGAGGCCGGCCGGGTAACCGGTCCACGCTCTGGCACGGGAACTTTAGGAACGGCACGCGCGCGCGATCCGGAAGAAAGATTCCCGCGCACTACCGCTTCCTTTTTCCCTTTGCTAAGATGCGCCCCTCTTCCGTTTTGCGTTTCGCATTCGCTGATTTCGGGGAGGGGTATCGTGAATCTGGATGGGCAGCTCCAGGAAATTATCGAAGAGCTCCTGGCACATGGGATTTCGCTCGATCTCGCCACGAAGGAGTTCGAGAAGAAGTACATCGTCGGAGCAGTGAAGAGGAGCTCCGGCAACCTCGGCCGCGCGGCGAGCTCCCTCGGCATTCACCGCAACACGCTGCGCAACAAGGTCGGCATCCTCAACATCCGTCTGCCGCGCGAGCGCGTCCGCGTTTCCCCCGACATCTCCAAGAAGAAGTGACCGCGCGCCGTTTACGCGCGCGGTCCTCCTGAGCGCCGAGAGGCGCGAAGGATCCCGGGTGTTCGGGTAAGGCTTTTTCGTTTCCCCTCAAGAAACCCCCATCCCCGGCGCCTGAAGGGATCCTTCGCTGCGCCCCGGATGACGAACGTGGAAGTGGGGCCGGACGGGAGAAACTGGGGTTTTTCGCCCGGCGGGAAGGCGAGCCCGACTACGGCTTCGGCTTGTCCTGCGGCGGGTCCTCGCCCTTGACCGAGTCCTTGAAGTTCTTCAGGCCCTGGCCGATGCCCTTGCCGAGCTGCGGGAGCTTGTTGGCCCCGAAAATGATGATCACGATGAGCAGGATGACGAGAAGCTCCGGGAGGCCGAGTGAGCCGAACATCGTTGTCTCCTTCTTCGTGGACCCCGTCCCGCGGGCCTCAGCTTAACAGACCGGAGCGCGCGCGGGACTCCAGGACCTCGCCGAATCGGCGGTCCTCGGGGGAATCTCCGAGCAGGCGCCGCACGAGCGCGAGCTCGCCCGGCAGGTAGCGGCGGTACGTCTCGCCCCTGCCGTTGGCGACCGCGCGGGCGAACGTGCCGCACACCTTCCATGCACGCTGGAGCAGGACCCGCCGCAGCCGCGCGCCGAGCGCGGCCGCTTCGACGCCCCGCTTTTCGGCGAAACGTTCGACGACGGCGGCGGCCTGCCCGTCGTCCATCCAGTCGAGCGTCGTCCGCTCCCAGAGCAGGGACGCGAGGTCGTACGTGTCCGGCCCGCGGCGCAGGTCCTGGAAGTCGATGATCGCCACCTGGTCGCCCGCGGCGAAGAGATTGTTGCCGTGGAAGTCGCGGTGGCAGAGCGCGGAGGGGTGCCCGAGGATTTCCTCCACGAGCGCCGCGGCGAAGGCGTCGTGCGCCGCGCGATCGGAACGGGAAAGGGGCTCCGCGAGATAGAGATCGAAGACGGCCTCGCGGGCGAGATCGAGCTCGCGCCGGAAGAGCGCCGCGTCGAAGGGCGCGTTGATGCCGGGATCCGGAAGCTCCGCGATGGCCGCGGCGGCGTCGGCCGCGCGCGACAGCCACGCGGGGCGTTCGGCGGGCGCGGCCGCGCAGAGCGCCGCGAGGTCGTCGTTTCCGAGGTCCTCCACGATCTGGTTTCCCCGGCCGTCGTCGGCGATCAACGCGGGGACCCGCACGCAGGGAGCGAGTAGCGCGCGGGCGCTGCCCCAGCGCAGCCGGGATTCGTCCTCGCCCGCCGGATAGACGACGCCGAGGACGGTCCGGTTGTCGTCGAGCGCGATCCGGAAGTAGCGGCGCCGGCCGACGTCGCCGGCCAGCGCCTCGATGGAGACGGGAGAGAGGTGCGTCTGACGGGCCAGCGCTTCGAGGCCGGCCACGTCCGAAGGCGACAGCGTGACCCTAGCTCGTGCTCTTCGCCTGCGAGAGCATCACCTTCTTGATGTGGACCGGCTGGTTCGGCCGATCGTTCGCGCCCCGGGGAGCGTTGGCGATCTTGTCGGCGACGTCCATACCCGAGATCACCTCGCCGAAGGCCGAGTACTGGCCGTCGAGGAAGTTCGAGTCCTTGACGACGATGAAGAACTGCGAGGAGGCGGAATTCGGGTCCGACGAGCGGGCCATCGACACGATCCCGCGCTTGTGCGGCGTGTCGTTGAACTCGGCCTTGACGTGGTTGGAGCCGTTGCCGCCCGTGCCGTACTGGGTCGACGGGGTCTCGGGCTTTTTCGTGTTCGGGTCGCCGCCCTGGATCATGAAGCCGGGGATCACGCGGTGGAAGAAGGTGCCGTCGTAGAAGCCCGACTTGGACAGGTCGATGAAGTTCTCGACGTGCTTGGGGGCCTTGTCGTAGAAGAACTTGATCTGGATGTCTCCGAGGTCCGTCTGCAGCGTCGCGATCGTGTTGGCGTAGTCGGGGGCCACTTTCTTACCCTTTCCTTTCGCCGCCTGCGCGGCGAGCGGGAGGGCGCAGGCGAGCATGAGAGCGATGGCGGTGCGTATTTTCACTGGGAAACTCCTTTCCGAATCGGGCGAAACATAGCACGGGGTTATAGAATTTCCCCGTGTACACGGCCCTCGCCCGCGTGGTCCTCGACGAGACGGACCGGGAGCGCGTCGCGCAGGAGATCCGGAGGCTGCGCCGGCGCCATCCGAAGGCCTCGCGCGACGAGCTGGCGGGCCGCCTGATCCGCAGGGCCGCGCTCAAGTGCGCGGCGGCGAGCGGGATCCTGACCGGCCCGGCCGCATTTTTCGGCGCCATGCCCTTCGGCGCCGATCTCGCGTACCAGGCAGTCGCGCTGAACCGGCTCGTCCTGTCGCTCTCCGCGCTCTATGGCCACGCCCCTTCCGGGCGCGACCGCGCGGCCGGCATCGGGGCCGGCGCCGGCGCGGGGGTCGCCTCGGAGCTCTTGCGGCAGGGCATCGTGCACCTGTTGCGGCGCGTATTTCCGAGACGCCCCGGCGTGCGCACGGTCGCCGGGGCGGTCGTCGGCGGCGCCCTCGGCTACGGCGCGGCGATGGCCATCGGACGGTTTGCTCAGGACGTGTTCCGCGGTCGCCACCGGATCCGCCTTCCCCTTCGGCCGTCGCGATGAGCCCGGAACGGGCCGACGTCCTCGTCGTCGGCGGCGGCGTGATCGGTTGCGCGGTCGCGGCCGAGCTCGCCGCGCGGGGCCGCGACGTGATGGTGCTCGAGCGCGCCGAGCCCGGGACGGAGGCGTCGGGCGCGGCCGCCGGAATGCTCGCGCCCCAGGCCGAGGCCCGCGAGCGCGACGCCTTCTTCGACCTCGCGCTCGAGAGTCGCGGCCTCTACCCGGCCTGGGTGCGCGTCCTCGAGGAGGTAACCGGCGTCGATGTCGGCTACCGGTGCACGGGGCTGCTGCACTGCGACTTCGCGGGCGCCCCGGCCGAAGGCGGCGCCACGCAGCTCGCGTGGCAGCGGGCCGCGGGGCTCGACGCCGCCGCGCTGCGCGTGGACGAGCTGCCGCGCGAAGTCGCCGAGCGACTGTCGCCCGAGGTCTCCGGCGCCGTCTTCTTTCCGGACGAGGGCGTCGTCGACCCGCGTCGGCTGACCCGGGCGGCGTGGCTGCTCGCCGAGCGGCGAGGCGTCCGCGTGCGGACGGGCGTCGCGGCCCTCGGACTGCGCCTCGAGGGTGGCGCCTGCCGGGGAATCGAGACCGCGGCGGGTACGATCCTGGCAAACGCCGTCGTGGACGCGGCGGGTGCGTGGGCCGCCCTCGACGCCTCCCTGCCGCTGTCCATTCCGGTCGAGCCCGTGCGCGGGCAGATCGTGGAGCTGCTTCTCCCGGGGCGTCCGCTCTCGACGATCTTGTCCTGCGAAGACGTGTACGTCGTTCCGCGGGCGGACGGAACTGTGCTCCTCGGCTCAACGGTCGAGCACGTCGGGTTCAGGAAGGATGTCACGGCCGGGGCGGTGGGGCGCCTGATCGCCGCGGCCGTGCGCCTGATGCCGGAGATCGCCTCGGCCCGCTTCGTGACGGCCTGGTCGGGCCTGCGGCCCGGAACGCCCGACGGGCTGCCGATCCTGGGCGCGTGCCGGGTGCCGGGACTCTTCTTTGCCGCGGGCCACTTCCGCAATGGGATCCTGCTGGCCCCGGTCACGGCGGTGGTCATCGCCGACCTTCTGACGGGCGGTCCCGGCAAGAACCTTGCTTCTTTCTCGATCGAGCGTTTCGCCGAGGCGTTGCACGCCGGCTGAGGGCAGGGCTGGACAAAGGTCCGGAGCCCGGCGATTTCGGCTAGAATCGGGCAACGGATCTCGTTTCGAGGGGTGCACGCAAACGGCAAGGGCGGAAGGAAAAACTTTCAAAATGAGAAGAGTGGTGTACGCAGGGGTACAGCGCGCGGCCGACTCCCTCTGGCGATTCGCGCGCGCGGTCGATCGGCGGTTTCCGGAGCGGTCGTTCCAGCCGAAGTGGGCGCCCGCGCCGCTGCTCAAGCAGCGCGAGAAGACCTTTCCGCCGCTCGGCTTTCCCCGCAAGACGGACTCGCTCTGCCCGCGCTGCGTCTCCGAGGTGCGGGCGCAGATCCTCTCCGGCGAGGCGGACTGGAAAGTCCTGATCGAGGGCAAGCCCGGCGAGATCCCGGCCGAGATCGTCGAGGAGAACGGCCGCATCCTCATGAAGAAGGACTGCCCGAAGCACGGGCACTTCGAAGACGTCATGTCCACGGACCCGGCCTTCTTCAAGCGCCTCGAGTCCATGTACCCGGGCCGCGACTTCGTCATCCCGAAGGACGGCCTCCACGAGCACGGCACGTCGTCGATCAAGTTCGGCCGGGGGGCGGTGCTGACGATCGACCTGACCAACCGCTGCAACATGATGTGCGACCCGTGCTTCATGGACGCGAACCAGGTCGGGTACGTCCACGAGCTCGAATGGGAAGAAGTGCAGAAGCTGCTCGACGACGCGGCCTCGATCAAGCCGCGCCGCCAGCTCTCGGTCCAGTTCTCGGGCGGCGAGCCCACGCTCTCGCCGCACTTCCTCCCGGCGATCCGCCACGCCCGCAAGCTCGGGTACTTCTCGGTCCAGTGCGCGACCAACGGGATTCGCTTCGCGCAGGACGAGTCCTTCGCGAGGGAGGCGGCGGAGGCGGGCCTGCGTTTCGCGTACCTGCAGTTCGACGGCGTCGGCAACGAGAACAATCAGCACCGCAAGGTTGGCAACCTCTACGACGTCAAGCTGCGCGCGATCGAGAACCTCAAGAAGTACGCGATCGACGTGACGCTCGTCGTGACGATCGTCAATAGCGTCAACAACGACCAGGTCGGCGACATCCTGAAGTTCGCCATCGAGAACATCGACAAGGTCAACACCGTCGCGTTCCAGCCCGTGTCCTTCACCGGGCGCGACGAGGACGTCGACGAGGAGACACGCACGCGCCAGCGCTACACGCTCTCGCACCTCGCCCACGACGTGAAGACGCAGGCGGGCATCGGCGAGGTCATGCGGGACTGGTACCCGCTCTCGGCGTCGGGGCCCTTCTCGGACCTGAAGGACCTGCTCGGGGGACTCGAGTCGGAGTGGGGCTCGTTCAAGTGCGGCTGCCACCCGAACTGCGGCATCGGGACGATGCTGCTCGTCGAGGAGAAAACCAAGAAGGCCGTGACCGTGCCGTCCATCCTGAACGTGGACCGGATGCTCGCGGACATCAAGTCGATCACCGACTCGGGGCGCCAGAAGAAGTGGACCGCCGTGCAGGTGGGCCTGTCCATCCTGAGAAATCTCCGCCCCGAGGGCGTGCCGTCGGGCCTGTCGCCGTGGAGCCTCGCCAAGATCATGGACGGCCACACGGGCGGCAAGCTGGGCTTCGCCGAGAAGAGCCGCTACCCCTGGCGCGTGTTCTTCATCGGCGGCATGTGGTTCCAGGACCTCTTCAACTACGACTTCCGCCGCACCGAGATGTGCATCATCCCGTACGCCACGCAGATGGGAGAGATCTCCTTCTGCGCGTACAACACGGGCGTGGGCTGGCGCAAGATCATCGAGGAGATGTTCCAGACCGCGTCGCTCGCCGAGTGGTACAAGTCGAATGGCCGGCACGAGGTCTACGCGCGCGGACGCAACGTGCCCCTTCCGGTCCTGCCGGGCCAGACCGTCCCGGCGATGCCGTCGGCGCCGCGCCCGACGCTGCCGCCCGCGATCGGAACCCTGCCGGTTTACGGCGCCGCGGGCAAATAAGGCGGGGGGGCCTTACCCCCGACGCCCCCAGCGCGTCTGACCTGACGGCCCGGCCGCCGGCTGCGCCGCAGCCGGTCCCCGCGGATGCAGCGCCGGACGCGCGTGCGCCGACGGCCCTCGCCCGTCCCCGCGCTGCGGTCCCCGCGCCCTCTGGGCGTTCTCGTGCGCGATGCGCCGTTCGGCCTTCTCCTTCGCGCGCTTTCTCTCTTCGGCCTTTCGCGCCCGGATCGCGGCGATGCGCTCGGCAATGGGAACCTCGAAGCGCTCCGCGGGAGCATGGGTGTAGTCGAAGCCCGGCACGGTGATGCGCGGCAGGCGCTTGCCGATCTCGCGCTCGATGGCGGCGAGGTCCGTCGTCTCTTCCGGCGATACGAACGTGAAGGCGTCGCCCGTCATCTCTGCGCGCGCGGTGCGGCCCACGCGGTGGATGTAGTCCTCCGGCACGTTGGGAACGTCGAAGTTGATGACGTGCGAAAGCGCTTCGACGTCGATGCCGCGCGCGGCGATGTCCGTCGCGACGAGGACGCGGTGGCGCCCCTCCTTGAAGCCGGCCAGCGCCTGCGTGCGCTGCGCCTGCGTGCGGTTGCCGTGAATGCGCTCGCAGGAGACGCCCTTCTTCAGGAGCGTCTCGGCCAGCCGGTTGGCGCGGTGCTTCGTGCGCGTGAACACGAGCACGTTCTTGATCTCGCCGCGCTTCAAGAGCTCGAGCAGCAGCGGCGCCTTCAGGTTCTGCGCGACCGGGTAGACGGCCTGCGTGATTCCGACGGCGGGCGCGGCCTTGCGCTCCTGGTTGACCGTGAAGGGGTTCTTCAACATCTCGCGGGTCAGCTGCGCGATCGGGGGCGGCATCGTCGCCGAGAAGAACAGCGTCTGTCTCTTGACGGGCAGGTGCTTGAGGACCTTGCGGATGTCCGGAAGGAAGCCCATGTCGAGCATGCGGTCCGCCTCGTCCAGGACGAGGACCTCGAGGTGGTCGAGCTTCGCGTACGGGAAGCGGAAGTGGTCGAGCAGGCGTCCGGGCGTCGCGACGAGGATGTCCGCGCCCGTGCGGAAGGCGTGCTCCTGCGGACCCATGGAGACGCCGCCGAAGACGGCCGCGGAGGACATGGCCGTGTGGACGGTGAGCTCGCGGGCGTGCTCCTGGATCTGGGCGGCCAGCTCGCGGGTCGGGGTCAGGATCAGCGCGCGCGTCGCGCCGCGCTTCTTTCCGATCAAGCGGTGCAGGATCGGGAGCAGGAAGGCGGCCGTCTTACCGCTGCCGGTCATGGCGCAGGCGAGCACGTCGCGTCCCTCCATGGCCGGCGGGATCGAGTCGTTCTGGATCGGCGTCGGGCGCGTGAAGCCCATTTCCTTGACGCCGCGCAAGAGATCGGGGTGGAGTCCAAATTGAGAGAAAGGCAACGCAATCCTCCTGGAGGAAAAAATCCGGCTGGTTTTTCTTTGGGAACGGAGGATTCGCCGGCGAGGCCTACGTTCGATGCGGGCAGCCCTTGGGGGGCCGGCCACGAGACTCCTCAGACTGTCACAGAAGGCGACGAAAGGCAAACTACGGGGGGTCGGGTCTGAAATCTTCGGACTTTCCAAACTCCGAAGAAACAAGACCTGACCCCGCTATCATCGGCGCGTGACTCTGAGAGCGCGCCTCGGCGTCGCCCTTGCCCTCGCGACGGCCCTCGCGCCGGGGTGTCGCGAGGCGGCTCCCGCGCCCTCGTATTCGCCGGGCCTGGGGGAGCTGATGAGCCTGAACCAGATGCGCCACGTGAAACTCTGGTTCGCGGGGGAAGCGGGCAACTGGAAGCTCGCAGCCTACGAGCTCGACGAGCTCAAGGAAGGGTTCGACGACGTGGTGCGCTATCACCCCGAGCACAAGGACTCTCCCGTGCCGATTGGCGACGCGGTGCGCAAGATCATGACCGAGCCGCTCGCGGACCTCGGCCGCGCCGTCGAGAAGGGGGACCGCGAGGGCTTCGTCCGCGCCTACGACGCCCTCACGGACGGATGCAATCGGTGCCACCAGGCGACGAACTTCGGATTCAACGTCGTGCAGCGGCCGACGTCGAATCCTTACTCGAACCAGTCCTTCGCCCCGTCGCGTTGAGCCCCGTCTACTCCTTCGCCCAGATTCCCGAAAGCCTCCCGCTCGCGACCGCGGCCGTGCTCGACGGGGTCGGGGAGTAGTGGGAGGTGTCGTTGAAGAGCGAGAGCCGGGCGTGCGAAACGTCCTTGAAGTCCAGGATGTTCAGCGAAGCCGGGCTCTGGTCGAGGTGGTCGCGGTAGCGGCGCAGGTCGAAGCCGAGGAGCGAACCGACCAGCAGCCGGATCGTCGCCTTGTGCGACGCGACGAGCACCTGGACGCCCGGATGCGCCGCGACGATCGCGAGCAGCGCCGGCAGCGCCCGGGCGGTGACGGCGAGGCCCGTCTCGCCCTCGGGCGGCGCGAAGGAGAAGGGGTCCGCTTCCCACAACGCGTATTCCTTCGGATACTCCTTCTCGACCCATGCCCGCGTCCTGCCTTCCCAGTGGCCATGCGAGATCTCGCGCAGCCCCTCCTTCGGCGTGATCGGCAGGCGGTGGGGGGCCGCGAGAATGCGCGCCGTTTCCATCGTTCGGCCGAGCGGGCTCGCGTAGACGGCGGCGATCGGCTCGCCCGCCAGGCGCACGGCGAGCTTCTGGAGCTGCCCGCGTCCGATGTCCGAGAGCGGGACGTCCGTCCCGCCGCCGGCGAAGGCGTCCTCGGCCGAGAGCTCCGTTGCGCCGTGGCGGACCAGGAAGATGCGTGTCGCGCTCATCCCTTCACCAGGAATCCTTTCTTCGCAAGCAGTTCCCGGAGGCGCTCGCGCTGGTCGCCCTGCAACTCGATCCTGTTCTCTCCGGCCGATCCGCCGGTCCCGCACGCCTTTTTGAGATCGCGGCAGAGCGCATCCAGAAACAGGCGGTTGTCCGGGAGGCCATCCACGACCGTCACGTGCTTTCCCGATGCGCGGTTCTCCAGCCGCAGCTTTGCGGTGGGCGCGTCGGGCACCGGCTCCGCGCCCCTCGCCAGCGTCGCGGCGCAGCGGCACTCGCCGGCCGGCCACCCGCACTTCGGGCACGCCCGACCCGCGCCGGTGGAGTACACGACGCGAGACTCGCGCACGGCGGCATTCTAGCCGCTCGGCCGCGGCGGACGGCATGAGACAATGACTGCGCGCGTGCACATCCTCCCCCTGTTGTTTTCGGCAGTCCTGGCCGGAGGCGCTCTCCCTGCGACGCGCTCCGTTTCCCCGCTCCCGGTGTCGTCCGCGGGACCGATTCCCGAGGCCGAGCGGTCGCTCGGCCGCATGATCCTTGGCCTCGAGCCAAACCAGACGAAGCTCTTCATGCTGCCCGAGACCGCGGCCTGGGACCCGAGGTCGAAGGATCCGCGCGTGACGTGGCTGCGGCGCCAGCTCTACCGGCTCAACTTCGAGCTTTCCCACGGTCAGATCTTTCGCCACGCTCCGGCCTATACGCGCTTCTTCATCGCCGTGCCAGACGCGCGGACTACCCCCGAGTCGCTCGGCAACGAGGAGGCCGTCTTTCGGGAGTACCTGAAGGAGCGGGTCGGGTGGTCGGACCAGGTGATCGACGAGCGCGTTCGCTTCTACACCGTACCCGTGCCGGTTCCCTTTCCCCAGGACATGGCCGAGCCGATGGGCTACGACGAGAAGGGTCGCCTCGTTCTCGGGATCGGGGAAGACGGCGACGACGTTTATCGCCAGGCCGCCGATCGCCTGGCGGCGGCATATCCGCAGGACTTCGTCCTTCGCCGGCTTCCGGGCATCAACACGGAGGGGGGCGATCTGGCCCGTGTCCGGCTGCCCGAAGGCGGGATGGGGCTCCTGGTCGGGCATAATCGCGTCGCGCGCTACGTCCGGCGCCGGCATCCGGAGCTGGCCG
Organism: uncultured Acidobacteriota bacterium; assembly: GCA_963775725.1. Classification (GTDB taxonomy): domain Bacteria; phylum Acidobacteriota; class Thermoanaerobaculia; order UBA5066; family Gp7-AA6; genus DAHUXD01. The sequence goes on from CAVZKA010000002.1 coordinate 654,292, forward strand.
TCGGCGCGCCGATCCCGCCGGCCTGGATCGAGGAGGCCCGGCGCGCCTACCAGCAGGCGTTCGACGGCGTCGCGACGATCGTCATCGGGCGCGAGGCGCTCACCAACCCGGGACTCGACAACCCCGAGATCTTCCACCTCGACATGGAGGTCGCGGTGCTGCGCACGCCGTCAGGCGTCGTCGCCTTCGTCCCGACGTACGACGACAATCCGGTCGACGCCCTCAGCCACGTTCACCTTTCGCCCGACGCCGTGAGAAGGTTCGAAGCCGAGTACGATCGGGCGGCCGCGCAGCTGACGGCGCTCGGCTACCGCGTGGCCCGCATCCGGTTCGCCGATCACCCCGCGCGCAATCCCGTGGGGATCAGCAAGTTCGTCGATCCGAGGACCGGGCGGCCCGGGGTCATCCTCGGCCGCTATCCGGAGCACCTGACGGCCTCGGACGTTCGAAATGCCCAGACGCAGCTCCAGCTCGCCTTCGAAGTCCTGGACGTTGCCGTCGCGGCCTGGCGTCGCGACCCGTCGGACTCCCGGTGGCACGCGGTCCGGGCCGCGGTGACCGGGGCCTGGAAGCAGATGGACGCGGCCGTGGCCGCGCCAAACCCCGTCTTCGACGCCCAGCGAAAGGCCTACGAGTCCTACGGAATCGACGTGACCCCGCTCCCGATCTTTCCGACGGGAGAGGGAGGCGTGCACTGCCTCGTGCTTCAGTAGGGGCAGCCTGGTGGCCGCTCGCACGAGTCACGGCGCGGCGCAAGCGGAACACCGACGGCAAACACGCGCGGCGTGGCCCTCGCACCCCGAATACTAGGGTCCAGGACCGGCGAGCAGCGCGAGCAAGTCCTTGCCGTAGGCCTCGAGCTTGGCCGGCCCGATGCCGGGAATCTCGGAAAGGGCGCCGAGCGTCGCCGGCCGCGCGGCCGCGAGCGCGGCAAGCGTGCGGTCGTGGAGCACGACGTAGGCCGGCACCGCGCGCCGCGCCGCCTCCTGGCGCCGCCACTCGCGCAGGGCGTCGATGCTTGCGGGATCCGCCGTGGCGCCCGCGGCCGCGTCAAGCGCTTTCGACGTCTTCGTTTTCTTCTTCTGTCTCGGGCGCGGCGGTTCCGGGAGCGTCAGCGCGACCCGCGGCGTGCGCCCGGCCATGACCTCGCGCCCGGCGCGCGTCAACGAGAGCGTGCGGTAGACGTCGTCGGTCGCCGCGAGCAGCCCGCCGCCCAGCGCCGCGTCGACCCAGTCGGCGACGGCCCGCGGGCTCTCGCCCGCGAGGATCCCGGTGGTCGAGAGGCGGCTGAGCGGCTCGGGCAGGCCCTCGAGCTCGCCCGTCAGCATCGCCACGAGCTTGCGCTTGCCCCAGCGCTCGCCGCCGCGGGCCACGCCGGAGAGGATCTTGCGCAGTCGCAGGAGGTCCTCTTCCGAAAGGTCGCGCCGGCGGGCGCAGTTGCCGCAGAAACCGCACGCGCTCGCGGCATCCCGCTCCCCGAAGTAGCCGAGGATGGTCGCGCGGTAGCACGCGGACGAGTCGGCATAGGCGATCATGCGGGCGAGCTTGCTGCGGTCGAGCTCGCGGCGGCGCTCCCGGTGCGGCGCCTCGGCGCCGGAGTCGCGCTCGTCGGTCTGGTCGATCAGGAACTCGCGCGTGCGCACGTCCACGTAGTTCCACAGCAGCGTCGCGTCGGACCGGCGCCCGTCGCGGCCGCCCCGGCCGATCTCCTGGTAGTAGGCCTCGAGCGAGCCCGGAATCTCGAAGTGCACGACCGCGTCGATGTCGGGCCGGTCGATCCCCATGCCGAAGGCGTTCGTGGCGCACACCACCCGGAGCGACCCGTCCGCGAACCGATCCTGGACGCGCGTGCGGTCGGATTCGTCCATGCCGGCGTGGTACGCGTCGGCGCCGACGCCGGCCTCGCGCAGCGCCTCGGCGGCGCGCGCGGTGCTCTTGCGCGTCGCGGCGTACACGAGGGCCCGCCGCCCGGCGACGAGCCCGGGCAGGAGCGCGCGCTTCTCGATCTCGCCGGAGACCTTGCGCACGTCGAGGAAGAGATTGGGCCGGTCGAAACCGGCGACGGAGACGTCCGGGTCGACGAGGCCGAGCAGGTCCACGATGTCGTCGCGGACTTCGGGCGTGGCCGTGGCGGTGAAGGCGAGGATGGGTGGCCGGCCGGGAAGGCCGTCCGCACGGCGGCAACGCCCGGCCGCCTCGGCCAGCCCGCGGTAGTCGGGCCGGAAGTCGTGGCCCCACTCCGAGACGCAATGCGCCTCGTCGACCGCAAACCGGGCGAGCGGCACCGCCTCGAGGATCCTCCGGAAGTGCTCGGAGGCGAAGCGTTCGGGGGCGACGTAGAAGAGGCGCAGCCGCCCCGCGCGCAGGGCGGCCTCGGCCTCCCGCCGCTCGGCGGGGGAGGCCAGCGAGTGCAGCGCCGCCGCGGCGATGCCCTTGCGGGTGAGCTCGTCCACCTGGTCCTTCATGAGGGCGATCAGGGGTGAGACCACGAGGGTCGGTCCCTCGAGCATCACGGCCGGCAGCTGGTATCCGATCGACTTGCCCGACCCCGTGGGCATGACCGCGAGCAGGTCCCGGCCGGCCAGCGCCGCGCGCACGATCTCTTCCTGGCCGGGGCGGAACGATCCGTGCCCGAAGTGGCGCTGGAGGACGGCGCGGGGATCCATCGGCGGCATTATCGTCCTAAGATGCGAGTGACAACCGGCCCCGACTCGGTATAGGCTCCGCGATTCTCATGACTGCCAGCGACCCGACCCCCGACCCCGCGCGCCGCGCCGACCGGCGCGCGATCGCCATCGTGGCGCACGTCGACCACGGCAAGACGACCCTGGTCGACGCCCTGCTGAAGCAGTGCGGCACGTTCCGGGTCGGCCAGCACGTGGACGAGCTCGTCATGGATTCGGGCGAGCTCGAGAAGGAACGCGGCATCACGATCCTCGCCAAGAACACGTCGGTGCACTACAAGGACGTGATCGTCAACATCGTGGACACGCCGGGCCACAGGGACTTCGGCTCGGAGGTCGAGCGGATCCTGTCCATGGTCGAGGGCGTGCTGCTGCTCGTCGACGCCTCGGAAGGCCCCCTGCCCCAGACGCGTTTCGTCCTGAAGAAGGCGCTCGAGGGCGGGAAAAGGCCGATCGTCCTGATCAACAAGATCGACCGCGCCGACGCCCGGACGATGGAAGTCGAAGCCGAAATCCACGATCTCTTCCTTTCCTTGGCCACCGAGGAGCACCACCTCGAATTCGAGGTCCTGTACGGCTCGGGCCGCCTCGGCTACGTCTCCCGGGATCCCAACGCCACGTCGGGCGACCTGATGCCGCTTCTCGACGCGATCCTCGAGCACATCCCGGCCCCGATCATCGGCGACGCCCCCTACAAGATGATTGTCGCGAACATCGACTATTCGGACTACCTGGGCCGCCTCGCGGTGGGCCGGATCTTCTCGGGCACGGTCTCCAAGGCGATCGAGCTCGCGGCCGTGCGGCCGGACGGCTCGATCGTCGAGAAGGGCAAGGCCGGCAAGATCTACATGTTCGAGGGGATCGTCCGGGTCGAGGTGGCCGAGGCCTCGGCCGGCGACATCATCGTCCTCTCGGGCTTCCCGGACATCGAGATCGGCCAGACGATCCTGGATTTGGCCGATCCGACACCGCTGTCCGGCATCCGCGTGGACGAGCCGACGCTCTCGATGGAGTTTCGGATCAACGACTCGCCGATGTCGGGCCAGTCGGGCAAGTACGTCACGAGCCGCCACCTGCTCGAGCGCCTGGAGAAGGAGCTCGAGAAGAACGTCGGCCTGCGCATGGACCGGATGAGAGAAACGGACTCCTTCCTGGTGCTCGGGCGCGGCGAGCTCTCGCTCGCGATCCTCGCGGAGACCATGCGCCGCGAGGGCTACGAGTTCTCGCTCGGCCGGCCACAGGTGATCTTCCGCCGGGCCGAGAACGGAGAGCTCCTCGAGCCCTACGAGGAGCTCGTCATCGACTGCGCGGAGGAATTCACGGGAGCGGTGATCTCCGCCGTGGGCGAGCGCAAGGGCGAAATGAAGCACATGGGCAAGCACGGCGATCGCGTGCGCCTGGAGTTCACGATCCCTTCGCGCGGCCTGCTCGGGTTTCGCCTGGAGTTCCTGACGCTGACCAAGGGCACGGCGCTCATGAACCACCTGTTCGACCAGTACGGCCCGCACCGGGGGCCGCTGCCGAACCGGACGAAGGGCGCCATGATCGCCAAGGAAGGCGGGGACGTGACGGGGTTCGCCCTCGACCGGCTGGCGGATCGCGGCATCTTCTTCGTCAAGCCGGGCGACAAGGTCTACGCGGGGCAGATCGTCGGCGAGCAGGTCAAGGACAGCGACATGGTCATCCAGCCATGCGAGAAGAAGCACCTGACCAACATGCGCGCCTCCGGCTCCGACTTCGCGATCAAGCTCACGCCTCCCCGCGAGCTCAACATCGAGCAGGCGATCGAGTGGATCAACGACGACGAGCTCGTCGAGGTCGTCCCGGCGGCCATCCGCGTGCGCAAGCGCACCCTCGACCACTCCCTCCGCAAGGTGAAAGCAAAAACGGCCGGCTAGGCCGGCCTCCTTCCTTCATCCCGAGGGCGCAGCCCGAAGGATCCTCCCCCCCAACTGCAGCCTTTGCAGCCCTATTGCAGACTGAACGTCTTCACGATGAAGACCGCCATCTGCCCGCGCGTGTTCGGGTTGAGCGGGCAATAGATCCCCGCCCCGCAGCCCCCCGTGATGTTTTCCGCCGCGAGGCGCTCGATCCAGTCGGTGAACGTCCCGGGGCAAAGCACGTCGGTGAACACGCCGGGCGGCGCGCAGGCGGGCGGCACGTAGGTCGATCCGTGTTCCGCCTTCAGCAGGAAGACGGCCATCTGGTCGCGGCGGACCGGGCTCGTGGGACAGTAGTTGCCGCTGCCGCAGCCGCCCGTGATGCCGAGGTTCGCGAGGGCCTCGATCCAGGGTGCGAACGCGCTCGGGCAGGGCACGTCGGCAAAGAAGCCCGGCGTGCAGGCCGGCGGGACGTAGCAGACCCCGTACTTTGCCTTCAGCAGGAAGACCGCCATTTGCTGACGCAGGGTGCTCGCCGCGACGCCGTAGTTGCCGCCGCCGACGCCGGCCGTGATGCCGTTGGAGACGAGCGTCGTGACGTAGGCGTGGAACGTGTTGTTCTGCGGCACGTCGTTGAAGTCCGTGACGTAACCCTTGGAGAGCGTTCCCGAAGACCCGTCCACGTTGGTCAGCGTCACGTCGCTCAGGGCGCCCGCCGCCAGCGCCGGCGTTCTGGCCTCGACCTGCGTCGAGTTCTGCACGAGGACGTCGGTCGCGGGGATGCCTCCGAGCGTGATGCCTGCCCCGGCCGCGAAGTTGGTGCCGCGAACCACGAAGAGAAGTCCGGCCGCGGGCGGCCCGGAGACCGGGCTGATCGAGAACACGATGCGGGGCGAGAGCTCCGACGTGTTGCCGTTGGGGTCGGTTGCCGTGACGGTCACGTGCTGGTCCGCTTCGATCGTGTACGCCAGGGTGACGTCGAAGGCGGCGTGGCCGGCGCCGTCGGTCGGCACGGTCGTCGAGCCGATGTAGATGAGGCCTTCCTCGAAGTCGTGGGGACGGCCGGCGCACGCCGGGTTGGCGAAGAAGTCGAGGGCGTACATCGTGGAGGGGGTGCTGTCGAGGGTCCCCACGACCTCCGTTCCCGAGGGCGAGGCCGGCACCGCCGACGTGAGGAGGGGATAATTCTGCAGGCCGTTGGCGCCGGTGTCGGCGTCCAGGGCGTCGTTGGGGGTCACGCCGTCGCTGCCGAGATCGATGCCGATAGTCCCGTTTGCGTAGATCGAGTTGCCCCGGATCGCGTTACCGCTGACGGTGCCGAGCACGACGATCCCGCCGACGCCGCTGTGAGCGACGACGTTGCCTTCTCCGGCCGCCGTGCCGCCGATGGTCGTGTTGCTGCCGAAGACGGAGATGCCGCGGTTCTGATTGCCGAGCGCGTACGTGCCGGTCGCGTCGGTACCGATGAAGTTGCCCTGGATGGTGACGCCGGTGACGCCGCCGCTGATCGAGATCCCGTCGATGGCGTTGGCGGAAATGACGTTGCCCGCTCCCGGCGCCGAGCCACCGATCATGGCGCCGTTGGCGTCGGCGAGGATCCCATAGTTGAGGTTGCCGAGCGGTCCCATCCCGGTGACATCCGTGCCGATGAAGTTTCCGCTGGCGACGAGGTTCGACCCGCTGTTGAGCCGGACACCGTAGCCGCCGTTGCCCGAGATGACGTTGCGCTCCGCGGCCGTGGTGCCGCCGATCGTGACGTTCATGCTGGACGAGATGTTGATCCCGGTCTGGTTTCCCGTGAGGGCGTTGCCGCCCGAGGCGTCCGTGCCGATCAGGTTGCCCTGGACCAGGTGTCCCGTGCCGCCGTTTCCTCCGGAGCCGAAGTTGACGCCCTGCATTCCGTTGCCCGAGATCAGGTTGCGCGCGGCGGGAGTCGTGCCGCCGATCGTGATGCTCGACGCCCCGTTGTTGACCTGGATCCCGAAGTCCGTGTTGGCGTGCGCGGCGGTGCCCGTCGGGTCGGTGCCGATGAAGTTGCCGTCGATCGACATCCCGGCGACTCCGGAGACCCGGATCCCCGCCCACTTGCCGCGATTGATGACAAGGCCCCGGACGGCGCTGTTGCCGCTGGCGGGCGCGAAGAACAGGACGGCGGCCTCGCTCCCGGTGCCGGTGTTCGTGCCGTCGATCTCGATCAGGAGCACCGCGTTGGTGCCCTGGTCGGGAGCGTTCGTGTTCGGGCTCGCACCCGGCTGCGTGTAGCCGTCGATCGTGACGCCGTCCGTGATCTGCGGCAGCGCGGAGGCCGGCGCGATCGTCTGGACGCCGGAGCCCACGATGTTGAACTCGATGGTGTCCGCCCCCACGTTGCCGTTGGCGTCCGTGATGGCCTGCCGCAGCGAGCCCGGCCCGCTGTCGGCGGTGGTCGTGACGGTGTAGGTCGTGGCCGAGGCAGCCGAGAACACGAGCAGACCCGTCGCGAGGAATAGGCCGATTGTTTTCATGGAATCTCCCTGCTCGTAACGCGCAGGGGGCCCCGGAACGGGATCAGATCCGCCCCGGGGCGCGAGGCTGGCCGGGGGTAACTACTGCAGGCTAAACGTTTTGACCACGAAGACCGCCATCTGCCCGCGGGTCGCGGGGTTGGCCGGGCAGTAGTTGCCGCCGCCGCAGCCGCCGGTGATGTTGCGCGCCACGAGCTCGTAGATCCAGGGCGCGAACGGGCTCGTGCACGGCACGTCGCCAAACGTCGCCGTGACGCAGGCCGGCGGCGTGTAGGCGGAGCCCTCGAGCGTTCGCAACAGGAGAACGGCCATCTGCTGGCGCTTGACCGGGTCCGCCGGGCAATAGGTCGTGCCGTTGCCGCAGCCGCCGGTGACGCCCTCGGCGACGAGCTCGTTGATCCACGGGGCAAAGCCCGAGGCGCAGGGGACGTCGGTGAAGACCTGGGTCGTGCAGGCAGGGGGCACGTAGCAGAGGCCGTGTTTGGCCTTCATCAGGAAGACCGCCATCTGCTGGCGAATCGTATTGTCGTTCACGCCGTAGAGTCCGCCGCCCACGCCGGCCGTGATCCCGTTCGAGACGAGTGTCGTGACGAACGAATAAAACTGCTGGCCCGAAGGCACATCGAGGAAGTCGGAGACGAAGGCCTTGACGAGGGTGCCGATCGTGCCGTCCATGTTCTGGACGACGACGTCGTTCGCGAGGCCGGCTCCGAGGAGGGGAGTGTGGGCGGTCAGCGTCGTGGCCGACGCCACGTTGACGTTCGTCGCGGGGACTCCTCCCACCGTGACGGCGGCGCCGGCGGCGAAATCCGTTCCCTTGATCGTGAGCGTCGTCCCGCCGGCCGGCGACCCGGACGCCGGCAGGGACGAAAACGCCAACCCCTGGGAGAACTCGGACGTGTTGCCGAGCGGGTCCGTGGCGGTGGCGGTGATCCGCGTGCCGGCCGCGGTCGCGACCGGCAGGGTCGCGTCGAACACCGCGTCCCCGTTGCCGTCGCTCGTGACCTGCGTCGTCCCGATCCAGGTGACGCCCTCGAGAAACTCGCGGGGGAAGCTGGAGCAGGCGTTCGCGTAGAAATCGAGGTCGTACACGGTCGCGGCCTTGGAGTGCAGCACCCCCTGGACGTGCGTCGTCGCGCCGGTCGTGACCGAGGTGAAGAGCGGGAAGTTCTGCATGCCGTTGCCGCCGGTATCGACGTCGCCCGGGTCGTTGGGCGTCACGCCGTCGGGACTGCCCGCGGGCATGACGTCGATGCCGAGGCCGGCATTGCCGAAGATCGAATTTCCCCGGATCACGTTGCCCTGGCTGAATGGTAGGTACACCCCGTCGCCGGTCCCCCCCGCGGCGTTCGTGGTGTTGGCGATGACGTTGCCCTCGCCGGGATTGACGCCGCCGATCACGTTGTCGCCGCCTCCGACGTGGATGGCGCGGTCGGCGTTTCCCATCGCGATGGTGCCCGTCGGATCGGTGCCGATGTGGTTGCCCTGCACGATCGTCGCCATGGAGACCAGCGACCCTGCGAGGACCATCCCGATGGCGCCGTTTGCGGAGATCACGTTTCCGGCGCCGGGGGTGGAGCCGCCGATCGTCACGTGGTCGGCTCCGACATAGACCCCCTGGGCGCCGTTGCCGAGCGGAGCCGCTCCCGTGACGTCCACGCCGACATAGTTGCCGGCGATCACGACGTTGGTCGATGGGTCGCCCTCGATGTCCAGCCCGCTGGAGTTGTTGCCCGACACGACGTTGCGGGTGGCCGCCGAGGTTCCGCCGATGGTCGCGTTCGAGGCTCGCGTCAGGCTGATCCCCTGGCCGGTGTTCGCGAGCTTCGAGGTGCCGGTGACGTCGGTGCCGACGAGATTGCCCTGGATCACGGCGCCGTCCGGGCCGCCGGAAAAGGTCCCCAGCGCGATCTTGTTGTGCCCGCCCGAGATCAGGTTGCGGGCGGCGGGAGTCGTACCGCCAATCCGACAGTTCGGGGGCGCGACGCCGGCGACGTGTGCGCCCGAGTTCGCCGCGAACGGCGTCGTCCCCGTGGGGTCGGTCCCCAGGAAGTTGCCCTCGATCACCGCGTTGGCCGCGGCGTCCTGGAGCCGGATGCCGGTCTCGCACCCGTGGATCACGAGCCCCTTGATGGTCGTGTCCGCCGCCGCCACGTCGAGGCAGATGGAGCCGGCGCCGATGGCCGATCCGTCGATCTCGATCTCGAGCACCGTATCGAGGCCCTGGGTCGTATCGTGTGTGTTCGCGGAGGCGCCGGACTGCGTGTAGCCGTCGATCGTGACGGGGGATGTGATCGACGGAAGCGCCGTCGCCGGCGCGATTTTGTGGACCCCCGAGCCCACGATGTTGAAGGCGATCGTGTCCGCGCCGCCGGCGGCGTTGGCGTCGAGGATCGCTTGCCGCAGCGAGCCGGATCCGGAGTCGTTGGTGCTCGTTACGGGGAACGTGGTGGCGGGCAGCGAGCCGGCGAGCAGGGCGAGGGTGGCGGCCGTTGCAAGGCGTCGGATCAAGGCGTCCTCCCTAGTGTTGTGGCCAAAGAATCTCACAATTGTCGGACACCTGGTCCGGCGGCCCTAGGGCTGGAGGTTGAAGGCTTTGACGACGAAGGTCGCCATCTGGCCCCGCGTGATCGAGCTCGAGGGGCAGTAGAGCGGCGGTACCGCGCTGCAGCCGGCCGTGATGCCGCGGGCCACGAGGTCCTCGATCCACGCGGCCGCAAAGGAGCCGACGGGCACGTCGTCGAACACCGTGCCGGTCTCGGGAGCCGGCGCGTATCCCGGGCCGTACGCCGTGTTCAGGAGGAATATCGCCATCTGCGCGCGCGTCACGTTCGCGTCGGGGCAGTAGTTGCCGCCGCCGCACCCGGCGGTCAGGCCCTGGCGCTGGAGCTCCTCGATCCAGGGGGCGAAGATGCTGGACGCCGGTACGTCGCCGAACACGGTCCCGGTCGCGGGCGGCGGCGAGAAACAGAACCCGAGCCGCGCCTTGATCAGGAACGCCGCCATCTGCTGGCGCGTCGTCGGGTCCGCGACGCAGTACGAGCCTCCGCCGCAGCCGACCGTCACGCCGTTGGAAACCAGCCGCGTCACGAAGGAGTAGAACTGCTGCCCCGCGGGAACGTCCAGAAAATCGGCGACCCAGCCCTTGAGGAGCGTTCCGGTCGTCGAGTCCGGATTCATGACGACGACGTCGTTGAGCGAGCCGGGAGCCAGGGCGGGTGTCCCGGCGGTGATCGCGACGTCGCTGACGCGCACGACGTTGACCGCCGGCACGCCGCCGATCGCGACGGTGACGGCCGGGTCGAAGTTCGTCCCGGCGATCGACACGACGGTCCCGCCGTCGGGCGGCCCCGAGGCGGGCGCGATCGAGAAGACGATCTGTTGCGAGAATTCGGACGTGTTTCCGTCCGTATCGGTGGCGGTCGCGGACACCGGGGCTCCGTCCGGGATGGGGACTCCGACCGTCGAATCGAATTCGGCCAAGCCCGCGGCGTCCGTCACGAGCAGGAACTGGTGGAAGTGGTTCTCGCCCTCGAGGAAGTCGCGGGGCCGAAGGTTGCACTCGCTCCAGTAGAAGTCGAGGGTCACGGCCGTGTTGGGCGCACCTCGAAACGTGCCCTGGACGCGCGTGGAGGTTGCATCCGTGGTCACGGAGTGGATGAGGGGGAAGTTCTGGAGGCCGTTGGCGCCGACGTCGGTGTCGCCGTCGTCGTTCGGCGTGACGCCGTCGTCGTCGAGGTCGATGCCGAGACCGGGGAAGCCGAGATTCGCGGCGTTGCGAAAGATCCGGTTGAAGCGGATCGTCGTGCCCTGCGCGTTTGTGACCGCGATGCCGCCGGTGCCGTTGAACGCGACCACGTTGCCCGCGGCCGCGGTCGTGCCGCCGATGACGTTGTCCACGGGGATCTGGAACCCGAACTGCACGTCGATCCCGAAGAAGGCGTTGGGCAGGGGCAGCGTTCCGGTGACGTCGGTTCCGATCCGGTTGCCCTGGATCGAGTTTGCGCTCCCGCCCTGGACGAGAATCCCCGCGACCCCGTTTCCGGAAATGAGGTTTCCAGCCCCCGAACCGTCGCCTCCGATCAGGCCTCCGTCGGCGTATGTGAGGATGCCGTGGCTCTGGTTGGGCACCCGTCGCGTCCCGGACGGATCGGTGCCGATGTAGTTGCCCTGGATCACGACGCCGGGGGCGAAGACCTCGATTCCGGCGAGGTTTCCGGAAATCACGTTGCGGTCTCCCGGTGAAATCCCCCCGACGACGCCGAGCGCGAGCCCCGACCAGGATACTCCCGCGCGGCCGTTTGCGAGTGCCAGCATTCCGGTGCGGTCGGTGCCGATGAAGTTTCCGCGAACGGCGTTGTCGTCGCCGCCTTCCAACGAGACGCCGGCCTGCGCGTTTCCCGAGATGAGGTTCCGCGCCGCCGGAAAGTCTCCGCCGACGAGGTTGTTCGGCGAAGCGATGCAGATGCCCGCCTGGTTCGGCCGGGCCCCGGCGCCCGCGGCATCCGTGCCGATGAAGTTGCCGGCGACGACGTGCCCGCCGCCCCCGCCGAGGACCACGGCGCAGCTCGACGACGCCGCGGCGCGGTTGATGACGAGCCCCTGGATCGTGGACCCGGTTCCCAGAAGCTCGAGCCCGCTGGAGGCTGCGGGGAGGTTGGTTCCGTCGAGCTCGACGAGGAGCACGGCGTCGTTCCCGTCGGGCAACGTGTTGGGCGAGGAGCCTGGCTGCGTGTAGCCGTCGATGGTGGCTGATGCGGTGAGCGGGGGCAGGGGCGAGAGAGGCTCGATCGTGTGCACACCCGCACCCGGGATGTCGAAGACGACGAGCGGATTGCCCCCGGTGCTGTTCGCGTTGGTGATCGCCGCGCGGAGCGAGCCGCTGCCCGAGTCGTTCGTGTTGACGACTGTGAAGACCAGCGAGCCCGCCATCAGCGGCGTGGCCGCGGCCAGCAGGAGAACGGCGAGGGCGGGGGCGCGTCGCGGCATCATGTTTTTCTCCGGTGGTCCGGCGTGGAGCGGCACGGACTCATCAAGGACCGCGAGAATCGGGGCCGAACCGGGTCAGTCGTTGCGCCGGCGGATGATTCTCAGAAAAAAGTGGGGGTGGCCGACGGCGGCCACCCCCTACTGAGCGAAGGGCCGGGCCGTTACTGCAGTCCGAAGGTCTTGACGACGAAGACGGCCATCTGGCCGCGCGTGGCGGGGTCGGCAGGGCAGTAGTTGCCGCCGCCGCAGCCGCCCGTGATGGCCCTTGCGACGAGCTCGTAGATCCACGGCGCAAACGGGCTGTCGCACGGGACGTCGCCGAAGGTCGCGGTGACGCAGGCGGGCGGCGCGTAGCTGACGCCCTCGAGCGTGCGCAGCAGGAGCACGGCCATCTGCTGGCGCTTGACGGGGTCGGTCGGACAGTAGGTCGTGCCGTTGCCGCAGCCGCCGGTTATGCCCTCGGCAACGAGCTCGTTGATCCAGGGCGCGAAGTTCGAGGAGCAGGGCACGTCGGTGAAGACCTGGGTGGTGCACGGGGGCGGGACGAAGCAGAGGCCGTGCTTCGCCTTCATGAGGAAGACCGCCATCTGCTGACGCAGCGTCGGCTGGTCGACGCCGTACAGGCCGCCTCCCACGCCGACGGTGATGGCGTTGGAGACGAGCGTGGTGACGAAGGAATGGAACTGTTGGACCTCGGGCACGTCCAGGAAGTCCGAGACCCATCCCTTGACCAGGGTACCGAGAATGCCCTCGGCCGTCATGGCGAGGACGTCGTTGACCGTTCCCGGAGCCAGCGCCGGAGACACGGTGCTCAGGGACTGGTCGTTGACGAAGGTTACGGCGGCGGCGGTGCCGCCGAACGTCAGCGTGGTCGGGTCCGCGAAGTCTGTCCCTGAAACGGCGACGGAAGTTCCGCCCGCGCCGGGACCGGAGGGCGGGCTGATCGAGAAGATGATCCGCTGCGAGAACTCGGACGTATTGCCGGCGGGGTCGGTCGCCGTCGCGGTGACGCGCGCACCGGCTTCGACGGCCACGGGGAGCGTGACGTCGAACGCGAACGTGCCCGAACCGTCGGTCGCGACCTGCGAAGAGCCGAGGTAGGTCTCGCCCTCCAGGAATTCGCGCGGGAAATTGGAGCAGGCAGGGTTGGCATAGAAGTCGAGGTCGAACGTCGTCGAGGGTGAGGAGTGAAGGATCCCCTGGATCCGGGTGCTCCCTCCGTTGGGTCCCATGGCCGCGACGGACGAAACGATGGGGAAGTTCTGCAGTCCGTTTGGGCCGTCGTCCGCGTCGCCGGCGTCGTTCGGGTTGACGCCGCTGCTGGCGAGGTCGATCCCGAGACCGCCGTTGGAATGGATCGAATTGCCGCGGATGGTCCATCCGGCGTAGCTGGTGCTGAAGACCAGGAAGATGCCCGAGCCCTGGTTGAACGCGATGGTGTTGCCCTCGCCCGGGGCGGGACCGCCGATGACGCTCCCGACGCTCGGTGTCTGGACGAGGATGCCGGTTCCCATGTTCGGTACCGGCAGCAGGCCCGTCGGGTCCGTGCCGATGAAGTTTCCCATCACCGTGTTCGCTGCCGCTCCATCCAGAAACTGGATCCCGTTGACGTTTCCGGAAATGACGTTGCCGGCTCCCGCCGTCGACCCGCCGATCAGGTTGTCGTGCGGCGCGTTGTTCGTGTCGATCCCGACCACCGCTCCCACGCCGGCCGTCCCGGTGGCGTCGGTCCCGATGAAGTTGCCCTGGATCGTGTTGTGGTGCGAACCGGTGGCGAGCATGAAAGCCGCGTTGCCGTACACGACGTTGCCGGCGCCCGGCGCGGCCCCACCGATCAGGTTGTCGTGTGCCGTGGCGGCAATGTCTATCCCGTAGGTCGTTGGCGGACTGAGGGTCAGGGCGGCGGTACCCGTGGCGTTGAGGCCGACGTAGTTGCCCTGGACGGTGTTGTTGTCGGCGACCTCGATGAGGATATTGGATCCGCCGGATGCCGAGCCGCCCGCGATGACGTTGCGCGCGGCGGGCGTCGTTCCACCGATCAGGTTGCCGGAGGTGCTGCTGACATCGACGAGCGTTCCCGAGGGCCCGGGGATCGTCGTGCCGGTCGGATCGGTGCCGAGGAAGTTGCCTTCGACGGTGTCGCCGCCGCCCTGATCGATGCGGACGGCCCCGCTCCATCGGTTGAGGACGAGCCCGCGAAGCGTGGACCCGCCGCCCGAGAGGAAGAGCCCCGTGCCCTGCGCGCCGACGGTCGTCCCGTCGAGCTCGATCTGGAGCACCGCGTCGTCGCCCACGGCGAGCGTGTTGGCGCTCGAGCCGGGCTGCGTGTAGCCGTCGATCACGACCGCGTCGGTCAGGTGGTCGAAGTTCGTTGCGGGCGTGATCGTGTGTACCCCCGCCCCCGGGATGTCGAAGGCGATCGTGTCGAGCCCCATGGTTGCGTTGGCGTCGAGGATCGCCTGGCGCAGAGACCCGGGGCCGGAGTCGGCCGTGTTGGTGACCGTGAACGTGGCGGCGCCCCCGCGCGAGGCGGCCAGGAAACCCGCGAGGATGAATATGGTTTTTCTCATCGCACTCCCCCCAGAGAGAGCCGCGAGAAGCGCCGCCTCAGTGGGTCAGAGGGGCACCACGGGGGGCGAAAAGGGCCGGGGTGGCCGACGGGCGGCCACCCCGTTACTGAGCGAAGGCCCGCGCTACTGCAGCCCGAAGGTTTTGGTGATGAACACGGCCATCTGGCCGCGGGTGCTGGAGTTGTCGGGGCAGTAGAGCAGCGGCATGGCGGAGCAGCCGCCGGTGATGTTCTCGTTGTAGAGCTCTTCGATGAAGTTCGCCGGCAGGCCAGGGCAGGCGACGTCGCCGAAGATGCCGGCGCAGTCGGGCGGGAGGTAGCTCGCGCCGTACTTGGTCTTCAAGAGAAAGATCGCCATCTGGCGCCGCGTGACGGGGTTGTCGGGACAGAAGATGCCGTTGCCGCAGCCGGTGGTGATGCCCTCGGCGGCGAGGGCCTCGATCCAGGGGGCAAAGGAGAGGGAGCAGGGGACGTCGGTGAAGACGCCGGAGCAGGGGGGCGGGGTGTAGCAGAGGCCGTGCTCGGCCTTCAGGAGGAAGACGGCCATCTGCTGGCGCTTGGTCGGCTGGTCGACGCCATAGAAGCCGCCTCCGACGCCGGCGGTGATGGCGTTGGAGACGAGTGTGGTGACGAAGGAGTAGAACAGGTGGCCGCCGGGGACGTCCAGGAAGTCGGAGACCCAGCCCTTGAGCAGAGTGCCAGTCGTGCCGTCGGGCGTCATGGCGACGATGTCGTGGACCGTGCCGGGACCGAGAGCCGGGCTGGTGAAAGAGAGCGTGTGGTCGTCCTGGAAGGTCACGGGCACGCCGACGCCTCCCACCGTGATGGTCGTCGGGTCGGCGAAGTCGGTGCCCGAGACGGCGATCGCGGCACCGCCGGCGCTGTCGCCGGAGGCGGGAGCGATCGAGAAGATGATCCGCTGCGAGAACTCCGACGTGTTCCCGGCGGGATCCGTGGCGGTCGCGGTGATGCGGGCCCCGGCATCCGTGGCGACGGGCAGCGTCACGTCGGTCGCGGCAAAGCCGGAGCCGTCGGTGGTGACCTGGGCCGTGCCGAGCCAGGTCCGTCCCTGGAGGAATTCCCGGGGGAAGCTGGAGCAGGGCGGGTCGGCATAGAAGTCGAGGTCGAAGGTCGTCGAGGGCGTCGTGTTCAGCTTTCCGAGGACCCGGGTGCTCGCCGCGCCCTGGGCGTTTGCCGTGTGCTCGACGGACTGGATGATCGGGAAGTTCTGCAGGTGATTGCCGCCGTCGTCCGCGTCGCCGGGATCGTTGGGGCTTGGTCCGGCGAGATTCTCGAGGTCGATTCCGAGCGAGCCGTTGGAGAACATGGAGTTGCCGCGGATGGGCCAGTTGAGGTTGCCCGGCTTGACCTCTATGCCGGACCCACCGTTGAAAGCGATCGTATTGCCCTCGCCGGGGTCGATGCCGCCGATCTGGCCGGTCGCCGCGGGGTTGGCGACCTGGATTCCGAGATTGTTCGGAACCGGCCCGGTTCCGCTCGCGTCCGTACCGATCCGGTTGCCCTGGATGATCCAGTTTCCGGTGCCGGTGATCTGAATCCCGACTCCCATGCCGGAGATCAGGTTTCCGGCGCCGGGAGCAGATCCACCGATCGTGTTGCTGCTCCCGGCGATCGAAGTCTGGACGATGATGCCATTGCCTCCCTGGCCGACCGTCCCGGTGGCGTCCGTCCCGAAGAAGTTGCCCTGGATGGTGTTGTTCGTGCTCGGAACGATCGTGCTGACGTTGTTGAGATAGACGGCGGCCCCCTGCCCGAAGATGACGTTTCCGGCTCCCGGTGCCGTACCGCCGATGACGTTGCCGCTCGACGACGAGAGCTTGAGCGTGATGTCGGTTGTCGTCGGCAAAGCCGCCACGCCCGCTGCGTTGACGCCGATGTAGTTGCCCTGGACGAGGTTGTCGTCCGAAAGCTCGATCAATAACGTGGACCCGCCGGCCCCCACGTTTCCCGCGATGACGTTGCGCGCCGCCGGCGTCGTGCCGCCGACCCGGTTGTTGGACGAACCGGCGAGAAAAGTCAACCAGGCGGAGGCGCCGGAAAGGGTCAGGCCCGTGGAATCGACGCCGATGAAGTTGCCCTCGATGACGTTGTCGTTGCTCTGGTCGAGGCGGACGGCGGAGGCAGTGCAGCGGTTGATGACGAGCCCCCGCACCGTCGAGCCGCCTGGGGCGTTGATCCGGATCCCGGTACCGATGGTGCTCGTGCCGTCGATCTCGATCTGCAGCACCGCATCGTCGCCCACGGTCAGCGTGTTGGGGCTCGACCCGGGCTGCGTGTAACCGTCGATGATCACCGGGCTCGTGACGGAAGGGAGATTCGACGCCGGACTGATCGTATGCACGCCGGTGCCCGGGATGTCGAAGGCGATCGTGTCGAGCCCCATGGTGGCATTGGCGTCGAGGATCGCCTGGCGTAGCGACCCCGCGCCCGAGTCGTTCGTGTTGATGACGGTAAAGGTCGCGGCCCCGCCCTGCGCAGCCGCCAGGATGCCGGCAAGGATGAGTACTCTGGTTTGCATACAACCCCCCTGAATGAATCCGCGAAAACCGCGACCAGAGCAGGTCAGAGGTGCCCCGGGGGGCGAAAAAGGCCGGGGTGGCCGACGGGCGGCCACCCCGTTACTGAGCGAAGGCCCGCGCTACTGCAGCCCGAAGGTTTTGGTGATGAACACGGCCATCTGGCCGCGGGTGCTGGAGTTGTCGGGGCAGTAGAGCAGCGGCATGGCGGAGCAGCCGCCGGTGATGTTCTCGTTGTAGAGCTCTTCGATGAAGTTCGCCGGCAGGCCAGGGCAGGCGACGTCGCCGAAGATGCCGGCGCAGTCGGGCGGGAGGTAGCTCGCGCCGTACTTGGTCTTCAAGAGAAAGATCGCCATCTGGCGCCGCGTGACGGGGTTGTCGGGACAGAAGATGCCGTTGCCGCAGCCGGTGGTGATGCCCTCGGCGGCGAGGGCCTCGATCCAGGGGGCGAAGGAGAGGGAGCAGGGGACGTCGGTGAAGACGCCGGAGCAGGGGGGCGGGGTGTAGCAGAGGCCGTGCTCGGCCTTCAGGAGGAAGACGGCCATCTGCTGGCGCTTGGTGGGCTGGTCGACGCCATAGAAGCCGCCTCCGACGCCGACGGTGATGGCGTTGGAGACGAGTGTGGTGACGAAGGAGTAGAACAGGTGGCCGCCGGGGACGTCCAGGAAGTCGGCGACCCAGCCCTTGAGCAGCGTTCCAGTCGTGCCGTCCGGGGTGGTGACGACCACGTCGTTGACCGTGCCGGGGTCCAGAGCGGGTGAGGCCGAGTTGAGCGTGTGATCGTCGATGAAGGTGACGGGCGTAGAGACTCCTCCGATCGCGATCGTCGTCGGGTCGGCAAAGTCGGTGCCCGAGACCTGGAGCAGTGCGCCTCCAACTGCCGGCCCGGAGCCTGGGCCCATCGAGAAGATGATCCGCTGCGAGAACTCCGAGGTGTTGCCGAGAGGATCCGTGGCGGTTGCGGAGATGCGGGCACCCGCCTCGGTCGCGACGGGCAACGTGATGTCGATCGCGGCGTTGCCCGCGCCGTCGGTCGAGATCTGGGTGGTCCCGATCCAGGCCTCGCCTTCGAGGAACTCACGGGGGAAATTCGAGCAGGCCGAGTTGGCGTAGAAGTCGAGGTCGAAGGTCGTCGAGGGCGTGCTGTTGAACTTGCCGACGATGTGCGTGGTCGCTCCGGTCGTGACCGACTGGAGAATCGGAAAGTTCTGGAGGTTGTTGCTGCCGCCGTCGCCGTCGCCCTGATCGTTCGGCTTCGGTGTGTTGCTCCCGGTGTAGAGGTCGATGCCGAGGTAGCCGTTGTCGTGGATCGAGTTGCCGCGGATCCTGGTCTGCGTGCCGTCGGTCTGGACGCCGTGGGTGGCGTTGTGCGCGATGACGTTGGCTTCGCCGGGCCCGAGCCCGCCGACGGTGCCCCCGATGGCGCCGTGGTTCAAGATTCCGTTCTGGCCGTTGCCGAGCGGCGAGACCCCGTCGGCCGCTACGCCAATGAGGTTGCCCTGGATGACGACGTCTGCCTGGTAGAAGATGCCGCTGAGACTGTTGCCGGAGATGACGTTTGCGGAGCCCGCGGCCGTGCCGCCGATGAGGGCGGGCATGTTCGAGTAAATGGCTTCTCCGTTGGGGACCGCGAGCATGCCGCTGGCGTCGGTGCCCACGAGGTTGCCCTGGATCGTGACCCCGCTGGCGCCGCCGATCTGGATCGCTCCGCCGAACACCCCCGCCGTGTTTCCCGAGACGAGGTTGCGGTCGGCCGGATCCGTTCCGCCGATGAGGTCGCCGGAGGCGCCGATGGAGATCGCGACGTTGTTCGGCCGGGCGGCGGCACCGGCGGGGTCGGTTCCCAGGAAGTTCCCGCGGATCAGGTTTCCGCCGGCGCTGACGGTCTGGATGGCGTCGGCCCACCGGTTGATGACGAGGCCCTGGATCGTGCTCGCCCCTCCGGTGAGGTTCAAGCCGATCCCGCCGGCCGCGCTGCCGTCGAGCTCGATCAGGAGGATGGCGTTCGTCCCCACCGGATCCGTGTTCACGCCCGATCCCGGCTGCGTGTAGCCGTCGATCACGACGGGATCCGTCAGATAATCCAGAGCCGTCAACGGACTGATCGTATGCACGCCGGCGCCCGGGATGTTGAATGCGATCGTGTCGAGCCCCATGGTGGCATTCGCGTCGAGGATCGCCTGTCGCAGGGACCCCGGGCCCGAATCGTCCGTGTTGGTGACGGTGAAGTTGGCCGCGGCGACGGGCGTTGCGGCGAGAAGGGTCATCAGGAGAAGGCGGGTCGGTTTCATGCGTGTCCCCTTATTGATTAACCGCGGGAATTGCAGCCGGGCCGCGTCAAGGCGGCTCGAATGCCGGGAAGCTTCCAGTTTGACCCGGTTCCTATTGGTGAAGCAGTGTCCTGCACCGTCGTCGAACGCGCGCGACCGAAACCCGCCTCGAACATGAAGATCTCGCCCGAACTCTCATCTTGCACTCCACGCAGAGCAACCCTTGCCAATAACCGCGAGAATTCGACGCGAACGGGTCACCCGGGCGGTAACTCGAGCGTTTCCATTGGGTTGGCGAGGGGAGCGGGATGCGATCTAATTGCGGCACCACCGTCATGATCGAGGACAAACATGTGGGGGATTCAACTCCCGGCGAGGTGACCCGCCTCCTGCTGGCGTGGAACGCCGGCGATCGGGCGGCGCTCGAGCGGCTGATGCCGCTCGTCTACGCGGAGCTGCGCGACATCGCCCAGCGCCACTTTCAGCGCGAGCGTCCGGGCCACACCCTGCAGCCGACAGCCGTCGTGCACGAGGCCTACTTCCGCCTGGTGGACCAGACGCGCGTGACCTGGAAGAACCGCGGCCACTTCCTGGCGGTCGCCTCGCAGGCGATGCGCCGCATCCTGATCGACTACGCGCGCGGCCGCGACGCCGAGAAGCGCGGCGGATCGGAACGGCGCGTGACCCTCGACCTCGGCGTCGCGTCCCCGGAGCCGTCGAGCGAGGTGGACCTGCTCGCGCTCGACGAGGCGCTCGAGCGGCTGCGGTCGCTCGATGAAGGCCAGGCGCAGATCGTCGAGCTGCGGTTTTTCGGCGGGCTGACCATCGAGGAGGCGGCGGAGGTCATGCAGACCTCCGCGTCGTCGATCAAGCGGGACTTCCGCTCGGCGAAGGCCTGGCTCTTCCGGGAGCTCGCCCTGCCGTGACGCCCGAGCGCTGGAGGCGGGTCCGGGAGCTCTTCGATCGCTCGGCCGACCTCGGCGCGGAAGACCGGGAGCGTTTTCTCGAGACGGAATGCGGCCCCGACGCCGGCCTCGCGTCCGAGGTCCGGACGCTGCTGTCCTCGAGCGCGGCGGCCGGCGAGTTTCTCGAAACCCCCGCGATCGAGCAGGTCGCGTGGGTGCCGGCGACCCTCGAGGCGCCACCGGCGCAGATCGGCCCGTGGCGCATCGAACGCGAGCTCGGGCACGGCGGCATGGGCACCGTCTATCTCGGCATCCGCTCCGAGGGCGAGTTTCACCAGGCCGCCGCGGTCAAGCTCGTCCGGCGCGGCATGGACTCGGAATTCATCCTGCGCCGGTTTCGGACCGAGCGGGAGATCCTGGCCGGCCTCGACCATCCGAACATCGCGCGTCTGCTCGACGGGGGATCGACCGCGAGCGGGCTGCCGTACTTTGCGATGGAGTACGTCGAGGGCCGGCACCTGCTCGAGGACTGCGCGGCGCGCGAGGCCAACACGCCACAGCGCGTTGCGCTCTTTCTCCAGGTGTGCGAGGCGGTGGCGTACGCCCACCGACACCTCGTCGTGCACCGGGACCTGAAACCCTCGAACGTCCTCGTGACGGCGGAGGGAGCGCCCAAGCTGCTCGACTTCGGCCTCGCCCGGCTCCTGCAGCCGGAGGCGGGGGCGCCCCGCGACCGGACGGAGACGGCGCTTCGGCTTCTCACCCCCGACTACGCCAGCCCCGAGCAGATTCGCGGCGAACGCATCACCACCGCGACCGACATCTACTCGCTCGGCGTCGTGCTCTACGAGTTGTTGACGGGAAGGCGCCCGTACGGGGCGGTGCGGGCCTCGTCCGACGCCATCGCCCGCGCCGTCTGCGAGCAGGAGCCCGCGCGGCCTGGCCTCGGAAGCGATCTCGACAACGTCATTCTGATGGCCCTGCGCAAGGAGCCCGAGCGGCGGTATCCCTCCGTCGAGGCGCTCGCCGACGACCTGAGGCGCGAGCAGGAGGGCCGTCCGGTCGTGGCCCGCAAGGACACGCTCGGTTACCGGGTCGGGAAGTTCGTCTCACGCCACCGCGTGGGCACGGTAGCGGCGGCGCTCGGTGCGCTCGCGCTGGCGGGTGCGCTCGGGGCCGCGATCTCCCAGGCCCGCGTGGCCCGGGCCGAGCGCGCCGAGGCGGAGCGCCGGTTCGACGACGTGCGCCGGCTGGCCAACTCGTTTCTCTTCGAGTTCCACGATGCCATCAAGGACCTGCCCGGTGCCACGCCCGCACGCGAGCTCGTCGTGCGCCGGGCGCTGGAGTACCTCGAGAGGCTGTCGAGCGTGCGGCAGGGAGACGTCGCGCTCCAGCGCGAGCTGGCGGAGGCGTACGAGAGGGTCGCGCGGGTCCAGGGAGGCCTCTTCGAGTCGCACCTCGGCGATACCGAGGGGGCGCGCAAGAGCCTTCTGCGGGCCATCGCCATCCGGGAGCCGCTGGCCGGGGCCGGCATTGCGGCCGATCGGGAAGCGCTCGCGGAAACCGAGCTCCAGCTCGCGGAGGTCCTGATGGCCGCGGGCGATGCTTCCGGCGCGGCGGCGCGGGCCCGGAGGGCGGTGGCGACACTGGAGAAGCTCTCCGCCGCGGCACCACTCGATCGGCGTCTCGAAGCGCGGCGCGCCCGGGCGCACCGGTACGTCGGAGCCGCCCTCGTGCGGTCGAGCGGCCGCGCCGAGGCGCTGACGGAGCTGACGTCCGCCGAGAGAGCCTTCGACGCGCTCGCGGCGAGCGACCCGGACAACAAGGCATTTCGCCGCGAGCTCGCGATCACGAACCAGCTGATCGTGCACGCCCTCGGCGGCAGCCGCGAGCGGGAACGGGCGCTCCACAGCTACACGAAGGCCGTCGCCCTCCAGTCCGAGCTCGTCGCCGCGGAACCGGGCAACTCCTCGTACGAGCGGGAGCTCGCCTACACGCACGTCAGCATGGGCGCGTTCTACGAATGGAGCGGCGACGAGAAGTCGGCGCTCGAGACCTACGCACGCGCCCTGCCGATCCTCGAGTCCCTCGTCGCGACGGATCCGCGCAACGCCGACGCGCGCCTCCTGCTCGCCGAGACCTGCAACAGCGTGGGCTACGCGCAGGTGGCCTCGGGGTCGGCGCCGGAGGGGATCGCCTATCTCGAGCGGTCGCGGGGCCTTCTCGAGCCCATTGCCGCCGCCGACCCGTCGAACGTCCGGGCCGCCCTCGCGTTGGCGCGGCTCTACGAGAGCCTCGGAACGGGGTCTGCCGGAGCGGCGGCGCTCGGCTGGTACCGCAAGAGTGAGGCCGCCTACCTCGACCTCAGATCGCGCGGCGCCCTCGACCCGCAGGCGGCCGGCGAGCTCGAGGCGCTCGCCGCAAAGATCGCCGCGCCGACTGCAGACTGAAGGGCTTCACGACCGAGAGCGCCATTTGGCTGCGATCGGGGTCGGGCCGTCGTTGCCCTCTGCGCAACCCGGCCTGACGTTTCGCGCGACGATGCTATTGCAGGCTGAAGGTTTTGACCATGAAGACGGCCATCTGGCCCCGGGTGGCCGGATCGGCCGGGCAGTAATTGCCGCCGCCGCAGCCGCCTGTGATGTTGCGGGCGACGAGGTCGTAGATCCAGGGCGCAAAGGGGCTCGCGCACGGCACGTCGCCGAAGGTCGCGACCGTGCAGGCCGGCGGCGCGTAGGCCGGCCCCTCGAGGGTCTTGAGCAGGAGCACGGCCATCTGCTGCCGTTTGACGGGGTCGGTCGGGCAGTAGATGCCGGTGCCGCAGCCCCCGGTGACGTTCTCGGCAACGAGCTCGTTGATCCAGGGGGCAAAGCCCGAGGAGCAGGGGACGTCGGTGAAGACCGCGACGGTGCAGGGGGGCGGGGTGTAGCAGAGGCCGTGCTTGGCCTTCATGAGAAAGACGGCCATCTGCTGGCGCAGCGTGGGCTGGTCCACCCCGTAGAGGCCGCCGCCGACACCCGCGGTGATCGCGTTGGAGACGAGCGTCGTGACGAACGCATGGAACTGCTGGACCCCGGGGACGTCGAGAAAGTCCGCCACCCAGGCCTTGGGGAGAGTGCCGGTCGTGTTGTCGGAGGTCGTCACGATCAGGTCGTTGACGGTGCCTGCGGGGAGAGCGGGCGAGGTGGACTGCAGGGTGTGATCGTTGACGAAGGTGACGGGCGTCGAGACGCCGCCGATCGTCATCGTCGACGGATTGGCGAAGTCGGTGCCGGAGACCCCGATCGACGCTCCGCCGGAGGCGGGTCCCGAGACCGCGCCCGTCAGCGCGAACACGATGCGCTGCGAGAACTCGGAGGTATTACCCGCGGGGTCGGTCGCCGTCGCGGAGATGCGGGCGCCCGCCTCCGTGGCGACAGGGAGCGTCACGTCGATCGTTGCGTTGCCCGAGCCGTCGGTGATGACCTGGGAAGCCCCGAGGTAGGTTTCGCCCCCGAGGAACTCCCGGGGAAAGTTCGAGCAGGCGGGGCTGGCGTAGAAGTCGAGATCGAAAGTCGTCGATGGCGCGCCGTTGAACTTGCCGGTGATGTGCGTGGTCCCGGCGCCGGGCGTCACGGAACGGATGATCGGAAAATTTTGAAGATTGTTGGGGCCCGTGTCGCCGTCGCCTGGATCGTTCGGGGTCGGAGGGGCGAAGACGAAGGCAATGCCGAGGCCCTGGTTGGAATGGATCAAATTGGCGCGGATCGAATTCCCCGTTCCGGCGGCCGAGTTGAAGAAGATGCCTGCGCCGACCAGGGAGGCGGGGACTCCATTGTGAGCGATCACGTTGCCGGCTCCCACGCCTGTTCCGCCGATCTGGTTGTCGTGCGCCGCACAGCCGAGATAGATGCCGTCCTCGGCGTTTCCGAGGGCGTTGGTTCCCGAAGCATCGACCCCGATGCGATTGCCCTGGATCACGTTGTTCGCGACGGGCGTCACGCAATCCGAGCTGACCAGGCTGATGCCAAATTGGTCGTTACCCGAGATCACGTTCCCCTCTCCGGCGCCCGTCCCCCCGATCGCGACGTCCGAGCCGGAGAAAAAGGCAATTCCAGTTCCGCCGCCGAGCGATCCGGTGCCCGCGGCGTCGGTGCCGATGTAGTTGCCCTGCACGACCGAGCCCGTGAGGGTCGCGCCGAAGTCGCCTTCCAGCCGCACGTTCGTTCCAAAGGCGGTGGCGATCCCGTTGGCCGAGATCACGTTGCGATCGCCGGGATTCGGTCCTCCGATGTTGCTGTCCGGAGCGCGAAGAAAAATGCCCCAGATGCCGCAACCCGCGGCCAGCGTTCCCGACGGGTCGGTTCCGATGAAGTTGCCTCGGACGGTGTGACCGCCGAGCGTCCCGCCGCCCGTGCCGTCGATGAGGATGCCCGTATAGGCGAAGCGGTTGATCACGAGGCCCTGGATCACCGTGTTGTTTGCGAGGACGTAGAAGCCGATGCCGTTCACACCGGTCAGGCTCCCATCGAGCTCTACCAGCAGCACGGCGTCGTCGCCGACGGCGAGCGTGTTCTGGCTCGACCCGGGCTGCGTGTAGCCGTCGATGATCACCGGGTCGGCGACGGTCGGCAACACCGTCGCCGGCTTGATCGTGCAGATGGCCGGCACGCCCGCGCAGCCGGCGCCCGTGATGTTGAACGCAATCGTGTCGACGACGCCGGGGCTCGCGTTGGAATCCAGGATCGCCTGCCGCAGCGATCCGGCGCCGCTGTCCGCGGTCGTCGTCACCGTGATCGTCGCGGCGAGGGCGCCGGGCAGGAAAGGCGCGAACAGGAGGGCGAACGCGACAGATAGGCTTCGACCGTGGCGCGTGGGGCGCATGCGTTCCGACCTTTCTGAGTTCGTCGCAGGAGTGGGAACCTGGGAACTCTATCGCAAGGGCCGCGGGCCGGCCCGACTGAGGCGTTCGTGGCGCGGGTGGGCGGCCGCGAGGGTCGCGCGCGCCGCCGCGCTACTCCAAATTGAACGTCTTCGCGACGAACACCGCCATCTGCCCTCGATTGTTCGGGCTGCCCGGACAGTAGTTGCCCGCGCCGCAGCCGCCGGTAATCTGTTCGGCGGCCAGCTGCTCGATCCAGCTGGTGAACGGGCCGGGACAGGGCGTGTCGGCAAAGAGGCCGGGCGGCGTGCAATCGGGCGGCAGGTAGCCCGAGCCGTGCTCGGCCTTCAGGAGGAAGACGGCCATCTGATCGCGCCGAACGGGACTGCCGGGGCAGTAGTTGCCGCCGCCGCAGCCTTCCGTGATGCCCTCGGCGGCGAGCGCCTCGATCCAGTCGGCCGCAAAGTCGCCCGCTGCGACGTCGTTGAATACGGATCCGGTGGCGGCCGGAGGGACGAAGCACTTGCCGTAACGCCCCTTCAGCAGGAAGACGGCCATCTGCGCGCGGGCCACGAAGTCATCCGGGCAATAGCCGGCCGGGCCGCAGCCGGCCGTCACCTGTGCGCGGGAGACGGCCTCGATGAAGTCGTGAAAGGCCTGCTCCTCCGGCACGTCCAGGAAATCGGCGAAGAAGCCCCGAGGAATCGTTCCGGCCGAGTCGTCGGGGTTCGTGACGACGACGTCGTGGAATGCGCCGGCGGTAAGGGCAGGCGTAACCGCGGTGATCGAGGTGGGTGTGACGCCGACGATGGCGGCGTCCGACCCGCCGATCGTCAGGATTACGCCCTGCTGAAAGTGGGTTCCGTTCACGGTGACCGTGCCGCCGCCTCCGGCGTCGCCCGAGTTCGGCGTGATCGTCGTGTCGCCGAAGGCGAGGAACCAGGACCGCGTGCGCGGATCGGCCTTGAAAAAGTTGAGCAGGAGGCCGCCCACCTTCTGCTCCCCGGACGTGGACGGATGAGTTCCGTCGCCCACGAAGTCGGCGCGCTCCCAGATCAGCCCGTCGCAGCGGGGATTCAGGCCATCGCCCCAGAGATTGGCCGCCCAGCTCACCCACGGCGCCGCCGAGTCGTAGTCGAGGTCCCCGGCATGCGAGTCGACGACCGTCCCGCCATTGGCCATCTGGTCGATCTGGGCCTCGACGATCCACTTGACCGCGAATCCCGCCTCGTAGGCGTAGGGCTCGGGGTTGAGAGCCGTGTTGGCATATCCCCCGAAACTTCGATTCGAGACGAAGACGAGCAGGAGGTGGGGATATCGGACGCGCAGGGCACGCAGGATGTTGCCGATCCCGGTCTCGAGCGTGTAGGCGTCGGCGTTCGGATCGGGCAGCGAGACGGAGGGCATCTTGTCCGCGACCTTCAGCCAGACCGCCTGCACCTGGGCCTCGGTCAGCCCGGCGGATGCCAGGTCCGTGTCGCGGATGCGGTCGTAGTTCGGATCGTCAGGTGAGTCCCAGGTGTCGGGCGTCTGTCCGCCGCGGGCGCCGTCGACGAAGGCGAGGGTTTCGTGATTCACCTCGGGGTCCGCGAGCGCCTGGCCGACGAAGGTCCAGGGGTTGCAGGGCTGCAATCCGTTTTGGGAGCAGAACTCCTGAGTCGTGTGCGAGAGCCCGACCGCCAGCAGGGCGATCCGGCCCGCGGGATCGGGGTTGCCGGAGGTGTCGAGCGGCTGGACCTGCTCGGCCCGGGCCCTCCCGGCGGCGGCATGGGCGGCCGGCATGAGGTTGGATTGCCCGGGATAGAGACCGCCGGAAAATCCGAGATAGGTCTCGGGCCCCATTTCGTCGAGGGGCTTGAAGCCCGTCGTCTGGGCCCGGGCGCCGGCTGCCGCCAGAAGCGCGATCCCGACGGCAGGGCCGGAGCGAGACCATCGCATGCCCATGAAGAGACCTCCTGTTCGCTCCAGACGACCGAACGGGCCGATGGTTGACACGAGCGAACATGAAACCTCACGGGGCGGGGTGGAACAGAGGCCGTGCCTGGCGCCTACGGCAGCCCGAACATCTTGACGAGAAACGTCGCCATCTGTCCGCGCTTGTTGTTGGCACTCGGACAATAGTTCCCTCCGCCGCAGCCCGAGGTGATCTGCTCGGCCTTGAGCTCCTCAATCCAGTCGGCGAAAGTTCCGGGGCACGGCACGTCTCCGAAGATACCGGCGCACGGCGGCGGAACGTAGCTCGAGCCGTGCTTTCCCTTCAGGAGGAAGACGGCCATCTGGTCCCGCCGCACCGGGTTCTGCGGGCAGAAAATCCCCGCGCCGCATCCTCCCGTGATGCCCTCGCTGGCCATCGCCTCGATCCACGGAGCGAAGTTCGACGAGCACGGGACGTCCGCGAAGATTCCGGTGCAGGGCGGCGGCGTGTAGCAGATTCCGTGCTTGGCCTTGAGAACGAAAACCGCCATCGCCTGCCGCTTGATGTCCTCGTACAGGCCATAGTTGCCCCCGCCCACGCCCACGGTGATCCGGTTGGCGACGAGCTTGATGACGTCCAAGTAGAAGGCGTTGCCACTCGGCGGCGAATCGTTGAAATCGGAGACCCAGGCGCTCGGCAGGGTGCCCGAGAGGCCTCCCGGCAGGGTCACGACGAGATCGTTCACGCTGCCCGCCGGAAGCGCGGGCATCGTGGCGTTGATCCGGTTTGCGTTCACGACCGTGACCCCCGTCGCCGGGGCGCCGCCGACCATCACCGTCGCGCCGTCCACGAAGAGCTGGCCCGTGATGACGTCGAGCGCCCCTCCCGCTGACGGCCCCGAGCGACTGGATTCCGAGACCACGATGCCCAGCGAGAACTCGGAGGAATGCCCCAGGGCATCGGTGGCGATCGCGGTGACGGGTTGGCCGCCGTCGAGCACGACCGGGAGAACGAAGTCGATCGTGGCATCCCCCGAGCCGTTCGTCGTGACTTGCGTCGAGCCCGCATACTCTTCCCCCTGCGGATAGAGCGCCGGCCTGGGGTCGCAGGCCGCGTTCGCGAAGAAGTCCACGTCGTACGTCTGGGCCGCCTTGGAGTGGAGAGTGGCGTGGACCGTCGTCGAAGGCCCGTAGTCCACGGACTGGATCATCGGGTAGTTCTGAATGTTGTCCGTTTCACTCACGTCGTTGGGCGTCGGGCCGTTGGAGTTCGAAAACGTGCCGATGTCGA
Source organism: uncultured Acidobacteriota bacterium (assembly GCA_963775725.1). GTDB lineage: Bacteria > Acidobacteriota > Thermoanaerobaculia > UBA5066 > Gp7-AA6 > DAHUXD01. The sequence goes on from CAVZKA010000002.1 coordinate 682,696, forward strand.
CGCCGAGCGCCAGGTTGCCGAAGATGAGATTGCCGCGAAGGAAGAGAGGCACGCCTGGTCCAGCTGCAACTCCTGCGACCAAGTTGTAGGCGATGGTGTTGCCCTCGCCGGGGCCGGTTCCCCCGATCGTCGCGCTGGACCCGAGGTCTCGCATGTCTACGCCGAAGGCCCCGTTGCCGAGCGCGAGCGTCCCGGTGGCATCGGTGCCGATGAAATTGCCCTGCATCGCGACATCCTTGCAGTAGTTCAGCACGCCCGTGCCCAGATTTCCGCTGATCACGTTGCCCTCGTCCGACCCGGCGCCGCCCAGGGTCACCGGGGCGATGAAGTCGGTAGCCCCGTTGCAAACGAATCCGTAGCCATTGCCGAGGGGAGCGGTCCCCGTCGCATTGGTCCCAATGTAGCTGCCGCGGATCGACGCCCCCGCGAATGCGTGGATGACGATCCCGCCGCTATCGACGGCGCTGCAGCAGTTTCCGGAGATGACGTTGCGGTCGGCCGAAGCCGGTCCGCCGATGGCGTTGGCCACGCCGGCAAGGACCAGGACGCCCGCGAGCTGCGGGTTCGCCGAGGCCGACAGGAAGAGCCCGGAGGGACCTGGTCCAAGGTAGTCGCCGGTGATCGAGGCCCCGTCGCCGTTGTAGATCTGGATCGCAGCCTTTCTGAAGCGGTTGATGGCGAGCCCCCGCAGGACGACGTCGTTGGCCGCCGCGGTGTCCGTCCCCAGGGTCAACCCGTAGCCGTTGGCGCCGAGGTTCTCCCCGTCGAGCTCGATCAGGATGACGGCGTTCGAGCCCTCGGCGAGGGACTGCGTGTTGGCGGACGCGCCCGGTTGCGTGTAGCCGTCGATCGTGACGGTCTCGCTGATCGAGGGCAGCGCTGTCAGGGGCGCAATGGTCTGGACGCCCGCGCCGGTGATGTTGAAGTGAATCGCGTCGGCTCCGGGGTTCGCGTTGGCGTCGAGGATCGCCTGGCGCAGCGACCCGGCGCCCGAGTCGGCGGTCGTCGTGACCGTATAGGTGTTCGCGCCGGCGAAGCGCGCGGCCAGGAGAGTGAGGATCGCAAGGGTCAGGCGTCGCATGGCATTCTCCTTCTTCTAGTATTGGGGCAGGTAGAGACCGAGTGCCTTGGCCAGAAATATCGCCATCTGGCGTCGCGTCACGGGCGAGTCCGGGCAATAGGCAGCGCCTCCGCACCCTCCGGTGATGCCCCACAGATTCAGCGCTTCGATGTACTGGAAGCCGAAGTCGGACGCGGGAACGTCGTTGAAGGTCGGCGTCGCGGGGGCGGGTGCAACCTGGAGCTTGTAACCGAGGATGACCCCGGAAAATGACGTGCTGGCGTCGAGGGCGGGCGTGGTCACCAGGAGCGAGAGCTGTCTTCCGTAATTGTTGACGGTCAGCCCGAGGTCCGAAAGATCCGTGGCCACATAGCTGCATGCGTTCGGCGTGACATTGGCGGCCGATGAGATGGAGCGGATGGCACTCGTTCCGCAATAGCCGCTGTAATCGCAATCGAGCAGGCTCAAGGAGACGTCGAGCTGAAAGCCGTCGTTGAAGTCGCAGTTGTCGAGCTCCAGATAAGTCAATTGGGCGCCGGAAGGAAGATGCGGCGCTGCCACGAAGACTTCCCCGGACGTGCCAAACCGGCTGAGATAGAGGCTCCCCGGGTTCTGAAAGAACTGATCGGAATACGTCGCCGGCAAGGCGAGCGGCGTGAATTCCGAGGCGGCGACCCGGTAATAGCTTTCGGCGGTCGTTCCGTAGGTCGTTGGCGTCTCCGGCACGGATGGGCGGGGCCGGATCTCCTGCCCGCGAACGTCCGCGGCCGCGAACGTCGCCAGGATCAATCCAAGGGCGAGGCGGCGAAAGCACGGCATCGGAGCTCCTTTCAGTACTGCTGCAGATAGAGACCGAGCGCCTTCGCGATGAAGATCGCCATCTGGCGTCGGGTGACGGGGGAATCGGGGCAGTAGGCGCCGCCGCCGCACCCTCCGGTGATGCCCCACAGGTTCAGCGCCTCGATGAACTGAAAGCCAAAATCCGACGTCGGCACGTCGGTGAAGGTCGGCATCGCCGGCGACGGCGCGACCTGAAGCCTGTACCCGAGGACCGCGCCGGAAAAGGAGGTCGTGCCGTCGCCGCTCAGGTTGTTGATGCGAATCGACAGCTGACGTCCGTAGTTGTTCACGGTCAGTCCCAGAGCGGAGATGTCCGCGGCGACGTAGCTGCAGGCGTTGGGCGTCACGTTGTCGGCGGACGAAAGAGTCTTGACGGGCCCCGAGCCGCAGTAGCCGCCGTAGTCGCAGTCGTACAAATCCAGGGTGACATCGCCGGCACTGAAGTCGCACGAGTCGAGCTCGACGTACGAAAGAAGAGCCCCCGAGGGCAGGTGCGGACTGGCGATGAAGCCGCAGGTGCCGCAGACGAAAGTCGCGTACCGGCGGAAGCTGGTCTGCCCCTCGTCGTAGTACCGGTCTTGGTAGGAAAAGCTGGATTTGAGCGGCGTGAACTCCGCCGCCGCCATCCGGTAGTAGCTTTCGACCGTCGTGCCGTAGGTGTTGGGCGTGTTGCGCTCCGGCTTGGGTGCCGCTGCGGTTGCCTGCGCCAACGTCGCGGACGAGGTCAGGATCAGACCTGCCAGGAAACCGAGCGTCCGTGCGGCATTTCCCGTCATTTTCATCAGAGCCTCCCTGCTATTGAGGAAATCGCCATCGAGGGGAGGACCGCGCCACGCCGGCGTCAACTCGCTGCCCGTCAATGACTTCCGGCGTGTGCGCTATTCTTCCGAGGGATCCATGACCGAGCTGCTTGCTCCCGACGAATCGCCGCTTCGTCCCGGGGGGATCACGGCCCTGCTGCGCGAGGTCGAAAAGGGCGACCGGGAATCGGTCGACCGACTCTTCACGCTGCTCTACGGCAACCTTCGGGGCATGGCGCACGGCCAGTTGCGCAGGGTCCCGTCGGGGCAAACCCTCGACACGACGGCCCTGGTTCACGAGACCTACCTGAAGCTCTCGGAGGGGGCGTCCTGGTCCGCGCGCGACCGCCAGCACTTCTTCGCGCTCGCCGGCCGGGCGATGCGGATGATTCTCATCGATCGCGCGCGGTCCCGTTCGCGCCTGCGCCGCGGCGGTGGAGCGCGGCCCATCAACCTCGATGCCGTCGAAATCTCCGTCGAAGGACGGGCGGCTGAGCTCCTCGACCTCGACGAGGCTCTCGATCGACTGGCAGCCGTGGACGGGGAGTTTGGAAAGCTGGTCGAGCTGCGACACTTCGCGGGTCTTTCCCTCGAAAAGCTTGCGGAGATGACCGGCCAATCGCTGCGGACACTGAACCGAAGCTGGCAGGCGGCGCGGACGTTTCTCTACAAGGAGCTCGCGACCTCCCGCCCCGGAGCATGAGCGACGAGGCGGTTCGCTGGGCGAAAGTACGCGCCCTCTTCGAGGAGCTGGTGGATCTCGATCCCGGCCGATCCGCGGAACGGCTCGCGGCCACTGCGGACCCGGAGCTGCGCGAGGCCGTCCGAGAGCTCCTCGGTCTCAGTCGCGAGGCGGCCGGGTTTCTGGAGCATCCCCCGGAGAGCCTGGCGGGAGAGCTTCTGGGCGGCGCTGGCGACTCCGAGGACCTTCTTCCGGGCCGCATCGGTCCCTACCGCATCCTCCGGCGGCTCGGGCGCGGCGGCATGGGAGACGTGTTTCTGGCCGAACGAGCCGACGGGCAGTTCGAGCAGCGTGTCGCGGTCAAGCTGTTGAAGCGCGGGATCGACTCGGAGGGAATCCGCCGCCGGTTCCTACAGGAGAGACAGGTCCTGGCGAACCTGGATCATCCCAACATCGCCCGGCTCCTGGACGGCGGAACGACCGAGGAGGGTCAGCCGTACTTCGTGATGGAACTGGTCGAAGGCGAACCGATCACGGAGTATTGCCGCAACCGGTCGGTGAGTCCCGAACGACGGCTCGAGCTCATCGCGACCTGCGCCGAGGCCGTCGCGGCGGCGCACCGGCGTCTCATCGTGCATCGGGACATCAAGCCGTCCAACGTTCTCGTGACGCAGTCGGGCCAGGTCAAGCTTCTCGACTTCGGCATCGCCAAGGTGCTGTCCGAGGAAGGCGAGGCGACCGCTTTCACGCGAGCCGAAGAGCGGGTGCTGACGCCCACGTACGCGGCGCCCGAGCAGATCCTGGGCGAGCCGGTGACGACCTCGACGGACGTGTATGCGCTCGGGGCCGTTCTGTACGAGCTTTTGACGGGCGCGCCGCCGCACACGCGCCAGAGCGTCTCGGCGGCGAAACTCGCGTCCCAGGTCGAGCGCGAGACGACCGAAAAGCCCAGCCGCGCCGTGCTTGCGACGCCTTCCGGTTCTTCGCGGGACGCACGGCGATTGTCGAAGCGGCTCGAAGGCGACATCGACGCGGTCGTTCAGAAAGCCCTGCGTCGCGAGCCGGAGCGCCGGTACTCCGGCGGCGGGAGCATGGCCGAGGACATCCGCCGCTCTCTCGCTGGCCAGAGAGTGGAAGCGCGTCCCGACACGGTGGCTTATCGCATACGCAAGTTCGTGCGTCGCCATCGCGCCGGCGTCGTCGCGGCCGCTTTCACCCTTCTCGCCCTCGTCGGCGGCCTGGTCGCCACGACCTGGCAGGCGCAGCGTGCCGAGCGCAACGCCCGACGAGCAGAACGGGTGCAGGGATTCCTGATCGACCTCTTCCAGGGGGCGGATCCGGACCAGAGCGGTGGAGAGAAGGTCACCGCGCGGCGGCTCCTCGCGGATGGCACGCGCCGCATCGAAACGGAGCTTGCCGCCGAGCCGCAGGTGCAGGCCGCCCTCTATGACGCCATCTCGCAGATCGACCTGAGCCTCGGGGCGCTTCCCGAAGCGAAGAGCCTCGCCGAACGGGCGCTCGCCGAGAGACGCCGCGTGCTCGGCGACGCCGATGCGGCGACGAGCCTGAGCCGGTTGACCCTGGCCGAGACGCTCTCGGCGATGGCGCAGGAGGAAGTGGCCGAGCGAGAGTTCCGGTCGCTGCTCCCGAGGCTCACCGCGGCCTACGGCTCGGAAGGCGCCGAGACGCTCCGCGCGAAGCAGGCCCTCGCGGAAGTGCTGGTCAACCGGACACGGAACGACGAGGCGCTCGCTCTCGTGACGCAGGTCGTGGCTTCCCGGCGCCGGACCGATCCCGGCGCGAAGCTGGCCGCCAGCATTCTGCTCCTCGGAATCGTTCAGGAGAATTCGAGCCGCTTCGACGAGGCCGAGAAGTCCTATCGAGAAGCCGCCGCACTTTACGAGAAAACGCTCGGGCCGGACAAACCGCGGACCGCCGAGGCCCTCTGGAGCCTTGCGGAGCTGCATGCTTTTCGAGGCCAGCGTGCCGAGGCCGAGAAGGAATTCGAGCGAGCGCTGGCCATCGAGCGAAAGGCCCTGGGCCCCCGGCACACCCAGCTCGCCTCGACCCTGGTCGATCTCGGCTCTCTCTACATGAACGAGAGGCGGTACCGGGAAGCCGACGCAGCTCTGGTGGAGGCGCTCGGCATCTATCGAGCCCTCGATCATCCCGATGCGGCCGACGCTTTGCGCATCCTGGGGGTTTCGCTCACCAGTCAGGAGCGCTACGCGGAGGCCCGACAGAGGCTCGAGGAGGCCCTTTCGGTATCCCGGTCCAATCTCGGTCCTGCGCACCAGGTCACGATGACCGCTCTCGGCAACCTCGGAGAGGTGGAATTGCGCCAGGGACACCTGGATCTCGCCCAGAAGAACCTCGAGGAATCGGTCGCCGGTCTGGAGGCCCTTTACGGAGCAGAATCGAACAATCGGCGCGCGCCGCTCAACGCCCTGGGGGAGGTCTACCGCCTCCGGGGCCGTCTTGATCAGGCCATCGGCCTTCATCGTCGAGCGCTGGCCGTTCAGCTCGAGAGTGTCGGGCCCGAGAATCCGGCGGTCTCCTGGACGCGCTTTCAGCTGGCGGTCGATCTGCTCGCCCGGCCCGCTCCGGAGGCTCTGGCCGAGGCGCGCGCTCAGATCGATCAGGCAATTTCCCTTCAGCGGAGAATCGATAGCGAAGATCCTCGCCTGGACGAAATGCTGGTGGCGAGCGCCCGGGTGGCGGAGGCGCAAGCGGACGGCCAAAGGGCCCGGCGCGAGCTGAGGGAGGGCCTGGACCGCCTTCGGGAGCACCACGGCGCGGCCGACCGCCGGACCCTCCGTGCCGCGACGGAGCTTGCCGCACTTTCCCGCTGAATGTCGCCGGCGCGGGTCCCCGCCCGATGGGGTCGGACGAAAGCTCCCGCACCTGCACGGCGCGGGAGCTTGATCAACGGCGGCCTTCCGGTTGAGGCGGGCCGGCCTCGTCGTTCTTTTCCCTACGGAAGGTTGAAGGCCTTGACGAGGAACGCGGCCATCTGTCCGCGCGTGTTGTTGTTTCCCGGACAGTAGTTGCCGCCGCCGCAGCCGCCGGTGACGCCTTCGGCCGCGAGCTGCTCGATCCAGTTTGCGTAGGTCGACGGGCACGCGACGTCGCCGAAGACCCCGGCGCAGGGCGGCGGAGTGAAGGTCGCGCCGTACTTTCCCTTCAAGAGGAAGACGGCCATCTGGTCTCGCCGCACGTTTGCGTCGGGGCAGTAGTTGCCGCTGCCGCATCCGCCTGTGATTCCTTCGGCTGCGAACTCTTCGATCCACGGTGCGAAGGTCGAGCTGCACGGCACGTCCGGAAAGATTCCGGCGCACGTGGGAGGAACGTAACAGACGCCATGTTTTGCCTTCAGGACGAAGACAGCCATCTGTTTGCGCGTGACGTTGGAGTTCGGGCAGTAGTTGTTGCCGCCACAGCCGGCCGTGACGCCGTTGGCCACGAGCTGCGCGATCAGGCGATCGAAGAGAGTGAAGGCACCGACATCGAGGAAGCGCGAAACGTAGCCATTGTGCAGAGTGCCTGAAAGCCCGCTCGGATTCGTCAGCACGATGTCGTAGACAGTCCCGGGTGTGAGGGAGGGTCCAACGAACTCACGCCGCGTCGTCGAGGTTTCGACGACCCCCGCGATGGGAGTTCCTCCAACGGTGATCGTCGCCCCCGGCTCGAAGAGCTGGCCGAACAGATCCTGCGAGCTGTTGTCTCCGGGTCCTCCGACGCCGGGACTGTCGCGGAAGAGGATCGGATTCCAGAACTCCGACGTATTCCCGGCCGAATCCGTGGCGGTCGCCGTGACGAACGCCCCCGCCTCGATCGGGTTGGAAAGCAGGACGTTGAACGAGGCGTTGCCGCCCGCGTCCGTCGTGACCTGCGTCGTGCCGAGGTAGGTCTCCCCCTGCAGGAGAGCGCGCGGCCGGGGCCGGCAGGCGGGGTTCCCGTAGAAGTCGAGGTCGAAGACGGCCGAGGGCAGGCTGTTGAGGGTGCCGACGACGCGCGTGCCTCCGGCCTCGGGTGCCGCCGAAGTGATCAGCGGGAAGTTCTGAAAGTCGTTGGCGTTTCCAGCGTCGCCGTCGCCGGGATCGTTCGCCGTGGCGCCGTCGGGGCCGACGGCGGAGGCCAGGTCGATCCCAATTCCCTGGAACCCTCCGGCGGGCGTGCCCCCGACTCCGTTTTCGAAGATGCGGTTGCCGCGAATCGTCACTTTCTTGCTGAATGAGTACACCAGGACGCCGACCCAGCCGTTGAAGGCGATGAGGTTGGCCTCTCCCGGGTTGATGCCCCCGATCGAGAGGATGCTGGACGTCACGTACACGCCGTTGATGCGGTTGCCGAGGTTTCGAGTGCCGGAGGGGTCGGTGCCGACGGCATTACCCCGGAACGTCACGGCGTGGCCGATCTGGACGCCGGTTTCCCAGCCGCCGATGACGTTGCCCTCGCCTGGCCCCGCCCCGCCGATGACGCCCGCAGTGACGACGACAATGCCGGTCGAGCCGCTCGGGATCACGCCGGTCAGACCGGCGTCGACGCCGAAGTAGTTGCCCTGAACGGTCGAGGCCGCGGACTCGAGGCGCAAGCCCTCATCGAAGCCGGCCACAACGTTGCCGGCGTTCGGGTCCGTGCCGCCGAACGTGACGGCATTGCCGCCGTAAAGGTACACGCCCCTGCCCGAGGGAGTCCCAGGCGCGGCAGCGCGCAAACCCGTCGCATCCGTTCCGATGAGGTTGCCCTGGGCCACTCCTTGCCCCGTCAGGTGGACCTCCTTCGCAATGAGATTGCGCGCGGCGGGAGTCAGACCGCCGATCCGAAAATTCAGGTGCGTCGCGGCCACGCCCGGGCCCGTGCCGGACGCGTGCAGGCCGTCTGACGTCGTCCCGAGGAAGCACCCTTCGACCACGAGATTGGCCGTGTTGTATGGGTAACCCGAAGCCTCGATCTGATAGCCCGCGAAACGGTTGATTGCCAGGCCTCGGATCGTGACGTCTTGCGCCTGCACCACGAGACCATTCGGCCCCGCGGCCGTGCCGTCGATCTCGATCTTCAGGACCGTGTCGAGCCCTTCTCCCACGGCGTGCGTGTTGGGCGAGGATCCCGGCTGCGTGGAGCCGTCGATCGTGACGCCGTCCGTGATGGCGGGCAGGGCGGAGGCGGGAGCGATCGTGTGGACTCCGGAGCCCACGATGTTGAACTCGATCGTGTCGCCGCCCGGGTTCGTGTTCGCATCCAGGATCGCCTGGCGCAGCGACCCGGCTCCGGAGTCGGCGGTCGAGGTCACGGTGTAGGTGTTGGCCAGCGCGGATGCCGCGGCCAGCCATGCCGCAAGAACGACGGGGGTTCGGAATGCCTTCATGGAAGACCTCCTATGGAAGCGAGAACGTGTTGACCAGGAATGCCGCCATCTGGCCGCGCGTGACGTTGTTCATCGGGCAGTAGTTGCCGCCGCCGCAGCCGCCCGTGATCCCCTCGGCCGCGAGCTGCTCGATCCACGGCGCGAAGTTCGACGAGCAGGGCACGTCGGGAAAGGTCCCGACGCACGCCGGCGGCGCGTACGGAGGATCCGTGCTCCGCCTTCAGCAGGAAGACGGCCATCTGATCGCGTCGGACGGGGTTGCCCGGGCAGTAGATGCCCGTCCCGCAACCGCCGGTGATGCCCTCGGCCGCGAGCGCCTCGATCCAGGGCGCGAAATTCGAGGAGCAGGGCACGTCCGAGAAGACTCCGGTGCAGGGAGGCGGCGCGTAGCAGACGCCGTATTTCGCCTTGAGCAGAAACACCGCCATCTGTTGACGCAGCGTACTCGCCGCGACGCCGTAGTTGCCGCCGCCCACGCCCGCCGTGATGCCGTTGGAGACGAGCTTGGTGACTTGCGTCAGGAACTGGTTTCCCGGCTGGACATCGTTGAAGTACGCGATCCAGCCGTTCGGCAGCGCTCCCGAGAGCCCGTTTCCCGGGTTCTGGACGACCACGGTGTTGATGGACCCGGCCGGCAGCGCCGGGATGTTGCAGAAGATCGTGTTGGCGTCGTCCACGGAAACGCCGGTCGCGGCGACGCCGCCGACCGTGACCGTCGCGCCGTCCACGAAAGCGAGACCCTTGATCTGCGCGCTGTTGTAGCCCGAGGGCGGCCCGGACCCGGGAAACATGGAGAGCACGAAGCGCGGCGTGAATTCCGATGTGTTGCCGTTCGGGTCGGTCGCGGTCGCCGTGATGGGCGAGCCGTTGGCGACCGCGATGGGCAGGATCGTGTTGAAGCTGGCGTCGCCGGATCCGTCGGTCGTGACCTGCGTGGAGCCGAGGTAGGTCTTGCCCTCCGGCAGATCCTGGGGACGGCGCGAGCACGCCGGATTCGCGTAAAAGTCGACGTCGAAGACGGTCGCCGCCGTGCTGCTCAGGGTACCGGTCACGGTCGTCGTCGAGGCGCCATACGTCACCGAGGAGATGATGGGGAAGTTCTGCAGCCCGTTCGCCCCGCTGTCTCCGTCGCCGGCGTCGTTCAAGGTGACGCCGAGGGAGGAATTCGAGTAGAGGTCGATGCCGAGCCCGTCGCCGGACTGGAGCGCCGAGGTGTCGTAGATAGAATTGCCGCGGATCGACACCTGCGACCCGACGACCAGGATGCCGGCGCCCTGGTACTGCTGCCCGCTGGCGGCCGGCCCGTTGTTCGCGATGACGTTGGCTTGCCCGGCGCCGATTCCGCCGATCGTGACGCCCGTTGCATAGACGAGGACGGCGTAGACGCCGTTTCCGAGCAGTGCCGTCTGCGTGGGGTCCGTGCCGATGAAGTTGCCCTGGATGACCGTTCCGTCGCCGCGGACCTCGATCCCGGCATCGCCGATTCCACCCGCGACGACGTTGGCGGAGCCGGCGGCCGAGCCGCCGATCACGTTGCCCTGGCTGTAGACGAGGATGCAGCCGGCGTAACAGCCGAGCGGGATCAATCCGGTCACGTCGGTGCCGATGAAGTTGCCGCGGACCAGGTTTCCGGTTGCGGTCGTGCCGTTCCAGCCGTACCCGAGCGAGACCGCGTTGACGATGACGTTGCGCGCCCCGGCGGACGTGCCGCCGATCGTGACCCCTGTTCCCGTGAGAATGCCGAGGGCGTAGGTGCCGTTGGTCGCGAGCCGGGCGGTGCCCGCGGCGTTCGTGCCGATGAGGTTGCCCTGGACGAGGTGGCCGCTGTTGGCGCCGAAGTCCGCGCCGATGGTGATCTGGTGGTAGAGGCTGTCGCCGCCCGAGACGAGGTTGCGGGCCGCCGGCGTCGTGCCGCCAATGCGCGCGTTCTGGGCCGAGACGAGGTTGACGCCGCTCTGGTACGGCGAGAGCGCCTGCGTGCCGTCCGCGCTCGAGCCGAGGAAACACCCCTCGACGACCAGGTTCTGGTGGGAGGGCGGCGGCGTCTCGATGTCCGGCCCGGCGCAGCGGTTGATCGCCAGGCCCCTGATCGTGACGTCGTCGGCCGCGACCGAGAGGCAGGCCGAGCTGCCGGAGCCCGTCCCGTCGATCTCGATCCGGAGGATCGTGTTGAGCCCCTGTCCGGTGGGGTTCGTGTTGGCCGCGGAGCCGGGCTGCGTGTACCCGTCGATCGTGACGGGCCCGGTGATCGCGGGGAGTGCCGAGGTGGGGGCGACCGTATGGACGCCGCTGCCGACGATGTTGAACGCGATCGTGTCGGCGCCCGGGTTGCCGTTGGCGTCCGTGATCGCCTGGCGCAGGGTACCGGCTCCGCTGTCGGCCGTCGAGGTCACCGTGTAGGTGTTGGCGGTCGCGAGGGCGGCGGCGGCCGTGAACAGAACGGCGGCCAGGGCGGGTCGCTGGAGCATCGGGGGGTTCCTCCTGCTCCTACCTCGACGACGGGCAGGCGAAAGGGCCATAGTGGCTTCGATACAATCCGGACCATTCATGAACGACAGCCCTCCAGCGCCGCGAGCTGAGGAGGTCACAGGGCTCCTGCGAGCGGCCGAGGCCGGGGACCGCGAGGCTCTCGATCGCGTGTTTTCAGTTCTTTACGGCGAGCTCCGCGCGATCGCCCACCGCCAGTTGCGCGGAGCTCCGGCCGAGCAGACGCTCTCGACCACTGCGCTCGTGCACGAGACCTACCTGAAACTTTCGCGTGGCGCGGGCTGGTCGGCGAAGGACCGGTCTCACTTCTTCTCCCTCTCGGGCCGGGCCATGCGGATGATCCTCGTCGACCAGGCGCGCTCGCGAACCCGTCAGCGACGGGGATCGGGCCGGCGGCCCCTCGACCTCGAGAACGTCGAGATCCCTGTCGAGGAGCGCGCCGCGGAGATCGTGGCGCTCGAGGAGGCGCTCGTGAAGCTCGGAGAGGTCGACGGAGAGCTGGCGCAGATCGTCGAGTGGCGATTTTTCGCGGGGCTCTCGGTCGAGCAGATCGCGGAGATGTCAGGACGCTCGGAACGAACGGTCAAGAGACACTGGCAGGCGGCGCGCGCGTTCCTTTTTCAGGAGCTCTCGGCGGAGGGAGGCGGTCCGTGAGCGGCGCGGGGCGCTGGACCGAGGTCCGTGCGCTCTTCGAAGAGCTCGTGGAGCTCGCGCCCGTCGAGCGCGAACGGCGGCTCGCGACGCTCCCGGACGCGGCACTCGCGGCTCGCGTGGCCGCGCTGCTCGCCGCGGACTCCAGCGCAGGCCGCTTCCTCGAGACGCCTGCCGTCGCCGTCGCCGGAGGGCTTTTCGATGGCCTCGTCGAGCCGCCCGCGGAGGTCCCGCCGCCCGAGCGCATCGGGCGGTACCGCGTGCTCGAGCGCCTCGGCCGCGGCGGCATGGGCGAGGTGCTGCTTGGCGCGCGCGCCGACGGTCTCTTCGAGCAGCGCGTCGCCATCAAGCTGCTGCGCCCGGGCATGGCCTCGGACGAGATCCTGCGCCGCTTCTCGCGCGAGCGGCAAATCCTCGCGCGCCTCGAGCATCCGCACATCGCGCGGCTGCTCGACGGCGGAGCGACGGAGGACGGGCGGCCGTATTTCGTCATGGAGCTCGTCGAGGGCGAGCCCATCACTACGTATTGCCGTTCGCGTGATCTGCCGGTCGCCGATCGCCTGCGCCTGCTCGCCGACTGCTGCGATGCGGTTGCAGCGGCGCACCGCAATCTCGTCGTCCATCGGGATCTCAAGCCGTCCAACGTGCTCGTCACGAAAGCCGGGGAGGTCAAGCTCCTCGACTTCGGCATTGCAAAACTGCTCGGTCCCGAGGATACGGACGAAGCGGCCGAAGAGACGCGGACCGAACATCGGCTCCTCACACCCGCCTACGCCGCCCCCGAGCAGATCCTGGGCGAGCCCGTCACGACGGCGACCGACGTATGGGCCCTCGGCGCTCTCGCGTACGAGCTGCTGACCGGCTCTCTGCCGCAGAAGCGCGAGGGCCGGACGGCGGCGGCGCTGACCGCGTCGGCGGCCGAAGATGCGATCGAGCGGCCGAGCCAGCGGGTGGCGACAGAGCCGCTGGCGGCGCTGCCGCTGTCGAGCCCCTCCGAGGCGGACCGACGCCGGCTGGAAAGGCAGCTGCGCGGCGACGTCGACAACATCCTCCTGGCCGCGCTGCGGCGGGAGCCCGAGCGGCGCTACGGTTCGGTGACCGCCTTCGCCGGCGACTTGCGGCGGCACCGCGACGGCCGGCCGGTCAAGGCCCAGCCCGACACGTTCGGGTATCGCGTCGGCAAGTTCGTCCGCCGCAATCGCGTCGCGGTCGGGGCCGGCATTCTCGTTTTCCTATCGCTCGTTGCCGGGTTGGGTGTTGCCGCATGGCAGGCGCGGCGGGCCGAGGCGCATGCGAACGCCGCGGCGGCCGCCGCGCGCCGCGCAGAGGGCGTGAAGGAATTCCTCATCGGCCTCTTCGAGGTCGCCGATCCGGAGCAGGCGTCGGGCGGCTCGGTCACGGCGAGCGAGCTTCTCGACCAGGCGGGCAAGCGGCTGGAGACCGAACTCTCCTCCGAGCCGGACATCCAGGCCGATCTGCTGGAGGCCGTCGCCCGCATCGACCGCGGTCTCGGGAGGCTCGACACGGCCGAAGACCTCGCGAAGCGCTCGCTCGCGATCCGCCAGCGCATCCTTCCTGCCGGCGATGCGGCAATCGGCCGCAGCCTCGCGACCGCCGGCGCGGTCAAGATGTCGCAGGGCAAGCTGGACGAGGCCGAGAAGCAGATCACCGCCGCGCTCGCCGTGCTCGAAGCGACCGAGGCGCCGGACAGCCTCGCCACGGCGCGGGCGCGGAGCGACTTTGCGCAGGTCCTCTTCTGGAAGGGGCAGGCGGAACCCGCTATCGCGAATGAGCGCCGCGTCTACCAGACCTACCGGCGGGTGCTCGGTGACGACAACGCCCAGACCGCCATGCACCTGCGCAATCTGGGCGTGCTGCTGGACGAGGTCGACCGCGTCGACGAGGCCGAAAAGGCGTTTCGCGACTCCCAGGCAATCCTCGTCAAGCGTCTCGGCCCGGATCATGTCAACCTCGGCTACAGCTACTTGAACCTGGCCGTCCTTCTCGATGAGCGCCGTGGGCAGGCGGTCGAGGCGGAGGCGCTCTACAAGCGCGCGCTCGAAATCCGCCGCAAGGCGCTCGGCAACAACCATCAGACCGTGGGCCAGGCGCTCCAGTTGACCGGCCTCTTCTATTTGAATCAGGGCCGGCTCGACGAATCGGAATCGACGTATCTCGAAGCGCTGGCGTTGTTCCGCGCGATCAATCCGAAGCATTTCGAGATCGGCAAGTGCCTGAACGGCCTGGCCCTGGTCGCATCGCGCCGCGGCCGGTACGTCGATGCGGAGAAGCGCCTCGACGAGGTGATCGTGCTGTTCGACGAGGTGCTTGGACCGAAGCACCCCTTCTCGTGGCAGGTGCGGGGCAACCGCGCCGAGCAAATCGCGCTCCAGGGACGCCTGGCCGAGGCGGAGACGATCCAGCGGGAGGTCGCGGCCAAGCTCGCGGAATTGAACGGTCCGGACAGCGGCGAGGCCATCGAGGCGAGCGCGCGGCTGGGAGAGAACCTGCGCAAGCAGGGCCGTGCGGCCGAAGCCGCGCCGCTGCACCGCCGCGCGCTCGAGGTCTACACGAAGCAGCTCGGGGAGGGGAACGTCACGGTCGCCATGACGCGCTACCAGCTCGCCGCGGACCTCATCGCGATGGGCGGGGCGGAGCATCGCGCCGAGGCGAGGCGGCTGCTCGATTCTTCGCTCTCCGTGCTCGAAAAGAGAACGCCGCCCCACCCGCGGCTGGCGGAGGTGAAGGCGGCGAGCGCACATCTGGGTGCCTGAACCGATCTCTCGCTCTATGGCAGGGCGAACGTCCGGACGATGAAGGTCGCCATCTGGCCACGCGTGTTGCTCGCGCCCGGGCAGTAATTGCTACCGCCGCAACCGCTGGTAATGAACTCCCGGGAGAGCTGCTCGATCCAATCGGCGAAGGGGCCGGGGCAGGCGACATCTGCAAACGCCCCGGTACACGGCGGTGGCAGGTAGTCGGCGCCGTGCTTGCCCTTGAGAAGGAAGACCGCCATCTGATCGCGCCGGACCGGATTCAGGGGACAGAACTGTCCGCCACCGCAGCCTCCCGTAATCCCTTCGGCAGCCATGGCCTCGACCCACGGGGCGAAGACGGAGGAGCACGGCACGTCGGGGAACACTCCCGTGCATGGGGGCGGCGTGTAGCAGACGCCGTGCTTGCCCTTGAGAATGAAAACCGCCATGGCCTGCCGCTTGATGTTGTCGGGCGTGCCGTAGTAGCCGCCTCCCACGCCGACGGCAATTTCGTTTCGAACCAGTTTGAAGATGTCGTCGTCGAACGGGCTCAGGACGCCGTTGACGTCGTGAAAGTCGGCGATGAATCCGTTGTCGAGCATCCCGGAGAGGCCGCTCGGGTTCGTGACGACGACGTCGTTGACGCTCCCGTACGGAAACGCCGGCATCGTCGCGGTGATGTGCGAAGCGTCGTTCACGACGACATCGGCGAGGGGAACACCGCCCACGTTCACGGTCGCCCCGGACTCGAAGAGCTGTCCGGTGATCTGGTACCCGGGAAAGCCGAAGGCAAAGCCGTGGGGAGCGTTGGTGGAGAGAATGAGCGATTGCGAGAACTCCGAGGAGTTGCCCGCGGGGTCGGTCGCGATCGCCGTCACGGGCTGGCCGACGGCGAGAACGACCGGCAGCACGAAGTCGATCGCGGCATTTCCCGATCCGTCCGTCGTCGCCTGCATCGAACCCACGTACTGCTCCCCCTGCGGCCCCAGGGGGGCTCGCGGATCGCAGGCGGGATTGGCGTAGAAGTCGACGTCAAAGGTGGTCGCCGGCGTGCTGTTGAGAAATCCGTGCACCGTGGTCGAGGCTCCGTAGTCGACGGACTCGATGATCGGGTAGTTCTGGAGGTTGTTGTCCCCGCTGTCGGCGTCGCCGGCATCGTCAGCGTGGGGATTGGCGTCGGGCTGACCCAGGTCGATTCCTCGCGCTGTGTTGCGGAAGATCCGGTTTCCACGAATTCGAGTGCCCGTGCCGAAGACACTGATCGCCGTAGAAAGGTCCGAGCTGCCGTTGAACGCGATGACGTTGCCTTCGCCCGGCCCCGTGCCTCCGATCGTTGCCGGGCCGAGGATCGAAATTCCCTGGCGGTTGCCGAGGGCGAGGGTTGCGGTCGTATCCGTGCCGATGAAGTTGCCCTGGAGAACTGAGCCGGACGGCGTTGCCTGACTGTAGGCCAGGTTCTGCGATCCGACGATCGAGTTTCCGGCCCCCGGAGCGCTTCCGCCGACCTGGCACGCCCCGGCACACCGGACTCCGATGTTGTTGGGAATGGTCTTCGTGCCCGAAACGTCCGAGCCGACGAGGTTGCCCTGGATGATGACGCTCTGTCCCACGTTGTTGACGTAGATGCCGAATCCGCTGGAGGCTTGAACCGTGTACCCCCCGACGATGTTGCGGGACCCAGCCGACGTTCCGCCAATGGCTCCCGCGGCGCTCTCGATCGAGATCCCTTTTGCGCCCGGGCGGGCCAGAGATGCTGTTCCGGCGGCATCGAGGCCGATCAGGTTGCCCTGGATCGTGAAGGTTCCGTTCACGATGTTCACATCTTTGCCCGATTGTCCGGCGATCACGTTGCGATCGGCCGGGTTCGGTCCGCCGATGGCGAGACTCGAGGAGCCCTGCGCGAAGATGCCGTCCTGAGGGAATACCGAGGCCGACGCCATACCCGTCGGATCGGTTCCGATGAAGTTTCCCGCCACCACGCTCCCGGAGCCGAAGCCGAATGCCACGGAAGCCCCCTGGCAGCCGTGGAGGTTCAGTCCGCGAATCTCCAGCGTCGAGGTGCCCGCGTTGAAGCAACCGTGATTCTGGCCGTCGATCTCCACGCCAAGCACGGCGTTGCTTCCCTGGTCCGGCGGGTTCGTGTTGGAGGACGCGCCCGGCTGCGTGTATCCATCGATCGTGAGATCGCCGCCCGAAATGGGGGGCAGGTCGGAAGCGAGGGCGATCGTGTGGACGCCGCTGCCCATGATGTTGAAGGCGATCGTGTCCGCGCCGGGGTTGCCGCTCGCGTCCAGCAGGGCCTGACGCAGCGAGCCGGCGCCCGAGTCGGCGTTCGTCGTGACCGTATAGGTGTTGGCCGAGGCGCGCGCCGCGACGGCCAGCAGAAGGATCGAGAGAGCCTGACGGTGTTTCATTTCGACTCCTGTCAATAGTGGAGCCGAGGCGATCTCCTGATACTGCGAGAGGTACAGGCCTCGACTCGTCCGTGCGAACTCCTTGCTGCTCTGGGAATCGACATCTCCGCAGAAAGTGCGCCACAGGTTAGCAAACCATTTATTTTCAATGAGTTCTGACGGCTGCGTTATCCTCTGCCTGGATCCATGACCGAGCCGCTTGCCTCCGAAGGACCGCTTCCCCATCCCGGTGAGATCACGGGTCTGCTTCGCGCGGCCGAAGGGGGAGAACGGCAAGCTGTCGACCGCCTTTTCACACTTCTTTACGGAAACCTCCGGGGGTTGGCGCACCTCCAATTGCGCCGCGTCCCATCCGGGCAGACGCTCGATACGACGGCCCTCGTCCACGAGACGTACTTGAAGCTCTCGGAGGGATCTGCCTGGTCCGCGCGCGACCGGGAGCACTTCTTCTCGCTCGCGGCGCGGGCGATGCGGATGATCCTGATCGACCGCGCGCGTGCGCGCTCGCGCTTGCGTCGCGGCGGCGGAGCTCGCCCGATCAACCTCGACGCCGTGCAGGTCTCCATCGAGGAGCGCGCGGGCGAGCTCCTCGATCTCGACGAGGCGCTCGACCGCCTCGGCGCCGTCGACAGCGAGCTCGCGCGCCTGGTCGAGTTGCGCTATTTCGCCGGGCTTTCGCTCGAGAAGATCTCGGAGATGACCGGTCGGTCGGTGCGGACTCTCAACCGGAGCTGGCAGTCGGCGCGGACGTTCCTCTACAAGGAGCTCGCGGCCTCTCGCCCCGGAGCATGAGCGACGGATCGGCGCGCTGGGCCAGAGAGCGCGCGCTTTTCGAGGATCTTGTGGAGCTCGATCCGGGCGAACGCGCACGGCGGCTGGAGGCCACGTCGGACCCGGTCCTGCGCGCGGCCGTCGAGAATCTTCTCTCACTTCGCGGGGAAGCCGCCGGATTCCTGGAACAGCCTCCCGCAACCCTGGCGGGGGAGCTGCTCGGCGGCGACGGCAGTCCGGAGGACGCCCTGCCGGAGCGCGTCGGCCCCTACCGCATCCTCTCCCGTCTCGGCCGCGGCGGCATGGGCGACGTGCTCCTTGCCGAGCGCGCGGATGGACAATACGAGCAGACCGTCGCGATCAAGCTCTTGAAGGGCGGAGTCGACACCGAAGGCGTACGCCGGCGGTTTCTCCAGGAGCGTCAGGTGTTGGCACGACTCGATCATCCGAACATCGCGCGACTGCTCGACGGCGGAACCGCAGAGGGGCGGCCGTACTTCGTCATGGAGCTCGTCGAAGGCGAGTCGATCACCGCCTACTGCCGCGGCCGCAGAATCGCGCTCGAGGAGCGCCTGCGGCTGATCGTCACCTGTTGCGAAGCGGTGGATGCCGCGCATCGGCGCCTGGTCGTCCATCGCGACATCAAGCCCTCCAACGTGCTCGTGACATCGGATGGGCAGGTGAAGCTCCTCGACTTCGGAATCGCGAAGGTCCTCTCCGAGGAAGGGGAGACCACGCAGTTTACGCAGGCGGAAGAGCGAGTGCTGACTCCCACCTACGCCGCGCCCGAGCAAATCCTGGGCGAGCCCGTGACGACGGCGACGGACGTCTATGCCCTGGGCGTCGTGCTCTACGAACTGCTGACGGGCGTTCTCCCGCACCGGCGAGACCCCGCTTCCGCCGTGCAGCTGGCCTCCGGCCTCGAGAGAGAAACCGTCGAGAAGCCGAGCCGTGTGGTCGCCATGGGGGAGGCGGGAGGCGCCGCCCTTCCGCCTCGCGAGAGTGCGCGGCTGCCGGCGCTGCTCTCGAACGACCTGGATGCCATCGTGCTCAAGGCGCTGCGCCGCGAGCCCGAGCGCCGGTACCCCAGCGCGGCGGCGCTGGGCGATGACCTGAAGCGGCATCTTGCGGGAGAGCGCGTCGAGGCACGTCCCGACACCGTCGGCTATCGCACGCGAAAATTCGTCCGCCGCCATCGCGCAGCCGTCGCGGCCGCGGCGCTGACCCTGATGGCGCTGCTCGCAGGCCTGGCCGGCACCACGTGGCAGGCGCGTCGCGCGCAGGCGAATGCCCGCCAGGCGCAGTCCAACGCCCGGCGGGCCGAACGCGTCCAGGAATTCCTGATCGGGCTCTTCAAGGCGTCCGACCCGAACCAGAGCCTGGGGAAGGACCGTACGGCGCGCGAGCTGTTGACCGAGGGCACGAAGCGGGTGGATGCCGAGCTGGCCGGCGAACCGGAGGTGCAGGCAGCCTTGTACGACGCGGTGGCTCAGATTCAAAACAGCCTGGGCGCTCTGCCCGAGGCCCGGAAGCTCGCGGAACGGGCGCTCGCGCAACGGCGGAACCTCTTCGGCGCGAATGATCCGAGGACGATGCAGAGCGTGATCACACTGGCCGAAGCGCGGGCTGCGCTTGCCGAGGAGAAGGACGCGGAGGCGCTCGTGCGAAGCGCCCTGCCGACCCTGCTGGAGGCCTACGGTGAGGACGGCGACGAGACGATGCGGGCCCGGGAGCTCATGGCCGACGTCCTGGTCAATCAGGGCTTCAACGAGGAGGCGTTGACGATCGCCCGAGCCCTGGTGGCCTCCCGGCGGCGCCGCTTCGGCGCCGAGAGTCCCGAGGCCGCTCACAACCTGCACCAGGTCGGGATGATCGAGGAGGGGATGAGCCGGTACGACGACGCGGAGAAGACGTACCGTCAGACGATCGCGATTCTCGACCGGACGGTCGGCGTCGACGACCCGCGCGCGGCGGAAGCGCACGCGACGCTTGCCGAGCTGCTCTCCTACAGGGGTCGTCGGGAGGAGGCCGAGCGCGAGTTTGGGATCACGCTTTCCGCCCAACGGAAAAGCCTCGGCTCCGCCCACCCCGACGTCGCGGGAACGCTCATCGATCTCGGGTTTCTCTACTTGAACGAGCGGCGGTATGCGGAGGCCGACGCGGCGTTCGCGGAGTCTCTGGGGATCTACAGGGCTCTCGGGAGTACCGACGCGGCAAATTCGCTCCGCGTCTGGGCGTTGTCACTTCTGAGTCAGGAGAAATATTCCCAGGCGCGACAGCGCCTCGACGAGTGCCTCGCCATTGCGAAGTCTCGCTTCGGTCCGAAGCATCAGGTCACGCTGGCCGCGCTCGGAAATCTCGGGGAGGTCCAACTGCGCACCGGAGAGCTCGCCGACGCCGAGGCGTCGCTGACTGCCGCTTTGGCGGGCCTCGAGGAAATGTTCGGGGCTGAGGCGGACAACCTGCGAGCCCCCCTCAATAACCTCGGCGAGCTCCGTCGCCTGCAGAAGCGCCTCGACGAAGCGGAGGCGCTCCATCGTCGCGCCCTGTCCATCCAGCTGAAAGCGGTCGGACCCGACAATCCGGCGGTCCCGGGAACAAGGCTGCAGCTCGCGCTGGACCTGCAGGCACGTCCGACGCCGGAGCGCCTCGCCGAAGCGCGTGTCGAGCTCGATCAGGCCATCGCGCTGACCCGGCGCGTCGACGCCGGCCACCCCCGGCTCGACGAGATGCTGGCGGCGAGCGGCCGACTCGCGCGAATGCAGGGAGACAGGGAGCGCGCGCGCCGCGAACTGGGGGAAGCGGTCGAGCGCCTTCAGGCGCACCACGGCTCGACGGATCCCCGCACGCGGGAGGCGCGCTCGGGCCTCGCGGCGGTTGGAGGGGCGCCGGGGTTCAGGGCAGGCGAAGAGCCCTGACGAGAAAGGTCGCCATTTGGCCTCTCGTGTTCGGGTTCGAGGGACAATAGACGTTGCCGTTTTCACGCCCCGACGTGACGCCCTCGGCCTTGAGCTGTTCGATCCAGTTGGCGAAGAGGGAGGGGCAGGGGGCGTCCGCGAAAGAGCCCGCTGCAGAGCGGCGCGCCATAGATCGGCCCGTGCGCGGCCTTGAGCATGCAGGGCGCCAATTGGTCGCGGCGCACGGTGTCGGTGGGGCAGAAGTTGCCGCCGCCGCAGCCCGCGGTGTTTCCCTGGGCGGCGAGGGCCTCGATCGAAGCACTTCGAGGTCGGCAAGTGCCTGAATAGCCTGACCCTCGTGGCATCGCGGCGCGGACGGTACGCGGAGGCCGAGGCAACGCTCTCCGAGGTCATCGTTCTCTTCGACGATGTGCTGGGACCGAAACACACGTTTTCCTGGCAGAGTGGCCTCAGGGAAGACGCAGGGCCTTGACCAGGAACGTCGCCATCTGGCCGCGGTTGTTCGGGTTCGAGGGACAGTAGAGGTTGGTGCCGCAGCCGGCGGTCACCTGTTCAATGGCGAGCTCCTCGATCCAGTCGGCGAAGAGCGAGGGGCACGCCACGTCGGTGAAGTGTCCCTGGCAGGGCGGGGGAACGTAGGCGGGGCCGTGGACCGCCTTCATCAGGAACGGAGCCATCTGGTCCCGCCGCACGGTGTCGAGCGGGCAGAATGCGCCTCCGCCGCAGCCGCCGGTGATTCCCTCGGTCGCCATCGCCTCGATCCAGTCGGCGAAGGCCGACGGACAGGCAACGTCGGCAAAAATGCCCGGAGGCGTGCAGGGCGGCGGCGTGTAACAGATGCCGTGCTCGGCCTTGAGGACGAAGACCGCCATCGCCTGCCGCTTGACCGGGTTGGCGATTCCATAGAGGCCGCCTCCAACTCCGGCCGTCACCTGGCTCGCCACCAGCTTGACGACGTCGTCGTGGAACTGGTTCGCCGGCGGAACGTCGAGAAAATCGGCGATGTAGCCGTTGCGAAGCGTGCCCGAGACGCCGCCCGGATTCGTCACGACGACGTCGTGGGCGGTTCCGGGATCGAAAGCCGGCATGTTCGCCGTGATCGCGTATGGCGGCGTGACGACCACGTTCGACGGCGCCACGCCGCCGACCGCCACCGTGGCGCCGGCCTCGAGGAGCTGCCCCGAAAGGGTGACGGCGCCGCCGCCGGCGGCGGGGCCCGAACGCGGCGAGGTCTTCAGCAGGATGGTCTGGGCGAACTCGGAGGTATTGCCGAGGGGATCCGTCGCAATCGCCGATACGCCCTGACCCGGCGCGAGCGGAGTGGGCAGCGGGAAGTCGATCGTGACGACCCCGGAGGCGTCGGTCGTGGCCTGGACCGAGCCGGCCAGGGTTTCGCCTTCGGCGTTCACGACGGGAAACGATTCGCAGCTCGTGTTCGCGTAGAAGTCGACGTCGAAAGTCGTCGAAGGCGTGCTGCTCAGGACCGCGTGGGCGACGGTGGGCGGGCCGTAGTCGATGCCGGTGATCACGGGCGCGTTCTGACTGCCGTTGGGTCCGACGTCGCCGTCGCCGGGATCGGCCGCGTGCGGCGGATCGAGTCCGAGCGCGATCGCCACGGGCCGGTTGTCGTAAAAGCGGTTGCCGCGGGCCGTGATCTTGCCGGCCGAACCCGACATGAGCAGTCCGGCCGGGTCGTTGAAGATGCCGCCGCCGCCGTTGTGGGCGATGACGTTGCCTTCTCCCGGACCCATGCCCCCGAGGATTCCGGTGGGGGGGACCACCACGCTCGTGTCGATCGCGATTCCGCTGCCGAGGTTGCCGAGGTTCGCGGTCTCCGACGGGTTGGTTCCGACGAAATTGCCCTGGAAGACGGAGAACCTGCCGGCGAAACCTTCCGCCAGGCTGCCTCCGATGACGTTGCCCTCGTTGGCGCCGGGACCCCCGATCTGGACTCCATTCGGAGAAGTGCAGTAAACGCCGAGGCCATTCGTGATCGCGTACGAAATGGTCGCGTCGGTG
Source organism: uncultured Acidobacteriota bacterium (assembly GCA_963775725.1). Taxonomy (GTDB): domain Bacteria; phylum Acidobacteriota; class Thermoanaerobaculia; order UBA5066; family Gp7-AA6; genus DAHUXD01. The sequence goes on from CAVZKA010000002.1 coordinate 705,462, forward strand.
CCGACGAGATTGCCCTGGACCTTTCCCGCGACGTTGTACTGGAGGTAGACGCCGGCCAGTGCGCTGTTTCCGGAGATGAGATTGCGGTCCGCCGGGTCGGGCCCGCCGACGATCACCGTGATGGGCGGCTGATTAGCCGAGCGTCCCGAGAGCGAAGACTCCAAATTCCTGCGCCGGCCCGCCGTTGGACGGAGTTCCCGCCGGCGACGTGCCGATGAAGTTGCCGGTGACCGTCAGAGACCCGGTCGCGTAGATCGCGCCGTCCGGACAATGGTTGATCACCAGACCCTGGATGCGCCCGCCGTCGGCCTGGTACGACCAGCAGGGCGCCAGCGTGACGGCGGCTCCGTTGATCTCGACTTTGAGGACGGCGTTGGTTCCCTGCGCGAGCGGCAGGGTGTTCGGCGAAGAGCCGGGCTGCGTGTAGCCGTCGACCGTGAGGACGTCGGTCGCGTTCGGAAGCCAGGTGGTGAGCACGATCGTGTGCACGCCGCTGCCGGAAATGTTGAAGGCGATCGTATCGGCGCCGGGGCTCGCGTTGGCGTCGAGGATCGCCTGCCGCAGCGACCCCGCCCCGGAGTCGGTGGTGGTCGTGACGGTGTAGGTCGTGGCAGACAGGCAGCGGGCGGCCAGGATCAGGACGGCGAGGCCGAGAAGACGAGTGCGCATTTCGCGATCCTCCTTCCCAGGAATGGGGGGAGTCTATCGCGGCGGACGCCCCTGCCGCCGCCGGAGCTAGTCGACCAGTAGGAAGGAATTGACGATGAACACCGCCATCTGCGCGCGCGTATTGTTGTTCGACGGGCAGTAGGTCGTGCCGTTGCCGCAGCCGCCCGTGATGAATTCGTTCTTGAGCTCCTCGATCCAGTTGGCGTAAGTGCCCGGGCACGGGACGTCGGTGAAGATGCCGGCGCAGTCGGGGGGTGTGTAAGTCGCGCCATGCAGGGCCCGGAGGAGGAAGACGGCCATCTGGTCGCGGCGCACGGGGTTGTTCGGGCAGAAGTTGCCGCCGCCACAGCCGCTCGTGACACCCTCGACGGCCATCTCCTGGATCCAGGGGGCGAAGTTCGACGGGCAGACGACGTCGGCGAAATAGCCGGGCGTGCAGGGGGGAGGCACGTAGCAGGCGCCGTGCTTGGCCTTCAGCAGGAATACCGCCATCGACTGACGCTTGATGTCGAGGTATTGCCCGAAGTTCCCGCCACCGACTCCCGCCGTGATCTCGTTGCGGACGAGCGTCTGGATGAAGGGATAGAAGTTGCTGTCCTCCCGGACGTCGTCGAAGTCCACGATCCAGTAGCTGCGCAGCGTCGACGAGAGGCCTCCGGGGCCCGGGTTCGTCACGACGACGTCGTTGACGGTCCCGGCCGGGAGGGCCGGCGAGGTGAAGGTCATGAAGGTCGGATCGTTGACGAGGACGTTCGTCGCCGGGAGGCCTCCGATCGTGACGGTCACGCCATTCTCGAGCTGCTGGCCGTAGAAGCCGATCGTGCGGGGCGCCGGCGAGGTGCCGAGCCAGTAGGAGCCGATTGCGATTCCCCGCGAAAACTGGGAGGAGTTGCCCGCCGGATCCGTCGCGATCGCCGTGACCGTCTGTCCCGCCTGCAGGGCGACGTCCAGGATCGCATCGATGGCGGCGTTGCCTGAGCCGTCCGTCGTGAGCTGGATCGAGCCGATGTAATCGCGGCCCTGGTCGTGGACGGCCGGGTGGGTCTGACAGAGCGCGTTCGAGTAGAAGTCGATGTCGTAGGTCGTCGACGCCTTGCTGTTGAAACTCGCGTGGACGGTGGTCGTCGACGGGCCGTAGTCGACGGAGCTGACCATCGGATAGTTCTGGAGACCGTTCGTGCCGGAGTCGGCGTCGCCCGCGTCGTTGACGTTTCCGTCATACCCCCCGTTGGCGCCGCTCGTGAGACCGATCCCGTAGTACCCGTTGTCGTAGATGCGATTGCCGCGGATCGTCGTGCCGGTGCCGCCCTGGACGATGATGCCTCCGGAGCGGCCGTTGGCAATGGTGTTGCCCTCGCCCGCGCCGATGCCGCCGATCGTGACCGGGCCGGTCGCGTCCATTCCCGCGAAGCTCCCGAGGTCCAGTGTCCCGGTCGCGTCGGTGCCGATGAAGTTGCCCTGGACGACGGCCCCGCCTGCGACCGTCAGCTGCTGGTTGCCGTTCGCGGCGATGACGTTGCCCTCGTTCGGACCTGGGCCGCCGACCTTTCCCGCATTGGTGAGGGAAACGCCGCCGCCCGTGTTGGGAATGGCGTGGGTCCCGGAGACGTCGGTACCGACGAGGTTGCCCTGGATCACGGTGCCCGCCTGGCTGGCGCTGATTCCGCTGACGTTGCCGGCGATCACGTTGCGGTCGGCGGGATTCGGGCCGCCGATCTGGGTGCCGGTCGTACTCGAGTTATAGACGGAGACGCCCGTGCCCGAGTAGTGGTCGGAATTCGGGTGGGCGGCCCCGGCCGCGTCGAGCCCGAGGAAGTTTCCCGCGATGACGCAGTTCGCGTGGTCGACGGAGATCTCGGATGACCAGTGCGCGATCGCGAGCCCGCGGACCACCGTTCCCGCCCCGCTCAGGTAGAGGCCCGCCGGGCCCTGTGCCGCGCCCTGGCCGTCGAGCTCGATGAGGACAACCGCGTTCGTCCCCTGCGCCAGCGGCAGCGTGTTGGCGGACGCCCCGGGCTGTGTGTAGCCGTCGATCGTGACCTGCTCCGTGATCGAGGGCAGCGCCGTCGCCGGCGAGATGGTTTGGATCCCGGCCCCGGAAATGTTGAAGGCGATCGTGTCGGCGCCGGCGTTGGCGTTGGCGTCGAGGATTGCCTGGCGCAGGGACCCCGCGCCGCTGTCGTCGGTGTTCGTCACCGTGTAGGTGGCCGCCGCCATGAGCGAAGCCAGCAGAAAGAGCGCGAGCCCAATAGGCAGCCGTCGAGCCGTCATCGTTTTCTCCGTTGATTGTTGCGACTACTGAAGGTTGAACGTCTTGACGATGAAGACGGCCATCTGGCCGCGGGTGTTGTTGTTCGAGGGGCAGTAGTTGGACCCGCCGCAGCCGCCCGTGACGTTCTCGGCCTTCAGCTGCTCGATCCAGTCGGCGAACTGGCCGGGGCAGGGCACGTCCGCGAAGACGCCCGTGCAGGGCGGAGGGACGAAGGTGGATCCGTGCTCGCCCTTGAGCAGGAAGACGGCCATCTGGTCGCGGCGGACGGGATTGGACGGACAGAAGTTGCCGCCGCCGCAGCCGCCGGTGATGCCCTCGGCGGCCATGGCCTCGATCCAGGGTGCGAAGTTGGAGCTGCAGGGCACGTCGGGGAAGACGCCGGCGCAGGGCGGCGGCGTGTAGCAGATCCCGTGCTTGGCCTTCATGATGAAGACCGCCATGGACTGGCGCTTGATGTTGTCGTTGAACCCGTAGTTGCCGCCGCCCACGCCGACGGTGATCTGGTTGGCCACGAGCGCGGCGACGTAGCCCTGGAAGCTGCCGGCGAAGTTTTCGTCGTTGAAGTCGACGACCCAGGCGTTCTTGAGCGTGCCGGTGAGGCCGGCGGGCGTCGTGACGGTGATGTCGTTGACGCTTCCGGGAGGCAGCGTCGGCATCAGCGCGAAGATCGTCTTCGGGTTCGGGATGTTCTGGATCGTCATGGGGACGCCGCCCGCGGTGGCGGTCGAGCCCGATTCGAACTGCTGGCCGTAGAGCGTGTTGCTGGATCCGTTCGGTCCGTAAGGAAGGGACGTCCTGAGGAGAATGCTCTGCGAGAACTCGGAGGATCGGCCGCTCGAGTCGGTCGCGATCGCCGTGACGGGCTGGCCGGCCGCGAGAACGACGGGCAGGGTGAAGTCGATGGTCGCGTTGCCGCTCGCATCGGTCGTCACCGGCGTCGTTCCGACGAAGTCCTGTCCCTGATTGAGCGCGGGGGGATGGGAGAGGCAGGCCGGGTTGGCGTAGAAGTCGACGTCGTACGTCGCCGAGGGCTTGCTGTGGAAGGCGGCGTGGACGGTCGTCGAAGCGCCGTAATCCACGGACGAAAGGATCGGGTAGTTCTGGATGTTGTCGGCCTCCGTGTCGTCATTGGGCGTGGGGCCGAGGGTGTTGTCGTTGCCCGCGCCAACGTCGATGCCTAACGGCACGTTGCCGTAGATCCGGTTCCCGCGGATCGCGGCGGGGCTGCCGGTCTGGATCTCGAGGCCCGCCGACCCGACCGTGTTGTTGCCGTTGAACGCGATGGTGTTGCCTTCGCCGGCTCCGAGACCTCCGATCGTGACGTTCGACACCGTGACGACGCCGATCCCCCCGCCGGAGTTTCCGAGAGGCGCCGTGCCCGTGATGTCGGTGCCTATGAGGTTGCCGCGGATCGTGGCGGCCGTGCAGACCGAGAGCAAGATGCCGCCGCCGTTGCCGCTGATCAGGTTCCCGTCCCCGGCTGTCGCTCCGCCCACGACGACTGAGGCGGATTGGCAGTTGATGCCGACACTGTTGGGTAGCTGCAGCGTTCCGGTGGCGTCCGTTCCGATGTAGTTGCCCTGGATGGTGGTCACGCCGCCGCCATCCGAGGAGATACCCCCGCTGCTTATGGGGCCGAGGTTTCCCGAAATCAGATTGCGGTCGGCGGGATTGGTGCCGCCGATGAGAAGGCTGGCGGTCGTATCGCTCCGGATTCCTGTCGGCTGGGAATAGGTGACGCCGGGGACGAAGTGTCCGGTCGGATCGAGGCCGATCACGTTGCCCGCGATCACGTGGCTCCCGGCGGCGATCAGGAAGATCGCGCCGCTCGTGGTTGCCCCGCAGCGATTGATCGCGAGGCCGCGGACGACCGCGGACCCCGAAGTGAAGAACAGGCCGGCGTTGTTGAAGCCTCCCAGGTTCTCGCCGTCGATCTCGATCAGGATGACGGCATTCCAGGACTGCCCGAAGGGATTCGTGTTGGGGGAAGCCCCTGGCTGCGTGTAACCGTCGATCGTCAGGCTCTCCGTGATCGCCGGCAGCGTCGTCAGGGGTGTGATCGTGTGGACGCCGCTGCCCGGAATGTCGAAGGCGATCGTGTCGGGGCCCGCGCTGGCGTTGGCGTCGAGGATCGCCTGCCGCAGCGACCCCACGCCGCTGTCGGCCGCCGTCGTGACGGTGTAGGTCGTGGCGCCGGCGGACAGGGCAAAGAGGCCGAAAAGGGCGGTCGCAAAGGCGATTCGGCGGCTTCTCATGGGGGGGTCTCCTTCGTTTGAGGAGCTCGACAAATTGCCTCAGAACCGGACAAGAACCCTTTGGGCTATGCTCCCGCCTTACCCGATGCCCTCCCAAGTGCCTCCGCCGGAAGGGGAAACGCCGCCCCCGGGCGAGATCACGAGCCTTCTGCACGCCGCCGAGGCCGGGGATCGCGGCGCCGTGGACCGGCTCTTCTCGGCCGTCTACGGGGAGATGCGCAAGCTCGCGCACCGGGAGCTCGTCTCGGCCGGCCTCCACGGCACGATCAACACGACCGCGCTCGTGCACGAGACGTACCTGAAGCTCTCGCGCGGCAACGCGTGGTCGGTCCGCGACCGTTTCCACTTCTACGCGACGACCGCGAGGGCGATGCGGATGGTCTTGATCGACGACGCCCGGCACCGGCTGCGGGACAAGCGGGGCGGGGGCAAGGCGAACCTGCCCCTCGAAGACGTGGACGCCGCGATTCCGGAGAAGACCGAGGAGCTGCTCGCGCTCGACGAGGCGCTCGTTCGGCTCGAGGCGGCCTCGCCCGAGCTCGCGCGCGTCGTGGAGTGGCGGTTCTTCGCGGGATTGTCGGTCGAGGACATCGCCAAGACGCTGGAGGTCTCGGACCGCACGGTGCGGCGCCAGTGGCGCGCGGCCCGCGCGATTCTTTACCGCAGCCTTTCGGGGCCGGCCGCCCAACCGTGAGCGACGGCCCGGCTCCGCGCCTGAACGAAGCCGCCGCAATCTTCGGCGAGCTCGTGGAGCTCGAGCCGGAGGCGATGCGCGCGCGGCTCGCGGCGCTCGAGACGGCCGACCCGACGCTCGCCCGCCTCGTGCGCGAGCTCGTCGCCGCCGACAGCGAGGCCGGCGCCTTCCTCGAGGCCGGCGCCGCCGAGTACGCGCCGCGGCTCAACGCGCTCCCCGCGGATCCGGGCGGGGAGTCCGACAGCGCGCCGGGGCAGGCGATCGGCCCCTACGTCCTCGTCTCCCTGCTCGGGAAGGGCGGCATGGGCGAGGTCTGGGTCGCCGAGCGGCGCGACGGCCAGTTCGAGCAGCGCGTCGCCCTGAAGCTCCTGCGCAAGGGGATCGACTCCGAGGGGATCCGGCGGCGCTTCGTGCAGGAGCGCCAGGTCCTTGCGCGACTCGACCATCCCAACATCGCGCGGCTGCTCGACGGCGGAACGGCGGACGGACGTCCCTACTTCGTGCTGGAGCTGGTCGAGGGTGAGCCGATCACGGAGTTTTCTCGCGAGCGCCGCCTCCCGCTCGAGGAGCGCCTGCTTCTGGTCGCGCAGTGCTGCGACGCGGTGGATGCCGCGCACCGGCGCCTCGTCGTCCACCGGGACATCAAGCCCTCCAACGTTCTCGTCACGAAAGACGGCGAGGTCAAGCTGCTCGACTTCGGGATCGCCAAGGTCCTCTCGGCCGAGTCGGGCTCCGCGGACTTCACGCAGGTCGAAGAGCGCGTGCTGACGCCGAGTTACGCCGCTCCGGAGCAGATCCTCGGCGAGCCTGTCACGACCGCCACGGACGTGTACGCCCTCGGCGTGCTGCTCTACCGGCTCCTCACCGGCGTCCTGCCGCACGCGCGGACGGCGACGTCCGCCGCGCAGCTGGCGTCCGATGTCGAAAGCGAGACCATCGAAAAGCCGAGCCGCGCCGTCGGGCATGCGAACCTGGAAGAGGCGGGCTTACCGCCGCACGAGAGCGCGAAGCTCCCGGCGCTGCTCGAGGACGACCTGGATGCGATCGTTCTCAAGGCCCTGCGCCGGGAGCCGGACCGGCGCTATCCCGGGGCCGCGGCGCTCGGTGAAGACCTGCGCCGGCACCTCGCCGGCCTGCGCGTCGAGGCGCGCCCGGACACGTTCTCGTACCGCGCGGGCAAGTTCGTGCGCCGGCACCGCGGCGGGGTTGCCGCGGCCGCGCTGGTGGTCCTGGCGCTCGTCGCCGGGCTCGCCGCCACGACGTGGCAGGCGCGTGTCGCGCGCGCCAACGCCCGCCGCGCCGAACGTGTCCAGGAATTCCTGGTCGCGATCTTCCAGGGCTCGGACCCGTCTCATTCCCGCGGCGAGTCGCTGACCGCGCGCGAGCTGCTCGCCGACGGGACGCGCCGCATCGAGAGCGACCTGCGCAGCGAGCCCGAGGTCCAGGCGGATCTGTACGACGCCCTCGCCCAGATCCAGGCCAGTCTCGGCGCCCTGCCGGAGGCCGAGCGACTGGCAGAGCGGGCGCTGTCGGAGCGCCGCAGACTCTACGGCGCCCGCGATCCGCGGGCGATGCGCAGCGTCGTCACGCTCGCCGTCGTGCGAACGGCCCTGGCCCAGGAGGAGGAAGCGGAGAAGCTCGTGCGCGACGCCCTTCCGGTCCTTCGGGCGGCCTACGGTGAGGACGGAGACGAGACGCTGCGCGCGCGGAACTTGCTGGTCGACGTGCTGTTGAACCGCGGCGCCGGCGAGAAGGCCCTGGTCGAGGCCGAGGCCCTCGTCGCGTCGCGGCGGCGCCGCTCCGGAGCCGACAGCCCGGAGGCGGCGCACAACCTGCACCAGGTCGGGATGATCCAGGAGACCATGAGCCGCTACGACGACGCCGAGAAGACCTACCGCCAGGCGATCGCCATCCTCGATCGGACCGTGGGGGTGAACGACCCGCGTGCCGCCAGCGTGCACGCATCCCTCGCCGAGCTTCTTTCCTATCGCGGCCGGCGCCCCGAAGCGGAACGGGAGTTCGCCGTGACCCTGGCGTCGCAGCGCAAGAGCCTCGGGGCAAACCATCCGGACGTCGCGGCGACTTTGATCGACCTCGGATTCCTCTACACGAACGAACGGCGGTACGCGGAGGCCGACGCGGCGTTCGAAGAGTCGCTGCGCATCTATCGCGCCCTGGGCAGCGCCGACGCGGCGAACAGTCTGCGGGTCTGGTCGCTCTCGCTGATGGGGCAGGAGAGGTATGCGGAGGCCCGCGCGCGTCTGGACGAATGCCTCGCGATCGCGCGGTCCCAGTACGGCCCGAAGAACCAGATCACCCTGACGGCGCTCGGCAACCTCGGCGATGCCGAGCTGCACGGCGGAGATCGCGCGGGGGCCGAGGCGACGCTGACGGAGGCGATCGCCGGTCTCGAGGAGCTGTTCGGGAAGGACTCCGACAGCCTCCGCGCTCCGCTCAACAATCTCGGCGAGCTGCGGCGGCTCCAGGGGCGGTGGGACGAGGCCGAGGCGCTCCACCGCCGGGCGCTCGCGATCCAGTTGAAGAGCGTCGGCCCCGACGGGCCGGCCGTGCCGGGAACACGGTGGCAAATCGCCATGGACCTGCTCGGTCGCCCGACGACCGCTCACCTGGCCGAGGCCCGGTCGGAGGTGGACCAGGCCCTCACCCTCCAGGAGCGGATCGACGCGGAGCACCCGCGCATGGACGAGATGCTCGTGACGAGCGCCGAGATCGCGCGGGCGCAGGGCGACCGGGCCCGCGCCCGCCGGGAGCTGACCGATGCGCTCGAGCGCCTGCGCAAGCACCATGGTGCCGCGGACCCCCGCGCGCAGAAAGCCGGGGTCGAGCTCGTCGCGCTCGACCGCTGACCCGCTCCCGCCGGGCCCCCTTGCCTACTGCAGGCCGAAGGTCTTCACGACGAACGTGGCCATCTGCCCCCGGTTGGCGCTGGCGGTGGGGCAATAGATCCCGCTTCCACAGCCGGCGGTGATGTTCCGGGCGACGAGCTCGTAAATCCACGGCGCGAAGTTCGACGAGCACGGCACGTCGGTGAATGTCGCGGTGACGCAGGCGGGAGGCGCATAGCCCGGCGCCTCCAGGGTGCGCAGCAGGAGAACCGCCATCTGCTGACGTGACACCGGATTGGCCGGGCAGTAGATGCCGGTGCCGCAACCGCCGGTGATGCCTTCGGCGACGAGCTCGTTGATCCACGGGGCGAATCCCGAAGAGCAGGGCACGTCGGTGAAGACCTGCGTGGTGCACGGCGGCGGCGTGTAGCAGAGGCCGTACTTGGCCTTGAGCAGGAAGACCGCCATCTGCTGGCGCAGCGTGTTCTGCGCGATGCCGTAGTTGCCGCCGCCGACCCCGACCGTGATCGCGTTGCGCACGAGCGTCGTCACGAACTGGTAGAACTGCTGGCCGCCCGGCACGTCCAGGAAGTCCGCGATCCAGCCGTTGGGCAGCGTGCTGACGCTGCCGTCCGTGTTCGAGACGACGACGTCGTTGAGGCTGCCGGGCGGCAGGGAGGGCGTCGTCATCGTGATCTGGTTCTCGTTGACGACGTTCACGTTCGTCGCGTCGAGGCCGCCGACCTTTACGGTCGCCCCGTCGAGGAAGTAGAAGCCGGCGAGGGCCGTGCCGACGCCCGCTGGACTTCCGGAGGGCGGAGTCGCCGAGAGGACGAAACGCTGCGACAACTCGGAGGTGTTGCCGGCGGGGTCCGTTGCCGTCGCCGTGACCTTCTCGCCGGCCGCCAGCGTCACGGGGAGGACCGTCGCGATCGTGGCCTTGCCGCTGGCATTGGTCGTGACGGTGTCGCTGCCGAGGTAAGTGCGGCCCTGGAGGAAGTCCTGGGGATGCCCGACGCAGGCGGCGTTCGAGTAGAAGTCGATCGTGAACTCCGTGCTCGGCGTGCTGTCGAGGAGGCCGTGGACGGTCGTCGTACCGGCCCCGGAGACGACCGAGCCGATCAGCGGGAAGTTCTGGAGCAGGTTCGGTCCGACGTCCGCGTCGCCGAGGTCGTTGGGGGTGAAGCCGCCCTGGCCGAAGCCGCCCGGGTTTCCGAGATCGATGCCGAGCGTCGACAGGCCGTTGGCGCCGTTGGCCGTGCCGTTGCCATGGATCGAGTTCCCGCGGATCGGGTTCGAGAAGACGTTGATCGTGCTGTACAGGACGAGCACTCCGGCGCCGGCGTTGAAGGCGACGACGTTGCCCTCGCCGGCGCCGACGCCGCCGATCTGGATGTCGCGGCCCAGGACGAAGATGCCGATCTGCGTCGTCCCGAGGTTGACCGTTCCGGTCACGTCCGTTCCGACCCAGTTGTGCAGGACGGTCATGCCCGTGGCCGTGTCGTTGGAGTCGCCGACCTGGATCCCGTCGCCCACGCCGCCCACGACGTTGTCGCGAATCACCGCGCCGGGTGTCTCCCCTTGGACGCCGATTCCCAGGAGGGTGGTGCCGCCCAATACCGCCGCCCCCGACTTGTCGGTGCCGACGAGGTTGCCCTGGACGAGCGGGTTCGCTCCGTGGTAGCAGGTGATGCCGGACTGCGCGTTGCCGGAGATGAGGTTCCGGTCCGCCGGCGACGGCCCGCCCGCAGTGAAGTCGGGGCTGTAACTCGAGTCGATCCCGCGGATGTTGTGCGGGCTCGGCACCGCCGTCCCCGCGGCGTCGGTGCCGATGAAGCAGCCGCGCACGGACCCTCCGGTACCTGCGAAGCCGAACGCGATCGCGTAGTTCCAGCCGCCGTTCAAGACCAGACCGCGGACGGTCGATGCGTCGGCGCCCGTGGTGAACTGGAGGCCGGTGGACTGTATGGTCGCTCCCGACAACACGATCTTCAGCACCGTGTTGAGCGCTCCCTCGGCATTCGTATTCGGCTGAGCGCCGGGCTGCGTGTAACCGTCGATGAGGACGGGACTGCTGACGTTCGGCAGCTGGCTCGCCGGGGTGATCGTGCAGAGCCCCCCGCCGTCGCAGCCGGCGCCGGACACGTTGAAGGCGATGGTGTCGGGGCCGGCCGCGGTGTTGGCGTCCAGGATCGCCTGGCGTAGCGATCCCGCGCCGGAGTCGTTCGTGTTGGTGACCGTGAAGGTCGCGGCGGACAGGGAGCCGGCGAGAGCCGTGAGGGCAACGCCGAGAAGACGAGCACGCATGCGCAATCCTCCTTTCCCGGAATGCGGGGGAGTCTATCGCGGGCCGGGCGGGGAAAGATCCGATTGCAGGCTGAGCCGACCAGCGACCCGACCACCGAAGCACCCTCAGCAGTAGGGAACGCTGGCCGAAGGCCGGCGTTTACGCAGACCCGCGGCAGTAGGCAACGCTGGCCGAAGGCCAGCGGTAACTCGCCAATGGATTTCCAAGCCGACTACTGAAGGTTGAACGTCTTCACGACGAACGTGGCCATCTGCCCGCGGTTGGCCGTCAGGGTGGGACAATAGTTCCCGCCGCCGCATCCAGCGGTGATGTTTCTGGCGACGAGCTCGTAGATCCAGGGAGCGTAGTTCGACGAGCAGGGGACGTCGGTGAAGGTCGCCGTGACGCAAGCCGGCGGGACGTAGCCGGGCGCCTCGTACGTGCGCAGCAGCAGGACCGCCATCTGCTGGCGCAGCACGGGGCTGGCCGGGCAGTAGTTGCTGCCGCCGCATCCGCCGGTGATGCCCTCGGAGACGAGCTCGTTGATCCAGGGGGCGAAGCCGGAGGAGCAGGGCACGTCGGTGAAGACCGCCACGGTGCACGGGGGCGGGGTGTAGCAGAGGCCGTACTTCGCCTTCAGGAGAAAGACTGCCATCTGCTGGCGCAGCGTGTCGTCGCCGACGCCGTAGAGGCCGCCGCCGACGCCGGCCGTGATGGCGTTGGAGACGAGCGTCGTGACGAACTGGTGGAACTGCTGGCCTCCGGGCACGTCGAGGAAGTCCGCGACCCAGCCCTTGACGAGCGTTCCGGTCGTGGCGTCCGTATTGGTCACGACCAGATCGTTGGAGCTTCCCGCTGCGAGCGCCGGTGTCACGGCGGTCAGCGAGGTGCTCGAGCCGATGACGATGGACGTCGCCGGCGCGCCGCCGATGGTGACGACGGCCCCGTCCTCGAAGTCCGTGCCAGCGATCGTGATGGCCGTGCCGCCGCCGGCGTCGCCGGAGGCGGGGAGGACCGAGAAGGGCAGCCGCTGCGAGAACTCCGAGGTGTTGCCGCCGGGATCCGTCGCCGTCGCGCTGACGTGCTCGCCTGCCGCGATGCCGATCGGGACCGTCACGTCGACGATGCCCGTGCCGCTGCCGTCGGTCGTGACGACGCCCGAGCCAAGATAGTTGGCGCCCTCGAGAAAATCCTTCGGGAACTTCACGCAGGCCGGATTCGAGAAGAAGTCCAGGTCATAGGTCGTCGAGGGCGTCGAATGGAGGACGCCCTGAATCCGCAGCCCGACCTCCGGAGTCTCCGGGGCGGTCGGCGTCAGCGTCGAGAGGACCGGGTAGTTCTGCAGGCCGTTCGGTCCCGTATCCGCGTCGCCCGGATCGTTGGGCGTCGGGGTGCCGCCGCCGAAGGAGATGCCGAGCCCGAGATTGTCGTGGATCGAATTGGCCCGCACCGCGTTGCCCGTCGTGTTGCCCTCGATGCGGATGCCATGGCCGTTGGACGGGTTCGTGCCGTTGTACGCGATCACGTTCGGCTCACCCGCGCCGGTGCCGCCGATCGTCGCGCTGGCGTTGTACGTGTGGATTCCGGCAACGGCATTGCCCAGGGCGATCGTTCCCCCGGCATCGGTGCCGATCTTGTTGCCCTGGATCGGAACGTTGCTGCCGGAGACGCCGATGCCGTCCGCGCCGTTGGCCGAGATGACGTTGTCGAAGACGTTGTTGTTGCCCTGGTTGATCTGGATGCCGCCGCCCCCGTTGCCGAGACGGGCGGACCCGGTCACGTCGGTCCCGATGTAGTTGCCGCGGATCGTGATGTCGTGGACGTCGTTGCTGAAGCTGCTCGCGAGGCCGACGCCCGTGCCGGCGTTTCCGGAGATGACGTTGCGCTCCGCCGCGGTGGCGCCGCCGATCGTCACGCCGGAAACGCCGTAGCAGAGGCTCAGACCGTGGCCCTGGCCGGCAAAGTTGTGCGGCGGCACGGCGGCGCCCGTGGCGTCGGGCCCGATCAGGTTGCCCTGGATCAGGTGTCCGGTCCCGCCCGCGCTGTAGTTGCAGCCGAAGGCGATCTGGGTGGCGGAATTGCCGGAAATGACGTTGCGCGCCGCGGGCGTCGATCCGCCGATCCGGACGTTCGTGGCGCTGGCGTCGATCAGGACGCCTTCGACGTTGTCCAGGTCGATCGCGGTCAAACCGGTCGGATCGGTCCCGAGGAAACAGCCTTCGACCGCGAAATTGCTCCCCTGGCCGAGGATGATGATCGCGACTCCGGGTGAGCGGTTGATGACGAGACCCCGGATGGTGACGTTCGAGTTCGAGGACCCTTGCGTCTTCAGCACACCCTCTCCGCTCGCGTTCGTCCCGTCGATCTCGATCAGGAGAATCGCGTTGGTGCCCTGGCCGGGCGGGTTCGTGTTCGCCGAAGCGCCCGACTGCGTGTAGCCGTCGATCGTGACCGCGTCGGTGATCGTCGGCAGCTGGCTCGCCGGCGCGATCGTGTGCACGCCGCTGCCCGTGATGTTGAACTCAATCGTGTCGGCGCCGGCGTTCGCGTTGGCGTCGAGGATCGCCTGGCGCAGCGACCCGGCGCCGCTGTCTGCCGTCGTCGTGACCGTGTAGGTCATGGCGGCCAATCGGCCGCTGAAGCAGAGAAGGACCGCGGCAACCCGGACGGAAAGGATGCGCATGATGCGGGCTCCTTTTTGAAGGTGCCCGAGTCTATCCCGTCGGCCGAGCTACTGGAGCGAGAACGTCTTCGTAATGAAGACGGCCATCTGCCCGCGCGTGCTCGTCCCGTCGGGGCAGTAGAGCAGGGGCATCGCCTGGCAGCCGCCGGTGATCTGCTCGTTGTAGAGCCCCTCGATGAAGTTGACGGCGGGCGCGCCCGGGCAGGCCACGTCGCCGAAGAGGCCCGTGCAGTCGGGGGGCACGTAGCTCGACCCGTACTTCGTCTTCAGCAGGAAGACGGCCATCTGGCGGCGCGTGACGAAGGCGTCGGGGCAGTAGTTGCCGCCGCCGCAGCCGGTCGTGATGCCCTCGGCGGCGAGCTGCTCGATCCACGGCGCGAACGACAGGGAGCAGGGCACGTCGGGGAAGGTCCCGACGCAGGGTGGCGGCGTGTAGCACAGGCCGTGCTCCGCCTTCAGGAGGAACACCGCCATCTGCTGGCGCTTGGTGCCCTGCGCAACGCCGTAGTTGCCGCCGCCGACGCCGACCGTGATCGCGTTGGAGACGAGCGTCGTGACGAAGTTGTAAAACTGCTGGCCGCCGGGAACGTCCAGGAAGTCCGAGACCCAGCCCTTGACGAGCGTTCCCGTCGTCGCGTCGAGGTTGGTCACGACCAGGTCGTTGACGGTCCCCGGCGCGAGCACCGGCGACGTCGCGCTGATCTGGCCGTCGTTGACGATTGTGATTCCGGTGGCCGGCAGGCCACCGATCGTCACCGTGGCTCCGGCCGCGAAATCGGTTCCGAAGATCGTGATTGGGTTTCCGGTCGTCGCCGGGCCCGAGGACGGGAGCACCTTGAATGGCAACCGTTGCGAGAACTCGGAGGATCGGCCCGTGGCGGAGTTGGTCGCGACCATGCTGATCCGCGCCCCGGCCTCCGTTGCCGCCGGAAGGGTCGCGTCGATCGCCGCAGCGCCCGAGGCGTTCGTGGTGACCTGCGTCGTGCCCAGGTAGTCCTTGCCTTCGTCGTAGTCCCGCGGGAAGTTGGAGCACGCCGGATTCGCGTAGAAGTCGATGTCGTACGTCGTCGATGCCTTGGAATGGAGGGCCGCCAGCACGTGGGTCGTCGCCCCGGTTGTGACGCTCTTCAGGACCGGGAAATTCTGGATTGTGTCGGCATCGCCAGGGTCATTCTTCGTCGGACCGTCATTAAGCATGTCGATGCCGAGGCCGGAATAGGCAGGGTCGCCGCCGTTGCCGTAGATGGAATTTCCGCGGATCGTGCCGCCTGCGAAGTTGTCGCCGATGATGCCGATGCCCCGCATGCCGGTGATGACGTTGCCCTCCCCAGGATTGATGCCGCCGATGAGGCCGCCGATCCCCGGTTGAATCCCGATGAGGGTCGAAGAGGGAAAGATGACCGTTCCGCTCGCGTCGATCCCGATGTGATTGCCCTGGATCACGTAGGCGCCCGCGCACTGGGCCTGAATCGCGTAGCCGAGGGACGCGGTGACGACGTTGCCCTGGATGAGGGAATTTCCCGTACAGGCGATTGCGATTCCGCTTCCGCCCACGGTCTGCGGCATTGCGACGACTCCGCTGGCGTCGGTGCCGAAAAGGTTGTTCTGGATCGTGATGCTCTTCGGGTTCCCATCGACCCCGTAGGTATTGGCGCTCAGAAGATTGCGTTGGGCGGGCGCGGGGCCGCCGACGGAGCTGCCCTCGCCGTTCAGGAAAAAATAGATCCCGTGGGCATTTCCCGACTCGACGAGGCCCGCCGCGTCCGTCCCGATGAAGCACCCTTCGACGTGGATGTCGCCCTCGACGAGGACATCCACGCCCCACTGGAACCCGCCGTTGATCACCAGTCCCCGGATCGTGGTCGCGGGAGCGCCCGGCCGGAAGCCTGCGGAGTTGGGAATGTTCACCGCGGAGAGAACGACCTTCAGGACGGCATTCGTGCCGAACGTGGCGGTGTTCGGGGACGCGCCGGATTGCGTGTAGCCGTCGACCGTCATCGACTGGTCCATCGTGGAGAACTGCGACGTCGGTGCGATCGTGCAGACGCCGGAGCCGTCGCAGCCGGGATCGGCGCCGGGGATGGCGAAGGCGATCGTATGGGGGCCGGCGCTTCCGTTGGCGTCGAGGATCGCCTGACGCAGGCTCCCGGCGCCCGAGTCATTCGTGTTCGTCACGGTGAACGTGGTTGCGCGGGCGGACGCGGCCGCGAGAACGAGCGCGATGACCGGGAGCGGGAAGCGAGGATTCATGCGCATGGAGCCTCCTGAAGGATCGAGGGGGATTGTGAAGAGCCTCCGCGGCGCGGGGCATAGCATGGTCATGCGGTCGAAGACGGCGGTCGGGGACGAAAGCCGCGCGCGGAGGGACGAAGGGCCCGGAGCGGTCAGTCGATCAGGTGGCGCCGCAGCGCCTTGCTCACCGCTTCCGACTTCGAATGGACGTGCAGCTTCTCGTAGACGCTGCGCACGTGATCCCGCACCGTGTTGATGGAGACGCTGAGCTGCTCGGCCGCGGCCTGGTAGCTGAAGCCGTCGGCGAGCAGCCGAACGAGACTGCGTTCCTGGGAGGTGAGTGCGGAGTCGCGTCGCTCGGGCGCGGGCTCGTTCTGAAAGTGGCGGACGATCTGGCGCGCGACCTCCGGCGAGAGCGGCGAGCCTCCCCCGCGGGCCTGGCGCACGGCTTCCGCGATCTGCGGCGGCGGCGTCTTCTTCAAGAGGTAGCCACAGGCGCCGTTGCGGATGGCCTCGAAGACCTTCTCTTCTTCCTCGTACACCGTCAGCATCAGGACCTTCATGTCGGGGAACCGGTCGCGAAAGGGGCCCACGGCCTCGATGCCCGACATGCCGGGCAGCTGGATATCGAGGAGCAGGACGTCGGCAGGCGAGTCCTCCAGGCCGCGCAGGGCATCCTCGGCCGACGCATAGGTCCCGACGCAGGCGAGGCCGGCGGCGCGGTCGAGGATGGCGCCCAATCCTTCACGGATCAGCCGCTTGTCCTCGACCAGCGCCACGCGGATCGTCTTGGCTTCCGCCATCGGTGTTCGAGGCATCCTGTGTCTCTAGCCGCCCGCGCGCAACCGCATCGTCATGCGGAGCGCGAGAGGGGAATGCGCGCGCGGATGCGCGTCCCGGCGCCCGGGCTCGCGTCGAGGTGGAAGTCTCCGCCCGCCGACAGCGCCCGGGCCCGCATGTTGGCCAGGCCGTGCCCGTCGCCGGCCGCAGCGGCCGCCGGAACGAACCCGGCGCCGTCGTCCTCGACCTCGATCGTGACCTCCCGCGCTCCGGGCTCCATGCGGACGCGGACGTTGCGGGAGTGCGCGTGTTTCGCGACGTTCGTGAGGGCCTCTTTCAGGATCAGGAAGATCTGTCGCCGGCGGTCCGGATCGAGCGTCCGTGCCTCGAATTCGGGAGGCACCTCCAGGCTCCAGGCGATGCCGCGACTCTCGAGCGTGTTCGCGCCGAAGTGACGCAGGCGCTGAACGAGGCTCGCGACGTCATCCTTGCGCGGGTCCGTGGACCAGACGATGTCGCCCATGGAGTCCACCAGGCCGCGCGCCGCGTCGCCGATCTCGCGCAGGATGCGGGCCGGCGGCTCGCCGCCGTTGTCCTGGTTGGCCAGCTCGCTCAGGATCGCGATCTCGGAGAGCCCCGAGCCGACGTCGTCGTGGAGGTCGGTCGCGACCCGCGTGCGGACGCGCTCGACGGCCAGCGCGTTGCGCAGCCTGCTGCGGTGGAGGGCGTATGCGATGGCGATCAACAAGAGCGCCGCCATCGTGAGGACCTCGGGCCGCTTCCAGAAGGAGGGACGGACGCCGAAATCGACGACGGCCTCGGACGAGCCGACGAGTCCCGCACCGGAGACCCCGCGGACCCGGAAGCGGTAACTCCCGGAGGGCAGGCGCGCGTAGACGACGGAGGGCTGGGCCGTCGGGGCGCTCCAGTCGCGGTCGATGCCGTCCACGCGGTACTGGTACCGCGGTCGGCCTCCGGGGGCGAAGTCGAGAGCGACGAAGCGGATCTCGACCGAGGTCGGCTCGGCCGTGCGCGTCGGAATGCGGACTGCGGCGGCCCCGATCACGGGCAGCGGCTCCGCCAGGCCGTTGACCACGACTCCGGCGATTCGGATGGGCGGCGGCAGCGTCCGGGACTCCGCCGCCGGCGTCAGGCGCGACAGCCCCTCGATCGAGCCGAACCACAGGTCGCCGTTCCTGTCCGTGACCGATGTCTCGATCACGCCGCGAGCGAGCCCGTCGTCGGTCGAGTAGTGCTGCACGTTGCCGCTCGCCGGGTCGATGCGATCGAGGCCCCTCTCCGTGCCGGCGTAGATGCGGCCCGCGCGGTCCTCGGCGAGCGACCACGTGTTGCCGCTCGAGAGGCCCTGCGCCGGGCCGAGCGGCGTGAACCGGGGGACGGTGTCGCCGGGGCGGTCGACGCGCGCCAGACCCGCGCGGCTCGACGCGATCCAGAGGCGGCCCTTCCGATCAACGAACAGGGCGCGGATCGAACCGGACGGCAGCCCGTCCCTTTCGCCAAAGAACGCCATCCGGCCATCCCGGTGCCGCGCGAGACCACCTCCGAAAAAACCGATCCAGACCGCGCCGTCCGCGTCCTGCGCGAACGCCATCGGGTAGGCTGGAGGGATTCCGTCGGCAGACGAGTAGGAACGGAATCGATCCGACCCGTGGTCCCACCGCGCGAGCGTCCGGTCGCCGAGGCCGATCCACAGGTCGCCATCGGCGTCTTCGAAGAGGCGGTAAACCTCGTCCGACGAGAGTCCGTCGCGGCGCGAGTAGCGGCGCAGCGCCGGCGTCTGGCTCAGCCGGTCGAAAGGAACCGCCGGGAAGCGGAACAGGCCGGCGAACGTAGGCACCCACCACTCCCCGTCGGGATCGCGCAGGGGGAGCTGGGCCCAGCCCCAGCCGAACGACGTCCCCGGAGGAAGACGAGGCCGCTGCGTCTGGAACCGGCGGCCGTCGAAGCACTCCAGGAATCCGTCGGCGCCCGCGATGTCCTCGGGCCGCTGGCCGCGCGTGAGCGCGCACGGCAAGCCGTCGCGGTTCTCGAAAAGCGCTCCCACGCGAAGGCTCGTCAGGCCGTCCCGCGCATCGAAGCGGCGGAACCCGCCGTGGGCGAGGCGCATGACGCCGGCGTCGTCGCTGCCGATCCAGAGGTTTCCGTTGCGGTCCTCGCCGAGGGACCAGAGGCCGAGGCCCGTGAGCCCCTCCGTCGCGGTGTAGGTCCGGATCGAGGCACGGTCGGGCGCAATTTCCGAGAGGCCTCCGAAGCAGGTTGCCCACACCCTGCCGTCGGCCGTTGCGAGCAGGTGCGTGACGAAGTCGCCCGCAAGGCCGCGCGCGCGGGTGTAGGCGTGGCGCGGCGCCGGCGTCTGTTTCTCGCCGGTCGGAACCTCGAACAGCCCCTCTCGATGCGATCCGACCCAGAGCGCTCCGGAACGGTCCCGGACCATGCAGCGCACGTCCGCCGGCAGACCGCCGTGATCCGCGAAGCGCTCGATGTGCCCGCCAGGGGAGCGCCGGTAGAGCCCGGTTTCCGCGCCCAGCCAGAGGTTGCCGCCGCCGTCCTCGACGAGGGCGAAGATCGTCGTGGCGTCGCTCAGTCCGGGCGCGTCGAGCGGAACCCGTTCGATCTTCGGGTCCCCGGTCTTCAGGACACGGAAGAGACCGCTGAGCGTGCCCAGCCAGAGGACGCCATTTCGGTCCTCGACCAGCGCCTCGACGTCGTTCGAACGTTCGTCGCCGGGAATGCGCAGCACGCGCAGCGAGACACCGGACTTCGCCGGCTGATGCGATGCGTCGAAGCGCACGAGGCCGGCAGCGGTTCCGACCCAGTAAGTTCCATCGCGGGATTCGATCAGGGCGGAGACGGGCCCGGGGGGCAGTCCCTCCGGCGTCCCGAGGTTTCGAAACCCGTAGCCATCGAACCGCGCGAGGCCGTCCCCGGTCCCGAACCAGAGGAAACCATGCGAGTCGGCGAGGATGCACTCGATGCGGTCGCTCGGCAATCCTTCCGCGGTCGTGTAGACCTTGAGGGGAAGCTGCTCGGCGCGAGCGGCCGCCGCCGCGACGCAGAACGCGGAGAGGAGCGCGAACGGTCGGACTCTCCGGCGTCTACGGACGCGGGTCGGGCGCGCACCGTCCGCGACGACGAACCGCGTGGCGGGAGCGACGCCTTCCCCGGAGTCGTCGGTCGACTCGGATGTCTCTCGGATATCCCCTCCGAGGGCTGCGGGAACTAGCCTGCCGCGGGCGTCACGGAGCCTGCAAGCCGAAGGTTTTCGACATGAACGTCGCCATCTGGCCGCGCGTGTTGTTATTGGTCGGGCAGTAATTTCCGCCGCCGCAGCCGGAGGTCACGCCTTCGGCCGCGAGCTCTTCGATCCAGGGTGCGAAGGTCGACGGGCACGCCACGTCGGGGAAACGGCCCGTGCAGGCCGGTGGGACGAAGTCGGCGCCACGATGGGCCTTCAGCAGGAACACCGCCATCTGGTCGCGGCGGACCGGGTTTCCCGGGCAGAAAACGCCCGTACCGCAGCCCCCCGTGATGCCTTCGTTGGCCATGGCCTCGATCCAGGGCGCGAAGTTGGACGAGCAGGGTACGTCCGTGAAGATCCCGACGCACGGAGGCGGCGTGTAGCAGATGCCATGCTTGGCCTTGAGCAGGAAGACGGCCATCTGCTGGCGCTTGATGTTGTCGAGGAAGCCATAATTGCCTCCTCCGATGCCGACCGTGATCTGGTTGGCGACCAGCCGGATCACATCGGGGAGAAAGCTCAACCCGCTTGCGTAATCGTTGAAGAAGGCCACCCAGCCGTTGGGACGCATTCCCGAGGAACCGCTCGGGTTGGTCACCACGATGTCGTTGACGCTGCCCGGCGACAGGGGCGGCATGTCCGCATTGATCTGGGTCGAGTCGAAGCGAACCACGTTCGTCGCCGGGACGCCGCCCACCGTCACGGTGGCTCCAGGCTCGAATTGGTGCCCGTAGAGCGTGTTGGTCGTGAATTCGGCGGCCGGGCCCCCCGGGTTGGTGCGGACGAACAGGATGTCGTTGGAGAATTCCGAGGAGTTGCCGTCCGGGTCCGTGGCGATCGCGGTCACCGGCTGGCCGGACGCGAGGACGACGTCGAGCACGGCCGCGAAGGTGGCGTGGCCGGCGCCGTCGGTCGTCACCTGCGTGGTTCCCACGTACTGCTCGCCCTGCGGATAGAGGGGCGGGCGCGCCGTGCATGCCGGCCCGGCGTAGAAGTCGACGTCGAAGACGGTGGACGCGGCGCTCGTCAGCCGGCCGTGCACGGTCGTGGACGCCCCGTAGTCGACGCTGTCGACGAACGGGAAGTTCTGAACGTTGTTGGGCCCGCTGTCGGCGTCGAGCTCGTCGACGGGGGAGGGCCCGACGTGGGCGCCGAACGCGATGTCGATGCCGAAGACCTGGTTGGCATAGATGCGATTGCCGCGGATGGAGTTGCCCGAGGCGTTGCTCAGCAGGTAGACGCCCGCATGGTAGGTGCCGGCGCCGTTGTAGGCAATGACGTTGCCTTCGCCCGGCGCGATGCCGCCAATCCGGTTGCCGTTGCCGTAGAGGACGATTCCGTACGGGCTGTTCCCGAGGTCGATCGTCTCGGTCGGGTCGGTGCCGATGAAGTTGCCCTGGATGACGGCATTGTCTCCACTCAACACGGAGATTCCGCCGTCCGGTCCGCCAGAACTCGCCGCGATGACGTTCCCCGCGCCGGGCGCGCTGCCGCCGACCGTGACGTTCTGTCCGTTCAGCTGGATCCCGACCTTGTTGCCGATCGGATGTGTCCCGGCGGCATCCGTGCCGATGAAATTGCCCTGTAGCACATCTCCGTCGCCTGCCTGAATCGCCGAAGCGTCGCAGCCGGAAACGACGTTGCGCGCGGCGGCGGTCGTGCCGCCGATCTGATTGTTCGGGCCGGCCAAGATGCAGCGGCTGGTCGTGCCGTGACCCGCCGGCCGCGCCGTGCCCGCGGCGTTCAAGCCGATCAGGTTTCCCTGGATCTGCCAGCCGTTCCCGGCCAGGACCATCATGGAGTCTCCGCCCGCGATGACGTTGCGATCGGCGGGGGCCGTGCCGCCGAGGATCACGTTGTCCGCCGTGAGCCCCGCGATTCCGCGGATGGACGGCCCACCCCACGTCGCGCCGGAGGGGTCGAGACCGATGAAGTTGCCGATGATCACGGCACCATCGGCGCCGGACATGTTGATCGCGTCGTTGAAGCAGGCGTGGATCGCGAGGCCCTTCACGGTGGCGTTGGCGGCAGTGATTTTCAGGCAGTCCGAGGAAGTGTTCTGGGGGAGCAATGCTCCGGAGATCTCGATCTGGAGCACGGCATTGGAGCCGAGGCCCGGTCCGTTCGTATTGGCCGAGGATCCGGACTGCGTGTATCCGTCGAGGAGGACAGACTCCGTGATCGTCGGCAGGACCGTAACCGGGGAGATCGTCTGCACGCCGCTGCCGACGACCGCGAACGCGATCGTGTCCGTTCCGGGGCTGCCGTTGGCGTCGAGGATCGCCTGGCGCAGCGAGCCGGCGCCCGAATCGTTGGTGTTGGTGACCGTGAACGTTGCGGCGGCGAGGCTTCTCGCGGACAGGAGCAGAGCGGCTGCGAGGAATGCGCGGATGCCTTTCATGAAACCTCCCTCGACGTTTGGTCGAAAACGGTGTGGCGTGCGCGAAAGCCTATCGCGAAACCGGGCGAAAGGTCGCGCGGTTGTCCGGGCCTTCCCAGACGGTCACCTCGGCGACCTTCGCTCGGCCGAGGGCCCCGGAAGACTGCAGCCGTTCCGCGAAGTGGAGCGCGAGGTTCTCCGCCGACGTGTTGCGGCCCCGGAAGGCCGGGTGGTCGTTGATGTACCCGTAGTCGAATTCCTTCGCGAGCGCCTCGAGCGCGGCGCGCGCCGGCAGGAAGTCGACGGCCACGTCGTACTGCTGGAGCTTCTCGGCCTCGAGCACGGCTTCGACCCGGTAGGAGTGGCCGTGGAGCGGCTCGGGCCCGCCGACGTAGTCGAGCAGGTTGTGCGCGGCCTCGAAACGGGCCGTGACGGTGACGCGGTACATCAGGCGAGGACGGTGGCTTCGCGCACGACCGACATCGAGGCCTGCGCCTCGGGCGGGATCGCGAGGAGTGTCTCGAGCACTTTTTTCGCCGTGGCGGTCTCGCCGGCCGACTGGTCGAGGTTCACCTCGAAGCGCAGGCTCGCGCCTTCGGCGTCGGCCTCGAGCGAGAGCGCGCGCAGCGCGGGCATGGCTTCGCGCCACCCGTTGGCCATGGCGTCGCCGGCGCGGCTGACGTGGTCTTCCGACGCGAGGCGCACCGTGTAGCGCGCACCCTTGACGGCTTTTGCGAGCGAGGGTTCGCCCTGGGCGAGCTCGCGCACCTCGAGGATCGAGATCCCCGCAGGCAGCTTCGCGCCGATCAGCGCCGCGGCGTCGGCCGGAAAAGGCGCGATCCCTTCCGCGTCGAAGACTTCGTGCCGGCTCTCGAGGCCGAGCGCGAGCGCCGGGCCCATCGAGAGCTTCATGTGCGGGTTGAAGCCCTCGGAGTAGCGCGCCGGCAGTCCCGCGGCGCGGATGGCGCGCTCGAGGACGTCCATGGTGTTGCGGTGCGACAGGAAGCGCGCGTCGCCTTGCTTCGCGAAGGAGATGCGGTGGCGGAAGACGCGGTCGCCCTGGGTGGCGCGCTTTGCGGCGGACGGGAGCTCCGGCATCGCCTTCTGGCGGTACGCCGCGCCCTTGGCCACGTCGCGGTAGGCGGCGGGGTCGCTCGCCGGCGCCGTCGCCGCGTCGAACACCGGCAGGGACTCGCCCGGCATTGCTTTGGCGAGCATCGTGTCCTCGCCGTTGCCCGGCACGCCGCAGGCGTAGCAGTGGCCCCACTTGCAGTCCTCCGTGCGCATCTCCTTCTTCGCCTTGATCAGCTCGATCTGGAGCCAGCGCTTCTTGATCGAGACGTCGAGAACGTCCCACGGCAGGATCTCGTCGAGGTCGTAGGCGCGCAGGTACGACTCCTTGGGAATGCCCTCGGTCTCGAAGGCCTTCGTCCAGAGGTCGTAGCGGAAATGCTCGGTCCAGCCGTCGAAGCGGACGCCGGACTTCCAGGCCGTGTGCAGGATGCGCCCCGCGCGCCGGTCGCCGCGCGAGAGCACGCACTCGATCTCGGCTTCCCGGGGCTCGTGCCACTTCATCTTCGCGCCGCGCACGTTGCGGAACTTTTCCTTGAGGTACGAGAGTTTGCGCTCCAGGATCCCGACGCCGTCGAAGGGCGCCCACTGGAAGGGCGTCCAGGACTTCGGCACGAATGAGCCGACGGCGACGTTGACGTTTTTGCGGCCGTGTTTCCTTCCCTGCGCGAGGATTCCGGCGACGAGCTTGACGAGCTCGTCGAGGTCGGCGGACTCCTCGGTCGGCAGACCGATCATGGTGTAGACCTTGATCAAGTCCCAGCCGCGCGCGAAGGCGACGTCGGCCGCTTGGATCATGTCGTCGTTGGTGAAGGTCTTGTTGATCACGCGGCGCAGGCGGTCCGAGCCGGTCTCGGGAGCGAAGGTGAAGCCGGACTTGCGGACCTCGGACACGGCGTCGGCCAGCCCGACCGAGAAGGCCTCCGCGCGCAGGGAAGGCAGCGAAATCGAGACGCGCCGGTCGGAGAGCTGCGGCGCCAGGCACTTCACGAGCGGCTCGATCTGCGAGTAGTCGGCGGTCGAGAGCGAGAGCAGCCCGACCTCGCTCCAGCCGGATTCGGCGATGAATTTCTTCGTCATGTCCGCGACGTCGCCCGGATCGAGCTCGCGCACGGGCCGGTACCAGTAGCCCGCCTGGCAGAAGCGGCAGCCCTGCGTGCAGCCGCGCATGACCTCGAGGCCGAGGCGGTCCTGCACGATCTCGACGGAGGGGACCATCGGCTTGTCGGGGTAGTACTCGGGCTTCAACGTCGGCACCCACGTGCGCTTCGCCTGCTTCGGCGCGCGCGGGTCGTTCGGCGTGATCGCGGTGATGCGGCCGTTGCCGTCGTAGGCGACGTCGTAGAGCGAGGGGACGTAGATGCCGTCGATCTGCGCGAGATGGACGAGCAGCTCGCGGCGCGAAAGATTGCGCGCGCGTCCTTCGCAGTAGGCGTCGAGAAAGATCGTGAGCGCATCCTCGGCGTCGCCGACGAGGAACGCGTCGAAGAAGTCCGCGATCGGCTCGCAGTTGGCCGTGCACGGCCCACCGCCGAGGACGATCGGGTCCGACTCGCGCCGTTCGCGCTGCCAAACCGGCAGCCCTGCGAGGTCGAGCATGTTCAGGATGTTCGAGTAGTTGAGCTCCGCCTGCAGCGAGAACCCGAGCACGCCGAAGTCGCCGACGGGCGCGAACGACTCCGTCGAGAAGAGGGGAATCCCCGCCTCGCGCATCTTTCCTTCGAGGTCCACCCACGGCGCGTACACGCGCTCGCAGACGTACTCCTCGCGGCGGTTGACGAGCTCGTAAAGAATCTTCAGTCCCGTATGGCTCATCCCGATCTCGTAGGTGTCCGGAAACGCCAGCGCCAGCGTCGCCGCCGCCTTCGAGAGGTCCTTGCGCGTGACGTTGCGCTCGAGGCCGATGTAGCGGCCCGGCTTCTCCACGGTCGGAAGAAGGGGGTCGAGACGCGGGCGCAGGGACTGGTAACGCATGGAACCGGGGATTCTACCGGAAGGGGGTCAGAGGTACTTGAAGCCGCTCCCGGTGTTGAAAAGCACGGTCCGCGAGGCCGGATCGAGCCCCCCCGCCCCTGCCAGCTTCTTCGCCGCCGCCCACACGGCGCCGCCTTCCGGCGCGACGAAGAGACCCTCGGCCGCGCCGATCTCGTCGCAGGCCGCGCGCATCTCTTCGTCCGTCACGGTAAGGGCCGAGCCGCCGGAAGCACGGACGTACTCGAGGATCAAATAGTCCGCGAACGCCTTCGGCACGCGCAGGCCCGAGGCATACGTGTGGGCATTCGGAAACTTCTCCGAGACGGTCTTGCCCTCGGCGAACGCCTTCGGAATCGGGGCGCATCCTTCCGCCTGGACGGCGAACATCTTCGGGCGCGCGCTGCCGATCCAGCCCATCTCCTCCATCTCCTCGAAGGCCTTCCACATGCCAATGAGCCCGGTGCCGCCTCCGGTGGGGTAGAGGATCGCGCCGGGCAGCGTCCAGCGGAAGTCCTCGGCGAGCTCGTAGCCCAGCGTCTTCTTGCCCTCGACGCGGTAGGGCTCCTTGAGCGTCGAGACGTCGTGCCAGCCCTCGCGCGCGCGCGCTCGCGGCGACGATGCGGCCGCAGTCGTCGATGAGTCCGTCGACGAGCACGACCGCCGCGCCGTAGCGCTCGCACTCGACGCGGAAGACGGGCGGCGTGTCGCGCGGCATGAAGACGTGGCACTCCATCCCGGCCTTCGCCGCGTAAGCCGCGGCCGCGCCGCCGGCATTGCCCGCGGTCGGCAGCGCGATCTTCGTGTAGCCGAGCTCCTTCGCCTTCGAGACCGCCGCCGAAAGGCCGCGCGCCTTGAAGGAGCCGGTGGGGTTGGCCGCCTCGTCCTTGATCCAGAGATCGCGGAATGCGGACCGCGCCTCGAGGCGGTTCGCGCGCAGCAGCGGCGTGCCGCCCTCGCCGAGCGACACGATGTTCGCGGGATCCTCGACCGGCATCATCTCGTGCCAGCGCCAGATCGTGCGCGGCCGATCGGCGGCGGCGTCGCGCTCGAGGTGCGCGGGGTGATAGCGCGAAAAGAGCGCGCCGCCTTCCACCGGGCACACGTTCAACCGCCGGTCGCGCTCGTAGCGCGTGCCGCATTTCGTGCAGGCCAGGTGCGCGAGGCGGGAGAACACGTCGTGAGCTTATCCGCGGGCGGCGTCAAGAGAAAAGACGAGTGCTCGATCGGGGCAGAGAATTCACAGGCGGGACGCGCGAGGCAGATCTTCTGTCACTCGATGCGACAGCGAAAGGATAGCACCCTTCCGGCGGCGAAGAACCTTGATTCTCGCGCGAGGGGGAAGCGATAATCGCGTCGGTCATGGAACTCTCCGATCATCTCCGCGAAATGCTCAAGGAGCTGGGGCAGGCGATCAACGAGTCGATCTCGGGCTCGGGCCGCGTGCACGACTCCGTGCAGAAGATCCGCGACGAGGGCTACAACCTCTACATGGTGCTCGATGCGAAGGTCGGCGTGAACAAGCGGGAGCGCGCGACGCGCTCGCGCCGCGCGGTGGCTTCCGCGGAGCCCGAAGAAGCCACGGGCACGAACGAACGCGCCGCGTTCCGGATCAACCTGAAGGACCTCCGATTCCTGAAGTCGCTCGGCATCGATCCCACGCGCAAGGTCCGCACGCGCAAGGCCCCGGCCCGCAAGGTCGCCAAGTAGGGCGCGCGGCATAGACTCGCCCTGCATGGGCGAGCTCGATCCCCTCGGTCTGACTCCCTCCGCGTGGGAGGCGTACGTCTCCACGGCGGGGCTGCCGCGCTACCGCGCGCGGCAGCTCTTCGACGCGTTCCACAAGCGCGGGCGCCGCGACTACGCCTCGATGACGGAGCTTCCGGGCGCGCTGCGCGAGCGGCTCGCGGCCGAGCTGCCGGTTCGCCTGCCCGGGATCGTGCGCCGCGACGACTCGGCCGACGGCAGCGTCAAGTTCGGCCTGCGGATGGCGGACGGCGCGCTGATCGAGGCGGTCTTCATGCCCGGCTCCACCGCATTCGCCCAGGTGAACGAATTCACCGACGCCCGCGCGATCGTCCAGGGCGAACCCTCGATCCCCCGCCCCCGGCACTCGACGCCTCCGACCGAGAAGTTCACGGTGTGTCTTTCCTCCCAGACCGGCTGCGCCGTCGACTGCGCGTTCTGCGTGACGGGCCGGCTCGGCGCGGGACGCAACCTCGCCGCGGGCGAGATCCTCGGCCAGCTCTATGCCGTGCTCGACGCGACCCGGCGCTCGGCCGAGGGGCTCCGGGTCGTCTTCATGGGAATGGGAGAGCCGTTTCTGAATCTCGACGGCGTACTTCCCGCGCTCGAGATCCTCTTCGAAATTCTGCCGCCGCGCCGGGTCACGGTGTCGACCTCCGGCATCACGCCGGCGTTTGAGGCCTTCGCGGCGCTCCCGAAACGGCCGAACCTCGCCGTGTCGCTCAACGCCGCGGACGAGACGACCCGCACGCGGTTGATGCCGATCACGCGCACTTACCCGATCTCGGAACTCGTGCGCGCCATGCGCCTGTGGCCGCTCGAGCCACGCCGCCGGATTCTCGTCGAGTACGTGCTGATCGCCGGCGTCAACGACCGGGAGGACCAGGCATGGCACCTTGCGCGGCTGCTGGCCGGGCTCGAGGTCAAGATCAACGTCATCCCCCTCAACGAGGACCCGACGTACCTGCCCGGCTGGAGGCGGCCCGACGAGGCGGCCATCGGGGCGTTCGTGAAGGTCCTCGTCGACGCCAACATGGTCGTGACGGTCCGTCGCAGCAAGGGCCCCGATGCGTCCGCCGCGTGCGGTCAGTTGAAGGGTCGGACGGTGGATCCGCGGAAGAAGCCGCCGGCGGTCTGACCCCTAGGCCGGCATCCAGGTCGCGAAGAACTCCGCCCACTTGCGCGCGTAGGCGAGCTTCGCCACCGCCTCCGGCTCGTCGGCGTGGTGGCAGTGGCCCGCGCCCGCGACGTTCCACACCGCGCTGCGGGGAGGCAGGGCCGCGGCGAGCGCGTGCGTCAGGCGGGCCGGCACGAGACGGTCGTCGTCGCCGTGCACGAGGAGGATGGGCGCGTGGACGCGCGCGATCGCGCGAACCGGATCGACGTGCGCGAGGCCGTCGGTGCCATGGCCTGCGCCGAGCTCTTCGCGGACGCGCGCGATCGCGCGGGCGACGGCGAGCCGGCTCGTCAGCGCGAGCAGGGGCCCGGGCAGGCGCGTCGTGCGCGACAGGTAGTGCCGCGCCATCGCGCGCGGCTGGCCGAAGGGCGACTCGAGCCAGATCGCGCGCACGCCGGCCCGGTCCGCCGCGAACTCGAGGGCCACCGAGGAGCCCGCCGAGCACGAGTGGATTCCGATGCGCTCCGCGTCGAGGCCGAACCCGTCGCGCGCCGCCGCGACCGTGAGTGCGAGATCTTCTTTTTCGAGGAACCCGAACGTGAAGAAGCTGCCGCCGCTGCGGCCGTGGCCGCGCAGGTCCGGCAGCAGCACGTTGTAGCCGAGCTGGAGGGCGCGCAGCGCGTCGGGCTCCCACTCGCTCGCGTCGCCGCCCTTGCCGTGGAGGAAGAGGATCGTGGGCCGTCGCTCGGGCTCGCCGGGCGACGCGAAGATGGCGGCGAGCTCGACGGGCAGCCGCGGTGAGCCCCGGTGGCGCAGGTTCGCGACGACGGTCGCGGCCGACTCGAGCGCGACGAGGAGGTCCTCGTGGCGCGCGGGCGCCGGGGCGAACCCTTCGGGCGCGACGAGCCGCCGGGCGAGGGCGCGGGCCGCCAGCCAGGAGCCGCCGAGGTAGAGAGCGCCGCCGGCGGCGCTCAGGGAGGCAAGACGGCGTGCAGTGCGCTTCACGGCCGGCCCGCGGCCTATTCGATCCCCGCCGCTTCGCGCGCCTCTTTCCCGGCCGCGCCGAGAACGCCCACGACTTCGACGGGGCCCTTCACGTACGTCTGGCAGGCCAGGCGCACTCCGCGGCCCTTCCAGCGCCGGCGCACGAGGGCGAGCGGCTTGGCGAACCAGAGCGCGAGCGAAAAGCGCTCGAGGCTGGTCGAGGGCGAGAGGTTCTCGGCGCCGGAGACGGGCACCACGGCGCAGGTTGCGCACAGCCCTTCGCCGCCGCACCACTTCCACAGCCGGGCGTCCGCGTCGAGCGCGGCGTCCCAGAGGCGGTAGCCTTCCCACACGTCGGTTTCCCTGCCGTTGATCACGCAGCGCACGCGGCGAAGCTCGGTTTTCATCGCGGGGAATTATAAACGGGAGTCCCCGCGCAGGACGGCGTCGTCGCGGGGACGTCGACGGCGGCGCCCTGCCACGCCTCGGCGAGGAAGATCAGCTCCACGCCCGCGGCGATCGCGTTCGGCGCAACGGTGACGCTCGCGCGCGACGGGTCGCGCGGATCCGGCGTGATGACCCCCGTCCCGCGCCAGAGCAGCACGAACGAGTAGGTTGCCGGCGCGGCCAGCGGGAGGCGAAAGCGACCGTCGCAGCCGGTCGCGACGACGGGAGACCACGGGACGTCCTTGGCCGCCGGAATTCCCCGCACGCCGATCCCGGCCACGGGATTGCCGTCGGTGTCGCGCACGGTCCCCTCGACGATCGCGGGCGGGTTCGCGGCGATGCGCCGCATCGCGGCCGTCGGCGTGGGCGCCGTCGCGCACGCGCTCGCCACGCTCAGGGACAGGCCGAGCAGGACCCGCATCTGGCGACCCACGATGCACGACTATGGCATCATCGCCGCCATGACAGAACCCTCGGAAATCCACCGCTTCGAGGTCAATGCGGCGTGGTCGGGGGACGCCATGGGGGCCGGCACCGCCGAGCTGCCCGAAGGCGTCGTGATCGGCTTCGCGGGAGCGACGGGACTCGGCGGCTCGGGAGGCAAGGCCAACCCGGAAGAGCTGCTCCTGACCGCGCTGGCCGCATGCTTCCTCAACACCTGGGCGATCTTCCTGAAAAAGCTCGCAATCGGGTATGCCGAGCCGACGGTGCGGGTGGAATGCGAGCTCGGCAAGGATCCGGCCGGGGGATTTCGCCTGGAGAAGGCCGTCATCCACGCGCGCGTGCCCGCGGCGCTTCTCGGCGACCTCAGGCCGCAGGTCGAGAAAACGCTCGCGCTCACCGAGAAGTACTGCATCGTCTCCAAGGTGGTCCGCGCGGCGATGGCGCTCTCGGTCGAGGTCGAAGCCGTCTAGCCGAGGACCACGATCGTCGCGCCGAAGCCTCCGCGTTCGGGCGGCGCGTCGAAGAATTCCGCCACGTCCCGGCGCTCCGACAGAAGGCGCCGTACCTCGGCGCGCCGCGCCCCGATGCCCTTGCCGTGGATCAGGCGGACCTCCCGAAAGCCCGCGCTCCGGGCCTCGAGCAGGTATTCCGAGACGGCGGAGGCGACGTCCGCGGGCCGGAAGGAGTGCAGGTCGAAGGAGTCTTCGACCGGAACGCGCTTCAGGTTCAGATCGAAGGGCGCTCCGTCGTCGCCTTCTCGATCCGCCGGGCGTCGACCGCGATCGGTCCGCCGCACACGCACGTTCCCTGGAAGTTGCCGCCGGGGCCGATGTCGGCGCGGGCGACCTGGAGCTGCCGGCCGTCGTTGGTCGCACGGTCCGAAGACCACCGGCGAACCGAGCCCGCCAGGCCCGACGGGTGCTCGACGAAGTGGATCGTCACCTGGCACCCGCACTTGGGACACTCGGTCCAGTAATAGTTCATTTCAGGTCCTTCCTTTTGCCGGCCCGCGCAGCTCGCGGTGGGCGCGCTTCCTCTCATACATGACGCGGTCGGCCTGCGCCAGCGCGAGATCGATCGACACCCGCCGTGAATAGGGGTGGACGCCGACCGAGGCGGCCAGGAACTTCACGTACGGCCTGCCGCCCGGACGCGACGACTGCTTGACCTCGTCGATCTTGGCGGGGAGCATGTAGAAACGGCGCCGCGCGAGCTCTTCGTCCATGCCGGGCAGGATCACGAGGAACTCGTCGCCGCCCCAGCGGATGACGTGGTCGTTGCCGCGGACGAGCTTCTTGATGCCGTTGGCCACGGTCCAGATCGCCCGGTCGCCCTCTTCGTGGCCCTCTTCGTCGTTGATGCGCTTCAACCCGTCGATGTCGATCAGGACGATCGAGCCTCCTGCGTCGCTCTCCTCGAGCTCCGGCCGGATCTCGTCGAGGAAGAACCGATTGTTCGTCTCGGTCAGCGGGTCGAGCCACGCCTTGCGCTGCGAGCGGCGCGTGTCGTCCACCGTGCGCGCGTGGAGCGCCGCGAGGCGCCGCTCCGTGTCTTCCATCACCCAGATGATCAGGCCGATACCGAAGAGCATCTCGAGCAGCACGTCGAGAAACCCGACGTAGTACAGCACCCGGATGTCCCGCGGAAGATCGCCGAGCACGGCCGCGGCGCCTGGGTGCAGATTCGCCCCCGCGGGCGCGAGGCTGAGCAGGACGAGGGACGCGAACTGCAGGCTGGCGGTCAGGAGGGCGATCGCGCCCGCGCTCTGCCGGCCGAGCCCGGCCCTCGGGCTCTGGTAGGTGAAGACGGCGGCGAGCAACCAGCCGACCCCGAGGATCCCGAGGTGAAAGGCCACGAAGTGCGTCCCCCCGGCGATGGTGGCCGTGGCGCCCGCGCGTCCGGTGAGCACGGCGACGACCAGGAGCGACACGGGGATGCCTCCGACGGCGGCTACCACCAGGGGTTTGAGCAGCGAGATGTCCCGGTCCATCCGGATGGTCGCGACGCAGAGCGCCACGAGGAAGAGGAAGCTCCAGTACTGGAAGATCTCGAGGCTGTGGGGCGCCCCGGCGTAGGTCATCGCCAGGAGCGAGGCGAGCGAGACGAAGAGAAACAGCCAGGCGAAGCCGGCGGCCTGGAGGACGCGGCTTCCCTTGCCCCGCGAGAGGTACAGCAGGATCGCGGAGAGAAGGCCGGCGCCGACCGTCTGGACGGCGAGCCCAACCAGCACTTGTTCCATCAGAAGGTATTTCCTCGCCGAAGGTTAGACAGCGCGCCTGTCCCCGTCAACCTTCCTGCGCTCATCGCGCGTTCATGCGCGCCCCGAAGCGCCGCAGCTTCACCCCCGGGCCGTCCGCGCGGCAGCCGGCAGCGCCCGGTCCGGCGCAGTGCACCGGCACCCGCTCGAGGGTGTTCGGGCCGCGCAGGAGGACGCCCCACGGCCGGCCCGCCGGGTCCGCGGGCAGGAGCAGGAGGTCGAGTGGCGGCGGGGCGCCGGCCATGACCGGGGTGAAGAGCTCGGTTTCGACGCGCACCCGATAGGGCGGAACGCCATCGGCGGCGATGGTGACCTGGTTGCCCGCCGGGTCCAGCCAGGCGCCGGCGATGTCCTTGGAGACGAGCTCGTCGGTGGCGGAAAGAAACAGATTGCGTGACTCGCCGCGCCAGCCCCCGGCGGGAGCGTAGATCTGGTCGAACGGCGCCCCGAGGCCCGAGACCTCGAGCTCGTAGGGGACGCTCCCGTCGCCGCCGAGGCTCACGGTCGCCCGCATCGTCTTTCCGTCGGGCCCGGCGGTCAGGATCGTCTTGTCCTTCTGGACTTCGGAGCCGTCGACCGGAATCGTGCGCTCCCCGTCGGGGCCGGTGAAGCGCAGGGCGAAGACGCCGCGGCCGCGATCCGCGTCGATCGAGACCGTCGGGTGCGCGCGCATGCGGGAGAGGTCGAATCGTTCGTAGAGGATCTCGAGCGCCGGCCGCGCGTAGAAGGTCGCCCCGTACCAGGAGGGGATGGGCACGCCGTTGATCGCGGAAACGGATTGCCGCGGATCCGCGTCGAGGCTGAAGCCGGCGAACACGAAGACCTCGCGGAGGCGGTGGGCGCCGCCCGCGACCTGCTCCCGGCGCTCACGGACCAGCGTCGCGGGCCGGTCGTCGGCCTCGCGCTGCCAGGACCAGGTCCACGCACCCGGCTTCCCGCACGCCGGCAGTTCCTTGCCTCCGGCGTCGCGGACGGGGATCCGCGCGAGGGAGGAATCCTTCCAGCGCCAAAAGGAGACGCATTCCGACGCGTCGGTCGCGGCGAGCACTTCGAGCAGCGCGCCGGTGCTCCCGAGAACGCCGGCGGAGAGCTCCACGTGGACGACGTCGGCCGCGGGCGCCGGCGCCTGTGCCGCGCCGAGCTTCCTGCCGTCGGCGTCGCGAATTTCGAGGCGCACGTCGCCGCGCCCGGGCGCGGTCGTCACGGTCTCCGGCTTGCCGTCGCCGTCGAGGTCGACCGCGAGCGTGGGCGAGAGAGGGTCCGCCGCGAGCGCGAGGACCAGCGCGAGACCGGCGAACACGGCGGTTCAGCTCTTGACGGCCGACTCCGTCGAGTCGAAGCCGACGCGGGCGTGGGAGCCGTCGCAGTAGGGCTTCCTTGCCGAGGAGCCGCAGCGGCAGAGCGAGACGCCCTTTCCGTCCTCGACCGGAACCACGTTGCCCTGCGGGTCCGTGATCGCGATCGGTCCCGTCACGCGGTAGGGACCGTTCGGAATGATCTTGATCGTTGGATCAGCCATGAGACCTCCCCGGTCATTGTAGCCGCCTTCCTGTGCTAACCTTTTTTGCGAGATACCTTGCGCGCGTTCGAAAAAGCCCCGCCCGACGTCCAGGAGATCCTGAACAAACCCATCAAGGAGCTCGGTCTCAAGCTGGAGGGATCCCCGCTCGAGCGCCTGGTGCAGCAGCTCTACCGCGAGCTCGAGCGCAAGGGGCTCTCGCGCTTTCGTCCGCTCTGCTATCTCTCCGACGAGTGGGGCTGTCCTTCCGGCGAGCCCGTGATCGGGATCCCGTTCTACCTTGCCGACCCGAAGCTCGCGGGGCTCGAGAAGGAAATGAACGACCTCGAGGACCGGCGCGAGATCATGATGTACCTGCGCCACGAGGCCGGGCACGCGTTCAACTACGCCTACGCGCTCTACCGCACGCCGGAGTGGCGCGACCTGTTCGGGCCTTTCCGCCGGCCGTACCGCGACGGGTACCGGCCGGTCCCGTTCTCGCGGCAGTTCGTGCGGCACATCGCCGGCTGGTACGCGCAGAAGCATCCCGACGAGGATTTCGCGGAGACGTTCGCCGTGTGGCTGACGCCGCGGTCGCGGTGGCGGGAGCGCTACCGGGGTTGGGGCGCGATGACGAAGCTTCGCTATGTGGACCGGATGGCGCGCCGCCTGCGCGCGACCGAGCCGGTGCGCCCGCAGGGCCACACGGACATCACCGTCGAGGAGATGGAGACGACGGTCGAGGACTTCTACAAGAAGGCGATGGAGGAGGAGGGCGGCAAGGTCGAGCTCGCGCTCGACACCGATCTGATGGACATCTTCCCGGTCTCCAAGCGCAAGAAGAAGGGCGCCCGCGCGGCGGCCGACCTGCTCAAGGAGAACCGCAAGCCGCTGATCGACAAGGTGACCTACTGGACGGGCGTGCAGCGGCCCCTCGTGAAACGGCTGGTGGAGTCGATCGAGACGCGCGTGGGCGAGCTCGGATTGCGCGCCGCCGTGCGCAGCGAGAAGGAGAACCTGACCGAGGTGACGGCGTACGCGACGGCGCTGGCGATGAACTACCTGACGCGCGGAAAGTTCGTGCAGCCGTGACGGGCGAGGGGGGGAGCGCATGAGCCCGGAAAAACTCAAGATCGCGGTCCTCTACGACGTCTTCGAGGAAGAGCCCGAGCCCGCGCCGCCGCCGCCCGAGAAGCCGTCGAAGACGCGCGGCAAGGTCCCGCGCAAGAAGAAGAAGGAAAAGCACGACCGCGAGGAGATCTTCGAGGCGCTCGTCAAGCTGGGCCACGAGGCCGTGTACCAGGTCGTCGACGGCCGCGACCAGTCGCTCATCGCGCTCGCGCGCGCCGACGCGGACCTGTTCTTCAACCTGACCGAGTCGTACGCCGGCGACGACACCATGGACATGAACCTCGCCGCGTACCTCGACCTGCTCGGCAAGCCGTACACGGGGGCCGGGCCGCACGCGCTCTACCTCGCGCAGGACAAGGCGCTGGCCAAGAAGATCTTCGCCTTCCACGGGATCCGCACGCCGTTCTTCGCGACGTCCTACAAGGGCAAGCTCGACCACTCGCACGACATCGCGTTCCCGCTGATCGTCAAGCCGACCTCCGAGGACGGCTCGATCGGGATCGACACGGGTTCGGTCGTCGGGTCGGTCAAGGAGCTGATGGAGCGAATCCACTACATCCAGGAAGAGTTCGATTCCCCGGCACTCATCGAGGAGTACATCGAGGGGCGCGAGATGTACGCCGCGGTTCTCGGCAACGAGAGCCCGGAAGTGTTGCCCATGGTCGAGCTCGACCTCTCGCGGCTGCCCGAGGGGACGCCCAGGATTGCGGGCAAGGAGGTCAAGTGGGAGAAGGACACCGAGCACTACCGCGTGACCAAGTCCGCTCCCGCGGAGGACCTCGACGAGGACACGACCAGGCGCCTCTCCGACACGGCGCTGGCCGTCTTCCAGGCCCTGAAGCTGCGCGACTACGGCCGCATCGACATGCGCCTGACGCGCGAGGGGGAGGTCTACGTCATCGAGGCCAATCCCAACCCCTGGCTGTCCTCGGGCGCCGAGTTCGCGATGGCGGCCAGGAAGGCGGGCCGGTCCTACACGCAATTGATCGGCGAGATCGTGGACCTGGCGCGGGTGCGGTACACGCAGGGATAGGATGGGCGCGAACGGAGGGAGCTCGACATGAAGAAGGTCCTGAGTCTGGCCGCGGTCCTCGTCCTGGCGTTGGTTTCCGCGTCGCACGCCGCCGACGTCGGCGGCGTGGCGGTGCCCGACACCGTGACGGTAGACGGGAAGGTCCTCAAGCTGAATGGCGCGGGCGTGCGCAAGAAGATGATATTCAAGGTCTACGTCGCCTCACTCTACGTCGAGACGCCGTCGAAGGATGCCGCGGCGTTGATTTCGTCCAGTCAGATCAAGAGCATGCGCCTGCACATGCTGCGCAACGTCGAGGGCGCCAAGGTCAGCGGCGCCGTCGCCGACGGATTTGCGCTCAATTCGAAGGCCGCGCTCCCGAAGCTCCAGTCGCGCCTCGACCAGTTCGCGAAGATGATCCCCGACATGAAGGAAGGCGAGGAGATCGACATGACCTGGGTTCCCGACAAGGGCACCGAGATCGCCGTGCGCGGCACCAACGCCGGGACCGTCGAGGGGCGCGACTTCGCCGACGCGCTCTTCTCGGTGTGGCTCGGGCCGAGCCCCGTGCAGGACGATCTGAAGGCGTCGCTGACCGGTAACTAGCCCGCGGGCGCCGTCTTTCCCGTGAGCCGCCGCATGGTCCGGTCGATCCCGACGCCGACGAACATCAGCTTCGTCCAGAACCACATCGCGGGCGACACGCGCTCGACGCCGCCGGCCAGCGTCGTGACCACCGCCGCGCGGATGCGCTCAGGCGGTTCCGGCGTGCAGAAGGCCTCGAAGAAGACGGGATCGTAGAAGCCGTACACGAAACGTCGGAAGCGCGCCCACATCCGCCCTGCCTCGCGCCCGTACGCCTTGAAGTCCCGGCCGTCGACGCGGCCGCGGCGCGAAAGCGCGCGGTCAATCGTCTTTGCGGCACGCTCGCCGGTCGCGAGCGCGAGGAAAACGCCGGTGGAGAACACGGGGTCGAGAAACGCCGCCGCGTCCCCGACGAGGACCCAGCCGTCGCCGGCGAGCTGTTCCGATGTCGACGAGTAGTCGGACACCCCGTGGATCCCGGAGACCCGGCGCGCGCCGGCGAGCAGCGTGCGCATGCGCGCCGACCGCGCGATCATCTCCTCGTACCGCGCCTCGACGGAAGCCCCCTCGGCGAACCGGACGACGGCGGGATCGAACACGCCGCCGACGCTGCACATGCCGTCGGAGAAGGGGATGATCCAGTACCAGATGCCGTCGTCGATCGGCAGAAGAATGTCGCCCCGCCGGCTGCCCTCGGGCCAGACGAGCCGATCGTAGTGGGCGAAGAGCGCGGCGCGCTTCAGCTTCGGGTCGAAGCGCCGCAGTCCGAGCTTGCGCGAGAGCACGGCGCCCTGGCCCGACGCGTCCACGACCACCTTCGCGCGGATCTCCTCGGGCGCGGACCCGGCGCCGCGCACGCGCACGCCGACGGCCCGGCCGCCTTCGAACAGCACGTCCTCGACGGCCGTCTCTTCGCGCACCTCGGCGCCGCAGGACGCGGAGTGTTTCAGGAGCAGGTCGTCGAACTCCGCGCGCTTGACCTGGTAGGCCTTGGGGTGCCGCGGGTCGCGCGCCTCGGCGAAGACGACCGGGCGCGTGGTTCCGTTGTCCTCGTTCCAGAAGAACGCGCCGTACTTTTCCATGTAGCCCGCCGCGCGGATCTTGTCGTGGACCCCGAGTCGGTCGAAGATCGGCAGGGAGAAGGGAAGCAGCGACTCGCCGACGTGGAAGCGGGGGAACTTCTCGCGCTCGACGACGAGGACCCTGCGCCCGGCGCGCGCGAGCATCGTGGCGACCGTCGACCCGCCGGGGCCGCCGCCGATGATCACCGCGTCGTAGAATGCGGACATGACCGGATTCTAGTCTCTTGACTCCTTCCGCCCTCGAATACGTCGACGTCCGCAAGGCCTTCGTTCCGGGCCGGCCCGTGCTGGACGGTTTCTCGCTCTCGGTCGCGCGGGGCGAGACGGTTGCGCTCGTCGGCCCCTCCGGGTGCGGCAAGACGACCGCGTTGAAGCTCGCCAACCGCCTCGTCGACGCCGACGCGGGAACCGTGCGGATCCTCGGCGCTGCGTCGTCGGAACAGGACCCGGTGGCGCTGCGGCGCCGCGTCGGCTACGTGATCCAGGAGGGCGGCCTCTTTCCGCACTGGACCGTGCGCGAAAACGTGGAGGCGGTGCCGCGGCTGCTCGGCTGGACCGAGGGCGACCGTCGCGCGCGCTCCGAGGAGCTGCTGCATCTCGTCGGGCTGCCGCCCTCGGAATTCGCCGGCCGGCGGCCGCGAGGCCTGTCCGGCGGGCAGCGCCAGCGCGTGGGCGTGGCGCGCGCCCTGGCCGCGGGGCAGTCGCTGCTCCTGATGGACGAGCCCTTCGGCGCCCTCGACCCGATCGCCCGCCGCGCCATGCAGCGCGAGTTCCAGTCGTGGCGCGCGCGGTGGGAAGCGGCCGTGCTGCTCGTCACGCACGACCTCCGCGAGGCCTTCCTGCTGGCCGACCGGGTGGCCGTGATGTCGGGCGGCCGCGTCCGGCAGGTGGGATCCCGCGAGGATCTGACGCGCTCGCCGGCCGACGCGTTCGTCGCGGAGTTCGTGGCGGAGTTCGGGTCGTGAGAGAGCTCGGGAGGTTCTTCTGGGAGCGCCGCGGCGAGATCCTCGCGCTGACGGGCGAACACCTGGTCCTCGTCGTCGCGGCGACGGCGCTCGCCGTCGCGATCGGTGTTCCCCTCGGCGTGGCCCTGACGCGGCGGCCGGCTCTCGCTCGGCCGGTCCTGGGATTCGCCAATGCCGTGCAGGCGATCCCGAGCCTCGCGCTCTTCGGATTCCTGATTCCCGTTCCCTTCATCGGCGGCATCGGCGCGCGCACCGCGATCGTGGCGCTCGTCGTCTATTCCCTCCTGCCGATCCTGCGCAACACGCACGCCGGGATCCTCGGCGTGGACCCGGCCGTCACCGAGGCGGCCACCGGCCTCGGGATGACCGCGGGCGAGCGCCTGCGCCTCGTCGAGCTGCCGCTGGCGTTTCCGGTCCTGCTCGCGGGCATCCGCATCGCCGTCGTCGTCGGCGTGGGGCTGGCGACGATCGCCGCGGCCATCGGGGCGGGCGGGCTCGGCGTCCTGATCTACCGGGGCGTGGCCACGGTGGACCACCGCCTCATTCTCGCCGGCGCCATTCCGGCGGCGGCCCTCGCGCTCCTCTTCGACTTCGGCCTCGGCGCCGCCGAGAAGCGCATCGGGCCGCGCCAGTGAAGCGCGCCTTCGCCGCGGTCTTCGCGCTGCTCCTCGTGTCGAGCGGCTGCCGGCAAGGGGGCGACCGGCCGATCCGCGTGGGTTCCAAGAATTTCACCGAGCAGGTGATCCTCGGCGAGATCGCCGCCCAGGCACTCGAGCGCGCGGGCCTGGAGGTCGAGCGCAAGCTCGATCTCGGCGGCAGCTTCGTCTGCCATCGCGCCCTGGTCGCGGGCGAGCTCGATCTTTACCCGGAGTATTCGGGGACCGCGTTCACCGCGATCCTCAAGCAGAAGCCGATTGGCGACCCCGTCCGCGTGCGCGAGCAGGTGTCCGACGCCTATGCCCGGCAATGGGGCCTGGTGTGGGCGCCGCCGCTCGGATTCGAGAACACGTTCGCGCTCGTGATGCGGGCCGACCAGGCGCGACAGCTCCGGGTCGCGAAGATCTCCGACCTCGCGCGCCACGCCGCGTTGCGCCCCGGCTTCGGCTACGAATTCGTCGAGCGCGCCGACGGTTTTCCGGGCCTGGCCGCCGCCTACGGGCTCGCGTTCGAGGCGCGGCCGGCGGAAATGGATCTCGGCCTGCTCTACCCGGCGCTCGCGCAGGGAAAGGTGGACGTGGTCGCGGGCAACTCGACGGACGGCCTGATCGCGGCCATGGGGCTCGCGGTGCTCGAGGACGACCGTCGCTACTTTCCTCCCTACGAGGCGGCCTACGTCGTGCGCGCGGCGGTCTGGAAGAACGCGCGCGTGCGCTCCGCGCTCGAACCGCTCTCCGGATCGATCACGGCCGAGGCGATGCGCCGGATGAATGCGGCGGTCGATCGCGACGGCCGGAGACCGGAGGACGTGGCGCGGGAGTTTCTGGCACGGGGGAGGGATCGGTGACCGGATCGGCGCCGATTCTGTTACCCTGATCGAAACGAGGACAGGAGCGAATGTCCGGCGCTTTCGAGCTTTTGACAAGGGCAGATTGGGCGATCTGGGGCGGAGCCGTTCTGCTCCTTTTCCTGTTGATCGTGTCCTTCCGCTCCCGCTCTTACGTGTTCTGCCAGTACCTGAAGACCATGACCGGCATCCGGCTGCGCCCCTCGGAGGTGCGCCGCGCGTTCAAGACAGGCGGCCGCGAGGGCGTGCGGGCGATGTTCCTCGACCTGATCATCCGCGAGGACCTGAAGGACGGGCCGGTGGCGATCCCGGAAGGGTCGGTCGGCAGCAAGCCGTAACCCGCCGGCCACCCGGGGCTGCGCTCTCAGTTCTCGATCAACTGGAACGTCGGGACGACGTCGCGCCCGAGCACGCTGCGCAGCACCGTGGCGTGCAGCACTTCGTCGGAGAGGATTTTCGCCGCGGACCCCGAGAGCGCGCGATCCTGGAACCGGTCGACGACATACAGGTAGACCCGCGCGGCCCCGACCTCGAGCTTGAAGGCGAGCTCGAGGACGTCCTTCTCGTTGGAAAGCGGCACGCCGAACACGTACTCCTTCTTCG
This sequence comes from uncultured Acidobacteriota bacterium, assembly GCA_963775725.1. GTDB lineage: Bacteria > Acidobacteriota > Thermoanaerobaculia > UBA5066 > Gp7-AA6 > DAHUXD01. The sequence goes on from CAVZKA010000002.1 coordinate 746,236, forward strand.
GCTCGACGGGCGCGGCCCCCTTGCCGCGGATCGCGCCCACGAGCAGATCGCGGTGGATCTCGTGGCTGCCCTGGAACAGGAGCCCGACTTCCTTGGCCTTCTCGGAGAGCAGCCCGCTCTTGCCGGCGAGGCCGTAGGCCCAGATGGCCTGGTGCTCGAGCGCGAGCGCCGTGTTCATGAGGATGATGTCGTCGCCGGCCGGCTTCTGCTTGCCGGTCAGGGCGAAGAGCGGGAGGTCCGCGGCGGCCAGGCCGAGGGCGAGTCCCGTCGTGGCGGCGGATCGGAAGAGATCGCGTCGGTGCATCGGCGCCTCCGTTGCCGGGATGGTACGACAAGCGGCCCGCGCCGCGAGGGATGGCGATAAGCTCTGCGGCCGAACCCATGAGCCAGAGGCGAGAAGATGCCGATCGCGCGTTGATGGCCCGGGTCGAGGCCCGGGAGACGGACGCGCTCGCCGAGCTCTACGACCGGCACTCCGCGCGCCTGCTGGGGCTCGCGCGGCGCATCCTCGGCGAGAGCGGAGAAGCCGAAGAAGTGCTGCAGGAGGTCTTCCTCTTTGCGTGGCGCGCGGCGGCCTCGTTCGATCCATCGCGCGGGAGCGTCCTGACCTGGCTGCTGATCGCGACGCGCAGCCGGGCGATCGACCGCGTGCGCTCGCGCAGGTCGGCCTCGCGCCCCGAGCTGCGCAGCCTGGAGGACCTCGGAGAGGGCCCCGCCGCCAAGGACGACGTCGAGGGCGAGTGGGCCGGGCGCGAGTGGGAAGCGATCTGCCGCGGCGCCGTCGGGGAGCTGCCCGAGGACCAGCGGCGGGCGCTCGAGCTGGCCTACTTCGAGGGCCTGACGCAACAGGAGATCGCCGATCGGACGGGAACGCCGCTCGGGACCGTCAAGACGCGCGTCCGGCTCGGATTGATGAAACTTCGGGAGCGGTTGCGCCCGTACCTTGGGAGTGCAGGCGATGGCGCATAGCGAGCGGTTCGAAGAGCTGGTTGCGGCGTCCTCCCTCGGCATCCTGGAGGCTGCCGAGCAGGCGGAGCTCGCCCGGCACCTGGCCGAGGGCTGCCCGACGTGCGAAGCGCTGCTGCGCGACCTGCGCGGCGCGGCGACCGCCATGGCTGCGGGGGTGCGACCCGTCACGCCGCCGGCGGCGTTGCGCCGGTCGATCCTCGACTCCCTCGGGCCGGCGCGCGTGCCGGCGGGGCGCCCGGTCTCGGCATCCCCGTGGGCATGGCGCGTCTTCGCCGCCGCGGCGGCGCTGCTGCTCGTCGCGGTGGGGCTCGACGACGCCCGGCAGCGCCGCCAGGGCGAGGAGATGCGCAGCCAGTCCGCCGCGCTCGCGGGCCGCCTCCAGTCCGCCGAGACCGCGCTGGCCGAGCGCGTGCTCCGGGCGCGCGTGCTCGAGAGCGATGACGTGCAGATGATGCTGCTCGGCGGCAAGGGCCCCCAGCCGGACGCGCGCGCCCGCGTGTTCTGGAGCCCGCGCGCAAGGCGCGGCATCCTCGTCGCGAGCAACCTCGCGGCCCTGCCGGCCGACCGCCAGTACGAGCTCTGGGTCTTCCTCGACGGCAAGCCGGTCAACGCCGGCGTCTTCGACGTCGATGGGTCGGGCCGCGCATTGTTCGAGTCCACGGAGTTGCCTGCGTCCGGTGCGCAGAACTGCGCCGTCACGATCGAGCCGCGCGGCGGGCTGCCCGCGCCGTCGGGCCCGGTCGTCCTCGTCGGCGCGCCGGCGTAGGGCGCGGCGGCCGGCTCGGCCATAATGGGGCCGTGCGCTCGATCGTGGCCGCGCTCCTTCTCCTGGCGGCCGCCGGACCGGCCGGCCCGGCCCGACCCGCGCCGCCGCCTCCCGCCCTCGGCGTCGCGTTGAACCTCGAGGCGGGCGCCTCCGCCTCGGCGCGGCAGCAGGCGGTCGAGATGGTTCGCCGCACCGGCGCCTCGTTCTTCGCCCTGACGCTGTCGTGGTCGGCCGCAGAGCCCGCCCCGCACAGGTACAACCTGGCGGAGATCACGCGCACGGCCCGGCTGTTGCGCCAGTCCGGCGCGACGCTGCACCTCGACCTCCCGCTCGTGACGGAATCGGCGCGCGACGTGCCGGCCGACCTCGCGGGCATCGCATTCGACGACCCGAAGCTGTCGCTGCGTCTCGGGCGGCTGCTCGACGCTCTCATGCCGGCCCTGCTCGATTTCCAGAGCGTGTCGCTCGGCGAGGCCGCGGACGTCTATTTCGCCGGCAAACCGGACGAGCTGCGGGCCTACCGCCGTCTCTTCGACGGCGCGGTGCAGTTCCTGGCGAAGAAGGCCCCCCGCCTTCTGGTCGGGGTGACCACGATGGCGCCTTCCGAGAGCCCCGCGCCGGAGGTGGCCGCGGCCCTCCACGCGAACAGCCCGCTGCTGCTCTATATCTATTGTCCCTTCGTCAAGGACAGGCCCTTCGAGCAGCGCGGCCCCGACGCGCTCGAGAAGGACTGGCCGCTGCTCGTGAAGGGCGCCGGCGGCCGGCCCATCGCGTTTCCGACGGTCAGCTATTCGTCGGCGCGCGAGAACGCGTCGAGCCCGGGCAAGCAGGCGGACTTCATTCGGATCATGCGCCGGTTCCTGGCGAGGGCGGACGGGCGGACCCTGCTCTTTGCGCGCTACGTCGCCCTGCGTGACGCCCCGCCCGAGGAGGTCGTGCCGCGGGCATCGGTCGCGGAGAGGCGCCGGGCGGCCTTCCTCGGCAATCGGGGTCTCGAGACGAGCGCCGGCGACGCCAAGCCGTCCTGGCTGGAATGGGCGAAGACGCCGTGAGATCCGGCGGTAAGATGCCGCGCATCAGGAGGTAGATCGATGTCGTCCCCTCTTCGGTTCGCGGCGTCCGGCCTTCTGGCGGCGGCCCTGGCCGTGTCGTGCTCTTCGAGCAACCCCGCGCCCACCGTGCCGGTCGCGGGCTCCGACCTCGGCGCACTCGTGGGCAAGTGGACCGGCGAGTACTCGAGCGAGGCGACACAGCGCACGGGCTCCATCGTGTTCGAGTTCAAGTCCGGCGACAAGATCGGGCGCGGCGACGTTCTCATGGTGCCCAAGGGCGTCGAGAACCCGAACGTGATCCCGCAGGTGCTCAACATCAACTTCGTCAACGCCGCCGGCGGCGTCCTGCGCGGGACCATGGATCCGTACAACGATCCGTCCTGCAACTGCGAGGTCCAGACGACGTTCGTGGGGCGCCAGTCCGGCGACACGATCGAGGGGACCTTCACGACGGACCCGGGCGCCAAAGGGCCGATCACGACGGGCCGCTGGAAGATCACCCGGCAGAAGAAGTAGCGCCGACTCAACCGATGCGCCCCGCGCCGATCACCCTCGACCGGTTCATTCTCGATGAGCAGCGGTCGTCGCCGGGTTCGACCGGCGAGCTGTCGCTCCTGCTCGTGCGCCTCGGCGTCGCCGCCAAGCGCATCGCGGCGGCCCTGGCGGGCGCCGGCTTTTCGCAGTCCCTCGGCTCGGCCGGCTCGTCCAACGTCCAGGGCGAAGAGCAGAAGAAGCTCGACGTCGTCGCCAACGACATCCTGCTCGAGACCTTCGACTACGGCGGCCTCGTGACCCTCGCCGCCTCGGAGGAAATGGAGGAGCCCGTGGTGTTCGGCGGCAACCTCGCCGAGGGCCGCTACGCGGTGCTCTTCGATCCGATGGACGGCTCCTCGAACATCGACGTCAACGGCACGCTCGGCACCATCTTTTCGATCCGGCGCCGGCGTGACGGCACGGTCGCGGACCTGCTGCGCGCGGGGCACGAGCAGGTGGCGGCCGGATACTTCCTGTTCGGCCCGGCGGTCCTGCTCGTCTACACCTGCGGCGACGGAGTGCACATGTTCACGCTCGACGACTCGATCGGCGAGTTTCTGCTGACGCGCCGGGGCGTGCGGATGCCCGAGCGCGGCAGGGGCTACGCGGTCAACGAGGGGCGGGCGCACACGTGGGCGCCGCCGGTGCGCGCGTTCGTCGAATACCTGAAGACGCCGGACAAGGGATCGGGGCGGCCCTACGCGACCCGGTACTCGGCCTCGCTCGTGGCGGACGTGCACCGGTTCCTGCTGGAGGGCGGCATCTACCTGTACCCGGCCGACGCCGCGGGCACGGGGGCGGGCAAGCTGCGGGTGCTCTACGAGTGCCATCCCCTCGCGCTCGTCGTCGAGCAGGCCGGCGGAATGGCCTCGACCGGCGCGGAGCGCGTCCTCGACGTCGCGCCCTCCTCGCTGCACGAGCGCATGCCGCTCGCCATCGGGAGCCGCACGGAAGTCGAGCTGTTCGACGCCTTCGTCGCCAGGGGATGACGCCGGCCGTTCGTCAGAACCGCAGCGAGAGGCAGCTCAGCCCGCCATCCATCTTCTCGAACTCCGACACGTGGAGGGCGAGGGTCATCAACCCGAGCGCGCGGAGCGAGGCCTCGAACTTCGGAAAACCCGCGGCGACGAGCACGGCGTCGTTGACCCGGATGCAGTTGGCGGCGTAGTTCTCGGCCGGATCGACGCGAACGAGGTCCCACCCCCGGAACGCCGGGTGGGAGGCGAGGGTGTCGATCACGACGAGGCGGCGCGCGTCGGGCGCGGCGATGCCGCTCTTCAGATGGAGGATTCCGGCGACGCCGCGGATGTCCACGGTCGCCGAGGTGTAGCCCGTCCGCTCGAGGTGGACGGCGAGCTGGCGGGCGCCCTCCTCGTTCGTGCGCTCGGAGAGGCCGATGAAGAAATGGCTGCCGGCCTCGCAGATGTCGCCGCCGTCGACGGTCCCGGGTGCCTCGATGCGGACGGGGTCCGGGAAGAACCAGGAGACGGCCTCCTCGATCGCGGCGGCCTCGCCCGCGCGGCTCGGCGCACCCGGGCGCGTGAGAATGGCGCCGTGCTCCGTCAGGATCGCGGTGTCCTCGACGAAAGTCGAATCGGGGTAGCGAGGGTCGGCGAGCAGGCGCACGAGCTCGAGGCCGCAGCCTTCGAGGGCCACGCAGTAGGCCTCGAACTGCTCGAGCGCTTTCGCGACGTCCGGGGCTCCGAGATCGACCGTGGTGAGCCCGTCGGCGAAATTGGGAGCGGGGGGGCGGACGATGGCGCGGCGAAACATCGGCGTGGAGGCTCGCTAGACGTTGAACTTGAAGAGCATCACGTCGCCGTCCCGCACGACGTAGTCGCGGCCTTCCTGGCGGACGAGCCCCTTTTCCTTGGCGGCGCCCATCGAGCCGTTGGCGATGAGGTCGTCGTAGGAGACGGTCTCCGCCTTGATGAAACCCTTCTCGAAGTCGGAGTGGATGACGCCGGCGGCCTGCGGCGCGGTATCGCCGGCGTGGATCGTCCAGGCCCGCGTCTCCTTCTCGCCCGCCGTCAGGTACGTGCGCAGGCCGAGCAGGTGGTAGGCGGAGCGGATGAGCGACGAGACGCCCGAGTCCGAAACGCCGAGGTGCGACAGGTACTCGCGCGCCTCGGCGTCGGGCAGCTCCGCGAGCTCCGACTCGATCGCCGCGGAGACGACGACCGCCTCGGTGCCGAGGTGCGTCTCGGCGTACTTGCGGACGGCGGCGACGTGCGGCGACTCCTTCTCGGCCGTCGCGAGCTCGCCCTCGGCCACGTTGCAGGCGAAGAGCATCGGCTTCATGGTGAGGAGAAAAAAGCGGCGCGCTGCGTCTTTCTCCTCGGGCGAGAGGGGCGCCGTGAAGGCGCGCTTGCCCTCGTTCAGGTGGACGAGGAGCTTCTCCGCGACGGCGAACGACTCCCTGGCGTCCTTGTCCCCGCCCCGCGCCAGCTTCTCGGCCTTGTCCCGGGCGCGCGTGACGGCCTCGAGGTCGGAAAGGACGAGCTCGGTCTGGATCGTCTCGATGTCGGCGACCGGATCGAGGGCGCCGGCGACGTGGACGATGTCCTTGTCCTCGAAACAGCGCACGACCTCGACGATCGCGTCCACCTCGCGGATGTGCTGGAGGAACTTGTTGCCGAGGCCCTCGCCCTTGGACGCGCCCTTGACGAGGCCGGCGATGTCCACGAACTCGATCGTGGCCGGGATGATGCGCTCGGACTTCGAGATCTTCGCGAGCGGCTCCAGGCGCGCGTCGGGCACGGTCACGACGCCGACGTTCGGCTCGATGGTGCAGAACGGGTAGTTCGCCGCTTCCGCCTTGCGCGTCCGCGTCAGGGCGTTGAAGAGCGTGGACTTGCCGACGTTGGGCAGTCCGACGATTCCGGCGCGCAGCATAGGGCGGGGGAGTATATAGAAGAAGGTGACCCCGTCCTTCGCCTGTTCTAGAATGCCGCCACCCTGACCACGCCATCACAGGAATCCCCCGGCTTTCTCCGCGCCGTCTCGCGCTGGGAGATCGTGGCGCTGTCGGTCAACGACGTCATCGGCAGCGGGGTGTACCTGATCCTGCCGGTCGCCGCGGCGATGCTGCTCGGGCCGGCGAGCATCTGGGCGATCCTCGGCGCGGGCGTCGCGGTGCTGCTGCTCGTGTTGTGCTTCGCCGAGGCGGCGAGCCTGTTCGATACCCCGGGCGGCGCGATCGTCTACACGAGGGCGGCGTTCGGGGATTTCGTGGGGTTCGAAGTGGGGTGGATGACATGGATCGCACGCGTTTCGTCGATCGCCGGGCTCTCGGTCTTCTTTGCGCGCGCCGTGGGCTACCTCTGGGAGGGGGCCAATCACGGTCTCGGGCAGGCCGCGACGATCGTCATTCCCCTGCTCTGGCTGACCTGGATCAACGTGCGCGGCGTCAAGGCGGGGGCCCGGACCGCGGTCGTCCTGTCGCTCGGGAAGACCGTCCCGCTCATCGTGCTCGTCTGCGTCGGCATTTTCGCCATTTCGTGGAACCGCGTGTTCCCGGTGCCGATGCCCGACAGCGGGAACTTCACGAAGGCGGCCCTGCTCGTTCTCTTTGCCTACGCCGGCTTCGAGAACACCGCCGCTCCGGCCGGCGAGTTCAAGAACCCGCAGCGCGACGTCCCCTTCGCCCTGATCATGCAGATCGCCCTCGTGACCGCGATCTACACGCTCGTGCAACTCGTGGCGATCGGCACGATCCCCAACCTCGGGCAGTCGCCGACGCCGCTGGCCGACGCGGGCCGGATGCTGCTCGGCCCGTTCGGCGGGTTTCTCCTGACGCTCGGCGCCGTGCTCTCGGTTCTGGGCACGAACAACAACACCGTGCTCGCCGGGCCGCGCTATCTCTATGCGCTGGCCGAGACGGGCCGCCTCCCCCGCGTTTTCGCGAGGATTCACCCGCGCTATCGGACCCCGTACGTCGCCATCCTGACCCAGACGGGGGTCGCGCTCGCTCTCATCGCGATCGACGCCGTGCTGCACAGCGTCAAGCCCGGCACGCTCGGTGTCGCGGAAGAGCTGGCGGTGCTCTCGACGATCGCGCGCCTGGCGACCTACATCGGCACGTGCGTGGCGGTTCCGGTGCTGCGCCGCAAGATGCCGGCGACGGCACGGACGATCCGCCTTCCGGGCGGACCCGTCATCCCGATCGCGGCACTCGTCATTTGCCTGCTGTTTCTTTCGGCCGCCGAGAAGAAGAATTTCGTCGGGGGCGCCATCGCGCTGGCGGTGGGGGCGCTCGTGTACGCCGCGCGCGGACGGGCCGCGACGGCCAAGGAGAAAGCATGAAGAAGTCCCTGGTGCTCGTCGCTGCCCTGGGTGTCGCCGCCGACCTCATCGCGCAGAAACCGTCGCCCACCCCCGCGACGACGCCGGCGCCGATCACCGCGATCCGCGCCGCCCGGATGTTCGACGGCCGGTCGGACACGACGATCCCGAACGCGGTCGTCCTCGTCCAGGGAGGGCAGATCCTCGGCGTTGGATCGGGCCTGGCCGTGCCGGCCGGCGCGAAGATCATCGATCTCGGCGACGCGACACTGCTGCCCGGCTTCATCGACTCGCACACGCACCTGACCGGGGAATCGGGCGAGAGCTACGTGCAGGACTTCTTCGACGGCCTGCGGCGGCCGATCACCGAGCAGGTCTTCTACGGCGCGCAGAATGCGCGCAAGACCCTCGAGGCCGGGTTCACGACCGTTCGCGACGTCGGCTCCTCCGACGATCTCGACGTCGGCCTGCGCAATGCGATCAACGACGGGCTGACGCCGGGTCCCCGGATGCTCGTCGCGCGCTACGCCCTCGGCGCGACCGGCGGCCACTGCGACAACACCGGATTTCCTCCGAGCACCTTCGGCCCCGAGCCCGGCATGGAAAAGGGGATTCTCCACGGCGCGGACCAGGGCCGCCAGGCGGTTCGCCTCGACATCAAGTACGGCGCGGACGTCATCAAGATGTGCGCCTCCGGGGGAGTGCTGTCGCTCGGGGACGACGTCGCGGCCCCGCAGCTCACGGAGGAGGAGCTCACCGCGATCATCGACGAGGCGCACCGCCTGAAGCGCAAGACCGCGGCGCATGCGCACGGCGACGTCGCCGCGCGGACGGCCGTCGAAGCCGGCATCGACTCGATCGAGCACGGCTCGTTCCTGACGGACGACACCCTCGCGCTCATGAAGTCGAAGGGCACGTTCCTCGTCCCGACCTGCATGGCCGGACAGTGGACCGGCGGCAAGCTCGAGCGCTTCCCGCCCCCGGTCGCGGCCAAGGCGAAAGCGGCGTTTGCGGCCCACGACGAGATGTTCCGCCGCGCCGTGAAGATGGGCGTGAAGATCGCCTTCGGGACGGACTCCGCGGTCTCTCCGCACGGCCTGAACGCGCAGGAGTTCGGCTTCATGGTGGACCTCGGCATGACGCCCGCCGCCGCGCTGAAGACGGCCGGGCCCAATGCCGCCGAGCTGCTCGGCCTCGCCGACCGCATCGGGACGCTCGAGAAGGGCAAAGACGCCGACATCGTGGCGGTGCCGGGCGACCCGCTGAAGGACATCCACGCGACCGAGAAGACCCTGTTCGTCATGAAAGGAGGACAGGTCTTCAAGTCCCCCTCCCGGTGACGAAGTTCGTCCGTCTCCGTTGACATCCCGCCCCCGCGGGTCTACCTTCCTTGGATCACTCAATTACAGGAGATTCTTTTATGTCTCGACGGAGCAGTTCGAGCGTCGTGTCTCTGTGTCTCTTTTTCGCGGCCGGCGTCCTCGCGGCGGCCGTCAAGCCGGTCCCGGTCTCGGGCAAGCCCGTCCGCACCGGCGTCTCGCTGAAGGTCAGCGCCCTTCCGCCGGCGCGGCCGAGGCCGGTCCGCAAGGACGAGCCCCTTCCCGAGAAAGAGATCGAGAACAACGAGGTCCCGAGATCGCTCGGGCCGTTCCCCCCGGGCGACAGCCGCGACATGGCTCTGGCCGCGAGGGTGCCGGCTCCCGCGATGCCGGGGCCGAGCGTGAGCTTCGACGGCCTCTCGGCCGACGACGATCAGGCGGCCTTCGGCGGCCGGTTCGAGCCTCCCGACACCAACGGCGACGTCGGGCCGAACCACTACGTCCAGGTCGTCAACTCGCTCTTCCGGATCTACGACAAGATAGGAACGCCGCTGACGGATGCGGCCAAGCTCTCGGATCTCTTCGCGCCGATCGGCGGAACGTGCGGTTCGGCCTCGACCGGAAACGACGGAGATCCGATCGCGCTCTACGATCCCCTCGCGGACCGCTGGCTCCTGTCGGAATTCGCGCTGCCGAATTTCCCGGGGCCGCCGTACCACCAGTGCATCGCCATCTCGCAGACGGGCGATCCGACCGGCGCGTACTACCTCTATGACTACCTCATGCCGCCGGTGATCAACGACTACCCGCATTTCGGAGTGTGGCCCGACGGGTACTACATGTCCGACAACCAGTTCAACCAGACCGGCACGGCCTTTGCCGGCGCGGGCCTCTTCGCGTTCGATCGCCTGAAAATGCTCGTCGGTGATCCCTCGGCGGCGTTCATCTACTTCGACTACTTCCCGGTCGACCCCAACGCGGGCGGCATGCTGCCCACGGACCTCGACGGCCTCGTTCCCCCGCCCGTGGGCACGCCCAACTTCTTCATGGAGTTCCGGGCGGACGAGTTCGGAGATCCGAACGACGCGCTGCGCATCTACGAGTTCCACGCCGATTTCGCGAGTCCGGCGTCGTCGACCCTCACGGTCCGGCCGGACCTCGTCGTCGCCGCCTTCGACGCCCGCCAGCCGGGTCCTCGTACCGACGTCGAGCAGCCGGCCCCCGCAACGTCGAGCCAGTACCTCGACTCCGTGTCCGATCGGATGATGCATCGGATTGCTTACCGCACTCTCGCAGGAGGCGCTCAGGCTTTCGTCGCGAACTGGACGGTCAACGTCAGCGGCGTCAACCCGACGACCGCTGCGACGTATCAGGCGGGAATCCGGTTCGAGGAGCTACGCCGCGATCCCGGCACGGGGGCGTTCTCGATTCAGAACCAGGTGACGTATTCGACGGACCCCGGCAACGGGGCGACCGGGCGCAACCTCTGGATGGGCAGCGCCGCCCAGGACAACCAGGGCAACAGCGCGCTTGGTTTTTCGGCCTCGAGCACCACGCTCCTGCCCTCGATCGTATGGGCAGGGCGGCTGGCCGGCGATCCCGCGAACACCCTCGCGCAGGGCGAGGCGACGATGCAGGCCGGCGCCGGCGTCCAGCAGGACACGCAGGCCCGCTGGGGCGATTACAGCGCGATGAACGTCGATCCTTCCGACGACTGCACGTTCTTCTACACGCAGGAGTACTACGCCAACAACGGCAGCTTCGACTGGAAGACGCGCGTGGGCGCGTTCGCTTTCCCGGGCTGCACGGCGTCGCCCCGCGGCACGATCCAGGGCCAGGTCACGGACTGCGACTCGGCGAGTCCGATCGCCGGCGTCCAGGTGTCGACGCCGGAGGGCTACTTCGCGACCACCGACGCCTCGGGCAACTACTCGATCACGGCGACCCCGGGCAACTACACCCTGAGCTTCTCGAAGAACGGATACACCGCGGCCGCGGCCGGCGCTGCCGTGGCCGACGGCGGCATGACGAACGTGAGCGTCTGTCTCACGGGCTTCCCGGTGCTCGGAGCCGGCGCCGCCACGATCCTGGCGGAATCCTGCCCGCCCCCCAACGACGCCCTCGACCCGGGTGAGACCGTCACGGTCCAGCTCTGCGTCCAGAACACCGGCGCCCTCGACACGACCGATCTCGTGGCGACGCTCCTGCAGAGCGGCGGCGTCGAAAGCCCGAGCGGTCCGCAGGACTTCGGCGTCGTCATGGCCGGCGGTGCGGCCGTCTGCAAGAACTTCACGTTCGTCGTCGGCACGCTGTGCGGCCAGACGACCCGCATCACGCTGCAGCTCCAGGACGGCGTCACGGACTTCGGCACCGTCGAGTACGACTTCCAGAACGGCGTCCTGAGCCAGACGTACGCCGAGGACTTCGACGGCGTCGTGGCGCCGAACCTGCCCTCGGGCTGGGTCGCGGCCAACGCGGCCGGCGCGGCCCCTCTCTGGGTCACGTCGACGTCCACGCCGGACTCGGCTCCGAACGACGCGTTCGTGAACGATCCGGCCACGATCTCGGACAAGCGGCTGACCTCGCCGCCCATCCCGATCGCCAGCCCGGCGGCGCAGCTGTCCTTCCGGAACAGCTACAACCTCGAAGACACCTACGATGGCGGAGTGCTCGAGATCGCCATCGGTGGCGGCGCGTTCGAGGACATCCTCACGGCTGGCGGAAGCTTCGTCGCCGGCGGCTACAACGGGACCGTGGACCCGGGATTCAACAACCCGCTCGCGGGCCAGCCGGCCTGGACGGGCAACTCCGGCGGATACGTCACGACCACGGTGACTCTGCCCGCGTCGGCCAACGGCCAGAACGTGCGGCTGCGCTGGCGCATGGGGTCCGACGAATCGCAGGCGGGAACCGGCTGGTGGATCGACACGATCACGCTGCTCGGCGACTACGTCTGCTGCAGCGCGCCGGTGCCGGTCGCCCTCGCCGCGGACACGCATCCGAGCTCCGGTGCCTCGAACCTCAACGGTGTGTTCGAGCCCGGAGAGCAGGTCGTCGTCGCGCCTTCCTGGATGAACGGCGGCTCGAGCGCGAGCTTCTCCCTGAACGGGATCGCGTCGAACTACACCGGTCCGGGCGGCGCGACGTACACCCTGAACGACAGTTCGGCGGGCTACGGAACGCTTGCCGCGCTCACGGCTGCAGATTGTTTCGGGGCCACCGGGGATTGCTACCAGATGTCGGTCGACGCCCCGGCCGTGCGGCCCGCGCAGCACTGGGACGCGTCCTTCCAGGAGACGCCCGGCGTTCTCGCTCCGTCCGGCTTTCCGGCGCCCGTCAAGACCTGGACCCTCCACGTCGGCCTGAGCTTCACCGATACGCCGACGTCCAACCTCTTCTATTCCTTCATCGAGAACATCTTCCACAACGGCGTGACCGGCGGATGCGGCGGCACCAGCTACTGCCCCTCCAACCAGACGCTGCGCAAGCAGATGGCCGTCTTCGTCCTCAAGGCGAAGGAGGGGGCCGCGTTCGTACCGCCGGCCGCGGTCGGGATCTTCACGGACGTCCCTGCGGCGGACCCGTTCGCTCCCTGGATCGAGGAGCTCTACAACCGCGGCGTCGTGGCCGGGTGCGGAGCCGGACCCATGTACTGCCCCGACAATCCGGTACTCCGCCAGCAGATGGCGGTCTTTCTGCTCAAGACGTTGCTCGGGTCGGCTTACGTGCCGCCGGCTGCGACCGGGATCTTCGGCGACGTGCCCATGGCGAGTCCGTTCGCTCCCTGGATCGAGGATCTCTACAACCGCGCGATCACCGGGGGCTGCAGCGTCATGCCGCTGCTCTACTGTCCGACCAACGCGGTCACGCGCGGGCAGATGGCGCCCTTCCTGGTCAAGACGTTCGGCCTGCTCCTGTACGGGCCCTAGGCGCCCGGGCGATCCCGGCTTTCCCGAGGCCCCTCGCGAGAGGGGCCTCTTCGTTTTCGTGGGGTATCGTGCCCGGGTGCTCTTTCTCGCGGGCGCGATCGTGGTGGCGGCCGGTGTGGCGCGGGGCGAGTGCCGCGCGCCGGCTCTGACGATCACGATGTCGTCGGACGCGCCGAAGCAGGGCGGAGTCGTCGCGGTGACGGTCGCGAGCGACGTCGACCTCGCGAGCGCCTCGGTCTCGGCCGCCGGTCGTGAGGCGGCTCTGGAGAGGGATGGGCGGGGACGGCTCTTCCGCGGGCTCGCGGGCGTGGACTTCGAGACCGCGACCGGATCGCGCGAGCTCGACGTCGCGGTCGAGGGCCTCTGCGGCGATCGCCACTCGGTGCGCCGGACCTTGCGCGTCGTCTCCGGGAAGTTCCCGGTCCAGAAGGTCAAGGTGGATCCGGCGTACGTCGAGCCGCCCGCGAGCGAGCTCGACCGGATCCGCGAGGATCGGGAAAAGGTCCGTCGCGTCTGGTCGAGCGGCGATCCGCGCCGCCGGTGGAGCGGCCCCTTCGCGCTTCCCGTGGACGCTCCGGTGCGCGCCAACTTCGGCTCCCGCCGTGTGTTCAACGGAAAGCCGCGTTCGTCGCACGAAGGCGCCGATCTCGCCGCGCCCGCGGGCGCCCCGGTGACGGCGCCGGCGCCCGGACGCGTGGCTCTTGCCGGGGAGCTCTATTTTTCGGGCGGCACCGTCATCCTCGACCACGGCGCCGGTCTCTTCACGATGTACTTCCACCTTTCGCGCATCGACGTGAAGGCGGGCGACGCGGTTGCCGCCGGGGCGCAAATCGGCGCCGTCGGCGCGACCGGGCGCGCGACGGGGCCCCACCTGCACTGGGGCGCGCGGTTGAACCGCGCGCGCATCAACCCGCTCGGGCTGCTGCAGTTACCGGCCTGGGCTCTCGAGGCACCTGAAACAAACCCGACCGGTCAGTCAAAATAAGCAGGCTTTCCTTCAGAAAACAAAGGGATTAGAGTTGCGCCGTCCATGGCGCGCTCCAGAAAATCCAAACCGTCCGACCTGTCGAAGGCCCACCTCCGGCTCACCTTGAACGGCGAAGCTGTCGAGGCCGCCTTCGAGCCGCACAAGACGCTCCTCGAGGTCCTGCGCGAGGACCTCGGCCTCACGGGTACGAAGCACGGCTGCGAGCTCGGCGAGTGCGGGACGTGCGCCGTGCTGGTCGACGGCAGGCCGGTCCTTTCCTGCCTCGTGCTCGGCCTCGACTGCGAGGGCCGCCGGGTCGAGACCGTCGAGGGCATGGCGGGACCGGGCGGCCTGCATCCGCTGCAGAAGGCGTTCGCCGACCTCGGCGCGGCGCAGTGCGGCTACTGCACGCCGGGATTCCTGCTCACGGCGAAGGCGCTCCTCGAGGAAAACCCGAAGCCGAAGCTCCCGGAGATCCGCGAGGCGCTCGCCGGCAATCTCTGCCGCTGCACCGGCTACATCAAGATCTTCGAGGCCGTGGAGCTCGCCGCCGCATGGATGCGCGGCGAAGAGGCCGCGCCGAAACGCGAGGCCATCTACGGTTTTGATTTCGACGAGAGCGGGCTGCTGCCCGTGGTGAAGTCGTGAGGGCGCCCCTCACCCTGTCCCTCTCCCGCCGGGAGAGGGAACCCTTATGCTCCCTCTCCACCCGGAGGGGGGAGAGGGCGGGGGTGAGGGGGGCGTCTTGAAGTCTCCACGCACCCGCGTCGTCGGCCGCCCGTACGCCAAGGTGGACGCCGCGGCCAAGGTGACGGGGCAGACGAAGTTCGCCGACGACATGGTGCTGCCGCGGATGCTCCACTGCAAGCTGCTGCGCTCGAAGATCGCGCACGCACGCATCGTCTCGATCGACGTTTCTCGGGCGCTGGCGGCTGCCGGGCGTCGTCGCCGTCGCCACGGGCAAGGACCTTCCGATCCCGTTCGGGATCCTCCCGGTCTCCCAGGACGAGCACGCGCTCTGCACGGACCGCGTGCGCTTCGTCGGCGATCCGGTCGCGGCCGTCGCGGCGGTCGACGAGGACGCGGCCTTCGACGCGCTCGATCTCGATCGAGGTCGGGTACGAGGCGCTGCCGCCGATCGGGACGATCGACGATGGGCTCGCCGCCGCGGAGACGCCGATCCACGACTACGGCGACGCCGGCAACATCCACAAGCTCGTCTCGATGGAGTTCGGCGACACGGAGGAAGGCTTCGCGCGCGCCGACCGCGTCTACGACGACCTCTTCTTCTACGAGGGCAACACGCACCTGCCCCTCGAGCAGCACGCGTCCGTCGGCCGACTTCGGCCCGGACGGGAAGCTGACGCTCTGGTCCTCGACGCAGACGCCGCACTACGTCCACCGCGCGCTCGCGAAGGTCCTCGGCATGCCGGCCGCGCAGATCCGCGTCATCGCGACGCCCAACGGCGGCGGCTTCGGCGGCAAGTCCGATCCGTTCAACCACGAGATCGTCGTCGCGCATCTCTCGCGCGTCACGGGCCGGCCCGGTCAAGATCTGCCTGACGCGCGAGGAGGTCTTCTACTGCCACCGCGGCCGGCACCCGACGCTCATGCGCGTGAAGACCGGCGTCACGAAGGACGGCGCGATCACGGCGCTGCACTTCCAGACCGTCCTCGACGGCGGCGGCTACGGCTCCTACGGCGTCGCCTCGACCTACTACACGGGCGCGCTGCAGACCGTGACGTACGAGGTGCCGGCCTACCGCTTCGACGGCGCGCGCGTCTTCACGAACAAGCCGCCGTGCGGCCCCAAGCGCGGCCACGGCACGCCGCAGCCGCGCTTCGCGCTGGAGGTCGCAGCTCGACAGGATCGCCTGCGACCTCGGCCTCGACCCGGCCGCGATCCGCCGCGACCACCTGCAGCCCGCGAACTCGCTGACCGCGAACTTCCTGCGCGTCGGCTCGATCGGCCTCGGCGCCTGCATCGACAAGGTCGTCGAGGCCTCCGGCTGGAAGAAGCGGCGCGGCAAGCTGCCGCCGGGACGGGGCCTCGGCCTCGCGTGCTCCTCCTACCTCTGCGGCGCGGGCCTGCCGATCTACTGGAACACCATGCCCCAGTCGGGCGTGCAGCTGAAGATCGACCGCGGCGGGGGCGTTACGGTGTTCTGCGGCTCGACGGACATCGGCCAGGGCTCCGACTCGATCCTCGCGTCGATCGTGGCGGAGGTGCTGGGCATCGATCCCTTCGACATCCGGGTCGTCACGGGCGACACGGACCTGACGCCGGTGGATCTCGGCTCGTATTCCTCGCGCGTCACCCTGATGACCGGCAACGCGGCGCATCCAGGCGGCCGAGCGCGCGAAGCAGATGATCGTCGAGGCGGTCGAGCGCGAAGCTCGACGATCCCCGCCGAGCGCGTGGGCCTCGACGGCGGCCGCGTGTTCGACGTCGAAAACCCGGAGAAGGGGATGAGCTTCGCGGAGGCCGCCGTCGCCGCCGAGTCGCAGTTCGGCACGCTCGGCACGGTCGGCTCCTACACGCCGCCGCCCTCCGCCGGGCGCTACCGCGGCGCCGGCGTCGGTCCCTCGCCCGCGTACTCGTATTCGGCCGCCGTCGTCGAGGTCGAGGTGGACCCGGAGACCGGCATCTACACGGTCGCCGAAGATCTGGATCGCGCACGACGTCGGCAAGTGCATCAACCCCGTGCTCGTGATGGGCCAGGTCGAGGGCTCGGTCTACATGGGCCTCGGCGAGGCGATGATGGAAGAGATGACGTACCGCACCGACGCGAACGAGAACGTCGTCCACAAGTTTCCGTCGATGCTCGAGTACAAGAGCCCGACCACCAAGGAGATGTCCGAGGTCGTGACGTATCTCGTCGAGGACCCGGACGAGAACGGCCCGTTCGGCGCAAAGGAAGTGGGGCAGGGCCCGCTCCTTCCGATCCCGCCCGCCGTCGCCAACGCCGTCTTCGACGCCGTCGGCGTGCGCGTGGACGAGGTGCCGATCACGCCCGAAAAAATCTTGAAGGCGCTCAAGGCGAAGGCGCAGGGCAAGCCGGCGCGCTTCGGCCCGGAGCGTTTTCCGGAAGTGCCGTATCCCGCGCCGATCCACGTCCGCGACGCCGGCGCAGGGAGGCGACGGCGAAGGCCGAAGATGCGCCCGTGACGGCCGCGGGGGGAGTTCGGTGACGCCATGATGCGCCTGCCGAAATTCCGCTACTTCGCGCCGACGAGCGTGGAGGAGGCCCTCCGCATCCGGGCGGGCGAAGGCGAGGACGTCTCTTTCGTGGCGGGCGGGACCGACCTCTACCCGAACATGAAGCGGCGCCAGCAGACGCCGAAGGTCGTCATCGGCCTCGCGCGGATCGCGGCGCTCGGGAAGCTGCGCGCCGGCGCCGACGGCCTCGCGATCGGCGCCGCGGTGCCGCTCTCGGTCATCGAGCACCACCGGCGCGTGCGGCGCGAGTATCCCGGGCTCGCGCACGCGATCGCCGAGATCTCGACGCCGCCCCTGCGCAACATGGGCACGCTCGGCGGCAACGTGCTCCTCGACACGCGCTGCAACTACTACGACCAGAACTACGAGTGGCGCCAGGCGATCGACTTCTGCATGAAGAAGGACGGCGCGATCTGCTGGGTGGCGCCGGGCTCGCCCCGGTGCCTGGCGATCCAGTCGGCCGATTCGGTGCCCGTCCTGATCGCGCTGCGGGCGCGGGTGACGCTCGCATCCCCCGAGGGCGTCCGCGAGGTCGCTCTCGAGGATCTCTATCGCAACGACGGCATCCACTATCTGACCAAGCGCCCGGACGAGCTCCTGACGGAGATCCGCGTCCCGGGCGTGGACGGCTGGAGGGCTTCCTACCGGAAGTTGAGGCGCCGCGGCGCCTTCGACTTCCCGGTGCTCGCCGTCGGCGCGGCGGTCCGCAGCGAGGGCGGCGTGGTGGCCGAGGCGCGGATCGTCCTCGGGGCGGTGTCCTCCTCGCCGGTGCGGGCCGACCGCGCCGAGCAGCTCCTCGTCGGCCGGCCCCTCGACGTGACGGCGATCACAGAGGCGTCCGAGGCGGCGGCGGGCCCGTCGCGACCCATGGACAACACCGACTTTTCCTTCCTGTGGCGCAAGGAGATGACGAAAAAGTGGGTCGCCGCGGCCCTTTCCGAGATCGCGCCGGGAGGCCGCCGGGCACACCCACCCTTAAGGGTTCCTTAACCGTGGCTTGCCCCCCCTTGACCCCGCTGCTATACTGCGCGCCTTCTCGTAATCGCTCGCCTTCCAAGCACGCTTTCCGCGCTCGCAGAAGTCCGACGAATTCCACGGGAAGTCGGATTCGCCGAGCGGCGCGGCGAATGCGGACAATGTGACGCCGGGATCGAGGATTCTGTTTCGATGAAACTCTACGTTGGCAACCTTCCCTACAATGCAACCGAGGACGACCTCCGCACCCTCTTCTCCCCCTATGGCGGGGTCACCTCCGTCGCGATCATCACCGATCGCGACACTGGCCGCTCGAAGGGCTTCGGCTTCGTCGAGTTCGGCAATGACGACGAGGCGCGCAACGCGATCTCGGCGCTCTCCGGCCAGGAGTACGGCGGCCGCGCGCTGACGGTCAACGAGGCGCGTCCCAAGACCCAGGGCGGCGGCGGGGGCCGTCGCGATCGTTACTGAGTCGAAGTCTCGGTAACTCCCCGGGGGGCGAAAGCCCCCCTTTTTCTTTTTGGCGCGGATAAGATCCGGGCTTCTTGAGCGAGATTCGTTTCGAGCGCTGGCCGAAAGCCGACGGGCCGACCTCCGAAAAACGGATGATGCGCCTGCTCGAGTTCGAGGGCTACGACGTCCTCGTCTACACCTACCGCCCCGGCACCGTCTTTCCCGAGCACGAGCACGCGCGCCCGAAGTGCGACGGTGTCGTCGCGGGCGTTCTGCGCGTGACCGTCGGCGAGCAGGCGTGGGACCTCGGCCCCGGCGACCGGATCTACCTGCCCGCCGGAACGCGTCACTGCGCGCACGTCGTGGGAAGCGAGACCGTCGTCTCGCTCGATGGAACTTTGTGGTGAGAAGGAGACCGCCATGCCCCTGACCCCGTCCGAACGCGAAGATCTGATCCGCCGCTACGAGCAAGGCCCGGCGCGCCTGCGCGCCGCCTGGGAGAAAGTACCGCCCGAGGCGCGGCAGTGGCGCCCGGCCGAGGGCAAGTGGTCGGCGCACGAGGTCGTCTGCCATACGGCCGACTCCGAGGCCAACGCGGCCCTGCGCATCCGCTTTCTGGTCGCCGACCCGAATCCGACGATCTTCGGCTACGACCAGGAGCGGTGGGCGAAGAACCTCGACTATCACGCGGGTTCCCCCGACCTGTCGCTCAGGACGACCGAGGCCGTGCGCGCCTACACCGTGCCGCTGCTGCGTCGCATGACCGAGAAGGACTGGGCGGCGGAAGGAACACACACGGAGTCCGGCCGCTTCTCCGCCGAGAAGTGGCTGACGATCTACGCCGGCCACCTCGAGAAGCACGCGGGGCAGATCGACCGGAACATGGAGGCGTGGAGCCGTCGAGCGAAGGCAGACCCGCGGCAGTAGGCAACGCCGGCCGTCGGCCGGCGGTAAGTCGGCGCGGGCCCTACGACACCAATTCCCTACCGAGCCTCTCGGCCTCATCCAGCAGCGCGGTCAGGTCCTCCTCGCGCGTGCGGAAGTTCGTGATCGCGACGCGGATCGCGGAACGGCCCTTGAGGATCGTGGGTGCGAGGAAGAACGCGCCGCCGCCGACGAGGCGATTGATGATCGTCCGGTTGATCCTGTCGAGCTCGGGATCCGAGAGCTTCCGGTTTGCGGGCCGATAGCGGAAGTTCGCGATCGAGAGGACCGTCTCGGCAAGGCGCTCGAAGTCGGCCCGGCGATCTACCTCGGCGGCTAAAAAGTGCGCCAAACGCACGTCGTTCTGAATCTGGGCGGCGTAGGCCTTGCGCCCGTGCGACTTGAGTCCCATCCAGACCTTCAGGGCCTTGAACCCGCGGGAGAGCTCGACGCCGCGCTCGGCGAACCAGGCCGGCCCCGGGAACGGGCTTTCCGGATCGGCGGCGAGGTACTCGGGGAATTTCCGGAACGTGGCGGCGAGGCGTCCGGGCTCGCGCACGAGCGTGGCCCCGGCCTCGTAGGGCACGTACATCCACTTGTGCGGGTCCGTGGCGATCGAATCCGCGCGCTCCATCCCCGCGAACAGGGGCTTCAATTCCGGGACGATCGCCGCGAGAGCGCCGTACGCCCCGTCGGCGTGGAACCACAGGGACTCGCGGGCGCAGAAATCGGCGATGGCGTCGAGAGGATCGACGGCCCCCGTGTTGACCGTGCCGGCGTTGCCGACGACGATCGCGGGAAGGAATCCCGCGGCGCGGTCGGCGGCGACCGTCTTCGCGAGCTCGTCCATGCGGATCCGGAACCGGTCGTCGGTCGGGATCTTGCGCAGCTGGTTCGTGCCGATGCCGAGCAGATCCACCGCCTTGTCCACGCACGAGTGCACCTGGTCCGAGGCATACACGGTCAGCCGCGGCCGGTCGGGCCCCGCGAGGCCTTCTTCGCGGACGTTGCCCGGCGTCATCGCGCGGCGCGCGGCGGCGAGCGCGGTGAAGTTTGCCATGGAGCCGCCCGAGACGAGGATGCCCTCGGCCTCGGGCGGATAGCCGAGCAGCTCCGCGATCCAGCGCAGGACGCGGTCCTCGACGTGGATCGCCGCGTGGTCGCCGCCCCAGCAGTTGGGGTTCATCCCCGCGGCGAGAAAGTCCGCGAAGATGCCGACCGGGTCCGCACTCGCGTTGATGAAGCCGAAGAAGCGGGGGTGCGAGTTCCCCATCGGGAACGGAAGGATGTGCTCGCGGGCGAAGGCGAGGACCTCCTCGAAAGGCCGCCCCTCCTCGGGCACGGGCTCGTCGAAGAGCGCCGCCTTCGCGCCGACCTTGCCGAAGACCGGCAACGCGAGCAGGCGCTCCCGGTGCGTTGCGACGGCCTCCGCCGCCAGCGCACCGAGGCGCCTCAGTTCGTCGGGCTCGAGATCGAAGGTGGGCTTGCCGCCGTTCACCGGACCTTGATGGCGGACGCGTTGCCGTTGCCGGGCCCCTTGGCCAGGATCACGCCGCAGCCGTAGCGCGCGCCCGCGGCTCCGGTCGGCTGGGTCTTCAGGTCGTCGGCCTTCTCGTGGAAGATGACGGACCTGCCGACGACGGAGTCGGGCCCCGCCGAAACGGTGAGCAGGTCGGACGTGATCGACAGGTAGCCCTTGCCATCCGCGCCGACCTCGATGTTGCCGAGGTCGCCGTTGTGGCGCGCCTTGTCGGTGGGGGCGGCATGCGGGTTGCCGGCCGCGTTGAAGTGCCCGCCGGCCGAGGAGCCGTCCGGGGCGGAGCAGTCGCCCTTCTCGTGGATGTGCAGGCCGTGCATTCCGGGCGTCGCGTCCTCGATCCAGACCTCGGTTTTCACGCCGCCAGCGGGCAGCTGGGTGAACAGGGCCCTGCCCTGGACCTTCGTGCCGCTCTCCGAAATGATCGTCGCCATCGCCTGCGGCGCCTTGTCGCCGGAGCTCGCGCAGCCGGCGATCCACACCAGGGCAATTCCGGCGAGTATGGCCGACCCAAGAATGCTCGGTTTTCTCATGGCTTCTCCTTATTCTTAAGGCGGTCATAATACCCGCGCCGAGGCTCTATGATCCCTGCCGTGCCGCCGATCGCCGTTTCCCGGCCCCTGCTGTTCGGCCTTCTGGCCGTCGGGGCGGTCGTTGCCGTGGCCGCGCCCCAGCCCACCTCGTCGTTTGCGGCCGGTTTCGCGGCAGGGGCCGGGTCGGTTTTCGTCCTTTCCTTCATGAAGACCCCACGGCCTCCCGCCGAGGGCGGCGGTCCGGGGGAGGGCTCGGCGTGAAGGTCGTCGTGGTCGAGGATGAGCAGCGCATCTCCCAGTTCCTCAAGAAGGGGCTGACGGAGAAGGGCTATGCCGTCGACGTGGCGGCGGATGCCGATACGGGCCTCGAGCGGATCATGGCCGCGACGCCGGACCTCGTGATCCTCGACCTGCTGCTGCCGGGCTCGCGGGACGGCATCGAGCTCTGCCGCGAGCTGCGCGCGCGGGGCGTGCGGGCCAAGATCATCATGCTCACGGCCCGGGACACGGTCGAGAACAAGATCGAGGGGCTCGACGCGGGCGCCGACGACTACCTCGTGAAACCCTTCTCGTTCCGCGAGCTGCTGGCCCGCATCCGCGCGCTCCTGCGGCGCACGGAGGTGGTCGAGCCCGGGCCGCTCGTGTTCGACGACCTGTCCTACGACACGGAGTCGCGCGAGGTCGAGCGCGGCGGCGAGACCGTGCGGCTGACGGTGCGCGAGGGCGCGCTCTTCGAGCTGCTCCTGCGGCGCCGCGGCAAGGTCGTCCCGCGCTCCGAGATCCAGGCCCGCATCTGGGAGGATTCCTTCGACCTCTCGACCAACATCATCGACGTGTACATCAACGCCCTGCGCAAGAAGATCGACGGCGGAGACCGGGAAAAGCTGATCCAGACCGTGCGCGGCGTGGGCTACCGCCTGCGGGAGTCCGGCTCCGACCCGGACGCGTGACGGCCCGGTCGTGAGTCTTTTCGACCGTTTCCGGCCTCCGTCGCCCGAGGCGGAGGCCGCCGGCGCGGCGCTGTCGAAGCTCAAGGCGCGGCTCGTCGAGACCGAGACGCGACCGCTCCAGAGGATCCCCGCCGAGGACCTCGTGCCGGACGCGCGCGCTATCGCGGAGAGCCTCAACGCTCGTCTCGACGCGCTCTCGGCGTCCGAGAAGGAGCAGCAGCAGTTCATCGCCGACGTGTCCCACGAGCTGCGCACTCCGCTGACCGTGCTCCGCGGCTCGCTCGAGGTGGCCCTCGAGGAGGACCGGTCGGCCGAGGAGTATCGCGAGGCGATCGGCAACGCCATCCTCGAGGTGCGGCACCTGACGCGCATCTCGCAGAACCTCCTCTTTCTGACCCGCGGCGAGAGCGGCCGCGTGACGCTGTCCTTTGCCAACCTCGACCTCGGACGTTTCGCCGCGGAGACCGTGCGCGATCTCTCGCAGGCCGCGGCCGACCGCGAGTTGGAGATCGAGGCCGCGGCGCCCGCGCTGCCGGTCTACGTCTTCGCGGACTCGGGCCGCCTCCAGCAGGTGCTGCACAACCTCGTCGAGAACGCACTGCAGTACTCCCATCCCGGCGGCAGGATCCGCGTCGAGGTCGGCGCGGTGCCCGGCGAGGCCCTCCTCTCCGTTTCCGATAAGGGAATCGGGATCCCGGAGGCGGACCTGCCTTACGTGTTCGAGCGGTTCTTCCGCTCCAAGCGGTCGCGCCACGCGAACCCCGGCGGCTCGGGGCTCGGCCTTTCGATCGTCCGCTGGATCGTCGAGGCGCACAAGGGGAGGGTGACGGTCGAGAGCGCGGCCGGCGAAGGCACGACCTTCACTGTGCGCCTGCCGGTCGTCTGATAGGTTCCCGCCCGTGCGACCCGTCTACGTCCTTTCCGCGGCCCGGACTCCGATCGGCAAGTTCGGCGGCGCCTTCGCCGCGCTCACGCCGGCCGAGCTCGGCGCGGCGGCCGCGCGCGCGGCGATCGAGCGCTCGGGACTGCCGGCCACCGCCGTGGGCGAGGCGATCTTCGGCCACGCGCGCCAGGCGGGCGGCGGCCCCAACACCGCCCGCCAGGCCTCGCACCGCGCCGGGGTGCCGGACTCCGTCCCCGCCTTCACCGTCAACAAGGCCTGCGCCTCGTCGCTGAAGGCCATCACGCTCGGGGCCCTGACGATCGCCGCCGGGGAGAACGAGGTCGTTCTCGCCGGCGGGCACGAGTGCATGTCGGCGACGCCGTACCTGCTGCCGCGCGCGCGCTTCGGGATGCGCATGGGCGACGCGGAGCTCGTCGACGGCATGTACCGCGACGGATTCCTCTGCCCGCTGTGCGGGCAGCTGATGGGGGAGACCGCCGAGAACCTCGTCCGGGAGTACGGCGTTCCGCGCGCCGAGCAGGACGCCTTCGCGGTCGAGTCGCAGCGGCGCGCCGGCGAGGCCATCCGCACGGGCCGGTTTGCCGGCGAAATCGTGCCCGTGACGGTCGCCGGAAAGAAAGGCGACGTGGTCGTCGCCGCCGACGAGCACCCGCGCCCGGAGACGACGCTCGCCTCGATCGCGAGGCTGCCGCCGATCTTCGAGGAGAACGGGACCGTGCACGCGGGCAACGCTTCCGGAATCACGGACGGCGGAGCGGCCGTGGTCCTCGCGAGCGAGGCCGCGGCGAGCAAGGCCGGCGGCGAGCCGCTCGCGCGAATCACGGCATGGACGTCGTCGGGCGTGGAGCCCTCGCGGATGGGCATCGGGCCCGTTCCGGCCGTCCGCGCGTTGCTCGCAAAGACCGGGCGCCGGCTCGCGGACATCGACCTGATCGAGCTGAACGAGGCGTTCGCGGTCCAGGTCATCGCTTGCCAGCGCGACCTGTCGCTCGACATGGCGAAGGTCAACGTGAACGGCGGCGCCATCGCCCTCGGCCACCCCATCGGCGCGACGGGCGCCCGCGTCGTGACGACGCTCCTGCACGAAATGAAGCGCCGGCGCGCGAAGACGGGCATCGCCACGCTCTGTGTTTCGGGCGGCATGGGCATGGCCGTCCTGTTCGAGCGCGACTGAGCGGTTAAGATTCGGCGATGCGCATCGCGCTCACACTCGATCGGGACGCCGATCTCTCGGAGACGAACGACTACCTGCGCTCTCTCGTCGCGGCGGGGGTGCCGCGCGAGGAGATCGAGGTCGTGACACCCCTGTCCCCCGCGCCGGGCCCGTTCGACGCGCTCGTGCTCGGCGGGGGAGTCGACGTGGATCCGGCCCGCTACGGGCAGACGGTGCTCGAGGGCGGTCGGGTCGACGTGGATGCCGGGCGCGACGCGATCGACTTCCGGCTCTTCGCGGAGGCGCGGCGGTCGGGCGCCCCGGTCCTGGGAATCTGCCGCGGGCTCCAGGTCGTCAACGTCGCCCTCGGCGGGACGCTGGTGCAGGACATCCCGACCGAGCGGCCGTCCCCGGTCGTCCACGAGCGGAGCAAGCAAGAAAAGGCGCGGCGCGATCACAGCGTGACCATCGCCCCCGGAACGCGGCTCGCGGCGATTGCCGGATCTGCCGAGGCGTCCGTCAACAGCCGCCACCACCAGGCGATCGGCCGCGTCGCGCCAGGACTGGCCGTCTCGGCGCTCGCGCCCGACGGGCTGCCCGAGGCCGTCGAGGAGCCCGGCGCGAACTGGCTCGTCGCCGTCCAGTGGCACCCGGAGAACCTCGGCGGCGATCCGATGTCCGGCCGCCTCTTCGCGGAGTTCCTGCGCGCGGCCCGCGTGCGTGCCGCATCGAAGCCCTGAAGGAAATTTCGCGGCGATCCGCGCTGTTCCCCGGTATCCCGTGTCCGGAGTTGGAGTTCCCGAAGGAGTGTGTTTCATGAAGTTCCGCGCCCTCTCCACCGCATTGGCCGTTGCCGTCCTCCTCGCCCTTGCGGCGCCCCTGTCCGCCCAGTCGAAGCCGAAGGTCGAAAAGGTCGCGGACGGCGTGTGGGCCGCGCAGCCCGAGAAGGGCGCGAACGTGGGCTGGTTCCTCCTCGGCGACGGTGTCGTGGCCGTCGACTCCGGCGAGGATGCGGTCAACGGCGCCGAGATCGTCAAGGCCATCGCCGAGACGACGGGCGGCAAACCCATCCGGACGCTGATCCTCACGCACGCGCACGCCGACCACAGCGGCGGAGCGCGGGCCTTCGCGGCCGCCGGCGCGCACGTCGTGTGCCAGGAGGGCGTGGCCGGGCAGATCCTGGCCTTCGTGACCCAGGCGACCTCGGACCCGAAGGATCCGATGTACGGCAAGGCGGCCCTGCGGCCGGTCGTCGAGTCGATCTCCGAGCGCGCGATCCTCGTCGACGGTCTTCACAACGTGCAGATTTACTTCCTCGGCGCGGCGCACACGAAGGGCGACCTCATCGTGTACCTCCCCAACGACAAGGTCCTGTTCGCGGGCGATCTCGCGCTGAACGGCCGCATGCCGTTCCTGCAGTCGCCGGACGTGGACCCCATGGGCTGGGAGAGGGCGCTGATGACCCTGTCCCGGGTGCCGGCCGAGAAGCTCGTTCCGGGGCACGGCGACATCGGCTCGAAGGAAGGCATCGCCGACTCGCTCGCGTACCTGCACGCCGTCAACGCGCTCGCGAAAAAGTTCGTCGACAACGCGATGCGCGACGACATGATGGACGCGCAGATCCGGGCGCCGGAGAACGAGATCAAGAACATTCCCGTGACCGACGCGCACATCGCCAACGTCAAGGCCGCGGTCCGGGCCCTTCGCGAGAAGGCCGCCAGTCCCAAGCCCACGCCGACGCCCGCCGGCAAGTGAGCCTTTCCGGCGTGATCGCGCTCGCGCACGCGGCCGGAGGCGCCCGCGCCGACCTGCGCATCGCGCGCCCGCCGGTCAACGTGCTCGACGGGGAAAGCCTCCACGCCCTCGCGCGGGGGGTCCGGGAGGCGGACGCGGCGCGCCTCGTCGTCCTGACCGGGCTTGCCGCCGCGTTCTCGGCGGGGGTCGACGTCGCCGAGCACGCACCCGAGCCGGCCGCGATCGAGAAGATGCTCGCGGCCATGCGGGACGTGCTCGAGGCGCTCGTCGCCTCTCCTGCCATCACGCTCGCGGCCGCCTCCGGTGCCTGCCTCGGCGGCGGCGCCGAGATCCTCGCGGCGTGCGACCTCGTGCTGCTCGCCGACGACGCGCGCGTCGGGTTCCCCGAGATCCGTCTCGCGTGCTTTCCTCCCGGAGCGGCGGCCCTGCTGCCCGGCCTCGTCGGCGAGGCGCGGGCGGCCGACTGGGTCCTGACGGGCCGGATCCTCTCCGGAAAGGAAGCCGCCGACGCCGGCTTCGCCGCGCGGTCCGTGCCGGCGGCGCGCCTGACCGGGGAAACCGAGCGGCTGGCCGGACGGATCCTCGCCGCGAGCCCCGCGGCTCTGGCCGCGGCGCGGGACCTCCTGCGCCAGGGGCGCCGGCAGGCCCTGGCGACGCGCCTGCCCGCGGCCGAGGACGCCTACCGGAGTCTCGCCGGGAGCGACGACCTGGCGAAGGCGGTCCGGGATTTCGGCGCGCATCGCCGCTGATAGCATCCCGCGCCATGCCGATCGTCTATCTGAACGGCCGCTTCCTGCCCGGAGAACGAGGCCGGCATCTCGCCGCTCGATCGCGGGTTTCTCTTTGCCGACGCGATCTACGAGGTGGTGCGCTATGACCGCGGGCGCCCCTACCGGCTCGCCGAGCACCTCGTGCGGATGCGCGAGGGCCTCGACGCGATCCGCATCAAGGCGACGCCCGACTTTTTCGAGGCCGTGGGCAAGCGCCTGCTCGCCGAGAACGGCCTCGACGACAGGGACGCGTTCGTCTACGCCCAGGTGTCGCGCGGCGCGGCGCCCCGGTACCACGCCTTTCCCGCCGAGGGCACCACGCCGACGGTGTTCGCGTTCGCGCGCGAAGTGGACCCCCCGCCGCCCCCGGACGGCGGCAAGGCGATCCTGCTGACCGACGAACGCTGGGGGCGCTGCGACATCAAGAGCGTGATGCTCCTGCCCAACGTCCTCGCGGCGCAGAAGGCCCGCGAGGCGGGAGCGATCGACGCCATTCTCGTCCGCGACGGCTTCGCGCTCGAGGGGACGAAGGCCAACCTCTTCATGGTCTCGAAGGGTGTCCTGCGCACCGCGCCGAACGGGCCGCGCATTCTCCCGGGGGTGACGCGCACGGCGGCCATCGAAGCGGGGCGCCGCATCGGGCTCGAGGTCGAGGAGCGCGCCTTCACCGTCGAGGAGATGTACCAGGCCCAGGAGGTCTTCTTCGCCTCGACGACGCTCTGGACGTATCCGATCGTCTCGGTGGAGGGCCGCCCGATCGGCAGCGGAAAAGGCGGGCCCGTGGCGCGGATGATCCGCGACGCGCTCTACGACGAGTTCCGGACCCCGGCTCGGTCCGCGCGCGGGTAGCGCGCCTCGATCGTCGAGGAGATCCCTCCGCGCGAGGAGAAGGTGCCGGTGATCGACATCCGCTTCGGACGGCACGCCGCGACGCAGTCCTCGAGGATGCGGTTGACGGCGTTCTCGTAGAAGATCCCGACATTGCGGTAGGCCACGATGTAGAGCTTGAGCGACTTGAGCTCGAGGCACATCCGGTCCGGCACGTACCGGATCGTCAGGTGCCCGAAGTCCGGCAGGTCCGTCTTCGGGCAGATCGCGTTGTACTCGGGGATCTCCACCACGATCTCGTAGTCCGGGTACTGGTTCGGCCAGGTCTCGAGCGCCGGCAGCGGCGCGTCGATCCCGGCTCGCGCGTGTTCGTCGGTGTATTCGGGCATGGCGAAAGTCTACCCTCGACCCCGTCTGCTACCATCCGCCCCGCATGGAGTGGTTCAAACAGCTCTTCCACCAGCTGACCGACGTCGAGACGCTCGTGCGGGTCGGCGGTCTGACCGCCATGACGATCATCGTCTTCGCGGAAACGGGCCTGCTCGTGGGCTTCTTCCTGCCCGGGGATTCGCTGCTCGTGACCGCCGGAGTCTTCGCGGGAGCGGGCCAGCTGAACATCCTGCACCTGAACCTGATCCTGATCGCGGCGGCGATCCTCGGCGACACGGTGGGGTACTGGTTCGGCCGCAAGACGGGGCCGGCGCTCTTCCGGCGGCCGAAGTCGCTGCTCTTCAATCCCGAGCACCTTCGCCGCGCGCACGACTTCTACGAGAGGCACGGCGGCAAGACGATCGTGCTCGCGCGGTTCATGCCGATCGTGCGCACGTTTGCGCCGATCGTGGCGGGGATGGGGGAGATGCCCTACCGGCGCTTCCTCGCCTTCAACGTGTTCGGCGGCGCGCTCTGGGTGCTGGCGATGACCCTGATCGGCTACTTCCTCGGCCAGATCCCCGGGGTCAAGGAGCACATCGAGATCGTGATCATCATCGTGATCTTCCTCTCGCTGTTGCCGGGGATCATCGCGTACCTGATCGAGCGGCGGAAGAACCGCGCGGGTTCCTGATCAGGCGACCGCGGAGGTCGGGTGCGGCCGTTCGGCCAGGGGCCTGCCGCGCAGGAGCGCGAGCAGTTCCAAGATCTCGGTCTCATGCGAACGGTCGTGCTCGGCCATCATCCGCGGCAGGTCGGCGAGCGTGACGCGCCCGACGCCCTCCTGTGAGCCCGAACGCTTCCAGTCCGCCGACGACAGGGCGCGCAGCGTTTCGATGTTGGCCTGACGCGCGCGGGAAAAGAGGGCGAGCCCGCGCTCGACGTCTTTCTCCTGGTAACACCGCTCGCGGGCGATCCGGTCGCCCTCGAAGTTCAAGAGCGCCGGGTTCTCTTCCCCGAGGATCCGGCGGATCCGCGTGCCGTATCCCTCGCGCTCGAGATCGGCGAGGTGCCAGACATTTTCGACGAACGAGAACCCGCCGCCGGCGGGCCGCACGCGGGCCTCGGCGGGGGAGAGCGCCGCGGCCGCGCGGGCAACGAGCGCTGGGGTGGACTCCAGCGTGAGAAGAAGTGTCTCGAAGTCGCGGCGTTTCATCATCGTCCTCATCCAGCAATACGCAGGTGCGCGGCGAAAGGTTTCGCCGCGGGCCTGGTCTAGACTGCGCCAATGGGAATCCACGGGATCCGCCAGTTTGTCTTGTCCCGACTGTCCGCTCCGGAGGAGCCGCACCGCCCGGACCCGGTCGCCATCGCGGCGTGCGCCCTCCTGCTCGAGATCGCGCACGCGGACGACGTCTTCGCACCCGAAGAGCGCGAGCGGATCGTCCGGGCTGTGCGCGAGGACCTCGGCGTCCCGGCCTCCGAGGTCGCCGAGGTCGTCCGTCTCGCCGAGGAGGAGCGCCGGGAGAGCGTGGACCTCTACCAGTTCACCAAGCTGGTGGGAGAAAAGTTCTCACGCGAACAGCGCCTGCGCCTGGTCGAAGTGATCTGGGGCGTCGTGTACGCGGACGGCCAACTCACCGCCGTCGAGAACCAGCTCGCGCGCCGCATCGCCGAGCTGCTGGGGTTCCAGCACCCGGAGGTGCAGGCGGTGCGCGAGAAGGTGAAGGCGAACCGGTAGCTAGTCTTCGGTCAGCAGGTAGACCGCGAACGACGCCAGCCAGTGCTCCCCGGCGTAATCGCCGGAGGCGACGCGGGAGAGACCGGCGACTTCGTGCGCGTCCGCGGCCTTGAGCAGGACGGCGCGGCGCCCGTCGTTGACGGGAAGTCCCTGGGCCATCCCGCGCAGCATCCACGCGCGCGACAGATTCAGACCGTCGAGATGGACGAGGCGCGGATCCGTCCGGTCGGCGGCCGAGACCGGAGTGAGCGGAAACGTCTTGTGCGTGGAGAGCTGCGGCAGGAAGCGCTTCAACCACGCGGCGTACTCCTTGGGCGCGAGGACCCGGCGCATCAGGTCCGCTTCGGCCAGGCACGGCGAGAAGAAGTCCTCTCCGGACGGCTCGTACGCCAGCGGGCAGGCGCGGTCGGAGCCATAGTAGAAGCTCGACCGCGACAGGAGGATCTTCTCGAAGTCCACGCGCCGTGTCGCGCGCGCGTAGTCGAGCGCCAGGGAGAGCGCGAACGCCGTGTCGGGATGGATGCCGCTGCGGACCGGGCGCGTCAGCTTCGGGAGGTAGTCCTGGAACCGCGCGACGACGGCGTTCTCGAGCGGCTTCAAGCTCTCGCGCCACGCCCGCTCCCGCGGATCCGGTGATCCCTGGAGGTCCGCGACGAGCCGCAGCGTCCATGCCCACCCGTAGGGCCGCTCGAACGTGCGCGCGCCGGGGGTGTCGAGGTAGCGTGCCTCGGCGGCGATCGCGTCGGCCGTGAAATGCGCGTCGAGGCGCGCGCGGATGTCGCTCGCCGAGGGGATCGCCGGATTGGTCTCGAGCAGGCGCGCGAGCATCCAGTGGCCATGCACCGAGGAGTGCCAGTCGTAGCAGCCGTAGAAGGACGGGTGGAAGTCCCGCGGCGACTTCACGTCGGCCGGCCCCTCGAGGACCTGCTCGGGCTTGTTCGGATACTCGCGGTCGACGCAGGCGAGCGCGAGCTTTGCGAAGCGCTCGGCCATCACGGAGTCGAGCTCGGCCGCGCCGAGGCGCACGGCGAAGAGGAGCCCCGCGGCGAAGGCGGCGCGCCCTTTCACCAGGGCAGCTTCCGCCTGGCCGCCGGGATCCGCTCGATCGGCGCGGGCAGTTCGGCGAGAGACCATGCGATCACGGCCGCCGCGGCCGTCGCCTGGTCGAGATCCTTCGGCACGATCTTGTCGAACGTGTCGTTGGCGGTGTGGTGGAGGTCGAAGTAGACTGAGGCATCCTGCGAGAGGCCGAAGAGCGGCACACCCGCGGCGATCATGCGCGAGATGTCGGCGCCGCCGTAATCGCCTTCGGTCATCTTTGCCGCGTCGATCGGGCCGAGCAGCCCGGCGATCTGCTGGAGCGGCGTCCGCGCTGCAGCCCCTGCGTTCCACGAGAAGCCGTACACGCGACCGCCGCCGAGGTCCGCCTCGAGGGCGGCGACGTGCCGGGCGAGCTCGTCCGCGTGTGCCGCGGCGTAGGCCTTCCCGCCCGCGAGGCCGTTCTCCTCGTTGGCGAAGAGGACGACGCGGATCGTCCGGCGCGGGTGCTGCGGCAGCGCCGCGATCTGCCGCGCCGCCTCGATCGCGATGGCGCACCCGGCTCCGTCATCCACGGCCCCCCGGCCGAGGTCCCAGGAGTCGAGGTGGCCCCCGATCACCAGGATTTCACCCGGCAGCTCGCGGCCTGGGACCTCGCCGATGACGTTGGCCGACTCGGCGTCGGGCCGGTCGCCGCAATCGAGCGCGAAGTGGATGCGCACCGGCCTGCCGCGCTCGAGCAGCCGCTCGACGAGGTCCGCGTCGGGGTTCGAGAGCGCGGCGGCGGGGATGCGGCGCTGGTCCTTTGCGTAGCTCATTGCGCCCGTGTGGGGCAGCCGGTTGTCGTCCGTGCCGATCGAGCGGATCAGGGCGCCGGCGGCGCCGTACTTCGCGGCGCGCGAGGCGCCGTCGCTGCGGTACACGACGCTCTTGCCGTAGCCGGAGCCCTCCTTCGAGCGCTCGGTCCGGACGTCGTAAAAGACGATCTTGCCCTTGAGCGTGTCCTTCCTCGCCTCGAGCTCGTCGTAAGACTTCACGCCGACGACCTCCGCCTCGATGCCGCCGGCGGGCGTCGCGATGCTTCCGCCGAGGGCCGCCAGGTAGAGCTTCTGGGCCACGGGCGCGGTCACCTCGCCGCTCTCGGACTCGCGGTGCCAGACCGGGACGACCACCTTCTCGGCCCGCACGTTCGCGAAGCCCTGCGCCTTCAGGATCTCGAGCGCCACGGCGACCGCCGCGCGGTCTCCCGGGGATCCCGCCAGGCGCGGGCCGGCCAGGTCGTTCAGCTCCCTGACCCAGTCCGAGGCGCGCGAGCCGGCGGCGACGTGGTCGCGCAGGGTGGCCGCCGTTCGGGCCGCGTCGGGCGAGAGCAGGAGGTCTTCGGCTCCGACCGTGCCCGCGACAGCCAGGCTGACCGCGGCGAGAAGCATCAGTCTTTGCAGCAAGTTCACCTGCCGGGCAATGGTATCAGGGCCGCCGGCGCCGGCTGACGGCCCCGGGCGTCCTGAACTAGAATCCCCGTCCTCATGTCTACCCGAACTCCCGAGATCGACCTGTCCGACGAGCTTGCGGCCGAGTTTGGCGGCAACGCGAGCTACGTCGCCGAGCTGCTCCACCGCTATCGCGCGAACCCCTCCGCCGTGGACGACGAGTGGCGGCGGTACTTCCGGGAGCGCTTCGGCGAGCAGGAGCCGCAGGCCGCCGCGCCCGTCGTGTCCGCGCCGCCGGCGAGCCCGGCGACTCCCCTCGGTCCGGCCGCCGAGGGCGACCGGGCGACCCTGCGGGGGGCCGCGCTGCGGATCGCCGAGAACATGGAGGCGAGCCTCGGCGTGCCGACCGCGACGACGCAGCGGCAGGTGCCGATCAAGCTCGCCGACGAGAACCGCCGCCTGATCAACGAGCACCGCGCCGCGAGCGAACAGTCCAAGGTGTCCTTCACGCACCTCGTGTCCTGGGCGGTGATCCAGGCGCTCAAGTCCTTCCCCTCCATGAACGACGCCTTCGACGGATCGAGCGGCGAGCCCGCGCGCGTGCGCCGCGACGAGGTCCGGTTCGGGCTGGCCGTGGACGTCCCCAAGGCGGACGGCTCGCGGTCGCTCCTCGTGCCCAACGTCAAGGGCGCGGAGCGGATGAGCTTCGCCGAGTTCGCGGCCGCGGCCGACGACGTCGTCACGCGCGCCCGCACGGGCAAGATCAAGGTCTCCGACTTCGAGGGCACGACGATCTCACTGACGAACCCGGGTACGCTCGGGACGACGGCCTCGGTGCCGCGCCTGATGCCCGGCCAGGGCGCGATCATCGCGACGGGGGCGATCGAGTACCCGGCGCAGTTCCGCGCGATGGCGCCGGCCATGCTCTCGCTGCTGGCGGTCTCCAAGGTCGTGACCTTCACGTCCACCTACGACCACCGCATCATCCAGGGCGCCGAGTCGGGCGCCTTCCTCGCGCGCGTCGAGGAGCTGCTGCTCGGGGGGCACGACTTCTACGAGGGCGTCTTCGCCGACCTCGGCATTCCGTTCCGGCCCCTGCGCTGGGAGGTGGACAGGAATCCGCCGGTCCTCTCGCGACGGCCGGACCGACGAGATCGCCAAGCAGGCGCGCGTGCTCGAGCTGATCAACGGGTACCGCGTGCGCGGGCACCTGCTCGCCGACATCGACCCGCTGCGCACGCGGGAAATCGCGCACCATCCCGAGCTCGACCTCGAGACGTACGGCCTGACGATCTGGGACCTCGACCGCGAGTTCTGGACGGGCGGCCTGAAGGGCGGCGACCGGCTGCCGCTGCGCGAGATCATCGCCGTGATGCGCCGCGTCTACTGCGGCAAGATCGGCACCGAGTACCGGCACATCTCGAGCCCCACCGAAAAGTACTGGATCCGCGAGCGGATCGCCGCCGCGGCCAACGCGCAGCCGCTGCCCGGGAGCGTTCGCCAGGGCCTGCTCGCCAAGCTGATCGCCGCCGAGGAGTTCGAGCGCTTCCTCGGCACGAAGTTCCTCGGCCAGCGTCGCTACTCGGTCGAGGGCGTCGACACGGCGATCCCGCTGCTCGATCGCCTGGTCGAGGGCGCGGCGCGCCGGGGTGTCGACGAGGTCATCATCGGCATGTCGCACCGCGGCCGGCTGAACATCCTCGCCAACGTCGTCGGCAACTCCGCCGAGCGCATCTTCAGCGGCTTCGAGGGCGTCGTGCACCCGGACTTCCCGGCCGACGAGGGCGACGTGAAGTACCACCAGGGTGCGCGCACCACGCGCCGACTCCGAGTCGGGACGCGACGTGGCGATCCAGGTCGAGTCCAACCCGTCGCACCTCGAGGCGGTCGACCCGGTCGTCGAGGGCGTCGTGCGGGCCAAGCAGGAGCGGATGGCGGGCCACGGGCCCGAGGCCTGGAAGCGCGCGCTGCCGGTGCTCCTCCACGGCGACGCGGCGTTTGCGGGCCAGGGCATGGTCGCGGAGGTCCTGAACCTCGCGAACCTGCCGGGCTACCGCACGGGCGGCACGATCCACGTCGTCGTCAACAACCAGATCGGCTTCACGACCCCGCCCTCGAAGGGGCGCTCGTCGGTCTATTCGACGGACGTGGCGAAGATCAACCAGGTCCCGATCTTCCACGTCAACGCCGACGATCCCGAGGCGGCCTACCGCGTGCTCGAGATCGCGCTCGACTACCGCCAGGAGTTCCACAAGGACGTCGTCATCGACCTGATCGGCTTCCGCCGTCACGGGCACAACGAGGGCGACGAGCCGACGTACACGCAGCCGCTCATGTACCGGGCGATCGAGGCGCATCCGGGCGTGCGGACGCTGTATGCCCGGAGGCTCGTCCGCGAGGGCGTGCTGACGGAAGAGGAGGTCCGCGCGCTCGAAGCGCGGCAGCTCGCCGAGTACGAGGCGGCCCTCGTCGCGGCCAAGATCGCGGCCCAAAGGCCCCGCGCGGCCGCTCCGCCGCCGGCGCCGTCGGACGGCACCGTGGTCGAGATGGAGACCGGCGTCTCGCGCGAGGTCCTCGCCCGGATTGGACGCGTGCTCACGACCGTTCCGCCGGGCTTCCACCTGAATCCGAAGATGGTCCAGCAGCTCGCGCGCCGGGCGAAAATGGCCGAGGGCGCGCTCCCGCTCGACTGGGGAACCGCGGAGGCCCTGGCCTTCGGCTCGCTGCTGCTCGAGGGCACGCCCATCCGCATCAGCGGCCAGGACTCGAGCCGCGGCACCTTCTCGCAGCGGCACGCGCTGCTGCACGACACCGCGACGGCCGAGATCTGGGGTCCGCTCGCGACGCTGGACCCGAAACAGGCGCCCTTCGAGGCCTGCGACAGCCCGCTCTCGGAGTTCGCGGTGCTCGGGTTCGACTACGGCTACAGCGTCGAGTGGCCCGAGGCGCTCGTCCTGTGGGAGGCGCAGTTCGGCGACTTCGCCAACGGCGCGCAGGTCATCGTGGACCAGTTCATCGCCTCGGCCGAGGACAAGTGGCGCCAGACGACCCGCATGGGCATGCTCCTGCCGCACGGCTCCGAGGGCCAGGGGCCCGAGCACTCGAGCGCGCGCCTCGAGCGCTACCTGCAGCTTTGCGCCGACGGCAACATGCAGATCGTCAACGCGACGACGCCCGCGCAGTACTTCCACCTGCTGCGCCGCCAGATGCGCCAGCCGATGGCGCGGCCCTTCATCCTGTTCTCGCCGAAGAGCCTCCTGCGTTTGCCGGCGGCCTCGTCACCGCTCGAGACGCTGACGACGGGCGGATTCCGCGTGTGCCTCGACGACCCGGAGGTCGCCGACCGCGGCGCCGTCGAGCGCGTCCTCTTCTGCTCGGGCAAGGTCTATTACGACCTGCGGGGCGAGAAGGAGAAGCGGTCGGATGCGCGCACGGCGATCGTCCGCCTCGAACAGCTCTATCCGTTCCCGCAGGACCGCCTGAAGACCCTCCTCTCCGGCTATCCGCGGGTGCGCGACGCCGTTTGGGTGCAGGAGGAGCCGAAGAACATGGGCGCCTGGACGTTCGTCAAGGAACGTTCCACGGACTTCCTGGCGACCGGCCAGTCGCTGCGCTACGTCGGCCGCGCCGCCTCGCCGTCCCCGGCGACGGGCAACGCGGCCGTCCACAAGCGCGAGCTCGAGCAGTTCCTCGCGGAGGCGTTCGCATAGAGGAGCCGGGCGGCCACAGGGGCCGCCCCGACGACACCGCATCGGGCCTGGTGTCGTAGGGGCGGGGCTCGCCCCCGCCCGGGCGACTACTGCCTCAGGGCAGCTTCGACGCGAGCACGTCGATCCGATCGATCGACGGCGCCTTCGCCAGCAACTCCGGCGCCTTCGCGATCAGCGCTTCCGCGACCCGCCCGGCCATGTGCGCCGCGCGCCCCGCTTCGTTCGGGAAGGCGTCGAAGATACCGAAGGTCGATGGCCCGATCCGGAGCGCGAACCACGCGATGGTGGCCGGCTCGTCCTGGACCACGGGAAGGGCGCCCTTCAGAAAATTCTCGAGCTCCTTTTCCTTGTCGGGTTTTGCCTCGAGCTGGACGTACAGGGCTACGGTGACCATGGTTGCCTCCTGGTTGAGACTACGCGGGAAAGAGGGATTCGGTCATTCGAGATTCTTGCGCGCGACGAGCGTGCCCGGGCGCAACGATCCCCACGTCACGAGCGCGAGCAGCGCGCCGGCCGCCCGGGAATCGACGCGCCGGACGTCCCGGCAGCCGCTCGCCGCGAGCGCCGCGGTGTACTCGCCGACGTGGCGGATGTCGTCGATCAGGACCTGCCCCCCGGGCGCGAGCACGCGCGCAATCTCGCCGATCGCTTTGGCGCGCTCGGGCGCCGAGTAGATGTTGTGGATCGCCGCGCAGGACACGATGACGTCGATCGCGCCGTCCGGAAACGGCAGCTGCCGCATGTCGGCCGTCTTCACCGCGACGCGGTCCGCGACGCCCTCGCGCCGCGCATTCTCGAGGGTCGCCTCGGGCCGATTCCCGGAGAGGTCCTCGGCCGACCAGATGTCGATCCCCGTCGCCTTCCCGCCGCTCGTCAGCCGCTTCGCCGCGCCCACGAGCATGTTGCCCCGCCCGCAGCCGACGTCGAGCACGTTCTCGCGCCCGGTCCAGGTCAGGTGGTCGAGCAGCTTCTCGCGGCGCCGCGCCTTGCCGACCTTGCTCGACCACAGCATCCAGAGGCCCATCGCGAGGCAGCTGCCGCCCGCCCATAGTCCCATCGGCGCGAGCGGGAAGTCGAGGGTCACACCGGCGATCGGGCCGATCACCAGGACTGCGGGCCACAGCCCGAACGCGCGGCTGGCCCAGAGCAGAAGCCCGACGGTGCCGCAGACGAGCAGGTTACGCACGACGGCGGGCGCGTCGAGGCCGTAGTCGGCTTTCTCCGCCACCGCGTCTAACCCTTGCGAGGCTTCATGGCGTCGAAGCCGGCCTTCAGCATGGCGCGGGGGATCTTGCGGTAGTCCGAGAACTCGCCGGCGCCGGCGAGCCACTCGCCGCCGTCCATCGTGACGCAGTCGCCGGTCTGGTAGGGGCAGAGGTCGGATAGCAGGAACGTCGCGAGGTTCGCGATCTCCTCCTTGTGGCCGAAGCGCGCGAGGGGGATGCGGCCGAGCGCGGCCTTTTCGGCCTGCTCGTTCGGGATGAGGCGCGAGAACGCGCCCGCGGTCGGGATCGGGCCAGGCGCGATGGCATTCAGCCGGATGCCGGCGTGGCCCCACTCGACGGCGAGCGAGCGCGTCATCGCGAGGACTCCCGCTTTCGCGCAGGCGGACGGCAGCGCGAAGGCGGTTCCGGTCCAGGCGTAGGTCGTCGCGATCGAGACGATTGCGCCCGGCGCCTTGCGCTCGAGCAGGTGGCGGCCGACGGCGAGCGTGCAGTTGACCGAGCCGTAGAGGACCGTGCGCACGACGGCGTCGAAGCCGTTGGGCGTGAGCTCCTCGGAAAAGGCGAGGAAGTTGCCGGCGGCGTTGTTGACGAGGCCGTCGAGCTTGCCGAAGCGCGACACCGCGAAGGCGACCAGCTTCCGTGCCGCCTCCGGGTCGCGGATGTCGGCGTCGAGGAAGGCCGCCTCGCCCCCTTCGCGCGCCGCGGCCGCGATCTCGACCGCGGCCGCCTCGAGCTTTTCGCGCCGCCGCCCGGCGATCGTGACCCGCGCGCCGTGCGCGGCGAAGGTCGTCGCCATCGCGAGGCCGAGGCCGGAACCTCCGCCGGTCACCAGGATCGAGCGGCCGGCGAGGGTCTTGGAGTCGAACATGCGTTTCTCCTCTGTCGGCGCCGACGATACTCCAGTGCCGCGCCCTGGTGCGGACGCATCAGGCTCGGGCCGAGCGGCGGCGGTAGAGTGAGCCGAGGAGGAGCGTATGGCTTTCGCAAGGTTCATGGCGAGTCCGATGGGCCGCGGTCTGCGCATCGTCGCGGGCCTTCTTCTCATGTTCTGGGGCTTCCGGCAGGGAACGATGACGGGCACGATCGTCGGCGTCGCCGGCATCCTGCCGCTCGCGGCCGGGACGTTCAACTGGTGCGTTTTCGCCCCCCTGATCGGCGCGCCGTTCAAGGGCAGCGATGCGTTGAAGAAAGGCTGAACGACGCCTAGCGCAGGTACTTGTTAAACCAGTCCACCGTGCGCTCGAGGATGTCGAGCTGGTGGGCCGGCTGGCGGATCCCGTGCCCCTCGTTCGTATAGATCACGAGCTGCGTCGGCACGCCGAGCGCCTTCAAGGCGTGCCAGAACTCGTAGCCCTGCGGCGTCGGAACCTCGGAGTCGCGGTCGCCGTGCAGCACGAGCGTCGGCGTCTTCACGTTCCTGATGAACTGGATCGGCGAGGACTTCGCATAGACCTTCGGGTCATCGTAGACGGAGGCGCCGAAGAAAGGGAGCATCCAGGTGTCGATCTTGTTCTGCCCGTAGTAGCTCTGCCAGCTCACGATGCCGGCGCCCGCCACCGCCGCGGCGAACCGGTTGGTCTGCGTGACCGCCCACATCGCCATGTAGCCGCCGTAGCTCCAGCCGGTGATCCCGACCCGCTGGCCGTCCACCGGCGCGGCGCGCACGACCTCGTCGACTCCCGACAGGATGTCCCTGAGGTCGCCGCCCCCGAAGTCCTTGACGTTGCCCTGCACGAACGCCTCGCCGAAGCCGTAGCTGCCGCGCGGGTTGGGCATGAAGACGAAGTAGCCCTGCGACGGGAGCGTCGCCGTCCAGCGGTCGGGCCAGCCGGGGTTCTGCATCGAGGAGGGGCCGCCGTGGACGAGGACGACCATCGGGTAGCTGCGCGCGGGGTCGTAGGCGAGCGGATACAGCAGCCAGCCCTGGACCATGGCGCCGTCGCTCTGCCAGTGGAGCGAGCGGGCGAGGCCCCACCACGCCGTCGCCTTCGCGTTCGCGCTCGTCAGCGGCTTCCACTGGCCGACGGGGCCGGCGCAGATCTCGGGCGGTTTGGAAAACGAGCTGCAGACGGCCGCCGAGGCCGGTGACTGCTTTGCCATCGAAAAGTCCTGCAGCGATTCGGCGGACGACCAGAGCGGGCGGATCGCGCCCCCGGCGAAGTCGACCGCGGCGACCCCGTGTCCGCCGTCCGCGTCCGCGGTGAACAGCAGTTCGGCGGCGGGCGTCCAGAAGAGCGCGCGGGCCGACCACTTCATGTTCGGCGTGAGGTTGCGCGACGAGGTCGCGTCGATCGCGACGGACCAGACGTCGCCGCCGGTCGAGCCCTCGTCGCTCATGATGCCGTGGATGAACGCGACGAACTTGCCGTCGGGCGAGAAGCGCGGGCAGGCGATCTGGAGCGAAGGCTTCAGGATCGAGCGCGTTTGCCCGCTGGCCGCGTCGATGCGGTAGAGCTCCGCGACCCAGTAGTTGTTGGTGCCGGACCCCTTGACCGCCTCGGCGGCGAAGGTCGCGCCGTCGGGCGACCAGTCGTAGTCGTAGACGTACATGTCGGCCGGGGAGACGGAGCGGACCTTTCCGCTCTTCGCGTCCGCGATGGCGATGCGCTGCTCCTCGAAAGTCTCGCTGACGACGCCCGAGTCGGGCTTGTAGGCGACGAGCGCGCCGGTCTCCTGCGCCGAGCCCTCGACGAAGAGAAACGCGATGGATTGTCCGTCGGCCGACCAGAGCAGGTGGTCGAGCTGGCCCTTGACGCGCGTCAGCTGCCGCGGCGCTCCGCCCGCCGCGGGCGCGAGCCAGATCTGGAGCTGTCCGAGCGCGGCGGCGTCGGAAAGGAACGCGATCGTCTTGCCGTCGGGCGAGAAGGCGGCGCCCCACTCGCGGTGCGCCTTGCCGTCCTTTGCGGCCGTCAGGCGCCGGGGCTTGCCGGCCGGGACGTCGGCGACCGAAATCGCGCCGAGGACCTCGGCGCCGTCCTTGTCGGCGACCTTGATCGACCAGGCCGCGCGCGCGCCGTCCGGGGCGATGGCCGTGTCGTGGAAGTGGCGCACCTGCCGCAGCGACTCGTAGACGGCCTTGACGGGAGGCGCCGGGGCGGGCGACGCGGATGCGGTCGGCGCCGAGAGGAGTGACGCGAGAACGAGCGGCAGATGCAGCACGATTCCTCCTGCCTGGAACGCGAAACCGGAAATGCGAAGCGGAAACCTAGGTCAGATCCACCCACACGCTCTTGACCTGCGTGTACTCCGCGAGCGCGTAGTGGCCGCGCTCGCGGCCGAAGCCCGACTCCTTGTAGCCGCCGAAGGGCAGGCCCGGGTCGTAGAAGTTGTAGGTGTTGACCCAGACGGTGCCGGCCTTCAGGGCCTTCGCGGTCCGCAGCGCCTTCTTGACGTCGCGCGACCACACGGCCGCGGCCAGCCCGTAGATCGTCCCGTTGCCGATCGCGACGGCCTCGGCCTCGTTCCGGAAGGTGAGCGTCGCGAGCACGGGGCCGAAGATCTCCTCGCGCGCGATCATCATCTGCGGTGTGACGCCGTCGAAGACCGTCGCTTCGAAGAACGCGCCCTTGCCGTTGACGGAGGCGGCGTTGCCTCCGGCCACGAGCCTCGCGCCTTCGTTCCGGCCGCTTTCGACGTAGCGCGCGACGTTCTCGCGCTGCTTCTCGGAGACGAGGGACCCGAGCCGGGTCTTGGGATCGAGCGGGTCGCCGGGCGCCATCTTCTTCGCGCGCTCGACGACCTTCTCCATGAGCGCGTCGTGGGCCGACTCCTCGACGAGCAGGCGCGAGCCCGCCGAGCACAGCTCGCCCTTGCCGTAGAAGATCGCGTTGATCGCGCCCCTGGCCGCGGCGTCGAGGTCGGCGTCGGCGAAGACGATGTTGGGAGACTTGCCGCCGAGCTCCATCGAGACGCGCTTGACGGTGCCGGCGGCGGCCCGGAGGATGGACTTGCCGGTCTCCGTCTCGCCGGTGAAGGAAATCTTGTCGATCCCCGGATGCAGCGCCATGGCCTGGCCGATGACGGCTCCGGGGCCGGGGATCACGTTGAAGGCGCCGGGCGGCAGGCCCGCCTCGGCGAGGAGCTCCGCGAGCATCAGCGCCGTCAGGGGCGTGACGGAAGCGGGCTTGAGGACGATCGTGTTGCCGAGCGCGAGGGCCGGCGCGATCTTCCACATGGCCTGGAGCAGCGGAAAGTTCCACGGCGTGATCGCGCCGACGACGCCGATCGGCTCCCGCAGGGTCAGGAGGAAGGCGTCGGTGCGGCCGGGAAACGTGTCGCCGTACAGCTTGTCCGCGTACTCGCCGAAGTAGGAAAGACACTCGGCCGCGGCGGGCATGTCGATCTTGGCGGCCTCGAAGATGGGCTTGCCGTTGTCCTGCGTCTCGACCCTGCCGAAGTCGTCGGCGCGCGAGAGGAGCAGGTCGGCGGCGCGCATGAGGATGCGGCCGCGCTGGCGCGGCTTCATGGCCGCCCAGGGGCCGGACTCGAACGCGGCGCGCGCGGCGGCGACCGCCGCGTCCAGGTCTTCCTTGCCGGCCTCGGCCAATTCGGCGATCGTCTCGCCGGTCGCAGGGTTCACGGTCGCGAACCGCCGCCCGCTGGCGGCCGGGAGGAACGCGCCGTTGATGAAGAGGTCGGTCTTCAGGAGCTACTTCCCCTTGAACTTGGGAACGCGCTTCTCCTGGTTGGCGGCGATGCCTTCCTTCGCGTCGTCGCTCTGGAAGAGCAGCTGCTGCATCTCGCGCTCGACCGCGAGCGCCGACTCGAGCGGCAGATCGCAGCCCGCATGCACCGAGCGCTTGATGCGGCCGACGGCCTTGGACGCCTTGTGCGGCGGCACGAACTGCCGCGCGTAGTCCATGACCTGCTGCCACCAGTCCTCGGGCGTGGCGTCGATGACCTGGTTGACGATCCCGAGGTCGAGCGCCTCCTCGAAGGAAAACGTGTTGCCGGTGACCATGAGCTCGATCGCCTTTGCCTTGCCGAGCATCTTCGTCAGGCGCGCCGTCCCGCCCGTGCCGGGCAGCACGCCGAGGGTCACCTCCGGAAGGCCGATCTTGCCCGAGTCCTTGCGCGCGATGCGCAGGTCCGCGGCCATCGCGATCTCGAGGCCGCCGCCGACCGTGTGCCCGTTCAACGCCGCGATGACGAGCTTGGGGGTGTGCTCCAGGCGCAGCAGCATTTCGTTCGCGTGCAGGCAGAAGAAGTACTTGAAGCCCGGCGTGACGGCATTGAGCATGCCGATGTTCGCCCCGGCCGAGAAGAAGCGGTCGCCCTTGCCGCGCAGGACGATGACGTGCACGTCATCGTCGAAGCGCGCCTTCAGGATCGCCTCGTCCAGCTGCCGGTTCATGGCGTAGGTGTAGGTGTTGGCCGGCGGGTCGTCCATCTCGATCACGGCGATGCCGTCGGCGGCGCGGTAGTTGACGACCGGGTGATCGAGCTCGGGGCTCGTCCAGTCGCGGGTCTTTGCGGGCGTGCTCATGGGTCCTCCTCGGTTCTCTTGGAACCGCGAATCCTATCAGGATCGGGAGGATTTTCTAGAGGCCCAGGAAGCTCTTGGCGATCGTGAAATAGATGATCAAGCCGGTGGCGTCCACGAGGGTCGCGATCAGCGGCGCGGACATCACGGTCGGGTCGATCTTGAAGGCCGTCGCCAGAAGCGGGATCATCGAGCCCACCGTATTGGCCCAGGCGCAGATGGCGAGAATCGAGACGCCGACGGTCAGCGCCAGGGGCATCGTCGAGCCCCAGAGCATGGCCCGGCCGAAGCCGACGATCCCGAGCATCAGGCCGAGGACGAGGCCGCTGCCGGCCTCGCGGAAGAGGACCCGGCCGAAGTCGCGCATCCGAATCTCTCCGACGGCCAGTCCGCGGACGATCGTGGTGACCGTCTGCGAGCCGGAGTTGCCGCCGGTGCCGATCAGGAGCGGTATGAAGAACGAGAGCGCGACGACCTTGGCGAGCTCGCTCTCGTAGTGGCGCAGGACTGTGCCCGTGAAGGTCTCCGTGACGAACATCAGGAGCAGCCAGTTGAACCGGAGACGCACGTTGCGGAAGGGCTTCGTC
Source organism: uncultured Acidobacteriota bacterium (assembly GCA_963775725.1). Lineage (GTDB taxonomy): Bacteria > Acidobacteriota > Thermoanaerobaculia > UBA5066 > Gp7-AA6 > DAHUXD01. Next base: position 789,641 of record CAVZKA010000002.1, read on the forward strand.
GCGAAGTAGCCCTGCTCGACGCTTTCTTCCGTGGCCGAGACGCCGCCCATGTGCAGGACGTCCTCGGTCTGCTCCTCGATCATGATGTCGATGACGTCGTCCACCGTGACGATTCCGAGCAGCCGGTTCTCGCCGTCGACGACCGGGATCGCGTGGAGGTCGTACTTCGAGACGAGGCGCGCGACCTCTTCCTGCGGCGTGTCGGCCTTCACCGTCAGCAGGCGCCGCTCCATCATGTCGGCGATCTTCTTCTCGGGTGGCGCGGGGAAGAGGTGGCGCAGCGACACGTACCCGACCAGGTGGCCGGCGGCGTCGAGCGCGTAGAGGCTCTGGACGGTCTCGACCTCGGGGTCGATGCGCTTCAGGTGGTCGAGCGTCTCGGCCACCGTCCACTCGGGGCGGATCGTCGCGAATTTCTCGGTCATGAGACGGCCGGCCGTGTGGGGCGGATGGCGCAGCAGCCGCTCGACCTCGGCGGCGTCGCGCGGCGACATCTTGGCGATGATGGCCTCCCGCTGGCGCTGCGTCAGGTGCTCGAGCAGGAAGGTGACCTCGTCGGCGGGCAGCCGGTCGAGCTCGGCGCCGAGCTTGGCGGGGGAGGCGCGGTGCAGGATCAGGCGCAGCGTTTCGCCCTTCAGCTCGGACAGCACGGCGGCGCCCTGCTCGGGAGGCAGCACCTCGAAGAGCACGACCCGGTCCTCGCGCGGCAGATCGTCCAGGAGCTCCGCCAGGTCCGCCGGGTGGATGTTCGCCACCGCCGCGGCCAGCTCCTTCGGGTTGTCCCGGATCAGCTCTTCGATGTCCGGGCCGATCACCTTCGCCAGCGACATTTGGCCGCCATTGTTTCACCGGGCGCCGCGGGTTGGAGCGGGAAAGACGGCTCAGGCGTGCTTGGTGGGATCCACCCAGTCGCTCGAGCCGTCCGGATGGAACTCCTTCTTCCAGATCGGAACGGTCGTCTTCACGCGGTCGATCGCGGCGCGGCAGGCGGCGAAGGCGTCGGCCCGGTGTGCGGAGACCGCCGCGATCGCGACCGAGGCGTCGCCGACGGCGAGCCTTCCGATCCGGTGCTTCATGCCGATTTTCACGCCTGGAAACTCGCGGGCGAGCCCCTCGGCGATCCGCGCCATCTCGGATTCCGCCATCGGCCCGTAGGCCTCGTACTGGATCGACGTCGTGGCGCGCCCTTCGTTGTTGTCGCGCACGACGCCGACGAAGAGGCAGAGAGCGCCGTCCGAGGAGCGCGCCTCGGTGAGCAGGGCAGCGAGGTCGATGGGGGAAGTCGTCAGTAACATCGGCATGCTCGTCACCCGCCGGCGACGGGCGGAAGGAACGCCACTTCGTCGCCGTCGTGGAGGACCGTGTCGTTCGCGACGTACTCCCGGTTCACCGCGGCCGGGGGAATGTTGGGAAATTGCCGGAACAGCGGGACCTCGCGGCCGAGCTGATCCCAGAGATCCTCCACCCGAGTCCCGTCCGCGATTTCCCGGTCCTCCAGATCGCGTCCGACGGCATCCCGGAAGGACGCAAAGTGAAGCAATCGAACGCGCATGGGCTCGAAGTCTATGCGGGGCGCTTCCCGGCCCCTTGACATCTGACTGACCGGTCGGTTATTGTCCAGACCATGCCGCGCGTCGCCCACGCCTCCGAGCCCGAACGTCGCCTGGCCCTGCTCAAGGCGGCCTTCCGCGAGGTGGCCGAGAAGGGCTTCTCGGAAGTCACGCTCGACGACATCGCGCGCCGCGCCGGCGTCTCCAAGGGCGTGACGCTCTACTACTTCGACTCGAAGGACGCGCTCTTCCGCGAGCTGTTCGGCTGGCTCATCGACTCGATCCACGCGCGGATGCGCGAGGCCGTCGGCGCCGTCGAGGAGCCCGTCGCGAAGGTCCGCGCTCTCGTCGCGCTCATCTTCCCGTCGCCCTCGAAGAACCGAGCATTCTTTCGCGCATTCGTGGACTTCTGCGGCCTGGCGTCGCGGCGCGAGGCCTTCCGCCTGGTCAACGAGCGCTTCTACGCGGGCTGCCGCGCCATCGACGGCGGCATCGTGGAGGAGGGGATGCGCCGGGGCGTCTTCGTCGTGCGCGATCCGAAAGAAGCGGGCTCGACGATGCGCGCGATCTTCGACGGGCTGATGATGCAGTGGCTGTCCGAGAAGGACCCCGAGGCGACCTTCGGGACCTACCGCGACCGTTGCGAGCGGGAGATCCTCAACTACCTGCTTCCGGCCGCGGGGGCGAAGCGGGAGAAGCGGTGAGCGCGGTGCCCCCTCCAGATCCGCGCTGCGCCAACGAGGAGTGCGGGCGGCCGCCCGAGCCGGGAGAGCGTTACTGCTCGACCTGCGGGCTGGAGCGGTCCCTGTTCGATCCGGAAGGCCGGCGCCAGGCCGCCCGGCGGCGGGCCGACGGGCAGGGGGAAGACGACCGGCGATAGAATCCCGGTTGCCCATGATCCCCGACGGCGCTCCCCTTTCGGTCAAGCGGATTCTCCTCGCCGCGCCCCGCGGATTCTGCGCGGGCGTGGTGCGCGCGATCGAGATCGTCGACCTGGCGCTCGACTGTTTCGAGGGGCCCGTCTACGTCCGGCGCGAGATCGTCCACAACAGCCACGTCGTGCGCGATTTCGAGGCCCGCGGCGTGCGCTTCGTCCAGGAGCTCGACGAGGTGCCCGACGGCGCCACGGCGGTCTTCTCCGCCCACGGCGTCTCGCCGCAGGTCCGCGCTTCCGCCATCGCCCGCGGCCTGCGGGTGATCGACGCCACCTGCCCGCTCGTGACCAAGGTGCACCTCGAGGCAGTCCGCTTCGCGCGGATGGGCTACGAGATCCTGCTCGTCGGCCACGCCGGCCACGAGGAGGTCGAGGGCACGATGGGAGAGGCCGCCTCGCAGATCCGGCTGGTCTCCTCCGTTGCCGACGCGCAGCAGGTCGCCGTGCGCGATCCCGAGCGCGTCGCGTTCATCACGCAGACGACCCTGTCCATGGAGGACACGCGTCCGATCGTCGAGGCCCTGCGTACCCGCTTTCCGAAGATCCACGTCCCGGCCAAGGATGACATCTGTTACGCGACGCAGAACCGCCAGGTCGCCGTGCGGGCGCTCGCGCGCCAGGCCCCGGTGATCCTCGTCGTCGGTTCGCGCAACTCCTCCAACTCGAACCGCCTCGTCGAGGAAGCGGCGCTCGCGGGCGCGCGGGCCTACCTCGTCGACGACGTGTCGGAGATCGAGCCGGCGTGGATCGAGGGCGTCGAGACGATCGGCATCACTTCCGGCGCTTCCGCGCCGGAGTTCCTCGTCAACGAGATCGTGCGCGTCCTGCGCGCCCGGCGCGAGGTGGACGTGGACATCGTCCTGACCGTCGAAGAGGACGTGCACTTCCCGCTACCTCCCGAAGTCGCGGGAGCCCGCCGCGCTCAGCCGGCGGCGTCGCTGCCGACCCGTTCGTAAATCCGAGGATGCGCCCGTGACCCCCCCGCGCCTTGCGGACAAGGTGGCCTTCGTCACCGGAGCCTCCCGCGGCATCGGCGAGGCGACCGCGCGGCGGCTCGGCGCGGAAGGCGCGCGGGTGGTGCTGGGTGCGCGCGATCACGCAGCCTGCGAGCGCCATGCGGCCGAGATGAACGCGGCGGGCCGACAGGCCCTGGCGGTCGCCTGCGACGTGACCGATCCCGCTTCCGTCTCGCGCGCGATCGGGGCGGCCGTCGCGCGCTGGGAACGCATCGACATCCTGGTCAACAATGCTGGTCTAGGCGGCCGGACGCCCCTCGACGATCCCGACGACGCCCGCTGGGACGCGATCCTGGCGACCAATCTCACCGCGATGTTCCGCGTGATCCGCGCGGCGTCGCCGTACCTGCCCGAGGGCGGGCGCGTCGTCAACCTCTCGTCGGTCCTCGGCCGTTTCGGCGTGCCCGGCTTTGCGGCGTACTGCGCCTCCAAGCACGGCGTGATCGGCCTGACCCGTGCGCTGGCCCTCGAGCTCGCGCCGCGCAAGATCACGGTCAACGCGATCTGTCCGGGCTGGGTCGAAACCGAGATGGCGCGGGAGGGTTTTCGGGGCCTCGGCGGCGAGGACGAAGGCCGCAAGCTGGCGGCCCGCATGGCGCCGTTGAACCGTGTCCTCCACCCCGACGAGATCGCCGGCCTCGTCGCATACCTCGCCTCGGACGACGCCCGCTCGGTCACCGGACAGGCGATCGTGGCCGACGGCGGGCAGGTGATGCCTTGAAGCCGGGACCTGTTCTGAGTGTAGACTTTTGGCCGGCCCACGACGGAACGATGCACGATCGAGAGGGAGCAACAATGACCAAGAACGAGTTCCTCACCGCCCTGGACGACCTGATCGCCGAGAACCATCTCCTGAAGCACCCCTTCTACCAGCTCTGGTCGCAGGGCAGGCTGTCGCGCGAGAACCTGCGCGAGTACGCGATCTCGTACTACCCGCACGTGGCGGCGTTCCCGACGTACGTGTCGGGCGTGCACTCGGGTTGCGAGGACGCGGCGCTGCGCCAGGAGCTGCTCGAGAACCTGATCGAAGAGGAGCGCGGAAGCGAGAACCATCCGGCCCTCTGGCGCCGGTTCGCGGCGGCCCTCGGCGCGAAATCGTCCGACCTGTCCGCCGCGCCGCGCACGCCCGAGGTGGCCGAGGCGATCGCCGAGTTCCGCCGTGCGACGCACGACGGCTCGGTGGCCGAGGGCCTCGCGGCGCTGTACGCGTACGAGTCGCAGATTCCCGAGGTCTCGAAGACCAAGCGGGAAGGCCTCGGCGCCTTCTACGGCATCGTCGACGAAGACGCGACGCGGTTCTTCTCGGTCCACGAGGAGGCCGACGTGTGGCACCGGCAGGTCGAACGGGAGGCGCTCGGGCGCGTCGCCAACACGCCGTTGGCGCGCGAGAAGGCGCTCGCGGCGGCGCGGCGCTGCTGCGACGCGCTCAACCGGGCTCTCGACGGCGTGATGCGGGAGAACGCCCTCGTCTGCTGATCCGGTGATTCGGGCCGTCTTCTTCGACGCCGGCGCGACGCTGCTGTACCCCGATCCTCCGGTCGAGGAGGTTTACGCCCGCATCTTCGCGGACGACGGCATGCAGTTCACGCACGGGCAGCTGCGCGACGCGCTGACGACCGTCTGGATCGAGATCCAGCGCGAGAAGCCGGGCGACCGTTACGGCGGCGTGCGCGGAGAGCCCGCGTTCTGGCGCGACTTTCTCGGGCGCGTGCGTCGCCTGATCGACGGCGGCCCGCTGTCGGACGAGGCCTTCGCGCGCCTGGCGCAGCATTTCCGGGACCCGGCCGTCTGGGCGGTCTATGCCGACGTCGTCCCGACGCTCGACACGCTGGCCGCCCGCGGCATGCCGCTCGCCGTCGTGTCCAACTGGGACTCGTACCTGCCGCGGCTGCTGGAGTTGCGGGGGCTCGCCCGGTACTTCCGATCGGTGTCGGTCTCGGCGCTCGAGGAAACGGGCAAGCCCGACGCGGAGATCTTCCGGCGGACCTGCGCGCGCATGGCGGTCGAGGCGGGCGAGGCCCTGCACGTCGGGGACTCGCTGCGGGACGACTACGAAGGAGCGCGGGCGGCGGGCCTCCAGGCGGTGCTGCTGGACCGCAAGGACCAGCACGCCGACGTGCCCGACCGCATCGCGACCCTGGCGCAGCTTCCCGGCCGGCTCACGGAGTGAATCCGCGGGCTTGCGTCCCGGAACCTTCTGATATTCTTCGCCGCACTTTCGCATGAACAACCAGCTGTTCCGGACCAAGTCGCTCGACCTGATCCTCGCTGACGCCGACGAGCCGCAGCACCAGATGAAGCGGACGCTCGGTCCGATCCAGCTGATCGCGCTCGGCATCGGCGCGATCGTCGGCGCCGGGATTTTTGCGGTCATCGGCTCGGCCGCCGCGGGCGGCGGGCATCACGACGGCGCCGGCCCGGCGCTCGTCATCTCGATCCTCATCACGGCGATCGGCTGCGGCTTCTGCGCGCTCTGCTACGCGGAGTTCGCCTCGCTCGTGCCGATCGCCGGCAGCGCCTACACGTACTCCTACGCGACGCTCGGCGAGTTCGTGGCATGGATCATCGGCTGGGACCTGATCATCGAGTACGCGATGGGCAACGTCGCCGTCGCGGTGTCCTGGTCGGGGTACTTCGTCGAGCTTCTGAAGGGATTCGGGATCGTGATCCCGCCCTGGATGACGACGGATCTCGCGACGGCCATGAAGACCGAGGGCTTTATGGCGGCGGCGCCGCACGCCTTCGGAATTCCGATCGTCTTCAACCTGCCCGCGGCCGCCGTGACCCTGCTGTTGACCTGGATCCTCGTCATCGGGATCAAGGAGTCGGCGCGGTTCAACACGGGCATGGTCGTCCTGAAGCTGATCATCCTGGTCTTCTTCATCATCGTCGGCGCGATGTACGTGAAGCCTGCCAACTGGCACCCGTTCTCGCCCAACGGCCTGACGGGGATCCGGACCGGCGCGGCGCTGATCTTCTTCGCCTACATCGGCTTCGACGCCGTCTCGACGGCGGCCGAGGAGTGCAAGAACCCGCAGAAGGACATGCCCATCGGCATGATCGGATCGCTCGCGATCTGCACCGTCCTCTACGTTGCGACCTCGCTCGTGCTGACGGGCATGGTTCCGATCGAGCAGATCCGTGGCTCCTCGGAGCCGCTCGCGAAGGCCTTCTCGCTGCTCGGCATGAACTGGGCCGCCGGCATCGTGGCCTTCGGCGCCGTCATCGCGACGACGGCCGTTCTGCTCGTCTTCCAGTACGGCCAGGCGCGCATCTTCTTCTCCATGGCCCGCGACGGCCTGCTTCCCCAGTCCTTCGCGAAGATCCACCCGAAGTACAAGACGCCATACGTCACGACCATCTGGATCGGCGTGGCCGTCGCGCTGCTGTCGGCGTTCGCGAACCTGGACGTCTTCGTCGAGCTGACGAACATCGGGACCCTCTTCGCGTTCGTGCTCGTCTGCATCGGCATCATGATCCTGCGGCACAAGGACCCGGACCGCAAACGCGCCTTCCGCACGCCCTTCGTGCCGTACGTTCCCATCGCCGGCATCGTCGTCTGCGTCTACCTGATGAGCGGCCTGCCGCTGGCCACCTGGATCCGCTTCGGCGTCTGGCTTCTCATCGGCCTCGTCATCTATTTCCTCTACGGCTTCCACCGCAGCCGGCTCGCGCAGAAGACCTAGCGGCCTGCTACACTGCAAAAAGACTCCGCCCGGGGCGTCCCGGCTTGCGGGTGTCGTTTTTTTTGTTGTGGAGGTGGGAATGAAGTTCCGAACGTTTCTCGTGACGGCGGTCCTCGCGGCCGCGCTGGTCCTGCCGGCCAGCGGACAGGTGGCGACCAAGAAGTACCCGTGGCAGCCGATCGGCGGGGTCCAGGACATCGACGTCGCGACCGAGAACGTGGTCGTGGGCCAGGTCGTGTTCGACCTCGGCAGCACGCTGAAGGGGACGCCGCTGCGCAAGTCGAGCGCCAAGGTTCGCGTGCGGATCGACAACAACTCGGAAACGGACGAGGAAGTCGGTGTCGCCGTCGTCGTCTTCGACGCAGAGGGCAACGTCGTGGCCGCCGGCTCCAACGGCACCAAGTGGGGCTACCTGAACAAGGGCGCGCGGACGTACTACGACATCGACTTTCCCTACGTCTACCGCCGCCTCGACGACGCCGCGAACTTCATCGTGACGCTCGAGACCCGGGCCAAGGGCGCGAAACGCTCCAAGCCCACGAGCGACGCCCCCGCGCCCGAGCCGACCCCCGTCCCGTAACCCCGGTTCGGGCCGTGTTTCCACCCCGGCCGGCGGCCCTGATAGGGTTCGCCGGCGGGGGGAACACGATGATGCGCAAGGCCGCTCTTTTCGCCGCCTCGGTGTGCGTGGCGGGGCCGTTGTCCGCCCAGCAGGCCACGAAGAAGTTCGACTACAAGCCGGTCGACGGCATCCAGACGATCAGCCTCGCCCTCGACCAGGTGAAGATCAACCAGATCGTGTTCAAGCCCGGAAAGGCCATCGGCGGGCCGCTGCGGCGCTCCGACGCCGAGTGCGTCATCCGGATCGACAACGACGGCCAGGTCCCCGTGCAGGCCGGCGTCGCGGTCGCGCTCTTCGATGAGGAGGGCAACCTCGTGGCGGCCGGCTCGGGCGGCACGCGGGTCGGCTGGCTCTCCGCCGGCGAGCGGGACGCGAGCGCGATCCGGTTCCCGTTCGTCTACCGCAACATGGAAAAGGCGAAGACGTTCCTCGTGACGCTCGAGGTGCTGCCCAGGCCGCCCAAGGACGCGCCGGCGCCGGGAAACTAGATCAGGGCTTGAGCAGGCCGGGCACGTCGCGCCCGGCGTAGCCGGTCAGCTCGACGTACGCCCGGCCGTCGATCGGCCGCCCTTCGCGCCTGCCCTCGACGCGGCAGGCGCCCTCCCAGTAGGTCACGCCGGTCGACTTGTCGGTGACGAGCTCCTGGTCCGCGACGAGCGGCGTGATCGTCGTTTCGAGCTTCAGCGAGGCCACCGTCAGCGACCAGGAAGCCGGGTAGACGGCCCCCGAGCGGGGAGAGGCCCAGGCCGAAAGGGGTTTGAGCGCAACGTCGTCCCACGCGATCGAGCGCGGCGCTGCGCCGCCGTCCGCGGGGACGAACGTCCCCGCCGAGAAGGGCGAAGCCTTTCCCCCCTCGAGCCGGATCCGATAGAGCATCAGCGCGGAGCCGTCGGCGAGCTGGAGCGCGAACCAGTCCCAGCCCGTCGCGGCCGCCGGCAGCCCCCCGGGCCCCCATTCGTGATCGAACCACGCCATTCCGGTCAGGGCCGTGCGCGATCCCTTGCGGGTGAGCGCGCCGGCGGCCGAGAGCCGTGGGATCGACACGTAGTGCGAATACTCCTTTTCGCCGGCGCCCTTTCGGGAAATGCCGTCGCCGCCATGGAGGACGGGCGCACTGACGGGCGTGAGCGTGAGCTCCAGCCGGCCGAGGGCGCGGGTTCCCGCGACGAGCCGCACGGTCCCCTTTTCCTCGCGCACCGACCAATCCTCGTTGAAGACGTCGAGTCCGAGCTCCGAGGCGCCGGCGATCCCGGGCAGCCCCAGGTGCGCCTTCTCGTCGTACGCGAACGTGCCGGCGGCGACGTCCGTCCACGCGAAGTGGGCCAGGTGCAGGTCGCGCGCCCGGAAGAACGTGACCTGGAATCCATACTGTTTTCCGGCCGCGTCGGCGAGGTGCCCCGTGTAATACCACCACTCGAGGGCGGCGTCCGGGTGCGAGCCGTGGTCGCGCGGAAAGGTCGGCGGCGGCGCGGGCGCCGCGAGCAGAAGGGACAGGAGGGCGACACCGGCCCGCATCACTCCTCCTGCAGCGCCGCGGCCGGATCGACCGCGGCGGCGATGCGGCCCGGGATGATGCCGGCGAGAAACGACGCCCCGAGAACGAGCAGGGCCGCGCCGCCGAGCGCCGGAACCGGCACGCGCAGGGCCACGGTCCAGCCGAACGACTGCGGGTTGATGACGCCGAGCAACAGCCACGCGAAGGCCGCGCCCGCCGCGACCGCCGCGGTCGTGCCGACGAAGCCGGTGAGCAGGGCCTCCAGCAGCGTGGCCCGCCGGATCTGGGGGCCGCTCGCTCCGATCGTGCGGAGCAGGCCGAAGGAGCGCCGCCGCTCGACGGCCGAGGCCAGCAGCGCGTTGGCGATCCCGAGAATGGCCACGCCGACCGCGATCGCTTCGAGCGCCCGGGTCACGGCGAACGTCCGGTCGAAGATCCGGAGCGCCTCCTTGCGCAGCTCGCGGTTGGTCGCGATCGAGAACGCGAACCGGCCGACCGCAGCGGCGAGGATGCGCCGGCGCAGGTCGTTGGCGTCGACGCCGGGCTTCGCGAGCACGGAGGCGCTCGTGATCCTCGGGTCGCCGAAGATCGCGAGGTAGAGCGCGCGGTCCATCACGACGGTGCCCCGGTCGTTCGAGTAGTCGCGGTAGACGCCGGCGACGCGAAACCGGCGCGGGCCGGCGGGCGTCGCGACCGTCACGGTCGAGCCGTCCGCGGCGCCGAAGCGGCGCGCGAAGGGCTCGGACACGAGGACCTCGCCGCGCTCCCGCGCCGCGAGCGCGACGGGCCGCGGGTCCTTGCCGTCGAGCAGCGGCAGGCCTCCGACGCGGGCCACGACCCGGAAATCGCCCGAGGCGAGCGTGAAGGGATGGCCGGCAGGGTCGGTCGTCTCGCGCGCGCGGAAGGGATCCACCGCGGCGACCCCGTCGATCCCTTCGAGGAACGCGACGGTCTCGGGCGGAAGGTCCCCGACGATGCCGGAGCGGCCGCCCGCGTCCGCCTTGATCCAGAGATCCGACCGCAGCGTCGATTCGACCCAGACCCGTACGGTCTCGCGGATCGAGGCCACGGTGACGATCATCGCGAGCGTCATTCCGAGCGCCATCGCCAATGCCGTCACCGCGATCCCGTTGCGCGCGAGCGCGCCGCCGAAAAAGCCGGCCGCGAGGCGCCCCTCGGCGCCGAGGCCGCGCGCGAAGAGGCGCCCGGGTAGCCACGCGCCCAGCCGGACTGCCAGCGGCGCCGCGAGGGCGAGGGCGAGGACGACGAGTGCCACGGCCGTAAAGCCGAACAGCGGAAACCCGTCCACCGGCCCGGCCCGCGAGAGCGCGGCGGCCGCGAACAGCGCCGCCGCGGCGCCGAGCGCCCGCGGCCAGAGGCGGCGCCGCGCGACCCCCTCGATGGATCCCGGGCGCATGGCCGGGGAGGGCGCGACCCGCGTGGCCTCGATCGCCGGCAGGATCGTGGCGAGGACCGCGGCACAGAGCCCCACGGCGGCGGCGAGCGCGACGGCGCCGCCGTAGCCGGACCCGGTGATGCGCGCCGTCGGCAGGTAGATGCTCGACACCGTGCCGCCCACGGCGCGCAGAGCCGCCCGCGACACGAAGAGCCCGAGGACCTCGCCGCAGAGCGTCCCGGCGACGCCGATGGCGAGCCCCTCCGCGAGAAATGCGGAAAAGATCGCGGATCGTGAGGCGCCGAGGGCGCGCAGCGTCGCGATCTCGGGCCGGCGGCGCAGCACGGCGATCGACACGGCGTTGGCAATCAGGAAAATGCCGACGAGCAGGGTCAGCGAGCCGAGCGCGTTCAGGTTCAGGCGGAACGCGCGGACCATCCGGTCGGCCGTCCGCGCGGCGCGGGAGGGCGGCTCGAGCGAAAGACCCGCGGGCAGGCGGCGCGCGATCTCCCGCTCCGCGTCCGCGCGCGACACGCCCGGGTCGAGCACGATGTCCACGCGGTCGACGAGCCCTTTCTTTCCGAGCAGCGCCTGGGCGGTGAAGACGTCCGTGACGAGGATGTCCCCGCCGGAAGCCCGCGCCAGCCCGGAGAGCTCGAGGATCCCGCCGATGCGCACCCGGTGGCGGACGCCGCCGGCGACGAGGGCAAGCTCCGCCCCCGGGGCGAGGTGGTGGCGATCCGCGAACGGGACCGAGACGAACACGGAGCCCGTCTGGAGGAGCAGCAGCTGCGCGCGGGCCGCGGGACCCGCGGGAGCGACCAGCCGGACCTCGCGCACCGCGCCGTCGCCGCCCCAGTCGATGCCCAGGACCTGCGCGACCTCCCGGCTGCCGTCGTCGAGGACCGCCGAGCCCGTGACGGCCGGCGCGAAGGACCCGATTGGCCAGAGGAAGGAGAGCGCCGCGAGCCGCTCGATCGGGATCCCGGCGGCGCCCGTGACGACGAAGTCGCTCCTGCCCGAGACCGCCGCGGCGGCGTCCTGGAAGGAAGCGGTGACGCTGCGGTTGGCGTGGTGGATCGCGGCGACGGCGGCGACGCCGATGGCGACGCCGATCGTCGGCAGCAGCACACGGATCGGGTGCCGCCGCGCGGGGCCGGTGATCAGGGCGCGAAAGACGAGGGCAAAGCCGCTCAACCGAGGAGCCGTCCGTCCCGGACCGCCACCACGCGATCCGCGCGCGACGCGGCCGCGGCCGAGTGCGTCGCGAGCAGGAGCGTGACGCCGCGCTCCCGTCGGATCTCGTCGAGCAGACCCAGGACCTCGGAGCCGTTGCGGCTGTCGAGGTTGCCGGTGGGCTCGTCCGCGAGCAGGAGGCGCGCGCCCGTGCCGAGCGCGCGCGCGATGGCCACACGCTGCATCTCTCCGCCCGAGAGCTCGTAGGGATGCGCCCCGGCGCGCCGGGCGAGGCCGACCCGATCGAGCAGCACGGCGGCGCGCTGGGCCGCGTCGGCGCCGCCGTCGAGCCGGCGGGGCAGCTCGACGTTCTCGCGGACGGTCAGGTGGGGCAGCAGGTTGAAGAACTGGAAGACCATCCCGACTTCGCGGCGGCGGTAGAGGACGAGGTCCTTCTCGGACAGCTCCGCGATGTCACGCCCGGCGACGCGGATGTTCCCCGAGCTCGAACGGTCGATTCCGCCGATGAGGTGCAGCAGGGTCGACTTGCCGCTGCCCGACTCGCCGACGAGCGCGAGGAATTCGCCCGCCGGAACCTCGAGGTCGAGCCCGTCCAGGGCGACGACCGGCTCGGCTCCCGCGTAGACTTTGCGGACCGCCCTGCAGGAGATCGAGGGCGCGGGCAAGGCGTCGGACGGCACGGTGCGAGAATACCCGACGGGGTCCCGCTTCCGGACGTTTGTCGGAGCCTCCGAAACGGAAAACCGTAACTGTGACTTCTCTTGAACCCCTCCGCCGTGCCTGGGCGCAACGCGCCCTCGTGGCCGCCCTCGTGCGACGCGAGCTCGCCGCGCGCTACCGCGGCGGGGCGCTCGGCTTCCTCTGGTCGTTCCTGAACCCGCTCCTGCTGCTGCTCGTGTACGCAACGGTCTTCCGCTTCGTGTTCGCCCCGCGGGCGGACGTGCGGCCGTACGCGCTGTTTCTCTTCGGGGGCGTGCTCGTCTGGGGCTTCGTCTCCTCGGCCCTGCTCGACGCGGTCGAAACGTTCCGCTCGAACGGACCGCTGCTGCGCAAGACCACGGTCGCGCCGGAGGTGTTTCCCGCGGCCGCCGTGGGGGCGCGCCTCGTGCACCTGGTGCTGGCCCTCCCGGTGCTCGCCGCGGCGATCGTCTTCGCGGTGGTGCGCGGAAAGGTGACACTCGGCCCGTCCCTGGTCGAGTTCCCGGTCGTTCTTGCATTGCTGGCGTTGACGGTCTTCGGGGCGGCGCTCGCGGTCTCGGCGCTGTCGGTCCACTTCGGCGACGTCCGCGACATCGTCGCGAACCTGCTGACCCTCGCGTTCTTCCTGACGCCGGTCCTGTACCCGGGCGAGGCCGTGCCCGAGCGGTGGCGCTGGCTGCTGCGGGCGAACCCGTTCGCGTGCTTCTTCTCGGGCGTGCACGACACGCTCTTCGACTTCCGCCCCGTCCCGGCGTCGGACTGGATGTGGATGGCCGGCACGGCCGCGGGCGCGCTCGCGATCGGCGGCGCCGTCTTCGAGCGCCTGCGCGACACCCTCGCGGAGGAAGCGTGAGCGCGCCGGCGCCGGCCATCGCCGTTGCGGGCGCGACGAAAATCTACCGGCGTTACGCCCGCGAGGGACACGGCACGCTCAAATCGGCCCTGCTGTCGCGCCGGCGCACGGTTCGCGGAGAGGGAGGCGTGGTCGCGCTCGACGGGGTCACCTTCACGGTGGCTCCCGGCGAATCGCTCGGGGTCATCGGCTCCAACGGCTCCGGCAAGTCGACGCTGCTGAAACTGCTCGCCGGCATCGTGCGGCCCACGCGCGGATCCGTCGCCCTGCGGGGGAGGCTCGCCGCCCTGCTCGAGCTCGGCGCCGGATTCCACCCGGAGATCTCGGGCCGCGAAAACATCGAGATCACGGGCCTCCTGCTCGGCCTCTCGAGGAAAGAGATCGCGGCGAAGTTCGAAGACGTCGTGCGTTTTGCGGGCGTCGAAGAGTTCCTCGATGCGCCCGTGAAGACGTACTCCTCGGGCATGGCCGTGCGGCTCGGCTTCGCGATCGCCGCCCACAGCGACCCCGACGTGCTCCTCGTCGACGAGGTGCTCGCCGTCGGCGACGAAGCCTTCGCGCACCGTGCCCTCGAGAAATTCTCGGAGTTCGAGCGCGCGGGAAAGACGCTCGTCTTCGTCTCCCACGACCTCGGCCTGGTCGCCGAGCGCTGCCGCCGCGCGATCTGGCTCGACCACGGGAAGCTCGCCGCCGACGGCCCGGCGGGCGAGGTCGTCGCGCGCTACCGCGAGCGGGTGGCGACCGACGAGGGGGGCCGGCGCGTCGGCGGCGCGGGCGCGGGCGGGCGGATCGGATCCGGTGTCGCCACGATCGAGGTGGTCCGCCTGCTGGACGGCGCGGGCCGGCCCGTGGGGCGCCTGCGCTCGGGCGAGCCGGCATCCGTCGAGATGGTCGTGCGCGCGCCCGAGGCGCTCTCGGACTTCGTCTTCGGGATCCAGGTCTCGACCGTCGCCGGCGCGGTGGTCTTCGGCACCAACACCGCGCTCGAGGGCCTGCAGGCGGAGCGCTTCGCGGGCGACGCGCGGGTCGTCGTGGAGATTCCCGCCCTCGACCTCGCGCCCGGCGTGTATGCGCTCGATGCGGCGGTCCACGCGCGCGACGGAGCGCCCTACGATTACCGGCGCGACGTGATGCGCTTCGAGGTCACGGCAGACCGGGCGGGGACGGGCGTCTGGAGCCCGGCCCGCCACTGGAGTGTTTCCGGCGGGATCCGATGGAAGGAGTAGCGCCCCGCGTGCAGGTAAACTCTCGCCGCTCCATGCGCTCTACGTTCCTGCCCTTCGCCCGGCCGAGCCTCGGCGAAGAAGAGATCCGTGAGGTCGTCGACACCCTGCGCTCGGGCTGGATCACGACCGGGCCGAAGACCGAAAGGTTTGCCGCCGAGTTCCTCGATTACGTCGGCGGCCGCTTCGCGATCCCCGTTTCGTCGGCCACGGCCGGGCTGCACGCGGCCCTGCTCGCGCTCGGCGTCGGCCCGGGCGACGAAGTCGTGACGACGCCCCTGACCTTCGTCGCCACGCTCAACACGATCGTGCATTGCGGGGCCGTGCCGGTACTGGCGGACATCGACGCCGGGACGCTGAACATCCGGGTGGAGGCGATCGAGGCGCTCCTGACCCCGCGCACGAAGGTCATCGTGCCCGTTCACTACGTCGGCCAGCCGGCGGATCTCGACCCGCTGCTCTGCCTGGCGTCGTCGCGCGGGATCGCGGTCCTCGAGGACGCCGCCCACGCGGTCGGCACCGAGTACCGGGGCCGGCGCATCGGATCTTTCCCGACGACGTCGGTGTTCTCCTTTCACCCGAACAAGAACATGACGACGGGCGAGGGCGGGATGATCGTGACGGACGACGAGGGCGTCTTCGAGCGGGCGTCGCTGCTGAAGTTCCACGGGATGGACCGCGAGGCCTGGAAGCGCTTCGCGAAGGAGGGCAGCCCCCGCTACGACGTCGCGATCCCCGGCTTCAAATACAACATGATGGACATCCAGGCGGCGCTCGGCCTCCACCAGTTGAAGCGGCTCGACGGATTCATCGCGGAGCGCGCGCGTCTGGCGGCGCGCTACGACGCGGCGTTCCGGGGCGTGTCCGGTCTCATCCTGCCCGCGCGCGTGCCGTACCCGGCGCGCCACGCCTGGCACCTCTACACGCCTCTCGTGGACATCGACCGGCTGACGATCTCGCGGGACCGCTTCATGGCGGAGTTGAAAGCGAGAAACGTCGGCACGGGCCTCCACTACACGGCGGCGCACGAGTTCTCCTACTACTCCGGCCGGTTCGGCTGGAAGCCGGGGGACTACCCGGAGGCCCACTTCGTCTCGGAGCGGATCGTCTCGCTGCCGCTCTTCCCGGGGCTCTCGGACGGAGACCAGGATGACGCGATCGCGGCCGTGCGCGACGTGCTCTCCGGGTTCCAGCGATGAAGACCTCCATCGTCGTGCCCGTGTACAACGAGGAGAAGAACCTCCCCGAGCTCCTGCGCCGCCTCGCGGCGGTCATGGATGCCGCGGGCAACCCCTACGAGCTCGTGTTCGTGGACGACGGCAGCCGCGACGACTCGCTCGCGGTCCTGAAGGAGGCGGCGGCCGCGCGGCCCGACCGGGTCCGCGTCCTGGAGCTCGCCCGCAACTTCGGCCAGCACCAGGCCATCCTCGCCGCGTTCGAAAACGTCTCCGGCGACGTCGTCGTGACGCTCGACGCCGACCTGCAGAATCCCCCCGAGGAGATTCCGAAGCTGCTCGCGAAGATCGCCGAGGGCTACGACGTCGTCGGCGGCGTGCGGCAGAACCGCCAGGATTCCTTCCTGCGCCGGGCCGCGTCGGCGCTGGTCAACCGCGTGACGGTGACGATCACGCGGATGCGGATCACCGACTTCGGCTGCATGCTGCGGGCCTACTCGCGCGACGTGATCGAGGAGATCAACCGCTGCGACGAGTCCTCGACCTTCATCCCGGCGCTGGCCCAGAGCTTCGCGCGCCGGCCGACCGAGATCCAGGTCGCGCACGCGCCGCGGCGGCACGGCGAGTCGGCGTACTCGCTGCTACCGCCTGATCCGGCTCAACTTCGACCTGATGACCGGGTTCTCGCTCGTGCCCTGCAGGTGTTCGGCCTGCTCGGCACGCTCGTCGCCTTCGGCGGGTATCTTCTTCGGCCTCTTTCTCTTCGTCCGGCGTCTGATCTCGGCGCCGAGGTCGAGGGCGTCTTCACCCTGTTCGCGATCCTCTTCACGCTGCTCGGCATCGCGATGGCCGGCCTCGGCATGGTCGGCGAGTACGTCGGCCGCATCTACCAGCAGGTCCGCGGCCGCCCGCGCTTCCGCGTTCGACGTGTCTACGGCCTGGGCGCCGGAGAGGCTCGGGATTCGGCATCCCGCACCCCGCGTCCGGGATCCCGAACGCCATGACCCGCATCGCCGTCTTCGCGTACTCCGACACCGGGCACGCCTGCCTGAAGCTCCTGCTCGAACGCGGGGAGCGCGTCGTCCTGGTGGCGACGCACCGCGACGCGCCCGAGGAGAAGGCCTGGTTCGCCAGCGTCGCGGAGCTTGCGCGCGCGCGCGGGATCGAGCCCGCCGTCATGGAAAATCCGCTGGACCCGCAGTCGATCGCGCGCGTGCGCTCGGTCAAGGCGGACCTGCTGCTGTCGTTCTACTACCGGCGCCTGCTTCCCGAGGAAATGCTCCAGGAGCCGCCGCTCGGCGCCTGGAACATGCACGGGTCGCTCTTGCCGAAGTTCCGCGGCCGCGCCCCGGTCAACTGGGCGGTGCTGAAGGGGGCGACCGAAACGGGCGCGACGCTCCACGCCATGACCGGGCGCGCCGACCGCGGTCCGATCCTCGACCAGGAGGACGTCGCGATCGGGCCGGACGACACCGCCATCGAAGTGCAACGGCGCGTCACGGCGGCGGCGGTCGAAGGTCCTCGCGCGCCGGCTCGAAGACCTGAAGAGTGGCGCGGCGCTGACGCGGGCGGTGCCGCAGGACGAGTCCGCGGCGACGCGCTTTGGCGGGCGCACGCCCGAGGACGGCCGCATCGACTGGACGCGCAGCGCCAGGGAGGTCCACGACCTCGTGCGCGCGGTGACGCACCCGTATCCCGGCGCCTTCACGGACGTTTTCGGCGGCAAAGACGTTCGTGTGGCGGTCGAAGCTGCCGGGCCTCGCGGCGCACGACACGTTCCCCGGCCAGGTGCGCGCGGAGGAGGCGCGGCTCTTCGTCGCGTGCGGGGACGACCGCTACGTGGAGCTGCTGCGCCTGCAGTCCGAGGGCGGCCCGGAAGAGGACGCGGCGGCTTTTGTCGAACGGAGGCGGGCGCTGATGCGGGTTCTGATCCTCGGGGTCAACGGGTTCATCGGCAACGCGCTGACCGAGCGCATCCTGCAGGACGACCGACTGGGACGTCTCGGGCCTCGACATCGGGTCCGACAAGATCGCGCCATTTCTCGACGACCCGCGCTTCACGTATCTCGAGGGCGACATCGCGATCAACAAGGAGTGGATCGAGTACCAGGTCAAGAAGTGCGACGTCGTCCTGCCGCTCGTCGCGATCGCGACGCCGGCCGCCTACGTCAAGGAGCCGCTCGCCGTCTTCGAGCTCGACTTCGAGGAGAACCTCCGGATCGTCAAGCAGGCCGTGCGGTACAGGAAGCGGGTCGTCTTTCCCTCGACCTCCGAGGTCTACGGGATGTGCCCGGACGCCGAGTTCGACGAGGACGTGTCGCCGCTCGTGTACGGGCCGATCCAGAAACAGCGCTGGATCTACTCCTGCAGCAAGCAGCTGCTCGACCGCGTGATCTGGGCCTACGGCACGCAGGGACTGCAGTTCACGCTCTTTCGCCCGTTCAACTGGTTCGGCCCGCACCTGGACGACATCGACTCGCCGAAGGAGGGCTCGAGCCGCGTGCTGACGCAATTCCTCCACAACATCCTCTACGGCGAGCCGATCAAGCTCGTGGACGGCGGCACGCAGCGGCGCTCGTTCACGTACATCTCGGACGGCATCGATGCGCTGATGGCGATCCTCGAGAACCGGGGCGGCGCGGCGGACGGCGGCATCTTCAACATCGGCAACCCCGCCAACGACCTCTCGATCCGGGAGCTGGCCCAGCGCATGATCGCGGCCGTGGGCACGTACCCGGGCTTCGAGGAGGCGGGGCGCAAGGCCCGGATCGTGGACGTCTCCTCCGGCGAGTACTACGGCGACGGCTACCAGGACATCCTGACCCGCGTCCCCTCGATCCGCCGCGCGCGCCGGGAGCTCGGCTGGGAGCCGAAGGTCTCGCTCGAGGACGGGATCCGCCGGACGCTCGACTTCTACCTCCAGAGCCGCCGGACCGCGCCGTGACCGGGCGTCGCGTCGCCCTCAAGGTCGACTGCGACACGCTCGAGGGGACCCGCGAGGGCGTCCCGCGACTGCTCGAGATGTTCGCCGCGCGCGGCATCCGCGCGACGTTTTTCTTCACCCTCGGGCCCGACCGCTCGGGCGTGGCCGTCTGGCGCGTCTTCACACGGAAGGGGTTCCTGCACAAGATGATCCGTTCGCGCGCCCCGTCGCTGTACGGCTGGCGGACGATGTTCTCCGGGACCCTGCTTCCGGCGCCGATGATCGGGCGTCGCTGCGAGGACGCGATGCGCGCCGCGGGCAAGGCGGGCCACGACACCGGCGTGCACGGCTGGGACCACGTCGGCTGGCACGATCGTCTCGGCCGGATGAGCGCCGCCGAGGTCGCCGACGACTATGGCCGCGCCCACGCGGAATACCTCCGCATTTTCGGCACGCCCGCGCGCTCGAGCGCCGCCCCCGGCTGGACCGCCAACGCCCTCTCCCTCGCCGCCGAGCAGGAGCGGTCGCTCCTCTTCACGTCCGACACGCGGTGCGGCGGCCCCTTCTTCCCCCGGTCGGGGCAGCGCGTGTTTCCCACGCTCGAGATCCCGACGACGCTGCCCACCCTCGACGAGACGCTCGCCTGGGAAAACCTGCGCGGCGACGAAGACCAGCGATCGTATTTTCGCGCGGCGATCCGCGGGACCGAGGTCCACACGATCCACGCCGAGGTCGAGGGCCGATCGAAGGCGGGCCTCTTCGGGCGGATCCTCGACGATTGGCGGGCGGACCGCGTCGCCTTCGTCCTGCTGTCGGAGCTCGCGCGCGAGGCGCTCGCGCACCGGGACCGGGTTCCCGCTCGCGACATCGGCCCGGCGCGGCTGCCCGGCCGCGGCGGCCATGTGACGACGGGCTGGCCGGAGCTGGCGGAGGCCGGTTAGGCGTGGGGCGTCGGCGCGCGGTGATCGCGCTCGGCTTTCTCGCCGCGCTGTTGATCCGGCTCGCCTTCTTCCGCGCGTTCTCCGAGAACTACGACACCCAGTCGTACCGGGAAGTCGTCCGCGTGATGGCGTCGGGAAGCAATCCGTACGGCGGAACGGATCGGTACAACTACTCGCCGGTGTGGGCCGGCCTGCTGGCCCTGCTCGACGCCGGTGCGAGGGCCTGCGGCGTTTCGCTTTCGACGGCCGTCGGCGTCCTGCTCCTCTGTACCGACGCGGCGGCGGCGCTCGCGCTCTTCCGGCTCGGGGGAGGGGGAGAGTCCGGCGCGCGGGCGGCGCTGCTCTTCTTCGCCAATCCCGTCTCGGTGTGGCTCTCGAGCTATCACCGGTCCTTCGACGCGATCGCGATCCTCCTTCTGCTCGCCGCGATCCTGCTCTTTCGCGCCGCGCCCCTGCGGCCGGCCCGCGTTTCGGCGGCGCTGGCGGCCTCGCTGCTCGTCAAGCACGTCGCGGCGTTTCATCCGCTGCTCTTCCTGCACGGCCGCCGGAAGGGCGGCCTCGGCCTCGTCGGGGTGGCGGCGCCGTACGCCGTCTTTCTCGCGTCCTTCGTTCCGTTCTGGCGATCGTGGCGCCCGATCCGCGACCACGTTCTGTTGTACGGGGGCCTCGGCGGCCTCTACGGGACGGACGCGCTGCTGCTTCTTCCGGGCGTGCCGTTCTGGGTTCCGCGCGCGTTGTTCGCCGCGGCCGCGCTCGGCGCCGTCGTCCTGCTGCGGTGGGCGGAAATCGAGCCGGCGCGCGCGAGCCTCCTCCTCTTTCTCGTGGTTCTCGTGTTCCTGCCGGGAATCGGCCGGCAATATTTCGTCTGGCCGATCGCGCTCGGCGCGCTCTTCGGAGGGCCGGGGTATCTTGTGTACAGCGTGATTGCGACGGTCGCCCTCGTCTCCATCTCGGGCCTTGCGCCCGGCATGCCGCATCTGCCGGGCTGGTACGGCGTGTGGTGGGCGGCGATCCTGTGGCTCGCCCTGGACCTGCGCGCCCTTTCGCGCTCGCGGCGGTTCCCGGCGTGACCGCGCGCAGCCGTTACGGAGCGCGGCCCGAGATCTGGCTCGCGCTGGCGTGCGTGGGCGGATCGTTCCTGGTCTACCTGCCCTTCCTCGCCGACATGGCGCCGGTCTACCGCTTCTGGGACGGGCCCAACTACCTCACGGCGGCCCGCACGCTGTACGACATCCGGCCCGACAACCCGCTGCTCGCCTACGTCTACAACGTCCGCTTCTTCGCGAGCTACCTGCCGTTCTATCCGCTCTGCGTCCGGGCGCTCGCGGTCGTCGGCTACGAGCGCGCGCTGCTGCTCGTCTCGATCCTCGCCGCGACGGCGGCGGTGCTGCTGTTCTACCGGCTGGCGCGCGACGTCTGGAAGCTGCCGTCGCCCGGATTCCTGGCGCTCGTGTTCCTCTTCCTGCCGCCCCGGTGGCTGCTGTACCGCTCGACCGGCGCGACCGAGGCGCTCTACATCGCGGCGACCCTGGCGGCGATCTACTTCTTCGAGAAGGATCGGGTCGGCCGCGCGTCGGTGGCCGCGGGGCTGGCGGCCCTGACCCGGATCTCCGGCCTGATGCTGGCTCCCGCCTTTGGCGTCCTGCTGGTCGCGCGGCGGCGCTGGCGCTCGATCCCGTGGCTCTTTCTCATCCCCGCGGGGCTGTTCGGGTATTTCCTCTTCTGCGCCGTGCGGTTCGGCGACTTCTACGCATACTTCTCGCCGCACGGCGAGAAGCTGGCGCGTTTCGTTCCGTTCGGGTTCCTTCCGGTGCTCTTCCAGAAGGGCCTGTACCACCAGGTCGAGTTCCACATTCTGCTGGCGCTCGTCTACGCCGTCGGCACCTTCCGCCTGCGCCCGTTCCCGGTGATCTTTTCCTACTGCCTGTTCGAGCTCGGCCTGCACATCTGCCTCTCGACGGAAGACTGGAGCCGCTACTTCCTGTCGATGGCGCCGTTCGCGCTGATCGTGGGGTTCCGGGACGTCATCGACACGCGGGCCTTCCGCTGGATGTTCCCGTTCTACGTCGCGCTCTCGGTCTACTACGCCTGGGGCGTCATCCCGCTAAACGGATGCCGGCCGGACATCTACCTGCAGCTGTTGTCCCACCTGGGGCTTCTTCCCGCGACGTAGGCGGGCGCCGGCGGCGGCCGCGAGGACGGCCGCGCCGAGCAGGGCGGCGGCCTGGAGCACCACGCCGCGCCGGAACGGAGCGCCGTCCCACTCGAACTCGATGCGGTGCCTTCCCGCGGGGACGGCGACGGCGAGCTCCCGCGCGTTCGCGACGG
This sequence comes from uncultured Acidobacteriota bacterium, assembly GCA_963775725.1. GTDB lineage: Bacteria > Acidobacteriota > Thermoanaerobaculia > UBA5066 > Gp7-AA6 > DAHUXD01. The sequence continues at coordinate 811,679 of CAVZKA010000002.1, forward strand.
CGACCGGCGCGGGGCGGCCGTCGAGTCGCGCCCGCCAGGAGGGAAAGAACGTGCGCGAGAAGATCAGGTGCCCGTCGCCCTCGGCCTCGACGGTCGCCGCGGCCCGGTCCGCCTCCACCGACTCCACCTGGACGCGCGCCGGGACGGACGGCGCCGCCGGGTCTGCGGCCAGACGCCCCGGCAGCGCAACGTCCCCGCGCGGGTCGAAGCGGTCCGAGCGCACGAGCTCGAGAGTCGCCGAGAGGGCGGAGCGGCGCCAGGCGCGTCCGGCCCAGCGCAACTCCGGCACGGGCGCGGCGGTCTCGGAGAGGACGAGGCGCTTGCCGGCGATCTCGAGTCCCGTGAGCCCGGTGAAGAGCGGATGCGCCTCGCCGTCTTCGGCCAGTGTCCACCGCGCTCCGTAGAGAACGAGAAGGCGGTCGCGCTCGGCGGGTGTCGAGGCGGTGGCCGCCTCGCCCGCCAGCCGGTTGAAGTAGCCGTAGGATCCGTCGGGGTCGTTCTCGAAGATGTAGCGGACACCGAACGGCGCGCCCGTCAGCGGTACGAGCTGCTCGATGAGAATCCGGGCCACGCGGCTGGCCCGCGGCAGCTCGCCGTCGGTTCCCGCGTGCAGCGCCGCGGGGTCGAACCGGGGCAGGCGCGGCGAGACGTAGAGCCGCCCCGGCCCCTCCAGGCGCCGGGCGAGGGCCGGCGGGCGCGCGAGGTTGCTGGCGGGAGCCGAAACGAAGAGCGGCAGGCCCCAGGTGAACGACGAGAGCAGCGCCAGCACGCCGAGGGCGCCGGACGGATCGCTCGGCCGGGCTCCGGGCCGCAGGATCACCGCGATGCAGAGGGTCGCGAGCGCCCCGAGCAGCGCGTCGCCCCGCACGAGGCCCCGGAAGACCGAAAGGAACGCGGCCGGATCGTCCGAGACCTGCTGCGCGAGGGGCCCGGCCCAGCGGTCGAGCGCTCCGCCCGGCGCGGCGAGGATCCAGGCCGCCGCAAACACCGCGAGCGCAGCGGCGAGCGCGGCCGCCTCCCTGCGGCCGAGGCGCCGCCGGGCCAGGGACTCGCCCGCGAGGCCCGCGAGCAGGGCGGCGCAGACGGTCGTCAGCAGGTAGAACTTGATCGGGTAGCGCAGCCGGCGCAGGAATCCGACGGCGAAGACGAACCGGTAGAAGGGCAGCGAGAATCCGAAGGCGAGGCCGAGCGCGAGCAGGCCTCCCGCGCCGAGCGCGCGGCTGCGGCGGTCCCAGAAGTCCTTCCGGAGCGCGGCGAGCACGAGGACGAGCAGGGGCACGACGCCGAAGCTCACGCACCAGATGTAGACGAAGTCTTCCCGCCCGACCGAGGCGAGCCAGTTCGCGCCGCCGCCCAGCAGGTCCGGGTTGCCGCCGAACCGCGGGAGCGCCCACTCGACCGCCCGGTCGGCGGAGAACGCGGCCGCCCCCGAGGCCTTCTCGGAGTAGAGATGCTGCCCGCGGTACGTGAGCGGGAATACGGCCCGCAGCGGAAGCAGCAGCGGGGCGGCCAGGGCGAGCGCGAGGGCCCCGGACAGAACGCTCGCCGCCAGGGCGTTAAAGATTCGCGCCAGCCGTCGCCCGCCCGGGGCCGCCGCCGCCGGAGCCACGAGCAGGATCGCTCCGAGGGCCAGGGTCACCAGCGAGATCGCCGGCTCGCCCGCGAGCAGCTGAAGGCCGAGCGCGAGCCCGGCCGCCGTCGCGGCGCGCAGGCGGTGCCCGAGGTCGCGGGCTCTCCCGAGGTCGAGCAGCGCGGCCCCGCACCAGGGCAGCCACGCGGCCGCCGCCGACGAGTTCATGAAGGCGGACCCGTAGGACAGCATCATTCCGGAGAAGGCGTAGGCGATTGCGGCCAGGAAGGACCCTCCGGCGCCGAGGCCGCACCGGCGCGCCAGCACCCGCGCTCCGAAGAAGGCCCACAGGACGTGGAGGAGGTAGTGGAGGTTGAACGCGGCCTCGGGCGCGAGGAACCGCTCGAGCAGAAAGCTCGGGTAGAGCAGCACGGCGTTCGGGTTCGCGAGCAGCGGCTGACCCCCCGAGGCCGCGGGGTTGACGTAGGGGACGCGGCCCGCGGCGAGAGAACGCGCGGCCTCCTGACGCCAGGGCCAGTGCGTGATCTGCGCGTCGCGAAAGATGAGCCGGCGCGATCCCAGGATCTCGGGCAGGAGCGGGAGGGCGAAGAGCACGACCACGGCGAAGCCGGGCAATAGCGCGCGCACTCGCCGGGACATTGAGACGAGTCTACCGTTAGTGCGATCATGTCGCGACCTGCCACACATGCTCGAGACCGAACACCTGCCGCCGCCTTCGACCACGCCGGGGCGCCGGCTCGCCGACGAAACCGCCGAGCGCAAGCGGCGGCGCGCCCGGCACTTCGACGCGCTCGCGGCCGAGCGCGACCGCTGGAAGTCGGGCAGCGGGTACTACCACCGCTCGATCGAGGCGCTGTGCCGCCGCTTCGTCGCGCCGGGAGCGCGCGTGCTCGAGCTCGGCTGCGGCACGGGGGACCTGCTCGCTGCGCTCTCGCCCGATCCTTCGGGGAGTCTCGGCATCGACCTGTCGGCCGCGATGATCGAGCGCGCGCGCGCGAAGTATCCCGACCTGCGCTTCGCCGCCGGCGACGCCGAGGCCCTGGACCTCGAGGGCCGCACCTTCGACTACGTCGTCGCGAGCGACCTCGTCGGGCATCTCCAGGACGTCTATGCGACGCTGCGCGGGCTGCACGCGGTGTGCCACGCGGGCACGCGGATCATCGTGACGTACCACAACTTCCTGTGGGAGGGCGCGCTCGGCCTGGCCGAGCGCCTGGGCTGGAAAATGCCGCAGCCCGACCAGAACTGGCTCGGCATGCAGGATCTCGAGAACCTCCTCGCGCTCTCGGGATTTGCGCTGGCGGCGCGGGGCTGCGAGCTCCTGCTTCCGGTCGACGTGCCGCTCCTCTCCGGCGCCGTGAATGCGATCGCCCCGCGCGTGCCGGGCCTGAAGCACTTCTGCCTCGTCCAGTTCGCCGTGGCCGGGCCCGAGGAGGGGCGACCCCTGGCGCTCGAGAATCCGAGCGTCTCGGTGGTCATCCCGTGCCGCAACGAGGCGGGCAACGTGGACGACGCCGTGGATCGGCTGCCGGAGATGGGGCGCCACACGGAGATCCTGTTCGTGGACGGCCACTCGACCGACGGCACCGTCGAGCGCATCGAGCGGGCGATCGCGCGCCACCGCGGCGCGCGCGACATCCGCCTGATCCACCAGACGCCGCCGGGGACGGCGGCGGCCGCGGACCCCGACCTCATGCTCCCGCTCGGCAAGGGCGACGCCGTGCGCAAGGGCTTCGCCGCGGCCCGGGGCGACATCGTGATGATCCTCGACGCGGACCTGACGGTCGCTCCCGAGGATTTGCCGCGGTTCGTCGAGGTGCTCGCGGAGGGCCGCGCGCGGTTCGTCAACGGATCGCGCCTCGTCTACCCGATGGAGGAGCAGTCCATGCGGTTCCTGAACCTCTGCGGCAACAAGGGCTTCAGCCTCGCCTTCACGTGGTTGCTCGGCCAGCCAGTGAAGGACACGCTGTGCGGGACCAAGGTCCTCTACCGGAAGGACTACGAGCGCATCGCCGCCAACCGCGCCTACTTCGGCGACTTCGACCCCTTCGGCGACTTCGACCTGCTCTTCGGCGCGGCGCGCCTGAAGCTGCCGATCGTGGACATGCCGGTGCGCTACGCGCGCCGCACGGCGGGGGTCTCCAAGGTGCGGCTGATGAGCCATGGCTTCCTGCTCGTGCGCATGTCGTGGATCGCATTCCTCAAGTTCAAGTGGAACCGCTGGACCGGCCGCGACCGGCTCGAGGGAGCGGCTTCGTGAAGAAAGCGCTGATCACGGGGATCACCGGGCAGGACGGGTCGTACCTGGCCGAGCTGCTGCTCGAGAAGGGGTACGAGGTCCACGGTCTGATCCGGCGCTCCTCGTCCTTCAACACGGGGCGCATCGATCACGTCTACGAGGATCCCCACGCCGTCGGCCGGCGACTGATCCTGCACTACGGGGACCTGAACGACGCCTCCTCGCTCAACCGGACGCTGCGCCTGGTGAACCCGGAGGAGATCTACAACCTCGGCGCGCAGAGCCACGTCAAGGTCTCCTTCGACACTCCGGAGTACACGGGCGAGGTCACCGGACTCGGCGCCGTGCGCCTGCTCGAGGCGATCCGGGAGCTGCAGATCCGGCCGCGGATCTACCAGGCGTCGTCCTCGGAGATGTTCGGGGGCGCGCGACAGGTGCCCCAGAACGAGGCGACGCCGTTTGTGCCGCGCAGCCCGTACGCCGCCGCGAAGGTCTACGCGTTCTGGATGACGGTCAACTACCGCGAGGCGTACGGCCTATTCGCCGTCAACGGCATCCTCTTCAACCACGAGTCGCCGCGCCGCGGCGAGACCTTCGCCTCGCGCAAGATCACGCGCGCGGTCGGCCGGATCCGGCACGGCCTTCAGGACCGGCTCTACCTCGGCAACCTCGAGGCGCGCCGCGACTGGGGCTATGCGAAGGACTACGTCGAGGCGATGTGGCGCATGCTGCAGCAGCCCGAGCCGCGCGACTACGTGATCGCCACCGGAAAGAGCCACTCGGTGCGGGAATTCTGCGAGCGCGCCTTCGGGCGCGCCGGCTGGACGCTGACCTGGAAGGGGAGCGGTTCCGCCGAGAAGGGCGTGGACGCCGCGAGCGGCCGCGTGCTCGTCGAGGTGGACCCGTCGTACCTGCGGCCCACCGAGGTCGAGCACCTGCGCGGCGACGCGTCGCGGGCGGCGGAGACGCTCGGCTGGAAACCGTCGGTCGGGTTCGATGCGCTCGTGGAGCTGATGACGGACGCGGACCTCGCGCTCGCCGCCCGCGAGGCCGCCGCGGGCCCGCTGGCCGGCCCGCCGTGAGCTTCTGGACCGGGCGCCGCGTCCTCGTCACGGGGGGCGGCGGCTTCTTCGGGCGCCACCTCGTCGCGCGCCTGGAACGCGAGCGCCCCGCCGCGGTGCTCGCGCCGCGCGCGAAGAACGTCGACCTGCGCGACGCGGGCGCGGTCGAACGGTGCCTGCGCGATGCGCGGCCAGACTGCGTGATCCACGCCGCGGCCGCCGTGGGCGGCATCGGCGCGAACCGGCTGCACCCGGGGCGCTTCTTCTACGACAACGCGGTCATGGGACTCCACGTGATCGAGGCGGCGCGCCGACAGGGTGTCGAGAAGTTCGTCTGTCTCGGCACGGTGTGCGCGTACCCCGGCGACACTCCCGTTCCGTTCCGCGAGGACGATCTCTGGAACGGGTATCCGGAGGAGACCAACGCCCCCTACGGCCTGGCGAAGAAGATGCTGCTCGTGCAGCTGCAGGCCTACCGGCAGGAGTACGGGTTCGCCGGAATCTACCTGATCCCGGTCAACCTCTACGGGCCCGGCGACAACTTCGACCCGGAGTCGAGCCACGTGATCCCGGCCATGATCCGGCGGTTTGCGGAGGCGAAGGAAGAAGGGCTCGCCGAGGTCGTCCTCTGGGGCGACGGCTCACCCACGCGCGAGTTTCTGCACGTGACCGACGCCGCCGAGGCGGTCGTGCTGGCGGCCGAGCGCTACGACGCGCCCGAGCCCGTCAACGTCGGAACGGGCTCCGAGATCGCGATCCGCGACCTCGCGCAGCGGATCGCGCTGGCGACGGGCTACACGGGCCGGATCGCCTGGGACCCGACGCGCCCGAACGGCCAGATGCGCCGCCGCCTCGACACGACCCGCGCCCGGGAGGCGTTCGGGTTCACCGCGCGGATCGGCTTCGACCAGGGGCTGGCCGAGACGGTGGCCTGGTGGCAGGCCGAGCGCCGCGCCGCTCGATGAGCGCCGAGAGCGGGCCCGGTCCGCGGGCCGTCGCCGCGGTCCTTGGCGTGTTCGTGCTGCTCTGTCTCTATTTCACCGGCGTCTTTCCGCCCTGGGCCAATCCGAACGAGCTCTCGCGCTTCGAGACGGTCGTGGCGATGGCCGAGTGGAAGACGTTCTCGATCGACCAGGCCGTGCCGCTTCTCGGCAACCAGGAGGACAAGGCGCAATCCGGCGGCCGTCTCTATTCGAACAAGGCGCCCGGGCTCGCCTTCGCCGCCTACCCGGCCTACCGCGCGCTGCGCACCGTCTTGCCGATGCCGGACGCCGGGACTTCGGGCGCCCTGTTCGTGCTGATGCGCCTGCTGACCGTCTCCCTCGCCTGCGGGATCGCGCTGCGCCGATTCGCGGTCCGCCTCGCCGAGGCCGGCGGCGGCGCCGGGGCCGCCCCGCTCGTGATGCTCGCCGTGGCGCTCGGCACGCCGTTTCTCTTCTACGCACGCTCCTTCTTCAGCCACGCATGGACCGCGGCGCTCCTGTTTCTCGCCTGGGACGCGCTGCGGCGCGCCGAGTCGGCGTCCGGCGGCGGATTCGCGTCGGCGGCGCTCGCAGGGCTGCTCGCGGGATGGGCGGCGATTTCCGAGTACACGGTCGCGCCAGTGGCGCTCGCCCTCGGGCTGCGCGCGCTCGCCGGGCGCTCGCCCCGGCGATTCGCGGGGTTCGTCCTGGCGGCCGCCGCGCCGCTCGGGCTCCTGTTGTTCTACGACGCGGTCTGCTTCGGCTCTCCGTGGACCCTCTCCTCGGCGAAGGAGGCGGACCCCGCATACGCGGCGCTCGCGAGTCGCGGCATTTTCGGGCTCGCGCTGCCGAGCCCTCGGATCGCCCTCTCCTACCTGCTCGATCCGGCGCGCGGCGTGCTCCTGTTTTCGCCATTTCTCGCCTGGTCGCCCGTGGGCCTCGCGCGCTGGTGGAAGAGCCGCCGGTCCCGCGCCGACTGGTGGTTCGTCGTCGCCGCGGTCACGATCCTCTTCGTCTCGCTCTGCGGCTACCCGAACTGGCACGGCGGATGGAGCCTGGGCAGCCGGTATCTGCTGCCCGTCCTGTTCTTCGCGGCGCTGCCGATCGCGTGGGCGCTCGAGACGCCGCTCTCGCGCGGTCTCTTCCTGGCGGCGGCGGTGTTCTCGGTCGCGGGGCACGCTCTGCTGACGGCGACCTGGGTCCACTTTCCGCTCGAGATCCCCTGGCCGGCGGCCACGGGATCGGCGTGGTTTCTGGCGCGCGGGTGGGTCGCGCCGAACGTCGGCCTGCTCCTCGGCGCCGGGCCGGCGTTCTCGCTGCTCGTGCCGGCGGCTGCGACGGCCTTCGCCCTCTGGCAGACGGTCCGGGCCGCGGTCCCCACCCGGCCGTCCGTCGCGCTCGCGGCGCTCATCGGCATGGCGCCGCTCGTCGTGCTCGTACTGCGGCCGCCGGAGGTCCCCTATTTCGGGCGACTCTGGCGGGCTGGCGTGCTCGGCGCCTATTCGGGCCGCGACGACGCGCGCCAGGAGCTCGGTGCCGTCGTGCTCGAGGCGTCGACGCCGGAGCAGAAGAGCCTCGCGTTCCGGGTGTGGCGCTGGCTCGGGCCGCCTACTCCGCGCTGACCTCGAACACGCTCCAGCGCGGAATCCAGCGTTCGCCGCGGCGAACCGCGCTCTGCGAGTGGAAGAGCAGGCGAAACTTCGAGAGCGGCGCAATGGTCACGCCCGGCAATTCGACACCCTGTCCACCGTAGTCGTAGAGCCGCGACTGCATCGTGGCGAAGTAGGCCGGCGCGGGAGCGCCGCCCGCGGCCGAAGGAAAGTACGCGGGTTTGCCGACGTACGAAGCGTAATCGTTCATGCGCGGGGCCAGGTCCGTCGCCACGACCCATCGCACGCGGTGTCGGCGGGCGATCGCGAGGGCTTCGTCCTCCGAATCGGCGAGATAGAAGCGGATCGAGTCGAGGAAGCCGTATCCGAAGTTGTTCGCCACGACCGGCAGCTCGGCCTCGTAGAGGATGAAGTGGCCGAGCGACCACGGCGCGAGGACCGATGCGGCGCGGGAAAGCGCCGGGGGAAAGGGCGGCGGCCCGAGCAGGCCCGCTTCATAGGCGTCGACGGCGTGCGGCAGCTCGGTCCGCATCCGTTCGAGCGTGGCGAAGAAGTCCGAGCCCGGCACGTACGTCGCGCCGAGCTCGTTCGCGAGGCCCGGAGCCATCGGAAGGGCGAGCGCGACGCCGAGCGCGGCGGCCAGCGCCCGCCCCGGGAGGCGGGCCTGCAGCGCCCGGACGGCCTCGATGAGCGTGAGCGCCGCGAGCGGCGCGGCGTAGTAGACGTTCAGTCGCTGCGAGAGCGCGAGAAAGAGGGTCACGGTCCCCCAGATCGCGAGCGCCGCGTGGACGCCGGGCCGCTCGCCGCGGCGGGCCCGCGCGATCCAGGCGAGGACCGCGAGCGGCGCGAGGAAGAACCCGGGTGAGAGCTGCCGCATCGGCAGGCCGAAGCCGTCGGCCAGCAGCGGCCTCGTCTCGAAGATCCCCTTGAGCCAGTCCTTCGGATACGAGACGTATCCCGTCGCCCGCGACTTCGTGGGTGGTTCCCGCCGCGTACCCGACGCCGTTCACGAGACCCGCCGCGAGGTCCCGGGCGAACGGCAGCCGTAGCGGCGGCGGCGAGAACGACCACCGCGAGCGTGCCGGCGCGCTCCCGGCGCGTGGATCCGCCCCGGGCCGCCCGCGCCGCGAGGCCGAGCGCCGCCGTCCCGCCGCAGAGCGCCGCGAGAAAGAGCGGCTGGAAGAACCCGAAGGACACGTACGTCAGGGGCGGCGAGAGCCAGCCGAGCCATGCGGCCGTGGCGGCGGCAGAGAGCGCCGCGGGCAGGCCGAGCGTCCAGACCGCGGCGCGGAGCGTCGAGCGGCGCGTCAGCGCGGCCTCGCAGGCGAGCGCGAGCGCGAAGATCGCTCCCCAGTAGATCGCACCCTGCCAGGCGAGGACCGCGACGGCGAGCGCGCCGCCCGCCGCGGCCTCGCGCCCGGCGTTGCCAGGGGAGTCGGGCTCTTCGCGGCTGCGCAGAAAGAGCCAGAGCGCGAGCAGGCCGCAGAAGGACTCGGCCGCGTGCTGGTCGGTGTGCGCGTACTGCGTCCAGAGGATGTGCCCCGGACACACCGCGAGAAAGAGGGCGGCCGCGACGCCGGCGGCCGGGCCGTAGAGCCGCCGGGCGAGCAGGCCGGCGAGCGCGATGGCGCCGGCGCCGAGCGCCACCGGCACCCAGGCCGCGCCCCGCTCGACGGCGCCGGCGGGCGCATCCGCGCCGTGCGCCAGGCGCGCCGGGGCCGCCAGCGCGAGATCGAAGAGCGGGGGCCAGATCGCGACGCCTCCCGCGGGAAAGTTCATGAGCGGATCGAAGAGGATCGTGCGCGGGAAGCGCTCGACCGCGAACCGCGCGCGGCGCATGTGGTACGCGGAGTCCGAGTCCAGCGGATGCACCCGGTCGCCCGCGGCCGCCTGCGCGCGCGTGTGGAGGCGCAGGACGACCCCGAGAAAAATCGCGGCGGCCATCCCGAGGACGAACACCGCCGCCTTCCAGCGCATCCGTTCCATTATGCGGGATCCCGTATCCGGGATGCCGTATCGCGTATCATTCTCGCTAAGCCGTGAAGCTCTCCGTCCTGATCCCCGTCTACAACGAGGCCCGCACGATCGACGAGATTCTCCGGCTCGTCGCGAGCGAGGGGACCGAGAAGGAGATCGTCGTCGTGGACGACGGCTCGACCGACGGCACGCGCGAGAAGCTGGCCGCCTGGGACGGCAAGGACGGCGTCCGCGTGATCCTCCACGAGAAGAACATGGGCAAGGGCCGCGCCGTGCGCACCGCGATGGACGCCTCCCGGGGCGAGATCCTCGTCATCCAGGACGCGGACCTCGAGTACGACCCCGCCGAGTACCCCATCCTGCTGCGGCCGATCGAGGCCGGCCGGGCGGACGTCGTCTTCGGCTCGCGCTTTGCCGGCAGCGCCGAGCACCGCGTGCAGAACTTCTGGCACCAGCAGGGCAACAGGCTGCTGACGCTGATCTCCAACGTGGTCACGGGCCTGAACGTCTCGGACATGGCGACCTGCTACAAGGCGTTCCACCGCCGGGTCGTGCCGTCGCTCGACCTCGAGTCGCGGGGCTTCGGGATCGACGCCGAGATCACGGCGAAGGTGGCTCGGGGCGGCTTTCGCGTCTTCGAGGTTCCGGTCTCGTACTTCGGCAGGTCGCGCGCCGAGGGCAAGAAGATCCGCCTGAAGGACGGCTTCTCGGCGATCTCGGCCCTGGTCCGGCATTCGATCCTGGCAGGCCCGAAGCGTTGAGGCGGCGGGCACCGATCGCGGCGGCGTTTGCGATCACCGCCCTCGCCCTCTTCGCCGTGCGCGACCACGCGCGGCGCGACACGCTTTCGGCCGACGAGCCGATCCACATCCTCTCGGGCTACCTCGAGGTCTCCGGCCGCACGGCAATCGTCAACATCGAGCATCCGCCGCTGATGAAGGCGCTGGCGGGCCTCGGTCTCGACGCGCTCCGGTTGCCCCCGCCGCCCCCGCACATCCCCATGGGCGAGCGCTTCACGCCCTTTGGCCACGCGTTTCTCTTCGAAAACGTGGTCTCTCCCGACGCGATCGCGGCGGCGGCGCGGGCGCCCTTCCTCGCGGTCCTCGCCACGCTGCTGCTGCTCGTGTTTTTCTCGGCGCGGGCGCGCTACGGAGACGGCCCTGCTCTCTTCGCCCTGTCGATCCTGGCCCTGGACCCGAACCTGATCGCGCACGCCGGCGTGGTGCACACGGATCTCGGCGCGGCGCTCGCGTTCCTCGCGGCGGTGCTCGCGTGGGACCGCGCCTGGCGCCATCCTTCCGCCGGGCGCGTCGCGGCCGCGGGCCTCGTCCTGGGCCTCGCGTTGACGACGAAGTTCTCCTGCGTCTACCTCGTCCCGATCCTCCTGCTGCAGGCCCTCGTCGGAATCCGGACGGACGCGCAGCCGGGGCGCGCGGCCGGGCGCGCGCTCGCGTGCTGGGCCGGCGCGCTCCTCGTGGCCGGCGGCGTCGTCCTCGGCGTCTACGCGCTGGTGACCTCGCGGATGGACCGCGGCGAGCAGCGCCAGGTCATCCACGAGATGGTGGCGGGCCGCGGCGCCCCCGGACTCTCGCGCGCGATCGAGGGACTCGTGGACGTGTCGCCGCCCCTGGCCCACTACCTCGGCGGCATCGCGGCGGTCGCGCGGCAGAACGCCGTCGGCGGGGGAGTCAACTTTCTGTTCGGGAAGTCCTCGCCCGAGGGGTTCCCGCTCTACTTCTTCGTGGCGTATCTCGCCAAGAGCTCGGTCGCGTTCCTGCTGTTGACGGCGCTCGCTGCTCGTCGGGCTCGTCGTGGGCGGAAAGCCCGCGCGGGCGGATGCCGCGCTCTTCCTCCTGCCCGCGGGCGTCCTCTTTCTCGCCTCGATCGGAACCACCTACAACATCGGGATCCGCCACATGCTGCCCGTCTATCCGCTGATCGCCATGGCGAGCGCGGGGCTCTTCCGGCGCGTCCGCGACGCGGCCGGCCCGGCGGCCCGGCCGGCGCTGCTCTGCCTGTGCGCCCTTCCCTTCGTGTCGGCGGGTGAGCTCGTCCGCATCCACCCGCACGAGTTGTCCTACTTCAACCCGTTCGCGGGAGGGCCGGAGAAGGCGCGCGCGATGCTCTCGGACTCGAACGTGGACTGGGGGCTGGATCTGGCGCGTCTCGCCGACGAATTGAAGCGGCGCGGCGTGACCGACCCGACGATCGCCTATTTCGGGGGCGACGACGTCCTGTATCGGACGGGCGTGAACGACTTCGCCGCCGAGCCGGTCGTGCGCGGGCGGCTGGTCGCGGTCTCGGCCTTTCTCCTGGCCCTCGGGCCCGAGTATTACCGTTACCATGGGGCCAACGACGTGGCCGCGGCCCTGGACGCGCTGCTCCGGGACCTCGCGCAGCGGGGGCGTCCCGTCGGTCGGGTCGGGTATTCGATCTATCTCTTCGAGCTGGGAGGAAATCGGTGAAGTTGAGCGTCGTCATGCCGGTCTTCAACGAGGCGAAGACGGTCCGCGAGATCGTCCGCCGGGTCCTCGACGTCCCGATCGACAAGGAGATGATCATCGTGGACGACGGCTCGACCGACGGCACGCGCGACGATCCTGCGCGAGCTCGACGGCAAGGACGGGGTCCGCGTGTTCCTCCAGCCGGTCGAACCAGGGCAAGGGCGCCGCCGTGTCGGTCGGATTCCGCCACGCCCTCGGGGACGTCGTCGTGGTGCAGGACGCCGACCTCGAGTACGACCCGCACGAGTACCCGAAGCTGCTCGCCCCGATCGCCGAGGGCCACGCCGACGTCGTCTACGGCTCGCGCTTTCTCGGCGGCGGCGCGCGGCGCGTGCTCTACTTCTGGCACACCGTCGGCAACCGGTTCCTGACCCTCGCGTCGAACATGGTCACGAACCTGAACCTCACCGACATGGAGACCTGCTACAAGATGTTCCGCCGCGAGGTCGTCCAGTCAATGACGATCGAGTCGCGCCGGTTCGGCATCGAGCCCGAGATCACGGCGAAGGTCGCGCGGCGCGGCTACCGGATCTTCGAGGTGCCGATCTCCTACTACGGCCGGACCTACGACGAGGGCAAGAAGATCGGCTGGAAGGACGCCTTCTCGGCGCTCTGGACGATCATCCGCCACTCGACGCGGGAGGCCGAGGACCCGAAGAACGTCGGCCACGTGACGCTGGCGCGCATGGCGCGCCTCGAGCCGTACAACAGCTGGCTGGCGGACCGGTTCCGCCCGGTCCTCGGCAAGCGCGTGCTCGAGATCGGGGCCGGGTTCGGCAACATGACGAGGCAGCTGACCGGCCGCGAGCGCGAGATGGTCGTGGCCTCCGACCTCGACCCGGTGGCCCTCGAGTACCTGCGCGGGACCTTCCGCGACGATGCGCGCGTGCGGGTCGCCTCGTACCGTTTTCCCCTCGACGCCGCCGGGCGCGCCGAGTTGAAGGCGCTCGGCGTGGACACGGTCGTCTGCCTGAACGTGCTCGAGCACATCGAGGACGACGTTGCGACGCTCGCCGACCTGCACGCCCTGCTGCCCCCGGGCGGCCGCCTGGTGCTGCTCGTGCCGGCGCTCGCCTGGCTCTACGGAACCCTGGACGTGCACCTGCGCCACTTCCGCCGGTACGAGAAGGCGGAGCTCGAGCGCAAGATCCGCGACGCGGGTTTCACTCTCGAAGACTGCCGGTTCCTGAACCGCGCCGGTATCCTCGGCTGGTACGTGAACGGAAAGATCCTGCGGCGGCGCGTTCTGCCTGCGGGCCAGCTCGCGGCGTTTCGCCTGATGCTGCCGCTGCTGCGGCGGGAGGAGCAGAATCCGCCCCCGGTCGGCATGTCGCTCCTCGCCGTCGCCCGCCGGGAGCCCTGACGGCGTCGATGGATCGGGCGCGATTCCGGCTGCTCTTCGCCCTCATCCTGGTCCTGCGCGTCGCGTGGTGCTCGCAGCCCATCGTCACCTACGACGCAATCTCCTATTCGGTCGTGGCCCGGGCCGTCGCGGCGGGCCACAACGTGTACGGCGCGACGCAGCGCTACAACTACAGCCCGCTGTGGTCGGGAGTCGTGGCGGGCCTGTGGTGGCTCGCCGGCGGCCGCATGCTGCTGTTCGTGCTGCTCATCGGTCTGCTGCTGACGGCGGCCGACGCCGCAACCGCGCTGGTGCTGCGGGCCCTTGCCCGCGATCGCGGCGCGCCGGACGCCGAAGCGCGCCGCCTCGCGCTGCTCTACTTCGCCAATCCGGTCTCGGTGCTCGTGGCCTGCTACATGCGGCAGTTCGACGCCGTGTCGATCCTCTTTCTACTGCTCGCCATCCGGTCGAGCTCGCGCGCCGCGGCGCGGGGTCGATGGGCCGCCGCGGGCGCGCTCTCGCTATCGCTGCTGATCAAGCACGTCACGGCGCTGCAGCCGCTCCTGTTCTGGCGGCGCCGGCGGCCGGGCGGACTTCCGCTGCCGTTCGTGCTCGCGCCCTACGCGATGTTCGGCCTGTCCTTCCTGCCCTTTCTCGCGGCGTCGGGCGCGATCGTCGACAACGTCCTCCTGTACGGAACGGGGCTCGGCGGGCCGTCCGGCCAGCGGCCCGGCGGGATCCAGTCCCTCTTCGCGTTTCCGGACGGGTGGCGTGCCGCCCCCTTGCTGATCCTGCTCGGGGCCGTTGCCGCGGCGATCGCGATCGGGGAGCGGGTGAGCCTTCCGCGCGCGGCGCTGCTCGTCTTTCTCGCGCAGCTCGTGTTCGCGCCGGGCTTCGCGGCCCAGTACCTGCTGTGGCCGATGGCCCTCGGCAGCCTCGTGCCCTCGGCGGGCTACGTCCTGCTGACGACCGTCGGCGCCGCGTTCATGGTCAACGAGGCGCGGCTCGTCGAGCTGCCCGTCGCGGCGACGGCGATGGCGGCGTGGACCGCGGCCCTGCTCTGGTTCCTTCAGGAGGCGCGGTTCGCCCTGGCCGCGGCGCCGCCGGAATCGGGCGCGGGGCTCCAGACCAGCAGCACGCCGTCGGGCTGACGCACGAGCTCGCGGATCGTTCCCCGCGACGAGAGCACGCGCATGATCCCTGGCGTGTCGTGCGACGGGGGCAGGACGAGAAACAGGCGGGCGCCGGACGGGATCCCATCCATGGCGCGCGCGATCGACGCTTCTTCCGCGGCTCCGGGCGGCGTGGCGACGAACCAGCCCGGATGCGCCGCGTCTCCGGCCGGCAGCGCCGCGATCCGCGCCGGCAGCCGGCCCCGATCGGCCGCGAGCAGGGCCGGCAGGGCGAAGCCGGGCCCGGCCAGGACGGTGTCGGCGGGAGTCGACAGGCGCCCCACGCTCGCGATGGCCGCGCTCGGCGTCGACCGCGGATGGGGCCCGACCGCCACGAAGAGGGTCGCGGCGAGGCCGAGCGCCGAAGCCAGCGCGGCCGCCTTTTCGACGCCGCGGCTTCCCGCCGCCGTTCGCGCGACGGCCCACATCCAGACCGGCAGCACGGCCATCTCGCTGCGGCCGGCGAAGGCCGTCGGGCGCCAGAACGAGGCGGCCACGGTCAGGCCGAGGACCAGCAGGACGTAGAGGAGCGCGGCGCGCACGGCGGCGTCGGCGCGCGCCGCGGGCAGGAGCAGCGCGACGAGCGCGGCTCCGAGCAGGGCGCCGGAGACGAACAGGATCTCCGGCGGGGCGGGGCCGAAGGGAGCCGGAACGCGGCCCACGCCGCCGAGCGCGGAAAGAAACCCCGGCAGCGCCGCCGCGGGAGCATCGCGCAGCCACGCCATTGCTGCGCGGGGCTGGGCCAGGAGGATCGGCGCCCAGGGCGCGAATCCCGCGAGGGCCGCGCCGAGCGCGAGCGCGGACCGCGGCCGGCGAAGGCCGAGCGCCAGCAGGAGCGCGGCGCCGACCGCGACGAGCGCGAGGTAGTGCAGCCACAGCGCCGCCGCGGCCAGCGCGAAGAGCCCCGCGAGACGGCCGGCGGTCTCCCGTCCGGCGGCGGCGGAGAGGAAGATTCCGAGGCAGAGGAGCGAGAGCAGCGCGTAGCCTCGCGCCTCCGCCGCATAGAGGTTGACGAGCGCAAAGCTCGCGCACAGCGCGATCCACCACTTCCGCGCGGGGCCGCGGGGCAGCGTCCGCGCCGCGGCGAAGAGCGCGAGGCCCGCCGCGAAGGGCAGGATGCGCACGAGCGGGTCGCGCGCGGGCGCGCCGGCCGCCTTCGCGAACGGTTGCTCGGCCAGGTAGAACAGCGGAGGGCCCGAGTCCGATCGCAGCGTCTCGACGAGCGACGCGGGTGCCAGGCGCGACGCCCACGCGGTGAACATCTCGTCGTGCCAGAGCGGGCGCTCGAGGAGAAGGTACAGGCGCGCGCCCAGCGAGACGAGGACGAGGAGGAGGAGGCCGGCGATTTTCGCGCGCGGCCAGCTTTGTACTTGGGGCTCGATGCTCTATCCTAACCCCGGTGGAACCGCAGCTTTCGTCGATGAAGCCGGCTCTACCGCGGTGGCTTCCCGCCCTGCTCTTCGCCCTGCTCGTCGCGGCGGCTTACGCCAATCCTCTTTTCCTGCGGCGCAGCTTCGCCGGGCGCGACCTGCTGCCGTACGGCATGCCGCTCGAGAAGGCCACGCACGATGCATGGGCGCGCGGCCGCCTTCCGGCTTGGAACGACGACGTGTCGGGGGGCCGGCCGCTCGCGCCGAATCCGAACGCGGGGGCGTTCTATCCGCTGCGGCCGCTGCTGTCGCGGGTCTCCTTTCCCCTGGCGATGCGTCTGTTTCCGGTCGTGCACTGGGTGCTCGCCGGATGGGGAATGATGGCACTCTGCGCCGCGCTCGGCGCCTCGCGCGAGGCCGGATGGATCGGCGCCGGGACGTTCGCCTTCTCGGGCGTGATGGTGTCGGAGGTCTTCTACCTTCCTCTCCAGGCCGGCGCGGCGCTGCAGCCGTGGGCGCTGTGGGCGCTCGTTCGCCCGTGCCGCAGTGCGGGACGCCGGGCGCTCGGCATCGGCGTCGTCTACGGGCTGATGCTGCTCGGGGGCGACGCGATCTCGATCGCCGTGGCGCTGATCGCGGCCGCCGCCTGGCTCCTGCTCGAGATCCGGGGAACCGATCGCGGAAGGGCCGCGAAGGCGCTGGCGGCGGGCGTGGCGCTCGCCCTGTTGCTCGCGGCGCCCCAGATCTGCGCCACGGCGCTGCTGGTGCCGGAGACGCAGCGCGCGGTCACGGGGTTGTCCGTCGGAGAATCCCTGACGTTCTCCCTGTCGCCCTGGCGGCTGCTCGAGTTCGCCGTGCCGTATCCGTTCGGCGACACGTGGTCCCTCGAGGCCTCGCGCAACTGGGGAGCGGGCGTCGTGCGTTGTTTCTTCGCGACCCTCTATTGCGGCGCGTTCGCCGTGATCGCGTTTGCCGCCGGACGCGGCGGGCGGGGCAGCCGCTTCTGCGCGGCGCTGGCCGGACTGTGCGCGGCGCTGGCGGCCGCTGGCACGTTCGCGCCCGCGGCGCTGCGCGCGATGGCGTCTCCGATCCCCCTGCGCTACCCCGAGAAGCTGGTCGTCGGACTCGTCCTCGCCGTTTCGCTGCAGGCGGGCCTCGGGTTCGACCGGATCGCGCCGTCGCCGCGACGCAGCGCGCGCCTGGCCCTCGGGGCCGCCGCGATCCTGGCGGTGCTCGCCGCGGGCGCGGCGCTTTCGCCGGCGGCCGTCCGCGCGCTCGCCGCGGCGTTCGGCGCCGGGCCCGCAGGAGAGCTTCGGGCGCCGGAGCAGGCGCCGTCCGCGCTGGCCGAGGCGGGCATCGGCTGGATGGCGGCTTTCGGTGCCCTGGCGATCCTGGGATCCGGGTCGGGATCGCGGCGGCGATCGGCCGCGGCGATCCTCGCGGTCCTGCCGCTGCTGGCGACGCGCCGCATCGCCCTCACCGATCCGGACGACGCCGCGCTCTCCCCGACCGCGTTCGCCCGCGCGATCGCACGCAGGGACCCCGTGGCCGAATTTCGGGCGGTGGACGCGTCGCGGTACCGCGCGCCCTCGGAGCTCGAGCACGCCGCGGGCGGCTCGGATCCGGACGGCGTCGCGTACGCGCGGCGGTCCTGGTACTTTCACACGCCGTCGCTCTGGTCGAGGGGGACCGTCTTCAACTCCGACCTCGACGGCGGCGACCTGTCCCGCGTGGAAAGCCTGCGGCGCGTCTCCGCGTTCGCGGCGGGCGATCCGTCGGGGTCTTCATTCTTTGCGTCGCTCGGCCTGCGTTTTGCCATCCGCTACCGCGGACAGGAGCCGCTCCCGGGCTTTTCCCGGTTCGGCGGCGACGCCCTCCAGGAATGGGACGAGAACGCCGCGGCCCTGCCCGACGCGCGCCTGGCGTCGCGATGGCGCGAGGCGCCCGACGCCGTCGCCGCGCTCAAGAGCCTGCCGGCGCTCGCGCGCGACGAGGTCGTGCTCGAGACGGGCGGCTCGGGGTCGGGTGGGGGCACGGTCGGTTCCGTGCGGGTCCTCGAGCGCAGCCCGGAGCGGCTCCTCTTCGCCACATCCTCGTCCGCGCCCGCATGGCTCTTCGTGCTGCGGGCCTTCTGGAACCACCGCGACGTCCAGGTGGACGGCCGGAAGGTGGAAACGGTCCCGGCACAGCTCGCCTTCACGGCGCTGCTGCTTCCGGCCGGAGAGCATCGCATCCAGTGGCGCGAACGGGTCCCCGGTCTCACTCTGTCCTGGATCGGTCCCGCTCTCTTCGTCCTGGCGGCCGCGATCCTGCTCGGGCGCCGCCGCGCGGAGGCCTCTTGAGCGGCCGTCTGCGTTCGCTCGCGCCCGGCCTTCTCTTCGCGGCGCTCGTGGCCGTGGTCTACGCGGACCCGCTGTTCTTCTCGCGCGTGTTCACCGGGCGCGACCTCATCGCCTACAACATCCCGATGGAGAAGTCGGTGCACGACGCGTGGGCGTCGGGCGAGCTGCCCGTGTGGACGCCGGAGATTTCCGGGGGCCGGCCGCTCGCGCCCAACCCGAACATGGGCGCGTTCTATCCGGGGAGGATCCTGCTCTCGCGCCTGCCGTTTGCGACGGCGCTCCGCATCGACCCCGTCGTCCACTGGATCGCGGCCGGGATCGGGATGCTGCTGCTGCTCCAGATACTCGGCGTTTCGCCGGGCGGCGCGTGGCTGGGCGCGGTCACCTACGTCTTCAGCGGCGTGTCGGTGTCGGAGAGTTTCTATCCCCACATCCAGCCGGGGATGACGTTGTTGCCGTGGATCCTGTGGCAGATGCGGCGCGCGCGCGGCCGGCGCGGCGCGGGCGGCGTGATCGGCCTCGCGATCTTCTTCGCCCTCGATCTGCTCGCCGCAGACGTCTTCACGATCGCCGTGGCGCTGGCCTGCGCCGCGCTCTGGGCCGCGCTCGAGGAGGAGGAAGCCGAGGGCCTGCGCTCGCTCGGCCGCCTGACGGCGGCGGTCGCCCTCGCGGCGCTCGCGGCCGCGCCCCAGATCCTCGCGACCGCGCTCTGGATTCCCGAGACGAACCGGGGCGTCCTCGGCATGAAGCTCTCGAACGCGATGCTCTACTCGATCACGCCCTGGCGGCTGCTCGAGTTCGTGATTCCCTACCCTTTCGGACCCACCTGGCGCCTGGATGCGTGGGAGCTCTGGGGAGGACCGGTTCACAACTACCGCGGCATGGGTCTGTTCGGGACGCTGTACGTCGGCGCCCTGCCCGTCATCGCCGCGGCGGCGCTCTGGCGGACCCGGAAACCGGGGCTGCGCTTTGCGCGGGCCCTGCTCCTGCTCGCCCTCGCGGCCTCGGTCCTGCCGACCTTCCTGCCGCAGGCCTGGGGCGCGTGGCACTCGCCGCTGCCGCTGCGCAATCCGGAGAAGTTCGCCGTCGCCCTCGTGCTCGCGCTCTCCATCTTTGCGGCCTGGGGCTTCGACCTGCTGCGCGAACGCGCCCGCGGGCGGATCGCGCTCGGAGTGGCGGTCCTGCTGACCCTCGGGGCCGCTGCCACCGTTCTCTGGCCGGGCGCCGTGGGCCGCTTCGCCGCCAACCTCGTCGGCGGCGAGGCTCCCTATCCGGATCGCGCCGCCGCCTCGCTGCCCCTGGCGCTCAGCGCGGCGGGCCTGCTCTGGGTGGCGACGCTCGTGGCGCTCGCCCTCCTGCGCAAGCGGACGGCGTCCCGGGCGATCGCCATCGTCCTGCTCACGCTCGTTCCCATCGCGGCGAACCGGCCGATGGCGCGCACGGCGCCCGAAATCGCGACGCTCGGGCCCACTGCCTTCGCCCGCCTGATCACGCGCGCCGACCCCGGGGGCGCGTACCGAACGCTCGGCGGCGAGATCTACCGTCCCATCGAGGCCCCGCGCAACACGCGGTATGGCGACGGATGGGAGGCGGCCCGGCAGGACTGGGTCCACGACACGCCGGTGCTGTGGCAGCGGGGCATGGTCTTCAACTACGACTTCGACGAGGGCGACCTGGCCCGCGTCGAGAGCCTCCGGAAACTGTCGGGTGTCGCCGCCAGCTATCCCGATTCGCAGTCGTTCTTCGGCGCCTTCGCGCTGCGCTGGTGCGTGCGGGCACCCACCCAGAAGCCGCTGCCCGGTTACCATCGCTTCGGTGGCAACTTCGCGCAGGACTGGGACGAGCACGAGCAGCCGTTTCCGGACATCCGTCTGGCGACCTCCTGGGTCGAATCACCCAGCGCGGTGGCGGCGGCGTCGCGCATCGGCCAGATCCCGCCCGGCGGTCTGGTCATCGAGACGGGCCGGAGCGGCGAGGGCCGCGCCGGCGCCGGGCGCGTCGAGGTCCTGCGGCGCACGCAGGCGCGGCTCGAGATCGCGACCGATGCCCCCGCGCCGACCTGGCTCTTCGTGCTGCGAGCGTACTGGGACTACCGCCGCGTGAGCGTCGACGGCAAAGAGGTGGAGACCGCGCCGGCGAACCTCGCGTTCACGGCCGTGCCGATTCCGGCCGGCCGGCACCGGGTCGAGTGGGAGGAGACGCTTCCCGGCTGGGAGGTCTCCCGGTTCGGCCCCGCGCTCTTCGGCATGATCCTGGTCGGGGCGGCCCTCGTCTCGCGGCGCGGGAAGGGCGCGCCTTGAAGGCGCTCGCGCGGGCCGTTGCCGCGACGCTCGTCGTCCTCTGCGCCTGCAAGCGCGCGCCCGCGGCGCTGACCACGGGCCAGGCGGCCGACCTGCGGCGGCCGGCGTCGGAGTGGCTCTCCGAGGAATCGGTGCGCCTGCTGGCCGAGTACGTGAAGATCGACACGACGGCGGCCAGGGGCGAACGGGCCGGAGTCGAGTTCCTGAAGCGCTTCTTCGATTGCGAGGGCATCGAGAACGAGGTCGTGTGCCCCGCGCCCGGACGCTGCAATCTGCTCGCCCGCCTGCCGGGCCGGACGTCGGAAGGTTCGCTGCTGCTTCTCAACCACGTCGACGTGGCGGACGCGTTTCCCGCCTACTGGAAGGACGCGCTGCCCTTCGAAGCGAAGATCCACCTCGGCTATCTCTACGGGCGCGGCTCGTACGACATGAAGTCGCTCGGGCTGGCCGAGGCGCTGGCGATGCGGGACGTCCATCGCCTGGGCATCGTTCCCGTGACCGACATCCTGTTTCTGGCCGAGGCCGACGAGGAGGTCGACCAGAAGTGGGGCTCCCGGTGGCTGCTCGCGCACCGGCCGGAGTGGTTCAAGGGGGTTCGCTGGGTGATCAACGAGGGCGGAACGACCGAGCTGCTGCTGCGAACGCCCCGCTTCTGGGGCATCGAGACGGTGCAGGGGGGCTATGCCTCGGTCGAGATCGAAGGGGCGACAAAGGAAGCCCTCGAGAGGTTCGTAGCGGGCGTCGCGTTGATCGCGTCCCCCCCCGTCACGCCCCACCCGCACATCGTGGCCGGCTTCGACATGCTCGCCAATCACCTGCCGAGCCCGTACACGGAGCCCCTGCGTCATCTGGACCGTGTGCTGGCGGACCCGAAGGAGCTCGCGATCCTGCCCGACCGCTACGGCAGTTTTCTCGAGGCGCGTCTCCACTGGTCGGAACCGTACGAGCATCCCGACAGCCCGGGCCGTGTCCGGCGCTACGCCACCATCTCCGTGCCGCCGGGCGTGCCGCCGTTGCCCTACCTTGCTCCGATCGCCGCCGCGGCCGAGAAGAGCGGCTTGAAGGTGGTCCGCATCCTCGACAGCGGGCCGACGAAAGCCAGCGAGTATCCGAGCCCTCTGACGGACCTGCTCCAGCGCGTCACGGAGGCCCACTTTCCCGGGGTGCCCTTCGGTCCGGTGCCGGGCTTCGGAGGCTTCACGACGTCCCTGATCTTTCGCAACGCCGGGATGCAGGTCTACGGCTTCTCGCCGTTCCCGATGAACATCACCGATTCCGCGCGGCGTCACTGGAACGACGAGCGCATCTACCTGCGCGACTACCTCGATGGCGTCTCCCTCTT
Source organism: uncultured Acidobacteriota bacterium (assembly GCA_963775725.1). Taxonomy (GTDB): domain Bacteria; phylum Acidobacteriota; class Thermoanaerobaculia; order UBA5066; family Gp7-AA6; genus DAHUXD01. Next base: position 833,491 of record CAVZKA010000002.1, read on the forward strand.
CAGCGACGCGCTCCTGGAATATGCGACCCTCGGCGCCCACTAATTGTCACCAGGGTCGCCGCGGGCCTGACACTGTTTGACTGGTTTGGCCGTCGCGGGCCTTCCCGATTCGACATTAAGCCAATTGATATCAATAGTTTAGAAAGTGGTGCCGGCATGGCTCCGGACTTGCTTCATTACATGTCGAGTCAAGAACGAATAGGAAACGATAGGAGCTACTAATGAAGAAGCGGGAATCCGGTTTCACCCTGATCGAGCTGCTGATCGTCATCGCGATCATCGGCATCCTGGCGGCCATCGCCATTCCGAACCTGCTGAACGCCGTGCAGCGCGGCAAGCAGAAGCGCACGATGAGCGACATGCGCGCCCTGGCGACGGCGGTCGAAGCGTACGCGGTCGACAACAACAACTACCCGGCCGCGACCTGCAACGCGGGCATCTTCACGAGCGGCACGGAGAACGTCCTGACGACGGCGTCGTTCACCAACCTGACGCCGACCTACATCGCGCAGCCCCCGAAGACCGACGGCTGGGGCAAGTTCATGTACTACGCGCTCGGCACCGCCAGCAACGACTACCGCATCCGGTCCTACGGTCGCGACAACTCGGCCGGCACGGTCAACTGCGGCACGACGACGAACTTCAACGACGACATCATCTACGCCGACGGCACGTTCATCCAGTGGCCGGAAGGCACCCAGTACTAAGCCAGCAAGGATTCGATCCTTCGGCAGGGGCCCCGAGCAATCGGGGCCCTTGCTTTTTGTGCGCTCATTCGTCAGTCAGGCTTCGTCCGTCTGACAATTTTTTGGGGTCTGCTGCGTGCGCTACGTTCCAAACCACTGGGAACAGGCATTTTGCCGCCCCGGCCCGACTGGCTCAGGGCTTGCTCTTTAGACCGACGAGAGGCACCAAGTCCATGAAGAACAATCAGAGCGAGTCCGGTTTCACCCTGATCGAGCTCTTGATCGTCATCGCGATCATCGGCATCCTGGCGGCCATCGCCATTCCGAACCTGCTGAACGCCGTGCAGCGCGGCAAGCAGAAGCGCACGATGAGCGACATGCGCGCCCTGGCGACGGCGGTCGAAGCGTACGCGGTCGACAACAACAACTACCCGGCCGCGACCTGCAACGCGGGCATCTTCACGAGCGGCACGGAGAACGTCCTGACGACGGCGTCGTTCACCAACCTGACGCCGACCTACATCGCGCAGCCCCCGAAGTCGGACGGCTGGGGCAAGTTCATGTACTACGCGCTCGGCAACATCAGCAACGACTACCGCATCCGGTCCTACGGTCGCGACAACTCGGCCGGCACGGTCAACTGCGGCACGACGACGAACTTCAACGACGACATCATCTACGCCGACGGCACGTTCATCCAGTGGCCGGAAGGCACCCAGTACTGAGTCTTTTCACCGTGACGAACGGAGACGGCCCCGAGGGGGGCCGTTTTTCTTGATCATGAAAAAGAACCGCAACGGTTTCACGCTCGTCGAGCTCCTGGTCGTCATCGCGATCATCGGCATCCTCGCGGCCATCGCCCTGCCGAACCTCCTCAACGCCGTGCAGCGCGGCAAGCAGAAGCGCACGATGGCAGACATGAAGGCCCTCGCCGTCGCGATCGAGGCGTACCACGTCGACAACTCCATGTACCCCGCGGCCGCGTGCGCCTCGGGCCTCTTCACGTCGCAGGGCGCCTTCCTGGCGGAGGATTCCTTCACGAACCTGACGCCAACCTACATCGCCCCGGCCCCGGTGCGCGACGGGTGGGGCACGTTCCTGCGCTACAGGGTCGACGCGGCGGGCGTGAACTACAACGTCCGCAGCCTCGGCCGCAACGGCGTCGCCAACGCGATCGTCTGCGGCACGACGACCAACTTCAACCAGGACATCCTCTTCTCCGACGGCGTTTTCCTGCAGTGGCCCGAGGGAACCCAGGATTAGTCGACTCCGAACGGTTTAGAATCGGAAGCGTGCGGTTCGGCCGACGGCTCCTCTCCGGGATTTGCGGGGCCGCGGCGCTTGCCCCGGCCGTCTTCTGGCTCGCGCCGGCGCTGGTGTCGAGGCGGGCGCCCTCGTTTCGGGACCAGGGCGACTTCTTCTACCCGCTCAAGCTCTACACGGCCGAGCGCCTGCGCGCGGGGCAGATCCCGCTCTGGAATCCGCTGTCGGGAACGGGTGAGCCGTGGCTGGCCAACGGGCAGTCGGGCGTCTTCTATCCGCCGACCCTTCTTTTCCTCCTCCACTCGGCGGCGCTGGCCGGCGCACTCTTCCTGTTGCTCCACTTTGCGATCGCGGCGTGGGGAGCGCGGCGCTTCCTCAAGGAGGAGAACGTGTCGGACGCGGGAGCCCTCTTCGGCGCGGCGGCCTTCGCCGCGTCGGGTCTGGCGGCCTCGCTGTCGGTCTACTGGAACCACTTCGGCGCCTGGGCCTACCTGCCCGGGATCGCGGCTCTCGCGCGGGCGGGATTCCGGTCGCGCGGCTCGACCCTCGGCTTCGGAGCGCTGGTCGGGCTGCAGGCCATGGCGGGCAGCCCGGAGATCTCCGCGGCGACGGTCGTTCTCGCCGGGGTCCTCGCGTGGAGCCCGAGCGGGGAATTCCCGGAGCCCCACGTTGCGCAACCGCGCGCGGCCCGGTTGCGCCGGTTCGCCGCGGGCGTGGGCCTCGGGCTCGCGCTCGCGGCGTGGGTGATCGTGCCGATGGCGGAGCTCGCGGTTCACTCGGAGCGCCGCCAGGCGTTCTCCGCGGAGGAGCGCGACGCGGGGGCGCTGACCTGGCGCGATGCCGGCACGATGTCCGGATTCACGCCATCCTCCTTCGGCGGGTCTTACCTCGCGACGCTCTTCCTGCCGCCCTTCGTGCTCGTCGCCGCGGCGGCGGCGTTCCTCGAGGAGCATCGCCGGCGCCTCGCGCGCGTCCTCGCGCTCTTCGTCGTTCTCGGAATCCTGTTCGCCGCGGCGGGCCCTCCGGGGGCGTGGCTGCGTGGTCTCCCGCCGCTCGACCGCGTGCGGTACCCGGCGAAGTGGCTCGCATGGAGCTCCTTCGGGCTGGCCGCGCTGGCGGGCCTCGGATTCGACGCGCTGCGCTTCTCGCCCGCGGGCGCCCGGGTCCGCGCGCTCTTCGGCGCCGCCGCCGTTGCGGCGCTCGCCGGGGCCGCGGTGTCGCCGCTTCCGGCGCCGGTGCGCCTGTGCTGCTGCGCGGGAGCCGCCGCGCTCGGATTCCTGGCCCTCGGTCTCGGCCGGCGCCCGCTGGCCGGATCGCTCCTCGGAGCCGCGGCGGCCGCGGGGCTCGTGGGCGCGCTCGGCCTGGCGCTGCAGAGCCTGCCGCGCTTCGCGCCCGAGGCACAGGTGACGGCCTGTCCCGAAGGCGTCGCGCCGCTGACGCGCGTTCCGGGCCGCGTGGTGACGCCGCCGATGGGCCCTCTCTGGGGCTGGGTCCTGCGCGACGGCAGCTTCGACGGGGCGATGCTCGCGCGTCAGCGCGAGGCGCTGCTCGGATACACGAACCTGCTGTGCCGCGTCCCGACGGTGCGCACCGCGGCCCCGCTGCCCACGGCCGCGGCGGCGATGATCGCCGCGTCGATCGGCCCGGCCGAGGACGCGCTGCCGGCGGGCGCCGCCGGCGCGCGCGCTCTCTGGACGCCGTTTGCGCCCGCGCGGCTGCCCTCGCGGAAGATCGGCGACTTCTATCGCGCTCCGCTGACGCCCTATCTGCCGCGGCTCTCGTTCGTGCGCGGCTATCGCGTCGAGCCCGACGGGCGCCGTGCGTGGGCGCGCGTGGCCGCGGGCGACGTGGACCTGACGCGCGAGGTCCTGCTCGACCGGCGCCCGGTGCCGGCCCCGGCGGGCCCGGAGGAGCATCCGATGCTGCTCGCCCGCCTCGTCGAGGACGCGCCCGAAAGGGTCGTCGCCGAGGTGACGGCGAGCTTTCCGGGCCTGCTCGTGCTCGCGGACCTCGACTATCCGGGCTGGGTCGCGGAAGAAGGCGGGCGCACCCTGCCGATCTTGAGAGCCGACGGCTTCTTCCGCGCGGTGGCGCTGCCGGCGGGAAGCCACCGCGTCGTGTTCCGCTATCGCCCGACGTCGTTCTACGCGGGCGCGGGAATCTCCGTGATCGCCCTGCTCGTGGCCCTGGGGCTCTGGCACTCGGGCGAGCCCGTCCGGACCCGGAGGTCCGCGTGACGCCGCCGCTCGCCGCCCTGGGGACGCTGGGCCTCGTGGCCGCCGGCCTGCTCGGCCTGGTGGTCGGCAGCTTCCTGAACGTGGTGGTGCACCGCCTGCCGCGCGACGAGTCGCTGGCATACCCCGGGTCGCGCTGCCCGCGTTGCGGCAAGCCGATCGCCGCCTACGACAACATCCCGGTGCTCTCGTGGATCCTGCTCGCCGGGCGCTGCCGGTCCTGCCGCGCCCCGATCGCGGCGCGGTACCCGATGCTGGAGCTCGCCAACGCAATCCTCTGGGTCCTGGTATTCCGTGCCGCGCCGTGCTGGGGCGACTTCCTGACGGGCGTCTTCCTGTGCTCGGCCGGCCTCGCGCTCTCCGCGATCGACTACGACTTCCAGATCCTGCCCGACGCGATCACGCTGCCGGGGATCGCCGTCGGGATCGCGCTGTCCTTCTTCTCCCTGCGGCGCACGCCGCTCCAGGCCGTGCTCGGTGCCGCGCTCGGGGCCGGGGGGCTCTGGCTGCTGGCGTTCCTCTACGAGAAGATCGCCAAGCAGGAGGGCATGGGCCTGGGCGACGTGAAGATGCTCGGCATGATCGGCGCGCTGCTCGGCCCGATCGGCGTGCTGGCGACGATCCTCGCCGCCTCGATCTCGGGCAGCGTCATCGGGGTGGGTCTCATGCTCGCGCGCGGCAGCGACGGAAAGATGCGCCTGCCGTTCGGCGTCTTCCTCGCGCTCGGCGCGATCGCGTCGTGGTTCTTCGCCGACCCGCTGTTTGCGCGGTACCGGGCGCTGTGGCCGTGAGCGGCGCTCCTCCTGCCGCCGTTCCCCGCTCGTTCCGGAGGGAGTCGCGCCTCTTCCTGTGGCTGGCGCTGATCCTGATCCTTTTCCTGAACTTCCTGACGCTGCTCTTCTTCCGCGGCGCGGTCGCCTGGGGGACCGACGAAGCCGAGCGCCGCGCCGACGAGATGCTGCACCGGATCGCGCTCTCGAGCGGCCGCGCCGACGGAACGGACGAGACGATGGAGCGCGCCGCGATCGAACCCGACGTCGTGTACCTGGCGCTCTACGACGGCGGCGGCGCGCGGCTGCGCGCGCTCGGGCAGGGGGACGCGCCGCGCGCGCTCGAGAACCCGCGACCGCCGGTCGGCCGCATCACCCACGCGTGGGAGTCCAAGCCGCAGCTGCTCGTGGCGACCTTCGCGACGGAGAAGCGCTTCTTCGTGATCGCGCTCGATCCCGGCGCCGGGGGAGCGCTGCGCCAGTACGCGCAGCGGCTCACGGTCTTCATCCCGCTGGCGGGAGTCGCCCTGGCGATCCTCGCCGCGCTCTACCTGCGCTCGCTCTTGAAGCCCTACGACCGGCTGCTCGCGGCGGCCGGCGAGGCGCCCGCGTCCCTGCGCGAGTCGGGCGACGAACGCGAGTTCCTGCTGGCGCGCTTCGAGAGCACGATCGCGACCCTGCACGAGAAGGAGCGCGAGCTCGAGCGCCTGGCCCGGCGCGAGAAGGAGCGGGCCGACGATCTCGAGACGGCGGCCCGCACGCTCTCGCGCAACCTCCCGACGGGCCTTCTCTCCGTCGACCCGCAGGGGCAGGTCGTCGAGCTGAACGAGGCCGGGCGCGAGATTCTGAAGCTGCCGCGCGAAGTGCGCGGGGAGCAATTCCGCCGCGTCCTCGCCGACGCGGCGGACTTTCAGGCTCTCGTCGAACAGGTGCTGTCGCGGCGCACGGTCGCGGGCCGCCGCGAGGTGCGCTGGCAGCGCGAGCACGAGGCCGACCGGATCCTGGGCGTCACGGCCACGCCGGCCGAGGGCGGCGACGGGAGGTTCCTCGGGGCGGTCGCGCTCTTCTCGGACCTGACCGAGATCCGGCAGCTCGAGGGCCGCGTGGCGCTCGCCCGCCACCTCGCCGACCTCGGGCAGGTTTCGGCGGGCGCGGCCCACGAGTTCCGCAACGCGGCGGCCGCGATCGACGGCTTCGCCGACCTCGCGCTGCGCTCGTCGGACCCCGAGCGGTCGGCCGAGTACGTGCGCGCGATCCGCCAGGAGGCGCAGGAGATGAGCCGGGTCACGAACGACTTCCTCCTGTTCGCCCGGCCCGAGGGCTTCCTGCCGGAGCCGACCGACCTCGAAGGCGTCGCGGAGGCGGCCTCGGGGGAGCTCGAACGGGCGTACCCCGGCGTCGCCGTCGAGCGCTCCGGGCAGTTCCCGGAGGTCCCGGGCTCCGCGGTGCTGCTGCGGCGCGCGATCGTGAATCTGCTGCGCAACGCCGTCGAGGCCACGCCCGAGGCGCGCCGCGGGCAGCCCGGAGCGATCACCCTCGCGGGTGGCCACGGCGCCGGCGAAGTGACACTGTCGATCGGGGACCGCGGCGCCGGTGTGGACACGGCCGCGCGCGAGAAGATCTTCCTGCCGTTCTATTCGTCCAAGCCGGCGGGCTCGGGCTTCGGGCTCTCCATCGTCGCGCGCATCGCGGAGCTGCACGGAGGGACGGTGGACGTGACGGACCGGGCGGGAGGAGGAGCGGTGTTTACGCTGAGGCTGCCGGTCGGCCCTTAGGCAGCGCAGCAATCATCCCCTTGAACGATTCCTTGTCGATCGCCCGCTCCAGGGCCTCGCTCGCCTCGACCGAGCCGTTCTTGACGAGCTCCGTGAGCGACTGGTCCATCGAGATCATCCCCTTCGACTTGCCGGTCGCGATCTGGTTGTTGATGAGGTTGGTCTTGCCCTCGCGGATCGAGTTGGAGAGGGCCGCGGAGCCGAGCAGGATTTCGAAGGCCGGGGCGCGGCCGCCGCCCTTCTTGCGCAGCAGCTGCTGGGCGACGACGCCGCGCAGGGCCTCGGCGAGCACGATGCGCACCTGTTCCTGCTCTTCCGCGGGGAAGGCGTCGATGATCCTGTCCACGGCCTTGGCCGCCGAGTTGGTGTGGACGGTCGCGAAGACGAGCAGCCCCGTCTCGGCGGCCGTCAGGGCCATGCGCATCGTCTCGAGGTCGCGCATCTCGCCCACGAGCAGGCAGTCGGGGTCCTCGCGGATGGCGGCCTTGACGCCCTCGGAGAAGCTCGTGACGTCGGGCCCGATCTCGCGTTGAGTAAAGATCGCCTTGTCGTTGGTGTGCACGAACTCGATCGGGTCCTCGATCGTGATCACGTGGTGCGCCAGGCGCTTGTTCACGCGGTCGAGCACGGCGGCGAGCGTCGTGGACTTGCCGCTGCCCGTCGGCCCGGTCACGAGGATGAGGCCGCGCGGGACCGCGTAGAGGCCGGCCACGGAGGGCGGCAGGTTCAGGTCTTCGGCCGTCGGCACCTTCGAGGGAATCAGGCGCAGGACGGCCGCCGATCCGCGCTCCTGGCGCATGAGGTTGACGCGGAAGCGCGCGATCTGACCCATCTGGTAGGCGAAGTCGACGTCGCCGGTCTCGTTGAACGACTCCCAGATCCTGGGCGGCGTGATCGGCCCGAGCAGGTTGTAGAAGTCCCCCTCGGTCAGGGCGCGGTAGCGCATGCGCTCGAGCTCGCCGTCGATGCGGACGATGGGCGGACAGCCGACGGACAGGTGCAGGTCGGAGCCGCCGCGCTTCGGAAGGATGGCGAGGAACCGGTCGATCCGGTTCGTTTCGCCGGCGGGCGCGGTCACGCGGCGCCTCCTTCCTCGGCGGCGAGGAACGGTTCGAACGCTTCCTTGCGCTGCGCGCGGTCGTAGGCCACTCGCGGCTCGATCATCCCGTCCTGCAGCAGCTGGAGGAGCGCGCCATCCATGGGCATCATGCCGGCGGCGCTTCCGGTCTGCAGCGCGGAGGGGATCTGGAACGTCTTGGCGTCCCGGATCAGGCCCGCCACGTTCGGCGTGTTGCGCAGGATCTCGAAAGCCGCCACGCGCCCGTGCCCGTCGCGCCGGGGCAGCAGCGTCTGCGAGATGACCGCCTTCAGCGAGTCGGCGACCATCATGCGGATCTGGCCCTGCTGGTCGGGCGGGAAGGCGTTGATGATCCGGTCGACCGTCGACGAGGATGTCGTCGTGTGGAGGGTCGCGAGCACGAGGTGGCCGGTCTCGGAGGCCGTGATCGCGAGCGAGATCGTCTCGAGGTCGCGCATCTCGCCGACGAGGATGACGTCCGGGTCCTCGCGCAGCGACTGGCGCAGGGCCTTGGCGAAGGAGACCGAGTGCGACGGGATTTCGCGCTGGTTGACGAGCGATTCCTTGTTCTGGTGGACGTACTCGATCGGGTCCTCGACGGTGATGATGTGGCCGTGCTGGGTCTCGTTGATGCGGTCGACGAGAGCCGCGAGCGTCGTCGTCTTGCCGCAGCCCGCGGCGCCGGTCACGAGGATCAGGCCCTGCGAGTACGTCGTGATCTCCCAGAGGCTTTCCGGCAGCCCGATGTCCGTCAGGTTCGGGATGTCGAAGGGCACGAGGCGCATCACGCTGGAGAGCCCCTTGCGCTGGAAGAACACGTTCGTACGGAACCGCCCGAGCTCCGCGTCCCTGTGACAGAAGTCGATCTGGCGGCGCTCGGCGAGGATGCCGGCCCGGTCCTCCGTGAGGATCGGCGTGAGCCACCCCTCCATCTGCTCCGGGCTCGAGGGCGGCAGGGGCAGGGGCCCGAGCCTTCCGTGGAGCCGGATCTGCGGAACCGTGGCCGTCGAAAGGTGCAGGTCCGAGGCGCCGATGGCGCGGGCGTGGCGCAGGAGGTCCGGGAGGCTCGGTGTTGCGTTGGCCGCGAAGTCGAAGGGCGCAAAGGCGCTCGCGCCGGAGCCGCTGACCACCTGGGCGCCCGAGCGCGCCGCCGAGAGCCGGGCGGCCTTGTCGCGCACGAGGGGATCCGGGTCCACCTGCGCGATCTTCTGCAGCAGCGGAGCCGTGCGCGGATCGTCGATCCGCGAGAAGGCGTCGAGGATCTCCAGGCGCAGGTCCTTCTGGGCGTTCGACTGCTTGTAGGCCTCGAGCAGGCCGGGCAGCGCCTTCGGCGTTCCCCACAGCCCGAGGGCCGCGGCGGCCGAGATGTTCGACTCCGGGTTCTCCAGCATTTTCAGCAGGTAGGGCAGGGCCGACTCGTCGCGCACTTCGGCGAGTGTCATGGCGGCCCGGTCGCGCAGCCACCAGTCGTCGGAGGAGAGGAAACGGATGCAGTGGGGGACGGCCTCGGGCGAGCGGATCGTCACCGCGATCGAGACGGCCAACGCGGCCTCGACAGGGTCGTCGCTCTGGTCGCGCTCGAGGAAGGCACGGATGAACTGGGGTCCGAGCTCGCGCAGCGCCTCGACCGCCCGGTCCTTGGCCGGCCCGTAGGTCGTGCGGAAGGTGCGGAGGAACGCGTCGGCGATGCTCCTGGGATCCTGTGTCGCGACGATGCGCGAGGCGAGCTCCCGGACCTTGGCGTTGGAATCGGAAAGCAGGGGGAGGACTTCGTCGTTGCGCGCCTGGGACTTCGCCAGCAGCGGCCCGAGCGCGGCGATCGCCGCGTCCTGCACGCGGTGGGAGTCGTTGCGGCAGTGCTTGAGCAGCGGGCCGATGTGCGTCTCGTCGGGGTACTTCGCGAGGACCTGCACCGCGCGGTAGCGCAGCTGCTCGTCGTCGTCGTCGAGGGCGTGCAGGGCCATCCCGGCCGTGCGCGGAGAGGCCGTCGCTTCGACGATCGCGAAGGCCTTCTTGCGCAGCGCCGGCGCTGCCCCCGAGGTCAGGACCCGGGCGATCCACGGGAGGGCTCGCTCGTTCGGGTTCTTGCGCAGATAGTCGAGCGCCGCGTGCACGACGACCGGATCGGAATTGGTCAGGAATCCCTGGAGGCGCTCGATGAAGCTGCCGCCGGCCAGCGTCTCGAGCGACGCCATCGCCTGGCGGCGGATGGCCTCGGTCTTGGAGGCGAGAAACGGGAAGATCGCCGCCGAGTTGGTCTCGTAGGGATAGCGCTTGAGAAACGACAGGCCCGCCTGGCGCAGCGCCACGTCGGGATCCACCGCGAGCCACGCGAGGTCGTCCGCTTCGAGCTCCTGCGCGGCGCCGACCGCCTTCAGGATCTCGTCGCGCTCGACCTCGGTCTTCCAGTTGCGCGAGCGCAATCTGTCGAGGAGAGCCTCGGCGCCCGTAGCGCTGCGTCTAGTTGGCCACATGTGCGATCAAGTTCAATCCAGTGTAGGGAGTCGAAGCTTGAGAGTCGAGGAGGCAGTCGGGGATCCGAACCGGACGTTTTGCGGGTGACGAGGCGGGCCCCAGTGATGTTACCCCCGGTAACGAAAATAGGCACCTCCGGGAACGGCGCCCTGTTGCCGGTAAAGCCCATCTATATGCAATCAAAGAGCTTAACTGGCAATCGCAGGCCCCGGCACGGGAATCGCTCTAAGTACGCTCGCGATGCTCCATTCGAACTCCACCCGGCGCAACCGCGGCTTCTCGTTGATCGAGCTGCTCGTGGTCATGGGGCTCATTGCCGCAATGGCGCTCGTCGCGATCCCGTGGTTTCTGAAAATCTCACAGCGCAATGCGTTGAAGAGCGCGGCGCGGGAGATCCAGACCACGCTGCTCGCGGCCAGGGTCAAGGCGGTCAACCGCAACCGGCCCGTCAGCGTGCTCATCACGTCACTCGGGCCGCCGGTCCAGTTCCAGACGCTCGAGCCCAATCCTCCGGCGCCGACGCCCACGCGCGCTCCGATCAACCTGACGCTGCCGTCGCAGGCGGCGCGGCTCTACGAGACTCCGACGGCAGCCGGCGGCATCGTCACTTTCGGCGGCGACGGTCGCCTCGCCAACCCGCCGCTCCAGCCGACACCCGGCCTCCAATACATCCTGGAAGGCCCGGTCGGCGCCGTCACGCCGAACCGGATCACGATCAAGGCCGACACGAGCGGTCGCGTCGCGGTCGTGACTCCCGTGGACTGGTACTGAACATGAGCGAGACCATGACCATCCAGCGCGATCGCCGTCAAGCCGGCCTGACCCTCGTCGAGATGCTGATCGCCGTGGCCTTGCTCGGCATCGTTCTGCTCGGGATCGCGCCGCTCTTCATCGCGAGCGTGCGCTCCAACTACGCGGCCAACGAGTACACCAGCATCCACAACCTGGCGCGCGACCGGTTGGAGCAGCTGATGAACCTGCCGGTCACCGATCCCCAGCTGACGGTGGGCGTCCACCCGGCGACGGGCACACCACCCAACGAGCTGTCCCCGTTCCTTCCGGATCCGACCACCGGGATCCTGCCTTCGACGATCGTCAACCCGCTGCGGCGGTCGTACGAGGTCACGCACTTCCGCAGCGTCGCCCCGGCCCCGAACGCCGCCTACACCTTCACGAACGTGGGCGCCGGGGTGCCCTACGAATTCAAGCGGATCGACGTGACCGTCACCTCCGCGAGCGGCGGGACGGGGCTCGGCATCGGGGCCCGGGCCGCGCGCGTGTCGGGCTTCCTGAAGAACCCCGATCCCCTGAACAACACGAACTGAAGATGAAGATGAACGACCGTACGCACCGCGCTTTGCGTTCCTCGGCCTCCGCCGGCTTCACGCTGGTGGAGATGATCGTCGTCACCCTGCTGCTGCTCATCGCGATGGTGGGCCTGCTTGCCGTCTTCGACGCGAGCGCGCGCATCAACAAGAACGAGACGGACGTGGCCGACGCGCAGGGCAACGTGCGCTACGGCATCTACCAGATGACGCGGGCCATCCGCATGGCCGGCGCGGGCGGCCTCTACGTGACGCAGGCCGTCCTGAATCGCAACGACCGCGAGCTGCCCGGAATCGCCCCGGCCTCGGCGTCGTACGACAACGTGGTCAACGGCGTGACGGTCACCGACACGCAGAACAGGGCCTGGCCGGTCCGCCCGGGCACCGACATGATCGAAATCCGCGGCGTCCTGTTCTCGCCGCTGATCGGCTTCGACCAGCAGACCGGCTGCGCGCCCTGCACGGGCACGTCGACGCTCAACGTCCTGCCCGTCATCGGCAACACCTTCAACGGATTCCACGAGAACAACGATGCGGCGACCCGCCCGCAGTTCGCGGCGATCGACGCGTACACGGCCTCGGTCACGAACAACCTGCCGATGTTCGTCATCGTGCAGAACGCGGGCACCGACGAGCACGCCTGCGGCGACACCGGGCCCCCGATCGGTCTGCAGCGGTATCCGCAGCCGTCGTACAACGTCGGAGTCATCACCAGCCCGACGAGCCTCGTCCTCGGGAACACCTTCGGACCCGTGGACTTCGGCGGGACGCTCGGCCCGCGCTTCAACGTCGAGCTGCCCTCGCTGACCCCGGGCCGCGACGCCCTCCAGTTCAAGCAGATCAAGCGCGCCGGGATCATGGACGACGTGGTCTTCTTCATCACGACGGACTCGACCACGGACCCGACCGGCCTTCACCCGTTCCTCGCCCAGGGCATCCGCCGCGGCAATTCCTTCGAGGTCGGGCGGCTGGCCGACGACGTCGAGGACATGCAGGTCGCCTACGGCATCGACAGCGACGGAGACGGCTCCGTGACGCGCCTGACGAGCTGTCCGGCCCCCGATCCGGCCCTGGATCCGGACCTGAACTCCTCGACGACCGATTTCTGCGACGAATGGGCCTCCAACGGGGCCGGCGAGCTCACGCCGCCGGACGACGCCCAGTTCCAGCAGCAGGACCCCTTCAACCCGACGCACGACGGGACGGCGATCCACTGCCCGCGCCTGCATGCCGTGATGATCTCGCTGCTCGCCAAGGCCCGCGACGCGGACCCGACGTACAAGGGGCCCGCGGCCCAGGGCTACAAGCTCATGAACTCCACCGCGACGCCGATCACGCCCGGAACGTACCGGCGCCGCGTCCAGACGCTGAAGATCAACCTCCGCAACTACGCGTTCCAGGGATGACCATGCTGCAGAGAGACAGACGGAAGGAGCGGGGCGCCGCGCTCGTGGTCGCGATCCTCGTGCTCGCGATCCTGACGGTCATCGGCATCGCGCTGATGCTGATCACCTCGACCGAGACGCGCATCGCGGCCAACGAGTGGTCCATCAACCGCGGCTTCTACGCCTCCGACGCCGGCGTGCGATGGGGCACGGCCGAGATGAACACGGACCTCCAGACCTTCCTCGGGCGCCCCGAGTTCGGCACGAAGGCCGCGCCGACCTACACGGGAAGCCTGCTCTTCAAGATGCCCAGCAATCGGTTCGCGACCACGCTCGGGTTCATCGGCAACGATGACATCGAGGTGCGCGTCTCGACGCCGGGCCGCCTGTACCGCCGCCTCTGCTTCGGCTGCCAGGGCAACGCCCCCGGCGAGCGGGCGCAGTACATGTGGGGCTTCGAGCTGAGGTCCACGGGCTCGCAGGACGATCAATTCCTCCAGTATTCCAAGGCCCTGGTTGCAGACGTCGAAGCCGGACCGTTGCCCGGCCGGTTGCCCTTCTGAGGAGAACAGCCATGAGACATGGATCGACTACCCGGGGACTCGTGGGCTTCGCGGCGCGGCACCGCGCGACGGCCACGTTCCTGCTGCTCTTCCTCATGGCTTCTCCGGCCCGGCCCGACGATCGGCAGCTGCTCCAGGCCAACTCCGGCGCGAACACGAACGTGCTCCTGATCCTCGACTCGTCGACGTCCATGAACAACGACTTCTCGGACGTCTACCGCCTCCCGGCGTTCATGGACGATTTCATCTATCCGCAGGGCACGGTCGCCACGGTCGGCTCCAAGATCGGCGTCGCCAAGAGCGTTCTGCGCCAGGTCCTGACCAACACCGCGGGCGTCAACTGGGCCTTCGCCTACTATCGCAACCCGAACCAGACCTTCGGCGCGGCGGACAACAGCGTCGGTGATTCGTCGCGCGGCCAGCCGCCCATCGGCTACCCGATCGGCGGCGCGACGGTCGCGGGCGACGCGCTCGAGAACGGCGGCCTCGAGTGGTTCTACTTCGCCGACCAGCTCTATCCCCTCGGCGGCTCGATCAGCTCGGTCTTTCCGGCCGCCCAGTATCCGGACGTGCAGCAGGGCCGCTTCCTGCAGATGGGCCACAAGGTGCCCCACATCTACGGAACGCCGGGACAGCCCGACCTGCCGCCGTACGTGCAGAACCCGGCCAACCCGGACACGCGTTTCCCTTATCCGAGCGCGTGCCCGGGCGGCATCTGTCCGGGCATCTGGCGCGGCGCCTTCGGCCCGCACGGCCTGAACGAGGGCCTGGTCATCTACCGCAGCCCCGCAAAGCCGGGCAGCGAGCTCCGCATGCAGATCGTGGCCGGCAACTACTCGGATCCCTTCGTGGTCGTGCAGATCGACGAGTACGGCAGGCCCCCCGACACGCCGACCCCGACGCTGACCCCGTCGAACACGGCGACCAGCACGCCGACGAGCACGTTCACGAGCACGCAGACGAACACGCCGACGAACACGCGGACGAGTACCGCGACGTTCACGCCGTCGAACACGTTTACGAGCACGCAGACGAACACGCCGACGAACACGTACACGAGGACGCCCACCCTGACCTCGACCAATACCCCGACGAACACGGCGACGGCGACAGAGACGTTGACCCCGTCGAACACGGCCACGCAGACGCGGACGTTCACGCCGTCGAATACGGCGACGCGGACGGCGACGCGGACGCAGACGTTGACCCCGTCGATCACCCCCACGCGGACGCAGACGTTCACGCCGTCCAACACCAACACGCCGACGCCGACGTTCACCCCGTCGAACACGGCGACGCGGACGCTGACGTTCACGCCGTCGAACACCCGGACGCGGACGTTCACGCCGTCGAGAACTCCGACGCGGACGCGGACGTTCACACCGTCGAAAACGGCGACGCGGACGCGGACGTTCACACCGTCGAACACGGCGACGCGGACGCTGACGTTCACACCGTCGAACACGGCTACCCGGACGCCGACGTTGACGCCGTCGTGGACCCCTGTGGACACGGCCACGCGCACGCCGACGTTCACGTCGACCCGGACGGCGACGTCTACGCGGACGTTCACGCCGTCGAACACCGCGACGCGGACGAACACGCCGTCGAACACGGCGACGAACACACGGACGAACACCCGCACGAACACCGCGACGAACACGGCGACGCCGACGCAGACGTTCACGGCGACGCGGACGCCGACCCTGGTCCCCACGCTGCCCGGCGGCCACTTCCCGGCCGGAAGCCTGCTGCCGGCGATCGCCAACTGGCTGTCCCCGGCCGTGCGCGGCCTCTTCGCGATGGCGCCGCCTCCGCCGCCCCCGCCCCCGGCCAACCCGTGCCCGGGCATCCCGGCGAGCTACACCGGCGGTCCGGGAGGCCTCGTGTGCGGCCCGTGTCCGTATGACGCGACCCGGCTGTGCGCCTTCGTCGACACGGACGGCAATGGCGTCCTCGACGCCGGCGAGCCCGCGGCGCCGAACCTGATCCCGCTGCCGTCGACGCCGGTCTTCATGCGTGGCTTCGACGACCCGCAGGCCGATCCGGATCCGTCACTGGTGCTCCTCAATAGCGTCCAGGTGAAGTACGTGCGCGGCGACCTCTACAGCATGCCGCCGGTCTACACCTCGAACGACTCGTCGAACGGGAACCCGCCCTGGGGCTCCTGCGCGGCGGCTTCCGCCGGCTGCCCGGTCGCGCCGGACAACGACGCGGACGGTGTGGCCGACACGGGGAGCGTTCCGAACCGCCACAACCAGGGCATGTTCTCGTCCACCTACGACAAGGAACGGCCGCGCCAGCTCCAGCAGTACCCGAACGACGCCTTCGGCGCCCCCTCGTGCCCCCTCGGCATCCCGCCGGGCGGCTGCGATCCATACTCGATGGATTGCGGCGGCATGGCGCACTTCAACTCGTTCAAGGGTTTCCCGGCGTCCGCGCCGAACGGCCTGCTCGGCGCGACCTATGTCTATCCAGTCGCGCCGGCCGCGAGTTCCGATGACTGGCCGGTCGTGCCGTTCCGCCGCGAGTGGCTGGGCACGGACTACCCCGGCGGCAACTCGCCCGAGGCCGCGATCAAGCGGCTGCTTCGGTTCAGTTCGTCGATCGTGAGCTACGACTCGGCGGCCACCGCCGACCGGGCCTACACCCTGGCCGAGGACGCGAAGGAAGTCGTCGTCACGGCGCCCGGTACGCCCATGGCCGGCGTGCTGGTCGACGCCTACAACTACTTCGTCAACAGCGTCTTCCCGACCGCGCCCGGCGGCGCTCCCGACCCGGCCATCGATTGCCGCAACTACATCATCGTGTACGTCACCGACGGCCACGACGAGTGCTCGTCGGATCCCTGCGTCGGCGGCCTGACCGGAAACGGCCCGGCCGGCGACCTCGGAACTGTCCCGCTGCCCGAGAGCGTTCCGGGCAGCCGCACGGCCGCAAACGCGATCGACCCGAGTGTGCGCGTCAAGGGCATCCCGGTGTACGTCGTCGGGTTGAACTCCGACCCGGCGTTCTTCCCGGCCCTGAACTGCATCGCGACCAACAGCGGCGGAAAGCTTTTCGCCGCCACGGACCGGACGTCGCTGCAGGGCGCTCTCGAGTCGATCCTCGATTTCAAGAGGAACGCCAACGTGTTCGCGGCGCCCTCGGTCCCGGCCTTCGCCGGCGGCCTGGGCGACACCGTCCAGCTCGGCGCGGTCATCCCCAGCCATCTCAACCCGAACGGCGACCTCTCGAGCTGGTCCGTCTGGAGCGGCGCGGTCAAGAGCTTCCAACTCGATGCCAATGGGTTCCTGCCGGTCGTGACCGCCGCGCCGGGCACCCCGGTGCCCACGGTGACCTCGGGAGGACCGACGGTGACGCCGTCGTCGGTAACGCCGACCCCGACGCCGTCGGTTCCGGGCCAGTTCGTCGATGAAAGTGATCCGGACAACCTCGATCCGGCGCAGCGCAAGCCCGTGTGGAACGCCAGCCGCGTTCTCGGCTACACCGATCCGGTCGCCGACCTGGCTCCGTCGGCCGCGCCCGTCGCGGCGGTTCCCTCCGGCCGCGCGCCGGCGATCTCGGTCTGGCCGGGCCGCAAGATGATCTTCGCTGCCGACTCGGGCGGAGTTCCGCTGGCCCGCGCCGACTTCCTGCCCAACACCGGCACGTGCCAGGGCTTCAACCCGACTGATTGCTTCGCCGAGCTCATGACCGACATGGGCCTGACTCCGGTTTCCAACGTGAGCAACCAGGCGCGCGCGAGGCTGGTCGTGCAGTTCCTGCGCGGCGGCATCAGCCCGAACGGAAGCCGCGACGAGGTCCTGAACGATCCGTCCATTCGCCCCCCGACGATCGGCGTCATCGGCCCGAACGCGGGCCAGGAACAGAAGTACTCGTACTTCTACCAGGACGATCCGGCCAAGCCGGGCGATCCGCCCAACACGAAGACTGACGACGACGGCAATCCGCCGGCGGGATACCCGCACAAGCTCGGCGACGTCTTCCACTCCGAGCCCCTGCTGCTCGAGACGCCGCAGTTCTATCCGTACCTGGCTTCGAACCTGACGCCGGGCGGGCCGGGCACCGCGTACATCGACTTCGCGAACCTCCACGCCAAGCGGCGCAAGGTGGTGTTCGTGGGCGCCAACGACGGCTTCCTGCACGCCTTCGACTCGGGCGTCTGGGGCCGCGACACGGCCAACTTCCCGACCTCGCACGACCTCGGAACGGGCCGGGAGATCTTCGCCTACTCGCCGCGAACCGTCATGGCCAACGGCAAGTTCTCGACCCTCCTGAACTTCCCGCCGCTGCCCCAGTACTTCGTGGACGGCTCGATGGGCACGGCCGACGTCTTCATCGACCCGGTCAACAACGGCACCACGCCTTCTCCGAGCCAGCGCGTCTGGCGCACCGTCCTCGTGGGCGGCCTGCGACAGGGCGGTGCCGGTTACTACGCTCTCGACGTCACGCAGCCCGACGACATCGTGACGACCGTGGGTCCGAACCTCGGCGAGATCGCGGGCAACAAGGACGCGTCCCCGGGCTGCCTGAACGGCACCGGCGCGAGCTGCTCCGCGGGCGCGGCCACGAACCGCAAGTACCCCGAGATCCTCTGGGAGTACGACGACACTGCCGGGGCCGACTGCTCCGACACGTGCGTGAGCACCACGGCGAATGCCGTCATGGGCGAAACCTGGTCGCGGCCGGTCGTGGGCCGGATCCGGATCATCGCGGATGCGACCCCGCCCGTCACCTACGAGGACCGGTACGTCGCCATCTTCGGCGGCGGCTTCGATCCGGGCTTCACCCCGGGCGACAACGTGACCGTCAAGCTGCCCAAGGGCCGGGCCTTCTACATCGTGGACGTCGAGACCGGCAAGCTCCTTTACAAGACCACCGAGGGCGTCGCGGGCGACGGCGGCACGGGAACGTTCCCGCCGCCGGTGCCGTTCGCTCCCATGCCGGCCCAGGTCGGGCTGATCGACTACGACGACGACGGCTACCTCGACGCCGCATATTTCGGCGACGTCAACGGCAACATGTGGCGCATCGACCTGACGCCGGATCCGGCGACGGTTCGGGGCGAGCTCGACCCGTCCGACGGCCAGGTGCACGGCTACCAGCCGTTCCTGCTCTTCAACGGCTGCGGGACCGCCGCGGGCTCGGGCCCCTGCCCGAACATCCAGCCGGTCTTCTACGAGCCGACGATCGTGTTCCTCGGCGGAGGCGTCGCCCCGCCGACCCTCGGCATCGCCTGGGGCACCGGCAACCGTGCCGAGCTCGCGCGGCCCAACACCCAGACGGCGGGCCTGTACTACGTCATCGACGGCGGCCAGATGGCGAACACCATCACGCACTCGACCTCGGGAACTCTTTCGACCGACATCCGGGATCTGACGCCTGGAAAGGCGGGGGCGCTCGGCCCCTGTCCGCCTCCCTTCGATCCGGCCAGCTGCGTCAACGGTGCGACGCCGCCTGTGCGGGCGCCCGGCTTCGTCCTCGACTTCGGCTCGCTCAACGAGAAGACGACCTCGACGGTCTTCGACACGCTGGGAGACCTGAGCGTCGTGACGTTCACTCCGGACTCGGTCAGCCCCTGCGCGACCAACGGCAGCTCCTACGAGTACGGGTTCTTCTTCCTGACCGGCCAGGGCGCGTACAATCGGACCGACACGACGTATGCGGCATTCCGCAACAGCCTCGGAGAGGGAGTCGCCACGCGCGGCCAGTCGACCACGGTCGAGGGGACGCACAACCGGTACTTCTTCTCGGGCCGCGACGATGCCAACGCCGACGACCAGTTGAAGCAGGGCACCGTGAGAATGATTCAGCAGAACTGGAAGGAACAGCAGTGAGCCGGCTCCGCGGCGGCCTGGCCGCGGCGGTTCTGGCGTGCGCGGCGGCGGCGCTCGCGGGCGACGTCGTCGTGCTGAAGGGCGGGACGGTGATCTCGCTGAAGCAGCCGGTCGTGCGCCGCGGCAACACGGTCTACATCACCCGCGCCGACGGCACGCTGCTGTCGGTGCCCGCCTCGGAGATCGATCGGGACGCGACGGCGGCCGCCAATCGGCCCGCCGCCGCCGCCGCCCCCGAAGCGAAGGCGGCGGCGTCCACGCCGGCCGGTGCCGCGGGCGCCGCGAAGGACGGGCCGAAGGCCCGCGTCCGCATCACTGACGCCGACGTCTCGCACCCCCTCGAGTACGACGCGGGGACTACGGGCGACAAGGACAAGGACAAAAAGGACCTGGGGCCCGGGGCGCCGAAAGTGGAAGTCGCGGACTACACCCGCGAGAAGAATGGCGCCGCCCTCATGGTCAAGGGAACCGTGCGCAACGTCGGCCAGGGGCCGGCCGAAAACGTGCGCATGGCGGTCACGGCCATCGACGAAAAAGGCCAGCCGATCGACGGCGCCAACGCGAACCTCTCCAAGGGCACGGTCGACGCCGGATCTTCCGTCGAGTTCAATGCGTCCCTGAACGTGGGAGAGAAGACGGTCGCGACGCTGCGCTTCGAGCCGGCGTGGACCGCGCCCCCGCCGCCCGCTCCGTCCCCCCGGCCGGGCGCGGCGGGTGCCGCCGGGGCTGCCGCCGCCAACAAGCCGCCCGCGCCCGTCCCGACGCCGTACGGTCGGGGAACGCTGTACGCTGCGCCGGTCGCCAACGCCACCTCGGAGCCCCCTTCCGACAGCCACACGGGGTACATCCCGGGCGCGAGCAGTCCGGACAACCAGCCCAAGCCGCCCAACCGCTGAGCCGTCCGGCGCCGCCGGATTCGCGGTCCTGGATTCACGGCCGTCAGCGGGGCCGTTACTCTAGTATTCCTCCATGGCCCGCATCCTCATCGTCGAAGACAAGGACTCCCTGCGGGCGATGCTCGAGGAGATGCTCAAGGCCGAGGGTCTCCAGGTCACCGGCGTGGGCAACGGGGCCCAGGCCGTCGAGCGGCTGCGAGGGGGAGAGCGGGCGGACCTGGTCTTGACCGATCTGAGGCTGCCCGGCGCAGACGGGATGGCCGTGCTCGATGCCGCGATCGCCGTCGACCCGACGCTGCCGGTGATCGTCATGACGGCCTTCGGTTCCATCGAAACCGCCGTCGAGGCCATGAAGCACGGCGCCGAGGACTTCATCACGAAGCCCGTCGACCCGGACCTGCTGCGCTTGCGCGTCGCACGCGCGATCGAGAGGCGCGCGCGCTCGCGGCAGTCCCTGCTCTTTGCCGAGGCGCAGTCGCGCACACTGCCGCCGATCGTCGGCGAGTCGGCGGCGATCCGCGCCGTGCGCGCCGAGACCGAGCGCGTCGCCGCGACCGACGCCACCGTCCTGCTCGAGGGCGAGAGCGGGACGGGCAAGGAGCTCTTCGCTCACGCCATACACGCGCTTTCCGCGCGCCGCGACGGGGCTTTCGTCGCGATCAACTGCGCCGCGATCCCGGAAACACTGCTCGAGAGCGAGCTCTTCGGCCACGAGCGGGGCGCCTTCACGGGGGCGACCGGACGCCGCATGGGAAAGTTCGAGCTGGCCGACTCCGGCACCGTCTTCCTCGACGAGATCGGCGAGCTCACGCCGATCACTCAGGGCAAGCTCCTGCGCGTCCTGCAGGAACGCTCGTTCCACCGCGTGGGCGGCACGGTGCCGATCGAGGTCGACGTGCGGATCCTCGCGGCCTCAAACCGGTCCCTGGAAAAGCTCGTGGCGCAGGGCCTCTTCCGCGAGGACCTCTTCTACCGCGTGCGGGTCTTCCCGATCCGGATCCCGGCGCTGCGCGAGCGTCCCGAGGACATCGATCCCCTGATCGACTGGTTCCTCGACCACCTGCCGCAGGAGCTCGGCAAGAAGGCAGTGCTCCTCGGCGCGGCGGCGCGGGAGCGCCTGCGGGCGTACGACTGGCCTGGCAACGTGCGCGAGCTGCGCAACTGCCTCGAGCGCGCGATCATCCTCGCCGACGAAGGCGTGATCGACGAGAAGAACCTGCGCCTCGGTCCCGAGCCGGTGTTTCTCGAATCGGCGCGCGACGAAACGCTCGATCAGGCGCGCGAACGGGCCGGGCAGGCCGCCGAACGCATCTGGCTCGTCCGCGCCCTCGAGAAGACCCGCGGCGACCGCACGGCTGTGGCCGAGGCGGCCGGCCTCACGGCCCGGAAGTTCGAAGCCAAGCTGCGCGAGCACGGCCTCGAGGAGTCGTAACCGGCCGCCGAAGAAGGGTGCGGATGACGTGATGCGCCCTGCGCGGACGCAACGGCGCCCGCATCCATTTTTCAGATGCCTGCTCGGCCGCGGTTCTACTCCGGCAGCGCGGGCGCCCGCGTCACGCCCTTCCACATCGTCACGGTGGGCTGCGGCGGTGGCGGCGTCATCAGGACGGTGATCTTGTAGGGGGGCGATCCAGGCGGCGGCACGGCGGTGGCCGCGGCCGGCTTCTTGCGACAACCGCCGGCGCGGAGGCCGAGCACGAGGACGAGCAAGGCGAGGGGCCAGAGCGTGCGGGTCGAGCGACGGATCATCCCTCGATTATCGCACTGCGCGTTTCGCGCAGCTGACCGATTGCGGCCGCGACGATCGGGTCCTCCTCGGGTTGGATCGAGCGCAGGTCGAGCAGGACCCGGTCGCCCTCGACGCGGGCCACGACGGGCGGCCTTCCCGAGCGCAGCCGCGCCGCGAGGTCGTCGGCCGAGAGGGCCGCGTGCGTCAGCATGAGCGCCCGCGACGGAAAGAGTTTTTCCGGGCTCGTGCCGCCGCCGAAGGCGGCCTGGGACGGCAGAACCCGGGCCGCGAGCCCCTCGGGCGCCGACGCGCGGATCCGTTCGCCCCTCTGCTCGAGCTCCGCGAGGGGCGCGCCGGCGGCCCGGTAGAGCGGGAACTGGCGCCAGGCGCCGGTCTTCCACGCCGCGAGCGTCGCCGCCAGGGCCGCTAGCGTCAGCTTGTCGGGACGGACCGCGCGCGCCACCGGATGCGCCGCGGCCCGCGCGACCAGCTCGGCGTTGCCCGCGAGAAAGCCCGCCTGCGGCCCCGAGAAGAGCTTGTCCGCCGAGAACGCCACGAGGTCGGCGCCGGCATCGAGGCACTCGGCGACGGTCGGCTCGTCGGGCACGCCGAACTCGTCGAGCGGCACGACCGCTCCGGTCCCGTGGTCATGGAGCCAGGCAACGCCGGCTTCGCGCGCGACCATCGCGAGCTCGCGCGGCGACGGGCGGCGCGTGTAGCCGCGGATCTCGAAGTTGGACGGATGGACCGACAGCAGCAGCGCGACCTCCGGCGTGAAGGCCTTGCGGTAGTCCTCGGCCGTCGTGCGGTTGGTCGTCCCGACTTCGCGCAGCCGGGCTCCCGACGCTTCGAGGATCTCGGGGATCTTGAACGAGCCGCCGATCGCGACGAGCTCGCCGCGCGAGACGAGCACGCTCCGGTCCCGCGCGAGCGCGGCCAGCGCCAGCAGAACGGCGGCCGCGTTGTTGTTCACGGCGATCGCGTCGCCGCACGCGAAGAGGTCCCGCGCGAGCGCGCGGACGTGGTCCTGCCGCTTTCCCCGCGCGCCGCGGACCGGGTCGTACTCGACCGTCGAGTATCCCGCGGCGACCTCGAGGATGGCCGCGCGCGCCGGCTCGGGCAGGGGAGCCCGGCCGAGGTTCGTGTGGAGCAGGACCCCGGTCGCGTTGACCGCGCGCACCAGCGTTGGCGCGAAGCGCCGCGCCAGGTTCGCCGCGGCCGCCTCCCAGATGGCTTCCGCGCGAGTTGCCCCGGCGGCCATGACGCGGCGCAGCTCCTGCTTGACGGCCTCCCGTCCGAAGAGGGCCAGGTTCTCGGCCGCCGGCCCGGCCTTCAGCAACGCGTCCATCGAGGGGGGATGGGGCGTCGTCGCCGGGGGCGCGGTCTCCGGGCGCATGGTTCCTTTACTATAGGGGAGTGACGGCGCCCCCGACACCCCGGACCCGGCCGTGAGCGGAGCGGCTTTCGAAAGCGAGCTGCGCGTTCTCGAAGAGGCGCTCCGGCGCCTTTCGGCCGAGTACGACGCCTTCCTGTACGGCTCGGTCCCGAAGCCGCCGGTCCAGACCCGCAGGCACGTCGAGGAGATGGTCCGGCGGCTGAACGCATCCGAGGGCATGGCCGCGGCGGATCGGTACCGCTTCGGGGCGCTGCAGGGCCGTTTTTCGGCCCTCTGCGACCGCTGGGAGAAGCTGCAGGGGCAGAAGGAGGCCGGGCGCCGCCCGGGCCTCTACGGGCACTTCCGGGAGGGCGCCGGTGGCCAGGCCGCAAAGTCGACGCCCGCGCCCAACGCACGGCCGGCCGCGTCCGTACAAGAAGAGCGGCGCGCTGCGCCGTCCGAGCCCGACCAGGACCTGTTCGACCGGTACCTGGCGGCGAAGAAAGCGCGAGGAGAAGACGTGAGCGGTTATCGGCTGTCCGGATTCGTGGAAGGGCTCGAGAGGGAGCGTCGCAAGGTGCGCGAGCGCCTGGGCGAGGGCGACATCCTGTTCGACGTCGCCGAGCGGGACGGGCGCGTCCGCCTCGTCGCGAAGAAGAAACCGCGGGGTGGCGCATGAAGAGAGGCGCGTGGATCCTGGCCCTCGCTCTCGCGCCGGGCCTGGCGGCGGCGCAATCGGCGGGCAGCGGCGGCAAGCCGACGCCGGTCCCCTTCTATCGCCAGTACCTCGTTCCCGGCGATCCGCTCGACGACAGGATCGTGGAGCAGGAGCGCCGCGTCGAGGCATCTCCGAACGATCCGAACCTGCGCAACGATTTCGGAAACCTGCTCGCCCTGCGCCGGTTCCCGAAGGAGGCCGCCGAGCAGTACGAGATGGCGTTGAAGCTGGACAAGAAGAACTTCATCTCGGCCTACAACCTGGGCCTCGTGCGCGAGACCGAGGGCAAGCTTTCGGCCGCCATCTCGGCGTACCAGCGCTCGATCGCGAGAAAGCCCGGCTTTCCGCAATCGCGTTTTCGGCTGGGCCGCGCGTACGAGCACGCCAACCAGCCCGTGGATGCCGTGAAGGAGTACGCGGCGGCGATGTGGATCGATCCTGCCATCCGCGACGCCAGGCGCAATCCTCTCGTGATCGACTCCGAGCTCATCTACCTCGCCTCGCTCGCCAACTACCAGCGCGACCTGGCGGTTGCGTCCATGGACGACGCGCACGCGTACTTCGACAACGACCGGTTCCGCAAGCTGCCGGTCGACCGCGCGATCTCCTCCAAGGAGGTCGAGGCCGACGAGGAGCCCGAGCCCCAGCCGCGCAACGTGGGCGGAGGCGCCGCGATTGGGGGCGCAACGGCCGGGGCTGGCGAGCCGCCGGCGCGCCGCGGGCAGCGCGGTGTCACGGGCGAGCCGCTGCCCCCGGGCGGCAATCGTGGAACCATGGCGCGCCCCGCTCCGGGAGGCCGTCCGGCGAGGACACCGCACCCGGCCGCGGGCCAGCCGGCCCAGCCGGTGGTCACGCCGCCGCCCGCGGACAACGTCGAGACGCCGCCCGACGCGGCCCCGGAGACGGCGCCCCCCCCCGAATCGGCTCCCGAATCCTCGCCCGAGCCCGCGACGACGCCGGGACCCGAGCAGGACGTCGAGCCCTCGTAGTTCGGCCCGCCTACTCGAAGCTCGCCCGCTCGACGTAGACCGTCGGCGACCCGACGAGGAACGGCGCGGGAAAGAACTGCAGGTCCGTCGAGAGCCCGGCAATGCGGCGCAGCAGCTCCGAGACGCGTCCGCGCGCGCGCGCTCCGGCGACGGGGCCCTGGGCCCGGCCGGCAACGATCGAGACGCCGGTGAACTCGGCCTCGTAGCGGTCGGCGGCGAGGTCCACGCGCAGCGGCGCCGTCAGCGCCGAGGCGAAGAGGCCCTTCGTGACGCCCGAGAGCAGCGCCGCCGGCGACGACGGGCTGGCGGTCTCGAAGAAGAGGCGGCGCGGCGCAAGCCGCGGCGGCACCCGGAACGAGGGACGCACGCCGTGCCCGGTCGAGGTCGCGCCGGCGCGCCGGGCCGAGGACAGGTCGTGGAGCCTTCCCGCCAGGACGCCTTCCCGGACGAGAAGCATGCGCCGGGTCGCGACGCCTTCTCCGTCGAACGCCGCATCGCGCGACGCGTCATCCGCGACGCCGACCAGCGGCCCCGCGACCTTCTCGCGGACGACCCAGCGCGGCGGCCGGCCGTCGAGAAAGAGGGGAGCGAGCGCGGCGAGCAGGGCGGCGCCGACGGCGGGATCGAGCAGCCACTGCCCGCTCGAGAAGGGGGCGGGCCGATCGGAGAGGGGCAGGGTCGCCGCGTCGGACAGCCTCCGGGCCAGTGTCTCGATGTCGGGGCCCGCGTCCCACCGGAACGGCACGCGGACCTCGCGCGCCCGGCCCGGCCGCCGCGCCACGCAGAGCGCGACGCCGTCGAGGACGCGGTGCTCCTGCGTGACGTCGAGGCCGGCGGCGTTGACGATCCGCTCCTCGGCGCGGCCCCGGCGCAGCGTCAGGCCCGCGAGGACGGCCTCGCCGCGCGAGGCTGCTGCCACCGCCCGCAGCAGCTCCTCGAAGAGCGCGGGAGGCGGCTCGACCTCCGTCGCTGCCGCGAGGGCGGCGGTCTTGGACGGCCACGCCGGGGGCTCGTCGGGCGCGACGGGCAGGCGCGCGGCTTCGGGCACCGCGAGCGCGAGCGCGTGCGTGTCCGAGCCTGCCGCAAATCGCGGCGCACCCCCTTCCCACCAGCGCGCGGCCCAGCCTTCCTCGCGGCGCCACGACGCGCGCTCCAGGGCCGGCGACGCCTCGATCTCGCGCGTCTCCGCCGCCTTCCGGTAGAGCTCCCACTGACCCGGCGAGCGCCGGGCGAGCTGCTCTTCGAGGTCGCCGGCGGTCACAGTTCGGGCCGCACGCCCAGGCGGCGGATGAGCAGGTCGGGCGCGGCGCCCCCGACCGGGACCACCTGGCCCGAGCGCGCGCACCAGCCGAGACCGCGGTACGCGCGGACCTCGCGGCCGATCGCGGGCTCGATCGCCTCGAGGGTCGGCAGCAGCTCGCCCGAGAGCAGGCCGGGACCGAGCTCGTCGGCGAACCGGCCCCGCCGCACGCGGCGGGCGCGCGGAAAGCGGAGCCGATAGCTTCCGCTCGCGATCTCGACCGAGCCCCCGAGGAACTCGTCGATCCAGATCCCGTTGCCGAGGCGGCGCAGCATCTCTTCGATGTCGGTGGCGCCGCCGGAAACGACCACGTTCGCGCCGCGGGGCAGCGGCGGCTCGGCGGGGCCCGAGCGGCGGCCGTGCCCGGTCGAGCCGGACGCGGGCGCGTGCGCGCGGTCGGTCAGCCGCGAGCCGACGAGGCCCGAGGCCACGAGCTTCACGGGCCGCGGCGCCGTGCCCTCGTCGTCGCGCTCGTAGCCCCCGAAGAGGTCGAGGCGGCGCGCGTCGTCGATCACCTCGAGGTCGGAGACGGCCACGCGCGCTTCGGGCAGGGCCCGGAGGGGAGACACGCCGGCGTCGGCCTCGAGCGGGTGGGCCAGGATCTCGTGGAAGAGGACCGCCGAGCAGCCGCCCGCGAGGATGGCGTCGGCTTCGCCCGCCGGGACCGGGACGGCCCGATCGCGCGGCGCCGCCGCTTCGGCCAGGGCGGTCTTGAGCTCGTCGAGCGCCTCGTCGGACATCGGCGCGTGGAACGCGAAGGGACGCTGTTCGTCGCCGGCGCGCGAGGCCGCCGTGAAGCGTCCCTCGAGCGAGAGCAGCCGCCGCGTGGCGGTCGCCGGCGGCCGGCCGGTGGCCACGATGCGGCGTTCGGTCTCCCGCAGGCGGAGCGTGAAGGCGTGCCGCGGAGCGTGGCGCGCGAGGATCGCGGACAGACGCCTGGCCGCGCGCTCGGCGGCAGGAAATCCCATCTCGGCCGGGTCGGCGGGCGCGCCGCGGGCGGACCGGATCGGCAGCGGTTCGCGCCCGGCCGAGGCCCGCAGGGCGCGGACGGCTTCGCGCACGGCGGCGTCATCCGCCCCCGCGACCGACGCGAACTGCTCCGCGGGGCCGCGGCGCCACCGCGCGCTCGTGCCCTGCTCGCGGCGCACGCGCGCCTCGCGGACCTCGCCGTCGCGCCACTCCATGCAGGTTTCGGTCAGCGTCTCGCCGAAGACCTCGGCGAGGTCGCCGTCGCGGCCGGCGAGCGGCTCGAGCCAGCGCAGGATGGAGTCGTCGTCCCAGTTCACGTGCGGTGCAGTGTATTAACATCCGGGCGGGGGAAACGATGAGTCTGGCGGATACGCGGAAAGATTTCATCGCGGGCAAGACCGCGCGGGGCCTTGCGGGGCGCAAGCTGTTCGTCGAGAAGGCGCCCGACGCCATGCGCTCGGCGGTCTACGCCGCGCTCGCGGCCGAGGCCGAGAAGGAACGCACCCTCGACGACGAGGCGCGCCGGATGATGGAGGCCGCGCGCCAGGAGATCGCCGCCGGCCGCGTGGACGGACACGAGCTCTTCCGCCGCATCAAGCGCAAGCTCGCCGAGCAGCGGGGAATCGTGCTGTGACCGTCGTCGCGATCCGATGACCCTCGAAAAACGCATCGCCGACCTCGAGGCCCTGCGCGAGAGCCGGCTCGAGGGCGGAGGCGCCGCCCGCATCGAGCGCCAGCACGCCGAGGGCAAGCTGACCGCGCACGAGCGGATCACCCTGCTGCTCGACCCCGGCTCCTTCCTCGAGCTCGACCCGTTCGTCGTCCACCGCTGCCGCGATTTCGGCATGGAGAAGACGTCGATCCCGGGCGACGGTGTCGTCTGCGGCGCGGGCACGATCGCGGGCCGCCCCGTCTACGTGTTCGCCCAGGACTTCACGGTCTTCGGCGGCTCGCTCTCGGAATCCAACGCCGACAAGATCTGCAAGGTGATGGACCTCGCCGTCCAGAACGGCGCCCCGATCATCGGCCTGAACGACTCGGGCGGCGCTCGCATCCAGGAGGGCGTGGTGTCGCTGGCGGGCTACTCCAAGGTCTTCCTGCGCAACACCCGCGCCTCGGGCGTCGTGCCGCAGATCTCCGCGATCCTCGGTCCGTGCGCGGGCGGTGCGGTGTACTCGCCGGCGATCACCGACTTCGTCTTCATGACGGAGAAGACGTCCTACCTCTTCGTGACGGGCCCGGACGTCATCCGCACCGTGACCCACGAGGAGGTCACCAAGGAGGACCTCGGGGGCTCGCGCACGCACTCGAGCGTATCGGGCGTCGCGCATTTCGTGCGGGGCAGCGACGAGGCCGTGCTCGAGGGGATCCGGGAGCTGCTGTCGTACCTGCCGGGCAACAACCTGGATGACCCGCCCGCGCGGGCGCCCCGGGACGCGCCGTCGGGGTCGGACCTGAACGTCTTCATTCCCGAGGAGCCGAACAAGCCGTACGACATGGGCGAGCTCGTCCGGCGCATCGCCGACGCGGGCGAGTTCTTCGAGGTCCACGCGGCGTTCGCGCGGAACATCCTGGTCGGTTTCATCCGTCTGAACGGCCGCTCCGTCGGGGTCGTCGCCAACCAGCCCATGCACCTTGCCGGCGTGCTCGACATCGACGCCTCGATCAAGGGCGCGCGCTTCGTGCGCTTCTGCGACGCGTTCGGAATCCCGCTGCTCGTGTTCGAGGACGTGCCCGGGTTCCTGCCCGGCACGCAGCAGGAGTACGGCGGCATCATCCGCCACGGGGCGAAGCTGCTCTACGCCTTCGCGGAGGCGACCGTGCCCAAGGTCTCCGTCATCACGCGCAAGGCCTACGGCGGCGCGTACTGCGTGATGCTCTCCAAGGACCTCGGGACCGACTTCAACTTCGCCTTCCCGACGGCCGAGATCGCCGTGATGGGGCCGGAAGGCGCGGTCAACATCCTGTACCGCCGGGAGCTCGGCCCCGACGCCGCGCCCGAGACGCGCGCCGGCAAGGTTGCCGAGTACACGTCGAACTTCGCCAACCCGTACATCGCGGCGCGCCGCGGCTACGTGGACGACATCATCGAGCCCTCCGAGACCCGCCCCCGCCTGATCGCCGCGTTCCACTTCCTCGAGGGCAAGCGCGCCGCGATGCCGAAGAAAAAACACGGGAACATTCCGCTCTAGCGCATGCGGCTGCTCGTCGCCAACCGCGGCGAGATCGCGGTGCGCATCTTCCGGGCGTGCCGGGATCTCGGGATCGAGACGGTCGCGGTCTACTCCGACGCCGACCGGGCGGCGCCGCACGTCGCGATGGCCGACCACGCCGTGCGGCTGGGGCCCGCGCCGGCGCGGGAAAGCTACCTTTCGATACCGGCGCTGCTCTCGGCCGCGAAGAAGACCGGCGCAGCCCTCGTGCACCCCGGTTACGGGTTCCTGGCCGAGAACGCCGGCTTCGCGCGCGCCTGCCGCGACGCGGGCCTGACGTTCGTCGGTCCGACGCCCGAGGCGATCGCGGCGATGGGATCGAAGACCGGAAGCCGTCAGCTCATGGAAAAGGCGGGCGTCCCGGTGGTTCCGGGAATGCGCGGCGCCGCGGCCGGCCACGCGGAGATCGCGGCGTTTGCCGGCAACGCCGGGTATCCGATCCTGCTGAAGGCCTCGGCGGGCGGGGGCGGCAAGGGGATGCGCCGGGTGGACGCCGAGGCGGATCTGCCGGCGGCCTTCAGCCGGGTCGCCTCGGAGGCGGAGGCGTCCTTCGGCGACGGCGCGCTCTATGCCGAGAAGCTGGTCGAGCGGCCCCGGCACATCGAGGTCCAGGTGGTCGGCGACCTGCACGGCAACCTCGTCGCCGTGGGCGAGCGCGAGTGCAGCATCCAGCGGCGCCACCAGAAGGTCGTCGAGGAGTGTCCGTCGCCCGCCGTGGGCGGGCCGATCCGCGATCGGCTCTTTGCCGCGGCGCTCGCGGCGGCGCGGGCGGTCGGCTACACGTCGTGCGGCACCGTCGAGTTCCTGCTCGCGGCCGACGGGGCGATCTACTTTCTCGAGATGAACACGCGCCTGCAGGTCGAGCACCCGGTGACCGAGGAGGTCTGGGGCGTGGACCTCGCGGCGGCGATGATCCGCATCGCCCTCGGCGAGAAGCTGCCGTTCGACGCCGACGGCCTGTCCCCGCGCGGCCACGCGATCGAGTGCCGCGTCTACGCCGAGGACCCGGTGCGCGGCTTCGCGCCGTCGCCGGGCCTGATCTCCGCGCTGCGCCTGCCGCAGGGACCCGGCGTGCGCAACGACGTGGGCGTGGAAGCGGGATCCGTCGTGCCGATCGACTACGACCCGATGCTCGGCAAGCTGATCGTGCACGCTCCGGACCGGACCCTCGCGATCGCCCGGCTTTCCCGAGCGCTCGCGGACTACGAAATCGGCGGCGTGGAAACGACGCTGCCGCTCTTCCGCGCGCTCGTCGCCGACCCCGAGTTCGTCCGGGGAGACTTCGACGTGCAGTGGCTCGACCGGAAGCTGGCGGCGGGGCTCTTCCCCGCGACGGCGCCGGGCGCGAACGAGGTCTGGCTGGCCGCGGCGGGGCTCGCGGCCGCCGAAGCCTCGGCGGCGTCCGCGGCCGAGGCCGCGCCCGCGTCCCTCTGGCGCGGCGCCGCGCGGCGCGAAGCGCAACGGGGCTAGCGATGCGCCACCTCAAGTTGATCCTGCGCGAGGAGGGCAAGCCGCCCGAGGAGGTCTCGATCGAGATCGACGGCCCGCGCTACTCGCTTTCGCGGGAGGGCTCGGCCGCGGTCGCCGAGGTGATGCGCCTGCCGGACGGGCGGCTTTCGCTGATCCTCGAGGACGGCCGCCAGATCTGCGGCCGCGTGCGCGCGCGCGACGAAGGCGAAGTCGAAGTTTCCACGTTCGCGGGGCGCCGCCGGTTCGGCCTGGCGGAGCCGCTCCGGGATCGCATTGCCCACGCGGCAGGCTCGGGCGCCGACGCCGGTGATGAAGAGATCCGGGCCCTGATGCCCGGCCGGGTCGTCCAGGTTGCGGTGGCGGCGGGGGACCGGGTGGCGCCCGGGGCCCTCCTGCTCGTGCTCGAAGCCATGAAGATGCAGAACGAGATCCGCACTGTCCGTGGCGGAACCGTGCTTCGCGTGGACGTGGAGCCCGGCAGGACGGTCGACGGCGGCGCGCCCCTGGCCATCGTCCGGAGCTGAGAACCTCCGCAGTCCTCGGCTCCACTCGAGAAACTGACCGACCGGTCGGTTATCCAATAAACCGGATGCCGATTCGGGATCCGGGACTTTTTGCAGCTGGTCTCGGGACCCAATTTTTCCTTTCTTACAATGCCTCAGTTAGTTAGAGTGCCTCCAATTATTGGAAAATTCTGGCAGTGACATTGCTTTCTATTCGGTTGCTTTGAAGAACATGAGTTCGCGAATTGGTTTTAACAAGGAGGAAGGGATGAAGTCTGTGTACCGAATTGGTTTCGTTCTCTCGGTATGCCTTCTGCTCGTCGCTCCGGTCGCTGTGCTCGCACAGACGACGGGAACGATCGAGGGGGCGATTACCGACCAGAGCGGCGCCGCGCTCCCGGGTGTGACCGTGGAGCTCGCCGGCGTGCATCTCCAGGGCGCCCGTTCCGCCGTCACCACGGCGGACGGCCACTACCGTTTCCTGAACCTGACGCCGGGTGACTACACGGTCACGGCGACTCTGGCCGGATTCGGTAAGGTGCAGAAGAAAGCCACCGTCGGCCTCGATGCGACGGCACAGGCCAATCTGCAGCTGAACCTCTCGACGACGGCCGAAGTGACCGTCACCGGCGAGGCGCCGCTGATCGACTCGACGTCGACGACGTCGGGCTCCAACTTCGCGGGCAAGGTCATCGACAAGCTGCCGCTGCCGAGCCGCAACTATGCCGACATCGTGTTCACGCAGCCGGGCGTCCAGGCCGACAACGGCGAGACGCAGGGCCGCTCGCTCGCGATCTCGATCTACGGTTCGACCTCGGCCGAGAACAGCTTCCTGATCGACGGCGTCAACACGACGAACGTCATCAAGGGCATCCAGGGCAAGGACATCAACAACGAGTTCGTCCAGGAGGTCGAAGTCAAGACCTCCGGCTACCAGGCCGAGTACGGCCGCAACACCGGCGGCATCGTGAACGTCATCACGAAGTCGGGCGGCAACGAATTCCACGGCGGCATCTTCGGCTACTACAACAGCCTGGGACTGGCCTCCGACCAGAAGAACACCTTGACGCCGGACTTCTCCGAAGTCGGCAACGCGCAGGTGACCACGATCACGAACAAGAACACCCGCTCCGAGGGCGGCGTGGACCTCGGTGGTTATGCGTGGAAGGATCGCGTGTGGTTCTTCGCGGCCTACGACCGCGTCATCACGGGCACCGAGATCGCTCCGACGAGCGGACCGGTCACGGGCGACAACTTTCCGGCGACCTACACCGAGAACAAGTACTCTTTGAAGCTGACCCTGAACCTGGCGCAGAGCACGACGCTGCAGGGCGTGTACTTCTCGGATCGCCAGTCGCAGGTCGGCACGATCTCGACGAATCCGCAGAGCAGCAACCCGTTCCAGACGCAGGGCCGCATCGACGTCGGCGGTCCCGACTACGGCGCGCGTTTGAACCAGCTCTTCGGCGCCAGCGGCATCCTGACCCTGTCCTACGGCCAGCACGCGGACCGCTACGCGACGCAGCCGAGCGGCCGCACGGTGCCGCAGCTGATCGATCTGACCAGCATCGTCGACCAGGGGTACCCGGACTACTTCGGCGGTTTCGGATCGGTCTTCGGACCGGTCGCGAACAACTACTCGACCCGCCAGGCGTACGCCGGCAACTACACCGGGTACGTCGGCAACCACGAGTTCAAGATCGGCGGCGACTACGAGAAGGTCGCGACCACGGGCACGACCTACCGCACGGGTACGTATCGCGACGAGATCCGTCCCTGCCTCCAGGGCTCGAACAGCACCTGCGACCTGTCGCTCGCTCCGTTCTACACGAACGCCCAGGGCAGCACGTACCAGGTGTACTACCAGCACGATTACTACACGGCCAATGCGAGCGATCTGACGCCGCTCGTGGTGGCCCCGTTCAACACCCCGACCAAGCGCTACAGCGGCTTCCTGCAGGACCAGTGGAGAGTCACCCCGGCCCTGACCGTGAACGCCGGCATCCGTTACGACACGGAGACGCTCTACAACGGTCTCCAGCAGAAGGCGTTCAGCCTGACCAACGAGTGGGCCCCGCGCTTCGGCGTGACCTGGGACTTCGCTGGCGACGGCACGTCGAAGTTGTACGCTTCGGCCGGCCGGTTCTACTACGCGATCCCGACGGACCTGAACGTCCGCGTCTTCACCGGCAATACCTCCTACCGCAGCTTCTCCTACAACATCAACGACCTCTCCCAGATCGGCCCGAAGTGCGTGACGGGCGACCCGACCGCGGGCTGCGTGGCGCGCTCTCAGCTGGTTCAGGTTGGCTCCGTCGCGGGCGAGCCCACGGATGCGGGCATCAAGGCTTCCTACCAGGATGAGTTCACGATCGGCGTCGAGAAGGCGATCGATCCGACCCTCTCGGTCGGCATCAAGGGCACGTACCGCTCGCTCGGCCGCACGGTCGAAGATCGCTGCGATCTGAACTACAACACCAACCCGACCGGTTCCTCCTGCGCTCTCATGAACCCGGGCGCGACCGGCATCGACAACCCGGGTGCCACCGGCGCGTACGGCAGCTGCGACGCCTCGGCCAACCCGACCGACCCGAACTCGACCAACAACGGCGCGGACTGCACGGGTCCCGGCCAGGGCACCCCGATCCCGGCTGCGAAACGCATCTTCAAGGGCATCGAGCTCGTCGTGCGCAAGCAGTTCACCAACGAGATCTGGGCCCAGCTGTCCTACCTGGGCTCGTCGCTGACGGGCAACTACTCGGGCGCCATCAGCGAGGCCTCGGGCCAGACGGACCCCGGCATCAACGCGGACTACGACTACGCGGACTTCATCCGCAACGCCTCGGGCCGCCTCGAGCTCGACCGGCCGAACCAGGGCCGCCTGGACGCGGTGTACAACGCCCCGTGGGGCCTGTCCGCCGGCCTCCAGTTCTACGTGCGCACGGGCGCGACGACGTCGAAGTCGGGCTACTACAACGGCTTCTACACGACGGAGCTCTACCTCGATCAGCGCGGCTATGCCGGCCGTCTGCCGACCGACTACGAGATGAACATGTCCCTCGGCTACAACCTGAACGTCGGCCCGGTGACGATCACCCCGATGTTCTACGCGTTCCAGCTCCTGAACCGCCAGACCGCGTCGGCGGTTGACACGCGGTTCAACCCGAACGCGTCGTTCGTGACGGATCCCTCGAGCCCCTTCTACGGTCAGGCCGGCGTCCAGCCGGGAACCACGGGCCCCGCGGGCAACTTCTGCCCGGATGCGGCCACGGCGCCCTGCACGGACAACCCGGACTACCGCAAGACCACGGCACAGATCGGACAGCGGCAGTTCCGCTTTGCGCTCAAGGTCACGTTCTAAGGAGAACGGTTTCGATTCGATCCTGGAAGGGGGCGGCTTCGGCCGCCCCCTTTTTTTTCGAATGCGAGAGTCGACTCGAGGGTTATGGAATGCGTGACGGCTTAACTCCCGAGCCCCGCTGCCGTATGTAGCTCTATGATCGGTGCGTCCCGGAGGTGCCCCATGCGCCGTGTATTGCTTGCCGCCTGCCTCCTCCTGCTGATCGCGGTCCGCGTTCCCGCCCAGAACCTGCAGTCGCTCTTCATGAAGGCCAAGCAGCAGTTCCGGCTGGCCAACTACACCGGGGCCCTGAAGACCCTCGACCGGCTCCAGGCCGACAGCCAGCAGCCCGGCAACGAGGCCGCGCGGTCGCAGCTGGCGCCCGGGCTGACGTTCTACAAGGGCGCCTGCCTGGCGGCCCTCGGCCAGGCCGATGCGGCGCGCGAGGAATTCGAGCTCTACCTGAGCTACCAGCCCAACCCGTCGCTCGACCCGTCGCTCTATCCGCACCGCGTCATCGCCGCGCTCGACGACGCGCGCAAGGGCCTGCGCAAGGAGGCCAGGGAGGCGCAGAAGCCGGCCGAGACCGGCTCGATGGCCGCTTCCTACCGCGCGTTTCCGCGCGATTCGTCAGTAGCCTCGCCGTCGATGGACGAGACGTGGGCCGAGGGGCCGGCGCACTACCTGCTCACCGCTCGGCAGCGGGACGACTTCGAGCGGCTCTCCGATCCGGTCTCCCGCTCGGAGTTCATCTCGGAGTTCTGGCGCGCGCGCGATCCCCATCCCGAGACGCCCGAGAACGAGTTCCGCGAGGAGTTCGAGCGGCGCGTCGCCTACGCGGACGCGCGCCTCGGCCAGGACGAGACGCGGGGGAGCCTGACGGACCGCGGCATGGTGTTCGTGCTGCTCGGCCCGCCGACGTGGGTCGGCCGCAAGCCGATCGCGATCGGAGAGGACTCGGCCGATCCGCAGGGCATGTCCCGGTTCACGGCGGCGGACGTCGGCGCCGCCCTCAAGAACAGCACCTCCAACGGCCAGTCCGCGGCGATCGTGTCCGAGATGACGGGTCCCGGCAACACGCTGCCGGAGTCCAACACGAGCTGGGACGAGATCTGGCACTACCGCCGCGAGCTCCTGCCCTCCGGGGTGTCGTACCAGCAGGTCGACTTCGAGTTCATCACGAAGAAGGGATACGGCAACGAGGTCCTCCAGAGGGACAGCGAGGTGCTCATGACGATCGAGGCGGCCAAGAGCGCCGGCCGATCGGGCATCCTCGAGCGGAAGGCCGAGAAATAGCCGGGCGACGAGCGGCGCTCGTCCTCGTCCTCGCGGTCGCCGGGTGCACGGTGACGCCGGGCGTGAACGTGTTCGTCCTGCCGGCCAAGGTCGTGCGCGTGCCGCCGCCCCCCGGCGGCTTCAACGCGGAAGACCGCTTCCAGCGCGGGCACTATCTCGAGGTGCAGCACTACCTCGAGGGCCTCCCGCCGGCCGACCTCGAGAACAACGCCGCGCGGATGTCGCTCTACGGCCGGGTCCTGCTCGCCCGCGGGGACTTCGAGGCCGCGTGGCACGTGCTCGAGAGGGCGCGCAGCCTCGAGACGCGGACGGCGAAGAGGGCGGAGATCGAGTGGGCGCTCTCCCAGGGCGCGATCCTGTGGAACGACTTTGCCTCGGCGCACGATTACGCCGCCGATGCGATTCGCGACGGCTACGGTCTCGTGCCGGGCTTCGTCAATTTCCTCGCCGCGATGCGCGACTCGACGCCTACGCCGGGCCCGCCGTTCGGCGAGGCGCACGAAGCGGATTTCGACGTCCATCGCTTCAACCTGATCCGGATCCCGGTAAGGGTCAACGACATGGACTCGGCGGCCGTCATCGATTCCGGCGCCGTCTACACGATCATGAGCGAGTCCTTCGCCCGCCAGACGCACGTGCGGGAGATCCCGAACTCGCAGGCCTCGGGCCGCGGCCTCCACAAGCAGGAGTTTCCCGTCACGTTCGGCGTCATCGAGAAGCTCGACTTCGCGGGGTTCTCCGTGCGCGACGTCCCGGTCATGCTGATGCCCGACGAAGCCCTGCTCTTCGAGACGACCCGCGGTCCGTTTCCCGTCCCGATGGTGCTCGGCCTGCACCTCTTGAAGGAATTCACGGCCGACATCGATTACCGGGGCCGGACAATCCGCTTCACCCGCGCAGACTTTCGCGTCCCCAAGCGTTCGGCGGACCAGAACCTCTTCTTCCACGCGGGCCGTCTCTTCGTGCGCGGCTCGATCGACCGCAACGGCTTCTACCAGTTCCTCCTCGACACCGGCAGCGAGCCCACGCTGCTGACCTCGGCCGGCCTCCAGCGGGCCAACCTGCCGCCGTCCAACAGGGTCTCCCCCAAACAGGTCTACGGCCTGGGAAAGACGATGGTCGAGTGGGGAAGGGTGGGCGAGGTCACGCTCGGCATCGCCGGCTACGGCGCCCGCTTCACCGACATGGTGGTCAAGGACGACGATACGGCCTTCGAGGACGGCATCGTGGGGGCCTCATTGCTGGACCACTTCCGGGCCCGGATCGACTTCGCGCGAATGGTCCTGACCCTCGACAAGGGGCGCTAGGCAGGCCTTTTCGGGTCCTCATCCGAAGCGGACCAGCGGGGCGAATTTAGGCCCTGCAAATCCAAGATTCCGTATAACTGTTCATAAAATGTTCCCAAGAAGTTCCCGGTTCCGTTATCAATCTTCACTTGCCCTTTTAAACACAAGTAATTAGCCTTGTAACAACGTTTCCGGTTTCTGGCAGCGGCCTTGCTCTCGGATTGTTTCAGCGTTTCTTGGAAATTTATTTTTAAGGAGGGTGCCAAGGTGAGAAACCGATCCCGGATTTTCTCGACTCTTTTGGTCTGCCTGCTCCTGATTACTCCCGCCCTCGTGTTCTCGCAGACCACCGGCACGATCGAAGGGACGATCACGGACCAGAGCGGGGCCGCCCTTCCGGGCGTGACCGTGGACCTCGCGAGCGCGAGTCTGCAGGGCGCCCGATCCGCGGTGACCTCGGCCGACGGCCGGTACCGGTTCCTGAGCGTGGCGCCCGGTGCCTACACCGTGACGGCCACGTTGTCGGGCTTCGGCCGCGTGCAGAAGAAGGCGACCGTCACGCTCGACTCGACGATCACCGCCAACCTGTCGATGAATCTGTCCACGACGGCCGAGGTGACGGTCACGGGTGAAGCGCCCCTCATCGACACGTCGTCGACGACGGGCGGCAGCACCTACACGGCCAAGGTCATGTCGGGCCTGCCGCTCGGGCGCAACTACACCGACGTCGTCAAGTCCAACCCCGGCGTCAACGAGGACCGCGGCGAGACACAGGGCCGCGCGAACGCCCTGACGATCTACGGCGCGACCTCGGTCGAAAACCAGTACATCATCGACGGCGTCAACACGACGAACGTCATCAAGGGCTTCCAGGGCAAGTCGTTGAACGGCGAGTTCATCCAGGAGGTCGAGGTCAAGACCGGCGGCTACCAGGCCGAGTACGGCCGCGCCCTCGGCGGCGTCGTCAACGTCATCACGAAGTCGGGCGGCAACGAGTTCCACGGCGACGCGTTTGCCTACTACGACTCGTTCGGCCTTCGCGCGAAGCAGGATCTCTGCCCGCTCGGGGGCACGGCGCCGGACGGCACGACCTGCAACGGGACGGGCCCGGACACGCTGGTCGGCATGCGCATCGCCGACTACGAGAAGCTGGACGGCGGCTTCGACCTCGGCGGCTTCGCCTTGAAAGATCGGATCTGGTTCTTCATGGCGTACGACCGCGTGATCTACCCGACCCAGACCGTCGCGCGCTTCGCCGATTCCTCGGCGGTCAGCAACAACGACCAGTTCCCGCTGAACCAGTGGGACAACCTCTATTCCGGCAAGCTGACCTTCAACATCGCGCAGGGCACCACGCTGACGGGCTCCTACTTCTACGACCCCTCGGTCATCGAAGGAGCCGCCGGGTCCGACCCGCGGCAGAGCCGCGTCGCGACCATCACGAGCCAGTCCGCGCGCACCTGGGAATCCCGGCGCGACATCGGCGGCCAGGACTGGGGCGCCCGCATCAACCAGCTCATCGGCTCGGTCGGCCTCGTGCAGTTGCAGGCGGCACAGCACAAGGACCGCTATCAGTTGAAGCCCTCGGGCGCGGGCTCGGGCATCCGCTACAACGACTTCAGCTGCGACGGCGGCACCCCGGACGATCCGTGCGCCGTGCCGACGGTCCAGAACTCGACGATTGGCGGCTTCGGGCAGATCTTCGGGCCCACGGT
The DNA here is from genome assembly GCA_963775725.1 of uncultured Acidobacteriota bacterium. Lineage (GTDB taxonomy): Bacteria > Acidobacteriota > Thermoanaerobaculia > UBA5066 > Gp7-AA6 > DAHUXD01. Next base: position 872,684 of record CAVZKA010000002.1, read on the forward strand.
CAACAACTACTCCAAGCGCATGATGTACAAGGGCGACTTCACGTTCTACCTCGGCAACAACGAGGTGAAGGCGGGCGTCGACTACCAGAAGGGCGTCACCAACGCGATCACGTACTACACGGGCATCGGCGAGGGTGGCTATCCGGGCGGTCAGCTCGTCCAGACCTTCAACGAGTACGGCCAGCCGTACTATCAGCACAACTTCTTCGCTCCCTGCGCCGACCGGACGGACCCGGCCTGCCAGATTCCGATCAACAACGTCATCGCGCCGAGCTCGAAAGACCTCGGCTGGTACATCCAGGACTCGTTCAAGGTCACCCCGTCGTTCACCATCAACGCCGGCCTGCGGTGGGACAAAGAGGACGTGAACGACTACACGGGCGCGACGGCCTTCTCGACGACCAACGAGTGGCAGCCCCGCATCGGCGTCATCTGGGATCCCAATGCCAACGGCCAGATGAAGATCTATGCGTTCTACGGAAGGTTCTACTACTCGCTTCCGACCGACCTGAACGTCCGGGCCTACGGCGCCCAGACCAGCGGTACCACGTATAACTTCGACCCGGTCGACACGACCCAGAGCCCGGACGTCATCGGCCACGAGACTCCATTCTTCCAGGGCGGCGCGTTCACCGAGCCGGTGCAGCCGGGCCTCAAGGGCATCTACCAGGACGAGGTGTCGGCGGGATTCGACATGCTCCTCGACCCGAGCTTCTCCGTCGGCGTCAAGGGCATGTACCGCAACCTCGGCAACACGATCGAAGACCGCTGCGACCTCGACGGATCCAGCGCCCTCACGAATTTCAACACCTGCGCCATCATCAACCCCGGCTCCGACAGCCCGCTCGCGACCGGCGTCGGGATTCCGGGCTGCAACGGCCTCGACGGTAACTCCTACGGCTGCTTCGACAACGTTCCGGGAGTCGCGAAGGCCAAGCGGACGTACTGGGGCGGCGAGCTCGTCGCGCGCAAGCAGTTCACCAACGCGCTGTGGGCGCAGGCCTCGGTCGTCTACTCGAGCCTGACGGGCAACTACGACGGAGAGGTCCGAGAGGGCCGCGGCCAGACCGACCCCGGCATCAACGCCGACTTCGACTACTTCCAGTTCCAGCACAACAACCAGGGCAAGCTCTTCCTCGACGTGCCCTGGCGCTTCCGCCTCGACGCGTCGTACACGACGCCCTTCAAGATGTACGCGGGCTTGAGCTTCTACCTGCAGTCGGGCGCCCCGCTCAACAAGCAGGGCTACTTCAACTCGGGCTACGGCGCCGAGATCCAGCTCGTGCCGCGCGGGTCCGCCCAGACGCTCCCGGAGCTCTACGAGATGAACCTGACGCTCGGCTACCCGATCGCCCTCGGCCCGGTGACGGTCACCCCGCAGATCTACATGTTCAATCTCCTGAACAAGCAGCAGGTGACCCTGAAGGACGTCCGCTACTCGACCTCCCAGCCGGCCGGATACACCGACTGCTCGGGCGTGACGTACCCGGCGCCCTGCTCGCTCTACGACCCGAACCAGCAGCAGACCAACCCGAACTACGACACGTTCACGCAGCGCCAGGCGCCGCGCCTGTTCCGGTTTGCGCTGAAGGTGTCCTTCTAGGAAGGGTCATCGTTTCGGAATTCGAAGGGGCGGCCGCGGCCGCCCCTTTTTTCTTCACTCCGTCGCCGGCAGTATGATTCTTTCGTCCCGGAGGTTCCATGCGTCGCCGCCTATCCGCCTCCGTTCTGACTTTCCTTTTCGCACTCGCCGCGTCCGCTGCCACGCTGCCCGAGCTCTTCGTGAAGGCGAAGGAGCAGTTCAAGCTCGGCAACTACAAGGAGGCGCTTGCGACGGTCGAGACGCTCGACGCCGAGAGCGCCAAGCCTGGGATGGAGCGGGAGCGCCAGAAGATCCTTCCCGCCCTGCTCTTCTACAAGGGGGCGAGCCTCGCCGCCCTCGGAAGGGCCGACGAGGCCGAGGCCGTGTTCGAGTCGTTCCTGTCCTACCAGCCCAACGCGAAGCTCGACCCCGCCCTCTATCCGCCGAAAGTCATCGCGGCGCTCGAGGCCGCCCGCAAGGGCGCGGCGCCGGCCTCCTCCGCCAAGCCGGCCGAAACCGGCGTCCTCGCCATGGCCTACCGCGCCTTCCAGGCGCCCGAGTCCACGCCCTCCGTGGAGCTCGGGGAAGACTGGGCGAAGGGGCCGGCGAAATACATCCTGACCTCCGCCGAGCGCCAGGATTTCGAGCGGCTCTCGGACTCGGTCGCGCGCTCCGAGTTCATCGCCGTGTTCTGGAAGGCCCACGATCCGAAGCCCGAGACGCCCGAGAACGAATACCGCGACGAGTTCGAGAAGCGCGTGGCCTTCGCCGATCTGCGGTTCAACCAGGACGAAACCCGCGGCTCCCTGACCGATCGCGGCATGGTGTTCATCCTGCTCGGGCCGCCGACCTACAATGGGCAAAAGCCGCTCTCGGCGTCCGACGAGGCGGGCGCCGCGGATTCCTCGGGCCAGTCCCGCTACGGCCGGGCCGAACTGTCGATGGCCGAGCACGGCCGGTCGAGCAACGCCAAGACGGCGCAGATCAGCGAGGTGTCGGGCTCCGGCGCGACGGTCGGCCGCTCGGCGTCCAACTGGATCGAGACCTGGCACTACCTTCGCGCGGAGCTTCCGAAGAACGTTCCCTACCAGGAGCTCGACCCGCAGTTCGTGACGAAGGAGGGCTACGGCAAGAACGTGCTCCAGCGCGAGCCGAACGTTCTCACCGCGCTCGATCGTGCGAAGAAGCTCGCGTCGGACAGCGCTTCCAATGCGGGGGGCGGACCCAACTAGCCGCCGCCGCGGATTCCGGCCCGGAATCCGCAAGCCCCTCCGCGTGTTAAGGTTCGGCGCATGCGAAAGGGCGCTTTTCTCGCGGTTTTGGCCCTGTTTGCGGCGTTTTCGGCGCGCGCCGACGAAGCGACGAAGGCCCGCGTGTCCCGCTTCTTCACGGAGTGGGACTCGGTCTGCCCGGGCACGAAGATGACCGTCACGGCCGTGCCCGAGGTGGCGATCCCCGGCTACGACGCCTACCGGGCGGAGCGGGGCTGCGACCTGAAGAACCGCAACGAATCCAGTCTCACGCTCGTCGACAGGGCCGGCAAGGAAATCTTCGTCGGCCAGGTCCTGCACGACGACACGCGCCGTGGCCGGCCGTTCGTGGCCGCCACGGACCTCCCGCTCCTGAAGGGCGCGCTGCAGGGGATATTCGGCCTGCCGGTGAACGTGGTGGTGGGACAGGGCGAGCGCGGCGCGCTCGTGCCCCTGGTCGTGCGCATCCTGGAAGCGCCGGGGGCGGTCGCGTCGGTCGGCGGCTTCGCGTCGCAGGACGGCGCCTCGATCCTCGTCGGCGAGTTCCTTCCCTTCGACGTGGATCCGCGGGTGACTCGCGCGAAGCTCCTCGCCGCGCCGGGGCCGCCGGCCGCCGCGAAGAAGTCGATCTTCTCGGTCACGGCCTTCATCGACTTTCAGTGCGAGAGGTGCCGCGTGCGCACGCCGCAGGTGCGCAGTTTCGCGTGGGCGCACGGCGGCGAGATCCAGGTGCGCTTCCTCCCGCTCGTCAAGATCCACAACTGGTCCTTCGCCGCGGCCGAGTGCGCGGCGGCGCTCGCCGCCGTCTCGCCGGCGCTGTACCCGAAGTACGAGGATGCGATCTTTCCCCGCGCGGGCGAGATGAACGAGACCACGGCGCGGGATCTCGCGAACGACGTCGCGCAGGCGGCCGGCGTCGGCGACGCGTACGTGGCCGAGCTCTCGAGCGGGCGCGCCCGGCAGCGGGTCGTCGGCGACATCGAGCTCGCGCTGCGCCTCGGATTGAACGGCACGCCCGTGTTCTTCTACAAGGGCGCGTGGCTTTCCTCCGAGCCGGAGCTGGCCGAGAACACCATCCAGGCCGCGCTCGAGGAGGCGGCGAAGCCGGCGGGCAAGGGCTCGCCGCGTTGATGCGCGCCCGCTCGCAGCGGGCCGGCGCCGCCGCAGCCCTCGCCTTTCTCGTTGCGGCCTCCTGCCGCCGATCGCCCGAGCAGTCCGCGGGAGCGTCGCCCCCGTCTTCCGCGAAGCCCGCCGCTGCGGCCGAGCGGGTGGATGCCGCCGACGTCGCCGCGCGCAGCCGGCGTCCGCCGGGAGGCCGCGCCCCGGTGATCTGGCTGGGGCTCGACGGGCTCGACTGGGCGCTGCTCGACCGCCTCGCGGCCGAGGGCCGCATGCCCAATTGGAAGCGCCTCGTGGCCGAAGGCTACTCGGCCCGGCTCGAGTCGTTCCTGCCGGTCCTGTCGCCCATCATCTGGACGACGCTCGCGACGGGCGTGGGCCCGGACGTGCACCGCGTGCTCGACTTCCAGGAGGTGGACCCCGCGACCGGCCAGAAGGTGCCGATCTCGGGGCGCTCGCGCGCCGTGCCGGCGATCTGGAACGTGGCGTCGGCGTCGGGGCTGACGGTCGGCGTGGTCGGCTGGTGGGCGACGCACCCGGCCGAGGAGGTCAAGGGGTTCTTCGTCTCGGACCGCGCGAGCCCGATCCTGTTCGAGGCGACGACGAAGCCGGGCGTGGCGTTTCCGGCCTCGCTCGCGGCCGGCGTCGAGCAGATCGCGGCGCGCGAGGGCGCGGTCTCGGACGAGGAACTGACGCGCTTCGTGGCCATGCCGGCCGGCGAGATCGCTTCCGAGCGCGCCGGCGGCCAGCTGTCGAACCCGATCGTGGCGCTCGCGCGGACGATCGCCGCCACGCGGGTACAGTCGCGGATCGCGCGCGAGCTCTACGACCGCAATCTTCCGGACCTGACGATGCTCTACCTCGAGGGCACCGACGTGATCGGCCACCTGTTCGCCTCCGACGTGCCGCCGCGCATGGCCTGCGTGCCCGACGCCGAGTTCGCCCGCTACCGCGGCACGGTGGACGAGTACTACGCGCTGGTGGACCGGCTGATCGGCCAGTGGATGCGGCGGGCCGAGGAGGACGGCGCGACGCTCATCGTCAACTCCGACCACGGCTTCAAGTGGGGCGATGACCGGTCCTGCGAGCGCGGGTCGTTGAACCCGGGCACGGCAGCCTTCTGGCATCGGCTGGAGGGCGTCTTCGCCGCCTGGGGCGCACGCGTCGCGCGGAGCTCCGAGCGCGGCAAGGCGAGCGTGTACGACGTGGAGCCCACGGTTGCTGCGTTGCTCGGCCTGCCGGTCGACCGGAAGGCGCGGGGCGCGCCGATCCGCGCGGCGTTCCCGAACCTCTCCGCGCCCCCGCGCAAGGACCTCGCCGCCGAGGTCCCCGTGCGGCGTCTCGCGGCCGAGCAGATGTCGGAGCAGGAGGCGAGCGAGTACGCGAAGAAGCTGATGGCGCTCGGGTACCTCTCCGGCAGCGAGCCCGGCAGGCTCGCCCCCCCGGGCGGCGCCGGGCCCGGGATGACCGAGGGAGCGTGGAACAACCTGGGGCTGTATCTCTTCGCCCTCGGCGGCGAGGCCAACCAGGCCGGCGCGCGGGCGGCCTACGAGAAGGCGATTGCGCTGCGGCCGGACTACGCATCTCCGAAGTTGAACCTCGCGGTGCTCGCGCGGGTGCGCGGCGAGGACCGGCAGGCGATCGAGGGCCTCTTCGCAGCCCTGGCGTCGGGCCACGAGAATCCGGAGCGCGTCGTGCTCGACTGGGCGTTCGCCTACGACGTGAAGAACAAGCCGCGGCAGGAACGCGAGGTCCTCGAAAAGGGCATCGCGAAGTATCCGGACAGCGAGGCGATCCACCGGGCCCTCGCCCTGCTCGACTTCAAGCAGAAGGACTGCCGGCAAGCCGACGCGGTGCTCTCGCCCTTCGAGGCGCCCACGAAGGACACGCAGACCCTGAACGCGCTCGCCCTCGTGCGGGCGTGCCTCGGGCGCAAGGAGGACGCGATCGCGCTCTTCCGCCGTTCGCTGGCGCTCGCGCCGGACCAGCCGACCGTCGTCCAGTCGCTCGAGGTGCTGCAGGGCGGCGCGGCGGCGGGGCATTGACGCCGGCATGAGCATCCGAACGACATCGATCGCGCGCCTGCTCGCGGGCCTCTGCGTCTTCGGCGCGTTGTCCTGCGGCAAGGGGGCCGAGCGGTCGGCGGCGCCGGCGCCCGGAGCGTCGGCGACTCCCGCCGCCGCCGGGGAGACGGTCGACACGTCGGACGCCGCGCAGCGCACCCGGCGCCCGCCGGGCGGACGGGCGCCGGTGATCTGGCTGGGCCTGGACGGCCTCGACTGGGAGCTGCTCGACCGTCTCGTGGCCGAGGGGCGCATGCCGAACTGGAAGCGCCTCGTGGCCGAGGGGTACACGGCGCGGCTGAAGTCCTTCGTGCCGATCCTCTCGCCCGTGATCTGGTCGACCCTCGCGACCGGCGTCGGCCCGGACGTCCACCGCGTCCTCGACTTCCAGGAAGTGGATCCCGCGACGGGACAGAAGATGCCGATCTCCGGGCGCTCGCGCGCCGTGCCCGCGATCTGGAACGTGGCCTCGGCGTCGGGGCTGACGGTGGGCGTCGTGGGCTGGTGGGCGACCCACCCGGCCGAAGAGGTCAAGGGATTCTTCGTGACGGACCACGCGAGCCCGATCCTGTTCGAGGGGATGGCGAAGGCGGGACTGGCCTATCCGGCCTCGCTTTCGGCCGGCGTCGAGCAGATCGCGGCGCGCGAGGGCCGCGTGACGGACGCGGAGCTCGCGCGCTTCGTCGACATGCCTGTCGAGGAGATCGCGCGCGCCCGGGCGAGCGGGCAGGGGCTCGAGAACCCGGTGATCGCGCTCGCGAGGACGATCGCGGCCACGCGCACGCAGTCGCGGATCGCCCGGGAGCTCTACGACCGCAACCTTCCGGATCTCATGATGGTGTACCTCGAGGGCACGGACGTCGTGGGCCACGTGTTCGCGTCCTACGTCGCCCCGAAGATGGATTGCGTCTCGGAAGAGGACTTTCGCCGGTACGGCCGGGCCGTCGACGAGTACTACGCGCTCGTGGACCGCCTCATCGGCCAGTGGATGCGGCGGGCCGAGGAGGACGGGGCCACGCTCATCGTCAATTCCGACCACGGCTTCAAGTGGGGCGCCGACCGCTCCTGCGAGCGCGGCTCGCTCAATCCCGCGACGGCGGGGTTCTGGCACCGGATCGAGGGCGTGTTCGCGGCGTGGGGCGGCCGCGCGCGGAAGGGCCCCGAACGCGGCCACGCCGCGGTCTTCGACGTCGAGCCGACGGTCGCGGCGCTGCTCGGTTTGCCGGTGGACCGGAAGTCGGAGGGCGCCCCGATCCGCGCGGGGTTCCGCGACCTTTCGGCGCCGGCGCGCAAGGACCTTTCCGAGGTCCCCGTGCGCCGCCTCGCCGCGGAGCAGATGTCCGAGAAGGAGGCGAGCGAGTACGCGAAGAAGCTGATGGCGCTCGGCTACCTCTCGGGCGGCGAGCCCGGAAAGCTCGCGCCCTCGGGCGGCGACCGGCCCGGCATGACCGAGGGGGCCTGGAACAACCTCGGCCTCTACCTCTCGCGCAACGGAAAAAACAACGCGGCGCGGGCCGAGGAGGCCTACCGCAAGGCGCTCGCTCTGCGTCCCGACTATGCCTCGCCCCAGTTCAACCTGGCCGTCCTCTACCGGGAGCGCGGCGACGACCGGGCCGCGCTCGACTGGCTCTTCCGGTCCTTCGCGGCGGGACACGCGGATCCCCAGGGCACGATCCTTCTCTGGGCGTCCGAGTACGCGCAGAAGAGCCAGCCGCGCCCCGAGCGCGAGGTCCTCGAGCGCGGCGCGCGCGAGTACCCCGACAGCGAGCCGATCGCGCGGCAGCTCGCGGTGGCGCGCTTCCGCGCCCGGGACTGCGCCGGGGCGGAGGCCGCGCTGGGGCGGTTTGCGGCCGCCAGCCAGAGCCCGGACACCCTCAACGTGCTCGGCCTCCTGCAGACCTGCCTCGGGCACCCGGACGAGGCCATCCGCCTCTTCCAGAAGTCGCTTTCCATCAAGCCCGATCAGCCGGGCGCCATTCGGTCGCTGAATCTGCTACAAAAGGGCCTGCCTTCGGGCCAATAACGCCGTGAAAGGGACTAGATGAAAACGCGCGCACTCGGACTCGCCCTCGTCGGAATGCTGGGAGGCATCGCGATCGCCTGCGCGGCGACGCACGGGCAGGCCGCCGCCAGGCCGGCGCCGGCGTCGGGCGTGGAAGCCCGCCTGCCGGGATACCTGAACAACTACCTCGCGTACGACCCCGCCTCGAAGGTCACCGTCGAGAAGTCCACCGACCGCGTGGCGAACTTCCAGGGCTACAAGGTGAAGCGCACGGGCAAGTATCCGAAGCTGAACGTGGAGCAGACGGTCTACGTCTCGGACGACGGGAAGTGGTTCTTCGACGGGGACACGGTTCCCAATCCCAACCCCAAGGCGGTCGAGACGGCCCTCGACCTCGCGTGGCTCGAGGCGCGCACATCGGCGCTCTACCGGACCAAGTCGAAGGTGATCCTCGTGCCCGACCGCGACGCGGCGGGCCTGAAGGCGCTCGTGGTCGCCGTCGAGAGCGGGTTCGGGCCGATGCGCGTGCCCGGCTACGTCACGCCGGACGGCTCGAAGTTCCTGAGCGGCATGCTCTGGGACTTCCAGATGGATCCCCGCGAGGAGCGCAAGAAGCGGATCGACCTCTCGCAGGGCCGCTTCGAGGGCAAGCCGGACGGCTCGATCGTCATGGTCGAGTACGCCGACATGGAGTGCGGGTACTGCCGGTTCCGCGGCCTCCAGATGGACCAGCTCCTCGAAGCCAACCCGAAGCTCTCCTACAAGCGGTACTACAAGTTCTTTCCGCTCTGGTTCTCGCACACGTGGTCCATGAAGGCCGCTTCCGCCGCCGACTGCATCTTCCGCTTCGCGAAGGGCCAGCCGATGTGGGCGTTCAAGAAGCAGGTCTACGCCCAGCAGGCGGTGATGACGGTCTCGGGGATCGACGAGCTCGCCCTGACGTTCGCGGAGGGCTCGGGGATTCCGCGCGCGGATTTCCTGAACTGCTACCTGCGCGACGAGAGCCTGGCCGACGTCCGCAAGGACCTCGACGAGGGCCAGCGCATGGGCGTCAAGTCCACGCCCACGTACTTCATCGACGGGACCGAGATCACCTGGGTCGAGGACAAGGTGATGGAGGACTTCCTGCGCACGAAGGACCCGAGCCTGAAGTCGATCGACTACGGCCCCCCCAAGTAGCCGGGGCCTACGGCTCGAACGGGATCGGCACCGAGATCCACGTCTGGACCGCGACCCCGTCCTTGCGGGCGGGCTCGAAGGTCCAGCGGCGGACCGCGGTGACGGCGGCCTCGGTCAGGCCGGCGCGGCCCTCGCGCACGACGTCGACTTGGGCGGGCAGGCCCTTCTCCGAGACGAGCACCCGCAGCACCACGATCCCGCCGATGTGCGCCCTGAGGGCGATCGGCGGGTAGGAAGGCTTGATCACCCGGGAGATCCGGGGGGGAGTGTCTGCGTCCTCGAGAGCGACGAGCGCGCCTTCCCGCGTCGAAGGCCGTGCCGTGGGCGCGGGGACCGCGGTGGGCTCGGGGACTTGGATCGCGGTGGCAACGACGGGCGGAGGCGACGTCGGCTCGGGGGCGGCCGTGGGCGAAAGCGGCACGGCGGCGGCCACCGGCGGCAGCGCCGTCGGCGCCGCCGCCCTCGTGCGGACGTTTTCGAGCTTCTGGACTTCGAAGGCGAGCCGGCGGGCGACCTCGTCCTTGAACTGGGACTCCGACATCGCGTTCGTCGGGCCGGCGGGCGTGGCGGCGAGCTCCGGCAGCAGTGTGGGCGTCGGGCGGGCCGGCACGCCGGAAACCGGCGCGGCCGGGGCGGTCGAGACCGTCGGCTTGCTCGAGACGACGTAGATGCCGCCGGCGACGGCGGCCGCCGCGAGAACGACGCCCACCGCGGCCAGCGGACTGCGGCGTTGCGCGGTGGCGACCGACAGCGACGGCGGCTCGACCCGGCGCGCGGCCGCGGGAGCCCTCGGAGCCGCGGCCGGCGGAGGAAGGCTGACCGTCTCGGTCGTCCTGCCCGTCTCCTCCGCGCGCGACCGGGTTTCGGCGTCGATCTCGTCGCGGAAGAGCTCGTTCAGAAAGTACGCGAGGTTGAAGGTCGACGGCGAGTAGGGCCCCGAGAAGAGCAGCTTTCCGAGCTCGCGGCGCAGGTCGCCGGCCGATTTGTAGCGCGCGTCCGCAGGCGCGAGGGTCATCCGCAGCAGCGCCAGGATCTCGGGAGAGACGGGTGGCGGCGGCGCGCTGGCCGAGCCCTTGACGACGGCGAGGGGATCCCGAGGAGGAGGCTGGCCCGTCAGGAGCTCCAGCAGCAGGACGCCGACCGAGTACGCGTCCGAGTTCCGGCTCGCGGCGCCCTGGTCCCGTTCCTCGGGGGCGATGTACGGGCCGACCTCGCGGGCGATCCGCGGCTTGCCGAGCGAGGGGAGCACGCCGGACGCCAGTCCGAACCCGCCCAGCCGAATCTCGCCGTCGTCGGAGACCGCGACGAAGGGGGGCCAGACGAGACCATGCAGCGTGCGGTCGTCGTCGATCGTCGTGTTGTAGGCGTGGTCGAGGGCGGTCGCGACCTTCTCGCAGATCAGCAGCGCGTGCTCGACGGGGACCTTGCGCCCCGCGGCCCGGCACTTGGCGATCAGCGCGTCGAGCGTGCGGCCGTTCGGCTCGCTCCAGGCGACGAAGGGCAGGCCGTCCACGGCGTCCATCTCGACGCCGCGTGCGATCGCCGCGTTCTTCAGGAACTCGTGGACCTCCCCGTTCTCCTCGATCGCGACGAGCAACGCCTCGGCGGAAAGCTCGGGCGACTCGAGCAGCCGGAGGCGGACGAAGGACCGCTCCTCCGCCCCGCGCAGGGCGCGATACGTCCGGCCGAGCGCATCCTCGCCGAGGAAAGCGGTCAGCAGGTAGGGACCGAACGGACGTGGCAGCTTTTCGTTTGCCATGGCGCCTTACCGGGTCGCGTTGCGTACGCGGGGCTCGGGCGCCCCTGTCGTCGTGGCGTTGGAGCGCTGGCGTCGCGCCGTGGCGATCGCCTCGAGGTGCTCCTCGAAGGTCCGCGAGAACGTGTGTCCGCCGGCGCCGTCCGCGACGAAGTACAGGTAGTCCGTGCGCGACGGACTGGCGGCAGCCTTCAGCGCGTCGAGGCCGGGATTGCAGATCGGGCCCGGCGGCAGTCCCGCGTTCAGGTACGTGTTGTACGCGGACTCGTAGCCGTAGTCGGAGCGGTAGACCGTGCCCGTCCACTTGCCGTCGCGCTTCAGGGCGTAGGCCACCGTCGGGTCGGCCTGGAGGCGCATCCGGTGGCGCAGGCGGTTCCAGTAGACGCCGGCCACGAGCACCGCCTCGCGGCCGAGCGAGGTCTCTTTCTGCACGATCGAGGCGAGCGTGACCGCCTCGCGCTCGGTCAGTCCGGCCGCCTGCGCCTTGTCGCGCAGGGCCGGGGTGAAGTGCTTGCGGAAGTTCGCGAGCATCGACTCGACGATCTGGCGGGCCGAGGTCGAGCGCGTGACGACGTAGGTGTCGGGGAAGAGAAAGCCCTCGAGGTCCGGCGCGCCCCGCGCGACCGAATCGACCAGCTGCGGATTGCGGAACGCCGTGTGAAAAGCCTCCGCGCGGCTGATGCCCTTCGTGAAGAAGAGCTCGAAGGTCTCGTCGGCGGTCAGGCCCTCCGGCACCACGATCGCGTGCTTGACGACGTCGCCCGCGCTCATCCGCGAAAGGACCGCCGAGAGGGGCTCGGGCCGCGGGAAGCGGTACTCGCCGGCCTGGAGCGGCGTGGCGCTGCGGGCGACCCGGTAGTAGGCCTCGGCCAGCCAGGGGGGCGAGACGACGCCCTCGTCGCCGAGTTTGCGGAAGATCTCCTTCGTCGAGGTCCCGAACGGGAAGAAGATCGTGACTTCGCCGTTAGAGAAGGGCGCCGTCGGGTATTCCAGCCGGCGGTACAGGTAGACGGCGGCGGCCACGGCCAGGAGCGCGAGCAGGAGGCCGAGGCGCAGGAACCGGCGCGCCGCGCTCACGGGCCCTGCCCTCCGGCGCTCTGCAGGTAGTCCTCGAGCAGGACGGCCGCCGCGGTCCGGTCGACCTCTTCGCGCGGAGCGGTCTTCGGCAGCCGCCGCATGGCCTCGTCGGAGGTCAGCGTTTCCTCGTGAAATCGCACGGGCAGGCCCGTCCGGCGCTCGAATCGGGAGGCGAAGGACCGGACCCGCGCGGCGAATGGGCTCTCGATGCCGGCGGGCGAGCGGGGGATGCCGAAGACGACGAGACCGACTTCCTCGTCCTGGCAGAACCGCTCGAGCTCGTCGATGGCCCCGGCGTCGCTCTTGCGCTTGAGCGTCACGCGGGCCGTGGCGAGCAGCCCCGAGGCGTCGGAGGTCGCCAGGCCGATTCGCTTTTCCCCGAAGTCCACGGCGACGATGCGGGTCACAGGTCAAAGAGTAACCCGTCCGGCGCTATGATTGGGCCCAGTCAGCACACTGGAAAGGAGTTGCCCGTGAGCAGGATCACCCCGCCGGCCTCTTCGAGGGTCGCTCTTGCCGCCGTTCTCCTTCTGCTCGTCGCTCACCGGGGCAGCCCCGCGGCCCGCGCGAGCGCGCCGCCCCCGCCTGCCCCCGCGACGGCGGCGTGCGTCTTCGTCAACCCCGCGTTCGCCGGAAAGTGCACGGAGACCGCGACGGTCGCGGACGGCTCGACGCCCCGGCAGGCCTGCCAGGTGATCCTCGACTGCCTGAACAGCGTCGACTGCCTGAAGACCTACTGCTCGGCGACGACGGTGCGCCAGGGCTGGACGCTCGAGTCCGCCAAATAGGGTCGGTTGACGGCGGCGGTAGAATCCGCCCCCTATGAAAAACCTGGTGATTCTCTCGGCTGCGCGGACTCCCGTCGGCTCGTTCCTCGGCAAGCTCTCCCCGCTGTCCGCGCCGGCCCTCGGGTCCGTGGCCATCAAGGCCGCCCTGGCGCGGGCCGGCGTCGCGCCCGGCGAGGTCGAGCAGGTGGTGTTCGGAAACGTGCTCCAGGCGGGAATCGGCCAGGCCCCGGCCCGCCAGGCCTCGCTCGGCGCGGGGGTCCCGAACACGGTCCCCTGCGTCACCGTCCACAAGGTCTGCGGCTCCGGCATGCGCGCCGTGATGGACGTCGGCAACGCGATCCAGGCCGGCGAGTACGAGGTCGCCGTGGCCGGGGGAATGGAATCGATGTCGAACGCGCCCTACCTCCTCGACAAGGCGCGCACGGGCCTGCGCCTGGGCAACGCCACGCTCGTGGACTCGATGATCAAGGACGGGCTCTGGGACCCGTACGCCGACAAGCACATGGGCAGCTGCGCGGAGCTGTGCGCGGCGAAGTACCACTTCACGCGCGAGGAGCAGGACGCCTTCACCCTCGAGTCGTACAAGCGCGCGCAGGGCGCCACGAAATCGGGGCTCTTCGCCGACGAGATCGCCCCGGTCGAGGTCGCGCAGAGGAAGGGGGACCCGCTCAAGGTCGACGCCGACGAGGAGCCGTTCTCCGCGCCGCTCGAGAAGATGCCGACGTTGAAGCCGGCATTCCAGAAGGACGGGACGGTCACCGCCGCGAACTCCTCGAAGATCAACGACGGCGCCGCGGCCCTCGTCGTGACGTCCGAAGAAAAGGCGAAGGCGAAGGGCTGGAAGCCGATCGCCCGGATCGTCGCGTACACGAGCGTGGCGCAGGCGCCCGAGTGGTTCACGACCGCGCCCATCGCCGCGATTCAGAAGCTGCTCGGAATGACCGGTCTGGCGATCAAGGACATCGACCTCTTCGAGATCAACGAGGCGTTTGCCGCCGTGGCGATGGCGGCGATCAAGGAGCTCGGACTCGACCCGGCCAGGGTCAACGTCCGCGGCGGCGCCGTCGCGCTCGGCCATCCGATCGGCGCCTCGGGCGCGCGCATCCTGACGACCCTCATCCACGCCCTGCGCCAGGAAGGCAAGAAGCGCGGCATCGCCGCGATCTGCATCGGCGGGGGAGAAGCCTCGGCGATGCTCGTCGAGACGGTCTGACGCCCGCTTTCGACCTCGTCGCCGGCGGCGTCCCGCGCTTCCGGGCGGAGGCGCCGTGGGCTTGGCGCCTGCTGGCGCGTTACCTGCGCGAGATCCCCGCGGCCCGGCGCACGGAGGTTCCCGGGCGGGCGCCGACCGTGGCGGATGCGGGCGGACAGTCGCCCATCGTGCTCGTGCTGGCGGACCCCGAGGCGTACCTGCTGCCCGGGCCAGCCCTGCGCCTGGTCGCAGGGCTGGCGGCCCATCCGGAGCTCGACCTGCTCCTGCCGGTGTCCAACGAGCCCTGGTGCGAGGAGGCGCGCCTTGCGCCGGCCTTCGCGTACCTCACGCCGACCCTGATGGCCGAGGCGGCCGCGGCGGTTCTCACGTCGGCGGGCCCCCTGGGGTTTGCCGCCGCGCCGGCGTCCCCGGTGTACGCCGCGCGGCGCAGCGTCCTCGACCGGCTTCCGGCGGACGCGCCGCTCGAAGGGATCCCGGCCGGGCAGCCGCCTTCGCGGACGGCGATCGATCCGGGCGCGTACGTCCACCGCTACGGCGCCATGGACGCCTCGGCCCGGGAAGACCTCGCCCGGCGCGTTCCGGCCGGCGCCCGAACGGTGCTCGACGTCGGGTGCTCGCGGGGCGCGACGGCGGCGGCGCTGCGCGCGCGTGGCGTCGCCCGGATCTGCGGCATCGAGCCGGACCCGGAGGATGCGGCCGCGGCCGAGCGCGTGTACGACGAGGTCGTGTGCGCCCGCCTCGAGGCAGTGACGCAGGATTTTGGCGGGCGGTTCGACGCGGTGCTCTTCGGCGACGTGCTCGAGCACCTCGAGGATCCCTCGGAGGCCCTCGTCCGCGTGCGCCCCTGGCTGGCGCCGGGCGGGGCCCTGATCGCGTCGGTGCCCAACCTCGGGCACTGGGCGGTCGTGGACGACCTGCTGCGCGGCCGGTTCGACTACGTTCCGTACTCGATCCTCTCGGGCACGCACGTCCGCTTCTTCACGCGCCGCACCCTCGCCGATCTCTTCGAGGCCTCGGGGTATCGCGTTCGCGCGATCGACACGGTCGTGCTGCCGCCCTCGCCCCTCGGGGCCGGGCGCCTGGAGCGGCTCCGCGCGTTTCCGGGAGCGTCTCCCGATCTGGACACCTCGGAGTTTCTGGCGGTCGCCGAAGCCGATGGCTGATCGCGGACCTCTCCGCTATCATCGGCTCGGATGATCAACAAGGTCCTCGCCTCGGCCGACGAAGCGGTCCGCGACGTGCCCGACGGCGCCACGCTGGTCGTCGGGGGATTCGGCCTCTGCGGCATCCCGGAGAACCTGATCGCGGCCCTCGTGCGCCGCGGCGCGAAGAACCTCACGGTCGTGTCCAACAATTGCGGTGTCGACGACTGGGGGCTCGGGCTGCTGCTGCGCACGCGCCAGATCCGGAAGATGGTCTCTTCCTACGTCGGCGAGAACGCCGAGTTCGAGCGGCAGTTCCTCTCCGGGGAGCTCGAGGTCGAGCTCGTGCCGCAGGGGACGCTCGCCGAGCGCATGCGGGCGGGCGGCGCCGGGATCCCCGGTTTCTATACGCCGGCCGGCGTCGGGACCCTGGTCGCGCAGGGCAAGGAGATCAAGAACTTCGACGGCCGCGACTACGTGCTCGAGCGCGGCGTCGTGGGCGACTTCTCGATCGTGGCGGCCTGGAAGGGCGATCGCCTCGGCAACCTCGTGTACCGGAAGTCGGCGCGCAACTTCAATCCGATGGCCGCGACGGCGGGGAGGATCTCGGTCGCCGAGGTCGAGGAGCTCGTCGAGGTCGGCGAGCTCGATCCCGAGTCGGTCCACACGCCCGGCGTCTTCGTCAACCGGATCGTCGTCGCGCCCCGCGAGAAGCGCATCGAGCGCCGGACCGTGAGGAAGGGCTGATGCTCGACCGCGAAGGCATCGTGCTGCGGGCGGTTAAGGAGCTGCGCGACGGCTACATGGTCAACCTCGGGATCGGGATGCCGACGCTCGTGGCCAACCACATCCCGCCGGGGATGGAGGTCATCCTGCAGTCGGAGAACGGGATCCTGGGCCTCGGCCCGTACCCTTCCGACGCCGAGGTCGACGCGGACCTCATCAACGCGGGCAAGGAAACCGTGACGATCCGGCCGGGCGCTTCGTACTTCTCGTCGGCGGACTCCTTCGCCATGATCCGGGGCGGCCACATCGACCTGTCGATCCTCGGCGCCATGCAGGTGGACGAGGAGGGCTCGATCGCGAACTACATGATCCCCGGAAAGATGGTCAAGGGCATGGGCGGGGCGATGGACCTCGTCGCGGGGGCCCGGCGCCTGGTCGTCACGATGGAGCACACGGCGCGGTCCGGCGAGAAGAAGATTCTCGAACGCTGCACCCTGCCGCTGACCGGTCAGCGCTGCGTCCACCGCATCATCACGGACCTCTGCGTCTTCGACGTCCTGCCCGGCGGCGAGGGCCTCCACCTCATCGAGCTGGCGCCGGGCGTTTCCGCCGACGAGGTCCGGGCGAAGACGGACGCCGCGTTCCGCGTCGCCCCGGTCGTCGGCACCATGGGCGCGTGAAGGTCCTCCCCGCCGCCCTACTGCTCCTCGGCCACACCCTCGCGGCGCTCGCGCAGGACCCCTTCAGCGGCGCGGACCCCTACGAGTCCCGCTTCAAGCAGCGGCCGAACTTTCAGATCAAGTTCAAGGTGCCGGAGAAGGGGGGAGAGGTCCGCCTCTACACGAAGAAGCCGGTCCGCTTCGAGAAGGACCGGTTCTGGGAGGGCAGCGAAGAGGTCGTCATCGAGTACCAGGACATCAAGATCACGGCCGACGAGGCGCGGTACGACTTTCCGACGAAGACCGCGGTCCTGATCGGCCACGTCGTCATCGACCAGGGCCCGACGCGGCTGTCGGGGGTGCGCGGCACGTTCCGCCTCGACACGAAGACGGGCGTGCTCGAGGACGGCACGGCCGACCTGCCGCCGACGTACCACATCGTCGGCAAGACCATCGCGAAGATCGGCGAGGCGACCTACCGCATCGAGGACGGGCTCTTCACCGCGTGCGACGTGCCCGACCCGGCCTGGTCCTTCACGATGGCCGACGCGACGATCACGCTCGACGACTACGCCCGCATGAAGGACGTCGCGTTCCGCGCCGGCACGGTGCCGCTGCTGTACACGCCGTACCTGATCTGGCCGACGAAGGAGGACCGCGCGTCCGGAATGCTGGTGCCCGGGCTCGGGTACAGCAACAAGCACGGCGCCTTCGTGGGACTCAACTACTACTGGGTCACGGGGCGTTCCACGGACCTCACGACGCAGCTCGACATCTCGTCGGACGGGTCGGTCGGCCTCGGCCAGGAGGCCCGCTGGCGCCCGACTCCCGAGTCCGCCGGCATCTTCCAGGGATACGTGGTGCGCGACCAGAACGCCACGGTCTGCGTGCCGATCGCCCAGACCCCGCCCGACGGCGGCAACGGGTTCTGCACGCTGCCGGACGGGTCGCTCGGCGTCTATACGCAGAAGCCCGAGACGCGCTGGAAGCTGCGCCTCGACCACGTTTCCGACGACCTGCCGTGGGACATGCGCGGCGTCGTGTCCATCCGCGCCTACTCCGACGAGCAGTTCCTCCAGGACTACGAGAAGAGTTTCGCGCTGAACACGGCCAAGCAGATCCAATCCTTCGGCTATCTGACGAAGAACCTCGGCTCGGACTCCCTGAACCTGCGTTTCGAGCGCAACGAGACGTTCTATTCGGCGACCGTGATCCAGGAGCGGCTTCCCTCGCTCGAGTTCTTCCACCGCACTGCGCCGATCGGCGACTCGCCGTTCTTCCTGTTTCTCCAGTCGTCCGCCGCGGATCTCTACGTGAACAAGGGCGAGCGCCTCCTCTCCGGCTCCTACGGCCGCTTCGACCTGAACCCGGTCTTCTCCTTCCCCTGGAAGACGATCCCGTGGCTGTCGGTCACGGCGCAGCTCGGCGGCCGGCTGACCTATTACACGAACTCGACCGACGAGGGGCAGCAGACCTTCACGGGCGACTCGCTGCTGCGCTCCTACGCGCTGGCGGGCGTCTCGCTCGTCGGGCCGTCCTTCTCGCGGATCTACGACCTGAAGATCGGGCCGTGGGAGAAGTTCAAGCACATCATCGAGCCGCGCGTGGACTACGCGTACGTGTCCGACGTCAGCGATCCGGCGCGCATTCCGGCCTTCGACACGATCGACACGACCCTGGGGCAGAACCAGATCCGGTATGCGATCGTCAACCGCCTGCTGGCCAAGACGGGGGGTACGGCCGGCTCGGCCGAGGAAATCGCCTCGCTCGAGATCGCGCAGACGTATGCGTTCACCCTGCCGCAGACGATCTTCGCGCCGGCCGCCGGCACGTTCGTGCAGCGGCAATCCGGCCCGGTCGAGGCGATCCTGCGCATGGCCTCGGGCGGGCTCTTCCACCTCGACGCGCGGTTGCAGTACGACGCGTCGGCCGAGCAGGTGACCAACACGACGCTGACGGCGGGCGCCAACCGGGGGTCGGACTACGTCAACGTGAGCTGGTTCGGAAACCGGCCCGTGCAGATCGGCGACGTCGTCGTGGCCAACACGGACCAGATCCGCTTCGCGGGCGGCATCGACACCGGCAAGTACTTCCGCTTCGACGCCAGCGTCAACTACAGCGCCGACCAGAATCTCGTGCAGGAAAGCCGCTTCCTTGTGACGTACAAAGGCTCCTGCTACACGGTCTTTGTCGAGTACCGCGGCCTCGACCTGCCGCCGACCCCGCGCCGCGACATCCGTCTGGTCGTGAATCTCAAGGACATCGGTACCCTGCTCGACGTCAACGGCTCGATCAACGCGCTGTTCGGGCAGTAGGTCCCCCGCTTTGGGTATGATCCGGACCCGATGAAGGGGCTCATCCTGTCCGGAGGCAAGGGGACGCGTCTGCGTCCGCTGACCTACACGAGCGCCAAACAGCTCGTCCCGATCGCCAACAAACCCGTGCTCTTCTACGGGGTCGAGGCGATCGTTGCGGCGGGCATCCAGGACATCGGAGTCGTCGTGGGGGACACCCGGGAGGAGATCCAGGCCGCGCTCGGCGACGGCGCCCGCTTCGGCGCCCGCGTGACCTACATCGAACAGGACGCCCCCCGCGGGCTGGCGCACGCGGTGCTCATTTCCGAGGCGTTCCTGAAGGGGGAGCCATTCGTGATGTACCTCGGCGACAACGTGATCGCCGACGGCATCACGACGCTCGTGGACGACTACCGCAAGCTCGGCTGCAACTCGCAGATCCTGCTGGCCAGGGTGCCCAATCCATCGCAGTTCGGCGTCGCCGAGCTCGAGAACGGGCGGGTCGTTCGCCTGACGGAAAAGCCGAAGCAGCCGAAGTCCGACCTCGCCCTGGTGGGCGTCTACATGTTCGACGACTC
This sequence comes from uncultured Acidobacteriota bacterium, assembly GCA_963775725.1. Taxonomy (GTDB): domain Bacteria; phylum Acidobacteriota; class Thermoanaerobaculia; order UBA5066; family Gp7-AA6; genus DAHUXD01. Next base: position 892,112 of record CAVZKA010000002.1, read on the forward strand.
GATCTTCGACGCGGTCAAGGCGATCCGCCCGAGCCCGCGCAACGAGCTCGAGATCACCGACGCAATCCAGTGGCTGGTGGACCACGGCAAGAGCGTCCACCCGCACCTCGTCTCGGGATGGTGGAAGGACACGGGAAAGATCGAGGACATGCTCGAAGCCAATCGCATCATCCTCGACACCTTCACCGCGCGCGGCCTCGAGAGCGCGGGGCCCGATTCGCGGGTCGAGGGCAAGGTCGTCATCGAGAAGGGCGCGAAGCTCGAGAACGCCACGGTGCGCGGGCCCGCCGTCATCGGCGCGGGCGCCGTCATCCGCGACGCGTTCGTCGGCCCCTACACGGCCATCGGGCCCGACTGCATCGTGGACCGCTGCGAGATCGAGAACTCGATCGTCCTCGAGGGCTCGCGCCTCGAGCGGATCCCGGTGCGGATCGCCGACTCCCTCATCGGCAAGAACGTGCGGATCCACCCCGGCCTCGAGCGGCCGCGGGTCCACCGCTTCCTCGTCGGCGACAACTCCGAGATCGGCATCGTATGAAGATCCTCGTCACCGGCGGCTGCGGCTTCATCGGCTCCAACTTCATCCGCCACGTGCTCGCGTCGCGGGGCAGCGGCGTGTCGATCGTCAACCTCGACAAGCTGACCTACGCGGCCAACCCGGCCAACCTCGCCGACGTCGCGCACCTGCCGAACTACGGCTTCGTGCGCGGCGACATCGTGGACGCGGACGTGGTGGGCCTGGCGATGGAGGGCTGCGACACGGTCGTCAACTTCGCGGCCGAGACGCACGTGGACCGGTCGCTGCTCGGCGACGCCTCTTTCATCGAGACCGACATGCGCGGCGTCTTCGTGCTCCTCGAAGAGGCCCGGCGCCGCGGCATCCGCAAGTTCATCCAGATCTCGACCGACGAGGTCTACGGCTCGATCGGGAGCGGGTCCTTCACGGAAGACTCGCCCCTGAATCCCCGCAACCCCTACGCCGCCTCCAAGGCCGGCGGCGACCGCCTGGCCTACTCCTACTGGGCTTCCTACGGCCTGCCGGTCGTCATCACGCGCGCGTCGAACAACTACGGCCCGTACCAGTACCCCGAGAAGCTCATCCCGCTCTTTGTGACCAACGCCGTGGACGACCTGCCGCTGCCGCTCTACGGCGACGGCCGGAACATCCGCGACTGGCTCTTCGTGCGCGACCATGCCGCGGCGGTCGACTTCCTGCTCGACGCCGGACGGCCGGGGGAGACGTACAACGTCGCCGGCGGCAACGAGGCGGAGAACATCGCCATCACGCGCCGCGTCCTGCAAGAGCTCGGCAAGCCCGAGAGCCTGATCCGCTTCGTGGACGACCGGCCGGGCCACGACCGGCGTTACTCCCTCGATGCGTCCAAGCTCGGCAAGCTCGGGTTCACGTCCTCGACGCCGTTCGAGGAAGGCCTCGTCGAGACCGTCCGCTGGTACCGCGACCACGAGGCCTGGTGGCGCCCGATCAAGGAGCGCGACGCGGCGTACCGCGAGTTCTACCGGACCCAGTACGAGCAGCGGCTGGCCACGTCCTCGGCGACGGCCAAGAAGCCCGGATAAGCGAGGGCGATCGAGCGCATGGCGGACGCGGGCGGCCCCTCCTCCGAGACCCACGCGGCCCTGCTGGCCGTCGCCCGTCCTGTCCCGCGCGCGCGGCGGCGCGTTCTCGTCACCGGCGCGACGGGCATGCTCGGATCCGACCTCGGTCCCGCGCTCGCGGCCGCGGGGCACGAGGTCCTGGCGCGCCCGAAGTCGGACCTCGACATCGCCGACGAGAAATCGGTCGCCCGGACGCTGCGCGAGCTCTCGCCCGACGTCCTCGTCAACTGCGCCGCGTTTACGAAGGTGGACGACTGCGAGACCGATCCGCGCGCCCTCGAGATCAATGCGAAGGCCGTCGGCAATCTCGCCGACGCGTGCGGCCACGTGGGCGCCCAGCTCGTGCAGATTTCGACGGACTTCGTGTTCGACGGCGCCAGGGGCGCTCCGTACACGGAGGAGGATCCGGTGAACCCGCTCTCCGAGTACGGGCGCACGAAGCGGCTGGGGGAGGAGGCGGCGCTGCGCCTGCCGGGGAGCCTCGTCGTGCGGGCCTCCTGGCTCTTCGGGCGGTGCGGGTGGAACTTCGTCGAGGCGATCTTGAAACAGGTCGAAAGCGGCAAGCAGAGGCTGGCCGTCGTCGCCGACCAGGTGGGGCGGCCGACGGCGACGACCGATCTCTCCGAGGCGATCGTGGCGCTGCTCGACGCGGGCGCCTGCGGCATCTTCCATTTCGCCAACCGCGGGGACGTCTCGTGGAACGAGTTCGCGCGCGAGATCCTGTGGCTGGCGGGACGCGGGAACGTGCCCGTCGACCCCGTGACCTCAGCGTCGATTGCGCGCCCCGCGCGACGCCCGCCGTACTCCGTCCTCGACACCGGCAAGTACGAGCGGCTGACCGGGCGCCCGATCCGCCCGTTCCGCGAGCCGCTCGCCGAATACGTCGCGCGGCGCGCGCGCCCGGAGGCGTAGTGACTCGGAGTTTATCCCGCGGGCCGGCGAGCGGCCGCGGGTAAACTCGTCCGAAAGAAGAGATCGAACAGGAGAAACCATGCGCCGCTCACTCTTCGGAATCGGTTGTCTCTTTGCCGCGGCCCTCGCCGCCGCGCCGTCGCCCCGCCCCTTCCACCTCGACGACCTCGCCGTCGTCCGCGGCGTCTCCGACCCCGAGGTCTCGCCCGACGGCGCGAAGGTGGCCTACGCCGTGCGCACGACGGACCTGAAGCAGGACAAGCACGAGACCCACATCTGGATGACGAGCTGGGACGGCAAGGAGACCGTGCGACTGACGACGGGCAAGGAACCCGAGAACACGCCCCGGTGGAGCCCCGACGGGAAGTACCTGGGGTTCCTGTCGGAGCGCGGCGACGAAAACGCGGCGACCCAGCTCTGGATCCTTCCACGGTCCGGGGGCGAGGCCGAAAAGCTCACCGAGGTGAAGGGGGACGTCGAGGACTTCGACTGGTCTCCCGACGGAAAGCGCCTGGTGATCGTGGTCGGCGATCCCGACCCGGATGCGGCGCCGGAGAAGGAGGGCGCGAAGAAGCCGAAGACGAAAAAGCCGATCGTGATCGACCGCTTCCAGTTCAAGCTCGACGGATACGGGTACCTGGTCGAGCGGCACAAGCACCTCTACCTCCTCGACCGCGAGACCCGCAAGGTCGAGCCGCTGACGACCGGCAGCTACGACGAGCAGCTCCCGTCGTGGTCGCCCGACGGCAGGACGATCGCTTTCGTCTCCAAGCGGGGTCCGGATCCGGATCGCACCGACAACTGGGACGTCTTCGCGATCGAGCCGGTCGCCGGGGCGGCGCTGCGCAAGCTGACGGCCTTCGAGGGCTCCGACAACGATCCCGAGTGGGGCGACAGCCGCCTCGCGTGGAGCCCGGACAGCCGGCTCATCGCCTACGTGCAGGGCGGCCCCGACAAGCTCATCTATTACGGTCTGCACAAGCTCGCGATCGTTCCGGCCGCCGGGGGCCCGGAGAGGGTCCTGACCCCGACGCTCGATCGCAACGTCCTCTCGCCGCGCTTCACGCCCGACGGCCGGTCGATCCTCTTCCTGCTGGAGGAGGACCAGGCCGTCCACCTCGCGAAGATCGCCGTCGCCGGCGGCCCGGTCGAGCGCGTCGTCGGCGGACGGCGCGTGGTCTCGGGCTTCTCGACGGCCGCGGGCCGGACGGCGATCCTCTCGAGCACGCCGGAGGTTCCCGAGGAGGTTTACGCGGTCGAGACCGGGGCGGAGCCCCGCCGCCTTTCCACCCAGAACGACGCCTGGCTCGCCGGCATCCGCCTCGGCGCGGTCGAGGAGACGAGCTTCAAGAGCAAGGACGGGACCGAGATCCACGGCTTCGTCGTGAAGCCGCCGGATTACGAGGCCGGCAAACGCTACCCGGCGGTGCTGCGCATCCACGGCGGCCCGGTCGGCCAGTTCGAGCTCTCCTTCGACGAGGAGTGGCAGTGGATCGCGGCCAACGGCTACGTCGTCGTCGCGGCCAACCCGCGGGGCAGCTCCGGGCGCGGCGAGAAGTTCCAGACCGCGATCTACGCCGACTGGGGACACAAGGACGTGGAGGACGTGCTCGGCGCGGTGGACGACGCCATCGCCCGCGGCCTCGTCGATCCGGAGCGGATGGCCGTGGGCGGCTGGAGCTACGGCGGCATGATGACCAACTACGTCATCGCGTCGACGACGCGCTTCAAGGCGGCCACGAGCGGCGCCGGGATCTCCAACGCCCTGACCGGGTACGGAACGGACCAGTACGTGCGCGAGTACGAGCAGGAGCTCGGAACGCCGTGGAAGAACATCGACGCCTACATCAAGGTGTCGTTCCCGTTCCTGCACGCGGACCGCATCACGACGCCCACGCTCTTTCTCTGCGGCGACGAGGACTTCAACGTGCCCCTCCACAACTCGGAGCAGATGTACCAGGCCTTGAGGAGCCTGGGCGTGCCGGCCGAGCTCGTGATCTACCCCGGCCAGTACCACGGGATCCGCAAGCCGACCTACCAGCGCGACCGGCTCGAGCGCTACGTCGCGTGGTACGACAAGTACACGAAATCTCCGAAGACGGCCGCGGCCGCGGCGCCCGCGCCCGACGCGGGCGTCCGCTGATTCGAAAAGACCGATGACGCCCGCGGAGTGGAAGCGCAAGGCGGTCCACGCGGGCATGGGCCTCTTCGCCCTGGCGCTGCGGTACCTCGACTGGAGAGTGGCCGCACTGTGCGCCGGCGCGGCGCTCGCATTCAACGTGTTTGCGATGCCGAAGATCGGGCGCGCGATCTACCGCAGTTCCGTCCCGAAACGGGACACGGGGATCGTCGCGTACCCCGCGATGGTCCTGCTGCTCATCCTCATCTTCGGCGACTCCGACCTGCCGCTCGTCGCGGCGGTGTGGGCCATGATGGCGTTCGGCGATCCGGCTGCGACCATCGCGGGGCGGCTCGTCGGGGGGCCGGCGCTCCCGTGGAACGGGGGCAAGACGTGGGTGGGGCTGCTCGCCGACTGGGCCGTGGCGGGCTCGACCTCGGTCGCGGTGTTCTCGTTCGTCGTGCGCCAGCCTCCGAGGCCCGAGGCCGTCCTGATCCTGATGCTCGGAGCCGGTCTTTACGCATTCCTCGAATCGGTGCGCTCGGGCCTCGACGACAACGTCGTGGCCGCCCTGCCGACGGCCCTGGCCGTGTACGCCATGGGCACGCGGGGGGCACCGGCCTGGATCGCGTCGGCGTCGGTGAGGACCCTGCTGATCGCGCTGGCGGTCAACGCGGCGGTCGCGCTTCTCATCGGAGCGCTGCGCGTGGTGAGCGTCTCCGGTGCCGTGGCGGGCGCCGTGGCGGGGTTTCTCATCCTCGTCGCGGGTGGATGGGGTGCCTACGGCCTGCTCTGGACGTTCTTCGTCGCCGGGACCCTCGCGACGAAACTCGGCTACCGGCGCAAGGCGACCGCGGGCCTGGCCCAGGGCAACGCGGGAAGACGGGGCGCGGCCAACGTCGCCGCGAATTGCCTCGTGCCGGCCGTGCTCCTGCTGCTCGGCGTTCCCGCAATCGCGTACGTCGCGGCTTTCGGCGCCGCCCTCGCCGACACGCTCGGCACGGAGGTCGGCACGCTCTACGGGCGTCGCGCGTTCTCCCCCCTCGGGTTTCGCGCGCTGCCGGCGGGAACGCCGGGCGCGATCTCGTGGCCCGGCACCGCGGCGAGCCTCGCCGGCGCCGCACTCGTGGCGGCAGCCGGGTGGGGCCTCGGCCTCGTCCCGGCTGCGCTCGTCCTCGCCGCGGTGCTCGGCGGTTTCCTCGGAGCGCTCTCGGAGAGCGTGGTGAATGACTTCGGCCGGCGCAACGGGTTCTCGCTCGACCACGAGTTCGCGAACGCGCTGAACACCTTTCTCGGGGCCATGCTCGCGCTGCGCATCGGGCGGGCATGAAGCGCTACGTCCGCCTCGTCCGCCCGTTCACGCTGCTGCCGCCGCTCGTGGGCATCGTCTCGGGCGCCATCTGCGCCTTCGGCTCGGCGCACAATCCCGACCCGGTCCGGCGCGTGACGTGGGCGGTCGTGCTGACGGTCGCCATCGGCTCGCTGTGCGCGTCGGCGATGAACGCGGCCTCGAACGTCGTCAACCAGATCGCGGACCTCGAGATCGACCGGAAGAACAAGCCCGAGCGCCCGCTCGTCACCGGGGAGATCGGGATTCCGCGGGCCTGGGCCATCGCGGCCGTGCTCTACGTGCTGGCGATCGTCCCGACGTGGCTCGTCGTGCCGTTTCCCTACGAGCGCTTCGCGGAGCGCCTCGCGGCGCCGCTCCACCTGCACGCGGCGTTCTTCATCTACTGCGTGGGCGCGCTCGCGACCTTCATGTATTCCTTCCCGTCGTTCGGGCGTACGAAGCGCCACTGGTTCGCCGCCAACTTCACGATCGCCGTGACGCGCGGAGGCTTGCTCAAAGTGGCGGGGTGGTCCTTCGTCGCGTCGGTGCTCACCGGAGAGGCCTGGGCCATCGGGGGCGTCTTCGCGCTCTTCCTGCTGGGAGCGACGTCGACGAAGGACTTCTCCGACATGGAGGGCGACCGCGCCCACGGCTGCATCACGCTGCCGGTCCGGTTCGGCGTCGCGCGCGCGGCGAAGATCATGGCGCCGTTCTTCGTCGTGCCGTGGCTGCTGATTCCGGTCTTCACCTGGCTGCCGGGAGACTGGCGCCTGACCGGGAACCGGGCGTTCCTGACCGCGCTCGGCCTGGTCCTGGCCGCATGGGGCGCCTACACGGCGAGCCTGCTCCTGCGCGATCCGGAGAGCCTGGCCTCGACCGAGAACCATCCCGCCTGGACCCACATGTACCTGATGCTCATGTGCGCCCAGGCCGGGTTTGCCGTCGGATACATCGTCTGACGCCGTCCCGCCGGGGTTAAAATGGGCTTACCTATGAAAGACAACGCGGCGGCGCCGACGCTGGCGCTGCCGGCCGAGGAGCCGGGCTTCCGGGTCCGCTGGAGCGGACTCTCGCTGTCGTTCGACGAGCCGACGTTGAACGCGATCGTGCATCGCCTCGTCGACCGGATCCCCGATCTCCAGCGCCTCGAGGTCCACGTCGCCGACGGGGAGCTGACCGCGACGCTCACCGTGCACCGCTTCGGCGTGCCGCTCTCGGCCCGCGCCTGCCTCTCGCAGCTGCGACTGAAGGACGGCTTCCTCGCCTTCGTGCTCGACCGCGTGCAGGCGCTGTCGTTCATCCCGATCCCGGACCAGCTGCTGACCTACCTCGTGCAGAAGGCGCCGGAGGGGCTGCTCACCTGGTACCGCGACGACCGGATCATGGTCGTGAACCTGAACGACTGGATGCCCCCCGGGGCCGACTTCTCGCTCGAGCGCACGGTGTTCGAGCAAGGCAAGCTGACGCTGCACCTGGCGCCCGGCTCGTACGACCTGACGGGCTTGCTCGGCGAGTCGTTCGCCGAGCTGGAGTAGCTCCTACGTTCTCGCGCCCCCGCGGCGTCGCAGGACGGCGTCCAGGATCGCCGCCGCCGCGGGTGAGGGCTCTCCGGCATCGCACGCCGGCGCATCTTCGCCGAGAAGCACCCGCAGACAGGCCGCGGCCGACCGCGCGATCGCCTCGAGATCGTAGCCGCCCTCGAGCGCGAGGACGAGGCGTCCGCCGGCGAGTGTCGAGAGCCGCGCCGTCATCCGCGCGTACCCGGCAGGGGAGACGCGCATCGCGCCGAGCGGGTCTCCTTCGGCCGCGTCGAAGCCGGCCGAGACCAGGACGAGGTCCGGCCGGAAGTCGTGCGCGGCCGGCAGCAGGACACGATCGAAGGCCGCCAGGTACTCGGCGTCGCCCATGCCCCCGGGCCACGGCACGTTGACGGTCGTGCCCGGGCCGGCTCCGCCGCCGGTCTCGTCGATCGCGCCCGTGCCCGGATAGAAGGGAAACTGGTGCGTCGAGAAATAGAAGACGTCCGGATCCTCCCAGAAGTTTTTCTGCGTGCCGTTGCCGTGGTGCAGGTCCCAGTCGACGATCAGGATGCGCCGTGTCCCTCCGCGCTGCAGGGCGCGCGCGGCCACCGCGACGTTGTTGAAGAGGCAGAAGCCCATGGCGCGTTCCGCCTCGGCGTGGTGTCCGGGAGGCCGCAGGAGCGCGAAGCCGTTGGACAGGTGGCCCGCGGCGACTGCCGCACAAAGGTCGACGAGCCCTCCGGCGGCGAGCCGGGCCGCAAGCGCCGAGTCGCGGCAGGCGTAGGTGTCGGGATCGAGCTGCACGAAGCCCGCGTCCGCCGTTGCGTCGACGGCGGCAATGTGCGCGGCGGTGTGGATGGCCGCGAGCTCCTCCCGCGTTGCCTCGCGGGCCGGCACGCGCTCGCAGCGCCCGGCGAGCCCCTCCTCCTGGAGCCGCCGCCAGATTGCCGTGAGCCGGCCCGGGTGCTCCGGGTGATCGTAGGGCGCGCGGTGCGCGAGCAACCGCTCGTCGTAGACGAGCCCCGTCGTCATCGCCGATCGAGGGCCGTGCGCAGCGCCTCCGGGTCCGAGACGGGCGCCTGGCACACGAAGCCCGTGCACACGTAGGCGGCCGCCGCCTTCGGGCCGGCCCGTCCCTCGGCCAGGGCCGCGAGCTCCGGGATGCCGGACGCGGACTCGGCGTGCGCGACGACGCGGTTCAGGCGCGGGCTCGCGAAGACCGCACGGCGCAGGCCCTCGAAGTCCTCCCGGCCCGGCGCGCCCGCCAGAACGATCTCGCGCGGCGGGTCCGACTGGAAATCGAGCGCGCAGAGAAGGCGCGGAAAGGCCGTCGCGGCGCGCGCGAGAAGGTCTCCGTGGGCCGCGAAAATGGCGTCGGAGCTTTCGCGATAACGGGCGTCGCCCGTGAAGACGGACAGCCGCAGCAGGTTCATCGCCGCCACGGAGTTCGAGGAGGGCGTCGCGGCGTCCCAGCTCTCCTTCGGGCGGAGGATCAGGCCATCGTGCTCCGCGGCGGAGAGGAAATAGCCGCCGCGCGGGTCGGCGAAGGTCGCGTCGAGGATCCCCTGGAGGCGCACGGCGGCGGTGAAGTAGCGGGGGACGAAGGTCGCCTCGTAAAGATCGAGGAGGGCTTCGATGAGGTAGGCGTAGTCGGTCGCGAATCCCGGGATGTCCGCCTTCCCGGCCTTCTCGCGGTGGAGGAGCCGGCCGTCGCGCACGCACCGATCGAGGATCCGGTCCGCCGCCCGGCGGGCGGCCTCCTCGTAGCGCGGCTCCTCGAGCACGCGCGCGGCCAGGGCGAACGCGGAGACCGCGAGGGCCGTCCAGTCGGTCAAGAGCTTGTCGTCGGTGGCCGGAGCGACGCGCCGCGAGCGCACGTCGTACATGGTTCGCCGCGCTTGGGCGAGGGTGTCGGCGATCTTCGCCTCGGTCTTGCCGAAGTCGGCGGCGAGCTCCGGGAGGCTGCGCACGGCCGAGAGGACCGTTTCGCCGCCCTCGAAGTTGCCGCGCGCGGTGACGCCGAACCGCGCCGCGACGATGGGCGCGGCCTCGGCGCCGACGGCCGCGGCGAGCGACGCCGGGTTCCAGACGTAGAACGTCCCTTCCTCGCCGCCGGAGTCGGCGTCCTGCGCCGCAAAGAAGCCCCCTTCGAGCGGCGTCATCTCTCTCAACAGGTAGTCGAGCGTCTCCCGTGCGACGCGGGCGTCGTCCGCGTTGCCGAAGGCGCGGAAGGCCTGGACGTAGACCTTCGCGAGCATCGCGTTGTCGTACAGCATCTTCTCGAAGTGGGGGACGAGCCATCGGGCGTCCACCGAGTAGCGGTGGAAGCCGCCGCCGACCTGGTCGTACATGCCGCCGGCCGCCATCTTCGCGAGCGTCTTCTCGGTCATGGAACGCGCGGCCGGGTCGCCCGTGCGGAGCCAGTGGCGCAGCAGGAGCTCGAGCCGCATGGCGGGCGGGAACTTCGGAGCGCCGCCGAAGCCTCCCTCGGCCTCGTCGAACTGCCGCTCGAGCACGCGCACGGAGGAAGCGACGAGCTCCGGCGCCGGAGCGCCGCCGGCCGCGGCCGCCGTTTGCGCGTCCGTGTCGAGGTGCGCGACCATTTCGGCTGCCGAGGACTCGAGCTCTTCACGCCGCTCCCTCCACGCGGTCCCGATCGCCTCGAGCAGCTGCGGAAAACCCGGCTTGCCCCAGCGCGGCGAGGGCGGAAAGTACGTGCCGCCGTAGAAGGGCTTCCGGTCCGGCGTCAGGAAGAGCGAGAGCGGCCAGCCGCCCTGGCCCGTCATGAGCTGGACGGCCTGCATGTAGATGTCGTCCACGTCGGGCCGTTCCTCGCGGTCGACCTTGATCGCGACGAACCCTTTCGACAGCGCCGCCGCGACTTCCTCCTTCTCGAAGGACTCGTGCTCCATGACGTGGCACCAGTGGCACGTGGAGTACCCGATCGACAGGAAGATCGGCTTGTCCTCGGCCCGCGCCCGCGCGAACGCCTCCTCGCCCCAGGGATACCAGTCGACGGGGTTGTCCTTGTGCTGGAGGAGGTAGGGGGAGGACTCGCGGGCGAGGCGGTTGGGCATCTGCCGGAGAATATCGCCGAAGCGCCGTCTGCCCGGAGTTTCTACGAGATCTGCAGCCCCCGCTTCGGCTCGGCCGTGATGATGACCTCGTCGTCCCCGTGGCGGATCGTGACGGGGTCGCCCGGGTTCAGCTCGTCGAGCCGCCGGATCAGGTCGCGCGTGGAGAACGGATGGTCCTCGGCGAACACCTCGACGAGGTGGCGGGGCAGGGCGATGTGGACGTTCTCGTCGGAGTCCCCGTCCTTCCGGACGTCGATCACGATCGCGTCCCCCTCGGTCCGGACCTCGATCGCCGTGTCGTCCTTCTCGAGGATCGAGGGCTTGCCCTTTTCGCTCTCGTCGGCGGCGTCCAGGATCTCCCGCGGCGTGATGTCGCTGTCGTCCCAGGCCCGGCGGATGTCGCGTTCGAACGCATCGTCGATGTGGGCGATCCGTGTCAGCTGGGCGAGCAGAGTGACGGGGACGTTGAACGACATGCGGCGGATCTCGTCGCCGTCCTTCTTCTTGACCTCGACGCGGAAGCTCCCGATCCGGTGAAACTCCCGCGCCGGACCGTGCCAGAGCGACAGGGCCAACGCCGCCAGGACGACGACGACCAGGCCGAAAACGACGGCGCGGACTTCTTTGCTCATGGCGTACAAGTCTCCCATCCTTCCTAACGCAGGCAGGATCGGAATGTTCGCCCGCTGCCTGTGGTATTTTCCCTCGTGGGAGCGCCCTTAAGGGGTTCTGGGAAAGCGCTTTATGCCTCATTTCATCACCGACACGTGCATCGGGTGCGGGGTCTGCGAGATCAAGTGCCCGACGCACACGATCACCGGCGACAAGGCCGAAAAGTACGTGATCCACCACGACCGGTGCATCGACTGCTCGGTCTGCGCGCGCTACTGCCCGGTCTCCTGCATCCAGGACCAGAAGGGCGAGCTCGTCGAGAAGGTCAAGCCCAAGGACATCCCGAAGGCGATCGTGGACCGGGACCTCTGCACCGGCTGCGAATTCTGCATCGACATCTGCCCGTTCGACTGCATCTACCTGATCGACGATCCGCTCCACGAGACCTTCCACAAGATCGCCGAGGTGGACGCCGGGCCGTGCGTGTCCTGCAGGCTGTGCGAGACGGTCTGTGAAAAGGACGCCATCTTCGTCCCCAATCCCATCACCCAGGCGAAGCGGTACCTGCCCGTCCTGTGACCGAGCCGCCGAAGGACGCACCGTCGCCCGGCGACGAAGAATTCACCGAGGAGCCCCGGGGCGCGGGGAAGATGATCGTCCGCTTCTTCCTGCTGCCGCTCGTCGTGGTGGTGGCGGCGGTCGGCATCTTCCTCGTCTTCAACTACATGACCTTCGAGCGGCGCGGTCCCCGCGACTACCTGCAGGAAGTGCGGGGAGGCGCGGCCAACCGCCGCTGGCAGGCGGCCTTCGAGCTCTCGCGCTCGCTCGGGAGCCTGCCGCCCGAGGAGCGGGCGTCCTTGACCGCGGAAACGCTGCGCGTCTTCGAGAGCCTGTCCCCGAGGCGCCCGGACGACCTTCTCGTCCGGCGATACCTCGTTCTCGTGCTCGGGCGTCTCGGCGAAAAGCAGGCCGTGCCCGCGCTGATCCAGGCGGCCTCCGCCGAGGATCCCGACACCCGGCTGTACGCCGTGTGGGCTCTCGGAAAGATCGGAGACCCCGCGGGGTTCGAGACCGTCCTCGCCTCGTCGCAGTCCGAGGACGCGGGGGCCCGCAAGATGGCCGCCTACGTCCTCGGGGCGCTCGGCGATCCGCGGGCCATCCCGCGGCTGAAGGTGCTCGCCGACGACCGGGTCGCCGACGTGCGCTGGAACGCCGCGATCGCCCTCGCCGAGCTCGGGGACCGGTCGGGCCTTCCCGTCCTGCGGTCCATGCTCGACCGCCGGGCGCTCGCGCAGCAGGCGGAGATTTCGAGCGAGCAGGCCGAGGGCGCGATGGTCAACGCGCTCAAGGCCCTCGTCCTGCTGCGCGACGTGGAGAGCCTGCCGGTCATGGAGGCGCTCGCGCAGAAGGACCCCAACCTGCGGGTGCGGGACGCCGCGCGCAAGGCCCTCGAGGCCATCCGCCCGAAAGCGTCGATTCGCCTTGAGCGTCTGGATGCCGTTTTGGTAGGCTGACGCCTTAAGAATTAATGTCGACCGCGCCAGATTCTCTCCCGTCGTCCCCGCCCGACGTCGAGCTCGACGGGGTTACCCGGCGTTCCACCATCAAGTGGATGGCGCTCGCCTGGACCGGCTTTGCCGCGGCCACGGCCGCCGGCCTGACGGCGACGGTCCGGTTCCTCTTCCCGAACGTCCTGTTCGAGCCGCCCACGCGGTTCAAGGCGGGGGATCCCTCGAGCTACGCCCTGGGCGTGGACGAGCGCTGGAAGGAGAAATTCGGCGTCTGGATCGTGCGGAACACGACCTCGATCTATGCGCTGGTCGCCGTCTGCACGCACCTCGGCTGCACCCCCAATTGGCTGCAGGCGCAGAACAAGTTCAAGTGTCCGTGCCACGGCTCGGGCTACTACATTTCCGGGATCAATTTCGAGGGCCCGACGCCCCGGCCGCTGGAACGGGCGGAGATCGAGGTTTCGGGCGAGGATGGACAGATCATCGTGGACAAGGCGACGCGGTTTCTTTACGAGCGCGGCCAGTGGAGTGACCCGAAGGCCTTCATCAAGATGGCCTAGGCCGGCTCCCCGGGCATCCCCGAAACGCAAGCGGAGGTTCGATTGGGTTCTCGTTGGCGCGACATACAGCAGGCGATCGTCTCGAGTCAGCTCTGGAAATCCATCTTCCGCGTCGGCATCCCCAACACGAACCGCAAGCGGGTTCTGGCGATGCTCGGCAACGTCGTCCTGCACCTGCACCCGGTCAAGACCCGCAAGTCCGGCGTCAAGATGCGCTACACGTGGTGCGCCGGCGGCGTGACCTTCTTCCTCTTCCTGGTGCTGACGTTCACGGGCCTGCTCCTGATGTTCTACTACCGGCCCACCGTCGAGTACGCCTTCGTCGACATCCTCGACCTGCGCGAGCAGGTGCCCTTCGGGATCATGCGCGAGGTGCACCGGTGGGGCGCCCACGCCATGGTCATCTCGGTGTGGATCCACATGTTCCGCGTGTTCATGACGGGCTCCTACAAGCCGCCCCGCGAGTTCAACTGGGTCATCGGCGTCATCCTGCTGGTGCTGACCCTGCTGCTCTCCTTCACCGGCTACCTGCTGCCGTGGGACCAGCTGGCGATCTGGGCCATCACGGTCGGATCCAACATGGCCTCGGCCACGCCGCTGCTCGGCATCCAGGGTCCCGCGACGAATCTGCTCAGGATCGGCGACATCCAGCTCGTGACCTCGACCAACGACGCGAGGTTCGGCCTGCTCGGCGGCCGCTTCGTCGGCGCCGGTGCGCTGCTGCGCTTCTACGTGCTGCACTGCGTCGGGATCCCGCTCATCGCGGCCTTCCTGATGGCGGTGCACTTCTGGCGCGTCCGTAAGGACGGCGGGATTTCCGGACCGGTTTGACGACATGTTCCTGATCCAGTTCGTCAAGAACGCGATCGACTTCCTGTCGGCGCCCCAGTACCTGGTGACCGGGGCGCTGATCGGTCTGATCCTCGCGATCCACTGGGCCCCCATGTGGTCGCGCAGGGGCGGGATGGTCCTCTTCGCGATCATCGCGGGCGGGATCGGGCTTTCGTACCTCGACCCGAACTTCAACAAGGTCGCGACGACGCCCGACAACGTGCCGATCATCGGCATGATCTTCCTCGTCGGCTTCTTCTTCTGGTTCGCGATGAACCAGGCCTACGAGAACGACCGCCGGATCGCGATGGGCCTGCCGCCGATCGAAGGCGAGGACTCCGGCCAGAAGGTCTTTTCCTGGCCGGACCTCGTCTACGTCGAGCTGATCTGCCTCGTCGTCGTCATGGCGGTCATGATCGTGTGGTCGATCTACTTGAAGGCCCCGCTCGAGGAGCCCGCCAACCCGACCGACTCGCCCAACCCGGCCAAGGCGCCCTGGTACTTCCTGGGCCTTCAGGAAATGCTGGTGTACTTCGACCCGTGGCTGGCGGGCGTCGTGCTGCCGTCGCTCATCATCGTCGGCCTCATGGCGATCCCGTACATCGACACGAATCCGAAGGGCAACGGCTACTTCACGTTCCGCGAGCGCCGCTGGGAGATCACGATCTTCCTCGTCGGCTTCCTCGTGCTGTGGTGCGTCCTGATCGTGCTCGGGACTTTCCTGCGCGGGCCGAACTGGAACTTCTTCGGGCCCTACGAGTTCTGGGACCTGAACAAGCTGGTGCCGCTGAACAACATCAATCTGTCCGAGATCATCTGGATCAAGATGCTCAAGCACAGCCTCCCGCAGTTCTGGCTCGTCCGGGAGATGTTCGGGCTGGCACTCGTCGTCTTCTACATCGCGGCGCTCCCGCTCGTCTTCTCGAAGACGCTCCTGCGCCGCTTTTACGAGAAGATGGACCCGGTGCGCTACATGATCGGCGTATCGCTCGGCCTCATGATGCTGGCGCTGCCGATCAAGATGTACCTGCGCTGGATCTTCAACCTGAAGTACATCGTCAACATCCCCGAATTCGCGTTCAACATCTAGACGAGCCGACGCCATGCCCCGCAAGCCGCCCGCCGAGCCGATCGATCACCACTACAACATCCCGCGGCTGAACCGCGCGTTCTGGTGGACCGGGCTGATCCTGACGGCGGTCTTCGTCGGCATGATCATCGCGGACTACACGCGGGACTGGAAGACGATCCAGCGCACGTTCATGCGCCTCGACGCGAAGCTGACGCGCGAGGCGGCGCTCGCGGCGCGGTCGAAGGCACTCGACGAGGAGCACGGCAAGCTGATCGGGGAGCTCAAGGCGGCGCGCGCCGAAGTGGCCTTGCAGAGGGCCGCGTCGCGCAAGCTCCAGGCGAAGCTGCAGGACCTCGACCCGAAGATCTACCTTGCCGACCAGCAGTACAAGTTTACGAAAGCCTCGTTCGACGCGGTGCGCTACCAGTACGAGGACGCGCTCGCGAACGCGCCGAAGACGGCGCCGAAGGTCAAGAAGTCGCTCGACGCGATCGTCAAGGAGCTCGACGAGCGAACGGTGCACCTGGCGGACCTGAAGAAGCAGCAGGCCGACACCCAGGCCGAGCTCGACGCGATCAACGCGAAAAAGTCCGGGATCGAGGCGGCGATCGAAAAGAAGACCGCGGCCTTCCGCCTCGTGCGCACGAAGTACGCGGGGATGAAGCAGGACACCCTCTTCGAGCTGCGCAACTCGCCGATCCTCGACATGATCAACCCGTCGCTGCGGATCAACCAGGTCCAGCTGCCCGACCAGTTCATCAACGTCAACTTCATGAAGATCCCGAAGGTGGACCGCTGCACCACGTGCCACGTGGCCGCCGACCGGAAGGGCTTCGAAGACCCGAAGATCAAGACCGTCTTCCGCACGCACCCGAGCTTCCACAAGATGGTCGGGAGCGAGTCCATGCACCCGGCCACGACCTTCGGGTGCACGCCGTGCCACGGCGGCCGCGACCGGGCGACGTCGTTCTGGTCGGCCGGCCACTCGCCCATGTCGGAGGCCCAGGAGCGCGCGTGGACGAAGAAATACGACTGGGAATTCGACAAGTTCAACGAGAACCCGGTGCTGCCGCTCAAGTACGCGGAGGCCGGCTGCTACCGCTGTCACTCGCACGAGGTCAATTTTCCCGACGCGCCGACCCTCGACGCGGGCATGCGGATGGTCGAGACCCTGGGCTGCTGGGGCTGCCACCGGATCGACGGCCTCGACAAGCAGCACCTGCCGAAGGTCGGGCCCTCGTTGGAGAAGGTCGCGTCGAAGGTCTCGCGCGAATGGACGACGCGCTGGGTGATGAACCCGCCGTCCTTCCGGGCGAACACGCGGATGCCGAACTTCTTCTACCTGGAGAACTTCGTCAACGTGTCGGGCCCGGCGACTCCGACGGCCGCGCAGAAGAAGATGGACGAGGACGGGCGCATCGAGAACGACACGATGGTCAACGCGATCGTGTCGTACATCTACGACAACTCCCGCCCGGCGGACGTGCCCGCGGTGGCGGGCAAGGGCGACGTGACCCGCGGCGCGAAGCTGCTGGCCGAGCGCGGATGCTTCGGCTGCCACGTCGCCGATCCGAATGCGCAGCGCGACCTCGTCGGGACGTACCGGCAGTTCGGGCCGAACCTCTCCGGCATCGGGTCCAAGGCCTCGCGGGACTGGATCTACCACTGGATCCTGAATCCGAAGGAATGGAACCCCGACACCAAGATGCCTAACCTGCGCCTGACGAACGAGGATGCGCTCGACATCGCCGAGTACCTCGCGACCCTCAAGGCCCCCGCCGGCTTCGAGACCGCGGCCCTGCCGAAGACCGACGAGAAGACGCTCGACAAGATCGCGCTCTACTTCGAGCTCTCGAACCACACGCTCTTCGACGCGAAGGCGGAGCTTGCGAAGATGGACCTCCACGGCAAGGAGGTCTACGCCGGCAAGAACCTGATCGCGCACTACGGCTGCTTCGCCTGTCACGCGATCCCGGGCTTCGAGGACGCCAGGCCCATCGGCACGGAGCTGACGGAAGAGGGCTCGAAGGCCGTCCACCGCCTCGACTTCGGGTTCATCCACCTGGCGCACACCCGGCAGGACTGGTTCTGGCAGAAGCTCCACACGCCGCGCATCTTCGACCGGGACCGCGCGCGCGGATGGGAAGAGAAGCTGCGGATGCCGAACTTCCGGTTCTCCGACCGCGAGCTCGACCAGATGGTCACCACGGTGCTCGGCTTCCAGCAGCTGAACGCCGCGTCCAACGTCGTCAAGGAGCTCTCGCCGCGCGAGGCCGCGATCGAGCGCGGGCGCCGGCTCGTCAAGGACCACAACTGCCAGGGCTGCCACGTCATCGAGGGCGTCGGCGGCTCGTTCCGCTCGGTCGTGGCCGACACCTCGCTCGCGCCCCCGATCATCCAGGGCGAGGGCGCGAAGGTCCAGAGCGACTGGCTGTTCTCGTTCCTCCAGGCGCCGAAGACCGGGCAGATCCGGCCGTGGCTCGAAGTCCACATGCCGACCTTCGGATTCACGGACCAGGAGCTGAACGACCTGACCCGCTACTTCGCGTCGCTCGACCGCGCGGAGTACCCGTTCCTGATCGCCGACTATTCGACGACGCCGCAGAGCTGGCAGGCGGGCAAGAAAGTGTTCGAGCTCCTGAAGTGCGCCCAGTGCCACCCGCGCTCGGCGGAGGATTTCAACCGGCCCGGAGTGGATCGCGCGAGCCTCGCGCCGAATCTGCAGATGGCCGAAACGCGCCTGCGCCACAACTGGATCAACAGCTGGATCCTGCGGCCCGACGAGTGGATGCCGGGGACCCGGATGCCGACGAACTTCCCGAAGAACGACGACGGGCACCGCATCTCCCCGATCGGGGGGCAGTTCGATCAGCCGGGGTTCGCGAAGGACCGCGAGGAATTCGCACGGCTGCTCGGGGGCGACGAGCAGGCGAAGCAGTTCCTCTCGAGTCCGGAGGCCATCACGAAGGCCCTGCGCGACTACGTCTGGTCGATCGGCATTAATGGCGGCTCCGCGCCGGCCCCGTTGAAGCCCGCCACGCCGGCGCAATCCGCGGGAGCGTTCGGCTCCGCCGCGCCCCACGCCCCGCCCGCTGGAACGCGCTGAGGCCGCCACGCCCCTCGACCAGGACGTCGTCTTCTTCTACGGGAGCCTGGTCCTCTCGCTCGCCGCGGTGGTGCTGTTCCTGTTCCTGATGCGCAGGCCGCGGGACCCGAACGCCTGAACGATCCCCGGGGCCGTAGGGGCGGCCCTTGGGCCGCCCGGGGAGATTGTGGAGGACATCCTCCATTTTTCGCGGTAGTCGCCCGGGCGGGGCAAGCCCCGTCCCTACGGCACCGAATCTCGAGGATCCGGCTTCAGTACTCGTCGTCCAGCACGAACAGCTTGACCATCTTCTCGCCCTTTTCCCACGCCTTCTTCCACCGCGCCTCGGGGCTCTCGAAGATCAGCAGGTAGAGCGCGTTCGTCTTCGGGTTGGAGATGGCCAGGACGGCCATGACGAGCGGATCCGAGCCCTTCTCGGTCTTGCGGATCCGGACGCCCGTCCCTTTCAGCACGCCGGTCTGCGTCTCCCACGCATCCTGCACCTCGTTGCCGGGGGCTTGCGCGAGCATCGCGAGCGTGGCGACCGCCTTCTTCTGCGCCGCGTCGGCGTGCGAGACGTTCAGCGTCAGGCCGGTCTCGAACTCGCCCTTCACGTCGATGTCCTCCTCGGACAGGAAGTACGCGAGTGTCCTGTCGACGCGTTCGGCCTTGAAATGCCAGCCGTTCGGCAGGAGGAAGGACGCCTTGATTTCGTCGAGCTTCTGCCACGAGTAACCCTCGGGAGCGGGGGGCGGCTCCTGTGCGGCGAGGGCGGCGGCGGCCAGGAGTGCGGACAGGACCGTGAAACGGCCGATGCGCCTGTCCATGCGGGCCTTGCGTTTCCTCAGGACGCCAGCAGCTGGTCGATCCGGGCGCGGACGTCGGCGTTGGACCAGTCCACGGCGCCCTGCACCCGGAACAGCACGCGGCCCTTGTCGTTGATGATGTAGGTCTCCGGGTACTGCGTCGTGCCGAAGCGCTTTGCGGTCGCGGCGCCGGGGTCGTGGAAGAGCGGGATCGTGCTCGGGTTCTTGGCCATGAAGTCGTCGATCGTCTTCCAGTCCTTGTCCACGGAGATCGCGTAGAGATTCACGTCGTCGCGGGTGCGGTACTTGTCCCAAAAACGCGAGAGGGCCGGGATCTCCTCGACGCAGGGCGGGCACCACGTCGCCCAGAAGTGCACGATGAACATCTTGCCCTTCTGTTTCGCGAGGTCGGTCTTCTTGCCGGCCTTGTCGAAGATGGGCAACTCCGGGGCGGCCGAGAGGAACTGCAGGGAGCCCGACGGGGACTCGGGCGGCACCAGCGACTTGATCCAGACGATGCCGACGGCCGCGAGAATCACGGCGAAGGTGATCGTGAGCAGCGAGCGGGTATTCATGCGACGCGTTTCCTTCCCACCGAGCAGGGCTCCTGCACGGGACAGTCGCTGCACCGGCAGAGGCGCGTGGCCGGATGGCAGATGTCGAGGATTCCGATGCGGCAGAGGGCATAGTCGAAGCGGACGGGGTCGCGCGGGTCGAAGCGCGAGAGGGACGCGGTGATCTCCCGGGCCGCCTTCCAGTCGGCGGTCCGCCGGCGCGTGAGCCCCAGGCGCCGCGCGATGCGGTGGACGTGCGTATCGGTCGGGATGACCAGGCGATCCGTCGGGATGCAGGGCCAGAGGCCGAGGTCGAGCGCGTCCTTGCGGACCATCCAGCGCAGGTAGAGGTTCCAGCGCTTGCAGGCCGAGCCGTCGGCCGGGTCCGGAAAGAAAAACCGGATGGGCGAGCCCGTCGGGATGCGCCGGACGCCGAGCGCCGGCCGCCAGTCGAACGCTTCGATGCGGGCGACGGCGCGGGAGACGAGACCCGCGACGTCCCCGTCCCCGGGACGGAACTCCCGTTCGAAGAAGGCGCGCACGGACCCGGCCTCGGCGCGCGCTCGGGCGATCGCGTAGAAGAGCGCCGCCGCGTCGCCGGCGCCGTGGAAGCGATGGCGGAACCCGAAGAGCGCCTCGCGGGCGAAGCGGCGATGGTCGGCGATGCGGTCGAGCGCGGACGCGGGCCGCGGCCCGAGCGTTGCGAGCAGGCGCTCGACGTTCTGCTGGATCGTGCGCACCTGGCCGTAGGCGAAGGCCGACGCGATCCAGCCGGCGACCTCGCGGTCCTCGTCCGCGGCGTAGCGGAGCGGGAAGACGATCGGGTCCGTGTCGGCCGTTTCGGGCCCGTACCTCCGGTACAGCGACTCGAGGCGTTCGCCGAGGAGGCGCTCGGAGCGGGAGAGGGCACGCATACCGAATTCCAATACTACCGTGGGCGCCGGTACAATCCCCGCGTGGCCAAACCTCGGGCTCGCGAGCGGGTGCTCATCGTCGGCGTCTCGCCCAAGGGCCTGCCCCGGGCCGTGGGAGAAGATCACCTCGACGAGCTCGAGCGGCTGGTCGACACGGCCGGCGGCGTCGTCGTCGCCCGGTTTCTCAAGGAGAGGATGGCTCCCGATCCCAGGACCTACATCGGGAAAGGGGCGGTCGAGGAGATCGGCGCCGCGGGCAAGGCCGAGCGCGCCCGGCTGATCGTCTTCGATGACGAGCTCTCGCCCGGGCAGGTGCGCAATCTCGAGAAGGCCTGGGGCGAGAACGTGCGCGTCCTCGACCGGCCCGGCCTGATCCTGGACGTCTTCGCGCTGCACGCGCGCTCGCGGGAGGCGCGCACCCAGGTGGAGCTCGCCCAGCTGCAGTACCTGCTGCCGCGCCTGGCCGGCGGGTACGGGCACCTGTCGGGCCTGGGCGGCGGGATCGGGGGCCGGGGCGCCGGCGAACAGAAGCTCGAGCTCGACAGGCGCAAGATCCGCGACCGGATCGCGCGCCTGAGGAAAGACCTCGCGAAGATCGAGGTCGCGCGCCTGGTGCGCCGCCGCGGGCGGCGCCGCCATTTCCAGGTCGCGATCGCCGGATACACGAACGCCGGCAAGACCACGCTCTTCAACCGCTTGACGCGCGACTCCGCGTACGCGGCGGACCGCCTTTTCGCCACCCTCGATGCGCGCGCCGCGAAGGCGTTTTCCTCGAAGATGGGCGAGGTGATTTTCGTGGACACCGTGGGGTTCGTCCGCAAGCTGCCGACCTCGCTCGTCGCGTCGTTCCGCTCGACCCTGTCCGAGATCAAGGAGGCCGACCTCGTGCTCCACGTCCTCGACGCGTCCTCGGACCGCGCGGACGAAGAGGAACGCGTGGCGACCGAGACCTTCGAGGAGCTCGGCGTGCCGCCCGAGCGCATCCTCGCCGTCTGGAACAAGGCGGACCTGTCGGGCATCCGCGGGCGGTTCGGGGGCCTGGCGGTGTCGGCCCTGACCGGGGCGGGGATCGACAAGCTGGAGGCGGAGATCCTGCGCCGGCTCTCGCCGGAGTCGGGGCAGTTCCGGGTGCGCATCCCCTACACGAGCGCCCGGGCGATCGCGGCCGCGCGCGCCGCCTTCCGGGTGGTGGAGGAGGAGGACCGCGGAGACTCGCTCTGGATGCTGCTGGCGGGCGATCGGAGGAACCTCGCGCCCCTCGAGCGGTTCCGGCAGTCCTAGGGGCGCCCCGGGCCTCCGGGCCCGAAAAAACAAGGGGGGAATCGGCCGATTCCCCCCTCTCCCGTCAGTGCCGGAACTCCCATGCCGACACCCTCATTGACGTCTTTCATAATCAAATGTCGTACCAGCTCGGGCCCCCGCCGATTCCTTCGGAATTGCGCGGGTCTGAGCCGCGGGCCGGCGGCGCGCCGCCAACCGCGGGCAGGATCCTTTCCGGGGAGCGACAATATTTGTCGGGTTTCTGCCGCCCGCAGCCGGTAGAATTTGCCGCGATTTCGGAAGGGGAGGAAGCGTGAAGGTCGTTCGCATTGCCGGCGTCGTCGGATTCCTCGCGCTCGTCGCGCTCGCGGCGGGCTGCGGCTCGAAGGCGCACAAGGCGGGGCATGGCGCTGAAAACGCGACTCCCGCGCCCGCGCCGCCGACCCCGGACACGACGCCCATCGAGGTGCTGCGCACGCCGGCCGGCATGGTGCTGAAGCTCGACGCGCCCACGCCGACCCCCGCTCCCGCGAAGTAGGGGCTGTCGCTCCGCGCCCCGACGGCGCACAATCGAATCCATGAGCGAGTCCGAGCGCCCGCCGGCCGACAGACCGAAAACGAAGAGCCCCTCCTCGGAGCCCTCGCGTATCTGTCCCAACTGCAGCGCCCCGCTGCTCGAGCAGAAGTGCAAGCTGCTCTGCCCGAACCGCGAGTGCGGCTACTACATGAGCTGCTCGGACTTCTACTGAGGGGTCAGGTCTCCCAAAGTGTGAGTTTCCTCAGGAACACTTGAGAAAAGTCACACAATGAGAGACCTGACCCCGCTCTAGCCGGCGTCGAGGACTTCCCGCACTTTTCGCGCGAGCGATTCCGGGGTGAACGGCTTCTGCAGGAAGTACGCGCCGTCGTCGAGCGCGCCCTGCGAGGCCATGGACGCGTCCGTGTAGCCCGAGACGTAGAGGACGCGCGTGCCCGGCCTCTTTTCGAGCAGGCGGCGCGCGAGCTCCGGGCCCGATGCGCCCGGCATGATGACGTCGGTGAGCAGCAGATCGAGACGCCCGGCGTGGCTCGCGGCGATCGGGAGCGCTTCCTCGGCGCTCGCGGCCTGGAGCACCGTGTAGCCGTTCGACTGCAGGCACCGCAGCGTCAGGCCGCGCACGGCGGCCTCGTCCTCGACGAGCAGGATGGTCTCCGATCCCCGCCGGATCGCGGCCGCGGGAGCGGCGCCGGCCGCGGTCGCGGCCTCCTCGACCCGGGGCAGGTAGATCGCGAAGGTTGAGCCGCGATTGGGCTCGCTCGCGACGAAGATGTTCCCGCCGCTCTGGCTGACGATTCCGTAGACCGTCGCGAGGCCGAGCCCCGTGCCTTGCGGCTTCTCCTTCGTCGTGAAGAAGGGCTCGAAGATGCGTTTCTGGGTCTCGGGATCGATGCCGACGCCCGTGTCGCGGACGGAGATGACGATGTAGCGGCCGGGCGCCACGCCGCCGTGGTCGCGCGAGCTCGGGGCGGTGACGTCGGCGTTGCCCGTACGCATGGTGAGGGTGCCCCCCTCCGGCATGGCGTCGCGCGCATTCACCACGAGGTTGACGATCACCTGCTCGACCTGTCCGGGATCGGCGCGCACGCTGCCGAGCTCCGGGTCGAGGACGGTCTCGAACCGGATGTGCTCGCCGATCAGCCGCGCAAGCATGCGGCTGGACTCGGCGATCAGGGAGTTCAGGTCGAGCACGCGGGGCTCGAACACCTGCTTGCGGCTGAAGGCGAGCAGCTGCCGGGTCAGGTTGGAGGCCCTCTGTCCGGCCTTGCGGATCTCGGCGATGTCCTCGCGGATCGGATCGTGCGCGGACAGCTGCGAGAGCGCCATGTCGCTGTAGCCGAGGACCGTCGTGAGCAGGTTGTTGAAGTCGTGGGCGATCCCGCCGGCGAGCTGGCCGATCCCCTCCATCTTCTGGGACTGGCGCAGCTGCTCCTCGAGCTGCCGGCGTTCGGTGATGTCCGAGACCGTTCCCTCGACGATGACCTCGCCGGCCTGCTCGTCGGCCAGCAGCGTGGCGTTCTGGAAGGTCCAGGCGATCCCTCCGTCCTTCCTCTCCCCGCGCATCTCGTAGTTGGCCAGGCCGCGCGTGCGCAGCAGGGCGTCGAGGAAATCCTGGCGTTGCCGGGAGTCGGGATAGAGCACGGCCATGTCGCGATCCACCAGCTCTTCGCGCGAGGCGTATCCGAAGATGCGGGCCAGGGCGTCGTTGCACTCGAGGATGCGGCCGACGAGGGTCATGCGGTAGACGCCGGCGAGGTTGCGCTCGAAGAGGAGCCGGTACCGCTCCTCCGACTCGCGCATCGCCTCCTGCGCCCGCTTGCGCTCGAGGGCGACCGCGATCTGCTGCGAGACGAAGGTCAGGACCTCCTTCTCCTTCTCGCCGAACGTGAAGCGCGGATCGTAGCTCTGGACCACGAGGACGCCGAACGTCTTCCCGCCGCGCTTCAACGGGACGCCGAGCCAGGCGACCGAGTTCGAGCCCACGAGCTCGACTTCGCCGCGCTCGAGCATGGCGGTGAAGTCCGCGTCGAGCGAGAGCAGCGCCTCGCCGGTGCGCAGGACGTGAGCGGTCAACCCGTTGCCCGGCGGCATGGGCTCCGGGGTCGGGTCCGCCTCGTCCACGCAATACGGGTAGGAGATGAGATTGGTGTACGCGTCGTGGAGCGCGACGTAGAAGTTTTTCGCGTACATGAGCTCGCCGACGATGGCGTGGATCGCTCGGTAGAATTCGTCGATGTCCTCGGTCGCGCTCGTGGTCGCCGCGATCCGGTAGAGCGCCGACTGCAGCTTTTCTGCGCGCTTGCGTTCCGAAATGTCGATCACGCTGCCGCGGACGAGCCGGCGCGCGGCCGAGGGCAGCCGCGCCAGGCGCACCTCGCAGGGGACGTCGCGCCCCAGGGCATCCCGGTGGATCCACTCGAAGAGCGGCGTCTCGCCGTCGAGCGCCCGGCCGATGTTCTCGCGGATGGCGTCGGCCGAGCGCCGGCCGTCCGGCTGCACGGGGGCGGAGAGGACGATCGGGTCCTTGTCGAGGAAGTCCGCCCGGGCGTATCCCCAGAGCCGCGCGGCGTTGTCGTTGGCCTCGACGAAGCGGCCGGTGTCGACGTCGAAAACGACGATCGCCTCCGGGGCGTTCTCGACCTGCGTCCTGTAGCGGGCCTCGCTCTCCTTGAGCGCCTCCTCGGTCCGCCGGCGGTCGGTGATGTCGATGAGCGAGCCGATGTACCCCTCGAAGGCTCCCTCCGGCGTGAAGCGCGGGACGCCCGTGTCGAGCATCCAGCGGTACTCCCCGTCGTGCCGGCGCAGGCGATACTCGTACTGGTAGGGCTCCTCGGTCCCCTCGAACTCGTCGAAGCGGCGCACGAGCGCGAGGTCGTCGGGGTGCACGCCCTCCATCCATCCGCTGCCGATCTCCTGCTCGAGGGTTCGCCCGGTGAAGTCGAGCCACGGTTTGTTGAAGAACGTGCACCGGGCGCTGGCGTCGCTGATCCAGACCAGCACTGGCGCGGCGTCCGCCATCAGGCGGAACCGGGCCTCGCTCTCCTTGAGGGCTTCGCCGGCGCGCCGGCGCTCGGTGATGTCTTGAATCGTGCCGAGCAACTTCCGGGGGAGCCCGCGGGCATCGAATTCCAGTTTGCCCAGCCCGTGCACCCAGCGTTCAGCCTGGTCGTTGCGGCGGACGATGCGGTATTCCTTGTTGAAAGCCCGGCCCTGGCCAAGAACTTCGTTCCCAAGGTAGTCCGTCATCATCGCGCGGTCGGCGGGATGGATCAGGGCCAGCCATCCCGCGACGGAGTGCTCGTAGGCTTCGTTGATCCCGAACACCTTGTTCATCACGTCCGAGCCTTTCCAGAACCCGCTCGGAATGTCCAGGACATAGCTGCCCAGCCTTGCGACGATCTGCGATTCTCGGAGCAGCTGTTCGCTTTCCCGCAACGCTTCGTCGGCGCGCCGCCGCTCGGTGATGTCGATCGCCGTGCCGGCGAAGCCCTCGAAGTCGCCCGATGCGGTGAACCGCGGCGTCGCGGTCTCGAGCACCCACCGGTATTCGCCGTCGGCGCGGCGCAGGCGGTATTCGGTCTGGAAGGGCCGGCGGGCGGTGAAGGCGGCGTCGTACACGGCGATGAAACGGGGCAGCAGGTCGGCCGGATGGATGCCGTCGCGGGAGCCGCGGCCTAGCTCCTGCTCGAGCGCCCGGCCGGTGAAGTCGAGCCACGGCTTGTTGAAGTAGGTGGACAGGCCGTCGGCGTCGTCCATCCAGATCATGACGGGCGCCGCATCGGCCACGCGGCGGAACCGCTGCTCGCTTTCCCGCAGCGCCTGCTCGTTGCGCCGGCGCTCGGTGACGCTGCGGATGACGCCGATCACGCCGACGATCTCGCCGGCGGCATTGCGGTGCGGGCCGTACGTGCCGACGATCCAGCCGGACCGCCCGGTTTCCTCCACCTCGAGGAACATGTCGCCCGAAGACACGATCTGCCCGTCGAGCGCCGCATCCAGAAGCCGGTTGCCGGCGTTGCGCACGCCGGGAGACATGTCGAAGGCGCCGCCGCCCAGGGCCCGTTCGGCCGGGATTCCCGTGAGCTCCTCCATGTAGCGGTTCCAGACGATGCGCCGCTTGGCGCGGTCGTAGACGACGATGCCCTCGCTCGCCCCGGAGATGATCTCCTCGCGGAACTGGTTGGACTCCTCCAGCTCGGCGCGCGCGCGCCGGCTCTCGGTGATGTCCTCCACCAGCCCCTCGTACCCGAGCAGGCGCCCGCGCGGATCGCGGACGGCATGGATGTTCTCGCGCACCCAGATCAGCTGGCCGCCGTAGCGCTTCCAGCTGACCTCGAGGTCCTGGACCTCGCCCTCCCTGTCGAGGAGCCGGCGCATGCGGTCGTGCGCCCCGTGGTCGACGTAGAGGCTGCAGAGGTTCGCGGCCATGAGGATCTCGCGCGACGGGTAGCCGAGCATGCGCAAGAGCGCCGGGTTTGCGTCGAGGACCTGTCCGGTCGGCGTCGAGCGGTAGAGGCCGACGGGCACGCCCTCGAAGAGCGTGCGGTAGCGGGTCTCGGCTTCGCGCTCGATGCGCCGGCGCGCGGAGTCGGACAGGGCCGAGCGGATCGCCGACACGAGGCGCGGGAAGTGGTGGGGGTGCTTGAGCACGTAGTCGCTGAAGCCGGCCTTCATCGCGGCGACGGCGAGCTCCTCGCTGCCCGTCGCCGTGCACAGGAGGACCGGCATGTCCGGGTGGCGCTCGCGGACCTTGCCGAGAACGTGGAAGGCGTCGATCCAGCCCGGGCGGTGGTCGGCGAGGACGACGTCGAAGTCGGCGCGCTCGAGGGCGGCGGACAGGGCGGCAGGATCGTGGATCTCCACGACTTCGGATTCGGGCAGGCCGTTCTTGAGCGATTCCGCGATCAAAGCCCGGTCCCGCGGGCTCTCGTCGACGACGAGAATCCGCAGCGCTTCGCCCGGGGCGCCGGCGCGCGTGTTCGGACCGCGGGCCGGCGTGGAGTCGGATGCCATCTTTTGCAGGTGTCTGCCCGAGAATTATGCCCGAAAAAAGGCCCTTCCGCTCGCGCGAGAAGGGCCAGGGGGAGCCGGAGAGGCCGGGTTCTACGGGCAGGAGGTCAGGAAAGCCTTCGTGTCCTGGACGGGTTGGAAGGCGCTGCCCTGGGCGTTGTCCCGCGTGTAGACGGCGCCGGTCTGCGTGTCGGTGACGACCACGTGCACGGAGACGTTGGTCAATCCGGCGCCGAAGACCCAGTAGGCGTTGTCGATGCCGCAGCCGTTCAGGACCTTGACGACGGCCTCGATGTTGGCCGGATCGAAGAACCAGAAGTACCCGGAGTCCCCGGTCAGCTTGATGCCGTTGCCGTGGCCGGATGAGCCGTCGGGCTTCTCCCATTCCGCGGTCACGTGGAAGCGGCCGTTGTTCAGGCAGAGCGTCTCCGTGTCGGGGACGCAGGGGCCGGTCGAAACCGCGGGCTGGACGACGACCTTACCGATCATCGCGCCCTGGTGCATCATGCAGAAGTAGGAGAAGTTGCCCTCGGTCTGGAACGTGTGCGAGAACGTGAAGCCGGAGGCCTGAACGCCGGAATCCCAGGCGGCGCTCGGTATGCAGGCGTCGCCCCCGCCGTATCCGCCGTAGCCGCCGCCTCCTCCGCCTCCGGTCGGACAGACACCCGAGCTGACACTGTGGTTCATGGTCCCTTCCCAGACCCACTTGACCGTGTCGCCGGCGAAGATCGTCGTGACGTTCGTGCCGCTCGCGTCGTCGACGAAATAGATTCCGCCGCGGCCGACGTGGACTTCGTGCTCGGTCGCCGCGAGCGGGCTGGCGACGAGCGCAAGGCAGACTGCGGCGGCCCCGAGGGTCGGGGCCCACCGCCGTAATCGCGCGAACTGCATGGCCTTCATGGAAGCCTCCGTTGAAAATCCGTTAGGGACAGGACGCGACGAATGCCTTGGTGTCCTGGATGGGAGCGAACGCCACGCCCTGGGGGTTGTCCTGGATGAACTCGGCGCCGGTCTCCGAATCGACGACCCTCAGGTGGACGGCGACGTTCGTCAGCCCCGCCGCGAAGACCCAGTGGTTGCCGTTGACGGCGCATCCGTCGAGAACCTTGATGACGACCTCGATGTTGGCGGAGTCGAAGAACCAGAAGTAGCCGGAGTCGCCCGTCAGGCCGATGCCGTTGCCGTCGCCCGAGGTGCCGTCGGGCTTCTCCCAGTGGGCCGTCACCGAGAATCGCCCGCCGTTCAGGCAAAGCGTGTTGGTGTCCACGACGCAGGGAACGCCGCCGCCATTCGAGGCCGTGACGGACTTCGTGACCGTGCTGCCGCCCGCCGCGTTCGTCGCCGTCAGCGAAACGGTGTAAGTCCCGGCGGAGAGGAATGCGTGGGTCGGGTTCTGCGCGCTCGACGTGTTCGACGTTCCGGAAGCGGGGTCACCGAAGTTCCAGAGCCACGACGTGGGCGAGCCGCCGGAGGAGTCGGTGAATGCGACCTGCGTGCCGATCGTCGGAGCCGAGGGCTGGAACGTGAAGTTGGCCGTGGGCGCCGCCTGGCCCGCCTGCACAACGATCGTGCCCTGCATCATCGCGCCATGCACCTCGCAGTGATAGGGGAAGGTTCCCGCCGAGGGAAAGGCGCGCGAGAAGGTCTGCCCGTTGGTGCTCTTGATGCCCGAGTCCCACTCGCCGTCCGCGGCGCAGCCGGGCGAGCAGGCGCCCGAGGTCGTCGAATGGGTGCCGCCTCCCCAGGTCCAGAGCACGGTGTCGCCGGCATTGATCGTCGTCATGCTGTTTCCGCTCGCGGAGTCCGTGAAGCGGGTGTTGGTGACGCTGACGTTGGCCGTGGCGGCGTGCGCCGCGGAGGCGAAGAACGCGACGGCGAAGAGCGCGAGCCCGAGGGACTGGATTCGGAACGACCGGACAATGGAAGTACGCATCGCAAGTCTCCTTACTGTGGAACGACCACGGTGCGAGCCTAGTGAACGGCGGACGGCGCGCGCGGTAATTTAGTGCCCCTTAATGCCCACGCGGCGCGCGCCGGAATTTAGACGCTCTTAATTCGGCAGCGTGCCGTGCGCCTCAGAGGATGTCTTCTTCCCAGAACTCGGCTTGCCCCCGCGTCTGGCTGCGGCGCCGTTCGATCTCGAGGGCGCGCAGCTCCACGCGGCGGATCTTGCCGGAGATCGTCTTCGGCAGCGCGGCGAACTCGAGCCTTCGGATGCGCTGGAAGGGCGAGAGTCTCCCGCGCGCAAAGGTCAGGATCGCGCGCGCGGTTTCGGCGGAGGGGTCCCATCCGGGCTTCAGGACGACGAAGGCCTTCGGCACGCTCATCCGCACGGGATCGGGGCTCGGGATGCAGGCGGCCTCGGCCACGGCCGCGTGCTCGAGCAGGGCACTCTCGAGCTCGAACGGGCTGATCCGGTAGTCCGCGCTCTTGAAGACGTCGTCGGAGCGTCCGACGTACCAGAGATAGCCGTCGTCGTCGCGGTACGCGGTGTCGGAAGTGCGGTACCAGTCGCCGCCGAGCATCGCGGCGTTGCGCTCGGGGTCGTCCGCGTAGCCCGCCATCATGGGAGTCGGCCGCGGATTCAAGGCGATGGCGATCTCGCCCTCCTCGGCGAGGCGGCCGTCCTCGTCGAGCAGCGCGATGTCGTACCCGGGCAGCGGACGCCCCATGGATCCCGCGCGCACGGGCTGGCCGGGCGTGTTCGCAATCTGGGCGGTCGTTTCCGTCTGGCCGTAGCCGTCGCGGATCGTGATGCCCCACGCGCGCTTCACCTTCTCGATGACCTCGGGGTTGAGCGGCTCCCCGGCGCCCGCAAGCTCGCGCAGTGCGACGGGGTGGGCGGCGAGGTCTTCGAGCACGAGCATGCGCCAGACGGTCGGGGGCGCGCAGAGCGTCGCGACGCGGTGCTCCGCGAGCAGGGCGAGCGTCCGCTTCGCGTCGAAGCGCGCGGCCGCGGGCGCGACCACCGAGGCGCCCGCGTTCCAGGGCGCGAAGAACGAGCTCCAGGCGTGCTTGGCCCAGCCGGGCGAGCTGATGTTGCAGTGCCGGTCGCCCTCGCGCATGCCGATCCAGTACATGGTCGAGAGGTGTCCGACCGGGTAGCTCGCGTGCGTGTGGAGAACCATCTTCGGGCGCGCGGTCGTGCCGGATGTGAAGTACAGGAGGAAAGGGTCGTCCGCGCGCGTGACGCCGTCCGGCCGGAATGCGGCGGTCTCGGTTTCCGCGTCCGCATAGGAGAGCCAACCGGGCGCCCGGCCGCCGACGAGGATGCGCCGGTGGTCGCCGGCCACGGCGGCCAGGATCTCGAGCCCGGCCTCGTCCGTGATCGCGCAGCGCATCCGCCCGCGCGCGATGCGGTCGCCGAGGTCGGCCGCGGTCAGCAGGGTGGAGGCGGGACTGATGACCGCCCCGAGCTTCATCGCGGCGAGCGTGATCTCCCAGAGCGCCGGCGCGTTGGGAAGCATCACCAGGATGCGATCGCCCCGGCAGATCCCCGCGCGGCGCAGGAAGGACGCGACCCGCGAGGACCGCTCCGACAGTCCGGCGAAGGTCGAACGCTCGATCTGCCCGGCGTCCGGCACGACGCACAAGGCTTCGCGCGCGTTGCCCCGCGCGAGCACGTCGAAGTAGTCGAGGGCCCAGTTGAACTCGGGCAGCGCGGGCCAGCGGAAACCGGCGCACGCGCGCTCGTAGTCCTCTCGGTTGGCGACCAGGAAATCGCGCGCCGCGAGGAACGCCTGCGTCGGGTTCACGGTCGGTGTGCCGGGTTCAGAAGCCGGGAGGCCGCGCCCCCGACACGCCGAACGCCCGCTCGAACGCGATGCCGGCCGTGGCGATCGTCCCCTCGTCGAACATGCGGCCGATCAGGCTGATCCCGTGCGGCGCGCGGCGTTTGGCGGCGAACTTCGGAAGCGGATGCGCGGGGTCCGGGGCCCAGTCGTTCCTGGGCTCCTCGATTTCCACGAAGCCGGCGCGCACGACGATCGCGGGATGCCCGGTGAAGTTCGTGATCGTGAGGATCTCGTCCCGCAGAGCGGGAACGAGGAGCACGTCCACCTTCTCGAAAATGCGGATCATCTCCTGCGCGACGAGGCGGCGGAGGCGGTCGGACTGCACGAAGTCGACGGCGGAGAGAAAGCGCGCCTGCCGGAAGATGTTCGGCCAGGCGTCCGACACCTGCATCTTCAGCGCGTCCAGCCCGTGGGAGAGCGTCAGCTCCTCGAACGCGGCGGCGCCCTCGGCGAAGAGGACCGTGTTGAGCGACCCGTAGGGCCAGTCCGGCAGGCTCACTTCGACGGGCACCATGCCGAGGGAGCGCGCGGTTCCGATCGCCGCGCGGTCCACCTCGGTCGCGGGGCTCTCGTTCATCCAGGCCGGAAGGAACCCCATTCGCAATCCCTTCACGGGCTTGTCGGCCTCGAAGTCGAGGTGGCTCGGCACGCTCGAAAGATCGCCCGGGTCCGGGCCTGAAATCGCCGCGAGGACGAGCATCGAGTCCTCGACCCCGCGCGTCATGGGCCCCAGCTTGTCGAGAGACCAGCAGAGCGTCATCGCGCCGGTGCGCGCCACCTTGCCGAATGTCGGACGCAGACCGGTCACGCCGCACCGCATCGCGGGATCCACGATGCTGCCGCCGGTCTCGCTGCCGATGGAGAAGCCCACGAGGGCGGCCGCGGTGGCCGCGCCCGGCCCCGCGCTGCTGCCGCCCGAGCCCTCCTCCAGGATCCACGGGTTCATCGTCTGTCCGCCGAACCAGACGTCGTTCAGGGCCAGCGCGCCGAGCGAGAGCTTGGCCATCAACACGGCGCCCGCGCGCTGGAGCCGGTCGACGACGACGGAGTCCTTGTCCGGGACCCGGTTGCGGAACGGCTCCGCGCCGTACGTCGTGAGGATGCCCTTCGTGTCGAGCAGGTCCTTGACCCCGAAGGGAATGCCGTGGAGCGGCCCGCGGTATTTGCCGGCCGAGATCTCGGCGTCGGCTTTTTTGGCCTGCGCCAGCGCGGTCTCGGTCGTGAGCGTGATGATGCAGCGCAATTTCCCGTCGAACTTTGCCGCGCGGGCGAGGTAGATCTTCGTCAGGCGCTCGGACGTCAGCGCCTTCGTCCTGATCCAGTAGGACAGCGAAGTCACCGGCGCGAACGCGATGTCGGCGTCGTCCTTCGGCAGCGGCCCCGGCACTGCCGCGCTCGGGACGAAGCGGTCGCGCGCCGGTCCGGGCGCGACGCCGGGGATCGTCGGGTTCCACAGCGTCGCGGGGGAGAGCGTCGTCTCGAGGGCGAGCTTGCGCGGTCCCGTGCGCCGCTCCATGGTCGACGCCATCGTTCTCTGCCAGCTGTCGGCCAGCTGCGCCTGGTCGGCCGGCTTCATCTCGACGCGGACCAGCTTCTGCGCCTCGACGACGGTGGCCACGGTGATCTCGGGCCCGACGGGCGGGGCGGTGCCGAAGGCCGGCGGCGTGCCGGCGACCGGGGTGACCGGCGGGTCCGGCGCGATCTCGGCGAGCGCCTTGCCGGCTGCGGCCGCTCCGACGAGCCCGGCGGTGGTGCGCGTGAGGAACTTTCGGCGCGATTGCGTCATGGGCGCCCTCCCTGGCCGCCGATCCTATTCTGAAAGGCCCGCGCGGCCGAGGCGTCGAGCACGAGGTTGCCCCGGTTCTCGAGCCTGCACGGCGCTGTCAAGAATCCGAGACGCCACGCGTTCACCGAATTTGACGAGCCGCGACCGCGGTGGTTTCACCGGTGCCCAAATGGCTGATTTCAGGCGGATCTCCGAGCTCTGGCCGATGGCATCGAAGTTGCGACATCTCCGGAGAGCCCGCGTTCTCGCGGCTTGGAGGCTCGTCATGGAGTTCGCGCTGATTGTTCTCGTGGGGACGTTTCTGGCGGCCTGCCTGCCGATGGCCTGGGGTGTGGTGCGAATCTATCGGAGCCTGCGCGGCGCCTGGATCGTCGCGTGTCCGGAAACCCACGAGGCTGCCGTGGTCCATATTGACGCCTGGCGCGCCGCATCTGCCAGGGGCAGGCCCGCCATCGGCATCCAGCTGAGCATGTGCTCCCGCTGGCCTGCCAGGCAGGGTTGCGGGCAGGAGTGTGTGTCGCAGATCGCGGATTCTCCGCGAGGTTGCACGGCGCGCCGCGCGTCGGTGCGGTCCTCTCGTCCCGTCGCGGCGGCTCCGCTGGCGGCGGCAGCCGGGTCGGGCCGACGGGCCAGGCGGTGAGGCTTTTGCCGGCCGACCCTGATCGGGTTGGTCCGGGTGCCGCTGCACACCGTGGCGAGGGGACCTTCCGGGGCCGCGCGCATTCCGGCCTCAGGGCAGATGCGGGATCGCGAATGCCTTCACGAGAAAGACGGCCATCTGCTGGTTCGGGATCGGGCGCTGTGGGCAGTACGCGGGCGGAGCGCCGGCCGCCTTGCATCCGGCGGTGATGCCGGAGAATCTCCGATCCGGGAGGACGAGTGGCGCCGGACCCGGGCCGGACCGATCGTCGATCGACGATGGAAGGGACTCCGGTCGCAGACCTCAGTCGCGCTTTCCCTCGACGATCCGGCGCGCTTCTTTCGCCTTCGTGTAGCCGGGCTCGACCGCGAGGGCTTTGGCGTACATCTGCCCGGCGCGCGCCTCGTAGCGGACCTGATCCATGTGCATTCCTCGGGGATCTTCGTCTGCTCGCGCGACGAAGTTTCGTGGACGGCGGGTGCGCCGCCGCACGGCTCGACGTACAAGGCTCGCGACGTTCGTGTTCAAAGCTCGCGACCGCCCCGGGCTCCGTTCGGCGGCCGATATCGCAAGTCGTTACGTATCAGTGGGTCGGGGTGACCGACTCTGCGGCATCGCCGTTGCAATGTTCGGGGGGTGAAGGCCAATCAAGGCCCCAAGGAAAACCAGGAGAAAGCCATGACCAAGCGGAGAGTCGGAATCATTCTGAACGCGGTCGCCGTCGCCTCGCTGTGCCTTCCCGCCCTCGTCATCGCCGCGGGCAATCCCCTTCCCCCGGGCCCGGCGCCCTGCGTGACTTCGCCCAACGCGACGCGCCGGTGTCCTCCCCCCCCGAAGAAGGGCTTGACGACGCCGGCGAGTCCGCGCCACGGCCGCTGAGCCAGGCCGGATGCGCGCAGCCGTCCGGCGACGGCTTCTCGAACGGACCCGTTCGCAGGAGGAGTTGCCGGGCGGTTTTCTTTCTCCCGTCGCTTTTTCGCCGCGCTCGTCGACGCGGGCCGCTCGATCGGTGATAAGTAAAAGACGAACCGATCCAGAAGGAGGCGGCGATGGGAACGATCACCACGAAAGACGGGACGCGGATCTACTACAACGACTGGGGCACGGGACAGCCCGTTGTCTTCAGTCACGGCTGGCCCCTCTCGGCAGACGCGTTCGAGGACCAGATGTTCTTTCTGGCTTCCCGCGGGTACCGCTGCATTGCGCACGACCGGCGCGGCCACGGCCGCTCGAGCCAGTCGTGGAACGGCAATGACCTCGACACGTACGCCGACGACCTGGCGGCGCTGGTCGAGCACCTGGACCTGAAGAACGCCGTCCACGTCGGCCACTCGACCGGCGGCGGGGAAGTGGCCCGCTACATCGGCCGCCATGGCACCAGGCGCGTCGCGAAGGCCGTTCTCATCAGCGCCATCCCGCCGCTCATGCTCAAGACGGCTTCGAACCCCGGCGGCTTGCCGATCGAGGTGTTCGACCAGCTCCGCGCGAGCGTCGTCGCCGACCGTTCGCAGTTCTGGAAGGACCTCAGCATGGCCTTCTACGGCTACAACCGGCCGGGCGCGAAGATTTCGGAGGGCATCCGCCATTCGTTCTGGCTGCAGGGAATGATGGCCGGGTTCCCGGCCTCCTACTTCTGCATCAAGGCGTTCTCGGAGACGGACACGACCGAGGACCTCAAGAAGTTCGACGTGCCGACGCTCATCCTGCACGGCGACGACGACCAGATCGTCCCGATCGGCGCCGCCGCGATGCTCTCGTCCAAGCTCGTGAAGGGCGCGATCCTCAAGGTCTACCCGGGCTACCCCCACGGAATGTGC
This sequence comes from uncultured Acidobacteriota bacterium, assembly GCA_963775725.1. Taxonomy (GTDB): domain Bacteria; phylum Acidobacteriota; class Thermoanaerobaculia; order UBA5066; family Gp7-AA6; genus DAHUXD01. Next base: position 927,477 of record CAVZKA010000002.1, read on the forward strand.
TCGACGCAGAAGGACCAGATCAATGCCGATCTGCTCGCGTTCCTGAAGGGCTGAGGAGCAGGTCATGCTGCGGACCCGCGCCTTGCGTCTCCTCCTGTTCGGCCTCGTCTGCGCCGCCACCGCCCGCGCCGACGCGCCGATCGCTTCCCTGACGAAAGACGTCGGGGGAACGAAGCTGCACTACCTGAGCGCCGGCCACGGCCCGACGGTCATCCTCCTGCATGGGTACGCCGAGACCTCGCGCATGTGGCGGCCGCTCATCCCGAAGCTCGCCGAACGCTTCACGGTGGTCGCGCCGGACCTGCCAGGCATCGGCGACTCGGACATCCCGGCGCAGGGCCTCGACATGAAGTCGGCCGCGACCACGATCCACGCCGCTCGCGAAGGCGCTCGGCGTCGCGAAGGCGCGCGTCGTCGGCCACGACATCGGGCTGATGGTCGCGTACGCCTACGCCGCGCAGTATCCGACGAGGTCGAGAAGCTCGTCCTGATGGACGCCTTCCTGCCCGGCGTCCAGGGCTGGGAGCCGATCTACGACAACCCGAACCTCTGGCACTTCCGCTTCACGGGCCCGACGCCGGCCGCGCTCGTCCAGGGGCGCGAGCGCACGTACTTCGACTACTACTGGAACGACTTTGCCGCGGACAAGAACCACTCGCTCTCCGCAGGCCGACCGCGAGGCGTACACCGCGGCCTACTCGAGGCCGGGCCGCATGATGGCGGGCTGGGCATACTTCATGGCGTTCCCGCAGACCGCGAAGGATTTTGCGGCGCTCGCCCAGACGAAGCTCGACGATGCCCGTCCTCTCGATCGGCGGCGAGAAGTCGCTCGGCAAGGAGCTCGGCGAGCAGACGAAGCTCGTGGGCACGAACGTGACGGTCATCGTCCTGAAGGACGCCGGGCACTGGATCCTGGAGGAGAAGCCCGCCGAGACGATGGACGCGCTCGTCAGGTTCCTGTGAGCTGAGGCGATTCGGCTTTGGTCGCGCTGCGTCCGAGCAGCTGCGCCGCCTGGCGCGGTGAGGCTCGGCCCGCGGTGAAGGCGTCTGCGGGCGTCAGAAACCCGCGAGGAGCGGACTACGGGAGCTTGAACCCGCGCACCAGGAACGCGGCCATCTGGTCGCGCCGCACCGCCGACTCCGGGCAGTAGTCACCGGCGCCGCAGCCGCCGGTGACCCCCTCGTGCCACAGCTGTTCGACGTAGCCGCCGGCCCAGTAGCCCGCGGGAACGTCCGTGAAGATCGTGCCGCTGGAAGGATAGGTGCACGTCACGGGATGGCGCGCCTTGATCAGGAACACGGCCATCTGCGCCCGCGTGACGGGCGCCGCCGGGCAGTAGTTGGTCCCGCCGCAGCCGCCGGTGACTCCGTCGTGAAAGAGCTGCTCGATCCAGGGCGCGAAGGGCGAAGACACCGGGACGTCTGCGAAGAGCCCCGTCGCCGCAGGGGGGACATAGGCCGAGCCGTGGAGGCCTCGCTCCAGGAAGACGGCCATCTGCGCGCGCGTCACGTTCGATCCGGGGCAGTAGTCGAGCGGCGAAGCGCTGCATCCCGCCGTGACTCCCGCATGGTAAATGCGCTCCACGTAGGAAGCGAAGATCGAGGACGACGGCACGTCGGCAAAGCTGCCGCCGACGCCGAACGAGACGGTGGCGAGATTGGAAGCCGTCGACCCGTCCGAGGCCGCGAACGCGAAGCCATCGCTCCCGACGAATCCGGGAAGGGGATGGATCGTGGCGATGCTCGCGCTCAACGCGACCGTTGCGCTGGCGGGTTGGGACACGATCCGATAACTGAGCGGGTTGCCGTCGGCGTCGCTGGCCGTCAGGGGGACCGACACGGGCGTGTAGGCGGTCGTGTTCGCCGTCGCATTGTTCGCGGAGGGCGCGTGGTTCGGGTTGCCTTCATCGCTCGAGGGGCCCTGGTGACAGTCATAGCATCCAACCTGAAATCCGCGCCAGAAGTGCTTGGTCCCGAAGTCGGTCGACAGGGTCCGATCGCCGGCCGTGCGGGAGAGCACGGTGCCGCGGTAATCCGTCCCGTGACAGACGGCGCAGTCCGCGATGCTCGCGTTGCCTCCGCCGAGGGCGTCGTGGTGGGCGTTCACCCAGCCCTGGCCGACCGGGTGCATTCCGTGGGGCCCGCCGGTGACCGTCGCCGGGTTGCTTCCGTGGCAGGTGGCGCAGTCGGCGAGGGTGCCGACGTGCCCCTGCAGGTTCAGACTCTGGAGATTGTCGTTGCGGTGCGAGCTCGGATACTCGGCGTGCGTCGCCCCATGGCATGCCTCGCACTGCAGGTTTCCGTGGCCCTTCGAGAACCGGAAGAGCGAGACGCCCGGCGCCGGAGTGTCGGGGTTCGTCGCGAAAGTCTGGTTCACCGCCACGCGCGGCTGGCCGTTCGTGTCGAACACGCTCGTGTAGCGGATCTGCCCGTTGTTGCTCGTGGCGGTGCCCGTGTGGCAGCTCTGGCAGACGGGTTCCTCGAGCCAGCCCTGTCGGGCGCTCGCCCCCACCGCACTCATGGTGCCGTGGCACTCCTGGCACTGGATCGCCAGCGAACCGTCGGGCGCCACGGCGTTGCCCATCGGCCCGCGCAGGCACCGCGTCTCCGAGCCCGGGTGGCAGCGATAGCAGGCGGCGCGATCGGTCGCCGCATCGAGGATCTGGCCCGTCAAAGGATCCGTGACGCTCGCATGGTAGGCGTGCAGGGCCTCGGTCAGGGGCTTGAGCCCCGCGTAGCCCGTGCCGGGCAGGGCGTTGGAAGCGTGGCAGCGCGCGCAGAGCACGGAGGTTCCATCGGCCGTGGCCGTGGCGTAGAGGCCTGCGGCGTCGTATCCCGCCAGGGCGAGCGCGTTCGCGTAGGCCGGGTCGCTCGCCTGGCGGTCGTCGTGCAGGCGAAGGATGTTGAGCTTGTAGTCGCGGTCCGAGTCGCAGTCGTTCACCCAGCCGGCCGCCGGTTTGGCGGCCACGCCGCTTCCCGAGGCATGGCAGGCGCGGCAGTCCATTTCGTCCGAAACCGGAAGAACGACGTTGGTGCTCGCCAGGAGCGTTCCGTTCGAATCCCGGACGACCACGCGCATCATGGGATACGGGTTCTTTCCATGCGCGTCGTCGTACGGCGTGATCGGGATGCCTTCGCCCGCGAAGACGCTGCGCGCGGCGTCGAACGTCATCGCCTGCGGCAGATTGCCGGCGCCCGGCATCGCGTTTCCGGCGAGACCGACGTCCTGCGGCAGGGACCCGCCGAAGAGGGCCTCGACGTTCTGCCAGAAGTTCGTCTTGCCGATCGAGGTGGAGTTGTACGACCCGTCCGGGTCGGCGACGGCCTCGTAGGTGACGGTCACTCCCGCGGGATTTGTGATCAGGTGTCCCGCAGGGTCCACGACCTGGGCGTAGAGATTGTTGAAGGGCGGCAGGATCGAGAAGACGGAGAAGTCGGCGTCCATGCAATGCATGCCGAGGTTGTTCCACGCGATCGCGCGCCAGACGGCCGCCGGAGCCGCAACTCCCAACGTCCCCGCGACGACAGCTAATGCGAATGCGATCCGAAGCTTTCCTTCTCGCATCTCGATCTCCCTTGTTTTGGCCGGTGTCCGCTTCTCGGGCGAAGCGTATGGAACTCGGCGGGACGTGTCGTGATGCAAACGAATCGAAGTGGTCCTGGCAATGTGAGTGCCCCGCTCCGGCTCGAGGGTGATGAAACTAAACGGGACAGAAACTCACGCCGGCATTCCTGTATCCACAGACTCGCGGACATCCAGGGAGAGATCCCGCTCGTCGCCCCGGTGACCAGGACGAGGCGGCCTCGCATCGATCCCTGTGCCGTCGCACTCTGATCCTGCTCGTCCCGGTTGGACTCTATGATTGCCTGGTGCGTGCCGAGAGAATTCGTCGAGTCCGCCCGGCCAGGGACGGGCGGCAGCGATCCGCAGTGGGGCCGACTCCGCGGCGCAGCGTCTGCCGCGCGATCGTCCTTCTTGCTCTGGCGGTCTCCTGTGGGCGAAGCTCCGAGCGGGCGGCGGCGCCGCGGCATCCGACGGCCTCGTCGAAGCCGCCCGCACCGTCGGCCGCCATCGAAATCAGCGACGCCGCGGCACGCAGGCGCCGCCCGCCGGGCGGCCTCGCGCCCGTGATCTGGCTCGGCCTCGACGGTCTCGACTGGGAGCTGCTCGATCGCCTCGCCGCCGAAGGAAAGATGCCCAACTGGAAGCGCCTGGTGGCGGAGGGCTACGAAGCGAAGCTGAAGAGCTTCATGCCGGTCCTCTCGCCGATCATCTGGACGACCATCGCGACCGGCGTCGGCCCGGACGTCCACCGCGTCCTGGATTTCCAGGAGGTCGATCCCGCGACCGGGCAGAAAGTGCCGATCTCCGGCCGGTCCCGCGCCGTCCCCGCGATCTGGAACGTCGCGTCGGCGGCAGGGCGGTCGGTGGGCGTCGTCGGGTGGTGGGCGACGCACCCGGCGGAGGAAGTGTCCGGCTTCTTCGTGTCGGATCATGCGAGCCCGATCCTCTTCGAGGGCATGCCGCGCGCGGGCGTGGCCTATCCGGCCGGGCTCGCGGCCGGCGTGGAGCAGATCGTGGCGCGCGACGGCGTCGTGGCGGACGCCGATCTCTCCCGGTATCTCGACGTGCCGGCCGAGGAGATCGAACGTTCGCGGGGGGCGGGCCTCTCGAACCCGATCGACGCCATGGCGCGCATCCTCGGAGCCACACGCGTCCAGCAGCGCATCGCCCGGGATCTCTACGACAAGAACCTGCCGGACCTGACGATGGTCTACTTCGAGGGCACCGACGTCGTGGGCCACGTTTTCGCGCCGTACGTCCCGCCGAAAACAGACTGCGTTGCCGAGGCCGAGTTCAACCGGTATCGCCGCGCGGTGGACGAGTACTATGCCCTCGTCGACAAATTGCTCGGCCAGTGGATGCGCCGCGCCGAAGAGGATGGCGCGACGCTCGTGATCAATTCCGACCACGGTTTCCGCTGGGGCAAGGATCGGCCCTGCGAGCCGCCGTCACTCGACCTCTCGGGTTCCTGGCATCGCCTGGAGGGCGTCTTCGTCGCGTGGGGCGCGCGGGTTCGCAAGAGCTCCTCGCGCGCGACGGCATCCGTCTTCGACGTCGAGCCGACGATCGCGGCCCTGCTCGACCTGCCGGTCGATCGGCGCACCAGGGGCAGCGTCCTGCGGGCGGCTTTCCCTGGGATCGCGGATCCGCCGCGCAAGGACCTCTCCGGGGCCGTGCCCGTCCGGCGCGTCCAGGCGGAGACCACCTCGGAGAAGAGCGCCAGCGACTACGCCGAGCGGCTGAAATCGCTCGGCTATCTCTCCGGCTCGGAGCCCGCAAAGCTCGCGCCGAGCGGCGGCGACCGCCCGGGCCTGACCGAGGTGGGCTGGAACAACCTCGGGGTCTACCTGCGCGACAACACCCGGGATCTGGCGGGGGCCGAGGCGGCACTGAAGAAGTCCATCGAGCTGGCGCCCGGTTATGCGACCCCGCAGTTCAACCTCGCCGGCCTCTACCGCATGCGCGGCGAGGGACCGAAGGCGAACGACTGGCTCTTCCGATCGTTCGCGGCGGGGCACGCCAATCCCGAAGGCACGATCCTCTACTGGTACGTCGAGTACCTCGATCGTGGCAAGGTCGCGTTCGCCCGGGACCTGCTCGAGCGCGGCGCGAAGACGTATCCGGCGAGCGAGCCCCTGGCCCGCGAGCTCGGCCTCATGCGCTACAGGTCGAAGGATTGCGGGGGAGCCCGGGACGCCGTCGCACGCTTCGAATCCACGACGCAGACCCCCGACACCCTCAATGCCATGGGCCTCTTCAAGACCTGCCTCGGCCTTCGCGCCGAGGCGGCCGACCTGTTCCGCCGGTCGCTCGCGATCAAGCCCGATCAACCCGGCGCCATCCAGTCGCTGAAGGTGCTGGAAGCCGCCCCCCAGCCGCGCTCGCAACCTCGCTGAGCCGCGCCCCCTCGAGACGGGCCGGAAGAGGCGACGGGTTCCGGTCGGACTACCGCTAAGAGGGTGGCGACTCCCTCTGGCTCTCGACGAGGCGGAACTCGACTTTGTCCCTGCCCCTCTGCTTCGCGCGGTACATGAGGTCGTCGGCGGCCTTCAACATCACCGCGACCGAATCCGGCGGGCTGGCGAAGGTGACGACGCCGGCCGAGATGCTGACGGCGATGCCCTTTGCCCTCATCTGGTCGCGCGACTCGTCCAGGAGTTTGCCTATCGCGCTACGCGCCGCCGCGAGGTCGGTTTCCGATAGCAGGACGACGAACTCGTCGCCGCCAATACGGGAAACGAGGTCTACCGAACGGAGGTTGCCGCGCAGTGCCCCCGCAAGGAGTGCGAGGACCCGATCCCCTTCCGCATGCCCCTGGCGATCGTTGATGCCCTTGAAGTCATCGAGATCGAGAAGAGCCAGCGTCAGGGGCCGATCGAAGCGCGTCGCCCGCTGGATTTCCAGCTCGAGGCGCTCCTCGAACGCGCGCCGGTTTCCGAGGCCGGTCAGGGAATCGGTGCGGGCCAGGGACTTCTCTCGGTCGAGCGCGGACCGGAGCGCGGACAGGAGCAGGGCGAAGGCGATGAAGAAGCTCGCAAGCAGCAGGGCGTTCAAGTCCAGGGTCGGCGCGCGCGGGAAGTCCCAACGGCCTTCCGCGATCGAGGCCATCATCCACGTGGCCGCGCTTCCCGCCGCGATCAGAATTCCCGGTCGCCGTCCCACGAACCAGGACGCGAGAGAGACGGGGATCAGGTAGAAGAACGAGAACCGAATCTCCGCCCGGGTCTTCATGCTGACGAAGGCGATGAGGGCCGTGAGGACGATCGCCGCCACGAAGACGACGGGCCGCGGCAGGCCCTCGAGCCGTACCCGGACGGCTCCCGCGCGCTTCCTCAAAGGATCTCGGCCCAGCGAGGCGACGCGGCGAAGGCCGCAAGGATGGGGCCCGCGTGCGAATAGGCCTGCGGGAAACTGCCCCACATGCGGAGACTGGTGGTCTCGTAGTCCTCGGAAAGAAGGCCGAGGGGCGAAAACGCCGCTTGAATATGGTCCAAGACGAAACGCGGCAGGCAGCACCAGACGACCTCGCCCGTGCGTTCGATGAGCGCGGAGAACTGGCAGTTGCCAATGAGGCCGAGGTCTTCCAGGCGCATGCTGAAAGCTAGCAGATTCAGTTGTTGCTCCAAAATCACTGTGTTTGAATGGCTGGCATGGGTCGGGCATCCCAGTTCGCCGTCGCCCTGGTCCTCGGACTCGGGGTCCTGACATGGGTGGCTTCGGTCACCGTCAACGAGACCACGCGCGGCTGGTTCGAGAAGGACGTGAGCCTGCGCGCGCAACTCGTCGTGAGCGGGGCGCGCCAGGCCCTGGTTTCGCACTGGCGCGAGGATCAGCGAGCCGAACTGCGGGACCTGCTCGTCGAGATCTCCCGCGATGAGCGCATCATGGCGGCCGCGGCGTGCACGGCAGACCTCACTCTGCTGACGCGGACGCCGGACTACCCCAGGCAATTCCGCTGCGAAGATCTCGGAAAGCACGTCCGGCCCGCCGCCGGCGAACCCTCAGGCGGCTGGCGTCCCTGGAAGAGCGTCATGCCGCTGCCCGGCGGCAACGTTCACGTCAGCGCCATACCCATCTTCGATGGAGATCGGCCGCTCGGATTCGTCGTCCTCGTGCACGATCTGAGCTTCGCGCAACGGCGAGAAGCCAAGACCCGGAACTTCCTGCTTCTGGCTTTCGGGTTCCTGGCACTGGCCGCCTCCGCCGTGACCGTCATCGCGGCCCGGCTGTCCTGGCGCGGTTGGAGCAAGGAGCTCCGAAGGTTCCTCAAGAGCGGGACGCCGCACCCCGAGTTCCGGCCCATCCTGGGGGATGTCCGCGAGCTCGTCGATCGCATCGTTGCCGAGAAGGAAGCCGACCAGGAAGGTGGCAACTGGACGCCGCAGCGGCTCAAGCAGACGCTCGCCAGGTACCTCCACCTCGAGAAGGTCGTCATGGTCGCGAACCGGGAACCCTACATCCATGAACGAACCGAGGACGGCGCTGGCGTCGTCCTCCATCCGGCGAGCGGTCTCGTCACCGCGCTCGAGCCGGTCCTGCGGGCCTGCTCCGGAGTCTGGATTGCCCACGGAGCCGGCTCGGCGGACCGCGAGACGGCGGATAAGGACGGCCGGATCCGCGTGCCCCCCGGGGAAGAGTCCTACCTGCTTCGGCGGGTGTGGCTCTCGTCCGAGGAAGAGAAGGGCTACTACTACGGTTTCTCCAACGAAGGCCTCTGGCCGCTTTGCCACCTCGCTCATGCCCGCCCCGTCTTCCGAAGCGAGGACTGGAAGCACTACCAGGCCGTCAATCTCAAGTTCGCGGACGCCGTCTGCCAGGAGGCGGACTCGGAAGACCCGATCGTCCTCGTTCAGGATTATCACTTCGCGCTCGTGCCCCGTCTCATACGCGAGCGGCTGCCCCGGGCGACGGTCATCATGTTCTGGCATGTCCCCTGGCCCAACGCGGAGCGCTTCAGCATCTGTCCCTGGCGCAACGAGCTGCTCGAGGGAATGCTCGGAGCGAGCATCCTGGGCTTTCACACCCAGTCCCACTGCAACAATTTCGTGAACTCCGTGGATCGGCTCCTGGAGGCCCGGATCGACCGGGAGAACAACGCGGTCGTGCAGCACGGCCGAAGCACACTCGTGCGTCCCTACCCGATCTCGCTCGAGTGGCCCGTGCGGTGGTTGAAAACGGTCCCGTCGCCCGAAGAGTGCCGGGAGAGCCTTTTCCAGGAGCTCGGACTGGCTCCGGACGCCCTCCTGGGGATCGGCGTGGACCGCCTCGACTACACGAAGGGGATCGAGGAGCGGTTCCTTGCCGTCGAGCGCCTGCTGGAGCGGTTCCCGGAATTCCTCGGGCGATTCACGTTCGTGCAGCTTGCGGCTCCGAGTCGAACGGTCATCCCGCGCTACCGGGAGCTCAACGAAAACGTGGAGCGCCTGGCAGCGCGCGTCAACGAGCGATTCGGTCACGGAGGCTACCGCCCGATCGTCCTGAAACGCACCCACCACGAGCCGCCGATCGTGTTCCGCTACTACCGGGCCGCCGACCTCTGCTACGTGAGCAGCCTTCACGACGGAATGAACCTCGTTGCCAAGGAGTTCGTCGCGGCCCGCGAGGATGAGTGCGGCGTGCTGGTCCTCAGCCAGTTCACGGGTGCGGCGCGCGAGCTGACCGAGGCGCTGATCGTCAACCCCTACGATTTCGAACAGGCGAGCTCCGCCCTGGCGGCGGCCCTCAACATGTCCCGCGACGAGCAACGGGACCGCATGCGCTCGATGCGGGCCTTTCTTGCCGAGTTCAACGTCTATCGCTGGGCGGGAAGGATGCTCGTCGATGCGGCTCGCCTCCGGAGCCGCGACCGACTCACGGGCCGCCTGACGGATCACCTCGTCGGGGCGTCGGAACGCTCTGCATGAGGAACATCCTGCGGCAATCCAACCGGCGGGTCGTCCAACGGTTTGCCCGGTCGAACGTGCTTCTCGCCTTCGACTTCGACGGGACCCTCGCTCCGATCACGGCGTTTCCGGAACGGGCGCACCCTCGCCCGGCGACGGCGCGATTGCTGAGCGAGCTCACGGGCCTGTATCCCTGCGTCGTGATCTCCGGACGCGCGCGCGCCGATGTGGTGGAACGGCTGGGCGGCATCCCCGTGCACGGGGTCATCGGCAACCACGGGATCGAGCCCCGGGGAGCCTCCGAAGTGATGATCGAAGAGATCGAGCGCTGGCGCCCGCTGCTGGAAAGGCGACTCTCGTCCCTCCGCGGCGTGAGCATCGAGGACAAGGTCTTTTCGATCGCGGTCCACTACCGGCATGCGCCCGACCGGAAAGGGGCGCGTGCAGCCATCATGGAGGCGGCGGGAAAGCTCGGCGACGCGCGCGTCACCGGCGGCATCCTGGTCGTCAACATTCTTCCGGAGGGGGCCCCGCACAAGGGCACGGCCCTCGAGGCGGAGCGCCAGCGCCTCGGATGTGACACCGCGATTTACGTTGGCGACGATGAAACGGACGAGGACGTCTTTGCCCTCAATCAGCCTGAGCGCTTCCTCACCATCCGCGTCGGGGCGAGTCGCGAGTCTGCCGCGTCCTACTGCCTCCGGGACCAGGCCGAGGTGGATGCCCTGCTGCAGGTCCTCGTTCTCGCCCGGCAGAGGTCCGAGCTGCCGATCATGCCGTCGTGATGCCGGCCTTCGGGTCGCCGTGCTGCGCGCGGGCTCGGAGGAACCTCTCGCCGCCTAAGGCTTCGACAAGAACATCTTGATGAGATCGATCGGAAGCGGAAAAATGATCGTCGAGTTCTTTTCGTTGGCAATCTCCGTGAGCGTCTGGAGATACCTCAACTGGAGCGTCGCCGGCTGGCGGTCGATGATCACGGCCGCCTCGGAGAGCGCGGTCGCGGCTTCCAGCTCGCCGCGGGCATGGATGATCTTCGCCCGCTTTTCACGCTCCGCCTCCGCCTGCCTCGCCATCGCCCGCTGCATCTCGGGCGGCAGGTCGACCTGCTTGACCTCGACGAGGGACACCTTGATGCCCCACGGCGTCGTGTGCTCGTCGATGATCTTCTGCAGGTCGAGGTTGAGCTTCTCCCGCTCGGAGAGGAGCTCGTCCAGGAGCGCCTGCCCGAGGACGCTCCGGAGCGTCGTCTGGGCGAGCTGCGACGTCGCGTAGAGAAAGTTCTCGACCTGCACGACCGCCTTCTCCGGCTCCACGACGCGGAAATAGACGACCGCGTTCACTTTCACCGAAACGTTGTCCTTGGTGATGATGTCCTGGGCAGGGACGTCGTGGACGACGGTCCGCAGCGACATCCGGACCATGCGCTCGAACGGCCAGAAGATCAGGACGAGGCCGGGGCCCTTGGGCGCCTTGCCGAGACGGCCGAGCCAGAACGTCACCCCCCGCTCGTATTCGTTGAGGACGTTGATCCACTTGAAGAGAAAGAGAAGACCCACGAAAACCGCCACGAGCAGGCCGGGTACCGACAGAATGTCCCTCATCCAGTCCTCCGTTCGACGCGCAGCGTGCGCCCCTCGATGCCTTGGATTCGAACGATGTCGCCGGGCACGATTCCGGGAGGACCCGACGCCTCCCAGTATTCGCCGAAAATGTGCACGCGGCCCGTCGTCGCGACGGCTCCGAAGCCGTCGGCGACCCGAGCTTGCTGGCCGACCATGGCGGACAGGCCCGTGCGAACCGGCGCGTTTCGGCGCTGGACCGTATTCCAGGTCAGGAAGCCCACGACGGCGAGCGTCAGCGCCAGGCCCGGCAGGATGATCCCGAGATCCACCCGGTAGCCGCCGCGATCTCCCTTGCCGGAAAAGAGCAGCAGCGAGCCCGCGATCAGCGCAACGGCGCCGCCGACCGAGAGCAGCCCGTGACTGGCGATCTTGATCTCGGCGACGAAGAGCAGGATCGCGAACAGGATGAGCGCCAGGCCGGCCAGGTTCACCGGAAGCACCGAGAAGGCATAGAGGGCGAGCAGCAGCGAGATCACCCCGACGACGCCCGGCAGAATCGCGCCCGGCGTCGAGAGCTCGAAGTAGAGGCCGACCAGGCCGAGCAGGAAGAGCAGGTAGGCGACGTTGGGATGGGACACGACGCCCAGAATTCTGTCCATCTGCCCCATCTCGCGAGTCTCGAGGCGATACCCCTTCAGCGCAAGCGTCGTCTCGGCGCCCCCGACGCGGGTGAACCGGCGCCCGTCGAGCTGCGCGAGCAGATCCGGGACGTCGCGAGCGATGATCTCGACGAGGCCGTCCGACTTCGCCTCCGCCTCCGTGTACGACGCGCTCTTCGACACCGCGAGCTCGGCCTTCTCGACATTGCGCCCGTGCTGCACTGCGAGCGTCCGGACGAAGGCGCGAGCGTCCTGTTCGGCCTTTTCGTTCATCTTCTTGGGGAGGTCCTGGCCTTCTCCGCCAACGGGATGGGCCGCGCCCGCGTTCGTGCCGGGCGCCATCGCCGCGACATCGCCCGCCAGCAGCAGGAGAAATCCCGCCGACGCCGCCTGGGCGCCCGAAGGCGACACGTAGGTCGCAACCGGCACGCGGCTCAGGAGGATCGCGGAGCTCATGTCCCGCGTCGAGCTCAGCAGGCCGCCCGGAGTCGAGAGCGTCAGGACCACGAGCGCCGCTCCTTGCTTCTCCGCCCGGGCCAGCACGCCCTCGAGGTAGTTCGCCGAGGCCGGGTGGATCGGGGTGTCGATGCGCGCCACGATGACGAGGGGGGCGGTCGATGCCCCGCATGCCGCCGCCAGAAGAAACAGTGAGGCCCCAAGCAGCGCCCGCGCTCTCATGGACAAATCGAGCATATCGCATGAAGGACGCCCGGTCCTACGGTTCTCAACCTCTGAAGCGACAGATGGCGTGAACCTATGGCACGAGCGCGAAGAACAGGAACGCCGCGAAGAGCACTAGATGAACTGCTCCCTGCATCATGTAAGTGCGACCGGTGCCGAGAGTGATCGAGCTCACCAGAAACGTCACCGCGAGCATCGCCATGCTCTTGGCGTCCAGGCCCAGGACGAGGGGCAGCTTGAAGGCGGTCGACGCCAGGACCACCGCAGGAACGGTGAGACCAATGCACGCGAGCGCGGAGCCGATCGCGAGATTCATGCTGCTCTGAAGTCGATTCGCCCTGGCCGCACGTACCGCGGCCCAGGTTTCCGGCAGCAAGACCAGCGACGCGATCACGATTCCGACCACAGCTCTGGGTGCATTGGCGGCCTCGACCGTGCGCTCGATCGTTGGCGAAAGCATCTTGGCGAGGCCCACGACCCCAACGAGCGAGGCCAGGAGTAAACCGAAGCTCACTCCCGCCTCTCGGCCCGTCGGCCGCTCGGCATGCGCGTCTTCGTTGGCTCGATCGGTCGCAGGAATGAAATAGTCCCGGTGGCGTACGGTCTGTATGAAGATGAAGATCGCCCAGAGAACGGCCGACGTCACCGCCACGAATGCGAGTTGCGAGGGGCTGTAAGTGCCGGCCGACGCGCTTGTCGTAAACACCGGAATCACGAGCGTGAGCGTCGACAACACGATCAGCGCGGCAAGTCCTGCTCCCGCCCCCTCGACGCGGAAGGTCTGCTCACGATGCGCGAGGCCGCCGAGCAAGACGCAGATGCCGATGACGCCATTGCAGATGATCATCACGGCCGCGTAGAGCGAGTCGCGCGTCAGGACCGCCATGTCCTCTCCGCCGGCAAGCATCATCGAAACGATGAGCGCGGTTTCGATCAACGTCACCGCCAGGGCAAGGACGAGCGTGCCATAGGGCTCGCCAAGGCGGTGCGCGATGACTTCCGCGTGGTGAACTGCTGCGAGGACGGCCCCGATCAGGGCGACGCCGCAGAGCACGGCGAGCAACGTTCCCACGCCTGCCACGAGCGCGGCAGCGAAAAGGATGATCGATAACAGGGGGACGAGCCAGGTCCAGCGAGGCATGGTTCCGCAAATGTTCCGCGGGAGAGGCTAACATGCCGACCCCGACGCGACACGAAATGTCCTTTCGGGCTGGTCGAAAATGCGGTCTTCCGGTGTGACGATGTCCGCCGTCGCGCGGGGGCGCCTTGAGCGTCCCGTCGACCTCCTGAAGGCCATTCAAGCGATTCCGAGCGTCCCACATCGTCCGGGCCATCCGTCGAGAAATGGAAGCACGGGCGTCGAGTCAGGACAGGTTGGTACGAGTTGGGTCGAGCGCTCGGCGTAAACCTCGGATGATCCACAGGGCGGGAACCTGGGGCAATCACCCCTTGCTTACCGAGAGGAGACGTCATACACTCCCCTCGGAAACCGATATGAGTAAACCAAACGACTTGGTCCAGGGCACCCTCGACCTGCTCCTCCTGAAAATCCTGACGCTGGAGCCTCTGAATGGTTGGGCCATCAGCCTGCGTCTTAAATCGTTGTCTTCGGACGTGCTGCAGGTCAGCGAAGGATCGCTCTACCCGGCGCTGCACAAGCTGGAGCAGGAAGGCTGGATCGAGGCCGAGTGGAAGCAGTCGGAGAACAACCGGCGCGCGAAGTTCTACTCGCTCACACGCCTCGGCAGAAAGCAGCTCGAATCGGAGACGGCGAACTGGCGGCGGCTGTCGTCTGCCATCTCGCACGTCGTCCAGCTCGCGGAGGCTTAGAAGTCGATGCGACGGGGAAGCGGAATGACTTTCGGCACCATAGACGAATCACGACGCAAAGCAGCGAGAGTCGTGGGATTCGCCTATCTGTTTGCGCTGCCGCCGGCGATCTTCGCCGAGTTCTATGTACGCACCCAGCTCGTCGCCTTCGACAATGCCGCACAAACGGCGCGGAATATCATGGCGCATGAACGGCTCTTTCGCCTGGGCATCGCCAGCAATCTCACCGTCTTCGCGCTCGATGTCGTCCTCATCGTTTCTCTTTTCGTGGTCCTCATGCCAGTCAATCGAAGCCTCGCTTTGCTGGCCACGGGCTGGGGGCTGATCGAGACGGCAATCCTGGTCGCCGTCACGCTCAGTGACTTCGATGTCTTGCGGATACTCGGTGGTGCGGACTACCTGCAGGCATTCGAAGTGAACCAGTTGCAGGCTCTGGCGAGGCTGTCGGTCAGAGCGCATGGCGATGTGTATAACGTCGGCTTGGTGCTCGCCGGGCTTCGGAGTACTGCGTTCTGCTACCTGTGGTTCAAGTCCCGCTTCATCCCAAGAGCATTGGCGGCATGGGGAATGGGTGCGTCGTTCCTGATGGGAGCATGCGCGTTCTTGTTCATCATTTTTCCCGAGCTTGCGAAGGTGATTCCCGTTGAGATTTATGGAGCCCCTATCTTCCTCTTCGAGCTGGCAATGGGCTTTTGGCTCCTGGTGAAGGGACTCGCACCCTCCGGACCGGGGCCCAACGAAGCGTAGAGGAGTCGACATGACACGCACGACAAACGCGAGAGTCGCTGGATTCACATACCTTTTCTACGCAGCGATCGGTATTTGCAGCGAGGTGCTGATGCACCAGGCGAGGGGCGTCGAGGGCGGTGCCGCGGAGCTCGCGCGCATCGGTCAGTATGCGATCAACGTACGCCTGACCATCGTGATCACGCTGCTCGAAGGCCTCTCGGCCCTCGTGCTGGGTGTGACGCTGTACGGAATCACGCGCGCCGAGGACCACGAGCTTGCAGTGCTGGGCCTGGTCTGTCGCGTGGCGGAAGGGGTGCTCGGTTCGCTCACCAACATCCCGGCCTACCTGGGGCTGTTGTGGCTGGCGAAGGCGGGGGTCGGGACGGGCGCCCCGGACATCCCCACGACGAACGCGCTGCGCGCGTTTCTGCTGATGCCGGGCACGAGCGTTCCCCTCGGTGCGGTCTTCTTTGCCGGGGGGAGTTTGATCTTTTCCTATCTCCTTCTGCGCGGACGGATGGTCCCCGTCTCAATCGCATGGCTGGGCGTGTTTGCGTTCGGCATGCTCGTGGTCGTACTGCCCCTGCAGCTCGCCGGTTTCCCCGCGGGGCCGCTGACCGGATATTTCCTGTGGCTGCCGGCGCTCGTCTTCCAGGTCGTGCTCGCGCTGTGGCTGCTCATCAAAGGTGTCGCCGCGCCGACGACGAGGCAACCGGCCTGAGGTTGCGAGCCAGACTGGAATCGGCGCTCGAGCGGGTCGGAACCGGGGTTTGAATGGTGGAGCTGAACGGGATCGAACCGTCGACCTCCTGAATGCCATTCAGGCGCTCTCCCAAACTGAGCTACAGCCCCACGCGAAGAGGGCGGGGAGATTAGCATGGGACCGGTGAATGGGTAAACTGGCCCCCGGATCTAGGGCTTCGCCGGATCGGCGCACCCGGCGCGGGCGGCCAGCTCGCACAGCCGATACGCGCCGTGCCCCGCCCACAGGCGCATCATCGTCTCCACGTCGCCCCACGAGGTGAACTGCGAGGAGCTGATCGTCTTCGCGCCGACCCGGTGGTCGATGGCCGCCGCCAGCAGCTGCCCGCTGAGCGCGTCGGTCGCCTTGACTTCGATCTGCGCCTCGCCGACGAACGCGGGCTTGCCCGTGATCAGCCCGGCCAGCGCGGACGCGGCGTGGGCCGAGGGGACGACGGTCGAGACGACGTCGAGAACCACGTGCGACGCGTGCGCCTCCGCGATCGCGACCTTCACGCGCAGGGTGTGCGCCTCGGGAGCGGAGACCAGGCGAAACCCCTGCTTCTCGAGCGATCCCCGGATGACGCCGTAGAAATAGTCCGTCAGGATCTGAGCATCCTGGGCAGAGATGCCCCGGTTCGGTGTGTCCGCGCTGCGCCACACCGTCACCGGATCGAGCAGCACGCTCTCGTAGGACGGCCAATCCGCGCCCGGACGCAGGTAGAGGAGGGCAGCCTGGCCCGGTCCCCCGGGCTGGAGGAGCGCGTAGTCGGAGCCGAGAAAGCCCGTCTCCGTCACGCCTCGGCCTCGCGAAGTGGTCGAACAGTCCGTTGCGGCGAGCGCGAGGCCGAGCAGGGCGAACACGCCGAGGCTCTTCATGGTTTCAATGCTTCCGCGGCGGACGGGTCCGAGTCAAGCGAGGCTCTCACGGGCCTGCCACGGCATCACCCCGGATTCGGGCCATAATCCGCTCGGAAGCGCACGGGGTCCGGTGACCCTCGCGGACTTCAAATCCGTCGGCGTCGCGGCCTCGCGCCGGGACGGGTGGGTTCGACTCCCACACGCTTCCGCCAAATTGCCCTCCTCGGACGAATCGCGCGCGGCGTATCGGTCAGCGTCATTATATCGGAACACGATATAATCCGGCGATGCGGATCGAGGCTTCGAACAAGCCGGCGCCGGAGGCCCCTTCGGGGCCGTCGGTGCAAGTGCTCAACCCGGCTTTCGACCTCGCGGGCTTCGCGGGGCGTGTGCGCACGGCCCCGCGGCGGGTCCTCCTGCTCGATTTCGACGGAACGCTGGCCCCGTTCGTCGTCGAGCGCCTCAGCGCGAGGCCCTATCCCGGCGTGCGCGAGAGGCTCTCCGGGATCGCCGCCGACGGGCGAACGCGCCTGGGGATCGTCAGCGGGCGGTTCGTTCGGGAGCTCGCCGCCCTCGTCCAGCTTCCGATCGAAATGTGGGGGTCCCACGGGCTCGAGCGCCTGACGGCGAAGGGCGTGTACAGCGCTGCGGTGGTGCCCGCGGAGGCGCGGCGCTGGATCTCCCATGCGGCGAAATGGGTCTCGCGGCAGCCCTGGGGTCGTGTTCTCGAACGAAAACCCTTCGGCTTCTCGCTGCACGGCCGGGGAACGCCGCGGGCCTTCGCGGCCGCCCGCGCGTCGTTCGTCGAGAAATTCGGCGCTGCGGCGAAGGAGGTCGGGCTGCGCCTCCACGATTTCGACGGAGGCCTCGAGGTCCGCCCGGGACAGGGCGACAAGGGCGCGGTGGTCGCCGGCGTCCTCGACGAAACGGGAGACGGCGCCCCCCTCGCGTACCTCGGCGACGACGAGACCGACGAGGACGCTTTTCGCGCCCTGCGAGGCCGGGGCATGGGCGCGCTCGCGCGCCAGGAGGCACGCTCGACCCTGGCCGACGTCTTCCTGCGCACGCCCGACGAGCTCCTGCCGTTTCTGGACTGGTGGTCCGGGGAGGACCCCGGCCGCTAGGGCCCCACACATCGGCGCGAGGGGCGCGCGACTGCCGGCGGGAGGCGCCGATGCGCGGCAGCGAGCCCCTGTCCGCAAGCCGGGCACCACAATATCCGCGTCCCCCGTGCGTCTACAGCTACAGGACAATGAACCTGGCAATGGCGCAGGAAGAGCAGGACGAGCGGATCGCCGAGACGATCGAGCGCGAGCGGAGGCGCCTGCGCAACTTCATCCGGAGCCGGGTCGCCGACGAGCTCGACGTCGAGGACGTGCTGCAGGACGTCTTCTCGGAGCTCGTGGAGGCGTACCGGCTGATGAAGCCGATCGAGCAGGCGGGGGCATGGCTCTTTCGGGTGGCGCGCAACCGCATCGTGGACCTGTTCCGCCGGAGGCGGACTGCCGCACGAACGCGGGCGCGCGAGATCCACGACGAGGACGACGGGCAGGCGCTCGAGGAACTGCTGCCGTCGCCGGATGCGGGGCCGGAGGCGGCCTATGCCCGGACCGTGCTCATCGAGGAGCTCGAGCTCGCCCTGGGCGAGCTCCCGGAGGAGCAGCGCGCGGTCTTCGTCGCGCACGAGATCGAGGGTCGAAGTTTCCGGGAGCTGGCCGCCGAGACCGGCCTCAGCGTGAACACTCTGCTCTCGCGCAAGCGCTACGCGGTGCTCCACCTGCGCCGCAGACTCGAGTCCATCCACGCGGATTTTGGAAAGGAATGAGGAGAACGACAATGAAAAGGCACTGGGGCATCAGCGTGTTCAAGTTCCTGCTGCTCGTCGCGATCGTGATCGCCGGATTCGGCCAGGCGGTTCTGCAGTTGTGGAACCTCCTCATGCCCGCCATCTTCGGGCTGCCTTCTCTCGGCTTCTGGCAGGCCGTGGGGCTCATGGCGCTCTGCTGGATTCTGTTCGGCGGCCTTCGGGGATTCGGGATGCTGCGCGGTGGACCGGGCCCGCGCCGGGAATGGCGGCACGGCCTTCGCGAACGGTGGGCGGCAATGAGCCCGGAGGAGCGCGAGGAGTTTCGCAAGGGCTTGCGTGGCCGCTGCGGCGACGCGCCCGGACCGAAGGCCGAGCCGGCGTGAGTTGGGTTGAGAACGGAGGCGGTTCGCCCGCGACCGCGCTCCTTCTAGACCGCCCGCATCCGATCCATGGCGAAACGCACGAGGCGCGGGCTCGCCACGTGTGCGGCGACACGCGCCGCCGCGGGTTGCAGCAGGAATCGGCGAAAGACCGAGCCCCAGCCGAAGTGCCGGGCGAAGCGGCTGCGCCAGGCGAGGGCGTAGTCGCGGGCGGCGTCGTCCATGGAAATGCGCCCCTCGAGGCCACGGTTCAGGATCTCGGCGGCCAGGATTCCCGACCCGATCGCCGCCGCCTGGCCTTCACCGGAAAACGGATCGATCACGCCGGCGGCGTCGCCGACCATGAGCATCCCGTTCTCCACCGGCGGCTTGACGGTGAAGAACACGGGCCCGACGCCCAGGAATCCGCCCGGCCCCTCGCGCAGGCTGCTCATGGCTTCGTCCAACGCCGGGCACGAGCGGCGGGCATGGGCGACCACGGCATCCCATCCGCCGTCGAGCCGCCGGCGCACGCGCTCCGCGATGACTCCGGCCAGGTTCGTCGTTCCGCCTTCGACACGGGAGAGCCCGCAGTAACCTCCCGGGAAGACGAAGAGATGAACCTGGCCGGCAAGCCGTTGCCCGCCGCCGACGAAGTCCCGGTTCCAGCCGAAGTATCGTGAGCGGCCGCCGAGAAATCGGCGCGCGAGCCCGCGATCGAGGGCGTCCCATCGGCCCCACGCTCCGACGACGCTGCGCGTTTCGAGGACGCTCGTTTGCCCGTCGGAAATGAATCCGACCTGGAAGCCCGGGCCTGCGCGCGGCTCGATGGACGTCACGCGCGCGCCGTACCGCACCTGCGCCCCGAGCTCCGCGGCGCGCCGCGCGAGCAGGTCGTCCAGGCGCAAGCGCGAAATGCCGAGCGCGGGGCAGGGCAGCTCGAAATCGACCGAACGGCCGCGGGGCAGGTGCAGGAAGCCGCGCTCGATACGCTCGGCTTCGGCGCAGACGTCGGCCAGAACGCCGAGGCGCCGCAGATCTTCCCTCGCGGCACCGGAAAGAAATTCGCCGCAAACCTTGGCGCGCGGAAAGCGGTCCTTCTCCAGCACGAGCGCGCGATGTCCCGCCGTGGCGAGGATCGCCGCCGCTGCGGATCCGGCCGGGCCCGCGCCGACGATCAGGACGTCGCACGCGCTCATGCGTCGGCGGTGACGAGGAGGCCGTAGGGAAACACGCGCACGACCCGGGCCGCCGGGGTGACGGCGCGGGCGATCGCCTGCGCCTCCGCGGGCGTGTAGGCCTGCCGCACCGAGGCGGAGCCGTCGAGCACGGAGACGCGGCTCCGGAGAAGCGTGCGCCCGGCCAGCGCGAAGACGGCCATGGGGATGCGGTGCCGGCGCAGGTCGAGGATGGCGAAGCCGGACCGAGCGACGCGCAGGAGCTCGGCGAGGATCTCCCGGTTCTCGCCCGGAGAGAAGTGGTGAAAGAAGAGCGTCGAGACGGCAAAGTCGAAAGCGCGATCGGGAAACGGGAGACGGAACGCGTCCGCGGCGACGAGCGACACGGCGTGCGGAGCCCGGGAGGATCGGCCCGCGGCCAGGTGCCTCCACTGGACGTCGAGCGCGGTCACGCGGATGGCTCCCGCCGGAGCGGAGAGGGACGTGCGCAGCCGCCGCGCGACCGAGCCGGAGCCGGCGCCGACGTCGAGGATCGACGCCGGCCGGCCACGGGCCCGGAGCCGGGGCGCGAGGTGGCGCACGAGCGCCCGCGAGCCGCCCCAGTGCCGGTGCACGACGTCGATGTCCGCGAGCGAGAGGCGCATTTCCGAATCGGGGAGCGCCGGGTCGTCGAGCAGCTCGGGCGAAGGGCGCCGGGGAGGGACGAGGAGGCTCATCGGCCCCTTACGCCCATCGGAGCAAGAGCTGCTCCGCCGTGAAACCGGGGCCGAAGGCCGCCATCAGGCCGAGGCCGCCGGCCGCGGGCCGCCTCTTCGTCAGCCACTCGTGGAGCACGAAGAGCACCGACGCGCTCGACAGGTTCCCGTACTCGGCGAGGACGTCCCACGAGGGTTGCGTGCGCTCGCGCGGCAGAGCGAGCTCGTCCTCGATGGCGGCGAGGAGTTTTCGGCCACCCGGATGGAGCACGAACGCCGCAACGTCCCCCGGGGCCACGCGGTTGCGCTCGAGAAAGCGATGCACGAGATCCCGGATCCTGCCGCGGATCATGTCCGGAACGTCGCGGGAGAGCACGATGTGCAGCCCCGTCTCCTTCAGGACGAAGCCCATCGCGTCGATCGAGTCTGGAAACAGGTAACTCTCGGCGTCGAGAACCCGCGGTCCCGGGACGTCCAGCCCCGTCATGACGGCCGCCGCGGCGCCATCGCCGAAGAGAATGCTCGAGATCAGGTTGGCCTGGGACAGGCTGCCGCGCTGGAACGTGAGGCTCGCGAGCTCGACGGCGACGATCAGGACCTTGCCCCGCGGGAACGCCAGGAGGAAATCGCGCCCCCGCGCGATCGCCGAGGCGCCCGCCGCGCACCCGAGCTCCGTGATCGGCAGGCGGCGCACGTTCGACCGGAAGCCCATGGCGTTGACCAGGTGCGCGTCGAGCGACGGGATCATCACGCCGGTGCACGAGACCGTGATGACGAGGTCGATGTCCTCCGGGCGGATGTGCGCGCGCTCGAGGCACTCGGTCGCGACCGCGCGGCCGAGGCGGATCGCATGCTCCCGGTATTGCTCGCTGATCCGGCCGAGGGACCGCGGCTCGATCAGCTCTTCGACGGGAAGCACGCAGAAGCGCCGCCGGATCCCGGAGTTGTCGACGACCGCCATCATCGCGTCGAGCCGCGAGCCCTCGAGGGGAAACACCCGGCCGAAGTAGGTCTTGACCACGTCGCGCGTCACCACGAAATCGGGAACCGCGGTCGCGGTGGCGGCGATGACGGCTTCAGGCATGCGTCAGTTGCCGCCGGCCTCGATGCGGGCAATCTCGCGGGAGGACCGCGGGTTCTGCGGAGATTCGTCGCGCCACCGCTCGAGCATACGTCGTCTCCGCGGTGCGGCCGGGTCCTCGCATGACGTCGCCTCGATCCTAGACGCTGCAGGAACCGGGCCGAGGCGCTCTTAACCCGATCCTTATTGCTTTCTCGTCCGGCGCCCGATACCGTGCCACGCGTCCGAGGCTGACGCACATGCCCGATTCACTCGCCGACACCGTCATCTCCGCGCTGGCCGAGGTCAAGCACGTCGGCCCGGAACGGATCTCGATCGACAGCACGTTCGCGGAGCTCAACGTCGATTCCCTGGACGCCATCACGCTGCTCTTCGAGCTCGAGACCCGGCTCGACATCGTCATACCCGACGACGCGGCGAAGTCGGCCGTGAGCGTCCGCGACGTCGTCGAGGGGCTGAGAGCCCTGATCGCCCGCGGTCCCGCGGAAACCGCGCCCCCTTCCGCGCCCGCGAGCCAATGACGTCGTCGGTCCGGCGCGTCGCCGTGACCGGCGTGGGGGCGATCTCTGCGCTCGGCCCCGACGTTGCGCGGATGTGGTCGGCGCTGTGCGACGGCCGCCCGGCGATCGCCCGCATCGAATCGGTGGACGTGTCCGGTCTTCGGTTCCAGAACGGCGCCGAAGTGAAGGGCTTCGATCCGGCCGGGCATTTCGACGCCGGGCGGCTGGACCTGCTGGACCGCTTCGCGCAATTCGCCGTCATCGCGGCGCGGGAGGCCGTGCGGGACTCCGGCGTGGAGCTCACGGCGCCACTGCGCGAGCGCACGGCCGTCTTCACGGGCTCGAGTCTCGGCGGCCAGACCACCCAGGACGCCGCCTTCGTCGAGCTGTACCAGCGGAAGTCGGGAAGGGTGCATCCGCTCTCGATCCCCCGGGGCATGGCCAACGCGGGAGCGAGCCAGATCTCGATGGACTTCGGCCTGACCGGTCCGTGCCTGACGATCTCGACCGCGTGCTCGTCCTCCAATCACGCGATCGGCCAGGCGTTCTGGATGGTGCGAAGCGGCGCCGTGGACCTCGCCGTCACCGGGGGCAGCGAGGCTCCCTTTTCGCATGGTCACCTGAAGGCCTGGGAGGCCATGCGCGTCGTCGCGCCGGACACGTGCCGGCCGTTTTCGCTCGATCGCCGCGGGCTGATCCTCGGGGAGGGCGGAGCGATGCTCGTGCTCGAGCCGCTCGAGGCGGCCCGCGCCCGCGGAGGCCGGATCTACGCGGAGCTGGCGGGCTTCGGAATGTCGTCCGACGCGCACCACGCCACGCAGCCGACCATCGAGGGTCCGGCGCGCGCCATGCGCGCGGCGCTGGCCGATGCGCAGCTTTCACCGGGGCACGTCGGCTACATCAATGCCCACGGCACCGGAACGCGCGGCAACGATGCGGCCGAGGCCCGTGCGATCCGGGAGGTCTTCGGCGCCCACGCCGACCGCCTCGCCGTCAGCTCGACCAAGTCGATGCACGGACACGCCCTCGGCGCGGCCGGCGCCCTGGAGGCGGTCGCCACCGTTCTGGCCCTGGCAAACGGGATTCTTCCGCCGACGGCCAACTTCACGACTCCGGACCCCGAGTGCGACCTCGACGTGGTGCCCGACCGCTCCCGCGCCGCGAGGCCCGAGGCGGCCCTCTCGAACTCCTTCGCGTTCGGAGGGCTCAACGCAGTGCTGGCGTTCCGCGCGGCCTAGCGGTCTCTGGCGCGATGCCCTCTCACCCTCACCCTCTCCTCCCGACGGGGGAGAGGGAATCTGACCTCGGGTCGTGTCTCTGCTTGTAAACTCCCGCGCGTGAACGCGAAACTGCCGGCGCCGCTCGTGGAGGCGGCGGGCCTCTCCCGGTCCTACAAGCTCGGCGCGGGCATCGTACCCGCCGTGCGGGACGTGACGCTCGCGATCGCGCCGGGCGAGTTCGTGGCGCTCAAGGGCCCGAGCGGGTCGGGAAAGACGACGCTCCTGAACTTGCTCGGCCTGCTCGACCGGCCGGACGTCGGCGTGGTCCGGGTGGAAGGCCGCGACGGCGAGGCGCTCTCCGAGGACGAGCGGTCGGACCTGCGCCGCGACCGGTTCGGCTTCGTCTTCCAGACGTTCAACCTGATCCCGGTGCTGACGGCCGAGGAGAACGTGGCATACCCGATGGCGCTGGCGGGCCTGGACGCGGCGGCGCGCCGGGCAAAGTCGCGCGCGTTGCTCGACTCGGTCGGGCTCGGCGAGAAGTTCGGCGTGCGCCCGGACCTGCTGTCGGGCGGCCAGCGCCAGCGCGTGGCGATCGCGCGCGCGCTCGCCAACGGCCCGTCGGTCGTCTTCGCCGACGAGCCGACGGCCAATCTCGACAGCCATACGGCGGAGGAGATCCTGGACCTCATGCGGGACGTCAACGCGAGGCAGGGCGTCGCCTTCCTCTTCGCCACCCACGATCCCCGCGTCGTCGCGCGGGCGCGGCGGATCGTGAGCCTCCACGACGGCGCGGTCGAGTCGGACGTGGCCGCATGAGCGCCTTCGCCCTGGCCTGGCGCAACCTCGTCCGCCAGAAGCGGCGCAGCTTCCTCATGATTGCCGTCGTGACCTTCGGCTTCGCGGCCTTCGCGCTCGCGGGCGGATTCATCGCGCAGTCGTTCGAGGGCCTGAAGGAGGGCACGATCCACAGCGTCGGCGACCTGCAGATCGTGGACCGCCGCGCCGTCGGCAAGGCGGAGGAGGCGACGCTCGAGTACGGCCTGCCCGACGCAAAGCGCGCGCGGGCGCTCGCGGCGGCGGATCCGTCGGTCGCGGCGGTGCTGCCGCGGATCGACTTCGTGGGCCTCGCGACGACGGGCTCCAAGTCCGTCCCGTTTCTCGGCGTCGGCGTGGACCCGGATCCCGAGGCGACGGCCACGCTCGCACGCGAGCTCGTCACGTCCGGCAAGTACCTCTCGGGCGACGGGGGCGACGGCGTGGTGCTCGGCACGGGACTGGCGGCGGCCTTGAACGTCAAGCCGGGCGACCGGATCACGCTCATGTCCACGACGCCGGACGGCTCGCTGAACGCCCTCGACGGCGTCGTCGAGGGCCTCGCGGACGTGCACATCAAGGAGCTGAACGACCGGTACCTCGCCGCGGGGATCGGGCTCGTCTCGCGCCTGCTGCAGAGCCCGGAGACGGTGTCCAAGCTCGTCGTGTTCCTGAAGAAAGGCGCGAACGAGGAGAAGGCGGCCGCGAGCGTCGGCAAGGCGCTCGTCGACGGCGGATATCCGATCGTCGTGCGCCGCTGGCGCGAGCTCGCCACGTTCTACGAGCAGGTCAAGCTGCTCTACATCGGCATCTTCGGATTCGTGGGCGCGGTCCTCGTCGTGATCGTCATCCTCTCGGCGGCGATCGTCATGACGATGGCGGTGACCGAGCGGACGCGGGAGATCGGGACGCTGCGCGCCCTGGGGACGCGGCCATCCAAGGTGCTGCGCATGTTTCTCGCCGAAGGCGTCGCGATCGGCCTCGCCGCGTGCGTGGCGGGCACGATCCTGTCGCTCATCATCTCCGCGGCGCTCAACGCTTCCGGCATCATCCTGCCGCCGCCGCCGGGGGCGACGCACGGCATGCCGATCAACGTGAAGCTCTACCCGCTCGCGTACGTCGCGGGCATCGCGGCGATGGTGCTGACGATGGCGATCGCCTCGTACTTTCCGGCGCGCCGGGCCGCGCGGGTGTCGATCGTGGAGGCGCTGACGCATGTCTAGGAGGATGGCGGCCGGCCTGCTGCTGCTCGCGGCGGCGGCGGTGTCGGCGCAGAGCGCGGCGGAGGTCCAGGGATGGCTCAAGGCCGTGGACGCCGCGCGCAACGCGCTCGGCGAGGCGAAGATCTCGGCGCGGGCGAGCCAGATCGAGGACGGCAAGGTCGCCGGCACGGCGGACTTCGACGTCTACATCAAGGGGCGCGACAAGGCCCTGATCGTGTTCCGGGGCGGGAAGAACGACGGGCGCAAGGCCCTGACGGTCGGCGACAGGATGTGGCTCCTGGTGCCCGGAGCCGAGCACCCGGTTCCGATCACGGCCAACCAGCGGCTCATGGGCGGCGCGTCCTTCGCGGACGTCGCCCGCATCCGGTTTGCCGAGGACTTCACGGCGACGGCGCGGCCCGGGACCGAAAAGATCGGGGACCACGAGTGCCGCGTGCTGGACCTGACGGCGGTCTCGACGAAGGTGAGCTATCCGAAGGTGACGCTCTGGCTCGACGCCTCGGCGGATCTCCTGCCGCGCAAGCTCGTCTTCTACCTGCCCTCCGGCAAGGCGGCGCGAGAAGTCCGCTTCACGAAGTTCCGGAAGGTCCAGGGAAAGGACGCCGTCGCCGAGATGGAGATCCAGGACCTCTTCGGGTCGAAGACGCAGACGCTGACGCGGCTCGAGTACCTCGACATCCGGCCGGCGAAGATCGACGACGTGATCTTCACGCCGGACGGTGCGGCAGCGATGTGACGCCGCGCCAGATGTGCTTTCCGACACGTCGTTCGCGGCCCTAGCTCCGTGGTCACCCTCTCCGGGCGGGAGAGGGGATCTGACCTCGGGTCGTGGCTACGGCGGCGCGTTCTCCAGGAACCACCGGTCCAGCAGCCTCAACAGCTTCACCGGGACGAAATTCACGAGCCCGTCCGCATGCAGCGAGCCGCCCTGATCGAGGTGGACGAGCTCGACGGGCTCGGCCGATGCGCGCGCGAGCGCCCGGCCGTGCGACGGGTCGACGAGCCAGTCGCCTTCGGCGGTGACGATGAGCTTCGGCATCGGGAGCGATGCCATGGCGTCTTCGGCGCGGGGCCGCCGGGCGGTCAGACGGCGGCCCGAGAATTTCGGCACCTTCAGGGCGTGCTTCCACTGTAGCTGCTTCAACGCGCCGAGGCGCCACGGCTTCGGGCGCAGCGCGCGCAGGTCGGCGGGCGAGGAGATCATCGCGAGCGCCCGGCACGGCTGGTCCGGCCGGAGCGCCAGCGCCTGCGCGGCGATCGAGCCGCCCATCGAGAGGCCGAGGACGGAAAAGCGCTCGTACATCTTCCCGTCGCCCACGAGCTCGTCGAGGACGGCCTGGAAGTCGTGGTGCTCCGTGGCGCCGAAGGAGTATCCGCCGCCGCTTTCGCCGTGGCCCCGGAAGTCGAGCGCGGCGACGTCGTAGCCGCGGCGCGCAAAGTGCGTGGCGAGGAAGAGATTTTCGCGCGCCAGGCGCACGCGCCAGAACCCCGGGGCGAGCACGAGCAGCTCCTTCGCCGGCCGGCGCCAGAGCGTGTAGGCGATGGCGACGCCGTCCCGCGACCTGGCCTCGTGGTGCCCGATCGCGTGCGTCTCGGCCCTGCGGCGCGGCGGGCTCAGAGCCGGTCTCCGAGGACGAGGCAGTCCACGACCGTGCCCTCGGGAAGGGACTCCGTTCCATGGGGCACGCGGATGAGCGCGTTCGCGGCCGCATACGCGCCGAGATCGTGGCTGCCGCGGCTGCGGATCGGCCGGGCGCGCAGCGTGCCGTCCGCGACCGAGAGCGTCGCGTCGGTGTACGTCTCGCGCTTGCCCTTGATCGTGATCGGGCGCGCGAGCAGGGCCGTTACGAAGACGGGCCCCGCGGGTTCGGCCCCCGACAGCCGGTCGAGCGCCAGGCGGACGAAGACGTGGAAGCATACGGAGGTCGAGACCGGATTGCCGGGCAGGCCGAACCAGAACGTCTCGCCCCGGCGGCCGAACGCGACCGGCTTGCCCGGCCGGATCGCGACGCCGTGGAACAGGATCTCGAATCCGGAGCGCTCCGCCTCCTCGGGCAGCAGGTCGAGGTCGCCCGCGGACACGCCGCCGCTCGTGATCAGGACGTCTTCGTCGGCCGCTGCCCGGGAAAAGAGGCGCCGCACGGCGCCGTCCTCGTCCGCCACGCGCGGCCGGGCGACCGCGGCGGCGCCGTGCGCGCGGCAGAGCGCCTCGAGCATCGGGCCGTTGGAGTCCCGCAGCTGGCCGGGCCCGGGCTTTGCCGTCGCCGCCACGAGCTCGTTGCCGGTGACGGCGATCGCGACGCGCGGCCGGCGGTAGACGTGCAGTGGATCCGCGCCCGCGAGCGCCGCGAGCGCGATGTCGGAGGGTGCGAGGCGGCGGCCGCGCGCAAGCAGCACGGCGCCCGCCTCGATGCTCTCGCCGCGCAGGCGCATGTGCTCGCCCTTGCCGGGCGCCGCGAGGGCGGTGATGGCGCCGTTCTCGCGGCGCACCTTCTCCACGGGCAGGATCGCCTCGGTGCCGGCGGGCACGGGCGCTCCCGTCATGATGCGGACGGCCTCGCCCGATTTCAGCGGCGCAGGCGGTGCGTCGCCGGCCCCGACGAAGCCGGGGCGCTCGGCGACCGGTCCCTTGCCGGCTGCGAAGTCGGCGAGGTGTACGGCGTAGCCGTCCATCGCGGACGTGTCGAACGGCGGCCACGCGACGTCGGACCGGACGTCGCGCGCGAGCACCCGCCCGGCGCCCTCGCGCAGCGGGACGGACTCGGCCGGCCCCGGGGAGCAGGCGCCGCGGAGGATCTCGAGCGCTTCGGAGACCTTGATCACGGCCCGATTCTACGGCGTCGGGAGTGCTGCTACGATTCGCCCGGAGACCCCGAATGCCGATTTACGAGTACGTGTGCGGATCCTGCAAGAAAAAGACGGAAGTCATCCAGGGGATGAACGACCCGCGCCTGAAGGTGTGTCCCCACTGCGGCGGCAAGCTGACGAAACAGTTCTCGGCGCCCGCGATCCAGTTCAAGGGAAGCGGCTTCTACATCACGGACTACCCGAAGGGCGAAAGCGGCAGCCGGAAATCGGAGGGCGGCAAGTCCGAGAGCGGCGGTTCGTCGGAGAAGTCGGAAAAGTCCGAGAAGTCCGAGAAATCCGAGAGCGCCGGCAAGTCCGAGAAGGTCGAGAAGAAGGCGGAGAAGACGGAGAAAGCGGAGAAGAAGACGGAAAAGAAGTCCTAGCAGTCCGCGTGCCGTAGGGGCGGCCCTTGGGCCGCCCGCCTCAGCCACAGTGCCGCCGGATGCGGGCGGGGCAAGCCCCGCCCCTACGACACCAACCGGAGCTACTTCAGGTTCAGCCCCTTCAGGTACTCCCGGAACGCCCCACCGAGGTCCTTCCTCTTCAGCGCGAACTCCACCGTCGCCTTCAGGAACCCGAGCTTGTCTCCCGCGTCATAACGCTTGCCCTCGAAGAGGTAGCCGTCGATGGGCCGCCTCGACAGCAGCGTCCTCAGCGCACTCGTCAGCTGGATCTCGCCGCCGACGTCCGAGCGCGTCTCGTCGAGGATCTGGAAGATCTCGGGCGGCAGGAGGTAACGGCCGATGATCGCGAGGTTCGACGGCGCCTTGTCGGGAGAGGGCTTCTCCACCATGTCGGTGATTTTCACGACCCGATCCTCGACCGGCTCGCCCGCCACGATTCCGTACTGGCGCGTCTCCGCGCGGGGAACTTCCTGGAGGGCGATCACGGGATTCCCGCGCCGCTCGTAGAGCCGCATCATCTGCCCGATGCAGGGCACGTCCGAGTCCACGATGTCGTCGCCGAGCAGCACGGCGAAAGGCTCCCCGCCGACGAGGTCCCTGGCCTGCAGCACGGCGTGGCCGAGGCCGAGGGCCTGCTTCTGGCGCACGTAGGAGAGGGGGATTAGCTCGGAGATCTTCCGGACCTCGTCGAGCAGCGCCTCCTTGCCTTTCTCGGCGAGCATCTGCTCGAGCTCGAAGGACGTGTCGAAGTGGTCCTCGATGGCGTTCTTGCCGCGGCCCGTGACGATGACGATCCGCTCGATGCCGGCGTCGCGGGCTTCCTCGACGACGTACTGGATGAGCGGACGGTCCACGAGCGGCAGCATTTCCTTGGGCTGGGCCTTGGTGGCCGGCAGGAAGCGGGTGCCGAGGCCGGCCGCGGGGAAGACGGCGACGCGAATCTTGGCCATGCGGACAGTGTAGCCGACGAAGGACACAGCCGGATGCGGCCCCGACCCCGTACAATGCGAAGGTGAAGATGAACAACCCACGGCACCTCCTGCGGGCCCTCGGCCCGGCCGTTGTCGTTGCGGCCGTGTTCTTTTTCGCCGCGCCGCGCGCGGACGCCGCCGCGTGGTGGCGCCTGCCGCTCTGGGGCGCGGAGGTGCGCGCGTTCGCGCTCGACCCCTTCGAGCCGGGCGTTCTCTACTGCGGGACCTCGCGCGGCAACTTCTACGAGTCCCGGGACGCGGGCGCCACCTGGGAACCGATGCACGCGGGCCCGGCCTTTCCGGGGTACTACGTCACGTCGCTCATCGCCGATCCGGCCGTGCCGGGGCGCCTCTGGGCGTCGGTGGCGGGCGAGCTCGGCGGCGGCCTCGTCGTCGCGAGCAACGACCGCGGCGCGAACTGGACGGTGCTCCTGAAGTCGAGCAAGACCGTCATGAGCCGGGCCCTGGCGCTCGCGCCCGGGCTGCCGCGCGTGCTGGCCGTCGGCGGCGACGACGGCGTGCGGCTCTCGGCCGACGGCGGCAGGACCTGGGCGCGCACCGGCGAGGGCGTCGACGGGCTCCAGCAGGTCGAGTCGCTCGCCTTCGACCCGGCCGACCGGCGCGTGCTCTACGCCGGCACGTGGCGCCAGGCCTTTCGCACGAAGGACGCCGGCGCGACGTGGAGCCGCATCGCCGAGGGCATGGTCCTCGACGCCACGGTCTACGCCTGGGACTTCGACGCCGCCGACTCGAAGGACGTCTGGGTCTCGACCTGCGGCTGGGTCTACCGTTCGCGCGACGGCGGCGACCGCTGGACGCGGTTCACGACCGGCTTCACGAACCGGCGCTCGCACAGCGTCCGGCGCGATCCCACGCGCCCGGGCGTCGTCTACGCGGCGACGGTCGGCGGCCTCCATCGCTCCGACGACGGCGGCGCGACCTGGGCGCGCATCACGCGCGAGTCGCTCGTCGTGACGGCGCTCGAGGTGGACCGGCGCTCGGGGCGCCTCTACGTCGGCACCGAGGGCGAGGGCGTCTTCTATTCCGACGACGGCGGGCGCACGCTCGAGTCGGGCTCGCGCGGGCTGCCGGAAAGCCGCGTCTCCGAGCTCGTCGCCGACCCGAACGATCCGACCCGTGTGT
Source organism: uncultured Acidobacteriota bacterium (assembly GCA_963775725.1). Classification (GTDB taxonomy): domain Bacteria; phylum Acidobacteriota; class Thermoanaerobaculia; order UBA5066; family Gp7-AA6; genus DAHUXD01. The sequence goes on from CAVZKA010000002.1 coordinate 958,231, forward strand.
TCTTCTTCCGGGCGTTTGCGGGCGAGGAGACCGGAGTCTGGGAGGCGCGCGGGCGCCAGGTCCGCAAGGTGTCGCAGGATGCGTTGCCCGCGTCCGCTTCGCTCGTGGCGTTCCGCGGCCGCGACGGCAGGACGATCCTGCTCGTGTCGAGCTCGACGGGCGTGCGCGTCTCGCGCGACCTCGGCGTGCACTGGGCCGCCCCGACGCAGCCGCCCGAGGGTGCGCCGATCGTGCTCTACGGCGCCCCGTTCGACGAGCCCGTGGTCGTCACGACCGACGGCGTCTTCCGGACGGACGACGGCGCGCGCTTCACCGCCGTGGCGGGCGGGCTGCGCCCGACGGCGTCGGCGCAGCTGCTCGCCGACCGCAACGGCGATCCGCTGCTCGAGTTGAAGAGCGGCGCGACGCTGTCGTACTGGGACGGACAGAGCTGGTCCACGCGCAAGAAAGCGACGCTCGGCGGCGGGATCTTCATGAAGACCGCCAACGACAAGCCGGCCGGCGGCTACTCGAACCTGCAGGACGTCGACGGCACGCTGCTCTGGTCGGAGGGCCGCAACCGGCGCGCCTTCACGAGCCCGCGCGCCTCGCTCACGCTGGCCTCGGCCGCGCAGGTGGCGGGCGGGCGCGTGTACGTCGGCACGATGGGAGACGGTCTCTTTCTCTTCGAGCCCTGATCCGGCGGCGCACCGTCCGGACGACGATCCGCTCGCCAGGGCCGTACACCTCGAGAGTTGATCAAGCCGAGCCAGAATCTCGAGCCTCGTTCCGTGGGTCGGAGCCTTTCTCGGACTGTTGATCGGGCATGCGGTGGCGGCGCGGCTGCGCTGATTCCGGCCGTTCTACCTGGAGGGAGACGTCGAGTTCTGGCTGAGGAAGGAAGCCGTCAGCGCGGGACGTCCAGGATCTTCAGCGTCGAGCCCACCGTGACGTTTTCCTTCTTCGCCATCCCGCCCGCGATCTCGAGGACCTGCCGCGCGGGGGCGTCGGGCCCGTAGGTGCCGCACGGGTCGGCCTTGCACGGGGCCGTGTCGGCCGAAACGAAGAGGACCTTGCCCGACGCGTCCATCCAGATCATGTCGAGCGGGATCATCGTGTTCTTCATCCAGAAGTGGTGCGGCGCGTCCTCGGGAAAGACGAAGAGCATGCCGGTGCGGTCCGGAAGGCTCTCGCGGAACATCAGGCCCTGCGCCTGGTCCTCGGGCGTGAGCGCGAGCTCGAGCGTGTAGACGGCGCCAGAGGGCATTTCCGCGCGCGGCCCCGGCGCCGCCGAGGCCGGCGTGGGCGCGGGCGCCGGAGTCGACCCGGGAGCGGCGCCGCACGCGGCCGCCAGGGCCGCTGCGAGGACTGTCGCGAGGGCCGCGAAGAGCCCGGCCCCCCTCAACCGGGATTTCCCTTCGCCTCGGCGGAGCCCTCGTCCTCGCCCTCGTACATCTCGTCGCGGTGCACGAGGTTGTACTTCTTGGCGTAGTACCGGAAGGATCGGAACGACATGTGCAGCAGCTCCGCGGCCTTCGTCTGCACGCCGCCGCAGCGGTCGAGCGCCTCGCGCATCAGGCGCTTGCCGACGGTCTCCAGGTATGCCTCGAGGTTGATGCCCTCTTCCGGCAGGCTCTCGAAATCGGGAACCCGCGTGCGCACGCCGAGCACGATCGCCTCGGGGAGGCTCGAGGCGTTGATCACGGGCCCCGCCTCGAGGGCCACGGTGCGCTCGAGCGTGTTCTCGAGCTCACGCACGTTTCCGGGCCAGGGGTATCCCTCGAGCAGCCGCATGGCCTCGATCGAGATCTTCTTTTCGGGGATCTTCTGCTCCTTGCAGAGCGCCGCGATGAAGTGCGTCGTCAGCGGGGCGATGTCCTCGGTGCGCGAACGCAGGGGAGGCAACAGGATCGGGATGACGTTGATGCGGTAGAAGAGGTCCTCGCGGAACTTTCCCTCGGCGACCATGTCGGTCAGGTCCTTGTTGGTCGCGGCGACGATGCGGACGTCGACGGAGACCTCGTCGTTGCCGCCGACCTTGCGGATGAGCTTCTCCTGGATCGCCCGCAGCAGCTTAACCTGCATGGTGGGCGTCGTCTCCGAGATTTCGTCGAGGAAGAGCGTGCCGTTGTCGGCTTCCTGGAAGAGGCCGCGCTTTTCGCGGACGGCGCCGGTAAAGGCACCGCGCTCGTGGCCGAACAGCTCGGACTCGAGCAGCGTCTCCGGCAGCGCGCCGCAGTTGATCGAGACGAACTTGCGTTCCTTCCGGATCGACGAGAAGTGGATGGCGCGGGCGATGAGCTCCTTGCCGGTGCCGCTCTCGCCCGTCAACAGGACGGTCGAGGAGACCTTGCCGATGCGCTCGATCGTGCGGAAGATCTCCTGCATCCGGCTGCCCTTGCCGATGATGTTGGCGAAGGTGTACTTGCCCGCCAGCTCCTGGCGCAGGTAGAGGTTCTCGTCCTGGAGCAGCTTCTCGCCGAGGGCGCGGCGGACGACGAGGACGAGCTCGTCGTTGTTGAAGGGCTTGGAGATGTAGTCGACGGCGCCCCGCTTCATGGCCTCGACGGCGTCCTCGGTCGAGGTGTGCGCGGTGATCATGATGACGGGCGTGGGCAGGTGCTCGTCGCGGACTTTCTGGAGCAGGTCGAGCCCGTTGCCGTCGGGCATCTTGATGTCGCAGAGGATCACGTCCGGGCTCGAGCGGATCGCGGCCGCCACGCCCTCGGTGTAGTTGGCGGCCGACATGACCTCGAAGCCCTGCTTGTGGAAGAGCAGGCTCAGCATGTCGCGCAGCGACTTCTCGTCGTCGACGATCAGGAGGCGCGGGCCGCTCACTGCACGATCTCCGGACGCGCGGGCGTCCGCTCCGGGGTCGGGCGGGCGGTCGCGTCGCGCGGCAGCAGTATGGTCACGGTGGTCCCCTCGCCTGGCCTCGATTCCACGTCGATCGCGCCCCCGTGGTCCTCGACGATGCGCCGGACGATGGCCATTCCCAGTCCCGTGCCTCCGTCGAACGCCGTGGAGAAGGGCGTGAAGATCCGGGCCAGTTCTTCGACGCTCATCCCACGGCCGGTGTCGCGAAACTTGATGCTATACCAGGCCGCGTCCTCGCGGCCCTCGACCGTGAGCGTTCCGCCGTCGGGCATCGCGCGCACCGCGTTCTTGGCGACGTTGTAGATGATCTGGCGGATCTGGTCGCGGTCGCCCGAGAGCAGCGAGGAGCCGGGCGCCACGTCGGCGACGATCGCGTGCGCGTCGGACACCTCGTCGGACAGGCGGAAGAGGTCCAGGACCTCCTGGATGTTGCCGGCCACATCGAACAGCGCGACGCGGCGCTCCTGGGGTCGCACGAAGCGCAGGAACTCCTCGAGGATCTTGGACAGGCGGTTGGACTCCGAGACGATGATCTCCATCAGCCGGCGCTCCGCGGCGCCGACCGAAAGGTCGTGCGAGAGCACCTGCACCGAGCCCGAAATGGAGGCCAGGGGGTTGCGGATCTCGTGCGCGATGCCCGCCGCGAGCTCGCCGACGGCCGCCAGCTGCTCGTTGAAGCGCGCCTGGCGCTCGAGCTTCTTCACCTCGGTCAGGTCCTGGAAGACCACGAGCGCGCCGTCGGGCCCGTCCGGGTCCTTCAGGGCGCGCACCGAGTAGCCGAGCACGCGCCGCGACGCGCCGCGCTCGATGTCGACCTCCGCCCGAAACCCCTCGCGGCCCCGCGTGCGCTGCCGGATCTCGTTCCAGTCTTTCGGCAAGTTCAACCCGATCTCGGAGAGCAGCTTGCCGGTGGCGCGGGCGGGCGTGATGCCGAGGATGTCGCCGCCTGCCTGGTTCAGGAACGTGATGCGCTCGCGCGAGTCCGCCGTGAGCAGGCCCGAGGACATGGAGGCGATCACGTTGGCGTAGAGCGTCTGGATGCGGGACAGCGCCTTCTGGCGCTCTCCGAGCTCCTCGCGCGCCGCGCGCAGTTTCTCGGAAAGGTAGGACACCATGAAGGCGACGCCGTAGAAGCCGACCACGGTGATCGCCAGGTTGTAGCCGATCCGCTCGACCCCCCAGTGCGGCGCGCCGCCGAGGCCGGGCCGTGGGACGACCTCGTAGGCCGTGAACTCCACCATGAGCCCGTGCAGCAGGGCCGCGACGGAGGCGATGATGAGGGCGCCGGTGCGGAAGAGCAGGAACGCAGCGCCGCCGATGACGACGAGGTAGAGGAACGTGAAGACCGAGCTCGGGCCGCCCGTCGAGTAGACGAGAGCGCACACGAGGCCGAGGTCGCCCAGGATCTGCAGGTACGCCTCGGCCTTCGACGGCAGCAGGCGCCCGACCGTCCAGTGGAAGAGCGAGAGGACGAAGGCCGCGCCCCACAGCGCGTAGAGGTAGGAGATGTCCACGTTCTCCGGGGCGGCGCCGGGCACCGGCACCGACGGTCCCGAGCCCGCCTGCACCAGGATCGCGGACAGCAGGATGAGAAAGAGGACGACGACACGGACCGTCGTCAGCCAGAAGAGGGAGCGGCGAAGCGGGGCGTCGTCCACTGGGGTCAGGTCTCTCAAAGGTGAGTTTGGGGTCCCGCTTGCTAATGGACCATGGTTCTCAAACTCACTTTGAGAGACCTGACCCCGCTTCCTTTATCCGATCTTGTTGATCAGCGTGAACATGGGCAGGTACATCGCGATGACGATGCCGCCGATGATGACGCCGAGGATGAAGATCATGACCGGTTCGAGCAGCTTGACGAGGCCGGCGACGGCGATGTCGACCTCGTCCTCGTAGAACTCGGCAATCTTGTTGAGCATCGAGTCCAGAGCGCCGGTCTGTTCGCCGACGCCGATCATCTGGACGACCATGTTCGGGAAGACCTCCGAGTCCTTCAGGGGCTCGACGAGGGTCTTGCCGTTCTCGACGCTCTTGCGGGTCTCGAGGATGGCGTCCTCGACGATGGCGTTGCCGGCCGTGCGCGCGGTGATGTCGAGGCTCTCGAGGATCGGCACGCCCGAGGACGTCAGCGTCGCCAGCGTCCGGCAGAACCGCGCGACCGCGATCTTGCGCAGGATCATGCCGAGGATCGGCGACTTGAGTAGGATGCTGTCGACGACGCGGCGACCCCGGTAGGTCGCGTAGTAGCGCCGGAAGAAGAAGACGCCGGCCGCGATCCCGATGACGAAGAAGATGAAGTATCGCGCCAGGAAGTTCGAAGCCGCGATGACGACGCGCGTCGGGAAGGGCAGCTCCGCCCCGAGGCTCGTGAACAGGGCGGCGAAGGTCGGGATGACCTTCAGCAGGATGACCGCGACGACGATCGCGGCGATCGTGATCACGGCGACCGGGTAGATCATGGCCGCGCGGACCTGCGATTTCAGCTTGACCGCCTTCTCGATGTACGTCGAGAGACGCTGGAGGATCGTGTCGAGAATACCTCCGGCCTCGCCGGCGGCCACCATGTTCACGTAGAGGTCGTCGAAGGCCTTGGGGTGGCGGCGCATGGCGTCGGCCAGCGTCGAGCCGGCCTCGACGTCCTGGCGCACCTGCAAAAGGATCTTCGCGAAGTTCTTGTGCTCCTGCTGGTTCGCGAGGATCTCGAGGCACTGCACGAGCGGCAGGCCCGCGTCGATCATGACCGAGAACTGCCGCGTGAAGACCGCGAGGATCTTCGCGGGAACCCGGAAGCCCATCTTCGTGAGCGAGATCTCCTTGCCCCGCTCGCGGATGCCGGTGACGACGATGTTCTGCCGCCTCAGGTTCGCCAGCGCGACTTCCTTGGTGTCGGCGACGAGCACGCCCTCCTGGACGAGGCCGGTGCGGTTCCTTCCCTTCCAGACGTAGTTGGGCATCGCTTAATTCCTTTTGCCGGCCGTGGCGGCGGTGGTCGGAACGTTGACGCCGCTGCCGCGGTTGATGAGCTCCTGCAGCTCGTCGGGCATCGACGAGCGCGAGAGCGCTGCCTCGAGCGTGATCAACTTCTTGAGGTACAGCGTGGCCAGCGACTGGTTGAAGGTCTGCATCCCGAACTTCGACTGGCCCGACTGCATCGTCGAGTAGATCTGGTGGATCTTGTCCTCGCGGATCAGGTTGCGCACGGCCGGATTGGGGATGAGGACCTCGAGGGCCATGACGCGCCCCTTGCCGCTCGAGCGCTCGATCAGCGTCTGGCACATGATGCCCTCGAGCACGAACGAGAGCTGCGTGCGGATCTGGCTCTGCTGGTGGGCCGGGAACACGTCGATGATGCGGTTGATCGACGTGGTGGCCGAGTTGGTGTGCAGGGTCGCCATGGTCAGGTGGCCCGTCTCGGCGATGCGCAACGCGGCTTCGATCGTCTCGAGGTCGCGCATTTCGCCGATGAGAACGACGTCGGGGTCTTCGCGCAGCACGGCGCGCAGGGCGTTGGAGAACGAGTGCGTGTCGGCGTGCAGCTCGCGCTGGTTCACGAGGCACTTCTTGTGCTGGTGCAGGAACTCGATCGGGTCCTCGATCGTGAGGATGTGGAGCTGCTTCTCGCGGTTGATCTTGTCGAGCATGGCGGCCTGGGTCGTCGTCTTGCCCGAGCCGGTCGGACCGCAGACGAGGATCAGTCCGCGCGGCTTGTCGCACAGGAGCTCGACGACCGGCGGCAGCCCCAGCTCCTTGAAGCCCAGGATCTCGTAGGGGATCTGCCGGTAGACGCCGGCCACGGCGCCACGCTGCATGAAGTTGTTCGCGCGGAAACGGGCCATGCCCTTGACGCCGAAGGACAGATCGAGCTCGAAACTTTCCTCGAAGCGGTGCTTCTGGGCGTCGGTCAGCACCGAGTACGCCAGTTGTTTGGTCTCCGGTACGGTGAGGGGCGGATAGGGCAGGGGGATGAGCTTGCCGTCCAGGCGCACCATCGGCGGAGACTGGGTCGTCAAATGGAGGTCGGAGCCCCCCATTTCGACCATTTGTTTCAACAGGCCGTGGAGCGTGGTCTCACTCGCCATACAGTCTTCCCCCGATTGTTGTGTCGCAACAGTTTACGCTCGAAAAGCGGGCAGGTAAAGGAGTTAGGGGCCCAGGGGAAGCCGGAAATCGGTAAACGGTAGACGGTAAACGAAGATACCGGGCAGTCGAGTTGTGGGGCCCCCGCCGGTCTCCCGTCCTAAATGACAGTCTCCCGGAGCACTTCCTCGAGGGTCGTCGCGCCATCCTTGATCTTCATGAGGCCGCACATCCGGAGGCTCACCATGCCCTCCTCGATGGCCTTGCGCTTCAACTCGACCGAGGAGGCGCCCGAGAGGATCATGTCCCGGATCTCGTCGGTGAACGAGAGGACCTCGAAGAGCCCGACGCGGCCCTTGTAGCCGGTGTTGTTGCAGCGCTCACAGCCGCGACCGCGCTTGATCCGCAGGGACTTGGCCTCGTCGGGCGCGAAGCCGACCTGCATGAGCATCTGGGGCGGCGTCTCGACCTCCTCGCTGCAATGCGTGCAGATGCGGCGCACCAGCCGCTGCGCGCAGATGCAGTTGACCGAGGTCGCGACCAGGAAGGGCTCGATGCCCATGTTCATGAGGCGGTTGATGGTCGAGGGCGCGTCATTGGTGTGCAGCGTCGAGAGCACGAGGTGGCCCGTCAGGGCGGCCTTGACCGCGATCTCGGCCGTCTCGAAGTCGCGGACCTCGCCGACGAGGATGATGTCCGGGTCCTGCCGCAGGAACGAACGCAGCGCCGACGCGAAGGTCAGGCCGATCTGCTCCTTCATCTGGACCTGGTTGATCCCGGCCAGGTTGAACTCGATCGGGTCCTCGGCCGTCATGATGTTGACGGTCGGGTCGTTCAGGGCGGCAACCGCCGAGTAGAGCGTGTTCGTCTTGCCCGAGCCCGTCGGCCCCGTGACGAGGACGATGCCGTAGGGCCGGTCGATCGCGTCTTTGAATCGGCGCAGGGGCTCCTGGTCGAAGCCGAGCTGGGTCATGTCCAGCTGCAGCTTCGACTTGTCGAGCAGCCGCATGACGACCTTCTCGCCGAACTGCGTCGGGACGCTCGAAACGCGCAGGTCGAGGTCGCGCGAGCGCTCCTCGACGCGCAAACGGATCTTGATCCGGCCGTCCTGCGGCAGGCGTTTTTCCGAGATGTCGAGCTTGGCCATGATCTTCAGGCGCGAGATCAGGGGATCGCGGGTCCGCATCGGCAGCGCCATGATGTTGTGCAGGATGCCGTCCACGCGGAAGCGGACGCGGAATTCCTTCTCGTAGGGCTCGACGTGGATGTCCGAGGCGCCCGCCTTCAGGGCCTCGATCAGGATCAGGTTGGAGACCTTGATGATCGGCGCGGACTCGGAGGACTTCGCGAGGTCCGAGAGGTCGATCTCCTGGCCTTCCTCGCCGCGCACGACGTCGACGTCGGCGCCGGCGTCGAGGCCGGTGATCTCGTCCATGTTGAGCTCGCCGAGGCCGACGCTGGCCATGTCGTCCATGGTCAGGGCGGAAGAGGCCATGACGTCGTCGAGGCTCTGGTCGCTGCCGAGCGTCGGGCCGGTGCCCCCGGATTTCGCCCGTTCCTTGAGCACGACCGAGCGCGGCGTCCCGTAGTGCTTGTCGATCGCCTTGCGCAGCGCGATCTCGGAAGCCACGACCGGCTCGACGTTGTAGCCGGTCATGAACTTGATGTCGTCCATCGCGAACACGTTGGTGGGGTCGCCCATCGCGATCGTCAGCGTCGCGCCGGTCTTGTTCACCGGGAGGACACCGTACTTGCGGGCGACCTCGCCCGGCACGACCTTGATGATGGCCGGGTCGATCTCGAAGTGCGCGAGGTCGATCGAGGGGACCCCGAACTGCTGGGAGAGCGTCTCCGTGATGTCGCTCTCGGAGACCGCCCCGACGCGCACCAGGGCCTCGCCGATCTTGCCGCCCTCTTCGCGCTGGAGCTTCAGCGCCGCTTCCAGCTGCTCCTGCGTAATGAGCTTTTGCTTGAGAAGGAGGTCTCCGAGTTTTACGGCCATGTAAGTGAAGGATGGTATGGGTTTAGGCGCCGAGAGTCAAAGGGGCGGCGGCCGGCGGACCGTCAACGCGCCTGCCCGAGCGCTCGCTCCAGCACCTCCTCGTCCGTGACCGCGCCCATGTCCGCGACGACGCCCCGCCGATCCCGGTACGGCCCGTTGCGCTCCGGATCCGTGGGCCCGAACAGAGCCAGCGTCGGCGTGCCGAGGGCGTCGGCGAGATGCAGCGGGCCGGTGTCGCCGCCGACGAAGAGACGCGGCGCGGCGGCCAGTCGCGCGAGGCCGGGAAAGTCGAGCAGCGGCGGGCGTGAGGCGCCGGGCAGCAGGCCGGCGAGTCGGGCGGCGCGCAGCTCGTCGCCCGGTCCCCACGAGACGACGGGGTGAAGACCGCCCCGGCCCTGCAATGCCCGGGCGAGCGTCGCGAATCGCTCCTCGGGCCAGGTCTTGTCCTGCCGGCCCGCGCCCGGATGAAACACCGCGAAGGGCCGCGGCACCGACGCGAGGAACGCGTCGGCCTCGGGGCTCGGCCGCGCGAGCAGGTAGGCGGCGTCCGGCATGCGCGCGGCGATCGGGAGGCCTGCCGCGGCGAGCAGCGCGAGATTGCGGTCGACGACGTGCCGCGCTTCCGGCGCCGGCGTGAGGAGAACGTTGCAGAGCAGCGCCGAGGATCCCTCGCGGCGCTCTCCCGCGGCGAATCCCGCGACCGGGGCGCCGGCCATGCGCGCGATCCAGGCCGACTTCCAGAGACCCTGGACGTCGATCGTGCGGTCGGGCGCGAAGGCGCGCAGCTGACGGCGCAGGGCGCGGACGCCCGCGCGCGTGTCTCGCGCGAACGGCCGCCGGCGCCAGGCCTTCGTGTCCGCGACGAACACGCGCGCGCAGTTCGGATTTCCCTCGAGCAGCCCCGCGAAGGCGCGCTCGACGGCCCAGCCGACCGTCGCGCCGGAGGCCGCGGCGCTCGCGGCCAGCGGCAGCGCGTGGATCACGTCGCCCATCGCGGAGAGACGAACGAGGAGGAGCCTCACGACCGTTTGATCCGGGCGACGACATCCGTGGTCGCGTGGTCCTTCGCGTCGCCGACGATCACGGTGCGGCCGCCGTACGCCGCGACCACGCCGCGCTCGGGCACGGTCTCGGCCGAGTAGTCGGTGCCCTTGGCGTGGACGTGCGGCCGGATCGCCGCGATGAGCGCGGCGGGGGAGTCCTCGTCGAAGATGCAGACGGCATCCACGCAGGAAAGCGCCGCGACGATCTCGGCGCGCTCGGCCTCGGGAAGGATCGGGCGCGTGGGGCCCTTGGCTGCCGCGACCGAGCGGTCGGAGTTGATCCCGACGGCGAGCCAGTCGCCCTCGCGCCGCGCGCCCTCGAGGTAGCGCACGTGGCCGACGTGGAGGAGGTCGAACGCGCCGTTGGCGAAGACGATCGTCCTGCCGGCCGCGCGGGCCCTGCCGGCGGCTTCGAGGAGCCGTTCGCGGGAGAGGATCTTCGCGGCGGTCATCGCCGCCGCCGGAGCGTCACGCCAGCAGCGTCCGGTCCGCGTGGATGGCGTCGCGGAGCTCGTCGTGCATCACCACGGCCGTGCCCATCTTGGTCACGACGACGCCGCCGGCGAAGTTCGCGAGCAGCGCCGCCTCGAGCGGGGAGGCCCCGGCAGAGAGCGCGAGGGAGAACGCGGCGAGCACGGTGTCGCCCGCGCCCGTGACGTCGGCGACCTGGTCGGTGCCGTGCACGGGGATCCGCGCGGACGGCCCGCCGCCCGAAAAGAGCGCCATCCCGCGCGAGCCGCGGGTGACGAGCAGGCACTGGCAGCGCAGCCGCGCGCGCAGAGCCGCGCCCGCCGCTTCGAGCCCGGGCTCCGAGTCGTCGAGCGACTGTCCGGCGCACTCCTCGAGCTCTTCCTCGTTGGGCGTGGCGGCGTCGACTCCGGCGAAGTCGGGCAGGTGATGACGCGAGTCCACGCAGACCTTCGCGCCCGGCGCGAGGGCATCGCGCAGAATCGGCAGCGCCGCGGGCGAAATGGCGCCGTACCCGTAGTCGGACAGGATCGCGCCATGCGCTCCGCGCGCTGCCGCACCGAGGCGTTCGGCGGAGGCCACCGTTCGGGCGGCCTCGGCCGCGAGCGTGTCCTCGACGTCGTAGCGGACGATCTGCTGCTTGATGGCGTACGGCGCGCCGGCGAGAATGCGCGTCTTCGTCGGGGTTCTGTATCCCGGCACCTCGAGCAGCCCGTCGGTCGGGATGCCCCGCACCTGAAATGCGTCGCGCAGCGCGCGCCCGGACTCGTCCGCGCCCGTCGCGCCCACGGGCACCGGGATGCCGCCGAGCGCGCGGACGTTGGCCGCCGTGTTTCCGGCGCCTCCCGGCAGGTTCTCCTCCCGGGCGAAGCTCAGGATCAGCACCGGGGCCTCCCGGCTGATCCGCTTCGGGTGGCCGTAGAGAAAGCGGTCGAGCACGAAGTCCCCGGCGACCACGAGGCGGCGTCCGAGGAGGCCGTCCACGAGGGTGAGAAGGCGTTGTCGGGCGACGGGCAGCGGCATTCGTGCGGATTATAATGAGCGTCCCGGGAACGAACGATGCTCGACTCACAGGTCCTCGTGCTGAATCGCGTCTTCCAGGCCGTCCAGCTGACGTCCGTGCGGAAGGCCTTTTCGCTCTTCTACAAGGGCCACGTGAAGGCGGTCCTGCCGGACTACACGACCTACGAGTTCGACAACTGGTGCGACATCCCCGTCCAGCCCCAGGACGAGGTCGTGCTGACTCCCTCGATGGCGATCCGCGTGCCGCGTGTGGTCGCGCTGAAGGACTTCGACCGCCTGCCCCGACAGGACGTCAAATTCTCGCGGCACAACATCTACCTGCGCGACGGCAACCGCTGCCAGTACTGCGGCCACAAGTTCTCGTCCTCGGAGCTCTCGCTCGACCACGTCATCCCGCTCTCCCGCGGGGGCAACTCCTCCTGGGAAAACGTCGTGTGCGCCTGTCTCTCGTGCAACGTCCGGAAGGGCAACCGCACGCCGCACGAAGCCGCGCTGCGCCTGGTGACGCCGCCGCGCAAGCCGCGCTGGCACCCGGTCGGGCAGTTCGGCTCGAGCCGGCTGCATCCGGCGTGGCGGAATTTCCTGGACCTCGCGTACTGGAACACCGAGCTGAAATAGCCGACCGTCAGCGGTCGACCACGCCGGTCAGCTCCAGGACCGCCGCGACCGCCGCCTCCACGCCGATCTCCCGCATGCACTCGTGCCCGTACGGGCAGTCCGTCTTGAAGCACGGCGAGCAGAAAACGTAGCGGTCCAGCACGCGGGAAGGCGAGCCCGACGGTCCCGTCCGTCCCGGGTCCGTCGCGCCGAAGAAGGCCGCGACGGGAGTGCCGACGGCTCCCGCCAGGTGCATGGGTCCCGAGTCGTTCGTGACGGCGCAGCGCGCGCGGGCGAGGACCGCCGCAAGCTCGACCGGATCGAGGTCGTCCCCGAGGACGGGCACGTCGGCGAGCGCCGCGGAGGCGACCCGGGCTCCGAGCTCGCGCTCGCCGGGGCCGACGAGCACCGCGCACCGGAACCCGCGCTCCGCGAGCGCATCGGCGAGAGCCGCGTAGCGCTCCGCGGGCCAGCGCTTCGTCGCCGCGAACGCGCTGCCGGGACAGAGCGCGACGAGGTTCGCCGCCGCAAGTCCCGCGGCCGAGATCGCGGCCTCCGCCCGCCGCGCGGCCGATTCCGGGACATCGAGGCGGGGCGGACCCTCGTCGGGCGCGATCCCGTGCGCCGCGAGCAGCGCGTCGTAGTCGCGCAGCTGGTGCGCGGTCCCGGAAGGCGGAGGCAGCCCGTGCGTCAGCAGCGCTCCGCGGCGATCCGTGAGGTAGCCGATGCGGCGCTTGGCTCCCGACGCGAAGCCGTAGAGCCCGGCGCGAAACGAGTTCGGCAGCAGCCACGCCTCGTCGAACCGGCCGCGCGAGAGCGTCAGCACGTCGGCGGCGAACGCCGACCGCGGCAGCACCTCGTCCGCGGTGCCCGCGGCCCGGTAGATCGTCGCCGGCCCGCGCCGCGCCAGCACGCTCACGCGGTCGTTCGGCCCCGCGCGGCGCAGCGCCCGCAGAAATGGCAGCGACATGACGGCGTCGCCGATCCAGTTCGGGGCGATGACGAGCCGCTTCAAGGCTTCACGTCCTCGGGCCGCGTCCTCCACCGGTTGTGCATCCACAACCACGCTTCCGGCTTCGTCCGGATGACCTCTTCGGTCACCTCCATGTAGCGCGCCGTCGCGCGCCGGATCGCTTCGGCGCGCTCGCGGCCGGGCGCCTGGAACTCCTCGGCGAGGATCGGCTTTCCGAGCTCCAGCACGTAGCGGCCGCGGCCTGCCGGCCGCACGAAGGCCGGGACGACGGGAGCGCCCGTCTTCAACTGGAACAGCGCGAGCGCGGGCGTCGTGGCCGCGAGCCTCCCGAAGAAGGGGACGAACACGGCCTCCTGCGCGAGGACGTTCTGGTCCACCAGGATCGCGACGGTCTCGCGGTTCCGGATGGCGCGCAGGATGTCGCGGGCGGCGTCGCGCTTGGCGATCAGCCGGTTGCCGAAGCGCGTGCGCCGCCGCGCGAGCTCCTCCTCCAGGTGGGGATTGTCGAGAGGCCGGACGACCGGGCGGATCGACTCTCCGATCAGGCCCGCGCGGATCGCGCCGAGCTCCCATCCGCCGAAGTGCGCGGACAGGAGAAAGACGCCGCGGCCGAGGGCGCGCGCCGCAAGCAGGTGCTCTTCTCCGGAGACCCGGACGCGATCGCGAATGTCGGCTTCCGACATGCCGGAGACCTCGAGAAATTCGACGAAGGCCGCGCCGACCCAGGCCGCGGAATCCCCGGCCAGCCGTTCGATGTCCGGAGCGCTCCGTTCGGGAAGCGCCCGGTGCAGGTTTTCGAGGAGGATCGCGCGCCGCGAGGGCGCGATGCGCACGTACGTCCGCATCAGGCCCCGCCCGAGGCGCGCCGCCGCGCCCCGCGGCAGCAGGGCGAGCAGGCCCGCGCCGACGCGGAAGGAGAAGTGCTCGAAGCGGTCGCGCGCGGCCGAGCGGCTCTTTGCGCTCATGCTCTCTGCGGTCCGGCCGCGGGCAGGCGCGCGGCGAGGAATGCGAAGAAGCCGGGCTCGGCGATCTCGACGGACAGGCGCACGGTCACGATCGGCAGCGACGTCTTTCCGGCGAGCTTGACCGCGTCCTTCTCGGTCGTGACGACGAGGCTCGCGCCCGCGCGCTCGGCGGCGTCGCGGACGCGCGCGAGCTGCCGCTCGCCGTAGCGCTGGTGGTCCCGGAACTCGACGCGCTCCTCGGGCCGCAGGCCGAGCTCGGAAAGCGTCGCCGCGAACTCCGCGGGATTGGCGACGCCGCTCACCGCGATGAGCCGCCGGTCGCCGAAGGCCGCCGCGTCGAGGGGCGCGCCGTTCTCGTCGCGCAGGTCCGACGGCCGGATGCGGGCGTGAAAGATCGGCGCGCCGGGGCGCAGGCGCTGGAGCTGCCGGATGGCGTCGGGAGGCGGCGCACCGCGGTCCACGCGCGTGAAGACGAAGGCGTCGGCGCGCCGCGCGGCCGCGAGCGGCTCGCGCAGTCGTCCGGCCGGCGCAAGTCGCCCGCCGCCGAACGGGTCGCGCGCGTCGAGCAGGAGCAGGTTCACGTCGCGGCGCACGGCGAGGTGCTGGAAGCCGTCGTCGAGCAGGAAGAGATCCGCGCCGAGGTCGGCCGCGCGCCGCGCGGCCTCGACGCGCCGCTCGCCGACGACGACGAGAACGCCGGACGTCGAGCGGGCGAGCGCGACCGGTTCGTCGCCGCCCTCGTCGGGCGGGACGAGCGCGCCTTCCCCGGTGCTCACGACCACGACGCCGCGCGACCGGCGGCCATAGCCGCGCGAAAGGATGGCCGGGCGCCACCCCTCGAAGCGCAGCCGCCGCGCGAGGAACTCGACGAAGGGCGTCTTGCCGGTGCCGCCCAGGGTGAGGTTCCCGACCGAGATCGTCGGCCGCGGCAGGGCGTGCGACGCGAGCCGGCCCGACGCGTACCAGCCGGCGCGCAGCGCGAGGGCCCTGCCGTAGAGCGCCGAGAGCGGCGAGAGGATCACGCCCGCGCTCCGGTCGCGGCCGCCCCGGGCAGCAGTGCGAGGACGGCCGCGGCGGTGCGGTCGGCGGCGCCCCTGTTTTCCTCGACGAACCTGGCCGCGTCGGCCGCGCGGCGGCGCGTGTCGTCCGGCGCGGCGAGGGCCGCCGCGACCGCGCGCCCGAGGTCCGCGGCATTTTCGACGCGCGTCAGGATCCCGCGCTCCTGCCCCGCGGCGGCGACGTCGCGGAAGTTCTCCATGTGCGGCCCGGCGAATGCGGGGACTCCGGCGGCCCAGGCCTCGATCGGATTCTGGCCGCCTCGCGCGACGAGGCTGCCGCCGACGAAGGCGAGCGCGGCCTCGCCGTAGATGGAGGCGAGCTCGCCGATGGAGTCGAGCAGGTACAGGTCCGGGGCAGGGCTGGCGGCCGACCGCGGAGAGCTGCGTCGCAGGAGCGTCAAACCCTGGCCTTGTGCCATGGCCGCGACGCCGTCGAACCGCTCGGGGCGGCGCGGGGCAAGGACGAGCAGGGGCCGCGGATCGAGCCGCCGCCAGGCATCGAGCACGAGGGTCTCTTCGCCTTCGCCGGTCGAGCCGGCCACGAGGATCGGGCGGCCGGCCGCGGCCACGCGCAGGCGCTCGGCGTCGGCAAAGGGCGGCGCCGGGGGAAGGTCGTACTTGAGGTTGCCGCAGACCAGGATCCGCGCGTCGTCCGCGCCGAGCTCCCGCACCCGGCGCCCGTCCCCCGCCGACTGCATCGCCAAGAGCGAGATGCGGCCGAGGACGCCGCGCAGGAACCCTGCGACGCGCCGGTAGCCCCGGAAGGAGCGCTCCGAGATCCGTCCGTTGACGAGCGCGACCGGCACGCCCCTCCGCGCGGCGCGCTCGAGGAAGAGCGGCCAGATCTCCGTCTCCGTCAGCAGGACGAGCCCCGGACGGGTGGCCTCGAGCGCGCGGTCGACCGGGCCGGAGAGGTCGAACGGGTAGGCGAAGATCGCGGCCTCCTGCGAAAGCGTGCTCTCGGCGAGCTCGCGCCCGGCCGCCGTCGTCACGGAGAGACCGATGCGGCACCCCGGCCGGAGCCGCCGCAGCGCCCGCATCAGGTTGCGCGCGACACCGATCTCACCGACCGAGACGGCGTGGATCCAGATTCCGCCCGAGAGATCCGGGTACGCCGAGCGGCCGAGACGCCCCCGGAGATCGCCCAGGCGGCGCCCGCCGAAGAGCGACCGGGCGAGCGCGAAAGGAGCGTACGCGGCCAGTACTAGGGCGGCCAGGGCCCGGTAGAAGAGCAAAGCGGTGCAATTATGCCGTGGCTCGCTTGCCCGGGCGCGCCCAAAGATTTAAGATTCAAGGGCTTAGGGTGGGCCAAATACCCTCAACGGCCGGGGGGCCTGGTCCGTATACCCCGCAGGAGGAGACCTCACAGGGCCTATGGAACTCGTCTATAGCGAACGACTCGAAAGGAAGGGGCTGACCGAGCTCCCCGATCGGGACCTGGCCATCCTGGCCCGGGGCGGCGACATGCTGTCCTTCGAGGCGCTGGTCTCCCGCAAGACGCCCGCCGTGGTCTCGCTCGCCCGCCGCGTCGTCGGCAACGTCGAGGACGCCCGCGACGTCGCCCAGATGGTCTTCCTGCGCGTGTGGAAGGAAATCCACCGCTACGACGAGAAGTACTCGCTCAACACCTGGCTGTACCGGATCGCCACGAATCTCGCCATCGACTTCCTGCGCAGCGCGCGCAGCCGCGAGAGGGCGCACGGCGCGACCCTTCACCTCGTGCGCGAGCGCGAGGAGTCGACCGCGGCCGGCGCGACGCGCTCGGCCGAGGACCGCGAGCTCGCCCGGCTCTTCGAGACCGTCTCGGGAAAGCTCTCGGAAAAGCAGAAGGCGGCCTTCGTCCTGCGCGAGATGGAAGACCTCGACACGAAGGACATCGCCGAGATCCTCGGGTGCGGCGAGTCCACCGTGCGCAACCACCTCTTCAACGCCCGGCGCATCCTCCGCAGGGAGATGGCGCGCCTCTATCCCGAGTTCGTGCGGGGAAGGCCGCGCGCATGAGCCCGATCTGCTCGATCCTGCGCGAGAGTTTCGACGATTACCTGGGCGACGCGCTGCCCGCGCCGCAGAGGAAGATGCTGCGCGAGCACCTGGCCGGATGCGCCGAGTGCCTCGCGGCGGCCGCGGCGAAGGATGCGTCCTTCCTCTTCGCGCGCCCCATGCCCGAAGACGTCGCGCCCGACCAGACGGCGCGGATCCTCGCCGGCGTGCGCGCGGGAGTGGGCCACATCCAGACCGAGCGCCGCATCGCGGCCGCGACGCGCCGCCGGTTCGCGGGCGTCGCCGCGGCGGCGGCGGCAATGGTCGCCCTGCTCGTCATGACCGTTCCGGGCGGATCCGACGCCCGCCGGGAGCCTGAGAGCGCGGCGCTCCCCGCGCCGGCTCCAAGCCCGGCCGATTCGGAGCTGGCGACGATCTCCTCCGGCATCGCTCCCGCCGGTCTTCCGGCCGATGCCGCCGCGCCCGCCTCGGGCGCGACGGTGTACGACCTGAATCCCGGAGCCGGCCAGGGAGAGCCGCGAGTCGTGTGGATCGTGGATCGAGGGCTCGATATCTAACCCGGATCAGCCATGCCCGGGCCGGTCCCGTACGGGGCCGGGGATTGCCATCGCGTGAAAAAGACCTTCATCATCCTTGCCGTCCTCGCGCTCTGCGTCCCGCTGCTGCGGGCCGCGGACGACGTGCCCGTGCGCGTCTTCGTGCTCAAGCACAAGCGCGTCGAAGAGGCGGTCCTGCTCGTCCGCCCGCTGCTCTCGGAGTCGGCCTCCGTGACGCTGACGCAGAAGTTGAACGCGATGACCGTCACGGACCGGCCGGAGAACCTCGACCGGATCGGCAAGGTGATCGTGGCCTTCGACGTGGCGCCGCGCAGCTACTCGTTCGCGGTCAAGCTCGTCAAGGCGCGCGCCGACGTGCCGGCCGGCTCGATCGCCAGGGAGATCGGCGGCATCGGCGCGAAGCTGAAGTCCCTCTTCCAGTTCAACGACTACGCGCTCATCGACTCCGCGGTGCTGCGCGGCACCGAGGGCAACATCCTGCGGTACCAGCTCGGCACCGACTACACGCTCTCCTTCGCGGTCCTCTCCACGGCCGGCAGCAACGAGCTGCTCCTCTCGGCCTTCACGCTGTCCAAGATCTGGACCCCCAAGCCGGGCCAGCCGGGCCTCATGCGGCCGCTGTTTCGCACCTCCGTCCCGGTCACGCTGTCGCAGACGCTCGTCCTCGGAGCGTCGAAGGACGAGGCCTCCAAGAGTGCGCTCATCCTGATCCTCCTGGCCGAGGAGGAGCCGCGCGCCGGCGCCGAAAAGGGCGCTCCGGGCGCGAAGGCGGCGGAGAAGCGCCCGTGAACGAGTTCCGCGTCAAGGCCGGCTGGCCGGACGGCTCGGTGGCCGAGCAGTCGGTGATGGCCATCGACGGGGGAGCGGCGCGCATGGAAGTCGAGCGCCGCGGCGGCCACGTGTTCGAGGTCAAGCGCCAGGGCTTCCGCATCGGCGCCAAGAAGTCCCCGGGCAAGGGGCACGGGCACGTGAAGATGAGCGAGTTCCTCATCTTCAACCAGGAACTGATCGCGCTCTTGAAGGCCGGGCTTCCGGTCGTGCGCTCCTTCGAGATCCTGCTCGAGCGCCAGAAGAGCCCGACGCTGCGCCGCGTCCTCGGCGACGTGCGCGAGCGCGTCAACTCGGGGCTTTCGATCTCCGAGGCCTTCGCCGAGGAGGGCGACCTCTTCCCGCGGCTCTTCTGGACCTCGCTGAAGGCCGGCGAGAAGTCGGGCGAGATCGAGAGCGTCCTGCGGCGCTACGTGAAGTACCAGAAGACCGTCATCGCCCTGTCGCGAAAGGTCGTCTCGACGCTCGTCTATCCGGCGATCCTGATTGTCCTCTCGGTCGGCCTGATCACGATCCTGATGACCTACGTCATCCCCCGGTTCACCGAGTTCTTCGCGGACTTCAACGCCGACCTGCCGATGCTGACCGTGGTCGTCCTCGGCGCCGCGAATTTTCTCAAGAACAACATCCTGATCATCGCCGGCGTGCTCGGCGGCGGCGGGTTCCTGCTCTCGCGCTGGGCCAGGACCACCGCGGGCCGCGAGTGGTTCGACGCCGTGATCCTGAAGCTGCCCGTCGTGGGCGGCATCTTCCGCCGCTTCGCGATCACGCAGTTCACGCGCAGCCTCGGGACGCTGCTCGGCGGCGGCACGCCGCTCGTGCCGGCGCTGGAGAACTCGGCCGACGCGGTCGGCAACCGCTCCGTCTCGCGCAAGGTGCGCGAGGTCGTGCCGCACGTGCGCGAGGGCCGCGAGCTGTGGAAGACGCTCGAGGGGACCGGCATCTTCACCGACCTGACGATCGAGATGATCAAGGTCGGCGAGTCGTCCGGCGCGCTCGAGGAGATGCTCGCGTCCGTGTCGGAGTTCTACGACGAGGAGATCGACCTCCTGCTCGCGCGCGTGATCTCGTTCGTCGAGCCCGCGATCCTCGTGATCATGGGAGGCGTCATCGTGACGATCCTCCTCTCGGTCTATCTTCCGATGTTCCGACTCATGTCGGAGATCAAGTCGTGAGGCGCTGAAGCCATGGCCACCAGCAAGACGACCGGCAAATCCATCGAGGACGTGGTCCGCTTCTCGTCCCGCGCGGACGAGGAGGCGCAGGCCCTCGGGCTGTCGGAGCGGCTGGGGCTGCCGTTCGTGGACCTCGCGGCCTTCCGCATCGATGCGGACCTCTTCCGCTCGATCCCCGTCGAGTGGATGCTGCGCTACCACTTCGTGCCCGAGTCGAAGACCGACAAGGCGATGACGATCATCTGCGCGGACCCCGCCGACGTCGTGCGGCTCGACGAGCTGGAGCTGCTCGTGGGCCTGCCCCTCAAGGTCAAGGTCGGCAGCCGGGCGGCGATCGGCGACATCCTGCAGAAGAGCGAGTCGTCGCAGCGCGTCCTCGACGACGCGACCGAGGATTTCCGGATGCAGCTCGTCTCCGAGGACGAGGAGGGCGAAGAGACCCTCACGATCGACCGGATCACGCAGGACGGCTCGCCGATCATCAAGCTGGTGGACTCGGTCGTGTTCAACGCGATCCAGCGGCGGGCCTCGGACATCCACATCGAGACGCAGGAAAACGTCGTCATCATCAAGTACCGCATCGACGGCGTGCTGTACCAGGCGATGGACCCGATCGACAAGCGCCACCACGGCACGATCATCTCCCGCATCAAGGTCATGTCCGAGCTCGACATCGCCGAGAAGCGCGTGCCGCAGGACGGCCGCTTCAAGCTGCGGGTGCGCGGCCGCACCATCGACTTCCGCGTCTCGATCATGCCGACCGTGCACGGCGAAGACTCGGTCATCCGCATCCTGGACAAGGAGTCGGCCAACGCCGAGTTCAAGAGCCTGAACCTCGAGGTCGTCGGCTTCGACGCCGAGACCAAGAAGAAGCTGCGCAAGTTCATCCGCGAGCCGTACGGCATGGTGCTCGTCACCGGGCCGACCGGCTCGGGCAAGACGACGACGCTCTACGCGTGCCTCTCGGAGATCCAGTCGGTCGAGGACAAGATCGTCACGATCGAGGACCCGGTCGAGTACCAGCTGCGCGGCATCACGCAGATCCCGGTCAACGAGAAGAAGGGCCTGACGTTCGCGCGCGGACTGCGCTCGATCCTGCGCCACGACCCGGACAAGATCATGGTCGGAGAGATCCGCGACGAGGAGACGGCCCAGATCGCCGTGCAGTCGGCGCTGACGGGCCACCTCGTGTTCACGACGGTCCACGCGAACAACGTCGTGGACGTGCTCGGCCGGTTCCTCAACATGAAGGTCGAGCTCTACAACTTCGTCTCGGCCCTGAACTGCATCCTCGCGCAGCGGCTGGTGCGCAAGATCTGCCAGCACTGCAAGGCGCCCGTCGAGATCCCCCCCGAGGCGCTCCGCGAGGCGGGGCTGGATCCGGCCAACACGAGCGGGCGCCAGTTCTTCGAGGGAAAGGGCTGCCTCGAGTGCAACGGCACCGGCTTCCACGGCCGGATGGCGATCGCGGAGCTGCTCGACCTCTCCGACCAGATCCGCGGACTCATCCTCGAGCGCCGCCCCGCGGCCGAGATCAAGAAGGCCGCGCGCGAGGAGGGCATGATCTTCCTGCGCGACGCGGCGCTCGCGAAGGTGTTCGAGGGCCTGACCACGTTGAAGGAGATCAACAAGGTGACCTTTGTCGACTAGGAACGGCCGGTGAAGTTCCCGTTCCTCGGTCCCGTCGTGCCCCCGCACGTGTTCTGCCTTCTCGACGAAGGGGTGACGTACGCGCGCGTGCGCGAGGCAGAGCCCCGCGGCTTCGCGGAAGCCCGGCACTTCCGGTACCCCGCGGGCTCGCTCGGGGGCCCGTCGGCCGGCGTGCCGCTCGTGACGCGCGAGGCGATCGCGGAGGCCGTGAAGGCCGCGCGCGCCCTCTCGGAGGGCCGCCTGACGCGGGCCTCCGTCGTGTACCCCGACTCCTGGGCGCGGATCCTTCCGGTCGAGCTCGAGGCCCTGCCGTCGGACCAGGCCGCGGGGATCGAGATGGTCGGCTGGAAGCTGAAGAAGCTGCTGCCGGGGGCGGCGGCCGATCTCGCGATCGTGTACGAGCCGATGCCGGTCCTCTCCGAGGAGAAGCGCGTCCTCGCGGCGGCGACGGCCCGCGCGGCCATCGAGGCGATCGAGCACGCGTTCGACGAGCTCGGCGTGCGGGTCGGCTACCTCGCGCCGGCGTCGCTCGCGCTCTTCGAGGGCCTGTCGGCCTCGCTCTCGGATGCCGCCGCCGGGGACTACGCGCTGCTGCACCGCTCGGGGGGAGCGGTCTCCTTCTTCATCGGGCGCGGCGAGAAACCGATCTTCTTCCGGTCCCGGCCGCCCGGCGCCGACGACGACCAGGACCGCGAGGCGCGCCTCTCGCTCTCCTACTACGCGGAACGCCTCAAGGGGCCGGGCATCCGGGCCGTGTTCGTGCACGACGAAACGCCCGGCGGCGAGCTCCAGCAGATCTCGGCGTTCGCCGTGTCGCCGCAGCCGGTCTCGGGCCGGCTGCTCGGGGCCGACGAGGGCTTCGACGAGCGCATCGCCGCGAGGCCGGAGCTGCTGGCGGGGTTTGCCGCGGTGCACGGGAAGTCATGAGCATGAGCTGGAACTTCGCGCGCCGGCCGTTCCACGACGACCGGCCGGCCTTCGCGGCCGCCGCCGTGCTGGTCCTCGCCGGCGCGGTGCTGCTCGTCGCCAACCTCCGCATCTTTGCGCACTACCGGCGCAACGTGGCGGACGTCCACGCCGAGATTGCGGCCCTCGAGGCGCGCCAGCGCGCCGCCGAGGAGAAGTCGCGTGCGGCCAGGGCGGCGCTCTCCGCGTACCGCCTGTCCGCGCTCGCGGACGAGAGCCGGGAGCTGTCGCGGCTGGCGGCCGAGCGCCGTTTCTCGTGGACGCTGCTGCTCGCGCGCCTCGAGAAGACGCTGCCGGGCGAGGTGGGCGTCGTGCGCCTCCAGCCGATGTTCGACAAGGACGGCCGCGTCAACCTCGAGCTGCAGCTGGTCGCGCGCAACCGCGACGCCGTCGTCCCGACGATCGCGGCGCTGTCGAAGGATCCCGTGTTCGGCGGAGTCGAGTTGAGGTCCGAGTCGAGCCCCGAGGGGGCCATCGCGGATCCGTTCCTGTTCCAGCTCTCGAGCCGGTATGCGCCGGAGGGCAAGCCGTGAAGATCGGCCTCGCGGTCTGGCGCCGCCAGCTGCCGCTCGTCGCGGCGGCCTTGCTGTTTGCCCTCGTCAACCTCGGCGTCTTCGTGGCCTACCGGTCGAGCACAGAGACGCGGCGGGCGGGCCTCGAGGCCCGGCGCGACGCGTTGAAGCGCTCGGTCGAGGCCGAGGAGGCCGAGTCCGCGCACGTGACGGGACAGCGGGAGCGCCTGGGCGGCGTTTCGGCGGCGATGGAGACGTTCTACGGCAAGCGGATCGGCCGGGAGCGGGAGACGCTCGCGCCGGTCGTGGCGGAGGTGCACGCGATCCTGAAGGACGCGGGTGTCGCGGTGCCCCAGATCGCCTTCGCGACGACTCCGGTCACGAAGCTGCCGATCCTGCAGATGCGCATCACCTTTGCCGTGCACTGCGACTATCCGCGCTTCAAGCGGCTGCTCGCGGCCTTCGAGACGAGCAAGGCCTGGCTCGTCGTGCGCGACATCTCGATCAACCGCGACTCGAGCCAGCCGGGCCAGGTCCAGGTCCAGATCGAGCTCGTCACCTACTTCGCCGAGCGCGAGGAACCGGGAGCGCCCGAGAAGCCGGCGCCCGGCAGGGCGGCCGACGACGTCCAGGGCAAGGGCAAGGCCGCCGTCTCGGCGCGGAGGGCGGGCTGATGGCTTCCGCGATCGGGCAGAAGCTCGGCTCCCGCCGCCAGGCGATCCTCCTCGCCGCCCTCGCGGTCGTGCTGGTACTCGCCGTCGTGCGGTGGGGCCCGGGGACAGGCTCGGCCGCCGTGCCGGTCTCGACCGCCGCGGCGCGCCCGAAACCGGGCGGCGATTCCTCCGGCGACGAGGCGCCGTCCTTCGCGGGGCGCGGCAAGCGCGCCGCCGTGAAGGAAGTGAACCCCGACGACGTGCCGGCGCTCGACCCGAAGGATTTCGAAGCGCACAAGCCGCGCGGCGCCGCCCCGGAATCGGGCCGCGATCTCTTCGGCCTCGCCGACCCGACGAAGCGGCCCGTGCCGACGCCGACGCCCGCCCCTCCCGCGCCGGGCGACGTGCGCTTCGTCGGGCCCCTGCCGCCGCCGCCGCCCACGCCGACGCCGCGGCCGCCGGACATCGGATTCAAGTTCCTGGGCACGTTCGGCCCCAAGGACCGCCCGATCGCCGTCGTGCAGCAGGGCGACCAGGTCATGAACGTGCGCACCGGCGACACGCTGTTCGGTAAGTTCATACTCAAGAAGGTCGGCTACGAGTCGATCGACGTCGGCTTCGTGGGATTCCCGGAGACCGAGACCCGCAGGCTCGGGATCACGCCATGAGCGCCAAAATTCGGAAGGGGACGCGCTTGAAGCAATTTCTGAAGCGATCGATCGCGGCGGCGCTGGTCGTTGCCACCGCGGCCTGCGCGGGAACGACTTCGTACCAGAAGGCCAAGGAGGAGGAAAACCTGGGCCACTACGACCTCGCCGTCATGAACTACGCCAGGGCCCTCGAACTCGACCCCGGCAACTCGGGGTACAAGGCGACGCTCGCGCGCGCGCGGCTCCGGGCATCCCAGTTTCACTTCGAGAAGGGAAAGATGTACGCGGCCTCGGGCCGGCCGGACCTGGCCGTGGTCGAGCTCGAGCAGGCGGCGCTGCTGGACACGACCAACGACTATGCCGCGACCGAGCTGCGCAAGGCCCGCGAGGCCAAGGCCAGAGCGGACGTCGAGAAGAACGCCGAGACCAACATGGAGCGCATCAAGAAGAAGACCAGGGGTGCGCGGGCCGTCAGCGTGATCCTCGAGCCCGCGAGCGACAAGCCGATCAACCTGAACTTCCCGCAGCAGAAGCCGATCAAGCAGATCTACCGCGCCCTGGCCGACGCGGCGGGCATCAACGTGATCTTCGACCCGCAGCTGAAGGACGACAACGTTTCGATCGTGTTGTCGAACATCGACTTTCAGAAGGCGCTCGAGACGCTGCTGCGCCAGGAGAACCACTTCTACAAGATCATCGACTCGCGGACGATCCTGATCGCGGCCGACACGCCGCAGAACCGCAAGACCTACGAGGACCTCGTCATCCGCACGTTCTTCCTCTCGAACGCGGACGTCACCGAGGTTGCCAATGCCCTGCGCGCGCTCCTCCAGACGACGCGCATCTCGATCAACAAGGCCGAGAATTCCGTGACGCTGCGCGACACGGCGGACAAGGTGGCCGTGGCCGAGCGCATCGTGGAGCAGAACGACAAGCAGGTCTCCGAGGTGGTCGTCGACGTGGAGCTGCTCCAGATCAACACGAGCGATCTGCAGGACCTCGGTCTGGAGCTGACCCCCCGCAGCATCAGCGCGTCGATCCCGGCTCCGGGCGGAACCACCAACCTCAACGCGCCCCTCGGGGCGGGGCAGTTCAGCTGGAGTCAGCTGCAGCAGATCGCGATCAGCTCGGTCGGCTTCACGATCCCGTCGGCGACGCTGACCTTCATCAAGGACAACACCAACGCGGAGCTGCTCGCCAAGCCGCAGCTCCGGATCTCGGAAGGGCAGAAGGCGCAGCTGCTGATCGGAAGCAAGGTGCCCGTGCCCGTGACGTCGTTCCAGAGCGTGGGCGCCGGGACGGGCGGGGCCGTGACGTCGCCCGTCACCTCCTTCCAGTACCAGGACATCGGCATCAAGATCGAGGTCGAGCCCCGCGTCCATCACAACAAGGAAGTCACCCTCAAGCTGATGGTCGAGGTTTCGAATCAGGAAGGCTACGCGCCCGGGACGACGCAGCCCCAGTTCGGCACCCGGACGATCTCGTCGAACATCCGCCTGAAGGATGGCGAGACGAACTTCCTCGCAGGGCTTTACCGGCTCGACAAGTCCGACATCAAGCACACCATCCCGTTCATCGGCGACATCCCGGTCGTGGGCCTGCTGTTCAACCACAACACCAACGACCATCGGACGACCGACCTCGTCCTCACGCTGACGCCGCACATCATCCGCATCCCCGACGTGACGGAGGACGACGTGACGCCGTACTTCGTCGGCACCGACCAGAACATCTCGTACCAGGGCGGCCCACGCATCGAGAACCCGACGCGCGACAACGGACCCTTCGAGCAGCCGGCGGGCGGCAGGATGGTAAACCCGGCAGGACGGGTTCCTCCGCAGCCGGCGCAGCCCGCACAGCCGGTCAACCCGGGCATCAACAACATCGCACCGCCGGGCAGCGGGCCGACGGACATCTTCAAGCCGGCGCCCGCGCCGCCGCCTCCCGGCGCTCCGCAGGCGAAGGTCCCGCCGCAGGCGTCGCTGTCCTCGTCTTCGTCGGGGGCCGCTGTCGGGGTTGCCGCGAAATCCGAGGTCGCCGACGCGGCGCCGGAGCAGGCATTCTTCGATTTCGATCCGGCGTACCTTGCCCTCGCGGTCGGGGCCCAGCAGAGCATCCTCGTCCGCGCGACCTCGGCCGCCGCCCTGACGGGCGGGACGGTCGCGATCAAGTTCGATCCGGCGGTCGTCAAGCCCGTCGTCGTCAAGCCGGTGCTCGGAAGCGGGACCGGGGTCGCCAACGCGGTCGTGCAGAACGATCACATCGTGATCCAGTTTCCCAGCGCCGAGGAGCTCGGGGGCACGCGCGCCCTCGCCGAAGTCACGCTGCGCGGGATCGCGCCGGGCCGCGCGACCCTCACCTTCGAGCCGACGGACCTGTCGGGGGCGGCGGTCGCCGCGACGCCGACGGTGATCGACGTCCAGTGACGACGCCGTCTGCACCGAAGCGCCGCCGGGGCGACGCCGGCTTCACGATGGTGGAAGTCGCGATCGTCGCGGCGATGATCGCGATCCTCGCGGCGATGGCCGTGCCCGTGGCCCGCTACTCGTTGCGCCGCGAGAAGGAGCTGGAACTGCGCTACCAGCTGCGGATGATGCGCGACACGATCGACAAGTACAAGCAGATGTCCGATTCCGGGCTCATCCCGCTCGAGGTCGGCGGCGAAGGCTATCCCCCCGAGCTCGAGACGCTCGTCAAGGGCGTCAACCTCGTGGGTCAGGTCGCCAAGAAGCACCGCTTCATGCGCAAGATCCCGATCGATCCGATGACGAGCAAGGCCGAGTGGGGCCTGCGCTCTTACCAGGACGAGTCCGACTCGTTCTCCTGGGGCGGCCAGAACGTGTACGACGTCTACTCCCTGTCGGAGGCGCGCGCCCTCGACGGGACGTACTACAAGGATTGGTGACGATGCGACGCTCCCGCGAATCGGGCTTCACGCTGCTCGAGCTGCTCGTCGTCATGACGATCATCGGCATCCTCGCGGCGATCGCCGTGCCGGCGCTGCGCGATTCGCCGAAGAGGGCGCGGGAGGCGACCCTGCGCGGGGACCTGTTCACCTTCCGCAGCGTGATCGACCAGTACAAGGGCGACAAGGGCAACTATCCCGTCGACCTCACCGTCCTCATCAAGGACGGCTACATGCGAAAGATCCCGCTCGACCCCATGACCAAGGCGTCCGACTGGGTCGTCACCATGGAGGAGGAGCCGAGCGAGCCCGACGATCCCAACGCCGAGCCCCCGGTCCCCGGCATCGTCGACGTCCACAGCAACTCCAAGGAGAAGGCGCTGGACGGCACGCTGTATAGCGAGTGGTGACACCCGGGCGCCGCGGTGAGCGCGGCTTCACGTTGGTCGGCGTCGTGGTCGCCATCGCGATCATCGTGATCCTGCTCGCGGCCGTGGGGCCGACGGTGGCGACGATCATCGAGCGGGACCGCGAGAAGGAGCTGATCTTCCGCGGCAAGCAGTACGCGCGCGCGGTCCTCGCCTTCCAGAAGCGCTACGGGCGCTTCCCGAACGAGTTGAAGGAGCTCTCCAAGGTCAAGCCGCGCTCGATCCGCAAGCTCTGGAAGGACCCGATGTGCAACTGCGACGACTGGCAGGTCATCATCGTCGGCTCGCCCGAGGCCGTGCCGATGGGGGCCGTGCCGCCGCCGGGGGGCAGCGGCCCCGGCTTCAACCGCACGCCGCGGCCCGGCCAGACGACGCCGACGCCGGGGTTCGGATTCGGAGACGATCTCACGCCGACGCCGGGGTTCCTCGGGGGCGGCGGGAGCACCCGGGTTACGCCGACCCCGCCCTCGTCCTCGTCCTTCGGGCCGCAGACCGGCAAGCCCGTCGGGCCCATCATCGGCGTGCGCACGAAGGTGCGCCGCAAGGCGATCTTCGAATGGCGCGGCCGCAGCTTCACGGACGAGTGGCGCTTCCTCGCGGGCGACGCGGACAACGAGAACGGCCCGAGCTTCGATCCGAACATCCTGCGCGGCCCGCACTACACCCCGCCCCCGAGCGGGGGGCGGTAGGCTCCCCGCCGTGGTCGTGCGGCGCGTCCTCGACAACGGCGTCACGGTCCTCGTCGACCGGATGGCGGACGTGCGCTCGTTCTCGCTCGGCTTCTTCGTGCGCGCGGGCTCGGCCACGGAGCCGGCCGCGCGCCAGGGGCTCTCGCACTTCCTCGAGCACCTGCTCTTCAAGCGGACGCGCCGGCGCTCGAACGCCGAGATCGCGCGGGAGATCGACCGGCTCGGCGGCGACGTGGACGCGTTCACGACCCGCGAGTACACCGGCTTCTACTGCCGCACGCTCGACACGCGGTTTGCCGAGGCGCTCGACCTCGTCGCGGACGTCGTGCTGTCGCCCGCCTTCGGCGCGGCGGACGTCGAGGTCGAGCGGGGCGTGATCCTCGAGGAGATCGGGGAGGCGAACGACAACCCCGAGGACCTTGCGCACGAAAACTTCGTGCGCGCCTTCTGGAAGGACCATCCCCTCGGCGCCCCGATCCTCGGCACCGAGAAGACGATCCGCGCGATCCGGCTCGACGACATCTACCGCTACTACCGGTCTCGGTACGTCCCGGGTCAGCTCGTCGTCGCCGTCGCCGGCCGCGTGGACGAGGCCGAGGCGCTGCGCGCGATCGAGCGGGTCTTCCGCCGGCGGACGCGCCGCGGCCGCCGCCTCCCCGAAGCCCGGCCGCGCGCGCCGCGGTCCCACCGGCATGCCCGCATCCAGTCGAAGCCCGGGCTCGAGCAGGCGCACCTCTGCTTCGGGATGGCGGCGAGCTCCCAGGCGAGCGGGCGGCGCTTCGCGGGCGCGCTCTTCGACACGGTCCTCGGCGGCGGGATGTCCTCGCGGCTCTTCCAGCAGGTGCGCGAGCGGCGCGGCCTCGTCTACACGATCGGCTCCTCGCTCAATGCCTACATGGCGGGCGGCTACGAGTCGATCTCCGCGGCGTGCGCCTCGAAGAACCTGCCGCGCGTCATGGACGTGACGCTCGCCGAGCTCTCGAAATTGAAGCGCGGGGGAGTCCGGCCGCGCGAGCTCGCGTGGGCCAAGGAAAACCTGGCCGGCAATCTCGTCCTCGCGCTCGAGTCGACGGTGTCCCGGATGTCCGCGGCCGCGCGCCACGAGCTCTACTTCCGCCGCACCGAGAAGATCGAGGAGCTGATCGCGAAGGTCGAGGCCGTGACCCTCGCCGAGATCGACGAGGAGGCGCGGCGCGTGCTCGACGGGCGCGCGCTGTCCGTATCGGTCGTCGGCAACGTCGGGCGCTACTCGGTGTCCGCCGCGGAGCTGGCCCAAGCCCT
This sequence comes from uncultured Acidobacteriota bacterium, assembly GCA_963775725.1. Lineage (GTDB taxonomy): Bacteria > Acidobacteriota > Thermoanaerobaculia > UBA5066 > Gp7-AA6 > DAHUXD01. Next base: position 987,588 of record CAVZKA010000002.1, read on the forward strand.
GTGACGGTCTCGACGCGGATCCATCCGGCGGACGAGATGTACCGTTTCGAGCTCGCGGCGCCGCACCGGACGGCGGAGGCGGCGACCCTGCTCTACTTCGCGACGGGCCGGCAGATCTTCGACGCAGTTCAGGGTCTCGTCGCGTGGCGGTTCGGGGGATTTGGGGCCGTCCGGTCTCTCTTCGACTTCGCGAGCGGCTACGGCCGCTCGACCCGCTTCCTCATCGAGGCGCTCCCGCCCGGGAAGATCACGGTCGCGGAGATCGATCCGGGCGCGGTTCGGTTCCAGCAGGACACGTTCGGCGTGCGCGGCGTCGTGGCGGGCGCGGCGCCGGAATCCCTGGCGCTCGAGGAGACGTTCGACGTCGTCGCGGCGTCGTCGTTCTTCAGCCACCTGCCGGCCGGGCGGTTCGAGGCGTGGATGGACCGTCTGTACGCGCGCGTCGCGCCGGGCGGCGTGCTGATCTTCAGCGTGCACGGCATGGAGCTGCTGCCGCCGGGGGAGCCGGCGCCGCCGTCCGGGATCGCCTTCCTGCCGGTCAGCGAGACCGAGCGCCTGGACGGCTCCGAGTACGGGACCTCTTACGTGACGCCGGAGTTCGTACGCGGCGTGACGGCCCGGGTGGCCGGGAGCGACGCGCGCCTCGTGGCCCTGCCGCTCGGGCTGTGCGGTTTTCAGGACCTGTACGTGCTCTGCCGTCCGCCGGTGCCGGCGGGGCCGGATCCGCGCCCGGCACTCGTCCCGCGCGGCGCTCTCGTGCACGGCGCAGTCGAGAACGGGGTCGTCACGGCGAAGGGTTGGGCCGTCGGCGACCGCGACGAGCGGCCACCGGACGTGCGGCTTCTGCTGGGCCAACGCGTCGCGGAGGTCTCGGCGGGCGAGGGGGCGGCGGGTGCGCGCCGCGACTGGGGCTTCACGTTCTCGGCGGCCGGCACGGACCCGGACGCGCTCGTGCGCATCGAGGCCGTGAGCGCGCGGGGCGTGGCGAAGATCCTCGTCGCGGAGACTCTGCGGCCGTACCTGCCCCGAGTGTGATTCCATACGCTCCGATGTCCGACCCGATCCTTCCCGTTCTCGTCCTCCCGCACGGCGAGGGCCTCGAGCTTCCGTCTTACGCGACGCCGGGCTCGGCCGGCTGCGACCTGCGCGCGGCGCTCGCCGAGCCGCTGACCCTCTCTCCCGGCGCCCGTTCCCTCGTGCCGACCGGCATCGCGGTCGCGATCCCGGCGGGCTTCGAGGGCCAGGTGCGGATGCGCAGCGGCCTCGCGCTGAAGAAGGGCCTGTCGCTGCTGAACGGACCCGGCACGATCGACAGCGACTACCGCGGCGAGATCGGCGTCATCCTCGCGAACCTCGGCGCCGAGCCGGTCACGATCGAGCGCGGCGAGCGGATCGCGCAGCTCGTGATCGCGCCCGTGGCGCGCGCCGCGCTGCAGAAGGTCGACGCCCTGCCCGAGACATCGCGGCACACCGGGGGATTCGGCTCGACAGGACGAGGCTGACCTCTTTTTGTTAAGCTCGGGCGGTGCGTGTGACCGTCCTCGCGTCCGGCTCCGGCGGCAACGCATGTGTCGTCGAGTCCGGGCAGACGCGGGTCCTCGTGGACGCCGGCCTTTCCGCGAAAGAGATCGAGCGGCGCATGATCGGACGCGGGATCGACCCCGCGACGATCGCCGGGCTCTTCCTGACCCACGAGCACAACGACCACTCGAGCGGCGCCGCGGTCTTCTCGCGCCGCTGGGACTGCCCGATCTACGCCACCGTCGGCACGGCCGAGGCGATCGGCCTCGAGGGCGACCTCTTCACGCCCTTCGTGCGCGTCCAGCCGGCCCGGGACGGCCGGGTCGGGGAGCTCGGCTTCCGCGCCTTCGCGACGCCCCACGACGCGGCGGAGTCGGTCGCCTACTCGTTCGAGTCCGTCGACGCGCGGCTGGTCATCGCCTCGGACCTCGGCCGGGCCGAGGAGGACTTCGTGGACTTTCTGCGCGAAGCGACGACGCTGCTCGTCGAGATGAACCACGACGAGGACATGCTGCGCGACGGGCCGTACACCTGGCCCCTCAAGAAGCGCATCTCGGGCGGCCTCGGGCACCTTTCGAACGCGCAGTCGGCGGGCGCCATGTTCCGCGCCGTCGGACCGAAGCTGCGGCGCATCGTGGCGACGCACCTCTCGCGCACCAACAACACGCCGGAGATCGTGCGCGCCATGCTCGTGCGCCTCGTCGAGCGCTCCGGGTGGAACGTTCCCTTCTCAATCGCGGACCAGATCACGGGCGTGGAGGCATTCGACGCATGAAAGTGGAAGTCCGGGTCTATCCCAGGGAAGGCGTCCTCGATCCGCAGGGCAAGGCGATCGCCGCGGCGCTCGGCCGCCTCGGCCACGGGGGCGTGCGCGACGTGCGCGCCGGCAAGGTCTTCTTCATCGAGGTCGCCGGCAGCGACGCGAAGGCGGCCGAGGCCGACGCGCGGAAGATGGCCGAGGAGCTGCTCGCGAACACCACGATCGAGGGGTTCGACGTGAAGGTCCTGCAGTGAAGTTCGGCATCGTCGTCTTTCCGGGCTCGAACTGCGACGAGGACTGCTACCACGTCGCGAAGAACCTCCTCGGCTGCGAGGCCGAGCTCATCTGGCACCACGACCGGGACCTGAAGGGCGCGGACGCCGTGATCCTGCCGGGCGGCTTCGCCTACGGCGACTACCTGCGCGCGGGCGCGCTCGCGCGCTTTTCCCCGGTGATGGAAAGCGTCGCCGAGTTCGCGAAGAAAGGCGGCGCGGTCCTCGGGATCTGCAACGGCTTCCAGGTGCTGCTCGAGGCCGGGCTGCTGCCGGGCGCGATGCAGATCAACCGCGGGCTGCGCTACGTCTGCCGCGACATACACATGAAGGTCGAGAACGACGCGACGCCGTTCACGTCGCTGTACCCGAAGGGCAGCGTCGTCAAGATGCCGATCGGCCACATGGAAGGCAATTACACGGCGCCGCCCGAGACGCTCGAGGAGCTTTCGCGCACGGGCCGCGTCGTGTTCCGCTACTGCGACTCCGAAGGCCGTGTCGTCCATTCGGCCAACCCGAACGGCTCGACCGACGCCATCGCCGGCATCTGCAGCCGCGAGGGCAACGTCGTCGGCCTCATGCCGCACCCGGACCGCTGCGCGGAGTCGCTGCTCGGCAACGCCCAGGGGATCAAGATGTTCGAGTCCGCCGTCGCGGCGCTCGCCGCCCGCTGACCTCGATTCTCCTCATCGGCTCTGGCGCGGGGCGCCCTGATTGTCGTAGTCCCACAGACCGAAGGCGCGCGTATCCGCCCCGCCGCAGAAAGGCGCCGCGCTGTCATAGGTCCGGACCGCGCCGGTCACGGAATCCGACACGGTGAGCGTGTAATCGAGATTCGTGAGCCCCGTGTGGAAGAACCAGAAATTGCCTGCGATTTCGCTGGCGTCGATCATCTTGACGACGACCTCGGGGAATTGCTCGTCCCCCGTGAAGCCAGGCAGACTGAAGATCCCGAAGTCGTCTCCCGAAGCCATGGCCACGCCGTTCGCGGACTCACTCGAGCCCGGGCGATGCGCTTCGAGGGTGACCGAGAACCTGCCGCCCAGCAGAGGGAGCGCGGCCCCGATCGCGGCCTTCGGGATCGCGCGCCGCGCTGCCGAATCCTCCGACGCCGGAAAGGCGAGCGAGGTCCCGCCACAGAGCGGCTCGCTCGAATCGCCGTCGTGGCTCTCGCTCCGCCCGGTGAGGGTGTCTGTCACGGTGAGGTGGTAGGGCAGAGTGGTGAGGCTGGCATAGAAAAGCGGAGCGCCGCTTAGACCGAACGCCCCGTCCGGGAGCATTTTGACGACCACCTCGGGCAGGTCTGGTTTCCCCGTCACGGCCGGAAAGCTGAAGTATCCCGCCCGGTCGGTCAGGGACTGCGCAGAGCCCGGCGTCCATGCGCCCGTGCCGGGGAGCGTATCGATCAGATCGACGGCGTAGCGGTTGCCGACGAGGCAGAGGCGCGTCGCGCTCGCGACGCACGACGTGGGGGGCGCTCCGGCCGCGAGGTCGAGCTGGAAGACGCCTCCTCCTGCGGTGCCCGCGTAGAGCCGGCCGCCGTCTGGCGAGATGACCAGCCTCCCCGTCACTTGCGATGGGAGGCCATCCGAGAGGGATTGCCAGGTTCGAGCGCCGTCGACGGTGCGGAACACGCCGTCGTAGTTGGAGCAATACAGGTAATCAGGACGGACCGGATCGGCGACGAGCTGAAGGATCGGGCTGACGATCCCGTAGGGGCCCCGGGCCAGGCCCTCGCTTGCGCTCGCCCAGGTTGCTCCGAAGTCCGCGCTCCGATAGACGCCGCTGAAAGAGGTTCCCGCGAACAGGACCCCGTCCTGGAAGGGATCGCGGGCGAGCGTATTGACGGGGTTCGGGAATTCCCAGGCATCCTTGGTGAAGGTCTCGCCGTGGTCCTGGCTGACCCAGATCGAGCCCCCCTCTACACCGTAGTAGTCGACGCTCACATCCCAATAGGAGCCGGCGTAAATCGTATCCGGGTGTCGGTCGTCGAAGAGCAGGCAGTAGATCCCCTGTGCGATCGACGCGGGCTCCCACGTGCGGGCGCCGTCGTCACTGCGGAGCAGTCCCGACCCGCCGCTTGCCCAGACCCGCGAAGAAGAGGTGGGGTCGAGCGCAAGGAAGTTGAGGCCGCCCGAGGGATCGGGAGCGGAGTGCGTCCAGTTCTGGCCGCCGTCGTCCGTTCGGAAGACGGCGCTCCAGCCCGCGTACATCGTCGAGGGATGATCCGGGTCGATCACCAGGGCGCTGACGCCGGCTGGACCCTGAGGGCCGCCCGCCGGCGACCAGGAGTTGCCCCCGTCGGTGGATCGGAAGAGGCCGGGGCCCGAACCGTAGTTGCCGATACCGCCGGCCCAGACTATGGAAGGATTCTGCGGGTCGAGTGCGATGGCGTCGATCCATATGGATTTCAGTCCCGCTGCGGATCCCGTCCACGTGTCGCCACGGTCATGGCTCCGGAAGACCTGCGTGTCGGTACCGGCCAGCACCAGGGATCCGGCGGTGTCGCAACCGAGGGCCGTCTGAAAGCCGTGGAGGCCTTCGCCGGCCGAGGTCCACGTCGCTCCCGCATCGCGGCTGAGGAAGACCCCCCCGGTCGAGGACAGAAGGATGGGCGGGGTCGCAGGACTCGAGCCCGGGACCTCGAGGATGCGCGAGACGCCATAGGCGGGAATGGCCCGGAGGCAAGTCCACGTTGCCGCCGAATCGGCGCTCCGACAAACGCTTCCCGCTACGGCGGCATAGACGACCCCGGCAGCCGAGCCTGCGCCGATGGCGCTGGGAACCCCCAGGGGCGGTTGACTCGTCGTCCAGCTGGCGGCGCCGTCCAGGCTCTTGTACAGGTTGTCGGAGGTGAGCGCATAGATCGCGTTCGAATTGAAGGCGAGCGCCAGAGGGTAGCCGCTCGCCGGGAGCGTCGAGACCTGTTGCCAGTTCGCGCCGGCATCCATCGACTTCCAGATCTCGCCCGCGTTCGATCCCGCGTAAACGGTCGAGAGTCGTTCGGGGTCGATGCCGATGACTAGCGCGGCCTCCTGGTCGGGAACGCTCGACCAGGTCTGTCCCGCGTCCCTCGAGACGTAGAGGTTGGGAGAAGGCCAGACTCCGGTGGCCAGCGCGAAGACAGCGGGGGCGCCCTGGCGCGCTTCAATCCGATTGATCGTGATCCCTTCCAGGCCCGACGGTTGCCAGCTCGCGCCCTGGTCGACGGAACGGAAGACGCCGTTCAACGTCGCCGCGTAGGCCACCGAGCCGGCGATGGCGACGTCGTTGACCCACCCGACGTCCGTGGGCCCGTGGGACATCCAGACGTTCTCCTGGGCCGGCGCGACGGGCGCGAGGCTCGCGAGGAAGATTGCCACGATGACGATACGGATGAGTCGCATGTTTCCTCCTCGTCGGGCTCCGGCTTCAGTTCGTGAAAGCGTGCGTATCCGCCGCACCGCAGAAGGGCCCCGCACTGTCGTAGGTGTTGACGGCGCCGGTCTCGGAATCCGTGACCGTGAGCGTGTAGTCCAGACTCGTGAGCCCCGTTTGGAAAAACCAGAATTCGCCCGCGAACGAACGCGCGTCGATCATCTTGACGACGACCTCCGGGAACCCAGGGTCTCCGGTGACGTCGGGCAGACTGAAGAAACCGGCCTGGTCCAGGGACGCCATGACCCTGCCGGCCGCGACGATGCCGTGCGGAACGCGCGCTTCGAGGGTGACCGAGAAGCGGCCGTTCAAGAGACGGAGCACCGTCTCGCCGGCGCTCGCCGACTCCGTGCGGCGCAGGCTCGCCGCTTCCACCGAGCCGAAAGGCAAATCCGTGCCACCGCACAACGGCGTGTCCAGATTGCTGACGTAGTCCTCGATCCGCCCGGTGGCCGTGTCGGTCACGGTCAGCAGGTAAGGCAGCGTCGTCAGGCTGGAGTAGAAGACCGGAGCGCCTCCGCCGCCAAACGCGCCCTCGGGGAGCATCTTGACGACCACCTCGGGCAGGTCCGGCTCGCCCGTGGCGAAGGGAAGGCCGAAGTATCCGGCCCGGTCGCCCAGTGGCCGCGCGGCGCCGGGATTGTTCAGGAGCTGTCCAGCCTGCCCGGCCAGAAGATCCACGGCGTAACGGTTGCCGACGAGGCATAGACGCGTGGCGCTCGCCACGCACGGCGAGGTCGGCGCGGCGGCCGCCAGGTCGAGCTCGAAGACGCCGCCCCCCACGGTGCCGACGTGCAGCCACCTGCCGTCCGGCGAGATGACGAGCGCCTGGGCCCGGTAGGGCCCGAGTCCTCCAGACAGCGGGTGCCAGACCTGAGCGTCGTTGATCGTACGGGACACGGTGCCGTCCCCGGTCAGGCAATACAGGTAACCGGACCGCACGGGGTCGGCAACGATCGAAACCACTCCGAATTGAGGCAGGCCCAGGCTTCGGTTCTGCCAGCTCTGGCCGTAGTCAGCAGTGCGAGAAACGCCCAGGTTCCCGACATACAGGACGCCGTCGCGAAAGGGGTCGGCGGCGATCGTCACCGGGAGATCGCCGATGTCTTGAGCGCTCTTCGTCCAGCTCGCGCCGCTGTCCCGGCTCATGAAGATGGACCCGCCCTCGGGGCCGGGGTAGTAGCCGCCCTCCACGTAATCGAAGTAGGACCCCGCGTAGATGGTCCCCGGCCTCTTGCCGTCGAAGAGAATGCTGTAAACCTCCTGCGCCACCGCCGGAGGGCTCATCCAGGTCTGGGCGCCGTCGTCGCTGCGGAACAGCCCGCCGAAAGAGGCTGCCCACACCCGTTCGGGCGAGACGGGATCGGCCGCCAGGGCGGAGATCTGAGCCTTGCCTGGAAGGGCGGCGCTCGTCCAGAGGGCGCCACCGTCTGCCGAGCGATAGACCGCCCAGTCCGCGGACGTCGACCCGGCCCCGTACAGCGTCGAGGGATGATGGGGATCGACCGCGAGGAAGGACAGCCAGGTCGCGGGTCCGCTGGAGAGCGACCAGGAAACGCCAGCGTCCGCAGATCGAAAGAGCCCAAAGCGGGTTCCGTCCGTGCCCCAGCCACTGGCCCAGACAGTCGCGGGATTCTGCGGATCCAATGCGACCTGGTTGACGAAAGCCGAACGCAGCCCGACACTGGCCGAGGTCCAACTCTGTCCGCCGTCCTGGCTGCGAAGGATGCCGAGGCCTCCGCTGGCGAGCAAGAGAGAACCGGTCGCGTCTGAGGCGAGGCTCTCAAGGTCGGTGAAGTTGGATCCGAACACGCGCGTCTGCGTCGCGCCTCCGTCGCCGCTGACGTACAGACCCAACTGGCCTGCCACCAGGATCCGGGCAGGCGCGCCGTCGTTGCTGGCCGGGAGCTCGAGGATTCGTGTTGTGGATCCGGAAACGCCCGAGCAGGTCCAGGTCGCCGCGGAGTCGGTGCTCCGGCAGAGACCCTCCGAGCCTCCGGCATAGATCAGTCCGGCCGAGGCACCCGTCGTGAGAGTGGTGAGATTGGTTTCCGGAGTCGTCAGCGGAGTCCAGCCGATTCCCCCGGCCGAGCTCCTGTAGAGCCTGGAGCGACCGTCGTAGCGGTCGGTGACCGCTACGTAGACCCCGTCCGAATCGAATGCAAAGGCGACCGGCCCGTAGCCGGGCGTGGTCGAAACGCGCCGCCAGGTCGATCCGGCATCGGTAGACTTCCAGATCGCGCCGTCCTCGCCGCCGGCGTAGAAGGTCGAGGGCCGGGCGGAATCGATGGCCGCCCGGATCACCGCGGGGATTCCGAGGAGGGCAGCCCAACTCGCGCCCCCGTCGCGCGAGGCGTAGAGTTTCCCGGCCGAAGTATTTGCCAGGATCGCAGCCCCGGAGGATGGCGCGAGGATCTGAAGGATCCACTCCCCGGCTAGACCCGACGGCTGCCAGGTCGCGCCCCCGTCGGTCGAGCGAAAGACCCCGTTCGCCGTTGCCGCCCAGGCGGCGGAGCCGGCAATGGCGACGTCGGAGACGATTCCGACGTCCGTGGGCCCATGAGACGTCCAAGCGTTCTCGCGGGCCTGAGCGGTGCACACCAGTATCATGAGCAGGGCCGTCGAGACGAGCAGGGCGTACCGTATGGTGTTCACGAAAGCCTCCTTCGAAGGTCCTTCCTCCGTGTACGCCTCGATCCCTTCGCCGGGCAAACCGGTTTTTCATCAGCGATTCGTCAGGAAACCGAAACCACCGTCGCTCCGCCGGCCGTCGCTGCGCTAAGATCGTCCCAGTGCCGCGTCTTGCTCTGCGGCGCGGCGCCATTCCTGGCGGTGACCGATGAGACTCCGGTTCGGCGACCACAGCTTCGATTCGGACACACGCGAGTTGCTGAGTGCGGGACACTCCCTGTCGATCCCAGGGAGGGCGTTCTCGATCCGCAGGGCAAGGCGATCGCCGCGGCGCTCGGCCGCCTCGGCCACGGGGGCGTGCGCGACGTGCGCGCCGGCAAGGTGTTCTTCATCGAGGTCGCCGGCACATGCGCGTCGAGAACGAGGAGACGCCCTTCACGTCTCTCAATGCCGAGGGCGAGATCGTGACGATGCCGATCGGGCACATGGAGGGTAACTACACGGCGCCGCCCGAGGTTCTCGATGCTCTCGAGCGCGACGGCCGCGTCGTTTTCCGCTACTGCGACGCCGAGGGTCGGGTCGTCGACTCGGCGAACCCGAACGGCGCCGCCCGCGGCATCGCCGGCCTCCGCAACCGCGACGGCAACGTCGTCGGACTCATGCCCCATCCCGACCGCTGCGCCGAAAGGGTGCTCGGCAACGACGCAGGGATCCGGATGTTCGCGTCCGCCGTGGCGGCGCTCGCGGCGGCGCGCTGAGCCGGCCGGTCTCGCGTCACCGCGGCAGACCCGGAGTGTCGCCGTCCCACGGGAAGAACCCGAGGATCAGGAACACGTCGCGAACGCCGCTGTGTCCTGGATCGGCGCGAAAGGCGAGCCCTGCTGGTTTCGGTAGGTCTTCGCCTCGCCCGTGTGCCTGTCCAGCACCGTGATTTCGAGCTCCACGTTGGTCAAACCGGCGGCGAAGAACCAGTACGAGTGGAACGGCTCGCCGCACGCATTGAGAACCTTCACTACCAGCTCGATGTTGTTCGGCTCGAAGAACCAGAAGTAGCCGCTGTCACCGGTCAACGCCACCGCCGTGGCCGAGGACGCGGAACCCGTCGGCGTCCGGAACGACGCGGTGACCGAGAAGCGGCCGTTGTTCAGACACAGCGTGTGCCCGTCCGGCGCGCACGGCCCGGTGGGTCCGGTCGTGATCCGGCCGATGTTGTTGCCGAGCTCCTCGGTGAACCAGAGGTTCCCGTCGGGCCCCACGGCGATGGCGGAGGGCCCGCTGTCCTCCCTTCCCTTCAAGGGCTGATCAATATCCCCACGGATCGTCGGCGAAGGACTCGGTGTCCGCGGCTCCGCAGAACGGTGTCGCGCTCTCGTAGGTTCGGACCTCGCCGGTGACGGAGTCGGTCACCGTGAGGGTGTAATCGAGGCTCGTCAGGCCCGCGTGAAAAAACCAGAAGCGGCCGTCGAGCGCCCGGGCGTCGATCATCTTGACGACGACCTCGGGAAACAGCGGATCCCCGGTGACCTCGGGCAGACTGAAGAACCCGAATCGATCCCCGGAGGCCATGGCGACTCCGTGGATGCTCGAGGCAGAGCCCGGCCGCCGTGCTTCGAGACCGACCGAGAACCGGTTGCCGAGCAGAGACAACGCCGGCGTCCCGGACTTCGGGGCGTCGCGCGGCGAGGCCGCTGACGCCCCCGCCTCCCGAGGGATGTCCACGCCGCCGCACAGAGGCGTATCGAGCGAGCTGGCGTAAGTCCTTAGTTCTCCCGTCAGAGTGTCGGTGACGGTGAGGACGTAGGGAAGCGTCGTCAGGCTGGCGTAGAAAACCGGAGCGCCGCTCGAGCCAAGGGCTCGGTTGGCGAGCATCTTGACGGCGACCTCCGGAAGCGTCGGGTCCCCGGTCGCAAACGGAAGGGCGAAGTAGCCGGCGCGGTCGCTCAGGGATCGGGCGGCGCCGCGCGTATTCGGGATCTCTCCCGGGCGCGCGGCCACGAGCTCGACTGAATAGCGGTTCCCGACGAGACAGAGGCGGCTTTCGGAGGCAACGCACGGCCCCGGGGCCGCCAGGTCGAGCTCGTAGACGCCGCCATCCGTGCCGGCGAAGATCCTGGACGGCGACCCGCCGATGGCCAGGGCCCGGACCGTCGGATTGCGAAGGCCGGGATTGATCGCCGCCCACGTGCTGCCCGCGTCGATGCTCTCGAAGACCCCGCCCTCGAGCGTCCCGGCAAAGAGCCTTTCGCGATTGGAGGGGTCGACGGCCAGGACGTTGACGGTCAGGTTCGTGAAATCGTTGCCGAGGGGCGCCCAGCTCGCCCCGCCATCGCCGCTCTTGAAAATATCTCCCCAGGCGCCCGCATAGATCGTGTCGGATGCCGGGTCGATGGCGAGGGAGTAGAAGAAGATTCCGCCGAGGCTTGCTGCCCAGCTCGCCCCGCCATCGGTGCTCTTGAAGAGACCGCTGCTCGTGCTCGCGTAGAGCGTGGCCGTTGCCGAAGGATCGATCCGCAGCGCGACGATCCAGGAGCCCGTCAAGCCATTGTTGGCGGCGACCCAGCTCTCTCCGCCGTTCGTGCTCTTGAAGACGCCGGCGTCGTTCGTACCGGCGTAGAGCGTGGCCGGCGACACGGGGTCGATGGCCAGCGCGCTGACGTAGATGGTCGTGAGGCCTGCGTCGATGGCCGTCCAGCTCGCGCCGCCGTCGGTGCTCTTGAAGGCCCCGCCCCCCTCCATCCCCGCGTACAGCGTCGAGGGCGCCGACGGATCGATGGCGAGGGCGCTGGCGTAGACGCCTGTCAGGCCGGCATCGATGGCCGTCCATCTCGCCCCGCCGTCCGCGCTCCTCGAGACGCGGGCTCCATACGTGCCGGCATAGACCGTGGCGGGCAGCGAGGAATCGAGCGCCAGCGCGAACACCTGCGCCGCGATCAGGCCGGAGTTTTTAGCCGTCCAGTCCCGCCCGCCATGGAGGCTCTTGTAGACGCCGGAAGACGCGCCGGCATAGACGGTGGCCGGCGTCGAAGGATCGACCGCCAGGGCGAAGGCGAAGAAGTCGCCGACGTACTGGAAGCTCCCTCCACCCGTGCTGCTGAAGAGACCGCCGTTCGTGGCGGCATAGAGAGTGGTGGGCTGGGAGGCAGCGAAGGCCAGGGCAAAGACGTCGTGATCCACCTCGGTCTCGGTCCATGTCGCCCCACCGTCGGCGCTTCGAAAGACGTTGCCGTAGACGTAGACCTCCTCGCTCAGGGTGCCGGCGTAGATGTTGGACGGGGCTGCCGGGTCGACGGCGAGGGCGAGGACCGTGTCGCTGCTCGGGAACCCGGTGGACGTCCAGCTCTCCCCGCCGTCGGTGCTTTTGAAGACGCCGCGCCCGGCGGCATAGAGCGTGCCCGGCGCGGAAGGATCGATCGCCAGCGAGTAGACGAAGGAGTCGGTCAGACCGGCGTTGACGGCCGTCCAGCTGCTCCCGCCGTCCGTGCTCTTGAGGACGCCGTCGGAGGTGCCCGCGTAGACCGTCGACGGGGTCCGAGGGTCCAGGGCCAGCGCGTTGACGGCGGAGTCGGTCAGGCCGGCATCGAGGGCCGTCCAGGACCCTCCGCCGTCGGTAGTCTTGAAGATGCCGCCCAGCCATCCGCCGGCGGCATAGACCGTGGTCGTCGCCGAGGGGTCGATGGCCAGTGCAGCGACCCAGGTGCTGGTCAGGCCGGCGTTCACGGCATTCCAGGTGCTTGCGCCGTCGGTGCTCTTGAAGACTCCGCCCCCCGCGGTGCCGGCGTAGACCGTCGCGGGGTTGGACGGATCGATGGCCAGGGCGCGGATTTCTCCCCCGTCCGGTCCGTGGGTCGTCCATCTGCCGACGCCAGCCGAGGCGGGCGAGACGGAAACGAGGACCAGGGCCAGGAAGGCGATGAGCTGGAGAAGCGGGCGAACACGATGGCGGGCGGCGTGGTTCATGGATCCCTCCTGTCCATCGACGAGGCGCATGACGAACTCCCTCCGGCGACTCCTCTTCCGTGTACGCCCCGACGCTGACGACGGGCAATCTGGTTTTCCATCAGTCATTCATCAGGAAAGTGACAGGGCGATGAACGGGTACTGGGCTAAGATCGAGCACGGCGGCCGAGTTGCTCGAGGAAAAGAACCAGAAGGCGCCTGTGTCCGCGGTCAGGTTGACCACCTGGCCCGCGCCGCTCGCGCCGCTGCTCGCGACCCACTGCGCGCGAACCTGGTAGCGGGAATCGCTCAGGCAAAGCGTCGTCGCGCCGGGGAAGCAGGGCCCCGCGGCTTGCTCCACGGGTGACTCGACGACCCTCGGAGTAAGCGACGCAGCACCAGAGGCGTCGTACGGCCGGACGCCGCCCGTCGGCGCGGCGGCGCAGGTCTCGAACGCGCCCGTGTCCTGGATCGGTCGGAAGGGAGTCCCCTGCGGGTTGGTGTAGGTCCTGACCGTCCCGGTCAGACTATCGATCACTGTCATGACGACGCCGACGTCGGTCAGTCCGCCGGCGAAGGTCCAGAACCTTCCGTTGGAGCCGCATCCGTTCAGGATCTTGACCGCCACCTCCACGTTCCCGGAGTCGAAGAACGTGAAATAGCCCGTGTCTCCTCCGGCAAGGGCGACCGCCTGCCCGACTCCCCGGCCCGTCGCCGTGGTCCACGCCGTCGTCACCTGGAAACGGCCACCGCTCAGGCAGAGAGTGGTCGGGCCGGGAAAGCAAGGCTCGTCAACCAGGTAGTCGTCGACTTCGTAGACTCCGGAACCCGTGGCCGCGTAGAGCCTGGTCGGCATCGAAGGGTCGATGGCCAGGGCGCTGAGAACCAGATTACCGAGGCCGGCGTTGATCGGCGTCCAGCTTGCCCCCGTGTCCGTGCTCCGGAAAACGCCCGCGTCCGACGTGCCGACGTAGACCGTGGACGGCGTCGTTGGATCGATCGCGATCGCAGACACGGTGGTGCTGGGCAACCCCGCGTTGACCGGGTTGCTCCAATTGGCCCCGCCGTCGGTACTCCTCACAACACCGAAACCATCCCCGTCCGTACCGGCGTAGATCGTGGCCGCTGTCGAGGGATCGATTGCGAGGGAATGGACGATTTCGCCACGGAAGCTCGTCGTCCAGGTTCCCCCGCCATCGGCGCTCTTCAAGACTGAGGCGCCTGCGGCGGCATAGATCGTGGCCGGAGCGGTCGGGTCGATGGCCAGGGCAGAGGCATCGACGGGCTCTCGGTCACGCCGGTATTCGGGACGCTCCAGCTTTGCCCGCCGCTGGTGCTCTTGAAGAAACCAACAAGCGTGGCCGCGTACACCGTGGATGGTGCGGAAGGATCGATCGCCAGGGCGTTGACAGGGTCCTTTGTGTCGGTGATGCCGACGTTGACCGCGGTCCAGCTTCCGCCGCCATTCGTGCTCTTGAAGACGCCGCCGCCCGACGTGCCCGCGTAGAGAGTCTGCGGCGCGGAAGGATCGGTCGCCAGGGCATTGACACTCGGGCTGGTGAGCCCGGTGTTGACGGCGGTCCAGCTGCTTCCACGGTTGGTGGTTTTGAAGACGCCGCCGCTCGCAGTGCCGGCGTAGAGCGTGGCCGGGTTCGACGGGTCGATGGCCAGCGCCTGAACGGATTCCCCGGCCGGCTCGTTGGTCGTCCACGTATTGACGCCGGCCAAAGCCGTCGAGGCGAGGAGAACCAGGCTTGCCAGGGCGAAGAAAGGAAGGAAACGGCCGGCAGTCCGCAGTGGGTATCGGGAGCGTTTCATGGAGTTTTCCATTTCGTTGTGCCTTTCCCATCTACGCCTGGATACCGCCGGCGCGCAAACCGGTTTTCGATCAGCGATTCATAAGGAACCTTTAACGTCGGTTTCCGGGCGCTGCGCTAGGATTGCGGTGGCGGGGAGCCGATTTCTCGGGGGTGGCACTTGTTGTTGGCCGGTTACCGATGAGGTTCACGTTCGGCGACTTCGTCTTCGATCGGGACACCCGCGAGGTGATCCGCAAAGGACGGCCGCTGGCGATTTCGCCCAAGGCCTTCACGCTGCTCGACCTGCTCATCGAGTGCCGGCCCAGGGCGGTATCCACGGCCGATATCCGCTCGCGTCTCTGGCCGGACGTCCACGTCTCCGGCGCGAACCTCGGAAACCTCGTCGTGGAGCTCCGCTCGGCCATGGCCGACGACGCGCGCAAGCCTCGCGTCATTCGAACGGTCGCGCGTTTCGGCTACGCCTTCATCGCGCCGGTCGTGCCCGAAGGCAGCCGCGTCGGGACCGAGCCCGGAGCGCGGAGTGTCGGCTATCGTCTCGTCTGGGGGCGGCGCGAGATCGCTCTCGAGCCTGGAGTCAGCCTCATCGGCCGGGATCGGGAAGCCGTCGTCTGGATCGACGACGAATCGGTTTCGCGCCGCCACGCCAGGATCTCGATCGGCGACGGAGGAGCCTCGATCGAAGACCTCGGAAGCAAGAACGGTACCTGGGTCGACGGGAACAGGATCCGGAATGCCGTGCCTCTGGCGGCCCGCGCCGTGGTTCGGATCGGGCCCGCGACGATGACGCTGCGCGTGCTCAAGCGGACGGGTTCGACTCGCTCGACCATGAAGGAGCGTTCTTCCCGATGACACTGCTTGCGGGTACGCGGCTCTCCTCCTACGAGATCGTCCGGCCGCTCGGCGCGGGCGGCATGGGCGAGGTGTATCGGGCGCGCGATACGAAGCTCTCGAGGGACGTCGCGATCAAGGTGCTTCCGGCGGCGCTGGCGGGCGATGGCGAACGCCTGGCGCGCTTCGAAAAAGAGGCGCGCATGGCCTCGGCACTGAACCACCCCAACATCGTCACGATCTACGAGATCGGCCATGCGGACGGGACTTCGTTCATCGCGATGGAGCTGGTCGAGGGGAAGACTCTGAGAGAGCTCGTCGCGGGCGGCCCCATCCCGATCAAGAAGCTGCTTCCCCTGGCGGCGCAGATGGCCGACGGTCTGGCCAGGGCTCACGCCGCCGGGATCGTCCACCGGGACTTGAAGCCCGAGAACCTCATGGTCACGAGAGACGGGTTTGTGAAGATCCTCGACTTCGGCCTCGCCAAGCTCGTGCGCACGGGTTTCGAGGCCTCGCGCGGAACGGACCGTCTCACGGTGTCGCGGGGGACCGAGGCCGGGACGATCCTGGGCACCGTCGGGTACATGTCGCCCGAGCAGGCCAGCGGGGAGCCGGCGGATTTCCGGTCCGATCAGTTCTCCTTCGGTTCGATCCTGTACGAGATGATCATGGGCGGGCGCGCCTTCGAGCGTTCGACTCCCGCGCAGACGCTCACCGCGATCATCGAATCGGAGCCGGAGGCGCTGGCCTCGGTGGCTCCCAGGACTCCCGCTCACCTCGTGTGGGTCGTCGAGCGGTGTCTTTCGAAGGATCCCGAGGAGCGATACGCCTCGACCACGGACCTGGCGCGCGATCTGGCGGCGCTGCGCGACCGCACCTCGGGGATCTCGATTTCCGACGTCGAGCCGCCTGCCGCACGGCGGCCCCTTCTGTCGCGCCGCGCGCTCGCCGCAGCGGCGATCGCGGTCGCGACTGCGGCCATACTGTCTGCAGTCGCCGTCGCACGCCGGAGCGCCCGATATCAACCGCCGACCTTCCAGCAGCTGACGTTCCGGCACGGAAGAGTACTGCGTACTCGCTACACTCCCGACGGCGCATCCATCATCTACGGCGCCACCTGGGAGGGGACTCCCTGGGAGATCTTCACCTCGCGCCTCGACGGCACGGAGTCGCGGCCCTTCGGCGTCAAGAACGCCGACGTCCTCGCCGTCTCGTCCAAGGGTGAGTTGGCGGTTCTGCTCAAGAAAACGTTTGCCGCGAGCGGCACCCTCGCCATCATGCCTCTGGCGGGCGGGGCCACGCGGGAGCTCCTCGAAAACGTCGTCGCGGCGGACTGGAGCCCTGACGGGACGCAGCTCGCCGTGGCGGTACGTGAGAACCACGAGATGAGGATCGAGTACCCGATCGGGCGGATTCTGTACAAGACGAAGGGCCACCTTGGCTATTCGATGCGCGTCTCGGGCAGCGGAAAGCAGATCGTTTTCATCGAGTCCCCGCCGTCCACGCAGGCTCTGGCGCCCGACGAACACGACCTCCGAATCGTGGACACGACGGGAAAGGTGACGACGCTGGTTCGTGCCCAGACGCCCCAGGACCTCGTCGGGTGTCTCTGGTGGCGGGGCGATCGGGAAGTGCTGTTCGGCTCCCTGTCCTCGGATACCGTCAAGGGACATACCTCCGACATTGACGTCGTCGACCTGAGCGGCCGGGTCAGGACTCTTTACCGGGGAACGGGCGATTTCCTGATCCAGGACTCGTCGGCGGACAGGCGACTGCTGGTCGTGCAGCAGAAGTTCACGGTTGACCTGATGTTCGGATCCTCGACGGAGCCCTCCGAGAGAAACCTCGGGTGGCTCACCAGTTCCTGGCTCGACGACATCTCGGAGGATGGCGGGACGGTGCTTTTCCACGACACAACCGAGGTTTATCTTCGTCGCACGGATGGCTCTCCGGCTGTTCCGATCCTTCCTCAAGTTCGCAATGAGAAATCCTCCCTCTCGCCGGACGGCAAGTGGGTTCTGAGCGCCTCCGAATCGGAGCACGAGTTCAGATTGACTCCGACGGGGCCGGGTCCGGGCAAGACAGTCTCGATCGGCGAGCTCGTGCGCGAGGACTTCGGATTCATGCCGGACGGCAAATCGATCCTGTTCACGGCGACCGGGAAGGACGGGCAGAAACGCCTGTACGTCTCCGACGAGACGGGCAAGGCCCCGCGCGCCATCTCAGACTCTGGCAGGCCCGACGAATTCCTCGTATCTCCGGACGGAAAAGAGGTTGCCGTAAAGGAGTCCGTTGTCTTGAAGGACACGGCGGGCGGATTGAGGCTCTACCGGGTCGATGGCGGCCCATCGCGGGCTGTCGAGGGATTGGTTCTGGGAGACCACCTCCTGTCCTGGAGCGAGGATGGACGATCCCTGTTTGTTTACCGCGACGGCCTCCCTGTGCGCATCGAGCGATTCGATTTGGCGACCGGGCGAAAAGAGCTCTGGAAGACTCTCACTCCTCCGGACGCTGCCGGCTCGTATTATGTCGGTCCTGTTCTGGTAACGCGGAACGGACGCTATTGGGCCTACAGCGTCAACCGTGCGTCGCTTTCCGAGCTCTGGCAGCTGACCGGCCTCGCGCCGTGATCGGGCCGGGCGGCGTGCGAGACACCCGCGAGTTTCAGTATGCTGCGGCCTCCATGCCGTCCATCAGTCGTGAGCTCGTCGCGGAGCACAACCTCTCGGATGAGGAGTTCGCGCGCATCCTGGCGATCCTCGGCCGCGAGCCGAACCTCGTCGAGCTCGGCATCTTTTCGGCGATGTGGAGCGAGCACTGCTCCTACAAGTCGTCGCGCATTCACCTGAAGAAGTTCCCGACGACCGGCCCGCGCGTCATCCAGGGCCCCGGCGAGAACGCCGGCGTCGTGGACATCGGCGGGGGCCTGGCCGTGTGCTTCAAGATGGAGTCGCACAACCACCCCTCCTTCATCGAGCCGTACCAGGGCGCGGCGACCGGGGTCGGCGGCATTCTGCGCGACGTCTTCACGATGGGTGCGCGGCCGATGGCGTCGCTGAACTCGTTGCGCTTCGGCCGCCTCGACGCGCCGCGGATGAAGCACCTCGTGGACGGCGTCGTGCGGGGCATCGCGGGCTACGGCAACTGCATCGGCATCCCGACGCTCGGCGGCGAGACGACCTTCCACAAGGGCTACGACGGCAACATCCTCGTCAACGTGATGAACCTCGGCATCGTCCACAGCGACCGCATCTTCCTCGGCCGCGCCGAGGGCGCGGGCAACCCGATCGTCTACGTGGGATCCAAGACCGGGCGCGACGGCATCCACGGCGCGACGATGGCCTCCGAGGAGTTTGCCGCCGACGAGGCGAAGCAGAAGCGGCCGACCGTGCAGGTCGGAGACCCCTTCACCGAGAAGCTCCTCATGGAGGCGTGCCTCGAGCTCTTCCAGACGGACGCGGTCGTCGGCATCCAGGACATGGGCGCCGCGGGCCTGACGTCCTCGACGTTCGAGATGGCGGGCCGCGCGGGCAGCGGCGTCGAGATCGACCTGTCGAAGGTCCCTGCGCGCGAGACCGGGATGACGCCGTACGAGATCATGCTGTCGGAGTCCCAGGAGCGCATGCTCCTCGTCTCGCGCCGCGACCGGCTCGACGAGGTCCTCGCGATCTTTCACAAGTGGGAGCTCGATGCGGTCGAGATCGGGCGCGTGACGAACTCGGGGCGGGTCGTCCTCTTCTTCGACGGCAAGATCGTGGCGGACCTTCCGGCGGCGCCGCTGTCGGACCGCGCGCCCATGTACGACCGGCCGCGTGCGGCCGCGGCGCTGCCGGCCGGGCCGTTTCTCTGGCAGAGCGAGGCCGAGCCCGCGGACTACGGCGACGTGCTCAAGCGCCTGCTCGCGGCGCCGAACGTCGCCGAAAAGTCGTGGATCTGGACCCAGTACGACCACATGGTCCAGTCGAACACGGTCCAGCGTCCGGGCGGCGACGCCGCCGTCCTGCGCGTCAAGGGCACGAAGAAGGGGATCGCCATGAAGAGCGACGTCAACCCCTTCTTCTGCTCGTTCGATCCCTACCGCGGCGGCGCCATCGCCGTCGCCGAGGCCGCGCGCTCGGTCGCGGCGACGGGCGCGCGCCCGCTCGCGATCACCGACTGCCTGAACTTCGGCAACCCCGAGAAGCCCGAGGTCATGGCGCAGTTCGAAGCGGCCGTGCGCGGCATCGCCGACGCCTGCCGCGCGCTCGGCGTGCCGGTCGTGTCGGGCAACGTGTCGCTGTACAACGAGACCGACGGCCGCGCCATCCCGCCCACGCCAACGGTCGGAATGGTCGGATTGATGGAGGACGTCGAGAAACACGTCCGGGTAGCCTTCCGGAAGTCGGGCGACCTCGTCGCGCTGCTCGGCGAGACTCGCGACGAGCTCGGCGCCTCGGAGTTTCTGCGCACCATCCGCTGCCGCGACGAGGGCCCCTGCCCCGAGGTGAACCTCGACGCCGAGAAGCGCCTGGTGGACCTGCTCGCGACGCTCGCCGAGCGCGGCCTCGTCGCCTCCGCACACGACGTCTCCGACGGCGGCCTCGCCGTCGCCGCGGCGGAGTGCGCCATGCAGGGTGGACTGGGCGCGTCGATCGTGCTCGACTCGGCGGCTCGCACGAGCGCCGTCCTCTTTGGCGAATCGACCGGTCGGGCGCTGATCTCCTTCGCGCCCGACGACGAAGCCGCGGTCCGCGCCCTCGCGCGCGAGAAGGGCGTCCCGTTCTCAGCGTCCGGCTGGGTCGGCGGCGACCGCTTCCGCATGGAGGCGCGCGGCCGTCAGCTCATCGACGAGCCGGTTGCGGAGCTGGCCGGGCTCTGGCGCACCGCGTTCGCCCACGCCCTCGAATCCGCCGACGTCCTGTAGACCGCTTCGACGCGGAAATCAGGTTTTCGTTCGGGACTGCTCTTCCTCGATCTGCCGGCGAAGGAATCCGACGTCGCTCCGGTCGCTGTCGCGCAGGGTGTTCTTGGTGCGGATGAGGACCTCGCGCTTCGCAACCGGTATGGAGACGTCCCCGAGCATCCGGGACTCGGCCCCATCGGCCACGGCTTCGGCGTAAGTGACTCCGCAAGCCTGAGCCATGAGGTCAATGACGATCTCATCGGCGACGCGAACCACCTGGTACTTGCCGACTTCGTCATCCGCGATCAGCGCCACGGCGTTGTCCGGGAGAGAGGCGAGGGCACGCTTCACGCGACGGATGTTCTCTTCGGAGGGGTCCAGGAGGATGTCGATGTCCTTCGTCGTCCGGACGAGGCCGTGCAGAATGACCGCGAAGCCGCCGATCAGGAGGTACCTGACCCCCTCGCGATTCAGGGATCGACAGACGGCGGCGAGGTCTTCGAGCTCAGGCGCGCGTGAGTAGCCACGATCTGTCGCGTCATCCATTCGTCGGCTTCCTCGTGGGTTTCGAATCGGTACACGCCGCGCGGCACGAGGTGACGACCCCGCAGCCGGTTGAGAGTGCGTTGGAGGATGGCGCTGTCGCGCAAGACGTCCTCGCCCGCTGGACGACGGGAGACGATTTTCATGGAGAGTGGCGGCACGGACCGCATTAACCTAGTTTAACGCACGGCGTCCCCGCCCTTGAACGGTCCGGGACCCTTCCAGTTCACGGGCCGCAGGACGCCCCTCGCGACGCGCGGACGCGGCCGTCTGGCTACCGAAGAGCGGGGTCGGGCCGACGGCCCCGGACGAGGATCCTGCGGAAACTGAAGAAGTACGGGCGATCGTCCGGAACCATCGTGAAGAGCCGTTCGCGATAACGGATCAGAAACTGCGCGTCGAGGCCGGACGGCAGCCGCCGGCGGTATTCGGACAACAGCGACCCCTCGACCCACGCGACGATCCCTTCCCGCGAGTCGAGGTGATGCCCGTACACCTGGAGCCGCACCGTCTGTTCCCGGTAACCGAGCCTGTCCAGGATCGCGGCGTACGCCTCGGGCGCCAGAACGTTGCGCGGATGTGCCGATCCGCCGAGCGCGCCCGCGAAGGGCTCTCTTGCCGCGACTTCTTCGGCCGCGCGGTGCGACGCGTGATCCCAGTTGTCCGGCACCTGGAACGCGAGCTGGCCGCCCGGCGCGACGAAGCGGGTCAGCCGCGCGAGCAGTGCGGGATGATCCGGCAACCAATGGAGCGCCGCGTTGGAGAAGACGAGGTCGAACGGCTCGGCCGGCGCAAACGCGCCGATGTCGCCGCGCTCGAACCGAAGCCCGCCGCCCGCGTGCGGCGCCGCCTTCGCGAGCATCGCGTCGGAAGAATCGACCCCGAGCGTCTCCGCGGCTCCCGTGCGCCGTTGCAGCTCGGCCGTCAGCTCGCCCGGCCCGCACCCGAGATCGACCGCGCGCCCGCCCGGAATCGGGGCGACGAGAGCGAGGAGGTCGAAAAACGGCTTCGCGCGCTCCGCGGCGAACCGGGCGTAGCGCTCGGGGTCCCAGGCGTCGGCGCTCAGTACTTCACTCTCTCGAGAAAGAGTCCCGACGGCGGCGCGGTCCACTTCGCGGGCTCGGTCGATTTGTCCCGCAGCAGCTTCTCCACGCCGGCGCCATCGAGGTTGCCGCGCCCGACTTCCACGAGGGTCCCCGCGAGCCGGCGGACCATCTTCCAGAGGAAATGCGACGCGGTGATCCGGAAATGGACTTCCTGTCCGACCTCCGCGACGTCGCATTTCTCGACGACGACGAGCGTCGATTCCTGGCCCTCCGGGTTCTCGCAGAACGACCGGAAGTCGTGCCGCCCCTCGAAGAGCCTCGCGGCGCGGCGCATCGCGGCAAAGTCCAGCCGGTCCTTCACCCACCAGACGAACGGCTTGTCGAAGGCCGTGCGGCGCCGCGAGATGCGGTAGAGGTACGTGCGGCTCGTCGCGCTGTGGCGGGCGTGGAAGCGCGGGGGGGCCTTCTCGACGAGGGTCACGTTGATGTCGGCCGGCAGGCGCTCGTTGAGGCCCCACGCGACGTCGGCCTCCGGCAGCGTCTTCTGCGCCTTCAGGTGCGCGACCTGCGCGAGGGCGTGCACGCCCGCATCCGTGCGGCCCGCGCCGCTCAACGTCGCGTCGGCGCCCAACAACTCGTGCGCCGCGCGCAGCAGCGTTGCCTGCACCGTCCGGTCCGTGTTCTTCTGAGACTGCCACCCGCGGTATCGCGTTCCGTCGTACTCGAGCGTGATCTTCCAGGTCGGCACGGGCGGAGTGTATCGGGATCGCGGATAATCCGCGGCGATGCCTGCACGCCCCGCCCTCGTTCCTCCGCCCCCCGGTCACCGCGACACCATGGTGGACGGCGTGCGCTGGCGTTCGCGCGAGACTCCCGGACGTGGGCCATCCGGTCGTATACGTGCACGGGCTGCTCGCGTCGTCCGCGACCTGGCAGGACGTGCTCGGGCCGGCGTCGGCCGGTCGGCCCGCCATCGCGGTGGATCTGCCCGGCTTCGGCTGTTCGGACCGACCGTGGCCCTACGACTACACGGTGGACGGGGCGGCGCGGGCGCTGCTCACCTTTCTCGACGCGCGGGGGATCCGCCGGGCGGCGCTCGTGGGCAACTCGCTCGGCGGGGCGATCGCGATGCTCATCGCGGCGGAGCATCCCGAGCGCGTCACCCACCTCGTCCTCGCGGCGCCCGCGACGGCCGAGGCGCGGGTCCCGCTGCCCGTGGGCATGCTGCGCGCGCGCCGGATCGGGGAGGCGGCGCTCGCGACGGCGCGCCGGCCGCTCGTGGCGTACGGCCTGCGGCACTGGCTCTTCGCGGACGCGGCGCGCGTCACCGATCACGTGATCGACGACGCCTGGATTCCCCTGACGGTCCCGGGTACGCGGCGCGCGGCGCTGGCCGCGATCCGGACGCACCGCAGCCGGTTTCACGGCCTCGAGGACCGCATCCACGTCCGGACGCTCATCGTGTGGGGCGCCGAGGACCGGCTGCTGCCCGTCGCCGACGGTACGCGGCTGGCGGCGCGCATCGCGGGCTCGCGCCTCGTCGTGCTGCCGAACGCCGGCCACCTGGCCCACCGCGAGCAGCCCGCGGCCTTCGCCCGCGCCGTCGCCCCGTTCCTGAAGCTCGAGGGCTGAGCGCTACGCGCCGCACCGTTCGATCACCTTCGCGGTGATCGCGCCCGAGGTCGGCGGGCGCTCGCCGAGGCCCAGGGTGTGGAGGGTCTCGTGGATGACGATGGTCGCCGTGTAGCCGAGGTTCTGGCGCTGCCAGTAGGAGAACTGGCTCCAGCAGACGTGGACGGCGCGGCTGCCCGGGCTCGTCCACGCGAGCACGCGCTCGCTCTCGCAGGGCTCCGTCGCGCTGCCGTCGTAGAAGAGCACGTAGCCGAGGTACGCACGGCAGCGTCTGCCCGGTCGCGCGCAGGTTGGCCTCGAGCGTCCGGCCGCGGCCGTCGGTGAAGTCGCCGAGGACGTCCTGGCAGCGGCTGTCGGACAGTCGACGCGCGGCTTCCTCGAGCGCGCCGCGCATGCCGTCGCCGATCTTGCGGTCGACGAAGAAGGGGACCGCGAGCGAGGGCGCGCCCACGGCGGGCAGCGCATCCCTGGATTCCTCCGCCGGGGACCCGGCGGCCGCGGCGAGCACGGCGAGTGCGAGCAGGCAGGACCGGGGGAGGATCGAGTTCGCGCGCGGCACGTCCATGGAGCGCCCCCCGCGTCGGAGAGCGCGTGGCCGGGAATTCGCGGGGCGCCTCCTCCGCTATCCCTGACGATCGCGCCCGGCAGGCTCCGGGGTCTTGATGGTTCGCTTCGGATTTCATGGAGATTTCTTGGGGGCCAGAGATGCACATGCGATTCGGCGAGTGCACTTTTGACGCGGTCCGCCGCGAGGTCCGGCGCGGCGCCGGGGCCGTGCCCCTCTCGCCGCGCGCCTTCGAGCTGCTCGGCCTTCTCGTTGCCAGCCGCCCGCGCGCCCTGTCGAAGGTGCAGCTGCTCGACGCGCTCTGGCCCGACGCGTTCGTCACCGAGGCGAGCCTCTCGGCGCTCGTGTCGGAGATCCGCCGCGCCATCGGCGACGACGCGCGCGAGCCGCGCTACCTGCGGACCGTGCACGGATTCGGCTACGCGTTCTCGGACGGGGCCGCGCGAACCGCGGACGAAGACAGCGTTTTTCGCCTCGTGTGGGGCCTGTACGAAGTGCCGCTCGGCGAGGGCGAGAATCTCCTCGGGCGCGACCCGTGCGCGACGATCGCGATCGAGGACGCCACGGTCTCCCGCCAGCACGCGCGGATCGTGATCCACGCCGGCCGCGCGGCGCTCGAAGACCTCGGGAGCAAGAACGGGACGTGGCTCGGCGGGATGCGGATCGCGTCGTCCGAATCGCTCGCGGACGGGGACGAGATCCGGGTGGGTCCGGCCGCCATGACGTTCCGCTGTTTCCCCTCGGGACGCTCGACCGAGACCCAGATGGAATAGCCGGTCCCCCGGAAGGCAGCATCGATCCCCGGGATCGCCCCCTCCGTCACTCGGCGCGGAACTCCTGGCGGCGTGGCACGTATCTTCGACATGGCTCCCGTTCGACCCTGATGACAATGCAGATCGCGGCAGGCACTCGGCTCGGGCAGTACGAGATCGTGTCCCGCCTCGGGGCCGGCGGCATGGGAGAGGTCTACCGCGCCCGCGACACCCGGCTCGGACGCGACGTCGCGGTCAAGGCGCTCTCGGGCGAGATGGCGCGCGACCCCCTGCGGCTGTCCCGCTTCGAGATGGAGGCCCGCTCGGCCTCGGCACTGAACCACCCCAACATCGTCACGATCCACGAGATCGGGCGCTCGGCGGCGACGCCGTTCATCGTGATGGAGCTCGTCGAGGGCCGGACGCTGCGGGACCTTCTCTACGCGGGGGCGCTTCCGGTGCGCAAGGCCCTGAACCTCGCGGCGCAGCTGGCCGACGCGCTCGCCCAGGCCCACGGCGCCGGCATCGTGCACCGCGACCTGAAGCCCGAGAACGTGATGGTCACCCGCGACGGCTTCGTCAAGATCCTGGACTTCGGCCTGGCCAAGATCGAGTACCGCGAGAACGGCAACGGCGCCAACCGCCAGGGTCTGACCGTGACCGAGGAGACGCGCGACGGCGCGGTCGTCGGCACGTCGGGCTACATGTCGCCGGAGCAGGCGAGCGGCCAGCCCGTGGACTTCCGGTCGGACCAGTTCGCCTTCGGCGCGCTCGTCTACGAGATGCTCTCCGGCCGCCGGGCGTTCCAGCGGCCGACGCGGGCCGAGACCCTCGCCGCGATCATCCGCGAGGAGCCCGAGCCCCTCGCGACCCTCTGTCCCCGGATTCCCGTCCCGCTCCTCTGGATCGTCGAGCGCTGCATGGCCAAGCTCCCCGACGAGCGGTACGCGGCGACGCGGGATCTCGCGCGCGACCTCCAGAGCGTGCGGGACCACTTCTCGCAGATCGACAGCGGCGCCGAGGGGGCGCCGCTGCTCGTTTCAGCCGGCCCGCGCCGGTCCCGCGCGTGGCTCTCCGGGGGCGTTGCGGCCGCGTTCGCGGCGCTCGTCGCCTCGGCGTACCTGCTCGGCACGGGCGCTTCGGACCGGACGCTTCCCTCGTTCCATCGGCTGACGTTTCGCGACGGGACCATCTGGTCGGCCCGCTTCGCGCCGGACGCCCGGACGATCGTCTACGGGGCCGCGTGGAACGGAGCGCCCATCCGGATCTTCTCGACCCGCCCCGAGGCGCCCGAATCGGCGGCGCTCGCCCTGCCGCCGTCCTCGGTGCTCGCCGTGTCGCCAGCGGGCGAGATGGCGATCTCTCTCGGGGCCCGTGCCGTCGGGCCCTTCGCGACCTCGGGGACGCTGGCGCGCGCGTCGCTGTCCGGCGGCGCTCCGCGCGAGGTGCTCGAGGCGGTCCAGGCCGCCGACTGGGCGCCCGACGGCGCCAGCCTCGCGGTCCTGCGGGTGGTGAACGGCCGCAACCGCATCGAGCTTCCCATCGGCCGGGTGATCTACGAGACGGGCGCCGGTTTCCTCTCGCACGTGCGGATCTCTCCGCGGGGCGACATGGTGGCGTTCATCGAGCACCCGATGCGCGGGGACGACGCCGGCGCGGTCGTCGTCGTGGACCGCGGGGGGCACGAGCGCGTGCTCTCGTCGGGGTGGATCACGGCGCGCGGCCTCGCCTGGTCGCCCGACGGCGCGGAGGTCTGGTTCACCGCGGCGTCGGCCGGCGGCTCCCGCGCGCTGCACGCCGTCTCGCTCGCCGGCCACCGGCGGCTGGTCACTCGCGTTCCGGGATCGCTGACGCTGCACGACCTGTCCCACGACGGCCGCGTGCTCCTGGCCGAGGAGCACTCGCGCCAGGGGATCGTGGGGCTCTCGCCCGGCGAGGCGCAGGAACGCGACCTGTCCTGGCACGACTGGTCGCGCCCCGTCGACCTGACGCCGGACGGAACGACGCTGCTTTTCGACGAGACGGGCGAAGGCGGCGGCGCCGGGTACGCGGTCTACGTGCGCAAGACCGACGACGCGCCGGCCGTGCGCCTGGGCGAAGGCCATGCGCTCGCGCTGTCCCCGGACGGCAAGTGGGCGCTCTCGACGCCCCAGGCGGAGCCCGCCGAGCTCGTGCTGCTGCCCACCGGGGCCGGAGAGTCCCGGCGCCTGAAGACCGGGAGCTTCGCGAGCATCCTGCGGGCGGCGTGGCTTCCGGGCGGCGAGGCCCTCGTCCTCTCGGCCAACGAGCCCGGACGCGCCGCCCGGCTCTACGTCCAGCCGATTTCCGGCGGAGCGCCGCGGCCCTTCACGCCCGAGGGCGTCGGGCCCGACTGGGCGGTCGAACCCGACGGCGCCGCGGTGGTCGCGACCGGTCCGGACCGCCGTCTGCTGGTCTACGGCGTCGGTGCGCAAGGCGGGCAGCCCGAGCCCGTTCGTGGCGCTGCCGCGGGCGACGTCCCGATCCGTTTCTCGCCCGACGGACGCGTCTTGTACGTCCTGGCCCGGGGCGAGGGGCCCGCCGCGGTCATCGAGCGGATCGAGGTGGCGACGGGCGAGCGTGCGGCCTGGCGGGAGTTGGGGCCCCCGGACGCCGTCGGCTCGCTCGGCATCCCGCGCGTGTTCCTCTCGGCCGACGGGCAGTCGTACGTCTACACGTACGTGCGGATGCTCGACGAGCTCTATCTCGTGGACGGGCTGAAGTAGCGCGCGAGCGCGGCGGCGAAGTGCGCGCGCGCGGCAGTCCGGCGAGATCGGAACGAGAGGGCGGCCGTCTCGCTCGGTTGGACGAGGCCCGCGCGCTACCGGATTTCGGCGCCGCGAACCGGGATTAAGTCGAGCGGTTCGAGTGTTAAGATACGCTTCCAATGGCCTATCGGGGCGGTTTCTCCGACGAATGCGGCGTCTTCGGCGTCTGTGATTCGGAGGATGCGGCCAATCTGGCTTACCTCGGCCTCTATGCCCTCCAGCATCGGGGACAGGAGTCGGCCGGCATCGCATCCCTCCAGGACGCGGAGATCCACGTCGAGCGGGAGATGGGCTACGTCGCCGACGTTTTCGACGAGGCGCGCCTCTCGCGCCTGCCGGGACGGACGGCCATCGGGCACGTCCGGTATTCGACGGCGGGCTCCTCGGTTCTGACCAACGCCCAGCCGATCGTCTTCGCCACGGGCCGGGGCCCGATCGGCCTCGCCCACAACGGGAACCTCGTGAATGCGCGGGAGATCCGGGCGATGCTCGAGGCCAGGGGCGCGCTCTTCACGACGACCTCCGACTCCGAGGTGATCGTCCACCTGATCGCGCACTCGCAGGCGCCCACGCTCGCCGGCGCCATCGCCGAGGCCCTGCTCGAGGTGCGCGGCGCCTTCTCGCTCGTGATCCTGTCGCGCGAGGGAATCTTCGCCGCGCGCGACGCCAACGGCATCCGGCCCCTCTCGCTCGGCATCCGCGAGGGCTCGCCCGTCGTGGCCTCCGAGACCTGCGCCTTCGACCTGATCGGCGCGCGCTACGAGCGCGACGTCGAGCCCGGCGAGATCGTGCACCTGACGCGCGACGGCTTCGCCTCGCACCGCTTCGCCTTTCCGGTCTCGACGCCCTGCGTCTTCGAGCACGTCTACTTCGCGCGGCCCGACTCCATGGTGTTCGGCCGCAGCGTGGCCGCCTCGCGGCAGGGCTTCGGAAGGAAGCTCGCGCGCGAGCACCCGGCCGAGGCGGACGTCGTCATTCCGGTGCCGGACTCCGGGATGTACGCGGCCCTCGGGTTTGCCGAGGAGTCGCGCATTCCGTTCGCCCTCGGCCTCGTGCGCAACCACTACGTCGGCCGGACGTTCATCGAGCCCAAGCAGGCGATCCGCCATTTCGGCGTCAAGGTGAAGTTGAACCCCGTCCGCGAAGTGGTCGAGGGCAAGCGCGTGGTGATGGTGGACGACTCGATCGTGCGCGGGACCACCTCGCGCAAGATCGTGAAGATGATCCGAGAGGCCGGCGCGCGCGAGGTCCACGTGCGCGTCTCGTCGCCGCCGACGATGAACACGTGCCACTACGGCATCGACACGCCGACCCGCAGCGAGCTCATCGCGGCCAACCAGTCGGTCGAGGAGATCCGCAAGTTCATCGACGCCGACTCGCTCGGGTACCTCTCGGTCGAGGGGATGCTCGACGCCTTCGGGCGGCCGCAGCAGGCGACCTGCACGGCCTGCTTCACCGGCATCTACCCGGTCGAAATCGAGGAAGAAGAGCGCGAAAAGGAGCACGCGCTCGACGCGAAGTGACGCGCCGGACGCCCGCCCGATCCAGACTCTAAGACGTGCGACGCGGATCCGGCGGTCCTGACATGAGCCGCCGCCCGCTTCTCCGCGTCGCCCTCGTGGCGGCCGCAACCGCGGCGCTGTTCGTCGTCTCCCGCGGCAAATGGTCCGACGCGCTCATCGACTCGGGCCGCGAGTGGATCGTGCCGGACGCGATCGCGCGCGGGGGCCTGCTCTACCGCGACGTCGTCTACTGGTTCGGCCCGTTCACGCCGTACTTCCAGGCGGCGTTCCTGCGGGCGTTCGGCTCGGGCTTCCTGGCGCTCGTCGTGGCCGGCGCGGTCGCGGGGCTCGCCGTGATCGCGATCCTGTTCGCGGTCCTGCGCCGCGTGACCGGTCCGCGCGCCGCGGCGCTCTGGGCCGTGCTCGCGATCCCCGTGCTGCTCTTCATGCCGAGCGCCGGCGGCATCCTGCTCGGCATGGGCTACCGCATCTGGCATGCGGCCGGTTTCACCCTGGCCGCGGTCCTGCTCGCGTCGGGCGGGGGGCGGCCGCGATGGAAGCTCGTCCTCGCCGGCGCCTGCGCGGGGCTGGCCGGGCTCTGCCGCACCGAGTGGGGCGTCGTGGCGGCCGCGGCGGCCGGGCTCGCGTGCGTCGTCCGAACTCGCCGCCGGCGGCAGGGCCTCGGCGAGGCTCTGCTCGTCGGCCTGGCGGCGGGCGCGACGTTTGCCGCGGGTATCGGACACTTCCTGTACCACGCGGGCGCCCGCGCCGTGATCGTCGACGGCCACGTGCTGCTGACGGGCCTGCCCGCCGAGACGCGGCACTTCCTGCTCGCGTTCTCGGGCCTTCCCGATTGGCGCCGCGGAATCCCGGAGCTTCTCTACTCCGCGGCCATGTGGACGGGGATCTTCCTGCTCGTGGCGCTGCTCGCGCGCCCGCGCGGCGCGGACCGGCGCCGGCTGCTCCTGTGGCTCGGGGTCGTGTTCGCGGTCCTGGCGGCGACGGCGCTCGCCGAAGGCGCCGGCAGCGCCGTTTTCTACAGCGCGGCCCCGCTCGTCTGTCTCGCCGCCCTCGCCGTCGGCCTGCGGCGCGGGCACGGCTCGCCGGCGGCGGCGCTGGCGGCCTGCGGCTTTCTTGGGCTCGCCCTCTGCTACCGCCGGCTGTTTCACATCGGCGACTCGGCCTACGTCGGTCCGCCGCTGCTCTTCGCGTTCGTCAGCGCCGCGGGTCTGTCCCACGCCGCGATCGGACTTCGGCCGGGCCCGGCCGAGCGCCGGCGCCTCGCCGCCGCGCTGCGGTGGGCCGCCGCCGCGCTCGTCGTGCTCGCCTTCGCCGGCCGCTTCTGGCAGTACGCTTCGATCGAGGCGGTTCCGGTCGCGGGCACGTCCGGCATGCTTTCGGCGAGCCCGGAGGTCGCGCGCGAGCTCGTCGAGCTCGGGGCCGCGATCCGGGCCGGGACGCGGGAGGGCGACGGCCTCGCCGTCTTTCCGGAGGGGGAGGTCCTGAACCTGCTCTCGTCCCGGCCGAATCCCATTCGGCACATGCTCTACCTGCCCGGATACCTGACGGCAGAGAACGAGCCGGAGGTGCTCGCCGAGCTCATGCGCGCGCGGCCCGCCGCGATCGTCATCTGGCGGCGCCCGGTGAGCGAATACGACCGCGGCCTTTTCGGAGAGGACTTCGGGCAGAGCATCCGCAAGTGGATCGACGAGAACTACCGGCTCGAGCCGTTCCGCGCTCGGGGCGCGCCCCCGCGCCAGTACTCGCGGTTCGAGATCGGGTTTCTGCGGACCGCGCCGCGATGAGCCGAGGCGCTCCGAAGCCCGCGGCCCAGGGCCTGGCCCGCACGGTGAGATTTCTGCCGGAGACGCTCTTCGTCGCGGCGACGACGGCGGCAGGGCTCGCCGCCGGCGGCCGCTGGCTGACGCCGGACGGCGACATCGGTGCATGGTGGTCGTTGACGCACCGGCTCGCGACCGGGGAGCGTCTCTACCGCGACGTGCACCCGGACAACTACGGTCCCCTGTCGCCGTGGTTTCTGGCGGGGCTCGAGCGCGTGTTCGGCTGCTCGGCCGCCGAGTTCCTGCTCGTCAACTGGCTCGGCGCGATCGCCGCCGGACTGGCCCTTCTTGCCGTCGCGCGGCCGCTGCTCTCGACGCTCGAGAGATCGGCCCTCGTCGGAATCCTGATCGGCACCTCCGTGCTGGCGGCCGGGCCGGGACGGCTCGTCTATCCCTATGCGCCCGGAGCGGTGCACGGGTTGTTCTTCTCGATGATCGCGCTGCTCTGCGTCGAGCGCGACGCCAGCACGAGATTTCGAGACGGACTGCTCGCCGGGGCGTTCGCGGGCCTCGCGTTCTGCTGCAAGCAGGAGATCGGCGTCGCCGCGGCCGTGGCTCTCTGGGCGGCGGCCCTCGTGCGCGTTCCGAGCCGCCTTCGATGGTTGGCCGGAACGGCGGCCGGTTTCGCGGCAAGCGTCCTTCCCGTCCTCGTGGTGGTCTTCTCGGCCGCGCCGATCGATTCCCTCCGGGCCGACAGTCATCTCTGGCCCCTGGCCGCGAGGCCGCGGGGCCAGTGGCAGTCCGCATTCCGGAGGATCGCCGGGCTGTCGGCGCCTGATTGGCCGTTCCAGCTCCGCAGCTCGGCCTGGTTGCTGTTGGCCGGACTGGTCGTCCTGGCCGCGGCCTGTCTTGCGCTGCGCAGGGAGAGACGCAGATCGGCGTGGCTCCGGGTCGCCGTCCCCGCGGCGATCCTCGGCGCATGGTGGTTGCTCGAGGATCGCCGTCTCGGCGCGATCAGCGCTCCGATCGGACTGTCGACGCTCGGCGCGGCCGCCGTGCTCGCCGCGGCCCTGGCGCTGCCCATGAATTGCCGCGCGCTCGTCGTGGGCGTCGCGGCCTTCGGCGTGCTCACGAGCTTTCGCACGGTGGTGTCGACGGACGCCGTGGGCCACTATGCCGGAGTCGCCCACTTCGCGACCGCGCTGACCTGGGTCCTTCTGCTCTGCGTCCTCGCGCCCCGGGCGCTGGGCGACCTCCCGGTTCCGCGCGGGACCCTGCGACGGGTGCTCGGCTTCGGTCTTCTCGTCGTGGGATGGTCCTCGGCGCTCGACGCCGCCTTCGCCCTTGGCATCACGGGTGCGGAGCGGTTCGATTCGCCGCGAGGGGCGATCTACGTCCGGAGCGCGGCGTTCTTTCGGTCGCTCGACGGCGCGCTGCATTCGGGTCGGCGGGTCCTCGCAATTCCGGAGCCCTATGCGCTGGAGCCCCTGTTTGGCGTCGAGGGCTGGTCCCGGGATCTGCTGCTCCTGCCTCCGCAGCTCGACGAGGTCGAACGGCGCCTGGTCCGGGACCTCGACCGCGACCCCCCGGACGCGGTCGTGGTGTTCGCGCGGCCGGTCGCCGAGTACGAGGTCTCGCCTTTCGGGCAAGGATACGGCCGGTCGGTACAGGCCTGGCTCGACCAACACGCCGAGGTCGTCGTGAGTTCGCCGGGAGGCGTGATCTATCGTCCCCGACGCGCGGCGGATTCGCCTCCCCGTCTATAATCGCGCGCTTGACCGTCTCCCGCTACGCCGAAGCCGGCGTCGACATCGACGCGAAGGCCGCCGCGCTCGCGCGCGCCAGGGCCGCCATCCGCTCGACCTTCACGCCGGGCGTGCTCGGCGACGTCGGCGGGTTCGGGGGCCTCTTTCTCCCGGATTTTTCGAAGTACAAGGAGCCCGTGCTCGTGGGCTCGACCGACGGCGTCGGGACGAAGTTGAAGGTCGCGATCGAAATGGGCCGCCACGACACGGTGGGGGCGGATCTCGTCAACCACTGCGTCAACGACATCCTGGTGCAGGGTGCGAAGCCGCTCTTCTTCCTCGACTACATCGCCACGGGAAAAGTGGAGCCGGTCCTGATCGAAAACGTGATCGCGGGCGTCGCGCGCGCCTGCCGGGAGAACGGCACGGCGCTGCTCGGGGGCGAGACGGCGGAGATGCCCGGTTTCTACGCCGCCGGCGAGTACGACGTCGCGGGCACGATCGTCGGCGTGGTCGACCGCGCGAAGATCGTGGACGGAACGCGGATCGCGGCCGGCGACGTGGCGCTCGGGCTGCCGTCGATCGGACTGCAGACCAATGGGTACACACTCGCGCGCCGGGTCTTCTTCGAGACGATGGGAAAGACGCCGCAGGACACGCTCGCCGAGCTCGGCGGCCGCGCCATCGGCGACGTGCTGCTCGACGCGCACCTGTCGTACGGCAAGGCGATGGCGCCGCTGCTCGAGGCCGGCCTCGTCCACGGCATGGCGCACCTGACGGGCGGCGGCTTCTACGACAACATCCCACGCGTGCTGCCCGAGGGGCTGGACGTCATCATCAAGGCGGGCGCGTGGCCCGTGCTGCCCGTGTTCGAGGTGATCGAGCGCGAGGGAGCGGTCTCGTTCGAGGAGATGCACCGCGTCTTCAACATGGGGATCGGCATGGTGGTCTTCGTCGCCGCCGCGGACGTGGCGCGCGTGGGCCAGATCTGGAAGGACGCGGGACAGCGCTGGTATGCAATCGGCAACGTGAAGCCGGGCAGCCACCGCGTCGTCGTCGAGCCTCCGCCCGCGTGAGGAGCGGCGGGTTCGCCCCGAGCCCCGGAAGCGCCCGCCTCGCGATCCTGCTCTCGGGCCGCGGCTCCAATTTCGAGGCGATCGCCGCTTCAGTCGCCGCCGGCGCCATTCCGGGCGCGGAGATCGTGGCCGTGCTCTCGGACGTCCCGGAGGCCGGAGGCCTCGCCCGCGCCCGCGAGCGCGGCCTGCCGGCGTTCGCGGTGGACCGGAAAAGCTACCCGGATCGGCGCGCGCACGAGGCGGAGATGCTGCGCCAGCTCGATCTCGCCCGGCCGGACCTGATCTGCCTGGCCGGTTACATGCGCCTGCTTTCGCCGGAATTCGTCGCGCGCTGGCGCGGCCGGATCCTCAACATCCACCCGGCACTCCTGCCGAAGTATCCGGGCCTCGACGTGCAGCGGCGGGCCCTGGAGGCGGGGGAGAAGGAGTCGGGCTGCACGGTCCACTTGGTCGACGAAGGAACGGACACCGGTCCAATCGTCTTGCAGCGGCGGGTCCCGATCCTGCCGGGGGACACGGAAGCGTCGCTTTCCGCCCGGATCCTTGCGCAGGAGCACCAGGCTTACCCGGAGGCCATTTCGCGGGTGCTCGCGAGCCTCCCGCGGCTCTGAAAGCTGCACCGATTCCTGTGCATCGCAGCGAGCAAAACAGCTCGATTTCACGGGCCTTTTACGATTTTGCCGAAATCGCTTGACAGGGGCCTGAGTGGCCTCTATATTCCCCGTTCCCCGCAAGGGTTTGGTTCTTTCCAAGGGTCTCTGTCCGGCGAGAGCCGTCCGCCTCGAGCGGAGCGATTACGCCGTTTTCGATTGACGGAGCCCAACGAGATTCGCTAAACTGGAAGGTCCGTCGCAAGGCGGATGTTCTTTCGGTCTCGCGCCGGCGGTACGGCGCGGTTCCGGGGCGCCCGAAAGGCCCGGGGACGCGGTTCCTTGAAAACTGAGTAGAGCGTGCCAGACGTCATTTTTCCTGCTTTTTTGTAAAAAGCAGAGTTTCTGGTTCCAACTCTGGATACGGGAGCCTCACGGTTCCCCGAGGCCAGGGAAAAAATCAGGATTAACTCTTATCGACCGGTGGCAACACCGTGAGAACGCTTTTAAGTGGAGAGTTTGATCCTGGCTCAGAATGAACGCTGGCGGCGTGCTTAACACATGCAAGTCGAGCGAGGCGGAGGGGGGCAACTCCTTCCAGTCGAGCGGCGGACGGGTGAGTAACACGTGGGTAACCTGCCCGGAAGTGGGGAATACCTCGGAGAAATTCGAGCTAATACCGCATGACATCTTCGGGACGAAAGTCCTGACGATCAAAGCGGGGTCGCAAGATCTCGCGCTACCGGATGGGCCCGCGCCCGATTAGCTAGTTGGTGAGGTAACGGCTCACCAAGGCTTCGATCGGTAACCGGCCTGAGAGGGCGATCGGTCACACCGGAACTGAGACACGGTCCGGACTCCTACGGGAGGCAGCAGTGGGGAATCTTGCGCAATGGGCGAAAGCCTGACGCAGCAACGCCGCGTGGAGGATGAAGGCCCTTGGGTTGTAAACTCCTGTCGGCTGGGAAGAAATCGTTCGTGGCTCATACCCACGGACGTTGACTGTACCAGCAAAGGAAGCCCCGGCTAACTCTGTGCCAGCAGCCGCGGTAATACAGAGGGGGCTAGCGTTATTCGGAATTATTGGGCGTAAAGGGCGCGTAGGCGGCCATGCGTGTCTTCCGTGAAATCCCTCGGCTTAACTGAGGACGTGCGGAAGAAACTGCAAGGCTTGAGTCCGGGAGAGGGGGGTGGAATTCCCAGTGTAGCGGTGAAATGCGTAGATATTGGGAGGAACACCGGTGGCGAAGGCGGCCCCCTGGACCGGTACTGACGCTGAGGCGCGAAAGCGTGGGTAGCAAACGGGATTAGATACCCCGGTAGTCCACGCCGTAAACGATGGGCACTTGGTGTCGCGGGTATCGACCCCTGCGGTGCCGAAGCTAACGCATTAAGTGCCCCGCCTGGGGAGTACGGTCGCAAGGCTGAAACTCAAAGGAATTGACGGGGGCCCGCACAAGCGGTGGAGCATGTGGTTCAATTCGAAGCAACGCGAAGAACCTTACCTGGGTTTGAAGATCAGTTGACCGGGGGCGAAATCTCCCTTTCCCGCAAGGGACAATTGGTTAGGTGCTGCATGGCTGTCGTCAGCTCGTGTCGTGAGATGTTGGGTTAAGTCCCGCAACGAGCGCAACCCCTGCTGCTAGTTGCCAACGGTTCGGCCGGGCACTCTAGTGGGACTGCCGGTGATAAACCGGAGGAAGGTGGGGATGACGTCAAGTCCTCATGGCCTTTATGTCCAGGGCTACACACGTGCTACAATGGCCGGTACAAAGCGTCGCGAAAACGCAAGTTCGAGCAAATCGCAAAAAACCGGTCTCAGTTCGGATTGGGGTCTGCAACTCGACCCCATGAAGCTGGAATCGCTAGTAATCGCGGATCAGCACGCCGCGGTGAATACGTTCCCGGGCCTTGTACACACCGCCCGTCACATCACGAAAGTCGGCTGTACCAGAAGTCGGTGTTCTAACCCGCAAGGGACGAAGCCGCCTAAGGTATGGTCGGTAATTGGGGTGAAGTCGTAACAAGGTAGCTGTAGGAGAACCTGTGGCTGGATCACCTCCTTTCTAGAGCCTCTCTCGGCTCCTTCTTCTCCGGAACGGAGCTCGAGACACTCGATGGTCGATACGTCAGCTCGCCTCTACTCAGTTTTGAAGGTACCCGTCCTGGGGTCCATGGGACCTCCGGGTCGAGTTCTTTGAAGTCATCAAACAAATGCAGCTACACCACTTGGGCAGGGACCTGGCGGTCCCCGCAACCCCAGCGCTGGGCCTATAGCTCAGTTGGTTTAGAGCACACGCCTGATAAGCGTGAGGTCGGTAGTTCGAATCTACCTAGGCCCACCATCTTCAGAAACGAACCACCCTCACGTGGGGCTGTAGCTCAGCTGGGAGAGCGGCGGCTTTGCAAGCCGTAGGTCGCCGGTTCGATTCCGGTCAGCTCCACCAATTTTACTGATGACTTTTCGGTCCGTGCAGCGCGGATGAAACGGCTCCTCTCTAGTGCAGAGGGGCTTTTTGATCCGCGGTGATCGCGATCTTTGACAAGAGAGTCGGGTAACAAAAACGATTCGCGTCTTAGGTATTTTATGGTCAAGCTACTAAGGGTGGACGGTGGATGCCTTGGCGCAGAGAAGCGATGAAGGACGTGGCAAGCTGCGATAAGCCTCGGGGAGCCGCAAACAGGCTTTGATCCGGGGATTTCCGAATGGGGCAACCCCTCTGGAGGCAAGTCCAGAGATCCCCCGCTGAATTCATAGGCGGGGAGAAGCGAACCCGGGGAAGTGAACCATCTCAGTACCCGGAGGAAAAGAAAGCAAACGCGATTCCGTCAGTAGCGGCGAGCGAAAGCGGAACAGCCCAAACCTCGAGGGCTTCGGTTCTCGGGGGGTTGTGGGGCGGAGTACGGCGCAAGCCAGGAAGTTAACAAGAACCCGTCTAGTCGAAGGCCACTGGAAAGTGCCGCCAAAGAGGGTGACAGCCCCGTAGGCGAAAGGCGAGGTTCCTTCCAATTCCGTTCCCGAGTACCACGGGGCACGAGAAACCTTGTGGGAATCCGGGTGGACCATCACCCAAGGCTAAACATTACTCTGCGACCGATAGTGAACCAGTACCGTGAGGGAAAGGTGAAAAGAACCCCTGTGAGGGGAGTGAAATAGTACCTGAACCCGTCCATCTACAAGCAGTGGGACCACCATGTCGCAAGACGGTGGAACCGCGTGCCTTTTGCATAATGAGCCGGCTAGTTAATTTCAGCGGCAAGGCGAAGCAACGTGCTGAGCCGGAGCGAAAGCGAGTCTGAATAGGGCGATTCAGTCGCTGGGATTACACGCGAAGCGGGATGATCTAACCATGGCCAGGGTGAAGCTGCGGTAACACGCAGTGGAGGCCCGAACTGGTGTTGGTTGAAAACAACTCGGATGAGCTGTGGTTAGGGGTGAAAGGCTAATCAAATTCCGTTATAGCTCGTTCTCTCCGAAATAGCTTTAGGGCTAGCCTCGGATGATTGACCACGGTGGTAGAGCTCTGGATGGACTAGGGGTGTTCCCACATTACCAAATCCAACCAAACTCCGAATGCCGTGGATCACAGTCCGGGAGTCAGACAGTGGGGGATAAGCTTCATTGTCGAGAGGGAAAGAACCCAGACCGCCCGCTAAGGTCCCCAAATCATCGCTAAGTGGAAAAGGATGTGGAGACGCCCAGACAGCCAGGAGGTTGGCTTAGAAGCAGCCATCCTTTAAAGAAAGCGTAACAGCTCACTGGTCAAGCGGCTCCGTGCCGACAATTCAACGGGGCTCAAGCGATGTACCGAAGCGGCGGATGCGCGGAGGCTTCGGCCGACGCGCGTGGTAGGAGAGCATTCTTAGTGCAGTGAAGTCAGACCGCGAGGACTGGTGGAGCGCTAGGAAGAGACCCTGCCGGCACAAGTAGCGATAAAGCAGATGAGATATCTGCTCGCCGTAAATCTAAGGATTCCTGAGCAAGGTTAATCCGCTCAGGGTAAGTCGGTCCCTAAGGCGAGGCCGAAAGGCGTAGCCGATGGAAATCCGGTTAATATTCCGGAACCGCTCGTTTGTCGTTATCACGAAGGGGGGACGCAGGAGGCTAGGCGTACCGGGTGTTGGATGTCCTGGGCCAAGCTCGTAGGCGGGAGGAGTAGGCAAATCCGCTCTTCCATTCAACGCCGAGAAGCGACGGGGAGGCCGCAAGGCCGCAAACTCGCCGATGCCACGCTGCCGAGAAAATCCCCTAAGGAGATGAACGGGTGACCGTACCGCAAACCGACACAGGTAGATGAGGAGAAAATCCTAAGGCGCTCGAGTGAAGCGTTGCGAAGGAACTCGGCAAATTAACACCGTAACTTCGGGAGAAGGTGTGCCTCGGTTCGTGTAAGGATTTACTCCTGAAGCGTCCCGGGGTCGCAGTGAAAAGGCCCAAGCGACTGTTTACTAAAAACACAGGACTCTGCAAAGTCGTAAAACGACGTATAGGGTCTGACGCCTGCCCGGTGCTGGAAGGTTAAGGGGAGAGGTTAGCCGCAAGGCGAGGCTTTGAACCGAAGCCCCAGTAAACGGCGGCCGTAACTATAACGGTCCTAAGGTAGCGAAATTCCTTGTCGGGTAAGTTCCGACCTGCACGAATGGCGTAACGATTTGGGCACTGTCTCCGCAACGCGCTCGGCGAATCTGTAGTACCGGTGAAGATGCCGGTTACCCGCACGTAGACGGAAAGACCCTGTGCACCTTTACTATACCCAGGCATTGAATTTTGGTGTTGTCTGCGCAGGATAGGTGGGACACTTTGAACCTGGGGTTTCGGCCTCGGGGGAGTGGACGGTGAGATACCACCCTGACGGCACCGGAGTTCTAACTGAGACCCGTAATCCGGGTCCAGGACCATGTCTGGCGGGTAGTTTGACTGGGGCGGTCGCCTCCTAAACTGTAACGGAGGCGCCCAAAGGTTCTCTCAGGCTGATTGGAAACCAGCCGTAGAGTGCAAAGGCAGAAGAGAGCTTGACTGCGAGACCGACAAGTCGAGCAGGTACGAAAGTAGGGCTTAGTGATCCGGTGGTTCTGCATGGAAGGGCCATCGCTCAACGGATAAAAGGTACGCCGGGGATAACAGGCTGATCTTGCCCAAGAGTTCACATCGACGGCAAGGTTTGGCACCTCGATGTCGGCTCATCGCATCCTGGGGCTGAAGCAGGTCCCAAGGGTCCGGCTGTTCGCCGGTTAAAGCGGTACGTGAGCTGGGTTTAGAACGTCGTGAGACAGTTCGGTCCCTATCTCGTGTGGGCGCAGGAAATTTGTGAGGATCCGTCCTTAGTACGAGAGGACCGGGACGGGCGAACCTCTTGTGCACCGGTTGTCGCGCCAGCGGCATGGCCGGGTAGCGAAGTTCGAAAGGATAACCGCTGAAAGCATATAAGCGGGAAGCCTTCCTCGAGATGAGATTTCCCGGGAGCAATCCCCTGAAGGCCCGTGGGAGACGACCACGTTGATAGGAGGGGTGTGGAAGCGCCGTCAAGGCGTGAAGCTGACCCTTACTAATCGGCCGTGCGGCTTGACCATAAAATATTTAAGGCGCGAATCGAAAGAAAACGTCTACCTGACTCTCTTGACCTGGATGACACCAGGTAACCCGGACCGCGAAAGGCTCGCTGCGCGAGCCCCGCGATCGACGGAAAACTTTGGAAACAGAGTTTCCCGGTGACCTTAGCGAAGGGGCCACACCCGTTCCCATTCCGAACACGGCCGTTAAGCCCTTCAGCCCCGATGGTACTTCGCGGTAGACCGCGTGGGAGAGTAGGACGTTGCCGGGGAATTATTTTTTAGCCCAGGACTCGTTCCTGGGCTTTTCTTTTTGCCGGGCGCGCGCCGCTCAGCGCCCGGGTGCGTCGGCAGGCGTCCGGCTGGAGCCGTCTCCGGCGGCGGGCGTTCCGACCAGCCGGTAGAGCGCCGTGCGCCGTTCGCCGCAGGTGGCGCAGGTCCCGACGGGCCGGCCCGTGCGCAGTCCGTCGCGGATGCGCTTCAAGCGGTGCGCCGGCGGCGATGCGACGCGAGCGATCAGCCGGATAGAAGCCGATGGGGTCCTGGTCCCAGTAGATGCACGGGGAGACGGCGCCGTTGGGGCGGATGACGTAGTTGCGGTCGGGATAGGCGCACCCGAAGAGGCCCTGGTACCAGCCGTAGCGCAGGTACTCGGGCCGGTCCATCCCGGCCTTCCACCGCCAGAGCCGGCGGCGGGCGCGCACGAGCAGGCCGCGGGCCGTACTGCCGGGAGGCTCGAACTCCGGATAGGAGGACAGCTTGAGCCCTCGCCGCACGGCGTCTCGGGCGGCGGCCCCGAGCTCGGCATTGAGCTCCGCCGGGTCCTCGCCCGGAGAGCAGCTCCGGGCGTGACGTCGACGCCCTCGGTCGGCGAGACGTACCGCACGTCGATCTCCGACGCGCCATGGTCGGCGGCGAACTCGGGCAGCAGGGCGAGCTCCCGGCGGTTGGACTTCATCCACGTGAAGATGATCCGCAGGCGCGGCGTCTTCGACCGGGCTGCGCGCCGGACGCGCGCGAGCGTGTCGAGGCACGCGAGCAGGCGCTCGAACTTCGCCGGCACGCGGATCTTTTCGTAGGTCTCCTTCGTCACGCCGTCGATGGAGGCTGCGACCGTCCGCGACGCCGTGCCGGACCAGCGCCTGGGCCGTCGGCTCGGTCAGGGCGAGCAGGTTGGTCGGGAACCAGAGGTCCGGCACGCCGTAGCGGCCGGCGATCTCGACGATCTCGCGGAAGCGCGGATGGATCATCGGCTCCGCTGCGCAGGCGAGCGCGACGCGCCACGCCTTCGGGAAAAGGTCTGCCGCGATCCTCTCGAAGACCTCGATCGGCATGTTGCCGTCGTCGGACAGCTGGCGGTCGAACGGCGGGAAGGCCAGGCGGTCCGTCGCCGCGAAGTAACACATCACGCACTTCAGGTTGCAGCGCGAGGTGAGGTCCAGGATGACGTTGAGAGGCCGGGGCATTCTGTCCGGAATTATGTCATTTGCGGCCGCGTCGCCCGGCGGCGGCCGACGAAGA
This sequence comes from uncultured Acidobacteriota bacterium, assembly GCA_963775725.1. Classification (GTDB taxonomy): domain Bacteria; phylum Acidobacteriota; class Thermoanaerobaculia; order UBA5066; family Gp7-AA6; genus DAHUXD01. The sequence goes on from CAVZKA010000002.1 coordinate 1,028,744, forward strand.
TGGCGAAGTCGTTCGGGATGCGCCCGTCGGATTCGAGGCGCGCCTCGGCGCCGCAGAGGACTTCGAGCAGGCGCTCCTCCTCGGCGGGCGCCTTGCCGAAGCGGTGCGCGTGCCCCGCGAGGAGCGGGTGGAGCAATCCGCCGGCTCCCGAGTACTCGGCCTCGGCCACGAAGGATCTGCGGGCCAGCGCGAGGAGGTCCTCGCTGCGCGCGGCTTCGAACGGGTGGTCGCGCGCGAGCGCCGCCGCGTCGACGCGCTCGCGGCGCCAGACGGGGTGGCCGGTCCGCTCGTCAAGGCGCATGCGCCGGGGCAGAAGCCGGAAGTAACGCTCGACGAGCTCCGCGCGCTCCGGCGGGTACTGGAACCGGTTCGGTCCGACGTACTCGACGAAGACGACGCGTCCGCGCGGGGCCAGGACGTCGTGGAGGCGCCCGACGAACTCCTCGAGACGGCCGACGTGGTGGAGCGTGTCGTGCACGATCACCGCGTCCCAGGGGCCGTCGGGAAGCGGCGCCGCGTTCGGATCGAGCACGCAGTGAGTGATTCCGGCGAGCCCCCGCCGCGCCGCGCTCCGGCCGGCGCGCGCGACGGCCGCCGGATCGGGGTCGACGGCCGTGATCGCGCCCACGCCCGGCATGCGCGCGAGCGAGCGCTCGATGAATCCCTCCCCGCACCCGACGACGAGCACGCGCGGCAATTCCGCCGGCAGGTTCCGCGCGCGCACGTGCCAGAGCCAGTCGACCGAGGGATGGCCCGAGGCCGAGCGATTGACGTGTCCCTGGAGGGCGCCGGAGGGCACCCAGAACGGGGAACCGGGATGGCTCACCGGGGCCGCCGCCTCGGGCGCGCCCGGAAAGCGGCCCAAAGGAGAACGAGGAGCACGGCGAGCGAGATCGCGGAGCCGAGCGGCATTCCGGGAGGACAGTAACGCAAGACGATCCTACGCTCGCCCGGCGGGATCCGAAGCGCCAGGAAGGGCCCGTTCGCCAGGCTCGACGCGACGGCCTTTCCGGTCCCGTCGCGGGCCGACCATCCGCCGTCCTGCACGAGCGAGAGAACGACCCACGCGTCCGGTCCGCCCGCCGGGACGAGCGCCCGGAAGGTCGCGGCGTTGGTCGCTTCCGCGTAGTCCGACACCTCGACCGCCGGGTTTGCTGCCTCGGCGGCGCCCCCTCCTTCGGCGAGCACGTAGGCCGTCGACCGCCAGTCTGAGAGCGCCGCGATTTCCGCGAAGGTCGGCCCGAAGGCGGCCGCGGCGTCGAGCACCGGCCAAGGATGCGCCGGAGGCGGCGCGACGAAACGAACGCGCGAAGGGGCGAAGGCGCGCGGCAGAACGCTCGGGTTCTCGAAGGCGGTGCCGTCCGCGCCGGCGTAGACCGGGCGCCAGCGGGGGCCCGGCGGAGCGTCCCGCGGGCCGCCGAGGACGAAGCGGACGTTCAGGAAATCGAGGACGGAGGCGTCGGCGTTGCGGATCATCTTGAAGTAGTCGGCGTAGGGGTAGCCACAGGTCGCATCGAGGAATGCCATGTAGTCCTGGCGCTCGACGGCGTCGTGCGTGCGGACATCCTCGAGGCGTGCGAAAACGTTCGTGCTCGGAAAAAGCGTGGGGCCGATGCCGGTCACGCGGAACGTCCCCGCCTGCGCGTGGAGAAATCCGACGACCGGGGGCTCCGGAAAGAGCAACTCCCGCGCATAGAGCCGGTTCAGACCGGACCACTGGTAGAGCAGCTCGGCGCCGCAGAGCAGCGTGACGCCGGCGACGTACGTCCCCGGCCGGCCGCGCGCCGCGACCGCGAACAGCGCCGCCAGCGCCAGGACCGTGAGCACGACGAGCAGCTGTTCCTGGTGAAAGGCGAGGCTGCCCTCCGCGCGGCGGGGGACGCGCAGCAGCCGGTAGAGCGCGAAGCCCGCGGCTCCGAGCAGGAGCGGGACGACGACGGCGGCCGTCGTCGCGGCGTGCCCGTCCCGCGCGTCTTTCGTGTAGCGCTCGAGCTCGAGCGCGGCGATCGCGGGGATCGCGAGGGCGACCCAACCGTTGAACCGCAGCGGGAACACGTAGCGCATCACGGGGATCCGGGCGAAGATCTCGGCGAGCGGCCAGGCGCAGACCGCGACGCCGAATCCGCAGAGCAGCAGGCCCCACAGCACGCGTTCCGGGCGGGGCCGCGCCGAGCCCCGCCGAAAGACCAGCAGCGCGGCGGCCCACCCGAGGATGCCGGCGTAGCCCATCGTCATCTCGCAGAACGTGCCGGTGGCCCCCGGTGCGATGGGAGCGGTGACGGCGTTTCCGAGCGTGTGGGGAAAGAACCCCGGCAGGATGGCGAGCCAGCGCGGGGCGTGGGGAAGCAGGGAGAGATGCGGCTCCCAGTACGGACGGGCGGCCGCCGTGAGCCGCGCCGAGGCCGCGATCGCGAGCACGGACGGGACGAGCAGGAACGCGGTCAGCCCGAGTGCAATCGCGGCGGCGACGCCGATCGCCCGCGCGAGCGGCGCGAATTCCGGCAGGTCTCCCGTCACGCGGCGAGCCGTGAGCCACAACACGGCGAAGAAGGCGCCCATCGCGGCCGACTCGGGGTGGCCGGCCAGGCCGATGAGCGTGAACACGGCGGCGAGTCCGGCGACGGCCCGGGCCCGGCGCCGCTCGTCGCGGCAGCGCTCGATCGCAAAGAGCATCCACGGCCACAGGCCGAAGACGCTCGACTGCGGGTAGAAGATCCAGGGCGGCACGAAGGTGAACGAGAGGGAAAAGGCCACGGCGGCAAAAACCGCCGGCCGCGTCGACGCGCCGAGCTCCCGGACCCAGAGCCACATGCCCGAGGCCGCGAGCAGGAGCTTGATCGCGCCCAGGACCGTGAAGGCACGCGCGAACGGCAGGACGAGCGCCAGGAACGTCGGCGGCCAGAAGGCTTGGGAGACGCTGTTGGCCGCGAGCGGAGTCCCGCAGCCGTTCCAGCGGTCCCGCAGCGGCAGCGCACCGTCCTTCCAGGCGAGGCGCACCGCTTCGGTCCAGGGAAGGACCTGGGTGGCGATGTCGTTCAGGTACGGGTTGTACGCCTTGACGGGAGCCCCGAGGTTCCACGGTGGAAGGGAGACCGCGTGATCGAGGGGCAGCGGAGTCATCCGGGAGAAGAACGCGCCCGGATCGGGCAGCATCGCGACGAGAAGGAAGCTCGCGAGGACGGTGGCTGGGATCGGCCGATCGAGCCACCGCGCGGCGAGGGCCACCGCGGCCGCCGTGCATCCGAGCAGAAGAAGGATCGCCGCGGACCCGATCACGTTCGCCTCCCGGCCCGAAAGCCGCGGTGCGCTACTTCGATCCGATGGCCTCCCGGAACTCCCGCAGAAGACTCTCCGGGATCTTCTCGGGCCGCGCCTGCCCCGAGCCCTCGACGATGAGTACGTGCGGCAGCTCCGGCGTGTCCACCCAGGTCTCGTGGCGCTCGAGGCCCTTCAACTCCGCGACGTCGCTTTCGCCGTACCGGCAGAACGTCGCGCGGGCAAAACCGGCCGCCTTCAGGGCCGACGCGAGCGTGGCGCGGTTGTAGAGGAACTGGTGCCCCCACCCATGGAAGGCGCGGTTCAAGCGGAACGCGTCCTCGCGGGCTTCGTCGTCGGTGGCCTGCGGTCCCCGGTAGTGTGTCAGGAGGACCCAGTCGAGATTCGGCGTCGAGAGGCGCAGGATCCCGTCGGGCCGCAGCACGCGCCGGCACTCCGCGAGGAAGGCCAGACCGTCCTCGAGGCCGAGGTGCTCCAGGAAATGCTCCGCGTAGACCGACGCGACGTCGGCGAAGGGCAGACCCTTGCGGACGTCGAGGACCTGGTCGACGCCGGGCAGTCCCTGGTTGTCGATGTTGATCCAGCCGGGGATGGATTGCTGGCCGCAGCCGATGTGCAGACGGGCGGGACGGCTCGGCGACGCGTCCTCGTCGCGGGATTTTCGAAAGAGTCGCATGGCCGGTCCGGTGGTGTTTACCACAACTGGGCGGCGGCTCTCGCGGTCGGTCGCTGTGCTACGCTCTGCGGCAAATTTTTGGAGGGAATTCCATGCGCCGATTCTCTTCCGTCGCCGCCTTCCTCCTTCTCGTCCTCGCCGCTCCGTTCGTTCTGGCTCAAACCACCGGAGACATCGTCGGCCACGTCACGGACGAACAGGGCGGCGCCCTGCCGGGCGTGGCGGTCGAGGCCAGCGGGGTGGCCTTCCAGGGAACGCGCACGAGCGTCACGGATTCCACGGGGACCTACCGCCTCGTCCTTTTGCCGCCCGGGATCTACAAGGTGACGGCCACGCTCCAGGGCTTCGCGAGGATCGAATCCACGGTCACGGTCGCCCTCGGCAAGACGTCGACGAACGACGTGAAGCTGCGTCCGTCGGCCTCGGCGGAGGTCATCGTGTCGGGGACGGCGCCCCTCGTCGAGCAGGATTCGACGACGATCGGCGACAACATCGACAGTCGCCAGATGAAGTCCCTGCCGACCGGGCGCAACTACACGTCCATCGTGCAGATCTCGGCGGGCGTCTCGACCCAGAACGCCAACACAGCGGCGTTCGCCAACTCCATCGTCGTCAACGGCTCGACCGGCCTCGAAAACTCCTTCGTCATCGACGGCGTCGTGACGAGCGGCGTCGAGTACGGCGCGCAGGGCAAGGAGCTCAACTACGAGTTCATCCAGGAGCTCGAGGTCAAGACCGGCGGCTACCAGGCCGAGTTCGGCCGCTCGACGGGCGGCATCATCAACGTCATCACCAAGTCGGGCGGCAACGAGTACCACGGCGAGGCCTTCGTCTACTACGACAACAACTCGCTGCAGGCCTCGAACAAGCACCCCGAGGACTCCGAGCTCTATTCGTTCGTGTCCGGCTACAACCGGCTGGACTGGGGCTTTGCGCTCGGCGGTTTCGCCCTGAAGGACACCCTCTGGTTCTTCGGCGCGTACGACCGCGTGGAGAACACGACCAAGCAGACGGTGACGACCGGCCCGATCGCCGGGCAGCCCGCCGACACGGACAGCACGCGCAACCTGGGCTCCGCCAAGCTGACCTGGATGCTGAACGCCTCCAACTCGATCGTCGGCTCCTACTTCCAGGACCCGCGCAACGACACGGGCGCCGTGAACGATGGCGCTCACCCGGTCAACGGGCCGTACACGACGTTCATCGGCCTCCAGAAGTTCGGCGGCAGCGACTACTCGCTGCGCTACAGCGGCCTCTTCGGGTCGAGCTGGGTCGTGGCGGCGCAGGGCGCCATCCACCAGGAGCAGAACTCGGTGGACCCGGGGTTGCCGGGCGGAGACGAGATCCAGTACATCGATACCGCGAACGGCAACCTCGAGTCGGGCGGATTCGGCCTGATCCAGGACAAGTCCTTCAAGCGCTACCTGGGCACGGCCTCGGTGACGAAGTACCTCGGCAACAACGAGATCAAGGGCGGCATCGAGTACATGGAGGACAAGGCCGAGGTCGTCAAGCGGATGTCCGGCGGCCAGCAGGTCACCATCTACGACAACCCGGGCAACGCCGCGCAGCCGGTCTACTCGCACTTCTACTGGACGATCCCGACGGCGAGCCTGCCGGACAACGTGCCGACATCGCAGCTGACGGCGACGCCGTACCACCGGACCTGGTCCTTCTACCTCCAGGACACGCTGACCCTGCTGCCGAACCTGACGGTCAACGTCGGGTTGCGTTACGACAACCAGCAGATCTTCAGCGGCGACGGCACCCGCCAGATCAACCTGACCGACAGCTGGGCGCCGCGGGTCGGCTTCACGTGGGACCCGACGAAGGACAACAAGACGAAGGTGTTCGGTTCGTTCGGATACTTCTACGAGCAGATCCCGATGGACCTCGTCATCCGCTCCTACAGCTCCGAACGGCAGCCGACGATCTACAACTTCGACCCGACTTCGATTGTGCCCGACGCGACCGCGGCCGGGATCGTCGGCGACGAGAACGCGGTGCGGCAGGGCGGCGGCAAGATTTTCGGGGGCTTCAACGACCTGACCGACAACGGGCTGTCCGGACAGTACCTGCGCGAGGGAATCTTCGGAGTGGAGCGCGAGGTGCTCCCGAACATCGCCGTCGGCGCCCGCTACGTCTACCGCGACCTGCCGCAGGTCGTCGAGGATTACCTCTGCTCGACCGAGGGCGACTACTGCGTCGGCAACCCGACGGAAGACCGAATGAAGTACCTCTACTCGCTCGATTACAACACGCAGTTCCTGGCGCCCAAGGCCAAACGCATCTACCGCGGGTACCAGTTCGACGTGCAGAAGCGGTTCTCGGACAACTGGACGCTCCTCGCGTCGTACGTGTACGCGACGCTCAAAGGCAACTACGACGGCACGTTCTCGCCCTACACGCAGCCCCGCGGCACGGCGGACCCGAACATCTCGGCCCTCTACGACTACTACGACTTCTTCACGAAGGGGTCGGTCGTCAACGGCGTCGCGCAGCCCTTCACGGCCAACGGGTACCTCTCCAACGACCGCCGGAGCGTGGCCAAGCTCTCCGGCGTCTACGTCACGCCGTTCAACCTGTCCCTCGGCCTCGTGACGTATTACCAGACCGGAACGCCGATCTCGCGCATCGGGTTCTCGGATGCCTACACGCGCCCGGAGTTCTTCCTGGCGACGCGCGGCTCGGAGGGTAGGGTGGGGTCTTCCTACGATGCCGACTTCCACCTCGGGTACCCGCTGCAGCTCGGGCCCGTCAGTCTCTCCTTCCTCGTGGACGTCTTCAACGTCCTCAACACGCAGAAGGTGATCGCGGTCGACCAGCGGTACAACCTCTCGGAGTTCAGCGACCCCAACTACATCTGCGGGTCCCAGCCCGGCAGCGCGGACGAGGGCAAGTGCAACCCGACCTACGGCCAGGCGCTCGCGCGCACGCTGCCGACGTCGGTGCGGTTCGGTTTGAAGGTGGGGTTCTAAGCCGGGACGGCGGTCCGCCGTCGAAGGAGGAGGGCGGGCGCGAGTTCCGCCCTCTTGCTATGCCGTCGAGCCTGGCAGCGACGCGGCGAAGAAGTCGCCAAGGGCCGCGGCGACGGCGCCGGGGCGTTCCATCGGCGTCATGTGCCCGGCGGCGGGCACGGTGACGAGGCGCGCGCCCGCGATCGCTTCCACCATCGCCCGCGAATCTGAGGGGGGCGTGAGCGCGTCCGCGTCCCCGACGACAACGAGCGTCGGAATCGCGATGTGGACGAGCGCGTCGAGGGAGTCGGGCCGGTCGCGCATCGCGGCCAGATCGGCGGCCAGGGTCTCCGGCTTCTGGCGAAGCATGATCCGCTTGAGGCGCTCCACGAGGTCGGCGTTGCCGAGGGCGTGCGACGCGACCAGGCGGGGCACCATGGCCTCGGCGATCGCCGCGACGCCGGCCGACTGGACCGTCGCGATCGCCTCGTCGCGCTTGGCCTTGCCCGCCGCGTCGTCGGCCGAGGCGCGTGTGTCCACGAGGGCGAGCGCGCCGAGCTTCGCGGGCCGCCGCCGCGCGAGGGCGAGGGCCACGTAGCCGCCCATCGAGAATCCCGCGAGGCCCGAGGGCGCGGGCAGGGCGTCGAGGATCGTCCCGACGAAGTCGGCGTAGTCCTCGATCGAACCCGACGAGGCGGCGACCGTCTCCCCGCGGCCCGGCAGGTCCGGCTTCAGGACCCGGAACCGGCCGGACAGGGCGCGCGCCACGCCGGACCACATGGCGCCGTCCAGAGGATAGCCGTGGAGGAGGATGACCGTCGGTCCTTCGCCCGTTTCCCGGATCCGGGTGGGCTGGCCGTTCCAGGAGATTTCCATGGTCTCAGGGGGTCTCGACGCCGGCGCGGAGGCTTGCCGACACCGAGAGGCCTCCGTCGTCGATGACTGCGTGCAGCAGCGCAATGCCGTCCTTGTCCCACCAGCCCTTCTGCGCGCCCTCGGCGAGGATCTCGAAGGCCGTCGCGACCGAAAGCGCCCCGCGGTAGGCGCGGTCGGTGGTCAGCGCGTCGAAGATGTCGGCGATCGTCACGATGCGCACGGTCATCGGGATCGCGCCGCCCGAGATCCCCTCCGGGTAGCCCGAGCCGTCGAGGCGCTCGTGGTGGTGGTACACGACCGGGAGCGTCTTGCGCATGGTCTTCATGGGCGACAGGAGGTCGTTGCCGACGACCGGGTGCTCCTCGATGATCTTACGCTCCTCGGCGTTCAACGCGCCGGGCTTGCGGAGCACGGCGTCCGGGATCACGATCTTTCCGAGGTCGTGGAAGAGCGCGCCGCGGCGCATGTCGTTGCGCGCGGCCGCGTCGAGCCCCATGCGCATGGCGATGCGGTCGGCGTACTCCGCGACCCGGCCGCTGTGACCGGCCGTGTAGGGGTCGCGGGCGTCGATCGTCTTGGCGAGGGTCAGGATCACGTGCTCGGCGTGCTCGTGCTCGTCGGCGAAGAGCTTGAGCATGACCAGGGCGCGGACACGGGGCAGCAGCTCCTCCTGCGAGAAGGGCTTCGGAATGAAGTCCGTCACACCCTCGGATTGGGCGCGCATCTTCTCGGAGGCCGTCGCCATCCCGGTCAGCATCACGACGGGAAGAAGGCGCGTGGCCGGGTCGGCGCGGATCGACTCGAGAACTTCATGGCCGCTGCGGTCCGGCAGGTGGAGGTCGAGCAGCACCAGGTCCGGCGACTCCGCGCGGATGCGCGCCAGGCCCTCCTCCGCGGTGCCCGCCTCTTCGACGCCGTAACCGGCGGGCGTGAGCAGGCGGCGCAGCAGCCGGCGGACCTGTTCATCGTCATCGATGACCAGGATCCGGGCGGCCGGGGCCTCGGAGGACGGCGCGAGGGCCGATGGAGGATTCAGAGTGGAAAAAGTATAGCCGATCGCCGCCTCAGGGCGCGGAATCCGTCGGGGGGCGGCGCCGCGAAGGGAAGCCGGCGGCGGCCGCGATGCGCCGCGTCAGCGTCGGGATTGCGGCGGCGGCGAGTTGCCCGGGTGTGAGCCAGCGCACAGCTTCACCGCGCGGTGCGGAATTCGTGATCCGCGATGCGCGGTAGACGGCGATCTCGAGGCGGCGATGGACGATCGTGTGGCGCGTCGTGCCGACGGGTTGGCCGCGGCCGACGCGCAGGCCGAGGCGCGGCGCCGCGGCCCGCAGGGCGGCGAGGGCGCGCTTCGGCGTGTCGCTCTGTGCGGCGGGGAAGAGCCAGAGTCCGCGCAGCAGATCGTCGGGCGATCGGACGAGCAGGATGCGCGCGCCGTCCCGTGCTGCGGCAGCGGCCACGAAGACGCGCGCGGTCTTTGGCCGCGGTTTCTTGCGGGGGAAAAGCTCCGCCTCGCCGCGCGCAAGCGCTGCGCAGTCGGCCGAGAGCGGACAGGCGGCGCAGCTCGGATTGCGCGGCGTGCAGATCAGCTGCCCGAGGTCCATCAGGGCCGCGGTGACGTCGCCGGGGCGCGCCGGCATGAGCAGGGCCGCGGCCTGGAGGCTCACCCGCTTCGTGTGCGCGCGGGCCCCGACCACGCCCTCGATCGCGAAGAGGCGCGAGAGCACGCGCGCGACGTTGGCGTCCACGGCGGGGATCCGCGCTCCGAAGGCGAGGGAGGCCACGGCGGCCGCCATGTACTCCCCGAAGCCGGGGAGCGCGCGCAGGTCCGCGGGGTCGCGCGGCAGGCGCCCGGCATGGTCCTGGACGATCGCGCGCGCCGCGGCGTGCAGGTGGCGCGCGCGGGCGTAGTAGCCGAGGCCGGACCAGGCGGCGAGGACCGACTCCGGGCGCGCCCGGGCGAGCGCGGCGACGTCGGGGAAGCGGGAAAGGAACGCCGCATAGCGCGGGCGCACGGCGCCGACCGTCGTCTGCTGGAGCATCACCTCCGAGATCCAGATGCGGTACGGATCGCGCGTGCCGCGCCAGGGCAGCTGCCTTTTCTCGCGGCGGAACCAGGCCAGCAGCTTGCGGCGGACCGCCGCGGACTCCAGGCCTACGACGTGACGATCTCGGTCCGCGGCGCGATCCAGCCCGGCTCCTTCATCAGGGCCCGGACGAAGGCCTTTTCCTGCTCGTTCGGCAGGACCTCGGCCGCGTGCTTCGCATACGCCTCGGCGGAGAGCTCCTCGCCCGTGACCGAAAAGGTCCTGCCCGCGAACTCGCCGATCGCGCGGTGGAACTTCATGTTCGGCGCCACGAAAGGCTTGGCCCCGGCGGGCAGCAGCCGGCTGATCGATTCGAGCAGCTTCTCGACTTCCTGCCGGTAGAGGTCGCGCGAGAGCTCGTTCAAGTGCGCCTTGTCGGGCTCGGCGGTCTGCCTGGCCTCGTCGTAGCGCCCCTTGACGCCCCAGACGTAGAACCACTCGGCCGAGGACGAGGAGTCTTTGCCGAAGAGGTCGAAGGCCGTCGAAAGCCACTTGTTGATGTACTTCTGCAGCAGCGGGGCCGGCAGCTTGCCCGCCTTCACGATGCGCTGCAGGCCCATGTGACCCGTGCCGAGGTGGAAGCCCTCCTCGCGGAGCATGGGTCCCATCGACCGCGCGAGCGGCGCGAAGCCGGACGTCGAGAGCATGTTGAGCTGGAACTTGCCGTCGCGGTCCACGAACTCGGTGTACGTGAAGAAATCGACCCAGTTGTCCACGTCGACGTTGAAGGATCCGAGCAGCCGGCTGTTCTGCCACGAGCGGCGCTCGAGGAGCTTGCGGGCCTCGATCCTTCCGGTCTCGCCGAAGTGGTTCACGAGCAGGTGGCACATCTGCCAGCCGTGCCGCATTTCCTCGACCATGATCCGGCAGCAGCTGTCGGTGTCGTAGTCCGAGGGCGAGGTCTCGAGCAGGTTGCGCTGCTGCTCGACCGAGGCGAATTCCGTGTCGCCCTGGTAGACGATGAGGTTCAGGAGCGCGTCCCGGATCTGCTGCTGGGGAATCTGGGTGACCCGCTCCCACTTCTTCTGGCCGCGGAAGTCGCCGTACTCGATTTCGTCGGTCCGGAGCTCGCCGTACTTGGCCTCGAAATCGTAGTCGGAGTACCTGGGCAGGCGGAGGTCGATGTCCTTCTGCCAGGTGCGGAACTGGTCGATCCAGTCGTCGAATGTGGCGATCTTTTTCATGTCTCTCCCGGAACCCGTATCATATCGGGATTATGGCGGCGGAAATCGACTGGGAGGGGCTCGTGGTGGCCTTCGAGAACCGCTCGCAAAAGATCACGCATTTCTACGACCGCCAGACCGGCGACGTGGTCCAGGTCCTGGTGAAGGACGCCGGCCGCCATGCCGAGCTTTCCGGGGATGCGCGTTACGCCGCGTTGCCGCGCGACGCCGGCGAGCGCTCGCGCGGGGACCTGGAAGACTTTGCGGCGCACTGCCCGGATGCCGCCTGCCGCCGCGATCTCGAGGCGGCGTTGGCGGCCGAGGATTTCCCCTCGGCGTACCGCGCGGCGCTGCTGCGCCACCCGAAGGAAGAGGCGCACTTCTTCCAGTACAAGGAGAAGCGGGCGAGGGAGCGCGCCCTCGATTGGCTCGAGGGGCAGGGGATCGTCCAGAGACGGCCGGGCGCCTAGGCCGGGAGCCGCAGCGTCCCGAATCTTCCCGGCACGTGGAAGTCCGGCGGATCCGCCAGCGTCGGCGCCCACGCCGAATACTCGTCCACGGCCCCGCGGTCGATCCGGTAGAAGTTCGCCCTCCACAGCGCCGGCGGATCGCCCGCGCAGAGCTCCCCGAGGGGAACACGCAGGCTGGCCGACCAGCGGGCCGGCCCCCGCGTCACGCGCGCCGCGAAACCGGCGCAGTTCCAGGCGGTCTCGGAGCGCATGGTCGCGCGCGCGAGGTCGGGCGAAGACACGCGCGCGTCGAAGAGCGTGCCGAGGGGATTGACCTCGAACTCGTAGTAGATCCGCGGCGGATCCTCGGGCGAGAGGAAGACCTCGAAGACGTCCTCCTTCCAGAGCGGGCCGTCGCGTTCGGTCAGGCTCGCGACGACGCCGTCATCGCGGCCGTCGAACCGGACGCACAGGTCGGAGCCGCGCAGGCCGACGCGCAGGGCCGTGGAGAGGCGCGGCCGCTCCCCGGTCCGGGCGTCGCTCAGGTGGATCGCGGGGAGCGCGACGAGCCGAGCGTTCGTGGAAAGCAGGGGAACCGAGAGCTCCGGACGTGGACCAGCCATGCATTGCCCATTCTGACCGATTCGGTCATTTCAGGTTCCACGCCCGCAAGAGGTTGAAGCCGATGTAGACGTTCTTCGCCGGAAATCCGTAAGGCACGGCCTCGATGTAGCGGTCGACCGTGGTCTGGCGGTAGTTGCCGGCGTAGAACGCGAACCGATGCCGCAGGAGCGACTTCTCGACGGTGACGCTCCAAGCCACGCCGCTGGAGTTCACCTTCGAGAGACGGGGAATGACCTCGCCGTGGATCTCGATGGAGTGCGTGACGGCGATCGAGGCGGCGAACGGGACGTTGAAGATGTTCTCGTAGAGTTGCGAGCACTTGTAGGGAAAGTCGGCGCTGGAAGAGGGCCGGCACGACTGGTCGCCGGGAACGGGAGAAGCGTAGAACAGCGTCTGGTTGTTTGCCCGCTGGAGATACGTCGGTACGACGGTGATTCGCGCGTATTTCCCGAAGGAGTATGCGAGAACGGCCTGGGCGAAGAAACTCGATTTGGGGGTTGCCGCATACCCCTCCTGCGTGCGCCAGTCTTCGCCGGCGCGCAGTGACGACGCGAATCCGCCGACCCGGGGCAGCGCGTACTCGGCCGACGCCTCGTAGGTGCCGAGGTCCGAGGACCGGTAGATTCCGGCACTCAGATTCTTGATCGGCGCATACCAGAGGCCGAATCCCCATGTGTTGCCGGAGTCGAGCGAGAAGAAGTCGTTGATGCTGCTGTCTTGAAGGCTTCCCACGAAGCGGTGCGTGACGAGGAGTGTGAGTGTGCCCGCGCGCGGCACCTCCACCGAGGGCAGGTTGATGATGACGTTGGCCTCGATCGGACGAAACGCGACCGGCTCCTTGAGAGGCTCCAGGAGAGAGGGCGCCGGGGTCGGCGCAGGGGTCGGCGCAGGGGTCGGCGCGGGAGGCGCGCCGGTTTCCTGCGCGGCGAGCCGGGCCGGCGCGTTGAGGGCGGCGAGCAGAAGCGAGGCCAGGACGAATCTGCGCATGGGTCTCCCTTCGATGAGGCCGAGCCTAGGGTCGATGACGGGCCCGGCCGTGCACTCTCACGAACTTTTCACATTGTCACCGGGCCGTCGATCACTTCGCGCACCTTGCGCGCGAGCACGTCGGGAGTGAAGGGTTTGGAAAGGAAGGCGGTCCCGGGCGCGAGGATGCCCTGCTGGCTGATGGCGGCGTCGGTGTACCCGGACATGTAGAGGACCTTCATCCGGGGGCGCGTCTCGGCGAGGACGCGCGCCAGCTCGCGCCCGTTCATGCCGGGCATGATCACGTCGGTCAGCAGCAGCTCGATCGGCGCCTCGTGGCGGCGGGCGAGGGCGATCGCCTCCGACGGGCTTCCCGCCGAGAGGACCTTGTAGCCGCGCAGTGCGAGCAGCTTTTCGACGAGCCGGCGCACTTCGGGCTCGTCCTCGACCAGCAGCACCGATTCGGTCCCCGCCGCGGGCGCCTTCGTCGGTGCCGGCGCCACGCGGTCCTCGAGCGGCTCCTCGCAGCGGGGCAGGTAGATCTTGAACGTCGTGCCGTGACCCGGCTCGCTGTAAACCCAGATCGACCCGCCGCTCTGTTTCACGATGCCGTACATGGTGGAGAGGCCGAGCCCGGTTCCCTTGCCGCGTTCTTTGGTGGTGAAGAACGGCTCGAAGAGCCGGGCCTGCAGCTCCGCATCCATTCCCACGCCCGTGTCCGAGACGGCGAGCATGACGTGCGGTCCGGGGTGGACGGTCGCATAGAGGCCGGCGAATTTTTCGTCGAGCTCTACGTTGGCCGTCTCGACCGTGAGGCGGCCGCCCCGCGGCATGGCGTCGCGCGCGTTGACGACGAGGTTCAGGATCGCCTGTTCGATCTGGCCGGGGTCGGCCTTGGAGCGCCACAGCTCCGGCTCGAGCGCGGTGGTCAGCTCCACGTCCTCCCCGATCACGCGCCGGAGCATCCGCTCCATGCCGGAGATGACGGCGTTCAGATCGAGCACGCGCGGCTCGAGAACCTGCCTCCGGCTGAAGGCGAGCAGCTGCCGGGTCAGCGCGGCGGCGCGGCTGCCGGCCTGGCGGATCTCCTCGGCGCTCTCGCGCCGCGGGTCGTCCTCGGGCAGCTGCGTCAACAGGAGCTCGCTGTACCCGGATACGGCGGTCAGCAGGTTGTTGAAATCGTGCGCGATGCCGCCGGCCAGCCGTCCCACGGCCTCCATCTTCTGGGACTGCAGCAGCTGCTCCTCGAGCCGCCGGCGCTCGGTCATGTCGAAGACCGTGCCGAGCAGGATCTCCTCGCCGTCTTCGTCGGTGATGAGCGAGACGTTCTCGACGACCCAGACGATGCTGCCGTCCTTGCGGCGCACCTGGTTCTCGTCGTTGACGAGGCTGCCTTCGCGGCGCAGGCGCTCGAGGAAGAGCTCGCGGGCTTTGCGGTCGGTGTGGTACGCGGCGCCGGGCTGTCCCATCGCCTCGGCGGGCGACGCGAAGCCCATCATCTTGGCGTAGGCGCGATTGCACTCGAGCAGGCGGCCGTCCGGGGTCGAGCGGTAGACGCCCGCGAGGTTACGCTCGAAGAGCAGCCGGTAGCGCTCCTCGGACTCGCGGATCTCGGCCTCCATGCGCTTACGCCCCGTGATGTCGCGCAGGATGGCCTGGGAGGCCGTTCGGCCCTCGAACTCGACGGGCGTGACGCGCAGCTCGATCGCGAACGTCGTCCCGTCCCCCCGCAGCCCGAGCGCGTCGTAGAGCTCCGGCGCCGGCCGCCCGGCGATGCGGTGGTGGACGATCTCCTCGACCTGCTCGCGCGAGCCGGGCGCGAAGAAGATCGTGACCGGTACGCCGAGCAGCGGTTTCTTGTAGCCGAACATCTCGACGCAGGCCGGGTTGGCGTAAACGACCAGCCCGTCGACGGCCACGGCGACCGCCTCCTGTGTCTGCTCGAGCAGGACGCGGTAGCGCGCGTCGCGTTCGGCGATCTGGCGGTAGTGCCGCGCGCGCGCCGTGCGGCTCCAGGCGAGCCCGAGGGCGAGGGCGGCGGCGAGCAGGCCCCCCGCCGCGCCGAGGATCCAGAGGTTGCGCCGCCCGAGGTCGGCCAGCGCCTCGCCGCGATCGACCTCGACCACGAGGGCCCAGCCGATCTCCGGGATGCGGCGGGTGGCGGCGAGGACGCGGTGTCCGCGGCCGTCGGAGAACTCGCCCGCGCCGCGCGGCCCCGAGAGCGCCGCGGCAGCGAACGTCGTCCGGTCGGATGCGGGCAGACGGAAGGAAGCTCCCTCCTCGCCAAACCACTCGGGCGACACGACGAGGATCCGGCCCGCTTCCGGGACCACCACGAACAGGCGCTCGTGCGCGGAGGCGCTGGCCCGCGCGAAAAGGTCCCCGAGGGCGTGGCGGGCGTCCACGACGAGCACGACGGTTCCCGCGGCGGCCCCGGACTCCTCGAGCACGGGCTCGGCGATCGCGAGGGTCAGCGCGTCGGAGCCCTCGGCCCCCGCGCGGAGCACGAGGGGGTGTCTCTCCTCGATCGCCATGCGCGCCGGGGCGACGAGCTCCGCCGCGGCGCCGCCGCCGTCGTCCGAGATCGAAAGGACCCGGCCGGAGCGGTCCGTCACGCCGACGACCATGCCGGGCTCATCGCCGGCGGCTTCGACGAGCTCCCGGTGCGCGAGGGTGGACTCCTCGGCCGAGGCGCCGCGCGGCCCGACGAGGGCGCGAACGCTGTCGAGCCGGCCGACCAGGTGCGCCTCGTGCCGCCATTCGTGCAGCGAGCGTTCGGCCACGGCGAGGCGGTCGTCCGCCAGGCGCGAGAGGCGCGAATCCCACCGGGCCCGCTCCTCGCGCTCCTCGCGCCGGATGGCCGCCGCGGCGAGGATCACGAGGAGGATGCCGGTCGCGGCCCACGCCGCGAGCAGCCAGCCGGGCAGCGCCGCGATGCGCGGGGGCGCCGGCGGCGGAGCGGGAACGGGCGTCCGCGCGTCGTCCACCGTCACGCCCTCATCAGGCCCGCACCCCAGTGCAGGCCCGCGCCGAGCGCGGTGAAGCCGACGAGGTCGCCCGCCTGGATCCTTCCCGCCGCCTTCGCCTCGTGGAAGACCAGCGGCAGGGTGGCCGCTGTGGTGTTTCCGTAGCGCTGGATGTTGTTGAAGACCTGCGCGTCGGAAAGCCCCAGGCTCTTCTGGACGGACTCGTTGATGCGCAGATTGGCCTGGTGCATCAACAGCAGCGCGAGCCCGTCGAGGCTCTCGCCGTGGCGCGCCAGCGTTTCGCGGACGATCTCGGGCATCGCCGTGGTGGCGAGTCGGAAGACCTGGCGGCCCTCGACGACCGGCACCGTCCGGTCGTCCGAGAACATCTCGGGCGAGAAGTAGGGAAAGCTGGCCGAGCCGCCGCCCGGCACGTACAGCTTGTCCCAGTGGCCTCCGTCCGTGTGCATCTCGAAGCCGAGAAATCCCCGCCCGTCGTCCGCGCGGCTGGCCTCGAGGACGAATGCGCCCGCCCCGTCGCCGAAGATCACCGCCCGGTCCCGGTGCGCGCTGCCCCAGGCGCGCGCCGCGTCCGAGATCGGCCGATCCGACTCTCCGAAGAGCACGGCCCAGTCGGCCTCACCCCACGGAAAGAACGAGGCGTGGCACTCGGCCCCGACGAGCAGGATGCGCCGCGCGGCGCCGGAGCGGAGGAACGCGTCGCTGACCTGCAGCCCCGAGAGGAACCCGGCGCACTGCATGCGGATGTCGAGGGCCGGCGTCCGATCGAGCCCGAGCGCATGGGCGAGCAGGCCGCCGTTGCCCGGGAAGTAGTGGTCGGGCGTCATCGTCGCGAACACGATCATGTCGAGGTCGCCGGGCGTCAGGCCGGCGTCGGCAAGGGCGCGGCGGGCGGCCTCGGCGCCGAGCGCGGAGGACGACTGGCCGTTGCGGGCGAAGCGCCGCTCCTCGATGCCGGTCCGCTGCCGGATCCACTCGTCGGTCGTGTCCATCACGAGCGAGAGCCGCTCGTTGGTGACGACGCCCTCGGGCACGAACATGCCCGATCCGCGGACGACCATTTTCGGGGAGGACACCCGTGGATAGTAACGGACGGGGCCCGGAGCCCCTCTCGCTCTAGCGCAGCGGCGAAATGTCGATGTCCCCGGTGGGGACGTCGAGCGCGGCCGTCCAGCCGTACACCGTCATGCCGTCGGGGACGTCGACGCGGATCCGGCCGGCCGCCTGGTTGGAAACGCCGAGCGCGGCGAACACGCCGCCGACGAAGCCGGCGGACTGGGCGCCGAGCGTGACGGTCAAGTGGCCCGCCTCGGTTCCGTCCGAGCGGAAACCGGTGACCGTGACGTTGCCCGCGGCGCCGCCGTTGTAGAGCAGGAGATAGCCGACCCGCGTCGACGTCTGCGGCAGGCCGATCCCGACACCCGCGTGGCCGCCGGCGACGGCCTGCGCGGTGGGGATGGCGTTGGCGAACGTGCCGTAGTCCCCGGCCGCCGTCGACGTCGCGATGCGGGAAGCCGCGACGACCGGAATGTCCGAGCTGACGACGAGCGCGCCGGCGCCCGCGTCGACGCTGAAGAGGCTCGGAAGGACGTCGGCAATCGACTGGCTCTCGAGGGGAAGCAGCGTGAGCGCCGCCGTCAATGGCGCGCCCGTCCCGCCGAGCGCGGCGTAGGAGACCGTCACCGACGCGCTCGTGTCCGTCGAGGGGTTCGAAAGGAAGAGGTCCGAGACGATGCTCTGGTCGGCGCCGGGGATGGCCGCGGCATAGGGGATCACGCCGAGCGTGCTCGCCGTGGCCGGCAGGGAGGGGGCGACATCGGTCGTCCCGCTGTCGAAGACGAGGACCGCCGCCTCGAGCGAGCCGAGCGTGACCGCGACCCGGACGACGTCGCCCGGCTCGGCCGGCAGGCCGAGCGCCGAGGACGCCGGATTGAACATCAGCGAGGTGTTCTTGACGACCTCGAAGTCCCCCGAGCCGCGCAGCGTGCCGTCCGGCGCGAAGAGGGAGACCGTGCCCCTGGCGTCGATGAGCGCGGTGAGGCTCAGGATCGAAACGTCGGTGTCCGCGGCCCCGGTGAAGAGCGTCGTCGTGGATCCGTTGGTCAGGCCGGTCGAGACCGAGGTCGCCGGCAGCAGGTAGCCGAACGAGCCGCCGGCCGGGGTCGTCCGCGCGGTGCGGACGTCCGCGAAGAGGTCGGCCGCGCTGCCGGACGTCGTGCCGATGCGGACGGGCCCGTTGACGAACGGGATGGCGATGTTGCCGAAGTTGTCTGCCGAGAGCGTCGTCGCGCCCGGATTGAGCGTGAAGGTGGTCTTCGGCGCGAAGACGCCGGGGGAGTACAGGTACAGGGATTGCCCGGCGATCGCGGCGGTGCCGAGATCGGCGAGCGTGATGTTGATCCCGATCTTGGAGTCTGCCGGACCCGCGAGGCTCGAGGCCACGGGCACGCCCAGGTCGGTCGCGCTGCCGGCGCCCTGCATGTTGAGCGCAGCCAGGTTCCCGTCGGTGCCGGCCCACACGCGCCCTCCGGCCACGGTGATGCCGTACGTGTTGACCGAGGGAAACGTCGTCGTCAGGATGCCCTGGGTCGGATTCGGGTTGGTCACGACGAAGTCGGTCGGGACGAGCGCCTTGGGCGTGGACGTGAAGACGGTCGGCACGATGACCGTGTTGCGGATGGTCACGGTCCGCCCGGCCGGCGAGCTTCCGACGTCGAGCGTCACGGGATTCAGCCCGAGAGCCCCGACCGGAGGCGCGATGGCCGGGTCGAGCACCGAGATGGAGGACGTCGTCAGGACCGACGTGACGTAGAGCCGGTTCTGGAACCGGTCCATGTGGATCGGGTTGGTGATCCCGGTGTAGGAGTAGAGCGTGTCGGTGAAGGGGTCGAAGTGGTCGATGCGGTTGGCCGACCGCTGGACGATCCAAAGCCAGCCGTTTTCGTCGAGCTCGACCTGCGCGGGATTCAGGCGGCCGCCCGAGAGCGGGTAGAACGTCCAGGAGGTCTCGGTCGGCGCGCCCGGGAACCAGTGCACGATCCGGTTGTCGCCGAAGTCCGCCAGCCAGAACGAGCCGTCCGGGGCCACCGCCATGTCGGCGTACGCATAGGTGGCCGTCGACCGCCAGTTGATGACTTCCAGCGTGTCCGGGTTGAAGGACTGCATGACCGCCCCGCTCTGGGGAAACCAGACCAGGCCGGAAGGCGCCCGGTAGAACGCGGCCGGGATCGTGCCCGGGATGACCCATTCCGTGAGCTGGCCGGTCGTCGTGTCGAGGCGGGCGTAGGCGCAACTCGCGCCGTCGATCTGGCTCTGTCCGCTTTCGATGAACCAGATGAGGTCGCCGTCGATCTGGAAGTCGACCGGATTGGCGCCGATCTGCTCGTTCGTCCGGATCTGCCAGCGCTTGATCACGCCGTCCTTCATGTAGGCGATGCTGTCGGACGTGGCTTCCAGGAACCACACCGAGCCGTCCGGCTGGACCTGGAGCCGGACGCCGTTGATCCGCGCCGAGCTCTCGGTCGGGAAGAGCGTGCCCTCGGGGACCACGGTCGTCGTCTGGGACGATGCCCCGGCGGCGAGGCCGAGCAGGGCGGTGGCGAGGACGGCAAGACGGCATTTCATAAGACCGGCGCGATGATAACGCAGCCGCGCGTCCCCGAATTTCGGGTCCATCGGAACCGCAAACTCGGGCGTCCGTCCACCGATTTGCGTGGCGCGCCCCGGGGGCGCCTCCGCGACTTCGCCGATCGTGATCCCCCGCTGAGCCGCCCGCGCCCGCGCGACCTGATAGCCTCCGCGGCGTGATCGAAGCAAGAGCGACTGCGGAGGGGACGCGGCGGTTCGCCGGCCGCGCGGGCGCGGCGGCCGGACACTTTCGCGAGGGGATGGGGCTCACGCTGTCGTCGCTCGGCCTCGGCACCTACCTCGGCGACGACGGCGCGGCGGTCGACGCGGGCTACGAAGCCTGCATCGCGGTCGCCCTGGGCGCCGGCATCAACGTCTTCGATTCGGCGATCAACTACCGCGGCCAGAAGAGCGAGCGCGCCGTCGGCCGCGCCCTGGCGAAGGCCTTCGCCGCGGGGCGCGCACGGCGCGACGAGGTCTTCGTCTCCACGAAGGGCGGCTACTTCCCGCACGACGCCGACGATCCCCGTCCGATGCGGCGGTACGTCCAGGAGTCGTTCCTGGATTCCGGGCTCGCGCCGAGGGACGAGATCGCCCAGCAGTGCCACTCGATCGCCCCCGCGTACCTTCGCGACCAGGTGGCGCGCAGCCTCGCGAACCTGGGCTTGCAGACGATCGATCTCTACTACCTGCACAACGTCGAGACGCAGCTCGGGGCCGTCGACCGCGAGACCTTCCGGGAGCGCATGCGGCGGGCGATCGAGACCCTCGAGGAAGAAGCCGCCGCCGGCCGGATCACCGCCTGGGGCCTGGCCACCTGGGACGGGCTGCGAGTTCCGCCCGAGCATCCGGATCACCTCTCGCTCGCGGCCGTGCTCGCGATGGCAAAGGAGGTGGGCGGGCAAGGGCATCACTTCCGCGGGGTGCAGCTGCCGTCCAACCTCCAAATGGCCCAGGGCATGATCTACCGCTCGCAGGAAACCGGACAGGGCCGGCAGCCCGCCATGCCGGCCGCCCGGCAGATGGGCCTGGCGGCGTTCGGTTCGGCGTCTATCCTGCGGGGCCGGCTCGCCGCCGTCGAGCTGCCCGAGGAGATCTCGGAGGCGTTTCCCGGCCTCGAGACGTCGGGCCAGCAGGCCCTCCAGTTCGCCCGTTCGGCGCCCGGGGTGACGACCGCGCTGGTCGGGGTGTCCAGCCCTGAACACGCGGCCGAGGACTTCGCCCTGGCGAAAACGTCCCCGCTCACGCCCGAGCGCATCCTTGGCCTCTTTGCCTAACAGCTTGCCGGCCTTGGGCTTGCGGCGGGCCGCCGAGGGTCGTTTTTCTGCTTGATCGCTTTTCGTGTTCTTTCGTCGTAGAATGCGTTTGTTCCCGCCCGGACCTTGAGTCAGCGCGGCGGGTGTTTGGGAGTTCATGTCCGAAGACCCCTTGCCCCCGGAAAGTCTTGCGTCCGTCTCCGTTACCTCGGAGACCTCTTCGCACCCGGAAGGCCCGTTGTCCAATGATGGGCAGCAGCGGCCCGGGCGTCGCCGTCGCCGCCGTCGTCGCCGCGGGGGACGCGGCGGGCAGCCCGGCGGAGGCGGTGGAGGAAACGGGAACGGCGGCGCGCCGTTCGAGCGGCCCGAAGAAGTCTCGGCGAACTCGACCGGTCCCGAGAGGCCGGTCGAAGGCGTCCTCTTCCTGCCGCCCAAGGAGAGCGCCCCGGGCGTGCTCGTCTCCTCGAAGGCGAACTACCTGCCGTCGCCCAAGGACCCGCTGGTCCCGCGCGACCTGATCAACCGGGAGAGCCTCGAGGCCGGCGCCTTCGTGACCGCGATCGCCGTCGATGGGAACCGGCCGGTCGTGCGCCGGATCGAGCTTGTCGAGGGCCTCGAGCCGGGCGCCTTTCGCCAGCGCTCGGCGTTCAACGAGCTCATCTCGATCGACCCGAACTCGCGCATGAAGCTCGAGACCGAGCCCGACGAGATGTGCGGCCGGGTCGTGGACCTGCTCGCGCCCATCGGCCGCGGGCAGCGCTGCCTGATCGTGGCGCCCCCGAAAGCGGGAAAGACGACGCTGTTGAAGCGCATGGCCCACGCCGTCGAGGTCAACGAGCCCGACGTGCACGTGATCGTGCTCCTGATCGACGAACGTCCGGAAGAGATCACCGACTTTCGCCGCAGCGTGGCGCGCGGCGAGGTCATCGCCTCTTCGGCCGATCTCTCGGCCGAGAATCACATCGCGGCCGCCGAGATCGTGGCTGAGCGCGCACGCCGCCTCATCGAGTGCGGCAAGCACGTGATGATCTTCCTCGACTCCATCACCCGCATGGCGCGCGCGTACAACCACATGCAGAAGGGCGGCGGCAAGATCATGTCGGGCGGCATCGACGCCCGCACGATGGAGAAGCCGCGCCGCTTCTTCGGCGCCGCGCGCAACGCCGAGGGCGGCGGCTCGCTGACGATCGTCGCCACCGCGCTCGTGGACACGGGCTCGCGGATGGACGAGATCATCTTCCAGGAATTCAAGGGCACCGGCAACACCGAGATCGTGCTCGACCGCGACCTCTTCAACCGGCGCATCTTTCCCTGCATCAACATTCCGCAGTCCGGAACGCGCAAGGAAGAGAAGCTCTACGGCCCCGAGGACCTGCCGCGCATCGTCAAGCTGCGCCGGGCGCTCGCCGCGGTGGACAAGATCCAGGCGATGGAGCTCGTGCTGGGCCGCCTCTCGAAGTTCAAGACCAACGCGGACTTCCTGAAAAGCTTTTGAGCGCGGGCGGCGCGTTATGCCGCCCGTCGCGCAATCAGCGTCTGCGACTTTTCCTCTTCGTCCTGCCGAAATCCGCCTCGGAGGGCGGCTTCGGTTTCGGAGCCGGCTCGCGGCGGGCGTCGGGGCGAGAGCGGAATCCGGCGTGGGCGCGGGGCGCCTGGGCGACGCGGCCCGAGCGGAAGAGGCTTTCGGGCGGCCATTCGACCGGGATCTTGCGGCCGATGCGCTTTTCGATCGCGTCGAGGGAAAACACGTAGTCGTCGCACGCGAAGGACACGGCCGTTCCGAGGGCGCCCGCCCGGCCCGTGCGGCCGATCCGGTGCACGTAGTCCTCGGAGTCTTCCGGCAGGTCGTAGTTGATGACGTGGGAGACGCCGTCGATGTGGAGGCCGCGCGAGGCGACATCGGTGGCGACGAGCACGGCGAGGCGGCCGTCCTTGAACTCCTCGAGCATCTTCAGCCGCCGGTCCTGGGGCACGTTTCCGGCGAGCGCACGGGTCGGATAGCCGTTGGCGGAGAGGCCGCGCACGAGGTCGGCCGCGGTCGTGCGGCGGTTCACGAAGATGAGAACGCGGCTGCCGCCTTCCTTCTCGAGCAGGCCGAGCAGCAGGCGGAACTTCTCCGACGACGACACGTGGAACAGCAGCTCCGTGATCCCGTGGGCGAGCACGCGCTCGGGCTCGATCTCGACCTTCTCGGCGTTGTTGGTGTGCTCGTACGCGAGCTCCATGACGCGGATGGAGAGGGTCGCCGAGAAGAGCAACGTCTGCCGCTTGTGGTACGGCGGACAGCGGCGCAGGATCCGGCGCAGGTCCTTGATGAAGCCCATGTCGAACATCCGGTCCGCCTCGTCGATGACCAGGATCTCGACGTCCCGGAACGAGACCGCCCCCTGTTGCTCGTAGTCGAGCAGGCGGCCGGGCGTGCCGACGAGCAGGTCGGGGATCCTCTGGACGGCTTCCCTCTGGAGCTTGTAGTCGATGCCGCCGAACACCGCGAGCGTCGCCAGTCCGGTGTGTGGTCCGAGGACCTCCGCGTCCGCGCGGATCTGGGCGACCAGCTCGCGCGTGGGCGCGACGACCAGGGCGCGCGGGCCGCGGGGAGTGTGGGCGGGCTTGTTCTGGAGCAGGCGCGCGAAGATGGTGATGAGGAAGGCCGCCGTCTTGCCGGTGCCCGTCTGGGCCTGCCCGGCGACGTCGCGCCCCGCCAGGGTGATGGGCAGGGCCTTGGCCTGGATCGGCGTGGCGAAAACGAAGCCGGCCTCCGCGATGCCCCAACGGACCTCGTCCGGGATGGGGTAGTCGGAGAGGAGCGTTCCGGTGAGGTGGCTTTCGGTGGTGGCGGAGGTCATGGAGCCCGCGAGAATACTACGCCCCCGGCGGGCGAACGTGACGGCCCCGGTCGCCGATCAGGGGCTTTCCCGTGGCGGCCGCGAGGGCTTGCCCGATCGCGCGCTTTTCGTCGGGGCCGGCGGCTCCGGCGATCGGGTAGAAGTGCCCCCGCGAGCGGGCGGCGAGGCGCTTGACGGCCCACGTCCACCAGGGAGGCAATGGCCAGTACGTTTCGCGCCAGCAGTCGAGCGCATCCAGGGCGATCACGGCGGTCCTGGTCTTCTCGAAGGCCGTCGTCCGGATCGTGACTCCTTCCGGTCCCACGTCGATGCGTTCCTCGGCAAAGGCCAGGGCGGCGAGGCCGACCAGGGCGAGCGGCGCCGATACGAGGACCGCCAGGGACAGGAAAATCAGCACCGGCATCGGCAGGTCGCCGAAATCCCCCCGGCGCATGACGGAATCCCAGGCCAGGCCGAGCCGGTAGGCGCCCAGGAGGGCGGCGGCGCCGACCGTCAGGGCGATCGCCACGATCCGCCGCCGCCACCCTCGGTCCTGGACGAGCGGCGGGATCGTGACCGTCAGCCCGCCCGCTCTGGGCGTAATCGCGAAGCGGGACCCCTTGCCGATCTCCAACTCCCCGATTGTATGATTTGGGTCCCCCGGCGCCGTCCGGGCCAACAGGAGGCAAAGCGTGGCAAAGAAGAAGACCGCGAAAAAGACCTCGAAAAAGCCCGAAAAGACCCCGAAGAAGGCGAAGAAGACGCCGAAAGCGGCGAAAAAGGCCTCCGCGAAGGCGAAGAAGGCCGCCGCGAGGAAGCCTGCGCCGAAGAGGGGCGCCGCAAGGAAGGCTCCCGCGAAGAAGGCCGCGGTCAAAGCGGCCGCACCCAAGGCGGCGTCCCGGCCCGTTTCGCCCTCGTTTGCGGCCCCGTCGAAGGCGGCTGCCGCCGGAGCTTCTGCCGGAGAGACTGACGGAGGCGAGGGGTGGCGCGAGGAAGAGCTGTCCGCCGCCGAGCTCGACGCCGAAGTGCCGGAGCTCGACGAGCTCGAGGAGGAGCTCGACGGAACCGAGCTCGGGGGCGAAGACGAATCCGAATGGTGAGCCGGACGGCCGCGAGTGGGAGTAGGATGGGTTTGCAGTAGCTCCCATTGCCGGGCTCTTGCTCGGCTGGCGAAGAAGAAGGTCCCGAGGAATCGGGACCTTCGTATTTTGGGTCCCGCTATTTCGCGATCGGAAGGGGGCGGCGGTTCTTGTCGAGGTTGACGTAGGTCACCTCGGCTTCGGTCACCTTCACGCGGTTCCCGATGCCCTCGCCGGTCTGCGAGAAGACCTCGACCGAGACCGTGATCGACGTGCGGCCGATCTTCACGAGGCGCGTGTAGAAGGACACGAGGTCCCCGACGTTGACGGGCTCGTGGAACACGACCTCGCGCATTGCGACCGTGACGAGGAACTGGGTCCCGTGGCGCTTGGCCTCGACGGCGCCGGCCTGGTCGATGTAGGAGAGGATGACGCCGCCGAAGATGGTGCCGTGGGCGTTGGTGTCCTTCGGCATCATGATCACGCGGATCGAAGGCTCCCGGGCCTCCGGCGCGTCGGTCCCCGGAGCGCTCAGTAGCCGCCGCCCTTCTTGGGAATCCGCGGGGCCCCGTAGACCGTCCCGATCCGCACCGCGACGCCGTCGGTCAGGTTGATCGTCATGGTTCCGTCGGAGAAGTAGTAGGTCCAGATCTCGTGCTTCGTGTCGCGCCCGTCCGCGCCGACGGCGAAGCCCGGCTTGCCGATGGCCGCGACGATCCTGTCCGCCGCCTGGCCCGGGTCCACCTTCTTGCGCGCGTCGGTCATGCTGCCGGCCGTCAGCTGCGAGCCCACCCCCGCGATCTTGCGGGCCTCCGCGAGCTCGCGTCCTTCCCACCAGCGCGGCAGCCAGAGGGCGGCCACGAGGAACAGCGGCACGAGCACGACCGCAGCCATCAGCCGCCGCCGCGTCTTCTGCTCCGGATCCGTCAACACACGAAGCCCCGGGGCTCGCCGAGCGTGCGCCGCAGCGAGCGCTCGAGGTCGCGGGCCCGCTGCAGCAGGGCGCGCGACAGGCCGCCGCGCGTGGGCAGCTCTTCGGCGCGGGCCGCGACCTCCGCCAGGGCCGCGCGGGCCTCGGAGGCGTCCGTCTCGCGCGCGAACGGCGCGTCGGCCGAGAGGGCCCCCGCCAGGTGCGCGGGGATCGAGACGGCGGCCTTGCGCAGCTGCCGCGCGGCCTCCGGGTTCCGTTCCCGCAACTGCTCGGCGACCGCGTACGCCTCGTGCGCGAGCGCCATTGCCTCGGTCCAAAGGGGGTGCTGCTTGTAGTCGGGACGCTCCGGCGTCATGCCGACATTGTAGCCGCTCCCGGCCGCCGTCTTGCGGCCGCGGGCGTGCGCGATACAATCCGCGCGCTCGCGCTCCCTCCTGGCGGGAGAGGGCCGGAGTGAGGGGAACATGAAACAGAAAGTCACCGTCGTCGGAGCCGGAAACGTCGGGGCCACGGCCGCGCAGCGGATCGTCGAGAAGGAGCTCGCGGACGTCGCTCTGATCGACATCGTCCCGGGCGTGCCGCAGGGCAAGGCGCTCGACATCATGGAGTCGGCGCCGGTGGAGAAGTTCGACGCGCGCATGTCGGGCTCGAACGCCTATGAAATCTCCGAGGGCTCGGACGTCGTCGTGATCACGGCCGGCGTGCCGCGCAAGCCCGGGATGAGCCGCGACGACCTCGTCGCGACCAACGAGGGCATCGTCGCGGACGTCGTGCGCAAGGTCCTTCCGGGCTCGCCGGACGCGATCCTGATCATCGTCTCCAACCCGCTCGACGCCATGTGCGAGGTGGCGCGGCGCGTCTCCGGGCTTCCGCGCGAGCGCGTGTTCGGGATGGCCGGGGTGCTCGACTCGGCGCGCATGCGCTGGTTCATCGCCGAGGCGCTCGGGGTCTCGGTCGAAAACACCCACGCGTTCGTCCTCGGCGGGCACGGCGACACGATGGTGCCGCTGCCCCGGTTCTCGACGGTCGCGGGCATCCCGATCCCGGAGCTGCTGCCCAAGGAGAAGATCGACGCGATCGTCCAGCGCACCCGGGACGGCGGCGCCGAGATCGTCAACCTGCTGAAGACCTCGGCCTGGTACGCCCCGGCTTCGGCGGTCGTCGAGATGGTGGACGCCGTGCTGAGGGACAAGAAGAAGATCCTGCCCTGCGCGGCCTACCTGCAGGGGGAGTACGGCATGCGCGACATCTACCTCGGCGTTCCGGTCCGGCTCGGCGCGGCGGGCATGGAGAAGGTGATCGAGATCGCCCTGAGCCCCGAGGAGAGGGCGGCCCTCGAGAAGTCGGCCAAGGCGGTCCGGGAGCTCTTCGGCATCCTGAAGGTCTGACCGATGGAGGCCGCGCGCCGCTCCCGCCTGCGCCGCCTCCATTCGATCGCGGGTGTCGTGCCGGTCGGCGCTTTCCTCGCCTTCCACCTCTTCGTCAATGCGCAGGCCGCGCGGGGGGCAGAGGCCTACGACGCGATGGCCGTGAGGCTCCAGGGGCTGCCGCTCGCGGTCGCGCTCGAGATTTTCGTCATCGCGCTGCCGATCTTCTTTCACGGCATCTACGGCCTCTTCGTGACGGCGACCGAGCCGCCGGGGGACGGGAGGCGAGGCGCGGCGGCGCTCTCGGTCTTTCAGCGCGCGACGGGCATCCTCCTCTTCGGCTTCGTTCTCTTTCACCTGTGGACCGCGCGCCTCGTCCAGGTGCACGACCACGAAACCCTCGACCTCTTTCGCCTGATGCAGACGGTCCTCTCGAGCCCCTGGATGCACGCCGCGTATGTCGCGGGGCTGCTGGGCGCAACCGCCCACCTCTCGGTCGGACTCTTCACGTTCGCGGACGCCTGGGGCCTCGCGCGAGGCCGCGGCGTCCGCATCGCGATCGGGGTCGCCGCGGCCGGAGTCTTTGCGGCGCTTTCCTTCCAGGGTTTCCGGTCTCTCTCCGCCTTTCGGCTCTAGACTGCCTCCTGCCGTATAATCGCGCGCTCTTTTTGAAAGCACCATGAAAGTCCACGAATACCAGGCCAAGTCGATCCTCGCGCACTACGGCGTCGCCGTGCCGCGCGGGGAAGTGACGGACAGTCCCGCCCAGGCGCGGGAGATCGCCAAGCGGCTGGGCGGGCGCGCGGTCGTCAAGGCGCAGATCCACGCCGGAGGCCGCGGCAAGGGCGGCGGCGTCAAGCTCGCGAAGGACCCCGAGCAAGCCCACGACCTCGCGAAGAATATCCTCGGCATGACGCTCGTGACGGCGCAGACCGGACCGGCCGGCCGCGTCGTCCAGAAGGTCCTCGTCGAGGAGGCCCTCGACATCGCGCGCGAGCTCTACCTGTCGGTCACGCTGGACCGGGCGCGCGGCCTTCCCGTGTTCATGGCGTCGCAGTCGGGCGGCATGGAGATCGAGGAGGTCGCCGCGAAGGATCCGAAGGCGATCGTGCGCGAGGCGGTCGATCCCTCGTCCGGCATGTTCCCGTTCCAGGCGCGCAAGCTCGCGTTTGCGCTCGGTCTCTCGGGAGAGAGCTTCAAGGGGGGCGTCGCGCTCATGCTGGCGCTCTTCCGGGCCTACGTCGACACCGACGCGAGCCTGGCCGAGATCAATCCGCTCCTCGTGACGAAGCAGGGCGCCGTGCTGGCACTCGACGCCAAGATGACTTTCGACGACAACGCGCTCTTCCGCCACCCGGACATCAAGGAGATGCGCGACCTGTCCGAGGAGGACCCGCTCGAGGTCGAGGCCTCGCGGTTCGGCCTGAACTACATCAAGCTCGACGGCAACGTCGGGTGCATGGTCAACGGCGCCGGCCTGGCGATGGGCACGATGGACCTCGTCAAGCTCGCCGGCGGCGAACCCGCGAACTTCCTCGACGTCGGCGGCGGCGCCAACGAGGAACAGGTCAAGAACGCCTTTCGCATCATCCTGTCCGACAAGAACGTCAGGGGCGTGCTCATCAACATCTTCGGCGGCATCATGCGCTGCGACATCATCGCCAAGGGCGTCGTCGCCGCGGTGCGGGAGATGGGCCTGTCGATCCCCGTGGTCGTGCGTCTCGAGGGCACCAACGTGGACCAGGGCAAGGGGATCCTGCGCGAGTCGGGCCTGAAGATCACCCCGGCCGACGGTCTGGCCGACGCGGCGCAGAAAGTCGTGGAGGCCGTGCGATGAGCATCTGGGTCGGCAAGGACACGCGCCTGCTCGTCCAGGGGCTCACGGGCCGTGAGGGCACCTTCCACGCCCTCGCCTGCCGCGAATACGGCACGCAGGTGGTCGCGGGCGTCACGCCCGGCAAGGGCGGAACGACGCACGAAGGCATTCCGGTCTTCCACACCGTGGCGGACGCCGTCCGCGAGACGGGCGCCAACGCGTCGATGATCTTCGTGCCGCCTCCGTTCGCCGCGGACGCGATCGTCGAAGCCGCGGACGCGGGCGTCGGCGTGATCGCCTGCATCACCGAGGGAATCCCGACCAACGACATGCTGCGCGCGCGCGGATTCCTGGACTGGCTCGCCGCGTCCGGCAAGGGCGTGCGCCTGATCGGGCCGAACTGTCCGGGCATCATCACGCCCGGCGAATGCAAGATCGGCATCATGCCCGGGCGCATCCACAAGCCCGGAACGGTCGGCGTGATCTCGCGCTCGGGAACCCTCACGTACGAGGCCGTGGACCAGCTGACGAAGCTCGGCCTCGGGCAGTCGACGGTCATCGGCATCGGCGGCGACCCGGTCAACGGCACGAACTTCATCGACTGCCTCGCGGCCTTCAAGGACGACGCGGGCACGGAGGCGATCGTCCTGATCGGCGAAATCGGCGGCATGGCCGAGGAAGAGGCCGCGTGCTGGATCGCCGGCAACCTGAAGAAACCGGTCGTGTCGTTCATCGCGGGCCAGACGGCGCCCCCGGGCCGGCGCATGGGCCACGCCGGGGCGATCATCGCGGGCGGCAAGGGCACGGCGGCGGAGAAGATGCAGGCGCTCGCGGCGGCGGGGATCGGCGTGGTGAAGTCGCCCGCCGACATCGGCAGGAAGATCAAGGAAATGCTCGAGCGCTAGCCCGGCGACAAGGAGACAGGACTTGGAACGGACACTGACGATTCTGAAGCCGGACGCGGTCGCCGCGGGCAAGGCCGGCGCCATTCTGGCACACCTGGAAAAAGAGGGATTCCGCCTGATCGGGGTCAAGAAGATGCGGCTGTCGCCCGAGCAGGCGCGCGCGTTCTACGTGGTGCACAAGGAGCGCTCGTTCTACGGCGCGCTCGTGACCTTCATGACCGAGGGACCGGTGATCGTCGCGGCGCTCGAGCGCGCGGACGCCGTGCCCCACCTGCGCCGCACCATGGGCGCGACCGACTCGCGCAAGGCCGATCCGGGCACCGTGCGCAACCTGTTCGGGACCGACATCGAGCGCAACGCGATCCACGGCAGCGACTCGGCCGAGAACGCGGCGAGCGAGATCGCGTTCTTCTTCGGGGGGGCCGAGCTGATCTAGTCGCGGTCCGGCGACGCGGCGCTCCGGCGCAGCGTCACCAGAACGCGGTTCGCCACCCCGCGCAGGATCGCCACCTCCCGCATCGTCATCGGGCGCCCCGCCACGAGGCGCCTCCAGTCGCGCAGCGACCGCTCGCGGTGGCCGGTGTCGTAGAAGGCGATCGCATCGAGCGCGCGGTCCCAGTGTGCGATGGCGGATTCGATCTCGGCCGCCGGCGCCCAGGGTTCGGGGGGGGCGGCGACTTCGCCCTCCGGCGGCGTGAACGCGGTCGCCACGCCGAGCACGAGCGCCACGGCATGCGACAGGTTCATCGTCGGAAAGGCCGGATCGGTCGGCAGGCGCAGGCACGCCGAGGCGCGTGCCAGTTCGTCCTCGGTCAGGCCGCTTCTCTCGGGACCAAAGACGAAGGCCGCCGCGACCGGCCCCGCCTCGGCGAGGAATCCCGGCAGCTCGGAGAGCTCGAGCAGGCGCGCCCGGCTGCGCCCGCGCATGGACGAGGTCGTGACGACGACCGGGAAGTCGGCCACGGCGGCTTCGAGGCTCGGGTGGCGGGTGATTGCGCCGAGAAGATCGGCGGCCCCCACGGCGAGCCGCGCAGAATCCGGGTCGGGCAGGACCGCCGGCTCGACCACCGCGAATCCGCGGAGGCCGAAGTTCTTCGCGACGCGCGCCACCGAGCCGATGTTGGAAGCGTTGTGGGGCCGCACGAGAACGATCGACCGGGCGGGCGTCGTCAAGGGAGGACAGTGTACACAAGGAGATAGGGGATACGAGGGCCCGGGGGGAATCCCGGGGGGCGGCGAGGCCTTATAATTTGTTGGTGAAGCGCTTTCTCCTCCTCCCCCTCCTGCTTTCGGCGGCGATTGCCGCGGCCCAGAAGCCGGAGGACCCTCCGACCTTTTCCGAGAGCGCGGGCGCCGAATACGTGATGCTCCCGGTGTTGGTGACGGACAAGAACGGCAAGTTCGCGGATGGCCTGCAGAAGCAGGACTTCCTGCTCAAGGTCGGCGAGACGCGCGTCGACGTGGACACGTTCGACCGGGACGAGAGCGCTCCCGTGTCCTTCGCGTTTCTGCTGGACACGTCGGGCAGCATGGGCGTCGGCAACAAGCTCGAGAACGCCAAGAACGCCATCCGCACGATCATCCGGAGCGGGCGCCCGGGGGATGATTTCGCTCTTTTTGCATTTTCCGAGGGCGACGTGCGCCTCGTCTCGGACTTCTCGGCGGATCCGGGCAAGCTCGTCCGGGCCCTGTGGGACCTGGAGGCTTCCGGCCAGACCGCGCTCTTCGACGCCGTCGCCGCGACGCCGGAGAGGATGATGAAGGGCCGCAACAACAAGCGCGCCATCCTGCTCTTCACCGACGGGGTGGACAACGCCAGCCAGCTTTCGCCCAACGAGATGGCCGAGCTCTTGCAACACGTATCGGTGCCCGTGTACACCATCGGAATGAAGAACCGCGCCTTTGACGCCCTGACCGAGAAGAGCCGGCGGGAGCTCTCCGTGGACACCCTGGAGATGCTGGCGGGGTCGAGCGGGGGCAAGATGCACGTGGTGGCCGGGGACGAGGACCTGCGGCCCCTGGCCGCCGCCATCGCGAGCGAGGTCCGCCAGCAGTATTTGTTGGGGTTTGCCCCCTCGGGGAAAGGCGATATAAAATACAGAATCGTCTTCGTGTCCGTGGCCAAACCCGGTTCCTGGGTCGTCCGGACTCGAAGGGGGTACCGGGGGACAGCCCCGGGCGGTTCGTAACCTTATTTGCAGGAGGTGCAGATGCACAACGGTCGCAGGGTGTCTCTCAGTCTGGCGGGTGGGGCGCTTCTTTTGGGTACCTTCGGTCTCACGGCGTGCGCTTCCAAGAAGTACGTCGGCGAGGAGGTCTCCAAAAGCAGCGCGGTCACCGAGAAGCGGATCAACGACGTCGAATCCCAGGTCGAGGCCACGCAGACCAAGGTCAAGCAGCACGATGCGAAGCTGACCGAGCTCGACAATGCCACGCGCCAGGCCCTCGAGCGGGCGCAACAGGCGGGCAAGCTGGCCGAAGGCAAGTTCGTCTACTCGTTGGTGCTCTCGGATGACGCGGCGAAGTTCCCGGTCAACAAGCACGAGCTGTCCCCGGAAGCCCAGGAAGCCCTGAACGCCTTTGCGGAAAGGTTGAAGGGCGAGAACAAGAACGTGTACCTGGAAATCCAGGGCCACACGGATGCCACGGGTTCGGATTCCTACAACCTCAAGCTCGGCGAAGCCCGGGCCGAGGCGGTGCGCCGTTACCTGAACAAGCAGGGCGTCGCGCTCAACCGGATGTCGACGATCTCCTACGGGAGCGCCGAGCCGGTCGAGTCGAACAAGACCAAGGAAGGCCGCTCGAAGAACCGCCGCGTGGTGGTCATCGTCCTTGCCTAGCTCGCTCTAGGGTTTTCAGCGATCGGTCTGCGGCCCGGCTTTGCCGGGCCGCTTTTTTTTTGCCCGCAGGAGCGCAAGGACCTTCTCGAAGTCGTCGGGCAGCGGCGATTCGGCGCCCACGGTCAAGCCGGTCTTCGGGTGGGGAAAACCGAGACGGCGCGCATGGAGCATCTGTCGCGGCGCCGATTTCGCGCCCGTGCC
Source organism: uncultured Acidobacteriota bacterium (assembly GCA_963775725.1). Classification (GTDB taxonomy): domain Bacteria; phylum Acidobacteriota; class Thermoanaerobaculia; order UBA5066; family Gp7-AA6; genus DAHUXD01. The sequence goes on from CAVZKA010000002.1 coordinate 1,061,649, forward strand.
TGGCCGCCCGTAGACCTTGTCGCCGAGGATCGGGTGGCCGCCCGCGGAGAAGTGCACCCGGATCTGGTGGGTGCGGCCGGTTTCCGGGCGGATCGAGACCAGGGCGGCCTCTCCCAGCCGCTCGAGGGTCTTGTAGCGCGTGACCGCGCGGCGTCCCTCCTGGCCCTTGCGGGCGATGGTGCGGCGCAGACCCGGCTCACGGACGAGGTCCGCGTCGAACGTTCCGCTGTCCGGAGGCGTGCCCTCCACGAGGGCGACGTACTCGCGGTCGATCGCGTGCGTGCGGAAACGGTCCTGGAGCGCGTGGTGCGCGGCGCGGTTGCGCGCGAAGACGAGAGCGCCGGACGTGTCCTTGTCGAGGCGGTGGACGATCCCGGCGTGCGGCCGGCCGCCGTAGCGATGCTGGAGATAGTGCAGGGCGCGGCTCCAGAGGGTGTCCTTCTCGCGCGCCTCTGTCGGGACGGTGAGCAGCCCGGCCGGCTTGTCGACGATCAGGACGTCGTCGTCCTCGTACAGAACGCCGAGGCGCGTCTTGACCTGGCGCCGCAGGGGGCGGTGGGCGTGGAACCGGAGCGTGGCGCCGTCCGGGACGTCCAGGCCAGGCTCGTCGCTCGGCGCGCCGTTCACGTCGACGCGGCCCGAGCGCACGGCTTCGCGGGCGGCGCGCCGCGAGAGCGCGAACTTCAGCGCGACCGCCTGGTCGAGTCTCATGGTCCTGCCTTCGGCCGCGGCGAAATCGGAACCGCGATCTCCACGAAGAACTCGGGGTCGCCGATCGCGGCGCCCGGCCGGGCCCCGGGGCCGAAGGCCGCGGCCGGACGATAGCGCGCCCGCGCCGCGGCCGCGAGCCCGCCGAGGTAGTCCTGCCCGAACACGCGGGCGCCCTCGCCGACCGCGAGGACGTTGGCGAAGATCAGCGCGTCGGGCGGATCGGTCTCGAGAACGGCGACGGCCCGCGCTTGGCCCCGCGCATCGAGGTGCCCCGGGAAGAACTGTTCGAGCCAGAACGGATTGCGCAGGCCGAGCACGTACTGGAAGAATCCGGCTTCCGGAAATCCCGCGAGCGTTGCGTTGGCGGGAAGGCGGCCGAGCTCCGCGAGCGCTCCGGCGGTCGCCCGGGCGACGGGGGCCGGCAGGCGGAGCGCTCCCGCCGGCGTCGCGACCGGCTCCCACGGCATCCCGCGGTAGAAGTCGGCCATGGCCGCGAGGCGGAAGGCGAGGAACACCGCGAGCACCGCGGCCGCGAGACGGGGCAGCATCGCCCCGAGCGCCGGCGCGGCGCGATCGGCTGCGCCGAAGAGCCCGACCGAGGCGACGACGACGGGCAGCGGCAGGAAGAAGGCGTCGTAGGGTCCGACGTAGCCCGCGGCCAGGAGCATGCGGGCGCCGAAGACCGCCGCCATCCAGAGGATCGCCTCGGGCACGGCGGAGAACGGGCCGCGCACGGCGCGACCCCGGAGCGCGGCCACGAGGCGCAGCGCACCCGCGACGACGAGGCACACCGGGATCACGCGCACGAGCGGGGGAACCAGGGCCAGCCGCTCGGCGAGGGAGGCGGGAGGACGAAATCGGACCAGCGCGGCAAGGACGAGGGCTCCGATCGCGAGCGCCCCGGTAGCCGCGCCTGCAAGCCGGTGTCCGGCCGCGTCGAGCCGCGAGCCGATCCATGCGGCCGCCGCAATCAGGGCGAGGGCGAGAGCGAGGACGATCGCGGCGAGCAGGAGCTCGGCCGTCCGCAGCCCCAGCCGGTCGAGCCCCGCGTACGCCCGGTACACGTTCTGGAAAGCTTCGGGCGGGTCGAGGACCCTCAGCCAGCCGTCGGCGACGAGACGGTCGCGGGGGATCCCCGTCGAGAGGACCGCGTAGCCGCCCGCGGCCGCCGCGAGCGGTGCGGCGCCGAGGGCCACGAGCCGGCGGGGCGAGCACCGCGCGGCGGCGCCGAGCACCAGCACGCCGGCCAGGCCGAGCTCGGGCCGCGAGAGCAGCGCCGCGAGCAGGCACAAACCGGCCGCGACGTCGGCCGCCGGCGTCCCGGGATCGGCGGCCAGGACGAGGGCCCACGTCAGGGCCGCGACGGCCAGTGCCGCGTCGAAGCTGAACGGGAAGAACCATCCGCCCGGCCAGAGAAAGACCGCGGCGGCGATCGCCGCCGACATCGCCAGGGCGGCGCGCCATGGGGAGAGCATGCGCCGCGCGAGACGGTCGAGGGCGGCGATGTGCAGCAGCGCGACGAGCGCGTACAGCGTCGTTCGCGCCGGAAGCGAGCGCCCCGCGATTCCGTCGGAGATGGCGGCCACAGCGGGACCGAGGGGTCCGTGATGGAAGTGCACGTCGCGGTACAGCCGCTCGCCGTGGGCCAGGCGCCAGGGGACCATCAGTTCGCGCCCGGTGTCGATGTACGGCTGGATCCACCGTTGCCACGAGACGGCGGCAAGCAGCGCGAAAACCGCGTATGGCAGGGCCACCGCGAGGCGCCCCCGAACGCCGTATCCCGTTTCCCGTATCCCGATTCCTCTAGGATACCTCCCGTGCAGGAAAAGATGGCGACGCGCAATCCGGTCGCGCGCGCGATCGCCTCGGCCGCTTCGCGGGTCTGGTTTCCGGCCACGCTCGCGTTCACGCGCAACCTGCCCCGCCGCTCGATGCACCGCGGCGGGCGGGCGCTCGCGGCGGTCTACTACCGGCTGCGGCCGAAGTACCTCCGGGCGGCGCGCACCAACCTTGCCGTCATCCTCGGCGCCCCCGAGGATTCTCCGGACGTGCGGCGCCTCGCCTTCGAGATGGTGGTCTCGCACTTCTCGGCCTGGGTCGACTTCCTGCACTTCGCGACGCGGCCGCCGGAAGACTCGGCGCGGCTGGTCGAAGGGGTCGCCGGGTATTCCAACATCGTGGAGGGGCGGCTCGCCGGCAAGGGCGTGCTCCTGCTGACCGCCCACCTCGGCAACTGGGAAGTCGGGGGCCTCATGCTCGCGCAGGTGAAGCAGCCGATCCACGTGGTGCTCGTGCCGGACATCTTTCCCGGCGTCGAGCGCGAGCGGCGCCGGCTCCACGAGCGCTGCGGCGTGACCGAGATCCGCGTCGACCGCAGCATCCTCCCGACGCTTTCGGTCCTGCGCGCCCTCCGGTCCAACGCGATCGTCGCCATGCAGGGCGATCGCGACTTCGACAACACGGGGGTGGCCGTTCCGTTCTTCGGGCGCGAGGCGTTCTTTCCGCGCGGGCCCCTGCGGATGGCGATGGCCTCGGGCGCGACCGTCCTGCCGGCGTTCATCGTTCGCCTGCCCGACGGACGCTACCGGGCGATCGTCGAAGGCCCGCTGCCGATCGAGACCGCGGGTGACCGCGACGCGGCCCTGAGAGCGAACGTCCGGCGCTACGTGGCGATCCTCGAGCGGTACGTGCGGGAGTATCCGGAGCAGTGGTACTGCTTCTATCCGTTCTGGGACGATCCCTCGAGGAGCCGACCACCCGCGGCAGGCCCGCGGCAGTGGGCGACGCCGGCCGAAGGCCGGCGGTAACCTATCCCGGCCGCCGCGCGCTGACCGCGGCCACGAAGAACGCGTCGTAGTGCTTGGCCAGCTCCTCGACGTCGGGCAGGATCCGCGGCTGCTCGAAGCCGGCGGCCTGGAAGGCGCGGCGCCAGTTCTCGGGGGTGAGGAATCCATGGTTCGGCCGCGTCGCGGCGTCGGTCGCGACGCCGGTGAAGTTCTCGAGGAAGTTGAAGACGAATTCGACATAGATCGGCTGGCCGGGGAACGGGCGGACGCATTCCGAGAACACCGCGACGCCGCCCGGCTTCAGGGTCTCGCGGATGCGGGCCAGGGTCGCCGCGAGGTCCCGCGCGACGTGGACGGTGTTGACGGCGTACACGACGTCCGCGATCCCGGCGGGGACGCCCTGCGCCGCGAAGTCGGCGTTCATGTCGAGCCGCGAGAACTCGATCGGCAGCTCCGGAAACCGCGCGCGCACCGAGCGCTCGGCGCGCCGCAGGAACGTGGGGACGATCTCGGTGAAGACGTACCGCTCGATGCGCCCGATGCCGGCGTCGCGGGCGAGAAGCTCTCCGACGGCAAGGGCCGCCGAGCCCGAGCCGCCGCCGATCTCGACGACCGTCGCCGGCCGCGTGGCCGGCAGCGCGCGGACGACGGCTTCGGCGCCGAGGCGGTTGTTGATCTGGTAGAGCAGGTTGTCGTTGGAGAAATAGTCGAACCAGAGGGGCAGGCGGATCGGCGAGAACAGGATTTCTTCCCCGGTTTTTTCGCCGCGCAGAAACTCGGGCACGTGCTCGACCATGGCGCGCACCACCGCGAAGGCCGGCATCGAGCGCGGATCGACGGCGCGCGCCCGCGCCTCGGCGCGGTCCGGGTCCCCGAACGGCAGCGGGCCGCGGGCCCGATACACGGGGTCCGGATCGGGGCCGGGGCCGCCCGTGTCGAGGAGGCCCTCGGCGGCGAGCTTGGCCAGGAACCATGCGATGGGCACCCGCGCCCTTGGCGCGAAGCCGCGCTCCGACACGATTGTGCCCGCGGTCGTTCCCCGCCCGAGGGCGGCTTCGAGTCCGAGGTCGTGGACGACCCGCAGGACGCAGTCGAGCGTGAAGCGGTCGAAGTGCTCGGCGCAGAGGATGAACTCGTGCGAGAAGAGCTCGCGGATGCGCGGATCCGGGATGCGCGCGAGCAGAGTGTCGAGGTCCTCGGTCCGTGCGGTCACGCCGCGAATTGTAGTGCCGGCCTGCTAAACTCACGGCTTCGCATGAAGAAGCTCGCCATGGCGCTGTGCGCGCTGGCCCTCGCCGTCGCGCCCCTCTTCGCCGCCCCCGCCACGGCACCCGGCCGTGTCGTCATTCTCGGTTTCGACGGCGTGGACGCGCACGTGGTCGAGGAAATGCTCGGAAAGGGCGAGCTTCCCGCCCTCGCCGAACTGCAGAAGAGAGGCGGTTACTCGCCGCTCACGCCGACCATCCCCGCGCAGACTCCGGTTTCGTGGTCTACGTTTTCGACCGGCCTCGATCCGGGCGGCCATGAGATTTTCGACTTTCTGAAGCGCGACCCGGCCAACCGCATCCCGACCTTCGCGGTGGCCGAGGAGCTCCAGGTACCGTTTTTGATGGGCAGGAACAATCCGGCGGGCTTCGCGGCCGCGGCGTTCGTGCTGTTCGGCCTTCCGGCCCTGCTGCTCGCCTTGCGACGCCGGCGGCTCTTCGCGGGCCTGTTCCTCGTGCTGGCCGTCGGCGGCGCCGGCGGCGCGTTCCTGGCCGCGAAGGCCTGGCTTCCCGCGTCGCGTCCCTGGGTCCGCAACAACCGGCGCGGGCCCGTGTTCTGGCAGGAGGCGGGCGCCCGGCCGGCGACGGTGATCCGCATGCCGGTGACGTTTCCGCCGGAAGCGTTTGCCGACGGGAGGATGCTCTCCGGGCTGGGCGTGCCGGATCTCTCGGGCCGCATCGGCAAGCCCGCGTTCTATACGTCCGATCCGTTCTTTACGCTGCGCGAGGGCAACGACTTCTCGGTCGAGGTCACCCGGCTCGAATCGAACGCGGGCAGGCAGGTCACGAGGATCGCCGGTCCCCCGGGGCGGGCCTTCGGCAAGGAGGGGACGATCGACCTTCCGCTGACCCTGACCGTCCCCGCGTCGAGGGATCGACTGATCGTCGACGCGGGCAGCGCGCGCGCGGAGCTGAAGCCGGGGCAGTGGAGCGGCTGGCTGTCGCTCGACTTCCGCGTCAATCCCCTCATCACGATCCATGGCTACGCCCGGCTGCGCCTTGCGACGATCTCGCCGGAGATCGGCCTCTACCTCTCGCCGATCCAGTTCGACCCGGATCACCTGCCGCCGGGCTTCACGATCTCGTCGCCGTCCGGTTTCGCGAAGGAGCTCGTCGCGCGGTTCGGCCGGTACAAGACGATGGGGTGGGGCATCGACACCTGGTCGATCCAGTCGGCGACGCTCTCGGAGGAGGCGTTCCTCGAAGACGTCCGCGATACCTGCGAGCAGGAGCGCAAGATGCTCCGCGGACTGCTCGCGGGCGGCCAGAAGATGCTCTTCTACTACTTCGAGTTCCCCGACCGCGTGGGGCACGTGTTCTGGCGCCTGCGCGACCCCCAGCACCCGGCCTACGACGCGGCGCTCGCCGCGAAGTACGGCCGCGCCGTCGAGGATTCCTACCAGACCATGGACCAGATCGTCGGCGAAACCGCGAAGGCGCTCGCGCCCGAGGACATCCTGATCGTCCTCTCGGACCACGGCTTCGCGACCTGGCGGCGCTCGGTCAACTACAACTCGTGGCTCGTCGAGAACGGGTATCTCGTGCTCAAGGGCAGCGCGAAGCGGCAGAACCTCGAGGCGCTCTTCTCCCGCGGCCAGTTCTGGGAGGCCGTGGACTGGACGAAGTCGAAGGCCTACGCGATGGGCCTCGGCGACATCTACGTCAACCTGAGCGGCCGCGAGGCGGACGGCACCGTCGCGCCGGGCGCGGAGTACGAGGCGCTGCGCGCCGAGCTGATCACGCGCCTGACGGACCTGACCGATCCGAAGAACGGCGAGAAGGCCGTCTCGCGCGTCTTCAAGCGCGAGGACGTCTACAAGCGCTACGACCCGCGCCTGATCCCGGACCTGATCGTCGCCAACCGGCCGGGCTACCGCGTGTCGTGGCAGTCCTCGCTCGGCGTGCCCACCGGCAGCGTGTTCGAGGACAACCGGGACGTGTGGAGCGGCGACCATTGCTCGCTCGATCCGGATCTCGTCCGCGGCGTGTTCTTTTCCACGAAGCCGTTCCAGGCGCGAGGCGTGCCGGGCATCGCGGACGTGACGGCGTCGGTGAGGGCGCTGGTCGGCGGCCAGCCGGTTGCGGATGCGGCGGGGAGATCGCTCTGGTAAGGGACGCGCGCCTCCTCTTCGCGACGCTCTTCCTCGTCACTGCGCAGTCACTCTCTCAGGAGGCCGCTCCCGCCGCCACGGACCGCCAGGCGGACCTTGCCCGGCTCCAGGGCCGCATCGGCACGCTCAAGGCGCGCCTGGCCGAGAGCGAGAAGAAGGAGGCAACGCTCGCGGAGGAGTTGAAGCGCCTCGAGCTCAAGCTCGAGATCGCGACGCGCGAGGGCGAGCTCGTCGCCGCCACCCGCGAGGACTTCGCGCGCCGGCTCGCGGCGGTGACCCGGGAGCGCGCGGCGGCGGCGGCGTCCGCGGCCGAGTGCCGCCGGCTGCTGCTCGCGCGCGCTCGGCTGCTGCAGCGCTTCGGGCGGTACGGCTATTTTCGCGTCCTGCTCGAGGCCACGGATCTGCCGGCGTTGCTCGCCTCCATCGAGCGGCTCGACAGCCTGGCCCGGCGCGACGGGCGCCTGCTCGGCCAGTACCGGTTCGCCGAGGAGCGCCTGGCCGAGAACCTGGCGCGCGAGCAGGCCCTCAAGGGGGAGATCGACCGGCTCTACGCCAGGGGCAGGCAGGAGGAGACGCGAATGGCCTCGCTCAAGGTCGAGCGCGAGAAGCTGCTCGCGCGCGAACAGAGCACGTCCGCCTCGCGGCGGCGCGAGGTATCGGCTCTGACCGACAAGGTGACGCGCCTCGAGCGCCTGCTCGAAACGCTGTCGCGCCAGACCGGGGGCGAGGAGGCGGTCGGGGCCTCCGGCGGGATCCGCCCGTGGAAAGGCGTTCTCGACTGGCCCGCGCGCGGCACGATCATCGAAACGTTCGGCCGCCATCGCCACCCGAAGTTCGACACGTGGACGGTCTCGAACGGCGTCGCCGTCGCCGTGCCCCTCGGCACGCCCGTGCGCGCGGTCTATGGCGGCAAGACCGTCTACGCCCAGTGGCTGGCCGAATACGGCAACCTCGTCATCCTGGACCACGGCGACGGCATGCTGACCCTTTACGCATGGCTCCAGGCGGTTTCGGTCAAGCCGGGCGAGCCCGTGGCCGTGGGCGCCGAGGTTGGCCTGGCGGGGTACGGGCCGGGACGGGACGAGTCGGGGGTGTATTTCGAGGTGCGGGACCGGCAGAAGGCGAGCGATCCCGTGGCCTGGCTGCGCTGAAAGCCGAGGAATCCTGAAATTCCCGTCGCCCGGCCGGGTGTTACCATCGCTACGATGAAATCCAACCGCGCCCGTCTGCTTTTTGTCGTCATCTCGCTCTGCGCCCTGGCGTCCCTGCGGGCCGTGACCGGCCCCGAGGGATCGGGGCGCGACCCGGCGACACGGGCGCTGTCGATCTTCTCCGAGGTCTTCACGCTGACCCGTTCGAACTACGTCGAGCCGACCGACACGAAGACCCTGCTCGAGGGCGCCTACGACGGGATGTCGGACGCGCTGGATCCGTTTTCCTACTACGTTCCCGTCTCCGCGATGGCCGCGTACAAGGCGCAGCAGGCCGCGGGAGCCGCGAGCCCGGGCATTCTCTTCGCCCGGCGCGGAGGCTACCCCTACGTCGTCGGTCCCCTGCAGGGCTCCCCGGCCGAGAAGGCCGGCGTCAAGCCGGGCGACCTCATCGACTCCATCGACGGCAAGCCCCTGCGCAATGCGCCCGTCTGGAAGATCAAGGCCGCCCTCGAGGGGCCCGAGGGCTCTTCGTGCGAGCTCGTGCTCTTTCGCGGCGGTGACGAGAAGCGCCTGACGCTTCCAGTCGGACGCGCGCGCTTCGAGCCGCCGCCGGTCAGCGCGAAGTGGGAGCGCGACGTCGCGATCGTCAAGATCCCGACCTTCACGCCGGCGACCGCGGGCGCGATCCGCAAGGAGCTTGACGAGGCCTCCCGGCGTTCGATCACGAGCGTGGTGCTCGACCTGCGCGGCTCCATCGGGGGCGCCATCCCGGACGCCGCTCCCGCCGCCGCACTCTTCCTCTCGAAGGGACCGATCGCCACGGTGGTCTCGCGCAAGGCGCCCGAGAAGCCGCTCGAGGCCACGGGCGATCCGGTGTGGAAGGGGAAGGTCGTTCTGCTCATCGACGATTCCACGGCCGGCGCGGCCGAAGTGTTCGCGGCGGCCCTGCATGATCGCGCCCAGGCCCCGACGGTCGGGGAGACCACCGTGGGCATGGCGATCATCCAGAAGAACGTGCCGACGGAAGAAGGGGGCAACCTCTTCATGACGGTGGGACGCTACGTTTCGCCCTCCGGCCAGGTGCTCGGCGGCAAGGGACTTTCGCCGGACGAGCGGGTCATCGTGATTCCGGGCGAAGGCGGGGATCGCGACGCGATCCTCGAGCGCGGTCTCGCGGTCGCCCGCGGGGAAGCGGCCGCGCGCAAGGCCGCGTAGGCTCGCCTGGCTCGCCGCGGCCGCCGGATCTCACCGGCGACGTTCTTTTTCGCGCTCCTCTCGCTCGTCCTGGCGGTCGCCCTCTACTTGCAGTCCTGCCCCCCGCGCCGCACGCCGCCGCGGCCCGCTCGGCAGCCCACGGCGCGGCCGGCCCCGCCCCCGCGCACCCATCCTCCGTCGCCGTCATCGCGGCCGGCGACGCGGCCTCCCGAGAAAGCGCGCACGCCGGTCCCGGGCCCTCCGCGCGTGGCGATCGTCATCGACGACCTCGGCAATGAGCTCGCGCCCTCCGAGCGGATCGCCGGCTGGAGGGAGCCGGTCGCGGGAGCGGTCCTGCCGCGCCTGCGCTGGAGCGTCGCCTCGGCGGAGGCTTTGCGCGCGGGCGGCAAGGAGGTCCTCCTGCACCTGCCGATGGAGCCCGCGGGCTACCCGCGGGTGCGGCCGGGCCCGGGCCTCGTCCTGCGGGCGCAGTCGGATGCCGAGATCGCGCGCACGCTCGAGGAAGACCTCGCCACCGTGCCGGGCGCCGTCGGCGTCAACAACCACATGGGATCGGCGGCGACCGCCGACCCGCGCGTAATGCGCGCAGTGGTCGGGGTTCTCTCGCGGCGCGGCCTGTTCTTCCTGGACAGCCGCACGACCGACGCGACGGTCGCGGAGAAGACGGCCGAGGATGCTTCCGTGCCGGCCGTGTCGCGGCGCGTCTTCCTGGACGACGTGGCCACCGACGACGCGATCCGGAAGCAGCTCGACGAGCTCGTCCGGCGGGCGAAGCTAGAGGGCGGCGCGGTCGCGATCGGACACCCCTACCCGGCGACGCTCGCGGTCCTGGAGAAAGAGTTGCCGGGGCTGGCGGGCAGGGGAGTGAGGCTGGTGACGGTGAAGGAGCTGGCCAGGTAGCGGCGGGTCAGCCTTCCTTCTTCGCCTCTTCCCAGTACTGGTCGAGCTCCTTCATCCCGACGTCGGCCACGTCCCGTCCGCTCTCTTTCGCGCGCCGCGCCACGCCGGCGAAGCGGTCGCGGAACCGACGGTTGGCCTGCCTCAGGGCGGACTCGGGATCGATCCTGCGGCGGCGGGCGAGGTTGACGACCGAGAGCAGCAGGTCGCCGATCTCGTGCGTCTCGGCGGCCTGGTCGCCGGCCCGCTCGGCGGCGGCCCACTCCTCGAGCTCCTCCTGGATCTTCGCCACGACGTCGGCGTCGCGCTCCCAGTCGAACCCGAGGTCTCCGGCCCGCAGGGTCTGCCGGTAGGCGGTGGCGAGGGCCGGCAGTCCCGCCGGGAGCGTTCCGAGGGGATCCTCGGTGGCCCCGGGCTGGCGGCGCTTGCGCCGTTCCCACGCGCTCTTGACCTGCTGGGCGCTTTCGGCCGGCGTGCCGCCGAAGACGTGCGGATGGCGCTCGATCATCTTGCGCGTGATGCCTTCGGCCACGTCGTCGGCCCCGAACCAGCCGCGTTCCTCGGCCAGCCGCGCGAGAAAGAAGATCTGGAAGAGCAGGTCGCCGAGCTCCTCGCGCAGCGGTCCGGGAGCGCCGTCGTCGAGCGCCGCCAGGGTCTCGTGCGTCTCCTCGAGCAGGTAGGTCTTGAGCGTTTCGAAGCTCTGTTCCCGGTCCCACGGGCACTCTCGCCGCAGGCGGGCGACGAGCGCGGCGAGCCGATCGAGCGCTTCGGACACGGCCGGATGATAGTGCAGCCTGCTAAACTCTCGGAGTTTCCAACCGCTGGAATGGAGCCCGTGAGAGACGAGGAGAAGCCAATTCGCGTGGTCGATCGTCGGATGTTCACACCCGACGGAGAGCTGCGCCCCGGCTACGAGACGGAGGAGCTCCCGGAGCCGCCGAAGGCCCCTGCCACCGCGGCGCCCCCGTCGCCGCCGGCTCCCGCTCCCGGGGCGCCCGTCGCGCCGGGCGCCGCAGGAGAACGGGCGACCTCGCAGGCGTTCCTCACGCTCGTGAGCTTTCTCGCCACCAACGTGTACGCGGCGCTCGGCATCGACGCGATGACGGGCAAGGCGCTGCCGCGCCGCGACCCCGCGGCGGCGCAGCAGATGATCGAATGGCTCGTGGTCCTCGAACAGAAGTCGCGGGGCAACCTGACTTTCGAGGAGACCGATCTGCTTTCCCGGGCGCTCTACGAGCTGCGGATGGCGTACGTCGAGGCGGTGCGTCCTCCCGGCCGGGAACCGGCGCCTCCGGGCGGATAACAGCCGGCATGTCTTCGAGAAGGAACGGCCCCGGACCTGGCGAGGCCGTCCGCCGTCTGCGGTCTGCGGCGTGCGGTTGCTGTGTCGCCGTCGTCCTGCTGCTGGCGTCGACGCTGTGCGCCCAGGACGCACTCTCGCCTCTTCCGCCCCCGGTCACGCGCGGCCTCTATCGGGCGCAGTGGTTCGAGTTCCTCTCGGCGTTCTCGGACAACGACACGGCGGCCGAGGGCAAGGCCCTCGACGGCATGGCGCGCGCTGCCAGGAAGGTCGGCGTGCGGCGCCTCTCGGACTTCTCGCGCACGGCCGTGTACCTCGGGCGGCGCGCGGAAAAAGAGGGACAGCCCGACCGCGCGGACCGCGCCTACAAGGCCGCCCTGAGCCTCGACGACACCAATCCCGACGCGATCCTCGCGCGCCTGTCCTTCCTGGTCCGCCACGGGAAGGTCGGCGAGGCGCTGAGGAGCCTCCCGGATTCGGCGGCGTCGCTGTTCTCCGCGCACGAGTCGCGGGTCGCGATCCTCTCTTCGGTCGGGATCTGGGGCGCCGCGGCCGCGGCGGCGACGCTGGCCGCGGTCATCCTGTCGCTCGTCCTGCGGCACGCGCCGCGCCTCCTGCACGACATTCGGGAGATGGCGTTCCGTTTCTTCGGCCGGAGCGGCGCCATCCCCCTCGGCCTGGTCATCGCGGGGCTTCCGATCTTCATCGGCTTCGGACCGGGCTGGCTCGTCCTCTACTGGGGCGCCCTGCTCTGGGCCTACACCGAGGGCCGCGAGCGCACCGTCCTCGGCCTGCTCTTCGTGGCGCTCGCCCTCATCGCGCCGCTGGCCGCGTGGATCACGCAGGAGAACATCCGCCAGCGGTCCCCGCTCTACGTCGCCGCCATCGACCTCGAGGAGCGCCGCGAGGATGCCAGCGCCGAGGACGGACTGCGCCAGGCCGCCACGGTCTTTCCGGAGGATGCCGACGTGTGGTTCCTCCTCGGGATCTACGCCGAGCGCTCGGGGGACCTGGACCGCGCGCAGGTCGACTATGGCCGCGCGATGCAGGCGGACTCGACCGATTTCCGGCCGATCCTGAACCGCGGCAACGTGCGCTTCACCGAGGGGGATTACGCCGAGGCGATCCGCGACTACACGGAGGCCTCCCGCCGGGCGCCTGCGGCGGCGGAGGCGTACTACAACCTCTCGCTCGCCCGCGGCGAGGCGTACGACTTCGACGGACAGGCGCTCGCCATTGCTCGCGCCCGGGAGCTCTCCGCCTCGAGTGTCGCGGCCTGGTCGGGCACCCCCACGGTGTCGCGCGTCGTGCCCGCCGGTTTCCCTCTTTCTCGCGCCCGCGCGCGGATCGCGGACTGGAACGCCCAACCGAAGAGCCGGCGCCTGCCCGGCCACGGCACCGCGGCCATGCCCTGGCGCGCCCTGATCTCGCCATGGGCGCTCGCGCCGATCGGCGTGCTGCTCGCCGGCGTCCTGATCGCGCGGCGGCGCCGGCGCCAGGGCGTGGCCTCGCTCTGCGAGCACTGCGGCCGCGCTTTCTGCAATCGCTGCCGGCGGTACGGGGACCCGGCGCTGTATTGCACGATGTGCTCCCGCGGCTTCCGCAAGGAGAACGCGGACATCGAGGTCCAGGTGACCGAGGCGCGGGAAATGCAGGGCCGCGCCAGGCTCCGGGCGCGCGCGAGCCGGGTCGCCTCGCTGTTTCTGCCGGGCTCGCATGCCTTCCTGGAGGACCGGCCGGTGGCGGGCGCGATCACGCTCTTCCTCTTCTTCTTCGGCCTCGCCGCCGCCCTCATCGACGAGACGCTGTTCGATCCGCTGACGCTGCCGCCGGGCCCGGGACTGCGCACGACGGTGATCCTCGGCGGCGCGCTCGCGGCCCTCGTCTGGGTCCGCGCGCAGCTGGTCGGCAGGAGGGCTCCCAGTGGGTCTTGAAGGCACCCTCAAGGTCTTCTCGCTGACCGAGATCTTCCAGATGCTCGGCCTGCAGCGAAAGACCGGCGTGCTTTCGGTCGAGGGCGAAGACGATGCGGTCACGATCTCGTTTCTGGGCGGCTCGGTCGTCGCCGCGGAATCGCGGGCGCGCCGCCTGGACAATCGTCTCGGCAACCTGTTGCTGCGCGCCGGCTACGTGACGCAGGAGCAGCTCGACCAGGTGCTCAAGATCCAGAGAGAGACGCAGCAGCGCATGGGCTTTCTCCTCGTGCGCGAAGGCCTCGTCGCGCCCGAGGAACTGCGCGAGGCGCTGCGGGTCCAGATCTCGCGGATCGTCTATTCGGCGTTCCGGTGGCCCGACGGCCGCTTTCATTTCACCCAGGAAGGCACGGTGGATTATGACGCCGACCACATGGCGCCGGTCTCGACGGACACGGTGCTCATGGAGGCGGCGCAGATCGTCGACGAGTGGCCGATCCTCGAAAAGAAGGTCGGGGCGCTGACGGAAGTCTTCCGCCGCGCACCGGGGGTCGAGACGCTCAACGTGGTGACGGGCCAGAAGAACGCGCCGGAGGGCACGCTGTCGGTGTCGCGGCCCGAGTCGGAGACGTGGCGGTGGATCGACGGGCGCCGCAGCGTGGCCGACATCATGGAACGCGCGTTCCTTTCGGACTTCGAGGTCCTGAAGGGGACCGTGGACCTGCTCGGCCGAAATCTCATCGAGCGCGGGCGCGCGCCCGAGGAAGTCGTGGAAGCGCCGCCCGAGCGGGCGGCCCCCGTTGCGGCGGGCCCTTCCGGCCGGGCGATCGGGCTCTGGGCCGCGCTCGCCGTTCTGGCGGCGCTGTCGCTCTACCTGATCCCGAAGAATCCCGCCAACGTGTTCCTGCGCCCGCCCGGGAAAATGGACGAGACGGCGGACCTGCTGAAGGCGATCTCGCTCAACCGCGCCGTCTCGATCGAGCGCGCCGTGCGGGTCTACTACGACTCGAGCGGACGATATCCGCGCAGCCTCGAGGACCTGGTCGTTGCCGGCATCCTCGACGAAGACTCCCTGCGCGATCCATACGGCCGCTTCTATCGCTACATCCTGCGCGCCGAGGACGGAAAGTTCGGCCTCTATGGCCGGAATGCGGCTGGCCAGATCGACCTCGACCTTTCTCTCGAGCGCAGCCTCGCCCCCGTCTCGGAGCTGCGACCGGCGCCCTCGCGGGCCCCGGTCCAGACCGAGCGGCCAAGCGTGCTGGTGGTGGAGTAGGCAAGGATATGAGTCTATTAGGCTTAACTAGCAGCAGAAAATAGTTGACAGAATAACGCTCATATTCTATTGTTGGGCTCCCAAATCGGGTGAACAGGAGCAATAGGCAATGAGCAAGATCATCGGCATCGACCTCGGGACAACCAACTCGTGCGTCGCCGTCATGGAGGCGGGCGACCCGGTCGTCATCCCCAACGCGGAAGGAAACCGGACCACGCCTTCGGTCGTGGCTTTTTCGAAGACGGGCGAGCGTCTGGTCGGCCAGGTCGCCAAGCGACAGGCCATCACCAATCCCACCAACACCATCTACTCGATCAAGCGATTCATGGGGCGCAAGTACTCGGAGGTCTCCGAGGAAATGAAGATGGTCCCGTACGCGGTGATCCAGGCCCCGAACGGTGACTGCCGCATCCAGGCGGGCGGCAAGGAGTCCTCGCCGCCCGAGATCTCCGCGATGATTCTCGGCAAGCTGAAGGAGGCGGCGGAGGCCTACCTCGGCGAGAAGGTCACGCGGGCGGTCATCACCGTGCCGGCGTACTTCAACGACTCGCAGCGCCAGGCCACCAAGGACGCCGGTCAGATCGCCGGCCTCACGGTCGAGCGGCTGGTCAACGAGCCCACGGCCGCGGCGCTCGCATACGGTCTGGACAAGAAGAAGGACGAGACGATCGCGGTCTACGACTTCGGCGGCGGCACGTTCGACATCTCGATCCTCGAGGTGGGCGAGGGCGTGGTCGAGGTCAAGTCCACCAACGGGGACACGCACCTGGGCGGCGACAACATCGACCAGCGCGTCATCGACTGGATCCTCGCGGAGTTCAAGAAGGACCAGGGCGTCGACCTCTCGAAGGACGCCATGGCCATGCAGCGCCTGAAGGAGGCGGCCGAGAAGGCCAAGATCGAGCTCTCCAACGTCGTCGAGACGGAGATCAACCTTCCGTTCATCACGGCGGACGCCTCCGGTCCCAAGCACCTGCAGCTGCGCCTCTCGCGCGCGAAGCTCGAGCAGCTCGTCGAGGACATCCTCCAGAAGTCCATGGGACCCTGCAAGCAGGCGTTGAAGGACGCCGGCCTCGAGGCCAAGGACATCCACGAGGTCGTCCTGGTCGGCGGCCAGACGCGCATGCCGCGCATCCAGCAGCTCGTCAAGGAGTTCTTCGGCCGCGATCCGCACCAGGGCGTCAACCCGGATGAAGTCGTCGCCATCGGCGCCGCGATCCAGGGGGGAGTGCTGGCGGGCGACGTCAAGGACCTGCTGCTGCTCGACGTGACCCCGCTGTCGCTCGGCATCGAAACCCTCGGCGGCGTGACGACCCGGCTGATCGAGCGCAACACCACGATTCCGACCAAGAAGAGCGAGACGTTCTCCACGGCGGGCGACAACCAGACGTCCGTCGAGATCAAGGTCCTCCAGGGCGAGCGCGAGATGGCGCGGGACAACAAGACGATCGGCGTCTTCCACCTCGTGGGCATCCCGTCCGCGCCGCGGGGCGTGCCGCAGATCGAGGTGTCGTTCGACATCGACGCCAACGGCATCATGAATGTCTCGGCCAAGGACCTCGGCACGGGCAAGGAGCAGAAGATCACCATCACGGCCTCCTCCGGGCTCGCCAAGGACGAGATCGAGAAGATGGTCCACGACGCCGCGGCGCACTCCGAGGAGGACCGCAAGCGGCGCGAGGAGATCGAGGCGAAAAACCGGCTCGACTCGCTCGTCTACTCGTCCGAGAAGACGTTCAACGAGCACAAGTCCAAGCTCGCGACAGCCGACGCCTCGTTGGTCGAGGCTTCGCTGGCCGACGCGAAGAAGGCGCTCGAAGCGGGCGGGACCGACGGCCTCAACCAGGCCTTCGAGCGCCTGCAGCAGGCTTCCCACAAGCTCGCCGAGGTGATGTACAAGGGCGCCGCGGAGGGCGCCGGGCCCGCCGCGGATCCGGCCGGCTCTACGGCCTCGGGCCCGGGCGCGGGCAAAGAGGACGAGGTCATCGACGCGGAGTACGTGGACTCGGAGAAGAAGTAACCCGAAGGACCGCGCGAGGCGGACGGCAGGAATTTTCGACTGCCGTCCGTCGACCGCCTTCTGTAGACTGATTCCATGACCGTCTTCCGCTGGAATTCGCTCCAGGACCTTTTCGTCATCCAGGAAAAGGTCAACCGCCTCTTCGAGGAGACGATCCACCGCACGGAGTTTCCGGACGAGGGCCTGGATACAGCCCTGTGGTCCCCTGCGGCCGACGTCTTCGAAAGCGCGGACGAGATCGTCCTGAACATCGAGCTGCCCGGCGTCCTGCTGGACGACGTGCGGCTCGAGGCGCTGGACGGCAAACTCCGGATTTCCGGGCACCGGCGCGCCGACGAGGGCGTCGAGCCCCGCCATTTCGTCCGCATGGAGCGCATCTACGGCAGCTTTTCGCGCGACTTCCCGGTACCCGTCTCGCTGGACTCCGGGATGATCAAGGCCACGCTGCGGGCCGGGGTGCTGCGCGTGGTGGCGCCCAAGGCCCGCCGCGGTCAGCCGACCCCGGTCGAGCCGAAGAAGGCCCGTTGAAGCCGCGCGAGGGGGCGACCGTCGGCGTGGGCGTCTTCCGCATCGGGGCGATCGCCGAGCGTTACGGGATCCACCCCCAGACCCTCCGCATGTACGAACGGGAAGGTCTCCTGCGCCCGGCCCGGACCGAGGGGAACACGCGCCTCTACGACAACGACACGATCGAGCGCCTCGAGATCATCCTGACCCTGACCCGCCACCTGGGGGTCAACCTCGCCGGGGTCGACGTCATCCTGCACATGAAGCAGCGCATGGAGAAGATGCAGGGAGAGGTCCAGAAGATGCTCCAGGCGATGCGGGAGGAGGCCGAGACCCGGCGTTCGGGTCCCGGCCACACGCTGGCCCTGGCCCGCATCCCGGGCCGCCGCTACGCCGATCCCCGGCCGGACAAGCGGTAGGAGGAGGCGATCCGCAGGAGGGCGGCAGGCCTCCGAAGCCCGCCTCCCGCCCCCGGCTCCCGCTTCCTTGCTTTTCCAGCCCGCGTCCTGCCTGTAGAATCCCCGCTTTCAATGTTGAACCGTTTTGGAGGGACTGTGAAAAAGCTTTCCATTGCTCTGGCCGGCATCCTGCTCGCCGTTTCCGCGCTGGCGGAGCTCACCAAGTACAAGGACTGGGAAAAGAGTCCCGAGGCCTATTTCCTGACGTCCGCCGAGCGGGCCGAGTGGAAGAACGTGGCGACCGACGAGGACGCCGACAAGTTCATCGCCCTCTACTACGCCAAGCGCGGCGGCGACGCCTTCAAGCAGGAGATCTCGCGCCGGATCGCCGCGGCCGACCAGCAGTTCAAGATGCAGCGCTACAAGCGGGGGGCGGATTCGGTGCGCGGCCACCTGCTGATCGTCCTCGGAACCCCTTCCCGCGTCTCCCAGTCGCGCGCGCAGGAAGGCGCCCTCGATGATACGGCCGGCGTGACGGCGCCCGGCATCGACACGCGCGCGCCGGTCCAGGGTGCGGCGGCGATCATGTATACGTGGACCTACGCGGCGGACAAGTTTCCGCCGGCCTTCGACGTCGGTGAGGTGAAGGCCGTCATCGGCGTCGATCCCGCCCAGGGCCGCGACACGCTGAGCAACGCCCGCGAAGTCGAGCGTGCCATGGGGATCATCGCGGAGAAGTCGATCGTCAATCCCAATGCCACGCTCGTGGCCGCGGCCCCGGCCGCGGGCGCGGCCAGGGTGGCACCGGCCGTCCCGGCGGCGGGAGCCGGAACCGCGGCGACGGCCCCGGCCGCGGCGCCGACGATGCCCCTGCCCGCCGCGGTGAAGGCCTCCCTCGAGGGCGTCGCCGGCAAGGCCACGGGGGATGCCGGGTTCTGGTCCGGGACGTTCCGCTCGGCGGCGGGGGATTACTTCCTCGCCATCCAGTTCTACCTCGCCTCGAACAAGCCGGCCTTCGCGACGGCCACGCCGCTGAAGTTCGGCGCCATCATCACGGACGAAGCAGGCAAGGAAGTGGATTCGTTCTGGGAGGACGCGAACTTCGTCGAGGTCGCCGAAGGATCCCGCAAGGACCGCGTGTTCGATCGCTCCGTCACCCTGCAGCCGGGCAGCTACAAGGGCACGTTTGGCCTCTTCCCTGGCGAGGGGCAGCCGGCCCTGTCCTCGGCGTCGGTCAGTTTCAAGATCGATCCGAAATCGACCGACTTCGGCGTCTCTCCGCTGATCCTCTCCAACGCGCTGGTGCCCCTGACGAAGCGGCCGGGCCCCGCGGATCCGTTCGTGTTCGGCGTGGAGAAGCCGATCAAGGTCGAGCCCAAGGGCGACCACACCTTTTCCAAGACCGACAGTCTCTGGTATTTCTACGCCGTCGAGAACCCGAGCGCGCCGGCCCCTGCCGCCGACGCAGCGGCGGCCGCTCCCGCGACGCCTCCCGGAGCGCCCGCGCCGCCCGCCGCCGAAGCGCCCAAGCCGCGCATCATGACGCGCATCAACGTGCAGCGCGACGGCCAGGACGCCTTTGCGCCGTTCACGGGCCCCGCCGAGCTCGTCCAGACCTCGCCGGGCGCCTGGAGCACCGGTAGCGAGATCCCGCTGGCGTCGTTCGAGCCGGGGTACTACACGTTCATGATCACGGTGCGGGACCTGAACGCCGCGAAGGGCTCTGCGGCCAACAAGGGCGTCGAGCGCAAGGAGGACTTCATCGTCCTCATGCCGGACGGCGCAATGCCGCCCAAGGCGGCCGCCAAGCCCGCAGCCGCGCCGAAGCCGAAGAAGCCGTAAGGAATCGGTGTCGTAGGGGCGGGGCTTGCCCCGCCCGGGCGACTATCGGAAATCTTTTCCTAGAGTCGTCCGGGCGGCCCACCCGCAAGGAACGCCGTGCGCCGCACGGCGGTTACGGCCGCCCCTACGGCCCCGGCGGCTACTCCACCCGGACGTTGGCCCGCACCGTCCCCATCTTTCCGCTCGCGCTGTCGCGGACGTTGACGACGATCCGGTAGTTGCCCTTCTTCGTCTGGAGCGTTGCCGCGTAGCGCAGCATCGCGTCGGCGTTCCTGGACTTGCCGGCGGGGACCTCGAACGTGGTCTCCTGGCGGTTCAGGTCGCTCGAGCCGCCCTTGTCGTCGACCGACCCGATGTAGAACTCGGCCCGCGCGGTCTCCTTGTCGCCGTCGGGCACGAAGGTCAGGGCCGAGGCGGGGACCATCACGGTGATCGGCAGCAGGTAGTACTTCTTGTCGAGTGTCGCCGGCGCCGTCTGGATCGTGGCCGGGATCGCATTGTAGGAGAGGTCCGTCTCCATCGTCGCCCGGGCGCGGTTGGAGACCTTCTGGCTCTCCGTGAGGGGCTCGAATCCCTTGCGCGCGCGCACCGTCATGCCCGGGCGGTTCACGGTGACCTTGACGTCCTGGTAGCCCTTCGCGTCCATGCCGAGCTTGGACAACGTCACGCCGAGCGTGTAGTAGGTCGAGACCTGCTGGTAGATGCGCCCGAGGCCGCCCACGAAGTCGTTCGTGTTGAGCAACGCGATCCCGCCCGTCTCGACGGCCATCTGCTGCATGCCGTTCTGGCGGTCCTGCTGCGCCTGGAAGCGCAGGTTCGGCCGCTGCTCGATGGCGAGGACGTTGGTCGAGGGGGAGCCCTCGGAGGCGGGCGTGCCGTCGCCCGTCAGACCGGTGGCGTCGACCGTGTAGAAGGTGATCTGGTCCGCGTTGGCGCGCTGGATCATGGTGGTCAGGCGCGTCGAGATGTCGCGGACGTTGAAGTTGGCCATCGTCGGCAGGTAGCTGCCCGACGCGTACTGCGCCATCACGTAGCCCGGCTGGTACTCGAAGCCGCCCGAGAGGAAAAGAAACGCTTTCTTGCCGTTCAACGGGGTCAACGTGACGAGCTCGGACTGGATGCTCGCGATCATGTCCTCGATCTCGGCGCCGACTTCCTGGCCGTACTGGCGCGCGATCGTCAGGCGCGAATTCGCGTTGCGGCGGCCCGCGCCCATGGCGTCGATCTGGGCCATCGCCTGGGTCTGGTCCTGGAGACGCGACATGCCGACGCCCTTGGTCTCGATCTCCGAGAGGGCGGCCATGGCGTTTTCCTTGCTCGTCGTCCAGTCCACGAGGACCTTCGGCGAACGGTTGAAGACGACGACGCGCAGGGCGTCGTTGGGCCCGAGGCGGGTGGCGAGGTCGCGGATCGCGTTAAGGCTGCGGTTGCGGTAGCCCGGGGGCAGGTAGCCGAGGTCCACGTAGACGAGGAAGTTGCGCGGCACGAAGGCGGCGTCCTCGCCCTTCCGGTACGCGGACAGGGTCTGCTCCGGGGTCGCGGTCGCCAGGTCCGGCGCGTGCAGGGTCCCGTCGTTCACGAGCGAGAAGTAGTCGATCGGCACGACGCTCTTTCCGATCTTGAGCGTGAAGTCCTCGCGCTTCAGGTCCGTGACCGGATTGCCCTTCGAATCGGTCACGTCGACGTCCAGGTTCAGGACGCGCACTTCGACGCTTTCGGAGAAGGTCGGGAGCGGCTCGGTCCGCTGCTGGCAGAGCGCCCCGGAGGCGCAAAGGGTGAGGGCCGTGGCCGTTCGCAGGAATCGCATGATGTCGGTCCTTTCTCGTATCGCTCGTCCCGGGTGTCGGGCCCGGAAACCGTCACACAGAACGTGGCCGGGCATGGCCGGATTCCGAAGTGTCCTGATTTTAGGAAAAACCTGAGGGAGAGAGTTGCCTGACGCCTATTCCTTGTTGACGGCGACGGTTTCGAGGCCGAGGTACTCGAACAGCATGTTGACCTCGCCCGCCAGCTCGTCGGACTCGAGGTTGTCCCCTCCGTCGACGGGCAGGCTGCCGATCGCGCAGGCGGGCACGGCTGAGCGGGCCTTGCGCACCACGGCGGCCGAGGCGCTCGGGTCCGTGCCGTCGTCGGACAGGACGGCCTCGAAGTCCCGGGGCAGGCCCCAGATCTCGGCGCGGGAGCGGCCGACCGCGGGACGGTAGGTTTCGAGGACCGCGCCGCGGAAGGGGCCGGCGGGCAGGTTCATCTCGCGCACGATCTCGAAGAGGTCGGCGTAGCCGATGCAGTGCAGCAGGCCGAGGGTGTGGCCCCGCTCGCGGCTGATGCCGTATCGCTCGGCGTAGCGGCCGGCCGCGACGGCCGCCGCAAGGCTCGCCCGACGGACAGCCCGGGCCGCGGGATCGTTCTTCGGCAGCGCGGGAAAGTCGGGCGACGAGAGCCGGTCGATCAGGACCGTGGCGGCGCGCGAGCCGATCCGGTCGAGCGCGTCGGGGACGGTGCCGACCGAGTTCTCGCGGTCTACCGAGAGCGAGTTGGCGAGGATCAGCAGGTCGAGCGTCAGGTACTGGTCGAGCGCCGCGATCGGGACGATGGCCGACGGGTCGAGCGGCCCCTTGCGCTTGAGCAACTCGAGAAGCAGCCCGGCGGTGTCGTGGTGGACGGGCCGCATGAGGTAGTTGCGGATGAGCCGTTCGCGCAGCCTCCGGGCGAACTCGCGAAAGCGCGCGGCGTGGCCGCGGGCCTCGTAGGCGTCGATCGTCGTGCCCATGCGCTCGGTCGCCTCCCAGAAATGCTCCTCGATGCCGTCGGGCAGGAAGGGCAGCACCCAGGCGTCGGCGGCTTCCCACGTTTCGCGGCGCTCCTTGCGCGAGAGGCGGTGCGTGTCGTCGAGCTGCTTGACACCCTGGAAGGCGAGCGCCTGCCCGCGCAGCGTCAGTCCGATCCGCAGGATCGGCTGCACGCGGTAGGTCGGGTCGTACTCGAAGTTGGCCTCGCGCCACTCGAAGATCTCGAAGAGCAGCTTCCTCGCGAGCTCCTCGACGCGCAGCGACAGGCCGTCGAGGGTGTCGTGGTTCATCTCGAGGATCAGGCGCGTCAGGTTTTCCTGCGTCGTCATGTTCCGCGCCAGCAGTTCGTAGAGAGTTGCGGCCGGGAGGGCGCCGGAGCGGAGCAGGTGGACGCCGAGCCGGTGGCGCGGCAGCGAGCCCGACACGTAGACGATCTCGCCTTCCTTCCAGTCGAGGGTGCGCCGATCGTGGCCGCGCGTCACCGTCAACCGCCCGGAGCGGCGATTCAACTCCATCCACTGAAGAAGGTCGGCGAGGCCAAAGACCTCGAGCCTTCCCCGGAAATGATCGGTCATCGGCGAGTCTTCAAGTTTAGCAGGTTACCGCCCTCGCGCCGCGCTCCCGTGACAGAATCCCGCGCGTGAGCGGCGGGAAACGCGGGGAAAAACGGCCGAATCTCCCGGAGCGGACGAGTTCGGGCATACCGATCCGCGAGTCCTACGGGACCCCCGAGCCCGGACAGTTTCCGTTCACGCGCGGCATTTCCGCCGAGGGCTACCGCGGCAGGTACTGGACGATGCGCCAGTACGCGGGCTTCGGCTCGGCCCGCGAGTCGAACCGGCGCTACCGGTACCTCCTCGAGCAGGGCCAGACGGGCCTCTCTGTGGCTTTCGACCTGCCGACGCAGATGGGGTACGACTCGGACGATTCGATCGCCCGCGGAGAAGTCGGCAAGGTCGGGGTCTCGATCGCGACGATCGACGACATGCGGGTGCTGACCGACGGGCTGCCGCTCGACCGCGTGTCCATCTCGATGACGATCAACGCCACGGCGTCGATCCTCCTCGCCCTGTACCTCGCGACGGCGCGGGAGCGCGGCACTGCGTGGGAGTCGCTCTCGGGCACCGTGCAGAACGATCTGCTCAAGGAGTACATCGCGCGGGGGACCTACATCTTCCCGCCGAGGGAGTCGCTGAAGATCACGACGGACCTCTTCGCCTTCTGCGGCAAGGAAGTCCCCCGCTGGAACACGATCTCGATCTCCGGGTACCACATCCGCGAGGCCGGATCGACCGCGGTTCAGGAAGTCGCGTTCACGCTCTCCAACGCAATCGCCTACGTCGAGGCGGCGCTCGCGCGCGGGCTGGCGATCGACGACTTCGCGCCGCGGCTTTCCTTCTTCTTCAACGCCCACTCGAACTTCTTCGAGGAGGCGGCCAAGTTCCGCGCGGCGCGTTCCCTCTGGGCGGAGATCGCCCGCGATCGCTTCGGCGCGAAGGATCCGAAGTCGCTCAAGCTGCGCTTCCACGCGCAGACGGCGGGCTCGACGCTCACGGCCCAGCAGCCGGAGGTCAACGTCGTGCGCGTGGCGCTCCAGGCGTTGTCCGCCGTGCTCGGCGGCACGCAGTCGCTCCACACGAACTCGAAGGACGAGGCCCTGGCCCTGCCGACAGAGGAGTCGGCGCGCCTGGCGCTGCGCACGCAGCAGGTGATCGCGAGCGAGTCGGGCGTGGCCGACGTCGTGGATCCGCTCGGCGGCTCCTACCTCGTCGAAGCGTGGACGGAAGAGATCCGCGAGCGCGCCCGCGTCTTGATCGGCAAGGTGGACGCACTCGGGGGATCCGTCGCCGCAATCGAGCAGGGGTTCTTTCAGCGGGAGATCGAGGACGCCGCCTACATCGCTCAGCGCGAGATCGAGGAGGGCAATCGGCAGGTCGTCGGGGTCAACGTTCAGCGCGAGCAGAACGAGGCCCCGATGCCGATCCTGACGGTGGATCCGAAGATCGAGGTCGAGCAGATCGACCGTTTGCGCGCTTTTCGCGCCTCGCGCGACGCCGGAAAGGCGGCGGCGGGCCTGGAAGCCGTCGGTCGGGACGCACGGGAGGACCGCAACATCATGCCGGCCATGATCGAAGCCGTGGCCGCGGGCTCGACGCTCGGCGAGATCGTCACGGCCCTGAAGGCGATTTACGGCGAATACCGGCCCGGCAATTGAAGCGGCCCCGGCTGAAGACGGGCTTAAGTTTCACAATTTGAACCGGTTGCACGTGTGGAAATCGGCCTGCCGCCTGTTTCGCGACCCCGTGCTCGCTGCACACCCGCTTGGGCATTATGCGTAAAATACTGATGGCAAACGTCTTGTCAGATAGCACAGAGGACGGTGCATTCCGCTTCGCGACCGCCCGCTTTCGCCTTTTTTGGGCTGTTTCCGCAGAGTTATTGACAGGCTTTTCCGCCGATCCTACGGAAAACTGATTTCCCCTAAGCGGGCGCGAACTTTTCGCCGATCACACGCCGATTTTCGGGCAC
This sequence comes from uncultured Acidobacteriota bacterium, assembly GCA_963775725.1. Taxonomy (GTDB): domain Bacteria; phylum Acidobacteriota; class Thermoanaerobaculia; order UBA5066; family Gp7-AA6; genus DAHUXD01. The sequence continues at coordinate 1,086,362 of CAVZKA010000002.1, forward strand.
AGCCCCGCGACCGGGCACCGGTCGCAGAGGGGCTTCCTCGCCGCGCAAATCGTACGTCCGTGGCTGATCAGCAGGTGCGCCCCCAGGGTTCGCCGCCCCTTCGGGACGATGGCGTTCAGGTCGAGCTCGACTTTCACCGGATCGGTCTGCCGCGTGAAGCCGAGGCGGCGCGCCAGGCGGCCCACGTGCGTATCCACCACGAACCCCTCGTCCTTGCCGAAGGCATTGCCGAGGACCACGTTGGCGGTCTTGCGGCCGACTCCGGGCAGCGCCACCAGCGTCTCCATCTCGTCCGGGACCTTGCCGCCGTACCCCGCGGCAATCGCGGCGCCGGCCGCCCGGATGCTCTTCGCCTTGGAGTTGAAGAAGCCCGTCGAGCGGATCTCGTTCTCGAGAACTCCGGCGGGCGATCGGGCATAGTCGGCGGCCGTCTTGTACTTCGCGAAGAGGTGCGGCGTGACCATGTTGACCCGCACGTCCGTGCACTGCGCCGAGAGGATCGTCGCGACGAGCAGCTCGAGCGGGCTCCTGAAGTCGAGTGCGCAATGGGCGTCGGGGTAGGCGGTCTTCAGGCGGCGGAAGACCGCGGAGCAGCGCCGCTTCTTTTCCTCGAAGGTCTCTTTGGGCTTTCTGGCCATGGGGCGGCATTCTAGACTCGAGGGCAATGCGCCGTCTTTGCCTCGCGCTCGTCTTTGCGCTCGCCGCGGCGCCTCTGTCCGCGGTCACGATCGCGATCCTTCACACCTCCGACCTCCACGGTCGCGTCCATCCCCACGACGCTCTGGCGGACGAGGACCTCGGTGAGGGCCTGGCGCGCGTCGCGACGGCCGTTCGGTCGATTCGCGCGGACGGCAATCCGACGCTCCTGCTCGACTCGGGCGACACGATCCAGGGAGCGCCCGACCAGGCGCTCGCGTTCGCGGCCCGGGCCGACGCGAGCGATCCGATCGTGCGCGCGATGAACCTCATCGGCTACGACGCCATGGCGATCGGCAACCACGAGTTCGACTTCGGCCTGGCGCGTCTCGAGGCGTCGCGCCGGCAGGCCCGATTTCCGTGGCTCGCCGCCAACGTGACGGGCGCGGACGGGGCCCCGGCGTTCGCGCAGTATGCCGTTCTCGAGAAGGGCGGCGTGCGGATCGGAGTTCTCGGCTTCGTCACGCCGCGCGTGCCCAATTGGGAGAGCCCGCGCCTGATCGAGGGCCTGCGGTTCGGCGACGCGGTCGAGGCCGCCCGGCAGCTCGTCCCGGTCCTGCGCGGCCGGTTGCGCTGCGACCTCGTCGTGGTCCTCACGCACCAGGGCTTCGAGCGCGATCCCGCGACCGGCGAGGAGCGTGGGGATCACGGAGAGAACCAGGCGTATGCCCTGGCGGCCGAGGTGCCCGGGGTCGACTTCGTGCTCGCGGGCCACGCGCACGCGGTGGTCGCCCCGCGGCAGATCGGCAAGACCTGGGTCTCAGAGCCCGGACGCTGGGGAAACACGCTCACGCGCTACGACGTGACGCTCGAGAAGGCCGACGCCGGCTGGCGGGTCGCGGACGTCCGGGGCCGCAATCTGCAAATGAAGAACGTGGTTCCGGACCCGGCCGTCGTCGCGGCGATCGCTCCCGAGCACGACGCCGCGATGCGCGCGCTCGGCGAGGAGCTCGCGGTGCTGGAGGCTCCGGTCTCCGCCCAGGGGGCGAGATCCCGGGACACGGCTCTGCTCGACTGGCTCCATCGGGTGCAGCTCTCCGCAGGGAAAGCGCAGCTCTCGTTCTGCTCGCTCCTGCCGGCGCAGCTGGCGGACTGGCCTGCCGGGCCGCTGACCCTGCGCCAGGTCTGGGCGTTCTATCCCTACGAGAACAGCCTGGTGACCGTCGAGGCGACCGGCAAGCAGGTGCGCGCCGCGCTCGAGCGGTCGGCCGGCTGCATCGGTCGCCCTTCCGAGCTCGGCCGCAACTGCGACACGCTGGCCGGAGCCGAGTACGTCCTCGACCTTTCGCGCCCCGAAGGGTCGCGCGTCGTGTCGCTGACGCGCGGCGGCAAGGACGTGACGGACGACGACGTCTTCCTGGTGGCGATCAACTCGTACCGCGCGTCCGGCGGAGGCGGCTATCCGATGTGGAAGTCCGCGCGGCGCGTATCCGAAACCCGCAACCTCCGCGACCTGCTCGCCGCCGACGCGCGCGCGAAGAAGCGCATGCGGCTCGAGTCCGACGGAAACTGGAAGGCGGTGGGCAGGCCGTGACGCCAGAAGAGAAGGGCATCGTCGACGCGTTCCACAGGCTGTACTACGACGGCCCGGCGGGAGAGGGGCGCGTCCACCACCGGACGACCTGGATGGGCACGCCCTGCCTCAAGTGCCCGATGGACCTTTGGGCGTACCAGGAGATCCTCGCCGAGGTCCGGCCCGATCTCGTCGTCGAGACGGGCACGCATCTGGGCGGCAGCGCGCTCTTTCTCGCCCACATGCTCGATCTCATCGGCAAGGGCGAGCTCGTCACGATCGACATCCTCGAGCGCCCCGACCGACCGCGGCATCCGCGGATTCACTACGTCACGGGCTCGAGCGGCGACTGGAACGTGGTGGCCTCGCTCTTTGCGGGCCGTCCGGAAGGGGAGAAGCGCCTCGTCATCCTGGACTCCGACCACGCGAAGGAGCACGTCTCGAAGGAGCTCGCCCTCTTCGCGCCGCACGTCTCGGTCGGCAGCTACCTGATCGTCGAAGACTCGAACGTCAACGGACACCCCGTCCTGCCGGACTACAGGCCGGGCCCGTGGGAGGCGGTGACAGAGTTCCTGGCGGCGAACCGGGCCTACGTGAGAGATGCGTCGCGGGAGAAGTTTCTAATGACGTTCAATCCGGGGGGGTACCTGAAGCGGGTGAAGTGAGGCCTAGCGGCCGCGCAAATCCTTCTGGACTTCCCGGCTCGCGTTTGCGCCGTTGGCTCCCGTGACGCCGCCGCCCGGGTGAGTGCCCGAGCCGCACAGATAGAGGCCCTTGACGGGCGTGCGGTACTGGGCCCAGTCGAGCAGGGGGCGCATCGTGAAGAGCTGGTCGAGGGCGGGCTCGCCGTGGAGCACGTGGCCGCCCGTCAGGCCGTACGTCGCCTCGAGATCGAGGGGCGTCAGGACCTGGCGGTGGGCGATTTGGCTCTTGAGGTTGGGCGCGTAAGCGGCGATCGCGTCGACGACGGCGTCGCCCAGGGCCTCGCGCTTCGCGTTCCAGTCGCCCTTCAGCTTGTACGGGGCGAACTGCGCGACGACGGACATGACGTGCTTGCCGTTCGGTGCGAGCGAGGGGTCGGTGACGGTCGGGATCGTGACATCGCAGTAGGGGTGCGGCGAGAAGTCGCCGTACTTGGCGGCGTCGTAGGCGCGCTCTAGGTAGTCGATCTCCGGGCCGATGTGGATCCGGCCGGAGAGCGATCCGGAAGCGGCCGCGCCGGCGCCCTTGAGCGCCGAGAACTCGGGCAGACCGTTCAGCGCCAGGTGCACCTTGGCGATCGTGCCCATCGAGCGGTAGTTGCCGATCTTGTGGAGGAAATCCGGGTCGAGGTCGATCGGATCGACGAGGCCGAGGAGCGTGCGCTTGGGGTCGGCGTTCGAGACGACCGCGCGCGCGAGGACTTCCTCGCCCGTCGAGAGAACGACGCCGGCGGCGGCGCCGTCCTTCGTCACGACGCGGGCGACCGTCGCGCCCGTGCGGACCTCGGCGCCGAAGCCGCGCGCGGCGGAGGCCAGTCCCTGCGTGAGCGCGCCCATGCCCCCGCGCACGAAGGTCGCGGGGCCGGCGGCATTGGGGTCCGAAGCGGCCTGGAGGATCAGATTGAGACAGGTGCCCGCCGACCAGGGGCCGGCGAAGGTGCCGTAGATGCCGCGGGCGGCCACGATGGCGCGCAGGAGCTCGGTCTCGAAGAACTCGGCGACGAGGTCGGCGACGGCCATGGGCCCCCAGCGCAGGAGGCGAAAGGCGTCCTTGCGGGGAAGTCCCTTGAACTTGCGGCCGACGCCGGCGAGCTTCCAGAGCTCCGAGATCGACGGCTCGCCGATCGAGGGCGGGGTCATCGACAGCAGCGGCTCCAGGACCTTGCCGATCCTGGCGAGCGTCTCGTGGAACGAGAGGTAGCCCTTCGCGTCGTGCGGAGAGACCTTCTCGAGCTCCCGCGCGGTGCGCGCGGCGTCGCTGTAGAGCGTGATGCTGCGGCCGTCCGGGGCCGGCGCGAAAACGCGGACCTCGGTCTGGATGAAGGAGAGGCCGTGAGACTCGAGCCCGAGCTCCCGGACGATCGAGGGCAGGAAAGGCCCGGCGGTGTGCAGGACCGACGAGGTCTTGAACCCCGGCGCGAACTCCTCGGTGACGGCGATGCCGCCCAAGACGTTGCGCTGTTCGAGAACGACCGGCTTCAACCCCGCCTTGGCCAGGTAGCAGGCGGCGACGAGGCCGTTGGGCCCGCCGCCGACGATGACGACGTCTTTCTTCTCGGCCATCAGGCTAGACCTTCCCGCGCTTCCAGTCTTCCAGCAGCTTCTCGGCCGCGTTCTTTCCGTTGGCGCCCATGATGCCGCCGCCCGGGTGCGTGGCCGAGCCGCACATGTAGAGGTTCCTGACGGGCGTGCGGTACTGCGCCCAGCCCGGGGCCGGCCGCAGGAAGAAGAGTTGCTCGAGCGACAGCTCGCCCTGGAAGATGTTGCCCTCCGACAGGCCCCACTCGCGCTCGAGATCCAGCGGCGTGACGACCTGGCGATGCTTGATGATGCTCCTGATGTTCGGCGCGTGCTCGGCGATCGTGTCGATGACGGTGTCGCCGAAGTTCTCCTTCTCCTTGTCCCAGTCCGTGTCCTTCAGCTTGTAGGGCGCGTACTGGACGAAGCAGGACATCACGTGCTTGCCCGGAGGGGCGAGCGACGGATCGGTGAGCGTCGGGATGACCATGTCGATGTAGGGCCGGCGCGAAAACCGCCCGTACTTGGCGTCGTCGTAGGCGCGCTCCATGTACTCGACCGAGGGCGAGATGGAGATCGCGCCGCGCAGGTGGGCGCCGGGGCCGGGCATCGCCTTGAAATCGGGCAGCGCGTCGAGGGCGAGGTTGACCTTGCCCGAGGAGCCGCGGAACTTGTAGCGCTTGATGTCCTCGACGAAATCGCCCGGGAGCTCGGATTCGCCGATCATCTTCATGAAGGTCAGCCGCGGGTCCACGCTCGAGGAGACGACTGTCGCGTCGATCTCGTCGCCGTTCTCGAGCACGACGCCTTTCGCCCTGCCGTTGACGAGCTTGATCTTCGCGATGGAAGTCTTGGTGCGGATTTCGACCCCGGCCTCGCGCGCCGCGTCGCCGATGGCGTTCGAGATCGCGCCGGTGCCGCCCCGGGCAAAGCCCCAGGAGCGGAAGGCCCCGTCGATCTCGCCCATGTAATGGTGGAGGAGCACGTAGGCCGTGCCGGGGGAGCGCACGCCGAGGAAGGTGCCGATGATGCCGGAAGCGGACATCGTGGCCTTGAGCACGTCGGTCTCGAACCACTGGTCGAGGAAGTCGACGGCCGACATCGTCATGAGCTGGACCTGGTTGTACTTGTCCTCGCTCGACAGCTGCTGGAAGCGCTTGCCGAGGAAGAGGAGGTCCTGGAGGCCCTTCAAATTCAGCTTCGTCGGGTCCGGCGGCGTCATGGAGAGGATCGGCTTGACGAAGCGGCCCATGTCGGCCATCGCCTTGCCGTACTCGTCGTAGGCGTCGGCGTCGAGCTTCGAGTGCCGGGCGATCTCGCGGCGCGTCTTGCCATGGTCGTTGACGCGCCACAGGTAGTCGCCCGAGAGCATCGGCGTGAACGTCCCGTCGAGCGGCAGGATCTCGAGGCCGTGGCGCGGCAGGTCCAGGTCGCGGATGATCTCGGGCCGCAGGAGCGAGACGACGTAGGAGCAGACCGAAAACTTGAAGCCCGGGAATACTTCCTCGGTCACCGCCGCGCCGCCCAGCACGTGGCGCCGCTCGAGGACGAGAACTTTTTTCCCGGCCCTGGCGAGGTAGGCTGCGTGAATGAGCCCGTTGTGCCCGCCGCCGATGACGATGACGTCGTACTTTGCGCTCATCAGTTCCTGCGCCCGCCTTCGATTGTGACCCGAGGTTTCGACCGCGGCCTTGCCGCGGACGCGCGAGCATACTTATAATCTCGCGCTCCGACAAGCTCCCTTGTGACCCGCGTTTTCGGCGGAGGCAAGGGGGAGGATGCGAGGGTTCAGTGCCGATCGGGACCGCCGTACACGAGAGAACGTTTCCTCTCTGCGAGAGCCTGAACTACCGCGAGTGGTCCGGGTACTACGCGGTCAGCGCGTACGAAGCGCACCACGACCACGAGTACAACGCGATCCGCAACGCGGCGGCGATGATCGACATCTCGCCGCTGTTCAAGTACCGGCTCTCGGGCAAGGACGCCACGCGCCTCGTGGATCGGATCGTGACCCGGGACCTCAGGAAGGTCTCGGTCGGCTCGGTCATCTACACGCCCTGGTGCGACGAGCACGGCAAGGTCATCGACGACGGCACGGTCTCGCGCCTCGCGGAGAACGTCTACCGCTGGACGGCGGCGGACCCGAGCCTGCGCTGGTTCCACCAGAACGCCGCGGGCCTCGACGTCGGGATCGAGGACATCTCGGACGACGTCGCGGCGCTGGCGCTTCAGGGCCCGACCTCGGGCCGCCTGCTCAAGGCGATCGCCGAGGCCGACATCGAGAACCTCAAGTACTTCAAGGTCACCTCCGGCAAGATCGCCGGCATCCCCGTCGACATCTCGCGCACCGGGTACACGGGCGACCTCGGCTACGAAATCTGGATCCCGTGGAAGGACGCCGTCAGGGTGTGGGACGAGCTGATGGCGAAGGGCAAGGCCTTCGACATCCACGCGGCGGGCATGCTCGCCCTCGACGTGTCGCGGATCGAGGCGGGCCTGCTCTTGATCGACGTGGACTTCAACGGCTCGAAGAAGGCCCTGATCGGTGCGCAGAAGTACACGCCGCTCGAGATGGGGCTCGGCCGCCTCGTCGCCCTCGACAAGGGCCGCTTCGTCGGCCAGGAAGCCCTGCGCCGCGAGGCGAAGGAAGGCCCGGCGCGCGAGATCGTGGGCCTCGAGCTCCACTGGAACGCGGTCGAGGCGATCTACGAGAAGCTGAACCTCGCCCCCCAGATCCCGGCCGCGGCCTCGCGCGTCTCGGTGCCGGTCTACCGCGACGGCTCCCAGGTCGGCAAGGCGACGTCCACGACGTGGTCGCCGACGCTGAAGAAGATGATCGCCCTCGCCACGGTCGCGAGAGGATCCAACGCGGTCGGCACGACGCTCGAGATGGAGGTCACCGTCGAGTCGGTGCGCCACCGCGTGCCCGCGAGCGTCGTGAAGATGCCGTTCTTCAATCCTCCACGGAAGACCGCGACGCCGATTCGCTGACGCTCGGCACAGGAGGGCGGATGGAAGCCTCGGTCAAAGAGATCCTCGACTCCTACGACGCGAAGGCCCCCCTCGAAGAGGCCTGGACGATCCCGGCGCCCTGGTACGTGGACGAGCGCGTGGCCGAGCTCGAGCGCCAGACGGTGTTCTCGCACACGTGGCAGATGGTCGGCAGGCTCGACCAGCTCTCCGAGCCGGGCCGGTACATCACGACGGTGCTCGCGGGCGAGCCGATCGTCGTCGTGCGGGGCGAGGACGGCGTGATCCGGGGCTTCTACAATGTCTGCCGCCACCACGCGGCGTCCGTCATGACGGAGCCGGACGGCAAGGCGCCGATCCTGCGCTGCCCGTACCACGGCTGGACCTATTCGCTCGCGGGCGAGCTCAAGGGCACGCCGGATTTCGCCGGCGTCTGCGGCTTCGACAAGGCCAGGAGCGGGCTCATGCCGGTCGAGACGGCGGCCTGGGAGAAGTTCGTCTTCGTGCGCCTCGCGCCGGGCGGCCCGTCGCTCGAGCAGTCGCTCGGGCCCCTCGTCGGGCAGTTCGCGAGGCTCGGGCTCGAGCGCTTCCAGTTCGTCGAGCGCCGCCGCTGGACCTTCGAGTGCAACTGGAAGGTCTTCGTCGACAACTACCTCGACGGCGGATACCACGTGCCGCACCTTCACAAGAGCCTTTCCTCCGTGCTCGACTACAGCCAGTACATGATCGAGACGGGCGACAACTGGTGCCTGCAGTGGAGCCCCATCGACCACACGAACGCCGAGGGCGACGTGGCGGCCGTGCGCGGGGGAGAGAAGGCCCTGTACTACTGGCTTTATCCGAACTTCATGATCAACTGGTACGAAGGCGTGATGGACACGAACCTCGTGCGGCCGCTCGGCGCCGGAAAGGCCGAAGTGATCTTCGACTTCTACTTCACCGACGTTGCGACGCCCGAAGCGCTCGCGAGGTGCCGGGCCTCGATCGACGTCGGCAACCGCGTGCAGGACGAGGACCTCGCGATCTGCGACTCGGTGCAGCGCGGCCTGGGCTCGCGCGCGTACCGCGCCGGGCGCCTCTCCGTGCGCCGCGAGGGCGGCGAGCACCTTTTCCACCGGATGCTCGCGCAGGAGCTCCAGGCGGGACTCGGCGCGGCGTAGGCGCGGCCATGGCCAGCCCGACCGACCAGGACCCCGACCTTCGCCTCGAGCGGCTGGGGCTGGCGGAGCGGGAAGACGCCTGGCGCAACCGTTACCTCCTCTCCAACTACCTCGTCGACCCCGCGCTCGCCTCCAAGCGCAAGCGCTTCGAGGCCCTTTCTCGCTTCGTGCGCGACCTGCTCGCGGATCGCTGGGTCCAGACTCGGCGGGCGCGCGAGGCCGCCAATCCGAAGCGCGTCTACTACCTGTCGATGGAGTACCTGATCGGTCGGACGCTCAACAACAACATCCTGAACCTGGCGGCCGAGCCGCTCGTGCAGGAAGTGATGGCCCGCGAGGGCTGGGATCTCGCGGAGCTCGCCCAGAAGGAACCGGACGCGGGCCTCGGAAACGGGGGGCTGGGGCGCCTGGCGGCCTGCTTCATCGATTCGCTCGCGACGATGCAGTATTCGGCGATCGGCTACGGCCTGCGGTACGAGTACGGGATCTTCCGGCAGTCCATCCGCAACGGCTACCAGGTCGAGGAGCCCGACAACTGGCTGCGCCAGCCCGACCCATGGGAGATCCGCCGCGGCAAGCGGTACGACGTCAAGCTGGCCGCGAGCATCGAGCTCGAGGGCTCGTCGATCCGCATCATCCCCAACCGCCCGACGACGCTCGTCGGCGTGGCCTACGACCGACCGGTCGCCGGGTGGGGCGCCCGGGCGGTCAACACCCTGCGGCTCTGGGCGGCGGCCGCGCCCTCCTCCTTCGACTTCGCCGAGTTCTCGCACGGCGACTTCGCCGGAGCGGTCATCCAGAACGTGCGCGCGGAATCGCTCACGCGCGTGCTGTACCCGGACGACTCGACCGAGGCCGGGAGGACGCTGCGTTTCCTCCAGGAGTACTTCCTGGTGAGCTGCTCGCTCCAGGACATCGTCATGCGGTTCCGGCAAGCCGGAGGCCCGGGGTGGTCGGCACTGCCGGACCACGTCGCGATCCAGCTGAACGACACGCATCCTTCGCTCTCGGTGGCCGAGCTGATGCGCATCCTGGTCGACGAGGCGCACATCGGCTGGGACGAGGCGTGGGACCTGACGCGCCGCTGCCTGGCGTACACGAACCACACGCTGCTGCCCGAGGCCCTCGAGAAGTGGCCGGTGAAGCTCTTCGAGGACCTTTTGCCGCGGCACCTCGAGATCATCTACGAGATCAACAAACGCTTTCTCGCGGAGGTGGGCGCCCGATTCCCCGGCGATGGCGAGAGGCCCGCGCGCATGAGCCTCATCGAAGAGGCGCCCTCGCGCAAGGTCCGCATGGCGCACCTGGCCGTCGTCGGCACGCACAGCACCAACGGCGTGGCCGAGATCCACTCGCGCCTGCTGCGGGCGCACGTGCTCCGGGACTTCGCCGAGATGTTTCCGGAGCGTTTCAACAACAAGACCAACGGCGTGACGCCGCGGCGCTGGCTGAAGATGGCCAACCCGGCGCTCTCGGCGCTCATCACCGCGCGCATCGGCGCCGGTTGGGTGACGGACCTCGAACAGCTGCGCGGCCTCGCGCCGCTCGCGGACGACGCCGCGTTCCGCGACGAGTTCCTCCGCGCGAAGCGATCGGCGAAGACGCGGTTCGTGGACTGGCTCAAGGCCTGCGGCGGCCCGGCCGTCGATCCCGACACGATCTTCGACAGCCAGATCAAGCGCATCCACGAGTACAAGCGCCAGCTCCTGAACGTGCTGCACATCGTGGTCCTCTACAACCGCCTGCGGGCGGCGCCGCAGCGCGACATCCCGCCGCGGACGTTTTTCTTCGCCGGCAAGGCCGCTCCGGCCTACCACCTGGCCAAGCGCATCATCAAGCTGATCAACGCCGTCGCCGACACGGTCGACGCCGATCCCGTGTCGCGCGGCCGGCTGCGGGTGCTGTTCCTGCCGGAGTACAACGTGAGCCTCGCCGAGCGCCTGATCCCGGCGACCGACGTCTCGGAGCAGATCTCCACCGCCGGTTACGAGGCCAGCGGCACGAGCAACATGAAGTTCATGATGAACGGCGCGCTGACGATCGGCACCCGCGACGGGGCGACGATCGAGATGGCCGAGGCGGCGGGGGAGGAGAACTTCTTCCTCTTCGGCCTGACCGCCGAGCAGGTCGAGGCCAGCCGCCCCTGGTACGACCCGCACTGGCACTACGAGCACGACTCCGAAACGCGGGCGGCCCTCGACCTGATCTTCTCCGGGCACTTCAATCCCGGCGAGCCCGGCATCTTCGAGCCGATCCGCGACGCCCTGCTGACGAGCGGGGATCGCTACATGCACCTGGCCGACCTCACGGCGTACGCCGAGGCGCAGGCGCGGGTGGGGACGGTCTACGCGGACCGCGAGGCCTGGGCGCGCAGGGCCATTCTCAACGTGGCGTTCTCCGGGAGGTTTTCGAGCGACCGGACGATTGCGGAGTATGCCGCGGGGATCTGGAACACCAGGCCCTGCCCGGTGCCGTGAGGCCGGATCGGGTCTAGTTGCCCTGTGCCCAGAGCGCCAGCTCTTCTTGGAGCTTGCGGTCGACGCCGTCGATCGGCAGCGGGCGGCTGACCCAGTAGCCCTGCATCTCGTCGCACCCGTATTTCTGGAGGAGCTGGAACTGGTCCTGCGTCTCGACGCCCTCGGCGATGACGCCGAGCTTCGAGCCGTGGGCCATCTCGACGATCGCCCGCACGATGCCGGCGTCGGCCGCGTTGGCGGCCAGGTCCGTCACGAACGAGCGGTCGATCTTCAGCGACGTGATCGGGAACGACTTCAGGTAACTCATCGAGGAGTAGCCGGTCCCGAAATCGTCGATCGCGATCCCGACGCCCATGCTGCGCAGCAGATTCAGGTTGGCCACGACGATCTCCGCGCCTTCCATCGCGATCGACTCGGTGATCTCGACCTCGAGGTGCTTGGGCTCGAGGCCGGCGTTGGAGAGAGCGCTCTCGACCGTGTGGACGAGGCTGCGCTCCCGGAACTGCTTTGCCGAGAAGTTGACCGAGATCCGAAGGTCGATGCCGGTGGCGTGCCACCTCTTCAACTGGCTCGTGGCGGCCCGCAGCACCCAGTCGCCGAGGGGAAGGATCAGGCCGGACTCTTCCGCCACGGGGATGAAGGTGACCGGCGGCAGGAAGCCCTTCACCGGGTGCTGCCACCGCACGAGGGCCTCGAGGCCGACCATCCGGCCCGTCGAGATGCTGACGAGCGGCTGGTAGTGCAGCAGGAGCTCGTCGCGGTCGAGCGCCTGCCGCAGGCCGCTCTGGAGCTCGAGCCGTTCGACGGCCAAAGCGGTCAGCTCCGGGGTGCAGAGCTCGAAGTTGTTTCCCCCGAGGTCCTTGGCGCGGTACATCGCCGCGTCCGCGTTGCGCAGCAGCGACTCCGCGTCCTGGCCGTCGGCCGGATACGTGGCCACGCCGACGCTCGCCGTAACCTGGAGCGTGCGCTCCCCGATCTCCACGGGCCGGTTGGTGAGCCCGAGGAGCTTCTGGGCGAACCGGGACAGATCCTCGCCTTCCCGCAGGTCCGGCACGAGCACCAGGAACTCGTCGGCGCCGATGCGCGCGATGGTGTCGACTTCCCGCACGCCGCGGGTCAGCCGCAGGGCGAGCGACTGCAGGAGCCGGTCTCCGACGCCGTGGCCCCAGTTGTCGTTGACGAACTTGAAAGAGTCGAGGTCGAGGTGCACGACGGCGAGCTTGCGCTCGTAGCGCCGCGACTGCGCGAGCTCCGTTTCGAGCCGCTCCATGAACCGCACCCGATTGGGCAGGCGCGTGAGGGGATCCACGAAGGCGCGCTCGGCGACGTGGGCCTCGGCGCGCTTGCGGTCGGTCACGTCGAGCAGCGAGCCGATGAGCGCGGCCTTGCCGTCGATCTCGGTGACCGTCTCGTGGACCTCCACGTCGATGAGCTCGCCGTCCTTCCGGATGGCCCGGAAGGTGTACGGATTCGGCGCCTCGCCGGAGAGCTCTTCCCGGATGCGGCCGAGCACGGTGCGCCGGTCCCCGTCGACCACCAGCGTCGCAACGTCGGTGCCGACCAGCTCGGGCCGCGTGTAGCCGAGGATCTGGGCGAGCTTCGGATTGGCGTAGCGGTAACGCCCGTCCTGGATCAGGTACGTGCCGAGCGGGAGGTTCTCCACGAGGCAGCGAAATTCCGGTTCGCCCGCCGGCGCGAGGCCGGGTTCGGCCTGCGGCACCCGGGCCAGGACCTCGTTGGCGCCGAGGCGGATGTCGAACTGCCTTCCAGCCTCGCGTGCGAGCTCCGCGAGGGAAGCGAGTTGTCCGGCGCCGAGCTCGCGCACGGCGACGTCCATCACCGAGATGGTTCCGATCGCGCCCGCCCGCGCGGTCAGGATCGGGACGCCGGCGAAGAAGCGGAAACCCCGGGGATCATCCGGGCCGTCCGCGAAGCGTTCGTCCTTCCGGACGTCTGCGAGCGTGAGCGCGTCCTTGCGGCGGATCGTCTCCGCGCACAGGGCGATCGCGCGGGGCGTCTCGGCCGGGCTCACGCCGCCCCGCGACTTGAACCAGTGGTGACCGTCTTCCACCAGAGAGAGCGCCGCCGCGGGGCTCTCGCACAGGTGCGCGGCCTGGCGCGTGATCTCGTCGAACAGCGCTTCGGCGAGGGCCACGAGGGTCCCAGCACGATCCGGAGCCGTCGGCCGAGAGACTCTGCCGCTGTGGTTCGGCGAACTCATTGCAAAATAGGCTGTTTGAGAGCCCGTTCATTGTAACAGGACCGGCGCGGAGCCGGGCCGGCGCGGTCGTTGCGGGGCCGTCTGTGCGGCGATGGCGCAGCGCTGCGCCGGCCGAGGTCAGGCCCCGGCGGCACGCCGGAGGGGCACGACGAGCGCTGTCCGGCGCGAAGCCGTGACGGCGGCCGCGCGCAGGGATCCGATCGGGGGCTCGAGCGCGGCGAGCAGGTGCTCGATCTCGGCGGCCTGCGTCACGGAGCCGCGCAGCTCCGCCTCTTCCCGGCTGTCGAGCAGGCGCCGACGGAACTTGCGCAGGTCGTTCCACCGGACGAGCGCGTTCTCGAGCGCCGCTTCGCGTTCGGCATGTTGGGGTGCGGCGGGCGGCAGGCCGAGCGCGGCGAGGTCTGCGGCGATGCAGCGGGCACGCACGGCCGCGCGCCGGTAGCGGCGCAGCGCGGCGTCGTCGCGTCCCTCGAGCGAGCGGGCGAGCGCCGCCTCGACCCGCTGGCGCGCTCTCTCCAGGCGTTCCATGGCGCCCTTCGAGCCTTTGCGCCCGAGGCGCTCGAGGCGTCGCCGCAGGCGATGGATCCCGGGCCCGTCGGCGGCCCGCGCGGCCCGGCGCGCTCCGCGCGCGGCCTGCTTCTCCCATCGCGCCGCGAGGGCGGTGACCGCGTCGGGCGAGAGGAAGCCGAGGCGGCCGATGCGCTCGAGAAATCGGCGGTCCGTCTCCAGCTGCGCCTGGCGGGCGAGGCCGCGCGCGATCCGCTTTGCCGCGCGCGCGATGGAACGCCGCCCGAGTGCGCGCGCTGCGATCCGCACGTGGTGGAGTGCGTGGCCGAGCTCGCGAAACCCGTTGGGCTCCCCGCGCTTGGCCGCCTTGCGGGCCGCCTCCAGCGACAGCCCCCGAGCCTTCCACAGTGGCGCGCTTTCCCTCACGGGGCGCTATTATAGAATGCGAGGACAAAAGAGATCACTTCACGGGCTCTTCACGCGAGCTTCACGCGGTACCTTCCCGCTGGCGGGACACTGGCGCCTCGATGAAGACCCTCGCCGCGATCGACATCGGCACCAACAGCATCAAGCTGCTCGTCGCGAACGTCGAAGAGGACGGGACCCTCGATGTCGTGCTGCGCGAGAAGGAGATGGTGCGCCTCGGGAGCGAGACCCTGCGGACGGGCCTGCTCTCGCCCGAGGCCATCGAGGCGGGCGTTTCGACGGTGGAGCACCTGGCCAAGCTCGCCCACGGCTCCGGTGCCGAGGTGGTGCGCGCCGTGGCGACCTGCGCGGTGCGCGAGGCCACCAATTCCGACGACTTCGTGGCCGCGGTGAAGAAGCGCACGGGCGTCCGCGTGGACGTGATCTCGGGCGAGGAGGAGGCCCGGCTCATCAATCTCGCGGTGCGCAGCGAGTTCCCGGCGACCAACGATCCGCTCTTCCTGGTCGACATCGGCGGGGGCTCGACCGAGTTCGTGGTCTCCAACGGCACGCGCGTGCTCCTGACCGAGAGCCTGCCCCTCGGCGTCGTCCGACTGAACGACCGCCACGCCAAGAGCGACCCGCCGTCGGACCGCGAGATGCGGGCGATGAAGAAGTCGATCCGGTCGGTCGCCAAGCGCGCCGTCCAGGCGGTCCGCAAGAGGGGCTTCAAGACGTGCGTCGGCTCGTCCGGCACGATCCAGTCCCTCTCGCTCGTCCACGAGGCCGCGATCCTCGGCCGGGAGCCCAACCCGACCGGCCACCGGACCCTGACCCGCGCGGCGCTGAAGAAGGTCAACCGGCTCCTGCAGCGCACGAGCGAGAAGGACAAGCTGCGCGTGCCGGGCCTCGACCCGCGGCGCCGGGACATCGCGGTTCCGGGCGGCCTCCTGCTGGCCTGGATTCTGAAGCGCACGGGGGCCGACGCGATCGTCGTCGGCGAGCGCGGTTTGCGCGAGGGGCTGCTGCTCGACTACGTCGCCCGGCACGGCGAAACCCGCGTGCCGGTCAACCGGGACATGCGCGCGCGCAGCGTCGACCGGCTCCTGCGCCGGGGCAACGCCGAGGTGCTGCACGCCGCCCACGTCGCAAGGCTGGCTCTCGAGATCTTCGATCAGACGCATGCCCTGCACCAGCTGACCGCGACCGAGCGGGAGTGGCTCCAGTACGGCGCGCTGCTGCACGACATCGGCTGTTACATCGGATACTCGAAGCACCAGCGGCACTCGTACTACCTGATCACCCACGGCGACCTGACGGGGTTCTCGGCCGACGAGATCGAGGTCCTCGCGTCGCTCGCCCGGTACCACAAGGGCGGCCGTCCGAAGGATTCGCACGAGAACTGGCGCCGCCTGAACCCGTACCTGCAGTCCGTCGTCGAGAAGCTCGCCGCGATCCTGCGGATCGCCGATGGCCTCGACAGGAGCCACCGCCAGACAGTGACGGGCGTGACCTGCCGCGTGAAGGCCCGGCGCATCGAGCTCGATGCGGGCGGTCGGGCCGACTGCGAGCCCGAGCTCGACGCCGCGCGCAAGAAGGCGGACCTGTTCGAGCGCGTGTTCGATCGTTCGATCACCTTCCGGGCGGTGCCGGCCGGCAGCGACGAATCGGTCCATCAGAAAGACCTCGAGATCCTTTCCGCCGAAGCGCTTTGGAACTAGCAGCAGGAGACGGACCGTGAAAGAGCATTTTTCCGAACAGCTCGAAGACGTGCGGCGCCAGTTGATCCTCATGGGGGGCGAGGTGGAGCGCCAGATCCACCGATCGATCGAGGCCCTGACCGAGATGGACGCCGAGAAGGCGCGCGCCGTCATCGCCGCCGACGAGGAGATCGACCGGATGGAAATGGCGATCGAGGAGTCCGCGATCGCGCTGCTCGCCCTGCAGCAGCCGGTGGCCGTGGATCTGCGCCTGCTCATCGCGGCCCTCAAGATCAACAACGATCTCGAGCGCATCGGCGACCACGCGGTCAACATCGCCGAAGGGGCCGAGCGCCTGGCGGGGCAGAGGCCGTTCAAGCCCTTCATCGACATCCCGTACATGGCGGAGGTGGCCATGTCGATGCTCAAGCAGTCGCTCGATGCGTTCGTCAACCGCGACGCCGATCTGGCCAAGCGCGTCATCAAGAAGGACGACATCCTCGACGAGAAGAACGTCTCGATCATCCGCGAGCTGCTGACGTACATCGCCGAGTACCCGGCGCTGACGACCTACTGCATCGAGCTCATCTCGATCTCCAAGAATCTCGAGCGCGTGGGGGACCTCGCCACCAACATCTGCGAGGACACTATTTTCGTGGCCGAGGCGCGCTGGGTGAAGCACCACGCCGCGGAGCTGCCCTGATGCGGTGAGCGGGCCGCCCCGTGCGGCATACTGCGCGGGTGAGCAGCCCGGAATTCCTCTGGGGCGTGTCGACCTCCTCTTACCAGGTCGAGGGCGCGCTCGAGAACGACTGGACCGAGTGGGAGCGGCAGGAGCGGTTGAACGTCCGCGGCGAGCGCTGCGGCCGGGCGTCCGGGCACCGTTCACTGTGGCGGGAAGACTTCGGTCTTCTACCGACCATCGGGGCCAACGCCTATCGATTCTCGATCGAGCGCAGCGCCGTGGAACCGGAGCCCGGTGTCTTCTCCGACGAGGCTCTCCTGCGCGAGCGCGAACGCGTGGACGAGCTGGCCCGTCTGGGCGTCGAGCCGGTCGTGACGCTCCACCATTTCACCCATCCCGCCTGGTTTCGGGCCGGGGGGGGATGGGAGAATCCCGCGTCCATCGCAGGGTTTCGCCGATACGTGGCGGCCGTGGCGGCCGCCCTGGGATCGCGCGCGCGCACCTGGATCACCTTCAACGAGCCGATCGTCCTGTTGCTCGGCGGCTACGTCGCCGGCGTCATGCCGCCGGGACTGAAGAGCTTCCGGCGCGCGTCCAGGGCCTTCGAGCACATGCTCCACGCCCACGTCGAGGCGGCCGATGCGCTCGCGATACAGGCCCCCGGAAGCCGGGTCGGCATCGCCCACAACATGCTGGAGTTCGCTCCGGATCGGGTGGGAAGCTATCTCGACCGGCGCCTGGCGAATTACGGGGAACGCCTGTACAACCTCGCCCTCCTCGAGGCCATAGCGACGGGCGACGTGGACTGGAGGTTTCCGGGCAAGGGTCGCGCGCGATTTCGCGTCCCCGGACTTCCCGCCGCGAACCACTTCCTCGGCGTCAACTATTACAGCCGCGTGCACATCCGCTTTCGCGCCAGGCCTGGAGCCATCGGCGAGTTCCTTTATCGCGACCCGGAATCGCGCGGCCTCACCGACATGGGATGGGAGATCCATCCCCACGGCTTCGACCGCGTCCTGCGGCAGGCGGAGGGGGCAGGCCTGCCGATCATCGTCACGGAAAACGGCATTGCCACGCGCGACGATCGGCGGAGGTGCGAATTCCTGCGGGAACATGCCCTGGTGCTCGCCCGGCGGCGCGCGGCAGGCGCCCGGATCGACGGCTATTTCCACTGGTCGCTGATCGACAATTTCGAGTGGCTGGAAGGGTTTCGCCCGCGCTTCGGCCTGTTCGAAGTCGACTACGAGACACTGGCGCGACGCCGCCACCCTTCGGCCGACCTCTTCACGCGGCTCGGCGCGCACTTCACTTCGGGAGCGGGTGGCGAACCTTCCGCCGACTTTCCAGGCTGACGAACTCGACGACTCCGCACGACCGGGCGAGCGGCACCGTGCGGTCGTAGCCCCAGCCGACTTCAGCCGGGGCGTGCGCATCGGAAGAGAACGTGACCGGGATGCCCGCGGCGACGATGCGGGCGAGCAACCCCGCCTCGGGGTATGCCTCGGCCGCGGGTTTGCGCAGGCCCGCCGACGAGATCTCCACGGCGCAGCCCGCCGTCGCCGCGGCCGCGATGGCCGCGTTCTCGGCGCCGGTCCGAGGGGCTGCCGGCCGGTGCCCGTGCTTTTTCGGCAAGTCGAAGTGGGTCAGAACGTCGAAGAGTCCGGTCCCTGCCGCGCGCGAGAGCAAGCGGTAGTACTCCTCGTAGAGGAACTCCGTCCCTTCGCGAGCGAAGCGGTCCGGCGATCGCGCGGGGTCGTCGATCCAGTCTCCGGCGACCCAGTGGACCGAGCCGAGCACGAGGTCCCAGCGGGCGCGCGAAAGCCATCGCGCCAGATCTTCCTCGCGGCCCTCGGCGTAGTCGGCCTCGAGGCCGAGCCGCACGGCGATCCGACCCGCGAATTCGTCGCGCAGGTCTTCGACCTCCCGAATGTACCCCTCGAACTGATCCTCACGCATCGCGAGCCTCGGGTCGCGCCGCTCCTCGGGCAGGAAGTAGAGCGGGATGTGGTCGGTGAAGCCGATCTCCGACAGTCCCCGTTCCATCGCCGCGAGCACGAAGTCGCGCGAAGCACCGCCGGCGTGCCCGCAGCGATGCGTATGGACGTGGTAGTCGGGCAGCCCGGTCACACGGGGATTATGGCGGAGCGGCGCCGGGCGGCATTCTTCACGCCCGCTTCATGCCGGCTGGTGGCAGTCCACGCATCGGCCCGCGCCGGCCTCCGCCCGCTCGTTCACTCCATTTTCAGGCGGGTTTTCCGCGGACTTTTGGTCCGGCTCGCCCGGTCTTCGCGAGTGGCGCGGAAAATGCAAAGGCGATGAACGGCATGCTCCTCTGCGACTTTCATATCCATACGACCTATTCGGATGGCGTATTGCCCCTGCCGAAGGTCATCGACCTTTTCGGGCAGTCGGGCCACGACGTCATCGCCATCACCGATCACATCGTCAACCGGGACAGCGGTCTCGGGAAAG
Organism: uncultured Acidobacteriota bacterium; assembly: GCA_963775725.1. Classification (GTDB taxonomy): domain Bacteria; phylum Acidobacteriota; class Thermoanaerobaculia; order UBA5066; family Gp7-AA6; genus DAHUXD01. The sequence goes on from CAVZKA010000002.1 coordinate 1,105,387, forward strand.
TCGCACATCGGATCGGGAACAGCCTCGACCCCGAGAGCTGGAAGCGCTATGCGGACGAGATCGACCGCGAGGCCGAACGTGCCTGGAGCACCTATGGGATGCTGGTGCTGCGCGGCGCCGAGATGACCCGGAACACGATCAACCGCAACACGTCGGTCCACGTGCTCGCACTCGGGCTCGACGAGTACCTGTCGGCCGACGGCGATCCGCTCGATATGATCAAGGAGATTCGCAATCGCGGGGCGGTGTCGGTCGCCTGTCATCCGCACGAGATGAGCGAGTGGTTCGCCAACACCTGGTACCTCTGGAATCGCCGCAAGTTCGTCGCGCCGCTGATCGATCTCTGGGAGGTGGGCTGCCGCTGGGAACTCTATCCGGTGATCTCCCGCCAGAGCCTTCCGCACCTGGCCAACAGCGACTTCCACCGGCCCGAGCACCTCTATGCGTGGAAATCGCTGGTCCAGGCCGAGAAGAGCCGCGCGGGCGTGTTGGCCGCTTTGAAGCGCGGGTCCGGCATCGGCGTGCTCCGGCTTTCGGAGCAGGAGGCCGCATCCGCATGACCCGCCTGGCTCTGTTCGCTCTGGCCGGACTCTCGACATCGGTGGGCGTCTACGCGGCAGCCGCACTGGCACTCGAGCGCATGCGCAGGACGACCCGCGGGGACCCGGCGCCCGCCTCGACACCGCCCGTGTCCATCCTGAAGCCGCTCTCCGGCCTCGACGACGGGTTGGAGCAAAACCTCGAGTCGTTCTTTCGACTCGACTACCCCGACTACGAGATGGTGTTTTCTTTCGCGGCCGACACCGACCCCGCCTACCCGATCGCTCTGCGGGTGGCCGACCGGCATCCCTCGATTTCGAGCACGTTCGTTTTCGACCCCCGCGACGGGGGCGGCAACGCCAAGATCGATCGTCTCGCGGCGGCCCTGGCGCGCGCCCGTCACGGCATGGTCCTCTCGTCGGACGGCAACGTCCGCGTGCGCCCGGATTTTCTCGGTCGGGCGGTCTCGCACTTCTCGCAATCCGGCGTCGGTCTGGTGTCGCACCTGTTCCTGGCCACCGGAGCGGTCACGCTGGCCTCGCGGGTCGAGTCGCTGTACTTGAACGGCTGCCTCCTGCCCGGAACGACGGCCCTTGTCGGGCTGCTCAAGATGCCGTGCGTCGTCGGAAAGTCGATTCTGGTATCTCGCACGGCTCTCGACGTGATCGGCGGGTTTCCCTCTCTCGAGAACTTTCTGGCGGAGGACTACCTGATCGGGCGAGCGGTCCGAAAAGCCGGCTACGGCGTCGTGCTCTCGGCCGACGTGATCGAAACGCGCGAGGTCGGCAAGTCCCCGGGCGCCGCGTTTGCCCGGCACCGCCGGTGGGCGATGATGCGTCACCAGCTCGCCGGGCCGCTCTACCTGTGCGAAGTCTTCTCGGGTCCGCTCCCGTGGGCCCTCGCCCTGAGTGCTGCCGGAGCCTGGCCGGTTGCCGCCGTCCTCCTGGGCGCGCGGTACGCGATGGAAGGCTTCGTCGCGGAGAACTTGGGAGCCCGACTGCGCCCCTCGGACTGGTTGCTGCTTCCGGTCAGAGACCTGGCCGCCGCCGGGGTCTTCGTCGCGGGTCTCGTCGGCGGATCGATCTCGTGGCGGGGTCGGGCGCTGCGCATCGGCCGGCACACGCGGATCATCCGGCCCGGGCCCTCCGAATCCTAGAGCGCCGGGACCGCCTTGAGTCCACGCCGCGACAGGCGGTCGAGCAGATCCTGCTGCGCATCGCGCGGCGCCTCGCCCGCCGCGGGCCGGCGGCGGACGTAATCGCCGTCGCTGTCGAGGTCGCGGGCGCGCGAGTTGTCGGCGCGGAAGGGCTCGAAGACCTCCTGGCGGATCTTCTCCTTCGCCTTCTCGTCGAGGATCGGTACCATGAGCTCGACGCGGGCGTAGAAATTGCGGGGCATCCAGTCGGCGCTCGAGATGTAGATCTCCTCCTCCTCGCCGACGCCGAAGGAGAAGGCGCGGCTGTGCTCGAGGAAGCGGCCCACGACGCTCGAGACCCGGATCCCCTCGGAGACGCCCGGAACACCGGGCCTCAGGCAGCAGATGCCGCGGATGGCGAGCTCGATCGGGACGCCGGCCTGTGAGGCGCGGTAGAGCGCGCGGATGACGGCCGGGTCCACCAGTGCGTTCATCTTGGCGACGATGGACGCGGGCTTGCCCTCCCGGGCCTTTTCGGCTTCCCGGCCGATCAGGGCGAGCACCTTGTCGTGGAGCAGCGAGGGCGCCACGGTCAGCTTGCGGTACTTCGTCTTCTTCGAGAAGCCCGTCAGGAAGTTGAAGAGCTCCGAGGCGTCATGGCCGAAGTCGGCCCGCGCCGTGAAGAGGCCGAGGTCGGTGTAGATGCGCGCGGTGGCCCGGTTGTAGTTGCCCGTGCCCACGTGCACGTACCGCCGCATCGCGTTGCCCTCGCGGCGCACGACGAGCGCGATCTTGGCATGGGTCTTCAGGCCCTCGACGCCGTAGGCCACGTGCACGCCGGCCCGCTCGAGCGAGCGCGCCCAGTGGATGTTGTTCTCCTCGTCGAAGCGCGCCTTGAGCTCGACGAGCACGGCCACCTGCTTGCCGTTCTCGGCCGCCCGCGCGAGCGCGGCGACGATCGGCGAGTCCGTGCCGGCCCGGTAGAGCGTCATCTTGATGGCGAGAACGTCCTTGTCCGCGGCCGCCTCCTCGAGGAAGCGCAGCACCGGGTCGAAGGAGTCGTAGGGCTGGTGCAGCAGGACGTCGGCCTTGCGGATCATGTCGAACAGGTTGCCCGGCGGGTCGAAAATGGTGCGGGCCGACGGCAGGTAGGGCACGTCCTTCAACTGCGGCAGGTCGAGCTTCAGGACGGAAATCAGGTCCGCCGCCCCGAGCGGTCCGTCCACCGCGTAGACGTCCTCGGGCCCCAGCTCGAGCTCCCCGCGCAGGAGCTCGCGCACGGTCTCCGGGCAGCGCTCCTCGACTTCCAGGCGGATCGCGGCTCCGAAGCGGCGCCGCCGGACGTTCTCGGCGACGCTGTCGAGCAGGTCGCCGGCCTCGTCCTCGCGGATCTCGATGTCGGCGTCTCGGGTGACCCGAAACGCGGACGCCCCGAGGATCTGCATGCCCGGAAACAGCCGATCGAGATTGGCCTCGACCAGCTTCTCGAGCAGGACGAACTCGAGGGCCTTGCCCGGCGCGCCGGGGACCGGCACGAAGCGCCCGAGCGAGGCCGGGACCTTCACGCGCGCGAAGGCGGGCCGCTTCTCCTTCTTGTCGGCCAGCTCGACCGCGAGCGAGAGTGAGAGATTCGAGACAAACGGGAACGGATGCGCCGGGTCGAAGGCGAGGGGGGTCAGGACCGGGAACACCACGCTCTCGAAATAGGCGGAGAGCTCCTTGCGGCGCTCCGGATCGATCTCCTCCCACGCGAGAATCCGCACGCCGGCCTCGGCGAGCTTGGGCTGCAAGTCTTCCCGGAGGGACTGCATCGCAAGTCCGGCGTCGCGTTGCACGATCTCGCGGATCATGCGCAGCTGCTCCGGGGCCGAGAGCCCGTCGGCGCTGCGCTCGGTGACCGACGCCTCGAGCTGCTCGTGCAGGCCCGAGACCCGGATCATGAAGAACTCGTCGAGGTTCGAGTGAAAAATCGAGAGGAACTTCACGCGCTCGAGCAGGGGCCAGCTCGGGTCGAGCGCTTCCTCGAGGACCCGGCGGTTGAAGGCGAGCCAGGAGATCTCGCGATTGAAATAGAGCGAGTGATCGTTGAGGCGGTCGTCGGGCGTGGGGGCCCCACCGATGAATTGAACTTCGCTCATGGCCGTCGCAACCTCTGAAGAGGCGGCAGGTTACCACCCCTCTGCGCGCGGGATGTTAAGCGACGGTGGCCGTCTCGCCGTCTGCGGCGCGCGACGTTCTGTCGAGATAATTCCGGCGGTGGTTCCGAAGCTAAACAAAGCGGCCAGTAGGTTTAGCGCGCGTGACCGGCTCGAGGGCGAGCTCACCTTGTTGACGCGGTTATGTCTAGAAATATATATAGACATGTCATGCAACAGCAAGTCGCCCATCCAGGCCTCGGACCGCGTCTCACGATCGGCGCAGTGGCCAAGGCAACGGGGTTTTCGCCCGATAGGCTGCGCGTCTGGCAGAAGCGCTACGGGTTTCCCGTTCCGCGCCGCAAGCCGTCGGGGCATCGGCTGTATTCGTCGGCCGACGTGCGCCGCCTGCGGCGCATCTCGGAGGCCCTCGCCCGGGGCCACCGGCCCGGCCAGGTGGTTCCTCTGGCCGAGCCCCGGCTCGAATCGCTTCTGACCGACCGCGAGCCGACGGGCGTCGCCAGCCTGCAGCGGCCGGCGGTCTTGAGATCCCTCATGGATCTCGTGCGCGAGCACAGGGGCCCCGAGCTGACCTCGGCCTTGCTCGCAGACGCGGCCGGCCTCGGTCCCCTCGAGTTCCTTCGCCTGCGCGCGGTTCCGATGATCGCAGAGGTGGGGGACGCGTGGGCGAGGGGCGAGCTCGGCATCCACCACGAGCACTTCTTTTCGCAGCGCCTCGAGGACGTCCTGCGCACCTTCCGCATTCCGTTCGAGCGCGGTGGGGGCGGCCCGGGAATCATGCTCGCGGCGTTTTCCGGCGAAGAGCACGGGCTCGGCATTCAGATGGCCGCCTTGCTCGCCGCGTTCGCGGGTCTCCAACCACACGTCCTGGGCACCGACACTCCCGTCGAAGAGATCGTCGCGGCCTTCAAGGCGCGGCGGCCGGCGGCGATCGGCGTCAGCATCTCCGTATCGACGGCGGGCGCGCGCTCGCGCGAGCAGCTCGAGACGCTGCGCCGGGCGATTCCGGCCGGAGTGCAGATTCTCGTGGGCGGCGTGGGCGCGCGGCGCAGCCATCCGCCGGGCGGCTGCGTCATCGTGGACGATCTCCAGGGCATGCACGACTGGATGCGGCGGCTGGCGGTCGCGCGGGCGTAACCTGTTGTCGCAGGGGCGGCCCTTGCGGCCGCCCGCATGATCCACAATGTTCGTGAGGCGGGCGGGGGCAAGCCCCGCCCCTACGACACCGTCGTCAACCCCGTTCCGCCAGCACCGCGCGCGCGAAGTCCGCGGGCGCCTCGGTGAAGAAACCCACGCCCCTCCGGGTGAGCTCCCGCGCGCGCGCGTCGATCGTCGAGCGAATCGCCTCGGCGAGCGCCGGAGCCTGAGGGACGGCGCCCGAGGACTGCCGCTCGACGAGCGCCGTCTGAAGAACGATGAGATCCGTGACCTTGCCGAGCTCCTCGGCGAGCGCCGCCAGGGCTTTCTCGCGCCGCTTGAGCTCGGCGCTGCCCGTGGAAGCGAGCAGCTCGATCTGGTAGCGGAGCTCCTTGACGCGCTTTCGCCATTCGTGAAACTCGGCGCTCGTCCCCGCCTCGATGGCCCGCTCCAGCGTGGCCCGGACGCGGCGGCAGCTGCGCGCCAAACCGCGCGCGAGGTCGTCCATGGAAAACGTCCGCGGGAGCGTGACGCGCAAAACGTCCGGCAGGGGTCGCAGGACGCGGCTGCCGGCTGCGAGCGCCTCCGCGGCGCGCGCGCCGTCATGGGACTGTTCCTGCGCGAGCGCTCGCTCGACGATCGGGCGGGACGGGTCGTCGGAGGCCACCGACCGTAGCGTTGCGATCAGGATGTCCGCGTCGCGCAGGGCCCCCGTGGCCTGGAATGCGCCGCGGAGTTCGCCGGTCAGGCCCCGCGCGGCGGTTCGGCCGAGGGCAGGTCGCAGCAGGGCCACGAGCGCCCGGGCGCGTCGGATCGATTTGCGAAAGTCGTGCAGCGCCTCTTCGGGATCGAGCGCGACGTGGCGGACGGTGCCGCGCGCCGTCGCGATGATCGTGGTGAACGCGGTCAGGATGGCCTCGCGCAGAGGCACTCCGCGCGGCGCCTTGAGCCTTCGCCGCGAGATTCGGCGTCGCGGTTTCCGGGCGAGCCGCGGCGAAGCGGGCGCGGAAGGTGGGGGCGCCGCGGGGTCGTCCGGGATCGCGGCGGCGAGCAACTCGGCGAGCTCGGCCTCCATCGCCGCGAGCGCCGTGGCGTCGCCCGACCCGAGGACGGCAAGCGCCTCGGAGGTGCGCGCCGCGTGTTCCTCGTCGGGCTCGACGAACTCGATCCAGATCACGGCTGGGATCGTATCCCTATTCGCCGTGCCCGGAGCGCGGCGGCCTACCGGGGCGTCGTGAGCGAAAGGCCGCACGCGCCCGCAAGGATGAGCGCCACGCAGCCGAGCCGCAGAGCGGTGACCGGCTCGCGGAGGATCGCGACGTCGACCACCGTCGCGCCGACGATCGAGAGTCCCATCCAGGCCGCGTACGCCGTTCCCATCGGGATGAGCTTCATCGCCATCGCAAGGAAGACGGCCGAGCCGAGGCCGAAGAACAGGTAGCCGGCCAGTGGAAGCCAGCGGTGCAAGCCATCGGTTCGTTTCAGGCTGAAGACCCACGCAACCTGGAAGAGCGAGGCGGTTACGACGTAGAACCACGGACGCAAGGCTCCCATGGTCATGGCGGCGTCTCCATCGACCCTGGAGGATACGCGAGAAGCCCGGCTCAGTAGGGTTACTCTCCGGTATTCCTTTACACGGATTTGACGCCGCCACGCGCGCGTTTTAACGCGTTCGCCGGAGGCTTCCGGGCACTGCGTCGCACGACCCTTCCGTCTCGCCCCGAGCAATCGGGGCCCTTTTTTTGGGGCGGTAGAATTCGGGCGCTCGCGGAACGAAAGGCGGAGGATTTCATGCGGAAAGTGATCGGGTTTGCGGTGGCGGTGATCCTGGAAGCCGGCTGTGCGTCGCTGACGCCACAGGGCGCGGCCGTCAAGGTCTACCAGGCCGACGTGGCGACGGCGCAGGAACCGGCGCCGCCGCTGCCGGATGGATGCAGGCGCCTCAAGGAGTGGGGCCCGATCGACCAGCAGCAGCAGGCGCGCGAGACCAGCGACCCCTACCTCCAGGAGCGCAACGAGACGGCGGCGCTCGGCGGCAACATCCTCTACCTGCGGTCGTACCGATTCAAGAACCTGATGAAGATCGACTGTCCCGTCGGGAACACGTCCCCGGGCTGCATGGACTCGGAGCAGAGCTGGTACAAGGTGACGTTCGGATCCTATGCGTGCGACGCGAAGGCCGTCGCCGAGCTCGCCAATGCTCCGGCGCCGACGGTCGGCAGCATCTTCAAGTGGGAGCTCAAGAAGAAGAACCCGGCTCCGACGGCGCCGGAGGCCGGCGCGCCGATTGCGGCTGCGCCGGCATCGCGCCCTGCCGCTGCCGCCGCGGACGTCTCCATGCTGAAGGCGAAGGTCCTCGAGCTGCAGAAGGAGGGCGTCGGGACGGACGTCATCGTTTCGTTCGTTCGCGCCAACCGCCCGCGGGCGGCGTTGACGGCCGACGAGATCATCGACTGGAAAAAGTCCGGAATCCCCGACGACGTCATCCGCGCCACGTTCCCGAACTGAGGGCGAGGCGCGACTGCTTCACGGCGAATTTACAAGAGCTTCCTCTTCCATTGACGAGCCCCGCTTACAACTCGCGGCTCAATAGAGGAGGAGCACAAGCCATGAAGCAAAGGATCGGATTTTTTCCTGCCGCGTGTGCGATGGCGGCCCTGATGCTCGGGGCGGCCGGCGCCCGCGCCCAGGTCACTACGGCGGCCGGGTACACACCGCCCGACGACACGCCGCACGTCAGCGTGGGCGGCACGATCTTCGCGGATTACAACTACTTTCAGGAGCCCACGGTCACGGGTTCGGACGGAACCCAGGTGCATTCCAACGCGTTCAACCTCACGCGCGCGTACATCAACGTCACGGGCCAGATCAATCACCTCATCCAGTTCCGAATCACGCCGGACGTCGTGCGCGTAGGCCAGGTATCGGGGTCCAACGTCCCGGGCCTCAGTGGGACCCTGACGTATCGTCTCAAGTACGCCTACGGACAGCTCAACTTCAGCGACTTCACGACGAAAGGCTCCTGGTTGCGCCTCGGTCTGCAGCAGACGCCGTGGATCGACTTCGAGGAAGGGATCTACCGCTACCGGTTCGCGGGCACGATCCTCTCCGACCGGGAAGGGGCGTTGACCTCGTCGGATCTCGGCGCCTCCGTCCACTGGAACATCCCCGGGGATTTCGGCGACTTCCACGCCGGCGTTTACAACGGCAACGGTTACTCGAGCGTCCAGGACGCCGACTCGCAGATGTCGTTCCAGGTCCGCGGCACGATTCGCCCCCTTCCCATGGTGTCGATCCTCAAGGGGCTGCGCGTGTCCGGCTTCTACGACTCCGACCACTACCTGGTCAATGCGAAGAAAGAGCGCGTGATCGGAATGCTCTCGTTCGAAAATCCGTACATCAACTTCGGCTTCCAGTACGACAACTACAAGGACCAGGCCACTTCCGCCGTGTCGCTCGTCGAGGGGAACGCCTACTCGGTCTGGGCGACGCCGCGCTTGCCGGACTGCGGCCTCGAGGCGCTCATTCGGTGGGATCGCGTCACGCCGGACAATACGAAGAGCGCCAACAAGCAGCGCCTGATCGCCGGACCGGCGTACTGGTTCCCGGTCACGAAGAGCGGAGTGGCGGCCGCGGTGATGATCAAGTGGGAGCAGCTCCGCTACATGGGAGTTCCGAACTCGAAGCCGACGGAGGAGAGCCTCGGTCTTTTCACGCTCTTGAACTTTTAGTTAACACTTGATTCGCGCGGATTTAACGTCCGAACTTCATGTTCGTGAGCGAGGAGAAACGATGAAATCCATACGATCCCTGCTGACCCTGGTCTTCGGCGCCCTCATGGTGCTTGCGACGGGGACGGCGCAGGCCCAGACGATTCAAATCAACGGGGCGGGGGCGACGTTTCCGTACCCGATCTACTCGAAGTGGTTCGACCGAGTACCACAAGCTCCACCCGGAGATCGAGATCAACTACCAGTCCATCGGCTCGGGCGGCGGCATTCGCCAGCTCAGCAGTCAAACGGTGTTTTTCGGCGCATCGGATGGCCCGATGACGCCCGAGCAGATGTCTGCCGCCCCCGGCAAGATCCTCCACCTGCCGACGGTTCTCGGCGGTGTCGTGCCGGTTTACAACCTTCCCGACGTGAACGCCGAGCTGCGTTTTACAGGAAAGCTGATCGCCGACATCATTCTCGGCAAGGTCACCAAGTGGAACGATGGGGCGATTGCCGCCCTGAACCCGGGCATCAAGCTTCCCGCCACGGACATCACGGTCGCCCACCGCTCCGACGGCTCGGGCACGACGTACATTTTCGTCGACTACCTCTCGAAGATCTCTCCGGAGTTCAAGAGCAAGGTCGGCGTCGCCACCTCGGTCAACTGGCCGGTCGGCGTGGGCGGCAAGGGCAACGAAGGTGTCGCGGGCCTCGTCAAGGCGACTCCCGGTTCCTTCGGCTACGTCGAGCTCATCTACGCCCTCCAGAACAAGATCCCTTACGGCTCGGTTCAGAACATGGATGGCGAGTTCGTGCGCTCGAGCCTCGATTCCGTCACCGCCGCGGCCGCGGCCGCCTCGAAGGCGATGCCGGCCGACTTCCGCGTATCGATCACCAACGCGCCCGGGAAAGGCGTCTATCCGATTTCCTCGTTCACGTGGCTCCTGCTGTACGAGAACCCCAAGGACAAGCAGCGCGCCAAGATCATGGTGGACTTCGTGAAGTGGGCGCTCACCGAGGGCGAGCGCTATGCGGCGGATCTGGGCTACGCGCCGCTTCCCCAGGACGTGGTGGCTCTCGAGCTCGAAGCCTTGAAACGCATCAAGCTCTAGTCGTTCGAGCGCCGCCATGAAAACCCCGTCCTCCCGCAGGAGCGCCGACGACCGCGGCTTCCGGCTGGGGACGGGGTTCTTTGCCCTTCTCGTCGTCCTGCTGGTTGCCGGGATCTTCTGGGAGCTCTATCGCACGTCGCACCTCTCCCTGGAGAAGTTCGGATTCCGGTTCTGGACCGGCAAAGTCTGGGACCCGGTCTCCGGCGAGTTCGGCGCCCTTCCCTTCATCTGGGGGACGCTGTACTCGTCGCTTCTCGGCCATGCTCATCTCCACTCCGATTGCGCTCGGCATCGCGATCTTCCTGTCGGAGCTGTCGCCCAGGGTGCTGCGGACGCCGCTGGCATTTCTGACCGAGCTGCTGGCCGCGATCCCTTCGATCGTGTACGGCCTCTGGGGCGTTTTCGTGCTGGTTCCGATCGTGCGCCAGCTGCAGGTGATCACACCCGAGTGGATGCGTAAGATCCCGCTCTTCTCGGGGCCGCCGCTCGGCGTCGGAATGCTCTCCGCGGCCCTCATCCTTGCCGTGATGGTGATTCCCTTCACGTCCTCCGTGGCCCGCGAGGTGCTCAAGGCGGTCCCTTCCACGCAGCGGGAGGCGGCCTACGCCCTGGGAGCCACGCGATGGGAAGCGATCCTCGCGGCCTTGCGATTTGGCCGGACCGGGATCATCGGCGCCATCATCCTCGGATTCGGGCGGGCCATCGGCGAGACGATGGCCGTCACCATGGTCATCGGCAACAATCCCCAGGTCACGGCCTCGCTCTTCAAGCCCCAGTACACGATGGCCGCGGTGATCGCCAACGAGTTTACCGAGGCGGCCGATGACCTCTACTTGTCCGCCCTGATCGAGATCGGCCTCGTCCTGTTCATCATCACCCTGGTCATCAACGCGCTGTCGCGCCTGCTCATCTGGCAGGTCACGCGCGAGGTCAAGGTCAAGACGCCGCGGCCCGTCGCGACGATGGCCTTCCCGGCCCCGACGGGGACCGAATGAACCGGACGGCCCGCCGCAAGGCGCTCTCCGGGTTCGTCGTCGTCCTCTGCGGCGCGGCCGTCGTCGTGGCGCTCGTGCCGCTCTTCTTCGTCTTCGCCTACGTCCTGCAGAAGGGCTTCTCGTCGCTCAACTGGGATTTCTTCACGAAGATGCCCAAGCCCGTCGGCGAGCCCGGCGGCGGCATGGCCAACGCGATGCTCGGAACCCTCTACCTGATCGCGATCGCGTCCGTACTCGCGATTCCCGTGGGCGTGATCGCCGGCGTGTACCTCTCGGAGTACGGCAAGAAGCCGTTCGGCTCCCTCGTGCGATTCACCGCGGACGTCCTGAACGGCGTGCCCTCGATCGTGATCGGGATCTTCGCGTACGGGCTGGCGGTCCTTCCCGTCAAGCACTTCTCGGCGCTCGCCGGCGGCCTCGCCCTCGGCTTCATGATGGTCCCGATCATCACGCGCACGACCGAGGAGCTGTTGAACCTGGTGCCGGGCAGCCTGCGCGAGGGCTCGCTCGCCCTCGGCGCCACGCGTGCGCGCTCGGCCTTCTCGGTGATGGTGCCGGCGGCGCTGCCGGGCATCATGACGGGGATCCTCGTGGCCCTCGCCCGCATCGCGGGGGAGACGGCTCCGCTGCTCTTCACGGCGTTCAACAACCGCTTCTTTTCGACGCGCCTCGACCAGCCGATCGCGTCCCTGCCCGTCCAGATCTACACGTACGCGGTCGCTCCCTACGAGGACTGGCACCGCCAGGCGTGGGCGGGCGCCCTCGTCCTCGTCGGTTTCGTCTTCGTCTTCTCGGTCCTGGCGCGGGTCGTCACGCGCCGGCTCGAAAGGATGCATCGGACATGAGCGATACACTGGAGGCCAGCGTGGAAGTTCCCGCAGAGCCGCGCACCGCGGCCCCGAATTCCGGCCGGGACGGGCGCCCGGACGCCCCCGCGACGAAGGGCGGCAGGCTTCGCATGGAGTCGCGCCACCTGAACTTCTCCTACGGCGCGAAGCAGGCGCTCTGGGACATCTCGCTGCGGATCCCGGAGAAGACGGTGATGGCGTTCATCGGCCCCTCGGGCTGCGGCAAGTCGACGTACCTGCGCTGCCTGAACCGCATGAACGACATCATCCCCGACACGCGCGTCGAAGGCGAAGTGCTCCTCGACGGGCAGGACATCTACGGTCCCGGAACGGACGTCGTCGACCTGCGCCGCCGCGTCGGCATGGTCTTCCAGAAGTCGAACCCGTTCCCGAAGTCGATCTTCGACAACGTCGCGTACGGCCTCAGGATCAACGGCCTGTGCACCCGGTCGGAGATGCCCGAGCGCGTCGAGAAGGCGCTGCGCCGCTCGGCCCTCTGGGAAGAGGTCAAGGACCGCCTCGACACGTCCGCGATGGGACTCTCGGGCGGGCAGCAACAGCGGCTCTGCATTGCGCGGGCGCTCGCGGTCGAGCCGGAGGTCCTGCTGATGGACGAGCCGTGCTCGGCCCTGGACCCGATCGCGACGACGAAGGTCGAGGAGCTGATCCACGAGCTCAAGGTCGACTTCACGATCGTCATCGTCACGCACAACATGCAGCAGGCCGCGCGCGTCTCCGAGTCCACCGCGTTCTTCATGCTGGGACGCCTCGTGGAGCACAACCGCACGGAGAAGATCTTCACCAACCCCGGTCAGAAGATCACCGAGGACTACATCACGGGCCGGTTCGGCTAGACGCCGGACGGACGTCAGGAAAGGTCCACAATGAAAGCCATGGTGTCCAAGGGCAAGGACGGGGCGGCCACGCCGCGGAGCGAGGTCCACACGGGTGCGATGAAGCGCATCGCGCTCATCGAGGACGACGCCGACATCGCGTACACGATCCGGCTGAACCTCCGCAAGGAGAAGCGCTACCAGGTCGAGCACTACGTCTCGGGGATCGCGGCGCTCGCGGCGCTCCAGGAGAAGCCGTTCGACCTGGTGATCCTCGATCTGAACCTGCCCGACATCGACGGGCTCGCCCTGTGCCGCGAGCTGCGCCGCGCGGACGAGACCCGCAAGGTCCCGATCATCATGCTGACGGCGCGCGTCGAGGAGCGCGACAAGCTGCTCGGCTTCGAGATCGGCGCCGACGACTACATCACCAAGCCCTTCTCGATGCGCGAGCTGCTGGCGCGCGTCAATGCCCACTTGCGCCGGGTGGCGGCCTTCGAGACGTCCGAGGAGGAGGTCTTCCAGGACGGCGATCTCCACGTGGACCGCGCTCGCTTCGAGGTGACCCTGAAGGGCGAGCGGGTGCACCTGACGAAGAAGGAGTTCGACCTGCTCTGGCTGCTCATCCGCAACCGCAACCGGGTCGTCACGCGCGACGCGATCCTCGCCCGCCTCTGGGACTATGACGCCGACGTCGAGACCCGGACGGTCGACGTGCACATCCGCGCCCTGCGCCGCAAGCTCGGGGACCAGCGTATCGAGACCGTCGTCGGCCTGGGCTACCGATACCGCGAAACCGCCGCCGCGAAATAGCGCTCTGCATGAGGCTCCGCGCCCGCTTTACCGCGCTCTTCGCGATCCTCTCGGGGCTCGCCATCGTTTTCCTGGTGCTCGTCTCCGACGCGACCGTCCGGCGGTCCGTCGAAGACCGCGTGTCGGACCGGTTCCGGCGGGAGCTCGACCATCTGGCCGCAGACCTCGCGAACGACGTGCCTGGCGCGGAGGGGCGCGACGCGTTCCTGCGGCGCGCCGCGGCGGCCCTGGACTGCCGCATCACTTTCATTGCCGCGGACGGGCGTGTGCTGGACGACACCGACCTCCTGCCCGCCGACGTCCCGGGAATGGAGAACCACGCCGGCCGCGAGGAGGTCCGGGCCGCCGTCGCGACCGGCAGCGGCGTGTCGCGCCGGGTGTCGCCAACCGAGCAGAAGCCGATGTTGTACGTGGCGCGGCGGCTGCCGGAAGGCAGCGTGCTGCGCCTGGCCGTTTCGGAGGCGCGCCTCGGGCAGGTCGAGCTCGGGTACCTCTGGACGATGCGCGGCGCGATCATCGGCGTCTGCCTGCTGCTCTTTCTCATCGGCGCGAGCGCCTCGCGCCGATTCTCCGAGCCGATCGCCGAGCTGACCCGCGCGGCTTCGGCCGTGGCCGCGGGAGACTTCGCGCGCGATCTGCCGTCGGGCGGGAGCGAGGAAGTCCAGCTGCTCGGCGGCGCCATGCAGCGGATGAAGAGCTCGCTGAACGAGGCGGTCCGCCGGGCGGAGGCCGAGCGCCGCCTGACCGCGATGGTCTTCGAGCGGCTCCCGGACGGGCTCGTGGTCGTCGATGCGAAGCTCCGCGTCCTCGAGTGCAACGGCCGTTTCGCCGAGATGACCGGGATCCCGACGCCGGCCGGACGGGGCGTGTACGAGGTGCTGCGCGAGCGGCCGCTCTACGACTGCTTCGAGGCGACGGTGCGGACGGGGGAGGCCTCCGAGCAGATGGTGCGCATCCCGGACGAGCGGGTGTGGCAGGTCAGCGTGGCCCCGCTGCCGGAAGGCCACCGCGCCGCGGCCGTGGGCGTCCTGCGCGATGTGACGCGCCTCGAGCGCACCGAGGCCATGCGGCGCACGTTCGTCGGCGACGTCTCGCACGAGCTGCGGACGCCGATCGCTTCCATCGCCGCCGCGGCCGAAACGCTGGCCGACGGCAATCCCGACCGGGCGGAGACCGCGGAACTGACGCGGCTGATCCGCCGGCAGTCGGACCGGATGCGCGAGCTCATCGACGACCTCATGGACCTCGCGCAGATCGAGAGCGGCGCGGTGCCGCTCGATCGCGAGGAGATTCCCCTCAAGGACCTGCTCACCGAGACGGCCGAGGATCTCGAGGCCGCAGCGCGCGAGAAGAGGGTCGAGTTGCGGGTCACGGGCGACGCCGGCGTCGCGACGGTCGGCGACCGCCGCCGGCTCGGCCAGCTCGCCCGCAACCTCCTGGACAACGCGATCAAATTCTCCCCGGAAGGCGCGCCGGTCGTCGTGAGGGTCTGGCGGCAGGGCGGCCACCCGGGGTTCTCGGTCGAGGACCTCGGCCCCGGCATTCCGAAGGCGGAGCGGGACAAGATCTTCCAGCGCTTCTACCAGGTGGACCGGTCGCGCTCGAAGCAGCGGCCGGGCTCGGGCCTCGGCCTCGCGATCGTCAAGCACATCGCCCAGCTTCACGGCGCCACGGTGGACGTGGAGGGCGAAACGGGCCAGGGCAGCGCGTTCCTCGTCCGATTCCCCGCCGCCGCGGCGTAAATTCCGCGCAAAGCCGGGTGTAAATTCGGCGCGAACCTTTGCGATACCATGGCGCCGCCATCGGGCGCGCCTATGCTGAACTTCCTGCCTCGGGACGACAAGTACTTCGAGCGGTTCACCGAGCTCGCGGTGCGCATCCACGAGGCGGCGCAGATCCTCGAGCGCTTCTTCAAGGGCGAGGCGCCCGTCGGCACCGTGGCGGATCTGATCAAGCGCCTCGAGCACGAGTGCGACGAGATCTCCCACGAGATCCTGCGTGGCATCGACCGGACGTTCATCACGCCGATCGACCGCGAGGACATCCACCAGCTGGCCGTGCGGCTCGACGACGTGATCGACCTCATCGACGGGACGGTGCGGCGGGTGTCGCTCTTCCTGATCGACAGGCCGACGCCCATCTCGACGTCGCTCTCGCGCCTCATCGTGACGACCACCGCCGAGCTCGTCGAGGCCGTCTCGCGCCTGCGCCAGCAGAAGGGCGTCATGGCGCACTGCATCAAGATCAAGCAGCTCGAGAACGAAGGCGACGTCGTGTACCAGGAGGCGATCGCGTCCCTCTTCCGGGACAACCTTCCCGCGATCGAGGTCATCAAGTGGAAGGACGTCTACGACAACATGGAGCGCTGCATCGACTCGTGCGTCGCCGTCGCGCACGTGCTCGAGAGCGTCGTGCTCAAGCACTCCTAGCCGGTCTCACGAGCGGCCCATGATCTACGTCCTCGTCATCATCGGGATCGCGCTCGTCTTCGACTTCATCAACGGGATGCACGACTCCGCGAACTCGATCGCGACGGTCGTGTCGACGCGGGTGCTGTCCCCGTTCCAGGCCGTCTTCTGGGCCGCCTTCTTCAACTTCGTCGCGGCGTTCGTGTTCGGCACGGCCGTGGCGAGGACGATCGGCTCGGGCCTGATCGACATCACCGTCGTCGATTCCGACGTCGTGCTCGGCGGCCTGCTCGGTGCGATCGCGTGGAACCTGATCACCTGGTACTTCGGGATCCCGTCGTCCTCCTCGCACGCGCTGATCGGCGGCTATGCCGGGGCCGCGGTCGCGCGGGTCGGCATCCGCGCGATCGTGCCCGGAATGGCGTGGGTGAAGACGCTGTCCTTCATCGTGCTGTCGCCGCTCATCGGCATGGCGGTCGGGTGGGCGTTGATGGTCGCGATGTCGTGGACGTTCCACAAGTCGCCCTACGGCTCGGTCGACCGCTGGTTCCGCCGCGCACAGCTGGGCTCGGCGGCAGCCTTCTCCCTTTCGCACGGCACCAACGACGCGCAGAAGACGATGGGCATCATCGGCGGCCTGCTCGTCGCCAACCAGGGGCTCTTCGCGGACTCGGCCTCGAAGCTCCACTGGATGCACCTGCCGGATCTCAAGACGATCCCCTGGTGGATCATCCTTTCGGCGCACGCCGCCATCGGCCTCGGCACGCTCACGGGCGGCTGGCGCATCGTGCGCACCATGGGCAGCCGGATCACGAAGCTCAAGCCGTTCTCGGGTTTCTGCGCCGAGACCGGCGCCGCGGCGACCGTCATTGCCGCCTCGGTCTGGGGCATCCCGGTCTCGACCACGCACACGATCACCGGCGCGATCATCGGCGTCGGCGCGACGCAGCGCGTCTCGGCCGTCCGCTGGGGCGTCGCGGGAAAGATCGTCTACGCCTGGATCCTGACGATTCCCATGGCGGCGGCGATCGGCGCCCTGAGTTACGGAGTCCTGTCGGCCCTCACGCACTGACCCCGGCCGGGGAGGCGAGCGGACTTATTCCCGCGCCCGGGCGGGCCCGAACCCAAAAAAGAAGCCCCTCTCGCGAGGGGCCTGAAGGAGGAGATCGTGTGTCTGCCTGTATTACGGGGCGCAGGGCGAAAGCGTTGAGGGTGTATTTTGGCGGCCCGATGCGCCGAGGATTCGCTTGATCCGGCTCACCCTCAAGCCTGGCCGGGAGGCGTCTGTCGTCCGACGCCACCCGTGGCTGTTTTCGGGCGGAGTCGCGACGGCCGCCGGCGACGGCTCGGACGGTCTCGCCGAGGTCGTGGACGCGGGAGGACTGCCGCTCGCTCGGGGCGTGTATTCACCCGACTCGCAGATCCTCGCGCGGCTCTGGACGTTCGACGGCCGCGCGCTCGACGCCGTGCTTTTGCGCGAACGCTTGGCGTCCGCGCGGCGGCTCCGCGAGGAAGTCCTGCCCGCGGATACGACGGGATTTCGCGCGGTCAACTCCGAGGGCGACCTCTGCCCGGGCGTCCTCCTCGACGTGTACGGCGACACGGCCGTGCTCGAGCTCACGACGCGGGGCACCGAGATCCTGCGCCCGGAGATCGAAGCGGCCGTCCGCGAGGTGTTCGCGCCTTCCCGGCTCATCGTCCGCGAGACTGGCTCGAGCCGCGACCAGGGACGCCCCTCACCCCAACCCTCTCCACCCGGAGGGGGGAGAGGGCAGGGTGAGGGGGGCGAACACGTCCCCTTTCTCGAGAATGGCCTCCACTTCCTCGCCGACGTCTCCGGCGGCCAGAAGACCGGCTTCTTCCTCGACCAGCGCGACAACCGTGCGCGCCTGCGGAGGCTCGCCCGCGGCAAGTCCGTCCTCAACCTCTTCTCCTACTCGGGCGCTTTCTCCGTGGCCGCGCTCGCGGGCGGCGCCGCGCGCTCGGTGGATGTCGACTCGTCCGCTGGCGCGCTCGACCTCGCGCGCGAACACCGACGCGCGAACGACTTTTGTGCGGACGACGCGGACTTCGTCCAGGCCGACGTCTTCGAGGACGTGCGCCGCCGCGCCACCGCGGGGGAGCGCTGGGACGTCGTCGTGTGCGATCCGCCCGCCTTCGCCAAGAAAAAGGCCGACGTCGACCGGGCGGCGCGCGGCTACAAGGACGTGAACCGGGTCGCGATGGCGCTCGTCGCGCCGGGCGGCTGGTTGCTGACTTGCTCCTGCTCGGGCCTCGTGGACGCCCACCTCTTTCAGAAGATCGTGTTCTCGGCCAGCGTGGATGCGCGGATTCCGTTCCAGCTCGTCGCGCGGCAGGGGGCGGGGCCGGACCATCCGGTCTCCCTCGACTGCCCGGAGGGCGAGTATCTCAAGGGGCTCTGGCTACGCCGGGCATAGGGCGGCCGCCGTGAGGGTTATCATCGAAACGATGAGAAATGGGACTTTGCGGCGCTGGCTGTGGACGCTCGGAGCCGCGGCCGTTCCGATGTTCGGGGCGGAGAATCCGCGCCCGGTGGTCGAAGTCGGCCCCGCGATCTTCCAACCATCGGTGGCGCTGAAGGCCGCCCCGCGGCGCTCGGACCTCGCCGTCGCGGCGGCGCGCCTTCCCGAGAGCGCGCGTCACGACCTCGGCGGCCTGACGGCGGCCGAGCGAACGGAGCTCCAGGCGCCCGACCGGCGCGGCGGCGCCCGGCCCAAGAGACCCGCCGTGAAGGTGGGCGTCTCGCGGGACCTGCCGGCGCCGATCGGATTCAACGGGCTGCCGTCGACGCTCGCCGCGGGAGGATCCGTTCCCGTTTCCGGCGGGCTTCTCGAGCGGTCGGCCGAGGGGAGCCTCGTCTGGACGGCGTCCTTCTCCTCCGCCGGAGCGGGAGCGCTGCGCCTCTACATCCGCCAGGCGCGTCTTCCGGCTGGCAGCCGCGTGTACGTGTACGGCGAAGACGGCGAGGTCCAGGGGCCATACAACTTCTCGCCGGGAATCCGTCCCGAAGGCTTCTGGACCAACACGATCTTCTCGGACCGGATCTTTCTCGAGGCGCAGCTTCCGGCCCGGGCGACGCCGTCGGAAATCGGCAAAGCGATGCTCCTCGTCGGCGCCGTCGTGCACCTCGAGCATCCGGACTTCGCACCTCCGGCGGCTCAGAAGGGCTCCGCCGTGCGCCCGAAGTCGGACGCCTGCTTCATCGACCGCAGCTGCGTGACGACCGCCGAGTTTCCGAACGTGGACCAGGCCACGAAGGCCGTCGGGCAGCTCACGTTCGTGGACGGGGGCTCGTCCTACGTCTGCACGGGCGGCCTGATGAACACGACGACCGGAAGCTCCGTGCCCTATCTCCTGACGGCGAACCACTGCTTTTCGTCGCAGGCTTCGGCCACCTCGCTCGAGGCCTTCTGGCAGTACCGGACGGCGACCTGCAACGGCCCCTATCCGGACGAGAGCCTCTTTCCGCGCACGCTCGGCTCGACGCTGCTCGCGACGGGCGCTTCGCCGTCGAGTGACTTCACGTTCGTCCAGCTCTCGCAGGACCCGCCCTCCGACAGCGTCCTTCTCGGTTGGACGACCGCCGACGTCTCCCAGTCGGATGGGCTCATGCTCTACCGGCTGAGCTATGCCAACGGCAACCCGATGATCTACACGCAGGAGCAGATCGACGCCTCGCCCGCCAACCTGTGCAGCGACTCGCCACGGTCCGCCTTTCTGTACTCCAAGGACGTCGCGGGCGGCACGGGCGGAGGCAGCTCCGGCTCGCCGCTCTATCTCGAGGACCTGCGCATCGTCGGCCAGGAATATGGCGAGTGCGGCTCGAACCAGAATGACGACTGCGATGTCGTGAACAACGACACCGTCGACGGCCAGTTTCGCGTCACGTACCCGTCGATTGCGCAGTGGCTTTCACCCGGAAATCCGGCGGCCTGCGTGACCAATGCGACGACGCTCTGCCTGAACGGCGGACGCTTCCGGGTCACTGTGTACTACGCCACTCCCGACGGCGCAAGCGGGCCCGGGATGGGGGTCGGACTGACGGGAGACTCGGGATACTTCTGGTTCTTCGACGCGGCCAACATCGAGCTCGTCGTGAAGGTCCTCGACGCGTGCACGCTCGGGAATTTCTGGGTCTTCGCGGGCGGCCTGACCAACGTCGGCGTCACGCTGATCGTCGAGGACACGCAGACGGGCGCCACGAAAACGTACAACAACGCGATCGGCACGCCCTTCGCCCCCCTGCAGGACACCAGGGCATTTAGCTGCCCGTAACCCGCGGGGCTCCCGCCGCGCGGATCACCTGCTCGCTCCGGCCTCCTGCCGGTATACTCCGCCTCCCATGAATCTGGAGCTCACCGAGGAGCAGCAGCTCCTGCAGGCCTCGGTCCGCGAGTTCGCGGAGGGGGTCGTGCGCCCCCGGGCGGCCCACATCGACCAGACCGGCGAATTTCCGCGCGGCACCTTCGCGTCCGCGGGCGAGCTGGGACTCGCGGGCGTGGCCGTGCCGGCCGAGCACGGCGGGTCGGGAATGGACACGGTGTCCTACGCCATCGTGATCGAGGAGATCTCGCGCGCCTGCGCGAACATGGGCGTCATCCTCTCCGTCAACAACTCCCTCGTCTGCGATCCCGTAGAGAAGTTCGGCAACCCCGACCAGAAGAAGCGGTTCCTCGAGCCGCTCGCGCGCGGCGAGAAGCTCGGCTGCTTCGCGCTGACGGAGCCCGACGCGGGGTCGGACGCCGGCAACCAGAAGACGCGGGCGCTGCGCGAGGGGGACTTCTACCGGATCTCCGGACAGAAGGTCTTCATCACGTGCGGTTCGGACGCCGACGTCTGCCTGCTCTTCGCGATGGTGCACCCCGAAAAGAAGGTCCGTGGGATCTCGGCGTTCCTGGTGGACGCCACCGCGCCCGGCTTCGACCGGTCGCGCCACCAGGTCAAGCTCGGCGTGAACGCCTCGGGCACGGTCGAGATCTTCCTCACAGACGTGAAGGTTCCCGTGGCCGACCGGCTCGGCGAGGAGGGCGACGGTTTCAAGATTGCGATGGCGACGCTCGACGGCGGGCGCATCGGGATCGCGGCCCAGGCGGTCGGCATCGCCCAGGAGGCCTTCGAGGCCGCCGTCGGTTACGCGAAGGCCCGCAAGGCCTTCGGCAAGCCGATCTCCGACTTCCAGGTGCTGCGCTTCTACCTCGCCGACATGGCGACCGAGATCGACGCGGCGCGCCTGCTCGTGCGCCGGGCGGCCGCGAAGAAGGACGAGGTCAGAGAGACCGGCGGCCGCTACTCCATGGAGGCGGCGACCGCGAAACTCTACGCGGCCGAGATGGCCCAGCGCGTCACCACCAAGGCGCTCCAGATCCACGGCGGCTACGGCTACACGAAGGAATACCCGGTCGAGCGCAATT
The DNA here is from genome assembly GCA_963775725.1 of uncultured Acidobacteriota bacterium. Classification (GTDB taxonomy): domain Bacteria; phylum Acidobacteriota; class Thermoanaerobaculia; order UBA5066; family Gp7-AA6; genus DAHUXD01. The sequence continues at coordinate 1,126,509 of CAVZKA010000002.1, forward strand.
TCCGCGACGCGCGCATCACCGAGATTTACGAAGGCACGAGCGAAATCCACCGGCTCATCATCGCGAGGGAGATCTTTCGCGATTCGGGCCTGGTGATCGGATGAGGGGAGGGTCGAGCCGCTGACGGCCGCCCGCGGGGCCGACCGGTTCATCATCACGCCATGGGTCAGACACGCATGTTCCGGGACCGGGTGGTCTCGATGGAACAGACTCTCGAGGGAGGCGAGAAGCACCTCCCGCTTCTGCAGGCGCTCTGCGCCGAGGCGCTGCCGGATCTCGTCTTCCGGGAGCACTCGCTCGATCACGAGCGCGACATGTTCGTGATGGACTTCGACACGCCCGACGGCGGGCGCCGGCGCATCTCCTGGACGCGCATGGTCCTGTTCGACGCGGAGCGCATCCCCACGCTGACCGCGGATCCCGCCGCCGCCCTGCGCACGAAGATCGTCGAGCACATCCGCTCCCAGGCGGCGCGGCCCGAGATCCTCGTGACGTTCCGCCACCTCGAGGAAGGTTGGGTGGACACGCCCGAGCCGCGTCGCGACAGCAGCCGGCGCCGCCGCAGGGGCGGCCGCGCCGGGGCCCGCGGGCAGGAAAAGGGCGGTCCGGACCGGCGCCCCGGGGGCGCAGGACAGGCCCAGCGCGATCGAGATCGCAACCGCGAGCGTCGTCCTGGCGGCGGTCCGTCGGGCGGCGGCGGTGCGCCGCCGCAGCGGGGTCCCGCGGGCCCGCGCCCGTCGCCCCAGCCGCTGCAGCGCCGGCCGCAGGCTCCCGGTGCGGGCCCGGGACCGGCGGCCGAGGCCGGACCGGGGGCTCCGGGCGGGAAGCGCCGTCGGCGCCGGCGGCGCCGCGGGGGACGGGGTCCGGGGGCCGCCGGGCCGGGCGGGGCGCCTCCGGCGCCTTCGGGCTCGAAGCCATGAACTTCGACCTCACCGAGGATCAGAAGCGTATTCGCGACGCGGTGCGCGCCTTCGCCGACTCCGAGATAGCGCCTCACGTCGCGACCTGGGAGAAGGAAGAGCGCTTCCCGCGGGAGATCCTCGGGCAGCTCGGGGCGATGGGCGTGATGGGCATGATGGTACCGGAGGCCTACGGGGGCGCCGGCGCGGACGCGCTTTCGTACGTGCTGGCGGTCGAGGAGCTCGCGCGCGTGTGCGCTTCGACGGCAGTCATCGTCTCCGTCAACAACTCGGTCGCGTGCTACCCGATCTGGAAGTTCGGCTCCGAGGAGCAGAAGACGACGATCCTGAAGCCGCTCGCCTCGGGGGCGGCGCTCGGCGCGTACGCGCTGACCGAGCCGCAGTCCGGCTCCGACGCCGCGAACCAGAAGTCGCGCGCCGTGCGCGACGGGGACGGTTACGTCTTGAGCGGCGCGAAGGCCTGGATCACCAATGCCGGCGAAGCCGACTGGTACGTCGTCATGGCGATGACCGACGCGGAGGCCGGGACGCGTGGCATCACGGCGTTCCTGGTGTCGGCCGCGGACGAGGGCCTGCGCGTCGGCGCGCCCGAGGACAAGATGGGGCTGCGTTCCTCCAGGACCGCCGCGATCTTCTTCGAGGACGTGCGCCTGCCGGCCTCGCGCCGACTGGGCGCCGAGGGCGAGGGGTTCACGATCGCGATGACGACGCTCGATCACTCCCGGATCGGCATCGCCGCCCAGGGGATCGGGATCGCGGAGGCCGCGTATTCCGCGTCGGTCGAGTACGCGAAGACCCGCGAGTCGTTCGGGCGCAAGCTCGCCGAGCACGAGGCGATCGCCTTCCAGATCGCGGACATGCGCGTCCAGCTCGACGCCGCGCGCCTGCTGACCTATCGGGCGGCGCTCCGGTCCGAGGCGCCCGGCGTGCGGTTTTCGAAGGAGTCCTCCATGGCCAAGGTCTACGCGACGGAGGCCGCCAACGCGATCGCGGCGCGGGCGGTGCAGATCTTCGGTGGATACGGCTATTCGAAGGAGTATCCCGTCGAGCGGTACTATCGCGATGCGCGCGTGACGACCATTTACGAAGGGACGAGTGAGATCCAGCGGATCGTGATCTCGAAGAACGTCCTGGCGGGACGGTGAAACCATGAACCCCGAAGACCCGATCGGGCCCCCGGACGAGGACGACGAGCCCGAGGACGTAAGCATCGCGGGTGCCGAGACCGTCCTGGAGGTCGAGAGCGTTCTCGAGGTCGAGAGCGTTCTCGAGGCCGAAGCTGCCGTCGGCGGCGAAGGGGACGACGAGCTCCAGCCCGTTGCTCCGCCCGCCGCCGTCCAGGAAGCCGCGCCTGCCCGCAAGGCCGCCGCCCCGCGCCCGGATCTGGTCGCCCGGCGCGAACCGCTCTACCGGGAATGCCGCGGCTACAAGCTCCGCCTGGATCCGCCCGACCTCGCGCGGCTGCGCGAGCTCGCGGGCTCCCGCGGCAAGTCGGACGACGAGATCGGCGAGGCGTTCTTCGACGGCCAGGCCGAGCGGCTCGCGGCCTCGATCGCCGACGACGTGCCGTCGCCGAGCGAGATCCGCGTGGTGGTGGACCCCTATTCGCGGCAGGCCTTCCTGGCGCTGGAGAACCGGATCCGGGGGATCCTGTCCTTCTAGCCGCGCTAGATGTCCGCCGTGATGACGATCCGGGTCGCCTTCGTCAGCCTGGCCTTCTTCTGATGCGGATCGATCTCGACCGCGATCTCGCCGGGTTCGGCCCCGGCCGAGGCCAGGACGTCCGCCCAGGCCTCGGCGCGGGATCGCAGGAAGTCTTCGGCGACGGCGGGCTCCTCGCGGCCCTCGAAATCGGGCATCGCCTTGAGCTTTTCGACGTTCGGGCGGTCGAGCACGAAGGCGAAGCCCTCGCGGTCGGCCCGGTAGGTTCGGGAGCGATTGGGGGAGTTTGGTTCCATATGGGGGAATTTTAGGGCATCCCGAGCGTTTTTTGGCCCTGATGATGAAGAAGATGCTCCGCAAGCCCGTAACCCTCCTGCTCGCCGGAAGCCTCTGGGCGACGGCCGCCCTCGCGGGCGAGGGCGTACGCAACCACTTCGACGCGGACACGGCGGGCCGCGCGCCCGGATTTTTCGACCTCGTCGTGCTCGGGGCGCCGGGCCCTGCGCGCTGGCTGATCCTGACGGATCTGAACCCCCCATCGGCGCCGAACAAGCTGTCGCAGGTCAACCAGGGTCGCCCCGCCGATTCGATCGCCGCGGCGATCCGGCGCAGCTACGTATTCCAGGACGGCACGGTCTCGACCTTCATCAAGCGCGGCGCGGGTCTGGAGGGGATGATCCTGCGCATGACCGACGAAAAGAACTTCCTCGTGCTCCTCGTCGATTCGGCCACCGGCGACACCGTGCTCTCCGCGTACCGGGACGGCAAGGCCACCGAGCTCGGCCGCGGCCACGCGCGCATGGAGCGCGGATGGGAGAAATTCTCCGTCGTCGCCGCCGGGCCGACGCTGACGGTCTCGTTCAACGACCAGAAAATCTTCGAAGCGAAGGATCCGAAGCCGGCGACCGGCAAGACCGGGCTCGCTGCCGCGGGACCGGGCGAGGCTTCCTTCGACGAGTTCGTGATCGAATCAAATCCGTGAGGAGTCAGGTCGCTCCATTGTGAAATGGAGCCGTAAGGCAGCCCCGGCACGCCTTCACGATTGAGCGACCTGACTCCCTAGGTGTCAGTTCTCAAGAGGTTGTTCACGGAGACGCTGGGCAGGGGTGCGTTTGTTGAGTGAGGCATGAGGTCTCCTGAGATTGTAGTAGTTCAGGTATCGAGGGAGGCGGTCGGTTCTTTGGGTCGAGGTTGAGTAGGGTCTTTTGTAGGCCCATTCGCGCAGCAGGGTTTGGATGAATCGTTCGGCTTTTCCGTTCGTCTGAGGGCGGTAAGGGCGGGTTCGCAGATGGCGCAGCTTGAGCTTCTGGCAGGTCGCTTCGAACCTGCGGGAGCGGTAGCAGGAGCCGTTATCGGACATGACTGATTGGACGCGGACGCCGCGACTCTGGAACCAGGCGACCGAGCGTTTGAGGAAGCCGGTGGAGGACGTGGATCTTTCATTGGGGAGTACCTCGACGTAGGAGAGTCGGGAGGCGTCATCGATAGCGACGTGGACGAACTCCCAGCCGATGCCGCGGACTTTCTTGGTCTGGTCACCATGGATGCGATGACCGACGCGACCGATACGGCCAAGCTTTTTGATATCCACGTGGATGAGCTCGCCAGGCTGGTCCCTCTGGTATCGGCGAACGGGCTCTTTGGGTTCGAGGCTCTTGAGTCGGGAGAGGCCGTGGCGGGTCAGGATCCGCGCGACCGTGGCCGTACAAAGGCCTACGCGGGCGGCGATCTGCGGGCCGGTGTAGCGGCGCCGGCGAAGGCGGATCACCTCCTCGACCCGATCCGGATGGACTTGCCGGGGCATTCGAGAAGGCCGGGAACTGCGATCGACCAGGGCCGCCTCGCCGGCCTCTTGATATCGACGCTTCCACTTGAAGGCCGTCCGTCTCGAGATAGCGGCCGCCGAGGCGGCCCTGGTCACGGACATCCCTTCGAGTATCCGATCAACCAACACGAGTCGACTGGCGGGGCAACTTCGGGCATTCTTGTGAAGCTCCATCTGGGCTCCCTTGGTGGGTTGTTGGCGTTAGACACCTCCAGCCTCACCGATCTGGGCCCAGATGGGCAACTACAGACCCGTACCGTGAATAACGTGTTGAGAAACGATACCTAGGGCGCGATCGAGTCGGCGAAGCGAAAGCGCCCGCCCTCGACGCGCAGGATCACGGCCGGCTTGATCGGGTTCCGGTCGGCGTCCATGGAGATCGTTCCCGTGACCCCCGCGAAGTCCTTCGTCGCGGCGAGGGCGTCGCGGATCCGCTTGCCCTCGGTCGATCCGGCGCGCGTGATGGCGTCGGCGATGAGGCGCATCGCGTCGTAGGACGTGGCGGCAATCGAGTCCGGCTCCGCGCCGTACTTCGCCTTGTAGGCGTCGACGAACCTGCGGACCGCGGGCGCCGGGTCGTCCACCGAGTAGTGGTTCGAGAGGCACGCGCCTTCCATGGCCGCGCCGCCGATCTCGACGAGCTTGGGCGAGTCCCAGCCGTCGGCGCCGAGCAGGGTGGCCTGGATCCCGAGCGCCCGCGCCTGGCGGGCGATCAGCCCGGCGTCCGTGTAGTAGCCCGGGATGAAGAGCACGTCGGGGCGCGACGGCGCGAGCGCGGTCAGCTGCGCCGAGAAGTCGCTGTCGCCCTCGGTGTATTTCGGTTCCGCGAGGATGGTCCCTCCCATCGCCGTGAACGACTGGCGGAAGGCCTCGGCGAGGCCGACGCTGTAGTCGCTGCGCGAGTCGATCAGGATCGCGGCGGTCTTCGCCTTGAGATTCCGGCGCGCGAAGGCCGCAAGCACCTTGCCCTGGTACGAGTCGATGAAGCAGACACGGAAGATGTAGTCTCCCTTCTTCGTCACTTCGACGTTCGTGGACGAGGGAGAGACCATCGGGATCGAGTAGCTCTGCGCGATCGGCGCCGCCGCCAGCGAGCGGGACGATGCGTTCTCGCCGATGAGCGCCACGACGTGGTCGCGCGTGATCAGCTTGGAGACGACCGAGGCGGCCTCGGAGGCCTCGCCGCGGTCGTCCTCGGAGATCACGGCGATCGGCTGGCCGAGCACGCCGCCCGCCCGGTTGATCTCGTCGGCGGCGAGCAGGGTGCCGTTCCTGCCGGAGATCGCGAACGTGGCCGTCGGCCCGGTCAGGGCGCCGAAGAATCCGACCTTGACGCCCCCCTGCGCATTCGGCGCCTTCTCGCCGCCGCAGGCGCCCGCGAACGTCAGCGCAAGGGCCGCGGCGAACCGGATCGCACGTTGCATGCGTAGATTCTATGTTGGAGCGCCGGGATAGGATCCCGCGCGGAGAGAACGCCATGAGTCACATATCCCTCGTCGGCCGCTCCCAGGCTTCCGGCGCGGCCCGAGAGGCCTTCGAGCGCAAGGTGGCCGAGCGCGGCAACATCCCGAACATGTACCGGGTCTTCGGGCACCGGCCGTGGCTGCTCTCGACGATGGACGCCCACTTCGCGGCCGTCATGGGCTCGGGCACGGTGCCCGTCCGGCTCAAGGAGATGCTCGCCATCCAGACGTCGCTCGAGAACGAGTGCCGGTACTGCGCGGCCTCCCACACGGTTCTCGCGGAGCGGACCGGGGCCACGAAGGAACAGGTCGCGCAGCTGCTCGCGTTCGAGACCGGGCCGTACTCGGACCGGGAGAAGGCGGCGCTGCGCTTCGGTCTCCAGATGACGCGCGACTCCAACCGGATCCCCGAAACGACGTTCACCGCTCTGCGCGCCCACTTCGAGGAGGGCGAGATCGTCGAGATCGCCGCCGTCGTGGGCCTGTTCGCCTACTTCAATCGCTTCAACAACGCCTTCGGCCTCGAGCCCACGAAGCCCGGGGAGGGCGTCGATACGTAGGGTCGGCAAGGAATCCGGGCCTCCTTTGATAACCTAGCCGGCCCTGAAGAGAGGACCATGAGCTCAAACAAGACCTACGACCTTTGCATCATCGGCTCCGGGCCGGGCGGCTACGTCGCGGCGATCCGCGCGGCGCAGCTCGGCATGACGGTCCTGATCGTCGAAAAGGAGCCGCGGCTCGGGGGCGTCTGCACGCTCTGGGGCTGCATCCCGACCAAGGCGCTGCTCCACACGGCGGACCTGCTCGAAGAAGCCCGCCACGGCGCGGAAGTTGGCGTTTCGGTGCGCGAGGTGCGCCTCGACATGCCCGCGGCGATGAAGCACAAGGAAAAGATCGTCCGCCAGTCCACCAACGGCGTCTCCTACCTGATGAAGAAGAACCGCGTGGACGTGGCCGCGGGCTTCGGCCGTCTCGCGGGGCCCGGCCGGGTTTCGGTGACGGGCGCCGACGGGACCGAGACCATCCACCAGGTCAAGAACGTGATCGTCGCGACCGGGTCGACGCCGCGGTCCCTGCCCGGCATGGACATCGACGACAGGCTGGTCCTCTCCTCGACCTCCATGCTCGAGCTGACCGAGGTGCCGAAGTCGCTCGTCGTGATCGGCTCGGGCGCGGTGGGGGTCGAGTTCGCCTCCATGCACGCGCGCTTCGGCGCGAAGGTGACGATCATCGAGGTCCTGCCGCGGATCGTTCCGGTCGAGGACGAGGAGATCTCGCGCGAGCTCGCCGCCTCGTTCAAGCGCCAGGGGATCGCGATCTACCCGGAGACGCGGGTCGAGCGGATCACGCGCGGCGAGGGCTCGGTCGAGCTGCTCGCGCGCTCCGTCGGCGACAAGACCGAGACGTTCCGGGCCGAGAAGGTCCTCATGGCCGTCGGCCGACGGCCGCTGTCCGACGGGATCGGCCTCGAGGCGATGGGCGTCGCGACGGAGAAGGGCTACATCACGGTGGACGCCACGATGCGCACCAACGTGCCCGGCGTCTACGCGATCGGCGACGTCATCCCGACGCAGGCCCTCGCGCACCTGGCCTCCGCCGAGGGCGTCCTCGCGGTCGAGCACATGGCCGGCAAGCCGACCCGGCCCATCAATTACGACCAGATCCCGGGCTGCACCTACTGCTCACCCGAGATCGGGTCCATCGGCCTGACCGAGGCGAAGGCCCGCGAGCGCGGCTACGACGTCGTCGTCGGCAAGTTCCCGTTCTCCGCCGTCGGCAAGGCGCGGATTCTCAACCAGGCCAGCGGCTTCGTGAAGATCGTCGCCGAGAAAAAATACGACGAAGTCCTCGGCGTCCACATCATCGGGCCCGCCGCCACCGAGCTCATCGCCGAAGCCGGCGCCGCCCTGAAGCTCGAAGCGACGTCAGAGGAGCTGATCAAAACGATCCACGCCCACCCGACACTGTCCGAGGCAATCCACGAGGCTGCCGAAGCCGTGCAAGGCCACGCCATCCATATTTAGCCTCGACGCTTCGAGTCGCGGGAGCGAGCGCTAGCGACGTTACTGCGGCGGATTTTGCCCGTTCGTCATCGCCGGATTCGTCGGCGGCGCGCCCGGCGACGACTGCGTCGCGTTGGACGGGGCGTACGCATACGTCGCGCCGACCTTGTAGTCGTTCGCGGAGTTTCCGTACGCCTGCGTCTGGCCGGGAATGACGTCGCTGTAGAACCCGGTGCCGAGGCCCGACTTGTCCTTCGGCGCGCCGACGGCGCGCGCATTGGTCGCGCCGGCCTGGGAGCTCCCGCCCTGCATCGCAAGGTTGCCGATCTGGATCACGGCGTCCGCGGGGTTCTTTTCCTGGACCGCCGCCGCGCCCACCCGCGTGACCTTCTTCAGCTCCGCACGGCGCATGCTCACGAGCTCGCCGGTCGGATACTTGTGGAAGACCACCATCGTGCCCTTGGTGACGGGCAGGTCCTTCGAGACGATGGTGCCGGTGGGGACGAGCTCGATCTGGTAATACGTCGGCTCGGCCGCCGGGAGGGCAAAGGCGCACGCCAGCAGGGCCGCAGCCAGCATCAAGCGGTTCCTCATGACCCACCTCCTTGAGAGAACAAAAGGGTACCACGCGAGGGACCGCCCGGCGCTCTCGCGGCGGGCGGACAAACTCGACAAAGCCCTCGCCGTATGAAGGAGATAGATCCTTCGCGGCCCGGCCCGGTCGAGAATAGAATGGCGGCCTCGAACCGGAGAACCATGAGCCAGGAAGCACCGAAGCCGGCCGATCTGTCGGCCCTCCGCATCCACCGCGACCCGGAGCCCCGGAGCGGCGCCCGCGGCTGGCTGCTGCTCGGCGCGGTCCTCGTGGTCGCCGCGGGGGTCGCCGCGTACTTCGCGGCCGGGCGCGGACTGCGGCCGAAGAAGGTCGAAGTCGCCACGGCGGCGGTGGTCACCGAGGGCCAGGCGACGACCGTGCTCTCCGCGACGGGCTACGTCGAGGCCGAGCGCAAGGCCGATCTCTCGCCGAAGATCACGTCGCGCATCACGCAGTTGAACGTCACGGAAGGCACGCGCGTCAAGACCGGCGACGTCATTGCGCGCCTCGACTCGACCGACCTGGATGCCCAGCTCGCCGAGGCGAAGGCCAACTGGGTCAACGCGCAGGCCGAACTGACGCGCCAGAAAAACCTCTTCGAGCAGGGGCTCAACACGAAGTCCGCGCTCGACGCGGCGGTCGCCACCGAGGCCGCCACGCGCGCGCGGGTGCGCTACGTGGAGGCGCTGCTCGACTACACGATCATCCGCGCGCCGTTTTCCGGCGTGATCACGGCCAAGCGCGCGTTCGTCGGGGAAGCCGTTTCGCCCTTCGGCTCGTCGCCCTCGGGCGGCGGCTCGGGCGGCGCGATCGCGACGATCGTGGAGTTCTCCTCGCTCTACGTCGGCGCCGACGTGAACGAGGCGAACCTCTCGAAGCTCACGAAGAACCAGCCGGCGGAGATCACGCTCGACGCGGTGCCCGACAAGACCTACCATGGGCGCCTGCGCCAGATCGTGCCGGCGGCCGACCGCCAGAAGGCCACCGTGCGGGTGAAGGTCGCCTTCCTCGACGCCGACGATCGCGTGCTGCCCGACCTCTCGGCGCGCGTGGCCTTCACGGCCGAGCCCACGCAGGGCAAGGAGGCGCGGTCGCGCGTCGTCATCCCGAGGACGGCGCTGACGACGATGGATGGAAAACCCGGCGTCTTCCGGGTGGTCGAGGGCCGCGCGGCGTTCACGCCCGTCACGGCGGGCGGGGACGTGCAGGGGCAGGTCGAGGTGACGCAGGGTCTGCAGGGCGGAGAGCGGCTGATCTCGCTGGCAGGCGGTCTGCAATTGAAGGACGGCGAAAAAGTACGCGTGGAAGGGCAGGAGAACTGAACATGGCTGAACCGCTGATCCGCATCGACCACGTCGAGAAGGTGTATCGCCGGGACCAGATCGAGGTCCCGGTGCTGCTCGGCATCAACCTCGACATCCCGGAAAGCGAGTACGTCGCGCTCATGGGGCCCTCGGGCTCGGGCAAGACGACGCTCCTGAACCTGATCGCGGGCATCGATTCGCCGACCCGCGGCCGCATCATCGTCGGGGGCCGCGACATCGCGACGATGGGGCAGACGGAGCTCGCACGCTGGCGCTCGAGCACGGTCGGCTTCATCTTCCAGCTCTACAACCTGCTGCCGGTGTTGACGGCATTCGAGAACGTGGAGCTGCCGCTGCTCCTGACGCGCCTGAAGAAGTCCGAGCGCAAGAAGCACGTCGAGACCGCACTGTCGATCGTCGGCCTGGCCGACCGGATGGACCACTACCCGCGCCAGCTCTCGGGCGGCCAGGAGCAGCGCGTCGCGATCGCGCGCGCCATCGTGTCCGACCCGAAGATCCTGGTCGCCGACGAACCCACCGGAGACCTCGACGCGAAGTCCGGCGAGGAGATCCTGGAGCTCCTGCGGCGCCTGAACGAGGAGTTCGGCAAGACGATCGTGATGGTGACCCACGATCCGAAGGCGGCCGGCCGCGCGCACCGGATGGTGCATCTCGACAAGGGCGTCCTGCACGCCGACGAACGCACGGGCGCCGTGAGGTCGGTATGAAGTACCTGAAGCTGATCGCGCGCAACGTCTTCCGCAAGAAGCTGCGGACGACGCTCACCGCGAGCTCGATCGTCCTCGTGCTGACGCTGATCGTGATCCTGACCTCGCTCCTGCAGGCGATGCAGGCCGACCCCTCCGGCGGGAAGGGCTCGAACCGCCTCGTCGTCCAGCACGCGACGGGCCTCGGCAATTTCCTGAACCTCTCCCAGCGCCAGCGGATCGAGCAGATCCCGGGAGTCGTGGCCGTGTCGCCGCAGACCTGGTTCGGCGGCGTTTACAAGGACGATCGCCCCGAGAACTGGATCGGGCAGCTCTCCGCGGATCCCGAGATCTTCTTCGACAAGGTCTTCGACGACGCGACGATCGACCCGGCCGTCAACGCGGAGTGGAAAAAGACGCAGAACGGCTTCGTCGCCGGCAAGAAGATCGCCGACAAGTTCCAGTGGAAGAAGGGCGACCACATCATCCTGAAGGGGACTTACATCCCCGTGAACCTGGACCTCGTGTACGTGGGCTCCTTCAGCGCCGGCGACGAGACGAACATCTTCTTCCACAACGAGTACCTGAACCAGTCCGACTGGTTCGGCGCGAACAAGTTCACGGGCATCTACTACCTCAAGGTGGACAGCGGCGAAAACGTCCCGCGGGTCGCGGCCGCGATCGACAAGATGTTCGAGAACAGCGACACGCCGACGAAGACGCTGACGGAGAAGCAGTTCCAGCTGAGCTTCATGGAGATGATGGGCAACGTGAAGCTCCTGATCAACGGCATCTCGTTGATCATCCTTTTCGCCGTGACGCTCATCGTGGCCAACACGGTCGCGATGTCGGCGCGCGAGCGCGTCACCGAGCTCGCCGTCATGCGGACGCTCGGCTTCGGCCGCGGCCACATCCTCGGCTTCATACTGTCGGAGTCGGTGCTGATGTCGCTGATCGGCGGCATCCTCGGCGTGCTGATTGCCAAGGTCCTGATCATTCCCGCGCTCGTGGCCGTCGGAAACAAGACGTCCGTCTCGATCTGGCTCGTGAACTTCAAGGTGACCCCGGAAACGTGGCTGCTCGCCTTCGCGGTGTCGGTCGGCGTCGGGATCTGCGCCGGGTTCCTGCCGGCCATCCAGTCTTCGCGGCTGAACATCGTCGACGGCCTGCGGCGGGTGGTGTAGCGATGGCGATCCCGATCAAGTACAACCTGCGCAACCTCGTCGCCCGCAAGGTCTCGACCGGCATGACGGCCTTCGTCATCGGCCTGGTCGTGGCCGTATTCCTGTGCGTCCTCGCGCTCGTCCAGGGCGTGACGCGGACCCTGTCGGTCACGGCGTCGAACCGCAACGTGATCGCGATGCGCGTGGGATCCCAGGCGGAGATGCAGAGCGTCATCACGCGGGATCAGGCCGATCAGATCCAGTCTCTGCAGGGACCGGAGCGGGGCGCGGACGGCAAGCCGGCGGTTTCGCCGGAGCTGCTGACGCTCATCAACGTCCCGCGCTCCGACGGCAAGTCGAGCTCGAACGTCCAGATCCGCGGGATCTCGCCCGCCGGCCTCGCCGTCCACCAGGGCGTGAAGATCGTGGACGGCCGGATGTTCACGGCGGCGACCAACGAGGCGATCGTCTCCAGGAACCTGTCGAAGCGATTCGCGCACATGAAGGTCGGCGACACGATCAAGTCGGGCAGCTTCCGGTGGGTGATCGTCGGCCTCTTCGACGCCTCCGGCAGCGCGTACGAGTCGGAGATCTGGACGGACGTCTCGGACCTCCAGCAGCAGACCAAGCGCAACATCTACTCGACGGTCTTCGCGCGGATGCCCGACGCGGATTCCGCGAACCGGTTCATCGAGGCGATCAAGGGCGACCAGCGTTTGAAGCTCGAGGGCAAGACCGAGCGCAAGTACTTCGACGAGCAGATGATCACGGGCGCGCCCATCAAGGCGCTCGCCTTCATCGTAGGCTTCTTCACGGCGATCGGCGCGGCCTTCGGCGCCATGAACACGATGTACGCCCAGGTCTCGGCCCGCACGCGGGAGATCGGGACGCTGCGCGCGATCGGCTTCTCCCGACGCTCCATTCTCGCGTCCTTCGTCCTCGAGGCCCTGATGCTGTGCTTCTTCGGCGGGATCCTCGGCGTCGGGTTCACGTTCCTCGCGTTCAAGCTCTTTCTGACGGCGCCGACGGGCACGATGAACTTCCGCACGTTCTCCGAGGTGCTGTTCAACTTCCGGATGACCCCGCCGCTGATCGCGGGAGGCCTCGTCTTCGCGCTCGCCATGGGCGTCATCGGCGGGTTCTTCCCGGCGGCCCGCGCGGCGCGCCTGAAGATCACGACGGCCCTGCGGGAAGTGCAATGAGACGGGTCGCCGCCCTCACCGTGGTGTTGCTCGCGGCGGCCGGCTCCGCCGCGGGCGCCGTGCAGACCGTGACGATCGGCGACCTCTACGCCGGAGGCACCGTCAATCTCGCGCCCTCGGACACCCTGGAAGTCCGCCTGTCGCCCGGGCCCGCCGGCTGTGTCTGGGGCCTGGCGTTCAACGACCCGGCGATCCTGAAGCCGGAGGCGCCGGCGCCGGGGGCGTCCGTGTTCCGCTTCAAGGCCCTGGTCGCGGGGACCGAGAGCCTGGGGCTCGCGTGCCGCATGCCCTCGGACTCGAAGACGCAGCCGGCCGGGCTCTTCCGGGTCCTCGTCACGGTGAAGGACAACGTGGCGCCGCGCGGCTTCGTCCTCGAGGAGCCCGACAACGGGTCGAGCATTTTTCTCGTCCAGGGCGACGCCGTCCAGGTGCGGCTGAACTCCAATCCCTCGACCGGATTTGCGTGGTCGATCGCGTCCAACGCGCCCTCGGTGCTCGCGCCCGCGGGTGAGCCGAGCTTCGAGCCGGCCGAGAAGCCGAGGCCCGGTGCGGCCGGGGCGCAGACCTTTTCCTTCCGGGTCGTGGGGGGCGGCGGCGTCTTCCTCGAGCTCGTCTATGCCCGCCCGTCCGAGAAGGACGCGCCGCCCGCGCGACACTGGGGCATCTTCATCGCCGCCGCGGCCACGGGCCCGTGAACCGGTGCGCCTGCGTTTCTACGGAACGAAAGGCTACGTCCCCGAGTCCTCGCGCGAGCATTCCGGCCACTCCGCCTTCGTGCTCGAGGCGAAGGGGTTCCGCCTCCTGTGCGACTTCGGGGACAACCGCAAGGGGATGCTCGAGAAGATCCGCCCGGATGCCGTCTTCGTTTCGCACGCGCACCCGGACCACAGCTGGGGCCTGTGGGAAGGCACGAGCCTGCCCGTGCACGCCTCGGCGGTGACCCACGAGCTGCTCAAGGAGCTGCCGCTCTTGAACCGCGTGACCCTCGCGCCGGGCGAGCCCGTCGCGATCGGCCCGTTCCGGCTGACGCCGCACCCCGTGATCCACTCGATCCGCTGCCCGTGCATTGCCGCGCGCATCGAGATCGACGGCTTCACGCTCGTCTACCCGGGAGACATCGTGGCCTTCGAGGACCCCGACGCCGCGCTCTCCGGCGCCGACTTCTACATCGGCGACGGCTCGACACTGACCGGCAAGCTCGTCCGCCGGCACGAGAGCGGCGTGCTCATCGGCCACACGACCGTGCGCGCGCAATTCGGCTGGCTCGCCCGCCACGGGATCATCCGGGCCGCGTTCTCGCACTTCGGCAAGGAGGCGATCGCGATGGGGGACGTCGCGCTCAAGGCCGCGATCGAGGAGCTGGCCGCCGCCAGTCCGCCCGGATGCGCGGTCACGGTCGCATACGACGGCCTGGACATGGAGGTCGGGCCTTGAAAAACGCTCGGTATTAGTATTCAATACTTATATGGAACGAAAGATCGTCCAGGTCGGCAGCTCCCTCGCGGTCACCCTTCCCTCCGAGGTCGTGCACGAGTTCAAGCTCAAGAAGGGCCAGACGGTGGACGTGTCGGTGCACCCGGTCACCGGCGCCGTCACCGTGCGCCCGGGCATCAAGTACTTCGACGACGGCAAGGTTACGAAGCGGTTTGAACGGATCCTCGACGACCTCCTGGAAAAGCGCTCCGCGCTCTACCGGGAGCTCGCGAAGTGATCGTCTACCTTTCCGTCGGCCAGCTGCTGCGCCTGCACGAGAAGCATCTCGAGAAGTTCGGAGGTTTGGCAGGAGTCCGTGACCGCGGAGGGCTCGAGTCCGCCGTCGCGCGACCCGCCATGACCTTCGGCGGCGAGGACCTCTATGTCGATCTCGCGGCCAAGGGGGCGGCGCTCATGCATTCGCTCGTGATGAACCACCCGTTCGTGGATGGAAACAAACGTGTGGGTGCTGCGGCGGCCGAGCTCTTCGTCATGCTCAACGACGCGCTGCTCGATGCCGCCGATGCGGAGATGGAAGAGACCACTCTGGCCGTGGCCCGCGGCGAGATGGACGTCGAGCCCCTGACGATCTGGTTCCGGCAGCGCCTCGTGCGCCGGGACTGAAATCGAGCCGACCGAGGTTAGGAGAAGCGACGGCCGAGAGAGTCAGGGCGAGTAGCCTCTTCGCTGCCGCTGCCGCTGCCCGCTGCCCGCTGCGCTGCCCGCTGCCCGCTTCCGACGAGCCGGCGCCTCAGCAGCATGAGTGTCTTCTGCTCTAGCCTTCGTACTGCACCGGCTGATGCACAGGCTGATCGCTGTTTCCCTCTCGGTAAAACCCTCCAGGAAGAGGTGGCGGCAGACGGACAGCAGCCGAGGCGGAAGACTCGAAATCGCTGCTCGGAGGAGGTTTTGAAGTTCGTTTGGGCCTGAATCGCCCCTGCGAGCGGGAAAAGACTCGGGTCGCCGGAACAGAATCTTGAGAGCGCGCTGTTGCGCCAGTCGGAAGACGTACGCCGCGTGAAACAGCGCTGAGGGGTCTGCCTCCATAGCAGTAGCGCGACCTCTTGAAAGACGTCGCTGCGGTCCTGGGATCGAACACCGGATCGTTTGCAGACCGCCCAGACGATGTGCTTCAGTCGAGCTGAATCGATCCAATCTCTGCCAGAGAGCGGTCTTTGGACGATGTGCGCCGAGATCTTCGACATGCGCCTCCCTCGTCGATTCGTTCAGTGCTCTTGATCTGAACGATACTTAACCCGAAGAGTTGCTGCGCTCGCTCGCACGACGACTATTTTCGCCGACTGAACATTTTTGAGCCCAGAACCACGCTCGGAAGCTTTCTCTCTCTTAGAAGCTCCGATCACACGGCGATCGGCCGGGGCGATTTGCCGCTTGAGCAGCGGCGAGAGGGGAATGGCGATGAACGCTCGTCGACGCGGCGGTGTGTTGGATGTGAGGCTTTCGCTTGCGGCGCTGGCAATCGGGGCCGTCCTCACGCCGTGAGCCTTTCTGACTGGTCAGAACGGGCCTGACAACGACCCGGATGGCGCGCCGGGTTACGTGAACAACGTTTTCGACGAGGGGCAAGTGGACTCGATCAATCTCTACAACGGGCAGTTGACGGTTCCCATAGCTCTGGGGCCGAGCTACTCGGTGGGGCCCAAGCTGAAAGTCCAGGCGATGCTGAGCTACAGCTCGCACGTGTTCGATTTTGGACACCCGCCTGCCAGGACCCCTTCTTCAGCTGGAAGCCGATTGCCGGCGATCCCGCTCTGGGGATCGGCTGGACCTTCACGTTCGGGGCTATCAAGAAGTGCCCGAACAACCCCTGCTTCATCGGCGCGGACGGCAGTCGGCACCTCTTCGAGTATACGGTGCCGGGAGCCTCGGGCGATTGGAAGACGACCGACGCGAGCGAGCTCTATCTCCACACCCTACCGAGCAACGGCGGCTACCAGATGTGGGATGGGGACGGGAATCGGTACGATTTTACGTGGGAGGTCTCGGGTTTTGACGACGTTATCGACACGCAGGCGAACATGGGCTACACGCACGACTTTGGTAGGGGGCGAGACGGCTGGTACGTTAAGGTCATCGCGGACCCGTACGGCAACAGCTTCTCGGTCGACTACTTCGACACGACCATAGACGGCATCAGCTTTCCCTGCTGGACCTACGACGACACCAATTGCACGACCGGCAACTATCTGACCCACATGGTCTGCTCTCCGGCGGGAAAGACCAAGAGCTGGATCCCGAAGACGGTGAACTTGCCAGGTGGCACGATCGACGTCCACCTGAACGCGAGTCGGCAGGTCTGGAAGATCGACTTTCCTGTGTTCGCCGGCGGAGCATCGACCGACGCCACATGGACCTTCACTTATGACTCGACCCCCGTGGCCTGGCCGTGTCGCTATCAGACGAGCTCGACGATCGAGATGAGACGGCTGAAGACGATTGCTTTGCCGTCCGGATTCGGCTCGTACGGATTCGACTACGGCTCGACGGCGTCCAGCCTCCTGGATCACGTCGACCTTCCGTCGACCGGGACGCTCGACTACTGCTACGACACGTACACGTTTTACCACGGCCGAATCGGCGCAATGGAGCCCGGCTGCTCCCAGCAGATCCCTGACCCGCAGGAAGCGCTCGTCGTGAGCACGAGCGAATTCTATTGTGCCGCCGCGGCGCCGGAGCCTGAGCCGACCATTCCCGGAGGCTGCTCGACGAGCCCCAACATCCTGCAGTACACGGACTTCCAGAAAGGCGTCGTCAGGCGCAGCGAACGTACGACCGCCGCCGGGACGCCGGCAGTGACCCACTACACGCAATACTCGTTTCCCTGGGGGGAGCAGGGCGACGCGACGCATACGGCTGGAGGCTCCCAAACCGTGACGGTGGTCTTGTCGCCGGCGGACAACGATGGCAAGGTCTCGGCCAAAGCTCTGCTCTTCTACAGCGGCCCGAAAGGCACTTCGAACACGTTCTACAACGGCGATCGGACGGGCGCCGACGTCCAGGAACGCGTCTTCGACTCCGACCCGAACGACGGCGCGTCGACGATGCCCATCTGCGGCCCCACCGCGGTCACGGAAGCAAAGTACTGTGCGTCGAAGGCCGTGCGCGTGACCTCGCGGACCTACGACTACGACATTCCCGGAAGCGAGATTCACAACAGGCGTCTGGCGACCGAGACCGTCTGCTACGGATCCTTGCTCAAGGCAACGGGGGCCTGCTCGACGACGACGAGTCACAAAGTGGCCTACACGAACACGTCCACGTGTCCGCCGCCATCGGGAGCGAACCTCTGCGACTGGGACGTCGACAACGGAAGGCACTACAACCAGGAAAAGCACACGGACGGATCTGGCGCGACCTTCGGACCATGGCAATGGCATGGACGCCCAAGCAGTGGAACGGGACGCCGCCTGCAAACACCGCGGCACTGCCGAACCTCTCTTCCCAGCACACGGTCAGCGAAGGAAGCTACGTCGTCGACGAGCGTCCGGAATTCAAGTCGGACGACGGGTTTCTCCTGGGAAAGGTGAGTTGGGACCACGGTACCGGCATCGTCTGGCTGCACTGCTGGTACGACGACGGAAACGGCAGCGCGGCGAACGACTTTACCGCGACGTACACGGGCTACCCGTACCCCGGCACGCCTCCGCCCGTGACGCCGTGTCACTCCGTTTATACGACTTGGGCCGCCTTGCTTTCGTTTAACCCCTTCGGGGACAACGACGCGTTCGGGAAGGGAAGAACGTTTCAGAATGGCCTGCTGCTGACGAGCGCATGGTGGGACAAGCTCAGGGTGACAGAAGCAGATGGGCTGGTACACGCGAAACATGCCCGGAACGCGACGACGGGCTGGATCACGACCTCGTACGACACCGGAGGCCAGGCGACCGGGTACGTCTATGACGCCCTCGGACGTGTCACGTCGATCTCTCCTCCCGGAGAAACCCCGATCGGGGTCTACTAAGACACGACGACGAAAACCACGGTGACGCGAGGCAGCCTCACCTGGGAGCAATACATCTACGACGGTCTGGGCAGACTCACGCGGGAGATCAACCAGACGGGTGCCTGGGCCTATGCGGTCCGCACACACGGCTTCGACGCCGCAGGACGGGAGTACTTCACGTCCGAGTGGGGCTCCTGCACCTCTCCGACGGGTGACTGCCTGTCAACGAATCCGCTCGGGACGACGAGATCGAACTACGACCCCTTCAGCAGGCCCAGGCCGTGACGGGACCGAGCAATGCAACCTACGTGGCGACGTCTCGCACTGACGGCTCCATTCTTTACAGCGATACCAAGGAAGCCGTGTCTACTTGCGTCAACGGAACCTGGTACGGGTCAGCCTGCAGCTCCGGAGCGCTCTCGACGACGACGAGCGTCAAGGACTTGTTCGAACGGGTCAAGTCGGTGACGGACCCGGCCGGAGGCTTCGCGTCGTACACATACGACGTCAACGACAAGCTGCGAACGGTAGCGCAGGGGGCGCAGTCGCGCACTTTCGTCTACAACGCGTTCGGCTACCTCACCCAGGAGATCACTCCCGAGAAGGGAACGGTCAACTACACCAACATCGCAGTCGACCCGTTCACGCGGCACGGCAGCCTGGGAAACGCGCGGATCAAGATCGAGGGAACGAGCCCCTCCCAGGTCACCCACAGCTACACGTACGACGGCGCCGGCCGTCTTGCTCAGGACCTCGTCGGCAGCGTGCAGTACGCTCTGAACTGCTACGACGGCAACGGGACTGCCGACACCGCCACCTGCAAAGACGGCACCACGTCGAACTTCAACGGCGGATCGGCCTCGGGCGGCAAGCTCACTCGCCGCCTCGGCGCAAACCCCCTCTTCACACCCCTCTATCCGGCAACGGTGGCAACCGAGCTCCTCGAGGAGGACATGACGTACGGTGGTCTCGGCGGCCGGGTCTCGGTCAAGAACGTCACCATGCTCGGTTCTCCCTCGGGCCTCAAGATCGGGGGAGTCAGCGGGGCCTCGGAGACGTGGGGTTACAACTCGCTCGGCCTGGTCTCGTCGCACAAGCACCCCCGCGTGGGAGGCTTGTCGACTCAGTTCCAGGAGACGCTGACGTACACGAACGGCAGGCTGAGCAGCCTCGGCGTCGCCGGGAAGGACTACGACAACACGTCGATTCCGGCGATCACGGTGACGCCGACGTTTCGCGCCGCGGGCAATCTCGGAAGCTACACGTCCCTGCAGAGTGGGGCTTCGAACAGCCTCGTGACCATCGTCTACCAGGACACTTCGGGGATCCCACGGCCGCGGCAGGTCCAGGGTTCTGTCGGTGGCTTGTTCCTGTTCGACACCGGGAACATGACGTACGACGCCGCGGGGAACATCCTGACGATGGGAACCGACCAGTTCTCGTACGACTCGCTTTCGCGGCT
The DNA here is from genome assembly GCA_963775725.1 of uncultured Acidobacteriota bacterium. GTDB lineage: Bacteria > Acidobacteriota > Thermoanaerobaculia > UBA5066 > Gp7-AA6 > DAHUXD01. The sequence goes on from CAVZKA010000002.1 coordinate 1,146,252, forward strand.
GCTGTCGGCCAACCTGGGGTCCTCCCAGGCGTACACCTACGACGCGTATGGCAACCTGTTGACGAAGGCCGGGACGACATTCTGCACGACCACCTGTGCGAACAACAAGATTCCCAGCGCGACCTACGACACTCGCGGCAACATGCTCACCTACGGCGGCGAGACGCTGACTTACGACGCGAGCAACCGGCAGAGCAAGGACCTGAAGAGCAGCATCACGTGGCAGTACCTCTACAGCGGCGGCGACGAGCGCCTGGTCCGGGCGCCAGCGAGCGACACCGGCACCGTCCCGCGGCGCGAGATCGCCCGGTACATCGTCAGGGTAAGCCGTACACCCCCTACAGCGGGAGCTGCTCCGAGAGCTCTCTTCCGTTTGCCGACGTCCATTGCACTGACCTGACTTTGCTTACACCAAGACCGTCCTCGATCAGGGGTTGACAGCCGGCTGCGGCGGCGGGAACTACTGCTCCCGGATGCAGCGACGACGCGAGCTCAGGCGGCCGTCCTCTTCATGAAGGCCGAGCACGGAAGCGCGTATAGCCCGGCCTGCGCGGGCACCTACGTCGACGCCCTCTGCTCGGATCCGACGACCGCGTACGTCGAAGTGGCGATCACGGAGCAGGTCCTCTTCACCTGCAGTCCTTCCCACGCGTGCCCCGCCAACTCGATCACCGAGGCCGACGCGGTCAAGGGCATGGCGGACAACAACCTCTGGACCGCCTACAAGCCGATCGCCGGCGGCTCGCTCTACACCCTCCGGGACAACGACAACCGCGTCGTGACGGAATTCGCCGACTCGCTGCCTTCACGGGACAACATCTACATCGGCAACGTCGCGGTCGCCTCGTACCTCGGCAAGCAGCCGGGCGTTCCGGGGCGTGGCGGTTCCATTCGTCGGATCACCTTGGTACCATCCGTCTTACCGTGGATGCGGCCACTGGCGGATCAGGGTTTCTCGAGCAGCCGAAGTACTGGCCCTACGGCGATCTCCTCAGCCCGGTGGTCCCGCCCCTCCAGCGCGTCGGGTTTGCGGCGATGGAGAGAGACACGGAGGATAATCACTTCTACGATCACGCGAGGCACCATGACTTCAATCTGGGCCGGTTTGTGGTACCGGATCGCGTGCAGGGGCACGCTCGCGACTCGCAGAGCTGGAATCGGTACGCCTACGCTAGAAACAATCCTGTGGCGATGGTTGATAGAAACGGTCTTTGCTCGCAGCCGATCGGCGTTGGCGGCGACTGGGTTGGCTTCTGCGCAGAGGCGTATATTGCAACCCAGCGCTTCGGAGGCGTTGGCTTCGGAGATGGGCGCGGGCCCTCGGCGTCAGATCCAACTCTTACCTCAAGGGTTCAGCTGCAATGGATAGTCAACACTAAGACCGGCGAAATTCAAACACAGCCTACGATCCCTCAAATGAGCCGTATCGAAATCCCGATCCTCGGATTTCAAATCGCGATGACGGGCACTGCCAACGGTGACGTGACCAAGCTATTTCATGTCGATGGCGCAACTGGAATGACGGCAAGTTTCGACGCCCAAAACGGGTTCGCCTGGGCTTTTCCTATCGCTCCATACGATAGTATTCGGCTCAACATGCAGGTCGTCGTCGGCGCGGATGGACAAGTTAGGTTAGTGGGAAGCCGTACCGCCTTCCCAACAACGAGCGTCTGGGAGTATCAGGAGGGCAAGCGCCCTCTACTTCTAAATCAGTCAACCGAGTCCAGCAGTCCTTCCGGCCTTCATGAAATCGTTCCACTTGTACCTTGTTTTGCAGGTCAGACCGTTGAAGGAAAACCTTGCGTGCAGTAAGCAGAAATGAGGCGCTCAGGCGCGCGAGGACTCTCTCCATGGCAATATGCCTGCTGGCAGGTGTGAACGGTTGTCACGGCGGGGTGTCATCAGAATATGTGCTCGCGGAGCAACCGTTGAGGAAGTGGATTCTGATTGAGTATTTGGTTCCCAGCTGCCCTCCGTTAAAAAGTACTAGTCTGGGCATCGAGATTTCAATCCCGGCTTCGGGTGTGGGGTGCACCAGTAGCCCTCTTAGTCGCGGGCCTATGATTCCTTCCTACTACATCAGTCACGCCGATGGCACACGATCCGAGCTTCGGCTTGGCCGCGACATCCAGGTGCCGCAGGTTATTGATGGGCCATTTCGGCTTATTGGTGAGAATGGAGTAATCAAGAAGGAGTGTCACATAACAGCCGAAGCCTTTTGGTACGGTCCGGGCTCAGTTGTAGGGAGTCCTGTCGAGGTTATCAAGGCGCATCACCCCGAATGTCCATAGCACTAGAAAGGAGAGGCGGAGTGACAGAACTTCCATGGCCTTGGGCTCGACGCGAAGGAGCCTTTTCTGCTCCTGTCGATCGGAGTAAACCGTGTATTCCTGTATTGGTGGCGACTTGGATCGTTCACTGTTTCTTCGAAGGCAGACCGTGCGCTCAGTAGCCTTTAGAGTCATCGCACTAGGTTTCTTGGTGACGGTGTTGGTCGGCCCCGCGCTAAGTTCCGCGAAACCGCCCGAGCCGACGTCCGAGCCGATTCTGCTCGACTCGACAGGGAGTACCTATCCGTTCGTAATGCGACTCGAGGGGAAGAGCGTCCGAACGGAAAGCTCGATCGAAGTCGAGATCAAGTCGGGCATCGTCTCGAGCTCGATCCCTGCCGACCTCGGTGCTGATGGACTGGCCAAGAACGTCGTGCTGAGGATGGGAATCGGCAGGAAGCTGAAAGACGGATGGCAGATGGGCAACGCTTCGGATCCGCTGCTCCTCGCGGCGGAGCTACGGCCGGGCGAGTCCCTTCCGATCACTCTTCATCGATTCGTCGTGCGAGGCCTCGGTGATTCGGCTTCGTTGGCTGACGTTTGGCTGGTCGCCAGTTTGACAGTGGATCAGAGTCTGCCCGGGTTTCCGAAGGGCCCGCTGTCGAGCTTTGCCTGCTCGGAGGTCGATCTCTTGGGCGCGACTGCGTCATCGAGGGACCGAGTGCGCCGGATGCTGGAAAACTATGCTCATGCCTGCTAGGAGCCCGGTCTAGCAGCTCCCGTCGAACGATCGGAATGGTCCGATCCGACGTAGCGATTGTACGCCCCGGAGCTACCCGAGCGGCGACCGCGAGTGCGCGGGCAGGGCGGGCCCCGTCGGCGCGACCGGCGTCTCGGGGCGCACCGTGGCTTCGGGCGAGGCCTCCAGCACGGCCCGGCGGGCCTCCTTCGAGCGCTTGATGAAGGCGAGCAGGCCGCCGGCCATCATCACGTAGAAGCCGCCCCAGACGAGCGCGATGAGCGGCTTGTGCGTGACGTCGACCGAGAGCGACTCGACGGTCGCGGCCTGGAACTCGTCCTTCGGGTTCTTCGAGACCCCGGTCAGGCGCAGCACGATGGCGCCGTCGTTGGGCGAGACGGCGAGGACGCGGGCCTTGCCGTTCTCGAAGCCGGGGATCGCGACGACCTGGGCCTCCTCCGGCCGGCCGTCCATGTGGAAGACGTACTTGATCGTCATGTCCCGGTTGACGCCGTCCGGCGGCGTGATCGTGAAGTCGGCGAGCACCAGGATCGTCTTCTCGCCGCGCATCATCGCCGACCGGTCGGCGTTGAAGTCGCGGAAGGTGAAGCCGGTGCCCTCGATGTTCGTCGTCGTGCCCTTCGTCAGGCGGACGTCGCGGCCGACAACCTGCGGCTGGCCCGGGTCGTACTGCTGCGGCGCGATGTAGAGGTCCATGAAGGCCGAGTTCCGGATCGAGGGATTGACCATCAGCTGGCCCGTCCGGCTGTTCTCGTACATCTTCGGGTACGCGTAGAAGGTCTTGCCCTTGGCGGTCTCGACCCGGACCTCCATGGCCTGCTTGCGGTCGGCCGAGCCGGGCACGATGCGCAGGAACGTCAGCGTCGCGTCGCCGACCTTCTTTGGCACGTTCGTCGGCAGGGTGACGCGCTGCGACACGGCGTAGGCCCCCGAGATGACGATGCCCGCGAGCATGATGCCGACTCCGACGTGCGCAAGGTATCCGCCGGCGCCGCCGAAATTCCCGTTGCCCGCCTTGCGCAGCACGGCACGCAGGTTCATGTCGGCGGCGAAGAAGGCCGCGAAGAGCAGGACGAGCGAGGCCGGCTGGTTGGCGCCGAGCGCGAAGGCCGCGAAGGTCAGCACGGCGGCGACGGCGAGCGAGCGGCGGGCGCTCTTGAAGAGGCTTCCGGCCGTCTCGCCCTTCCATCCCACGAAGGGCACGAGCCCGCACAGCAGCACCAGCAGGAAGCCCGCCGGTGTCGTGGTCTTCCCGTAGAAGCTCGTCTGCACCTGCGACGGCGTCGAGGTCAGTCGCGTCAGGATCGGGGCGGAGGTCCCGAGCAGGATCACGCAGGCGAGCGCGCAGAAGACGGCGATGCCCAGGATGAAGAAGACGCTGCGCGAGAGCAACGGCGACTCGTCTTCCTCCGTCCGCGGGATCGAGCGCCAGCGCCACGCGAGCAGCACGACCGACAGGCCGATGAACGTCCCGAGGATCCCGACGAGCCATCCCGTGATGCCGAGATCGATGAACGAGTGAACCGAGAAATCCGCGAGCACGCCCGAACGGGTCAGGAAGGTGCCGTAGAGGATCGCGGCGTAGGCCGTGCACGCGAGCAGCAGGTTGACCTTGCGGTGGCGCTTGCGCGAGCGCTGGAGAAACATGCCGTGCACGAGCGCGGCCGTGAAGAGCCACGGAACGAGGCTCGTGTTCTCCACCGGGTCCCATCCCCAGTAGCCGCCCCAGCCGAGCGTCTTGTAGGCCCAGTAGCCGCCCATCAGGATCGCGGTGCCGAGCGTCAGGAAGGTCAGCAGCGCCCACGGCAGGGCCCGCGTGATCCAGCCGTCCCAGCGCTTTTTCCAGAGCGCGGCGATGGCGAAGGAGAAGGGGACCGACAGCGAGGCGAAGCCGATGAACATGATCGGCGGGTGGATCACCATCCAGGGGTCCTGGAGGAGCGGATTCAGGCCGACGCCGTCGAGGGGCGCGGGCGGCGGCAGCAGCTTGAAGGGGCTCTGCTTGCAGAGGATCGCGATCAGCCCGAGGAACGTCGAGAGGTAGACGACCATCACCGGGGCTTCCTGCTCCTTGGCGCTCCTCCAGACGAAGAGGCCGATGAGCGAGCCCCAGAAGCACCACAGCAGGAACGATCCCTCCTGCCCGGCCCAGAACGTCGAGATCAGGAAGTGCAGCGGCAGGTCCGCGCCCGAGTACGAATTGACGTACGAGACGTCGAACCGGTGCTGCAGCAGGAGCGTCATCAGGATCGCGGCGGCCGCCACGACCGAGACGGCGAAGGCGGTGTAGGTCGTGCGCGCCAGCGGCAGCAGGTCCTTGCGGCCGCGGTCGACGCGCAGGTACGTGAATGCCGAAGCGAGGCCGAAGAGCAGCGCGCCCCAGATCGCGGCGACGCCGGGCCAGACGTACATCAGGAGGCTTTGCCCGGGGCGGGTTGGGACGCGTAGGCCTTCTCGACCTCCGCTCCCTGGTACTTGGACGGGCACTTGACGAGCAGCTTCTCCGCCTCGATCCGGCCCTCGTGGTAACGCCCGATCGCGACGATCGAGATGGCGTCCTTGAAGTTGCCGGGGCGCACGCCCCGGTAGACGACGGGCATGTGCCGGCCGCCGGCGTCCACGAGGTCGAAGCCGAGCTCTTCGTTCTTCGCGTCGTAGCGGTCGCTCTGCTTGTCGAGCGCGCCCATGACCTGCACGACGCCGCGCGCCTTCCTCGCCTCGTCGAAGGAGAGGTAGGGCGTCAGGGTCTTCTGGAACGCCGTCAACCCGAACCCGACGAAGGCGAGCGTGAAGGCCGCCGCGAGCCAGTAGCCTCTCTTCATGTCAGGACCGTTCCCTTTCCGAGACGCGGCGGTCCAGCCGCCAGAGGTAGGCAAAAAGCCCAACCCAGATCACGACGTTGACCGCGGCGAGGTATCCGAGGCTGGTCATCGGATTGAGTCTCTCCTTCCTGAGCGTCCGACGCAACTGTCGCCCAGGACAGGTCGGGCCGCCTGATCCAGATGCATCAGGCCCCCGTCCCCTTCCGGGCGGCACGGCGCAGCCGGGACACGCGGGCGTCGATCGACAGGATCCAGAGGAAAAGGGCCGAAAAGCCGGCCATGGCGCCGAAAAAGACGACCCGGGTGGGGGTGTCCATGAGGATCTTGCCCTGCGGGTTGATGACGGTCTGGGGGTGGAGCGACGCCGTGACCCGGGGCGCGACGAACGTGAGAAAGGGCATCAGCACCGCGGCGAACAGGGCGTACGCGGCCGCGATGCGCGGGCGCCGCTCGGGGTCCTCGACGGCCGAGCGCAGGAAGAGGTACGCCGCGTACAGGAAGACGAGCAGCAGGTACGAGGACTCGCGCGGGTCCCAGTTCCACCAGGTGCCCCACATGATGTTGGCGAAGAGGGACCCGGTGATCAGCGTCAGGACGCCGAAGAGCAGGCCGATCCGCACGGCCGCCGCGGCGACGTCGTCGTGCCAGGGGTTGCCGCGGATCAGGTACGCGAGCGAGTATCCGGCCGCCACCAGGAAGGCGAGCGTCGACGTCCACGCGCAGGGCACGTGAAAGAAGACGATCCGCGAGGACTCGCCGAGGAATCCCTTTGCCGGCTCGGGCCACAGGAACGCGGCCGCGACGACGGCGCCGAGGTAGGGGAGCAGGAGGAGCTTCAGGACTTTCATGAATTCGCTTCCGTCTTCAGTCTTCCCACGCGACCGTCGCCAGCATGTACGCCGCTCCGGTCGAGGCGCCATCGTATGCGATCAGGACCTTCAACGGCAGGACGGGAAATCCGCCGGCCGTGGCTTCGATGGTCGCGGCGATCGCCATGAGCAGCAGCGGGAGCACCAGCGGGAAGGCGATCAGCACGAAAAGGGTGTTGTGCTGGCCGGCGCGCGCGACCAGGGCCGAGAGGAACGTCGAGACCACGGCCAGGCCGTAGCCACCGGCGAGCATCGTCGCCGCGACCCCGGCCGCGTTGCCGATCTTCCAGTCGAGCAGGACGAGGAAGCCGGGGATGGTGACGGCCGCGATCGCGAGAAAGAGCGCGAGGTTGAAGAGGCTCTTTCCGGCGAGCACGAGCTCGGCGGGAACGGTCTTGCGCAGGGCGAGCCCGGTGCCCGCCTCTTCCTCCGCGACGAACGCGCGCGGCAGTCCCGTTGCGGCGGCAAAGAAGAGAATGATCCAGAGAAGCGCCGCCTGCAGGGCCGGGCGGTCGTCGGCGGGCAGCCGGAACGGCCCGATCGCAAACGACACGAGCGTCAGCGCGGTGGCCGCGAAGAAGAACACGGCGACGATCGCGACCCGGCGCCGCAGCTCCTGCGTCGCGTCCTTGGCGCAGATGGCCCAGGCGCGGGCCAGCGCGCTCACGGGGTCCGCCTCCCGGCTCCCATCTCGATCCGCTGCTCGGGCGCGACGAAATCCCGCTCGTCGTTCGACGCCAGGATCACGACGCCGTCCCGGCGCGCCGTCGCGACGACCCGCGCGATCGTTTCGCGCCCCACGGTATCCAGGCCGATCATCGGCTCGTCGAGAATCAGCACCGGGGGATCGAAAAGCCGGGCGAAGGCGATTCTCAGGCGCTGTTTCATGCCGGTCGAGAACTCCTCGATCCGGCGCCCCATCGCCTCCTCGGCCAGACCGACCTCGGCCAGGCGGCGCCGGATGTCGGGCAGCGTGGCGTCCCGGCCGCCTGCCGTCCGGAAGAACCGCAGATTTTCCTCGGCGGTGAGCTCCCCGTACAGGGAGAGGTCCGGCCCGGCCCAACCCACCGCCAGGCGGCGTCCGGCGGGCGTTTCCGCGGGCTCGATCCGCACCCGTCCGGCCGATGGGCGCAGCAGCCCGGCCAGGATCTTGAGAAAGGTCGTCTTGCCGCTGCCGTTGGCGCCGGCCACCGCGACGAGGCCTCCGGCGGCCGTGAAGGAGACGTCGGAGAACAGCGGCGTCTCCGAGAAGGACTTGGAGAGTTTCTCGGCGGAAATCGTCGTCGTCGGCACGGCCGGACGGCAACATACCACCCGACGCGCGCTTGAAAACGCGAGGAGGGCTCCGATATGATGCCGGGGCTTTCGGTGGCTTCTGCGCGAGTGCGGCAGCGCCCCGGGGGGCCTGACAGAAATCACAAAGGAGCTTTTCCGATGCTGAAGCGCGCCCTTTATCTCTGCCTCTTGACGTCCGCGACCCTCGCCCTTCTCGCCTGCGGCGGGAAGAAAGACGAGGACGCTCTCATGGAGGACGAAGGGGCCGCCAAGCCGGCCGCTTCGGCTTCGACGGCCGCGGCGGCGGCTCCGGCCGCGGCGCCTGCCGCGGGCGGCGCCACCCTCACCGGCAAAGTGAACTTCGAAGGGGCGGCCCCCGCGATGGCCCCCATCAAGATGGACGCCGACGCCTTCTGCAAGTCCCAGCACAAGGAGCCCGTGTACGAGGAGGAAGTGGTGGTCAACCCCAACAGGACCCTCGAGTGGGTGCTCGTGTACGTCAAGGAAGGCGTCACCGGGACTTACCCCGCGCCGACCGAGGCGATCACGCTCGACCAGCGCGGCTGCCAGTACCACCCGCACGTGTTCGGCATGATGGTCGGCCAGCCGCTCAACGTCCTGAACAGCGACGGCACGCTCCACAACATCCACGCCCTGCCGAAGATGAACGCCGAGTTCAACATCGGCCAGCCGTTCAAGGGCATGGAGACCGTCAAGAAGTTCGACACCGCCGAGACGCCGATCCGCTTCAAGTGCGACGTGCACAAGTGGATGGGCGCGTACACGGGCGTGTTCACGCATCCATTCTTCGCGGTGACGAACGACCAGGGCACGTTCGAGATCAAGAACCTGCCGCCCGGCAACTACGTGATCGAGGCGTGGCACGAGAAGTACGGCACCCAGACCCAGAACGTGACGATCACGGGCACGGACACGAAAACCGTGGACTTCAACTTCAAGGGATAGTCCGGTACTCTAGGCCGCTGTGAACGACACAAAACGGTCTCCGTGCGCCGCCCGGGTCCTCCGGTCGGCGCTTTTCTTTTGCGGGGCGGCGCTCGCTCCGGCGTCCGCCCGCGCGCTCGATGGCGCCTGGCCCGCGTGGATGCGGCTTCCGGAGCAGGCGTCGACCTACGCGCCGCAGATCGACGGCATGTTCCACCTCATCATGTGGATCACGGGCGTGGTCTTCGTCATCGTCGAGGCGATGCTGCTGATCTTCCTGTGGAGGTACCGCCACCGCGAGGGCCGCGTCGCGACGTACACGCACGGCAACAACCGCCTCGAGGTCATCTGGACGATCATCCCCGCGCTGATCTGCGTCACGCTCGCGCTGCTCTCCCGCCGCATGTGGGAAGAGATCAAGGAGCACATGCCCCAGGACGCGATCCACATCCAGGTCACGGGCGAGCAGTTCGCCTGGAATTTCCGCTATCCCGGCCCGGACGGCAAGTTCAACACGCCCGACGACCTCGTGACGCTGAACCAGCTCCACTTTCCCGTGGGCAAGCCGGTCATCGTCGAGCTGACCTCGAAGGACGTCATCCACTCGTTCTTCCTGCCGGAGTTCCGCGTCAAGCAGGACGCGGTCCCGGGGATGACCACGCGCATCTGGTTCGAGGGCACGAAGGTCGGCCACTGGGAGATCGCGTGCGCCGAGCTGTGCGGCCTCGGGCACTACCGGATGAAGGGATTCGTCACGGTGGACTCGGCCGAGGACTACCAGAAGTGGATGGTCGAACAGCTCTCGGCGCAGAACGCCGAGGAGCCTAAAGCTGCCGCGCAGGGCGGATCGGAGCAGCCGGCCGCGGCGCAGACCAGCCAGGCACAGCCGCCGGCCCCGGCGACCGGCGTCGGGGCGTCGGAAAAGGGGGGTAATTCTTGAGCACGGTCGCCAAGCCGCGGGAAGTCCACCACGCCGGGGTCCACGCGGCCCCCACCTCCTTCTGGCGCAAGTACGTCTTCTCGCTCGATCACAAGGTGATCGGCATCCAGTACCTCTTCTACGCGCTGACGATGCTCATCGTCGGCGGCCTGCTCGCGACGCTGGTCCGCTAGCAGCTGGCGTGGCCCGGGCGGGCGATGGCGTTCATGGGCAAGCTCGCGCCGGAGGGCATGCCGGGCGGACTGATGCTGCCGGAGTACTACAACTCCCTCTTCACGATGCACGCGACGATCATGATCTTTTTCGCGATCATGCCGATCCTGATCGGCGCGTTCGGCAACTACGTCGTACCGATCCAGATCGGCGCGCGCGACATGGCCTTCCCGAAGCTGAACATGATGTCCTTCTGGGTGGCGGTGCCCGCGGCGGTGATGATCCTCTGGTCCTTCTTCGTGACGGGCGGCGCGGCCGCCGGCGGATGGACCTCGTACGCGCCGCTCTCGGCGATCCAACCGAAGGGGCAGACGCTCTGGCTCATCGCGCTCCTGATCCTGGGCCTGTCGTCGCTCCTGACCGCGGTCAACTTCATCACCACGATCATCAACCTGCGGGCGCCGGGTATGACCTTCTTCCGGCTGCCGCTGACCGTGTGGGCGCTCTTCATCACGGCGCTCCTGCTGCTGCTCGCGCTGCCGGTGCTGTCGGCCGCGCTGATCATGCTGCTCTTCGACCGCATCCTCGGGACGACGTTCTTCCTGCCCGCCGGGCTCATCGTTTCCGGCCAGCCGTGGCCCAACGCCGGCGGCGGCCAGGTGCTCCTCTGGCAGCACCTGTTCTGGTTCTTCGGGCACCCCGAGGTCTACATCATGATCCTGCCCGCGATGGGCATCACCTCGGAGATCCTGCCGGTCTTCGCGCGCAAGCCCATCTTCGGCTACCGCGCGATGGCCTACTCGATGTGCGGCATCGCGGGCCTCGGCTTCATCGTCTGGGGCCACCACATGTTCCAGAGCGGCATGAACCCGATCCTCGGCACGACTTTCATGATCTCGACGATGGTCATCGCCGTGCCGTCGGCCATCAAGACCTTCAACTGGCTCGGGACGCTGTGGGGCGGGAACATCCACTTCACGACGCCGATGCTGAACGCCCTGTCGTTCGTCGCGATGTTCGTCATCGGCGGCCTGTCGGGCATCTTCATGGCCTCGACGCCGGTGGACATCTTCATCCACGACACGTACTTCATCGTCGGGCACATCCACTACGTGCTCTTCGGCGGCTCGCTCTTCGGGGCGTTCGCCGGGCTCTACTACTGGTACCCGAAGATGTTCGGCCGGATGATGAACGAGACCTGGGGCAAGGTGCACTGGGCGATCACGTTCGTCACGTTCAACCTCGTCTTCTTCCCGATGCACTTCCTCGGGATGCGCGGGATGCAGCGCCGGATCTACGACTACTCCCAGTACGCGCACCTGAAGGGCCTGCAGCCCCTGAACCAGTTCATGACGATCTCGCTCTTCGTCCTCGGGGCGGGACAGATCATCCTCGTCCTGAACTTCCTGCTCTCGCTGCGCCGCGGCAAGGTCGCGGGACCGAACCCGTGGCACGCCAACACGCTCGAGTGGCAGACGAGCTCGCCGCCCCCGCACGAGAACTTCGTCGGCCGCGTTCCGACCGTCTACCGCGGGCCCTACGAGTACAGCGCGCCGGGACACGGCGCGGACTACTGGCCGCAGAACGAAGCGCCCGGCCCGACCCCCGTCCAGTCGCATGGCTGAGTCGTCCTTCGCCCGGGGCGGAGCGGGGGTCGGTCTCCACCGGTTCGCCGTGCTGACGGCGGCGGCGACGCTCTGTCTCATCGTCGCCGGCGGGCTCGTGACCTCGACGGAGTCGGGCCTCTCGGTGCCCGACTGGCCGCCGACGTACGGGCAGAACATGTTCACCTCCCGCTGTCCAAGATGGTCGGCGGCATCCGCTTCGAGCACGCGCACCGGCTCATCGCCTCGGGCGTCGGGATCGCTGACGGTGGTCCTCGCGATCTGGCTCTCGCGCCGCGAGCCGCGGCGCTGGGTCCGGCGGCTCGGCTACTTCGCGCTCGGCGCGGTGATCGCCCAGGGACTGCTCGGCGGGCTGACCGTGCTCCTGTTTCTGCCGCCCGCGGTCTCGGTCGCGCACGCGTGCCTGGCGCAGACGTTCTTCTGCCTCACGGTGGCGATCGCGGTCGTGACCTCGCGCTCCTGGAAGGACCGCGCGCCCGTCAGCCTCCGGGCCGCCTACGCCGCCAATCCCGTCGCGCGGATGGCCGCGTGGACCGGCGCGGCCGATCTTCCTGCAACTGCTGATCGGCGCCGTGATGCGCCACAACAAGGCCGGGCTCGCGATCCCGGACTTTCCGCTGGCGCTCGGCCGGATCGTCCCGCCGCTGGCGGCGTTCCCGGTGGCGATCCACTTCGCGCACCGTGTGTGGGCCCTCGTCGTCGCCGCGTGCGTCGCCGCGTGCGCCGTCCGGGCATTCCGCTCCGGCCGCCCGGGCGTCCGGAAGACCGCGCTCTGGCTCTCGGCGCTCGTGCTCGTCCAGATCTCGCTCGGCGCCGCCACGGTCCTCACGGGCAAGGCGGTGATCGTCACGACGGCGCACGTTGCGACGGGCGCGCTGCTGCTCGGCTCGACGATCGCCTTCGGCTTCGCGTCGCTCGCGGTCGAGCGCCGCCGCGGCAACGTCATCCCGATGCGTCCGGCCCTGGCCGGGAGGGCGACCGCGTGGAAGTAGCTCCCGTCGCCGGACTCGCCGTCGCGCCCTCGCGGGTCGCGCGACTTCGTGGAGCTGACGAAACCGCGGATCACGTCGCTCGTGCTCGTGACCGCCGCGGTCGGCTACGCGGTCGGCGGGGGATCCGCCCTGTCGGCGGCGAACTTCCTGCTCTTCATGGCCGGCACCGCGCTGCTGTGTGGCGGCGCCTCGGCGCTCAACCAGTATCTCGAGCGGGACGCGGACGCGCGCATGACGCGCACGAGCCGCCGCCCGCTGCCCGCGGGGCGGGTGACGCCGGCGGACGCGCTGGCCTTCGGGCTGACGATCTCCGCCGTCGGCCTCGTCGTCCTCGCCGGGGTGAACCTGCTGACGCTCGCGCTCGGCGCGGTGTCGCTCCTGTCGTACGTCCTCGCCTACACGCCGCTCAAGCGCGTGAGCTCCCTCTGCACGGTCGTGGGCGCGGTCCCGGGCGCCTTACCCCCGCTCATGGGCTGGGCGGCCGCGCGGGGCAGCCTCGGCCCCGCCGGCTGGGGGCTCTTCGCGATCCTGTTCCTGTGGCAGCTGCCGCACTTCCTGGCGATCGGCTGGCTCTACCGCGAGGACTACGCCCGCGGCGGATTCCCGATGCTCGCGGTCCGCGACCGCGACGGGTCCTCGACCGGGCGGCAGGCGGCGCTCTACGCCACGGCCCTCCTGCCGGTGACGCTGGCGGCGGGGCTGCTGGCCGCGGCGGGGCATGCGTACCTGTGGGGCGCGCTCCTGCTCGGCATCGCGTTCCTCGGCTGCGCCCTGGTCTTTCTGTGGAAGCGCTCGATCGGCGCCGCGCGGCGCCTCTTCCTCGTGTCCGTGATCTACCTGCCGCTGCTCCTCGGTTTGATGGTGTTCGACCGATGAGCTCGAAGAGCGCGGCCAACCTGCGGCTGCTGTGGACGCTCGTGGCGGTCGGGGTCGCGCTCTTTCTCGGCTCGATCTTTTTCATCCTCTCGCGCGCGGCGCACTGAAGGAGGACCGGATGACGTCCGACGGCCACACGATCCCGAACTACATGTCGATCTTCTGGTGGCTGCTGGGGCTGACGATCGTCGAGATCGGCTGGGCGATCCTGCCGCACCACTCGAGGCTCGTCCTCGGCGGCGGCATCGTGGCCATGGCCATCATCAAGGCCGTGCTCGTCGCGCTGTATTTCATGCACCTGAAGTTCGAGCGCCGGATCATGGGCATCCTGTTCGCATCGACCCTGATCCTGGGGATGATCCTGGTTTCCGTGGGCATCGGCGAGCAGGTCCTGCCGAGGCCGTGAACCGTGAACCGAACGGGAAGGAAGAACTAGAGAAACATGGACGCTGAAGCGATCACGTTCGACCCGCACCGCCTCGAAGATGAGACGACGACCGGCATTCCCCACGACAAGATGGGGATGTGGGTCTTCCTCTGCTCCGAGGTGATGTTCTTCACGGGGCTGATCGGCTCCTACATCGTGCTGCGGTTCGGCTCGCAGTGGCCCGACCCGAAGACGCAGCTGAACATCTGGCTGACGGCCGGCAACACGTTCATCCTCATCTGTTCCTCGGTGACGATGGTCAAGGCGCTCGAATGGATCCAGAAGGGCGACATGCGGAAGATGAAGCTCTTCATGTGCCTGACGCTGCTCGGGGGCTCGATCTTCCTCGGCGTGCAGGTCTTCGAGTACCGGCACCTGCTCCACGAGGGCTTCAACCCGCACGTCTCGCTCTTCGGCTCGACCTTCTACACGATGACGGGCTTCCACGGCTTCCACGTCTTCTGCGGCGTCGTCTGCATCGCCTGGTGCACGGGCAAGGCGTTTCTCGGCAAGTACACGCCGGAGCACCACCTCGGCATCGAGACGCTCGGCCTGTACTGGCACTTCGTCGACCTGGTGTGGATCCTGCTCTTTGCGATCGTGTACCTGATCTAGACGGACAGACGGCGGCGTCCCCTGGAAATCACGGATCTCCCCGCGGTCAACGCGACGCTGAACGCGACGTCGGCGGTCCTCCTCGTCCTGGCCTACCGCGCCATCCGGGCGCGCGCGATCGAGCGGCACAGGAAGCTCATGCTCTCGGCCGCCGTCGTGTCGACGGCGTTCCTCGCGTGCTACCTCTGGTACCACGCCCACGTCGGGTCGGTGCGGTTCACGGGGCAGGGGGCCGTGCGGACCCTGTATTTCACGATCCTGGGGACGCACACCCTCCTCGCGATCGTGATCGTGCCGCTCGTCCTGCGGACCCTCTACCTCGGGCTCAAGCGCCAGGACCCGAAACACCGCCGGATCGCCCGCTGGACGTTTCCCCTGTGGCTGTACGTCTCCGTGACGGGGGTCGTGATCTACGCGATGCTCTACCGGCTTTACCCCCCGGGGCCGATTCGGGTAAGGTGAGGGGGATGAAATCGGCCGTCCGCGTCGCCCTGCTCGTCGTCCTCGTCGCGGTCCTGGTGCCGGCCCTGCTTTCGGCCTGCCCGAACTGCGTCGGTGCGGCGTCCAATGCCGACAAGCCCGGGTCGACGTCGGTGTGGCGGGGAATGTACTGGTCGATCCTGCTGATGGCGGGCATGCCATTCACGATGGGCGTGACGATCACGGTGATGGTCGTGCGCGCGCGCAAGCGCCGCCAGGCGCAATTGCCTGTGCCTCCCGCCGCGCTGTCTTTCCCCCGCTCGAGCGGAGCGCGTTCCTGAAGCGCGTCGGGGCCGCGGCGGCCCTGGCGTTCCTGATTGCGGTCTCGCTTCCGGCGGAGAAGCCGGCGCCCGTCTCGAAGCTCGTTGCCTCGGAAGAGCTCGACCGGGTGGTGACGAGGATCGCGGCCGAGACCGTCGAGGAGTTCGCCAGGTCCGGTCTGACGGCGGAGGGCATCTCGATCGCGGTGATCGATCTGTCGCCCGGAGCGGCGGCATCCACGCTCCCCGCGGGGTCATACCGGGGCGACCAGAACTACTACCCCTGCTCGGTCGTGAAGCTCTGCTACCTCTCCTTCTACGAATCGCAGAAGGAGGCGGGCAGGCTCTCCGACAATCCCGAGCTCGTTCGGGCCGTCCGGGACATGATCACCATCTCCTCGAACGACGCGACGGGGTTCGTGGTCGACTCGATCACCGGGACGACCTCGGGCCCGGAGATCGCCGACGCCGCCGAGTGGCAGAAGTGGAAGGCCCGGCGCGAGGTCGTCAACGCCTACTACCGCGGGCGCGGCTACACGAACCTGAACGCCGACCAGAAGACCTTTTGCGAGGATGCCTACGGCCGCGAACAGGCGTTTCGCGAGGACGGCAAGAACCGCAACCGCATGTCGGCGATGGAGGCCGCGCGCATCCTGAAGGAGATCGCGCGGGGCGAGGTCGCCGGGCCGAAGCTCACCGAGGAGATGCTGGGGCTGCTCGCGCGCGCAACGGGACCCGAGAAGCTCGAGGAGATGGAGCCCGAGGACGCGCGCCTGGCGGCCCGGGGCCTTCCCGAGGGCAGCCGCATCTGGGCGAAGTCCGGCGACGCCTTCGACTTTCACCACCTCGTCGCCCGCATCGTCCTGCCAAACGGCCGCGAGTTCGTCGTCGCGGTCTTCACGAAGGGCGTGAAGACCGTCCCCGAGATCATCCCGCGCGTGTACGAGAAGGTGGCGGCGCACTTCGCCGACCCCCGCTCCTGACGGGGCGGCGATGCTGTTTTCCCGCGTCGCGTCCGGCCTGATCGGCGGAGGGATCCTCGGGCTGCGGGCGACGATCCGCATCGAGGAGATCCACATGGAGCGCGAGCGCGGGCTGAGGGCGAAGGGGCTGCCCTTCATCTACACACTCTGGCACGGCCGGATGGTCCTCTGCATCCTCGCGCACCTGCACGAGGACATCGTCACGATGGCCTCGCGCTCGAAGGACGGCGAGATCATCGCGCGCTGGCTCGAGAGGAATGGCTACATCGCCGTGCGCGGCTCGACCGGAAAGGGCGGGCGCGAGGCCCTGCAGGAGATGGTCGACTACATCGGCGCCGGCCACCGGGCGGCCCTGACGATCGACGGCCCGAAGGGGCCGCCGCGCGCGGCGCAGCTCGGGATCCTCCAGCTCGCGCGCAAGAGCGGCGCGTGGATCCTGCCGTACTCGAGCGCGAGCAGCCGGCCCTGGTTCGTGAAGTCCTGGGACCGCTACCTCGCGCCGAAGCCGTTCTCGAAGTGCGTCGTCGTGTACGGCGAGCCCTTCCAGGTCCCGCCGGAGATGTCCTCCCGGGAAGCGCTCGCGCGGATCGGGTCCGCCGTGGACGAAGCCACGCGCGAGGCGGACCGGGCGGTCGGCGTCGTGCCGCCCCCGCCGTGGGAACAGTGAATAGGAGAAAATAGCCCCCATGCCGTTCAACCTCCGCAATCGCAGCGTCCTGGAAATGTCCGACTTCTCGAAGCAGGAAATCCGATTCCTGCTCGACCTGTCCCGGGACCTGAAGCGCGCCAAGTACGCCGGCACCGAGGTGCCCCGTCTGCGCGGCAAGAACCTCTGTCTCATCTTCGAGAAGAGCTCGACGCGCACCCGCTGCGCTTTCGAGGTGGCGGCGTACGACCAGGGCATGGGCGTCACCTATCTCGAACCGTCGGGCTCCCAGATCGGCCACAAGGAATCGATCGCCGACACCGCCCGCGTGCTGGGCCGGATGTACGACGCCATCGAGTACCGGGGGTTCAAGCAGAGCGTCGTCGAGGAGCTCGCCGACAACGCGGGCGTGCCCGTCTACAACGGCCTGACGGACGAGTCGCACCCGACGCAGATGCTCGCGGACCTGCTGACGATGGAGGAACACTCCGACAAGCCCCTCGACCGGATCGCCTACTGCTACCTCGGCGACGCCCGCAACAACATGGGCAACTCGCTGCTGCTCGCGGGCGCGCGGATGGGCATGGACGTCCGGCTCTGCGCGCCGAAGTCCCTGTGGCCGGCGGATCCGGTCGTCGCCCGGGCAAAGGAGCTCGCCGCCGAGTCGGGCGCGAAGATCCTGCTGACGGAGGACCCGAAGAAGGGCGTCGCCGGCTGCGACTTCCTCCATACGGACGTCTGGGTCTCGATGGGCGAACCCGCCGAGAAGTGGGCCGAGCGCATCAAGATGTTGAAGAAGTACCGCGTGACGAGCGCGCTCATGGAGGCGACCGGCAATCCCCGCGTCAAGTTCATGCATTGCCTGCCGGCCTTCCATAATCGCGAGACCACCAAGGGCGAAGAGCTCTTCCAGAAGTTCGGCATGGAGGGTCTCGAGGTGGCCGACGACGTGTTCGAGTCCCCGGCCTCGGTCGTCTTCGACCAGGCCGAGAATCGCATGCACACGATCAAGGCCATCCTGGTCGCGACGCTGGGGTAGGGAGAAGTGCCCGCCGCCGCCGTGAAATGAGCTGACCGGTGGCCATCCGTGTCGTCCGCCTCGGCTCTCCCCGCGAAAAAGGGGAGGGCCTCCGCATCGGGACCGTGCGGCGCCCGCCGCGGGGCGTCCCGAAGCACGAGTTCGCCTCGCGCAATTTCTACGACGTGTGGCTGCCGAACCTGGCGCCCTCGGAGGCGCTGCTCAAGCGGGCCCTCAAGGTCGAGGACGCTCGAGGCTGGCGGTCATTCGTCCGGACCTTCCGGTCGGAGATGAAGCGGCCGGAGGCGAGCCGGGTCCTGGATCTCCTGGCCGCGCTGTCGCACGGCGCGGATTTCGCGGTGGGCTGCTACTGCGTGGACGAGGAGAGCTGCCACCGCTCGATCCTGCGGGCCCTGCTCGAGGAGCACGGCGCGAAGGTTCTGAAGGCATAATGCGCGCATGGAAATCGATCGACCCGCTCCCGGCGAATACCACAAGGCCTTCGAGCGCTACGTCTCCCTCGTGCCCGAGGACGACGCGCTCCCGGTGCTCGCGCGGCAGCCGGCGCTGGTGCGCGCGGCCCTGGAAAAGGTCTCGGGCGACCGCCCCGGATTCCGCTACGCCCCGGACAAGTGGAGCATCCGCGAGGTCGTCGGCCACTTCACCGACGCCGAGCGGGTCTTCGGCTTCCGGGCCATGACGGTCGCGCGCGGGGACAGGACGCCGCTGCCGGGCTTCGAGGAGAACGACTACGCCGCCATCGCGGGCCACGACCGGTACGCCCTGTCCGACCTCGTCGCGGAGTTCGAGGCGCTGCGCGCGAGCAACGTCTCGATGTTCGCCCACCTCGACCCGGCCGCGGTCGCGCGCGTCGGCACGGCCAACGGCAGCCCCGTGTCCGTGCGTGCGCTCGCCTACATCATGGCGGGGCACTTGCGGCACCACCTCGGGGTGCTCGCGTCCCGGTATGGCGTCGAGGGCAGCGCCTAACCCCCGGAAACCGGGCGCCGACTCTGACAGAATGCGGGCACGAGGCCGCGGCTCGTCGGGCGCCAGCGCGGCCATACATTTGCGCCCAGGAGAGGTCTTCATGACGCGGATCGATCGGTTTCGTGTGCGGGTCCTGCTCGCCCTCGGCGTGGGCGCGGTCCTCATTCCCGGGTTGGCGGCGGGACAGGCTCCGCCGGCGCCGAAGTATCCGAACTACCCGAGCGAGATGCCCGCGACGGTCAAGCCCTCGGACGCCTCCTTCGAGTACGTCCGGCACGACCTGATGATCCCCATGCGCGACGGCGTGAGGCTCCACACGGTCATTCTCGTGCCCAGGGGCGCGAAGGGCGCGCCGATCCTGCTGACGCGCACGCCCTACGACGCGACCGCGCTGACGACCCACCTCGAGAGCCCGCACCTCGGGCCCACGCTCTACGGCTACGACAACGCGACCGACGTGATCGTCGAGGACGGCTACATCCGCGTCGTGCAGGACGTGCGCGGCAAGTACGGCTCGGAGGGCGACTACGTGATGAACCGGCCGCTCCACGGGCCGCAGAACCCGACCATGGTCGACCACGCGACCGACACCTACGACACCATCGACTGGCTGGTGAAGAACGTCCCGGAGACGAACGGGAAGGTGGGGATCCTCGGCATCTCCTACGACGGGTTCACGCCGCTGATGGCGCTCATCAACCCCCACCCGGCGCTCAAGGTCTCGGTCCCGATGAACCCGATGGTCGACGGCTGGATGGGAGACGACTGGTTCCACAACGGCGCGTTCCGCCAGCAGGGCATGTCCTACATTTTCGAGCAGGAGGCCACGCGCAAGAACGACGTGAAGTGGTGGCGCGGGAACTACGACGACTACGACCTGTTCCTGGACGGCGTCTCGGCGGGCGAGCTCGGCAAGCGGCACGGCCTCGAGCAGGTCGGCTTCTGGCGCAAGCTGCTGGAGCATCCGTCCTACGACGCCTACTGGCGCGACCAGGCCATGGACAAGATCCTCGCGGGCCAGCCGCTGAAGGTGCCGGTCATGCTCGTGGACAGCCTCTGGGACCAGGAGGACATCTACGGGGCCATCGCCGTCTACAAGGCCATCAAGCCGAAGGACACGGGCAACGACAGGGTCTTCCTCGTCATGGGGCCGTGGCATCACGGCCAGGAGATCGGCGACGGCAGCTCGCTCGGGGCGATCAGGTTCAACAGCGACACGGCGCTGACTTTTCGCCAGGAGATTCTGCGGCCGTTCCTCGCCCAGTACCTCAAGGACGGCGCGCCGAAGGCCGACGTCTCGCCGGTCACCGCCTTCGAGACGGGGACGAACACGTGGCGCCACCTGGCGGCCTGGCCGTCGGGCTGCGCGAGCGGCTGCACGGTGAAGGCGACACCGCTCTACCTCGCCCCCGGCGGGAAGCTCGCCCTCGCCGCGGCTCCGAGCGCCGGCGCGGCGTTCACCGAGTACGTCTCCGACCCGTCACGGCCCACGCCCTACCGCCCCAGGCCGGTGACCAACAGCAGCACCGACTGGGCCAAGTGGCTCGCGAACGACCAGCGCGAAGCGTCCGGGCGCACCGACGTCGCCGTGTTCACGTCCGACGTGCTGACCGCGCCGGTCAAGATCAGCGGCCAGCCGATCGCGAACCTGATCGCCTCGACGAGCGGCACCGACTCGGACTGGGTCGTGAAGGTGATCGACGTCTATCCCCCCGAAGTCGCGGGCGACCCGGGGATGGGCGGCTACCAGCTGATGATCTCGGCGGACATCTTCCGGGGCCGATACCGCGAGAGCCTCGAGACCGCCAAACCGCTGACGTCGAACGCGCCGCTGCTCTACCGGTTCGAGCTGCCGACGGCCAACCACGTCTTTCGCCCCGGCCACCGGATCATGGTGCAGGTGCAGTCGAGCTGGTTCCCGCTCTACGACCGCAACCCCCAGACGTTCGTGCCCAACATCTTCTGGGCGAAGCCCGAGGACTACAAGGCGGCGACGCAGCGCGTGTACCACGCGCCGGACCACGCGAGCTTCGTCGAGCTGCCGCTCGTGGTGACGCCTTGAGGCGCGCCGCGATGGCGCCCTAGAGTTTCGGGATGCCGAGGTACGTCGCGTTCCTGCGCGCGATCAACGTGGGCGGCCGTGTTGTCAGGATGGACCGCCTGAAGAGCCTGTTCGAGGAGATGCCCCTCTCGGACGTCGCGACGTACATCGCGAGTGGCAACGTGATCTTCACGGCCGCCGCGCGCGCTCCCGCGCCGCTCGAGGCGAAGATCGCGGCGCACCTCGAGCGCCGTCTCGGCTACGCCGTGCCGACCTTTCTCCGCACGCCGTCCGAGCTTGCCGACGTCGCCCGGGCAAGGCCCTTTCGCGAGGTCCCGCTCTCGAACAAGGGGGCCGCTCTCTACGTCGGCTTCGTCTCCGAGGCGCCGGCGTCCGGCGTTCGGAAGACGCTTCGCGGCATGAAGTGCGCGACGGACGAGTTCGAGATCCTGGGCCGCGAAGTCTTCTGGCTCTGCCACAAGCGAATGCTGGAGTCGGCGTACTCCGGCGCGCAGCTCGAGAAGGCGCTCGGAACGCCCGCGACCTTCCGCAACATCAACACGGTCGAGAAGCTCGCCGCGAAGCACGCCTGATCGGCGGGCCGGAGGGGCCTAGGCCGCGGGCGGCGGTCGGTGCTTTTCGAGGCGTCCGATCGGCCCGAGGATGAGCCACCCGAAGGCCGCTCCGAGCACGGGAAGCCAGAGATGTCCGAGCCCGGCGCCCGTCCCGATCGCGGCGATCAGCCAGATGCTCGCGGCGGTCGTCAGCCCGTGTACCTGGCCCTTTTCGCCCATCTTGAGGATGGCGCCGGCTCCCAGGAAGCCGACTCCCGCCGTCAGGCCCTGGATGACGCGGCTGACGTCGGCCGAGGTGGCGCCCGCCTGGATGGTCGCCAGGACGAAGAAGGCGGCTCCCATGCTGACCAGCATGTGCGTCCGCAGGCCCGCCGTGCTGTGCACGCGCTCGCGCTGGAAGCCGATGACGGCGCCGAGCAGGGCGGCCAGCCCGAGGCGCACCACCGAGACGAGCAGGATGTGGCTGCTCGGCCACTGGAGGATCGGCAGGTCGCCCGAGCCCATCGCGCTCCCTACTTCTCGTCCGGCCCGGTCATCTTCTCGAGGTTCATTTCGCGGTCGAATTCCTCGGCCGTCAGGTGTCCGAGCGCGAGCGTCGCTTCCCGGAGCGTCGATCCGTCCTTGTGCGCCTTCTTGGCGATCGCCGCCGCCTTGTCGTAGCCGAGCTTCGGCGCCAGGCCCGTGACGAGCATCAGCGAGCGCCCGACGTGCTCGCGGATGCGGGCGAGGTCGGGCTCGATGCCGCGCGCGCAGTGCTCCTCGAAGGAGTCACAGGCGTCGGCGAGCAGGCGGATCGAGCGCAGGACGTTCGAGATGATGAGCGGCTTGTAGACGTTGAGCTCGAAGTTGCCGGAGGCGCCGCCGAACGTCACGGCGACGTCGTTGCCGAACACCTGGACGCAGACCATCGTCAACGCTTCCGACTGCGTGGGGTTGACCTTGCCGGGCATGATCGAGGAGCCGGGCTCGTTCTCGGGGATCCGGAGCTCGCCCAATCCCGAGCGCGGCCCCGAGGCCAGCCAGCGCACGTCGTTGGCGATTTTCATGAGGGCGGCCGCGAGTGTCCGGATGGCGCCGTGGGCGTTGACGAGCGCGTCGTGGGCGGCGAGCGCCTCGAACTTGTTGGGGGCGGTCACGAAGGCGATCCCCGTGATCTTCGCGATTTCCTTCGCGACCCGGTGGCCGAAGTCGGCCGGCGCATTGAGCCCCGTGCCGACCGCCGTGCCGCCGAGCGCGAGCTCCTGCAGGTGCGGCATGGCGGCCTCGATGTGCTCGAGGCAGTGGTCGAGCTGCGAGACCCAGCCGGAGATCTCCTGGCCGAGCGTCATCGGGACCGCATCCTGGAGGTGCGTCCGGCCGATCTTGACGACGCCCGCGAACTCCCGGGCCTTGCTGTCGAGCGTCTCGCGCAGCGTCCTCACCGCCGGGATCAGGCGGCGCCGGATCTCCGCGACCGCGGCAATGTGCATGGCGGTGGGGAAGGTGTCGTTGGAGGACTGGCTGCGGTTGACGTCGTCGTTCGGGTGGACGGGCTTCTTCGAGCCGAGCTCGCCGCCGAGGATCTCGATCGCCCGGTTGGCGATGACCTCGTTGGCATTCATGTTCGTCTGCGTGCCGCTGCCCGTCTGCCAGACGACGAGGGGGAAGTGGTCGTCGAGCTTGCCCCCGATGACCTCGTCGCAGGCCTGGATGATGGCCTTCGCCTTGTCGGCGGAGAGGACGCCGCGCTCCGCGTTCACGATCGCGCAGGCTTTCTTGAGGATCCCGAAGGCGCGGATCATTTCGCGCGGGAAGCGTTCGCCGCCGATCTTGAAGTGCGCCAGCGAGCGTTCGGTCTGGGCGCCCCAGTACCGCTCGGCCGGCACCTCGACCTTGCCCATCGTGTCCGATTCGGTGCGGGTCTTCTTGGAGTCGTTCATGCCTATCCCGTGCCGCCGCCTCCGGACGCCCGCCGCCCCGCCGTCGCGCTCGCCTTCACGAAGTCGGCGTTCATGCGCGCGATGAACTCCACGCGGATGCCCTTGGGGCAGGCGGCCTCGCATTCGCCGTGGTTGGTGCACGAGCCGAATCCCTCGGCGTCCATCTGCGCGACCATGTTGCGCACGCGGTCCCAGCGCTCGGGCTGGCCCTGCGGCAGGAGCGCGAGCTGCGAGATCTTGGCCGAGACGAAGAGCATCGCGGAGGCGTTGGGGCAGGCCGCGACGCACGCGCCGCAGCCGATGCAGGCGGCGGCATCCATGGCGAGGTCGGAACTCTCCTTGGGCACGAGGATCGCGTTTCCGTCCTGCGCGCCGCCGGTCGGGGCCGTGATGAACCCGCCGGCCGCGATGACGCGGTCGAACGCGCCGCGGTCGACGACGAGGTCCTTGACGACCGGGAACGCCTCGGCGCGCCAGGGCTCGACCGTCAGCGTGTCGCCGTCCTGGAAGCTGCGCATGTGGAGCTGGCAGGCGGTCGTCTGCGCGCGGGGCCCGTGCGGGCGGCCGTTGATGACGACGCCGCAGGTGCCGCAGATGCCCTCGCGGCAGTCGTGGTCGAACGCGATCGGCTCCTGTCCCTTCTCGATCAGGCCCTCGTTGACGACGTCGAGCATCTCGAGGAAGGACATCTCGTCCGAGATCCCGTTGGCCGCGTACGTGACGAAGTCGCCCTTCGCCTTCGCGTCCTTCTGCCGCCAGACCTTCAGGGTGATGTTCATTTGTAGCTCCGGACGGCCAGCTCGAGGTTTTCGTAGGTCAGGGGCTCGACGTTGCGAACGGGCTTTTTCCCGTCGCCGGTGTATTCCCAGGCGGCCACGTGGCAGAAGTCCTGGTCGTTGCGCTTGGCCTCTCCGTCGGCCATCTGGTGCTCGGTGCGGAAGTGGCAGCCGCAGGATTCGTCGCGCTCGAGCGCGTCGAGGCACATGAGCTCGCCGAGCTCGAGGAAGTCGGCCACGCGGCCCGCGTGCTCGAGCGACTGGTTGAGCTCGGCGCCGGAGCCCGGCACCGTCAGGTTCTTCCAGAACTCCTCGCGCAGGCCGGGGATCATCGCGAGACCCTGTTCGAGGCCCTTCCTGTCGCGCGCCATGCCACAGTGCTCCCACATGATCTTGCCGAGCTCGCGGTGGAAGGACGTCACGGTCCGCTTGCCGCGAACCGAGAGCAGACGCTGCGTGCGCGCGGCGACCGCGGCCTCGGCCGCGCGGACCTCGGGATGGTCGGCAGCGACCGGCGCGAACTTCTCGCGGGCGAGGTAGTTGCCGATCGTGTAGGGGATGATGAAGTAGCCGTCGGCGAGGCCCTGCATCAGGGCGGAGGCGCCGAGCCGGTTGGCCCCGTGGTCGGAGAAGTTCGCCTCGCCGAGCACGAAGAGGCCGGGGATCGTGCTCATCAGGTTGTAGTCCACCCACAGCCCGCCCATCGTGTAGTGGGTGGCAGGGTAGATGCGCATCGGGACCTTGTAGGGGTTCTCGTCGGTGATGCGCTCGTACATCTCGAAGAGGTTGCCGTACTTCTCCTCGATCTTCTTCTTGCCCAGGCGCTCGATGGCGGCCTGGAAGTCGAGGTAGACCCCCAGGCCCGTCGGCCCGACGCCGCGGCCCTCGTCGCAGACCCGCTTGGCGGCGCGGGAGGCGATGTCGCGCGGGGCGAGGTTGCCGAAGCTCGGGTACATCCGCTCGAGGTAGTAGTCCCGCTCGGCCTCCGGGATCTGGCCCGGCGCCCGCTTGTCGCCCTTGGCCTTCGGAACCCAGATGCGCCCGTCGTTACGCAGCGACTCGCTCATGAGCGTCAGCTTCGACTGGTAGTCGCCGGTGACCGGGATGCAGGTCGGGTGGATCTGCGTGAAGCAGGGGTTGGCGAACGCGGCGCCCTTCTTGTACGCGCGCCAGATCGCCGTCGTGTTGCAGCCCTTGGCGTAGGTCGCGAGGTAGAACACGTTGCCGTAGCCGCCGGTCGCCAGGCACACGGCGTCGGCCATGTGCGTCTGGAGCTCGCCCGTGACCAGGTCGCGCACGACGACGCCGCGGGCGCGGCCGTCCACGACGATGAGCTCCTGCATCTCGTGGCGGGCGAACATCTCGACCTGGCCGAGCCCGATCTGGCGCTCGAGCGCCTGGTAGGCGCCGAGCAGCAGCTGCTGGCCGGTCTGCCCGCGCGCGTAGAACGTGCGCGAGACCTGGGCGCCGCCGAAGGAGCGGTTGTCGAGGAGGCCGCCGTACTCGCGCGCGAAGGGCACGCCCTGCGCGACGCACTGGTCGATGATGTTGTTCGAGACCTCGGCGAGGCGGTAGACGTTGGCCTCGCGGGCGCGGAAGTCGCCGCCCTTGATCGTGTCGTAGAAGAGCCGGAAGACCGAATCGCCGTCGTTCCGGTAGTTCTTGGCGGCGTTGATCCCGCCCTGCGCGGCGATCGAGTGCGCGCGGCGGGGGGAGTCCTGGTAGCAGAAGCACTTGACCTGGTAACCGAGCTCGGCCATCGAGGCCGCCCCGCCGGCGCCCGCCAGGCCCGAGCCGATCATGATCACGGAGTATTTGCGCTTGTTGGCCGGGTTGACGAGCTTCATCTCGAAGCGGTGCTTGTCCCACTTCTTCTCGAGGGGGCCGGAGGGGACGCTGGATTCGAGCTTCACGCTACCTCACGATCCCGGCGAGCACCGCCAGGGGGAAGGAGATGTTGCCGATCACGACGATGGCGGCGAAGATCCAGGCCGCGACGTGGGCCATCCGGATGTAGCGCGGATGGGAAACGCCGAGGGTCTGGAACATGCTCCAGAGGCCGTGGCGCAGGTGCAGCCCGAGCGCCAGCATCGCGAAAATGTAGAAGAGGCTGACCGGGACGACCCGGAAGCCGGCGACGAAATTATGGTAGACGTCCCCCTCGATGAAGCTCTGGTGAAGGGTGCCGGTCGTGAAATGCAGCAGGTGGTAGATGATGAAGAGCAGCAGGATGACGCCGCCCCAGCGCATCGTGCGCGAGGCGTAGGTCGACTCCTTCCACTTCTCCAGGCGGTATCCTTCCGGGCGCGCGCGGCGGCTGGTGAGGGTCAGGGACGTCGCGGACCAGATGTGCAGGATGACGGCGGTGAGCAGGATCGCCCGGGCGATCCAGAGCCCGGCGCCGTGAAGCATCTCGCGCAGGAAGACGCTGTAGTGGTTGAGGGCCTCGGGACCGAGGTATACCTGCAGGTTTCCGATCATGTGGACCAGGACGAACCCGAAGAGAATGGCGCCCGTGACGGCCATGATCACCTTGCGGCCGATCGTCGAATCCACGAACCCCCGGGCCTGGCTCATCCGAACTCCTCGTCGGGCGGGCGAACGCGCCGCCTACGGGATTATATGCATGCGGCCGGAGCGTTTCCGGGAGTGGTGTCGAAGTTGCTCGCGCCGCGGTGGATGGCGCTCGTTGCGGTATTGCTCTGCGCCGCTCCCCTCCGGGCAGCGGACGAGGAGCCCGTGCGGCCGCTGCCCGACACGGCCACCTTCATCGAGGAGGTCCGGCAGAACCTGCGCAGCGACCGGGCCCTCCTCGAGCAGTACACCTTCACGGAAACGAAGGTCGAGCAGCGCCTGGACGCCAAGGGCAGGGTCAAGAAGTCGAAGACCGAGACGTTCGAAGTCTATCCCTCGCTCGAGCCCGGGAAAATGTACCGGCGGCTGGTCGCGCGCGACGGCGTGCCGGTCGGCGAGAAGGAGCTCGCCGACCAGGATCGCAAGCAGGAAGAGAAAGTTGCGAAGGCCGAGCGGCGCCGCGATGGGGACGACGAGGACCGCCGCGAGGAGGAGCGGGTCGTCGCCGAGCTCCCGCAGATCTACGACGTCCAGCTCGCGGGCCGCGAGACGATGGACGGGCGTTCCGTGATCCTCGTGAACTTCGCGCCCCGGCCCGGCTACACGGCGGTCACGAACGGCGGCCGGATCCTCCAGAAGATCGCCGGACGCGCGTGGGTCGACGAGGAGGATCACGAGCTCGTGCGGGTCGAGGCGAGCCTCGTCGACAATCTCGGCGTCGGCCCGGCCGGGGTCGTGCGCCTCCAGAAGGGGACGACGTCCTACTTCCACCGCCGTAAGATCAACGGAGAGATCTGGCTGCCCGCCGACGCCCGCTTCACCGGCTCCGCGAAGATCCTGCTCTTCTTCGGCGGCTCCATGGACGCTTCGTTCCAGTACAGCGACTACAAGAAGTTCTCGACCTCTACCGAGTCCACCACCACCCTGGAAAAGTAGGGGGTCAGGTCTGAATTCTTCGGAAGCCTCCGACCTAGAACTCCTGGGGGACGCCGGCCGGGTTCCGAGAAAACTCACACTTTGACGAGACCTGACCCCGGTGCGCAGACCCGGCGGTATTTGGAGTCGCGCTCGAAGGGCTCGCGGCCGGATTCGCGGATGATGCGCTCGAAGTCGCTGCGGGTCATGCCGGAGGCGGTCGTCGCGCCGGCGGCGTGGGTGATGATCTCGTCCACGACCGTGCCGACGAGGTCGTCCGCGCCGAAGAAGAGCGCCACCTGCGCGAGCTTGGTGCCGATCTGGATCCAGTAGGCCTTGATGTGCGGGACGTTGTCGAGCAGGAGCCGCGAGGCCGCGATGACCCGCAGGTCGAGCTGGCCGGTCGAGGCCGGCAGGTGGGCGAGCGGCGTGTTCTCGGGGTGGAACGCGAGCGGGATGAGCCCGGGGATCCCCCCGGTCTCGTCCTGCAGGTCGCGCAGCCGCAGCAGGTGGTCGACGCGCTCCTCGGGCGTCTCGACGTGCCCGTACAGCATCGTCGCGTTCGTCCGCACGCCCTCGCGGTGGCACGCGCGCGCGACCTCGAGCCAGCGCTCGCCCGAGATCTTGTTCTTGCAGATGATGTCGCGCACGCGCCGGGCGAAGATCTCGGCGCCGCCGCCCGGGCACGAGTCCATGCCGGCGTCCCTCAACTCGCGGATCGCGGCGTCGAGCGGGCGCCTCCCGATCTGCGCGATCCAGTCGAGCTCGACCATGGTCCACGCCTTCAGGTGCACGCCCGGGAACTTCGTCTTGAGCGCCTTGAGGAGGCCCGTGTAGTACTCGAACGGCCACGTCGGGTGGAGCCCGCCGACGATGTGGAACTCGGTGACGGCCTCGCCGTAGCCCTTGCCCGCCTCCGCGACGCACTCGTCGATCGCCATCTCGTAACCGCCGGGCTCGTTGACCTTCTTCGCCCAGGCGCAGAGGGCGCAATCCACCCAGCAGAGATTGGTGGGATTCAGGTAGCGGTTGACGTTGTAGTAGGCGACGTTGCCGTGGCGCTTTTCGCGGACGTGGTTGGCCAGGCGGCCGAGTCCCAGAAAGTCCTTCGTCGCAAAGAGCGCGACGCCGTCCTCGAAGGAAAGACGCTGTTCGCCGAGGACCTTTTCCGCGATCGGCGCGAGGTCCGAGCCGCCGAAGGTCGAGAGAAGCTCCGTCACGGGATGGCGGGCTTGCTCACCGGCTGGAACGGGTCCTGCGATACCGGGGCGACGTCGTCGACGAACGGCGTGATGTACCGGTAGCAGTCCCAGCAGTACTTCTCTTCGGCCTTGAACTGGAAGTCCACGACCCGGCCGACGGCCGGAAAGTCGAGAATCTCCTTGCCACAGCGGTGGCACATGTCCTTTTGTCCCTTGATCAGCCGCCAGACGGGTCCCATGGCTACCCCCGTCCGGGATGCTATCAAGATTCGCGCCAGGACACCCGGGACGTCTGGATCCCGAACACCGCGAGGCCCACGCTGGCGGCGAGCGCGATCCCCGCGCCAATCAGGAACGCGGCGTGCGGGCCGAACATCTTCCACCAGACTCCGAACAGGACCGAGGCCGGCAGGGCCGCCAGGCCGACGCTCGCGTGGAAGGCGCCGAACGCGCGGCCGCGAAAATTCGCCGGAACCAGGTCGGCCACGAGCGCGCGCTCCGCTCCCTCGGTCAGGGCGTAGAAGAGCGCGTAGAACGCGAAGAGCCCCCAGAGCTGCGTCGGCCCGGCGACGTACGCGAAGCCCACGTAGGAGATCGCGTAGACGATCCACCCGGCGATGATCGTGCGCACGCGCCCGAGTCGGTCCGCCAGGACTCCGCCCGGAACGCCCGCGGCCGCCTTCACGGCGTGGAAAACCGCCCACAGCAGGGGCAGCTGCCAGAGGGGCAGGCCCGTGTCGCGGGCGCGCAGGAGGAGAAAGGCGTCGGTCGAGCTCGCGAGCGTGAAGAGAACGAAGATTCCGATGGCCGCCCAGAATCGGCCCGGCAGGGCGCCGGCCGGCGGGGGAGCGCCTGGGGCGGCCGGCTCGACCCGGCGAGGGGTCTCGCGCAGGCGGAAGGCGAGGAGCAGGACCGCCGCGAGGCCAGGCACCGCGGCCAGCAGGAAGACCGATCGCTCGTTCTCGAAGACGAACTTGAGGAGGAATGCCGCCAGCAGCGGTCCCGCCACGGCCCCCGCGTTGTCCATCGCGCGCTGCAGGCCGAATGCGCGTCCGCGGTGCTCCGGGGGGACCATGTCGGCGAGCAGCGCGTCGCGCGGCGACGTGCGGATGCCTTTGCCGACGCGGTCGGCGAATCGGATCGCCAGCACCTGGCCCCAGTTCGCGGCCAGGCCGACGAGCGGACGCGCGATCGCCGCGATCGAGTAGCCGGCGACCACGATCGGCTTGCGCCGCGGGAACCGATCCGACCACCAGCCCGAGACCAACTTCATGAAGGACGCCGTGGCCTCCGCGATGCCTTCGATGAGGCCGATGGCCGCCGGACCGGCGTGGAGCGTTCGCGTGAGGAAATCGGGAAGGAGCGGAAAGATCATGTCCGAGGCGACGTCCGACAGGAAGGAGACCCAGCCGAACAGCAGGACGCCGGATGTAAGTCGGCGATCTTTTGCTTGTGCCATAATTTATTCGGTTAAACGTTATTTTTATCGAATAATATTAGGAAGGTTTCTGCCGCCCCGCCTCATCATAATCGCCGCGTGCGCCTCCACTCCTCCGATTCCTTCATTCTCGGCACCTACGCGCTCAAGGAGACCGACCGGATCGTGTCCTTCCTGACGCGCGACGCCGGCAAGAAGCGGGGCGTGGCGCGGGGCGCGCGGCGCTCGAAGAGCGTCTTTTCGGGTGCGCTGGAGCCGATGACGGAAGCCCGCGTCGTGTACTACGAGAAGGAAGGCCGCGAGCTCGTCTCGATCAACGCTGCGGATCCGATCCGTCCGTCCTTCGCGCTGTCGAAGGACCTCGATACGGCGCTGCTGCTCTCGACGCTCGCCGAGAGCCTCGAGACCTTCGTCTCGGAGTCCGACCCGGCCGAGCCTTTCTACCGCCTCGCCCGCCACGCCATGGACGCGCTCTTCGCCGGCGCGCCGGCGGCTCTCGCCGCGGCGTATTTCGACGTCTGGATCCTCAAGCTCTCCGGCCTCTTCCCATCCCCGCGCGAATGCGCCGGCTGCGGCCGGCTCCTCGAGGACGCCGATCCGCTCCTCTACGACGAGGCGCGCCCCGGCTTCGTCGGCGACGAATGCCGCCGCGGGGAAGTCCTGCGGCTGACTCCCGACGCGCGGCGGGCGCTCTTCACGTTCCTCTCGGGCCCGCTCGATCCCGAGTCCCGGCCGAAGGGCTTGAACGAGATCAGCCGCGTCGCGCGCCTGGCGCGCCGGCATTTCCTGGGGCACGAGCTGAAGAGCCAGCGGGTGCTCGCCGAGGTCCTCGGGTAGCCCGCCTGGGATAAACTGCGCCCGTGTTTTCCGACGAAAAGGGCCTCCACCGTGTCTAGCCGCCGCGGGCTCCCACCCGGGACCCACATGAAGCACGACGCCCACTTCGTCGATTCGCTCTCGGAGCGACCCGGCACCTTCACCCTGCAGAAGCTCATCGCCGAGCTGACCGCGTTCTGGGAAGGAGAGGGGTGCCTGATCGAGCAGCCCTACGACCTTCCGGTGGGCGCGGGGACGATGCATCCGGCGACGTTCCTGCGGGTCCTCGGGCCGGATCCGTGGCGCGCGGCCTACATCCAGCCGTCGCGGCGGCCGGCGGACGGGCGGTACGGGGAGAACCCGATGCGCCTCGGCAAGCACACGCAGCTCCAGGTCGTTCTGAAACCGTCGCCGGAGAACGTGCAGGAAATGTACCTGCGCAGCCTCGAGCGCCTGGGCGTCGTCCTCGCCGAGCACGACGTGCGGTTCGAGGAGGACAACTGGGAGTCGCCGACGCTCGGCGCCTGGGGCGTGGGGTGGCAGGTCGTCATGGACGGCATGGAGATCACGCAGTTCACGTACTTCCAGCAGGCGGGCGGGATCGATCTTGCGCCGGTGACGGCGGAGATCACGTACGGGCTCGAGCGGATCGCGATGTTCCTGTCCAAAGCCAACTCGGTCTTCGACGTGATGTGGAACGACACGCTGTCCTACGGCCAGGTGCGGCACCAGGACGAGGTCGAGATGTCGAAGTACAACTTCGAGGTCGCCGACGCGGAGCTCGCGACGCTGATGCTCGATCGGCACGAGCGCGAAGCGCGGCGCTGCCTGGAAGCCGGCCTCGTGATCCCGGCGTACGAGGCGACGCTCGTCTGCTCGCACCAGTTCAACATCCTCGACGCGCGCGGCGCCGTTTCGGCGACCGACCGCGTGGGAATCGTCCGCCGGATTCGCGATCTGGCCTGCGCCTGCGCGCGCGCCTATGTTGCCGGCAAGGAAGGGCAGCGGTTCCCGCTCGCGGAGCCGGAGCCCGCGGCCGTTTGAGGAGTCGAGCCTCCAACCGATTTCGAAGCACCTGCGAGTGAACATCCAAGACTTTCTTCTGGAAATCCGAACGGAGGAGATCCCGGCGCCGGCGCTGCTGCCCTCGCGGATGGAGCTCGCCCGCCGGCTCGCGGACGCGCTCGCGGAGGAAGGCCTGACTCCGGCCTCGTTCGAGTCCTACGCGACGCCGCGGCGCCTCGCGGCCGTCCTGCGCGGCGTGGCCGCGCGCCAGGAGGACCGTTCGGCGGAAGTGCTCGGCCCGCCGGCGTCGAACGCCTTCGACGCCGACGGCAGGCCGACGAAGGCGGCCGAGGGGTTTGCGAAGGCGCAGAAGGTGGATGTCGCCGATCTCGTCGTGGTGGATTCCCCGCGAGGCAGGACGGTGGCCGCGCGCAAGTCGATCCCGGGTCGACCGGCCGAGGAGGTCCTCGCGGAGATCGTCCCGCGGGTCGTCGCGGGCCTGACTTTCCCGAAAGATGATGCGCTGGGGCGCGGGCGAGCGCGCGTTCGTGCGACCCGTGCGCGGCGTCGTGGCGCTCTTCGGCGGGCGCGTCGTCCCGCTCGAGCTCTTCGGCGTTCCCGCCTCGGACCGCACGCTCGGACACCGCGTCCTCTCGGAGGGCGAGATCCAGGTTTCCGGTCCCGACGACTACCTCGCGAAGCTGCGCAAGGCCTTCGTCGAGCCCGACGGCGAGGCCCGCCGGGTGCAGATCCTCGAGAAGGCGCGCAAGCTCGCCGCCGAGGTGGGCGGCCAGGTCGAGGCGCACGCGGACCTCGCCAACATGCTCGCCGACCTGGTCGAGTGGCCCGGCCTCGTGCGCGGCGCGTTCGCGCCGGAATTCCTCGAGCTGCCCGAGGAGATCACCGTCACGGCCATGCGCACGCACCAGAAGTACGTCCCCGTGCGCGGGCCCTCGGGCCTGCTGCCGCACTTCATCGCGGTCATGGACAACACCGAGGACCGCAGGGGCTTCATCGCGAAGGGCAGCGAGTGGGTGTTGAACGCGCGCCTGGCGGACGCGCGCTTCTTTTTCGAGGCGGACGTGCAGGAGCGCCTCGAGGCGCGGCTGCCGCAGCTTTCCCGCCTGACCTTCCAGGACAAGCTCGGCGACTACCGCCAGAAGACGGCCCGCATCCAGGACATCGCCGAGGAGATCGCGCGGCGGACCGGGCGCGCGGATCTCGTCGAGTCGGTGCGCACGGCCGCGCTGCTCTCCAAGGCGGACCTGAACACCCTCGTCGTCAAGGAATTCACGGACCTGCAGGGCATCATGGGCGGCATCTATGCCCGCCGCGAGCGCTACCCGGACAACGTCTGGAAGGCGATCTACGACCAGTACCGGCCGGCCTCGGGCGTGGACGATCCGCCGCGGGAAGCCTCGGGCGCGATCCTTTCGCTCGCCGACCGCTTCGACTCGCTCTGCGGCCTCTTCCGGATCGGCCTCGTCCCGACGGGATCGAAGGACCCGTACGGCCTGCGCCGCGCGGCCCTCGGAACCGTCGCGATCGCGATCGCCCGCAACTGGCGCACGGACTGGCGGCCGATCGCGCGCAAGGCGCTTTCACTGCTGCCGGAGAACCTCAAGGGCCCGGACGCGGAACAGGTCGTGGAGGAGCTCGGGCGCTTCTTCGCGGAGCGGATGCGCAGCCTGCTCGAACGCCGCGGTCACACGCACGACGAGATCTCGGCGGTCCTGAACGTCGGAGTGTGGGACTTCGCCGATACGGCCGACCGGGCGCAGGCTCTCTCGGAGGCGCGGCGGCACATGGATTTCCGGACCCTGATCATGGCGTTCAAGCGGATCCGGAACATCGTCGGCGCGGAGAGCCCCGGCGCGCCGTCGCCCGCGCTCTACCGCGAGGATGCGGAGCGCACGCTCGCCTCCGACTTCATGCAGGCGAAAAGCGCGATCGCCGGCTTCGTCCAGGAGCGCCACTACCGCGAGGCCATGGAGACCATCGCCTCGATCGCCCCCTCGCTCGATCGTTTCTTCGTCGACGTCCTCGTGAACTGCCCGGAGGAGGACCTGCGCCGCAACCGCCTCGCGCTGCTCGCGTCGATCCAGAAGGAGTTCACGAGCCTCGCGGACTTTTCCGAAATCGTGGTGGAAAAATGAAACGCGTTTACTCGTTCGGCAACGGAGTGGCGGAGGGCGCCGGCCTCGGCAAGGAGACGCTCGGGGGCAAGGGCGCGGGCCTGGCGGAGATGACGGCCCTCGGGATCCCGGTCCCGCCCGGCTTCACGATCGAAACGTCCGTCTGCGCCGACGTGTCGCGCGGCGCCTCGCTCGACGGGATCCGGCCCGAGGTGGAATCGGCGTTGCGCAGGCTCGAGCACGACGCGGACAAGCACTTCGGGGATCCCGAGAACCCGCTGCTCGTGTCGGTGCGGTCCGGCGCGCGCTCGTCGATGCCCGGGATGATGGACACGATCCTGAACCTGGGGCTCACGTCCCGCACGGTCAAGGCCCTCGCCGCGCGCTCGGGGGACCGCTTCGCCTTCGACTGCCGCCGCCGCTTCATCGAGATGTATGGCGACGTCGTGCTCCGCGTGCCGCGCCACGAGTTCGAGAAGGCGATGCAGGAGGTCAAGAAGGCGCGCGGCGTGTCCTCGGACACCGATTTGACCGCGGCCGATCTCGCGGAGATCGTGCGCCGGGACGAGCAGATCGTGCGCCAGCGCACCGGGCACGATTTCCCCGACGACCCGCGGGAGCAGTTGTGGGGCGCGATCTCGGCCGTCTTCCGCTCCTGGGACAACGAGCGCGCGAAGACCTACCGAAAGCTCCACCACATTCCCGACGACTGGGGCACCGCGGTCAACGTCCAGGCGATGGTCTTCGGCAACCGCGGCGACTCGTCCGCGACGGGGGTCGCCTTCACGCGCGACCCGGCGACCGGCGAGAGGAAGTTCTACGGCGAGTTCCTGCCGAACGCGCAGGGGGAAGACGTCGTCGCGGGCATTCGAACGCCCCGACCCCTGAATTCCAACGGCTCGGGCCTTTCGCTCGAGGAGACGATGCCGAAGGCGTACGCCGAGCTGCAGCTCGTGCGCGAGCGCCTCGAGAAGCGCTTCCGGGACATGCAGGACCTGGAGTTCACGATCGAGGAAGAGAAACTCTACCTGCTGCAGACCCGCAATGGAAAGCGGACGGGATTCGCGGCCGTGCGCATCGCGACCGACATGGTCGACGAGGGCCTCATCGACGAGGAAGAGGCGGTCGCGCGCGTCGAGCCCGAGCAGATCGTCCAGCTGCTCGCGCCGGTCTTCGACACGAAGGAGAAGACGGCGGCCGTCAAGGACGGGCGGCAGCTCGGCAAGGGGCTCCCGGCCGGTCCGGGCGCCGCGTGCGGGCGCATCGCGCTGACGGCCGTCGGCGCCGTCGCCATGGCGGCCCAGGGGGAGCCGGTGGTGCTCGTGCGCGAGGAGACGTCGCCCGAGGACATCGCCGGGATGCACGCCGCGGCCGGTATTCTCACGACCCGCGGCGGAGCCACCTCCCATGCGGCGGTCGTGGCACGCGGGATGGGCAAGACCTGCATCGTCGGCGCGGGCGAGATCACCGTGGACCACGCGCACCGGGAGATCCGGGCAAACATGAGGGGCCTGAAAGCGGCCGAGGGCGACTGGTTGTCCATCGACGGCACGACCGGGGAGGTTCTGCTCGGCAAGCTCTCGACGCGGCCCTCGGAGGTCCTGCAGGTCGCGCTCGAGGGGACGATCAGGCCGGAGGACTCGGCCGTCCACCGCGCCTTCACGCGCATCCTGGGATGGGCCGACGCGCGCCGCCGCCTCGGCGTCCGCGCCAACGCCGACACGCCGAACGACGCGCGGATCGCGCGGGTCTTCGGCGCCGAGGGGATCGGCCTCTGCCGCACGGAGCACATGTTCTTCGAGGCCCGGCGCATCATGGCTGTGCGCGAGATGATCCTCGCCGAGACGCTCGTCGAGCGGCGGGCCGCGCTCGCGAAGATCCTGCCCATGCAGCGCGAGGACTTTCTCGGGATCTTCCGGGAGATGGGCGACCGGCCTGTGACCATCCGCCTGCTCGATCCGCCCCTGCACGAGTTCCTTCCGCACGACGAAGAGACGATGCAGAAGATCGCAACGCGAGCTCGGCGTCCCGATCGAGAAGGTCCGCGAGCGGACGCACGCGTTGAAGGAAACCAACCCGATGCTCGGCCACCGCGGCTGCCGCCTCGGCATCACGAACCCCGAGATCTACGAGATGCAGGTCCGCGCGATCTTCGAGGCGGCGGCCCTGGCCATGAAGGAGGGGCTCCATCCCAACCCGGAGATCATGATTCCGCTCGTCGGCGCGCGCGGCGAGTTCGAGCGCCTGCGGATCCTCGTCGTGGACGCGGCGAAGACGGTCATCGCCGAGTCCGGCAGGGACATCCCGTACAAGGTGGGGACGATGATCGAGGTCCCGCGCGCCGCGCTGCGCGCGAATCGGATCGCCCTGAACTGCGACTTCTTCTCCTTCGGCACGAACGACCTGACGCAGATGACCTACGGGTATTCGCGCGACGACATGGGCACGTTCCTGCCGGTCTACATCGCGGAGGGAATCCTTCCCGAGGACCCGTTCTCGAGCCTCGACCAGTACGGCGTCGGCGAGCTCGTCGCGATCGGGACTCGTCGCGGCCGCGAGGTCAAGCCGAAGCTGAAAGTCGGGATCTGCGGCGAGCACGGCGGCGACCCGCGCTCGATCGAGTTCTTCAACCACGTCGGGCTCGACTACGTGTCCTGCTCGCCGTTCCGTGTTCCCGTCGCGCGCCTGGCGGCGGCCAGGGCGTCTCTCAACGAGAAGAACGTCGGGACTTCTTCCACCGCATAGGAGCACACATGCTGACGGCGCTGGCCATGACGGTTCTGCTCGCGACGACACCCCCGGAACCGCCGGCGGACCTCGTGCTGTTGTCCGCGAAGATCTGGACCGGTGACGCGAAGAACCCGGAGGCGGAGGCCCTGGCCGTGCGGGACGGGCGGATCGTCGCGATCGGCATGGACAGGGACATCGGCAAGCTCAAAGGCCCGAAGACGATCGTGATCGACGGCAAGTGGCGCCGCGTCGTGCCCGGCTTCATCGACTGCCACACACACATGACCGGCGGCGGCTTCGATCTGCTGGCGCTCGACGTGCGGCACACGAAGGACGGCGCCGAGTTCACGCGCCTGCTGGCCGCGTACGCGAAGACACGCCCGGCAGGGGAGTGGCTGACCGACGGCGTGTGGGACGAAAAGTGGTGGACGCCGCCCGTCCTGCCGACGAAGGCGCTTCTGGATCCGGCCACCGGCGACCACCCGACGTGCCTCTCGCGCCAGGACGGCCACATGATGGTCTGCAACAGTCTTGCGATGAAGATTGCCGGCGTCACCGCGGCCACCCCGGATCCGCCCGGTGGCGTCATCGTGCGCGACGCGAAAGGCGAGCCGACGGGCGCGTTCAAGGACGGCGCCATGGATCTCATCTGGCAGAAGCGCCCTGCCCGTTCCGCCGCCGAGATGGCCGCCGCGCTGCGCGCCGCGATGAAGCACGTCGCGAAGTTCGGCGTGACCTCCGTGCAGGACCTTCCGGGTGGCCCGCCCGACGTACCCGCCTGGGCCGCCCTGCGCGACGCCGGCGAGATGACCGTGCGCGTCAACTACCGCCCCTCGCTCTCGGACTGGCCGAAGGCGAAGGAACTCCAGTCTTCCATGAAGAACGACGACTGGTTCCGCATCGGCGGCGTCAAGGGCTACATGGACGGATCGCTCGGCTCCGGCACGGCCGTGATGTTCGAGGCCTTCAGCGACGAGCCCGGCAACAAGGGCGTCTACGCCGCCGAGGCGATCCCGCTGTCGAAGATCGAGGGCCACATCGCGGGCGCCGACAAGGCCGGCCTCCAGGTCGAGGTGCACGCGATCGGCGACCGCGCGAACGCGGAGCTCCTCGATATCTACGCGCGCGTCGAGAAGCAGAACGGCCCCCGCGACCGGCGCTTCCGCATCGAGCACGCCCAGCACCTGCGCGCCGCCGACATTCCGCGCTTCGCCGAGCTCGGCGTCATCGCCTCCATGCAGCCGTACCACGCGGTCGACGATGGCCGCTGGGCCGACAAGCGCCTCGGTCCCGTGCGGGCGAGCACGACCTACGCCTTCCGCACGCTCCTCGACGACAAGGCGACCCTCGTGTTCGGCTCCGACTGGGACGTCGCCCCGATCTCACCCATCCTCGGCATCGCGGCCGCCGTCACCCGCCGCACGATCGACGGCAAGAACCCCAACGGCTGGGTTCCCGCGCAGAAGATTACGGTCGAAGAAGCGCTGCGGGCCTACACCGTCTCCGCGGCCTACGCCGGGTTCGAGGAGAAGGAGAAGGGCTCGCTCGAGGCGGGCAAGCTCGGCGACTTCGTCATCCTCGCCGCGGATCCCTTCCGCGCGAAGCCCGAGGACCTCGAGAAGATCGAGGTGGACACGACCGTCGTGGGCGGACGGGTCGTGTATTCGCGATAACCCGCTACTCGAGATACAAAATCGCGGCGCTTGCGAGGAGGGCCGTCGCGGCCGCCAGGAACGCCGCCGCAAAGTGCGCACCCGCGACCGGTTGCGTGTCGCGGTGGGCCGTCCGCGCATTGCGGCAGGCGTTGAAGAAGACGATCACCGCCGTCACGTAGACCAGGACCGCTCCCTCGCCATCCTGGTTGAACATCTCCGGTAGCGGGAGGGGCGCCTCGATCAGAGCCAGACCCAGCCCGATGGCCGCCGCGAGCGCGATCAGCGTCGGCCACGCCGACCGCGCTGCGGACCCGGGCGCAGGGTTTGGTCGGGCGAGCCAGAAGGCCAGCACGCCGGCCGTGGCCATCAACCCCATCCACTCCCAGCCCGGCGCGTGAATTCCGCGAGCGCGGGCGACACAGAATGCTGCGGCGGTACCGGCCGCGATGACGATGAGGAGGATAAGGCGACTCATGGCTCGGTGACGATGACGCCGTTGAGCTCGCAGACGTAGGCCACGTGGCGCCCGTCCGGCGAAACGGCCAGGCCATAGCAGTTTTCCATGCTGCTCCTCCAGAGAACCTTGGGAGCGCCGAACGGCGGCGTGACGATGAACGACGTGCTGACGTCCTCGAGCTTCAGCTCCACGGTCTTTCCACCACGCATGGTGATCTTGCGCGGTTCGAACTTCTCGGATTGCTGCCATTTCCGGACCTTTCCCTCGGAAATGCTCCCGGGAGAAATCGATGGCTTCGCGACCGCGATCGGCACACCGCCCCTCCACGTGGCCGCCTCTAGCTTGATGGGATCGAGCTTGAGCTCGACCCATCGGCCGTCCACGTTGACGGCCAGGGCATTGCCCGACGGCGACCACACCGGGTGCTCGTCGATAGCCTGGGACGCGATCACGAGCGCAGAGCGGACGCCGAGGCGTTTCATCTCTGAATCGAGGGCTACCGGCGGCCCTCCGC
Source organism: uncultured Acidobacteriota bacterium (assembly GCA_963775725.1). Classification (GTDB taxonomy): domain Bacteria; phylum Acidobacteriota; class Thermoanaerobaculia; order UBA5066; family Gp7-AA6; genus DAHUXD01. The sequence goes on from CAVZKA010000002.1 coordinate 1,185,950, forward strand.
GCGCCTTGCACGAGGCCGGGATGGCGAGCGTCAGTAGGACGACGGCGAAGCGAGATCTTCTCCTAACGATTGACGTCACGGAAAAGATGGGGTCAGACCCTGGTGCAGAAAAGGTGGGGTCAGACCTAGATCCTGTATTCCTCTCAGCCGAGTGGGTCCGACCCGTCCTCGTTAGTCTGAAATACACGGTTGATCCCGTTCCTCTCCTTGTCTGGAAGCGTGCTACCCGCGATAGCTGCCGGCTGCGTGAATCGCGTGGAAGTACCAGACCGAAGACGTCACGAAGGCGATCAGGTTGAAGATCCAGACTGTGAACACCGCACGATGAAGCGCCGAGTGGCTCCGCTTGGCGGCCAGTCCCAGCACGACGGCGGCACCTATTCCCAAGGCAATGCCAGCCGGCAGCACGTAGAAGTCCCTGAAATAGCCGATCGAGCTTCCAGGTCCGTCGGTCCCACCCATCAGGCCGTCGATCGCCGTCGCGAGTGCGGGGTAGTAATACACCTCCAGGAAAACTCCAATCGAAAAGAAGCTGATGTGAAGGACCAGAGATCGTCTGGTACCGCCTTCCACCGTGGCCTTCACTCGTGTACCCAAATTGTCATTGGTTGATCACCGGTGGGAGAAGAAAGCGTGGGGTAAGACCTTGATTCTGTATTCCGCTCAGCCGAGTGGAGAATCAAGGTCCGACCCCCTTTCTCCCAAAGTCTGACCGCTTTCAATGCATTCCCGCCGTTCCCTCTATCGCGTCTCGGATGCGTACCAGGCGATCGAGAGCGCGAATGCGGCGAGCTCGATGATCCAGGCGAGCGCAACGGTCTTGATGCTCAGGGGGCGGCCTCTGAAGGCACTCCAAAGGCCGAAGCCGGTGAGCGCCGCCATACCGAAGGCCGCGGCTGGCAGCACCCGAAAGAGTTGGAAGTATCGAAGCGCAGAGCCGTCCCATCCGCGCCCGGTTGTGGCCTCGTGGATCGACGAGGCGAGCTGGGGATACCAGATGACCTGTAACGCTGCCGCAATGACGAGGGCAATGAGGAGGAAGGAAGCAAGCATGGATCGCGGCCGCGCTGTACTTTCGCCAATGGGACTCTGATTCTTCATCGTTATTCTCGGATCCAAATGTATTGAGTGCTTCCCGTCCACGAGTCTTCCGAACTCTTCAATCGATTTCGTATGAAGTCCCAGGCCTCCGGACTGTGGAGTGTGGAGTGGGACTCCATCGGGCCAAAAGTCGACGCTCCATTCGACGTTCGTTGCATAGGGGTGTGTGCGTGCCGCCGGACCGATCTCCAAAACGTGGGGTCAGACCTTGATTCTGTATTCCGCTTGGCCGAGTGGAGAATCAAGGTCCGGCCCCTTCCTCCGCCAATCGACCGTCGTCGGGGGAAGAGTCGTGTATTCACGGTAAGATGGGGAGCTCACGCCGAAACCACGGCGACGTCGTACTGACCGAACGCCGGGTCCTGCGTCAGCAGCGTCAGCTCTTCGACCTGGGCCTGTGCGATGAGCATCCGGTCGAACGGATCGTCGTGATGCCGGGGGAGCGCGCCGGCGCGCGCGGCGTGACGCGAGCCGATCGGGAGCTCGACGAAGCCGTTGGCCGTGATTTCGTCCGGTAGGTCTGCCCGGTCCACGCGCAGCTTTCCGAGCGCCATCTTGATCGCCAATTCCCAGACGGTTGCGGCGCTGACGTGAACGATGGATTTTGGATCGCCGATTCGTGTTCGGGCATCTCGACCGAGCCGCGGGTTGTCCTCCAACCACCAGAGGAAGGCGTGCGTGTCGAGCAGAAGCCTCATTCGCGCTCACCCCGAAAAGCGGCGAGGAGATCGGCGGGCAGCGGGGCGTCGAAATCCTTAGTGACGTGAATGCGTCCCTTGAGGCGTCCCGGTTTTCGCGGCGCTGCCGTGACGGGTACGAGTCGAGCGACCGGTGTGTCGCCCCGCGCGATGGTGATCTCTTCGCCCTTCTCGACGCGTTCGAGAAGCCGGGAGAGATGGGTCTTTGCTTCGTGCACTTTGACGATCTTCATGACTAGACTTAGTCTAGTTCTATTAGGGCCGGGACGCAAATGCGGAGCGGGGAGACCCGGCACTGTTTTCGGGCCTCCCGGCCCCACAGCCTCCGTGGCGGTTTACTCCGCGACGACCCCTTTGGCGACCAGCACTGCCAGGACGGCCCAGTAGGAAACCTCGATCACCAACCAGGCAATGATCGCGCGCCTCCAACGATGCGTGCGAGGTGGTTGACGGCGCCGCTCGAGGGCGACCCAGGCCGCGATGCCGATGACAACATATGCCGCGAGCCACATCGCGTACGTTTGATAGCGGGTAACATTGGGGATCAGTTGCTCCGTGAGCACGGCCTGGGCGAAAGCCCAGTCGAAGACCGGGGACCACAATCTGGTCGGCACTCGGACCGACAACGTGGCGATAGTGAAGCAGAGCCAGCAGAGCCCCACCACCAGGTACGGTCCCAGGCCTCCATCGGCCTTCGATTCCAGCCTTGGTCCCGTGGCGTCCATGGACTCGTTGCGTGCGTTCATTGGTTGTCGCTCCTTCCAATCGCGGCTTACTTGGGGCCGCAGCGTTGGTCGCCGGGCTTGCAGTCCTGTTTTTCAGCGGCGTCCTTCTGCTGCTGCATCAAGCTCTCTGCTCGAGCCATCATTCCATCCAGGGCAGCCGTATCGGCGGCGACCACATCGTCCATTTGCCCGTGCCCCACACCCCAGACGCGTCGGTTCTCGATCTCGGTCATCGACTCGTCGCCTGTCGCATATGTTCCTTCGAGCGCGGATTTCGATTGATAGTAGTTAACCGCGAGTCCGACGTTGGTCGGAACGCGCGACGAGAGTTCGTAGTCGAGCATGACGGGGTCGATCGTGAGCAAGAGGTCAACCTTGAGCCCCGCCTTTTGGAGCCATCGCGCCAACTCGTAGGCCTTCGCGGCGCCACGACTGTGCCCGGCGATGATGACCGGCTGTTCCGGGTGAAGAGCATGTTGGCGAATCAGGAACTCTCCGGCGTATTTCCATGACTGCCACCGGAACACGAGCGATTGCCCGACCTCGGGGCGAGATCCAAAATATCTGGCGATTTGATGCATCGCCGAGTCTGCGCTGTTGCCCAGGCCGGTGAGGCTGGCAGCCGCGTTGCCATCCGGGTCCAGGTACTTCATCGGATTCCCGAGCGTGTACGCATACCGATTCCAGCTCTGCGGATTCTCCGGCGTCCCGCCCACGCGGTCCGGGCTCAGGAACCGCCCCAAGCCGTAGTCGTGGGTCCGCGCGTGGTCGTAGTACCGCGAGGCGCCGTCGGCCTTCTCCATGAGCGCGTAGGAAAGGTGCTGGCCGGGCGGCGTGCCATTGGTGTCCTCGCCGTAGGGCCAGTGCTTGTGGCTCTCGACGAGCTGGCCTGATTGGTTGAACACGACGCGCGGCGTGCCGAGGTGGTCGGAGGCGGTGTACTGCCAGCCGGCAGGTGAAGCGACGTAGGAGGCGACGAGCAGGTTGCCGAGGAACACGTTGTCCCGGGTCACCGACAGGGTGGCCGTGGAGGAGCCGCTTGAGCCTCCCGCCATTTCCGTCACGATGCGATTCTGTTCGTCGCGAAGAGTATAGATGGAGCCTCTCGGGACGGGGTGGTAGGCGTTCCAGAACGGTGTTCCCGGGGTCGCGCCGGGGGCCTTGGCGAGCCACACGAGCACTTCCCACTCGCCCACGGTGTTGCCGGGGCAGAACTGGAGCGGGCTCGCGCTGCAGCCGGCGGTGACGCCGTCGCGGTAGAGCTGCTCGATCCACGGCGCGAAGGTCGCGTAGGCCCCCGAACAGGAAACGTCGGTGAACGTCCCCTGGCAGGCGGGCGGCGTGAAGCCGTCCTGCTTGTAGCCCTTGACGAGGAAGACGGCCATCTGCGCGCGATTGAGCGGGCCGTCGGGGCAGAAGGTGAGGGTGTCGGCGCTGCATCCTCCGGTGATGCCCCTGGCGTACGCGAGATTGATGTGCCGCGCGTCGGGGTCCGAGCACGGCACGTCGCCGAAGACCTGGGTACAGGCCGGCAGCGCCCAGCCCTTGGCCATGACGTTCGCCTCGGCGACGTAGCGCGCCATCTCGCGGCGGAGCACGTTGAACTTTGCGGGGAACTTGATGATTCTCTCGCCGGCGCCGTTGTAGATGGAGACCCAGTCGCCGGACGCGTTGCTGTTGCGGTACTGGCGATCGAGGGCGTCGTAGCTCATGGTGTCGCCGGCGTAGTACGTCATGTCGCCGCTCGCATCGTAGGACGCGGATCCGCTGGTCACCCGGTTGTGGAGCGGGTCGATCGTGATCGCCGCGCCGTTCTGGGTGAGGTTGCCGTACCGGTCGTAGCCGAAGGCGCGGACGGTCTGGCCGTACTTCGCCGAGAGCAGGCGCGAGCGGGAGTCGTACGTGAACGTGTCGCCGGTTCCCATCTTGAGGATGTTGCCGGCGCCATCGTAGGTGTACGTCCCGGTCGACCAGAGGGAGTTCGCGATACTGGCCGGGCGCGGGAGCATCGTCGGATCCTGCGCGATGGTGGTGACGATGCGAGTCCCGGTGTTGCCGGCCGTCCACGAGGCGAGTCCCGCGGCAGGGTTGTAGCTCGCGGCGGTCACGACGCTCGCGCCGTTGCCGTTCAGCGCGGTGGGGAAGCCGTTGGTGTAGGTGCTGACGACCGGAAACACGCCGGTCGAGCGAGGGTTGCCGTGGGTCGCGACGAGACCGAGGCTGCCGTACATGAACGTCTGGCTGGCCGACAGCGCAAGCCCGCCGTTGCCCGCGCTCGTGACGAGCTTGGAGAGCCGGCCGCCGGCGTCGGCGTACTCGAACTGCTCGTTCACGACGGGCCCGACCGTGGGAATCCGGTTGTATCCGTAGCGCCGCGTGAGCTTCCCGGCCGGGTAGGAGCCTCCTCCGAACCCGGAGCTTCCGTCCACGCAGGTTGCCTTGCCGTCGTAGCAGTTGACGAGGTACTTGAGACCGGCGGCGTCCTCCTCGACGAGCCGGCCGGCGAAGTCGAAGGCACGGGTCAGGACGACGCCTCCCGGCCGCGTCTCCTGCCGCACGTTGCCGAGGCTCCCGATCGGTCCGTACTGGACATGGCCCTCTTCCGGCGTCGTCTCGGAACGGAGGAACCCGGTCGTGTCGAGGTCGAAGGTCCGCGACTGCACGCCCTGCGCGACGGAGACGACCTTGCCGTTGACGTTGTAGCCGTACGTGGTGCTCTCGCCCGTCGGCTCGCTGACGTTCGTCGCGCGGCCGAAGGCGTCGCGCCGCGTGCCGACGACCGGGTTCAGGGCGCCCGATGAGCAGGAAGGTCCTGCGAAGGCCGAGAACGTCCCGTTCACGCAGTACGACGTGACCTGCTCCCAGGTGTCGCTGTACGGCGCGCCGCCGTCCGACCGGACGACCGAGGCCAACGACGAATGTTTGGCGCCGACGAGCTGCTGCGGGCGTCCGAACGGGTCCCAGCAGAGGCGGTAGGTGCCCGGCGCGGCCGAGGGACGCGCGGTCGCGACGTTGCCTCCGGCGAACGCGCAGGTCGTGGCGACGTCGGCGTTGACGGATTCGCCGACCGTGCTCGCCACCCACTCCGACTGGAAGTACGCGTGGCCCGCGCCGTCGAACAGGGTGAACCGCTTGCTGACGGCGGCCCCGGGCTGGAGTCGCTGTTCCCGCACGGTGCGCCCGAGGCCGTCGTAGTCGTAGCGCTCCCAGATCGAGACGTTCGGATTCGAGCTGGCGACGGGGCAGCTCTGCGCGGCGCTCGCCCGGTACGCCGTGGTGCTGGTCGGCGAGTCGTAGCAGACGCGGGTCTTCAGCTCCGCGGCGGCAGGCGGCGTGATCTGCGCGGGCCGGCCGAGGGCGTCGTAGAGGTAGGACGTCGCGAGGCCCGCGGCATCGCGCGACGACGTCACCCAGCCCGTCGCGGCGTCGCGGGTCACGTCGCGGAGGAAGTAGGTGGCGGTCGAGGTCGTGCCGTTGACCCAGCGCGCGGTGAGCGCCTGGCCGTCCTGGAAGGTCAGGGCCTTGCCGAACATGTCTCCGTCGGTCCCGACGTTCGGAAATGCGGGATGGGTGCTGGAACAATACGTGCGCGCGGGCGGCGAGCTCGACGAGACGGTTTTCGTGAGCTCGCGGTAGGCGTTCCCGTCGCCGTCGTCGTACCGGCACGCGACCAGGGCGACGTCTTTCGCCGGGTCGTAGACGAAGGAGCCCCTCAGGAACCCGGTCGCCGTGTCGAACTCGAAATAGCGGTCGGCCACGGACGAGCCCTGCGTCTCGGTGCGCTGGTTGAGAACGTTCGGCAGCGGCCGCTGTCCCGACGGGGGCATCGACGTCCAGTTGACCGGCGCCCAGTCGGTCGTGATCGTGCGGGCGTCGCCGCCGAGGTTGCCCGTGTGCGTCTCGACGCCGTAGTGGCGGCCGTTGGACTCCCACGTGTCGGCGCCCGAGTTCGAGAAGGCGACGGTGTGGCTCGCGCACCCGGAGCAGCCGCCGTCGGCGGCCGTCGGGCCGAAGTAGGTCGTTTCCTGCTTCAGGCGGCGGTTGCCGCTTTCCGTGGAACCGTTGTCGTACTCGAAGGTGCGCTGCGCGACGCGGATCGCGTGCGTGACGCAGAGCGCGTCGGCGCTCGAGCCGCAGAGGGGCTGTGGGAAGGGGCTGATGAAGCCGGGGTACGGGTCGTGGTCGTACGTGGCCGCGCGGATGTCCGCGCCGACGCGGCCGCCCGGACTTGCGCCACCGGTCGTGCCGATGCGGGCGCCCCGGAAGAGGGTCGCCGTGGCGTTGCGGTGGCCGTCCCGGTCGGCCGGATTTGCCACGAGCGTGATCGTCTGCGGTCCGTCGCTGTCCGAGACCGTGCCCTGCTCGCCGAACGGAAAGGCGTACTGGGCGTAGTCCGTCACCGCGTCGACCACCGCGCCGTCGGCCCGCGCGAAGGTCTCGGTCCGGCGGACGACGCCCTTGATGCCGTCGAGCCAGCGGTTCGGGTTCTGCGGACTGCAATCGGTGCCCGCGATCGCGGGCTCGGGCTCGGCCGGGTCCGGCCCGTTGGTCTTGACGCCGGCGGCGGGTCGCCCGGACTGCTTCACCGGAGCGTCGTTGGGCGGTCCGAGCGTGGCGCAGTTCACGCTGAGCGCCGCCGTGCGGCCATGGTAGAAGCTGTACGCCCCCCAGACATAGGACAGCACCGCGCCGGTCGGGAGCGTCGCCGTCTTCAGGAGCCCGCCGTACCCGCTGTCGGCGCCGCCCGCGTTCCACGTGAACGCGTACTGCGGCGTCGGGGTCGTGGGCAGCTTGAGGACGTTGAGCGTGGGCAGAACGAGGGCGGACAGGTTCGGTTCGCCGCGGGTCACGGTGACGGTGCCCCGCGAGAGCGACCAGCGCGCGGTCGCGCCGCCCGACGCGGCCACGTCGATCGAGGTCACGAGGTTCGAGATCCCCGGCGCGCCGGGATCGGCGCCGAGGTTGACCGTGAGGAGCGTCGTCGTCCCGCGCCGGACCCTGTGGAGGATCCAGGAGTTGGTGGCCGTGGGGCAGTGGCTCGTCCAGCAGGGGCTCGCGCTGCCGAGCCCGCTGTAATAGTCGAGCGTGATCCCGTTGCCGAACGGGTCGGTGAGGCTCGTCAGGTACCAGCCGTTGCGGCCGCGGCCGAGGTCGAAGAGATAGCTCTGCGGCGGGTCGTCGTAGCCGGTGACATGCCAGTCGAAGACGGAGCGGTTGCCGTCGCCGTCCCACATCTCGAAGCCCGCGGTGCCGAGCGCGTGCAGGAGCAGCTGGCTGCCGTCGCTCGTGCGGTAGTAGTTCGCGCTCGGCGACTGGTCGAACAGGCGCTCGGACCCGTCCGGGCCGAAGTAGCAGTTCGAGTTCTGGACGACGCCGCAGGGCTTGATCGCGCCTGCCGTGAGGCTCCAGCCGACGGCGAGCGAGGGGTCGGCCTTGATCGGCTCGTAGAGGCCGACGTCGCTCTGGTCGTCGGGCCCGGGATTGCCGAACTCCCAGACGACCGAGTTGTAAGCGAGCATCGCCTGGAATTTGAGCTTCGGCCCCACCGGGTAGGCCGGCCCGACGGCGACCGGGATCGTGAGCGACCCGTTGTACACGTTGACCGAATCGACGGAGGCATGGTGGAACACGCTCTTCGCGTAGCCGGGCGCCGCATCGGGATCGGCGTCGGGTCCGTTTTGAGCGCGGCTGACAGAATTGGTTGTCACGAGGGCGCAGAGGACGAGCAGGGGCGCGAGTTTCCTTCTCATGTTCGAACTCCTTTTGCGGAGCTCGCCGGCGAATCTCTACTGATGAATTGTCGCGAGCGGGAGGGTCGTCCGCGCGCGGGATAAACTTCCGCGCCGTGCCGCGCATTCACCGCCTCGAAAGCCCCGTCATCGACCGCATCGCCGCAGGAGAAGTGGTGGAGCGCCCGGCCTCCGCCGTCAAGGAGCTCGTCGAGAACGCCCTGGACGCCGGCGCCTCGCGCATCGACGTCGAGGTGGACGGAGGCGGTGTCGACCGGATTCTCGTGCGCGACGACGGGTCGGGCATGTCCGCGGAGGACGCTCGGCTCAGCCTCGAGCGCCACGCCACCTCGAAGATCTCGACCGATGCCGACCTGTTGAAAGTGGCGACCTTCGGCTTCCGCGGGGAGGCGCTGCCCTCGATCGCCTCGGTCTCGATGCTGACGCTGACGACCTCCGACGGGACGTCGCCCGAGGCGGTCCGGTTGAAGATCGAGTGCGGCGGGCCGGTCTCCGAGGAGGTCGCGGCGCGCCCGCGCGGGACCGACGTGCTGGTGGAAGACCTGTTTGCGAAGACGCCCGCGCGGCGCAAGTTCATGGCCTCGCCGGAAGCCGAGGCGCGCGCGGTGGCGGCCGCGGTGACGAAGGCCGCGTTGTCGAACCACACCGTCGCCTTCTCCCTGCGCTCGAACGGCCGGGAGACGCTCGACGCGCCCGCCGCGGTCGATCGCGGCGCGCGAATCCTGCAGGTCTTCGGGCGCTCGACCCTCGGCGAGCTCGAGCCCTTCGACGCGCGCTCCGGCCCGCTGCGCCTCTCGGGTTACGCCACGCGCGGCTCGGTGACGTTTCCGAGCCGGCGGTACCAGTACCTCTTCGTGAACGGCCGGCCGGTGGAGGACCGTGCGCTCGCGAAGGCGATGTCGCAGGCATCGCGCGAGGCGATCCGCCTGGACCGCCATCCGGGCGTGTTTCTCTTCATCACGGCGGAACCGGGCGCGGTCGACGTCAACGTCTCACCCGGCAAGACGCAGGTGCGCTTTGCCGACAGCGCGACGGCGTTTCGCCTCGTCTACCACTCTCTGAATTCGGCGCTGCTCGCGGGCAAGGAGGAGCGGCGGCTGAGGCCCGTTCCCTCGGGCTCGCTCGTCGCCGAGTCGCAGGCGCCCTACCGCGATCCCTTTGCCGCGCCGGGCGGAGTGCCGGTCGGCGTTCCGTCGCCGCCGCCGGAGGAGGGTGAGCCTTCGGGGGCCGGAGAGCCGACACCGGTCGAGAAGAGAGTCCCGGACATCGTGCCGATCGGGCAGCACCGCGAGTCGTTCATCCTGGCCTCGGGTCCCGAGGGGCTCCTGGTGATCGACCAGCACGCCGCTCACGAGCGGACGCTCTACGAGCGCATCCGTGACCGCGTGGCCTCGGGCCGGATGCTGTCGCAGCGCCTCCTGCTGCGCGTCCTGTTCGAGGCGACCCCGGAGGAAGTGGAGACGCTCGCCTCCCGCATGACGGATCTCGCGGCGTCGGGCTTCGAGATCGAGCCGATGTCGGGGAGGTCCTACGCGATCTCGGCCCTGCCCGCCGAGGCGACGGATCGGGATCCGGGCGAGACGCTCCACATGGCGCTCGCGGCGCTCGCGGAGACGGGAAGCGCCGACGAATCGACGCGCCGCGACCGCCTGGCGGCGAGTCTCGCCTGCCGCTCCGCCGTGACGATCCGCTATCACCTCGCGCCCGAGGAGATCCGTCACCTCGTGTCGGACTGGGCGAAGACGCGCGACCGGTTCACCTGCCCCCACGGCCGCCCCGTGGTGCTCTCGATGTCCGAGGAGGATCTCGAGAAGTACTTCAAGCGCCGTTAGAAACACGAAGCGGGAGACTGTCGTCTCCCGCTTGCTACTTCGTCGTGTCGCTTCTTACTGGCTTCTCGGCGGCATCCCGACGCCGGCCTCGTTCCGGCGCCGCGCGCTGCGGACGTGCGACGCGATCAGGACCACTCCGAGCAGGATGAACGCTGCCGGCGCGCCCCAGCTTCCGACGACTTCCCAGAAGGCGTCGAGGTCCACGTACCGGTCGGCGAGCCACAGGCCGCCGATGCCCACGAGGATGACGCCCCACGTGAGCGCTCCCGTTCCCTCCGCGGCCTTGCGGATCTGCTGCTCGGGCGCGAAGCCGGACTCCGCGACCTGGCCCCGGTTGATGGCCTTGGCCTGGCGCACGGCGTCGATGATCCCGAAGAACCACACGAACGCGATCAGCGGTCCGAAGAACTCGCCCGCGCGCCCGTGCGACGTCAGCATGATCCCCAGGGCGAAGGCGCCGCCAACGGCGAAGGCTCTCGGGTAGAGGCCCAGGTACAGATGGCCGAGGCCGGGGAAGATGGACAGGAATCCGGCCAGACCCGGCGACTTGCGATCCACGACCACGGTCTGCATGACCACGGGCGGCGGGGCGGCCGTGGCCTGCGCCGGCGGGGGCTGCGGTGCCGCGGACTGTGAAGTGAAGTTGTCGTTCATCGTTTTTCTCCTCGTCGACTTCCGTCGTCGCTCTTACACACGAAATTGGGAGGGCAAAGGTTCCGATACCGCCCCTCCCGCCGTCTGCAGATCCCCGGGCTGAGCCGCCGCGTCGCCTTCTTTTCCGAGGCGCGGTCGGGTCGGCGTCTTCTTCGACTCCGGCCTCCACACGATCGCGAGCGCATTGGAGACCGCCGCGCGGCCGTAGCCGCCGATGTGGCCTCTCCAGACGGCGAGCGTGCGCAGGGCCTTCTCCTGGAGCGCGCCGAGGCGGTCGCCGACCGAGCTCTCGGCCACCGTGACGGCATTGCGCGTGCTCTCGCCGAGGCTCGCGAAGCCCGCCCGGCGGACCACCGCGGTCGGATTCAGGCCGAGCAGCATCACGATCACGGCGGCGGTGTAGGCGTACGCGATGACCATTTTTCCGGAGAACGCCGCGCGCCAGAAGGATTTCTTCTTCTCGGGCTTCGACGCCGCGAGGCGTGCCGCGAGCCAGGGCGGCGGCTCGGGCGCCGCGAGGTCGCGCATCGCGAAGAGCGCTTCGGACGCCTGCGTGCACCCGGCGCAGCGCGAGAGGTGCGACTGGAGCCGGCCCTCGTCCTTCTTCGCGATCTCACCCTCGAGGGCGCTCGCGAGGAGCATCTCCGCGCCTTCGCAGTTCACGGTCATCGCGGGGACCCGCAGGAGCGCCTGGCGAAGTTGCGGGCTCCACGTCGGGACCCGGAGGCCCGAGGTGTACGCCGCCGTGCTGTCGAGGTCGGCGCCCAGGCGCGCGCACTCCGCGCACGTCGCGCGGTGCGCAGTCTGCTCCGACTCCGGGGATCCGGCGACGAAGAGGCGCTCGAGCTCGCGGCAGCTCATACGAGCCCCGCCGCCGCGACCGCGAGCGATGCGAGCGCTCCCGGCGCGCCCCTGCTCTCGTGGCGTTCGCGGATCTTGCGCGCCACTTCGGCGCGCGCCCGGAAGAGACGCGACTTGACGGTCCCCTCCGGCAGCTCCAGGGCCTTGCCGATCTCGTCGTAGGCGAGGCCGTTCAGGTCCCGCAGGATCAAGATCTCCGCCAGGTCCTCCGGAACCTCGGCGAGCGCCGAGAAGAGCATCTGGGTGCGTTCCTTCTTGAGCGCCATGCTCGCCGGGTCGTCGTCGGACTTCAAGAGCGCCGTGACCGCGTCGTCCGAGACGAAGCGGAAGGACTTCTCGCGCTTGCGGCGCCGGTAGCGGTCGATGCAGAGGTTGCGGGAGACCGAGAGGACCCAGGCCACGAGGGGAAAGCCGCCGTCGTAGCGGTGGAGGTTCTCGAAGAGCTTCAGGAAGATCTCCTGGGACAACTCCTCGGCGTCTTCGCGCTTCAACGTGAAGTGGTAGGCGATCGCGTAGACTTTCTGGCCGAACCGGTCCACGAGCTCCCTCCAGGCGTCGTCGTTGCCCTCGCGACAGCGCGCGACCAGGTCCTTTTCGTCGGTGGTGCTGGTGCTCACGCTGTCCTCAGTGACACAAGACGCAGGCGAGGCCGGAATGTTCGCGGAAATCGACCGGGGAGTGGGCTCGGAAGCCTCTGAGCCACAGCCACTTACTTCGGAGACAGGACCGGGTTGCGAGCCTTTTCGGGGAAAAAGGCGTAGCCCAGCATCTTGTAGCAGAGCTTGGCGACCATGAAATCGGGGGCCCGGTTGCCGGCCAGGGGAGCGTGCTCGACGACGTCGGCGCCGATGATCCTGCGCTCCGAGGCGACCCTCCGGATGATCGCGAGGGCCTGGTCGTAGGTCCCGCCGCCGGGCTCCGGCGTGCCGGTGGCCGGGACGAGGGCGCCGTCGAAGAAGTCGACGTCGAAGGTCACGTAGACCTCGCCGGTCAGCTTCCGGAGCGCCTTCTCCATCCAGGCGTCCGAGCGGTGCATCTCGCGGTTCGAGACGATCATCGTGCCGCTCTCGCGGACGTAGTCGATCTCCTCCTTCGAAATCGAGCGGATGCCGACGTGGACTGAGGGGATCCCGAGCTCCACCCACCGGCGGGCGGCGCAGGCGTGCGAGTACTTCTGGCCCTCGTAGGTGTCGCGCAGGTCGCCGTGCGCGTCGAAGTGCAGGATCGACATCTTCGGAAACTTCGCGAGGTGAGCGCGGATGGGCCCGGGCGCTAGCGAGTGCTCGCCGCCGAGCGTCAGGACGAAGCGGTCCTTGGCGAGCAGCTCGCCGACGACCTTTTCGAGGCCGAGCACGCAGGCCTCGGGCTCCATGTTGTCGGGCAGCCACGCCGGCAGCGTGTGCACGCCGACCCGGTAGACCTCCTCGTCGAGCTCGTCGTCGTAGAGCTCGACGTAGTGCGAGGCCTCGAGGATCGCCTGCGGGCCGTTCTTGGTCCCGACGCCGTACGAGACCGTTTTCTCGTACGGGCAGGGCAGGATCACGACGCGGCTCTTCTCCAGCGTGTTCTCCTCCGGAGGGATGCCGAGGAAGTTGGACGAGAGGAACATCGGCGGATTCTATGCCGGAGCCGGCCCGCGGCGCGGGCGTCCGCCGCGGCGGCGGCGGCGGCGGGCGGGAGCGACGGGCGCGGGCGGAATCTCGCCGGTCTCGCGGGCCCGCGCGATCTTCGCCTGCAGCGCGCGCCAGTCGCGGACGAGTTCCTGGCCCCGCCCGGTGGCCATCGCGGTCAGCTCGAAGATGTCGAGCGCGGTGCCGAAGGCATCCCGGAAGGCGAGCCGCCGGGACGCGAGCTTCCCGTCGGGCCGGTGCGAGAGCTTGCCCACGATCGACAGCGCCTGCTTGATCCGATCGGTCGCCGCCCGAGGCAGCGACATGCGGAAGGCGAGGGGCGACACGACTTCTTCGATGATGATCGAGAGGCCGAGCAGGTCCGGCTCGCCGTCGGGCGAGGCATCGCGGACGCGCGAGCGCACGATCGGCAGGAACAGCAGCGCGAAGAGCACGGCGTCGTCGAAGACGCGTCCGCGCCGCCGCTCGGCGTCGAGCACGTCGAGCAGCGCCCAGAAGAGGTGCCCCGTCCCGTGCGCGTGGTCCGGGTCGATCTGGCGCAGCACCGTCGCGAGCTCGGGCAGCAGGACGTCGAGCAGCCCCACCTCGCGCAGGAGCAGGAGGGTCGGCAGCGCGTGCCCGCCGCGCAGCGACTGCGCGAGCTCCTCGGTGACGCGCGGCGGCGCGGATTTCACGATCTCCTTGCGGTGGCGCAGGATCGCCTCGTAGGCGTCCGGCGTGATCGCGAAACCCAGGCGGCTTGCAAACTCGACGGCGCGCATCATCCGCACCGGGTCCTCCTGGAAGCGGATGTCGGGGTCGCCGATCGTGCGGACCAGGCCGGCCGCGAGATCGTCGAGCCCGCCCACGTGGTCGATCACGGCGTAGGTCGCGATGTCGTAGAAGAGGCCGTTGATCGTGAAGTCGCGCCGGTAGGCGTCCTCGCGCGGCGTGCCGAACGTGTTGTCCTCCGTCTGCAACAGTTCCGGGCCCTTGCCCTCGGCGGCGGGCGCCGGCGGCCGCCGAAAGGTCGCCACCTCGACGACCTTGCCGTTGGCGAAGAGGATGTGCGCGAGGCGAAAGCGTCGGCCGATCATGCGGCAGTTGCGGAAGAGCTTGCGCAGGGCGGACGGATGCGCGTCGGTGCCGATGTCGAAGTCCTTGGGGACGCGCGCAAGGAGCAAGTCCCGCACGCTGCCGCCCACGAGGTAGCCCTTGTACCCGGCTCCCGAGAGCCGGTAGAGGACCTTGAGCGCATCCGGGTCGATCCGGGAACGCGAGATCGTGTGCTCGCCGCGCGGCCGGATGCGGGGGGCGGGCTCGGGACTCGGAGCGGGGGCGGGAATGTTGGTCGGGTGGAAGCTGGTGTCGCTAATGAAGGTGCGCCTCTCTCGCGGGGGGATTCTAGCCCAAGGATTCTAGCTTAAGCCATTGACAGAAAGGATGTTTTGACTTTCCGGCGCCCTCTGCGAAAGAATACGCCGTCTTTCGACAATCCGGAGAACGAGGAGGCCCAGTCATGAGGTTCCGTTTCCTAGCCGCGGCCTGTCTGGCGGCCGTTCTGGCCGCGACTCTGTCCTGCGGCTCCAAGGGATCCCAGAAGGAGATCCTGATCGGCGAGTACGGTTCGCTGACCGGGGGGATCGCGACGTTCGGCATCTCCACGAGGAACGGCTCCGAGCTCGCCTTCGAGGACATCAACAAGAAGGGCGGCATCCTCGGGCAGAAGATCAAGCTGCTCGTCGAGGATGACCAATCCAAGCCCGAGGAAGCCGGCACGGTCGTCAACAAGCTGATTCACCAGGACCACGTCGTCGCGATGCTCGGCCACGTGGCTTCCTCGCACTCGCTGGCCGCGGCGCCGATCTGCCAGGCCGAAAAAATCCCGATGATCTCGCCGTCCTCGACGAACCCGCGCGTCACGCAGGTCGGCAACTACATCTTCCGCGTCTGCTTCCTGGACACGTTCCAGGGCGCGGTGATGGCCAAGTTCGCCTACGACACCCTCAAGGTGAAGAAGGTCGCGATCCTCGTGGACGTGCGCAGCGACTATTCGGTCGGCCTGCAGACCTTCTTCGGCCAGGCCTTCAAGAAGCTTGGCGGGACGATCGTCACGGAGCAGTCGTACAGCCAGGGCGACTCGGACTTTCGCGCGCAGCTGACGGCCATCAAGGGATCCAACCCCGAGGCCATCTACGTGCCGGGCTATTACACCGAGGTCGGCACGATCGTGCACCAGGCCCGCGAGCTCGGGATCACGGTGCCGTTCCTCGGCAGCGACGGCTGGGATTCGCCGAAGCTCTGGGAAATCGGCGGGACGGCGTTGAACGGCTGCTACTTCTCCAACCACTACGCGACCGACGATCCCAGCCCGGTCGTGCAGAAGTTCGTCAACGACTACAAGGCCAAGTACGGCCAGACGCCCGACGCGCTCGCCGCCCTCGCCTACGACGCCGCCCGCATCATGGCCGACGCGATGACGCGCGCGGACTCGACCGAGGGCTCGAAGGTGCGCGACAAGATCGCCGAGACCAAGGATTTCCCCGGCGTGACGGGCAACATCACGATCAACGCGGACCGCAACGCCGTGAAGACGGCTGTGATCGTCAAGGTCGAGAACGGGAAGTACCTCCTGACCGAGACCATCAAGCCCGATGCGGTGCAGCCGTAGGGGCCGGACGATAGCGGACGGCCCGGAGGCTCCCGGCTCCTCCGCATGACGACCTTCCTTCAGCAACTGGTCAACGGCCTGTCGCTCGGGTCGATCTACGCCCTGATCGCGCTCGGCTACACGATGGTGTACGGCGTGCTGCGCCTGATCAACTTCGCGCACGGCGACGTCTACATGCTCGGCGCCTACGTGGGCTACTACCTCTCGCGCAGGCTCCAGGGCAGCGAGCCGTCGCTCGTCTCGGCGCTGCTCGTCATGCTCGGGTCGATGATCGCCTGCGGGCTGCTCGGGATCCTGATCGAGCGGCTGGCTTACCGGCCGGTGCGCCGCGAGGCGCGCCTGACGCTGCTCATCACCGCGATCGGCCTCTCGCTCTTCATCGAGAACGTCGCGCAGCTCGTGTTCGGGCCCGACCCCAAGTTCTTCCCGTCGCTCGCGCCGCGCGCGGACTTCATCGTCGCCGGCGTGCGGCTGACGAGCGAGCAGATCACGGTCATCGTCGTCTCGTTCCTGCTGATGCTGCTGCTGCGCTTCTTCATCATGAAGACGCGCACCGGCAAGGCCATGCGCGCCGTGTCGTTCAGCCTCGACGCCGCCCGCCTCATGGGCATCTCGACCGACTGGATCATCGCCGTGACCTTCGCGCTCGGGTCGGCCCTCGCCGCCGCGGCGGGGGTCCTCATCGGCATGCAGATCCCGAAGATCGACCCGCTGATGGGCATCATGTACGGCCTCAAGGCGTTCGTCGCCGCCGTCCTCGGGGGCATCGGCAGCATTCCGGGTGCCGTGCTCGGCGGCATGCTGATCGGCACGTCCGAGGTCATGGTCGTCGGCTACCTCTCGTCCACCTACCGCGAGGCGATCGCCTTCGCGATCCTCATCCTCGTCCTCATCCTGCGGCCGCAGGGCCTTCTCGGGCGCGTGCAGAAGGAAAAGGTATGAAGGGGCTGCTGACCGCCGGAGGGGTCGTGGCCGGCCTCCTCCTGGTGAACAGCCTGTTGTCGGGCGGCCTCATCGCCGGCGTCTCGATGTCGCCGTACGTCCTCCAGGTGCTCTGCCTCGCCGGCATCAACATCACCCTGGCGGTCAGCCTGAACCTGATCAACGGATTCACGGGCCAGTTCTCGATCGGTCACGCGGGTTTCATGGCGATCGGCGCGTACTCCGGGGCGTTCTTCACGGTCACCTTCGGCGAGCGGCTGCGGTCGGTCTTCGCGTTCCTGCCCGAGTTCGGCCGCGACAGCGTGGTGCTGCTCGTCGCCCTGTCGATCGGCGCGGTGCTGGCCGCGATCGCCGGCCTCTTCGTGGGCGTGCCCTCGCTGCGCCTGCGCGGCGACTACCTGGCCATCGTCACGCTCGGCTTCGGCGAGATCATCCGCGTCATCATCCTGAACATCGACGCGGTGGGCGGGGCCCGCGGGTACGGGGGCATCCCGAAGCTCGCCAACTTCTTCTGGATCTACTTCTTTGCCGCGGCGACGATCCTCGTGGTCTACCGGATCGTGCACTCGTCCTTCGGCCGGACGCTCGTGGCGATCCGTGAGGACGAGATCGCGGCCGAGGCGATGGGCGTGCACACGACCCGAGCCAAGGTCATCTCCTTCGTGGTGTCCTCGGCCATGGCGGGGGTCGCGGGCGGGCTCTTCGCCCACTACCTCATGTACGTGCACACGAACTCGTTCTCGTTCCTGCGCTCCTTCGAGATCATCATCATGATCGTCATCGGCGGCCTGGGATCCATCAGCGGCTCGGTCCTCGGCGCGGTGCTCTTCATCTCCCTGACCGAGGGGCTGCGCGAGTTCGCGCAGTACCGGATGGTGCTCTTCTCGCTCCTCCTGATCGTCCTGATGATCGTGCGTCCGCAGGGAATCCTGGGCCACAGGGAATTCGTGACCTTCCTGACCAGGCGGCGCCGCTCGATCGGCGCGGCGCCCGGCACGACCGGGTCCAACTAGCTGAGGCCCGGCGTGTCGATCCTCCAGTTGTCGAAGGTGACGATGCGGTTCGGCGGCCTGTGCGCCGTCAACGAGCTCGAGCTCGCGATCGCGCCAGGCCAGCTCTACGGCCTGATCGGACCCAACGGCGCCGGCAAGACGACGGTGTTCAACGTGATCACCGGCGTCTACACGCCGACGTCCGGCTCGATCGTGTTCGAGGGCAATCCGATCGCGGGCGAGCGGTGCGGCAGGATCACGCGCCGGGGAGTCGCGCGCACCTTCCAGAATATCCGCCTCTTCGGCGAGATGTCGGTGCTCGACAACGTGAAGGTCGCCTTCGACTGCCGGCAGGCGACGACGTTGACGAGCGCGGTCCTGCGCACGCCGAGCCACCGGGAGGAAGAGGCGCGGATCGACCGCGAGAGCCGCGGCCTGCTCGAGATCTTCAAGCTCGGCGAGCTCGCCGAAGAGCGCGCCAAGAACCTTCCGTACGGCAGCCAGCGGCGGCTCGAGATCGCGCGCGCGATGGCGACCGCCCCGCGCCTCATGCTGCTCGACGAGCCCGCCGCCGGCATGAATCCGCACGAGTCGACCGAACTGATGGACCTGATCCGCTGGGTGCGGGACCGCTTCGGCATGGCCGTACTGCTCGTCGAGCACAACATGAAAGTGGTGATGGGCATCTGCGAGACCGTGCACGTGCTCGACTACGGCTCGACGATCGCGATCGGCCCACCCGCGCAGATCCAGAGGGACCCCAAGGTGATCGAAGCGTACCTGGGGGGCGCATGAGCGCGATCCTCGAGGTCCGCGACGTGTCGGTCTCGTACGGCGCCATCAAGGCGTTGAAGGGCGTCTCGCTGTCGCTTTCCGACGGCGAGATCGTCACGCTCATTGGCGCCAACGGCGCCGGCAAGACGACGACGCTGCGCGCGATCATGGGCCTCGTTCGCGTCGCCGCCGGCGAGGTGCGCTACCGCGGCGAGCCCACGCGCTCGATCCCGACGCACAAGCTCGTCCGCGAAGGACTCGTGCTCGTGCCGGAAGGGCGCATCGTGTTCGCAAACCTTTCCGTCCAGGAGAATCTCGAGATGGGCGCGTACGCGCGCCGCGACGCCGGTGTGGCGTCGGACTACGAGAAGGTCTACACGCTCTTTCCGCGGCTGAAGGAACGGCTCAAGCAGACCGCCGGGACGCTCTCGGGCGGCGAGCAGCAGATGCTCGCGATCGGGCGGGCTCTGATGTCCAAACCGCGCGTCCTGCTGCTCGACGAGCCCTCGCTGGGACTGGCGCCGATCGTCGTCCAGGCCATTTTCGCGGCGATCGAGCAGATCCACCGCCAGGGAGTGCCCGTGCTGCTGGTCGAGCAGAACGCGAATGCCGCGCTGCGGCACTCCAAGCGCGCGTACGTCCTCGAAACGGGGCGCGTGGCCCTGGAGGGGACGTCGGCGGACGTGGCGTCGAACCCGAAGGTGAAAGAGGCGTACCTGGGCGAATAGCCCGGAGATGGGGTCAGACCGCGTGCGGGGTCAGACCCCTTTCTCGATCGCCCTCGGGATCACCGGGTCCAGCCCCGCAAACTTCGCCAGCCACTCGCGCCGCTCGGCGCGCAGCTTGTCGATAAGCGCCTTGTACTCCTCGGCCGAGTAGTGCCGCCGCGGGTCGTACTTGGCCAGGTCGATCCCCGGGACGTCCTTCGGGACCATGTAGCCCCAGTCGGGGTCCTTCTCCCAGACGATGCCTTCCCTGGCGATCTGCTTCATGATCTCGGTCGAGATCTTGATGGTGATCTTGTCGCCCGCCGAACCGGCCTTGGCGCCGATCGAGCCCGTGTTCAGGATGTAGGCCTGCATGTCGGGGTTCTCGCGGAGGATCTTGAGCACGCGATTGCCCTCTTCCGCCTCGAGCCCGACGATGAACGGGTTGGTGCCGACCTCGCGCTTGGCCTGGCCGGCCTTCGTCGGGTCGCCGGCCGAGGTCTCGATGGATTCGCCGAGCATGAAGTAGGCCGCGGCCTGCTCCGGCGTCAGCTTCGCGCAGACGGGCACGACATCGTTGCGGCGCGTGATGAATACGATCTTGTTGGCTTTCTCGAGGTCGATGCCGTCGCCCGAGCCCTTGATGAACCGGCGGAGCACGACGCCGCGGCCGTTGGACGTCAGCGACGTGTCGAGGAAGTCCACCTTCCCGTTCTCGCCGACGGCGATGTTCTCGTACGCGGCCGTCGGGTGCGTGGCCGCGCTCCAGAGGACCGTCTGCGAGGGCTCGAGCCCCTCGGTCTTGATGTAGAAGCCGTCCTCGGTGCCGAAGGCGTGGCCGTCGCGCGAGAGGAGCACGACGTCGTCCTGCTTGATGATCGCCTTCTCGGGCTCCTTCAGGCCGTGGTCGTGGAGCGTGAGCGTGGTCTTGCCGGTGCCCGAGAGCCCAAAGAGCAGGAATCCCACGTCGGCGAGCTTTCCGTCGGGGCGCTGAACGTGGAGGATCTTCGAGCCCGCGTGCAGGCCGAGGCCGCCCTTGCGCTTGATCCAGTACATGGCCTGGCGCAGCATCGACTTCTTCGCCTCGCCCGGGTAATCGGTGCCGAGGATGTACGTGTAGCCCTGGTCCACGTCGCAGAAGATCAACGTCTCCGGCCAGTCGGGGACGTAGACCGAGATGAAGTCGGGCTCCTTCGAGGAATCCGAGGGAAAGAGCATGTTGTGCCACATGTACGCGATGCGCGCGTACTCCTTCGGAACGAAGAGGCGGCAGTGGATCGGAACCTCCGGGCTCATGCCCATGCGCCGGTCGACCTGGATGAGGTCCAGCTTCGCCAGGGCTTCCTGGACTTCGCGGATTTTCTCCATCGCCTTCGCGGCCTCGATCGGCTGCTGCATCACGCCGACCGGCACGTCGTTGACGATGTAGGTCTTCTTGGCCGACCGGCTCTTGACGCGGGTGGCGTAGACGGGGGAGCCGTACTCGGTGGTCTTCTCGCCGGAACGGGCGAGCGCGCGGAGCTCTTCGCCCGAAAGGTCCTTCGTGATGGATCGGGCGCGAATGGCCCGGGGAGACACCGTCTCGACTGTGCTCATGGCGGCAAGTCCTTCTATGACAGCGGGTTTGGGCTCCAAAGGGGAAGGGTATTTATACCATTTTCTCGGGCAGATCCGCTCCTACAGGTCGATCTCGTCGGCGATCGGCTTCAGGGCCTCGATGAGAAAGGCGACGTGTTCCTCGAGAGGGACCCCGACCGCCTCGGCCCCGCCATACACGTAGGAGCGGTCGACCGAGCGCGCAAAGGCCTTGTCCTTCAAACGTTTGAGGACGGATGCGGCCGGCAGGTCGGCGATCTTCTTCGTGGGACGGACCTTCACGCACGCCCCGATGAAGCCCACGAGCTCGTCGCAGGCGTAGATGGCCTTTTTCATGGGCGTGTCCCGCGGGATTTTCATGTAATCGGCGTGGGACTCGATGCTCGACACCATCTCCTCGGCGTAGCCGCGCTCGCGCAGGATGCGTCCGCCCACGTGCAGGTGCGTGTCTTCCGTCGGATTCTGCTCGTAGTCGAAGTCGTGCAGCAGGCCGACGATGCCCCAGCGCTCGATTTCGGCCGGGTCGGTGACGCCCGCGCGCCGTGCGCAGGCCCGCATGGCCTCCTCGACCGCGCGCCCGTGCTTGCGCAGGCCGTCGGATTGCGTGAATTCGAAGAGCAGGGCGCGCGCTTCTTCGCGGGTGGGCCAGCGGTCGGTCGTCACGACAGGGATTGTAATGGCGGGCCGCGGGACAGGGATATCCATGCGTGATGCACACGAAAATGTGCATTTCGGGCCACTTTTGAACGTCAAATCGCCAAATTGGACCTTGCGTTTGCCAGAAATGACCGTAAAATCCTGCTCCAACGTCAAAAAAAGGGGGACACATGGCAAAGGCGAAGGTTTTGAAGTTCGACGCGGCGGGGCCGGGTCTTTCGAGGTCCGAGATCCTCAAGGTGTGCGAGGCGGAGAACGTCCGCTTCATGCGCCTGCAGTTCACCGACATCTTCGGCGTGATCAAGAACGTCGAGTTGCCGAGCTCGCAGTTTGCCAAGGCGCTCGACGGCGAGATCCAGTTCGACGGCTCGTCGATCGAGGGGTTCACGCGGATCGAAGAGTCCGACATGAACCTCGTCCCGGACCTGAACTCGTTCGCGATCTATCCCTGGGCCCACAAGAACGGCGAGAAAGTCGGCCGGCTGATCTGCGACGTCTACACGCCCGACGGCGTCCCGTTCGCCGGCTGCCCGCGCATGACGCTGAAGAAGCAGATGGACAAGGCCGAGGCCATGGGCTACACGCTCGTGACCGGTCCCGAGGCCGAGTTCTTCCTCTTCCGGCGCGACGCCAACGGCGACCCGATCGTCGACACGCACGACGAGGGCGCCTACTTCGACCTGACCCCCGTCGACCGCGGTGAAGAGGCGCGCCGCGACATCGTGCTTGCCCTCGAGCAGATGGGCTTCGAGGTCGAGGCCGCCCACCACGAGGTTGCCGCCGGCCAGCACGAGATCGACTTCAAGTACGCGGAAGCCGTCACGACGGCCGACCGCGTCTCGACCTTCCGCTTCATCGTCAAGAAGGTCGCGATGGACCACGGCCTGCACGCCACCTTCATGCCCAAGCCGATCTACGGCATCAACGGCTCGGGCATGCACGTCCACCAGTCTTTCCTCGACAAGAAGGGCAACAACGTCTTCTACGACGCCAAGGCCAAGTACCAGCTGTCGAAGACGGCCATGAACTACACCGGCGGCATCCTGCGCCACGCCCGCGCCTTCGTCGCCATCACGAACCCGCTCGTGAACTCCTATAAGCGCCTGGTGCCCGGCTACGAGGCCCCGATCAACGTGGCCTGGTCCATGCGCAACCGCTCGCCCCTCGTCCGCGTGCCTGCGCGCCGCGGGATGGGCACGCGCATCGAGGTCCGCATGCCGGACCCCTCCTGCAACCCGTACCTCGCGTTCGGCGTCATGCTGGCCGCGGGCCTGGACGGCGTGAAGAACAGGATGGATCCGGGCGAGCCGGTCGACCGCAACATCTTCAAGATGAGCGAGCGCGAGAAGCGGCGCCTGAAGATCGACCAGCTGCCGGCCAACCTCTCCGAGGCGCTCGACAACCTCGAGAAGGACAGCGTGGTCACGGAAGCGCTCGGCGAGCACATCCTCACGCATTACCTCGAGGCCAAGCGCGGCGAGTGGGCGGAGTACATTTCGAAGGTGCATCCGTGGGAGACCCAGAAGTACGTCGAAACGTACTGAGGTTTTAACGACATTCGGGCAAAGCCAGCGGATTTCTAATTTAATAAGGCCAGAGGCGACTCTGGCCTTATTTCATGACGGCTCGCTCCTTTTCCTCGGCGGACCAGGAGTCGCTTTGGGCGGACGAACCGTCCGAAAAGGGCTACGCTCGGTGAGCCGCGCAACGCGAAAAACCGGTTCTTTTGTGCTGGCCAGAGGCTTGCTTCATTCGTGCGGAGAAGCAGCGAGGCGAGATGGCCCTTCCGAGCGTCATGTCCGGCCGCGTTCCGATGAGGCAGATCGCCGCGGCGATTGCCGCCTGTGTGTTCGCCACTGCCCTCCTGGCGGCGCAATCGGCGGGAAGCGTGCGCGAGAAGGTTGCAGTCGAGGTGATCACGATTCACCTTACGGCGCGAGACCACTCGGGCCGACGCGTGGACGACCTCTCTTCAGCCGAGCTCTCACTGACCGTCGACGGCAGGCCCATGGCGATCGAAACATTCGTACCGCCGAACGCCGCGGCAACGGTCGTAGCGCCGCAGGCCTCGGATGGGACAGAAGCGCGTCGGGAGCGGCCGGTGAGAACTCTCATCTTCGTCGACGAGGCCGCGACGCTGATCTTTGACCGAAAGGACGTTCTGGACGAGCTCGACCGCTTCCTCAGCGGGCCCTCCGCGGAGAATCGTGAGTTCCTCGTTGCCCGTTTCGACGGAACACGCCTGAGGATGGAGTCCGCGTGGACGAGCGACGCGGCAGTCACCGCTGCGGCGGTCGAGAGGATTCGCGAAAAGCCGTCGCTCAACCGCGTTCCGACCGCGAGCGGGTTGTCGGGGTTTGGTTCAGCCACGTTGATTCAGGTCACCCAGGACCGGATGCACGCGGCCCTGCTCGAGGCGATCGCAGCCTTCCCCGTCGAGTCTGCCGAACGCCGCCTTCTCGTGGTCAGCGGCGGCACGACGCTCTTGCGGCCGACCGATCTGGCGATGGTCCTCGCATGCCAGCTCACGCCCGGAGACAGGGCGCGCCTGTGGTCTCGCCCGCGTAGCGAAGTCGCGGTCATGCATGCTCGCGAGGTCGAGCGGGCCACGTTTTCGCTCTGGACGCGGGCCGTGAATCCTGCCGGCGACGCGCTCTCCATGTCGGACGTGATCGCGAAGGCATTGGAGCGCGATGTCGCCATCATCCCGGTGTCGGCGGAGGCCGTGGGGCGCGGCGGTAAGCCGGCGGCGGGCGACGGACAGATCTCCATTGGTATCGGCGTCGGCCAGTCAATGACCGAGATTGCCGAGAGCACGGGTGCCGAACCGATCCTCGTTCCGAGGAAGACGGCGGCACGCCTCACGGAGATCGGCGGGCGCGCCGTCTACGCGATGTCCTTCCAGGACCCGATGGACGATCACCGCTATCACCGCATCCAGGTGACGTGCCGTCGTCCTGGTGTGAAGATCGAGTACCGGCATGGCTACCGCATTCCGGAAGAAGACGAGCGAACTCTCGATGCCGTCATCGCCCAGTTCCTGCAACCTCGCCAGGCCGTCGATCCCATGGCCACGGTCATCCATCCGTCGCGGGTTCCGGGGCCTGACGGTCACGCCGCGACGAAACTGGACATCCATTACTCACCGCCGCACGAGACCCGCGCAGGCGACGAGCGGGCCATCCAGATCATTGGCGTTGGCGAAGACGCGGAAGGCCGTCGCACTGAGCCGATCGCGTGGAGCGGGACGGCGTATCGCGCCCCGACCGGCGACGAGTTCGAGGCGGAGATGACGCTGGGGATTCCGCCGGGCGACTATGGCTGGAGCGTCGCGGTGCGGGATCTGCCCACCGGCCTGACCTCGTACGTCTTCATCCCGGCGCTCGGGAAACCCTGATTGCAGATCCTTTCGTACCCGGTCGGCCTGCTGATCGGGCTCTTCCCGATCGCCGTGGACCTGGGCGAGCCGCGCACTCCCGCGCACCTGCTCCTCGACAATCGCCCAGTCTGCGAGGTGACGCTGCGCTCGCCGGGCTGCACGGTGGATCTCGGGCCCGATCCGCGCGTCCACCTGCTCGAGCTCGTGCGGACCGACGCGGTCGGCCACGTCACCGAGCGCGTGCACCGCTGGATCAACCGGCCGGGGATCGAGCCGGAGGTTCTCGTCGCCGGCGACTGCGACGAGAAGCGGCACGACTGCGAATTCGACGTGACCTGGGCGCATCCGGGAAAGCTCGACCCGAAGAAGATCTCGTTGCAGCTGGACGGCGCGACGGTCTGGCAGGGGCCGGGGCATCACGCGAAGATTCCCCGCGGATCGGCGCCGCTGCCGCAGGTCGTCGTGGCCGACGCGCAGTTTCCGGACGGCACGCGCGCGACGTACTCGCGCACGCTGTATTCGTTCTACCCGGAGGAGGCGCAGGCCTCGCTCCTGGCCGTCCCGATCGTGCCGGCGGCGGCGAGCGCATCCAACGAGGAACTGGCGGCGGCTCTCAGGGATGCCGGCCTGCCGGCGCGGACCGTGGAGGAGACCGAGCCGGAGGTCACGTTCGTCGTCGCCGAGAGGGCCTTCGACACCGTGCCGAGCGCCATGTCGCAGGCCATGGCAAGTCGGTTGTATCGGCCGCCTCCGTCGCCCGCCGAGGGCTCGACCGCGTTCGATTCGGTGCGCGTCGTCTTTCCCGACGAGTCGCTGTTGACGCAGAGCATTCCGTTGGGCCGGCTGGGGACGGTCCAGCCGGTCGCGCGAGCGCGATTCTCGCGGTACGCGGATGCGGTCGCCGCCGCCGGTTACGCCCTGGGTGGATCGCCCCGGCGCCGGGCGGTCGTTCTCGTCCTGTCAGGGTTCGACCGTCCCAACGTCAGCAGCTTTTCGGCCGCCCAGGCCCAGGCCTACCTCGCCGAGGTCATGGTGCCGTTGTACGTCTGGCGCATCGGTGCCGTGGCGGCCCCGGAGTGGCCAGAAGGTCCCCAGCTCACGACGGCGGAGAGTGTCCAGGCGGCTTTGCGAACGCTCCGGTCCGAGGTGGACCGGCAACGGATCGCATGGCTCGAAGGATTCCGCGACACCCGGTACCTCGGGCGCTGGCTCGCCCCCGGGCTCGCGCTCGCGGGGAGAAACGCCGCGGCGTCGGCGCTTCCGGCTCTTCCGTCGGTCATGCCCGTATCGGCGGGGCCGGCGCTCCGGGCGAGCGGTCCGGACGGAGGGCCGGTGCATTCGCTGGTGTCCGCGCCGGACGGCTCGATTGCCTATGCGGGAACCCACGCCGGCGTCTTTCGGTCACGCGACGGCGGCGCGCACTGGGAGGCGGTGCCCGCCGGGCTGCCCGCGGCTCCCGTCTGGTGCCTGGCCGCGAATCCGACTCAGCCGGGCATGGTCTACGCCGGTACGAGCGCAGGACTCTTCTGGAGTGCGGACGCCGGGCAGAGATGGACCCGGTCTGCCGGGCAACCCTCGTCGACGCCGGTCGCGTCGCTCGCGCTCCAGCCTTCCAATCCGCGCGTCCTCTTCGTGGGCACGGAGGGCGGCGGCGTCCTTCGCAGCGATGACGCCGGCCGGACGCTGCTCGCCTCCTCCATGACGTACGGCGACGCTCGCGCCCTTGCCGTCGAGGCGCGAGGCCGGTCCGTCTTCGCCGCGACCGAGACCGGCGTGTATCGCAGCGACGACCGGGGCATGACCTGGGCGCGCTCAGGCAATCTGCCCGCCCGCGCCCTCGCGCTCGCCTTCGAACGGGTGGGTGACGTGGAGAGGCTCCTGGCCGGCACGGCGGGCGCGGGCGTATTCGTCAGCGCGGACTCCGGCGCGACCTGGTCGAAGTCGAAGCTCTCGTCTGCCTTCATCACCAACCTGCGCGTCGACGCGGCGGCGGGCGGGACGATCCTCGCCGGCTCTCCTTCGGGGATCTTTTCGTCGTCCGACGGCGGAGCCACCTGGACGCTCGCTCGCGTCGGGGAAGTGGAATCGGTAGCCGTTGGCGGCGGCCCGGCCGAGCTCGCCGGCGGCGCTCGGGGCGTCTTCCTGCGCGCCGCGCCCGGTACGCCTTGGCGCGAATCCAACGCCGGGCTGTCGGCGCAATTGGTCTACTCGGTCGCCGCATCGTCGGCATCGCTCTACGCCGCGACGTCGACCGGCCTCCTGCGCGCGTCGAGCGGCGCGACGGGATGGAGCCCGGTCGGCGGGATCCCGGAGGATGTCGCGGCGTACGCGCTCGCCCTGACCGGGGCTTCGAGCTCGGAGTTTCTCGTGGGGACCTCGGGTGACATCGGACGCAGTTCCGATCGCGGCGCAAGCTGGTCGTGGTCTCCCACGAACGCGACGTTCAGCTTCGTCGTCGACCCTTCCCGCCCGGGCCACGCCCTGGCCGCGACCCGCGACGGCGTCCTGAAGTCCGACGACGGGGGCCTTCGCTGGAGTCTGTCGGTGTCCGGTCTCGAGAAGACCTTCGCCTTGGACCTCGGCGAAGATGCGCGGGATCCGTCCGTGGTTTACGCGGCGACGGCCGGCGCGGGTGTCTTTCGAAGCTCCAACGGTGCGCGGAGCTGGAAGGAGGCGGGCTGGGAACTGTCGCACATGATCGTGCGCTCCGTGGCCGTCGACCCGGGGACGCCCGGCGTGGTGTTCGCCGGAACGGATGCGGGCGTCTTTCGCAGCGTGAACCGGGGCGAAGACTGGTTTCCGCTGATCGGGGAGCTGCCGCGGGCGCCCGTCTATGTGCTCCTGGCCGACCCGAAGACGCGCGGGACGATCTTCGCCGGAACGGCGGCGGGGATCTTCCTGAGCAGGGACAGTGGCGCGAATTGGAGCGCGTTTCCAGCGTCGCGAATTCCCGCGGTCGTGACATCTCTTTCGTTCGACTCGGATGGCGATGCGCTCGTCGCAGGGACCCTGGGCGCGAGCGTGTTCGTGGTGCCGCTCGGCGAATAGCGCAGGGCGCCCCTCACCCCAACCCTCTCCCGCCGGGAGAGGGGGCGGATTGTCCCGGCTTTCGTTGATGCCGCTAGACTGTTCCGCATGGGCGTCCTCTCCAAACGCTTCCTCGAGCGGCTCCGGTCCGGGCCGCCCTTGCTCCTCGACGCCGCCATGGGTACCGAGCTCCAGCGGCGCGATGCGAACACGACGCTGCCGCTCTGGAGCGCGCGGACGCTGATCGACGATCCGGAGCTCGTCTGGACGATTCACGGCGACGAGGTCGCGGCGAGCGCGGAGATCGTCACGGCCAACACGTTCCGCACGCACGCGCGCACGCTCGCGAAGGCCGGGCTCGAGGCGCGGGCGGGGGAGCTGTCCGCGCTGGCGGTGCGCCTGGCGCACCAGGCGGCGTCCGTGCCGGGGCGCGAGGTCTTCGTCGCGGGGTCGCTTTCGCCGCTCGAGGACTGCTATCGGCCGGACCTCGTTCCGGAACAGGCGGCGATCGACCGGGAGCACGCGGCGCAGGCGCGGTTTCTCGCCGAGTCGGGCGTGGACCTGATCCTCGCGGAGACCCACAACACGATCCGAGAGGCTGTTGCTGCGACGAAAGCGGCGAAGGTCACGGGCGTGCCTGTCGTCGTTTCCCTGGTGACGGACGGATCCGGCAGGCTGCTTTCCAGTGAATCTTTGGGCGACGCGGCGGCGGCGCTCCTTCCGCTTGCGCCCGACGCGATCGGCATCAACTGTGTCCCCGCGGGGCGGCTGGCAGGAGACCTCGCCGTTCTCGGAGCCGCCGCGCGGGGCGTGCCGCTCGTCGCCTACGGCAATCTGGGCCTGCCGGCCGACGGCCCGGGCTGGAGCTTCACGGAGGAGCTGGCGCCGGCGGACTATGCCGCGGAGGCCGGCCGCTGGATCGCCCTCGGCGCGTGCATCGTCGGCGGCTGCTGCGGAACGACGGGCGAGCACACCCGGGCGATGCGGGCGCTGATCCAGGCGGCCTCGGCTCAGCCCGCGCGGCCCTCCGTCTCGATCTCGTAGACGTCGATTCCCGTTCCGGCGCGGCCGAAGGCCTCGATCGGGCTCCTGCGGAAGGCCCTCAGCCACCAGGGCCGGCGCGACTTGCCGAAGATCGCGAGCGTGATGCGGTGCTCGCGGGCAAAGCGCAGCAGCTCGTCCGGGACGCCCTCGGCGGCGAGCCAGACGACCTTGGCGCCGAGCTCCATGGCGAGCGCGACGTTCTCGTTCAAGAGGCGGTGCTCGCGGGCGGAGATGCGCCGGGGATCCTCCTTCGGCGTGCGCACGTAGACGGCGAACCAATTGGTGTTGAGCTTGCCGGCCAGCGCCGAGGCGCGGCGCAGCAGGAGGCGCGTTGTGTCGGGGTTCGACGACATCGCGACCATGGCCTTGGTGCCGACGGGCTCGCTCGGCAGGGAGCGGTCCGGGCCGCGGCGCTCGGCCTCGAGGCGGTCGGCGATCTGGCGCATCGCGAGCTCGCGCAGGGACGCGAGGTTCTCCTCGGTGAAGAAGTTCTGCAGCGCCGGGCCGATGCGGTCGGCGGGATAGATCTTGCCGGCCTTCAGGCGCTCGCGCAGCTCCTCGGAGGGCAGGTCCACGTTGACGAGAGCGTCGGCCTGCCGCAGCAGGCGGTCGGGCACGCGCTCCTGGACGTCCACGCCGGTGACGCGCGAGACGATGTCCTGGACGGATTCGAAGTGCTGGATGTTGACGGCGGTCATGACGGAGATCCCGGCTTCGAGCAGGTCTTCGACGTCTTCGTACCGCTTGGGGTTCTCCGCGCCGGGCACGTTCGTGTGTGCGAGCTCGTCCACGATCACGACCTCGGGCTTGCGCGCGAGGATCGCCGGCAAGTCCATCTCCTCGAGCTCCTTGCCCTTGTACGCGAGGTTGCGCCGTGGAACGACCTCGAGGCCAGAGACCCTCTCCAGGGTCTCGGCGCGTCCGTGCGTCTCGACGAGGCCGACGACGACGTCCACGCCCTGCTTGCGCAGGGCATGCGCGTCCTCGAGCATCTGGTAGGTCTTGCCGACGCCGGCGGCGTGGCCGATGTAGATCTTGAGCTTGCCGCGGCGCGACTTCTCCAGCAGGCGGAGAAAGACGTCCGGGGAGGTGCGCCGGTGCTCGTCCTGCGGCATCTTCGAATTCTAAGGGCGCGCCGGGATCTCGCGATCGAGGTCGAGATTCGTCAGGAGGACGTTGACCCTGGGCTCGCCCAGAATCCAGAGCGTGCGCGGCTCGATGTGCTTCCGGATGATCCCGGCCACCCTCTCTTCGGGGACGCCCCGCGCCTTCGCCACGCGGGCGGCCTGCCACAGCGCCGCGTCGGGAGACAGGTGCGGGTCGAAGCCCGAGGCCGAGGTCGTGACCAGGTCCGCGGGCACGGGACCGCTGTCGCCCGGACGGTCCTCGCGCGCGGCGGCCACGGCCGCCGTGATCGACTTTGCGAGGTGCGCGCTCGTGGGCCCCAGGTTCGTTCCTCCCGAGGCCGTGGCGTCATAGCCGTCCTTGCCCGCGGCCGAGGGACGGGAGTGCAGGTACTGCGGGCTCTTGAAGCCCTGGCCGATCAGCTCCGAGCCGACGACGCGGCCGCCTGCCGTCACGAAGGACCCTTCGGCCTTGTCCTTCCAGAAGAGCCGCGAGACGCCGGTCACGGCGGCCGGGTAGAGCCCGCCGAGCAGGACGGTCAGGACGACGACGTAGAGGGTCGAGCGGATGGCGAGTTTCACGGTGTTCTCCTCTTCACGCCAGGTGCAGGGCCAGGACGACCCGATCGATCAGCTTGATTCCCACGAACGGCACGACGATGCCGCCGATGCCGTAGATCCAGAGGTTGCGGGCCAGGATGCGCGCGGCGCCGAGCGGGCGGTACTTGACGCCCCGCAGGGCGAGCGGGATGAGCGCGATGATGACGAGGGCGTTGAAGATGACGGCCGAGAGGATCGCCGACCTCGGATTGCCGAGGTGCATGACGTTCAGGGCGTTCAACGCCGGATACGTCGCCGCGAACATCGCGGGCAAGATGGCGAAGTACTTCGCCACGTCGTTGGCGATCGAAAACGTCGTCAGCGACCCCCGGGTCATCAGGAGCTGCTTGCCGATCTCGACGACCTCGATCAGCTTCGTCGGATTCGAGTCGAGGTCCACCATGTTGCCCGCCTCGCGCGCCGCCTGCGTGCCCGTATTCATCGCGACGCCGACGTCCGCCTGCGCCAGGGCCGGCGCATCGTTCGTGCCGTCGCCGGTCATGGCCACGAGGTTGCCGCCTTCCTGCTCCTTGCGGATGAGGGCGAGCTTCTGCTCGGGAGTAGCCTGGGCGAGGAAGTCGTCCACGCCGGCTTCGCGCGCGATGGCGGCCGCGGTCAGCGGATTGTCGCCGGTGATCATGATCGTCCGGATGCCCATCGCGCGGAGCCGGTCGAAGCGGTCCTTCATGCCGGCCTTGACGACGTCGCGCAGGGCGACGACGCCCAGCACGCGCGTGCCGTCGGCCACGAGCAGGGGGGTGGCGCCCTCGGCCGAGATCCGGTTGAGCAGGTCGGAGACGATGGGGTCGATCGAGCCGTCCTGGGCGCGCACCCAATCGGCCACCGAGTCGCCCGCCCCCTTGCGGATCCGGCGGCCATTGAAATCCACTCCCGACATGCGCGTCTGGGCGGAAAAGGGGACGAACTTCATCCCCTCCATCCGCCGCGCGCGCAGGCCGAACTGGTCCTTGGCCAGCACCACGATCGAGCGGCCCTCCGGCGTCTCGTCGGAGAGCGACGAGAGCTGCGCCGCCTCGGCCAGATCGCCGGGAAGCACGTGGGGCGCCGGAAAGAACTCGGTCGCCTGGCGGTTGCCGAGCGTGATCGTCCCGGTCTTGTCGAGGAGCAGCACGTTGACGTCGCCGGCGGCCTCGACCGCGCGGCCCGACATCGCG
Organism: uncultured Acidobacteriota bacterium; assembly: GCA_963775725.1. Lineage (GTDB taxonomy): Bacteria > Acidobacteriota > Thermoanaerobaculia > UBA5066 > Gp7-AA6 > DAHUXD01. The sequence continues at coordinate 1,217,869 of CAVZKA010000002.1, forward strand.
AGCACGTTGTGCTGGAGGACCCGGTCCATGCCCGCGATGCCGATCGCCGAGAGCAGGCCACCGATGGTCGTCGGGATGAGGCAGACGAGCAGCGCAATCAGGACGGAGGTCGAGACGATCCCCCGCGCGTAGAGCGCGAACGGGCGCAGCGTCACGGTGGCGATCAGGAAGACGATCGTCAACCCCGAGAGCAGGATCGAGAGGGCGATCTCGTTGGGCGTCTTCTGGCGCGAGGCCCCCTCGACGAGCGCGATCATACGGTCGAGGAAGGTCTCGCCGGGGTTCGAGCTGATCTCGACGACGATCCGGTCCGAGAGGACGCGCGTGCCGCCCGTGACGGCCGACCGGTCGCCGCCCGACTCCCGGATGACCGGGGCGGATTCGCCCGTGATCGCCGACTCGTCCACCGAGGCGATCCCCTCGACGACGGTGCCGTCGCCCGGGATCACCTGGCCCGCCTCGACGACGACCCGGTCGCCCTTGCGCAGGCTCGTCGCCGGGACCGACTCTTCCCCCTTCTTCGTCAGGCGGCGCGCCAGCGTCTCCGTGCGCCCCCGGCGCAGCGCCGCGGCCTGGGCCTTGCCGCGGCCTTCCGCCATGGCCTCGGCGAAGTTGGCGAAGAGCAGGGTGAACCAGAGCCAGAGCGCGATCTGGACGTTGAAGAGGACGTCCTTGCCGCGCGCCACGTCGCGCACGAGCAGGAGGCTGACCAGGATCGCTCCGATGAGCACGACGAACATGACCGGGTTGCGGGCCTGGAGCCGCGGGTCGAGCTTGCGGAACGAGTGGCCGATGGCGGCGCGGACGATTGCGCGATCGAAAAAAGCGGTGCGTCGGGGTTGCGCCACGGAGGTCCTCCTCTAGAAAAGCGTCCCGGCCTTCATCAGCAGCTGCTCCACGATGGGGCCGAGCGAGAAGGCGGGAAAGAAGGTCAGCGCCCCCACGATCACGATGACGCCGACGAGCAGAAAGCTGAAGAGCGCGCCGGTCACCGGAAAGGTGCCGACCGATTCGGGCACCTTCTTCTTGGCCGCCAGCGAGCCGGCGATCCCGAGGATGGGGATGAGCATGAAAAAGCGGCCGAAGAACATGTCGAATCCCAGGGCGGTGTTGTAGAAGAGCGTGTTGGCGTTCAACCCGGCGAAGGCGGAGCCGTTGTTGCCGGCCCCCGACGTGAACGCGTAGAGGATCTCGGAGAACCCGTGCGGCCCCGCATTGGCGAGCGAGGACAGGCCCGCCGGCAGGACCGAGGCCGCGGCGCCGAATCCCAGGATGCACAGCGTCAGGACGAGGACCGAGAGCATCGCGAGCTTGACCTCGTGCGCCTCGACCTTCTTGCCCAGGTACTCGGGCGTTCGGCCGACCATCAGCCCAGCGATGAAGACCGAGAGGACGATGAAGAGAAACATCCCGTAGAGGCCGGCGCCGACGCCGCCGACGACGACCTCTCCCGACGCGATGTTCGCAAGCGGCACGAGCCCGCCGATCGGCGTGTAGGAATCGTGCCAGGAATTGATGGCGCCGCAGGAGGCGCCCGTCGTCACCGTGGCGAAGAGCGCCGAGTCCCCGATCCCGAAACGTACCTCCTTGCCCTCCATGTTGCCGCCCGTGCCGCCTTCCGTCGGAAGCGCCGCGACGCCGGCCTTCTGGTGGATGGGGTTGCCGCGCTGCTCGGCCACGCCGCAGACGATCGCCCCGGCGAGGAACAGGAATGCCATGGCCGCGAAGACCGCCCATCCGTGCCGGACGGACCCCGTCATGCGGCCGAGAGTGTTGGTCAACCCCGCGCCGATCGCGAAGATCAGTACCAGCTGGAGAAAGTTCGTTCCGGGCGTGGGGTTCTCGTAGGGATGCGACGAGTTGGCGTTGAAGAAACCGCCGCCATTGGTTCCAAGCTCCTTGATGGCTTCCTGGGAGGCGACAGGCCCCTGGGCGATCTTCTGTTCGGCGCCCTCGACCGTCTTCACCTTCACGTCCGGCCGGAAGTTCTGGACGACTCCGCGCGAAACGAAGAACAGCGCGGCCAGAAATGAGAAGGGCAGCAGCACCCAGAGAATCGCGCGCGTGCAGTCGCACCAGAAGTTCCCGATGCCCTTCGCCTTCTCCCGGGCGATGCCGCGGATAATCGCGATGGCGATCGCGATGCCGGTCGCGGCCGAAAGGAAGTTGTGGAGGGCGAGGCCGGCCATCTGGGTGAAGTGGGACATCGTGGATTCGCCTGCGTACCCCTGCCAGTTGGTGTTCGTCGTGAAGGAGACGGCGGTGTTCCAGGACGAGTCCGGCGAGACAGCGCCGAAGCCGTTCGGGTTGAAGGGCAGGAAGTGCTGCAGGCGCTGCATCGCGTAGAGGATCACGAGCGACGCCGCGTTGACGACGAGCATCGTCACCGTCCATTCGACCCAGCCCTGATCCCGGGAAGCATCGACGCCGCAGACCTTGTAGATGCCGCCCTCGACGGGCCGGAGAACTGGATCGAGCCATGTGCGCTCGCCGGCGAACACCCGCTTCATGTAGGCGCCAAGGATCGGCGTGAGGGCGACGATGATCGCCAGGTAGACGAGGATTTCCAGGGCGTTCCTGGTGGTCATGGCGTCAGACCTTTTCCGCTTTGAGCATGGCCGACAGGAGGTACCAGAGCAGCGCCACGCTCACGACCAGACCGAGAATGTCTTCCCAACCCATGGCGTCCTCCTCAGACCTTGTCGCAGCGCCGCGTGTAGAGGATCGAGGCCCAGAAGAGCAGGACCGTGATCGCGATGAAGATGAAATCGGTCATGGTCGTTCTCCTCAGAACGTGAACCCGAGCTCGACGAGGATCGCGTTGCCCTTCGAGTCGCCGTTCTTGATCGAGTAGCCGGCGTAGATCGTCCAGTCCCCGATGGGAACGGAGACGCCGGGCGTGAAGTAGCCGAGGGCATTCTTGCCGCTGTACCAGTCCGCGATGAGATTCAGATGGTCGTTGATCTTCTGCTCGAAGCCCATCTGCGCGCCGGCCTGGGGATCGGGGGCGGCGTAGCCGGAGGAGGCCCAGTAGCCGCCGACCGTGAGGCGCGTCGTCGGGGTGATCCTGTACGAGGCTTCCGCGTACCCGAGCGCCGCGGGGTCTCCGTCACGCGCACCGCGGAGATAGAAGAGTCCGAAAGCGCCCGTCGTGAACGCGAGCTTCTCGTCGTGCCAGGGCTGCCACTTGATGTTGACGGTCGCGAAGGGAACGGAGCGGCCGGTCGCCGCGAAGCCTCCGAAATTGGTGCCGGCTTCGATGTTCGACCCGAGGCCGTAGACGCCGCGCATCGTGAAGAAGCCGAACGACGGGTCTTGAGGCCGCCCGAGCGCGTCGGCTTCCAGGTAGGTGTGGCCCTTGTCGAGCACGTCGGCAGACGGGACGTTGAAGATCGTCTGCTGCGCCCGCGCCGCGGCGCTCGAGCCGATGAGAAACGCGATGACCAGGGCGAAACGGGTCGTCCGGGAAATGCGGGAAGCGGGACGCCTCTTCGGGCGGAAGACGCGATCGTCGGCATGCCACGACGCCATCGCCCGGCCGCCGCAGATGACGTAGCCGATGAATCCCGCCGCGACGGCCTCGATCGCCTGACCCGGGAACGCCAGGGCCGCGGCGCACCCCGCCCAAAAGCATGACGAAGGCGAGGGCTGCGAGGGCAGCGGCTTTCCGTTTCTCGTTCACGGGAAGAGGATCCCGCGCACGCCGGAAAGAAGTCCGGAAGCGGGGCGAAAGATTTCCGGAAGAACGTGGAGCTTATTCGGGTGAGAATCGGTAGCCCACCCAGGGCTCGGTCTGGAACCAGCGCGGACGGTTCGGGTCGTCCTCGAGCTTGCGCCGCAGGCCGCCCATGTGGACGCGCAGCGTGTCGTTGGTGACGCCGGCGGTCGTGCCCCAGACCGCGGCCATGAGCTGCCGGTGGGTCCAGACGGCGCCGGGCTTGGAAAGCAGCGCCAGCAGGATCGAGAACTCGAGGGGCGTCAGGTGCACGGGCTTGCCGGCCTTGCGGACCGATCGCGCGTCCGGATCGACCTCGATGTCGCCCCAACGCGACGAGCGCCGGCGCCCTTCGAGGCTCCGGTTCGGCGCAGCAGGGCGCGCACGCGGGCGACGAGCTCCGAGACGCCGAAGGGCTTCGTCACGTAGTCGTCCGCGCCCGGCGTCGAGCAGGCGGACCTTCTCGCGCTCCTCGTCGCGGACGGTCAGGACCAGGATCGGGACGGCCGACCGCCGGCGCACCTCGGCGACGAGCGTGTGGCCGTCCATGCGCGGCATCGCGAGGTCGCTGACGACGAGGTCGAACTTCCCGGCCTCGAAGGCGTCGAGCGCTTCCTGTCCGTCGGCCGCCGCGACGACTTCGTGTCCCTCGCGCTCGAGCGCGTCGCGGACGACCTTGCGGATCGCCGCCTCGTCGTCGGCGAGCAGGATCCGGCTCAGGAGGTCACCCGCGGCAGCACGATCTCGAAGAGCGCGCCGCCGCCCGGAGCGTTGGCCAGGCGCAGGCGGCCGCCGTTCAACTCGACGAGGCTCCGGGCGATCGAGAGTCCGAGGCCGCTGCCCGGGATCTCCTTGTTCTCGTCCAGGCGCACGAAGCGCTCGAAGACGCGCTCCCGCTCGCGTTCGGGAACGCCCTTGCCCTGGTCGGCCACGCGCAGGATCGCCTGCGCGCCGTCGGCGGTCGCCGAGACGCGGATGGTCGAGCCGGCGGGGGAGTACCGTGCGGCGTTCTCGAGGCCGTGGCCGAGAGCCTCGGTCAGCTGCGCCGGGTCCACCTCGACGGCGAGGTCGGGCTCCGGCGGATCGAGGTACAGCGCGTGCCCGGACAGCGCCGATCCGAACCGGGCGACGGCGGCCTCCACGATCTCGGCGCAGGTCACGCGTGCGGGGCGCGGCCGCGCCGAGCCGGAGTCGAGCCGCACGACGTCCATGAGCTCGCCGATGCGCCGGTTGAGGGCGTCGAGCTGGCCGCCCGCCAGGCGCGAGGCCTCCGAGCCGCCGCTGTCGGCTTCCCAGTTCTCGATGGCCCCGCGCGCCGCGGCGACCGGCGTCTTCAGGTCGTGCGCGAGCTGTGCGAGCAGGGTGGACTTCATCTGCTCGCTCGTGCGCGTCTCTTCGGCGGCCCGCGCGAGATCCAGGAACCGCTCGCGCTCGACGGCCAGGCCGAGCAGCAGGGCGCAGGCCTCCGCCATGCGCTCGCTCGATCGCAGGCCGCGCGCCACCAGCACCCCGGCGCGCTGGAGCCCGACCGGGATCGGCAGGTAGATGTCGGTGCCGCCGAGGTCCGAGGGAAACGCCGCGGAGTTGCCCTGGCGGTACGCGAGCTCGGCGATCTCCGCGCGGAACGACGCCTCCGGCGTCGCGATCGGCGGCGCGAGCTCGCCGCTTTCGCGGGCGAGCAACAGCGTCACCTGCTCGCACTGGAGCGCCTGGCGCAGGCGGTCCGCCGCCACGCCGAGGAGCGACTCGCGGTTGGTATCGGCGAGGAACCCCTGGGACAACTGCGTCAGGGCGATGAGGTCGCGCCGCTCGGCCTCGATCTGCCGGAGCCGCTCGCGCGAGAGCGCGGAGAGCCGTCCGATCAGCAGACCCGAGACCAGGAACACGAAGAGTGCCGTCACGTTGCGCGGGTCGGCGATCGTGAACGTGAAGAGGGGCGGGATGAAGAAGTAGTTGAAGGCGAGGGTCGCGAGCACCGCGGCGAGGACGCCCGGCCCGCTCTGCCATATCGAGGCGCACAGAAAGACGGCCAGCAGGAGAAGCAGCGCAACCGACGAGACGGTGAGCTCCGGGAAAAGGCGCAGCAGCGCGACAGATGCCACCACGACCAGGACGGCCGCCGGGTAGCCGATCCACCGGAAGGCGGGGATCCTCATCGCGCGGCCATTCTATCGGTCACCCGACGAGCATGGCGTCGCCGTAGGAATAGAAGAGGTATCCCTGGCGCACGGCCTCGGCGTACGCCGCCAGGACGCGCTCGCGGCTCGCGAAGGCCGAGACGAGCATGAGCAGCGTCGACTGCGGGAGGTGGAAGTTCGTGAGCAGGGCGTCGATCGCGCGGAACCGAAATCCCGGGGTGATGAAGAGGTCGGTCGAAAAGCGCACGTCGCCGGGCGGGTCGCCCTCGCGCAGCGCCGCCGCTTCGAGCGAGCGCGCCACGGTCGTGCCGACCGCGACGACGCGTCGCCGGTCTCGCCGCGCGCTGGCGACGGAGGCGCGGGTGGCGGCGGGAATCACGATCTCCTCGGGGTGCAGGACGTGCTCGTCGGTGTCGTCCACGGTGACCGGCTTGAACGTCCCGGCGCCGACCGCGAGCGTCAGGTCCGCGATCTCGACGCCGCGGGCCCGGATGCGCTCGAGCGTCTCCTCCGTGAAATGCAGCCCCGCCGTCGGCGCCGCGACGGCGAGCGGCTCGCGCGCGAATATTGTCTGGTAGGCGGCGCGGTCCTCGGCGCGGTCCGGCGCTCCGGGCGCGCGGCGGATGTACGGGGGCAGGGGGGTGTGGCCGATCCGCTCGAGGATTGCCGCAGTGACGGGGCGGTCGAAGGCCATCGTCCGGTTCCCGTCGTCGTGGACTTTCGCAACCCGCGCGACGAGGCCCTCGTCGAAGCGGATCGAGCGCCCCTCCTTCGCCCGGCGGCCGGGCCGGGCCATCGCGCGCCAGCGCGTGCGTCCCGCGTTCTCGTTCGACAGCAGGAAGATCTCGACCAGGCGCTCCTCGGTATCCCGCCCGAAGAGCCTCGCCGGCCGGACGCGCACGTCGTTGCGGACGAGCAGATCGCCCTCGCGCAGCAGCTCCGGAAGCGCCGCAAATCGGCGGTGCCCGACGACGCCGGTCTCCCGGTCGAGCGTGAGCAGACGGCTCGAACCGCGCGGCCGCGCCTCCTGCGCGATCCGTTCGGCCGGCAACTCGTAGTCGAAGAGGTCGACGCGCACGGCGCACAGGGTATGTCACCGTGGGTAACAGGCCGGCCGACCGCCGGTTTCGCCGGGAGCGCGAGCCGGGGCAGAGCTCCTGCCGGCTCTTCGACTTAGCCCGATCCCGCCGCGCTGGCACCGGCCCTGCACTCTCAGGCAGACGAGGGAGGCTCGCAATGTACGCAAGACGATACCGATCCGGCCTGATCCTGTTCCTCGCGCTGACGGCCGGCCTGTCTCTCGGCGTGGTCCTCGCGCTCGGAGCGTCCGGGCTGCCCGTGCGCTGAAAACGAAACGACCCTGCGGCAGGGCGCCGCAGGGTCGATTTCTGGCTGCTTCTGTCGGTTCTCTCCTACTCGGAGAGGATCTGGACTTCGACCCGCCGGTTCTCGAACCGGCCCTTCTCGGTCTTGTTGTCGCCCACCGGGTCGGCCTTTCCGCGTCCCGACGTCTGGATCCTCGCGGCGTCGATCCCGTGCTTCGCGAGGTAGTCCTTGACGGCCTCGGCCCGGCGCTCGGAGAGCTTCAGGTTGTACGCGTCGCTGCCGATGCTGTCGGTGAAGCCGACGAGGGAGATCTGCGACGAGGGGTACTTCTTGATGAATGTGATCGCCTTCTGCAGGTCGGCATCATCCGGCTTGCGCACGGTCGCCTTGTTGAAGTCGAAGTTCACGTGCAGGGCGAGCTTGTCGACGACCTTCTTCACGTTGACCGTCGTGGAGGCCTCTCCGGCCGCGCCCTCGCCGGCCACGGCCAGCCTGTACATGGTCGTCTCCGCGGGGCAGACCTGCCTGGACCCGTTGAGATCGACCTTTCCGATGCCCGGATCGAGCGATGCGCTCGTCGCGTTTGTGGACGACCAGGAGAGCGTCGAGCACTGGCCCGGCGCCACGGAGGCCGGGTTTGCCGAGAGTGAGACCGTGGCCGCGGGCGCCCTCACGACGGGCGCGGGGGCCGGAGCCGGCGCCGGAGCGGGAACCGGGGCCGCGGCGGGCTTGGCCGGGCAGAGTCCGTTGACCTTGGCCGTCGCCTCGTTCGCCAGCGCGATCGCCTTTGCCGTGTCGCACGGCTTGCAGATCGCGTAGGCCTCGTTCTTCATGCTCTCGGCCGCCGAGAACTCCTTGGGGCACTCCTTGTCCTTGCCGGCCTTGCGCGCCGCTTCCACCGCGTCGTTCGCGGTGATGAGCTCCTTGGGAAGCGAACACCCGACGAAGCCGCCCACGGCGAAGAGGGCAGCGGCCATCAGAATCATGGGTCTCCGCGTGAACGTCAGCATCTTGGGCTTCCTTTCTTTCCGGATACTCCGCCGGCCGCGTTGAGATGGGGTGAAGGTCCGGCTGGAGATGCCAGATTCTCTACCGGAGTCTATCTTTTCGGGTTTTCGCAGTTCCAGTGGAAAAAACCCGGCCCGGCCCGGTGGGCCGGGGACCGAGCCGCCGCGCGAGCGAAAATCGTCGCAAACCGCTCAGATGAACCGCTTTCCGGGCTGCCGCGCTGAAGTAGTCTGCCGGCGATGGCAGGCGACTACCCCGAGGGCCGCGGACGCGTCGCCATCCAGGCGGCCGGCATTCCGATCGAGGGCGTCTCGATCGCGGGCCACGAGTCCTTCTACAAGCTGCCGGGGTTCCGGACGCTGCTCGAGTTCGGCCGCGCGCCCGAGGACGTTCTCGGATTTCCGACCGCCTTCGTTTCGCACGGGCACCTCGATCACATGGCGGGGCTCGCGCACTACGCCTCGCGCCGACGCCTGGCGCGCCTTCCGACGGCGCGGGTGTTCGTGCCCGCGGAGGTCCGACCGCTCGTCGCGCAATGGGTCGAGGCCTGCGAGAAGCTCGAGCACATCGAATACGACATCGAGCTCGTCGCGGCGGCCCCGGGAGACCGCATTCGCCTTCGCAACGATCTCGAGGCGACGGTCCTGCCCGGACGGCACCGGGTGCCGGCGGTCGGATACCTGTTCTCCGAGGTCAGGCAGAAGCTCAAGGACGAGTTTCTGTCGAGGAGCGGCGTCGAGATCGCGGCCCTGCGGGGCAAGGGCGTCGAGGTCACGCGCCGCGAAGAGATCCCGCTGCTCGCCTACCCGGGCGACTGCGGATACGAGATCTTCGACGCCTGCCCGGAGCTCTTCCGCGCGCGCGTGCTCCTGCTCGAATGCTCGTTCCTCCTGCCCGAGGACAAGGATCGCGCGCGCGAGTACGCGCACATCCACCTCGACGACATCCTGGAGCGCGCGCACCTCTTCGAGAACGAGGCGGTCGTGCTGACGCACTTCTCGCAGCGCTACCGGCCGGCAGAGATTTACGCGGCGCTCGCGGCGATTCCCGCTTCGCTGTCCGCGCGCGTCATCCCGTTTCTGCCGGCGCTATGATCGCAAGCGTTGTGGGGTAGTTGAATTGGTACAACGTCCGGCTGTTAACCGGAAGGTTGGTGGTTCGATTCCACCCCCCACAGCCACTCGCGCATTGCGCCGGAGAAGCGCAGGGGTGTGGCGCGCTGTTTCCGGGCTGCTCCTGGTCGGCGCGGCGTGTTCGGCGGCGATCGCGCAGGACGTCCACGAATACGACGAACGCTACGAATACGACGAGAGCGGCGACACGATCGCTCTCTCGGTGGCACTTCGAGGCGTCGAGCTCTCGGTCCGAAGGACTTCGGCCGGCACGATTTCGGCGCCCGGCCTCCCGACGCTGACGCTCACCGAGGACCGGACCGAGGAGACCTGGGGCAGGGTGCGCTCGCTGGCGGGACCCGGCGGTCCGCTCGTCACATATGCGTATTGCCCGGATGGGTCGATTCGGTCGGTCGAGCTGCCTTCGGGCCTCGGCCTGCACGTCGCGCCGGGCCGCGATGGGACGATCACGGAGACCGTGACGGGTCCGGGAGAGCAGACACTCAAGCGAGCGCAGATCCGGGACGGCTACGGCCACGGCCGGCTGCATCTGCTGGCGCTCGACCTCATGCATTCGCAGTTCGGCCTGTCCGGCGACTGGTTCAACGAGCTCTGCGTCTCGTACAACTCGACGGGAACGATCGCCGTGGTGCAAAACGGGCACAGCGGCGCGAACCTCTTCTATCTCCTGAGATTCGGCATGGTGAGCGTCGGATTCGACGCGCACGGCCAGGGATTGTTCTACGAGATTCTGGTCGACGCGGCCCAGCCCTCGGGAATTGCGCCCACGCGCATCATCGTGACCCGCGAACTGCGGGTTCAGGCGCAGGCCTTCGACGCTCCGGATGGAGGCATCGAGAGTCTCTGGGTGGACTCGACGACTCCGACGCCGACCCTCGGCTGGAGGGCCGTGAGCTGGACCGTTCACACGATGGTCACGCCGGTGGCGTGGACGTTCTGCGGGTGGGCGACGGCGTGCACGATCCGGGACGGCGCCGAAGCCGTGTGCGCGGCGGAGGACTATTACTGCGACTACGACGGTCGCGGTGGGGTCCGTTGCTACGACTGCGACGGGGACCCCGACCCTTCCTGGCCGCGCAGCCCCTGAAATGCAACTGCCGGCTCGAGGGCCGGCAGCGCCGATTCGGTTGCCGTGCGCCCCGTTTGGAAGTGAACGTCTGCATGTCGGTCTCGAAGGCGGGCGCGAACTCGATGTCGCCGATGCTGATGATGCCCGGGGCAAAGAGGATCGGCGATTCCGTTTCACGGGAAGCTTCTTTCCGGCGCTCCGATCGCGACCGAGGTCATCGAGATGGAGCCCATCATCGTCTCGGTGTTGAAGAGCGCGGCCGGCTCGTCCGCGGCCTGCAGGGCCAGGACGTAGAGCAGCGGCAGGTAGTGCTCGGGCGTGGGAATGGCGAGGGCCGCTGCGGCGCCGAGGGTTTCGTAGGCGACGAGCGCGGCGTGATCCCGCGCGAGGATGCGCGCGCGCAGAGCCTGGTCGAAGCGCACGGCCCAGTCGTAGCCCGCGCGCCGGCGAAAATCGATCACTCCGAGGTTGTGGACCATGTTGCCGCTGCCGAGGACCAGGATCCCCTGGTCGCGCAGCGGCGCGAGCTCGCGGCCGAGGGCGTAGTGAAACGCGGCCGGGCGGCGCCTGTCGAGGGAGAGCTGCACGACGGGCACGTCGGCATCCGGATACATCGCGCAGAGCACGCTCCAGGCGCCGTGGTCGAGGCCGCGGTCCGGGTCGAGTGCGACCGGGGCGGACTTCACCAGCGGCACGAGTCTCTCGCAGAGGACCGGGTCGCCGGGCGCCGGGTACTCCACGGCGAAGAGCTCGTCCGGAAAGCCGTAGAAGTCGTGGATCGTTTCGGGCCGGTCGGAGCCCGACACGGCGACGCCGGCCGTCTCCCAATGCGCCGAGACGCAGAGCACGGCCTTCGGTCTCGGGATTGCGCGGGCCGCGGAGACCCAGGCGCGTCGGTAGGCGTTGTCCTCGATCGCATTCATCGGCGATCCGTGCCCGACGAAGAGCGCCGGCATGCGGGCCACGTCAGGTCTTCGCGCCGAAGCGTCCGAGCGCGTAACGCGCCATCGCGTCGGCCAGCTCCTGCTCGCCCATCACGGCCATCCCGACCCTGCTCTTCTCGAGGTACGCGCGCTCGGCGTCGCTGTGTGTGCGCACGGCGATGTCGATCCCGGGATGGATGCGGCGGGCCAGGTCGATGATCGCGCGCGCCTGGTAAGGCTCGGGCGCGGTCACGACGAGCAGGCGCGCCTCGCGCAGGCCGGCGTGCTCGAGCAATCCCGGCCGGGCGGCGTCGCCGTAGAGGATGGGGAGGCCCTGCTCGCGCAGCGCAAGGGCGGTGCCGCGGTCCTGCTCGACGACGAGGTACGGGATCTTCCGGACCGCGAGCGCTTCCGCCACGCGCCGGCCCACGCGCCCGTGGCCCACGAGCACGGCGTGGCCGCGAAGCCGCTCCGCGTCGAGGCCCGCCGGGAGCTCGGGCACGCGGCCGGGCGGAGGCTCCAGCAGCCGGGCGAGGCGCGGTCGGGCCCGCACCCAGCCCTCGATGGGCGCGATCAGCTTGAACACCACGGCGTTGAGCGTGATCGAAAGCAGGGCGCCGGCGACGATCAGGCTCTGCCCGGCGGTGGGCAGCAGGCCGAGCGAGACGGCGAGCGCCGCGAGGATGAACGAGAACTCGCCGATCTGGGCGAGGCTCGCCGAGATCGTGAGGGACGTGTGGAGCGGGTACCCGAAGGCGCGGACGATCGCGAGCGCCGCGAGCGATTTGCCGATCATGACGATCAAGACGACGGCCAGCACCTGGAGCGGCTGGCGTATGAGGATCGAGGGATCGAACAGCATTCCGACAGCCACGAAGAAGAGGACGGCGAAGGCGTCCTGCAGCGGCAGCGCGTCGGCGGCCGCGCGGTGGCTCAGGTCCGATTCGCTGATCACGACACCGGCGAAGAACGCGCCGAGTGCGAACGAGACGCCGAAGAGCGCCGACGCGCCGACGGCCACGCCGAGGGCCGTGGCGAGCACGGCGAGCGTGAAGAGCTCCCGCGATCCCGTGTGCGCCACGCGCTCGAGCAGCCAGGGGACCACGCGCCGCCCGACGACGAACATGAGGCCGAGGAACGCGGTGACCTTGGCGAGCGTGATCCCGACGGCGGCGGCGAGGCCGGGGCCCGCGCCGGCGGCGGCCGTCCCGCCGAGGATGCCGGAGAGGGCGGGCAGCAGCACGAGGACGAGCACCGTGAAGAGGTCCTCGACGATCAGCCACCCGACCGCGATCTTTCCCTCGCCGGAGTCGAGCGCGCCACGGTCCTCGAGGGCGCGCAGCAGCACGACGGTGCTCGCCACCGACAGGCAGAGGCCGAAGACGAGGCCCGATCCCCGGGACCAGCCCCAGAAGTGCGAGACCGCGGCGCCGAGGGCGGTCGCGGCCGCGATCTGGAAGACGGCGCCGGGCACGGCGATCCCGCGCACGGCCATGAGGTCGCGCGGCGAGAAGTGCAGGCCCACGCCGAACATCAGGAGGATCACGCCGATCTCGGCCAGCTGCGAGGCGAGGCCCGCGTCGGCCACGAAGCCAGGCGTGAAAGGTCCCACGAGAACGCCCGCAACCAGGTAACCCACGAGCGGCGGCAGCCCGAGGCGCGCCGCGAGGAAGCCGAAGACGAACGCGAAGCCGAGCCCCGTGGCCAGGATCACGATCAGAGGGGTCTCGTGCGGCAAGGGGTCTATCGCCCGGGGGTGACCAGGTCCATTGCCGCCTTGCGCTCCGCGATCGCCCACAGGCCGAGGTGGCTGCGCCAGGCGGCGGCCGAGGCGCGCGTGACCACGAACTCGAGATCTTGTCCGGTCGCGCGGGAGAGCCGGAGTACTTCGCGGCGAAAGAGCCGGCGGCCGTTCGAGAGCCGGCTTCCCGTCACGATCTTGCGGATGCGGGGTGTCGCGAAGGCCTCGGTCTCGCCGAAGACGCCGTGGAACTCGACGCCCCCGGTCGTCAGCCCGAGGACTCCAGGGAGCCGTCGATACTTTCCCGCGCAAAGCTCGGCACGCGTGAGCAGCTCGAAGGGCGGCTGCGCCTGCTCGAGCAGCCGACGGGCCAGCCGGTCCTGCGCCCGGCCGAGCAGCGCGCGCGGCACGACCGCGACGAGGATGGCCGCGACAACCGCGCCGACGATGAGGATTGCGGGGGCGCTCACACGCCCCCGAGGATACCGTTGCTGCCGGCCGAGGGACAGCGGCTCGAAGTCTTACTGAAACTGAAGGCCAAGCGCCTTGGCGAGGAAGACGGCCATCTGCCCGCGGGTGACCGGGTTGTCCGGACAGTAATTCCCCGATCCGCAGCCTCCGGTAATTCCCGAAGCGGCGAGGGCTTCGATGAACTGGAAGAACGGGTGATTGGTCGGCACGTCGAGAAACGTCGCGTTCGCGGGCGCCGGGCTGACCTGAAGCTGGTATCCAACGGCCATTCCAGCCAGGCCGGCATTCCCGGACGCGGAGCCGACGATGGCCTGGAGCCACAGATGCTTGGTGTGATTGTCCGCCACGATGTTGAGCGACGTCAGATCCTCAACCTTGGTCTGGCACCCGGTCGCGTCGCTCAGAATGTACGGAGTGGAATGGATGATGTTGCCGAGCCGATCCGATTCCACGAGGTTGCCCTGGACGTATCCCGGCACGCCTGTGGCGTCGCACAAGTCGAGCTCGAGGGTCTTCAGCAATGCTCCAGACGGAATCTGGATGGGGGCTGCGAAATACACGAGCTCGCCTCCCACTCCGCCCGCGATGCGGAGGACCGGACCCGTTGTCGTCCCGTAGGAGCTGGGGGACACCACGGGGATGAAGGCCGCTCCTCCGACCTGGACCCAGCTCAGGCTCGTCGTTCCGTAGTTCGGAGAATCCTTGGCGATTGCGGCCGAGGCGACGAGGCTGAGGCAACCGGCGGCGAGGAAGAGGGCGGTCGGAAAGGTCCTGGCTCTGTGCATTGGAAACCTCCTTAGTGCTGCATCCGAGTGTGTCCGGCGGATTGAGCCGCGACCCGGCTCGTTTCGATATGAACTCTATCCCTCAATCGCCGTACCGGGGCACGGCCCGGCAGAGAGCAATGTCGCTGCGCTTCGAAACAGCCATGTTCTTGGGGCCCTCCGGCCGATTGCTGGCCGGCGCAGGTCTCAGTGCAGGAACTTCTTCCGGTTGCGGATGTAGTCGGTGAAGAGGAACTCGGCGAGGTTGTAGGGCGAGGCGTAGTACGCACGTCCTCGATTGATGCGCGTCAGCTTGTCCACGAAGTCGACGAGATACGTGTCCGTCGCGATCATGAACGTCGTGATGGTGATGCCGTCCCGCCGGCAGGCGTCGGCCTCCTCGAGCGTCCGGTTCACGATCTTCAGATCCAGGCCGAACGGGTTCTTGTAGAGGCGTCCGCGTTCCCAGATCGCCGAGGGCTTGCCGTCGGTGATCAGGAAGATCTGCTTGTTCGGGTTCTTCCGGTGGACGAGCAGCTTGCGCGCGAGCGCGAGCCCGGCCTTGGTGTTCGTGTGGAACGGGCCGACCTGCGTCTTCGAAATCTCGGAGAGGGGCACGCGCTTCGCGTCGTCGCCGAAGAGCAGCACGTCGATCGAGTCCTTCGGGTACTTCGACTGGATGAGCTCGACCATCGCGAGGGCGACCTTCTTGGCCGGCGTGAAGCGGTCCTCGCCGTAGAGAATCATCGAGTGCGAGATGTCGATCGCGAGCACCGTGGCGCAGGAGGTCAGGTGCTCCTCCTCGTGCACCTCGAAGTCCTCCTGCTGCAGCGCGATGTCCGCCGCATCGCGGCGCACGGCGTTGCCGATCGTGCGGATGCCGTCGATCGCGCTCGGGCTGTCGCCGAATTCGTAGGCGCGCGTCTCCGGCAGCAGCTCGCCCCCCGAGCCCGCGCGCGGCATGGCGTGGTACCCGGACCCCGCGCGCGTCAACGACGTGAAGATCTCCTCGAGCGCCGAGCGCCGGATCTGCCGCTCGCCCGCCGCCGAGAGCGCGAGCTGCCCGCCGCGGTCCTCGACGATCTCGCTCTCCTGGAGGGCCTTGCGGAACTCCTCGAGGTCGATGCCGGGGTCGATCATGCCGCGGTCCTGCAGGTACTGCATCCACCGCAGCGCCTCCTCGACGTCGCCGCCGGCCTGCAGCACGAGCTGCAGGAAGAGCTTGACGAGCTCCTGCATCGTCAGGAGCTGACGGAGAAGGTCGACCGGGTAGTCCTCGTAGCGGTAGCGCACGATTAATTCTTCGCCAGCGCCGCGCGCCAGGCGCGGGCCGATTGCGTGAACAGCGAGCGGTCGCTCGTCGTGAAGACCTGGTACCCCTGCCCGGCGAGCGCGGGGATTTCGTCGGGCGATCGCAGCATGATTCCGGCGCCCTTGCCGTGCTCGCGGGCGACGGCGCCGACCCTCTCGACCGCCGCGCGGTAGCGGGGCTCCTCGTAGCGTCCGGGGACGCCGAGGGCCTGCGACAGGTCGTTCGGGCCGACGAAGAGGAGGTCCACCCACTTCTCCGCCGCGATCTGGTCGAGCGCATTCAGTGCGCCGGCCGTTTCGATCTGGACGAAGACTGTCGAGCCCTCGTTGGCCTCGAGCACCCAGTGGTCGAAGGGGACGGCGCCGTAGCGATTGGCCCGGACGCCGGCGAGGCCGCGCTTGCCGACCGGGGCGTACTTGACCGATTCGAGGGCGGCGCGCACGGGGGCGTCCGACTCCGCGCGGGGGAAGAGAACGCCGCAGGCCCCGGCATCGAGGGCCCTGCCGGCATCCGCGGCCGCGAGGCAGCTCGGGACGCGGACGATCACGGGAATCGGCGCGCCCTCCGCGGCGCGCACCATCCGCTCGACCGACTCCGGGTTGAAGTAGCCGTGCTCGGTGTCGACCACCGCGAAGTCGAAGCCGGAGAGCGCGAGCAGCTCGAGAACGCCCTCGGTCGGCCAGGTCAGGAAACAGCCGAGAACCGGCTCGCCGGAAAGGACGCGGGCGCGGAACGAGCGTTCGGTCAAGTCAGTTCGCCCTGTTCTTCACCAGGTTGAACTTCAGCATCTCCGCATAGGACACGCGCGAGTCGAGGTCCTCGCGGGCGATCTTCAGGTGCTGCGTCAGGCCCTCGAGGACGAGCTCCATGCCGATGGCGAGCTCCTCCTTGGAAGCCGGGGAGAAGTGCTCCTCGACCGCCTTCTTCAGGCCCGGCACGGCCTGGAGGGCCGCAAGGTGCTCCGCAAACGGCGTGTCGTCGGAGATCGTGATCCGGTTGTCGGCCGCAAACCACGCCGCGATCGGCTCGTAGAGCGGATGGATCTTTTCGGGCGGGGGCGCCGGCGCCTGCCGCGCGCGCCGGACGGGCCCGGCCGTCGGCTCCTCGTCGTCGTCGGACTCGTGGCGGCGTCGCTCGCTCGGGCGGCCCGCGTCGGGCGCCGGGAACTTGGCGTCGAAGAGCTTCTTGACGGCCGTGCCGATGAGCTTCTTGGCGACGACCTCCGCGCCCTGCTGCTCGCCCTCGTAGACCATCTCGACCTTCCCGGTGATGGCCGGCAGCGTCGCCGGCAGGTCGCAGAGGCGCGGCGACACCTTCGCTTCGCCGTTCTTCAGCCCCCGGCGCTCGAGGTTCGAGGCGAGGATCTCGACCGCCGAGATCGGCATGCGCGCCGACACGCCCGAGGACTGGTCCACGAACTCCGAGGCGCGGGCCGCGAAGGCGATTTCCTCGACGAGCTCGCGGAAGAGGTCGGGGACCTCGATCGCCGGTCCGCCGTCCCGGTCGACCCACGCCTCCTGGGCCGTGATCTTGGCCGCGGTCTTCACGTCTTCCGGGTAGTGCGTAAAGATCTGCGAGGAGATGCGGTCCTTCAGCGGCGTGATGATGTTGCCGCGGTTCGTGTAGTCCTCCGGGTTGGCGGAGAAGACGAGCAGGATGTCGAGCGGGATGCGGATCGGGAAGCCGCGGATCTGGAGGTCGCGCTCCTCGAGGATGTTCAGCAGGCCCACCTGGATGCGCGGCTGCAGGTCCGGCAGCTCGTTGATCGCGAAGATGCCGCGGTTGGTGCGGGGCACGATGCCGAAGTGGATGACCTCCTCGTCCGAATAGGACCGCCGCTCGGTGGCCGCCTTGATGGGGTCGATGTCGCCGATGAGGTCGGCGATCGTCACGTCGGGCGTGGCGAGCTTCTCGCGATACCGCTCCGCGCGCGGAATCCAGACGATGGGCGTGGCGTCGCCCTTCTCGGTGACGATGCGTCGCCCGTATTTCGTGATCGGTGCGAACGGGTCCTCCTAGAGCTCGCTGCCGGCGATCGCCGGGATCTCCTCGTCGAGCAGGTTGACGAGCATCCGCAGCAGTCGCGTCTTCGCCTGGCCGCGCAGGCCGAGCAGCAGGAAGTCGTGCTTGGACAGGACGGCGTTGTAGAGCGACGGCAGCACCGTGCGCTCGTATCCGTGAATCCCCTCGAAGGGGCTCCTGCCGCGCGCGAGCGCGTGGCGCAGGTTCTCCCGCAGCTCTTCCTTGACGCCGCGGGACTTGTAGCCCGACGCCTTCAACTCGCCGAAGGTTTGAGGTTTTTTCACCAGGTGGCCCCCTAAGAAGAAGATGGGATTCGCAGTGCGTGAGCCCGGCTACCTGCCGGGGTTGCGCGAGCCTCAGCCGGGCTTGATGGCGGGAACGTGCTCGTCGGCGCGAAAGAGCGGCGCGGCCGGCCGGCCCGCGAGAGCGGCGGCCCGCTTCGAGAGCTCCTCCATGCGCGCGCGATCGAAGCCGACGATCGTCTCCTCGACGACGCCGTTCGGGCCGACGCGCAGGAGCGTGGGCACGTTGGTGATGCCGAGCTCGTCGGAGGCGGGCCAGGGATCGAGGTCGAACGCCGTTTCGAGGCGGATACCGAGCCGTTTGTTGAACGCCTCCGTCTTGCCGGGATCGTCCTGCGAGACGGCGAGGATCCGGAGGCCCTTGCCCGAGCCCGAAGTCTTCCGAATGCGGTCGAGAAACGGCCACGTGAGTTCGCACGTCGGGCACGTGGTCTTGAAGATCGCGTAGAGCGTCTCACCCGTTGGAGCATCGATCGTTTTTCCCCGTTCGTCGGAGAGCGCGATCGGAGGAAAAGGAGCTCCGGGTTCCAGGGCGGCCACGGGCGCGATTATAGACTTCGGGCCGGCCGCGATCCCGGCTGTCGAGGTCGCGGGGAGGCGAGCGTTTCATGAAGAAAGACGAGCGCGACCGGCTCTCGCGCCGGCAGTTCGTGAAGGCCGCCGGAACCGCGCTGGCGGTCGGGGCGCTGCCGGGCCTCGCCTGCGGGCCGGGCGGGAAGAAGGCGCCCGCGGCCGCGAAGAAGCTGCGCATCCTGCAGTGGAGCCATTTCGTGCCGGGTTACGACCGCTGGTTCGACGACGTCTACACGAAGGAGTGGGGCGCCCGGCACGGGACCGAGGTCATCGTCGACCACATGGCCGCGACCGAGGTCAATGCCCGTGGCGCATCCGAAGCCGCGGCGAAGAAAGGCCACGACCTCTTCCTGTTCATCTCGCCGCCGGCGGCCTACGAGGGCCAGGTCATCGACCACGGGGAGATCGTGGACGAGGTCGAGCGGCGGCACGGCAAGATGATCCCGCTCGCGCAGAGGTCCACGTTCAATCCGAAGTCGGGGAAGTACTTCGCGTTCTCCGATTCGTACGTGCCGGATCCGGGCAACTACCGCATCGACCTCTGGAGCGACGCGGGCTTTCCGAACGGACCGGACACGTGGGAAGACCTGCGTGCGGGGGGCCGCAAGATCAAGGAGAAGTTCGGCAACCCGGTGGGCCTGGGGCTCTCGCAGGAAGTGGACTCGAACATGTTCGTGCGCGGCCTGCTCTGGTCCTTCGGCGGGGCCGAGCAGGACGTCAGCGGCAACGTCGTCCTGAACTCGAAGGAAACGGTCGCCGCCCTCGAGTTCGTGCGGGCCCTCTACAAGGAGACCGAGACGCCCGAGATTTTCACTTGGGACCCGTCGTCCAACAACCGGATGATGCTGGCCGGCCGCGCCTCGTTCATCCAGAACGCGATCTCCGTGACCCGCACGGCCGAGAAGGACAACCCGGCGATGGCCAGGAAGATCGGCCTGGTCCCGGCCTTGAAGGGCCCCGTGCGTCGTGTCGCGGCCGAGCACGTCATGAACTGCTACGTCATCTGGAAGTTCGCCGACAACATCGACGGCGCGAAGCAGTTCCTCGTCGACCTCGTCGGCAGCTTCGGGTCGGTGTTCCGAGAGAGCGAGTTCTACAACTTCCCGTGCTACCCGCCGACCGTGCCGAACATCGCGGACCTGCTCGTGAACGATCCGAAAGCGGATCCACCCGGCAAGTACAAAGCGCTGTCGGGGGTTCTCGACTGGGCGACGAACGTCGGGTACCCGGGGTACGCGACGGCGGCGACCGACGAGGTGTTCAACACGTTCGTGCTCCCCACGATGTTCGCGCGCGTCGCCCGTGACGAAATCACCGCGCGGGCCGCGGCGGAGGCGGCGCAGAAGGAGCGTGGAGCGGATGTTCGCGAAGTGGAAGTGAAGGGGCACCCCTCACCCCGCCCCTCTCCCGCCGGGAGAGGGGACCCCTAAGGAGACCCTACCCTCAAGAACTCCCTCTCCACCCGGAGGGGGGAGAGGGCAGGGGCGAGGGGGGCGAACCACAAAATTGCGCCGGAGGCGCCATCCAGCGGGCACGCTCCGGCGCGGGGGACTGCACTCAGCGCCGGGGTGCCATCCAGCGGGCACCGCGGCGCCGGGGGACCGATGCAGCGCCGCGACGGCCATCCAGCGGACCGTCGCGGCGCGGGGAACCCTAGAACTGAGCGCTCTCCGTGGAACCTTCCAGCGCCGCCGTGGACGCCTGGCCCGCCGCGATGACGTTGGCCACGTCGTCGAAGTAGCCGGTGCCGACCTCGCGCTGGTGGCGCGTGGCCGTGTAGCCGTGGGCCTCGCTCGCGAACTCCGCCTGCTGCAGCCGCGAGTAGGCGGTCATGCCCCTCGTCGCGGTAGGCCGCGCGCGAGCTCGAACATCCCGTGGTTCAGGGCGTGGAAGCCCGCGAGCGTGACGAACTGGAACTTGTAGCCCATCGCCCGCGAGCTCCCTCTGGAAACTCGCGATCGTCTCGGCGTCGAGCTTCTTTTCCAGTTGAAGGACGGCGAGCAGTTGTACGCGAGCAGCTTGCCCGGGAACTTCGCGTGGATCGCCTCGGCGAAGCGCTTGGCCTCGACGAGGTTCGGCTCCGACGTCTCGCACCAGAGCAGGTCCGCGTACGGCGCGTACGCGAGGCCGCGCGCGATGGCGGCGTCCAGCCCGCCGTTGAGGCGGAAGAAGCCCTCGGGCGTGCGCTCGCCCGTCAGGAACGGCCGGTCGCGCTCGTCGACGTCGCTCGTCAGGAGCTGCGCGCTGTTGGCGTCCGTGCGCGCGACGATCAAGGTCGGCACGCCCGAGACGTCGGCGGCCAGCCGCGCCGCCGTCAGCGTGCGGATGAAGGCGGACGTGGGGACCAGCACCTTGCCGCCCATGTGGCCGCACTTCTTCTCCGAGGCGAGCTGGTCCTCGAAGTGCACCGCCGCGGCGCCCGCCTCGATCATGCCCTTCATCAGCTCGAAGGCGTTGAGCGGGCCGCCGAAGCCGGCCTCGGCGTCGGCGACGATCGGCGCGAACCACTCGACGCCGTTCTTGCCCTCGGCCGTGCTCGATCTGGTCGGCTCGCTGCAGCGCCTGGTTGATCCGCCTGACGACGTGCGGGACGCTCGTCGGCGGGGTAGAGGCTCTGGTCCGGGTACATGTGCCCGGAGAGGTTCGCGTCGGCGGCGACCTGCCAGCCGGAGAGGTAGATCGCCTTCAGCCCCGCCTTGACCTGCTGGATCGCCTGGTTGCCGGTCAGCGCGCCGAGCGCCGCGACGTAGTCGCTCGGAGTGCAGCAGCTCCCAGAGGCGCGCGGCCCCGCGCTCGGCCAGCGTGTGGCGGATTTCGACCGACCCCGAGAGGCGGACGACGTCGTCGGCGGAGTACGTGCGCTCGATGCCGCTCCAGCGGCCGTCGGAGCTCCAGTTCGCGGCGATCGAGGCGGCGCTCTACGGGTGACCATGGTTTCCTCCCTGTGTCCGTTCTCGTGAGCTCGTTCGTAGGCGGGGAGCGTCAGAAAGTCCGAAAGCGCGGGCGCGGTCGCGAGCGCGTCGAAAATGGCCGCGGCCCGCTCGAAGCGCCCGGCGCGCCAGGCGCGTCGCCCGCCTCGGCACGGATGCCGGCGAGCTCCTCGTCGCGGACCGCTTTCGTAGAGCGCGCGCGTCGAGCGGCCGGCCGTCGTCGAGCACGACCGCGTGGCGCAGCCACTGCCACACCTGCGTGCGCGAGATCTCGGCCGTCGCGGCGTCTTCCATCAGGTTGTAGAGCGGCACGCAGCCCGATGCCGCGGAGCCAGGCCTCGAGGTAGTGCACGCCGACGTGGATGTTCTGGCGCAGGCCCGCCTCGGTGATCGGCCCCGGCGGGACCTCGAGCAGCTCGGCCGCCGTGATGCTCTCGGCTCGCTGCCGGCGGTCGAGCTGGTTGGGCGCGGGCATGATCTCGTCGAAGATCCGGCGCGCGATGGGGACCAGGCCGGGGTGCGCGACCCACGTGCCGTCGTGGCCGGCGAGCGCCTCGCGCCGCTTGTCGTCGCGCGACCTTCTGCATGGCGCGGCTTCGTTGGCTTCGGCGTCGCCCTTGATCGGGATCTGCGCGGCCATGCCGCCCATCGCGTGGACGCCGCGCCGGTGGCACGTCCGGATCAGCAGGTGGGTGTAGGACTCGCAGGAAGCGCCGCGCCATCGTCGACGAGCGAGCGGTCGGGGAGCACGCAGTCGGAGCGCTCCCGGAATTTCTTGATGAAGCTGAAGATGTAGTCCCAGCGCCCGCAGTTGAGACCGGCCGAGTGGTCGCGCAGCTCCCAGAGGATCTCGTCCATCTCGAACGCGGCCAGGATCGTCTCGATCAGGACGGTCGCGCGGATCGTGCCGGGCGGCAGCTTCGAGCTCCTCCTGCGCCGCGCGGAAGACGTCGTTCCACAGCCGTGCCTCGAGATGGCTCTCCAGTTTCGGAAGATAGAAGTACGGGCCCGTTCCGCGCGCGAGCA
This sequence comes from uncultured Acidobacteriota bacterium, assembly GCA_963775725.1. Taxonomy (GTDB): domain Bacteria; phylum Acidobacteriota; class Thermoanaerobaculia; order UBA5066; family Gp7-AA6; genus DAHUXD01. The sequence goes on from CAVZKA010000002.1 coordinate 1,240,322, forward strand.
GCCGGCGCGCGTTGTGGAAGAAGTAGAGGCCGAAGTCGAAGAGGCTGGCCGAGACGGGCTGCCCGTCGACGAGCAGGTGCTTCTCCTCGAGGTGCCATCCGCGGGGCCGGACCATGAGCGTCGCGACGCGCTCGTTCAACCGGTAGATCTTGCCCTCGGGGGACGACGAACTCGATCGTGCGCTCGATGGCGTCGATGAGATTCTGCTGGCCCTCGATCAGGTTCTTCCAGGTCGGAGCGCAGGAGTCCTCGAAGTCCGCCATGAAGACGTTGGCGCCGGAGTTGAGCGCGTTGATGACCATCTTCCGGTCCACGGGGCCGGTGATCTCGACGCGGCGGTCCTGCAGGTCCGCCGGGATCGGCGCCGCCATCCAGGAGCCGCGGCGGATCTCGGTGGTCTCCGGCAGGAAGTCGGGCTTCCAGCCGGCGTCCAGGTGTGCCTGGACTTCCCGGCGCCGGTCGAGCAGGGCGCGGCGGCGGCTTCCGAAGCGACGCTCGAGAAGGGCCACGAACTCGACGGCCGAAGGCGTGAGGATCGTTTTTGCGCCGGAAATGGCCGGGCCGTTCACCTCGACCCGTTGGTCCGCCACGTCCGTCCCGCGCCCGCCCTGAACTGCAGTGGTCAAATCGCCTCCTGAGGTTTACACATCATCATTATTTCGATGATCTGGTCAATAAGTAGTTGCAGAATCAGTTGTTATGTAGTCAACTGAAAAGTCTCGGTTTCTGTAAAATAGTGTATTCTGTAAATCGTCAATGGCCAGTAAATCGAAGTTCGGCCCCAAGATCCGGCTCCTGCGCAGGCGTCGTGCGTTGAGGCAGGTGGACCTGGCGGAGAAGCTCGACATCTCGGCCTCGTACCTGAACCTGATCGAGCACGACCAGCGGCCCCTGACGGCGGCGCTGCTGCTGCGGTTGGCCGAGCTGTATCCGGAGGACCTCAAGAGCTTCGGGTCGGATGGGGAGGCGCGCGCCGTCTCCGACCTCCACGAGGTCTTCGGCGACGCCCTCTTCGAGGAGCACGACGTGACGACGACCGACCTGCGGGAGACGGCGTCGAACGAGACGGTCTCGCGGGCGATCGTCAAGCTGTACCACGCGTACCGCGACGCGCTCGAGTCCATGCAGGGAATGGCCTCCCGGGTTTCCGACGGCGGCGACCTGCTCGGGATCGATCCGGCGCGGCTGCCGTCGGAGGAAGTCTCCGACGTCCTGCAGGAAAACCAGAACTACTTTCCGGGACTCGAGGAGGCGGCCGAGTTGCTGGTTCGGGAGGCGGGCCTCGAGCGCCCGGATCCGTATCCGGGCCTCGTCGCGCACCTGGAGCGCCGCGGAATCTCCGTCGCGATCACGCCGCATCCCGGAGACAAGTCGCCGATGCGCTGGTACGACCCGGCGCGCAAGCGCCTCCACGTCTCCGAGATCCTTTCGCCCCACACGCGCAACTTCCAGGTCGCTCACCAGATCGGCCTGCTGCATTTCACCGAGGACTTCGAGCGCGTTATCGTGAAATCGCGCCTGACGACGCCGGATTCCGTGGCGCTGTGCCGCGTTGCCCTGGCGAACTACTTCGCCTCGGCCGTCCTGATGCCCTATGCGGCATTCCTCGAGTCCGCGCGGAGCCTGCGCTACGACATCGAGGTCCTCGAGCGCCGGTTCGGGGCGAGCTTCGAGCAGGTCTGCCACCGCCTGACGACCATGCGCCGCCCGGGCCAGGAGGGCGTGCCTTTCCACTTCATCCGCGTGGACATCGCCGGAAACATTTCCAAGCGCTACTCGGCCTCGGGCATCCGGTTCGCGCGCTTCTCCGGCCTCTGCCCGCGCTGGAACGTGCACAGCGCGTTCATGACGCCCGGCATCATCCGCACGCAGGTCTCGCGGATGCCCGACGGCACGGCCTACCTCTGCGTGGCCCGCACGGTGCGGCAGACGCTCGGCGGCTTCGGGGCGGCGCACCCGCTGCTCGCGATCTCGCTCGGCTGCGAGGTCAAGCACACGAAACACCTGGTCTACGGAGACAGCCTCGACGTGAACAACGCGAGCGCGGCCGTGCCGATCGGCATCACGTGCCGCCTGTGCGAGCGCACCGACTGCGAGCAGCGCGCCTTTCCGGCAATTCACCGCCGGCTCGGCATCGACGAAAACGTCCGGGGCGCGTCGTTCTACCAGCGCTCGTCGGACTCGGAGCCGGCCTGACACGGCGGGGCCCGCGTCGCGCCAAGGCGGCCGCTCGATGACGTCCGAGCCGCGGGTCGGGGACGAGGCGACGGCCGAGCTGCGCGTGAAGGCCGCCGATCTGGCCAGTGCCTTCCGGCTCGAACCCCGCGACGAGTTCCCGTCGGTCTTCGCCACGGCGCGCATGGTCGCGCTGATGGAGCTGGCGGCCGCCCGCGTCCTGAGACCGCACCTCGGCGCCGGCGAACAGTCGGTCGGCGTGACGGTGGAGGTCGCCCACTCGGCGGCGACTCCCGAGGGCGCCGTCGTGCGGGCGACGGCGCGCTACGTCGGCCGCGACGGCAAGCGGCACCTTTTCGAGATCGTGGCGCAGGACGGTGGCGGCGAGATCGGCCGGGCGAAGCACGCCCGCGCGGTCGTGGCCGCGGACCGGCTCGTCGCCGGCGCCGAACGGCGCAACGCGCCGCGCTGATGCGGCGCGGCGGCCCCTGGGGCCGGGACGGACCTGGGATAGGCTTTGCGTCGTGATGGCGTTGCGACAGGCGGGGCGAGCCCTCTCGGTCGCCCGGGCCCTTTCGGGCCTGCTGCTCGCGTCCGCCATCGGAACGGGTTGCGTCGGCTACCAGGCCGACGCGGCAGCCACCAATTCCATCGGAAGCGTTCGTGTGACGACCAGCGCCGCGGAGGTCGCATCCTGCCGTTTTCTGCAGCACGTCGACTCCAGGGATTCCGCGCTCGGATGCGGTCTGACGGTGCAGCCCACGCCGGAGGAATGCCTCCGCTACCAGGTCCGGCGGGCGGGCGGCGACACGTTGCTGATTCGCGGACCTGCGGGGGAGGCGTACGACTGTTCGCGCGGGACGGCCGAGGCCGCCGCCGCGCCCAAACCATCCGCGCCGGCCACGGCGCCGTCGGCCCCGGCGCCGAGCCCCCCTCCGGCCGCCACATCGGCGCCGTCGCCGGCACCCGCGGCGGCGGCCGCGGTGCCGCCTCCCGAGCCGGCGCCCACACCGGCGCCCGCGCGGAGCGTCCGGGTCGCGGCCGATCCCGCCGCGGCCAGGGGCTGCGTATATCTCGGTGAGCTTCCGCCGTCCACCGCCTGCGACATCGCCGGCGACGCCGCCGCGGGCGACTGCGCCGCGCTGGCGCTGCGCCTGGGCGGCGACCTGATCGTGCAGGAGCAGGGTCGCGGGCAGATCTTTTCGTGCAAGGCGAGGCCCTGACTGGAGGCCGGCGCTCCGGAGCTCGGCCTGACCAATCCGCGCGGCGCCGTGCTGCGCCGCGTCCCGGTGCGGGCGCGCGACCTTGCGGTGACGCTGTCGGCCTGGAGTCTCACCGTGGCCGCCGACGAGGGCGAGGGAGCCATCGTTCTCGTCGAGTTGCCGGAGGGGTCCTTCGTCTTCCGCGGCGACGGACTGTGTCTCGGCTGGGACCAGGATCGGCTGGCCGCGGCCTACGCCTTGCTTTCCCCGCAGCAGGAAGCGGAGGTCCTGGACCTTCCGCAACTGGGCTGAGTCCGCCCGTTCAGAGCGTGCGCGCGGCCTGCTCCAGCGCCTGCCACTCCTGTACGGTCAGCAGAGGCGCGGCCGTCGGGAGATAGACGTCGCGCAAGCCGCGCCCGTGCGCGTCGAAGCGGCGCGCCAGGTTTTCGACGAAGCCGAGCACGTCGGCGAGCGGGGCCCCCGCCTCGATCTGCAGGCGGACGTTTCGCGTGAGCTCCCGCAACTGGACGAACTCGAGCATCAGCTCGCGGCGGGAATCGCGCCCCGCCAGCGCCGCCCGCTCGATCGCGGGCACGAGCGCGCGTTCCTGGGCGCCGCTCCACGCCGCGAAGGCGCTCTGGAAGTCGACGAGCGCCAGCCTGTAGGCCGGGCCGTCGCGGCGCTCGAGAGCCTGGCGGAAGTCGTGGAACCGGCTGCGGAGGGATTCCTGCGCCGCGCGCAGGACGGCGAGCCGGTCCGTCACCTCAGAGTCCAGCCAGTCCGGGCTCGATGCGCTGGAAACCCTCGGCGACCGCCCAGAGGTCCAGCGAGAGGCTGAGCAGGTCGTCCACCTCCGGGATGGGCCGCGCATCCTCGGAGAGGTCGATCGATTTGACGTAGCGACGACAGGTCTCGCACGCCTCGATCCGGACGCGGGAGTGCGGCGGCGCCGAAAAGGACGGCAGCTTCACCGGGTCCGTCTCGAAGCAGGATGGGCAGAGAATGCGCGCAAAGGGCCACTCGCCGCCGCAGAGCGCGCAGGCGAGCAGGCGGCGCGCGCCCTCCATCAGGGATCCCTCGCGCCGGACCCCCACCGAGGGCGAGCCGCCGCAGAACGGACAGCGCCCCTGCTTGTGAAAGCGATCGGGAGGCGTGGGGATCGAGCGCAGCGTCTCGACGTACGGCCGCAGGATCGCCCGCGACAGATAGTCGTCGCCCCTCGTGCTCGCGCCCGACCAGTACACGAGCAGCCGGGTCCGCGCGGTCTCGGGCGGGTCCTCGAGCCTCGACCGCGCCGCCGGGGCGAGGCCGGGCGGTCCCGAGGCCGCCGCGTACTGCAGGACTTCGTCGCCGCCGTCGAGGATGCGGGCCGCGTCGCGCTCGAGGTGCCCGGTCAGCGGCTCCGCGGCGCGGATGCGCGCGAGCCGCGCAGCGGCCGCCTCCTGCGCCCGATACAGGCCCGCCGCGAACCGCAACGGCTCCGCCGCGGCCAGGGCTCCGTCGATCAGGGACTCGGCGCGGGCCGCGCGGTTTGCGAAGGCTCCGGCGACGCTCGTCGGTTCAGGAGCGACGGGATTCGTCCCCGGTCACATCGCGGTACCAGCGGGGATGATGCAGCCGCGCCCAGGCCCGTGTGACCGTCCCGCGCGTCATGGAGCCGAACGTTCCCGGCTCCGCCACCGTTCCCAGGTAGACGTGGAAGACGAGCGACACGACGAAACAGACGAACGTGAAATCGTGGATCAGGTAGCCGGCTTCCCGCAGGAACCTGGGAAAACCGCTCGGGAACCAGATGAGCAGTCCCGACAGCATCAGGCCCGCGGCGCCGAGGCTCACGGCCCAGAAATACAGCTTCTGTCCGCCGTTGTACTTGCCCGTGCGCGGATCGTCTTCTTCGTACCGCATGTACCGGAAGACGCGCGGGCCGAGCCAGTCCTTTTCCCACGCCTCCACGCGCATGTCGTGCATCCACTCGATGAGCTGTGCCGCCGAGGCCACGAAGAAGGCGACGCCCGCCCAGGGATGGACGACGCGGCACACGGAGAGGCCGCCGAAGAGGGCCGCCATCCAGCCGAACACCGGCGTCCAGATCGGCATGCCCGTCAGCAGGCTGATGAGAAACGTCACGGCCACGGACCAGTGCACGTAGCGCGAGAACAGCCGGTGGCGGACGATCTCGTTTCCGACCACGACATCCTCGCGCGTGCGCGCGACGGCGATCGCGGCGTCCATGGGCCGGTTCGGGGTAGCGGCGCTCATGAGACCTCCTCAGGCTCGGGGCAGATTTGCGTCTTCCGCATCGGCACCCTCGACCTTCTTCGGACCGAACCGCGTGTAGTGCGCAAAGGCTCCCAGGACCGCGCCGAAGATCGCCACGGCCCCGATCGGGCGGAGAACCTTTTTCCAGAGCTTGACTCCCCAGGGCACGTGCGGATCGGCCGGCAGGTCGTACCACTCGGGGTGGTCGCCGTGGGCGAGAACGGTCACCACGCCGGTGCCGTGGACGCCCTGCGGGTCGTAGAGGGTGGCCTGCGTGAAGCCGTTCGCCTTGAGCTGACTGACGCGGATCTGGCCGAGGGCAACCATGTCGTCCTTCGTCCCGAAGTGAAGGCAGCCCGTGGGGCAGGACTTCACGCACGCCGGCTCCAGTCCCACGGCCACGCGGTCGACACAGAGCGTGCACTTGGACATCTTCCCGGTGGTCGCCGAGAACTTCGGGACGTCGAAGGGGCAGCCCGTCTCGCAGTACTTGCAGCCGATGCACTGGTCGGGGTTCACGTCCACGATGCCGTTGCCGTACTGCACGATGGCGCCGGGCGCCGGGCAGGCGGCGAGGCAGCCGGGCTCGTCGCAGTGCATGCACTGGTCCTTGCGCATCAGCCACACGATGCCGCCGTCGAAGTCGCGCTCGTTGAAGCGGATCAGGTTCCAGTAGTCGGGATGCAGCGCCGGCAGCGTCTGGTAGGTCCCGGTCTGCTGGGTCGGAACGATCTTGAGGTCGTTCCACTCCTGGCAGGCGACCTCGCAGGCCTTGCAGCCGATGCAGGTCGTCGTGTCGATGTATTTCGAGACGGTCGCGGTGTTCCGGAGGCCCGAGACGCTGCCGAGGACGGAAGCCGAGGAGCGCCGGATGTCGAGGGCCTGGGTGCTCATCGCGCGCCTCCTTTCAGGCCTTCTCGAGCTTGACCAGGAAGGTCTTGTACTCGGGCGTCCACGTGTTGGGATCCATCGCCGAGGGCGTCAGGAAGTTGGCGAGCGGGCCCGTGTGGTCCGCCGTTGCCTCGTAACCCCAGTGCAACGGGAATCCGATCTGCCAGTGTTGCTTGCCGTCGACCTTGAGCGGCTGCAGGCGCTTGGTCACCATCGCGACGCCTTCGATCGAGCCTCGCGCCGAGGTGACCCGCGCCCGCCCGCCGTTGGAGATGCCCTTCTCGGAAGCGAGCGCCTCGGGAATCTCGATGAAGAATCCGGGCTGGAGCTGGTTGAGCCGATCGATGTTCTTGGTCCAGTAGTGGTACATCTCGGTCAATCGGTAGGTCATGCAAATGATCGGGTAATCGGCGGCGGTCCCGTACAGGTCCTTGTTCGACTTGAACTTCTTCGCGGCGGGGTTGGACGTGACCTTCGGGTGCAAGACGTTCTCGACGGGGGCCTCGACGGCTTCGTAGTGCTCGGGGAACGGTCCGTCGTTGAGCGGTGCGAAGAGGCGCGCGCTGCCCTCGGGCAGCATGATGAACGCGCCGTATTCGCCCGGCGGGGAATCCGGCTTGATGTCCGGCACGTCCCCGACCCACTTCTCGCCGTTCCACTTGATGCCAGCGCGGGTGGGGTCCCAGGGCTTTCCCGCGGCGTCGGCCGATGCGCGGTTGTACATGACGCGGCGATTGGCGGGCCACGAGAAGCTCCAGTTCGGAAACATCCCGAGGTTGCTGGGGCTGTCGACGGCGACGCGCCGCTGCGTCAGGTTGCCCGCTTCGGTGAAACACCCCGACATCAGCCAGTTGCCGCACATCGTCGAGCCGTCGTCCCGGAGCTGGCCAAAGCCGTCGAGCTGCTGACCCGCGGTCTTCAGGACCTTCGTCTTGTCCTTGGGGTCCGGGATGTCGGCCAGTGCCTTGCCGTTCAACTCCCTGGTGATCTCGGAGAGGTCCGGCGCCACCGGATTGGTGTAGCTCCAGTCCACGTTGAGCACGGCCTCGGGAACGGGGCCGCCTTCCTTTCGGTAGAGCTCGCGGACCGCGATGAAGATGCGCGCCAGGATCTCCTGGTCGGTCTTGGCCTGGCCGGGCGGATCGATCGCCTTCCACTTCCACTGGATCCAGCGCGCCGAGTTGGTGAAGGAGCCGTCCTTCTCGGCGAAGCTCGAGGCGGGCAGCTGGAACACTTCCGTCTGAATCTGGGAGGGCTCGGCGCCGCCGTATTCCTTCGGCGCCCTCCAGAACGTGGCCGTCTCGATCTCATGGTTCTCGACGACGACGAGCCACTTGAGTTTCGACAGGGCGCCGATCATCTTGGGCGAGTTCGGGCCGATGCCGACCGGGTTCATACCGAACGTCATCAGGCCCTCGGGGCCGGGCTCCTGGCCGCCCGCGCGCGAGGAGTTGCCCCGGTACATGTCGTCGAAGATGAACATCCACGAGTAGTTGCCGTCCACCTTGGGCAGCCAGCCGTAGCCGAACTCGTTTTCCTTGGTGGCGGCCTTGCCGTAGGCGGCCTTGAGGACCGAGGCCATGAACTTCGGATAGTTCTGCCAGTAGTTCATGGAAGGGCCGAGCGCCTTCGGCACATTCGCGTCGTTGTATTCCTTGAGGCTCTGCCATTGGGACTGCGGCGTCTTGAGGTAGCCGGGGAGGACGTCGAAGACACCGGCCGTGTCCGTGGCCCCCTGGATGTTGGAGTGCCCGCGCAACGCGTTGACCCCGCCGCCGGGGCGGCCGACGTTGCCGAGCAGGAGCTGCAGCATGGCGGCCGCGCGGATCATCTGGACGCCGATCGAATGCTGCGTCCATCCAAGCGCGTACATGACCGTGCCGCAGCGTTCGGCGTTGCCGGTCGAAGTGACCACTTCGGCGACCTTGAGGAATGTCTCCTTCGGGGTCCCGCAGATGCGCTCGACCATCTCCGGCGTGTACCGGTCGACATGCTTCTTGAGCAGTTGGAATACGCAGTTCGGATCCTGGAGCGTCGGATCGGTCTTCGCGAAGCCCGTCTTCGGGTCCAGCTGGTAGGTCCAGGACTCCCGCTTGTAGCTGCCGGCGGCTTCGTCGAAGCCGGAGAAGAGGCCGTCGTTGAACCCGTACTCGGGGTTGATCAGGAGCGGCGCGTTCGTGAAGAGCTTGACGTACTCCTCGTGGAAGCGCTTGCTGGCGAGCGCGTAGCGGATGATGCCGAGCAGGTACGTGATGTCGGTGCCCGTGCGGATGGGGGAATAAAGATCCGCGACGGCGGCCGTGCGCGTGAAGCGGGGATCCACGGCGACGAGCTTGGCGTTACGGGTCTTCTTGGCCTCGATCGCCCACTTGAACCCGCAGGGATGATTTTCGGCGGGGTTGCCGCCCATGCAGAGGATGACGTCGGCATTCTTGATGTCGACCCATCCGTTGGTCATCGCCCCCCGGCCGAACGTGGCGGCCAAACTGGCCACCGTGGGGCCGTGTCAAACACGGGCCTGGGTGTCCCGGTACGGCACCCCCCAGGCCGTCGCGCTCTTCCAGTACAGGTAGTTGAACTCGGTCGTATCGGTGCAGCCGCCGATCATGGCCATCCCGGGATTGCGGTTGACGATCTGGCCCTTGGCGTTCTTCTGCACGAGGTTCTTGTCGCGCGTGTCCTTGATGTGGCGGGCGATGCGCTTGACCGCGTCGTCCCAGCTGATCTCTTCCCACTTGTCGGAACCCGGCTTGCGAACCTGGGGCTTCGTCAGCCTGTTGGGGCTGTTGATGTCGTCCTTGACCGTCGCGCCCTTCGGGCAGAGGGTCCCGCGGTTGATGGGGTGGTCGGGGTCGCCTTCGACGTAGACGACGGCGGGCGTCGCGTTCTTCGCCTTGTCGCCGAGGGTGTGGATGATCATGCCGCACGACACGGCGCAATAGGGGCAGGTGCTGCGTGTCTCGGTAGTTCGCGCGATCTTGAATTCGCGCATCTCGGCTTCGGCTGTGGAGACGTCGAAGCCGAGAGCCATAGTGGTTCCGAGGCCTGTGGCCTTCAGGAATCCGCGACGCGTGATCTCCATGGGCCCCCCCTTCGCAAGGACACCCGAGCCAAGAGCGCGTACAGAGTGGATTCAAGACCCTGCAGCCTCCGTTGTCAAGCGGTTCGGCCCCTGGATTTTCCCGGGGGCAAGGCTATTCCCGGGGGGCGCTCCCCGGGGCCGGCGGCCTCGGGGTCGGCGTCTTGACGACGGTCACGGTACAGTTGGACTCGGCCACGACCTGGGAAGACACGCTTCCCAGGTAGCGCCGCAGGGTCGAGCTGCCCCGGGAGCCGATCACGATGTGGTCGACGTGGTTGGATTCCGCGAAATCGAGGATGGCTGTCGCCGGATCGGGTGCTTCGAGGACGTGGTGGGTGATCCGGCCCACGCCGAGCCCGAGGGGCCGGCCCCAGTGCCGGAGCTCGACGAGCAGGCGCATTCTCAGACTGCCCGCTTCCGAGTCGACGATTGCGTCGATGGCGATGCGCGGTGTCTTGAGCACCGTCAGGCACGCGAGCCGCGCACCGGGTGCGGTCTGCAGGACGCGCCGTGTGGTCAGGCGCAGCGCCTCGGCCAGGGCTTCGGACCCCTGGGCCAGGTCGAGGGCGACGGCCACGATGGGTGCCTTCGAGATCTGCTCGGCGGCGGACTGGCGCGGGTCCGGTTCCAGGTTGATCAGGCGGAATCGCCGCCTCAGGACGGTCACGATCCCATCGCGGGCCGTCCGGTGAGCCCGGGCGGTCAGGGTCACCTGGTCGGGGTGCTGGAGCTGGAACGCGACGTGCGCCGCGGTCTCGTAGCGATCGGTGGGAACGACCTCCAGGCATCGCAGGATCACCTCCTGTAGCCAGGAGGGGCAGCGCGGGTTTCGCACGCGGGGAGGAACGGGGTCCCGGTAGAGTCGCTGGCGCAGGCCTCGGACGCTCGTTGGATTGCCGAATGGGCGCTCGCCCGTGGCCAGGTAATAGAGCAGCACGCCCAGAGAGAACAGGTCGCTGCGCGGATCGTTGCGAACCTGGCGGATCTGCTCCGGCGAGATGTAGGGGCCCGTGCCCATCGGAAGGCGGAACTGCTCGGCCAGCAGGTCGGGGAGACGGTCGTGGCGGGACAGGCCGAAGTCGATCAGGACGGCCTCGCCGCTTTCGCGAAACATCACGTTGCTGGGTTTCATGTCGAGATGGATCACGTGCTGGGTGTGGAGGTCGTGGAGCGCGGCCGCCACACGCGTCCCGATCGAGGCGACCTCCTGCGGATCGAGGGGCGCCTCGTCGAGCCGGGCCCGGAGAGATTGGCCGCGGATCTGTTCCATCACGATGTAGGGCTGCACGGACCAGTCGCCTGCGGCGAGAAACCTTGGGACGTGCACGCCGGAGAGCTGTGGCAGGATCATCTGCTCGACCTCGAAACCCACCAGAGCGGCCGGATCGTCGCTGTCCCGGAATGAGGGAATCTTCATCACCATGGCCGTCGGCGAGTCCGCGCGGCGGACGCGCCAGATCTCGGCCATGCTGCCCTGGTGGATCTTCTCCTCGAGCTCAAACCCGTCCAGGACGACGCCGACTTGTCTCGCTCCGGCCATCGGCGATCAGCGCGCCTCGCCGATGCGGGCGTTGAACGACAGCGGAAGCCCCGCCTCGCGGATCTTGCGCAGCGGTGCCTGCTCGTCGTACGGCACGCGGTGGTAGGTCAACAGGTTGGCCGCGTCGTCGAAGAGCGCGTAGCAGGCGGCCGGATTGCCATCCCGCGACTGCCCGACCGAACCCGGCACCGCGAGCCAGCGCCGTTGCGGGCCGAGCGGGATCCCTGTCCCCGGAACCGGAGTGAAGGCCGAGGCGCGGCCGTCCCCGGCCATGTGGTAGAGCGCGGGCGTGTGCATGTGGCCGCAGAAGGTGATCCAGGAGCGGGTCGCGCGCATGCTCCTGCCGGCGTCGAAGGACGACGTGATGTATTCCCAGCGGTCCGGCGCCCACGCGTTCGCGTGCACGTAGAGCCGACCTCCCTCCTCGACCTCGAGGGGAAGCCCTCCGAGGAAGCCGAGCTGGGCCGGCTCGAGGCGGGATCGTGTCCATGCGGCGACCGTGCGCGCCTCCGGGTTCATCTGGTCGGACCCCCACAGAACCGCCTGGTCGTGGTTGCCGAGAACGGCCACCCCTCCGCGCGCGACCAGGGCCATGACCGTGTCCAGCACCGGGCCGGGATCGGCCCCGTACCCCACGAGATCCCCGAGGAAGACGCACCGCTCGGCCCTGGCTCGATCGGCGTGCTCGAGGCAGGCCGCCAGGGCCTCCATGTTCGCGTGGATGTCGGTCAAGAGAGCGATGCGCATGGCCTCGTCGTGGTGGCCGCGCCATGCTACTCCGGACCGGCCGGGAGGACCGAAGCGGGCATGAGCCATTTGCATCAGGGAGGATCCGGAGTCCCGCAGTAGCCTTTGAAAGTCCGAACCGGGGAAGTCCCGGCTCGAAGAGGCATTTCCAAGGGGGGCCGTGATGAGGCTCGTCAATCCGCTCGTGCGCCGCTGGCTCGAAGACGGCAACTCCGATCCCGACCTGTTCTGGGACAAGGCGGCCCGGCAGCTGCACTGGTTCCGGCCCTGGGATCGGACGTTCGTCTGGGAGCCGCCGACCTTCCGCTGGTTCGTCGGGGGGCAGACCAATCTCGCCTGGAACGCGCTGGATCACCACGTGGAGCAGGGCCGAGGAGGGCACGCAGCCCTCGTCGGCCTGAACGAGCGCGGCGAGCGGCGGGTCTACACGTACGCGCAGCTGCTGTCGGAGGTCGAGCGCGTCGCCGCGGCCCTGCGCGGCCTGGGAGTGCGCAAAGGCGACCGTCTCACCATCTACATGCCGACCTGCCCCGAAGCCATCCTGCTGATGCTCGCTTCGGTACGGATCGGAGCGATCCACGTCGTCGTGTTCGCCGGATTTGGGTCCGGAGCGCTCGGCGACCGCGTTCGGGCCAGCGGATCGAAGTTTGTCTTCACCGCCGATCTCACGTTCCGAAAGGGCAAGGACGTGCCCTTGAAGGGCATCGTCGACCAGGCGCTCGCCGCCGGCGGCCACGCCGTCGAAAGGGTCGTCGTCTGGCGGCGCGGTGGGGCGGCGCCCCCGATGACCGCGGGCCGCGACATCGGCTGGGAGGACTTCCTCGAGGGCGGGCACGGGGAAAGCGGAGAGCACGTTCCGATGGAGTCCAACGAGCCGGCCTTCATCCTCGCGACCTCGGGCACGACCGCCAAGCCGAAGCTGGCGGTGCACACGCACGGCGGCTACGCGGTGCACATCGCGAGCATGGCCCGCTGGTGCTTCGGCCTCAAGTCCGATGACGTCTGGTGGTCGACGTCCGACATCGGCTGGATCGTCGGGCACAGCTACATCGTCTATGCGCCGCTGCTGGCAGGGTGCACGACGCTCGCCTACGAGGGGGCGATCGACCATCCTGATCCCGAGACAGTGTGGAAGATTGCCGAGGATTTCGGCGTGACCGGCATGTTCACGTCTCCCACGGCCGTTCGCCTGCTGATGCGTTACGGCGAAGCGCCGGCGCACCGGCACGATCTCGCGAAGCTCGAGCGGGTGTTCTGCGCCGGGGAAGTGCTCAACGCCCCCGCCTGGGAGTGGCTCCAGGAAAGGGTTTTCCGCGGTCGGGTTCCGGTGATCGACCACATGTGGCAGACGGAGACGGCGGGCCCGGTGTTCGGCAATCCCTACGGCATCGCCATGTTGCCGATCAAGCCGGGCTCGGCGACCGTCGCCCTGCCCGGGATCGACGCCGCGGTGGTCGCCATGGATGGAACACCCTGCGGCACCGGAGAAAAGGGGATCATGGTGGTTAGGCGTCCGTTCCCGGGCCTGACGGCGTCGCTCTGGGGAGAGGCGGAACGGTACGGCCGCGACTACTGGGAGAAGATCCCCGGCGTCTACTGCACCGGGGATTCGGCCCACGTGGACCAGGACGGGTACGTGTGGTTTGCGGGACGGGCCGACGAGCTGATCAAGATCGCGGGGCATCGCATCGGAACGATCGAGGTCGAGACGGCCTGCCTCCAGCACTCGGCGGTGGCCGAGGCCGGCGTGACGGGGCGTCCCGATCCGCTTCGGGGCGAAGTCATCGCGGCCTTCGTCGTCCTCAAGCAGGGCCACGTTCCGTCCGACGGCTTGAGGCAGGACCTTCTCGAAACGGTCCGGCGCGAGCTCGGCCCGGTCGCGGTGATCGGGGACCTCAACTTCGTCAACTCGCTACCGAAGACCCGTAGCGGCAAGATCATGCGCCGCGTTCTGAAGGCCGTCACGCTCGACATGGAGCCCGGCGACATCACCACGATCGAGGACGAAGGCTCGGTCGAAGAAGCCCGGGACGCCTGGAGCGCCATGCGCGACCAGGTGCGCGCGAACCGGACCTGAAAGATATCGGGCGGGAGCCGTTGCTCCCGCCCGAGACGCCGGAGCTCTAGAAGTTGTAGAGGCCCGACAGCGCCAGCTGGGTGGAGTGGCGCTGGGTCTCGAGTGCTCCGACGGAGAGCTTGTCGTAGATGTACTCGAAGCCGAAGGCGAGGGGGCCGCACTTCCAGCGCAGCATCCCGGCGTATTGGATGTTCTTCATGCGGCCGGCCGCTCCGACCGCGGCAAGGACGTCGGAGTTCTTCGGGTTGTCGATGCCCCAGAAGCCGAAGAGCCCCCAGTTCTTCGTGATATCGAACCCGAGCTGTGCCCAGCCTCCCTGGCCCTGGATCTTGCCGAACTGGGTGATCATCCCGAACTGCTGGCCGATCGAGTGCCCCGTGTAGCCGTTGCCCTGGATGAGGACCGGCCCGAGTTGGAACTTGGCCCCGATCTCCACCGCAGAACCCGTGAGCTTGTCGTTCGTGACGCCCGGGCCGCAGGGGTTCGGGGTCGCGCCGCAGCCGGAGGCGCCGGCCCCGGAAAGGTCCTTTTCGTCGATGTGGCCGACCAGGTAGAAGCCCCACGTGCCGGTGTCGCCGGCCTTACCGCCGATGTTGGCGCGCAGCTCGAACTGTGGCCAGGTGGCATTTCCGGCGGTGAGCCAGTTGACGCAGTTGCTCGTCGTGTCGCAGGCCGGTCCGTTCCACGATCCGGACATCACGGCGAACACCACGTCGGCCGAGACCGGCGAGCTCTTGTCCGTCAGCTTCTGGGTGACGAAGAGGCCCGGGAAGCGCCAGCCGATGTCGCCGGCCGAGCCGTAGCCGAGCGGAAATGCGATGTGCGAAAGCGAAACGGCGGTGTTGCCAAAGAGCGGCGACCAGTTCTGGCCGAGCTGAATGGTCGTGCTGCCGTTGGAGACGCTGAGGAAGCCAAGGCGCAGGCGGGGCACCGGCTGCTGGTCGACGAAGGCGCTGTTCGTGCTGCTGCCGAACCCGCCGAAGAAGTCCATCTCGACCGTGCCGCCGGCCTTCCAGTCGCCGAGGATCTTGGGGCCGTCGAAGACGAGCGTGAGCCGGGTGTTTCGAATGTCGCCGCCGCCGAACCAGCAATCGACCTCGCACTGTGCTCCGGCCGGGAACTCGGCGTTCTGGCCGTTGCCGAACGTCGTGCTCTGATTCTGGGCGAAGGCGGTGACGCTGACGAATCCCTTGAGCGTGAGGGTTCCGGCGCCGCCCAGCTGAACCGTTGCCTGGGCCGAAGCGACGGTCGCCACGAGAAATGAGCATGCCAGGATGACCGTTGAGCGGACCACTGACCTCATTGACCCCTCCTTGTCCTTACGGAATCAGGAATGCGTCGGTGCGGCGAGCCGTCGCCGGGACGCGGGGCGTTCGCTGGCGAACGGCGTCAGGGAGGGCGGGTCATGGGCCGGTCGAGAGACAGCCTTCTCATTCCCGCCCCGTTGCGGGAGCCGAGGACGCCGTTGCGGGCCGTCGCTTTCGCATCCCCTTTTTCGACCAGTTCAACACTACCTTAACTTCCCCGCCGCCGTCGCGGTTTTTCTCACTTGACCGAGCCGAACGTGAACCCGGCTATGAACCGGTCCAGGAAGAGGTTGTAGGCGAAGCCGATCGGCAGGCTCGTGATCAGGCAGGCGGCCATCAGGGAGCCCCAGTAGTAGACGTCGCCTCGAACCAGGTAAATCGGAACCCCGACCCCGACCGTCTGGTGAGCCGCGGACGAGATGAAGGTCAGGGCATAGACGAACTCCTGAGTCACCAGCGTGAACGAGAAGATGACCACCGTGAGGATGCCCGAGACGGAGATCGGAACCATGAGCCGGAAAAACGCCTGGAAGCGGGTCAGGCCGTCGACCATGGCGGCGTCCTCGAGCTCCCTCGGGATCGACTTGAAGAAGCCCATGAGGAGCCACGTCGAGAACGGGATCGTGAAGCTCGGGTAGACGACCACGATCGACCAGATCGTGTCCTGCAGGCCGAGGGTCGCGACGACGCGCGAGAGGGGCAGGAACAGGAGGGTCGGCGGCACCAGGTAGGTCAGGAAGATCGCGATGCCGAGGCGCTCGCCCCAGGGGCCCGTGAGCCGGGCCAGGGCGTACGCCGCCGGCACGGCCAGGAGCAGCGTGATCGCGACAACGAGCGTGCCCGCCATCGCCGTGTTCCAGAGCCAGCGGGGAAACAGGGTTTCCGTGAAGAGCAGGCGCAGGTGATCGAGCGTGGGCGGCTCGTTGAAGAGGAAAGGGTTGTTCTCGAGGTTGTAGAGATCGCTCGTGCGCTTGAAGCTCGTGATGAGCATCCAGTAGAAGGGAAATGCGAGGCCCGCCGAGAAGGTGACGAGGATCGCCCAGCGGAGCGCGACCGCCAGCGCGAGCCTGGGTCGGCGTCCGATCCCCATCTAACCGACCTCCGCGCGGTGGGCCGTCCGGAGCATCCTCCAGGCGACGAGGAGCAGGATCGGCAGCAGGAAGATCGAGATCGCCGCGCCCTCGGCGAGGTCGCTGCCGAGAACGCCGGTGAAGAAGGCGAGCGACGGCAGAACCTGGGTCGTGTCGTAGGGGCCACCCCGCGTCAGGATGTAGATCACCGTCATGTCGGTGAAGGTGAAGACGATGCCGAAGAGCAGCGCCACGTTGATGATGGGCAGGAGCATCGGAAGGGTGATCTGGAAGAGGGTCCGGAAATAGCCGGCGCCGTCGACCGCGCAGGCTTCGGGAATGTCCCTGGGGATGGCGGTCCAGCCTGCGAGGAGGATGACCGTGGCGAACGGAAGCACGTGCCACGTGTGAACGAGGATGACCGAGATCATCGCCAGCGTCGGTTCGCCCAGCCACATCGGCGGCGAGAACTCGTTGACGAGGTGCAGGCGGATGAGGACCCAGTTGATGACGCTGTACAGGGAGTCGAGGATCCACTTCCAGCCGATCGATCCGATCGACACGGGGGCCACCCAGGGCAGGATGACGAGGAAGCGAATGACTCTCCGGCCCCGGAAGGCGTCCTTGAGGACGAGCGCGAGAACGTTGCCGAGGACGAGCACGAGGATCTGGGAACAGACGGTGAAGACGATCGAATTGCCGAGGGCCCGGCGAAACGCCGGGCTCTCGAGCACGGAGGAGAAGTTGGCCAGGCCCACGAAGTGATATCCGGTCGAGCCGACCTTGACGTCCCCGACGGCGTAGTAGAAGGCCAGCAGAAAGGGCACCCCGACGACGGCGAGCACGTACAGGATGGCCGGGAGGAGCATGGCCGGCCCCAGCCAGCCCTGCCGCAGGCGGCGCGGTTTCACGACAGCGGCACCGGGCCCCGGCGGGTGCCCGTGGCCCGATCGAAGAACTTCAGGTTCCGCTCGGCGACCTCGAAGCGCTGGCGGGACTCCGCGGCGAGGCTCTCCCGGTAGCTCGCAGGAAGCCGCGAGACCGCCTTCCCTTCGAAACGCCCGCCCTCGATCCGGCCGTAGAGAATGCGTTCGGATCCGAGGTACTCCTCGTGGCCGATGCGGAACGACAACGACACCGTCGCGCCGGGGCCTGCGGCGAATCCGACGGGCAGGAAGTGCTCGGGCCGGAAGCCCACGACGACGTCCTCGCTTTCGACCAGGTTCATTGGCGGGGAGCCGAGAAAGGTGGCGACGAAGGTGTCGGCCGGATCGTCGTAGACCTCGGCCGGCGTCCCGATCTGGCGCACAACGCCGTGGTTCATGACGACGACACGATCTCCCATGGCCATCGCCTCGACCTGGTCGTGCGTCACGTAGATCATGGTCGTCCCGACGCGGCGCTGGAACTGTTCGAGCTCTTCGCGCGCCGAGGCCCGCAGCTTGGCGTCGAGGTTCGAGAGGGGCTCGTCGAGCAGGAAGACGCTCGGCTCGCGAACGATGGCCCGGGCGAGCGCGACGCGCTGGCGCTCGCCGCCGGACAGTTCCCGGGGCCGGCGGGCGAGCAGGTGACCGATTCCGAGAAGGTCGGCCGCCCACCGCGCTTTGTTCTCCCGGTCCGCGCGCGGCACGTGCTGGGCCTTGAGCGGGAAGACGATGTTGCCGAGAACAGTCAGGTGCGGGTAAAGGGCGTAGCTCTGGAACACCATGGCGATCCGGCGCTCGCGGGGCGTGAGGTCGTTGACGAGAACGCCGCCGATCAGAATGTCTCCCGAGGTGGGCTCTTCGAGCCCCGCGATCATTCGAAGCAGGGTCGTCTTCCCCGATCCCGAGGGGCCGAGGAGGACGAGGAACTCGCCCTCCCGGCTCTCGAGATCGACGCCGACCACGGCACCGACCTGGCCCTGGCGAAAGACCTTCGTCAGCGCCCGGGTCTGGACGATGGCCACGCCGGCGTCACTTCCACTTGTCGAAGATCCGCTTGATCTCCTTCTCGGCCGCTCGGGCCGAGTCCTCGGGGGACAGCACGTCCTGCGCCGCCTTGGCGAACATGGTCGGAATCACGAAGGTGTTGAAGACCTCGTCGATGGCCGCGGTCGCGTAGCCGGGATAGCCCACGTTGGTGGCCCAGTCGAGGACGTTGGCCAGCACCTTGTACTTGTCGGGGGGATTGGCCTTGGGATCGTTGGATATCTGCTGCGCCAGGTTCGGCACCGTCGAGGGGAAACAGGGGAAGTTGTAGAACTCGCTTGCCTTGAAGGCCGCCTCGAAATTGTCGATCAAGTCCACCAGGAACTTTTTGGCCCCTTCCTTGTTCTCCGCGAAGTCCCAGATGACGTAGCAGTCCATGACGTGCTCGGCGGCGATCCGGCGCACCGGGCCCTTCAGGGCCGGGGACACCCAGATTTTCGCGGACATGTCGGGGTTGTCCTTCTCGGCCGTTCGCGTCACGGAGATCGCATTGCAGACGAAAGAGAGCTTGCCGGCGAGGATGCCCCGGTTGTTCGAGGAGGGGTCCCACGTGTACACCTCGGCCGTCTCCGTCTCCTTGTAGAGGGAGCGCATGTACTTGATGGCCTCGATGGTCTCCTTGGAGTAGATCGAGACGTTGCCGGCCGCGTCCTGCACGGATCCGCCGAAGGACCACAGGAGAGCGCGCATCGCCATGTTCGTGTCGAGCTCCTGGGAGAGGCCGACGCCGACGGGGTTTCCGAACTGGTCCTTGATCTTCTTGCCGCCGACCCGCAGGTCCTCCCAGGTGTCGGGCCCGTTGGGATAGCCCACTTTCTCCCAGAGGTCCTTTCTGTAGTTGCCGGGATCGGGCACGAATGAATCGGAGAAGGCGAAATACTTCTTGCTCTTCGGGTTCAGGGTCGACTTTTCCGCCAGCCCGATCATCTTCCCGTGCTTCTTTTCGACGGTCTCGTAGATCTCGCGGTGGTCGATGACTTGCTTCTCGTACGCGGCCGGCGGAGAGAGGAACATGAAGAGGTCGTGGCCCTTGTGGGCCGCGACCTCGGCGGCAGCCCGGGCGTTGACCTCTCCGATCGCGATGTGGTCGACGATGACCTCCGTGTCGTTCTTCTGGCCCCATTCCTTGGTGAAGACCCCGTCGAACCACTTGTCGTATCCGGGGACGAAGTGGCTCCACTGGACGATCTTCAGAGTCTTGCCGGCCGCGCGGGCGCGGTCCGGAAAGAGAAATGCCGGCCCCCCGGCCGCCAGGGCCCCCGCCCCGGCCAGCTTCGCGAAGCTCCTCCGAGTCATGCCCCGATTTCGCCTGGCAGACATGGTCACCTCCCACCTGTACCTCCCGCGCGGGGGTGTCCCGCGCCGGAGGTCAGAAATCTTGCTGGATGTCCCGGTCCTTCGTCTCCCGAATGAAGAGGCTGCCGATGACGAAGCTCATCAGCGCCACGACGATGGGGTACCAGAGGCCCGCGTAGATGTTGCCCCTCGTCGCCACCATCGCGGTCGCCAGCAGCGGCAGCATGCCGCCGAACCAGCCGTTTCCGATGTGGTACGGCAGGGACATCGACGTGTAGCGGATGCGGGTCGGGAAGAGCTCGACGAGGAAGGCGGCGATCGGGCCGTAGACCATGGTCACGTAGACCACCATGATTACGAGGATCAGGATCGTCATGGTCCAGTTGATGGCCGACTTGTCGATGGTCGCGGGATACCCCGAATCCTTCAGGGCCGCCTTGTACTTGTCCTCGTTCCAGCCATGGAGCTCGATCGCCCCGATCTTCGTGATGACGGTCTCGTCGCCAACCGCCGGAAGCTCCTGGAACGACAGGCCGTTCTTGGTCAGGAAGTCTCTGGCCTTGTCGCAGTCCGAGTAGCGCGTCTTCGGCGTCGGAAAGATGTGCATCGAGCAGTCGCTCGCCGCAACGCTGACGGGCGTCGAGGCCGCGTACTGCTCCAGGGCCGGGTTGACGTAGTGCGTCAGGCCCTTGAACAGCGGGAAGTAGGTCAGCGCGGCAACCAGGCAGCCCACCATGATGATCCACTTTCGCCCGATCTTGTCCGAGAGCCAGCCGAAGAAGATGAAGAAGGGCGTTCCGATGACGAGCGAGATGCCGATCAGGTAGTACGTGGTCAGGTAGTCGACCTTGAGATAGAGCGTGAGGAAGAAGAGCGCGTAGAACTGGCCCGTGTACCAGACGACGCCCTGCCCCGCGGTGGCGCCGACGAGGGCCAGGATGACGACCTTCAGATTCGACCACT
The DNA here is from genome assembly GCA_963775725.1 of uncultured Acidobacteriota bacterium. GTDB lineage: Bacteria > Acidobacteriota > Thermoanaerobaculia > UBA5066 > Gp7-AA6 > DAHUXD01. Next base: position 1,260,901 of record CAVZKA010000002.1, read on the forward strand.
TGGTGAAGCTGTCGGTCAGGGGGGCCTTGGAGCCCTTGCCCTGGGACTTCATTCTCTGGAAGACCGGCGACTCCTGCAGTTTCATCCGGATGTAGACGGAAAAGGCCAGCAGAATGACGGAAACAAGGAAGGGTACGCGCCAGCCCCAGCTCTTGAAGACTTCGGCGGGCATTTTGACGCGGCACACGCCGATGACGATCAGAGCCAGCAGGAGGCCGAGTGTTGCGGTCGTCTGGATCCAGGACGTGTCGTAGCCGCGCTTGCCATGGGGGGCGTGCTCGGCGACGTACGTCGCGGCGCCGCCGTATTCGCCGCCGAGGGCGAGACCCTGGAGCAGGCGCAGGGCAACGAGCAGGATGGGGGCCATGAAGCCGATCGAGGCGTAGGTCGGCAGCAGGCCGACGGCGGCCGTCGAGGACCCCATGACGACGATCGTGACCAGGAAGGTGTACTTGCGGCCGACCAGGTCTCCGATTCGGCCGAACACCAGGGCGCCGAAGGGCCGCACGAGGAATCCGGCGGCGTAGGCGACGAACGACGAGAGCAAGGCCGCGGTGGAATTGCCGGGCGGGAAGAAGAGCGCCGCAAAGAAGGGCGCAAGGGTCGCGTACAGGTAGAAGTCGTACCACTCGAAGACGGTTCCCAGGGACGAGGCGAAAATGACTCTTTTTTCTTCGGGGGCGAGGGCTTCCGCTGCGGCTTTCTCCATCTGGTTCCTCCCTAAAACTTCCGCCACATGAATCCAGAACCGGGCCGTCGGAAATCGTTGACGGTCCGGCCAACAAGATGGGTTGCCGGTGAGAGGCGAGGCAGCCGGGGGGCTTTCGCGGATCCTCGTGCCGGCAGGGCCGCTGCCCGGCAACGAGTCGGCTCGAAGGGCGCGCTGGCGATATGGCGAGAAGCCATCGGTCCCGGCACCTCGATATTGTTCGCAGTCTTTTTTAAAAGGGCGACCCGTGTCAAGGGTAAGTCGCGTCATCCCTGCCGAGCGGGACCCGAATCGGCCGGGGGGTAGCTGATGGCCGCGACCCCGGCCGTTGCGTCCGGCTTGAAGGGGTAACATTGTGGCGCTCTGACCGGATCGCGGTCTTGCCGTAGAAAGGAATCGCCATGGCCGACGCCGCCGAGAGGCTCCTCGAAGCCTTGCTTCACGAGAAGCTCCGGCTCGCCCGTCCAGCCCGGGCCTGCGCGTGCCCCCGCGGCGTCCGCGATCTTTCCGCGGCTTCGGCCCCGTCCCCGTGATGCATTTTCACCATGCCGGCGCGCGCGCAAGCCGTACGCTGCACCCGGTGGGCACCGAACCCAGGACCGGGTGAGCCTCGCTCAACGATCGAAGCAAAGTGACGGAGGCAGAGTCATGGCAGATTCGAAGATGACGCCGGCGGTTGCGGAAACGACCGAGCATCAGATTGCGGTTCACTGGAAGGAAGAGGAGTACTTCAACCCTCCGGCCAGCTTCGTCGCCCAGGCCAACCTGAGAGATGCCTCGGTCAACGAGCGCTTCGCCGAGAAGAACTTCCCGAAGTGCTTCGAAGAATACGCGGACATGCTCACCTGGTACAAACGGTGGGACACGGTGCTCGACACCAGCGATCCGCCGTTCTGGAAGTGGTTCGTGGGCGGGAAGATCAACGCCTCCTTCAACTGCGTGGACCGCCACCTCGAGAAGTACAAGAACAAGGCGGCTCTGATCGCCGTCCCGGAGCTGGAGAACGAGGACCCGGTCACCGTCACGTACCAGGAGCTCTTCGTCCGGGTCAACGAGTTCGCCGCGCTCCTGCGCGACTTCGCGGGCTTGAAGGCCGGCGACCGGGTGACGATCCACATGCCGATGGTCGCGGAGCTGCCCGTGACGATGCTCGCATGCGCGCGCCTGGGGGTGATCCATTCGGTGGTCTTCGGCGGGTTCAGCGGGGAGGCCTGCGGTCTGCGCGCGGCCGATTCCGGCAGCAACGTCCTGATCTACATGGACGGCTACTACCGCAGCGGCAAGATGATCGACCACAAGGCGTCGGCGGAGATCGCGGTGGCCACGGCGGAGAAGGAAGGGCAGACGATCGACAAGGTCCTCGTGTGGAGGCGCTACCCCGGCAAGTACTGCTCGGCCGCGCCCATGGTGAAAGGGCGCGACTTCTTCGTGGACGACCTTATCGGCAACTACCGCGGCAAGCGCGTCGAGCCCGTGCCGATGGACGCGGAGGCACCCCTCTTCCTGATGTACACGAGCGGCACGACCGGCAAGCCCAAGGGCTGCCAGCACCGGACGGGCGGCTACCTCGCCTATGTGACGGGGACCTCGAAGTACATCCAGGACATCCACCCGGAGGACGTCTACTGGTGCATGGCGGACATCGGCTGGATCACCGGGCACTCGTACATCGTGTACGGACCCCTGGCGCTGGCGGCGACGTCGGTCATCTACGAGGGCGTCCCTTCGTACCCCGACGCGGGCCGCGTATGGCGCATCGCCGAACGCCTCGACGTGAACATCTTCCACACGTCTCCGACGGCCATCCGCATGCTGCGCAAGGCGGGACCCGAAGAGCCGAAGAAGTACCACTACCGCTTCAAGCACATGACGACGGTCGGCGAGCCGATCGAGCCCGAGGTCTGGCGGTGGTACTACGACGTCGTCGGCAAGCGTGAGGCCGTGATCGTGGACACCTGGTGGCAGACCGAGAACGGCGGGTTCCTGTGCTCGACGAAGCCCGCGCTCGATCGGATGAAGCCCGGAAGCGCCGGACCGGGCATGCCCGGCATCTACCCGATCATCAAGGACGAGCAGGGCCAGGATGTCGCCCCGGGTTCCGGAAAGGCCGGCAACATCTGCATCCGCAACCCCTGGCCGGGCATTTTCCAGACGATCTGGGGCGACCGCGAGCGCTTCGTCCGCCAGTACTATTCGAAGTACTGCAAGAACACGCAGAGCAAGGACTGGCACGACTGGCCGTACTTTGCGGCCGACGGGGCGGTCCTGCCCGCCGACGGATACTTCCGGATTCTGGGCCGCGTGGACGACGTCATCAACGTGGCGGGGCACCGGCTGGGCACCAAGGAGCTCGAGTCGGCCTGCCTCACCGTGGAGGAGGTCGCGGAGGCCGCGGTCGTCCCGGTGGCGGACGAGGTCAAGGGTCGGGTTCCCGAGGTTTACATCGCCCTCAAGCCGGCATACGCGCCGAGCAAGGAGATCACCGACAAGGTGATCGCGACGATCGAGACGATGATCGGCAAGATCGCGCGTCCGCGCAAGGTCCACATCGTCCCGGACATGCCGAAGACCCGGTCGGGGAAGATCATGCGGCGGGTCCTGGCCGCCATCTCGAACACGCTGGACACCGGCGACATCACCACGCTCGCCAACCCCGACGTGGTCGAGCAGATCCGCGTCGCCGTCCAGGGCAAGGAGAAGGTGGCGACCAGGGAAGGGCCCGAAGACCTGAAGCAGTTCGGCAAGGAAGAGTAGCGCGGGATCGGAGTCCGGCTCTCGGGCTCGTTCCGCCCGGGTCTTTCCGGATGGAAGGGGGCCGGGTCATGCTGGTACGGGACATCATGAGGCGGCCGGCCGTCGCCGTCACGGGCGACGCCACCCTGCGGGACGCGTATCGCACGATGCAGCAGCACGGGATCCGCCACCTGCCCGTGCGCGACGGCGAGACGCTCGTCGGCGTGGTCACCGATCGGGATCTGCGGCTGGCGACAAGCGCCCTGGCCGCTTCGCCGCTTTCGCCGGACCGCCGGGTCGCCGAGGTGATGTCTCGAAACCCCGAGACGGCCGATCCGGGGGATCCGGTCGAGGACGCCGCGCGCACCATGCGCCAGAAGAAAATCGGTTGCCTTCCGGTCCTGGACGGCGGACGCCTGGTCGGCATCATCACGGGGCTCGACCTGCTGGATGCGCTGCTGCGGATGACCGGCGTGGACAAGCCCTCGGGGCGCCTCGAGGTGCGTCTTCCGGACCGACCCGGCGAGCTCGCCCGCCTCATGGGCTTCTTCGGCGAGCGCGGCCTGAACGTCCACTCGGTCCTGACCCACCCCGACAGCGCCGCAAACGTGCGGGTCGTCCTGCGGGTGGGGTCGATCGAGACACGACTGCTCGCCGACGCGCTGCGGCGTTCGCAGTTCGAGGTCGTGTGGCCGCCCGAGAAGCCATGGCCTCGGTGATCTACCACCCGGCCTACCGGAACTACAGCTTCGGAGAGAACCACCCTTTCAGCCCGGTCCGCGTGGACATGACGCTCGACCTCCTGCGGGCGTTCGGCCACGAGGTCCGGACCGTCGCGCCCGAGCCCGCCACGCGCCAGGAAATCCTCGGCGTCCATGAGGACTACTACATCCGCCGGGTGGAGGAGCTCTCGGCGGGCCGGGACGTGCCGGACTGCCAGGACTACGGCCTCGGCACGCCGGACACTCCCGCCTTCCGCGGCATGGACGAAGCGGCGCGGTGGCACGTGGGGGGCACGCTCGCCGGGGCCCGCCGGATCTGTGAGGCGGGCGAAAAGCGCGTCCTCCAGCTCGGCGGAGGGCTCCACCATGCCCGGAGGAACTTCGCGTCGGGTTTCTGCATCTACAACGACCTCGCGGTAGCGATCGATTGCCTGACCCGGCACGGTCTCTGGGTTGCCTACATCGACATCGACGTCCACCATGGCGACGGGGTCCAGCAGATCTTCTACGAGGACCGGCGCGTGATGACGATCAGCTTCCACGAGTCGGGCAGGGCTCTTTTTCCCGGGACCGGCGACATTCACGAACTGGGCTCGGGCGTGGGCCGCGGCCTGAAACTCAACGTGCCGCTCGAGCCCCTCACCGAGGGGGCCAGCTACCTCGAGGTCTTCGAAGAGGTGGTGCCGCTCGCCCTCTCGCGCTTTCGGCCGGGCGTGCTGGTCGTCCAGGCCGGCGCGGACGCCCACTTCGACGACCGGCTCGCCGACCTGATGCTGACGACCCGCGATTACGAGAGGATCTTCCGCCGCATCCTGGAGTGGGCCGACGCGTTCACCGCGGGGCGAGTCCTCTTCACGCTGGGAGGCGGCTACTCGCTCTTCGCCGCGCCGCGGGTCTGGGCAATGCTGTACCTCCTGATCCACGGCCTGCCGGTCGCCGCCGAGATCCCGGAGATCTGGCGCCGCCGCTGGAGAGAGGTTCTCAGCAACGAGCCGCCCAGGGCCTTTCACGACGCAAACCCGCTCGGTGCCGACATTCCGAACCGCGAGGAGATCGCTCATCGCAACCGGCAGGTGGCGCAGCGGCTCCTCGAGGCCGCCCGCCCGTACTGGTCCTGACCGAAATCTATAATCGGGAGCCCATGTTCCAGATCATCGCCGAGGGCCGGGGGTACAGCGAGTACGTCCTGCTGCGCGACGGCGAGAGCGTGCTGCTGCGCACGGCCACTGCCGACGACATCCCCGCGGTCGAAGCCCTCATGAGGTCCGTCTCGCCGGAGGCCCTGCAGTTGCGGTTCATGGGCGCGGTGGCCTACGTCTCGCGCAGCGCGGTCGAGTTCATGTGTACGGGCGAGTCCCGCGACCGCCTCTCCCTGCTCGCCATCGCGGGCCGCGACGAGGCCGCTCGGGTCGCCGGAATCGGCACCTACACTTCGATCGGTGTCGGGGGACGGGCCGAGGTGGCCTTTCTCGTCCAGGACGAGTTCCAGGGCCGCGGCATCAGCACACTCCTGCTCGAGCGTCTGGCCGGCATCGCCGCGGGCGCCGGCTTCACCGGGTTCGAGGCCGAGGTGCTCTACGAAAACCAGGCCATGATCAACGTCTTCCGGGACTCCGGATTCGAGGTCCACCAGGCGGCCCTGGGCGGCTCCAGCCTTCACATCGAGTTCCCGGTGGGCGGACCGGAGTCCCTGCGCGAGCGGACGGAGTTGCGGGAGCGCATTGCGACCGCCAACTCGATCGCCCCGCTGCTCCGGCCCCGCGCGGTCGCGGTCATCGGCGCTTCGCGGGATCCCGCCGCCGCGGGCAGCCTGATCTTTCGGGCGATCCTTCGAAGCAATTTTGGCGGCACGGTGTATCCGGTCAACAACCAGACGGCGTCGGTGCACGGCGTCCGCGCGTACGCGTCCTCGCGAGATCTTCCGGAGCCGCCGGAGCTCGCCGTCATCGCCGTGCCGGCCCGCAACGTCCTCGAGGCGGCCGCGGAGGCCCTGCAGGCCGGCGCACGGGGCCTGCTCGTCGTGACCGCGGGCTTCGCCGAGAGCGGTCCGGAAGGCGCGGCCCTCCAGAAGGCGCTCGTCGAGCTCGTGCGCTCCCATGGCGCCCGGCTGATCGGCCCCAACTGCCTGGGCCTGATGAACACCCATCCGGACGTCCGATTGAACGCGAGCCTCGCGCCCCTGCTCGCTCCGCGGGGGCGGATCGGCTTCTACTCGCATTCGGCCGCGCTGGGACTCGTGATCCTCGATTACGCCGCCGAGCGCGGCCTCGGCTTCTCCACGTTCGTCTCCGCCGGCAATCGCGCCGACGTGTCCGGCAACGACCTCCTCCAGTTCTGGGAGGAGGACGCGGCCACAGACATCGCCCTGCTCTATCTGGAGACGTTCGGCAATCCCCGCCGGTTCGCGCGCATCGCGCGCCGGATCGGGTACCGCAAACCGGTCCTGTGTGTGAAGGGCGCGCGCAGCCGCGCGGGCGGCGACGTCGCGCGCGCACACATCGCGGCGGTCGCGCAGAGCGACACGAACGTCGAGTTGTTGTTCCGGCAGGCCGGCGTGATCCGCGCGGACACGCTGGAGGAGATGTTCGACGTGGCCGTGCTGCTGGCCCATCAGCCTCTGCCGCGCCGTAACCGCGTCGGCATCGTCAGCAATTCCGGCGGCGTCCTGACGATCTGCGCCGACGCCTGCGACACGCACGGGCTCTCCGTCGGCTCGGGCGCGGCGATCGACCTCGGGCCGCTCGTGCCGGTGGACGCTTACGAGCGAGCGGTCCACCAGACCCTGGAGCGCGACGACGTGGACGCGCTAATCGCGATCCACGCCTGTATCGGCGACTGCAATCCGAAGGTCGTGGGCCGCGCGATTCGCCGCGGCGTTCTGCGCGCCGAGCGCCGGACCGGCCTCTCCAAGCCGACGCTGCTCTGCCTGATCGGCGGAGCCGCGGACGTTCAAGCGCACCGGGACGAGGACGCGCGGTCCACGGCGTCCCGACGCGTGTTTCCTTCCTACCGGTTTCCCGAGTCCGCCGCCCTGGCCCTGTCCCGGGCGGTGCAGTACGCGGCCTTTCGAAGCCGGCCGGCCGGGCGCCTGCGCTGGTACGAAGACGTGGACGCCGTGGCGGCCCGGCAGGAGGTCATGGGGATGCTGGACACCACCTCCGCCGACGTTCTGCGCGTGGAGGGCGAGTCCGCCCGCAAGCTGCTGGGCTTCTTCGGAATCCGCGCCGAGACGGCCCCGGCGGCGTCTCCAGTCGCTCGAGCCGAACGACTCCGCCTCGAGGTCGCCTCCGATCCGAGCTTCGGGCCCCTGCTTCGCCTTCGCCCGCCCGGAGCGCTTCCGGTGGTTCGCATCACCCCGCTGACGGACAACGACATCCGGGAAATCGTAGAGGCCGCACACCTGCCCGGGGATTGCGGCATCGAGGAGCTGCTCGGACGCGTGTCCCAGCTGATCGAGGAGTTGCCGCGGGTGAGCGGCATGGAGGCGGACCTCGTCTGCGCCGGGGTCGGTGGGGCCGCGCTCCTCGCGGAGGTCCGCATCGCGTTTTTCGTGCCGCGCTCTTCGCCGGCTCACGCGGCTTCGAGGCAGCCGGGCGCGAAGACGACTTGACGAGACGCGACGGGCCGCCGCGCGAAATCGGGGAGGCCTGGAGAGATTTTGGGTCCCCCGACGGCTGCCCGCCGTACAATCGAAGCAGTGAAAGCATCCGGAAGCGTTCTGGACGGCCAGATTCTTGGCCGGCTTGATCGCTGGCGGAAGGCACGCGCCGTCTTCGTCCGGCCCGACGGGCTGGAGGCCGAGCGCGCTGTCGCCGCGGCGTTCGGTCGGGCCTGGGTGCGCGCGCCCATGTACGGGCGGGCGAGGCGCCTGCTCGTTGAGCGCACGCCCGAACAATTCCTCGAGGACCTCGAGAAGGGCCTCGGGGCCCTGGCCGACCGCGTGCGCGTGGCGCCCGAGGACCCGCGCCAGACCAAGTGGGACGCCATGAGCCGGCTGACGCCGCTGCCGCGCGCCCGCGAGGAAGTCCAGGCGCTCTGGCTCGCCGACGAGCTGACGATGGGCGAGTTCTCCGTCGAGTTCCAGCCGATCTTCGATCTCGCGACCGGCGGCATCATCGGGTACGAGGGTCTGCTGCGCGGACGCGGGCCGGACGGGAACATGCGGCTGGCCGCCGACATCTTCCCGGCCGCCGAGTCGCTCCACCTCGAGCGGACCTTCGAGCGCTTTTCCTGGACCTGCGTGCTCGAGGCGGCGAAGAGTCTTCCGGACGAAGCGCTCCTCTTTCTCAACATCAACCCCAAGCTCATCGAGCGCTCGGAGCACGCGCTCGTCGCGCTCGGCGAAGAGACCGAACGGCGCGGCGTGCCGTTCTCGCGCCTGGTCCTCGACCTCGTCGAGGTCGAGACGCTGCCGTCGCCTCCGGATCTCGCGCCGGCGCTGACGGTGCCCCGCGATCTCGGCGCCGTGATCGCGCTCGACGACGTCACCTCGGGCTATGGCACGCTCCAGTTCTGCCACGCCCTGCAGCCCGAGTGGATCAAGGTGGACAGCGAGGTCACGCGCGGCATCGCGCAGGACCCGCGGCGCCGCGCGATTCTGAAGTTCCTCTCGGACCTCGGCAAGGAATTCGCGTTCCGGCTCGTCGCCGAAGGCATCGAAACGGCCGAGGATCTCGACGTCTGCGCGGCCGAGGGCGTCGGCGCGGCGCAGGGGTATTTCCTCGCCCGGCCCGCGGCCGAGCCGCCGGCCGCCACATCCGCTTTCACGGCCTGGATGGCCGCCCGTCCCGACACCCTTCGTTCCGCATAGCGCCTTGAGCCGAGGACCACTCTCCGCTCCCGTCGGCGCGTCGAGCGCGGCTCAAAGTGTCCGCATCGACGTCTGGCTCGACGTCGCCTGCATCTTCCCGACCCGCTCGCAGGCCAAGGCCGCGTGCGAGGGCGGAAAGGTGGACGTCGCGGGCGCGCGGGCCAAGCCCCATCGCGAGGTCCGGGTGGGCGAGCGGGTCGGCGTTTCGGGGCGCGACGGGACGCGGCGCGAGCTCGTCGTGCGCGGCATGGCGCGAGCGCTCGATTCCGAAAGCAGAGGCGCGCAAGCTCTACGAGGACGTGACGCCGGCCGCCGGCGCCCGAGGTGGTCGAGGCACGGAGGCTCGACCGCATGCTCGCCCCGCGCGGCGACGCCGGACGGCCCGACAAACGCGAGCGCCGCGAGCGGCGTAAGCTCAAGGGCTGGTGAGGGCCCCGCGGACCTCGTCGAATCGCGGCTAGACTCGGCACATGCGCGATCGCCAATGCACGCTCGCCGCCTGTTGCCGGCGTCGTCGCTCTGGCCCTCGCGCCGGCTGCGCAGACGCAAACGGCCGCGCCGACGCCGTCGAAGCCGCGATCGGCCGAGGAGACAGCGAAGTCGATCGCCGCGCGCTGGAAGACCGCTGCTCGGCCTCTCCGACGAGCAGACCGCGCGAGTTCGAGGCCTGGCGCTCACGCCGAGCGAAAAGACCGCGGAGGCGAAGGCGGCCGCCGGCGGTGATGCGGCGAGGCTCCAGGAGGCAATGGCGGAGATCTTCAAGCAGCGCCAGGCCGCCGTCGAGAAGATCCTGACGCCGCCCCAGTGGCAGCAGTACGACGGGTTACATGGCTAGGGCGCGCGAACAGGCGGCCGCAAGCCGGCCCCCGGCGCCTTCGAAGCCTCCGGCGTAGACTCCCGCCATGGATTTCGAAGTCCTCTGCCCCTGCTGCAACGCGCGCCTGAAGGTGGACGCCGACCTCAAGGCGGTCATCGACCACGAGGCCCCGAAGACGCCGCGAAAGTACGCCTCCGTGGACGACGCCCTCGGGGCCCTGAAGGGGGCGGACGAGGAGCGCGAGAAGAAGTTCGCGGCCTCGATCGAGGCGGAGAAGTCGAAGAAGGACGTGCTCAACAGGAAGTTTGCCGAGCTCTTCGAGAAGACGAAGGGCGATACGTCCAAGCCCGTCCGCGACATCGACCTGGATTGAACCGGCCCCTCCGCCGCCGCGCCGTCGGAATCCTCGCGGCGGCGGTCCTTCTCTGCCTCTGGCCCGCCGCGGCGCGTGCCTGGATCTACTCGGAGCACCGGCAGATCACGGCGCGCGGGATCGAGACGCTCGACCGGGAGCGGCGCGACGAGCTCGACGGTCTGTGGCAGAGCGCGCGGGAGGGCCACGCGGCCCGGCTCTGCGCGGCGGTCGATGCCGGCGACCAGGGAGGGCGGCCCACCTGCATCGATCTGGCCTCCTGGCCCTCGATCAACGGAGATCATGCGTGTTCGCCGGACGAGATGCTGCGGGTCATCCTCGACAGCGACTGGATCCTCGACGTCGCGCGCATTGCGGCGAAAGCCGGCGCCAGCATCGCGAGAGCGCGCACGGAGAGCGAGCGGCGCAACGCCCAGATGAACGGGGACCTCGGGTTGGAACGGGCCGATCTCGACTACAGCACGCGCGCGGGGGCCAACAACGCGCACCACCTGCTTCCGCGCTCCGGCGGCGATCTCGGCCAGTACATCGCGGACGTCGTCCGCGCGGGCGCCGCGCCCAACGTCATCGGGCTCTTCGTGACCTTCCATGCGGCGGCCCTGGAGCGGGCATCGGCCCCTCCGCCGGTGTCCGCCTCGCCGGCCGAGCGCGCGGCACGGCTCCGGCAGATCCTGGCGCTCGAGACCTTCGCGCTCCACTTCCTGGAGGACGCCTTCGCCGCGGGGCACGTCGCCGGATCGTGGGGAACGACCGCGGAGCGCAAGGGAACGCACGACTATTACAACCAGCATGGCGTCGAGGCGGATACCTGGGACAACGAGCCCGTGATCCTTTTCGGGGACGCACACATGCGCTCGCCCGACCTCGAGCGCGCCGCCGAAGCCGTTCGCGTCTCGTGGGAGCAGCTGCTTGCGGCGTTCGTGCCGGAATCCGCGGTCCGCTGCGACGCCATTGCGGTCGTTGTCCCCGAAGACGTCCGGTCGGGAGCCTTCGACGCCTGCACGGCCGCGGCGATGCCGGGTTGGATCGTGCCTCCGGCGATCGAAGACGACCTCACGCAGATCGTGCGCCGGACTCCCATCCCGTTCCGCGGGCAGGGCTACGCGTCTCTTCCCCGGTTCCGCGCCGAGATCGGGCCGTTCGTCGGCATCGCGAGCGGCGTCATCGCGGAGGGCGCCGACGGAGGCTTCTCCGCGAACCGGGAGGGCGGGGCGGCGGGCTCGCTCGACCTCGGGCTCCGGTTCGGGTACGGCATCGACGCGCTGCTCGGCGATTCCGGCGACGGCCTCGTCTTCGTGCAGGGCGGAATTCTCCTGCAGTCCCGGTCCACCGGCGGCTGCGGGACCGACTGCCCGCCCGATCCGATCCTCTCCCAGTTCGTGCCGGGGCTGCCGGCGCGCTCCGCCCTGAACTTCCGCCTGCGCGTGCCGTTCTGGCTCATCCCGGGCGATCTGGTTCTCGCCGCTCCGGTCCTCGCCCTTGCGAACCCGAAGCTGCTCGAGAAGATGGCGATCGTGGCCTCCGACGGCGGCCTGATCCCGTGGCAGACGAAGCTTTCGACGCCCATCGGGTCGCTGCAGTTCGTGGCGGGGCGCGAGCTGGGAGTCAACCTGTTCGGATACCTCGGTGGAGAAGACGCGTTCCTCGCGGTGTCGGGGCGCGGTCCGAGCGGCGCCCCGATCTTTCAGCCCGTCGAGGTCCGTTCGATCGAATGGAACTTTCCGATCCTGGAGCTGCGCCCGCTGCGGGAGTACGGCACCCGGTATAGCTTCTCGACGCTGGTGCAGTTCGGCGCCGGCTTCGACACGCCGTTCGATGCGCAGTCGCTCGTGCCCGGTCAGCCGGTTCCGCCCTTGAAGACGCGCTATTTCGGTTTCGTGCGGGTCTTCTTCGACGGCCGCCGGTACTTCTAGGCCCTACGCCTTCTGGTAGGCCATCTCGCGCAGGAGCGCGATCCGCCGGGCGATCGGCGGGTGGGTCGAAAAGAGGCTCGCGAACCTCCCCTCCCTCTGATCGGGCGGGCCCCCGCGCGGATCCTCGATGCAGAGGTGCGCGATGCCCTGCTTGATCGAGGGGGTCGGCGCGACCGCGGCGGCGATCTTCTCGAGCGCCGAGGCGAGCGCCAGGGGATTGCGTGTGAGCTCCGCTCCCGAGGCGTCGGCCAGGTACTCGCGCTGGCGCGAGACGGCGAGCGAGACGATCTGCGCGATGATCGGCGCGAGCACGATCGAGACGACCCAGAATATGGCGAAGAGGATCCCGAGCCCCCCTCCGCCCCCGCCGTTCGAGCTCCGGCGGCGGCCGCCCCAGCCGAGGCCCCGGCGGCTCCAGTCCGAGAGCAGCAGGATCGCGCCGGCCAGGGCGGCCACGACCGTCATGAGGCGCACGTCGTAGTTCCGAACGTGCGACAGCTCGTGGGACACGACGCCCTGCAGCTCGTCGCGGTCCAGCTTCTCGAGCAGCCCGCGCGTCACGGCGATGGACGCCTTCTCCGGGCCGCTCCCGGTGGCGAAGGCGTTGGGGTCCGAGTCCGGGATGATGTAGATGGCCGGCTTCGGGATCCCGCCGGCGATCGCGATCTCCTCGACGACGTTCTCGAGCTGCCTCTGTTTCGGGTCGGATGGGTCGAGGGCAACGGCCGAGGCCGACTCGAGAACCGCCCGGTCGCCGCCGTGGAGCGACCACCAGGCCGACATGCCGCCGAAGGCGAGCGCGCCGAGCGTCGCGAAGGGGATCCCCGGAGAGAAGCCGCCGGCGTAGAGCACGCCGTCGGCGCCCAGGCCGACCAGCACGAGCAGCAGGACGAAGCCCGCGATGAAGAGGCGCGTGTTGGTGAGGTTGCGCTTTTGCTGGTCGAGGAGGTTGGTCAACTCAAGACTTGGTCTGGTCCGACCGCACGTTCAGGTCCACCTTCGGCACCGCGCGCTCCGCCTCGTCCTTGATCTCGTAGAGCTCGACCGGCTGGAAGTGGAACGTCTGCGCGATCAGGTTGTCGGGGAAGAGCTGCTGCGCCGTGTTGAAGCGCGTCGCGATGTCGTTGTAGAACTGGCGCGCGAAGCCGATCCGGTTCTCCGTCGAAGAGAGCTCTTCCATCAACGTTTTGACCTGCTCGTTGGCCTTGAGCGTCGGGTAGTTCTCGGCCAGGGCGAAGAGGCGCGACAGTGTCTGGGTCAGCGCGTTTTCCTTGTCGGCGGTGTCGGCCACGCCGCGCGCCGCGACGGCGGAGTTGCGCGCCTGGATCACCTTCTCGAGGGTGTCCTGCTCGAACTGCATCTCGCCCTTGACCGCCGCAACGAGGTTCGGGATCAGGTCGTGCCGGCGCTTCAACTGGACGTCGATCTGCTTCCAGCCGTTGCCGACCTGGTTGCGCAGCGAGACGAGGTTGTTGTACCGCCAGATCGCCCAGATCGCGCCGAAGACCGCGATCACGACCAGAAGCGTCAAGCACCCCCCGATTGCGGCCATCTTGTCGGTGTCCCTCTATGACTATCTACGAAAGCCGGGGGCCAGTGTTCTCGTCTGTCGTCTCAGGCATTTAGCCCCTGCCGCAGCTCCCGCGCCAGGATCTCGACTCCCGAGCGGGTCCCGCCCGTCAACTTCTCTTTCCAGACGGTCTCCGTCTCGAAGCGGCGGTCGCCGATCGACTCCGCCCACGGGCGCAGCGCGGCGTCGAGCTCTCCGCCCGACCATACGTCGCCGCCGCGCTTGCGGACCATGGCGATGACGTAGGGCACGATGCGGATGAAGGCCCGCAGGGAGGTCGAGCTCTTGATCGAGTACTTGCGGCCCGCGAAGGCCGTCGGGAAGGCGCGGGCCGCGGCCTTGAAATAGTTGAGAAAGAAGCGCCGCGAGTTCTCGCGGAACTCCCGCGCGATCCGACCGCCGGCCGTGTCGATCGCGGCGAAGACGTCGCGCAACTCGTCGGCGAGCGAGGCCTGGGTGACCGACCCCTTGCCGATGCCGAGGACCTTGATCGACCCCTTCAGCGGCGAGCCCTCGTCCTCGTTGAGCGTCCGGATGACGTCGTGGGCGGCGGCGAGGTTGTCGTCGCGGTAGAGCCGCCGGCCGGCGAGCGAGATCAGGTGCGACGGATTCAGCTTCGTGTGCTTGCTGTTGATCGTGACGAAGAGCTCGACCACCTGATCGGCCGTCAGGTTGTCGAAGACCACGGCCGGCACCTGGAAGTCCTTCAGGCTGTGGTTCTCGGCCAGCTGGTGGAGGGCGAGAAGGCGGTGCTGCCCGTCGAGGGCGCGCAGGATCCCCGACTCCTCGGGCAATTTCAGCGATCCGGCGTCCGACCGGCCGCTCGAGGGGGAGAACTCCAGGCGCTTCTCCGAGACGAGCAGGACGCTGCCCGGGATGGCCGGCAGGGTGCCCGAGTCGGCGCATTGGAGGTAATAGGCGACGAGCTCGTCGATCTTTTTCTTGATGATCGGGCGCTGGAAGGCCTGCTCCGAGGCGGAAATCCGACGCTCCAGGAACTCCCAGTTGACCTTGCCTTTCGCGACCTTGGACTTGCCCCGCGTCGTCTCGCTGCCGGGTCCGAAGGAGAGGACCTCGAACCCGACCAGGGATTGCAGGTCCGCCCCCGAGAGCAGGGCCTCGTAGAACCGTACGCCGAACTGGTTCAGGCGAAGCGAGGGAACCGAGATCATGGCCACCTCCAAGCCCCGTTCCTTGCGGTCGTCCGGCCGGGCCCGAATCCCGGTCCGGGGCGGGGAAAGGGTATACCGGCCACCCCGGATTTGAGCCATGAGAAACGGGGAGTTTGGCCGGGGGGGGCGGCGGTCAGGGCGGGGCCACCGACTTCCAGTCCTCGCCGGCCATCATCTGGGCGTGGATCCGGCCGGCGCCAATCAGGATGCCCTTCAATTCGGCAGTCAGGATCGAAGCCAGCTCGGCGAGCGTTTCGGGCCGGGCGACCGGTACCGAGCATTCGACCGTGGATTGGCCGAGGGAGGCGAAAAACGGGGAGGGGCGCCGGGTCCAGTCCGAGTCGCTCCGGCGGTGCTTGGTCATGAGGAAGGCGGCCAGGCGCCTTTCGTCCCAAGGCTCGGCCATCGTCCAGCAGAAGTTGGCCCGAAGACCCTTCTGTTCGGCCGTGGGCGTGTCGTTCGCGAGGCCAATCGACATGAACCGCCATAAAAGATAGCATCCCCGCGTTCGATCAACGCTGTGAAAAAAGCACTGTTTACAGGCTTTCTGCTCTGCGCCGGCGCCGCGGGCGCCGCCCGGGGCCAGGACAAGTCCTACGCCTCCCACCTGATGGTCGACCAGGAAGTGGTCGTGGCGTCCCGCATCGGCGGGATCGTCGAGACCATCGCCGTCGACCGCGGAAGCGCGGTCACGGCCGGCCAGGTGCTCGCCACGCTGGATCCGCGCGAAGCCGACGCCAACGTCCGCGAGGCCAAGGAAGACATGGAGCTGGCGAAGGCGGATTTCGACCGGGCGCGGTCGCTGACGGAGTCCAAGGTCATGAGCACGGCCGACCTCGACCAGAAGAAGGCGCAGTACGCGGTCGCAGTGGCGCGGTGGGAGAAGGCCAAGACGCTGCGCGACTACACCGTCATCCGCGCGCCGTTTGCGGGCGTCGTCACCGAGAAGTACGCGCGGATCGGCCAGAAGGTGATCGAGGACAAGAACGAGCCGCTCTTCAAGATCACCGCCGTCGAACCCCTGCTCGCGCGCGTCTACCTGCCCGAGGAGGACCTGTTGCACGTGAAGCTCGGGGAGCGCGTCGACGTCGTCGCCGATCATTTTCCCGATGTGAAGACCACCGGGGAAGTCCAGTTCATCAGCCCGGCCCTGGATCCCGCGAGCGGCACGTTCCAGGTCGTCATCCGCGTTCGGCGGGAGGCCGCGCGGGCCGTGCTGCGGCCCGGCCTCGCGGTCAAGATCCGTTTCACGCGAGTCCCCGCCCGCTGACGCGCGCGGGGACAGCGCCATGGCCGCACCCTCGTCGCGTTCCCCCTCGAAGCTGCGGTCGACGCGCGACAAGGTCCTCGTCCACGACATCAAGAACATCTCGTTTCGCCTGAGGCTGCTGCTCTCCAACCTCGACGACCACTGGCAGGACCCGGAGTTTCGCAGGACCGTCCGCGAGCTGCTCGCATCCACGGCGGAGCGGCTGGAAGTCCTCGTCGGCCGTTTCGCGGCCCACGAGGATGCCGTGCTCATCAAGGTCGCGCTCGACCTCAACGGGCTCCTGCGGGGCGTGGCGGAGAAGCCCGCGCGCAGGGGGCAGCCGGCGCGCAGCCCGAAGCGCAAGCTCGCCCTCGGGACGGTGCCGCGCATCTGGGGCGACCCGTTCTATCTCGGCGACGCCCTCGCGAGCCTGCTCGAAAACGCGTTCGAGGCCGCCGGGCCCGAGGGAACGGTGCTCCTGCGCAGCTACGCCGGCGGGACCGCGCGGAGTCCCCGCGTGCTCGTCGAGATCATCGACAACGGGGCCGGGATGACGCCCGAGTTCCTGCGCGACCGTCTCTTCAAGCCCTTCGAAACCACGAAGCCGGGAGGCGTCGGGCTGGGCCTCGCGACGGCGAGCCAGATCGTCCGCTTCCACCGCGGAACCCTGCGGGTCCTCTCGCACCCGGGCGGCGGCACGCTCGTGCGCCTCTCCTTCCCCGCGATCGCGGCGGAGCCGGCATGAGCGCGCCGGCCGACCGGGCGCTCGGCCGCATCGTGATCGTGGACGACGATCCATTTCTCGTCGAGCAGCTGACGTGGGCCCTGAAGGGTCGGTTCGCCGTCTCGTCGGCGCGGGACGCGGCGCAGGGGCGCGCGCTGTGTGACTCGGAGCCCGACCTCTATCTCTTCGACCTGCGCCTGCCGCCATCCAACGAGGTGCAGGAGGGGCTCGAGCTGCTGCGCCACGCCCGCCGCCGCGACCCGGAGGCGACGGTCGTCATCATGTCGGGAGAAGGCGAGCGCGCCCACGCGCTCGAAGCCATTGCCCTCGGGGCATTCGACTTCTTCCAGAAACCCGTGGATCCGGCCGAGCTCGTCGTCATCCTCGAGCGGGCGCTCGAGCGGCGCCGTCTGGTGATGGAGAACCGGGAGCTGCGCCGTGAGGCGGGCGCCGCTCAGGGATCCCCGCAGCTGATCGGCCGCAGCCCGGCGTTCCGGCGGATGTTGAAGGAGATCGAAAAGGTCGCGGCGAGCAGTGCGACCGTGCTGATCCAGGGCGAGAGCGGCTCGGGCAAGGAGCTCGTGGCCCGCTCGCTGCACGCGGGCAGTCCCCGGCGCGATCGGGCTTTCGTCGCGGTCAACGTCGCGGCGCTGCCGGAGTCGCTCGCCGAATCGGAGCTCTTCGGCCACGAGAAGGGGGCCTTCACGGGAGCCGTGGCTTCCCGCCCCGGCCGCTTCGAGCTGGCCCAGGGGGGCACGCTCTTTCTCGACGAGATCGGGACCCTGTCGGCCGCCACCCAGTCCAAGCTCCTGCGCGCGATCGAGAGCCGGGAGATCGAGCGCTTGGGCGGCCGCCGGCCGATCGCCGTCGACTTCCGCCTGGTCTCGGCGACCAACGAGGACCTCGCGGCGCGCGTCGCGGCCGGCAGCTTCCGAGAGGACCTCTTCTACCGGATCAACACGATTCCGATTGCGGTCCCCCCGCTGCGGGAGCGGCCGGGGGACCTCGCGATCCTGGCCGAGCACTTTCTCGCGAAGTTCTCCGCGCGCGAAGGCAAGACGGGCAAGCGCCTGTCGGCCGCGGTCCTCGAGCGCCTCGAAGCGCATCCGTGGAGGGGCAACGTCCGGGAGCTCGCGCATGCGATCGAGATGCTCGTGCTCTTCTCGGACGCGGAGGAGATCGGGCTCGACGATCTGCCGAGGGCGCTGCGGGAGGAGGCGCCGGGGAGCGGGCGTGAGGCACCGCCGAAGGCGTTCGCGCAAGCCGTCGAAGAATACGAGCGAACGCTCCTCTCGCACGCCATCACGGCGGCTGGCGGCGTGAAGGCGGAAGCCGCGAGACGGCTGGGCCTGGATGCGAATCAGATCAAGTACCTCTGCCGGAAGTACGGTTTGTAAGCGCGGCGGGATTAAAAATTCACCCGCGGAGTGGGTAAAGTTTCAACCATGCGCTCGTCTGCGAATCGGAATCTCGCTCGTAACCATTTGAAAACAAAAGGTGGGGTTCCTCCGCCCGGTCGCCCGCGGCCTGGCCCCGATCTTGCCCTTATGGTCTGGCAAGGGAGGAAACAAAAATGGGTAACGAAGTGAAGATCAAGCTCACGGATGCGCAGAAGGCCAAGATTCGCCAGGCCACGGGTCGCGATCTGCCCGAGATTCGCGTGGAGACGTTCGGCAACTCGCCGGCGGTCTCGGCCGCCACGAAGTCGGTTTCGGCTCGCGCGGCCGGCAAGTCGATCGCGGGGCGTGCGGCCGGCAAGTCGATCGCGGGGCGTGCGGCCGGCAAGTCGATCGCGGGACGTGCGGCCGGCAAGTCGATCGCGGGGCGCGCGGCTGGCAAGTCGATCGCGGGACGTGCGGCCGGCAAGTCGATCGCGGGGCGCGCGGCTGGCAAGTCGATCGCGGGACGCGCGGCTGGCAAGTCGATCGCGGGACGCGCGGCTGGCAAGTCGATCGCGGGACGCGCGGCTGGCAAGTCGATCGCGGGACGCGCGGCTGGCAAGTCGATCGCGGGACGCGCGGCTGGCAAGTCGATCGCGGGACGCGCGGCTGGCAAGTCGATCGCGGGACGCGCGGCCGGCAAGTCGATCGCGGGACGCGCGGCCGGCAAGTCGATCGCCGGCCGGGCCGCTGGCAAGGCCGCGTTCTAAGCGACCGATCCCTGGTACCTCGAGCGCCCCGCACACGCGGGGCGCTTTCTTTTTGGGGAGACTCCGCTACCAGGCCACCGACTGCACCCAGCGCTTCACGATGCGCCAGCTACGGGAGGCATACGAAGCCCGACGGCCGTGGATCTTGGCGTAGCCGACCATGCCCGGCAGCAGCGTGCCGTCGGCGTTGTCGAACGTCGCGAGCGCGACGAACTGCTCCGGGCGTTCTCCCGGCGCCGCGGGGTCCTCTCCGGCACGTGCCGTCGCGGGACTGGCCAGCGTCGCGGGCGAGATCGAGGTGATCGTGCCGCGCGCCGGCGCCATCCTCCCGCGGAAGAGCGCGGTGACCGTGTCCTTCGGCGCGAGGTCGTCGAGCAGCCGTTCGGTCACCGCGAGGTCGGCGCGGAGGCGGTCCACCTCGCCCACCTCGGCGAGCAGAGTGCCCGCCGGCACGGACCGGCCCTCGAGGTCGCGCAAGTGCGCCGTGAGCATGCGTCCCGCGATCGGACTGCGCACGACGAGCCGGTCCTCCCGCACCCGATCGCTCGTCAGGGCGGCGTCGACCGACCTGCTCTTCCGCTCGGACTCGAAGACGTCGCCGGCCTGCGCGTCCTGGCGGGCCCGGCCCACCTGGCCGTCGAGCCGCTGCCGCTCGCTCGTGAGCCGGGCCAGCTTCTCTGCCAGCGCGGGGCTGGCGAGCCGGAAGACGGGCTGGCCGGCCGCGACGCGGTCGCCTTGCTGGACGAGCACCTGCGTGACGACGGCGTCTTCCGGCGCCTCGAGCCGCACCGTGGCCACGGGCCTCAACTGCGCGGAGGCGCGGAGCGTGCGGCGGCTCCAGGGCAGGAAGAAGAGGAGGGCGAGGACCGCGGCGGCGGCCAGGAGTCCCGTGCGGACGCGCGGCGACATGAGCAGCTCCTTCTTGTCGAGGTAGAACAGCTGCGCCGTGCGCGTCACGAGGCGCACCCGCTTGCGGAAGAGCCGGTACATCGTCACGACGACGAGGATGACGGCCCAGTTCGGGAAGAAGTGGTTGTAGAGGTTGAAGAAGAGCCCCCCGATGAATCGCATGATCACCGCGACCCAGGCGAGCGCGAGCGTCCCGAAGACCCAGTAGATCCGGCGCTTGCGCCGCGACGCCGGCGGGACCTCGACGGGCAGGTGCAGGACCTTCTTCTGGAAGACGGCGCCGATGTAGCGGAACGACTCCTCGCGCAGGTCCGGGATCTCGACGATCGAGGACAGCGCGTAGTAGCCGTCGATCTTGATCAGGGGATTGATGTTGAAGAAGACGGTGGAGACGCCCGTGAAGAGCACGGTCTTGAAGGCGATCTCGTGGAGCAGCGTGTCCGGGTACGAGGCGACCCACACGACCGTCGCCACCGAGCACATGAAGGCCTCGACGTAGATGCCGGCCGTCGTGACCCAGAGCCGGTGCCACTTGTTCTCGAAGAGGACCGAGTCGGTGGTGTCGCAATAGAAGGCGGGCGTGAAGTACAGCAGCGCGATCCCGATGTCGTGGACGTCGCCGCCGTAGATCTTGACCCCGTAGGCGTGGGCGAACTCGTGGATGAGCCCGATGAAGGTGAGGATGAAGAAGAACTGGAAGACGTCGAGCAGGGGCTTGGACGTCAGGGCGTAGAGCTCCATCGTCCCGTTCCAGACCACGTCCCAGTGGATCATGATGACGCCGAAGGCCCAGGCGTTGAAGACGAGCGCGGCCGCCACGACGGGCGGGGTCCAGATCCAGCGGACGTACTTCACCGTCCGATCGAGGAACCGGTTGGGATCGAGGACGTGGAAGAGCAGGAAGAAGGGGTTGAAGCCCTCGGCCTTCTCCTCGGCCGCCCGCTGGCGCGCGTTCCGGCTCTTCGCGAGCAGGGTCAGGTTGCGCTCGGCGACGGTCTGCGCGAGCAGGTCCATCGCGCGCAGCATCTCGAAGTACTCGAGCACGAGGGCCATCTCCACCTTTTCGGCGGGGAAGCGCTCCTGGTACTCGGCCTGGATCTCCTCGAGCGTCCGCGTGCCGTCGAAGAGGGCGATGAGTCCCCACTCGTCGTCCTCGAAGTTGTAGTACTTGGTCGCCTCCGGGTTCTTGACGACCCACTTGACCTCGGAGAGCTGAACGACCCTCCGGATCACGGCGTCCGGGCGGATCGCCGGCCGATTGCTCCCGGCGCCGCGTCGGGCGGCGAGGGCGACGGCGCCTTCTTCGGGGCGCGTGGCGGACAGGAGCCGGGAAGGGCGCGCTTCGGCGTTCACGGAAGAATGGGCCAGACCTTGTTCCAGATGTACCGGACGGGCTTGCGGAAGAGGGCCGTCACGATGCGCCGCGTGCCGACCCGGACCTTGGCGGTTCCGAGCATGCCGGTCTTGAGCAAGCCGTCGGGATTGGCGATCGCGACCTCGGCGATGAGGAACCGCTCCGGCCCCTCCTCGCGGACGCGGGCGGCGACGCGCTCGACGGTGCCGCGGAAAGAGCGACCCGGGAACGGATTGAACTTGAGCGTTGCCGCCTGGCCCTTCTGGATGAGGCCGGACTCGGACTCGGGGATCGCGATCTCTGCCCGGAGCGAGCGGACGTCCGCGACGACGCACAGCTCGGCGCCACGCGCGAGCAGCTGCCCGACGCGCTCCTCGATGCGCGGCGTGATCACCACGCCGTCCACGGGCGCGCGGAGCTCGGTCTGTCCCAGCCGCTCCTGCCCGAGCGCGAGGCGCGCCTGTGCCTGCTCGCGGCGCTTCGTCGCGTCGTAGAGTGCGCCCGGGTCCGCGGCGTCGCGGGCGCGCGAGACTTCGCTGTCGGCCACGGCGACGGCCGCGCGCGCCGCGGCGAGGTCGGCCACGTAGCTCTCGTTCCGGAGGGCGGCGATGAGGTCGCCGGCCTTCACGGCGTCCCCCTCGCGGTGCACGACCGAGGCCACGACGCCGTCGACGAGGGACGTCACGGCGGCCCGGCGCGCCGGGAGCACCCGGGCGGGCGCTGCGATCCGCAGGGGCCACGGCAGGATGCAGAGCGCGAGCACCGCGGCGGCGATCCCGATCGTCCACCCGCGGCGCCGGCCCTGCGGCAGCGCGCCGATCTTGCGGCGCTTTTCCAGCAGTGGCTTCCAGAACCCGGCCAGCGGGACCTGCTGGTAGAGCTGGGCGTTGCGCACGGCGACGGTGGTCTGGTTGACCAGGATCGAAAGCAGGTCCTGCGTTCCCTCGTCGAAGAGCAGCGCCTCCTTGCTTTCGAATCCGAGCGCGCCGAGCTTCCCCTCGTCGTCCTTGAGGAGCACGCCGAAGAACGACCGCAGCCCGGTCTCGCGGAAGATCGCGCGGAACTTCTCCTCGGTCTCGGGCCGGTCTGCCGTGAGCTCGCCGTCTTCGAGCTGGGTCACGGCGGTGTCGGTCCCCGAGAGGAAGACCCACTGGAGGAGACCTTCCATCCTTTGGACATCGGGATCCTGGCGGTTGACCTCCGTCGCGCCCGAGATGGCGCCCAGGCGCAGCTTGCCCTTGCCGAGGATGGCGATGCCGCAGCGGTCGTACGGGATCAGCGCCGAGGTGGCGTTGACAATGGTCTGCATCACCTTGTCGAGATCGAGCGTCGACGTGATCTCGCGGCTGACGGCGAGCAGGGCGTCCAGCTCCTCGACCTTCTTCTCCGCCTCGTACTGGCGCGCGTTGCGCAGGGCCCGAACGGCCTGGCGGGCGAGGTCGGCCAGCAGCTCCTCGTCCTCGCCGGAGAACTCGGGATGACGGCCGCGCTTGTTCACGAGGACGAGAGCGCCGATCGAGAGCTCGTCCTCGACGAGCGGGATGGCGAGGACCGAATGGATGGTGTGGCCCTCGTTCTCCGAGGCGAGCTCGTCCGAGGGGGGGATGCGGTTGCGACGCAGGTTTTCCTGGCCGGCGATGACGTCGCCGACGACCGGGGCGCCCACGGCCGGCGGGGCGTTCTCCACGTCGTAGTTGTCGTTGACCGCGGTCGCCGCCAGCGCCACGTCTTCGCCGTCGAGCGTCCAGAGGGACGCAACCTCGGCGCTCGTGAAGTCGACCGCCTTGCGGACGACGAGCTCCGAGAGCTCCTCGAAGTCGATCGTCGAGCCGAACGCCTTGGAGAGATCGTAGAGGTTGGTCAGCCGCTCGATCGCGTGCAGCATGCCGACGGTCTTGCGTTCCGAGCGCAGCGCTCGGCCGAGGGCGGGCGCCGCCTGCTCGAGGAAGCGCTCGAGCCGGGCCAGCGCATTGTCGGCGTCCGGGATCTCGGTGAAGAACAGGGCGAGCAGGCCGACGATCAGCCCCTCGGCCTCGAGCGGCACGGCCAGGCACGCGCGCAGCGTCGCCGGCACGCCGCGCAGGAAGGGGTCGCTCGACGTCAGCTCGGCGCCCGTGAGCACGAGCGCCTGCCGGTCGCGCACGAGGTCGTGCACGAACCCGGTCTCGCGCGGCGCCGCCCGCCGCAGCAGCTTCTCGACGCCCTTGCCCGACGCGCCGATGCAGAGGAAGAGCGGATTGACGGTGTCGGGCGCCCACAGCAGCGCGGCGTCGGCGCCGGCCATCGAGGCGCTCCAGCGGGCGGCCCAGCCCGAGGTTTGGGAAAGATTTTCGCAGAGCGCCAGCTCCGCCAGGGCGGATGCTTCGGCTTCGGCGCCGTCCGCCGCGTCGACCGTTTCGTCCTCGGGCGCTTCGGGTTCGTCCGCCACGCGTCTCCTTCGCCCGTGGGCGAGACCCGGGTGTTGGGAACTCCCTAGAAGCTCGAGACCGCAGCCTCCAGGTCTTCGTGGATCTCGAAAACGGAATCGAGCTTCGTCATCTGGAGGAGCTTGCGGACCTGCGGGCCCGCGTGGAGGAGCTTGGCCGAGCCGCCCTCTTTCTGCGCCAGCGTCAACGCGCGGACGAGGGCGCCGAGGCCCGAGCTGTCGAGAAAGCCGACCGCCGAGAGGTCGACGAGCAGGTTGACCCGGCCCTCTTCGAGAAGCCGCGTGATCGTCTTCTTGAAGGTCGTCTCGGGCTCGCCGATGACGAGGTCGCCGGTCACGATCAGGATGGTGATTTCCCCGTCTTCGCGGGTGGTCAGTTCCATAAGGTGGGCGGATTATGTCAAACGTCGCGGTCGCTCCGCTACGGGGTCTGCGCCCCTGCGGGGCGCACCGGCGGCCGGCTCGCCCGGATGCGGGCTCGACCGGACGCCTGACCCCTCCGCTGCGCGACCGCTCCCGCGGCGCGAACCTCCTCCCTTCCATGAGAAGGCCGACCGGCGTCAAGGGGGGAGCCCGGGAGTCGCAGTAGGCAGGGACTGGTTGGAAGCAGACAGAAGTCGTTTCGCCAGGCTTCCATTCGCACTCAGTTCGGCTCGGTAAAGAGCCGGGTGCATGGTGGGGTCCAACCAGTCGAGGCGCTGCCATCTCACTAACGGTCTTGCAGTAGCCCGTGGTTGTGGGCTGCGAGAGGACCGAGGGAGGAGTCGCAGTCGCCGGGACTGGGCGATTGACTTCAGTCATGGACATCGAGATAGGTGACTCTGGTTATCGAAGACTAGGCGGCCGAGACTCTGGTTTTGCGATCCTGGCGGTAAAGAGGTTCGTAAACTTCGCCGGTGCGCCAGAGGTGATGGAGCAGGACGGCGAGCTTGCGTGAGACGGCAACGATGGCTTTTTTCTTACCGAGCTTTCCGCCGCGGGAAGAGATGTTCTGTCCGAAGCGGCGCAGATCGCAGTCCGGGCCGAAGGGCCCCAGGATGTAGTGGGCCGCGTTCACGAGAAGCCGGCGCAACCCCGAGTCCCCCTGCTTGGTGATCCGTCTTTGCGGATCGGAGTGACCCGACTGCTTTCGTCCGGGAACCAGTCCAAGGAAGGCTCCGACTGTCCGACTCTTCGCGAAGCGCCGTGGGTCGCCCAGAGTCAGGACGAAGGCCAGTGAAGTGATCGGCCCGATGCCTTTGACCTGGCGCAGCAGCCTGGTCTGCGGGTACTGGTCATCGGCCAGGGTCTCGATCATCTGGCCCAGGGCTTTGATCTGCTCAGTGAGCGAAGCGATTTGCTCGAGCACCGGCAAGAGCACGGGCTCTAAGAGCTCCGGGATCTGCTTGGAGGCGGTCTTGGAGAAGCAGCTGGTGGAACAGGCCGGAAGCCTCGTCCCGAAGGACTTCACCACGCCACGCACGTGGTTGACCAGAAGCGTTCGGGCTACGACCAGAGCGTCCCGCGAGCGCAACAGCGCCAAGTCTTTCTGCAACGAAGCATCCCGGTGCTCAACCGGACAGAGCAATGCCGGCTCGAAGCGAGCCAGCCGCGCCAGGTACATGGCGTCAACCCGGTCATCCTTGCTCGGGTTCTCGTAGATCAGTCGAAGCCTGCGCGAGTTGGCGACGAGGACTTCGTGGCCGTATTCCACGAGCTGTCGCGACACCCACGGCGAGTGGGTCCCCGTCTCAAGGGCAATACGCATCGGCGGGCGGTTCGAGAAAACCCTCCTCAGACCCGCCTCCGTCGTTGCCCCCCGGCCTTCCTCGACGATCTGGCCCTCGGCGTCGAGGATTGCGAATTGACTGAATCGATCTCCAAGATCCAGCCCGACCGTCTGTCTTGCCACCTTGCTAAGCTCCCTCATGGCCGATCTCCCTTCTGGGCCTCGAGCCCGTTCCAATGCAGCCTTTTTACAAGGACTGCGCAGGGAGGTCGGCCTTCTCATCCCATCTCCCTTCGGTCGGGAGACTATTTGCGCCGCGAGGGGATAGAAGCAGTGGGGCTGTTCTTCGGTCCTGCCGTTTCTCGTCGCGGGGGCGGGCGCGGATTAGAATTCGGCCATGACTATCGATCGTCGGTCGCTCGTGGCTCTATCCGCGGCTTCGCTTCTGCACGCGCGCCTTTCCCGGGGGACGACCCCGTCCGCGACCCCATCGAGCAAGGAAATCAAGACGGCGGGGATTCGCCTGATCACGGTCGACGGCAAGTACAAGGTCTGGACCAAGAAGCTCGGCGCCGGGAAGATCAAGGTCCTGACGCTGCACGGCGGTCCGGGAGTGACGCACGAGTACTTCGAGTGCTTCGAGGACTTCCTGCCGCAGGCGGGCGTCGAGTTCTATTACTACGACCAGCTCGGCTCGTTCTACTCGGACCAGCCCGACGACAAGAGCCTCTGGACGATCGACCGCTTCCGCGAGGAGGTCGAGCAGGTGCGCGCCGCCCTCGGGCTCGAGGGCTTCTTTCTCTACGGGCAGTCGTGGGGAAGCATGCTCGCGATCGAGTACGCGCTGAAGTACCAGAAGCACCTGAAGGGGCTGGTCCTCTCGAGCATGACGGCCTCGATCGCGTCCTACGTCGAGTACGTCAACACGCTGCGCGCGGCGCTGCCGGCCGCGGTCCTCGCGACGCTCGTCAAGTACGAGGAAAAGGGCGACTACGAGAACCCCGAGTACCAGGCCGTGATGTTCAAGGAGGTCTACGGCCGGCACGTCTGCCGGTTGGATCCCTGGCCCGACCCGGTCGCGCGGGCGTTCAAGCACATCTCCCCGCAGGTCTACAACACGATGCAGGGCCCGAACGAGTTCGTCGTGACCGGGACGTTCAGGGATTGGGACCGCTGGAAAGATCTCGCGAGGATCACCGTGCCCACGCTCGTCATCGGCGCCCGGTACGACGAGATGAATCCCGGCGACATCCGGAAGATGGGCAGGCTCCTGCCGAACTCGCGTGTCGCGATCTGTGAGAACGGAAGCCACCTGGCGATGTGGGACGACCAGGAGGCATACTTCGCGGCCCTGATCGGGTTCCTCAAGGATGTCGACGGCGGCCGGTTTCGGAAACCATAGCCGGGACCCGGCATCCAAGGGGTCATGAGAATCCATTTTTTTGGCCCCTCCCGGGAGGACGCCCGCAGCCGGCACATGTGGGAATTGCTATCCCGCTCGGTCCGACGCAGATCCGGCACTCGCCGTCTCCGCGTACTACGGGGGTGACAGGCGCGGTTCGAAGATCTCTTTCCGGATCCCCGGGGGCCGGGAGCGCGAGGCGGTCGAAATTAAGACCGCCTCAGTCGCCGTCGGAAGGGGTTAATATCCCGGCCCATCGGCCCGCGCCCCTTGGCGGGCCGGCACTCGAATTCGACGCGGGTAACTCGGCGCAGCCATGTCGGCTGGGCCGATTCGCATGGCGCCCCCAAAAGGGGGATGCAAAGGAGACGAGGATGAAAAAGGGCGATCTGACGACGAAGGCAATCGGACTGGCGATCGCCGGCGTGCTCGCGGGCTCGGGCCTGGCGAGCGCGATGGTGACGGCGGGAGCGGGCACGTCCGCGAAGGCCGGCGACGAGAAGGCCAAGGACACCAAGGCCGCCTCGGACAAGCACGTCTGCAAGGGCATGAATTCCTGCAAGGGCACCGGCGGCTGCAAGAGCGGCGACGCGGGCTGCGCGGGCAAGAACTCCTGCAAGGGCAAGGGCGGCTGCGCCTCGGCCGACATGAAGCACTCCTGCAAGGGTATGAACTCCTGCAAGGGCCAGGGCGGATGCAAGACCGGCGACGGCAGCTGTGCGGGCAAGAACTCCTGCAAGGGCAAGGGCGGCTGCGCGGTTCCCGTCAAGAAGGCGGCCTAACTCCATCGCATTTTTCCGGGGGCCTTCGGGCCCCCGGACTTCTTCCCACCCGGGACCTGAAACTTGAAACCGGAAACACACGCTCGCAATCGCTGGGGGCTGCCCGATCTCGGCATCGGCGTCGGCCTGCGCACGGTGCATTACCCGCACATCCTCGAGCAAAAGCCAGAGGTCGACTTCTTCGAGATCCTTTCCGAGAACTACATGGATACCGGCGGGCGTCCGCTCTGGGTGCTCGACCAGGTCTCGGAGCGCTACCCGATCGTGCTGCACGGCGTCTCGATGAACATCGGCAGCACGGACCCGCTCGACCGCGACCACCTTTCGAAGTTGAAATCCCTCGCCACGCGCACCCGCGCCGCATGGGTGTCCGATCACCTGTGCTGGACAGGGGTCGCGGGGCGCAACACGCACGACCTGCTGCCAATGCCGCTGACGGAAGAGGCCCTGCGCCACGTGACGGCGCGCGTGAAGGAGGTCTCCGAGATCCTGGAGAGGCCGCTGATGCTGGAGAACGCGTCCACGTACGCCGAGTTCGCGTCCTCGTCCATGCCGGAGTGGGAGTTCTTCGCCCGTCTCATGGAGGACGCCGACTGCGGGATGCTGCTCGACGTCAACAACGTCTACGTCAGCTCCTTCAACCACGGGTTCGATCCGAGGCAGTACCTCGACACGATCGACCCCGCGCGCGTCACGCAGTACCACCTGGCCGGCCACACGAACAAGGGCACGCACATCATCGACACGCACAACGACCACGTGATCGAAGCGGTCTGGGACCTCTACCGCCACTCGGTTGCCCGCACGGGCAACGTCGCGACCCTGCTCGAGTGGGACGCCGACATCCCCGAGTTCGGCGTCGTCCACGCCGAGGCCCTCAAGGCCCGCGCCCACCGGCGAGAGGGGAAGGCCGTTGCCGCCGCCTCTTGAGTTTCCGCTGCCGCGCATCCAGCGCTGGATGCAGGCGGTCATCGAGCAGCCGGGCACGGTGGACGAAGCCGTGGAGGCCGCGGCCGCCCGCGCCGAACTCGATCCCGCGGACATCGGCCGCGTGATCCTGCCGTCGAAGACCCTGACGGCCGTCGAGCGTGTCGGGGTCTACCAGGGCATGTACCTGCTGCGGATGATCGAGGCCCTCGAGGGCGACTATCCCGCCGTGGCCCACCTGCTCGGCGACGAGGAGTTCGCGGCGCTCGTCACCCGCTACGTCGCCGCGCACCCGTCGGTCAGCTACACGTTCAACCGGCTCGGCCGCGGCTTCCCGGAATTCGTCCGCGCGTCGAAGGGCGTTCGGCAGAGGGCCTTCGCCGCCGACCTCGCTCGCCTCGAGCTCGCGATCACGGAGGTCTTCGACGCGCCGCAGTCGCCGGCGTGGCCGGCCGAGCAGATCGCGCGCATCCCGCAGCACGCGTGGGTGGGCGCCGTGTTCCACCCGATCGCGGCCTTCCGTCTTTGCGCGTTCAACCATCCGGTCAACGCGTACCTCCAGTCGGTCAAGGAGGAGAATCACGACCACCCGGGCACGGCGCGCCGGACGACCCGGGTCGCCGTGTGGCGCAAGAACTACGAGGTCTGGCGCCTCGACCTCGGCAAGCCGGCGTACGATTTCCTGGCCGCGCTTGCGAAGGGACGGTCCTTCGGCAAGGCCGTGGCTACCGCGGCGAAGGGGCTCCAGGGCGATCCCGGCCAGCAGCTCTTCCGCTGGTTGCGCGACTGGGTCGCCGAGGGTATGTTCGCCTCGGTCGACGTTTCGCGGTAGCGCGCACTCCCGACGCGGGCAACGGCTGTACGCTTCTCCCGCATGGACGTTGCGTCGACTCGGGAATGGCTCGAGGCGGACGGCCTGGGCGGCTTCGCGTCGGGCACCGCCGCCGGGATCCGCACGCGGCGCTACCACGCGCTGCTGCTGACCGCGACGAGGCCGCCCACGGGCCGCATGGTGCTCGTCAACGGCTTCGACGCCTGGGTCGAGACGTCCGCCGGCCGTTTCGCGATCAGCTCGCAGGCTTACGCCCCCGACGTCACGCATCCGGACGGCGCGACGCGCATCGCCGCCTTCGAGCTCGAGCCCTGGCCGCGGTGGACCTTCGCGCTCCCCGACGGGACCCGCATCGCGCAGGAAATCTTCGTCCCGAAGGATTCCTCCCTGGCCGCCGTGTCCTGGAAGCGCCTTGCGGGTACGGGAGCGGCGACGCTGACGATGCGGCCGTTCCTGTCGGGCCGCGACTACCACGCGCTCCACCACGAGAACGCGGCGTTCCGGTTTGACGCAGACGAAGAGCCGGGAGGCCTGCTCGCGTTCCGGCCGTACCCCGACGTGCCCCCGGTCGTGGTGCGCTCGAACGGCTCCTACGACGCCGCGCCCGAGTGGTACCGGAATTTCTTCTATGCCGAGGAGAAGGCGCGCGGGCTCGACAGCGCGGAAGACCTCGCGTCGCCGGGCACGTTCGGTTTCGATCTCTCGGCCGGCGAGGCCGTCTGGCTCGCCGCGGCAGAGGGACACGAGGCCGTGCTCGGTGTGGGCGGCGCCGAGGCCGCGCTCGCGGCCCTGCGCTCGGCCGAGCGCCGGCGGCGGGCCTCGCTCGGCGACCGGCTCGACCGCGCCGCGGACGCCTACCTCGTCCGGCGCGGCTCCGGCCGGACGATCGTCGCCGGATATCCGTGGTTCACCGACTGGGGACGCGACACGTTCATCGCGCTGCGCGGCCTGTGCCTCGCCACCGGGAGGCTCGCGGAGGCGGAAGGCATCCTGCTCGAGTGGTCCGGCGCCGTCTCGCAGGGGATGCTGCCGAACTTCTTTCCCGATGCGGCGAGCGAGCCGGAATTCAACGCGGTGGACGCCTCGCTCTGGTACGTCATCGCCGTGTACGAACACTTCGAAGCGATGGCCGCCGCGGGGCTCGTGCCTTCACGAACGACCGTGCGCAGGCTCCGGGACGCGGTCGAGGCGATCCTCGCCGGCTACGCCGCGGGCACCCGCTTCGGGATCCGCGCCGACGGCGACGGCCTGCTCGCCGCGGGTCGGCCCGGCGTGCAGCTGACCTGGATGGATGCCAAGGTCGGCGATTGGGTCGTGACGCCCCGGATCGGAAAACCCGTCGAGGTGCAGGCCCTCTGGCTGAACGCGCTCTGGATCGCGGGTGCCTTTTCGGACGAGTGGAGGGAGCTCCACGACCGGGGCCTCGCCTCCTTTCACGAGCGATTCTGGAACGAGGCCGCGGGTTGCCTGTACGACGTCGTCGACGTCGATCACGCGCCGGGAACCGTGGACTCCGCTTTTCGGCCGAACCAGATCTACGCCGTCGGAGGCCTGCCCTTCGCGCTCGTCGAGGGCGAGCGGGCGCGCCGGATCGTCGACGCCGTCGAGGCGAGGCTCGCGACGCCGGTCGGTCTTCGCTCGCTCGCGCCGGACGATCCCGCCTACGTCGGACGTTACGAGGGCGGCCCCCGCGAGCGCGACGGCGCCTACCACCGGGGGACCGTCTGGCCGTATCTGGCCGGCGCGTTCGTGGAGGCCTGGGTCCGCGCGCGGGGCGCAACGGAGGATGCGAAGTCCGAGGCGCGCCGCCGCTTCCTCCCCCCGCTCATTGCCCATCTCGACGAGGCGGGCCTCGGCCACGTCTCCGAGATCGCAGACGGCGACCCGCCGCACACCCCCCGCGGTTGCCCGTTCCAGGCGTGGTCCGTCGGCGAGCTCCTGCGGATCGACCGGGTGATCCTGGCGGGGTCAGGTCTGAATTCTTCGGAGTTTGGTCGCCAAGGAGCCGAAGGCCCGAAGCTCCTGACCTGACCCTGGCAGGAAGGCGTTTCGGGGTCAGATTCCACCCACGATGAACCACGTTCCTTCGCAAAAGGAATCGTTGTGGAGACTCGATCTCCGCTCAACCACCGCGCGTTCAGTACGACAATCCACCGTTTCTCGGAGGGCAACCCTTTCGGCATCGGTCGCGACTCCGGTTGTGATCTGATCCCCGAAAGAAAGAGGAGAACACCATGAAGAGGGGTTGGAGAGTGTTTCTGCCAGTCCTGATCCTCGCCCTCGGGGCCGTTGCTCCTCTTGGGGCGCAAGTGGTCACGGGCGACCTCGGTTCGCCGAGCGCCACGACGACGATCAGCGGCCAGCAAATCCCTCCTCCGCCTCCCAAATTCGGCGGCGTGATCAAGGAGAGCGCCAGGGACTCGAAGCCGTGGTGGCCGCCGCGCGTGGTGCCGCCCAAGGGCGCGCCCAACGTGCTCCTCATCATGACGGACGACCAGGGCTACGGCGTCAGCGGCACGTTCGGGGGCGTGATCCCGACCCCGGCGCTCGACCGCATCGCGAAGAACGGCCTCCGGTACACGGAGTTCAACTCGACCGCGCTCTGCTCGCCGACGCGCGCCGCGCTGATCACCGGCCGCAACCACCACGCCGTGGGATTCGGCGTGATCTCGGAGCTTTCGACGGGTTACCCGGGCTATGACTCCATCATCGGCCCCGACAACGCGACCATCGGCCGGATCCTTTCCGGCAACGGCTACGCGACGTCGTGGTTCGGCAAGAACCACAACACGCCGGGCTTCCAGTACAGCGCCTCGGGCCCCTTCGACCAGTGGCCGACGGGCATGGGATTCCAGTACTTCTACGGCTTCATGGGCGGCGAGACCGACCAGTGGCAGCCGTACCTCTTCAAGGGCACGTCGCAGATCTTTCCGTGGATCGGCAAGCCCGGCTACAACCTGACGACCGACCTCGCCGACGAGGCGATCGCCCACATGCAGAGCCTGAACGCGGCGGCGCCCGAGCAGCCGTTCTTCGTCTACTACGTCCCGGGCGGCAGCCACTCGCCGCACCAGCCCACGAAGGAGTGGATCGAGAAGTTCAAGGGCAAGTTCGACATGGGCTGGAACAAGATGCGCGAGGAGATTTTCGCCAACCAGAAGCGGCTCGGCGTGATTCCAGCAAACGCGAAGCTGACGCCCTGGCCCTCGGAGCTCCCGACCTGGGACTCGCTCTCCTTCGACAAGAAGAAGCTCTACGCGCGTCAGGCCGAGGTCTATGCGGCCTACACCGCGTACACGGACTACGAGATCGGCCGCGTGATCCAGGCCGTCGAGGACATGGGCAAGCTCGACAACACGCTGATCATCTACATCGACGGCGACAACGGCACGAGCCCGGAAGGGACTCTCTCCGGGACGTTCAACCAGATGACCGCCTACAACGGCATTCTCGACGTGCCCGAAGCCCTTCAGCTGCTCCACTACGAGGATTGGGGCTCTCCGGCGACCTATCCGCACATGGCGGTGGCGTGGTCCTGGGCGTTCGACACGCCGTTCAAGTGGACCAAGCAGGTGGCGTCGCATTTCGGCGGCACGAGGCAGGGCCTGGCGATCTCCTGGCCCGGCCACATCAAGGACGTGGGCGGCATCCGACCCCAGTTCCACCACATCATCGACATCGTCCCGACGATCCTGGAAGCCACGGGCATCAAGGCTCCGGAGGAGGTCGACGGCATCCAGCAGAAGCCGATCGATGGCGTGAGCATGGTGTACACGTTCAACGCGGAGAACGCCAACGCCCCCTCGACGCGCAAGACCCAGTACTTCGAGATGGCCGGCAACCGCGGCATCTACCACGACGGCTGGTACGCGAACACGCACCCGCCGGTGCCGCCGTGGGAGCTGAACGCGAAGTTCCCCGACATCGCGGACTACAAGTGGGAGCTCTACCACCTCGCCGAGGACTACTCCCAGGCCGACGACCTCGCGGCGAAGATGCCGGACAAGCTCAAGCAGATGCAGGCTCTCTTCCAGCAGGAGGCGGTCAAGTACCAGGTTCTGCCGATCGACAACTCGCAGTTCCAGCGCGCGATCTCGCCGCGCCCGAGCGCCATCGCGGGCAAGACGGTGTTCACGTACGCGGGTGAGAACCCCGGCATCCCCGTCGGCAACGCTCCGAGCATCCTCAACAAGTCGTTCACGATCAAGGCCGAGATCGAGGTCCCGTCGGGCGGCGGCGAGGGCATGATCGTGACCGAGGGCGGCCGCTTCGGCGGCTTCGGAATGTACCTGCTCAAGGGTAAACCGGTCTTCACCTACAACCTCCTCGACTTGGAGCGGTTCCGCTGGGAAGGCGGCGAGGGCGCCCGGGACTGGATGGGCGACTCGCTGAAGGCCGGCAAGCACACGATCGAGTTCAACTTCCATTACGACGGTCCCGGCATCGCGAAGGGCGGGACCGGCATCCTCATCGTCGACGGCCACGAGTTCGCCACGAAGAAGATCGAGCACACGATTCCGTTCCTGCTGCCGCCGGACGAGACCTTCGACGTCGGCGTGGATACCCGCACTCCGGTGGACTCGAGCTACGAGATCCCGTTCCGTTTCAACGGAAGGATCGACAAGCTGACGATCAAGCTCGGACCGTCGCAACTGGCGGAGGCCGACCAGAAGAAGGCGGCGGTCGCGATCGCCCGGGCGTCCGACTAGGCTCGAGAGAGCATCCACTCGAGGGCGGCGTCGGCCGATGCGCCGCCGCCCGTCGTTTTTCGGAGGAATCAAATGAATGAAACGAACCCGGGTCTCTCCGGAAAGACCCTGACGTTTTCCGCGGTCGTGGAGATCGCAACCGCCGCCGCACTCATCGTCGACCCGGCGTTCGTCGCGAGGCTTCTGCTCGGCGCGGAGGTCGGCGGCCTGGCGGTCGTGATCGGCCGCTGCTTCGGGCTCGCGTTGCTCGGCCTCGGACTTGGCATGCCTGCCGCAACGCGGCGGTTCTTCGGGCCGGCGCGGGGATGCTGGTCTACAACGGCCTCATCGCCGGTTACCTCGCCTTCCTGGCGGCGTCCGCCAACCTTCGGGGCCCCCTGCTGTGGCCGGCCGTCGTCCTGCATGCCGCCGTGGCGCTGCTGCTGACGCGGCCCGCGGGACGGACGGCATCCGCAAATGGATGGGGTCAGGCCTGAAATCTTCGGAGTGTGGGCGGCCGCAGCGCGAGATTCTGAAGACTCTCGAGTTCTGAACTTGTCAGACCTGCCCCCCATTAGTTCAAGGAGGCGTCATGGGAACACTGCGCCGGTGGATTCACTCGGTCTCGGACAGCCTTCGCTGGTTGCCGCCGACGGTCGCGCGGCTCACCGTCGGCTGGATCTTTCTCCAGTCGGGCTGGGGCAAGCTCCAGAACCTGCCCAGGGTCGTGGCCTTCTTCACAGACCTCGGCATTCCCGCGCCGCAGCTCCAGGCGCCGCTCGCGGCGACGGCGGAATTCGTTTGCGGCGCGTTGCTGCTCGGGGGGCTCTTCACGCGCGTCGCGACCCTGCCGCTGATCGCCACGATGCTGGTCGCCATCCTGACGGCGAAGAAGGCCGACATCCACGAGCTGTCGGACCTCTTCGGCATGGGCGAGTACCTCTACATCTGCCTCCTGTTGTGGCTCGGAGCCTACGGGGCGGGCCCGTTCTCCCTCGACGCGGTGTTTGCAAAGCGGCTCGAGAGCTCCGCGCGGCCCCTGCCCGGACGCTGATCGAGCCCAGTATTTTTCGAAAAACTTGCGGCGGCCGCCCCGAGGGGGCGGCCGTTTCGCGTGCAAGACGTCCGGTGCGCTGAAAACGTCCAAAGCGCTGGACTCCGCCCGTTCCACGGTCTCGGTCCTCGCGCGTGAGTCCCGATGAGAAGTGCGCTCGTCGCGCATCGCGAGCATTCCGTCCCGCGATTCGAGTTCCTCCTGCGCTTCCGTCGCGCTGAACTGCGCGTCCACGAATCTGGATTGCGGCGCCGGGGCGGCCCGGGCGACGCACACCCCGTCCGCGCGCCTCAGCACCTCGTCCTCCCGTCCCGCCCTCTCGGCCCGTCACGCCCGGTTTTCTGGCGTGGCACCGGCGTTGCTCTCCAGGAGGACGCGCCGGCACCACGCGCGGCGTAAAGGAGGATCGGCAGAATGAACGCGAAAACGAGATCGAGGCCGGCGACGGCGTGGAGGTGGGCAGCGGCGCTCCTGATGGCCGCGCTCGCGCTCGCGCCCGTTGTGCAGGCGCAAACGCTGACCGGCAACATCATCGGCAACGTCACGGACGAGCAGGGAGCGCGCCTGCCCGGAGTCATGGTGACGCTGACCGGCAACGGGGCCAAGAAGACCCAGACGACCGACGCGCGAGGGGAATACCGCTTCCCGAGCCTCTCGCCCGGCGTCTACACCCTCACGTACGAGCTCCAGAGTTTCACCTTCGTGACGAAGCCGGACGTGAAGGTCTCGATCGGCCAGAACACGGAGGAGAACACGACCCTCAAGATCTCCAGCATCGAGGCCACCATCACGGTCTCGGGCGGCGCGGCCCTTCTCGACACCCGCAAGGTCGAGACGGGCGCCGTCGTCGACCAGACGGAGCTCCAGGCGATCCCGACCGCGCGCGACCCGTGGGTCATCCTCTCGACGGTCCCCGGCGTGCAGCTCGACCGCGTCAACGTGGGCGGCAACGAGAGCGGCCAGCAGTCGACCTACGTCGGCAAGGGCTCCGACTCGAGCCAGAACACCTGGAACGTGGACGGCGTCACGATCACCGACATGGGCGCCCTCGGCTCGTCTCCGACGTACTACGACTTCGAGTCGTTCGAGGAGATCCAGGCGTCCACGGGCGGCAGCGACGTCACGGCGGCGACGCCCGGCGTCCAGTTGAACCTCGTGACCAAGCGCGGCACCAACGACGTGCACGGCTCGGCCCGGTACTATCTGGCCGACGGGAGCCTCCAGTGGAACAACGTCACCCCCCTCGACCAGGCGCAGGGCGTGACCAACGGCGGCAACCGCATCAACGAGGTGCAGGACTACGGCGTAGAGCTCGGCGGTCCGCTCTGGAAGGACCGTCTCTGGGCGTGGGGCGCCGCGGGCCGCAACCAGATCAACCTCTTCAACGCGCAGGGCAACCCGGACAACACGACGCTCAAGGACTACAACGCGAAGGTCAACCTCCAGCTCTTCGATTCGACGTCGCTGATGGGCACCTTCGGCAACGGCAACAAGGAAAAGATCGGACGCAACGTCAGCTTCTCGCGTCCTCCACCCGCTTCGTGGAACCAGACGGGCCCGACGACGGTCTGGAGGGGCGAGATCTCCCAGGTGTTCTCGTCCTCGCTGTTTGCGACGGCGTCTTACTCGTCGGTGTCGAGCGGTTTCTCGCTGACGCCGCAGGGCGGCAACGACGTCAACAATCTCTACATCAACGAGCAGGGCCAGTTCATCGGCAGCTACCTGTATGCCGACACGGTCCGGCCCCAGCAGCAGGCCACGGCGAGCGGCTCGTACTTCTTCAACACGGGCAACGTCGGCCAGGAGCTGAAGTTCGGCTTCAACTACCGCACGACGGACGTGTCGTCGGTTTCGTCCTGGCCGGGTAACGGCAACTACGGCGACCTCGCCGACTTCAACGCGCCGGCCGCGGTGCTGACGCGGCAGGCCGTCGTCAAGACGAGTCAGCAGTATTTGAGCGGCTATCTCTCGGACACGCTCACCCTCGGCAACCTCACCGTGAACCTCGGCGTTCGGTACGACCACCAGGATGGCAAGAACCTGACGTCGGCCACACCGGCCAACCCGGTCGTCCCGGACCTGCTCCCGGCGGTCACGACGATCGGCGGCCGCACGCCGTTTACCTGGGAGAACGTGGTTCCGCGCATCGGCGCGACCTATGCTCTCGGCGCGGACAACAAGACGCTGCTGCGGGCGAGCTACTCGCAGTACGCCGACCAGCTCGGCGCCAACGCCATCTCCTTCGTCAACCCGGGGGCGCTGGCCGGCCTCTACTACTACTGGAACGACATCAACGGCGACCACGTGATCACGGCCAACGAGCTCGACCTCAACAACCTGCTCGGCAGCTACGGCGTCGATCCGTCGAACCCCGGCTCGTCGAAATCGCCCAACACCGTGGATCCCAACCTCAAGGCGGGCAAGACCACCGAGGTCATCGGCGGCATCGAGCGCGAGGTCATGCAGGACTTCGTCGTCGGCGTGAACTACACGTACCGCAAGTACACGGGAGCGCTCTATCCCCACCGGACGGGCCTGACGGAGAACGACTACGAGATCGGCGGCTACCTCACCGGCCGGCTCGCCAACGGCCAGGAATTCAATCAGCCCTATTACCAGTTGAAGCCGGGAGTCCCCGTTCCCGCGGGCGTCACGCTCGAGAACCGGCCCGACTGGAACACCACCTACAACGGCGTCGACCTGACGTTTCAGAAGCGCCTCACGAACAAGTGGCTCATCCGCGGCGGCGGCACCTACCAGAACTGGAACCAGCACGGCGGCGCGGGGTCCTGCTACGACCCGACGAGCGACCGCGGCGGCAACAACGAGCTCTGGCCCGGAACCCCGATCGGCATCCAGACGGGCTCGACGTGCGCAGGCAACGACATCGCGGCCCTGCCCGCGGGGGCCTCGAGCGGTGCGCGCAACGAGGTCTTCCTGAACTCGCGGTGGCTCTTCAACGTCGGCGGCCTCTACCAGCTGCCGTGGGACTTTTCGGTGGCCGCTAACTTCTTCGGGCGGGAAGGCTATCCGTACGTCAACTACTACCGGTTCGATCCGGGTGACGGCCTCGGCCCCCGCGACAACATCATCGGAAAGCTCTCGGACACCCGGTACGGCAACGTGTACGAGCTCGACCTGCGCCTCGAGAAGGTGATCAACGTCAAACCGGTGCAGGTCACGATCGCGGCGGACATCTTCAACGCGCTCAACCAGGGCACCATCCTCCAGCGCAACGCGAAGGTGAGCGCCGGAGCCGGCGTCTACAACCAGATCATCGAGATGCAGAGCCCCCGGATCGTGCGCTTCGGCGCGCGGATCAGCTTCTAAACCACCGGGGTCAGGTTGAAACCTGACCCCACATGCCATCCACCCGGCGGGCCCATGCCCGCCGGGCTTTTTCCTGCCCGCGCAACCCTGGCCCTGCCGCGCCGCACCGTCTCACGGGGGTATCCATGAAACGAGCCGCGATTGCCGCCGCGCGACCGGAAGCCTCCCATCGAGATCGAAGAAGTCGCGCTCCTCGTTCCCGCCGGCCGCTGACGGCGGGCAGGCAGGCGTGGCAAGATATGGTCCCTGAGCCGAGCACGCCCCGATCGCGCCGCAGCCCGTCCGCCCGCCGAGCGGTTCGACGTCGTTTGCCTTCCGATCATCGACTGGAGCTTCCGGTTCCAGCGCCCCCAGCAACTGCTCTCGCGCTTCGCCGCCGACGGGCACCGCGTCTTCTACCCGAAGACGGGGTTTGTCGGTCTCGATCGTGAACCCGTCCTCGAGCGGGTGGCCGACGGCGTCTTCGAGATCTCGCTTCCGGGGGAGCACGACTTCGACATCTACGGCCGGACGCTCACCGGCGAGACCCTGGAGCAGGCCTTCGACGCCATCGTGGGGCTCGCGGGAGAATGCGGCTTTCTCGACCCAGTGGTCCTGGTGCAGTACCCCTCCTGGGAGCCCCTGGCGCGCGGTCTGCGCGAGGAACTCGGCTGCCGGGTCGTCTACGACTGCATGGACGAGCACACGGGCTTCGGCACGCACGGCGCGGGCACCGCGGAGGATGAGCGGCGGCTGCTGACCGAGAGCGACCTCGTGCTCGTCACGTCGCGGCCGCTGCTCGACCGCGTGCGCAGGGTCCGGCCCGACGCGCTGCCGCTCCCGAATGCGGCGGATGCGAAATTGTTCGCCGAGCTTCCCGCCCGCAGCGCGAGCCCGCTCGCGAAGTACGCGCGCCCGGTCATCGGCTACTACGGCGCGATCGCGGCGTGGTTCGACGCCGGGGCGGTCGCGCTGGCCGCCCGCAAGCATCCGGATTGGAGCTTCGTCCTCGTCGGCGATACGAAGGGCGCCGCGCTCGAGAGCCTCGCAGGGCGGCCGAACGTCCACTTGCTCGGTGAAGTGCCCTACGCGGACCTGACCGGCTACGTCGCCGGTTTCGACGTCTGCACGATTCCCTTCCACCGTACGCCGCTGACCGAGGCGACCAACCCCGTCAAGCTCTACGAGTACCTCGCGACCGGAAAGCCCGTCGTCGCCCGCCGCCTGCCGGAGCTCGAGCCCTACGCCGACGTCCTCGCCCTCTACGACACGGCCGACGAATTCGTCGCCGCGCTCGAGCGCGTGGTGCGTCAACCCGACGGCGAGGCCGTCGTCGCGAAGCGCCGCAAGATCGCCTTCGAGAACACCTGGGACATCCGCTACCGAACCCTTCGCGACAAGTTGGACTCTCTCGCCCCGAGAGTTCTGGAGAACCCCCTCTCCCGGCGGGAGCCGTCCAGCGAAGGCAGACCCGCGGCAGTAGGCAACGCCGGCCCGGAGGGCCGGCGGTATCGGGAGGGGGTGAGGGGCGCTCCCTCCGGGGATGCCGTCAATGCCCGAGCCCGAGAGATCCGGCGCCTCGACGCCGTCGTCCGCGAACAGCAGGAGGGCATCGCCTTCCTTCGCGAGGAAGTCGCGGTGCGCGAGCGCATCACGGCCGCGCGGGTCGGCGCCCTGGAAAAGGAGCTCGAGCGCGAGCGGTCCATCTCGGAGGCCCGGGAACAGCACCTGATCACCGCGCTCGCCGAGCTCCAGCGCTGGGAAACCTCCCGCCTGGGGCGCCTGCGCAAGGCGGCGGGCCGGTTGCGCGGAGCCGCGGGCCGCGCGACGGCTCCCGGGACCCCGCTCTTTGCCGCCGGCTCGAGGCTCATGCCGCGCCCCCTCGCGCGCTGGCTGCGGCGCGTGGTGGCCCCGGTTGCGGGGTCCGACGGGCTCGTGCAGCTCGAGGAGCGCTCGGCCGCCCCCGGGCCGCGCACGACCGACGCCGTCCCGATGGAGCCATCCGGCTGCTACGACGTCGTGGTTTTCTCGATCATCGACTGGGACTTCCGGTTCCAGCGCCCGCAGCAGCTGGCGACACAGTTCGGCCGCCACGCCCACCGCGTGTTCTATCTCTCGACGACGCAGTTCCTTTCTCCCGGCGGCGCGGCCTGGGGCCTCTCGCGCAAGGCCGAGCGGGTGGGGGAGCTGCGGATCCGGTCGCGCCGCTCGCTGAACGTCTACAGCGGCAAGCTCGAAGCGGCGGACCTGGACGCACTCGTCGCCTCGTTCGAGGCGCTCGCGGCCGACCTTTCCATGGGCGACACGGTCTGCCTCGTGCAGATTCCCTTCTGGGGGCCCCTGGCGGACCGGCTGCGCGAGCGCCTGGGCTGGCGCGTCGTGTACGACTGCATGGACGAGTGGACCAACTTCCCGGGGTTCGGGCAGAGCGTCCTGTCGCTCGAGGAGACGCTCGTCCGCGGCGCCGACGCGACCATCGTCTCAGCGGACCGTCTCGAAGAAAAGTGGAAGGCCGCGGCGCCGCGCCTGATCCTCGCGCGCAATGCCATGGACGCCGAGCACTACCGCGCGCGCTACGGGCCGAACGAACTGCTCGGGAAGGTGCGCCACCCGGTCATCGGATACTACGGCGCGCTTGCGT
This sequence comes from uncultured Acidobacteriota bacterium, assembly GCA_963775725.1. Lineage (GTDB taxonomy): Bacteria > Acidobacteriota > Thermoanaerobaculia > UBA5066 > Gp7-AA6 > DAHUXD01. The sequence continues at coordinate 1,301,873 of CAVZKA010000002.1, forward strand.
CGTGGGTGGACGTGCCGCTGCTGACGAAGATCGCCGACGCGCACCCGGACGCCACGATCGTCCTCGCGGGCGGCCAGTTCGACCTGGACCTGACGCCGATCGCCTCGCGGCCGAACGTGCGGCTGCTCGGCCAGCGACCCTACGACGAGATGCCGCAACTCCTGTGGAATTTCGATGCCTGCATCATCCCGTTCCTCGTCAACGACATCACCGAGGCGACGAACCCGGTCAAGTTCTACGAGTACCTCTACGGCGGCAAACCCGTCGTCGCCCCGGCGCTGACCGAGCTGCTGCCCTACGAAGAGCTGTCGTATCTCGCGCGCGGCCACGACGAGTTCCTCGCGCAGATCCGGAAGGCGCTCACGGAGCCGCCCGACGACCCGCGCCGCGCCGCGCGCCGCGAGGTGGCCGAGGAGAACGACTGGGCGCATCGCTACGAGGCGATCGACGAGGGGCTTCTCGAAGCGCACCCGATCGTGTCGGTCGTGATCGTCACGTACGGCGGCCTCGAGCTGACGAAGGCGTGCCTCAAGTCCCTGCTCGAGCGCGAGACGTGGCCGCGCCTGGACGTCGTCATCGTGGACAACGCCTCGTCGGACGGAACGCCCGAGTACCTGGAGCTGGTGGCCGCCGGCGACGCGCGCGTGCGCTGCGTCTACAACCGCGAAAATCGCGGCTTCGCCGCCGCGAACAACCAGGGGATCGCACTGGCGCTGGGCGAGATCGTCGTCCTGCTCAACAACGACACGGTCGTCCCGCCGGGCCTCGTGGGCCGCCTCGTCGGCCACCTGCGCCGCGATGCCACGATCGGCCTCCTGTGCCCGACGACGAACTTCTGCGGCAACGAGGCCCGCGTCGAGCCCGACTACGCCGAGGTCGCCGGCCTCCCGTCCTTCGCCGCGCGGCGCGCCCGCGACTTCCGCGGCCGCGTCTTCGACATCGGCGTCGCCGCGATGTACTGCGTCGCCGCGCGCCGCGCGGTCCTCGACGAGGTCGGGCCCCTGGATGAGGCCTACGGCGTCGGCATGTTCGAGGACGACGACTTTGCCGTCCGCATGCGCGCGAAGGGCTACCGCGTCGCCTGCGCGGAGGACGCCTACGTCCACCACGTCGGGCAGGGGGCCTTCCGCAAGCTGTCGCCCGAGGCCTACGACCAGCTCTGGAAGAAGAACCAGGCGTACTTCGAGAAGAAGTTCGGCGTCGCCTGGAAGGCACACGCTCCGCGCGAAGGCGTCGCGGCGGTGGCGTCGCGGGTGGGAGCGGAGTAGAGTCGCAAAATGGAAGCCCCGGGAGCTCCTATCAGCGCGCCGCGCGATACCACGGCACCTCCGGATCCGATGGCCGTGAAACGCGCGAACTTCGACGAATATCTGGCCAACGTCGGCGCCGGTACGCTCGTGGCGACCAACAAGCCCGTGCAGCTGCACCTCGAGGTGAGCTCGCGCTGCAACCTGCGCTGCAAAAAGTGCGGCTTTTCCTGGGACCCGTCGCTGGCGGCGAGCGGCCGCGACCTGCCCTGGCCGATCCTTTCCCGTATGGACGAGTTCTTTGCGGCCGCCGTCGAGGTGCATACCTTCGGATACGGCGAGATGTTTCTCTACCCGGAGCTCGCGCCGCTCGTCACCGTCCTGAAGAATCACGGCTGCCGGCTCTCGGGAATCACGAACGGGGTCCTGATCCGTCCGGCGGATGTCGTCTGGCTCGTCGCCTGCGGCTACGACCAGCTCACGTTCTCGATCGACGGGGCGACGGAAGAGACCATGGACAAGCTCCGCGGGGCGAGCCTCGCAAAGGTCCTCCACGTCCTGCATCTCATCCACGACGAGAAGGAGCGGCGCAAGTCCGAGTTCCCGCGGATCGTCGTGAACTTCGTGGCGCAGAACGACAACTACCACGAGCTGCCGGAGCTGGCGCGCCAGCTCGCGCCGCTCGGGGTCTATTTCATGGGAGTGAATCCCCTCCACCACTTCTTCGAGACGGCGGGCGCGTACGGGCCGTACTACGAATCTTTTCGTCTCAGTCGGGCGCCGCGCGCCGATTTCGAGGAGGCGGTGAGCCAGGCGCGCGCGACCATGGAACCCTCGGGAACCACCTTCCAGAACTTCGTGAACCCGGATTTCGAGTGGGCGGTGGAAAAGCCGACGGCGGACGGCGCCGTGGCGCTGCACAATCGCAAGCTGCCCGAGGTCCCGACGCTTTCGGAAGCGACGACGGAAGCGACGACGAGCGAAGGCTTCGTGCAGAACGTCCTGGCGACCGCCGCGACGCCGGCGCTGCCGGTCGCGCTCGATGCCGCGCCTGCCGCCGACCCGACGGTGCTCGCGCCCATGTACTGCCACTACCCGTGGACCACGCTGTATCTCTCGGCGGCCGGGAAGGCCCGTGTGTGCTGTTACATGAACGTCCACGAGGACCTCGGCGCGTTCACCGGGGACGCGAACGTCGGGTCGGCCTGGAACGGCCCGCAGCTTCAATCCGTGCGCGAGCACATCCGCGACGGGCGCGTGCACCCCTCCTGCCGCGAGTGCGTGGCGCACCGAACCTACGAGGTCCATGCCGCGGCGATGCATCCGATCCGGGTCGAGCTCGGCCTCGTGCCGCCCGCGGCTCCCGAGCCCGAACCCGAAGCCGCCGCTCCGCCCCCGGAACCTCGACCCGAGGAGACGGGGGTGCTGCGGCGGTTGCTCAGGCGCTGGCGCGGTTCGGTTGGCGACGGATCCGGGCCGCCGTTCTCGAACTAGTCGACGGCGCGCAGCCAGAGACTGCCGCCGCCCGGCTTGACGCCCGGTACCTGCGGCACGTACGGCCCGAGGCTCTCGATGTCTGTCTTCTGCAGGAAGTAGACCCCGAGCAGCACCTCGTACTTCGTGCTGTTGGCCAGCAGCGCGGCGAGCACGTACTGCTCGTTCCAGTAGCAGTAGAACTCCTGCGACCAGTACTGCTGGTACTCGAACGGCAGGCAGATGTCGTGGATGTGGACGATCACGCCCTTCGGCAGGCGCGGCAGGATCCGGAGAAGAAGGTGGTTCACGTCCGACCCCGTCTTCGTGATGTGCGAGCCGTCGATGAAGAGAATGTCCGATGGCTCGAGATCGAGGAAGACGGAATCCGGCGATTCCTGAACGGGCCGCGCGACGATCTCGATCGGGCCGTCGAGGTTCCGCAGCCACTCCGGCGCGTTGGGATCGATGCAGAGCACGCCGCCGGTCCCGTTGTCGCGGATCGCCTTGAGGGCGAGCTTCGTCGAATGCCCCGCGCCGACCTCGACGATCCGCCGGGGCCGGAAACGCCGGATGAGCGAGTAGTAGAGGGACGCGTCGGAATGCCCGAACTGATCGTTGCCCCAGTAGAACTGCCGGTCATCGTCCGCGGGCCGTTCGTTCGGCAGTCGGGACAGCTCTTCGGCGAAGCTGGGTGTTTCGCGAAGAAATGCTTTCTGCGCCTCGAGATCGAAGGTGCCGCAGTCGGGAAAGGTTCCGGTCCATACCGATGCCGGCAGATCGGCGGGTGCGAAGACCGGGGCGTAGAAGAAGTCGGGGAAGACCTGGAGGCGCTTCGTCCTGGAGTAGCGATGGAGGTGCCGCAGTGCCGGAGACCAGCCCGGCTGATGAGAGTCGAAGCCGAGGCTGGCGACCATCGCGTCGTAGAGTTCCACTGAGGTCGGGGGCGGGGCCGGTGGAGGGACGGGGGGCGGCGGCGGAAGGGACGAGGGATCCGCCACGAGGAGTTTCGATTGTTTCCGGCGCCACCACTTCATCGACGGTCTCCCTCCGCGCGTACCAGGCAGTCGCAGACTAGCAGGCCGGCCGTCGTGAAGGCGGCTTCGCGCCTGCCGATTTTCTCGCCCGCGCAAAGCCGAGCATGGCGACCGCAATGACGGCCGGACTCAGTTGTGCGAGCAGGCGAAAGTAAGCCTGCGCGACGTGAAGATCCAGCGGCCAGGTGGTGAAGAGGAAAGGGACGGCAAGCACCATCGTGGCGAGCGATGTCGCAATGGAGAGCGCCTTCGCGCGTGCGCTGCCGCTCGCGATGAGAACGATCGCGGCTACGAGGAAGGCCGGCCAGAGGAACCCCCACCGTTGGAAGTGGACCAGCTCGCGAAGGCAGAGACTGGCGACGTGCGGGATCCGCCCGATCGCCGCGCGCAGATGCGGCGCGTCCAGGGCCGTGTAGACGACATCCGGCGCTCCGCTCCAGCGCACGTAGGCGAGGCGAAGCCCGACGAAGCAGGCCACGACGACGATGTTTCCGGCCTCTCGCCGGATCCTCGCCGGTAAGCCCCGGGGCGACTCGAGGAGCCAGAAGAGCAGGATCCCTGCGCAGGCCAGAGCCGCGAGGATCGTGCCCTCCGCCTTGACGGTCGTCAGGCCTCCGATCAGCCACGGCAGTGCGCTGTCGCCGGGTCTGAGGCACGCGGCGACGACGCCCGCCAGCATCGCCGCCTGCGGCATGTCGGCGTAGGCGCCTGCGGCCGAGCGGGTCGAGAGGCTCGGTACGAGGCTCAGCATCAGCGTGCCCACGGATGCCAGGCGGGGGGTGGCAGCGCTTCGAAGGGCCGAGAACATCGAGATCAGCATCGACAAGTAGAAAACGGGGAAGACCGGCTTGAGCTTGTCGAAGTCGAAGCCTCCGCGCAGCAGGCTCACGAGGGCTTCGTCGAGGGGGACCAGCGATGGATAGGGCACGTGCCGAAGTTCATAGACGTCGCCGGGATACCAGTCCCGCGACAGGCCGCCGCGCACCGAAAGCAGCTGCGCCTTCGACGCCCAGATCTGGAAGCCGTCCCATCCGTAGTTGTACCGAAAATTCAGGGCGGCGAAGCACACGGCGACCAATGCCGTCGCGCCCACGGCCAGGCGGGCCGTCGCGTCGAGTGCTTCGAAGGGGGCTGCCTCGGGAGCAGGCCGACGCAGGATCCGCGTCGCCGCGACCCACGCGGTGGCGAGCCCCATGAGGACGGCCGTCGCGAACACCGATCCTCGCGGCAGTACCAGCGAGAGCGGGAAGAGCATGGCGGCACACGCCCCCATTCCCACGAGCAGAGATTCGTTCCACGACGCGACCCGGGTCGATCGCCGTCGCAGCAGGGTCTCGCCGACGCAGCCAAACCCGACCGCGAGCGAGAGGCTGATCCCGATCTCCAGCCAGGGGAGCGTCACGGTGAGAGCTCGCCGAACCACACGCGGCTCGGCAAGCCCGGCAGCGTTCCGAGATCCCGGTGCGAGCGAAAGCCCGGATCGGGCGGCGCAACGCCGAGCGAAATCGCGAAGCGGATCCCATATTGGTCTCGGAGCCTTTTCAACTCGTCGGCCCGGAGGGGCTCGTAACGAACGATGAGGATGTGCTCGGGGTAGAACGCCCGCTGCCAGAGTCGCGCGTGCCACGCGTCGACCTTCGTCGCGACGAGCAGGAGCGAGCCGCCGGGCGGAAGCGACTCCCGAACGGCTGCCATCTGCCCCCGGTCAACGGGGGTGAAGACGCTCGGGCCGGCGTCGCGGAAGGCCACGCGCAGGTCGGCCACGAGCGCGTCCCCGCCGCTGGCGAGCGACGCGGCGAAGACGATCGCCGCCGCCACGACAACGAGGAGCGATCTCCACCCGGCGGATGGCTGGTGACGATCCCGTGGCCAGAGAAGAAACACCGGAGGCACTGTGGCCATGATACGCCGCAGAATCGGGGGCGGTGGTCCCGGGTGGCTCAGGGCGCCGGCGTCGCCCGATCCGCGTAGGGGGGCAGAGTCCGGTAGGGACCGTAGGCCCGGATGACGTCGGGCGCGCCGCCGGAGGCCTCGGCATCCTCGAGGAAGAAGGCCGCGATGCGCCGGGCATGCTCGTCGAGCATCTCGCCCTCGATGTTGGAGAGCATCACGCAGACGAGCCGCGCGTGCGGCACCAGGACGATGGCGGAGCGCCCGCCCACGCCGCGGCCTCCGTGCCAGAGGACGCGGCGGCCGCGGGCGTCGGTCTCGACGTGCCAGCCGAGGCCGTAGCCCGTGCGGACGCCGGCGCGGGTGACCTGGGTCGTGAACATCGCGTCGAGGGTCTCGCGACGCAGGATCTCTCCGCGAAGAAGCGCCGCGCCGAAGCGCGCGAGATCTCCCGTCGTCGAGAGCAGGCCGCCGGCTCCCCAGCGGCAGCTGGTGTCGACCTCGCGCGCGGAGCGCAGGAGGCCGAACCAGCCGCGCTCGTAGAAGAGCGTTCGGCCGGGCAGGAAGCGCCGCGGGTCGTCGATCATGGTGGAGCTCATGCCGGTCGGCTCGGCGAGCGACTCGGCCAGCAGGGCGCCGAAGGACTTTCCGGAGGCCGACTCGAGGGCGGCGGACAGCAGCACGTAGCCGGGCCGCGACTCGGTATAGGCGAGGCCCGGGGGGCGGACGAAGAGTTGGGGGGGCAGCCGCCGCACGGCGTCGCGGGCGGCGGTGCAGGGGGCCGGCGCATCTTCCTCGTCCTCGAAGTCGCGCGCGCCCGACAGGTGGGCGGCGAGCGAGCGGACCGTCACGGGGAAGCCTCCGTCCTGCACGCCGGGCACGTAGCGCTGGATGGGGGCGTCGAGGTCGATGCGGCCCTCGTCGGCGAGGCGCGCCATCATCGTGGCGGTCAGCGGCATGGCGACCTCGTAGACCCGGAACTGCGTGGCGCGAGAGACGGGCCGGTGGCGGTCGACGTCCGCGAAGCCGAAGGCGGTCGACCAGACGATCTCGTTGCCGATGGCGACCGCGACCGCGGTGCCCGGGTAGAGCTGGAGGACCTCGTCGAGCATCGCCCGCGACCGGTCGATCGCGCGGGCATAGGGCGGCTTGCGGGACTCGCCGCCGACGGTCGACGCGACGAGCGCCGCGGCGCATGCGAACGCGACGGCCCGGACGCGCGCCTTCAAGCGGGACTCGCGATCCGCGCGACCACGACGCGCTCCGGCGCGGCGTGCGAAAACGCGGAAGCGGGCGCGGCGACGAGGGGGATGCTCATCGCCACCTCGCAGCCGAGGCCCGGGGCGCCGCGGAACGCGAACTCGTGGTCCTCGCCGTAGAGCAGCTCCAGCCGGTCGCGCGTGTTGCGCAGGCCGACGCCCTCGCCGCCGCCGCGCCGACCCCCCTCGGGCGGCCCCGGTCCGTCGTCGCGTACCAGCAGCGACAGGCGCCCGAGCCCGGCGCGCCGCACGCGCACCTCGACGGTCCCGGCGCCCGGCTTGGCGGCGATGCCGTGCTTGATCGCGTTCTCGACGAGGGGCTGCAGGATCAGGTTCGGCACCAGTGCTCCGCCCAGGTCCTGCGGGACGTCGAGCCGCACGGTCAGCCGGTCCTGGAAGCGCGTCTTCTGGATCTCGAGGTAGACCTCGAGCAGGTCGAGCTCCCGGCGCAGCGGGATCAGGTCGTTCGTCTCGTTCTGCAGCGAGAGCCGCAGCAGGTCCGCCAGGCGCACGACCGTGCGGCTCGCCGCTTCGCCGTCCCGGAAGACGAGCGGCAGGATGCTGTTCAACGTGTTGAACAGAAAGTGCGGATGGAGCTGCATCTTCAGCGCTTCCAGGCGCGCGCTCGTCAGCCGCGTCTCGAGCTGCGAGGCGCGCAGCTCGCGCTCGCGCGAGAGCGTCGCGTACTGCAGCATCCACGTCGCGCCGACGATGCTCCAGAAGGTGATGAAGTGGGTCGGGAAGGCGAGCGGCAGGAGTTGCCGGACGCCCGCGAGCTGCACCGCCGGGACGGCCGGAAAGCCCATGAGCAGCGGATAGGCCAGCTGATACGCCGCGCAGTGCAGGACCGGAAACGCGAACGACGCGAGGCCGAGGAAGCCGATCGGGCCCACCCACTGCTCCTGCGCCGGCATGCAGCGGCGCGCGATCCACACGATCGTGGGGGTGAAGGCGGCCCAGATGTACGCGGCGAGCAGGCACTGCGCCAGCGCCTCCCACAGGCCGAACTCCAGCCGGCGCAGCTGGTACGGGTCGGAGAAATACCGGTCGGCCGCGCGGAAGAGGCCGACGAGCGTCCAGGCGGCGAGGACCCACACCGTGGCCCGGGCGCGCGCGGCCGCGCGGCGCGAGCGAGCGGAGGCCCAGGCCGCAGTCCTCACGCCGCGCCCTCCGCGGCGAGGACCGCCGGCGCGGCCGAGAGGGGCAGCGCGACGAGCACGGTCTGTCCCTGCGGCCGATCGGACACGGCGACCGCGTGGAGGCCCGGGTAGAGCAGGTCGAGGCGCAGTCTCGTCTTCTGGATGAAGGACTCGTCGATCGGGGCCGCGGCGCACGCGGGATCGAACGGCGCGGCGCGGACCTCGAGCCGCAGCGTCTCGGGCTCGAGCCGCGCAAGGATCGCGACCCGCGCGCCGCCCGCGTGTCCGCCGGCGCCGCTCGCGATCGCGCCCTCGACCAGCGGCAGCAGGAGCAGGCTCGGCACGGCCGCGTCGAGGGCCTCCTCCTGGATCTCGAAGGAGACCGCGAGCCGGTCCTTCAGCCGCGTCTGCTCGATCTGGAGGTAGAGGCGGATGTACTCGAGCTCTTTCTTGAGCGGCACGAGCTCGGTCGCCTCGTTGTAGAGGGCGAGGCGCAGCAGGTCGCCGAGCTGGACCACCGTGCGGGCGGCCGCCCGCGGCTCCGTGCGGATGAGCGGCGGGATCGTCGCCAGCGCGTTGAAGAGAAAGGGCGGGTCCAGGCGCAGCTTCAACGCCTCGAGCTGCGTGCCGACGAGCTCGCGCTCGAGCTCCGAGGCCTGCAGCTCCTTCTCGCGGTACGTGTGAAAGTCGTCGATGCCCCACGTCACGCCGGCGATGCCGAAAAAGGTCGCCAGGCGCGCCGCGCCGCCGAAGGAGAGCGTTGCCATGAAGGTCGCGAAGAAATCCGGCGAGCGCTCGGCCGCGTCGACGGTCTGCCAGAACAGGTTCGTGACGACCAGGTGCGCGAGCGCCGCCGCGATCCCGGCTGCGAGCAGCAGCGGCACGGTGCGCAGGATGCGCGCCCGGCGCGGCCGCAGCCGTCGCGCGATGCGCATCACGGCTGGCGTCATCACGGCCCAGATGGCGGCCGCCACGAAGCTCGCCGCCAGCGCCACGCCCCACGGCAGCGCCAGGCGCGGCTGGAGGGAGGGCCCCCGCAGGTAGCGCTGGGTCGCGACGAAGAATGCCACGCCGCTCCACACGAGCGTGATCTCGAGCGCGCCCTGCCAGCGCCCCGTCGGCAGACGCGCGGGCGCGGACGTCCTCCGGGGCCGCGGTGCCCCGTCGATCTCGACCCGACGCTCCGCCGCCGCGCCCTGCATGCGTCTACACGGCGAGGCGGCGGAAATCCTTCAGGCGGTCGCGGTAGGTGCTCGAGAGGGTCAGGCGCGTCCCGTCCTTCAGCGTCACAGCGTAGTCGCCGTTGAACCAGGGATGCATCTCGCGGATTCGTTCGATGTTGACGATCGTGGAGCGGTGGATGCGGAAGAAGTGCTTCGGGTCCAACCGCGCCTCGATGCCCGTCGTGGTCTCGTGGAAGACGTAGACCTCCTTGCCGACGTGCAGCCGCACGTTGTTGCGCGAGGACTCGATCCAGTCGATGTCGGCCACGCGCAGGAAGACGCTGCGCTCGTCCTTCTTGATGAGAAGCCACTCCGGGTAGGTCCGTTCGCGCTGGATGTCCTCGAGCAGGGCGTGGAGGGCCACCTTGAGGTCCTTGGACGAGCTCTTGTCGACCTCGCCGCGCGCGCGCTCCATGGCCTCGTGCAGGCGCTCGCCCGAGAACGGCTTCATCAGGTAGTCCACCGCGTGCGCCTCGAAGGCCTTGAGCGCGTAACGGTCGAACGCTGTGATGAAGATGACGGCCGGGAGGACAGCCGGGTCGAGGCTCGCCAGCACCCCGAACCCGTCGAGCCCCGGCATCTGGACGTCGAGGAGCACGAGGTCCGGCTTCTGCTCGGTGATGGTCCTGACGGCCTCGAACCCGTCGCCGCACTCCCCGATGATCTCGACGTCGGCCTCGTCCTGGAGCCCGTTGCGCACCCACTCGCGCGCGAGGGGCTCGTCGTCCACGATCAAAGTCCGGATCCTCATCCCGCACCTCCTACGATTTTTTGCAACGTCGCAGTGGCTGATACGTAAGGAAACAGAGGGAGTTACGGTTTATGCCGAACTCCAGAACACCAATATTCCGGACGAAAGGTCCAAAAACCGGAAGGGTACGGCGATCCCCGACACGGGCGACATGTCGTTGAGGACAAAGGCCGCATTTCGAGGGACGGGCCGACGGGCGCTGCCGGGCGATCCCGGCGTCCGTCCCGCTGAATATTTTTTCGGCGTCGCCGCCGCGGCCGCCCTGATGCTCCCGGGCAGGGGCTGCGAGGGGGTGCCGTAGGGGGGCGGGGCGCGTCCCCGCCCCCCTCTGCCACACGGCGGCTCATGCGGACGGTCGCACCCGACCACCAAAGGCAGACCACCCAAGTAGGGAACGCCGGGCAACGCCCGGCGTTTACGGCCGCCCCGACGGCACCGAAATGCGCCGTATCAACAGCCGTCTTGAAAATGTCGGTGAGCGTGCTTTACGACTTGCTCTTCGCGTACGTCCCGTCGAACTCGACCTTCCAGCTCTTGCCGCCATCGGTCGACGAGTCCCAGAACTGGCGCACCTTTCCGCCGGGCTGCGGGGTCCACGTGATCCGTTGACGCACTGTCGCGCCGCCGGCGGCGGGGCTGTCGCCTTCGAGCACCATCTTGCCGCCCTTGAATTCTCCGGTCAGCAGGAGCACCGTGCCGCCGTCGTCCACCCAGGTCTGGCGCCACTTGTGAGCGCCGGCGTCGAACATGTTGAGGCTCGTCCCGTGCGTCCCGCTCCTTCCGGTCCACTCCTCGCGCAGCGCGCACCCGCCGAGGATCAGCGTGATGCGGTTGTGGCCGGCCGCCTTGCCTTCGGGCGTCGTGACGTCCCAGTCGCCGAGCCAGAAGTCGAACTGCCGGTGCTGCGGCGTGGCGCAGGGCTTGGGAGCGGGCGTCGACTGCGGGGGCGGGTCGGAGACGGCGCTGACGTCACCGACCGTCAACGCGAGAACTCCGACGAGGATGTGGGCAAGGGCGATCATCGGCAGTCCCTCCGTCGGCGCAACAGTATGGACCGGACCCGGAACGGGCAAGGTCGCCGGGACGAGGCTCGCAATTGGCGGGACGGGACGCTCAGCTCAAACGCCGGAAAGCATGCGATTTGACGGCGATCCAGACGTCGAGGCCGGGCGTCAGGCCGAGCTCCTCGGCCGAAGCGCGCGTCAGGCGCGCCGTCCACTCGAGCCCGGCGGCGGCAACCCGCGGCCACGCCGTCGCGCCGGAGATCTCGCACGAGATCACCCTGCCCGGATGGACGTTGCGCGCCGAGATGCCCTCGAGGGGCCGCGTCGAGACGAGCACGTCGTCCGGAGCGACGGAAAAGACGGCGCCGGCGCCCGGCCGGGCCGACTCGTCGGCGGGGACGGCGAAGAGCGCCTCGCCGACCTGGAGCGACGCCGTTTCGCGGATCCCCCGCGCCTTCCCGAACGCCCCGGAGAGGATGTTGTCGAAGCGGGCCTCCGGATCCACGAGCGACATCGAGCGCAGCGCCTCGTCGGGAGCGCCGGCGAACATCACCGCGCCCTCGCGCAGCACGATCGCCTCGCGCGCCACGGCCCGCGCCTCGCCGGCGTTGTGCGTGACGTAGAGAAAGGGGATCTGCAGCCGGTCGCGGACGCGCAAAAGATACGGCAGGATCTTGCCCTTGAGCGCCGGGTCGACGGCCGCGAGCGGCTCGTCGAGCAGGAGCAGCCGCGGCTCGGTCGCGATCGCGCGCGCGAGCGCCACGCGCTGGCGCTCGCCCCCCGAGATCGCGGAGGGGAAGCGCGTGAGCAGCGGGGCGATCTCGAGGATCTCCACGACCTCGTCGAAGAGCGCGGCCGCACCGGCGCCCGGGCGCATCCCGAATCGCACGTTGTTCGCGACGTCGAGGTGGGGAAAGAGGCAGGAGTCCTGGGGGACGTACCCGACGCGGCGCTTCTCGGGCGGCAGGAACACCCCGGCGGCCGTGTCCATCACGACGTCGCCGCGCAGCGAGATCCTGCCCGTGGCGCGCGGCCGCAATCCGGCGATCGCTTCGAGCAGCGAGGTCTTTCCCGAGCCCGACGGGCCCAGGACCGCCACGGTGTCGGCCGTGAGATTGGCCGCGACGTGGAGCCGGAACTGGGGCAGCGGCAGCGTGACGTCGAGCTCGATCACGCGGCGGTCTTCTTCGTGCGGCGGCGCGTCAGGATCTCGGTCGTCCAGACCGCGGCGAAGGCGATGACGACCGTGACGCCCACCAGGCGCATGGCCGCATCGTCCTGGCCGATGTGGGTGCGCTGGAAGATCGCGAGCGCCATCGTCTGCGTGCGGCCGGGAATGTTGCCGGCGATCATGATGGTCGCGCCAAACTCGCCGAGCGCGCGCGAGAAGGCGAGGAGCACCCCGACGAGGATCCCGCGCCACGCGAGCGGCAGGGCGACGCGGCGGAACACGGCGGCCGGGCTGCCGCCGAGCGACCGGCCCATCGCGAGCAGGCGCGGGTCGATCTCCTCGAAGGCGGTGCGGACCGGCCGCACGAGGAGCGGGAAGGACATGACCGCGGTCGCCAGGACGACGGCCTTCCAGGTGAAGAGGATCTCGATCCCCGCCCTGTCGAGCAGGCGGCCGAGGGGGCCGGCCCTACGGAGGGCATCGAGCAGCAGGAGGCCCACGGCGGTCGGCGGCAGCACGAGGGGCAGCGACAGCGCGGTCTCGAGGAACGTGCGCGCGACGCCGCCGCGGCGTGACAGGTGCCAGGCCGCGAAGATCCCGAGCGGCAGGATCAGGAGCGTGGCGATCGCCGCCACGCGCAGCGTCAGCAGCAGGATCGAGAAGTCGCCGGACGGCACCGCTTACTTCGCCTCGCGCACGACGAACCCGCGCTTCTTGAATTCCGCAAGCCCGGCGGGCCCCGCCAGGAACCGGACGAAGGCGGCCGCCGCCCTCGGGTCCTTCGAGGCCGCCACGGGTGCGACGGAGTAGAGGATCTCGGGCCCGTTCGTCACGTCGAAGGCGATGCGCGCGGACTTCGCGACGGCGGCGTCGGTGCGGTAGACGACCGCAGCCGGGATCGCGCCGCTTTCGACCGCGGCCAGCGCGGCGCGGACGTCGAGCGTCGGAACGACCTTCGGCTCGATCCTTTCCCAGAGGCCGAGGTCCGAGAGCCACTTCTTCGCATAGATGCCGGCGGGGACCGCCGCCGGATCGGCGAGCGCAATCTTCGGGAGGTTCGCGAGGTTCTCGGCGGCCTCGATCTTGAGCGTCGAGTCGGCGGGCACGACGACCACGAGGGTGTTCGAGAGGAACTCGCGCCGGTCGGCGGCCCGGACGAGGCCCGCCTTCTCGAGGGCGTCCATCCTGGCGGTGTCGGCCGAGAAGAACACGTCGGCCGGAGCACCGGCCTGGATCTCCCGGGCCAGGTCGCTCGAGGCGCCGAACGAAAAGACCGCATTCTCGCCGGTCCTCGCCTCGTATGCCCGGCCGAGGTCCTGCAGGGACTCGCTCAGGCTGGCGGCGCCGAACACGAGGAGCTCCGGCTTCGGGTCGGCGGCGCGGAGGGCGAATGCGGCGGCGAGGAGCGCGGCGGACGGCAGAAACCTCTTCATCGGTGTCTTCTTCCCGGTCTTCGTCAGGCGCGGATGATCATGACTTCGGTGGCTTTCATCAGGGCGTAGGCGGACGAGCCCGCCTTGAGCCCGAGCTGCTTCACGGCGGCCCTCGTGATGATCGCGGTCAGCATCTGGTCCCCGACCCGGAGCGTGACCTCCGCGAGGAGGCCCGACTCGCGGATGCGGGCGACCGTGCCGAGCAGCTTGTTGCGCCCGCTGATCGCATCCATGCCGACCGGACTCGAAGCCGCCGGAGCGGCGGCGCCGAGGCGCCGGATCTCGCTGGCCGGGATCCGGTGGTGCCCGCCGGGCGTCCGGACGGAGCGGATGCGCTTCCTGTAGATCCACTGCTTGACCGTCTGGTAGCTGACGCCGAGCAGTTTCGCGGCGTCCGCCGGAGTGAGGGGGCCCCGCGGGGTCGGTTGCATCGGCCGGTGATCTTATACGGTTTAATACGATTTTGTTTGCAGAAAGTCGGATGAAAAGAGATGCTCCCGCCCGGTTCAGAAAAGAAGGAGCATTGATGCGGACGAGAATCCTGGCAACGGTGGTCCTGTTCGGCGCGATGCTCGGCCCGGCGGGTGTCTTGGCCGCAGAAGAGCGGCCCGAGTCTGCCGCTGCCGTCGAGCAGGACAGGGCGACCGCGGCATCGGCCGAGAAGCCCTGGCCTCCCATCGAATACGTCTACCTGCGGGGAATCGCCTTTCGAACGCCCGACCGGCTCTTCGAGCTCGCGATCGGGTTCAACCTGCAGGCGCGCTTCACGCACTTCGACTTCGACGCGGTCCCCGGGGCCACCGCCGACGCGGACGAGTTCCGGATCCGGCGATTCAAGCTCTACGTGACGGGCTATGCGTTCGATCCCAGGCTGACCTACCGGGTGCAGCTCGCGTTCGAGAACGTGAACAACACCCGCCTCCTCCTCGACGACGCATGGGTCAACTACAGGTTCACGGATGAGATCGCGGCGCAGATGGGTCAGTCGAAGACGCCGTACAGCCGCGGCGAGCTCTACAACGACGGTGTCCTCCAGTTTCAGGAGCGCGCGCTGGCCGTCGACACATTCAAGCCGGGACGCGACGCCGGAGCCGGCGTCCTGGGGTCCCTCTTTGGAGGAAAGCTGGCCTACATGGCGGCCGTGTTCGGCGGCGACGGGCAGAACACGTTGCGCGCGAGCGACCACGTGATGCCCGTGCTGCGGCTCGTCGCCAACCCGATCGGAAAGATCGCGCCCACGAGCGGGGAGACGGACCTCGAGTGCAGCAGGGATCCGGCGCTGTCCTTCGGCGTCGACGGGTTCACGAATACCCTGCGTAAGCTGACGGACGTCGCCTTCGAGCTCAACACCGTCAACTACGCGAGCGCCACCGGCTGGCTCGGCCGCAGCATCGGGCTCTTCACGACGGGCGAAGAGGTCTTCGTCGAGTCGGCCAGCGCCGATGTCCAGTTCAAGTGGATGGGTTTCTCGGCGCAGGCGGAGTACTTCGCCGGCCACGCCGAAGGGGACACGAGCGGCGTCCGCGTGCGCGCGAATGGCTGGTATGGCCAGGCCGGCTACTTCGTGCTCCCCCGCAAGGTGGATCTCGCGGTCCGGTACTCCGTCGTCGACGACAACATGGGCGCGCCGCACAACGAGAGCTCGATCGTGACCGCGGCCGCCGACTGGTACATCCGGCGCAACAACGTCAAGCTCCAGTTCGACTACTCGCGCACCCACCGCCAGCGTGCGACCGGCGACCCGGCCAACGACCAGGTCTTCCTCTTCCAGGTCCAGCTGATGCTCTGATCCCGTCCGCGCTCCATTCGCGGCACGACGGGGAATACGCATCGTGCCGTCGGGGCGGCCCCTGGGCCGCCCGGGCAACACGTCGGAACCCTGCTACGACCTCAGCCCGAACGTTACGGTCACCGTCAGGTACACATTCACCGCGCGCCCGTTCAGGGTCGCCGGTTTGTACCGCCACTGCCGCACGGCCTTCGCCGCAGCCGCGTCGAGCAGGGGGTTGGCGGACCTCAGGATGCGGACGTCGTCGACCGCGCCGTTCGCGGTGATGACCGCCTCGAGGATGACCACTCCATCCTTGTGCGCGAGACGCGCGGCGTCGGGATAATCCGGCTCCCGTTGCGAGATGAGGACCGGTGCGTGGACCGCGCCTCCGATGACGAGCGGACTCTCGAGAGAATCCGTCCCGGAACCAACGGCCGGCGTCTCGCCAGTTCCATTCTCGACTCCGTTCGGATCGCCCGGCATGTTGCCGCTTTCCTGGCCGGGGTAGTCCGGCCCGTCCGGCTCGTCATTCACCGCCGCGGGCTCCGGGTTCGTCGGCAGCGCGAAAGTCGGAGCGGCCGCCCGCGCGTCGTGGCGCACCGGTGCCGTTTTGCGCGGGTGCCCGCCGTTTCCGCGTGGCGGCGGAGGCGCCGCGGCCGGAGCGAAGAACGTCACCGGAATGATCGGCTCCGGCGGCTCGCCCACGCTCCAGACGGATGCCCCGACGAACGCGCTGATCACGGCGACGTGCAGCCCGATCGCCAGCGGCAGCCCCGCGCCCTTTCCGCGACCCTTCCGATCCCTGCGCGACTCGAGCAACGCCGTGTCGAACATGGCGGGCCCTCCCTCAAGAGAAGGGAACCCGCAGCGCGCCTCAAGTTCCGAAACTCCGGCACGGGCGTAACGGGGCAGACCTCTCGGCTGCGGGTCGAGCCCTGACTACTTCGTCCGGGTCGTCTTCCAGGTGCCGGTGTCGACCACCTTGCCCTTGTAGAGGGTCTCGAACTTGCCCGAGAACGTCTCACCGCTCTTCTGGCCCGAGATGCGGGAGGAGGCCTTGTTGCCCTTGACCTCGAAGTCGTAGGCGGCCTCGATGGAGTCGCCCTTCACGACGAGCGAGGTCATGGTGGATTTCGTCGGCAGCCCATCCAGCACGGCGACGACCTCTCCGGTCCAGCTGCCGTCCTGGCCCGGCGTGAAGGTGAGCTGATAGCCGCCGCTCTTGCCCGCCTTGTTGGTGTAGTCGCCGACGTACGTTCCGGCGACACCCTCCGCGGCGTGCGAAGCGATCGGGGCCAGCATCAGGGCCGACAGGAAGATGAGGAGGCCGCGGCGCATGGGCAGGACCATACCATCGGCTCGCTGCGCCCGCGCACCCGGGCGGCTCGTCGAGGCGGCCTCATCGGCCCGGTTTCCGGCTAGCAACACGTTCTGATCGCACTGAGCAGGTCCGGTGGGGAGAAAGGCTTCTGAAAGATGTGCTTCGCGCTCAACTCCGCGGCGTTCTCGCGGACCTGACCGTCGGCGGTCAGGACGATCACGGGGATGGAGGCGAGTTGCGGATCCTTGAGCTGCTCCGCGCGGAACTCGTATCCGTTCATGATCGGCATCATGATGTCGAGGAGAATCACGCAGAAACCGCCCGATCGCCTCAAGGCTTCCAGCGCGACCCGGCCATTCTCGGCGATGGTCACGGCGTGTCCGGCACCCTCGAGAATCTCGCGCAGAGCCTCGGTCGAAGGGGCGTCGTCATCGACCAGGAGGATGCGCAAGCTCGCCCTCCTTTCCGATCGGCAGGTCCACGAAGAATTCCGCGCCGGGGCCTCCGAAATCCGTGAGGCCGATGCGGCCGCCGTGCGCCGAGACGATCTGCCGTGCGATCCAGAGGCCGAGCCCCAGCCCGCCGAACGAGCGAGCAGACACCCCGCGCTCGAACTGCTGGAAGATGCGTTCGCGGTCCTCGGCCGCGACACCCGGCCCGTGGTCTCTCACCGCGATCCGGGCGTTTGCGCCGCAGCGCTCGACCGTCACGGCGATCGGGTGGCCGCGACCGAACTTGACGGCGTTGGAGAGGAGGTTCGTGACGACCTGGTCGAGCGCCGCCCGATCCCAGGATCCGGCGAGCGACGCAGGCGCGGTCACGCCGATGCGAGAGCCGACGGCGGAGGCATCCATCTCCATCCTCCCGGCTACGGCGGACACGAGATCGATGAGATCCATGGGCGCGACTTCCGGCGTGAAGCCTCCCGCCGCGATGCGCGCGACGTCCAGGAGACGGCTGGTCAACGCAGCGAGCCGGTCGACTTCGTGCTGGGCCTTGGCCAGCTTTTCGGCGTGCGCGGAGCCGGCGAGCGCCTGTTGGAGCACGTAGAGCTGGAGCTTGAGCGCGTTGAGGGGTGTGCGCAGCTCATGGCCGGCGACGGACAGGAAGACGTCGCGCAGGCGCATGCCTTGCCGGGCCTCGAGGAGAAGCCGCTCGCGCTCGGCTTCGGCCGCTTTCGCGGCGCTGATGTCGCGGGCGATCTTCGCCGCGCCGACGATCTGCCCCGCGGCGTCCTTCACCGGCGATACGGAGAGCGAGACCGGGATCCGGCGACCCGATTTCGCGACGCGGGTCGTTTCGAAGTGTTCGACGCGTTCACCCCGGCGAATGCGTTGGAGGATGGATTCCATGTCGTCGCGGCGCTCCGGGGGCATCAGGATGGAAATCGGGCGACCGAGGATCTCTTCCGCCGCATAGCCGAAGAGCCTTTCGGCGGCCGGGTTCCAGGACGTGATGATGCCCTTGAGGGTCTTGCTGATGATCGCGTCGTCGGACGATTCGACGATCGCTTCGGCTCGGTGCGCGCGCAGGATGAGCGCCTGCGGACTGGTCTCATCGAGCGGATCGGAAGCCTTGGCGATCATGGAGTTGAGGCAGATGACAACACACCTTACCCGCGGGAGGAGCAAGATTCGTACCACGAGGGGGCCTGGAGGCGTTGCGGACGCGGGGGAGGGCTGGAAGTTGGAGCCGATGACCGGACTTGAACCGGTGACCTGCGGTTTACGAAACCGCTGCTCTACCAACTGAGCTACATCGGCCCGGGACGCGGATCTTACGGAAAGCCGGGGTCCCGGTCAAACGGGGTTCAGTCGAACCGCACCGACACGATTTTCGAGCAGCCTGGCTCTTCCATGGTGACGCCGTACATGACGTCGGCGGTCTCCATGGTGCGCTTGTTGTGCGTGATGGCGATGAACTGGGTCTCTTCCGTCATGTCGCGCAGGAGCTTCGTGAAGCGGTCGATGTTGGCCTCGTCGAGGGGCGCGTCGACCTCGTCGAGGATGCAGAAGGGCGAGGGTTTGAACCGGAAGATCGCCATCAGGAGCGCGATCGCCGTGAGCGCCTTCTCGCCGCCCGAGAGGAGCAGGATCGACTGGTTGCGCTTGCCCGGCGGGTGCGCGTCGATCTCGATGCCGGACTCGAGCATGTCGTTCTCGTCGAGCAGCTTCATCTCCGCTTTGCCGCCCTGGAAGAGTCGCTCGAACATCTGCTTGAAGTTCTCGTTGATCTCGCGGAACGCCTCGGCGAACCGCTCGGAGGAGGTCGCGTTGATCTTGCGGATGGACTCCTGGAGCTCGGCCATCGACTTGAGCAGGTCGTCGCGCTGCGTCGTCAGGAAGACGAGGCGCTCGGACATCTCCTTGTGCTCCTCGAAGGCGAGGACGTTGACCGGTCCGAGCCGCTCGAGCGAGGCCACGAGCTCCGTTACCTCGGCCTCGAGGGCGACGAGCCCCTCGGGCGTCGTGTCGGCCGGCGCCTCGAGCTGCCCGGGCTCGAGGCCGAATTCTTCGCGGGCCTGGGCGACGAGGTGCTCGAGGTCGGAGGCGCCGCGGGTTGCGGTGACCTCGGCTTCGAAGCGGGCCTCGCGCGCCGCATCGAGCGTGGCGCGGTCCGCACGGGTCGAAGCTCGGCCGCCTCGACCCGGGCGGCCTTCTCCTTGGCCGCTTCGACCGCGACTCCGTGGGCCTCGGCTTTCTCTTCGCGCGCGGCGAGGTTCTGCTTCTGGCGCTCGCGCGCGTCGGTCTCCTCCTGGGCGAGCTCGGCCGCGCGGAACGTGATGCGCGCCTCTTCTTCGGTGGCCTCGGCGAGGCGGCGCTCGAGGGTCGTGCGCGTCTCGAGGAGCATGTCGCGCGCGGCCTCCATGGCGCGCCGCCGCTCGGCGGCGACCTCGGCCTCGGTCCGGCGGTGGGAAAGCTCGTCGGAGGCGGACTGGGCGAAGGCGCGGCTCTCCGACAGCGCGGCCGAGAGCATGCCGATCCGCTGGTGGGCCGTGTCTTCCGCCCCGGCGTGCGCACGCTCCTGCTCCTCGAGGGCCCGGCGCCGCGTGTCGAGGCCCGCGGCCTCGCCGGTCAGGGCGCGATGCTCCTCGGCGAGGGTGTCCCGCTCGCGGCGCAGGCGGTCGCGCTCGGCCAGGCGCTCTTCGAGCCGCGCCGCAAACGCGCTGTGCATCGCGCGCGCTTCGCGCTCCAGCTCTCGAAGGGGAGGCAGCTCGGCTTCGCCGCGCTGGCGGCTGGACTTGAGCTCCTCGACCCGACGGTCCACGCCCTCGAGCGCGGCGCGCGCATCGGCGAGGCGGCGGCCGAGCGACTCCTGGTCGCGCCGCAGAGCGAACAGTCCGGACGCTTCGGCTGCGGGCCCGGCGACGCGCACGATCGGCCCGCGCACGACCTCGCGCCCGCGGGTGACGAAGGTGTATCCGGCGTGCCGTTCGGCCAGCGCGAGGGCGTCGGAGAGCCTCTCGACGAAGGCCGTCGGCGGCAGCGCCGCGCGCTCGGCCAGGGAGAGTCCGGCGTGGTTCTCCAGGACCGCGTCCCAGCCCATCGCCCCTTCGGGCCGATCGGTCCGGGCCTCGTGGCGCCAGTCGGCGCGTACCATGCGTGCCGCGGAGAGCGAGCGCATCGCGTCGACCGCCCGCTCCACGTCACCGGTGGCGAGCAGCGCGTCCGTGTCGGCTCCGAGGACGAGGCCGACGGCGTCTTCCCATCCCGCGCGCGGACGGATGCGGTCCGAGAGGGCTCCGTGGGCGGACAAGCCCGCTCCCCGGATCACCCCGGCGAGCTCGTTGACGCTCGTCTCCCGCGCGCGCAGGGTTTCGGCGATCGCCGCGAGCCGGTGCTCGAGCGAGCTCGAGGATTCCCGCGCGGATTCGCGGGCGGCCTCGGCCTCGACGAGGGCGGCGGCGACGCAGAGGAGCTCCTCTTCGATCCGGGTGACGCGGGTGGTCGCTTCGGCGGCGGAGGCGGCGAGCCGGGCGGCTTCCTGCTCGGCCTCGGCCGCCTCCTTCTCGCGGCCAGCGAGCTCTTCGACGATCCTGGCCGCGGCCTGATTCAAACGCGCGAGGGACGCCGCGACGCGCTCGGCGGCGAGGTCGACCTCGTGCCGGGCGTTGCGCGTGGCGATGCGCTCTCCGGAGGCCGAGAGGGCGTGCCCCCGTGTTTCCTCGAGCTCGCGCTCGAGCATGGCGCACGTGGCCGTCGCGTCCGAGGCCTTGCGGTCCGCCTCCTCGCGGGCGAGCGAGCGGGCGCGCGCCTCGGCGACGGCGCGTTCGAGGCGGTCTTCGAGGTCCGTCAGGTCGCTCGCCGCGCGGGCCTGTTCTGCGGAGAAGTCGCGGCCCTCGCGCTCCAGGGCGGTGCGGCGGCCGGCCAGGTCGATCGCGGCCCGGCGGTTGGCGTCGAGCATGGCGTCGTCGCGCGCGATGGAAGCCTCGAGCGAGGCCAGCACCTCGCGCAGCGCGTCGCGCTGTCCGGTGGTCTCACTGGCATCCAGGCGCGCGGTGGCGAGCGCGGCCTCGGCCCGGGCGAGCGTCGCCGCGGCCTCGGCTTCGCGGTCGCGCCGCTCGTCGCGGATGCGCTCGGCCGCCCGGAGCGCTTCGCGGAGAACGTCGCCGCGGGCGCGCATGAGCGACGCCTTGCGCAGGCGCAGGAGCTCCGACTGTTCCTTGTAGCGCGCCGCCCGCGAGGCCTGGCGCTTCAGGGACGTCACGTTGCGCTCGATCTCCGAGACGATGTCGGACAGGCGCAGCAGGTTGCCCCTGGTCTCCTCGAGCTTGCCTTCGGCCAGGCGCTTCTTGAGCTTGTACTTCGTGATGCCGGCGGCTTCCTCGATCAGGCGCCTGCGGTCCTGCGGCTTCGTCGAGAGGACCTGGTCGATGCGGCCCTGCTCGATGACCGAGTACGCGCGCACGCCGAGGCCCGTGCCGAGCAGCTGGTCCTGGATGTCGCGCAGGCGGACCTGCTTGTCGTTGAGAAAGTATTCGCCGTCGCCGTCGCGGTAGACGCGCCGCCCCACGCGCAGCGTTCCGTCGGCGTCGCCCTTTTCGCTGTCGCCGTTGGAGGCGGTCAGGGTCAGGATGACTTCCGCCATTCCGAGCGGGCGGCGTTTGGCGGAGCCGTTGAAGATGACGTCGTCCATCTTTTCGCCGCGCAGCACCCTGGCGCTCTGCTCGCCGAGTGCCCATGCAACGGCGTCGCTGATGTTCGATTTGCCGCACCCGTTGGGCCCGACGACGGCCGTCACGGAGCCCGGGAAGGCCAGGTCCACCTTCTCGTAGAAAGACTTGAATCCGGAGATCTCGACCCGTTTTAGTCTGAGCATCTTCGCGGAAATGTAACAAAAGGCCCCGGGGGGCGCCACAAGTTATTGGGGTAGGAGGGCGGGGAGGCCCAATAACCGGTAGGTGGAGGGATTCCGGGATCCGGACGAGAAGGCCGCCGTTTTCACCTGCTACCATGCGCCGGCCCATGAAATCCGACATCCAGATCGCCCAGGAAGCCAGGCTGCGAACGATGGAGGATGTCGCACGCGACGTCGGCATCGAGCCGGCCGACTTCATCCCCTACGGCCGCGACAAGGCGAAGATCTCCATCTCGGCAATCGCGCGGCGCGAGGGCAGACCCGAGGCGCCGCTGGTGCTCGTCTCCGCAATCACGCCGACACCCGCGGGCGAGGGCAAGTCGACGACGACCGTCGGCCTCGGCCAGGCGCTCAACCGACTCGGCAAGCGCGCGATCATCGCACTGCGCGAGCCCTCGCTCGGGCCCTGCTTCGGCGTCAAGGGCGGCGCGGCGGGCGGCGGGTACTCGCAGGTCGTTCCCATGGAGGACATCAACCTCCACTTCACCGGCGACTTTCCGGCGATCACGGCCGCACACAACCTGCTCGCCGCCATGATCGACAACCACCTGCACCACGGCAACGCGCTCGGGATCGACCAGCGCGACATCCCGTTCCGCCGCGTGCTCGACATGAACGACCGCGCGCTGCGCGACACGGTCATCGGCCTCGGCGGCAAGATCAACGGCGTGCCGCGCGAGACCGGATTCGACATCACCGTGGCCTCCGAGGTCATGGCGATTCTCTGCCTGGCGAGGGACCTCAAGGACCTGAAGGAGCGCTGCGGCGCGATCGTCGTGGGCTACACACGCGACGCCGAGCCGATCCGCGCGCGGGACCTCAAGGCCCATGGCGCCATGGCGGCCCTGTTGAAGGACGCCATCCACCCGAATCTCGTCCAGACGCTCGAGGGCACGCCGGCGCTGGTGCACGGCGGTCCCTTCGCCAACATCGCGCACGGCTGCAACTCGATTCTGGCGACGAAGATCGCGATGCGCTACGGCGACATCGCGGTCACGGAGGCCGGGTTCGGCTTCGACCTCGGGGGCGAGAAGTTCCTCGACATCAAGTGCGCCTACGCCGACATCTGGCCCTCCGTCGTCGTCCTCGTCGCCACCGTGCGCGCCCTCAAGATGCACGGCGGCGCGCCCAAGGACATGCTGGCGGTCGAGGACCTCGCGGCCCTGTCGCGCGGAGTCCTGAACCTCGAGCGGCACCTCGACAACGTCCGGATCTTCGGGCTGCCGGCCGTCGTCGCCATCAACCGCTTCCCGACCGACACGCCCGCGGAGCTCGCCTTCCTCGAGAAACGCTGCACCGAGCTCGACGTCAAGGTGGCTCTCTCGGAGGTCTTCACGCGCGGCGGGGCCGGGGGAGAGGACCTCGCCCGCCTCGTGCTCGAGGAGATCGCCACCGGCGCCGCCCGGTACCGACCGCTCTATCCCTGGGACCGGCCTCTGGCCGACAAGATCGAGATCATCGCCCGCCGTCTCTACGGAGCCGGGGGCGTCTCCTTCTCGAAGGAGGCCGAGAATCGCCTGGCCCGGTACGAGAAACAGGGGTTCGGCAACCTGCCGATCGTCATCGCCAAGACACCGTACTCTTTTTCGGACGATCCGAAGAAGGGCGGGCGGCCCTCGGGTTTCACGCTGCACGTCGACAAGACGCGCCTGTTCGCGGGGGCCGGGTTCGTCGTCGCGATTTGCGGAGACATCATGACGATGCCAGGACTTCCCAAGAAGCCCGCCGCCGAAACGATCGACGTGGACGACGACGGCCGCGTATCGGGCCTTTTCTGACAACTCAAGTCTTCGTACAAATGACCGGAGGTATGTGCATGAACCCTCGACATGTATTGCACGCTCCGGATGAAAGTGTGTAAGGTGGGGTTGCTTTAGGAGACCTCCAGTCATGTTGACCCTCGAAGTCCGTCGGCGGCCGGGTACGGGTGCGGAGATGCATCGGATCACGGGTCCGAGCGCGACCGTCGGCGCCTCCTCGGGCAACGAAATTGTCGTGCGCGCGCGCGGCGTCTACGGGCGGCACCTGCGCCTGCTCGAGCGCGACGGCGCGTATCACCTCGACCTCTTCCGCGGCATCGGCGCCGTGCAGTTGAACGGCCGCGAGTTCTCCGGCGGCGCGATTGCGCCGGGCGACCGCATCACGATCGGCGAAGCGACGATCACGGTCGTGGACGCGGCCCCCGCGATGCGGCCCACGCCCGTCGGCGAGATGCCCGAGGGCGACCTCGCCGCGCCGCCCCCGGCGTCGGCCTCGCCCGCGCCGCAGCTGCCGGCGACGGAGGTGGAGTACCGGGGCCTGCGCAGCAGCGCCTACCGGATCTGTCGCCAGGCCCGCTCGGCCGAGGATCTCGCGACGGAGCTGACGGATTTTCTGGACCGCGAGCTGCCGCCGTCGGAGTGGGCGGTCGGCGAATTCTCCGCGATCGCCGGATTCCGGCCCCTCGCCTCGACCTTCCGGGAGAACCCCGCCCTGCCGCCGCGGATGGTGCAGGACATTCGCTCCGGTGAGCGCCTCGCGCGCTCCGAGAGCGTCACCGGCGTGTTGACGCTCGTCGTCGAGCCTCCCGCCGAGGGCGGCGGTTGCGCCGGCATCCTCGTCCGCGAGACCCCGCGACTTGCGGCGCGCGCGGTGCTCTTCCTCGAGGAGCTCGTCCAGGTCGCCGGCGTGGCGTTCGCGAGCGCGGTGGCGGTTGCCGAAGAGGGCGCGCCCCCGGTCCGGCAGACCCAGGAAGTGCCGGTCAGTCCGCCCCTCTCGCCGGTCGAGGCGAGCCCCGCCGAAATCGTCCTGCGGTCGACCGACGACCTGAAGAAGATCGTCGAGACGGTCGAGCGCGAGGTCATCGACCGCGCCATGCGCCGGGTCGAGGGCAATCAGAGCCGCGGCGCGCAGATCCTGAACATCTCGCGCGGCTCGCTGATCGCCAAGCTGAAGGAGTTCGGCGTGCCGGACTACCGCTACATGCGCCGCGAGCGGGGACGCCGGGGCTAGCTAGTCGCTCCGCGTCCGCCGCCGGGAGTCGATCTCCGGCCGGACCAGCATCCACCACAGCACGAACGGCGCGGCGAAGCGGCCGGCGATCTGGTAGAAGTGGAATCCTGCCGCCCAGAAGTTGCTCGCGTAGGTCCCGTAGTGCGCCTCGCTCCAGGGCCCCAGGCGCGTGGCGTAGACCGACTCGACCTGGAAGACCAGCGCGAGCACGTGGATCCCCCAGAGAGCGGCGGCCGCCAGCCAGAAGCGCAGAAAGCGCCGGGGCTCGAGGGGACGCGGGACGAAGGCGAAGAGCGCGGCGAGCAGGACGAAGTTGAAGTGGATGTCCGCGGCCGGCAGCCCCGGCCGGGGCGAGGCGGGCGGAAAGTCGGACCGGTCGACGCGGATCTCGCCGCCGACGGCCGAGAGCGACGTGACGGCAGGGCTCTCGAAGGATCGGATCAGGAAGCCCGCGGCCGCCGCGAGCGTCTTCTCGTAGGGCCCGGCGAAGGCGAACCAGAACGCGAGTCCGGCCGCAAACCCCGCGGCCATGCGCGCCGCCGCGCGCCCGTCGAGCCGGAGCCGTGTGCCGGCCGGCGGCTCAGCGGCGTTCGGACGGACCATGCGCTCCGACCGCCGCGGCGGCCCGCGTCCGCTGCTCGCGCGACGCCCAGAAAAGGAAGAGGAGCACGCTGAAGAGCACGACCACCGACTGCCAGATGACCGTGTGCGAAGAGGAGAAGAGCGCCGGCCGGTGCGCGCCGATCCAGAAGAGCGAGACGACGCGCACGAGGTTGCAGCAGCTGGATCGCGGCGAACCCGGCGGCCAGACCGAGGATCCGCCGCCGCCACGGGCGCGGGGAAGGCGAGGACGGCGGCCCGAAGAGCAGCGCGGCCTCGACCCCGTTGCAGCCGTTCTCGATGTTGACAGAGAAGGCCCCGGAGCGGATCTCGGTGCCCGCGACCGAGACCTTCTCGCCGATCACCGACAGGAGCGCCGCCGAGACGCGCGCCACGCCGGCCGTGAACGGCACGATCACCGCGTCGTTGACGGGCCGCGAGGCGACGACCACGTAGAAGACGACGAGCAGCGCCACGAAGCGCAGGAGGAAGAAGGCGGAACGGCGGTTGGACGAGGCCCGGGTCACGTTTTCGCTCATCGCGGCGCATTATCCAGCGATTCCTGGTGCGCGAGGATTGCGCCGCACAGGTCGCGCAGGCCGGAGGGCAGCGTCAGCAGCAGCTCGCCCTGCGCGTTCAGGACCACCTGCTCCGTGACGGCGGAGGCGAGGAGGTTGCCGGCTTCGCTGCGGATCTCGTAGTCCATGACGAAGCGCGCGACATCCGGCGGGCGCAGCCGCGCGGTGACGCGCAGCGTCTGGCCCGGCGTCGCCGGCGCCCGGTACCTGAGCTCCATGCGCGTGATCGGCACCTTGTAGCCCATGGCCAGGGCGCGCGCCGCCGTGAAGCCGAAGCGCGCGGTCAGGGCCTCGCGGGCCTGCTCGAGGTAGAGCGCGTAGTGGCCGTGCCACACGACGCCGTAGGGGTCGCACTCCGCGAAGCGGACCGGGATCTCGAGGGTGGAGCCGCGCAGCGGGTCGGCCCGGCGCACCGACGCGGTCACGCCGCCGCCTCGAGGACCGCGGCGAGGAAGTTGCCGCCGGCGCCGAAGGAGTTGACGAGGGCGCGCCGGGGAGCGCCGTTGCCCGCCGCGAGGGCGCGCCCGGCGGCGGCGACGATCTGCGCACCGCCGGCGGCGGCCATTTCGCCGATCGCGTCCTTGACCGCGAGCTCGGCGCGCGGAGCGACTCGCCGAAGATCGACCGCATGACGTCCGCCTCCGCGCGGTCCATCTCCTCGACGCCGTCGCGCGAGGAAAGCCAGAGACCGATGTCTTCGGGCTTGACGCCCGCGTCGTCGAGGGCGCCGCGGATGGCCCGTCCGATGGCGGCCGAGTCCGGGGCGAAGCGGTACGGCTCGGACGCGACGCCGGCCATCGCGATCCCGGACGAGGCGCGCGAGCGCCTTCGCGCCCCGGTCCCGCGCGCACTCCTCCTGCTCGAGCAGGACGACGAACGCGCCCTCTCCCTGCACGATCCCGGAGGCGCTCTTTTCGCCGCGCAACGCCCCGACCCGGTCGAAGCCCATCGCGTAGAAGAAATTCCACTCGTCCACGGCTCCCGCGAGCATCGCCTTCGCGCGGCCCGAGCGAGAGGGCGAGCGCGGAGTAGAGCAGGGCATTCAGGGCGGAGGGGTCCTTCTGCGTGATGGTCACATTGGGCCCGAAGATCTTGAGCTCGATCGAGATCTGCGAGGCGGGCGCGTTGGCGACGGTGTTCGGGAAGTGAAACGGGGGCGCGGCTTCCGGCGACTCGAGGAAGAGCACGCGCAGGAACTCGGTGAGCGCGCCCGCGCCGGCGGAGCCCGTGCCCATCGCGATGCCGATCGCCTCGGGCGCCTCGGCGATCCGGTACCCTGCCTCCGCAACGGCCTGCATGCACGCGATGAGGGCGAACTGGCTGCCGCGGTCGAGGCGGCGCGCCTTCATCGCCGGGATCTCGGGCTGCGGCGTGAAGCCCTCGTAGCGCGCGGCGTGCGTGGCCTGCAGGTCCTTGCGCTCCTCGGGCGGGAGCGGCCGGACGGCGCAGTCGCCCGCCGTCAGGCGCGCGAAGAACTCGGGCGCGCTGCGGCCGAGGGGAGAGACCGCGCCGGTTCCGGTGACGAGCCCGCGTGAGGCCACCGGCTCACGCCCCTTCGTAGCGCGCGAGGACGACGACCGAGCTGTTGCCGCCGAAGGCGAACGAGTTCGAGAGGGCGACGCGGACGTCGTGATCCCGCGCGGCGTTGGGGACGTAGTCGAGGTCGCACGCGGGGTCCGGGTTCTCGTAGTGGATCGTCGGCGGCACCTTGCCGTCGCGCACGTCAGGGCCGTCGCCACCGCTTCGATCGCCCCGGAGGCGCAGAGGCAGTGTCCGATCATGGACTTGATGGAGGAGATCGGGATCCGCCGCGCGCGCTCTCCGAGGGCCGCCTTGAGCGCCGCGGTTTCCGCCGAGTCGTTCTGCGGCGTGGCCGTGCCGTGTGCGTTGACGTAGTCCACTTCGCCCGGGTTCAAGCCCGCGTTGTCGAGCGCGGCCGCGATCGTGCGTCCGCCGGCCGTGCCCGAGGGATCGGGCGCGGTCATGTGGTACGCGTCGGACGTGACGCCGTAGCCGCAGGAACTCCGCGAGGACCGGGGCGCCGCGGCGGCGCGCGTGCCCGGCCTCCTCGAAGACGATGATGCCGGCGGCTTCGCCGATCGAGAGGCCCTTGCGCTCGCGGTCGAAGGGGCGGCAGGGGTCGGGGTCCACCGAGCGCAGCGAGTTGAACCCGCCGTAGGTCAGCCGGGCGAGCACGTCCGATCCACCCGTCAGGACGACGTCCGCCAGGCCCGCGGCGATCGCGTCGAAGCGCGTATCCCATCGCGTTGGCCGAGGAGGAGCAGGCCGTCGTGATCGTGGACTTGATGCCTTCCAGGCCGAAGCGCTGCGCGACGCGATCGGTGATCGAGTCGGGCAGGTGGTTCAGGACCTTCGAGGGGCGCGCCTTCTTGCCGCGCAGGTAGAGCTCGAAGAAGGCCTCCGAATCGATGAGGCCCGAGGTGCCGCCGCCGAGGATCACGCCCATGCGCGTCGGATCCTCGCGCGCGAAGTCGAGGCCGGCGTTGGCGATGGCCTCGCGCGCCGCGGCGACGCCCATCCGGTCGGCGCGGGACATGCGGCGCCGTTCGAAGGCCGTCAGGAAGCCGTCCGGGATCTCCGGAACCTCGGCCGCGGTCTGCGTGCGGTAGGCCGAGGGGTCGAAGAGCGAGAGCGGCCGGATGCCGCAGGCGCCCGCGAGCAGGCCCTCCCACGACGCCTCGAGCGTCGAGCCGACGGCCGTGACGGCTCCCATGCCGGTGACGACGACGCGTCGTTGTCGGGCCACGCGCGATTTTGACATAGCCGCCCTCGCGGGGCCGCGGGCTGTCCAGGGTGCCGCGTTGACAGCCGGGGCATAATCGCCGGATGGGCGAAGAACGCGTCGACTGGCACACCTACTTCATGAACATCGCGCGGCAGGTCGCGACGCGGTCCACCTGCCCCCGCAAGCACGTCGGCGCGGTCGTCGTCCGCGACCGCACCATCCTGTCGACGGGCTACAACGGCTCGATCCGGGGGCTGCCGCACTGCGCGGACGTCGGCTGCCTGATGGAGGACGGCCACTGCGTCGCCACCGTGCATGCCGAGGCCAACGCGATCATCCAGGCCGCGCAAGAACGGCGTCGCCATCCACGGCGCCGAGATCTACACCACCGCCAGCCCCTGCTGGCCCTGCTTCAAGCTGATCGCCAACTCGAGCCTCTCCCGCGTCTACTTCGGCGAGTTCTACCGCGACACGCGGTCGATCGCCGTCGCGAAGGATGCCGGCATCGAACTCATTAGCCTCGCTCCTCAGGATTGACTCGTCGAGCGGCGCAGCGGCCGTAGCCGCGGGAGCGAGAGCGAGCAAAGCGAGCGGTAGCGACGGTCAGACCTCACCCCCACTCACTTCTCCTGGAGCGAGGATGCGGAGGCACTCCTCGAGGTTCTGGCGGGAGCTCGCCGAGAGCTGGAAGAAGCGGCACCCGATGCCGCGGTCGTTCTCGCGCCCGAGGCGCACGACGATGGCCTCGGCGACGACGGATCGGATGCCGCGCTCGACCGGGACGTCGAACGACACGTCGAGGCGCGCGCCGATGGGCTGGCGCGCCTCGGTGCGGACGAAGAAGCCGCCCCGCGACAGGTCCCGGATCGTGCCGGTGTGCTGCATCCCGTCGCGCCAGAAGGTGATCGACCACTCGACCGCCGAGCGGGCCTCCTCGCGGGGCACGACCTGCAGGAACCGCCGGATCTCCCCGAAGAAGGCCTCGGGATCGAGGGGCAGCGGCAGCGTGACGTCCGCTCCGGCACGCCGCGCGGCCTCCTCCGAGCCCGCCGGCCCGACGATGGCGATCGGTGTGCGCGCAAACGCCGGATCGGCCTTGAGGACGCGGCAGAGGTCGAAGCCGGTCATGGGCGAGATCCCCGCCTTGACGACGATCATCTGGGGCTTTTCGCGCCGTGCGATGTCGAGCGCTTCCGTGCCGCCCGTCGCCGTCAGCGTCTCGCAGCCGGTGCGCTTCAGTACCTCCTCGGCCGCGCCCCGGAAGAGGCCGCTGTCGTCGACGAGGAGGATGGAGGGCATGCTGCAAATCATAGCGGGGTCTGACCCCCGCAGGGGGTCTGACCCCTTTTCTCGGATCGGAGAGGGAACCTGGGGTCAGACCCCTTGCGGGGTCAGACCCCATCAGACCACCCTGGGCCTCAGCACGATCTCTCCGTGCAGGACGTTGGGCGGGGACGTCAGCACGTACAGCAGGGCTCGCACCGTGTCCTCGATCCGCAGCATCTGCGGCCGATCGAGCGTGGGCCGGAAGCGGTCGAAAAAATCGGTCTCGACCGAACCCGGACAGATCGCGGTGACCCGGATGTTGGCCGGTTTCAACTCCGCCGCGAGGGCGCGCGTGAATCCGACGAGGCCCGCCTTGGCCGCGCAGTAGACGGTGCCCTCGGCGAACCCCTCGAGGCCGCCGACCGACGAGATGTTGACGATGTCCGAGGGCGCGCTCTTGAGGAGCGCATGGAGGCTCGCCTGCGTCATGTAGATCGCGGAGGAGAGGTTGGTCTCGAGCATCTCGGCGATCTCGGACCGCCGGGTTTCGAGCAGCGGCGCGCGGAACCCGAGTCCCGCGTTGTTGACGAGGATGTCCAGGCGCTTGTAGCGGGAGAGCAGCACGTCCACGAGGTCGTAGAGCGCCGGCACCGACCGCAGGTCCACGACGTGGTAGGCGGCCTCGCCGCCGGCCTCGGTGATTTCCTGCACCGCCTCGCGCAGTTTTTCCTCGCGCCGGGCGACGAGGAAGACCTTCGCGCCGGCCGCGGCCAGGGCGAGCGCGAATCCCCTTCCCAGGCCCGACGACGCCCCCGTGAGCAAGGCGACCTTTCCCTGAAGCGACTGGTCCACGGCTCGCGGAAATGTATCATCCGCGCGCGCATGGACACGATCTCGCACGGCATCGCGGGCTCCGTGTTCGCGCGTTCCTTTTCCGACCGGCCGGGCGCGCGGACCGCATTTCTCGCTGGGAGCCGTCGGGGCGATGGTCCCGGACCTCGACTTCCTGTTTCTCTCGACGCGGCTCGACTACCTGCGCGATCACCGCAGCTGGACGCACTCGTTCCTGGTGCTTCCGTTTCTCGCCCTCGGGATCGCCC
Organism: uncultured Acidobacteriota bacterium; assembly: GCA_963775725.1. Taxonomy (GTDB): domain Bacteria; phylum Acidobacteriota; class Thermoanaerobaculia; order UBA5066; family Gp7-AA6; genus DAHUXD01. Next base: position 1,333,231 of record CAVZKA010000002.1, read on the forward strand.
TCCTCGTGAGGGCGTTCTGGCGGACGGCGCGCCTTGCGACCCTCTGGCTCTTCGCCGCGATCGGCGTCGCGACGCACATCCTCTTCGACTGGATCACGAGCTTCGGCACGATGTTCTGGACGCCCGTCACGCGAACGCGCTACTCGCTCGACTGGGTGTTCATCCTCGATCCCTGGTTCACCGGGATCGTGCTCGTCAGCCTGATCCTGTCGCTGGTCTTTCGCGGCCGGCAGCGCCGGATCGCTTCCGCCGGCGCGGGCCTGCTCTGCGCGTACATCGCCTTTTGCGCCTGCGTGCACGCCCGGGCGCTCGCGATCTGGAAGCGGATGGACGCGCCCCCCGCCGGCGCCACGGTCGCCGTGCTGCCGCAGTTCCTCTCGCCCTTCCGGTGGCTCGGCCTCTCGGAGCGCGGCAACGAGATCCACGTGGCCTTCTTCGACGTCGGCCCCTTTGCCCGCGGCGCGGCGGACCCGAAGCCCCCGGCGACGTGGAGGGAGATCCTGTCGAGCCTGCGGGATTTCTACCCGCCTCCCGAGCGCGCGAAGGTCCAGCGCTTCGAGAGGCCGCCCGCCTCGCCGGCCCTGGCAGCGGCCCGCGCCCTTCCCGAGGTCGGCATCTACATGGCATTCGCCCGCTTTCCGCTCGAGACGGTCTCCGCGGCGCCCGATGGAGGCGCGGAGGTCATCGTCCAGGACCTGCGCTTCCTCCCATGGTTCACCGGGCCGTGGGAGCGCGGCGGCGCGGATGGGGTCCGCCGCCAGCCGTTCGTCTACCGCGTGCTCTTCGACGCGGCGCTACGCCCCGTCGAGCGGGGCTTCGTGCGCGGCGGCCGGCGCTGACGCGGCGGCGGGTCCGGATCGCCCGGAGCCGGCGTCCCCGGCCACGTAGGAGTACTCGGGCTCGGGCGCGCGCGTCAGCGCCTCCGAGACGCCGGCGTAGTAGCCGATCTTGATCAGGAGGCGCACGAAGACGAAGACCTGCTGGGTGAGGATCAGCGGCACGAGCGCGACGCGCGCCTCGCCGCCGGCCGAGGGGTCGATCACCAGCCAGGCCACGTAGAGCGCGGACGTCGAGACCGCGTACAGGCCGAGGATCCCGAAGAGGCGCAGGGGCCGGCCGATCGCACCCCCGATGCCGAAGAGGAAGCGCGAGACCGGGGGCAGGTCCGGCCGCGCCACCCAGACCGTGCGCACGGAGTCGGCCAGGAGCTTGATGACCGCGAGCGCCACGACGAGCGCGAGCAGGCGCACGCCGGTCACGGCGAGCGCCGCCTGCTCGGTGTGGAGGTCCCGGACGCGGCTGGCCAGGGCTTCGCCCGATCGGACGTAGATCCATTCGTAGGCCGCGAACGCGGCCCCGAGCGAGGCGAACGTGAAGACGAGGAACGCCGGCATTCGCCGCATTCCCTCCCGGCCGAACGTCACGAGCGAGCTCGAGGGTTCGCGCAGCACGCCGAGCGCCCCTCCGAGCGCGAACGCGTGGAGCACGGTCGCGAGCAGCGCCAGCGAGAACGCCGTGGCGCCGATCCCGCGCATTCCGGGCAGCTCCGACCAATGGATGCCCTCCGACGAGAGCAGGCCCGTGGCGAGCTCTGGGAAGTTGCCGAGCAGGTCCGGATGGACCCGGCGCACGGTCTCCCACCAGCCGTAATCCGGGATGGCCACCATCTTCTGGCCGGCGGGCGAGCGGTCGAGCAGCGCGTGGAGCGTGTTGCTGACGGGCAGGATGATCGCGGCCGCGAGCATGAGCTGGATCAGCCAGAGCGCCACGGCGAGGTAGGGCTTGGAGAGCGAGAGCTGGAGCCCCCGCAGGAAGCACCCGACGGCGCGCGGCCCGCGCCGGCTCACCAGGCCACCGTCATGAAGTCGATCATGTTCTGGACCCAGAAGACCGTGCGCGCGGTCCAGCGGGTGGCGGCGCGCGCATCGGGCTCGGTGCTGGCGCCGTTGTTCGTGCGGTCGGCGTCGAGCAGAATCTTCTCGTCCGGGTCCACCGTCGCGTCGAGCAGCCGCGGCCCCGACGCGACGCGGAACCTCTTCCAGCGGGCCTCGCCGTCCCAGTGGGACCGGTAGGTGCGCCCGCCCTCGAAGCGCAGGAGGACGTCGACCGGCATCGGGACGTCGCCGCGGCGCACCACGGTCACGACGCTGTCGTAGCCCCGGGCCTTCGCGAGTGACGGCGGCGGTCCCGCCGAGAGCCTGCCGTCCTTCTCGAAGAGGCCGCGCGGAGGGACGGCCGGCCTGCTCTGCGCCTCGGCGACGGCGTAGTCGACGATGCCCGACGAGAAGAACGTCCGGTCGAAGAACCAGTTCCAGTCGGCGCCGGTCGAGTCGTTGACGGCGGCGATGAAGTCCTTCGTCGTGGGGTGCCGGAATCGCCAGCGGTCGGCATAGAGGCGCAGCGCCTTGTCCATCGCGGGCGTGCCGAGCAGGCGCTCGAGGGTCGCCATCGTGAGGGCCGTCTTCGAGTAGACCTGGCTCCCGTAGGAGCGCCGGTTGCGGAACTTCCAGCCCTCCGAGGCGAGCACGTCCCAGTCGGCGACCTCGAAGTAGCGCCGGTTGGTGTCCACCGGGTAGCGGATGTCGATCCCGAGCGGGAAGTGGAGGCCGAAGACGCCGAGGTCCACGCGGTTCGCGCCGTACGTCGCGTTCATGACGCGATCGGTCATGTACGTGTTGAACCCCTCGTCGAGCCAGGCCTCCTCGAACTCGTTCGAAGCGAGCAGGCCGTAGAAGAACTGGTGGCCGGCCTCGTGCACGCTCACCCCCTCGGGGCGGTGGATGCTCTTCGGAGCGCTCCATGCGGCGCCGCCGGTGATGAGCGTCGGGTATTCCATGCCGCCCGCGCCATGCGCCCCCCAGGGCGGATCCACGATGGAAAGGGTGGCGTAGGGATAGCCGCCGAGGACGCGGCCGTAGCCCGAGAGCGCGGCCCTGGCCGCGTTGAAGTAGCGGTCGGCCTGGCCCGCGTGCTCGGGCTGGAGGTAGAGCAGGAGCTGCACGTCGCCGACTCCTGCCTCGCGGAAGGCGTCGACGAGCACGAGGTAGCTCGGGTCGGCGGTCCACGCGAAGTCGTGCACGCCCTGCTGGCGGAATCGGTCGAGCACGCGTCCGGTCGAGGTCTCGCGCTCGTCCACGCGCTGTCCCGTGGCGCCGACCTTGCCCTTGTAGCGGGCGGGAACGTCGATCGAGACGTCGTAGTTGCCGAAGTCGGAGAAGAACTCGGTCGACGCGTGGAACTGGTGGCAGTTCCAGCCCTTTTCCTCGAGGACGCCGATCTTGGGGAACCACTGGACGACCATGAAGAAGTCGTCCTTGTAGCCCGTGCGCACCGAGACGCGCGGCAGGATGGACACGAAGTCCATCGCCACGGAGATCGTCTCGCCGGGCTGCACGGGCCGGGGCAGGATGACCTCGGCGACGGTCCGGTCATCGGCGTTGCCGTCGTCGGGCGCGATGAAGCGCATCGCCGGGAGCAGGTCCGTGCCGTCGGGGCCCGACATGCGGGAGATCTCGATCGAGCCCCACGAATCCGGCAGGCTCCCGTCGCGGTGCTGGCCGCCCGACTCGCGCCAGAAGGTGGAGAGGGTGTTGCGGAAGGCGTTCAGGTACAGGTGGAGCCGCAGCGTCGCCGCCGGGTGTGAGGTCGTGTTCTTCCACGCGAGGACCTCGGTGCCCTCGACGGTCTTCTTCTCGGTGTCGAGACGACACGTGATCTGGTAGGACGCCACCGGCGGCGGAAAGGGCTGGGCGTGGAGCCGGCCGGCCGACGCTGCCGCGAGGAGCGCGAGGGCGAGGACCCGCACCTTTGCCGCGGACATTGCGGTGACTGTAGCATGCGGCCGATGGCGAAAAAGACCGCGCCTTCCGCGCCGCCGCCGCCCGCGGCCGCGCCCGGGCGTCCGGCGACCGCGGCGGCCCGCCGGCGCGTCGAGGCCCTGCGCGACGAGCTGCGCCGCCACGAGCGGCTCTACTATGCGGAGAACCGGCCGGAGATCACCGACGCCGAGTTCGACGGGCTCATGCGCGAGCTCGTGGCCCTCGAGGAGGAGCACCCGGAGCTCGCCAGCGCCGACTCGCCCTCCCGTCGGGTCGGCGGCGCGCCGGCCGAGGGCTTCGCGACGGTCGTGCATGCCCAGGTCATGCTCTCGCTCGAAAACGCGTACTCGTGGGAGGAGGCCGAGGCCTGGCTCGCGCGGGCGACCCGCGTGCTCGGCCGCGAGCCGCGCGGGTTCGTGGCGGAGCTGAAGATCGACGGGCTCTCGATCTCGCTGCGCTACGAGGGCGGGCGGCTCGTGCGCGGCGCCACCCGCGGCGACGGGGCGCGCGGCGAGGACGTTACCGACAACGTCCGGACGATCCGGACCGTCCCGCTCACGATCTCCGAGTCCGCGCCCCTCGAGGTCCGCGGCGAGGTCTACTACGCGAAGAAGGCGTTCGAGCGCGTCAACGCGGCCCGCGAGGAGGAGGGGCAGCCCCTCTTCATGAACCCCAGGAACGCCGCGGCGGGAACGATGCGCCTGCTGGACTCGCGGGTCACGGCCAGGCGCCGGCTCGACGCCTGGCTCTACGCGATCGTCGAGGCGTCGCCGATGCCCGACAGCCAGTCGGCGGCGCTCGGCCGGTTGAAGGCGCTCGGGTTCCCGGTCAACCCGCACTGGAGGCGCTGCGAGACCTTCGACGAAGTCCGCGCGTTCGTCGAGTCGTGGCACGAGAAGCGGCGCGGGCTCGAATTCGAGACCGACGGCGTCGTGATCAAGGTGGACGAGCGCACGACCCAGGATGAGCTCGGCGCGACCGCGAAGTCGCCGCGCTGGGCGCTCGCGTACAAGTACCCGGCGGAGGAGGCGACGACTGTCGTGCGCGAGATCTCGGTCAACGTCGGCCGCACGGGAACGCTGACCCCGGTCGCGCATTTCGATCCCGTGCTGCTCGCGGGCTCGACGGTCAAGCGGTCGACGCTCCACAACTACGAGGACCTTTCGCGCAAGGACGTGCGCGTGGGCGACACCGTCGTGATCGAGAAGGGCGGCGATGTCATCCCGAAGGTCGTGCGCGTGATCCTGGAGAAGCGGCCGCCGGGAGCTCCGCCCTTCCGGATGCCGGAGAAGTGCCCGGAGTGCGGTGATCCCGTGGTCCGGGAAGAAGGCGAGGTCGCCACGCGCTGCATCAACCCGGCCTGCCCGGCCGTCGTCCGCGAAGCCCTGCGGCACTTCTGCGGGCGGCGCGCGATGAACATCGAGGGGCTCGGCGAGAAGCTCGTCGACCAGCTGGTCACGGCCGGCCTGCTCACCGATGTCGCCTCGATCTACGATCTCCGGGCGACGGACCTCGTCGAGCTCGAGCGCTGGGGCGAGAAGTCCGCCGCAAACCTGATCGAGGAAATCGAAAAGAGCAAGGGCAACGATGCGTCGCGCCTCCTGTTCGCGCTCGGGATTCGCCACGTCGGCGAGAAGGCCGCGAAGACGCTGATCGGGCGGTTCGGGTCGATCGATGCCCTCGCCGCCGCGACCGACGACCAGCTGCAGGCGGTGGACGAGGTCGGCCCCAACACGGCCGCGGCTCTCTCCGCGTGGTTCGCGCATCCGCGCCAGCGCGCCCTCGTCGAAAACCTGCGGCGCCACGGCGTGCGACTGGACGGGCAAATCCAGGAACGGCCGCCGGAGGGCGCCCTCGCCGGAAAAACCGTCGTGATCACGGGGACCCTCTCCGGGATCACCCGCGAGGAGGCGGCCGAGCGGCTGGCCGCGGCCGGCGCGAAGGTCTCGGGTTCGGTTTCGAAGAAGACCGACTACGTGGTCGTGGGAGAATCGGCGGGATCGAAGCTCGACAAGGCCAAGGCCCTGGGAGTCCCCATGGCCACCTGGGAAGAGATGCTGGAGATTCTCGGGAAGGAGTGAGTCGGACATGCCCACCAGAGTCATCCTGTTCTGCCCGATGCTCGAGTACAAGAACAAGCCGGCGATGCTGATGACCATCTCGCCGCAGGGCTTCTACGAATGCCGCGTGGACATGGCGGCCGGCAACCACACGGTCTACCTGCCGATCGCCGGCACCGCGCTGATCTTCACGGACGCGAACGTGATCGGAGAGATCCCGGCGGACATCGAAAGGTACGGGTAGACGTCGCCTCCGCTCCGCGAAGGATCTGCGCGCCCGAAGGCGCGCACCGCCGAGCGGCTCGCGCGGATGCGCGCTCGACCGCCCGGCTGATCCCTTCGCTGCGCTCCGGCTCCCGCGGCGTGAGCCTCCACCCTCGCTGCGCTCGGGTGACTTCTCACGCCGCGAGCGATTCCGTCCGAAACGGCGATTCGGGAACTTCTACGCGGTTCGGGCGGACAGCCTTCCGTGGTGCCCCTTCAGCCGGAACGCCAGGATCACGAGCAGAACCCCCCACGCGATCGCGAAGGATCCGATCAGCCACATCACCGACAGGGCGCCTGCGCCCGGCCGCGCGAACAGCAGGCCGCCGAGGACGACCATGCAGACGCCCGACAGGATCCAGAGCCACTCGCCCTCGACTTCCTGGCGCAGCCGGATCGCCGCGGAGATCTGCAGCACGCCGGCGACGATGGCCCAGAACGCGATGATGTAGAGCAGCGTGATCGCCGTGACGCCGGGCCAGAGGAACGTGACGACGCCGGCCGCGATTCCGAGGACGCCCAGGAAGATGAGCGAGCCGTACTTCGCCCGCACGCCCGCGATGACCTCGAAGATGCCGTCCACGAGCGCGTAGGCGCCCCACAGGAGCACGAGCACCGCGATCGTCACGCCGGGCCGCGTGTAGGCCACGACGCCGAAGAGGATGGCGCAGAGTCCGCGCAGCAGCAGGACCCACCAGTGTTCCGCGAGAGTGCGAATCATCGGGCTCCTCCTTCCGAAACGGGGTTGTTGGGCGAAGTCTATGCGAAGCCGGGGAAGAGGGCGTCGAGCGCGCGGAGATTGGGCACCCGGAGGACCCCCTCGGGGGCCGGGCCTGCTCCGATGAGGACGGGAAGCAGGCCCGCGCCCGCGGCGCCCACGACGTCGATCTCGTAGATGTCGCCCACGTACGCGCAGGCGGAGGGCGGAAGCTCCAGGCGAGTGGTCGCGGCGTGAAAGATCCGGGGGTCCGGCTTCTCGAGGCCGATCTCGGCGGAATCCAGGACGAACTCGAGCAGGTGGCCGAGGCCCGCGTTCTCGAGGAGGCCGCGGACCCGGCCGTCCGCGTTCGAGATGACCGCCACGCGGTAGCCGCGTGTCCGCAGCGAGGCGAGAGTTTCGGCGGCGCCGTCCGCCCCGCGCGACCAGAGGTTCGCCCGCGCGTGCTCGGCGGCGAGGCGTCCGACCGCGGCCCGGCGATCCCCCGGCGCCTCGAAGCCCAGCCCCGCGAGCAGCGTGTCGAAGTACAGGGGGACCCGCTCCGAGTCGGCCGATTTCGGGTTGGCGAGGACGAAGCGGCGCACGGCCGAGACGGCGTCCGACTCGGCACGGCGAAAGAGCGCGGCGTCGTGGTCCCGTCCGACGGCCCGCGAGACCCGTTCTCCGTCCATGTGGATGAGCGTGCCCCCCGCATCGAAGAGGACCGCGCGGATTCCCTTCAAGAGCGGACCGCCAGCGCCTCCCGCACGGTCGCCTCGAGCTCGTCGGCGATGGCCTTGACCTCGGCGGCCTCCGGACCCTCGACGAGGATGCGCAGGAGCGGCTCGGTCCCCGAGTACCGCAGGAAGACGCGGCCGCGCGCGCGCAGCGTCTGCTCGGCGCGGCCGATCGCCAGCACGATGACCTCGGTGTCCTCGATGGGCGCCCGGCGCCCGACGCGGACGTTGCGCAGCGTCTGCGGCATCTTCTGGAGCGTGGCGAGCTCCGAGAGCCTGCGCCCGCTCGCCCGGACGATCGTCGAGAGGATCAGCGCCGTCAGGATCCCGTCGCCGGCCGGCGAGAGGGGAGCCAGCAGCACGTGGCCGGACGCCTCGCCCCCGAGCGCCGCCCCGGCCTCGTCCATCATGCGGGCCACGTTGCGGTCGCCGACCGCGGACCGGCGGAACGGGATGCCCTCCTGCGCGAGCGCCGCCTCGAGCCCGAAGTTGGACATGACCGTCCCGACGACGCCGCCCGGCGTCAGCAGCCCGCGCGCCTTCCAGTCGCGGGCGATGATCCAGAGCACGTCGTCGCCGTCGAGGATGCGCCCCGTCTCGTCGGCGAAGATCGACCGGTCGGCGTCGCCGTCGAACGCCACGCCGAGCGCGACGCCCAACTCGCGGGTCGCCCGCGCCATCCCCTCGGGATGGAGCGCGCCGCACGCGAGGTTGATGTTGCGGCCGTCGGGCGCGTCGTGGATCGTCGTCACGCGCGCACCCGCGCGGTGGAAGGCGCGCGGGCCGATCTGGAACGCGGCCCCGTTGCCGAGGTCGAGCAGCACCGGGAAGCCGTCGAGGCTCTCCGGCAGGCTCGCCTTCAGGCGCGAGACGTAGGTCGCGACGAGGCCCGGGTCCGGATCGGGAGGCGCCGGCGTCGGCGGCGCGGCCGCCTGCGGGCCCGCCGCGAGGAGCCTGCCCTCGAGGAACTCCTCCTCCTCGTCCGGCCACTTGCGTCCGTCGGGGCCGAAGATCTTGATGCCGTTGTCCTCGTAGGGGTTGTGCGAGGCGGAGACGGCGATCCCCGCCGCAGCGCCGAGCTCGAGGACGAGCTCCGCGACCCCGGGCGTCGTGATGATGCCGGCGGGAGCGACGTTGCAGCCCCCCTCCACGAGGCCCGCCGCCAGGTCCGCCACGATGCGCGGCGTGGACTCGCGCGTGTCGCCGCCGACGACGACGCGCACCGGCCGGCCGCCGGAGAGGCGATTGCCGAACTCGCGGCCGAGCAGCCGCACCGAAGCGGGGTCGAGCGGGAACTCGCCCGCCTTGCCCCGCAGCCCGTCGGTCCCGAAGAGCTTCACGTCTTTGCCTTCCTGCCGCGCCCGGGCGTGGGCCGGGGCGTCGGCTCGGGTGGGGGCGCCGGACGGATCCGGACCCTCACGGTGACCGCCTGTCCCTCGCGCACCCGCACCCCGGGCGCCTGGAGCGCGAGCGTCGTCGTCTCGGAAAATCCCGCGTCGCGCCCTTCGACCGAGACCGGGTCGGTCGGAAGGGTGAAGATGCGGGCCAATGTCTTGGCGGGTCCGATGATACGCGCGCTCTTCGGTTCGGTGGTGACTTCGTCGAGGTGCGCCCCGGGCGCGGGCTCCCCGGTGATCTCGGCGACGATGGGGACCGTCTTGTCGGCGATCGCGTCGAGGACGATGGGGATCTCGGCAGGCGCGATGGCGATGACCTCGACCTCCTGCGGCACGTTGATGTCGCCGGGAGAGAGCGCATAGCGTTTCTCCCCGGGGACCGCGTCGGCGAGGTCGACCACGGCCTCGAGCTTCCCGGGCTCGAGGCTCCGCAGCGGCGTGAACGCGCCCCGGATGCGCACGGCGATCGCATCGGGAAGGGGCGAGACGATCACCGTCCCGGGGGGCACGTTCACGACCGAGAGCGGGATGCGGTAGCTGCGCTCCGAGATACGCTCGCGCCGCTGGCCCGAGAGCACGAACCAGGTCGCGCACGCGATCGCGAGGGCCAGCAGCTTGGTGCCGGGGTTGCGGAAGAAGATGCGCGACAGCTGCATGGTCTCTCTCTACCTGTACGCCGCGAACTCGCGGAAGAGCAGGTCGCGCAGGGATTTCGCGTCCAGGTCCTCCTCGATCTCGCCGCCGCGGGCGAGCGAGATCGTCCCACGTTCCTCGGAGACGAGGATCGCGATCGCGTCGGTTTCCTCGGTGATGCCGATGGCCGCGCGGTGGCGCGTGCCGAACCGCTTGGGCAGGCCTTCCTTGAGCGAGAGGGGCAGGAAGCTCGCCGCGGCCGCCACCCGGTCGCCCGAGATGATCACGGCGCCGTCATGCATCGGGGTGCCCGGCGCGAAGAGGGTCACGAGCAGCTCGTAGGACACGACCGAGTCGATCCGCGAACCGTTCTCGATGTAGTTCTTCAGACCCTCGCGGCGCTCGAGCACGATGAGCGCGCCCACCCGGCGGGCCGAGAGGGATGTCACGGCCAGGACGATCTCGGAGACGGTTTCCTCGGCGTGGTACCCGGAGAAGAGGGCGAAGAAGGGCGTGCGCCCGAAAGCGGCGAGCGCCCGGCGCAGGTCGTGCGAGAAGAGCACGATGATGGCGAAGGGCACGTAGAAGATGAGCGCCTTCAACACCGTCGTCAGGGCCACGAGCTTCAACAGGCTCGCCAGGACGTAGACGAAGAAAATCGCGAAGAGCCCGAGGACCATCTGCACGGCGCGCGTGCCGCGGATCAGGCGCAGCAGCGCGTACGTGATGATCGCGACGATCAGGATGTCGAGGGCGTCGCGCCACCCGAAGTTCAGGTGCGCGAGGGCGCCGAAGCGCGAGGCGAGCGACGGGATCACCGGACGGCGGCTCCGGCGGCCGCCGGCTGGGCCGCGCCGGCGATGGCCCGGGAGAGCCGCAGGAAACGAACGGATTCGGCAACGTCGTGCACGCGCAGGATCGCGGCCCCCGCGCTCGATGCGGCGGCGAGCGCTGCGAGCGAGCCGGGCAGACGGTCGGCCGGGCCGGAGTCGTCCGCGACGCCGGAAAACCGCCGGACGAACGCCTTGCGCGAGGCGCCGATCACGACGGGCAGGCCCATCGTGCGCAGAGCGGCCAGATGGCGCAGCAGCAGCAGGTTCTGCTCGGGACTCTTGCCGAAGCCGAGGCCCGGATCGATCGCGATGGCGTCGGACCCGATGCCGGCCGCGGAGGCGCGGTCGGCCGCATCGGCGAGGAACGCGGCGATGTCGCCGAGTGGGTGGGCGTACTCGAGGTCGGCCTGCATCGTGCGCGGGTCCGTCCCCTTCATGTGCATGAGGACCACGCCGGCCCCCATCGCGGCGACAGCCGGAAGCATCGCGGGATCGAAGCGACCGGCCGTGACGTCGTTGACGAGGTCCGCCCCGGCCTCGACGGCCGCCCGCGCGACAGCCGCCTTGCGCGTGTCGATCGAGAGGGGCTCGGCCGAACGCTCCCGGATGCCGGCGATCACGGGAACGACGCGGGCGATCTCTTCGTCCGCGGAGAGCTCGCGCGCCGCGCCGTAGGTGGAGGGGCGCGTGGATTCTCCGCCGACGTCCACGATCGCCGCGCCCTCTGCGAACATCCGGAGCGCGGCCCCGACGGCGCGGTCGCGATCGAAGTGGACGCCCCCGTCCGAGAAGGAGTCCGGCGTGACGTTGAGAACGCCCATGACGGCCGGCCCCGGGCCGAGGTCGAGGCGACGCCCGTGGGCCAGCTTGAGCGCGCCGGGCTTGCGGGCGGCCCGCTCGAAGGCCGCCTCCGCGCGCGATCGGAGGCTCGCGGGGAGGGCCTTCAGGCTCTCCGCGCGCCGGGCGCGGGAAAGGACGACCGGCCGCGAGCTCGAGCCCGCGAACCGCACGAGGTCCACCGGGAAGTCCGAGGCGGCGAAGCTCGCCGGCCGGAACCCGTCCCAGGACGCGACGTCGCGCAGGGTGTCGGCGTCGGGAGCGGGGATGATGAGATCGGAGTCGGCGTCGGCGTCCACATTGGCGAGTTTAACCCGCGGAATCAGCCGCCTCGTTGATGTCGTCGGGATCGAGAATGTGCTTCGCGTGGCCGTGCAGGGCGAGCGCGATCATGGCGCGTCCGACGGCGACGGTCGTCGTGATCTGGCCCGGCGCGAGGCGGCGCAGCAGGGGCAGAATGGGGCCGAAGACGACATAGGCCCAGCGGTACGCAGGGGTCTTCGATTGGACGCCCTTGAGCGGTTGGATGAAGCCGGGACGCAACATGAACGCCGCCTTAAAGGGCATGCGCAGAAGCGCGTTTTCGGTCGCGCCCTTCACGCGGGCCCACATCATCCGGCCGCGCTCGGTGCTGTCCGTTCCGGCGCCGGAGACGTAGCAGAAGGTGAGGCGCGGACTGACCATCGCGCGCGCGGCCGCCAGCGTCAGGTCGAAGGTCTGGCGGCGGTAGGTCGCCTCGTCCTTGCCCGCGGCGGAGGTGCCGAGCGTGAAGAAGCAGGCGTCGAGGCCGGCGAAGCGGGATTGGACGGCGGTGTAGTCGTAGAAGTCGGCGTGGAGGACCTCGGTGAGCTTCGGATGCGTCCGGCCGCAGGAGGTGCGTCCGACGACGAGGACCGAGGCGACGCGGGGATCGTCGAGGCACTCGAGCAGGACGCCGGCGCCGACCATGCCCGAGGCGCCGAAGATGACGACGTGCATGGGATCGAGTGTAGTGTGATGTGAGCCCCCTCACCCCAACCCTCTCCCGCCGGGAGAGGGAGTGCTTGAGGGCGGCAGTCCCTTTTTGAGCGCCCTCTCCACCCGGAGGGGGGAGAGGGCAGGGTGAGGGGGGCTACACCCCTTCGTCCGCCGTGGGCCCGTAGATCGACGGCAGCGGCACGTCGTTCAACCGCAGGTACACGGAGAGCTGCCCGCGGTGGTGGATCAGGTGATTCAGCAGGATCCGCCGCAGGACGGACCGGCGCTTACGCTTGAAGAAGACCTCGCCGTTCGGCTTCAGGACGGTGAACTCTTCCTGCATCTCGGCGTCCGTCTTGCGGGCGATGGCGGAGCGGGCAGACGCGACGTTCTCGTCGAACCGCTCCAGGTACTCGGCGGCGGACCTCATGGGGGGCGCCTTCTCGCTGCCGACCTGCCACTCCAGCGCTTCGAGGCGCAGGCCCCAGCGGGGCAGTTCCGTCACGTGCGTCGCGATCTCGCCGAGGGTGCGCGACTTCGGGTGCGGCTTCCAGTCCAGCCTGTCGGCCGGGACGCGCTCGAGCAGCCGTCGGGTCGTCGCCATCTCCGCGTCGAACTCGGGCAAAAAGGCTTCACCGCTCTTCATGCCGGGTACTACGCGGCAGGACGCGCCGGGGGTTCCGCCTTTTTTCTTAAGCCGGCTCGGGAACCAGCGGCCCGATCGTCCCGTCCGCGATCTCGGGCGTGGCGCCCGGCAGGATCGGGGGCTTGGGCGGCCCGGACTTGCGCAGCTTCGAGATGTCGGTTCCGGACTCCTCGGCGATGATCTGGAGGACCTCGTCGCCCTCCAGGACTTCCTTCTCGAGCAGGGTCCGGGCGAGGCGGTGCATCGCCTTCCGGTTGTCGGTGATGAGCTTCTTCGCCCGGTCGTACGCGGCGGTCACGATGCGCTTGACCTCGGCGTCGATCTGGTTGGCGGTCGCCTCCGAGTAGTCCTGCGTGCGCCCGAGGTCGCGTCCGAGGAAGATCTCCTGCTCGGGGCGGCCGTAAGTCAGGGGGCCGAGCTCGCTCATGCCCCACTCGCACACCATCTTGCGCGCGAGATCCGTGGCGCGCTCGATGTCGTTGCCCGCGCCGGTGGTCATGTGCCCGAGGAACTCTTCCTCGGCGATGCGACCGCCCATCATCACGGTGATCGTCGACTCCAGGTACTCCTTGGTGTGCGAGTACTTGTCCTCGGACGGCAGCTGCATCGTCAGGCCCAGAGCGCGGCCGCGCGGAATGATGGTGACCTTGTGCACGGGATCGGCGTCCGGCAGGATCGCGGCCACGAGCGCGTGCCCGCCCTCGTGGTACGCCGTGTTCTTCTTCTCTTCCTCGGTCATGATCATGGACTTGCGCTCGGGGCCCATCATGACCTTGTCCTTGGCGTACTCGAAGTCGATCATCTCGAGCTTCTTCTTGTTGAAGCGGGCGGCGTTCAGGGCCGCCTCGTTGACGAGGTTCGCGAGGTCGGCGCCGGAGAAGCCGGGCGTGCCCCGCGCGATGATCGAGAGGTCCACGTTTTCGGAGAGCGGCGTCGAGCGCGTGTGCACCTTCAGGATCTGCTCGCGGCCGCGCAGGTCGGGACGGTCCACCACGACGCGCCGGTCGAAGCGACCCGGGCGCAGCAGCGCCGGGTCGAGGACGTCGGGCCGGTTGGTCGCGGCCACGAGGATGACGCCCTCGTTCGTGTCGAAGCCGTCCATCTCGACGAGCAGCGCGTTCAGCGTCTGCTCGCGCTCGTCGTGGCCGCCGCCGAGCCCCGCGCCGCGGTGCCTGCCGACCGCGTCGATCTCGTCGATGAAGATGATGCACGGCGCGTTCTTCTTGCCCTGCTCGAAGAGGTCGCGCACGCGCGAGGCCCCGACGCCGACGAACATCTCGACGAAGTCCGAGCCCGAGATCGTGAAGAAGGGAACGTTGGCCTCACCCGCGACGGCGCGCGCGAGCAGGGTCTTGCCGGTGCCGGGCGAGCCGATCAGCAGCACGCCCTTCGGGATTTTGCCGCCGAGCTTCTGGAACTTCTGCGGGTCCTTGAGGAACTCGATGATCTCCTGCAGCTCGACCTTGGCCTCTTCGACGCCGGCGACGTCCTTGAACGTCACCTTCTTCTGGGTCGGCGTCAGGAGTTTTGCCCGCGACTTGCCGAAGGACATGGCCTTGTTCCCGCCGGCCTGCATCTGCCGCATGATCACGAACCAGATCGCGACGAGCAGGATGAGCGGCCCGTACATGACGAGGGCCGAGACGAAGGTCGAGTCCTTCAGGGGCATGATCTCGATCTCGACGCCCTTGGCGCGCAGGTCCTTGACGAGGTCGGGGTAGGTCGGGGCGTAGGTCTTGAAGCGCGGCTCGTGCTTGGCGGCCGAGGCCGCGTAGACGCCGCTGATCTCCTCGCCGCGGATCGTGACCTTCTGGACGTGACCCTGGGCGACCTGGTCGAGGAACTGCGAGAAGTTGACCTCCTCGACGGTCGTGGCCCCGGTCTTGAAGACGTTCCAGGCCAGGATGATCAACACCAGGATGACCATCCAGAGAAGCAGGTTCTTGATCGTGGCGTTCAAAGGGGTACTCCTTCCGCGGGCCGAACCCGGTCTCTCAGTCTAACGGACTCCGGCCGGGAATTATTGCTCGGACACGACCTCATAGATGTCCGGCAGGTGGGCGTGAAGGCCTTCGTGCTCCATGCCATAACCGGCGAAGAGGCCCGCATCCTCGGCGGAAAAGAGGGAAAAATCGACCGTGACGCTGGTGGTCCGGTCGATCGGCTTGTCCACGATGGCCCCCAGGTGCAGGGAGGCGGCGCCGTCGCCCCGCAGGTGGTCCATGAGGTAGGTCTCGATGATGCCGGTGTGGACGACGTCCTTGAGCAGCAGGACATGCTTGTCCCGGACGGTGAAGCCGCTGGCAAAGTCGATCTGGAGGACCTCGCGGGCGCCCTCGGCCCGCCGCACGTGCATGAATTCGCAGGAAAACGGGCCGCGGAGCTTGCGGGTGAGGTCCGCCATGAAGAAGGCCGAGCCCTTGAGCAGCGACACGACGATGAGGGGCCGCTCCCGCAGGTCCCGGTCGATGGCGCCGGCGACGGCTTCGACGCGCTCGGCGATCTGTCGCGATTCGTAGCGCCGCACCAGTTTCACGGACCGACCTCCCGGTTCTTCTTCCTCGTCGAGATCCGACCCGGCGAATCGTACACCGCCCGCGCCCCGACCGAGAATTGCGCCCCGCGCCGCTCGAAGCGGATCCGCCGGCCAGCCTCGAAGCGGAAGTCGGCGCCGCCGGCGAGCAGGGCAAGCAGCTGTTCGCGCTCGCGCCCGGTCATCGGCGGCTTACCGGGGCGGGCAAAGGGGGCGGCCAGGCGCGAGAGAGCGAGGCGCTGGAGCTCCTCGGAGGAGCCCGCGAGCAGCGCCGCGTCGATCACGACGCCGTCGGCGCCAATCCTCGCCGCGGGCAGGATGCGCGTTTCGTACTCCGACTCGAGCAGGCGCCGCTCGACGCCGAGCCGCGCGATCTCGAGGGCCATCGCCCGCAGCGAGTCCTCGCCGCCGGGTGACTCCTTGAGGCGCGCGAGCGTGCGCCGCACGCGGTTGCGCGCCAGGCGCAGGTCGCCGTTGGTGGCGTCGCGGCGAAAGGCGATGCCGCGCTCGGAGAGGAACGCCAGGATCTCCCGACGCGAGACCGAGAGAAGCGGCCGGACGACGCCGTCCGAACGGCTCTCCTGCGGCCCCGCAAGCGCGGCGATCCCGCCCTGCCGCTCGCGGGCGAGCACGTGCGATTCCACGGCATCCTCATGCTGGTGCGCCGTGGCCACGAGCGCGGCCCCGGCCTCGACCGCCATCTCGGCGAGCGCCCGGTAGCGGACGTGTCGCGCACCGGCCTCCGGAGAGAGCCCGAGCTCCTTGGCCGCGCGGCGGGCGTCCGCTCGCCGGGAAAAGAAGGGCAGCCCGAGCCGCTTCGCGTGCTCGGCCACGAACGCGAGATCCCGGTCGCCCTCCTTCGGCCGCCACCCGTGGTGCACGTGGCCGACCGAGATCCGCCAGCCCGTCTCCTTCGCCGCCTCGGCCGCTCCGTAAAGCAGCGCCATGGAGTCCGCCCCGCCGGAGACGGCGAGCAGCACGGCGCTTCCGGGAGGGATGAGACCCGTCTCGGCAGCCCCGACGAGCGCGACGCGGACGGGGTCCACGGCGGAATGGTAGATCGGATTCGAGGCGGAGCTCCCTGGCGCAGCGAAAAAGGGCGACGAGCTCGTTGCCCGTCGCCCTCGAGAAGCGGATACCGTGCGTTCGCGGTCTACGGGCAGGAGTTCGGGAACGCGTTCGTGCCCTGGACCGGCGCGAAGGCGACGCCCTGCGGGTTCGTGTTCGCGAAGATCTCGCCGGTCTTCTCGTCCCTGACGTTCAGGACCACCTGCACGTTCGTCAGGCCGGAGGCGAAGACCCAGTAGGCGTTGTTGATCTCGCAGCCGTTGAGGACCTTGACGACGAGCTCGATGTTGGACGGCTCGAAGAACCAGAAGTAGCCCCCGTTGTCGGTCAGCTTCGTGGCGTTTCCGTGGCCCGACAAGCCGTCCGGCGTGGTCCAGTCGGCCGAGACGCTGAAACGCCCGTTTCCCACGCACAGCGTGGTCGCCGTCGGGGTACACGGGACGAAGCTCGTGCCGCCGACGATCACGGTGTGCGAGGTGCTCGAAAGCCCGTCTCCGTTGGAGACCGTGAGCGTGACCGTGTAGGTGCCCGCGAAGTTGTAGCTGAAGAACGGGTTCTGCTGGTCGGACGTATTCAGCAATCCGGCCGTGGAATCACCGAAGTTCCAGAGCCACGATGTCGGGCCCTCCGTGGAGGTATCGGTGAACATCACGGTGGCCCCCGCGTTGGGCGCCGTGGGATCGAAGGTGAAGCTCGCGATCGGCTGTCCCGCGTGAGCGGCACTCGCAAACGCGAAAACGGCAAGGATCGCCGTCCAGAGGACTCTGCGGATCGAGTGCGGCCCGGAGAAACTCATGAGCGCTCTCCTTCCTCGTTCTTTTTCGACCCCGCGCGAACGGACTGCTGTCACGGTCGGTTGGAGTAATTGCAAGCCGCGTGCCGGGCGAGTCGAGGCTTGCACCGAGAAGCGTACCCCCTGCGCTCGTGCATGTCCGATCGTTTGATTCGATCGATTTCGAGCGAATGAAAGATGGTTCGACGGGCTGCGGTATCGTGGCTCTGCGCGGGAGCGCAGGAGGTTCCATGAGCGATCCGTCAAAGACTCGAGACACGACTGCCGAGGAGGAAGCGCCGGAGGAAAAAAACCCGCGCGACGCGCAGGGATTCAAGGAGACGCCGGCACCTCAAGGACTGAAGACGCCTCCGCCAATCGAAGTCGGCGAGGACTCGGGCGAGTGGACGAGGGGTGGAGGTTCGGACCCCAACGAGGCCAAACACTAGCGATTCGGCGCGGCGGCTCGCGGGCACGAGCGTCCGCCGCGAGCCCGTCCCGATCGACGGCGACTTTTCGGAGCGCCTCGCTCGACGGCTGTCCGTTTCTCCTTGACGGTCCGGCGGGACCCCCATAGTCTTCTGGAAGAATCCCGTCCTCGCGAATGAAAAGGAGGAGCGCATGCCCTCTCGCCGGCTCGCAGTGCTCGTCGCCACCCTCGCGCTGACCGTGCCCTCGGCGCTGGTGGCGCAAACCGGTTTAAGGGACCTCCTGACGGATTTCCTGCAGCACGGAATCACCCTGGCGCCCCCCCCTCTCGTCGGGGGTACCAGCCACGTCGCCCATTTCAACAGTCTCGACCAGACCCAGTTTCTGGCCTTGCGGCAGTTCAACCAGGAGCTTGCCATCCAGCTCTCCTCGTTTCCGCTCGCCTCCTCGGCGGGGGGATTCACGTACCGGTTCGATCCGGCGCTCGGCACCTTTACGCGCGCGACCGAGAGCTTCGGCCCGATCTATGCGGAACGCACGGACACGATCGGCAAGGGCAAGGCCAACCTGGGCCTGAACTACAGTCACTTCGACTTCAGCCGGATCAACGACCTGTCCCTGAAGGACGGCGACCTCAGGCTTGCCTTCCAGCACACCGACGTCGGCAAGTACATCGAGGGGGACGTCATCACGGCGAATCTCTCGGTGAAGCTCACGTCGGACATCGTCGCCTTCGTGATGACCTACGGCGTCTCGGACCGGTTCGACATCGCGGCGGCCATTCCGATCGTCAAGGTCGGCCTGAACGCCAGCACGGACGCGACGATCCAGCGGCTGGCGACGGGGCCGTGCCCGGGAGGGACTCCGAATTGCTCGGACACTCCCATCCACCGCTTCCCGGGGGACAGCGCGAGCGAGACGTTCCAGGACAGCGGGAGCGCCACCGGCGTCGGTGACATCGTGCTCCGTGGAAAATTCCGGGCGCTCGAGGGGTCCGCCGGCGGCCTCGCGTTCGGCGCGGACTTCCGGCTGCCGACCGGAGAAGAACGGGACTTGCTCGGAACGGGCGTGTGGCAGGCTCGGGCTTCTCTGATCTGGTCCGTGCACCTGGGGACGATCTCGCCGCACATCAACGCCGGATACACCTGGTCGACCAAGCCATCGGACGATCGGACGCCCGAGGAAAAGAACCCGCCGAATGGCGAAGCTCCGATACCTCGGCTGACCATTCCGGGCGAGGTCGACTACACGGGTGGATTCGACTGGGCCGTGCACCCGCGCGTCACGGTGGCCTTCGACGTGATCGGCCGCACCTTTCTCAACACGCAGATCGTCCAGGTGCAGCAGCAGACCTTCACGGCCATGACCGGCGATTCCAACGGCGGCGACTGCCACTGCGAGCCCGAAGGCCAGCAACCCCCGCAGACCGTCACCGCGCAGTTTCCCAGGCTCACGACGACCCAGGGAGACCTGAATACGCTGCTCGGGTCGGTGGGCTTGAAGGTGAATCCCTTCGCCAACCTGCTCATCACGGCCAACGTCCTCTTCTCGCTGACGCGGCAAGGCCTGCAGACCAACATCGCTCCGTTGATCGGCCTGGACTACAGCTTCTAGCTCAGGCTCACGATCACCCAGTTGTCGCCGCGCTTCTCGAGCGTGAAGACGCGCTCGCGCTCGTCATGCTGTTCGCCTCCCACGCGGGGGATCGCAACCAGCCGCTGGTGCGCGCGGACCACCGCATGGGAGCCCTTGAGCTCGATGTTGCGTACCTCCAGCTCGAGCTGCTGCGACTTGAGTCCCTGCCAGGCGCTTTCGATGCTGGAACGCGCTTGCCCGGACAGCGCGGGATAGACCTGCGCGTAGAGGTTGAGGTCCAGGGTGTTCTGGGACCGTTCGTAATCCTGCAGGACCTGGCGGATCTTCTCCTGGTCGGAAGGTGCGGCGTGTGCGGCCGCCGTCGGAGGCGAGGACGGGACCCTGGCCGGCGCCGGCGCTGCAGAGGGGACGGAGACCGCGGGCGCGGCTGGCTGCGGGCGCGCGGTCGGCTCCGGCAGGGCGGCGATTCGTTCGACGGGAGTCGGGCGTCTTTCCGACGCCTTTCGGCCCGAGGTCTCGGCCTGGCCGAAAGCACCGGCCCCGGCATCGAAGGCCGCGCGGGCGCCTGCATAGTTGCGCTGCGCCATGAGCCGCTGTCCTTCCTTCTCCTGGGCCCGGCCGAACTCATACAGGTCGGCCGCCGCGCTCGGGGCTCCGGCACGCTCGGCGTTCTGCCTCGCGCGGCCCGCGCGAGCGCGCGCCTCTTCGGCCTGCCGGGCCAGCCGAGCCGACTCCTCCGCGGCAGCCGCAGCCTCCTTCGCATCGGGAACGACGGGGCTCGGCGGGGGGCTCGGTTCCGGCGGCGCCGCCGCCACGATGGCCTGCGGGCTCGGTTCCGGTGCGGCGGAAACGGCGGGTGCGGGAGTCTCCACGGGGGGCGCGACGGGCTGGTGAACGCTCGGGCGGGCCCATGGCTTGAGCAGCGCCAGCCCCGCGGCGAGCACGAGGAAGCCGCCGGCAACCGCGAACCAGGCGGTTCGGCGCGCGGGCCTGGGCGAGGGGAGGTCCGGGGATGAGCGCTTCTCGCTCTCGATCTTCCCGCCGGCGCTCGCGACGCTCGCCGTCGCCGGGTGTCCCTCCTCGCGATACGGGGTCGAGGCCTGCACCACGAACTGTCGGTTCAGCCGACTCTGGGCGCTCGGCGTGACCGTGGGGCCCGGCGCAACGGTCATGACCTGCGAAACCGGGCCCGACGGGGCGATCGGCTGGATGGAAACCGTGCGCTCCAGCTTCGCCGGCGGAGGGAAACGCTGGCGGAGCGTCGCGAGCTCCTGGTCGAACTCCTCGGCGGAAGAGAATCGGTCCTCCCTGGCCTTCTCGAGCGCCTTCAGAATCACGGCGCGCAGTTCCGGGGGGACCTTTCCCTGGGGATCTGTCTGCGAGAAAGGGATGGGGGGCTCGAAGAGATGGGCCTTCAGGAGCTCCGCGGCCGTGTTGCCCCGGATCGGGCGCGTTCCGGTCAGCAGCTCGTAGAGGACGAGGCCCATGGAATAGAGATCGCTGCGGCCGTCGAGTCTTTGACCGGCCGGCAGCGCGCCGTATTGCTCCGGGGAGGCGTACTTCAACTTTCCCAGGAAGACACCCGTGGACGTTACCTCGACGGGTCTGTCCATCGCCTTGGCGATTCCGAGATCGATGACCTTGACGAGCGCTCTTCCCTCGTCGTCGCGCGTCAGCATGAGGTTGTCGGGCGCGACGTCGCGGTGCACGACATTGCCGCGGTGGAGGTAGCCGAGCGCGAGGAGCGCCTGATGGGTGATCTCCAGAGCGAGCCCGACGGAGGGGGACCCCTTGAGCGCCAGCAGCTCGTTGAGGTTGACGCCGTCGATGAACTCCATGACGAGGTAGGCCGTCCCGTCGTCGTCCAGCGCAAAATCGTGGATCGTGCCGATGTTCGGGTGTTTGAGCCGGGTCGCGGTCTTGGCCTCTTCGACGAAACGGAGCTTCAATTCCTCGTCGACGGCGACCTGCGGCCGCATGACCTTGACGACACGGATCTCGTCGAGGAGGCGGTGGCGAACCTTGTAGATCGCCCCCATCCCGCCCTCGCCCATCTTGCCGAGGATCTCGTATTTTCCCTCGATGAGTGTGCCGGGTTCCTGTTGCAAGGGAGAGCTTGACCTCCGGAGTCAGGTTTTGCCGGATTGTAGTCCCGAAGCGCAGGGGGCCCCTGCTCGAGGGGGGATGCGCAGCGGCCCGGCGCGACTATTTCGCGGCGTAGTCGACGGGCGCGGAGCGGCCGATCACGACCGAGTCGTGCGGGCCGACCTTCGCGACGATCTGGAACCAGAGCCGGATCGGCTTCTTCAACCTCGGATCGGCCCACACGCGCGAGAGGGGATAGCTCACGAACTCGGATCCCTTCGCGGCCGTGAGGATCGAGTGATCGGCGAGCCGGGCGGAGTGGTTGAAGGAGGTGCCGTCCGCCGCCTGGAACTGGGTCACCAGATAGTAGGTGTCGGCCTGCTCCTGGAAATTGTCGATCGTGAAGGCCACGGTCGCTGCGAGCACGGTCGACTCGTCGATCTGCGAGCCGGCGGGCGGCGTGATCGCGCCGACCGCGAGGGCGGCGGTCGAGGGCTGCGGACTGCTCGCGCAGCCGGCCGTGACTGCGAGCAGGGCGAGGGAGCCGACGAGACGTCGAATTTGCATGGCGCCATTTTCCCCCGGAACCGGGACGCCTCCTAGCCCTGTCCCATCGCGGCCATGCGCTTCTTCATCTCCTCCGGCGTCACGTCCTCGATGTGCGTCCCGACGTGCCACTGGTGCCCGAACGGATCCTGGATCGTGCCCATGCGGTCGCCGTAGAACTTGTCCTCGACGGGGCGATCGAGCTTCGCCCCGGCGGCGAGGGCCCGTTCGACCGTCTTGTCAGTGTTTTCGACGTACACGAGCAGCGAGAGCGGCGTGCCGCCCACGGACTTCGGCGACCGCGCGTTGATCTCGGGGTTCTCGTCGGCCAGCATGACGTGCGAGTCGCCGATCGTGATTTCCGCATGCCCGATGCGCCCACCGGGAGCGGGCATGCGCATCAATTCGGTCGCCCCGAAGACCTTCTTGTAGAACTCGATCGCCGCCGCGGCGCCGTCGACGATGAGGTACGGCGTCACGCTGTGGTATCCCTCGGGAATCGGTTTCACCTTGCCTGGCATGGGTTGGCTCCTTTCATCTCTCATCCAGGTCACAAATCTATACCCGGCGGAACCTTTCGCCGGCCGACCCGTATCCCGTGGAAGGAACATGGGCGGACTCTGGCAGGACCTCCGGCACGCGGCGCGGATGCTGGGCAAGAAGCCCGGCGTCCCCGCGATCATGGTCGTCACGCTCGCGCTCGGTATCGGCGCGACGACGGCCATCTTCAGCGTCGTCTACGGCGTCCTTCTTCGGCCGCTGCCGTACTCCGACGCGAGCCGGATCATGGCCGTCTTCGAGGTCACCTCGAAGGGCAGGCCCTCGCGCCTGGCGGACCCCAACTTCGACGACTTCCGGGATCAGAACCGCAGTTTCCTGGCGATGGCCAGGTACAACGACTACTTCATGTCGGTTTCGGGCGCCCTCCAGCCCACGCGCACGGACGTGGCGCACGTGTCGGCCGGCTTCCTCGGGATCTTCGGCGTCCGGCCGTTGCTCGGGCGGGACTTCGGCCCGACCGACGACAGGAAGGGAGCCGCGCCCACCGTCCTCGTCAGCGAAGGGTACTGGAGGCAGAACCTCGGGTCGCAGCGCGACCTCTCGCAGGCGCACCTGAAGATCGACGACCAGATGTACTCCGTCATCGGCGTGCTTCCGGCCGGGTTCCGCTTTCCCGCGGACGCGGAGCTGTGGGTGCCGGCCGGCCTCGACGGAGAAAATCCGAGCCGTACTTCGCACAACTGCAGCGCCGTCGGGCGCCTGCGACGCGGCGTGACGGTCGCGCAGGCGAACCGGGACATCAGCGCGATCGCACGCCGGATCCACGAAGGATCGAGCGAGAAGGGCGACTACCTTCTCGTGGACGGGACGGTCCAGCCGCTCCAGGACGCGATCACGGGGAAAGCGCGCGGGGCGCTGCTGATTCTCCTCGGCGCGGTGGGATTCCTGCTGCTCGTGGCGTGCGCGAACGTGGCGAACCTGCTGCTCGCGCAGGCCTCGGTGCGCGACCGCGAGCTCGCCATCCGCAGCGCTCTCGGGGCGCCACGCGGACGGCTGGTGCGCCAGTTCCTGACCGAAGCCTTCCTGCTTTCCCTCGCCGGCGGCGTCCTCGGCGTCGTGGGGGCGCTGGCCGGAGTCCGCGGATTGGTCTCCCTGGCGCCCGCGAGCCTGCCGCGCCTCGAGAGCGTCGCGATCAGTCTTCCGGTGCTCGTGTTCGCGTTCCTCCTTTCCACCGCCGTCGCCGCGGGCCTCGGCGTCTTCACCGCCGTCCGCGCGACGTCTGGCGATCTGCGCAGGGGGCTCGGCGAGGGCGGGCGCGGACAGGCGGGATCACAGGCCAGCCAGCGGGCCGGCCGGATCATCGTGTCGGCGCAGATCGCGATCACGCTGGTGCTCGTCGTCGGGGCGGGATTGCTCGGGCGCAGCCTGATGAAGGTGCTCGACGTGAATCCCGGGTTCCGCGTAGACAAGATCGTCACCATGGACGTCTCGCTTCCGTGGGTGGACGATCCAAAGCAGAAAGCCGGCCAGGCGATCTTCTTTTCGCGCTTGATCGACCGGCTCGAGCAGATCCCGGGAGTGCAGCGGGTCGGCGCGACGAGCGGACTGCCGCTCGACGGCGGGCACCCCGACGGGACGTTCGTGCTGGCGACGCAGGACGAAGTTCCGAAGACGACGGACGGGCTCGGCGCGCTGTTCCAGCAGAAGGAGCGTCTGGGCGTCGCCGACTTCTGCGTTGCGACGGATGGCTACTTCCAGGTCCTCGGGATTCCGCTGGTTCGCGGGCGCGCCTTCGACGAGCGCGACGGACCCGACGCCCCGCACGTCGCCCTGATCACCGAATCGCTCGCGCGCGAGCGCTGGCCGGGCCAGGACCCGATCGGCCGCACGATCGAGTTCGGGAACATGGACGGCGACCTGCGCGTGCTCACCATCATCGGAATCGTGCGCGACACCCACGAGTACGGTCTCGACGTGCCCCCGCGGCCGACGGTCTACGTGAACCTCTTCCAGCGCCCGCGCTCGGCCGTCACCCTCACGATGCTCGGCGACGCCGACCCGCGCCTCGTCACCTCGGCGGCGCGCGGCATTCTCCAGGAGCTCGACCCGGAGGTCCCGACGAAGTTCCGGACCCTTTCGCAGGTCTATTCGGATTCGCTCGGCTCGCGGAGATTCAACGTCCTTCTCATCGGGTTCTTCGCGGTCGCGGCGCTGCTGCTCGCGACGGCCGGCGTCTTCGGCGTCATGGCCTACTCGGTCAGCCGCCGCACGCGCGAGATCGGCGTGCGCGTCGCTCTCGGCGCGAGCGCGGCTGACGTCCTGCGGCTGATCGTCGGCCAGGGAGTGCGCACGATCGGCATCGGGGTCGCGATCGGGATCGCGGGCGCGCTCGCGCTCACGCGAACCGTCGCCTCGCTGCTCTTCGGCGTCACGGCCACGGATCCCGCGACCTTCGGCGGCGTGACGCTGCTTCTCGTCGGCGCGGCGCTCTCGGCCTGCTACTTCCCGGCGCGGCGGGCGACGAAAGTCGATCCGATGGTCGCGCTGCGGCACGATTAGCCGCATGCGTCCTTGCCTCATGGCTGTCCCGGCGCTGTTGCTGTCGGCGGAGCTGCTGGCTCAGACCGCGCCGCTGCGCCGCGTCGAGGGCGGCACGTTGATCTCGACCGCCGACCCCGCCGCGTCGTTCTCGTTCGACGAGGCTTTCCGGTACGCGGGCGGGCAGTCCATCGACATCCTGAAGGTCGCCGGCGCGGAGCAGTATTTCTTCATCGACGCCGGGGCCGATCGGTCGATCCGCCGCTTCTGCTGGATCCAGTTCGAGCACTACTATCCGAGCAACAACGACACCTACGACTATTCGGGGATCCCGCAGAAGCCCGTGGCGCTCGGGCGTCTCGCGTTCGTGGGCGACGTCAGAGTGAGCCCGAATTACTTCACGATGGACGATCGGCCCGGCTCCGACTCCAGGGCCGCCTCGGACTTCCTTCGCGCCAGGGGCTTCAAGATCGCCGGCACCTTCGTCAGCCTTCGTCTCTTCCACCTTCCGGACGCCACCAGGCGCCGGGAGCTCATGATCATCTACGGCGAGGTCCTTCGCGCCGGAGAATCGAAGGATCGCGCCGCCTCACAGATCACGGAGCACGCACGGGCGCACATCGCGGTGCGGTGAGCGCGAAATCCGCCCGGGCGACGCGCTAAGATCGCGCGCCGAACGCTTCCGTCAAAAGAGGTGCCCGATGCGCTCCCTGGCTCTGGCGACATGGATCCTGGCCGCCGCCTCGAACTCGACACAGGGTCAGGCCCCCGCGAAACCCGCCGAGGCCGCTTCCGACGCGGTGCCGACGATCTCGGAGCGGACCCGCGGCCTCGAGCGCCACGACGGGTTTCTGCCCTTCTACTGGGATGCCCGGCGCGGGCAGCTGCTGCTGGAGGTCTCGGGGCGTGCCGGGGATTTCCTCTACGGCTCGGGGCTGGCCGGGGGAGCGGGTGTGCTCGAGGTCAGCCTCGACCGCGGACAGAGCAGCGGACTCGGCGTCTGCCGGTTCGAGCGCGTGGGCCCGCGCGTTCTGCTCGTGCAGCGGCAGACGACGCACGGCAGTGGCACCGACGACCCGGAGCGCTCGCGGGTGGTCGAAGAATCGTTTCCATCGTCGGTCCTCGCGTCGCTTCCGATCGCGGCGGAACAGGGGGAGCGCATTCTGGTGGACGCCACCGCGTTCCTGCTGGCCGATACCGAGATCCTCCCGGCGCTCAAAGCGGCCCGCGTCGGCGAGTGGAAGCAGGATGCCGCGCGCTCGGCGTTCCACTTCGAGCGTACCGGCGCCTTCCCGAGGAACACGGAGATCGAGGCCGTTCTGACGTTCGTCTCGGAGGGGGCGCCGGCGGCCGTCACCGGTGTTCTGCCCGACGGGCGCACGATGAGCCTGCGTGTCCACTATACGTTCCTGAAGCTGCCGGAGCCGGGCTATCGGCCGCGGGCCTTCGACCCGCGGATCGGCTTCATCCCGCTGCGGCGACTCGATCACACGGCGCCGTTCACCGAGCCGATCGAGAAGTTCCTCGCCATGCGCTGGCGCCTCGAGAAGAAGGACCCGTCGGCCGCGATCTCCGAGCCCGTGCAGCCGATCGTCTACTACCTCGACCGCGGCATGCCCGAGCCCGAGCGGTCCGCGGTCCGGGAGGCGGCGCTCTGGTGGAACCACGCCTTCGAGAAGGCCGGGTTCCGCAACGCCTTGGTGATCCAGGATCTGCCGCCCGGAGCGACGTTCCTCGACGCGCGCTACTCGGGAATCGAATGGATCAACCGGGCCGAGCGGGCCTGGTCCGTCGGCGACGTCCAGGTCGATCCACGCACGGGCGAGATCCTGCACGGAGTGGCGCGCATCGACTCGCACCGGCGCCGCACGACCGCGCGGCTCTGGCGAAACCTCGAGCCGCCGGCCTCGGCGAAGGCCTGTCTCGCGGCGGATTCACCCGCCGTCTCCGGGCTCGTGCCGGGCGGCGAGGCCGCAGAGGAATCCCTGGTGCTGCAGCGCCTGGCGTACCTTTCGGCGCACGAGGTCGGCCACACCCTGGGTCTCGAGCACAACTGGGCCGCGACGACGTTCGGCTGGGGCTCGGTGATGGACTATCTCGCGCCGAACATCCAGATCAAGAACGGAGCCCTCGACCTGTCCGATGCCTACCCGAAGAACGTCGGCGCCTACGACGTCCTGGCGATCGCGTGGGGCTACACGCCGGAGCAGAATCCGCAGCGGCTCGACGCGATCGTGCGCGAGGGCCTGGCGAAGGGAATCGTCTATCCGCTGGAAGGCGACCCGCGCTGGGCCGAGTACGACTGGGGCCCGGAGCCGGAGCGATGGCTCGCGACGACACAGGCGGTGCGCCGCGTGATCCTGGACCGGTTCGGCGCGGGCCAGCTGAAGCCCGGCGAATGGACGTACGAGCTCCAGGAGCGTTTCAACCTCGCGTACCTGTACCACCGCTTCGGAATCCAGGCGGCACAGAACTACGTCGGCGGGCAATACCAGACCCCGGCCGTCGCCGGCGACGGCCAGATCCCGGTCGCCTGGGTTTCCGCGGACAAGCAGCGGGCGGCGCTCGGTCTCCTGCTCGCGGCGCTCGAGCCCGCCAACCTCGACATCTCCGATTCCATTCTGGCCGTCCTCGTTCCGCCGCCGACCGACACGCCCCGCAGCCGCGAGC
The DNA here is from genome assembly GCA_963775725.1 of uncultured Acidobacteriota bacterium. Lineage (GTDB taxonomy): Bacteria > Acidobacteriota > Thermoanaerobaculia > UBA5066 > Gp7-AA6 > DAHUXD01. Next base: position 1,360,848 of record CAVZKA010000002.1, read on the forward strand.
AGTTCCCGTCGGCAGCGGGCGCGGCGTTCGACCGGCTGACGGCGGCGCGGGTCCTCGCCGCGCTGATCGTGGATCCGCTGCTCGACCCCGAGCGCGCGGCGCGCCTCGCGCTCGCCTCGGGTCCCGATGCCTTGACGCTGGACGGAATGCTCGCGCGGCTCATCGCGGCCACCTGGGGCGCGCCGCCGGACGCATCGCCGCGCCTGGCCGGCCTGCGCCGGCTCGCGCAGCGGGAAGTGCTCGACGCGATGATGGACCTCGCCGCGCGTCCCGAGACGTCTCCCGAAGTGCGCGCGGCCGCGACGGCTCGCCTGGCAATGCTGCGCGGCGACCTGCGCGCGCGCCCGCGGCCGGCCGACCCGGCGGCGCAGGCTCACGTGCGGCTGGCGGAGCGGGACCTCTCGGAGTTCCTGGAAAAGCCCGAGATGCGCCGGCCGCGGAAGGACCGGCCCGCGGCCCCGCCGGGCAGGCCGATCGGGCTCCCATCCTCGCCCTAGACGAGGGGGCGCGGGGGCGCTCCCGGTATGATCCGCGCCTCCTGGAGGTGGAGGAATGAGGAGACCCTTTGTGACGGCGCCGGCTCTGGCGCTCGCGGGACTGACGAGCCTGGGCGCGGCCGCGGCGCAAACCGCCGATGACCCCTTCCAGTGGCTCGAGGACGTCCAGGGGGACAAGGCCCTCGCCTGGGCGAAGGAGCACAACGCGAAGACGATCGCGGTCCTCGAGGCCCGGCCGGAGTACCAGCCGATCTACGCGCGGACGCTGCAGATCCTGGACTCGAAGGACAAGATCCCGACGCCGGAGCTCTACGGCGAGGCCGTCTACAATTTCTGGAAGGACGACCAGCACGAGCGCGGGATCTGGCGCCGCACGACCATCGCGTCCTATCGCACGGCCGCTCCGCAGTGGGAGACGGTGCTCGACGTCGACGCCCTCGCGAAGGCGGACGGCAAGCCGTGGGTCTTCCACGGGGCGACGTGCCTCGCCCCCGCGTATGCGCGCTGCATGGTCAGCCTGTCGCCGGGAGGCTCGGACGCGTCGGTCCAGCGCGAGTTCGACACGAAGACGAAGCAGTTCGTCCCGGGCGGCTTCACCCTGCCGGAGGCCAAGTCCTTCATCGCATGGCATGACGAGGACACGCTCTGGATCGGCACGGACTTCGGCTCCGGGTCGCTGACGTCGTCGGGTTATCCCCGCATCGTGAAGCTGTGGAAGCGCGGCACGCCGCTTTCCGCGGCCCGGACCGTGTTCGAGGGCCGGCCCGAAGACGTCGGCGCGGCCGGGAGGACCGAGATCCTGAGCGACGGGCGGTACGACGTCATTACGCGGACCCCCGCGTTCTTCCGCGAGGACACGTATCTCTATCTCGGCGACCGCCTGATCCACCTGGACCTGCCCGAGGACGCCCAACCACGCGTCTTCTTCCGCGACCGCCTCCTGTTCTCACTGCGCAGCGACTGGACGACGGGCGGCAGGACCTACAGGGAGGACTCGCTGCTCTCCGGAACCGTCGACGACCTGCTGCGCGGCGTGCGCCGGTACGACGTGCTCTTCGAGCCGGGCGCGCGCGTTTCGCTCGCCAGTGTCGACCGCACGCGCGACCGCGTGCTGGTCCATACGCTCGACAACGTGCGCGGCCGCCTGACGGCGCTCTCTCTGAACGGCGACGGCAGCTGGGCGCGCGCCGAGATCCCGACGCCCGGGCTCGGCGACGCGGACCTGACCGCCGCGAGCGATCAGTCGGAATCCTTCTTCTTCACGTACGAGGACTTCACGACGCCGCGCTCGCTGTGGCTCGCCGAGAAGGGCGCGGCGCCCGTGAAGGTCAAGTCGATGCCGGCGTTCTTCGACGCGGCGGGCATGACGACGGAGCAGCTCGAGGCCACGTCGAAGGACGGCACGAAGATCCCGTACTTCGTCGTGCGGCCGAAGGGAGTGAAATCGGACGGGACGGCCCCGACGCTGCTCTACGCCTATGGTGGCTTCGAGATCTCGGAGGTCCCCACCTACAGCGGAGTCACCGGCTCCGCGTGGCTCGCGCGCGGGGGCGTGTACGTCCTCGCCAACATTCGCGGCGGCGGAGAGTTCGGCCCGGCCTGGCACAAGGCCGCGGTGAAGGAGCAGCACATCCACAACTTCGAGGACTTCGCGGCCGTGGCGCAGGACCTCGTGGCGCGCAGGATCACTTCGCCGCGCCACCTCGGAATCATGGGTGGCTCCCAGGGCGGCCTGCTCGTCGGCGGGACCTTCACCCTCTACCCGGAGCTCTTTCATGCCGTCGTCGCGGCGGTGCCGCTGGCCGACATGAAGCGTTTCAGCCACCTCCTGGCCGGCGCCAGCTGGATGAGCGAGTACGGCGATCCGGACAAGGCCGAGGACTGGGCGTACATCCAGACGTGGTCGCCGTACCAGCTTCTCAAGCCCGACGCGAAGTACCCGACGCCGTTCTACTGGACGAACACCCGCGACGACCGCGTGCACCCGGCCCACGCCCGCAAGATGGTGGCGAAGCTCGAGGCGCAGGGGCACCCGGTGTACTACTTCGAGAACACCGAGGGGGGCCACGGCAGCGGCGCGGTGAACAAGCAGACGGCCCAGGTGACGGCGCTGCAGTACGCGTACCTGTGGATGATGCTGCGCTGACTTTCCTGTATCGTTGGCATCCCAATCGGTAGGCCGGTACTCGTCGATGTCTGCGCTCCACCCGGCCGTGGGGGGCTCGTATGAGAGAAGGAGACCCGGTCATGTCGTTGCGTCGGTGGATTTACGCCTCGTTCGCGGTGCTGGCCGCCACCTTCACGGCCTGTGGTCCGAAGGCGGAGGAGAAGGTTGCCGAGGTCGCCAAGGCTCCCGAAGCACTGGTGAAAGAGAAGGAAGCCGAGGAGGACGGCATTGAGGCGTACATCTATGCCTATCCCCTGGTGACCATGGAGCTGACGCGGCGGGTCTCGACCAACGTCGCGAGCCCGGAGGGCGCCAAGGCGCCGATGGGGCAGTTCGCAAAACTGCGCGGATACCCGGCCGTCGACAACCACTCGGTGACGGCGCCCAACGCGGACACGCTGTACACCATCGTGTGGCTCGACGTGACGAAGGAGCCCTGGGTCGTGAGCTCGCCCGACATGAAGGGGCGTTACTTCCTCCTCCCGATGCTCGACGGCTGGACGACCGTGTTCGCGGATCCCGGCAAGCGTACGACCGGCACCGGGGCTCAGAAGTTCGCGATCACCGGCCCGGGTTGGAGCGGCACGCTCCCGGCGGGAGTCACGGAATACAAGTCGGCCACCGGCATCGTGTGGCTGCTCGGCCGGATCTACTGCACGGGCACGCCCGAGGACTACAAGGCGGTCCACGCGATTCAGGACCAGATGACGGCCGTGCCGCTGTCGTCGTACGGCAAGGCGTACACGCCCGCCCCGGGAACCATCGACCCTGCGGTGGACGAGAAGACGTCGACGCGCGACCAGGTCGGCGCCATGGACGCCAAGGCGTACTTCACGCTCTTCGCGCAGCTTTTGAAGACGAACCCGCCGACGGCCGAGGACGCTCCGATGGTCGCGACCCTCGCGAAGATCGGCATCGTCCCGGGCCAGGACTTCGACGCGTCGAAGCTCGATCCGGCGGTCGCGAAGGGCCTCGAGGACGTCCCGAAGAAGGCGAACGAAAAGATCATGGCCTGGATGAAGGAAGGGATCGTCGCCGGCGACATGAAGCTCGAGAACGGCTGGCTCTTCACGACGAAGACCGGCATCTACGGCACGGCGTATCGCCAGCGCGCGCTGATCACCGCCATCGGCCTCGGCGCCAACCGCCCGCAGGACGCCGTGTACCCGACTTCCGAGGGCCCCGACGCGCTCAAGTCGTACGACGGCGCCAAGAAATACGTCATGCACTTCGACAAGGGCGAGCTGCCTCCCGTCGACGGCTTCTGGTCGCTGACGATGTACGACGCCAACTACTTCTTCGTGCCGAACCCGCTCAATCGCTACACGGTGAGTCAGCGCAACAAGCTCGCGGTGAACGCCGACGGCTCGGTGGACCTGTACATCCAGAACGAGTCGCCCGGCAAGGCGAAGGAGCAGAACTGGCTCCCGGCGCCCAAGGACAAGTTCATCCTGATGATGCGTCTCTACTGGCCGAAGGAGAAGCCGCCTTCACTGCTCGACGGGACCTGGAAGGTCCCCGGCGTCAAGGAAGCCGGGTAGGAACCGTCGGAACACCGTCTCGATCGACCGCCAGCACGCCGTGTGCTGGCGGTTTTGTTTTCTCCGGCGCCGTTCGCCTCAATGTCATCCCTGCGGCTGCAGGAAGATTTCGACGGTCTCGCTCTTTCCCGGCCCCACGATCACGGTCCGCTCCTCGGTCTTCATGCCGGGCCGCGAGACGGTGAGCGTGTGCTGTCCCGGCGGGACCTGCATGCCCCTGGTCAGCGTCGAGAGTTCTTCCCCGGTCCCGACGAAACTGTCGTTCAGGTAGACGGCCGCGTCGCCCGGCTGAATCCGGAGGAAAATGCGGGCACTCGTTTTCGGCACCGTGGCGGTGCCCGGCTCGAGCGCGTCCTGCCCGCCGGCCGGCGGTGGCTGTCCGGGTCCGCTGCCCCGCCATGTCTGGTTGGCCCAGTCGCCCTGATCCCCGCCCGCCTGGACGTCGACGGACGGATCCGTCGTCACGTAGTCGGGCGCATAGGAGCCGCTCCACGAGCCGGGCCAGCCCCAGCCCCAGTCACCCCAGCCGGCGCCCCAACCCCAGCCCCAAGCGGGGTAATAGTAGTAACCGCCACCGTAGTAGCCGTTGTATCCGTTGTATCCGTTGTATCCGCGCCCGTAGTAGCCGTGTCCACCGTAGTAGCCGTGTCCGCCGTTGTAGCCGTGTCCGCCGTTGTAGCCGTGGCCGCCGCTGTAGCCGTGTCCGCCGTTGTAGCCGTGTCCGCCGTTGTAGCCGTGGCCGCCGCTGTAGCCGTGTCCGCCGTTGTAGCCGTGGCCGCCGTTGTAGCCGTGGCCGCCGTTGTAGCCATTACCGCCGTGATAGCCGCCGCTTCCGTGGGATCCACCACTGCCGCCGTGATAGCCGCCGCTTCCGTGGGATCCGCCGCTGCCGCCGTGATAGCCGCCGCCATGGGATCCACTACCTCCCCCGTGGGATCCGCCGCCACCACCGTGAGATCCGCCACCACCATGGGACCCGCCGCCCGAATGTTGACCGAGCGCCGCGGGCGCCGAAGCGAGAGTCAGCACGCCCGCCAGAAGCAGCGGTGGAATCTTCGAGCCAACCCTCAATACCGTGTTCATGGACATAGCCTTCACCTTCTCATAAAGCAAGAAGGCGGCCACGCAGCGAGCGCCCCACCGCGTCCGGAAGCCTCGTGCATTCAGGAGTTTGGAGGGGAGCCCTCGACGGACGTCGGCGTGCCCCGACCTCGGCACAGGTCAGAGCGTCATCCGCAAGGCTCTTTCTACGAGAGTCGGAGCCTTGCGACCGCGCACACAGCGATACCGTCCACGGTGGCTTTCCGTCGGCCCCAACTCGAGCCGACGACCGGGAGAGAGAACGGGGGCCGATCCGCAGACTCCTTCCACGATGTACGCCGCCACCCAGCACCGTCTCCACAGCCAGGGTAACCCCTGCATGAACGAGGCGACCGCCCTCTCGCGCAGCGTGCGACCTTTCCGGAGTGAGGCTCAAACTTCCAGGGAGCGACGGCGTGGGTCACTTCCCGCTCGTCAGGGCGAGCCACAATGACCGCTGCGACGCCGTCGCCGCGGGATCCAGCTCGACGACCTCCTTACCAGCGCCGTCCCGGGACAGTCGCAGACCCGCCGTGGCCAGCGCCTCCTCGAGCGGCAGCGGGTCGTGTCCCTTGATGTGAGCCTGGTAGAAGCCTTCCCAGTCCTCATCCGCCGTGGGCTGCAGGGCGGCCCGGATGTCGGCCCACGTATATTCGCGAGCACCGCCTTCGGTCTGTCGCCAGAGGTTACGGAACAGGTCGGCAATGTTGCACCGACCGCCGGAGGCCTGCCGGATCATCACGTCCCACGAAAAGGCCACCAACGCTCCGGCGCTATAGAGAGGCGGCCCCTTCTTCGTGCCGATCGCCTCGAGTGTCGTGGTCAGCTGGCGGTAGTTGTTCACGTGCTCGCCGAGCTTGCCAACGAAGGCGTCGGGATCAACGATCTTGCTGACACGTTGGAGACGTACTCGGTAAAACCCTCCTGGAACCACTGCGTGCTGGCATAGTCCGCGCCCCGCAGTCGAGCGTAGTTCCAATAGTGGAAGATCTCGTGCGCCAGTGTGTTCGCCCACGCCGCCCGATTCTTGCTGGATGGGTCCTCGTAGCAATAGGCGAAACTCTGTCGATAGGCCGCTCCGCCCTCGTCGACGATGGGCAAGAGCACGACCGTGTAGGTCTCACGCTCCTTGTATTGCATGAGGTCGACCTCGCGCGCGATCACGGCCCCCAGGACCTCGCGGACCAACGGCCTCAAGGGCTCCCAATGACCCATGGCGATGATCTGCAGGGTGAACCCCCTGGCCGTCACGACGTCGGGAGCGACCGTCGAGAACACCAGCAGGTTGTCGGTCAGGTCCTTCGCGCTTCGGACGAGATAGCCGTGCGCCGCGGAAGGGCGCGGCATCCACGGCATGACCGTGAGCCAGGGGCGTCGCACGTCGAAGTCGACCTCAATCGACGCGATCTGGTCGGTGACGATGAATAACCCCCGCCCCGAGACCGATATGTGCTCGGCGTCCACGAAGGCGGACTCCAACGGACTCGACCAACCTTTGGCCGCGAACAGGCTGAAATCGACGTCGTAGGCGAGAGTGACACGGCCCTCGCACGACAGCCGAAGTTTCCATCCACGCTTGTCTGGACTCGCCAGCTGGAGGGACTTTCCGGAACGATCGAAGGCCTTGAATCCTGAAATGAGCGCCGGCCAGCCGCGGGCGGCCATTTCCGGAAGCTCGGCCGGGTAGGTCCGGGCCATGTCCAGCCTGTCGCCCTTGGTGGGGAGATCGGCCTGAACTGAAAACCGCAGCGGGGAGACGCTGACGAGCTTGACGTGGTACCTGGCGACTGCCGGGGCCGGCACATCGACGGCCGCGAAGGCGGAGGTTGCGCCTGCGACCATCGCCGCGAGGACCACCAGGCCGGAACGTATCTGCACTCTTTCCCTCTTCGACAGAGACCCGAACGAGGTTACGCACCGCGTCCGGAAAGGTTGCGCCTTCGCACTCGAGAGCCGCGGTGTAGTCTTTCCACAGCCGGATGACCCTTTCAACCGGAACGCGTCTGGGTCCGTACGAGATCCTGTCGCCTCTCGGCGCGGGCGGGATGGGAGAGGTATACCGGGCGAAGGACACGCGGCTCGGCCGCGAGGTCGCGATCAAGGTCCTCCCGACCGCGCTTTCCCGCGACGCGGATCGGATGCGGCGATTCGAGAAAGAGGCGCGCGCCGCATCGGCATTGACTCACCCGAACATCGTCACGATCCACGACGTGATGGATGGCGATTCGGGCCTGTGCATCGTGATGGAGCTGGTTTCGGGCCGAACTCTGCGCGATGTTCTCGCGGAAGGCGCGCTTGCCCCGAAAACGTGGCTCGGCATCGCGTCGCAGACGGCCGAGGGGCTTGCCAGAGCGCACGCTTCCGGCATCGTGCACCGCGACCTGAAGCCCGAGAACCTCATGATCTCGGACGACGGGCTCGTCAAGATCCTCGACTTCGGGTTGGCGAAGCTGACAGAGCCGGAGGAAGCCTCCGGGGCGACGCAGGCGCCGACGGTTTCCGGGGCAACCGAGCCCGGCATCGTCATGGGAACCGTCGGTTACATGTCGCCCGAGCAGGCGCGCGGCAAGGCCCTGGACTTCCGCTCCGATCAGTTCTCGCTGGGGTCGATCGCGTACGAGATGGCCACCGGGCGGCGGGCGTTCTCTCGCGAGAGCACGCCGGAGACGCTCTCGGCGATCATCCGCGAGGAGCCCGAACCGATGGGCGCGGCCGCTCCGCTGTCGCCGCCGCCGGCTCGCTGGATCGTCGAGCGGTGCCTTTCGAAGGATCCGCAGCAGCGTTACGCCTCGACCCAGGACCTCGCCCGCGACCTGGCTTCGGTCCGGGACCATCTTTCGGAACTATCGGTCTCCGGCCCGGTCGCCCCGGCCCCGGCCCGACGTTCGCGCGCCCTGGTCATCGGCCTGGCCGGCGCGCTCGCGCTCGTCGGCGTCGCAGGAGTCCTGGGCGGCAGACGCATGGCGTCCACGCGGCCGCCCTCCTTCACGCCCCTGACCTACCGCCGCGGGTGGATCCAATCGGCGAGGTTCGCTCCCGACGGCCAGTCGGTCGTCTACTCGGCAGCGTGGGACGGAAAGCCCGCCCGGCTCTTTCTGAAGCGGCCGGACAGTCCCGATGAGGTTGCCATTGCGCTGCCGAGCGCCAACATCCTGTCGATCTCGAAATCGGGAGAGATGGCGATTGCGCTCGACTGTCGCAGCACGCACGCGAGCGTCTGCAGCGGGTCCCTGGCGAGAGCCTCGATCACCGGGGGAGCCGCCCGCCCCGTGGCGGATGACGCGCAGCAGGCGGATTGGGCGCCGGACGGCGAGAACCTGGTCGTCGCCCGCGACGTCGGCGGACGCGGAAGACTGGAGTTCCCCATCGGAAAGGTCCTCTACGAAACGGTCGGGCACACCAGCTTCCCGCGGCTGTCACCCAAGGGCGACAGGATCGCTTTCGTCGATAATCCGCTCAAGACGGACAATCGAGGATCGGTCGCCCTCATGGATCTCGCGGGGCGCAAACGAATTCTGACGCGGGAGTGGGCGGCGATCGAGTCGCTTGCGTGGTCGCCCGCGGGTGACGAGATCTGGTTCACCGGACTTCGCGGCGACGACAGTTCGTTGTTCGCCGCATTGTATGCCGTGAGCCTGTCGGGTCGCGAGCGCCTCGTGGCCCGTTTTCCGGCGGGAATTCGAATCCAGGACGTCGCGCGTTCGGGCCGCCTGCTGCTCACTCAGGACACCGACCGGTGTGCAATGTCCGGGCGCGCCGCCGGCGAGACACGTGAGCGCGACCTCTCGTGGCTCAACTGGACGGTCGTGCGGGACATCTCACGCGACGGCAAAACGCTGCTTTTCGACGAGGAGGGCGGGCTTCCGGGGCCGGACTATGCGGCTTGCACCCGAGGCACGGACGGCTCCCCCGTCGTCCGTCTCGGATACGGATCGGCCCTGGCCCTTTCCCCCGACGGGAAATGGGCCGTCGCGCAGCTCAGCCAGGCCGGCTTTCCACTGGCCCTCCTGTCGACCCGCACCGGAGAGCGCCGCATCCTCCCGACGGGCGGGATTCACTGCGACGAGGTGGAATGGGTCGATGAGAGGCGTCTCGTTTTCGTCGGCGCGGCGCAGGGGCGCCCCGCGCAGCTCTACGTCCAGGACATCGGCGAGGGAGCGCCGCGGGCGATCTCGACCGAGAGCGTCGAGGGAGACTCGACGAGTCGCATCGCGCCTTCTCCCGATGGCCGGGTCGTCGCGGCGGTCGGACCGGATCATAAGTGCCGTCTGTACCCGATCGCCGGCGGAGCGGCGCGGTCGATCCCGGGGGTCGCGGAGGGCGAGTTCCCGCAGGTGTGGAGCGCAGATGGCCGGTGGTTGTACCTCCGAGGAGCGCAGGTCTCGGAGCCGCCGGCGCGTCTCTTCCGGGTCGAGCCGGAGACGGGCCGGCGCGAGGTCCGAAATGAGCTGATCCCGGCGGACCCGGCGGGTTTGGTGGTGATCGGCCAGGTCGTTCTCGCACCGGACGGAGAGTCGTACGCCTACAGCTACGGCACGAGTTTCTCCCGGCTTCTGGTCGCGGAAGGGATCAAGTAGACGGCGGGAGTCGGGGTGGTAGCGGCGCAGGGACTTGAACCCCGGACCTAGCGGATATGAGCCGCTTGCTCTAACCAACTGAGCTACGCCGCCACAGGGACCGCGGATGATAGCAAAAGACGGGCCCCGGCTATACTGTCTCCATGGCTGGTTTCGCGGACCGTTGCGTCACCTGCAACCAGGAATACCCGTACGGCCTGCCCCTCTGCCAGACCTGCCGAAAACCCGCCTGCGAGGTCTGCCTGGTGCGGATGGGCGGGAACATCTTCTGCGGGAAGCCCTGCGCGCACGCGTTTTTCTTCGGCGGGCAGGACGACGTGGAGGACGAGACCGACCTCGCGAAGCTCGAAGATGGAGAATGAGCTCTCCTGAGCCCGTTTCCCCGGCGCGGCCCTCGCGGTTCGGCCGCTTCTTCTGGCGCGACCCCAACACCCAGTTCCTGATCCTCGCGGCGGCCGCGGGCCTGCTCGGGGGCCTGGGCGCCATCGTCTTCCGGCTTCTGACGCGGCGCCTGACGCGGATGCTGATGGGAGCCGAGGACATCATCGTGGGCGCGAAGTCGCTCGCGCCGCTCGCGCGCGTTCTCCTGCCGGCGACGGGCGGCCTCGTCGGCGGATTGATCGCGTTCTTCTTCTTCGGCGAGAAGGGGCCGAGCGGGATCTCGCACATGATCGAAGTGGTCTCGCTCGGCCGCCGCACGGTGCGGCTGCGGCCGTCGCTCGCGCGGGGCGCGTCTTCGGTCGCCGTCATCGCGACGGGCGGGTCGGAGGGGCGCGAGGGGCCGATCATCCAGATCGGCGCGGCGTTCGCGTCGGCGCTGGCGCGTCGCTCGAAGGTCTCGCCCGAGCGCGTGCGGATCCTGACCGCGTGCGGCATGGCGGCGGGCGTCGCGGGCGCGTACAACACGCCCATCGCGGCGACGCTCTTCGTGCTCGAGGTCGTCGTCGGCTCCTTCTCGATGGCACTCTTCGGACCCGCGGTCGTTTCGGCCGTCGTCTCGACCATCGTCGTGCGCGCGGTCCTCGGCGACGAACCGGTGTATCGCATGGCGCCCTTCCGGCCCGAGTCGCTCCTCGAGAGCCTGCCGTACGCGGCGATCGGATTGATCGGCGGCTGCGCATCGGCCTTCTTCGTGCGCGTGCTCTCGGCAGGGAAGAAGATCTTCAAGGCGACGGGCCTGCCCGTGTGGGCCACGATGGCGATCGGCGGCGCGCTCGTCGGGACGATCGCGATCGGCATGCCCCAGGTCTACGGAAACGGGTTCGAAGCCACCAACGAGATCCTGCACGGCAACCCGACGCTGCTCTTCCTCGTCCTGCTGCTGCTCGCGAAAACCGTCTCCACGACGGCGTCGATCGGCTCGGGGGGCGTGGGCGGAGTCTTCACGCCGTCGCTCTTGATCGGCGCGGCCATCGGCGGCGCCGTCGCCAAAATCGTTCAGATCGCGCTGCCGCACCTCGCGGCCCCCGTCGGGGGCTACGCGCTGCTCGGCATGGGCGGGATGCTGGCGGGCATGACGCGGGCGCCGCTGCTCGCCGTGATCATGATCTTCGAGCTGACGCAGAACACGGCGGTCCTGCTTCCCATGATGGTCGTGTCGGTCCTCGCGGTGGCGGCGGCGCGGATCTTCCAGAAGGAGTCGATGTACATCGAGAGCCTGCGCTCGGCCGGCATCGTCTGGGAGAAGACGGCCGAGGCGACGGCGCTCGCGAGCCTCAAGGTCTCGGACATCATGCGGCGCGACGTCGCCCTCATTCCGCGCACGACGACGCTGCCCGAGATCGTGTCGGCGTTTCTGCGCTCACGGAGCCTTTTCCTCTACATCGGCGACGCGGAGGGCCGGCTCGAGGGTGCGGTGGACATCCACAACATCAAGGAGTCGTTCACGGAGAGCGAGCTCTCGGCGGTCGTGATCGCGGCGGACCTCATGACCGAGATTCCGTTCGTGACTCCGGCGGAGCCGCTGACGTCGGTGAACGAGAAGCTCTGGTTTCGCGACATGGGGCAGCTGCCCGTGGTCGACTCGCAAGAGGGGCGCAAGTTCCTCGGCGTCGTCACGCAGCGCGACCTGCTCGGCGCCTTCGACGCCGAGGTCTTGAAGCGCAACCGCCTGCTCGCCCGCGTGCGCACGGTCGGCGAGGCGGGGGAGGTGGACTACCTCGAGCTGCCCGAGAAGCACCGGCTCGTCGAGGTCGACGTGCCGGCCTCGATCGAAGGCCTGACGGTCGCGGAGGCGGCCCTGCGTTCGCGTTACGGCGTTTCGGTGCTCGCCGTGAAGCGGCTCACGAAGCAGGGGTTCGAGAGGCGCTTCGTCCCCGAACCCTCGGACCGCTTCGAGCGCGGCGACGTGCTCGTCGTCCTCGGCAGCGAGGAAGCCATCGCCCGCATCCGCGACGCGTCGCCCCTGCCGCTGCTCGCCGGCTCCTGACCGGCGCGTCGGCCTACCCCGGGCCCGCCGCGCGGTGCTATCCTGACGGCATCCTGGACAAAGACCGTCAGGCCCTGTTGGCCAAGGAAAAGCAGAGCGAGCTGGTCGCGCTTCGCGGCAAGTGGTTCAAGGAACGCACGCGCCTGTACGACCGCGAGACGGGCCTGCCCACGGTCGCCGTCCTCGTCGACGACCTCAAGAAGCAGCTCGCGGAGCTCGGCAGCATTTCCGTGCTGGTCTTCCGCCCGAGCTCCGAGGGCGCCGTCGAAGAGGTCTGGGGCTGGGAGGCGTACGACGACCTCCTCCTCGACTTCGTGCGGCGCCTGAAGGCCTTCCAGACGGACGGCATCGTCCCGGGCGGGACGCTGTGCCTCCCGTACGTGCGCTCGGACGAGATCATCCTCTTCATCAACGCGGACGGCGGCGGCATGGTCGAGGGACCGACCGCGCTCGGGCAGAAGGCGGCGGAGCTCGACCAGCTGATCCGCGGGTACCTCGCCGAGCGCGCGGACGTTTCGGCGCGCTTCCGCTCGTTCGTGGGCTCCTCGCGGATCATGAAGGATCCGAAGCACCGCATCGAGCGGCTGCTCTACCGCGGCGTCCAGGACGCGCGCGACCAGGTCACCCGAAAGACCGTGCGCGCCGAGATCCGCGGGGGACAGCTGCTGCAGGACGTGATCTCGCGGCAGGACATCCGGCCGGTCTTCCAGCCGGTCTTCGACCTCGCGACCGGAAACATGATCGGGATGGAGGCCCTGTCGCGGGGCCCGCGCGGCAGCGAGTTCGAGAGCGGCGAGTCGCTCTTTTCGCTCGCCGACCGCACGGAGCTGCTGCTGCCGCTCGAGCGCGTTTGCCGCCAGCGCGCGCTCGAGGCCGCCGCCCACGCAAATCCGAAGCGCCAGATCTTCATGAACCTTTCGCCGGCGGCCGCCTCCGACCCCGAGTTCCTCGGGCCCGTGTTCCGCGACCAGGTGCGCTCCCTCGGTCTCGAGCCCGACCGCATCGTGCTGGAAATCACCGAGCGCACCTACGCCGTCTACGAGGGCCTCTTCCGCGAGGTCCTGTCCAAGTTCCGCTCGCAGAACTTCCGCATCGCGGTCGACGACGTCGGCACCGGCTACTCGAACCTCTCGTCGCTCGCCGACATCGAGCCGGACTACCTCAAGTTCGACAACGTCTTCGTGCGCGGCATCGACCGCAAACAGGTCAAGCAGGACCTGCTCGAGGCGCTCATGAGCTTTGCGCGCAAGATGCACACGAAGGTCATCGCGGAGGGGATCGAGACCCGCGAGGAGCTGCGCGTGCTCCAGTCCCTCGGCGTCCCCTACGGACAGGGCTTCCTGCTTGCGCGCCCGATGCCCGTCGAGGAAATCGAGCGCTTCGCCTCCATCGCGATCTAGCGGGAATCGGCGCCCGTCATTGGCTCGGGTTCCCCGGATCGCCCGGCGGCACGAGGATGAGGGGCGGCAGGTTCACCATCGCGCCCGCAATCACGACCGCGGGCAGCGGCTTCGGGGCCGTAAAGCCGCTGAACGTGGTGATCAGGACGTATTTGCCGACCGGCACGTCCTGAACGCTGTACGAGCCGTCGGCGCCCGTCAAGACCGTCTGGACGAGCCTGCCCTCTTCCGTCTGGAGCGAGACGGTAATTCCCGGAAGGCGGTTTCCGTTGCCGTCGATGGCGACGCCCCGCACCGAGCCCGTCTGGACCGAAGTGCTCGCGCAGGAGAGCGTGAAGGAAAGAATGGCGGCCAGGCCGGGCCACCGCGTCGAGTTTCTCATCGGGTCAGTACCTCCAGCTCGTGACGTCGCCGCCCTTCGGCGCCGTCTTCAGTATGCGCTCCACGATCTTCGGCGCGAAGAACTGGTGGTACCGCAGGCGCGATGTGGCGTTCGGGCGCGTGTGGTCGCCGTTCCAGCAGTGCTCGGCGCGGGGCTCGTAGTCGATCGTGCCGCCGTAGTAGGGGTTCTTCGTGCTCTTGAGAAAGTCCTCGGCGAGATACACGGCGTTGTTCAGGTAGTAGTTGTCGGCCTCGCCGACGTAGATGTGGAGCTTGCCTTCGAGCTTCGTCCCGAGGCCCTTGTCCCAGTTGCGGCGCAGGATGTCGACGAGGTCGAAGTGCTCCTTCCAGTGCGCGGCGACCTGCTTGTCGATGACGCCGGTGCGCTTGTCCCAGATCCGCTGCGGGTAGCCGTCGGCGCCGACGGGGGAGTAGACCGCCTCCCAGATGTCCCACTGCCCGCCCGAGCGGCTCTTCGTGCCGAGGACGAGCTCGAGCCGGCTGGTCTGCTCGATGGTCGACTGGAGGTGGCCCAGGTAGTCGCGATGTGCGGGCGTCGCGACCTCCCCCCACGGCCCGTCCCAGTGGTAGGCGTTCCTGTCCTCGTAGAGGTTCACGACCGTGTACTGGCGGAAGTCGATCGGATCCGGGCACGCCGCCCACGCGCCGTTGTACTCGTCGGGGTAGAGGATCTGCGCGCCGAGGGCCTCCCATCCGCCGGTCGAGCCGCCGTACATGAAGCGCGCCCATCCCGCGCCGATCGCGCGGTACTTCTTCTCGAGGTACGGGATGAGCTCGTAGGTGATCGCATCGCCGTAGGGCCCGAGGTTCTGCGAGTTCACCGCGTACGAGTCGTCGTAGTAGGGGTTGGCGTGCTGGATCTCGACGATCAGATAGCGCGGGTAGCCGGGCCCCGTCCAGTCCTTGAAGAACTGGTACGCGTGCTCTTGCTCGATGCGGTTGTAGCCCTCGACGTGGAAGCGCTCGGAGTAGACGGGCTTCAAGTCCGGATCGGGCGGCGTCTGCCGGAAACCGCCGATCGTGTCGGGGAAGTGCCCGTGGTTGATCACGAGCGGGTAGCGCGCGTCCGGATGCGCGTCGAAGCCCTCGGGCACGAGGATGTGGGCGCCGAGGTACATGGGGCGGCCCCAGAACTTCGAGAGCCTTTCCGAGAGGATCCGCTCGTGCCGCACGTACGTCGTCGTCGGCGGGTCGGGGATCGGCGGGATGACCTGGTCGAGCTCGATCGAGAACGTCGCGGCCTTTCCGGCCTCGATCGTGATCTCGCGCGGTGTCGAGTAGAGGTTGCCCGGCGCCTTGCTCCATTGCTGCCCCTCGCCGCGGTCCATGGGGAGCTTCACGACGTGCCCGTCGGCCCGATGGAACGTCTCGTAGCGGTGGAGCAGTGCCTGGACCTGGTACGTCCCGGGCGGGATCGCCGCGAGGCTCTCGACCGGATACCCCAGCACGTCGCCGGCGACGACGAGGGGCTCGCCCGCCTTCCATCCGTCGGCATCCACACCGAAGATCTGCTGCGTCCTCAGGATCGAGTCGCTCACCTGCGTGCGCGGCTCGGCGGTCTTGTCCTTGGAGAGAATAAGAAGGAGGCGGCCGTCGAGCGGCTCGATGCTCTTGTCGGTCTTGTAGGTGACGGAAAACCGAAGGCCCGGGGACGCCGAAGATGGAGCGAACCCGGCGATGGCGGTCAGAGCGAGCGCGCCGGGTCCGAGTAGAAATCCGAGGGCCTGCGGAAGCCGCACCGCCACCTCCTGCGTTGCGGGAAGAATACAGGAGGGGGTTGCGTGCAAGAGGGCGCGGGGCGGCGGCCCGCCCCGCGCTTCGGTCCGCGAGAGCTACTCCCAGTACGGAGCGACGTTGTAGAAGCCCAGGACCTCCTGCTGCCAGGTCCTGTCCGCGACGTCGGGCCAATGGTCTTTGTCGAACCCCGGCGCCTGTTTGAGGCGCTCCTTGGGGACGTTGAGGATGAAGACGTGCTCGATCATGTCGAGGTTCATGGCCGCCCAGGGCACCGCGAACAGCTTGTCCCCCATCCCGAGGAAGCCGCCGAACGACAGGACGGCATAGGCGACCCGTCCTGTTCGCAGGTCGAGCATGAAGTCTTCGATCGTGCCCAGGTCCTCCTTGCGGTCGTTCTTGACGGAATTGCCGATCAGCGTCTTGGCCGTCAGCGTGTTTCGCTCGATCGTGTGCGTGGGTGCCATGGAACCTCCTTGAAGCTTGAAGCGAACCCCGGTTTCCGGCGCGAACCATTCGCGCCCGCGAAAAGACCTAGCAAGAGTTGAGCCACCCTCGCGGATGGCGCGAATCTTGAAAGAGCGAGCGCCGTCGGGTTGTTCCGAGCGAGGCACGGAGGTTCGAACCATGATGACGGAAGACTTCACGAAGCTGCCCGTGGGCTCGCTCGTCTCCTGCGCGAGACCGATCGTTCTGTGTCCGTTGTGCGGCCGATGCGGGGCGCTCGAAATCCAGGAGGCGGGGCCGCGGCGATGCGTTCACGTGGAAGCCTCCGTGATCGATTGGGACGGGCTTCGGGTGGATGCTCGGGATCTCTGCGAATGGGTCGGGGCGGACCGCGGCGTGCCGGCGGAAAGGTCCGTGGAACTCTAGATCCAGGGCCCGGAACCCTCTTCGGGATCCGGCGCAGGAAGGACGGATGACCCATGGCGCCGAAGCGAGACCCCGAATCGGGCGAGACGCTCGGACACAAGCCGGCCAGCGAGTCGCGGCTCTGGATCGCGCGCGCCTTCACCGTCGTGGAAGACATCGTGTACATCAGCCTCGGCCTGCTTCTGACAGGAACCGCCTTCGCGCTGCTCGTCACGGGCGCGGCGGCGTTCGGGCGGAGCGTGCTCGGAGGGGCGCCGCCCCAGGCGTTCGTGGCCGTGCTCGATCAGATTCTCCTCGTCCTGCTGGTCATCGAGCTCCTGTACACGGTGAAGGTTTCCTTCCGCGAACACTCGCTGGTTCCGGAGCCCTTTCTCATCGTGGGCCTGATCGCCGTGACGCGCCGCGTCCTGGTGATCACCGCCGAGCTGTCATCGCTCCTCGAGAAGGGCGACGAGACCCTGTTCCGCCACGCGATGCTGGAGCTCGGTCTGCTGACCGTCATGGTCGTCGCCTTCGTGGGCTCGTTGTGGATGCTCCGGAAACGCAGCGCGACGCCGATACCGGCACGCTGAACGTCAGCTCGCCGTCCGAAAATCGAGGGACAATGAGGGAGGCCGGGAGGTTAGCTCAGCGGTAGAGCGGCTGCTTTACACGCAGTTGGTCGGGGGTTCGATCCCCTCACCTCCCACCAACCGTCGCCCTTCGCGCGTCGCGCTGGTGCGCGATCGCTTCGGGCTCCTGCATCGCGGACCTCCTCCCTCCCTTCGGTCGGGAGACTATCCGCGATGCGAGCGGTTGGACCGGCGTGGCGGGATCCGACCGCCTCCCTAACGTCCGATCTGCGGACATAATCTATGTCCATGATCCCTCCTTCCTACAAGCCCCGAAAGAAGTTCATGGAGCTGGCCGTCTCGGAGGCAAAACGCGCCCGTGACCGAGGCGACTATCCCATCGGCGCGGTCGTCACTCGCCTCACGAGGGCGGGAGAAGTGGTCATCGCCAGCGCCGGAAACCGGGTGAAGACCTCGGGATCGAGCATCAAGCACGTGGAGTTGGAAACGCTCAAGTACGTGTCGAGCGGCTACGGCCGTTACCTGCCGGACTTCGTCCTCTACTCCACGCACGAGCCCTGCGCCATGTGCGCCGGTGCATGCGTGTGGTCCAGGATCGGGGCCGTCGTCTACGGCGTCTCCCAGGAAGACATCGCCGACTATGGCCGCGCGCGCGGAACCGAAGACTACAAGTGGCGAGCGTGTCTCATCTCCTGCCGGTTCGTTTTCGAGAAGGGCAATCACCGGATCCCGGTCATCGGCGGTTTTCTCCGACAGGAATGCCAGAAGCTGTTCGGTTATAGATCTGGTCGTGTCGGAAATGATCCGGCGACGGCGGGGTCCGGGGCTCCCAGGGGGAAGGTATGAATGACGCACGCGTTCGCCAAGCCCTGGCTCCGGTCGCGACGATCCTGATTCGCATCCTCGTCGGCTGGGTCTTCGTCTCGGAGGGCGTTCAGAAGTTCCTCTTCCCGGACGCCCTCGGCGTGGGGCGCTTCGCCAAGATCGGCATTCCGAATCCAGCGCTCACGGCTCCCTTCGTGGGCGGCGTCGAGATCGTGTGCGGCCTTCTCCTGCTTCTCGGCCTCGGGACGAGGCTTGCAACGATCCCGGTGTTGATCAGCATGTCCGTCGCGATCGTCACGACGAAGGTCCCGATGCTCTCGGCGCAGGGCTTCTGGCCGGCCGCCCACGAATCCCGCACGGACGTTTCGATGCTGCTCGGGTTGTTGTTTCTCCTGCTCGTCGGCGCGGGGCCATGGTCGCTCGACGCCGTCGTCGCGAGACGCCGCGAGGGCGCTGCCTAGCCGCCGATGGCCCTCGTCATCTGCTCGAGGCGCAGCCGGTCGAGCGAGGCGATGGGGAGGGCCGTGAAGAGCCCGAGGCGGCGATAGATCTCGACGGCGACTTTCCTGACCGCCAGGCGCTTCTGCTCTTCGTTCCCGTCCACGCCGTCCGGGTCCTCGGATCCCCAGTGCGCCACGATGGGCTGACCCGGCCAGACGGGGCAGGACTCGCGGGCGTTGTCGCAGACGGTGATGACGAAGTCGAACTTCACGCCGCGGTATTCGTCCCACGACTTGCTGCGCGCGCCGGAGGCGTCGATGTGGTACCCGTCCCTCAGGAGCTCGAGGACGTGGGGATTGACGCGGCCCCTGGGATTGGCCCCCGCGCTGAAGGCTTCGAAGTGGGCGGGGTCGAGCCGCCCCAGGAAGTATTCCGCGAGGATGCTCCTTGCCGAATTCCCGGTGCACAGGAAGAGGACCTTGAACTTCTTCGCCTGCGAGGGCTCCGTCATGACGCCTCCTCGGCCGCGCCGAGAACCGGCGCGGGGAACCAATGCTTCGTGGAAAGGCAGATGCGGCACACGGACAACATCACGGGGACTTCGACGAGAACCCCGACGACGGTGGCGAGCGCCGCTCCCGATCCCGGGCCGTAGAGCGCGATGGCGGTCGCCACGGCCAGCTCGAAGAAGTTCGATGCGCCGATCAGGGCGCCCGGCGCCGCCACGGCGTACTCGACCCCGGCGAGCCGCATCAGGCCGTACGTCAGCGAGGAGTTGAAGTAGACCTGCACGAGAATGGGGACTGCGATCAGGAGCACGTGCACCCAGCGCCCCGTGATGTTCGCCGACTGGAAGGCGAAGATGAGGGTCAGGGTCGCGAGCAGGGCGGAGATGGTGACGGGGGCAAGAGCGGGCACGAATCGCTTTTCGAACCAGACGACGCCGTGCCGGGCAATGAGGAGGCTGCGGCT
Organism: uncultured Acidobacteriota bacterium; assembly: GCA_963775725.1. Lineage (GTDB taxonomy): Bacteria > Acidobacteriota > Thermoanaerobaculia > UBA5066 > Gp7-AA6 > DAHUXD01. The sequence continues at coordinate 1,380,357 of CAVZKA010000002.1, forward strand.
CAGGGCGCCTGCGCCGAGCGGGACGACGACGAAGACGAGAACCGACACGAGGAGCACGCGGAACGGAACCTCGAGCCCCGCCGCCCCCGTCACCAGCAGCTTCACGATCGGCGCGAAGGCGACGAGCATCACGAGATCGTTGATGGAAACCTGGACGAGCGTGTAGGCGGGGTCGCCGTCCGAGAGGTAAGACCAGACGAAGACCATCGCCGTGCACGGAGCCGCCGCGAGGATGATGACGCCGGCGATGTACTGGCTGGCAAGCGCGGGTCCGATCCATGGCGAGAACACGTGCCGAAAGAACAACCAGCCGAAGAAGGCCATCGAGAACGGCTTGACCATCCAGTTGACGAAGAGCGTCACGAGGAGACCCCGGGGCCTTCGTCCGACGCTTCGGATCGACCGCAGGTCGATCTTGAGCATCATCGGGTAGATCATCAGCCAGATGAGCGCGGCGATGGGAACGTTGATGTGCGAGTCCCTGGAAAATTCCAGTCCGCGCAGGCCGGCCGTCAGGCCGGGGAGCGCCTTCCCGAGCAAGAGGCCGAACCCCATGCTGGCGGCGACCCAGAGCGAAAGATAGCGCTCGAAGGCGCCCATTCGCTTGCCGGCTGCGCGGACCGGACGCGCGGTCACGATGAGATCCCGTTCAGCGGGCGCAGCACGCCGTTTGCCCCTCTCGCGAGGCGTGCTCGACGTCCTCGAGGACCGTGTAGACCTCCCAGCGGTTTCCGTCCGGGTCGGTGAGCCAGAACTTGTCCTGGAGGGCGTAGCAGCAGTCTTCCCGCTTTTCCTCCTCGGAGACGACGCCGCGCGCCTTCAGGTCGCTGCGCCAGCGGCGGACCTCTTCGGTGGATTCGACGCGGATGCCGAGGTGCGAGAGGGCGCCCGCGCCGGGGGAGTGGAGCCCGGGCTGCAGGGCGAGGTGGATCTCCGGCTCGGCGCCGACGAACTTGGCATAGTCGGATCTGAGCTTCTTCGGCTCGCCGAACAACCCCTGGTAGAACGCGACCGACCGGGAAAGATCCGAGACGTTGAGGGAGATGTGGACCGCGGACGGCATGGTGACCTCCATATCGATTGATCGAGAAACGTTTATGAGTCGGGCCAATTTTTTTAGACTGCCTTTGCCAGCGCGTCCGCCAGGCCCGCGATCGCGGCCTCGTTGCGCGCGTAAAACATCCAGCGCCCGCGTTTCTCCGCCGTGACCAGGCCGGCCCGCCGGAGCAGGCTCATGTGGTGCGAGGTCGCCGCCTGCGAGAGGCCGATTGCCTGCTCGATGTCGCAGGCGCAGAGGCCCCGCTCGCTCCGGGCGATCAGCTCGCAGCAGGACTGGCCCTTCGCCCTGAGCAGCTCGAGGATGCGCAGGCGCGTGGGATCGCCGAGGGCCTTGAAGCCGAGCACGAAGTCCGCTCGTTCCGACATATCGACGATTCTAGAGATGTAGTGTTGGGCGTGTCAAGGCCCCTTTTCGGGGCCTTTTCGGGTCTTCAGCGCACGAGCTCGATCTCGCTCGGCCGCCAGGTCCTGTCGAAGAACGACTCCTTCGGGCTGTACAGGCGCAGCAGCGTGAACCAACCCTTTCCCGGCATCGTCTGGATCCAGTTGCCTGCCTTGGCGTCGGCCGGTTTCGTCGGTCCGAAATAGATCGTCGTGGATCCGTCCGCGTTCGCGACGGCCGCCGGCGAGGGATACGTCTGGCTGCCGGCGCGCGGGAAGCGCTGCGGGGTCTGGAGCATCGAGCGCGTCTGGTTGTCGTAGAGAGTGAACGACCAGAATTTGGCCGCGGGAATGTCTTTGGGCAGCGTCACGCGATAGGTCTTGCCGCCGTCGAAGGCGTTCTTGTCGGCGTCGGTGAAGCCCATGAGGTACTGCGAGCCGACCATGGGAAGGCGCATGATCATTCCGGGCGAGTCCATCGTGTAGCCGAAGTAGAAGGCGGTCCGGGAGTCGAGGGTCCGCGCTCCGGTGGCCGGCAGGGGCTGGAAGAGGCCCTCCTTCGTGATGGTCGGCGGCGGGGTCTCGAAGTTGTAGCCGCCCTGCCACAGCATGTTCGCCCACATCGAGCCCGGGTAGTAGGCCCATCCTGGATACTCGGCGGCGCGCCAGTTCAGGGACCGGGCGGCCGCGCTGCCCACGGCCGCGGCGTCGGTCAGGATCTTTTTCATGCGCGCGTCCGGAGCGAAGGGCTTGCCCTTCACGATGCCGATGGCCGCGAGCTGTCCGAGAAGCTCCGGGCTGAACGAGGTCGCGGGCTCCATCTGGACGAGCTTGTCGACCATCTCGAAATACGAGAAGTCGCTCGGCGGGATCGTGTTGAAGGACTTGCCGCTCGCCTCGATGAACTTCGTCGCCGGCGACTGGCGGGTTGGCCTCCAGCCGCACCTTCCCCTCGAGCGCCGTCGCGATGCTGGTGCCGAATCCCCCTGGCGTATACGGATAGATCTTCAGCTCCTTCTTGATCAGGGCGGCGGCGGGCTTGGGATCGTTGTTCTCCATGAACGCGCGCACGGCGTACAGGACGTGGGTCGTCTTCGAGCGGCCCACGAAGAAGCCGCTGTCGGGAACGGGGCCGTCGTAGTCGGGCGGCAGGATCAGGTACTTGCCGCCCGCGCCGCGGTCCGGACCGGGGCCGCCGATGTCGATGATCCAGCCGAACCACATGTCGTTGAGCGTGCCGAGCTGCATCGGCGGCACTTCGATCACCAGGGGACCCTTCGTCAGGTCGAGGACCGCGAGGTTGTAGACGGTGTCGGCGTTGGCAGTGAGAAAGAGGGAGCTCGCGTCCATCAGCTCGGAGAAGATGACGACCGTGTTGTCCTCTGCGCCGATGCTGTGGAAGCCCTCCCGGATCGCGTACGCCGACGCCCCCGAGAAGCTGTTCATGAAGGCGTCGATGCCCCGCGCGTAAACGAGCTCGTCGTAGACCTTACGGGCGGTGGCGGCGCTCGGCGCGCCGTCCTTGAATTCGAGCGTCATGCCTCTCGCCTCGACCTTGTTCGGGGTGGAGAGCGCCTTCAGCGCCTCCGGAGAGACCTGGGCAAGGCCGGGTGCCGCGGCCGCGAGCATCGCGACCATCACGAGACGGATCCTGCCTGGGACCTGAGTCATGGAGCTGCCTCCCTGGTTGTTGTTGCGACGCCTGAGTTCCGGAAACGCGGCGGGATTCTATATGCGCGTGGAGCGCCACCGGCCGGTTTGCCCTGTAGAATTTCGACCGGAGACGCCGCATGCGTCATCAGACGACTCTGTCGATCATGCTCGCCATCGTTGTTCCGAGCCGCGCCAGATCACGAAATAAAGGTTCGTCCTACAGGTAGCGCAGCCAGGCGTCGTCGCGGCGCGCCTTGAGCTCGCCCATCCAGCGACAGGGCACGTACAGGATCGCAACGACGACGAGCGTCACCAGGTAGAGCAGCGGCAGTCCCCATGTGTAGCCGTCCGGAGGGGGAGGGTTGCCCATCGGGTGGTTCGTGAAGAGCCACGCGTTCACGCGTCCTTCTCGCAGGAGCGACACGCCGATCGCCGCGAGGTGGATGAGCGGGATGTGGAGGACGTAGTAGAAGAAGGGAACCCGCCCGTACACGATCAGGGCCCGTGCAAGGGCGCCGTGCGCCCTCTCGAGCAGAGGAATCGTCGCGATCATCGGGCCGAGCGTCATGAGCAGGAAGAGCAGAGACGCCGGGTACTTGTTGGTGTTCAGGAACCGCAGCAGCGGGGGCATCGGCGGCCGGCCTTTTGCGGCGTCCGCGGCGGCCGCGGCCGGATCGGGCGGCGGGTTCCACTTGCCCGGGTCGCCGTAGAGGTCCAGGCCGCGCAGGAGGAGGAAGAGCGCGATGGCGGCGCCGCCGATCGTCAAACACACGCGGCGGCGGCGCGCGGCGTCCGTGCGCATGACCGGGCCGAACGCGTAGCCGAGCGCCATCACGGCGATCCAGGGAACCAGAGAATAGAGGACGGTCATCCGCATCCCGAGCACGTCGATCGGGCCGGTCGCAAAGCCGAAATACAGGATCTTCCAGATCGACGCCAGGCCGCGGTCGTTCAGGGTCTCGGAGAGCTGCCAGAACCGCCCGTCCATCAGGTCGTGACCCGCTACGATCAGCGCGCCCAGCACGCCGACGGCCGCGGCCGGCAGAAACACGAGACCGCCCATCAGGATCATGCAGAGGCCGATCACCCAGATCACGCCCGCCAGCGCGTAGTGCGCGTAGTCGAAGTTGAACGTCCAGCTGAACCGGATGACCGTCATCTCCAGGAGGACCAGCCACGCGCCGCGCACGAGCAGGAAGCGCGCGAGCCGCCAGCGCTTTCCGGCTCCGAGTTTCTGGCCGTAGAGGAAAATTGCGGTGCCCGCGAGGAAGACGAAAGCGGGAGCGCAGAAGTGCGTGACCCAGCGCGTGAAGAACAGCGCGGGCGTGCGCCCTCCCGCCGGAATGCCCGAGAAGACGCGGACGTGGTCGAGCGCCATGAGGACCATCACGGCGCCGCGGAGGATGTCGAGCGACGGGATACGGGCCGGCGCGCTGCCGCGGGTTGGAGGCATCTCTGACTCCCTTTGCCCGCGAATGCTACATCCGCGTCTTCCGGATCCGCGCGTCGAGGCTCCACTTGCCCGCGCCGTACGCGGACATGAAGAGGAAGAGGAAGCAGAAGAGCACCGCCGGCTCGCCGTGATTCTGGATGGGCCACAGGCCGTTGGGCGCGTGGAACTGCCAGTAGGCCACGGCCATCTCGCCGGAGAGGACGAAGGCCACGGGCCGCGTGCAGAGGCCGAGCATGATCGCGGCGCCGCCGACGAGCTCGAGCAGCCCGCCGATTCCGGTCTGAGACATCGGGACGAACTTCGCGCCGCCGGGCATTCCGCCGAACCAGCCGAGTACGATCAGGGCGCCCGCGTCGAAAAACAGCAGGCCGGCGACGACTCGAAGCAGGAACCAGGAAACGGTCAGGGCGCGTTCGCGGTTCATCGGTTGTTCTCCCCGGCCAAATATGCGGCCAGTGGGTCCCAGGTTCCCGAAAATCCCTGCTGCATGGAACCCCGCCCCTCGTCGACGGTCGATCAAAACGGCCTTCTGCGACTTTCGGGGGGCCCCGCGGCTTCACCTTCTGAGCGGCAGGGAGATCCCTGGAGTGGTGCGAATGCATCATTCCCGCGCCCCGGCCCGCAGACCACAATGGCTTTCGGCCCGGAAAGCCGGCGGAATGACCAAATCAGACACGCAATCTCTTCGCGTCACACTCGGGAGGCAACGATGAGCGTCTTCCCGCCCCGGCCGGCCGGTTCCTTTTCCTTCCGGGAGATCCTCTACGGAAAGTCGGCGGGCGTCGCCCGGATCACGATCAACCGGCCGGACCGCTACAACGCCTACTCGACCGCCTGCCTCGAGGAGCTCGCGTCGGCGCTTCGCGACGCGGCCTTCGACGATTCGGTCGGCGTCGTCGTCCTGACCGGCGCCGGGGACCGCGCCTTCTGCACGGGCGGCGACGTCAAGGAGTACGCCGAATCCTACGTCGCGGCGCCGCGCGACTACTGGAAGTACATGGCCCTCTTCCGCGCCTACATCGACGGGATCCTGTCGACGGGCAAGCCCGTGGTCGCGCGCATCAACGGCGTGGCGGTCGGCGGCGGCAACGAGACGGTGCTCGCCTGCGACCTTGCGGTCATTGCCGAGCACGCCTACGTCGGCCAGGTGGGAGTGCGCGTCGGTTCGGTCGCCTGCGGTGGCGCCACGCAGTGGCTGCCGATCACGGTGGGGGACAAGCGCGCCCGCGAGATGCTCTTCACGAACCGCCCGATCCCGGCGCTTCTCGCCCTCGAGTGGGGACTCGTCAACCGGGTGGCGCCGTCGGTGCGCCGCGGCGCGGAGTTCGTGACGAATGCCTCGCCCGAAGAGATCGAGAAGGCCAAGAAGGGCGCCGACGGGTATTGCATCGATCTTTCGCGGCTCGACGCCGAAGTCGACGGCCTCGCGCAGGAGCTCCTGCGGAGTTTCCCGGAGTGCGCGCGCTACACGAAGCAGCAGACGAACTTCTGGAAAGACTTCTCGTGGGCACTCACGGTGCGGCACGCCCAGGACTGGCTGGCGCTGCATTACACGGACTACGAGCCTTTCGAGGGAATGAGCGCCTTTGCCCAGAAGCGGCCGGTCGACTTCGCCGCCGTACGGAGGCGTGCCGTCGAGCCGGGCGGCTCGCCCGAGACGCCGTGGGGCGCCCACGTCCGCTCCTGCAAGTCCTGCGGTACGGAAGGGCTGCCGGCCTCTTTCGCGCACTGCGGCGTTTGCGGAGCCGGGCTCGCATGACCGCGCGCAGAACGCTTTCTGGCCGGGTGGCGCTCGTGACCGGCGGGGCGAGCGGCATCGGCCTGGCTTGCGCGCGGCGGCTGAAGACCGAGGGCGCCCGGGTGGCCATCGTGGACGCCGACGCGAGGCGGCTGGCCGCGCTGCGGAAGGTCTTCGGCGTCGCGGACCTCTACGAGACCGACGTTTCCGATCCCGAGGCGGCGCGCCGGACGGTCGCGGACCTCCTGCGGCGGCGCGGGCGCCTGGACCTGCTCGTCCTGGCGGCCGGGATCTGCCGCGACGCGGTGCTCTGGAAGATGACCGACGAGGCGTGGGACCGCGTGATCGCGGTCGACCTCTCGGGCGCCGCCCACTACCTGCGCGCCGCGGCGCCGGCCCTTCGCCAGGGCCGGTCCGGTCGGGTCGTGCTCATCTCCTCCGTCAACGGCCGGCGGGGCAAGTTCGGCCAGTCGAACTATGCGGCCGCCAAGGCCGGACTGCTCGGCCTCGCGCGGTCCGCCGCCCGGGAGCTCGCAGCGAGCGGCGTCACGGTCAACGTCGTCGAGCCGGGCTTCACCGAGACGCCCATGACCGCGAATCTCCCGGCCGAAGTCCGGCGGCGGGCGCTCGGAGAGACGCCGCTCGGCCGCGCCGCTCAGCCCGAAGACATTGCAGCGGCCGTCGCCTTCCTGGTCGGCCCGGGAGCCGCGCACGTCACGGGACAGGCCCTGGCCGTGGACGGCGGACAGGCGCTGGGAGCGTGAAGCCAATGACGACGATGTACGGCTTTCAGTTGACCGCGCCCCGAGAGCCGCTCGAGCCGGTCCGGCGAGATGTCGGCGCGCTCTCGGACGACGACGTGCTCGTCCGGGTGGCCGGGTGCGGCGTCTGCCACACCGATCTCGGGTTCGTGTACGACGGCGTGCGAACGCGCCATCGGTTGCCGCTGATCCTCGGACACGAGATCAGCGGGTACGTCGAGGACGCGGGAAGCCGGAATCGCGCGCTCGTGGGAAAGGCCGTCGTCGTGCCGGCGGTGCTGCCGTGCGGCGAGTGCGCCGTCTGCCGCAGCGGCCGCTCGACGATCTGCGCGGCGCAGGTCATGCCGGGCAACGACCGCGACGGCGGCTTCGCGACCCATGCGGTCCTGCCGGGCCGCTTCCTCTGTCCCGTACCCGGTGCCGGGTCGGACCCCGACGCGCCGCTCGGCGCGGCCCCGGGACTGACGCTGCGCCACCTGGCCATCGTCGCCGACGCCGTATCCACGGCATATCAGGCGGTCGAGCGCTCCGGCCTCGGCGAGGGCGGGCTCGCCGTGGTGGCGGGACTGGGCGGCGTGGGGACGTTTGCCGCGCAGGTGGCCGCCGAGCGCGGTGCCGTGGTGGTGGGCCTCGACGTCGACCCTCGTCGGCGGGAAGCGGCCGCGAAAATCGGCGTGGGCCTCGCCCTCGATCCGCGGGAGATCGCGGGCAAGGAGTTGCGCGCGCGCGTGGCCGAGTTCGCGCGCGACCGTGGCGCGCCGGCGACCGGCTGGACGATCCTGGAATGCTCCGGGACTTCCGCGGGCCAGCAGACGGCCTTCGGCCTTCTCGTCCACGGCGCCACCCTCATGGTCGTCGGATTCACGCTCGAAGCCGTGTCCCTGCGTCTTTCGAATCTCATGGCCTTCGACGCGCGGGCCCTCGGCAACTGGGGATGCGCCCCGGAGCTCTATCCCGCCATCCTCGAAAAGGTGCTCGCGGGAAAGATCGACGTCGTGTCGCACGCCGCGCTGCGGCCGCTCTCCCGCATCGCCCAGACGCTGGAAGACGTTCATTCCCGCCGGGTGGATCGGCGCATCGTTCTCGTTCCCGACCGTGAGGAGGTGGCATGACCGCATCTGTCGCGACGTCCCCGATCCGCTGCGCCGTAGAGCGCTCCGGTGAAATCCAGAGAATCGTGCTCGACCGGGCCAGGGGCAACGTGCTGGACCTCGAGATGATCTCCGCCATCCGGGTTCGTCTCCGGGAGCTCGCGGAGAGTCCGGGGCCGTTGAAGCTCGTCGTCTTCGAGGGCGCGGGCGAGCATTTCAGCTTCGGAGCCTCGGTGCAGGAGCACCTTCCGGGGAAAGTGGACGAGCTGCTGCCGAGCTTCCACGGCCTCTTCCGCGACCTCGAGGCGCTCTCGGCGCCGACGGCCGCCGTCGTCCGCGGGCAGTGCCTCGGCGGCGCCTTCGAGCTCGCGCTCTGGTGCGGCATGGTGTTCGCGGAACCCGGCGCGCGGTTCGGCGTGCCAGAAACGCGGCTCGGTGTCTTTCCTCCGGTCGCCGCGATCGCCCTCCCGTGGCGTACGACGGGCGCGCGGGCCACACAGCTCATGATCGCGGGCGACACCTTCAACGCTCAGGGCGCGGCGGCGTGGGGCCTCATCGACCGGTGCGTCCACGACGTGGAGGCGGAGCTGCAGCGCTGGTTCCAGGAGACCCTGGCGGACAAGTCGGCGGTGGCCCTTCGCGCGGCGTGGGGCGCTTCGCGCAGGTTTCTCGCCGCGGCCCTGGCCAACGACCTGCCCGTCCTCGAGCGGCAGTACCTCGGGGACCTGATGTCCCACCGCGACCCCGTCGAAGGGCTGACCGCGTTCCTCGAGCGCCGCCCGCCGGTCTGGTCGAACACGTGAAGCGAAGCGAGATCGTCGACTGGGCGGCCGAAGTCTCGGAGGACCTCGACTTCGCGGCGGCCCGGGGCTGGATCGCCGAAAAGCCGGGCCGCAAGGCCGTGGGCCACCTGCCCGTGTACGCGCCGCGCGAGCTGATCCGCGCCTGCGGAATGCTTCCCGTCGGCATCCACGGGGCGGGAGAGCGCCTCGAGATCATCCGCGGCGACGCTTTCTACCAGTCGTACATCTGTCACCTGCCGCGCTCGGTCGTGGAACTGGCCCAGTCGGGGCGCCTCGACTACCTGTCCGGAATGCTCTTTCCCGCCACCTGCGACGTCATCCGGAATCTTTCGGGCGTCTGGCAGCTGCTCTACCCGAAGCTCTACGTGCGCTACCTCGATCTGCCCCAGGTGGCCGAGCCGGAGCTCGCGTCGGACTTCTGGCGCGAGGAGCTCGCGGTCCTCGCGCGGGACCTCGGCGAGATCGCGGGCGCGCCGCCGACCGAGGCCGGCATGCGCGAGGCGATCGGCGCCTACAACGAGGCGCGCGGGCTCATCCGGGAGCTCTACCGGGCGCGCCGGGACGCGCCCTGGAGCGTGCCGACCGAGGAGCTGTACCTGCTCCTGCGCGCCGGCGAGACCGTCCCGCTCGAGGAGTTCGTCGACCGCGCCCGCGCCTACCTCGCCGCGGTCGAGGCGGAGCCGGGCCGCGTGCGCGACCGGGCGCGCGTGATCGTCGTCGGGGCCTTCTGCGAGCAGCCGCCCATCGGCCTGATCAAGACGATCGAGCGTGCGGGCTGCTTCATCGTGGACGACGACTTCCTGCTCGGCAACCGGATGATCGGCGGCGAGGTCCCGCTCGACGGGGACCCGCTCTCGAACCTGGCGGAGGCCTTCGTCCGGCACGCCGCCCGCAACTCGACGCTGTACGAGCCGGATCCGTCGGGCAAGCGGCGTTTCGTGCGCGAGCGCGCCGCCGAGGCGCGCGCCGACGGCGTGCTTTTTGCGGCGGCGAGCTTCTGCGACCCGGCCCTGCTCGACCGCCCCATGCTCCGTGCCGGGGCGGAGGAAGCCGGGATTCCCTGCATCGCGTTCCAGTTTGCCGAGAACACCGGGCAGTTTCAGCAGTTTCGCGAGCAAGCCGGCACGTTTGCCGACGCGATCAAGCTCTGGGGGGGCGCCGGATGAGCGAGACCGAGAAGGACCTCTCGATGCTCCTGCAGAAGGACATGCTGGCCGAGCACTACCGCCGCCTCGAGGCGGCGCCGGAGACGGGCGAGCCGGTCGTCTACACGTTCGTGCCGGGAAACCTGACCGAGCTGATCCGCTCCTTCGGCGCCCTGCCGGTCCTGCCCGAGATCAATGCGCTGCAGTCGGCGATGCGCGGCAAGAGCCAGGCCTACATCGCCGCCGCGGAGAGGGCGGGCCACTCGGAGGACGTGTGCTCGTACGTCAAGTGCGACCTCGGAATGCTGAAGGCCGGAAACGTCAGCCCGACCGGGACGCGGCTTCCGAAACCCGACCTGCTGCTGCTCTCCTACACGGGTTGCTACACCTTCATGAAGTGGTTCGAGCTGCTCCGCGAGGAGTACCGCTGCCCCATGGTCTTTCTCCAGATTCCGTACCAGGGCGACGGGGAACAGTCGCCGGCCATGCGGCAGTACGTCGCGCGCCAGATCCGCGAGAGCCTGATCCCCGCGCTCGAGAAGGCGACGGGCCGCGCCTTCGACGAGGAGCGGCTGCGCGAGAACCTCCGGATGAGCGCGGCCGCGGAGGACGACCTCGTGGCGGTGCTCCAGTCCGCGAAGAAGGCTCCGAGCCCCATCGACGCCTATTTCGGGGCGGTGTACTACGTCGGGCCGATCTTCTCCGCCTTCCGCGGGACCGAAGAGGGCCTCGCGTACTACCGGACGCTGCGCCAGGAGGTGGAGGGGCGCGCCGCCCGCGGCGAAGGCCCCTCGACGCCGTCGGGCCGCCTCGACCGGCAGAAGTACCGCCTCGTCGTCGAGGGCCCTCCGAACTGGACGCACTTCCGGGAGTTCTGGCGGATGTTCGCCGACGAGGGAGCGGTCGTGGTCGCGTCCACCTACTCGAAGGTGGGGGGGACGTACGACCTCGGATTCCGGCATGATGCGGCCGATCCGCTCGGCACGCTCGCCGACTATTGCAGCGGCTGCTACACCAACCGCAACCTGCCCTCGCGCGTCGAGATGCTGGCACGCTACGCCGAGGAGTATCGGGCAGACGGATTCCTGATCCACTCGGTCAAGTCCTGCAATTCCTTCTCGGCCGGGCAGCTGCCGATGCTGCGGGAGGTGGAGCGCCGGACGGGGATCCCGGGCGCGTTCATCGAGTCCGACCTCGTCGATCCCCGCTTCTTCTCGGCCGCCAATCTCAAGAACCGGCTGGAGAGCTATTTCCAGATGCTCGACGCCCGCAAAGCGGGAGTGCCCGCGTGAGCTGCGTCGTCGGCATCGATCTCGGCTCGACGACGACCAAGGCGGTCGTCCTCGACGAGAGGGGAGAAGTGCTCGGCCGCGGAATTACGAACTCCCGCTCGAACTACGATCTCGCGGCCGAGCTCGCCCGCACGGAGGCCTTCATCAGCGCCCGGTTCCGCCTGCTCGAGCGCGAAGTGGAGAAGACCGGCGGGCCCGAGACCCTCGCCCGCCTGCTGCGCGCCTTTCGCCTCGAACAGATGCAGGTCCAGCTCGAGACCCTGCGCGGACGGATCGAAGGGGAGATCGGCCGGGGGGCGCCCGGAGAGCGCGACGCGCTCGCCGCCGCGGTCGCAAAGATCTTCGCCCGGATCCGGGCCGAGGAGGAGGCTCGATTCCAGGACCCGCGCCCCACGGAGCGGTCCGACTTCTTCCGCGATGCGGCCGGATCGGCGTACGCGCGCCTCGCCCAGGAAGCGGCGCAGGAGCCGGGCGCCGGGGTCACATTCGATCGGCTGCTCGGGCTCTACGACCAGTGCATCGTGCGGGTCGAGAACGAGCCGGTCGAGCTCGGTTTCCGCGAGAACATCGGCAAGGCGCTCGACCGGGCGGGAGAGACGCCGGGCGTGCGTGCGGCCGTTTCGGCGGCGCTGTCGGCGGACCTCGGCGTTTGCGCCACGGTCGGCACGGGCTACGGGCGTGCGCGCCTGCCCTTCCCGAAAGAGCAGATCCGGTCGGAGATCCTCTGCCACGGCCTGGGCGCCCACGTGCTCTTTCCGGCGACGCGGACGGTGCTCGACATCGGCGGTCAGGACACCAAGGCGATCCAGGTGGACGCGAGCGGCATCGTCACGAGCTTCCAGATGAACGACCGGTGCGCCGCGGGCTGCGGGCGGTACCTCGGCTACATCGCCGACGAGATGAACATGGGCCTGCACGAGCTCGGGCCGCTCGCGCTCGAGAGCCGGAGGCCCGTCAAGATCAGCTCGACCTGCACCGTGTTCGCGGGGGCGGAGCTGCGCGAGCGGCTCTCGCTCGGGGAGAGGCGAGAGGACATTCTCGCCGGGCTCCACCGGGCCGTCATCCTGCGCGCGATGAGCCTGCTCGCGCGCTCGGGCGGAATCGCCGACGAGTTCACCTTCACGGGTGGTGTCGCTCGCAACCCGGCGGCCGTGCGGGCGCTCGAAGGGCTCGTCGCAGAGAACTACGGCCGGCGAAAGATCAACATCTCGGCCGACAGCATCTACACGGGAGCCCTCGGCGCGGCCCACTTCGCGCTGCGAGACGCGGCCGCATGAGCGTGACGGCCGGAATCGACGTGGGCTCGGCCGCGGTCAAGGTGGTCGTGATGCGCGTCGGGGAGGGGGAGGATCGGATTCTCTCTCACGCCGTGGCCCGCGTGCGGCGCCGGAGCGTCTCCGACGTGGTCGACGAGGCGTTCGGCGAAGCGGTCGCGGCGTGCGGCGTCGAGGAGCTCGACTACGTGGCGACGACCGGGGAAGGGGAGTCGACGCCGATTGCGACGGGCCACTTCTACGGGATGACGACCCACGCGCGCGGGGCCCTCTACCTCGAGCCGCGGGCGCGCTCGGTCCTCGACGTGGGCGCGCTCCACGCCCGGGCCGTCGCCATGGATTCCCGCGGCAAGGTGCTCGGCTACAAGATGACGAGCCAGTGCGCGTCGGGGTCCGGACAGTTCCTCGAGAACATCGGCCGGTATCTCGGCGTGGCGCAGGCCGACATCGGGACGGTCTCGATGTCGGCCGAAAAGCCCGAGGCGGTCAGCTCGATCTGCGCCGTGCTCGCCGAGACCGACGTGATCAACATGGTCTCGCGCGGCCTCGGCGCGGCCAACATCCTGCGCGGGATCCACGACAGCATGGCGGGCCGGTTCGCGCGCCTGCTCCACTCGCTCGGCGTCGAGGGCGTCGTGTTCGTCAGCGGCGGCCTGGCCGCGGACCACGGCCTGGCCGCGGCGCTCGGGGCGGCGCTCGGACAGGGCGCGGCCAAGGGCGCGGCGGCGCTCGAGGTGGCCCGCCACCCGCTTTCGGCGTACGCGGGCGCGATCGGGGCCGCGATCTGGGGTGGTTTTCGCCGGCAACGGGTCGGCATGGAGGGCGCCGCATGGACGAAGAACGCAATGGCGTGACGGTCCGCCTGCTCACCCTGGCGGACGCGCCGCGCCTGGTCCGCATGGACCAGGCGATCACCGGCCGCAACCGGGCCGCGTGGTACGAGGGGAAGTTGAAGCGCGCGCTCAAGGAGTCCGACGTGCAGATCTCGCTCGGCGCCGAAGTCGATGGCTTCCTCGTCGGTGCCCTGCTCGGATCGCTCCATTACGGGGAGTTCGGCCAGCCGGAGCCGATCGCCGTCCTCGACACGATCCTGGTGGATCCGGGCTTCGCCCGGCGGGGCATCGGCTCGTCCCTCCTGGAGAACCTCACCCGCAACCTGCGCGCCCTCGGGATCGACCGGCTGCGCACCGAGGTCGCCTGGGATGAGCACGACCTCGGCCGGTTTCTGGGCCTCCGGGGGTTTGCTCCCGCGCCGAGGCTCGTCCTCGAGCTGCGCCTCGGAGCGCCGCCGGCCTGAGCGGCAGTTCCGGGCTGCCTCGCGGGCGCGGCGGAATTGATGCAACCGAATCACGAGAGTGCCGGCAGCCGGCGCTACCGTGGCCGGGGAGGTGCGGTATGAGCACCGTGCTGCTCGGCTTCGTCGGTCTTTTCCTGTTGTCCTTGATTCCGGTCGGGTGGGTGGCGCTGCGGGCCTATCGAAGATTTCGGGGCACCCGCGTCATCACCTGTCCGGAGACGGGCTGCGCTGCGGCCGTCGAGGTCGACCCGGGGCACGCCGCGGCGACTTACGCCGTGGGTGAGCCGGACTTGCGGCTGTCCTCCTGTTCGCGCTGGCCGGAACGGGAAGGGTGCGGCCAGGAATGTCTCTCCCAGGTCGAAGCCTCGCCGGAGGGATGCCTCGTCCGCAACATGCTGATCGAGTGGTACAGGGGCTCGACCTGCGCTTTTTGCCGTGAGGAGATCCCCGAGATTCACTGGTCCGACCACAAACCGGCGCTCGTGACGCCGGATGGCAGGACGATCGAATGGCACGAGGTCAGGCCGGAAGACCTGCCGCGGGTCTTCGCGACGCACCAGCGAGTCTGCTGGAACTGCGACATCGCCCAGACCTTCCGGACGAAATTCCCGGGCCTCGCCGTCGAGCGCCCCGAGAAGACGCGCGCGTCCGCCCGGTAGTCCGCGCTCCTGCCGGGAGCCGGCGCTCAGATCGGCGGGGAGAGCGCCGTGAGGATTTCGGCCGTGGTCGAGACCCGGCCGACGTGCCGCGCCTTCGTGCGGATCTCGTCCATGCGCTCGCACAGCGACGGCTGCCGCACGTCGTACAGGACGCCCGTCGTCAGGACGTCGGTCTCGCGCGTGTAGCGCAGGGCGGCCGCGCGGTCGGTCGGGTCGTGGTCGGGCGGCAGGAAGGCGAGCTTCGCCTTGAGCATCTTGAACTGCTCGTCGCCCCGCCAGGTCACGCAGGGCGACATCACGTTCAGGAACGCGAAGCCCTTATGCTGCATCGCGGCGGTCATCAGGTCCACGAGGGTCTTCGGGTCTCCCGAAAAACCCCGGCCGACCCAGGTTGCCCCGAACGAGATCGCGAGCTCGCACGGATCGACGGACGGCTCCGGGTTGCCCCAGTACGAGGACTTCGTCTTGTCTCCCGTCGGCGTCGTCGGCGCGGCCTGGCCCTTGGTCAGGCCGTAGATCTCGTTGTCCATCATGAAGTAGGCGATGTCGAGGTTGCGGCGCGCCGCGTGGAGGAAGTGATTGCCGCCGATCGCAACCCCGTCGCCATCGCCACCCACCGCGATGACGTTCAACTCCGGACGGGCGACCTTGACGCCGCTCGCGAGCGTGAGCGCGCGGCCGTGGACTCCGTTGAACCCGAAGGTGGAGACATAGCCCGGAAGGCGCGACGAGCAGCCGATTCCCGAGATGACCACGGTGTTCCACGGCTCGAGCTGGAGCTTCGCCATCGCGCGGTGGAGGGAGGCGAGCGCGCCGAAGTCGCCGCAGCCGGCGCACCAGACGGGCTTCAGGTCCGACTTGTAATCCGACGGCTGGAAGGCCGGCAAGTCGAGAGTGGTGCTCATACGGCCACCTTTTCCCGCGCCGCGGCAGCGCGCACATTCGAGACGGCTTCGAGGACCTCGGCGCCGGTCAGGTCCTTGCCGCCCGAGCGCTTGAACACGTGCGTGCGCCCGGCCGGAAGGTCGAGGAAGGTCCGCAGGTACTTGTAGAACTGGGCCGTGTAGGAGAGCTCGACGATCAGCAGCTCCCCGACGCTCCCGAGGAACTCCTCGAAGTCCCGCTTGGGAAAGGGATAAATGGTCTGCGGGACGAAGGCGGAGACTGTTTCGCCGCGGGCGTTGGCGGCGGCCACGGCTTCCTGGACGGGCCCCTTGGAGGAGCCCCAGCAGAGGACCCCGACGTCGGCCCGCGCCGGCCCGAACCGGCGGAACGAGTGGTAGCGCTCGCGGATCGGCCACATCTTGCGGTAGCGCTTGGCGTTCATCGTCTCGTGCGTGAGGTAGAGGGAGTCCGGGCGGCCTTGCGCGTCGTGCTCGAGGCCGTTGGTCTGGTACATCCCCTTCTTCATGCCCGGCATGCTCATCGGAGAAACTCCGTTCGGCGTCTCGCGGTAGCGCTCGTAGCCCTCGAGCTCCGTGTCGGCCGGCTTCAACCGGTCGCGCACCTCGTGCCGCAGGGCCTGCGCGGAGATGGTTTCCTTGCGCTGGCCGACGGCCTGGTCGGAGAGGACGATGACCGGGAGTTGGAACTCCTCGGAGATGTTGAACGCCTCGACCGTGGCGTGGAAGCAGTCCTCGACGTCCGAGCAGGCGAGCACGACCCGCGGAGCGTCGCCGTGGGTCCCGAAGAGGCACTGGAGGAGGTCCGACTGTTCGCTCTTGGTCGGGTTGCCGGTCGAGGGGCCGCCGCGCTGCACGTCGATGATGACGACGGGAACTTCCGCCATCGCCGCCAGGCCCAGCATCTCGATCATGAGGGAAAGGCCCGGGCCGGAAGTCGCCGTCATCGACTTGACCCCGGAAAACGACGCGCCGATCACGGCGCCGATCGCCGCGAGCTCGTCTTCCGTCTGGAGGAATGCGCCGCCCGCGCGCGGCATCCACTCGGTGAGGAAGTGCAGGATCTCCGACGAGGGCGTGATGGGGTAGCCCGCGAAGAACCGGCAGCCGGCGTGGAGCGCGCCGATGGCGGCGGCCTCGTTTCCGGACAAAAGGAGCCGCGGGGTGGAGGGCGTGTAGTCGAGGCGCTTCTTCGCGAACGTCGAGGCCCGGGATGCCGCGAATTCGCGGCCGGCCTCGAAGGCCCGCGTGTTGCCTTCGAGCACGGCTGCCTTCTTGCGCCCGAAGCGGCGGGTCATCGCTCGCTTCAGCGTGTCCGCCGGCAGCCCGAGAAGCTCGCCGAGGATGCCGAGCGTCACGACGTTTTTCGAGGCGGGAGTCCCGGAGGACGCGCGGGCGATCCCGGCAAAGGACACCGGGACCCACACCAGGTCCTCTCCGCCGACCAGGCCGAGGTCCTCGCCGGAAGGGCGCTCCTCGGATTCCTCGCAGAGAACCAGGGCGTCCGGAGCCACCGAGATCTCCCCGCGAAACCGCGCGAATTCGCTCCAGCCGAAGACCACGAGCACGTCCACGCTGGCCCCCTGCGCGAACACCTCGTCGGCGGCCACGCGCACCGTGCAGGAGGACTCTCCCCCCGGATCTGCGGCCCGTAGGCCTCGGTCTTGACGACGTGGAGTCCTTCCTGCGCCGCGACCTGGGCGACGAGGTCTCCCAGCGTGACGACGCCGTCTCCGCCGGACCCGACGATTCCGATCGTGATGTCTCTGGTTGCCATGCCTTGCCTTCCTGCGGTTTGCCCCGCGAGTTCGAGTTTCTTTCGCCGGGTCGGAAAACGCATGATGCAAGTGCATCAGCCCGACGCGCCGAGGCGGTCTCCGGTCCCGCGCTGGGCGTGGGCAGGCCGTCCCCGGTCGCGCGGTGCCGGCGGCGGCGAAATCGGTTCGTCCGGCTGCCGGGTTTCGCGGCCCGGCTATTCCCGCTCGAACCGTTCGATCTCCTCGAGAGCTCCGTGCGCTGCGAGGAGGCTGCGTCCGGCGATGGCGTCCATGAGGCGCTGCACGACGGGAAACCGTTCCCAGCGGCCGCCGAAGCGCCTGGACAGCCAGAGCATTCCGAGGAGAAAGACCAGCCCGAAGAGCAGGTTTCCGGCCAGCCACCACCCGAACAGGAACGCGTAGGGGTCCATGCCCGTGAGCGCGTGGAATCCGACGACGAGCATCGGCGCCCACAGGAGGGGCGAGGCGAGAAAGATCCACTTGGTCGTGCGGAGGCGGCTGACGCGCAGCGCGGCGAGGCGCTTCTGGATCGCGACGACCGGCGCGCCGTAGTCGATCGTCCGGAGAGCGACCCACTGGCGGATGCCCGCTGCGAGGATCGCGATTGCGCACACGAGCAGGAGCGCGGCCGGAGCGGCCAGGCGAGGCTGCCCGATGTGGTCCCCGAGGTAGGAGCCGAGCAGGAGCACGACCGCGAGATTCAAGATCCCCTCGACGGCGATCCCCCACGACAGCGGCGCGAGCGCCGCGCCCACGCGGGTCATGCCCGACTCGCGCAGCAGCCGCGTGTTGAGCCGGATGCTCTTCTCGAGCTTCGCGTCCTGTTCGGCCCACTTCTGTTTCAGGTCATCGAGTTCCATTTGCGCCTCCCGTGCCTGTGCCGTTGGCGGCCCGATCGAAGTCTCTGCGGAGTCGTTCCTTGATGCGCCCGACGCGCGTTCCGACGTTGGACGTCGAGATGCCGAGGATCTCGCCGATCGATTCGTGGCTGTTCCCGTCGAGATACAGGAGGACCAGCGCGCGGTTCATCGGGTCGAGCGTGGCGATGAATCGGTGGAGCTGCCGGATCTCGCCCGAGGGCTCCTCGGCTTGGGCGCGGTCGAGGGCGAGGACCTCGAGCGCGGATGCTTCCACGAGCTCGGTGCGGCGCGACCAGCGGCCCTCGCCTCGGTAGAACGAGATCGCCACGTTCACGGCGATCCGGTACATCCACGTCGAAAAGGCCGCTCGCTCGTCGAACTTGCCGAAGCTGCGCCAGAGCTGCGCGGCGATCTCCTGGACGAGGTCGCGCCGGCCCTCCGGGTCGCGGCAGTAGGCGTTGGCGACCTTGTAGAGGATCTTCCGGTGCTCGTCGAGGAGCGCGAGGAAGCGGTCTTGGTCGAGACTGGTGGTCATCGGGCTTCTGGCTCTCGGCATGTTATTCGGCGCGCAAGCCCGAAAAATCACGCGGGGGGCGGGGCCCCGCGCCTCCGTGACGTTCGAAGCGGGGAAGCCGAGCGGGCGAATTCGCGTGGCGACGACGCCGTAGACGCTGCGGCCGTAATGCGGATGAAGTAGTGCGCGCCCCCGTTGTCCACGATGATGGTCCGGCTGATTTCGTCTCCGTTTTCGTCGTACCGTGCGCCCGGCAGTCCGGGGGTCGACCTGGTAGTTCCGCTGGCCGTCTCGTCGAGCAAGGGCTCGCCGTCGCGAACGACGTCCTGGACGAGGGGTCGGGGATAGAATTCCTCCAATGAACCGTACGGAGATGGCTGCGCGAACGACCCGGCCTGGCCTCGCGGCGGCGGCGGCGATCATTCTCGCGGCCGGCGTCGCCTTCGGCCAGCCGGCCGAGCTCGGCCGGACGGACTTTCCGACGTCCGGCTCGCCGGCGGCGCAGCCGGCCTTCCTGCGCGGGGTCCTCCTGCTGCACAGCTTCGAGTACGCGGACGCGGCGGAGGAGTTCCGCAAGGCCCAGGCGCTGGATCCGGGCTTCGCGATGGCGTACTGGGGCGAGGCGATGACGTACAACCATCCGCTCTGGATGGAGAGGGATCGCGGCGCCGCGATGAAGGCGCTCGAGCGACTGGCGCCGACCCGGGCCGAGCGGCTCGCAAAGGCGCCGACGGAGCGCGAGAAGATGTATCTCGCGGCCGTCGAGGACCTCTACGAGGACGGAGAGAAGCCGGCGCGCGATCGGGCCTACGCCGAGGCCATGCGCCGGCTCCACGAGCGGTTCCCGGACGACCTCGACGCCGCGGCGTTCTACGCGCTGGCGCTGATGGGGACCTGCGAAGACAAGCGGGACGTCGCGACCTACATGCAGGCGGCCGCGATCCTCGAGGAGGTCTTCGCGAAGAACCCGCAACATCCGGGCGCCGCGCACTACCTGATCCACTGCTACGACGACCCGGCGCACGCGCCGCTGGGCATGCGGCCGGCGCGCGTGTACGCGAAGATCGCCCCGGCGGCGGTGCACGCCCTGCACATGCCGTCGCACATCTTCTTCGCCTCGGGGATGTGGGAGGCCGCGGTCGCCTCCAACCAGGCCTCGTGGCAGGCGTCCGTGGACCGGGCCGAGCGAAAGCACCTCGGGGCCGGCGAGCACAGCTTCCACGCCCTGTCCTGGCTCGAGTATGCGTACCTCCAGCTCGGCCGGTGGCGCGACGCGCGCGCGGCGCTCTCCACCATGGAGGCGGACGCGAAGGCCGCGGCGACCACCCGCACCGCCGAGGGCCTGACCGCGATGCGGGCGGCCTGGATCGCGGAGACGAGGCGGTGCGAGGGCCTGGAGCCCCCGGCCGCGGCGACGGCGCCGCGGGACGAGTTCGCGCGGGGGCTGTGCGCGCTCGAAGCGGGAAACGCCGCCGGAGCCGGGGCGGCCCTCGCCGCGCTGAAGGCGGCTCCCGCGGCCGGGGACGATCCCCACGCCCACGGCGGCGCGATGCCCTCAAGCTACGGGAAGCACGGGAGCGCCGCGGCGGCCGTCGTGATGGCCGGCGAGCTCGAGGCGCTGCTGGCCCTGTCGCGGGGAGACAAGGCCGAAGCCGTCCGGCTCGCAATCGAAGCGGCCGCGGCGGAAGACGCGATGTCGTTCGAATTCGGGCCCCCCGTCGTGGTCAAGCCCGCGCACGAGCTGTACGGCGAGATCCTGCTCGCCGTCGGCCGCCCCGCCGACGCCCGGCGCGAGTTCGAGGCGGCGCTCGCGCGCGCCCCCGGACGTTCGCTCTCGCTGCTCGGCCTCGCCCGCGCGGCTGCAGCGGCCGGCGACGCGGCGGCATCTCGCGACGCTTACGAGCGGCTCAGGGTCCAGTGGAGCCATGCCGACGCGGACGTGCCATCCCGCGCCGAGGTCTTCGCGGCGGCGCCGGCGGCGCCGAAGTAACCCTCCCTACTTCGCCGGGCTCGTCTCACGGCCCATGCAGGTCCGCGCCAGGCGCTCGAGCTCCAGCGAGTAGCAAAAGACCGAGAAGACCGCGGCGAGGAAGAGGGCGATGCCAGGCGCCCATCCCTTCGTGTCCCACGAGCGTACGAGAAAAACGACGGTGAACCAGCTGCTCACGAAGACGAACGTCAGGCGGCTGACGAAAAGCAGGAGGTGCCCGAGCAGGTCGTGCCGGGGCAGGCGCAGGGCCGGCGCGAAGCGCCGTTTCGTCCAGTAGGCCGCCTGCATTGCGGCGACGAGCGGCAGGCCGATCCAGAAGAGGTGCGCGCCCGGACGCTCGCCCGCCGGACCGGAGAGCAGCCGGTGATAGAGGGGAAGGCCGATGCCGATGAACCCCAGCATCGCCGCGGTCTCGGCGATGAAGAGCGCCCCGGAACCAGTACTCGGCGCGGCAGCCGAGCCGCGTGACGTGCCAGGGGAGACGGCGCTCGGCGATCACGCTCTCGACGCCCTCGGCGAATCGGCGGGCGAGGGGGATCGTGCGGCCGTACGCCTCTTCCGTGAGGACGTGCTCGAGGGTCGCGCGCATGGCGGCGAGCGACAGGGCGTTGCCGGCCAGTGTGCCGCCGATGCCGCCGGTGTCGGCCTCTTCGATCGTGGTCGCCGCGCGGATCCGGTCGGCCACCTCGGCCGACAAACCGTAGACCGCCGCCGGCATGCCGCCCGCGATCGGCTTGCCGATCGTCAGGATGTCGGGCGAGAGCCCGTGCGCGCGCGTGTAGCCGCCCGGCCCGGCCGAGATGGTGTGCGTCTCGTCGATGATGAGCAGCGTCCCCGCGCGCCGCGTCATCTCCCGCAGAGCGTCGTGGAACCCGGGCTCGGGATGCACGATCCCGATGTTCGTCAGCGCCGGCTCGGCGAGCACGCAGGCGACGTCGCCGTGCGCGAGCGCGGCGTCGAGAGCGGGCAGGTCGTTGAACTCGACGACGCGGGTCGTCTCCGACGGGTTGACGGGCGGCCCGAGGTTGCCGCTGCGCGGCCCGACGATGCCGTCGTGCAGTGTCGCGAACGTCTCGTCCACCGTGCCGTGGTAGCACCAGTTGAAGACCAGGATCTTCGGCCGCTTCGTGACGTGGCGCGCGAGGCGGATCGCGAAGCGGTTCGCATCGGTGGCCGTGAGCGTCGTCTGCCAGAAGGGCAGACCGAACCGGCGCGCGAGCTCTTCGCCGATCCAGATGGCGTCCTCGGTCGGCAGCATGAAGGTCATGCCGCGCCGCGCGCGTTGGGCGATCGCCTCGACGGAGGCGGCGGGCGCGTGACCGGTCATCGCGCCCGTGTCGCCGAGGCAGAGGTCGAGGTACTCCAGGCCGTCGGCGTCGGTGAAGCGGGCGCCCGAGGCGTCCTGGACGAAGATCGGGAAACTGCCGGCCCACCGCACCATCCAGTTCATCGGAACGCCGCCGAGAAGGCTCTTGCGCGCCCTCTCGAAGAGCGCCCGCGAGCGCGGGTGCGCGGCCGTAAAACGCTCCTGCTCGCTTGCCAGGAGGGTTTTGAGGCGAGCTCGATCTATAGTCATCGGCAGGCGCCCGGAATCTTATGCCGGCCGCTGAACTTCGGGTTCGCCCGGACGTACCAACCGCGAGACACACCGACTTAAGGAGATCGCATGCGCTCCGTCAGAAATCTGCTTGGCTTTTTCCTCGCCTCCGTCGCCGTCCTGGCGCAGGAGGGCGGCCAGAAGGGCATCGAGCTCGCGGACATGAACCGCAACGTCGAGGCCTGCTCGGACTTCTTCGAGTTCTCGAACGGCGCCTGGAGGGCGATCAACCCCATTCCGCCCTCGATGTCCCGCTGGAGCCGCCGCTGGCAGGCGG
This sequence comes from uncultured Acidobacteriota bacterium, assembly GCA_963775725.1. Taxonomy (GTDB): domain Bacteria; phylum Acidobacteriota; class Thermoanaerobaculia; order UBA5066; family Gp7-AA6; genus DAHUXD01. Next base: position 1,402,881 of record CAVZKA010000002.1, read on the forward strand.
GCGAAGAGGCGAAGGACCAGCTGAAGGGGATCCTCGAGGAGGCCGCCGCGGTCCAGAACGCGCCGAAGGGAAGCGTCGACCAGCTGATCGGCGACTTCTACGGCGCGTGCATGAACGAGACGGAGTTGCATCGCCTCGGCGTCAAGCCGCTCGATCCGCTGCGCGCCGAGATCCGCGCGATGAAGAGCGCCGCCGACGTCCAGCGAATGATCACCCGTTTCCAGATGCTCGCGATCCCGGTGCCGTTTGGCGTCGGCGCCGGCTCGGACAACCACAACCCGACCGACGTCCTCGCGCAGATCTACGCGAGCGGCCTCGGCCTGCCCGACCGCGACTACTACCTGAAGCCGGACGCGCGCTTCAAGGAGGCCCGCGAGAGGTACGTCGCCCACGTCGCGAAGACGTTCCAGCTCGCCGGGTCGACCGAGGCGCAGGCCAAGGCGGCCGCGGCGACTGTCATGAAGATGGAGACGCAGCTGGCCGAAGCCTCGCTGGACAACGTCGCGCTGCGCGATCCCAAGGCGACCGACCACAAGATGACCATGGCGGAGCTGCAGAGGCTGACGCCCCGCTTCGACTGGACCGCTTCGTTCAAGACTCTCGGCATCGCGCCCGGCGACCCCAATGTGAACGAGCCGCGCTTCCTGCAGGAAGTCGACAAGCAGCTTGGCGCGGTCGCGCTGGCCGACTGGAAGACGTACCTCGAGTGGCACCTGCTCGACTCGGCCGCGCCGTCGCTTTCGGATGCCTTCGTCCAGGAGGACTGGAACTTCAACGGCGCGTACCTGAACGGCGCGAAGGAAATGAAGCCGCGCTGGAAGAGGTGCGCCGAATCGACCGACCGGCGGCTCGGCGAAGCGCTCGGCAAGAAGTACGTCGAGAAGTACTTCCCGCCCGAGGCGAAGGCGCGGATGCAGGAGCTCGTGAAGAACCTGCGCCTCGCCATGGGCCAGACGATCGAGGGCCTCGACTGGATGAGCGCCGGGACGAAGAAGAAGGCGCTCGAGAAGCTCTCGACCTTCAACCCGAAAATCGGCTACCCCGACGTGTGGAAGGACTACTCGAAGGTCGTCATCACGCGCGGCTCCTACTGGGACGACGTCCTCGCCGGCCGCAGGTTCAACGTCGAGGACGAGCTCGCGACGATCGGCAAGCCCGTCGACCGCGGCCGCTGGGGCATGACGCCGCCGACCTCGAACGCGTATTACAACCCCCTCCTGAACGAGATCGTCTTCCCGGCGGGCATCCTGCAGCCGCCGGCCTTCAGCATGTCCGCCAACGACGCCGTCAACTACGGCGCGATCGGCGTCGTCATCGGCCACGAGATCAGCCACGGCTTCGACGACCAGGGCGCGCAGTACGACGCGCAGGGGCGCCTGCAGAACTGGTGGAGCGAAGAGGACCTGAAGAAGTTCCAGGAGAAGACGGCGTGCGTCGTCAAGCAGTTCGACCACTACGAGGTCGAGCCGGGCGTGCCGGAGCGCGGCAAGCTCGTGGTGGGCGAGTCGATCGGCGATCTGGCCGGGGCGCGGATCGCCTACCGCGCCTTCCAGATCGCGCAGCAGGGCAAGCCGCCGCTGCCCACGATCGACGGCTTCACGCCCGACCAGCAGTTCTTCATCGCGTGGGGCCAGTTCCGCGGCGACGCCATCCGGCCCGAGGCCGCGCGCAGGATGGCCCAGGGCGACCCGCACCCGATCGCCAGGTTCCGCGTCATCGGCCCGCTCTCGAACCTGCCCGAGTTCCAGAAGGCGTTCGGCTGCAAGAAGGATTCGCCGATGGTTCGGTCCGACGCCGATCGGTGCGACGTCTGGTAGAGAACCCAGGCCGGCGCGCCGGATCGGGGTCGCGGGTTGACTCGCGACCCCTTTCCGGTATCATGCGCCGTTCCTTACGCGGGGTCGTAGTTCAGTTGGTTAGAACGCCGGCCTGTCACGCCGGAGGTCGCGGGTTCGAGTCCCGTCGGCCCCGCCACTACTTGCTTCGTCTGCGGGCGCTCCGAGCCGGGTTTGCCACGCGCTGGTGCCCCTTCCGAGCGGCGCCGTCACGGCCGGACAAGAGCTCGACCAGTTCAGGGAAGCAAGAAGGTCTTGACGACGAATGCCGCCATTTGTCCGCGGGTGGCGTTCGAGGCCGGGCAATAGTTTCCCCCGCCGCAGCCGCCCGTGATCTGCTCGCCCGCCAGCTGTTCGATCCAGTCGGCGAAAAGCGACGGGCACTGGACGTCGGGGAAGAGACCGGCGCAGGCCGGCGGGCCATAGCCCGAGCCATGCTCCGCCTTCAGCAGAAAGGCTGCCATCTGGTCGCGGCGCACCGGACTCGCCGGGCAATACTGGCCTCCGCCGCAGCCGCCGGTGATCCCTTCCGCTGCCAGCTCCTCGATCCAATCCGCAAACGGCGAGGGACAGGGCACGTCGCCGAAGAGACCCGCGCACGGCGGCGGCACGTAGCAGGGGCCGTGCCTTCCCTTCAGGAGAAAGACCGCCATCTGCTGCCGGAGCGTCGCATTGTTGACGCCGTAGTTGCCGCCGCCAATGCCCGCGGCGACGCCGTTGGTGACGAGATGGGCCACCGCGTCGTGGAAGAGGTTGGCGGATGGGACGTCGGTGAAGTCGGCGAGCCAGCCGTCGGGCAGCGTGTTCGAAAGGCCGCTCGGCACCGAGACGGTGACCGGGTGGAGAGTTCCCGGGGCGAAGCCGGGCATCGTCGCCGTGATCGTGAGCGGATCCAGGGCGACGACGTTCGAAGCGGGCACCCCGTCGACGGTCACCGCCGCTCCCGTCTCGAAGGCCATGCCGGAGACCGTCGCGGTGGCCCCGCCCGAGGCCGCGCCGGAGCGCGGCTCGAGCGCGAACACGATCCTCTGCGAGAACTCCGACGTGTTGCCGAACGGGTCGGTGGCTGTGGCCGTCACCGGCTGTCCCGGCGCCAGCACGACCGGCACGTCCGCCGCGAACGAAGCGTTGCCGAAGGTGTCCGTGGCCGCCTGGAGCGATCCCAGGTACGTCTCCGCCTGAAGATAGTCCCAGGGATGGCGGGGGCAGGCCGGGCTCGCGAAGAGGTCGACGTCGAAGACCTGCGAAGGCATGCTGTTGAGTGTGCCCTCGATGTGGGTGCTGGAAGCGCCGGGAACGACGGCCGTGATGACGGGGAAGTTCTGGAAGGTCAGGCCGTACAGGCTGATGTCCTCGTCTCCGGGATCGTTCGGCGTGACGCCGGGAAGATTGCTGTACAGGTCGATGCCGAGCGGCCAGTTGTCGAAGATACGGTTGCCGCGAATCGTCGTCAGGGGCCCGGTCACGAAGATCCCGCCGCCGTCGTGGAGGGTCGGTGAATACTGATGGCCGTTGTGTGCGATGACGTTTCCCTGTCCGGGGCCGGGGCCGCCCACGGTCAGCTGGCCTGCGATCAAGCCGTCGATGCCATCCGACAGGTTGCCGAGGTCGAGCGTCGCCGTGGCGTCCGTCCCGATGAAGTTGCCGTAAACCTGCAAGCTGCAGACCTCGCAGATTTCCTCGATACCGATGTCGTTGGCGGCGATGACGTTTCCCTGCACGAGCCCCAGGCCGAGGATGAGGCCGTCGTGCGAGTTTCCGAGCGGCCGCGTGCCCGTCACGTCGGTGCCGACGTAGTTGCCGACGATCTGGATCGTCGCGCATTGCCCGACGATTCCGCTGGAGTTGCCCGAGACCACATTGCGAGCGTCGGCGGTGGGCCCGCCGATCACCGTGCTGCCGCAGTCGGGGAGAAAATCGATTCCGTAGCCCGCGTTGGGCACGGCCACGTCTCCGGCCGCGCTGGTGCCGACGAGATTTCCGACGACCGTCGCGTCGGGCGCGCCGCCCGGGGCTCCGCTCCCCAGACTGATTCCCGAACTGTGCGTTCCAGAGACGAGGTTTGCGGCGATGAGAACGCCGGTCGCTCCGGCAACCCTGATCCCGCCGTTGAGCGAGACCTGCCCGACCGTGCCGAACGCGTCCGTGCCGATGAAGTTTCCGCGGATCTGGGCGTAGTCGCCGCCGTTCGTGACAAAGATCGCACTCGAACAGCGGTTGATCGCCAGTCCCCGGATCACCATGCCGATCGTGTCCGAGTTGCCGGCCTTGACCGTGAAGCACGGCGCGTCGGGACTTGCCGTGCCCTTGACCTCCACCTCGATGACGGTGTTGAAGCCCTGGCCGGGAGGATTGCTGTTCGGCGAAGCGCCCGGCTGCGTGTAGCCGTCGATGTAGACCGGGTCCACGATGTCCGGCAGCGGCGAAGCGAGCTGGATCGTCTGCACGCCGTTGCCCGGGATCGCGAAGGCGATGTCGTCGTTGCCGGGGTTGGCGTTCGCGTCGAGGATCGCCTGGCGCAGCGAGCCCGAGCCGCCGTCACCCGTCTGGATGACGGTGTAGGTCGCACCCGGAACCCCGACGGCCGCGGCCATGAAAAGGACCGCCAGTGAGACGGTCCGGACCCGGGCGCGTGGCAACATGGCCTCTCCTTTCAGCGGTCGAGATGACCACCCTGGTACTAAGAACGAAAAACTGCAGGGGAAAAGCGACAGGACTTCAGGGATCGGGGCTCGGACGAGCCCCTGGAGTTCGGATCGGGGCCGTTGCCGGACCCTCTCGCATGGGCCGTCCCAGGGCCCCGGTCTCCGGCTTCGCCGCTCCGCGATCGCGCGCCGCCTGCGCGAGGCCGCCAGCCTGCCGCGGGCAGTTGCGCGCTTCGGAACGGGTTTCGCGCTTCGGTAGACTCGAGGCATGGACGAGGCTGTCGAGCCGCGCAACGGCCGCGACGCGGCGGTGCGCTGGCTCGAATCCCGCGGGGCCGGCGCGATGGCGATCGGGCTCGTCCTGTGCGTGCTCGTCCTCGGCGTCTTCGACTACGCGACCGGCTTCGAGGTCTCGTTCGCCTTCTTCTACGTCGCCCCGGTCGTGGTGGCGGCCTGGTTCGTCGGGGAGCGGTTCGCGGCAGCGCTGTCGGTGCTCTCGGCCGTGGTCTGGCACTTCGCGAACGTTCTCGCGGGCGAGAAGTTCTCGCAGGAGTGGATCTACTACTGGAACGCCGCGACCCGGATGGGGTTCTTCCTGCTGACGAGCACGCTCGTCGCGCGCCTGCGTACTTCGCTCAATCGCGAGAAGGGCCTCTCGCGCACCGACGCCCTGACGGGGCTCGCGAACGGCCGCGCGCTGCACGAGATCGCCTCGGCGGAGATCCTGCGCTCCTCGCGCTATGGGCACCACTTGACGATCGCGTGCCTGGATCTCGACGACTTCAAGATGATCAACGACACCCTGGGCCACGGTGCGGGCGACCTGGCGCTGCGAGTCGTCGCGCGGGAGCTCGTCCGTGGAACGCGGCGGACGGACTGCGCGGCGCGCCTGGGAGGCGACGAGTTCGTGATCCTTCTTCCCGAGACGGACGGCGAGGTCGCCCGGGCCGTCGTGCAGAGACTCCAGACGGCGCTGCGGGCGGCGATGGAATCGAACGGGTGGGCGATCGGCTTCAGCATCGGGATGCTGACGCTCCGCGACCCCGGTGAGTCGCTGGCGGCCGTTCTCGAGCGCGCCGACGCCGCACTGTACGAGGCCAAGCGCCAGGGTAAGAATCGGATCGAGCACGTCGTGGCGTAGATCGGCGGATAGACTCGGTCCGTGATCATTTCCGTGGCCCTCGGCGGGTTTGTGCTCGTGGCCCTCGGAGCCCGGCAGGTGGGCGCGATCCTCGCGCGACTCCGGCTGCCGCTGATCACGGGCTTCCTCCTGACGGGAATCTGCGCGGGGCCCTACGTGCTCGGCCTCGTCTCCCGGGAGGCGATCGAGCGGCTGCGGTTCGTGGACCAGATCTCACTCGCATTCATCGCCTTTGCCGCCGGCGCCGAAATCCACGGCGGCTCGCTGCGCGGGAGATGGAAGAGCATCGGCTGGGTGACGGGCGGCCTGGTCGTGCTCACGCTCGCCGTCGGCACGGCCGGGTTCTACCTGCTCTCGGGCCGGATTCCATTCCTGCAGGGGTTCGGCCCGGCCAGTCGCGCCGGGATCGCGCTGCTCGCGGCCGCGATCCTCGTGGCCCGGTCGCCGTCTTCGGCCATCGCGATCGTCTCGGAGCTCAAGGCGAAGGGCCCGTTGACGAGGACCGCCCTCGGGGTCACCGTCATCTCGGACGTCGTGGTGATCGTCGTCTTCGCCGTGAGCATGTCGGTCGCCGATGCGCTTCTCGGTGGTGCCGGTTTCGACACCCGATTCGTTCTCGTCCTCGTCCTCGAGCTCGTCGTGTCGATCGGCGCCGGCTTCCTGCTCGGACAGGTCCTGAGGCTGATCCTCGCGCTCCGCGTACCGGCCGCCTTGAAGACCCTTGCCATCCTGGGGTGCGGCTACGCCACCTTCGCCGGGACGGCCGCGCTCCGCCACTTCACCGCCTCCCGGTTCCCGGAAGAAGTTGCCATCGAGCCCCTGCTCGTCTGCATGGTGGCGAGCTTCTTCGTCGTGAACTTCACGGCGCATCGGACAGAACTCACGCTTCTGCTCGAGGCGGTCGCGCCCGCCGTCTACGTCGCCTTCTTCACGCTGACGGGCGCGAGCCTCGCGCTCGGTGTCCTGGCCCACACGTGGCCGATCGCCGTCGCCCTGGCCCTGCTCCGCCTGGCGGCGATCTTCGCCGGCTCCTTCTTCGGCGGCGTCGCCGCCGGCGAGCCGGCCAGGCTCAACCGGATCGGCTGGATGGTCTACGTCACGCAGGCCGGCGTGGGTCTCGGCCTCGCCCGCGAGGTGGCCGACGAGTTTCCGGACTGGGGGCCGGCATTTGCGACGCTCCTTATCGCGGTCATCGTCGTGAACCAGATCGCCGGTCCGCCGCTCTTCAAGTGGGCCATCCATCGCGCCGGGGAGGCGCAGGTTCCCGCCGAGCCGGGGGAGCAGGGACCCCGGGAAGTCCTCATCTTCGGGCTCGAAGGCCAGTCGCTGGCGCTCGCCCGGCAGCTGCGCGCGCACGGTTGGAGGGCCCGGGTCGCCTCGCGCAAGGCCGCGACGCTGGCGGAGGCGGCCGGCTCGGACGTCCCGATCGACCCCATCGCGGATCTGACGGCAGGGGAGTTGCGCCGCGTGGGGGCCGGCAGCGCGCGGACCCTCGTCCTGATGCTCTCCGACGAGGAGAACCTGCGACTGTGCGAGTTGGCCCGGGAGCACTTCGGCACTTCGCAGATCGTCGTGCGCCTCGGCGAACGGGCCAACGCGCCCCGCTTCGTGGATCTGGGCGCCCGGATCGTGGAGCCGGGGACGGCGATGGTCGGCCTGCTCGATCAGTTCGTCCGCTCGCCCGCCGCCGCGTCGCTGCTGCTCGGCATGGACGGAGCCCAGCAGGTCGCCGACCTCGAGGTGCGCAACGCGCGCGTCGGGGGCATCGCGCTCAGGGACCTCGATCTTCCGCTCGAAACGCTCATCCTGTCGGTCGAGCGCCGCGGGCACGCGATCGTCTCGCACGGGTACACGCGGCTCGAGGTGGGAGACCGGGTCACCGTCCTCGGCCCGATCGCCCGCCTGGACGAGATCGCCCGCCGCTTCGAAGCGGAGGGCTGAGGTTCGCCCCGATTCGGGACGTGCGCTACTCTCGACGGGTGAAGGACTCGCCGAGGATCGACATCGGGATCCGGGCCGAGGACGAGGGCCGCAGCGAGAGGCGCGCGCCGCTGACTCCGGCCCACGTGGCCGAGCTCGTCCACGACCAGGGGCGCTCGGTGGCGGTGGAGGCCTCGCCGGTGCGCATCTATCCGGACGAGGAGTACGCGGCGAGCGGGGCCGTCCTCACGACGGCTCTCTCCGGCTGCCGCGTGGTCATCGGAGTCAAGGAGGTGCCGCTCGATCGGGTGCTGGCGCTGACGACTTACGCGGTCTTTCCTCACGTCATCAAGGGGCAGAAAGAGAACATGCCGGCGCTGCGCCGCTTCCTCGAGCGGCGCTCGACGCTGATCGACTACGAGTCGATCGTGGACCGGTTCGGACGGCGGCTCATATTCTTCGGGCGGCACGCCGGATTTGCGGGGATGGTCGACGCCCTCTGGGCGCTCGGCCGCCGCCTGGAGGTCGAGGGCCTCGAGAGCGCCTTCGCGATCGCGGAGCCGGCCCGCCGCCATCGCAGCGTCGAGGCCGCCGCCGAGCATCTTTCCGCGGCCGTGGGGAGGCGGATCCGGGAGCGCGGCGTGCGCCGGGAACTCCATCCGCTCGTCGTCGGGTTCACGGGAGGCGGGAACGTCGCGGCGGGAGCGCAGGAAATCGTGCACCGGTTGCCCGTCGTGGAGGTGGCTCCCGAGGAACTGCCCGGCCTCTTCGTGAACGCCGGCCTCTCGCGACACGCCGTCTACAAGGTCGTGTTTCGTCGGGTGCACCGCGAGGCGTTCGAGCAGTATCTGCCTTATCTGACGGTCCTGGTCAACGGCATCTTCTGGATGCCGGGACAGCCGCAACTGGTGTCGCGGGAGGCGCTCGCGCGGCTCTTCGGCGGCGAGAAGTCTCCGCGGCTGCGCGTCCTGGCCGACATCTCCTGCGATGTCGACGGATCCATCGCAGCCACGGTGCGCACCACGACGCCCGACGACCCCGTCTACACCTACGATCCGGCGACCGGGCTGGCGCGGGCCGGCTTCGCGGGAAGGGGGCCGGTAGTGCTCGCCGTCGACAATCTCCCCGCGGAATTCCCGCTCGACGCCTCGGAGCATTTCGGGGACTCGCTCTTTCCCTTTCTTTCGGGCCTCGCGACCGCCGACTACCGTGTGCCGTTCGAGCACCTGACGCTCCCCGCGGCCGTGCTCGGAGCGGTCGTGACGCACGAAGGGGAGCTCGCGCCGGGCTTTCGTCGCCTGGCCGGAGACCTCCAGGCAGCCGGAGCTTGAGACGGATCCTGGTTCTCGGGGCGGGCCTCGTGGCCAAACCCCTGCTCGACGACCTGCTCGAGCTCCCGGAGATCGAGGTTCGCGTGGCCGCCCTCAACGTCGAACGGGCGCTCGGGCTGCTCGCCGGCAGGCCGCGGTCGACGGCGCTGCGGGTGGACGCCTCGCAGGAAGGGGGGCTCGAGGGCGAGATCTCCCAGGCCGACATCGTCGTCAGCCTGCTGCCCGCGGACCAGCACGTCGGCATCGCGCGCTTCTGCATCGAGCGGGGTGTCCCCCTGGTGACGACCTCGTACGTTTCGGATGCGATGCAGGCCCTCGACGGGCCGGCGCGCGAGCGGGGCGTCCTGCTCTTGAACGAGATGGGGCTGGATCCGGGGATCGACCACGTGACCGCGGTCAGCCTGATCCGAAGCGTCCAGGCCGAAGGCGCGAGCGTGGTTTCCTTTTCCTCCTGCTGCGGCGCGATCCCGGCTCCCGAGTCGAACAACAATCCCTGGGGCTACAAGTTCGCCTGGAGCCCCCGCGGCGTCGTGCTCGCGGCCCGAAATCCGGTCCGTTACCTCGAGCGTGGCGCCGTCGTCGAGAGGACGTTTCCGGATCTCTTCGATAACCCGCGCGTGTTCGAGGTTCCCGGCGTCGGGCGGCTCGAGGCCTATCCGAACCGCAACACCCTGCGCTACCTCGACGCGTACGGCGTGCCCGGCGTCCGGGACTTTTTTCGCGGCACGCTGAGGCATCCCGGTTGGTGCGCCACGTGGCACGCCCTCTTCGATCTCGGCTTGCTCGCCCTCGAGCCGGAGGACCTGGCGGGCGCGACCTATGCCGATTTTCTCGACCGGCACCTGCCGCCCGGCGCCGGAAGCCTCGTCGAGCGCCTCGCGCGACGGGTCGGCGTGCCGGAGAAGGACGACATCGTCGCGCGGCTCGAGTGGCTCGGGCTCCTGTCGGATCGGCCGGCGCCCGCTGGCCTCGCCGCGCCGCTCGACGTGCTGACCGAGTTGCTCCAGGAAAAGCTCCGGTACGCCCCGGGCGAGCGCGACATGGTGGTCCTCGAGCACCGCTGCGTGGCGGCGCGCGAGGACGGAACGCGCCGGCGGATCACGCTCCGGCTCGTCGTCAAGGGCGCGGCGGGCGACGATTCCGCACTGGCCCGGACCGTGAGCCTTCCGGCGGCAGTGGCGTGCCGCCTGCTGCTCGAGGGGCGGATCGCGCTGACCGGCGTCCGGATCCCGGTGGATGTCGAGATCGCGGCGCCGGTGCTGCAGGCCCTCAAAGCGCGCGGGCTCGCACCGGAGGAGATCGTGGAGGAGACGCCCGCGGCCGATTGATCGCGGGCGCGGGATATCATCCGGCCGGCCAGCCCGAACGATTCCGTCAGGGGAAGGGGGAGCGATGACCGAGTCCGGCAGCATGCTCGCGACCGTCCATCGGAACTTCGACGCCGCCGCTGCACTGGGCGGCTACCCGCCCGGCCTGCTCGAGCAGATCAGGACGTGCAACAGTGTCTATCACTTCCAGTTCCCGATCCGCAGAGAAGGCGGCGGCGTCGAGGTGATCGAGGCGTGGCGGGCCGAGCACAGCCATCACAAGCTGCCCGTCAAGGGCGGCATCCGCTACTCGCTGTCGGTGGACGAAAACGAAGTGCAGGCCCTGGCGGCGCTGATGACCTACAAGTGCGCCATCGTGGACGTCCCGTTCGGAGGCGCAAAGGGCGCGATCAAGGTGGACCCCCGCGCGACCAGCGTCGACCGTCTCGAGAGGATCACGCGGCGGTACGCCGCCGAGCTCATCAGGAAGAATTTCCTCGGCCCCGGCGTCGACGTCCCGGCGCCCGACTACGGAAGCGGCCCCAGGGAGATGGCCTGGATCGCCGATACTTATGGCCAGTTCCATCCGGGGGAAATCGACGCGATCGCCTGCGTCACCGGAAAGCCCGTCACCCAGGGAGGGATCCGGGGGCGCAACGAGGCGACCGGGCGCGGCGTCTTCTACGGGATCCGGGAGGCGATGGGGGACACGGAGCTGGTCCGCCGCCACGGCCTGACGTCCGGGTTGAAGGGCAAGCGCGTCGTGGTGCAGGGGCTCGGCAACGTGGGATACCACGCCGCCCGGTTCCTTCAGGGCGGGGGAGCCGTGCTCGTGGGGCTCGCGGAGTACGAGGGGGCGATCGCCAATCCCGACGGACTCGACCTCGAGGCGGTCGTGAAGCACCGTAAGGACGCGGGGAAGATCACGGGATTCCCCGGAGGCAGGGACCTGCCGTCGAGCGCCGCGGCGCTCGAGCTCGATTGCGACGTGCTCGTTCCAGCCGCGCTCGAAAACGTCCTGACCGGGTCCAATGCGGGGCGGATCAAGGCCCGCTGCGTGGCGGAGGCCGCCAACGGTCCGACCACGGCCGACGCCGAGGCGATCCTGCGCTCGCGCGGCATCCTCGTGATTCCGGACATGTACTTGAACGCCGGAGGCGTGACTGTCTCGTACTTCGAATGGCTGAAGAACCTGTCGCACGTTCGCTTCGGCCGCATGGCGAAGCGGTTCGAGGAGTTCAGCGCGCGCGAGATGGTCCAGGCGCTGGAAGGGGCCACCGGCAAGGGCCTGAGCGAAGAGCAGCGCCGTCGCCTCGTCCGCGGGCCGGACGAGGAAGACCTCGTCAATTCCGGGCTCGAGGAGACCATGATCGCGGCGTTCCACCAGATCCGGGGCGCGCAGACGGCCAACCCGAAAACCGAGGACCTGAGAACTGCGGCCTTCGTCCTGGCGATCGACAAGATCGCCGTCAGCTACGGGGAGCTCGGGGTCTTTCCGTAGGACGCAATCGGGGCTCGGAGCCCGGCGGAGTCGTGATCAGGGAACGGCGATCCTGGCGACGCGGCCACCCTCGAAGACCAGGACGCGATGAAGACGGGCGTACGTCCAGCGCACGCGCGGCTCCTCGTCCGGCAGTCGTTCCACCTTGTCCGGGCTCCCGAGCAGGCGCCGGACCTCTTCGTCGGTCATGCCGAGGCGCAGGGCCCGAAGGGGCCGGTCCGCGCTGGACGAGGCGTTGGCGACCACCCGGTCGTGTTCCGCGTTGCGAACCGCGGTCTTCGAGTGCGTCAGGGGCCGGACCAGGTCGTCGAGGATCCCGGACGGGCTGGGGCGCTTCGCGTACACCCAGTAGGCGGCTCCGGCCAGGGCCGCGATCAGAAGCCAGCGGCCCGCGCGGCCGACGGTCATGACGGACGGGCCGCGTGGAGCGATGCCCGGGAATGGCGAACGATGGTTGCTCCCGGGCGACGCGACGGCGCCGAATCCTTCTTCTTCGTCGTGGAGCAGAGGCGGTGCATCTCGAGCGCCGGCCAGGGGCCGATCGGCCGCCCAACTTTCGTCATCGTCCCGTCTCGCCCCCTTGGGGGCGGGATCGGAGGAGATCGTCCAGGCCGGCCGCCGAGCGGATGTGCAGGTCGCGCTGCGGGAACGGAACCTGGATGTGATGCGCCTTGAGCGCGTCGTGGATCAGGAAGTTGAGCTCGCTCTGAAAGGCTCCGGGGCGGTTCAGCATGTCCGCCGTCCAGCACAGCAGCTCGAAATCGAGGGAGGACTCGCCGAACCGGGTGAACCAGACGGCGGGCGGCGGATCCTTCAGAACGCTCGCGCTGCCGCCGGCCGCCTCGATCAGCGCGGCCTCGACGGCGCGGGGCTCGGTTCCATAGGCCACGGAGACCGGGATCCGGTAGCGGACGCGGCGCCGCCCGAAGCTGCGGTTGGTCACCGTGTCGGAGATGAACCGGGCGTTGGGGACGATCAGGTGCACGTCGTCGTTGGTGCGCACGACCGTGGCGCGGGCACGAACCTCGACGACGTCGCCGTCGATGTCCCCGATCTCGATGCGATCGCCCACCTGCACGGGCCGCTCGAAGAGGATGATGAGGCCGGAAATGAAGTTCTTGGCGACGTCCTGCAACCCGATGCCGAGCCCGATTCCGAGCGCTCCGCTGAAGACCGCCAGCGCCGCGAGGTTCACCCCGAGCGTCTGGAGCGCGACGGTGAAGCCGAGGAAGAGGATGATGTAGCCGAGGATCCGGCCGATCGCGTAACGCGTGCCGAGGGCGATGGAGGCGCGCGCGGGCAGCCGATGCACGACGAACCACCGAAGGATCCGCGCCAGCAGCCAGGCGACGAAGAGAATGGCAAGGCAGGTCACGGCGGTCTCGACCGTGACGGCGGTACCGCCGATGCGAAAGAGCCGGTGGTCGAGAATCGGATCCATGGTCCCAGTCTACGTCCTGGAGAGGCGCCTGGCCCTGCGCCGGCCGGGTGGAATCCGGGGGAGGGGGCCGGGGGAAAAAAAGAAAGGCCCCTTGCGGGGCCCTTGCGGCTCGGCGCCTTTTCGGACGCCTGCGTTCGGCGGGACTACGCGCGCAGCGTCGTCATCCCGACCGTGTAGTTCTCGACTCGCGGCGTGCCTTCGATGACCGGCGAGAGCTTCGTGAGAATGCCGGGATACGTCGCCGTCTGGTACTTCTCGGCGCTCGACTTCTCGTCCCACACGCTGATGCCGACCGCGCGGGTGCCTTCGATGAGCATCAACTCGTCCTTGAATCCGTTCTGCTTGCGCAGCGTCGGGAGGACGTCGGTCTCGAACAGTTTGTTGAACTCCTGCTCTTTGCCGCTCTTGATCTGAAAGTGGACATTACGGGCATGCTGCATCTGCAAAACTCCTGACCCCTGCGAGAGAAATAAGATCACCGGGCCCGGTGCGGAAGGACGACCCACGGCAAGGAATCGAACGCCGTCCTGACTGACTCTTCGACCCTAGCACGCGAGGCGGACGACGTCAAATCGCCCGGCGTCACTCTTCCTTTTCGCGTTTGCGGATGATCGATTCCCATCCGGACGCCACGGCGCGCGCGGAGCCGAGCCCCACGGCCAGCGCGAACGTCACGCCGATCGCTCCGAAAAGGATCAGAAACGCGGCGAGCACGATCTGCCGTGCGAAGCCGATCTGCCAGAGCGCAAGGGCGCCGGTGATCGTCAGCAGCACGCTGCGGCAGACGCCTCCGGCCAGGCGCGCGTGGGAAATGCCCTCTTCGTCGAGCAGGTCCTCGATGCGCTCGCCGGCAACGCGCGCCACGAAGACGCCGACGATAGCGACGAGAACGCCGAGTCCGATGTCGGGCAGCGCGAGCACGACCCGATCGGCGATGCGCGAGAGGACGGCCAGGCCCCAGATGTCGAGCACGTTGTCGAGAAAGAGGAGCAGGACGGCGATCATGGCGGTGGTGCCCGCGAGGTTGTAGAGAGCCGCCCGCGAGTCGCCGCGGCCGAGCGCGGCGCGCCAGCCGATGCGTCCCCCCAGGCGATCGAGCCGGAGGCGGATGAGGATGCGGATCACCGCGCGCTTGACCACCCACGCGACGGCCACGCCGGCGGCGAGCACGAGCAGGCCCGCAACGAGCGTCGGCAGGTAGGCCGAGACCCGATCGAGGAAGCCCGCAATCTGTCCCGTGGGTTGTCCTTCGGTCATCATCGCTTTGCCTCGCTCTTTCCGAAGAAGACGCTCTCGAAGCGGCTCGTGCGCTGCTCTTCGATCTCGCGCACGACGACGACCGGGTTGCGGCCGTGCCGCGCGATCAGGGCGGGCACCGTCTCTCCGATCGTGCCGGCGACCGGGCCCGAACTCGGCGCGCCGAGGAGCACGAGGTCGCCCGGCTTGATGGCGCGGGAGAGGCCGCGCGCCACGTCGCCCGACCGCACGATCTGCAGTGGCGCGTCGAGCGCCGCCCCGGCCAGCGTCTCCCGCGCCTCCCGCTCGAGCGCCGTCTGCTCGTCCTTGAGGCCGCCGGTCGGGAGCACGGTGACGGCGCGGATCGGGGCTCTGAGACGCTCGGCGAAGGCCGGCGCCAGTTCCGCCGCGAGGAGCGAGTTGCGCCGGGCCGTCACGGGCACGAGGATCGACCGGACCGTGTCCGGCTCGATGCGGCCGAAGACGATCCCGACGCGACAGGGCGCATCCGCCAGGACCGTCTCGACGATCGAAGCAACGATGCGATCCAGAAGCGAGTGCGACTCCGGCCGGCCGATGACGATGAAATTGCACTCTTCTTCCCGGGCCGTCTCCACGATCGCGTGACTGACCCGCCGGGCGATCTTGACGACCGATTCCGCGGGCACGCCGTGCTCGGTCGAATAGCGCACGGCCTGCTCGAGCACCGGCTCGAGCTCGCGCACCAGCCGCCGGCCGGCCATCAGCGTCTCGCCCTCCGGGACCTCCGCGACGGACAGCAGGACGAGCTCGCCGCCGTGCCGTTTGGCGATCGCCAGCCCGACCTCCAGCAGCGACGTGAGGGTCCGGGGGCTCGAGACGGCCACGAGGACGCGGTACTCCTTGCGTTCGATCCGCTCCATCCACTCCGTGCGCTCCAGGAACGCCGCCTCCTTCTTGCGGCTGTAGCTGTAGTACACGGCCGCGCCGCCGAGGACCCACGCGACCGCCGATATCAGCGCTTTCGGATAGTGGAGCGAGAGATAGACGGTCAGGAACAGCATCGTGATCATCGCGAGGATCGGAACGAACGGAACCCACGGCACCCGGAAACCGCGATCGAGGTCCGGCCGCAGCTTGCGCAGCCGGATCAGGGAAATGTTGACCTGCACGAAGAGCAGCAGGAACATGATGTCGGCGGCGGCCGCGACATCCTCGATCGGAAGGGCCACCGCCATGCCGATGATCAGGACGGCCGAAAACAGGATCGCCATGTGCGGCGTGGCGCGGCCCTTGTGCACGCGGCCGAGCAGCTGCGGCAGGTTCGCGTCGCGCGCCATGGCGAAGGCCACGCGCGAGGAGGAGTAGACGGTGGCATTCAGGGCCGACAGCGTCGACAGCAGCCCGCCCACGAGGATCATGAGGCCGCCGCCCTTGAAGAACTGGTCCGCGGCCGAGACGAGCGCGGTTTCCTTTTTCAGGCCGAGGTACTCGGTGACGCTCAGGCCGGCGGACGGGGTGACCGCCCCGACGGCGACGATGGCGACGAGGATGTAGATCGGGATGACGATCAGCAGCGAGAGGAAGATGGCGCGGGGCACGTTGCGCTTCGGGTTGTCCACTTCCTCGCTCGTCTGCGCGATGATCTCGTAGCCCTCGAACGCGATGAACGTCAGGCCCATCGCCGCGAAAACGGCGCTCCAACCGTTGCGCACGAAAGGCTGGAAGGAGACCTGCCAGCCGGCGCGCCGGGACATGACCCAGAGGCCCGCGGCCACGAACGTCCCGATGATCGCGATCTTGCCCACGGTCACGACGTTGCCGGCCTTGCCGGTCTCCGAGGCTCCGCGGTAGTTGATCCAGGAGAACAGGACGACCACGAACGCGGCCAGCCACTTCTCCATGGACAGCAGGCCGGGGTCCAGGGCGGGGGCCCCGATGACGGCCAGCACGAGGCGAAAGTAGGCCCCGAACCCCAGCGCATACAGCGAGCAGGCGACGGCGTGCGCGAACCACGACATCCAGCCGGAGAGGAACCCGTTCGGATTCGGCAGCGCCGTCTTGACCCAGAGGTAGCCGCCGCCGGCGTCGTGGAACGCGCTGCCGAGCTCGGCGTACGCCATCGCCGTCAGCAGCGCGACGAACCCGTTGAGGCCGAAGACCAGCACGAGGGCCGGGCCGGCGACGCCCGCCGCGATCCCCGTCAGCACGAAGATGCCGGCGCCGATCATGGCTCCGACACCGATCATCGTGATGTCGATGAGCCGCATCTCGCGGCTCAGGCGTACCCGTGTCGTCAAGTTGTCCGAAATGCTATCGCGTTGCCGTCCGAAAGGGGGAGGGCCGGGGCCGCTATACTCGAAGACGGTCCCCGAGCATTTTGGGCGCGCGGAACGATCCCCGAGTGGAGTGCGAATGATTGTCGACTGTCATACCCACGTGAACAACTACCACGAGGAGAGCTGGGTCCCCCTGAAGGATGGCCTGGACCGGCTTCTGGCGGCCATGGAGAAGAATCGGGTCGACTATTCCCTCGTGCTCACGTCCTACAAGGTCAGCAAGCACCGGCCCGCGACCCGCGACGTGGTGCGGGCCGTTCGCGACATCAAGAACCTCGGGGTCGTCGCGGGGATCAGCTACCTGGACTACAAGGAGCGCGACCTGCGCGAGACCGCGGAGTACCTTCAGGAGGGCCTGGTCAAGGGCCTGAAGCTCTATCCGGGCTACGAGCCCTTCTATCCATGGGACAAGCGATGCCAGGTCATCTACGAGCTCTGCGTCGAGTACGACGTTCCCGTGATGATTCACAGCGGCGATACGTTCACTCCGCACGGGAAGCTGAAATACGCGCACCCCCTCCAGATCGACGAGGTGGCGGTGGACCATCCCGAGTTGCGGATCGTGATCTGCCACCTCGGGAACCCGTGGCTGCGCGACTGCATGGAGGTGGTCTACAAGAACCGCAACGTCTACGCCGACATCTCGGGTCTCGTGCTCGGGGACTTCGATTCCAAGTTCGAGAACTGGATGCGGGAGCAGATCGAGGAAGTGATCCTCTACGCCGGCGAGCCGCGCTACCTGCTCTACGGGACCGACTGGCCCCTGGCGAGCATGGAGTCTTACCTGGACTTCATCCGGAGCCTCGACATGCCGGCCCCGACGAAGGACATGATCCTCTCCGACAACGCGATCCGGCTCTTCAAGCTCCCGATCGCTCCTTTGACGGCAGGAGCGCCCGCGCCCGCCGGCGGCCCGGCGGCAGCACCGAGGCGGCGGTGACGAAGCCGACGAAACACCCTCCGATCACGATCGAGTCCCTCGACGATCACCGGGAGCCGGGTTTCAAGGAGGCCCTGCGGCTCTACAACCGCGTCTTTCCCGCCAAGGAGAAAATCGACCGGAGCTATTTCATCGACCTCCTTCGCGAGAAGCGGCAGGGGTTCCTGTTCCCGTTCAACGTCCATTTCCTGGTCGCCCGAAAGAACGGCCGCGTCGTCGGTCTCGCGACGGGCAGCTACCTTTCGGTCGCCAACGTGGGATTCGTCGGATATCTCGCCTCGCAGCCGAAGTTGAAGGGCGAGCGGATCGGCAGCCGTCTCCGGGCGCGGTTGATTACGGAGATCCGCCGCGACGCGCGGGCGAGCGGCCAGAAAGATCTCGAAGCCATCATGGGCGAGGTCGAGCCCGGCAATCCTTGGCTGAAGTACCTCGTGAGGAGCCGGGGAGCCCTGGCCCTCGACCTGGACTATCGGCAGCCGGCGCTGCGCCACGGCGGCCCGGCCGTTTCGCTCGTCCTCTACTTCGAGCCCATCGAGGGTTCCGTGAGCCGGTTGAGCGTGCGACGAGTGCGTTCGATCCTCTACTCGATTTTTCGCCGCGTGTATCGCGTCCGGTTTCCGCTGCGCGATCCGAGCCTGCGCCGTATCCTGCGGAGCCTCCACGGCCGGCGCTTCGTCGGGGCGCGCCCGCTCTCCCGGGACTGAGGGCCCGTCGCTCAGGGGGACTGGAGCCGGACGACCAGGACCGAGCACTGCGACTCGCGGACCACGGTTTCGGCGACGCTGCCCATGGCCATCCGCTCGAGCCCGGTCCTCCCGCGCGTTCCGACGACGACGAGTTGCGCCCGGAGCTGCTGAGCGGCTTCCAGGATTGCCTGCTGCGGGTGACCGTCGACGACGCGCATCTGGCCGGTGGCGCCGAGCGCCGCGATCGCGGTCTGCATCTGCGCGCGGGCGGCTTCGAGCCAGTCGGCAACCCGATTCGGGGAAGGGACCGGCGCCGGAATTCCGAGGATCCCCATCCCGGCGGGGAGCGTCTCGACGACGTGGATGACGACGAGGGTTGTCGCCCTCTCCCGGGCGGCCTCCATCGCGGCCGTGACGGCCGGCAGCGAAGCCTCGGAGAGGTCGGTTGCGGCGAGAACGGGGCCGTCCTGCGCAGACGGGCGGACGACGAGAACAGGGCAGTCCGCATAGCGGACCACGAGCTCCGCCGTCCGCGCGCGACCCGACGGCGGCGCGGTCGGGCCCCCGATCACGATCAATGCGGCGCCGCTCCGGGCGGCCTCGCCGAGAATCCCGCCGTGCGCCGAACCTCCGGGGATGGCGACGCGAAACTCGGATCGGTCGAGGCCCGTCCATCGGGCGACCTCGATGGCCAGCGCGTCGGCCACCCGGGTCTCGAAGGCAAGGAAAGCTTCCGCGTCGGGGCGTTTCAGGGCGGGAAAGAGCGGACGGGAAGCCGCCAGGTCCGGGATCACGTGACAAACCAGGAGCCGGCATCCACGCTGACGCGCCAGCTTTCCGGCCTGACGGACCGTCTCGTCGCTGCCGGGACCGAGGTCGGTCGCGGCGAGAACGACGGTCCCCGAGCCACTCAGGGCGACCCCTCGTGGGCGAAGGCGCGGTTCGCCGGGAGGCCCGTGACGGCGAGGATCGAATCTGTCACTGCCGAGCGATTCTACCCTGCGGAATCGACGGTGGGGCTGTGGACCGGCGGCGCGGATGCCCGGTGACGCCCACGTTCGCGTAGAATCGCCCCGGCCAGAAATAATGAGGCAGGGTTCCTGCTCGCTGCCGGAGGCAATCTTGAAGATCCCGTTCTCGCGCATCCTCGTCCTCGTCTCAGCCGCTGCCACCCTCGTCGCCGGCAGAAGCGCTCTCGCCCAGCAGGTCGACCGCACCGTACTCCCGATTCCGGAACCGCCGCCCCCCGTCATCACGGAGCTCTCCGCGCGCGACGTGAAGCCGCCGGCACGTTTCGTCGTCAAGGCGCCCCAGGGCGCGCCGAACGTCGTCATCGTCCTGCTCGA
Source organism: uncultured Acidobacteriota bacterium (assembly GCA_963775725.1). GTDB lineage: Bacteria > Acidobacteriota > Thermoanaerobaculia > UBA5066 > Gp7-AA6 > DAHUXD01. Next base: position 1,422,528 of record CAVZKA010000002.1, read on the forward strand.
CGACATCGGCTTCGGACAGTCGAGCGCCTTCGGTGGGCCGATCAAGATGCCGACCCTGGACAGGCTGGCGGCGGGCGGCCTGCGGTTCAACAACTTCCACACGACGGCGCTCTGTTCGCCGACGCGGACGGCGCTCCTGACGGGCCGCAACCACCACGTCAACAACGCGGGCGCGATCATGGAGCTCGCCACGGCGTTTCCCGGCAATACCGGCATCCGTCCCGAGAGCGTCGCGCCGCTGGCCGAGATGCTGCGGATGAACGGCTACAGCACGGCGGCCTTCGGGAAATACCACGAGACGCCGCCGTGGGAAGTCTCGGTCTCGGGGCCCTTCGATCGCTGGCCGACGCACTCGGGCTTCGACAAGTTCTACGGCTTCATCGGCGGCGAGACGAACCAGTGGGCGCCGGCGATTTTCGACGGGACCATCCGCGTGGAGCACCCGGTCTCTCTCGACTATCACTTCACCGTGGACATGACCAACCAGGCGATCGCCTGGATGCAGGCGCAGCACTCGCTGACCCCCGACAAGCCGTTCTTCATGTACTTCGCCACGGGCGCCCTCCACGCCCCGCACCACGTGCCGAAGCCCTACATCGATCGGTACAAGGGAAAGTTCGACCAGGGCTGGGATGCGCTGCGCGAGGAGACGATTGCGCGGCAGAAGAAGATGGGGATCGTTCCGCAGAATGCCGACCTCACCCCGCGGCCCAAGGAGATCCCGTCGTGGGCCTCGCAGACGGCGGACCAGAAGAAGATCGAGGCGCGGCAGATGGAGACCTTTGCCGGCTTCGGCGAGCACACCGACGAACAGGTCGGGCGCCTCGTGGATGCCCTGCGGGGCATGGGCGTCATGGACAACACGCTCTTCATCTACATCGTGGGCGACAACGGGGCGAGCGCCGAAGGCGGGCCCGAGGGGACCTACAACGAGATGATGGCGTTGAACGGGATCATCAGCACGGCCGCGATCAACATGCCCCACCTCGAGGCGTGGGGAGATCCGACCACGTTTCCGCACTATGCCATCGGCTGGGCCTGGGCGGGCGACACGCCCTTCCAGTGGACCAAGCAGATCGCCTCGCACTACGGCGGAACGACCAACGGCGTCGTGATCCAGTGGCCGACGCGGATCCGGGACAAGGGGGGCATCCGGCAGCAGTTCACCTACGTCACCGACATCGCGCCGACGGTGCTGGAAGCGGCGAACCTGCCGTTCCCCACGAGCGTCAACGGCACGGCGCAGAAACCGTTCGACGGGACGTCGATGGCCTACAGCTTCGACGACCCGAAAGCCGGCGAAACGCACACGACGCAGTACTTCGAGATGTTCGGCAACCGCGGCATCTACCACGATGGATGGACCGCGGCGGCGCGCCACTCGATCCCCTGGCTGATGGTGCCGCTGCCGCCGTTGACCGGCGACATCTGGGAGCTGTACCACACGGCCGAGGATTTCAGCCAGGCGCACGACCTGGCGGCGCAGAATCCGGCGAAGCTGAAGGAGATGCAGGACCTCTTCACGAAGGAGGCGATCGCCAACCACGTCCTGCCGATCGACGATCGCCGATCCGAGCGCTTCGACGCCAAGATCGCCGGCAGGCCCGATCTGATGAACGGGCGAACCTCGCTGACGGTCTATCCGGGCATGTTCGGCATGACCGAGAACGCGTTCATCAACGTCAAGAACGTGCCCTTCACCATCGCGGCGCCGGTGGAGCTGCGCGATGCGAAGACCGAGGGGGTCATCATCGCGCAGGCTGGCCGGTTCGGCGGGTGGACGCTGTACATGAAGGACGGAAAGCCCGTCTTCGAGTACAACTACTTCGGCGTGGAGTGGACCAAGATCCCCGCAACCGCCGCGGTGCCCGCCGGCAAGCACGAGATTCGCTACGAGTTCGTGCCCGACAGTCCGAAGCCGGGCGCCGGGGGCGGCGGAACCCTCTTCGTGGACGGGCAGAAGGTGGCGCAGGGGCACATCCCGAAGACGCAGCCTTACGCGTTTTCCGGAGACGAGGGCACGGACGTGGGCATGGACGGGGAGACCGCCGTGTCCAACGACTACAAGCAGGGAGACAACAGGTTCACCGGCACGATCGTGAAGGTCACGATCGACGTGAAGCCATCGCAGATGAGCCCCGAGGACAAGAAGGCCGTGGAGGACGCGGAGGACGCGGCGGCAATCGTCGAGGACTAGGCGGCTCGGCGCCCGATCGGCGCTGCGCGACCTCGGTCAGGGAAGCGAGAACGTCTTGGCGACGAAGGCCGCCATCTGCCCGCGCGTCGCGTTCGAGCCCGGGCAATAGTTCCCGTTCCCGCAGCCCCCGGTGATCTGTTCCGCCGCGAGCTGCTCGATCCAGTCGGCGAAGAGCGACGGGCACGCGACGTCCGAGAAGTCTCCGGTGCACGGAGGGGGAACGTAGTCGGCGCCGTGCTCCGCCTTCAGGAGGAAGGCTGCCATCTGGTCGCGCCGCACGGGGTTTTGAGGGCAGTAGTCGCCGTTGCCGCAGCCTCCGGTGATTCCTTCTGCCGCGAGCGCCTCGATCCAGTTCGCGAACGGCGAAGGGCAGGCCACGTCCCCGAAGATCCCCGTACAGGGCGGCGGCGCGTAGCAGACGCCGTGCTTTCCCTTGAGCAGGAACACGGCCATCTGCTGGCGCAGCGTCGACTGGTTGACGCCGTAGTTCCCGCCGCCGACTCCCGCCGCGACGCCGTTGACGACGAGCCGCGCCACGTAATCGTGAAAGAGATTGGCTGCCGGAACGTCGAGGAAGTCCGCCAGCCAGCCGTTCGGCAGTGTGCTCGTCTGGCCGCCCGGGACCGAGACGGTGAGGCCGTACAGGGTGCCGGCCGAGAGGGCCGGCATCGTCGCGGTCAGAGTCCCCGGGTCGACCGACACGACGTTCGAAGCCGGTATGACTCCGACCGTGACCGTCGCGCCCGCTTCGAACGACATGCCCGAGATGGTCGCAGTGGTCCCTCCCGTCGCCGATCCCGACGGCGGATCGACCGAGAAGACGATCCGCTGGGAGAACTCCGACGTGTTGCCGGACTGGTCCGTCGCCGTGGCGGTGACGGGCTGTCCCGCGGCGAGGACGAAGGGGACGTCGATCGCGAAGGACGCCGTCCCGAAGCCGTCGGTCGCGACCTGGAGCGAGCCGAGGTACGTCTCGCCCTGGAGGTAGTCATTGGGGCGGCGGGGGCAGGCGGGGCTGGCGTAGAGGTCGATGTCGTAGGTTTGTGCCGCCATGCTGTCGAGGCTGCCTTCGATGTGCGTCGTGGACGTGCCGGGCACGACGGACGTGATGATCGGGAAGTTCTGAAGGGTCATGCCGTTGAAGAAGTCCGCGTCGCCGGGATCGTTGGGCGTCACGCCCACGTAACCGGTCCACAGGTCGATGCCGAGAGGACGGTTGTCGAAGATCCGATTGCCGCGAATGTTTGTCCGGGTGCTGACCTGGATTCCGCCGCTCGCCTCGGGGTCGACGCCTCCGTTGTGCGCGATGACGTTCCCCTCTCCGGTTCCGGTTCCGCCGATGAGGGCGTACGCGGATCCGCCGACGTAGATGCCTTCGTATCGATTCCCGAGCTCGAGCGTCGCCGTGGCATCGGTGCCGATGAAGTTGCCCTGGATGACGGCGGAATTTACGGAGGTATTTTGGAGGAAGAGACCCCGTCTGCTGGCCGCGACCACGTTACCCGTCACGAGGCTGGCGCCGTTGACGGCGATTCCTACCGTCGCGTTCCCGAGAGGCTTCGTGCCGCTGACGTCGGTACCGACGAAGTTTCCGACGACGTGTGTGTTGCTAACGACAAGGATCCCTTCCTGGGCGGCACCCGAAGCGACGACGTTACGGGCGTCGGGGGTCGTTCCGCCGATCATGGCGTCGAGACTGTTGGAAACGGAGATACCAGACGAGCCGGTGCCCGGAACGACGGAATCCCCCGCCGCATTGGTTCCGACCATGTTTCCGACCACGAACGAGCCGGGGGAGCTCGTCAAGGCGATCCCCGCGGTCGAGGTCCCCGATACCAGGTTCGCGGCGATGAGCACTCCCGCCGCGTTCGTGACGCTGACTCCTCCGTTGACGCTGACCGGTCCGATGCTGCTGCCCGACGCATCCGTGCCGATGAAGTTCTGGCGAATGAACGCGTAATCGCCCCCGGCCGCGACCACGATGGCCGTCGAGCAGCGATTGATGGCCAGACCCTGGATGACCATCGCGATTACGTCCGCATTGCCCGCTGCGACCGTGAAGCAAGGAGATGAGACGGAGCCGGTCCCCCTGACCTCGATCTTGAGAACCGTGTTGAAGCCCTGGCCGGGAGGATTGGTGTTGGGCGACGCGCCGGGCTGCGTGTAGCCGTCGATCCAGAGGGGGTCCACGATGTCCGGCAGGGGCGTCGAGAGCACGATGGTCTGAACGCCGTCGCCGGGAATCGCGAAGTCGACGTAGTCGGCACCCGAAGTCGCGTTGGCGTCGAGGATCGCCTGGCGCAGCGAGCCCGGGCCGGCGTCGTTCGTGTTGGTGACCGTGTACGTGAAGCCGCAGAGGCGGGCCGCGAGCCCGGCGGCCGCACCAGCCAGGATCATCACTCGAAGCCGCGAGGAAACGCCCATGGCGAGGCTCCTTCCCATAGCGGGGTTCGGATCGAGCGGCATCGGCGTCTCCGTCCCCCGCAATGGATAGAACGCAAAAGGGGCGGGAAAGCCGACAGGGTGCAAGGTTCCCCTCGGACGCGGACTACGCTGGCTCTGAGTACCGCGGAGCGGCCACCGTTTGGTATCGTCCTTCCATGCAAGTACTCGCCGCACTGCTCCTCGTCGCCGGTCGTTTCTTCGCGCAGGCCGCCGCTCCGGCCGCCGCTCCGCTCGCCGCCGATACGCCGTCGAAGACCGTCCTCGGCAACACGTTCATCGCGCCGGCCGGCTGGACGGTGAGCGTCCGCGGGCCGGCGACGATCCTGGCGCCGCCCGAGGGAGACTCTTCGATCGCGCTCGTGGACGTCGAGGCCGCCGACGCCGATGCGGCGGTCGCGGCGGGGTGGGCGGCCTACAAGCCCGAGGCGAAGTGGCCGCTCAAGCTGTCCAACGACGTGCCCGACAAGGACGGCTGGTCGAAGCGGAAATCCTACGAGTACCAGACTTCGCCCAACGAGAAGCGGGGCGTGCAGGCCCTGGCGGAGTACGCCAACGGCCACTGGACCGTCATCCTCTACGACATGGGGGATGCGGTCGGCGAAAAGCGCGGCGCGCAGGTCGCCCTGATCTTCGGCCGGCTGCTGCCGAAGGGCTACAGCCGCGAGACGTTCGCGGGAAAGAAGCCGAACACCATCGACAAGTCGCGGCTGCTCGCGCTGCGCCGGTTCATCGAGACCGGGCAGAAGGAACTCGGCATCCCGGGCGTCTCGCTCGGAGTCGTCCAGGACGGTCGGATCGTCTTCGCCGGAGGATTCGGCGTGCGCGAGCTCGGCAAGCCCGAGCGCGTCGACGGCGGTTCGCTCTTCATGATCGCCTCGAACACGAAGGCGCTCACGACTCTGCTCCTCGCCAGGCTCGTGGCCGAGGGCAAGCTGACGTGGGACACGCCGGTGACGACCCTGCTGCCGTCGTTCAAGCTGGGAGACGCGGAGACGACGAAGCAGGTCCGCGTCCGGCAGCTCATCTGCGCGTGCACCGGCCTTCCCCGGCAGGACCTGGAGTGGCTGTTCCAGTACGAGGGGGTCACACCCGAGCGCGCTCTGGAGACGCTCGGGACCATGCAGCCGACGAGCAAGTTCGGCGAGCTCTTCCAGTACTCGAACCCGATGGCCGGCGCCGCCGGCTTCACAGCGGGACACGTGCTCTATCCCGCCATGGAGCTCGGCGCCGCCTATGACAAGGCGATGCAGGTCGAGGTGTTCGATCCCCTCGGCATGAAGTCGACGACCTTCGACTACGCGCGCGCCCTCAAGGCCGATCACGCGGACCCCCACGCGCCCGACATCGACGGCAATCCCGCCCGCGCCGGGATGGAGGTCAACTACGCCATCATCCCCCTGCGCCCGGCGGGCGCGGCCTGGAGCAACGTGCGGGACATGCTGCGGTACGTCTCGATGGAGCTGGCCAATGGAAAGCTCCCGGACGGCAAGCAATACATCCCGAAGGAGCCGTTGCTCGAGCGGCGCGTGCCTCAGGTGGCGATCAGCAAGGACGACACGTACGGAATGGGGCTCATGGTCGACTCGCAGTACGGCATCCCGGTCGTCCACCACGGCGGCGACCTGATCGGATACCACAGCGACATGATCTGGCTTCCCGATCAGAACGTCGGAGCGGTGATCCTGACCAACGCGGACCCCGGCTGGATCCTGCGCAGCCAGTTCCGCCGCAAGCTGCTCGAGGTGCTCTTCGACGGCCACCCGGAGGCCGACGCGCAGGTGGCGGCGGCCGCGAAGACGTTCCACGAAGAGCTCGCCGCCGAGCGCAAGCTGCTCACCGTGCCCGCCGACGCCGCGGAGAGCGCCGAGCTCGCGGCCCGCTACGCGAACCCGGCGCTCGGCGAGATCGCCGTGAGCCGCGCGGGTGCCGCGACGGTCTTCGATTTCGGCGAGTGGAAAAGCGAGGTCGCCTCGCGCAGGAATCCGGACGGCACCGTCTCGTTCCTGACGACCGCGCCCGGGATTTCGGGCTTCGAGTTCGTGGTCGGCCCGGCCGGCCCGAAGAAGACGCTCGTGATCCGCGACGCGCAGCACGAATACGTTTTCGAGGCGCGTTGACGCCTCCGGCCTTCACGGGACGGATATAGCATCCCGCCGCAAGGGAGGTCCGCGATGTCGTTCTACGTGATGGCGTTCCTGATCGGTGTGGTGGCCGGACTGCGCGCGATGACGGCGCCGGCGGCCGTGAGCTGGGCCGCGCGCCTCGGCTGGCTGAACCTGTCCGGCACGCCGCTCGCGTTCCTGGGCGCTGCTGCGACGCCCTACATCTTCACCCTCCTCGCGCTCGGGGAGCTCGTCAACGACAAGCTGCCGAAGACCGCCAGCCGCAAGTCGCCTCCGCAGTTCATCGGCCGGATCCTGAGCGGGGCGCTCTGCGGAGCGGCGATCGGCGCGGCGGCCGGCGAAGGTCTCGTTGCGGGCCTCGTTCTGGGAATCCTCGGGGCGGTTGCGGGAACGCTCGGCGGCTACGAGCTCCGTTCGCGCCTGACGCGAGCGATCGGGGGCAAGGGATTTCCCGTCGCGCTCGCCGAGGATGCGATCGCGATCGCCCTGGCGCTCTGGGTCGTGTCGCGGCACTGACGCCGGCGCACCGGCCTCAGGGGCGCAGGTCGCCGAGCATGGTCGGCACGAGCTCGGACACGGTCGGGTGGATGTGCATGGCCCGCCGGATGAGTGTGTAGGGCGCCTTCGCGTACATGACGTCGAGGATCGAGTGGATCACCTCGTCGCCGCCGACGCCGAGAATCGCGGCGCCGAGAATCTGCTTCGTGTCGGCGTCGACCACGACCTTCATGAAGCCGTGCGTCTCGCCCTTCTCGACCGCGCGCATGACCCTCGTCATCGGCCGCTTGCCCACGAGGATTTTCCGGCCGGCCTTGCGCGCGGCCGCCTCGGTCATGCCGGCGCGGCCGAGGGGCGGATCGATGAAGAGGCCGTAGGTTTCGATGCGGTCGCTCAGCCGCCGCGGGTCGTCGTCGAGCAGGTTCGCGGCGACGATCTCGAAGTCGTTGTAGGAGGTGTGGGTGAAGGCGCCCCTGCCGTTGCAGTCGCCGAGCGCCCAGATTCCCGGGACGGCCGTGCGCAGCTCGTCGTCCACCGGGATGTAGCCCCGCGCGTCCACCGCGATCCCGGCCTTCTCGAGCCCGAGGTCGTCGGTGTTGGGCCGGCGCCCGACCGCGAGCAGGATGTGCGTCCCGTCCACGGCGGGCTCGCCGACTTTGCAGCTCACGCCCACGCGAAGACCGGAGGGCGTCTTCTCGACCGAGACGCACTCGGCGCCGGTGCGCACGACGACGCCCTCGTCCTCGAGGATCTCGCGGATGGCCGCGGACGTGTCTTCGTCCTCGCGCGCGATCAGGCGGGGCGACAGCTCGACGATGGTGACGGCGCTGCCGAACCGGCGGTACATCTGGGCGAACTCGAGGCCGACGTAGCTGCCGCCGATGACGACGAGGTGGGGCGGCAGGAAGTCGACGGTCATCATCGAGGAGTTGTTCCAGTAGGGAACCTCGGAAAGGCCCTGGATCGGCGGGGTCACCGCGCGGCCGCCGACGTTGATGAAGATGCGCCCGGAGCTCAGCACGTCGTCGCCCACGCGCACGGCCCGCGGCGACTCGAAGCGGGCGTGGCCCGTGTAGACGGTCGCGTTCGCAAGGCCGCGCAGCGTGGCCTCGACACCCTCGCGCGATCGGGTGGAGATCCGATCCTTGCGGGCCTTGACTTGCTTCATGTCGACGGCGATCGGGCCGCCGGCCGACACGCCGAATTCGGGGGCCCGACGGACCGCGTTCGCGTTGGCCGCGCTGGCGACCAGCGTCTTCGTCGGGATGCAGCCCGTGTTGACGCAGGTGCCGCCGAAAGAGGCGCGCTCGACGACGGCGATCTTCATCCCGGCCGCCGACAGCCGCGCCGCGAGGGGGGGCCGGCCTGGCCCGTGCCGATGACGATCGCGTCGTACGGTGTGCTCATCGCGGCGCATCGTACCGCGGCGTCGCCGGATCAGGCTTCGGCGGAGAAGTCGGGCGCGGAGCGCCTCCGCGCCGACGGGGCGCGCTGCGGCCGGTCGGCCAGGATCCTCGCCGCGGCACGTCCGGAGCTCTTTTCAGGATGGCGGCGCGCGACCCTTTCGAGCGCGCGTCGGGCCGCCGGCAACGGCGTGCTCGCGAGGGCCTCGATCACCGGAACGATCGCGTCGTGCTCCTCGTCGCCTCCCTGGAAAAGCAGCGTGCGCGTCAGGCTGGGGGTCCGGCCTCGCCGGATCAGCCCGACGAGCCGGTCGACCGCGGCGTCATCGGAAGAAAGGTCGTGCGCGCCGAAGGCGGCGAGGCAGGCCATGGGACGGCCGGATTCCAGCAAGGCCCTCTCGGCGTAGTCGATGACGGCCGCGTGGGCCCGATGGCCCGGGAAGGCGGCCAGGGCCGCCGCCGTCCGGTCGGCGAGGGCCGGGAGGTTTCGCGTCTCCGCGTACGACTGGCGCGTCGAGAGCATGTCCTCGATCTCCGCGAGCAGGCGCATCAGGGCTTGCTCGGACCGGTCGTCCCGGATCTGTCCGAGCACGGCGATCGCCTCCTTCACGACGAGCGACGGAAGCCCCAGGCGCGCGTGACGCACGGCGATGGCCACCTCGTCGGCGGCATCCTGGGGGTTAGAGCGGGGGATCCGGCGCAGCAGGTGCAGGAGATTGCGCCGGAAGTACCACTCCTCGGCGCCGAGCCCGGCGTCGACGGGCTTCGCCAGGCGATCGCGGGCGGCGGCGCGGGCGGGCGCGCCGTGCGTCTCGAGCATGAGGAGGAGCCAGCGGCGGCGCTCGCGGCGGGGCTCGGAGCGGAGCGCATCGAACAGCGCGTCGCAGGCGAAGGCGGAGAAGAATCGCAGCACGGCGCGCAGCGTGGGACGATCCAGCGGATTCTCGGCCGAGTCCCGCAGCCGCCCGCTGTCGAGCGCACGTCCGAGCCGGTCCCGGATCGCGTCCACGCTCTCGGGGTCCAACGCCTGCTCGATCCGCCAGCTCTCCGCCAGATCGAGGAGGATCGCTGCCTGTCTGACGGACCCGCGGTTGAAGAGCTCGACCGCGGCGGTGACGAGCTCCTGGAACTTCTCCCTCGCCCGTCCCGCGGCGTGCTCCGGAGCCGGGCCGGCGGGGGCCTCGAGGGTCTGGACGGTGATTGGGCTCATGATGAACATCCAGTGCAACTCGGAGGCCAGCCCTGCGGCACGAAATCGCATGCGGGGCGTGCCCGCGCGGCGTGCCCGCGCCGACGCGTTGAAGCGTTTGAACCGGGTCGTATGAATCCTTGGACGCTCTCAAACCTCGAGCAGCGCCACCGTCCCCACGCCGCCGTCCGCGCAGACGCTGACGATCGCCCGGCTGCCCCGTGGCATTCCGGCCAGCTCGCGCACGGCCTGGGAAAGGATGCGCGCCCCGGTCGCGGCGAAGGGGTGGCCGAGGGCGACGCTGCCGCCGTTGGGATTGACGCGCTCTCGCGGAAAGCGGCCGAACGTGTGCGGGACCCCGGCCTTCTCCCGCACGTATGCCGCGTCCTCGAGCCCGGCCAGGTTGCAGAGGACCTGGGCCGCAAACGCCTCGTGGATCTCCCAGAGCGCCACGTCTTCATACTTCAGGCCGTGGCGGGCGAGCAGGCGTGGGATCGCCGCCACCGGCGCCATGAGGAGGCCCTCGTGGAAGAGGTCGACCGCCGCCATCTCGGAGTCCACCAGGCGCGCGCGGGCTAGCGAAGGCGGCAGTCGCGCGAGGCCCGCCTCCGTCGCGACCCAGAGGCCGGCCGCTCCGTCGGTCAGAGGCGAGCTGTTGCCCGCCGTGATGGTGCCGCCGGCCCGGTCGAAGGCGGGCTTGAGCGCCGCGAGCTTCTCGAGGGACGTGTCGGGCCGCGGGAACTGGTCGCGGTCCAGGCCGTCGACCGGGATCAGTCCCTCGCGAAAGGCGTTCGTCCGCGCCGCAACCGCGCGGCGGTGGCTCTCGAGAGCGAGCTCGTCCTGCGCGAGGCGGCCGATCCGCCACGTCTTCGCCATCTGCTCGCAGTGCTCGCCCATGCTCTTGCCCGTAGCCCGGTTCTTGACCTCGGGAACGTAGAGGCGGACGTCCTTCGGGCGCAATGCCCCGAGGGCCGAAAGCCTCTGCGAGGCGTTCTTCGCCTGGAGGAGCCTGCGCAGCCAGACAGAGAGGTTGCCGGAGAGGCCGATCTGGACGCGGCTCGCGCTCTCGGATCCGCCGACGAGCGCAAGGTCGCGACCCGGACGGCCGAGCATCCCCGCGGCCTCGAACGCGACGACCATGCTGGTGCAGCACTGGAGGATGGCCGTGAAGGCCGGCACGTGCGGGTCGAGGCCGGCCTCGAGCCAGACCTCGCGGGCGAGGTTGCTGTGGGCCAGATCGACCGCGACCGAGCCCCATATCGCAAGGTCCACGGGACCCGAGGCACTCTCGGCCATCGCCCGGACCACGGGCACCGCGAGGCCGAGTGCGTCGCGGCCGGCCAGCGGGCCATCCACGCGGGCAAAAGGAGTTCGCATTCCCGCCGCGAGCCAGATCGCCGGCCAGGAAGGGACGGAGGCGCGGTGCTCCACGTCGGCATTCTATGGTCCGGGATAAACTGCCCCCCAAAAAAGGGGAACCCGGTGTCGGTCAGAACGGACCTCATCAACGCGACGCACCGCTGGACGGACGCCGTCTTTCGGGAACGCTCGCGTTCCACGGGGACGCTGACCGTGGGTGTGCTTCCGGGCGAGGGTGTCGGTCCGGACGTCATTGCCGCGGCGCTCGCGGTCCTGTCCGCCGTCCAGTCGGGTTCGGAGGCGCGCTTCGAAACACCCATCGGAGGCGCGATCGGTCGAGACGCGGAGGCCGCGTCCGGCCGCGCTCTCACCGAAGACGTGTGCGCTTTCTGCGGCGACGTCTTCGGCCGCGGCGGCGCCGTGCTCGCGGGGCCGGGCGGCGGGCGGTTCGTCTACGACCTGCGCCGGCGATTCGACCTCTTCTGCAAGATCTCGCCGTTGCAGCCGATCGCGGCGTTGATCGAGGCGGGGCGCATGAAAGCCCAGAGCGTCGCCGGCGCCGACATCCTGCTCGTCCGCGAAAACGTGGGCGGCGTGTACCAGGGTGAGTGGCGGGAAACCACGGATGAGCGGGACGGCCGGATCTGCGAGCATGCGTTTCGCTACAGCGAGCGCCAGGTGCGGCGGATCCTCGGGGTGGCGGCGCGGCTGGCGGCCGGGCGGCGCGGCCGGCTTTCCGTCGTGATCAAGGATTCGGGCGTGCCCGGAATGAGCGCGCTCTGGCGGGATCTCGGGAGGGAAGAGTCCGCGGCGGCCGGCGTCGAGGTCGGGTTCGTCGACATCGATCTCGCGGCCTATCGCCTCATGCAGGAGCCGCTGTCCTTCGACGTGATCGCGGCCCCGAATCTCTTCGGCGACGTGCTCGCGGACCTCGGCGCCGTGCTGCTCTCTTCCCGCGGCGTGTCTTTCTCGGGAAACTTCTCCGACTCGGGCGCGGCCGTCTACCAGACCAACCACGGGTCGGCGCTCGACCTGGCGGGGCAGGGCTGCGCGAATCCCCTCGGACAGATCGCTTCGCTCGCGATGATGCTGCGCGAGAGCTTCGGCCTCGCGCGCGAGGCGGCCTGGATCGACGCCGGCGTCGAAGAGGTGCTGCGCCACGGTTTCCGGACGTTCGACGTCGCGGAGCCGGGGACCACCGTGGTCGGCACGGCCGAGATGGGGGAGCGCATCGCCGCGGCCGTTCGAAAGCAGGCCCACTCCGACTAGATGAAGCCGCTCCTGCTGCTCGTCGACCTGCAAAATGACTTCTTGAGCGCGCCGGGGCTCGAGCCCGCGGCGGCGGAGGTCGTTGGGAAGGCCGCCCGCCTGCTCGCCGGCGCGCGCGCAAGCGGCGTGCCGGTCATCCATGGCGTGACGTCCGTCGATGCCGCGGCGGACGACCGGATGCCGCACTGGAAGGCGCTCGGCCGCTGGAAGTGCGTGCCCGGCACGCCGGGCCATGCCGGGCCGCCGGAGCTCGCGCCCGCCGCGGGCGAGCAGATCGTCTCGAAGAGATTCTTTTCCGCGTTCGATGCGCCCGAGCTCGCGCCCGCCCTGGCGGGCTCGGGCGCCGACACGCTGATCGTCGCGGGCGTTCACCTGCACGGCTGCGTGCGCGCGACGGTGCTCGACGCCTATGCGCGCGGGATGTCGGTGGTGGTGGCCGAAGACGCGGTCGGCAGCGACGACCCGCTCCACGCGGCGGTGACGCGCCGCTACCTGGACGGCCGCGCGGCCCGGTTTGCGCCGGTCGAAGAGCTGCTGGCGGCGTTCGCTCCGGGGTCGAGGTCTGAAATCTTCGGCTTTTCGGCTGCCAAACTCCGAAGAAATCAGACCTGACCCCGCCGCTGCCGTGGCCGCGGCGCGCGATGCGGGGAGAGGCTGGAGGGAACTGCCGGTCGAGAGTCGCCGGCGCCCGCTGCGGCGCCTCGCGGATCTTCTCGGCGCCGGGGCCGAGGCAATCGCCCGGGAACTTGCAGCCGACGTCGGAAAGCCGGTGACGCAGGGCGAGGCGGAGGCCCGGCGTGCCGCGACGCTCGTGCGCAATGCCGTCTCGATTCCCGCGGGCGGGGACGAGCCCGCCGGCCCGGAGTCGGCGTTTCGGCGGGTGCCGGTGGGCGTGGTCGCGGTCATCACGCCGTGGAACAACCCGATCGCCATTCCGTGGGGAAAGATCGCCCCCGCCCTCGCGCTCGGAAACACCGTGGTGTGGAAGCCGGCGCCGCCCGGGACGCGGCTCGCCCTGCGGACGCTGGCGCTCTCGCGCGAGGCGGGGCTGCCCGAGGGAGTGCTCGAGATCGTCGCCGGAGACCATCGCGCCGCGGTGGCCCTCATGAGCCAAGCGGGCGTGGACGCCGTGTCGCTCTCCGGCTCCTCCCTCGCGGGCTGGACGGCGCAGGAGATCTGTGCGCGCCGGCGCCTGCCGCTCCAGGCGGAGCTCGGCGGGAACAATGCGGCGGTCGTGTGGGAGGGCGCCGACCTGCCGCGCGCCGCGGCGCGCGTCGCCCACGGCGCCTTTGCGTTTGCGGGGCAGCGCTGCACGGCCAACAGGCGCGTGATCGTCGAGTCCGGTCTCTTCGAAGCGTTCCTCGAGCACCTCGCCGCCGCGACGGCGGCGCTTCCATGGGGCGATCCTTCCGACCCGGCGACGCAGGTGGGGCCGCTCATCTCCGGCGCGGCCCGCGACCGGATCGCCGCGCTCGTTTCGCGGGCCGCGGGGGCCGGGGCGCGCATCCTGGCGCCGCACGCCGCCGCGCCGGCGGGCCCGGGCGCCTATTACCCGCCCACGATCGTCGTCGACCCGGCGCACGACAGCGAGGTCGTGCAGGAGGAGTCGTTCGGCCCGGTCCTCTGCGTCGCGCGCGCGCGGGATTTCGAGGAGGCCCTCGACCTCGTCAATGGCGTGCGGCAGGGGCTCGTGGCCGCGCTCTTCGCCGGCCCGGGCCGCTGGCGCGAGCGCTTCGAGGAATCGGTCCGCGCCGGCATCCTCAAGTGGGGATCGTCCACCGCCGACGCGGATGCGTCTGCGCCCTTCGGCGGGTGGAAGTCCTCGGGAGTGGGCCCGCCCGAGCACGGGCCGGGCAACCTCGAGTTCTACACGCGGCTCCAGGCGATCTACGGCGGGGCCTGACGTGCGGCTCCCGCTCGTGGTGCCGCCCGGGACGGATCACCTTCCGTTCGAGAGGGAGGAGATCGAGGGATCGATCGGCGTGCGCTTCCGGAAGGTCGCGCGACGGTTCCCGGAGCGCGCCGCCGTGCGCGAAGCGGAGCGCGTCACGACCTACGCCGAGCTTGCCGCGTCTGCCGGTCGGATTGCGCGCGGGTTGACCGGGCGCCTCGGCGCGAAGCCGGGGCCCGTCGTGGTGCTCTCCGATGCGGGAGCGGCCCTTTTCGCCGTGATGCTCGGCGCGCTCGAGGCCGGGCGATCTTACGTGCCGCTGGATCCCGGGCTTCCCGCCGCGCGGCTGGCCGCGATCCTGCGGACGCTCGACGCGGCGGCGGTCGTCGCGGGCCCCGGCTGGATCGATCTCGCGCGCCGTCTCGTGGTGTCCGAGCCCGTCCTGCCGGTCGCGGAGCTGGACGCGGGGCCGCCGGCGCCAGCGCCCGCGGCGCCAGTTTCTCCCGGCGACCTTGCCTACGTCCTCTTCACGTCGGGCTCGACCGGCGTTCCCAAGGGCGTGATGCAGAGCCACCGCAATCTCCTGCACAACGCCCGGAAGCTCGCCACGGGCCTGGCGATCCGCGCGGACGACCGGTTGACGCTGCTGTCCTCGCCGAGTTTCGGCGCTTCCGTGTCCAGCATCTACGGCGCGCTCCTGACGGGCGCTTGCGTCTGCCCCCATTCACTCGCCGGCGACGGCCTGCGACGCCTGCCCGAATTCCTGACGCGCGAGCGCATCACGATCTTCCACTCGGTCCCGAGCGTCTTCCGCTGCTTCTCGTGGACGCTCGACGGCCGCGAGGACCTCTCGACGCTCCGCGTCGTGAAGCTCGGCGGCGAAGCGGTGCTCGCCTCCGACTTCGAGCTGTACCGCAACCGCTTCCCGCGCCGCTGCGTCTTCCACGTGGGGTTTGGCGCGACGGAGATGCACGTGATGCGCCAGTGGTTCGCGGATCACGACACGCCCTGGCCCGGAGCGTCGCCGCTCGGACACGCGGTGGACGAGACGGAGGTCCAGCTCCTCGACGACGCGGGGCGGCCGGTCGAGGACGAAGGGGAGATCGCCGTCGTCGCGCGCACGCTTGCTGTCGGGTACTGGAAGGACCCGGGAGAGACCGCGGCCGCCTTCCAGCCGGTCCCGGGCCGCCCGGGCGTGCGCTTGTACCGGACCGGCGACCTCGGGCGGATGCTTCCGGACGGTTGCCTGCTCTACGTCGGTCGCAAGGGGTCCCGGCTCAAGATCCGGGGGCATCGCGTCGAGGTCGGCGAGGTCGAAGGGGCCCTGCTGAAGGTCGCCGGAATCCGCGAAGCCGCCGTCGACGCGCGCGACCGCGCGGAAGGCTCCCGGCTGATCGCGTGGATCGTGCGGGAGGGGCCGTCCCTCCCGTCGATCGAAGGGATCCAGGGGGCGCTGTCCGGGGCCCTGCCCGCGTACATGGTGCCGAAGGAGTTCGTGGTCCTCGAGCGTCTGCCGCGCACGGCGTCGGGCAAGGTGGACCGGCAGGCCCTGCCCGATGCCGAATCGCCCCTGGGGCCATTGGGGCCGTCGTCCGAGCCCGGGCAGAGCCCGGCGGAGGCGGCGGTGGCAAGAGTGTTCGCGCAGGCGCTCGGGCGCGAGCGCGTCGGGGTTGGCGACGACTTCTTCGATCTCGGCGGGGACTCGCTCTCGGCCGTCGAGGTCCTCGTCGCGATCTCGGATCGCTTCGGCGTCGAGCTTTCCGCCGCGGACCTGCTGGAAGCGTCCACGCCCGCGGCGCTCGTCGGCCGGGCTGCATTGCGCGGGCCGGTCGAGCCCGATGCCCTCGTGCGCATCCAGACCGCGAATGCGGCTCCCGTCTTCGTGGTTCCGGGCGGCGCGGGCGACGGCGAGGATCTCTTCGTCGCCCGGCGCCTGGCGCGCCTGACCGGACAAGGCGTCCCCTTCTATTGTTTCCGCTCCGGCCCGGCGCCGCACCCTCCGGTCGAGGAGCTCGCCGCCCGCTGCGTGCGGCAGATGCGCGAGGCCGCGCCGCGCGGCCCGTACTCGCTCATCGGCGACTGCGTCGGCGGGGTGCTCGCCTTCGCGATGGCGGTGCAGCTGGCGGGGGAAGGCGAGCGCGTCGCGCTGCTCGCCCTGCTCGACACGCCGTATCCGGGAGCGGGGCGCCAGTTTCATTCCCGTCTCCTGCGGCGCGCGCCCCGGGTGGACCGGATCGCGCGCCGCCTGGCCTACTTCTCGCGGCGCCTGCGCTACCACCTCGGCGTCCTTCGCGCGCTGCCTCGGGGCCGCATGGCGTATGCGCTGCGCCTGGCGCGCGTCGGGGTGAAGGGGATTGATCCGCCCCTGAGCGCCCGGCGCCGCGAGATGCTCGAGCGCCGGGCGTCCTACGTCGGGACGCTGCTCGCGTGGCGGCCGCCCGCGATCGGCATGCCCGTCCACCTGGTCGAAAGCGACGAGGGTCGCCGCCGCGGGTTCGCGGCCGCGTGGAGCAGGCTTTCGACCGGCGGCGAGATCGTGCGCGTGCCCGGCGACCATGCGGGCTTCATCCTCGAGCAGGGCCACCTCGTCGCCGCCGCGCTGCGGCGGTGGGTGTCGTCCCCCGCGAGGCCGTAGGGCAGGGGCGTCACCCCCGGCCCCACTTTTCCTCGTACTTCTTCCGGTTCTCCTCGAACAACCGGAAGTACGCGTCCTTGCCCAGGCGGCGGAACGAGGCCTTCTGCCAGTGATGGACGAAGGCGTCCCGCGCGCAGCGGACCTCCCATCCGCAAGCGCGGACGCGCCGGTTGTAATCGCCGTCCTCGAACATGCCGGCGCCGAAGCGCTCGTCGACGGGGCCGACCTTCTCGAAGACCTCGCGGGGCAGGACGACGCAGAAAAACGCGAGCATCGGGATCGGGAACGTCTCGCCGTCGTGATCGCGCACCCAGGCGCGCGCCCACGCGGGAAGCTGCGCGAGCTCCCGGTATCCCACTTCGATCCGGGCC
This sequence comes from uncultured Acidobacteriota bacterium, assembly GCA_963775725.1. GTDB lineage: Bacteria > Acidobacteriota > Thermoanaerobaculia > UBA5066 > Gp7-AA6 > DAHUXD01. Next base: position 1,439,908 of record CAVZKA010000002.1, read on the forward strand.
TCGTTGGCGATCGCGTTGGTGACGGGGCCGACGAGCCCGAGCTTCGGGTCGCGGACGAGGTGCGCGATCAGCGCCGTCGCCCAGCCGCGCGTGACCACGGTGTCGTTGTTGAGCAGCGCGAGGTACGCGCCGGTCGCCTGCGCGAGCCCCGCGTTGCAGGCGGCGGGGAAGCCCCGGTTCTCCGGGAGGGCGACGACGCGCAGGCTCGGGTGGCGCTGTGCGAGCCGCGTCAGCATCTGCGGCGTGCCGTCGGACGAACCGTTGTCCACGACGAGGACCTCGAGGTTGGGCCACTCGGTGCGGGCAAAGAGGCTCTCGAGGCACAGGTGGTTCATCTCGCGGTTGTTCCACGTCACGATGACGACCGAGAGCCGCGCAAAGGCGCGCGAGAGCGCTTCGCGGAGGGCCGTCGCGTCGTCCGGTGCGCCTTCGAACACCGGCCAGCCGCGCTCCCCGCGAAATCGCTCCGCGAGCGCGCGCCAGGACGGATCCGCGAGAATCGAGACCGTGGCGCCGAGGCCGAGATCGCGGCGCAGCCGATCCAGGGATTCGAAGTCCAGGCTCGCGGCGGCCGGACGCAGAACGCGATGCCCACCGTCGATCAGGCGCTGCAGGGCCATGGGGTCTCGGGTTCCAACGCCGGGTAAGCAGACGACGTCGAACCGATTCTCGGCCTCGATCGGGCCGGCGCCGGAAATCGCGGCGCGCGCTTGGTCGGGTCCGGCCCAGTCGGAGGACGGGCGGCGCAGGACCGCACGCGCGGCCTCTCGCAGCTTCGCGATCATCCGCCCGACTCCTCGCTGCGCGCTCGCCGCCATCTCGCGGGTGATGTTAGCCGCTGTGCCTCGGCGAGCGACTCCGACGCGCGTGATAGTCTCAAGTTTCTCCGATCTCCCTCGACGGGTCCCATCGCCGGCATTTGGCCGCCCGTCGCCGGCCGTTCGGCGAGAAAAACAGGGGGCCTGGTGAAAACGGGTCAGCGCAAGTGGGTCTGCGGGAATTGCGGCCGGCGGAACAAGAACGTCGCGGACGCCTCCGGAGCGATGACGTGTGAATACTGCACGGAGGTGACGGGCGGCCCGGTGGTCAATCCTCCGGGTGCCGTCGTCGCGGACGAGCCCTTGGGGACGCAGGCCCTGCGCCTTTTCGACGAAACGCGCAAGCGGGGCGTCGTCGCGCGGCTGCGGCAGCGGTATGGCGAAGCGCGGGGGGCCTCCCCGTCGGTCGAAACTGACCCGCAGCACTCGGCCCACCTCGAGTGGATCCTGGGCGCGCAGCGAGACGCGCTTCGGGACGAGGCGGCATTCGAACCCGGGGTCTCCGAGCTCGTCGTGCTCTGGCTGCAGGACTTCGCCCGACGTCTCGACGACCGGCAAGGCGCTCCGCCGGCCGAGGACTCCCGGCACGAGGCCGCCCGCGACCTTCGGGCGGCGACGACCGACTTCGCGGATGCGTTCCTGGCCCCTCGCCGGAGCGCGGTCGGGCAGCCATGAAGAAGCAGGAAGTCATCTCGATCAAGTTCAGCCGGATGCCCAAGGTGGACGAAACGCCCGGGCTGGTCACCCTCGTGATCGACGCGTCCGATGGGAGCGCGCCGCCGCGGCGGCTCGGGGCGCTGACCGACGTGGCGCTGCGCGGGAGACTCGCGCACTACGACCTGCACGGAGCCAACGAGGTCGCCGCGATCCGCGCGGCCCTGCGCACGGACAACGGCCAGATCACGGTCCGCGAGAGCTGGTCCGGCCTGGGCAGCTGCCTGCACTTCTGGCACGATTTCGTCGGTTCGCAGATCCGCCCGGTCGAGTGGACATGCGAGAAGTGCTCGGCCGTCAACCGCGAGAACGTCGGCGCGAGCGTGGGCGAGACGTTCTCCCGCGCGTGCAAGTGCGGGAAGATCAAAAAGATCACGACGTCGGCGCACCTGCCGCCGATGAAGTAGCTCGGGCCACGCAAACCCCGGATCGCTACGGGCCCGGCGTGCCGTTTCCGTGCGAGGGCGGTACCTCCAGCGACTCGCCGTTGTCGAGAATGACGAAATGCGGCGCGACGTCCGGTGCGGTGGCGAGGACCTGGCGCAGGACCGCAGCGGGCTGGAGCTCGGCGTCGTCCCCGTTGGGAAACGTCCCGAAGTGGATCGGCACCGCCGTCGCGGCGCCGAGCTCGTGGAAGGCCTCGACGGCCGTCTCGGGGCCGAGGTGCCGCTCGCGCATGTACCAGACGGGCAGGAAGCCGCTGATCGGCAGGAGCGCCAGGCGCAGGTTGGGAAAGTGGGCGGCGATCGCGGCGAAGTGCGCGCCCATCCCCGTGTCGCCGGCGAAGTAGACCGAGCCCGAGGGTCCCTCGATGACGAAGCCGCACCAGAGGGTGCGGTCGCCGCCCAGGAGGCTCCGCCCCGAGCTGTGCCGGGCGGGCACCGCGGTGACGGTCATCCCCGGAGCGATCGAGGCCGTTTGCCACCAGTTGAGATCGCGGGCGCCGGAGATACCCTGCCGCGCAAGAAAGCGCGCGTTGCCCATCCCGGTGTAGATCGCCGGCCTCCACGCCGATTGCAGGCGGACGAGTGTCGGCAGGTCCATGTGGTCCTGGTGGTCGTGGCTGACGAGCACGACGTCGATCGGCGGCAGCTCGTCGAACCGCAGGCCCGGCGGCCGGCGGCGCCGGGGACCGACGACGGCGACCGAACGCTTGGCCCAGGTCGGGTCGGTGAGGATGTTGACGCCGTCCATCTGGATGAGCAAGGTCGCGTGGTTGACCATCGTCACGCGCAGCCGGCCGCCGGTCACGCAGACGGGCGGCGGCGGACCCGGCGGCGTGTCCGTGAAGTCGCGCCACGGCCCGCGGCGCGACGTCGCCGTGCGCGTGACCCAGTCCTGGAAACTGGTGGTCAGCGGCTCGGGCTGGCGGTAGCGGTGTCCATCGAAGTACGCGGGATCGTTCCAGGTCCTCGGTACCGCCGTCACGGCTGCGATTGCCGCGAACCCGACCGCCGCCCAGGAGAGGTTTCGGCTGACCATCCGGACCAACAGTCTACGGCGCCGCCGGAGGGCCGCAGGGGAGTAGGATTCGCCTTCGAACTCTTTCCATAAGGAGACGCACTCATGTCCAGGACCCGTTCCCTCGCCGCCATCTTCTCCGTGCTCGTCGCCGCGGCCGCCGCCCTCGCTGCCGCCAGCGCGCCCGCCCCGGCGGCCGGTTCCGCCGCGCCGGCGTTCACGCTGACGAACAACAACGGCGACCCGACGAAGCTGTCGGACTTTCACGGCAAGTGGGTCGTGCTCTACTTCTACCCGAAGGACTTTACGAGCGGCTGTACGCTCGAGGCGCACAACTTCCAGGCCGATCTCAAGAAGTACGAGCAGTTGAACGCCGTCATCCTCGGGGTCAGTGTGGACACGGCCGCGTCGCACAAGGATTTCTGCGCGAAGGAAGGACTGAGCTTCAAGCTGCTCTCCGATCCCGATGCAAAGGTCTCGAACGAGTACGGGTCGGTCATGGAGTACGAGGGCAAAACGCTTTCGGCGCGGAACACGTTTCTCATCGACCCCGAGGGCAGGATCGCCAGGGTCTATCTCGGCGTCAAGCCCGCGGCGCACAGCCAGGAAGTCCTCACGGCGCTGGCCGCGCTCGAAAAGAAGTAGCCGCCGGGGCGGGCGGGCGGCGGTCGCGCAGCCAGACGAAGATCCGGGCGGAGAAGAGCAGGACGAGCGCCGCGGCGTAAACCGCGGGCTCGCTCACGTCCTTCTTCACGCGCAGGAAAAAGTGGATGACGCCGAGGATCGCCGCGGCGTAGGCGAGCCTGTGGAGCCGCTTCCACCACACGAAGCCGAGGCGCTGGACGGACCTCGCCGTCGAGGTCGCCGCGAGCGGGGCGAGCAGGACGAAGGCCGTGAATCCGACGAAGATGAACTTGCGCTTCGTGACGTCGGCGAAGACGGCGGCCATGCGAAATCCCTGGTCGAGACCGATGTACGTCGCAAAGTGGAGGCTCGCGTAGAAGAATGCGAAGAGCCCGAGCATCCGCCGCAGGCCGATGGCCCACGTCCATCCGAGAACCTCGCGAGCCGGAGTGCAGGCGAGCGAGGCGAGCAGCAGCACGAGGGCGGTCAGGCCGAGCTCGTTCAAGGCCTCGGCGATGGGATTGGCGCCGAGGCCGCCACGGGCCGCGCGCAGGAGCAGCACGCCGAGGGGCGCGAGCGCGCCGGCGAAGACCGCGGGCTTCAACCACGAGCGCCGTCCGGCGGCGCGCGGTGCGGCGGTCATGGGAGGCGCTTCAGAAGTTCTTGCGCAGGTCCATGCCGGCGTAGAGCCCGGCGACCTGTTCCGCGTAGCCGTTGAAGGGCAGCGTCGGCCGGCGCTTCACCTCGCCGATGCGGCGCTCGGTCGCCTGGCTCCAGCGGGGATGATCCACGGCCGGGTTGACGTTGGCGTAGAAGCCGTACTCGTCGGGCCCGGCGGTGCTCCAGGTCGTCCGCGGCTGGTCGCGCGTCAGCGTGATCTTCACGATCGACTTGACGCCCTTGAACCCGTACTTCCAGGGAACGACCAGGCGCAGCGGCGCTCCGTTCTGGCCCGGAAGCGGCCGGCCGTACATGCCGACGGCGAGGATCGTCAGGGGGTTCATCGCCTCGTCCAGGCGCAGGCCCTCGACATACGGCCAGGGGAGCACGCCGGAGCGCTGGCCCGGCAGCTGGACGGGGTCAAGGAGGGAAGTGAACGCGACGTACCGGGCGGCGGACGTCGGCTCGACGCGGGCGAGCAGCGCGGCGAGGGGAAACCCGTCCCACGGGATGACCATCGACCAGCCCTCGACGCAGCGCATCCGGTAGACCCGCTCCTCGAGCGGGAACCACTTCCGCAACGCGTCGATGTCCACGGTCTGCGGCCGCTGCACCTCGCCCCCGATGTCGACGGTCCAGGGGCGGGGCTTGAGCGTTCCGGCCAGCCGCGACGGGTCGCCCTTGTCGAGACCGAACTCGTAGAAGTTGTTGTAGGTCGTCGCCTGCGCGTAGGTCGACATGGGCTCCGATGTGCTGAACGGGCTCGGCCGGAGCTGCCCGAGGCCGCCGTCCGCGGCGCCCGGAACCGCGGCTGCCCGCGGCCCTTCTCCGCGCCCCCGCGCCCCGCCCGTGAGCCATACCAGACCGCCGCCGACGCCGGCGGCCGTCGCGGCAAAGAGCAGCGAGTTCTTCAGGAACCGGCGGCGGTCCGCGTAGGCCGACTCCGGAGTGATCTCCGAGGAGGGCGGCGGCTTGGAGGCTTCTGTCACGGGTTCCCTTCGATGACGGCCGGGGCCGGCAGGTTACGCAGCCGGCCGACCCATTGTTACCCGGAATGCCCTCCCGTGCCCAATTCGTTAGAGTGGCGGCAGGAGGCCGGTGCATGAAAATGGTCCTGTTCCTCGGGGCGTCGGTGTGGCTGGCGGCCGTCTCCGCTTCCGCCGCGGAGATCCACGGCACGGCGAGCGAGGCGGGCAAGCCGCTGGGCAAGGGCGTGGCGATGAAGCTCGAGTGCGGGGGCGAATCCGCGACGGCGGCGACCGACGAGTTCGGCTCCTACAGCCTGAAGATCAATGCGACGGGCGAGTGCCGTCTGTCGCTCGACTACAAGGGCGCGAGCCCGTCGCTCAAGGTCACCGTCTACGAGCGGCCCAGCCGCTACGACGTCGTCGTCAAGGAAGAGGCGGGCAAACTCGTTCTCGCGAGAAAGTAGTGGGGGAGCCGGAACCGGGCGCGCCGCGCCGCCGCGACGGCTGGGACAAGGCCGCGATCCTCCTGCATCCGGTCGGCGGCCTGCTGACCGCGATCGCCGTCGCCGTGCTCGGGTTCTGGACTTCGAACTTCCTGCGCGAGCGCGAGGCCCGGGAGGCCGCCCTGCGCGAGCGCATGCAGACCGGGGAGACGAACGCGCGGCTCTACTCGGAGCTCATCAGCAAGCGCGAGGAGTCCGAGAGCGCGCTGCGCAAGGACATGTTCACCTCGATCATCACGTCCTTCCTCGGAGGCGGGGCCGCGAGCGTCGAGCAGAAGGTCCTGAACCTGGAGCTGCTCGTCTACAACTTCCACGAGTCGTTGAATCTCAAGCCCCTCTTCCTGCACCTCGCGCGGCTCGTGCGCGATCACCCGCAGAAGGCGGAGTACCTCGGCCGCCTGAACCGCGTCGCCGAGGAGGTGACGCAGAAGCAGATGCTCGTCATCGAGGAGGGCGGGGCCGTGTTCGACGCCTCGGTCGACGGGAAGGCGCTCGCGCTCGTCGGCCCGGACGGCGAGACGGAGGTGCCCTTCGTCGCGCGCGACCTCGTCGTGGACGGGGTGGCCCGCAACTTCAAGCTCGAGGTGCTCGGCTTCGACCGCGCGAACGAGCAGGTGCAGCTGCGCGTGACCGTGCGCACGGCGGAGCCGACGGGGGCCGAGACGATCTCGACCGAGTTCTGGCTGGGGCATTTCGATTTTCCGATGATCGACAACACGCGCCTGCCGCACGACCAGCGGCTGGCCGTCGTGCTCAACAACTTCGACGGACCGGGCGGCCGCGCGGATCTCACGCTGGCGTACTTTCCGGGCAAGTACGCGGGGCTGCGCGAAAAGCCCTACTACGACGAGGTGCTGGCGAAGCTGCTCGCGGCCAACCAGGGGACCGCGACGGCGCCCAGGAATTAGTCGGGGCGGCCCCCGGGCCGCCCGGCTCCAATCGGCCGACTCAGCGGTTCCGCAGCCGATCCTCGACGTCCTGCGCGCGCTTCTGCGCGGCGGCCAGGGCCTCGGCCGCAGGCGTGTGCTCGCGGCGCCCGTACTCGGCATTGGCGAAGGCCACCCAGTCCGGCATCTCGATCCCGTACGCCTCGACGTCGGCTTCGTTCAGGAGCTCGATCGAGAAGTGGTGCCCGTTCCAGTGCAGCGAGCGGGCGCGGACCAGCTGCGTGCCGAATGGCGCCTGCCGCAGGAGCTCGACCCAGTGCGCCGGGGGCGTGGGCGCGGGCTGCCACGCGACGAGGAAGCTCGTCGTGAAATCGTCCCTGGTCAGGCCGCCGGTCTTTCCATCGATCGGGACCACGTGCGGCGTGACGCGCGGGGCTCCGATGCGGATGTGGATCTCGACCGCCGCGGTCCCGGCTTCGTTCTCGCTTTGAAAGGGCTTTTCTTCGAGCGGCATGGCTACCTCCTTGTTCAGGCCCGGGGAAACGTCACGATGAAGTAGATCGCGAACACGAGCATCACGCAGGCCACGCCGAGCAGGCCGACGCGGGGGGAGAGCACCCGGAAACGCTGGGAAAGGGCCGTCAGCAGCAGGACCGTGGCGAGAATGACGGTGATCCGGACGTATTCGTCGCCGGTCTCGCGGGTGGCGACGCCCCGTTCGTAGAGCTCCCGCGCCTGTCTGGCGATCTCCCGCGAGGCCTCGAGGTGGGCGTTCCGGTACCCGGGCAGGAAGCTCGGGCCGGCGGGAGCCTTCGGGTCCAGGAGCGGGTTCGTCTTCAGCCACGCGGCAAAGGCGACCGCGTACTCCGGGCGGAACCGGTGCTCGAACTCGGCCGCGATGTCCTTCTCGCCCCGGTGCGTGGCTTCGAGCCACGAGTCGAAGGTGACGATGTCGTAGATGTGGTCCTGGCCCGCGAGCGTCTGCTGCTCCTGGGCCTTCACGGTGGTGCCCGCGGCGAGTGCATACGCGGCGGAACTGCGGGCGTCCCAGCGCGCGGCCTGGTACCCGCTCCAGGCGGTCAGGACGGCGACGGCGGCGAGGACGACGGCCTCGAAGATCTCGAGCCACTCCTTGCGGCGGGAGGGAGGTCCGTCGCCGTGGTGATGTCCCTGCTCGTGGATGCGGTGCGCAAACTCGATGTTCGACGTCGTCTCGGCCATTGCCTCTCCTCCGGCGGGCCGAGGATATCCGAGCCCGGAGCGGGCGGACTAGGCCCGCGGAAACGTCAGGATCCAGTAGACGGCGAAGACGAGCATCACGGACGCGACGCCGAGCAGGCCGACGCGCGCGGCCCGGATCTTGAAGCGCTGCGCGAGGGCGGTCAGCAGCAGGACCGTCGCCAGGAACACGGTGATGCGCACGTATTCGTCCCCGGTTTCGCGGGTGGCGACGCCCCGCTCGTAGTCGCCCCGCGCCTCCGCGCCGAGCTCCTTCGCCCGTTCGAGGCGGGCACTGCGGTACTCGGGCACGAAGGTCGGCCCGGGGGCCGCCTTCGGGTCGCGCAGCGGGTCGGTCTTCATCCAGGCGGCGTAGGCGGCGGCGAACGGCGGGCGAAAGCGTCGCTCGAAGGCGGCCGCGAGACTCTCGTCGCCGCGGTGCCTGGCTTCGAGCCACGAGTCGAACGTGATGATGTCGTAGAGGTGCTCCTGGCCGGCCAGCGTCTGCTGTTCCTGCGACTGGACCGTCACCGCCGACGCCTGCGCGTACGCCGCCGCGCTCTGGGCGTCCCACTTCGCAGCCTGGTATCCGCTCCAGGCCGTCAGGACCGCGACGGCCGCGAGGACGACGGCCTCCAGGATCTCGAGCCACTCCTGCCCGTGGGAACGCAGCCCGCCGCCGTGGTGTCCGCTCTCGTGGATCCTGTGCGCGAATTCGACGTTGGAGGTCGCCTCGGCCATCTCGTCTCCTCGTCCGCAGTTTTGCGGCAGAGGATATCCGAGAGCCGCTTCTCGATGTTCGGCGTCAAGAGTTTCGAAGGCTCGCAGAGCCGCGCCCGTTCAACAGCTCGCGGCGCGGATAGTCTCCCGACCGAAGGGAGGGAGGAGGTTCGCGCCGCGGGAGCGTGAGCGAGCGAGGAACGAGCGAGCGCTAGCGACGGTTACTGTGCGATGTGGATGACGCCGGTCATGCCCTCGTGCTGCTGGGAGTTGCCGCAGGAGGTGTTCAGGCAATTGAAAGACAGGTCGGCGGGCCCGCTGGCCGGTATGGTGACGTTGATCGGATCGGTCTGAGCTCCGGGCACGAGAATCGTGTCGGGAATTCCGATCGAGACGAGGTTGCCATTCATCTCATGGGGGTGTCCGTCTCCGCTCGGGGAGTCGGCGTTGTACATGATCAGCTTGTACGAGCAGCCCTCGTGCAGGGTGATCCCGTTCTGGCCGAGGCCCGCGGGATCCTTGGGGCCGATCTCGTAGGGGCAGCTTCCCTGCTGACAGGGGATGTCCACGGCGCACCAGTCCCACTGGTGCGAGAGCACGCGCAGCGTGAGGAGCGTCGGGCCGGGCGTCGGCGTCACGGTCGGCGTGGCCGTGCTCATTGGCGCGGACGTCGGGGTCGGGGTGCGCACGGGCGTGTGGGTCGCGTTCGGATTGGGCGTCGCGGTCGGCGCGCCGGGCGTCGGCGTCGCCCCGCTGCCTCCCGGGGTCGGCGTCGGCTGGAACGGGAAGCTCTGCAGGTCCCATCCGCCGCACGGGTCCGATCCCGTCTTCGCGTAAACCTGGACCTGGTTGGTCAGGACGTCGCGCACGGTCATCGTGTACTCGAGGCTGGTCATCGCGCTCCAGAAGATCCAGTAGTGGCCGAAGGTGGGAGCCTCGAGGACTTTGACCGTGACCTCGGGGTTGCCGGGATCGTGCGTGAGGGTCGGGAAGCTGAACCAGCCAAACCGGTCGCTGATGGCGATGGCCTGGGCGGCCGACGCCGATCCGTCGCCGGGGTCCTTCACGTCGATCGAGACCTCGAAGGGATGGGCGGCCAGCAGGCGCAGGGTCGTCGCCGCCGACACCGTGATCGTCTTTTCGGCGCTCGCGTCCTGCGCGTCGAGGCGGATCGTGTAGGTGCCCGGTTCGCTCCAGGCGTGCGATGGGGAGGCGGTCGAGGCCGAGGCGCCGTCGCCAAAGTCCCAGGCCCACGCGGTCGCGGCCGTCGGGGACGTGTCGCGAAGGCGCACCACCTGGCCCGCCACGGGGTTGGGCGGATCGAGCTCGAAGGTCACCGTCGGAGCCGCCGCGGCCCGCGCGAGCCATGCGACCGTCAGGGCGGACAGGAGGATGGCGCCGGCGCGTGCGGGTCGGTGTTTCATCGGTGGTAGTCGGTCCAAGGAAAGAACGGGGGCGGCCCGGCGCCGCCCCCGTTGCGAGTGAATTTCAGCAGCCCGCCGGAGGGGCGCCCATGAAGCCGAGGTCCGTGGTGGCGAAGTTGTCCTTGTTCGGGAACACCGAGCCCATGTCGAGGTCGGCGACGCCGAACCACTTCGCGAGCGTGGAGCCGTACTGGTCCGACGCCGTCGTCGGGATCCAGCGGCCGCGGCCGTTCGAGGAGCTGTTCGTCGTGTCGTCCGGCGAGCCCGGGGTCAGCGTCGGGAAGATCAGGCCGGTATCCTGGTTCGGCGTCCCGTAGAAGTTTCCGCCCGAGACGGCGTCGCCCACCACGAGCTGGTGGCTGCCCCAGCCGTGGTCGGAGCCGATCGAGCCGCCGGAGCCGGAGGGCTGCAGCGTGCGGCCGAAGTCCGAGAGGGTGAAGGCCGTGACGTTGTTCTGGAGGCCGAGCTCGATCGTCGCGTTGTAAAAGGCGTTCAGGGCCTGCGACAGGTCGACGAAGTTGTTGCCCTGGTCGGTCAGCTGGTTCTGGTGCGTGTCGTAGCCGCCCTGGGAGACGAAGAAAATCTGCCGCGAGAGGTTCAGGCCGGGCGAGTTCTGCACGAGCTTGATCACCTTGGCGACCTGCTTCAACTGGTTGGCCAGGCCCGTGTTCGGAAACACCGTGTTGATCGTCGGATCGGTCGAGAAATCCGCGCTGATGTCGATGGCCTGCTGCGTCGTGGCGCTCGCGGCGGCGTTCATCGTCGAGGCCGCCGTGTCGATCGTGCGCAGGTAGTCCATCGAAGCGCGGCGCGCGACGTCCGTGGCGGAGCCGCTGAAGCCGTTCAGGACGAGGACGCTCGTCAGCGAGCCGGTCCCGATCGAGAGAGGCCGCTTCAGGCCGATGCAGAAGGTCGACGAGCCCGAGATCGAGGTGATCGTGGGGAAGCCTCCGCCGGCCGCGTTGCAAGCCGCGACGGCGTCGGCCGCGCGGCCGCCCCAGCCCGTAGAGACCTTGATGTCCGAGCGGCCCGACTCCCAGGCCTGGACCTGGTCCGAGTGCGAGAAGAGGGCGTAGGGCTTCGGTTTGGAGTTGCCCATGTACTCGGACTGCTTCATCGGGGTCACGAGCGGGCCCACGTTGGTCACGACCGCGAGCTTGTTCGAGTTGTAGAGCCCGACGAGCTCCGGCATGTTCGGGTGGAAGCCGAAGGTCTGGCCGGGGGTCCCCGCGGGGCTGGCGCCGAGCGCGAGGACTCCGTTCGGGCTGCCCGCGTTGGGGAGCGCAAGACCCGGCCGCGCCCCCGCGTACGCGCCGTAGCTGCCCGCATCGGTCGGAACGATCATGTTGTTCGAGTCGCTGCCGCCGTTCAGGTACACGCACACGAGCGCGCGGTAGTTGCCCGTGACGGCGTTGGGCGTCGCGAGCAGGTTCGCGAGGCCGAACTGCCGGACGGTCCCCTGGAATGCCGCGGCGCCGAGCGTCGCGCAGGTGGTCCGGATGAGGAAGTCCCTTCTGGAGTGCGACATGGCGTTACCTCTGCACCTGGTACTGCGACGAGGTCGCGACCAGATAAAGCGCCTGGCGGGCGCGTTTCAACGTGTCGGTCGAGGGCGTGACGGCATTGACCGCGGTTTCGATGGAAGCCCGCATCTCGTCGGACATCGTGCCGTGCAAGAGCAGCCGGTTCAGCTTGTCCACGAGGTTGGCCGGTGTCGGCGCGAGCTGCTGGAGCTCCGTCAGGTCGATCGACGTCCCGCTGGGCGTGTAGCACGACGTCGCGCTGCAGTTGACGGCGATGCTCGAGAAGACGAGCGTGTTCATGACGTTGGCGCGCTTCAGGGACGTGTTCGCATCCATGATGCCGAACTCGGGGCCGAACAGCCCCGCGGCGGCCGGCGGCGCGTAGTAGTCCTGCGGGAAGTAGCTGAACACCGTGGCCGGCTTGAAGATCTCCTGGCCCTGGTCGCGCGTGCAGTTGCCGCAGGTCGAGAGCGCGCCGTCGGAGGTGGTGCTGCGGTTGGCGGACATCGCGTTGAAGGCGCGCAGGATGCCGAGCTCGAACAGAGCCGGCTCCTTGAGCTTGCCGTACGTGAGGTCGGTCGGGACATTGCGCGCCTCGGGGTCGAGCAGGACGCCCTTGACCATCGCCCAGAGGCTGCCGCGGACGCCCGAACCGTTGTCGTTGAAGAACCCCGCGACCCGCTCGACGTAGGCGGAGCTCGGGTTGGACGTGACGAGGTTGTGGATGAGCTCGCGGGCGAGGTACGGGCCGACGTTCGGGTGGTTGAACAGGGCGTCGATCGCCTGGGGCAGCTCGACGTCCCCCGTCTGGCCGGCCGCGATCACGGTCGGCGCCCCTTCGCCGTTCAGGTTGGGGAGGAAGCCGACGAACAGGTCCTTTTCACTGGCGGTGTTGTGGTTGTTCGACTGCAGGGTCATCGGGTTGAGGTAGTCGCCGCTGGTGTCGCCGCTCTCACCGGCGAGCGGCGGCACGGTCACCGTCGGGATCTTCCAGCCCGTGAAGACGAGCTTGAGATTGTCGATGACGGACTGGTCGTAGGACGGCAGCGGCAGGCCCGAGGTCTGGTCGTTCTGCGTCGTGCCGTCCTGGTTGAGCAGGTCCGTCCCGATCGAGAAGAGCTGCATGATCTCGCGCGGGTAGTTCTCGTTCGGGTTGTTCTTGGTGGACGTGTTCATGTTGAGGAACGCGCCCATCGCGGGGTTCAGCGTGAGGTTGTAGAGGATGTCGTGGTAGTTGCCGAAGGCGTTGTTCACCAGGATGTTCAGGTACGGGATGTACTGGCTCGGCCGGTTGACGCTGTTCGTCGAGATGACGTCGATCTTGTGGAGCGCGAAGAAGACGCGCTGACGCAGCTGGTCGGGCTGGTACAGGGCATTGGTGAAGAACCTCGTGTACAGGGGCCACGTCGAGTAGTTGTCGCGGCGGCAATTCGGGGGCGCGGCGCCGGTGCCATCGCCGCAGCTCGAAGGTGTCGAGTCGGGAACGAGGTTCTGGGGCGGGTAGATCGAGGCCGGCAGCGAGTACTGCGACGCCATCCAGGAGAGGTACCCGACCCCGAGCACCCCGCTGATCTCGGAGTCCTTCGGTCCCCAGGTCGCCTGCTCGAGGAAGCGGGTGGCCTCGGGGCGGTGGAACGTCTTCGCGAGGAAGACGGCCATCTGGCCGCGCGTCACCGCGTTGCCCGGGCAGTACTGGGAGCCGCCGCAGCCGCTCGTGACGGCGAGGCGGGCGAGCTCCTCGATCCAGGGCGCCAGCGGCAGCGAGGTCGGCACGTCCGAGAAGACGCCGGTCGCCACCGGGGGCGCGTAGCCGTTGCCGTGGTAGATCTTCAGGAGGAAGGCGGCCATCTGGCCGCGCGTCACCGAGGAGGCCGGGCAGTAGTTGGGCGGCGTGCCGGCCTGGCAGCCGCCGGTGATCCCTTCGGCGTAGAGCTGCTCGATCCAGTCGGCCGCGAAGTCGCCCTGGTGGACGTCGCCGAAAATCGTGCCCGTGGCCGGTGGCGGCACGTATCCCGAGCCGTGCTCGGCGCGCAGCAGGAACACCGCCATCTGCGCGCGCGTGACCGACGAGCTCGGGCAGTAGTTGCCGCCGCCGCAGCCCGAGGTGATGCCGTCGCGGATGATGGTTTCGACCGGCGCGTGGAAGGGACTGGCCGCGGCCACGTCTCCGAAGTCGGCGAACCAGCCCTTTGGCAGAACGCCCGACGCCGCGCCGTTGTTGATGATGACGTCGTAGAGCGCCCCGGGAGAAAGCGCCGGCGAAGTCACGCCGATGCGCGTCGAGCTCGTGACGATCGCGCCGACGCCGACGCCACCGATCGTGGCCGTCGCGCCGGGCGCGAACTGGTTGCCGACGACGTTAACCGGCGTCCCGCCGCCCGCCGGACCCGAGGTCCCGTAGATGTAGGCGACCTGGAACGGCGTCGCGCTCGTCGCGCCGAGGGCGATTCCCGCGGACGCGAGTCCGAGGGTCGCGAGAAACGCCGCCGCCCGCCGCGCGGCATCTCTCGTGAAGAGAAAGGAGAGGGGCGTTCGGGGAGAGGATCTCTCTCTCATCGGCATTTGTCCTTTCTGACAGCCGGCAAAAAAACCTTGGTTTTTCGAGTGGCGGAATTGTAGGGGCGCGCTCCGGCGCGGGGCGGTGATGTGGGTCACAGAGAACCCTGGATTTCGCGTCAAGATGCCCGCGAGCGTACGGATCCGCGCGCTCCGATGCGACTGGACGGCGGGTCCGAAAACGAACAGGTCTCCCGCGCGCGATCGCGCTGTCCCGTCGGTCAGGTGTTTTGCAGGCGGGGTCCGCCTCATAATCATTCCCTGACGATCCACACCATGAAAGCGTTGACGCCGAGAACGCGAATTCTTGTCGCGGTGCTCGTTGGTGTCCTCGCGTCCGGCGCCCTCGCCGCGCAGTCGATGCCCGCGCGCCTCGAAACGGGCCTGCCCGCGCCCGGGCCGCTCCCGCCCCCGACGAACTGGTGGAGTACCGACGTCTCCGCCGCGCCGCTCGACCCGGGCTCGGCCGGATTCATCGGCTACGTCAACAACGGCGGCACGCGCCACCTGCACCCGGACTTCGGCGGCACGCTCGCGGACGGCGTCAGCATCTACGGCTTTCCCTACATCGTGGTGGACGGCAACCAGCCGAAGAAGACGGTGCAGTTCGTCGAGCCCGGCGAGAGCGACGGCGTCACGCATCCGGGGAACGTTTCGTATCCCTTCTATCCGATCCCCGACGAGACGATCACGCAGCCGCACTGGATCGAGGGCGGCGATCCGGGCAACATCGACGACACCGGCATTGAGGACCGGCACATGCTGATCCTCGATCGCGACCACCGCTGGCTCTACGAGCTCTACAACGTCTGGTGGGACGGCTCGCAGTGGCAGGCGTACTCGGGCGCGTTCTTCGACCTGAAGACCAATGACCGCCGCCCGGAAGGCTGGACCTCCGCCGACGCCGGCGGCCTCGCGATCCTGCCGGGCCTCGTCCGCTACGACGAGGTCTACGGGCCCGACGAGATCCGGCATGCGTTCCGGTTCACCGTGCGGCACACCAACGGGTACGTCTATCCGGGCTCGCACCTTGCGGGGTTCCAGGACCCGCCGGCCCTGCCGATGGGAGCGCGGCTGCGTTTGAAGGCCGGCAAGGACATCTCGGGCTTCACGCCGGAAATCCAGAAGATCTTCCGCGCGATGAAGCGGTACGGCCTGATCGTGGCCGACAACGGCACCGACATGTACATCAGCGGGACCTGGGACGACCGCTGGGACAACGACGAGCTCAACCCGGCGTTCGGCGCCCTCACGGCGAGCGATTTCGAGGTGGTCGAGCTCGGCTGGCAGCCGCCGCTCGCGCCGGCCCTCGCCGTGGACGCGCACGCGGGCGCCGCGTCGAACCAGAATGGGATCCTCGAGCCCGGCGAGACCATCGCCGTGGAACCGGCGTGGGAGAACCCGCCCACGGCGTCGGCCGCGCTCGCGGGCGTGGCGTCCGGCTTCGACGGCCCCGCGGGCGCGACTTACACAATCCCGGATGCGGCGGCGGCCTACGGGTCTCCTGCCGCGGGGCAGCCGGCGAATTGCCACGACGCGGGCGGCGACTGCTATGCGATGTCCGTTTCGAACCCCGGGACGCGCCCTGCGCAGCACTGGGACGCGGGATTCACGGAGACGGTCAACGGCGTCGCGGCGAAGACGTGGACGGTGCACGTGGGCGGGAGCTTTTCCGACGTGCCGTCCTCCAACGCCTTTTACCCGAAGGTCGAGACGCTCTTCCACTACGGCGTGACGGCCGGTTGCACCGGCGGCAACTACTGCCCGACCGTCTCCATCACGCGCGCACAGATGGCCGTTTTCCTTCTGAAGGGCAAGCTCGGCCGCGCCTACACGCCGCCGGCGGGATCGGGCGCGATGTTCGCCGACGTGCCGCCCGGCGCCTTCGCGCTCGACTGGATCGAGGACCTGGCCGAGAGCGGGATCACCGCCGGCTGCGACACCCACCTCTACTGTCCGGACCGACCGGTCACCCGCGCCCAGATGGCGGTGTTTCTCCTGAAGGCGAGGCACGGGAGCGCATACGTGCCGCTGCCGGCCGTCGGCATCTTCGGCGACGTGCCGATCTCGAGCGGTTTCGCGCCCTGGATCGAGGAGCTGGCGGCCGAGGGCATCACCGCGGGTTGCGGCGGCACGAACTATTGTCCGGACAGCGCCAACACGCGCGCACAGATGGCGGCGTTCATCGTCGCGACGTTCGGCCTGACGCTGTACGGGCCCTAGGCCGGTCGCTTCCGCTTCCCACGCCAGTACACGCCCACCCCGACCCCGACCATCACCACGGTCAGCCCGACGACCTTGATGACGGCAAAGAGCTTGTTCGGGTCGTTCTCCGCCGGAAAGAGCGCGAGGACGATGGACGCGGTGGTCGTCAGCAGGCCCACGGCGCCGAGGACCGCGACGCCGGCACTGCCGCCGGGGATGCGGAAGCCCGGGATCCTCGCTTCTCCCCGAAGCTTGATCGCCGCCGAGAAGAGATAGAGGAACGGGATGAAGTACCAGATGATCGTCATGCTCACGAGGGCGTCGTAGGCCCCGCGGACGGAGGTGCCGGCCTGGCCGAGGAAGACGAAGACGCCGGTGATGAGCGCCTGCGACAGCAGCGCGACCCAGGGCGTGCCCCACTTCTCGTGGACTTGCCCGAAAGACTCCGGCAGGTAGTGATCGAGGCCTGCCACGAACGGAATCCGCGCGACGGACGCGAGCCATGCGCCGACGCTGCCGAGCGCCGTGACCGTGATGAGGATCGCCGCGACGGGGGAGAGGCCGTAGAGGCCGATGCGCGCCTCCGCGCGCTGGATCGCCTGCATGATGCCCTGCATGCTGGTGATCTCCTCGGCCGGCAACGCAACGAGCACGCTGATCGTGCCGGCGAGGTAGAGGACCATGATGATCGGCAGCGAGACCAGGATCGCGCGCGGCACCGTGCGGTTGGCGTCGCGGATCTCGTCGCCGAGAAACGAGGCGGACTCGAGCCCCGTCAGCGCGAAGGCGATGGTCGACCAGAAGATGATGTCCTTCAGGTGTGAGGTCGGCAGCAGCGCCTTCGCGGTGAAGTGGGTGGCGGAGCCGAACTTGAAGTACGCGACGACCCCGACGACGAGCAGCAGGGCGGTCGCGAGCCAGCGGGCGATCGCGCCGACGTTGGAGAGCCACTTGCCGACCTCGATGCCGACTATGTTGACGACGGTGCCGAACGCGAGGCCGATCAGCGACGCCCCGATGAAGTATGGAGCGCTCGACGAATATCCGGTCCAGCGGTTCCCGCCCGCGTAGAGCGCGTTGCCGGCCGCGAAGTACAGGACCGCCGGGAAGTACGGCAGGTTCGACATCCAGTAGCACCACCCCGTGATGAATCCGGCGAAGTCGCCGAACGCCACCTTCGCCCACACGTACAGGCCGCCCTCCTCGGGATGCCGCGAGGAGAGCGCGATGACGCAGATGCCGAGCGGCAGCGCCATCGCGAAGAAGCCGATGAACCAGACCGTGACCGCGGAGGCGCCGCCGGCCGCCGCGGTGGCGACCCACTGCAGGTTGGTCCCCGCGGTGACGATGAAGAAGAGGACGTCGCGGAACCCCATCGCCTGATGGAGACCGGCCGGGTGCGAGCCCGTTTCGCAGCGGTCGTTGGGCGTGAGGTCGGCGATGGCGGGAAGCCTAGCAGACCACCTACGGCTTCAACGCCCGCGTCAAGAGCGCGTGGAAGTGGTGCAGTCCGTTCTCGCGCATCACGGAGTATCGCCCGCGGTCGTAGGTGCGCGAGCGCAACCCCTTCTGCACGGCCTCGCAGATCTGGATGTCCTCCTGCTGGACCTGGTCGCTGAAGGCGAACGAGCGCGCGAACTCCTCGGCGACGCCGGGGCTGTCGGGCTTGAGGACGTACCACTCGAAGCGCGTGAGCGTGCGGTCGGGGCCGAGCGGCAGGATGAGGTTCGTCTGCAGGTTGTCGGGGTAGAGGTTCAGCATCATGTTCGGGAAGATCCAGTAATACAGCGCCTCGGGCTCCGCGCCCTCGGCGAGGTTCCGGCGGTAGAGCGAGTCCTCGTCCTTCGAGCGGATGGGGGCGTGCTGCTTGGAGTGGTACTCGGCGGTCTCGACCTTGTAGGCGCGGTAGTCGAGCTCTTTGAAGAGCTCGGGATGGACGATCGGGATGTGGTACCCCTCGAGGTAGTTGTCGACGTACACCTTCCAGTTGCAGGCGACCTCGTAGTCGATCTTCTTGAAGAGGCTCATGTGCTCGAGCGGCAGGTGGCTCGTCTCCGCGGGGATCGTGCCGAGCACCTGCGTGAGCGGCGGCGCGTGGGGATCGAGGCAGACGAAGAGGAACGGGCCCCAGGTCTCGACGCGGGCGGCCGGGAGGTTCTGCTGCGACTTCTCGAAGCAGCGCACGCCGTCCCATTCCGGGGTCGACTGGAGGCGGCCGTCGAGCGTGTAGGTCCACCCATGGTATCCGCACAGCAGCGCCTTGCGGTGGCCCGCGCCGCGCGCGACCGGGCCGGCGCGGTGGCGGCAGACGTTCGAGAATGCGTGGATCGCGCCATCCTCGGCGCGCGTGACGACGAGCGGTTCCTCGGCGACCGTGCACGTGAAGTAGTCGCCCGGCAGGCGCACCTGCTCGCTATGGCCCACGAGCTGCCACGTCTTGGCGAAGATCCGGTCCTGCTCGAGCGCGGCGAGCTGCGGGTCGCGGTACCAGGCGGAGGGCAGGGTGGCGGCGGAGGAGAGGTTCGGGTCGAAATCGAAGTCGGGCAAGCCCATGGCTACTTCTCCTTCTTGCCCCTCTTCGGCCCCGCGGCGGGCCGGGCGCCGATCGCGCCCTGGAGCAGGTCGAGGAACTGCGCGATGCGTCCGGCCGTCTTCTCCGGCCGGTTGCCCTGGCGCGAGAAGAGGCCCGGATCGAGCTCCTCGGTCAGGAGCGCGTCCTGGAACCGCTCGACGGTCCACTCCACGATGGACACGATCATCGTTTCGTCGATGTCGCTGCGCACTTCACCGCGCTCGACCCCCGTGCGCACGAAGGCGGCCGTTCCATACGGATCCTGGTCGCGGAGGAAGCGGTTGATCTCGTTGCGGACCTTCAGGTCGGTCCCGTAGTTGCCGAGCAGCGCCATGCGGTACGGGATCCAGTTCTCGCGCACGAGCCGGTCGGTGCGCTCGAGCCAGTAGCGCAGCGTGGCGAAGAATCCCTTCGCCACGATTTCGGCCGGCGCGGCCAGGTACGCGGGGAAGGACGTCACGGCCTTCTGGTAGCCAGCGAGGAAGAGGCCTTCCTTGCTGCCGAAGTGCTGGAACACGGAGCCCTTGGCGATCGAGAGCTCGCTCGCGATGTCTTCGATCCGCGTGGCGTGGTAGCCGCGCTCGGCGAAGTGACGCATGGACGCGTCGAGGATGCGGGCGCGCTTGGCTTCCGCGCGCGGCCGCGCCGCACCGGACGCCGGCGGAGCGGTGCGGAGCTCGGGAGTTTTCATGACTTCTGGTCATCCTACAAAACGCACGAACTGGAAATCAACCTGTGCTAGCGTGAAAGGAATCAAACAGACGTCATGACTGGCGATCAGACGCGTGGCGGATCCTACGACGCGATCGTCGTGGGCGGGGGGCACAACGGCCTGACGGCCGCGGCCTACCTTGCCCGCGCCGGGCTTTCCACGCTCGTCGTCGAGCGGCGCGAGATCGTGGGCGGTGCCTGCGTGACCGAGGAGATCGCGCCCGGCTGCCGCGCGTCGACGACGTCCTACATTGCGAGCATGCTGCGGCCCGAGGTCATCCGGGACCTCGACCTCGCCGGGCACGGCCTGAGGATGGTGCCGTGCGACCCGGCGCTGCTCGTGCCCTTCGCCGACGGCTCGGTGGCGCCCTGGTGGTCGGACCGCGAGCGCACGGTGCGCGAGCTCGCGAAGCTCTCGCCGCCCGACGCGCGCACCTTCGTGCGCGTGGACGACGAGTTGAAGCGCCTGGCGCGCTACCTCCAGCCCTTCTTCCTCGAGCCGCCGCCGGACGTCCACAGGCGGGGCCTGGCGGGTCTGATGGAGGCGCTGCGCGTGGGCAAGCGTTTCCGCGGGATCTCGGGCGACGAGATCTCGCGCATGGTCTCGTTCATGACCGGGAGCCTCGGCGACTTTCTCGACCGCAACTACGAGTCGGAGAAGGTCAAGGCGCTCTTTCTCGCCAACAACGTCTACGGCAAGCATGGCGGCCCGTATTCGCCGGGGACCGCGCTCGGCCTGCTCTTCCACCTCCTCTCGGGGGGCGAGCACGACCTGCAGGGCTTCTACGGCCACGTCATGGGCGGCATGGGCGCGATCACGCAGGCCATGGCCTCGGCCGCGAAGAAGTTCGGCGCCGAGATCCGGACGTCCTCGCCCGTCGGGCGCATCCTCGTGCGCAACGGCCGCGCGTCCGGCGTCGCCCTCGAAGACGGCACGGAGATCGCCGCGAAGGTCGTCGTCTCCAACGCCGACCCCAAGCGCACGTTCCTCGGCCTCGTCGAGGAAAAGCAGCTTCCGGAGGACTTCCGCCGCGCGATCGCCGGCATCAAGATGGACGGCCCCTGCGCGAAGGTCAACTTCGTGCTCTCCGAGGAGCCGCGGGTCAACGGGATGCCGCGCGAGTTCGAGAAGTCGCAGCGCGCGCTCTTCACGCTCGTGCCCTCGTTGGAATTCGCCGAGCGCTGCTACGACATCGCGAAGCTCGGCGAGATCCCCGAGGAGCTCTGGGTGGACTGCGTCGTCGCCTCGAACGTGGATCCGAGCCTCGCTCCCGAGGGCCGCTACGTCATGACCTGCTTCATCCAGTACGTGCCGTACCGCCTCAGGAAGGGGACCTGGGACGAGAACCGCGAGCTGCTCGGAGACCGAGTGGTCCGGAAGATCGGCGAATACGCGCCGAACGTGCCCGGCTCGGTCGTCGCGCGGCAGGTGCTCACGCCGCTCGACCTCGAGCGCACCTACGGCCTGACCGAGGGCAACATCTTCCACGGCGACCTGAACCTCGAGCAGCTCTTCTTCATGCGGCCGGTCGCCGGCTTCGCCCGGTATCGGACGCCCGTCGACCGCCTCTACCTCTGCGGCGCCGGGACGCACCCGGGGGGCGGCGTGACGGGAGCGCCGGGGCACAATGCGGCCCGGCAGGTCCTGAAGGACCTGAAGCGGCGGTTCGATTGAGCGGCGAGCTCGAGAAGACCGCCGACGTCGTCGTCCTCGGCGCCGGCGTGATGGGCGCGTCGATCGCCTTCCACCTCGCCCGGCGCGGCGCGGGCCGGATCCTCGTGCTCGACAAGGGCGACGTCGCCGGGGGTGGCAGCGGCCGCTCCTCGGCGCTCGTGCGCATGCACTACAGCTTTCCGCCCGAAGTCGACCTCGCGGTCAGGAGTCTCGCGATCTTCCGGAGCTGGAAGGACTACGTGGGGCGCGACGGCGACTTCCGGCAGACCGGCTTCGTGCGAATCGTTCCCGAGAGCGAGCTGCCTCGGCTCGAGAAGAACGTCGCGATGCAGTGCGCGCGCGGCGTGGACGCGCGGGTCGTCACCAGGGCCGAGCTCGAAGAGCTCGTCCCCGACTGGGACGTGGACGACGTGCCGCTCGCGGCGTGGGAGTCCTCCTCGGGTTACGGCGACGGCGCCGGTGTCGCCAACGACTTCCTGGAGCGGGCGCGCGAGATGGGCGTCTCCTACCGGTCGCAGACACGCGCCACCGGGTTCTCGACGGCGGGGGGCCGCGTTACGGGCGTCTCGACGGACCGCGGCGGCGTCTCGGCGCCCGTCGTGATCGCCGCCACCGGCCCGTGGAGCCGCCCCCTCTTTGCCGGCGTCGGCTTCGACCTGCCGGTCGAAGGCGAGTATCACGAGGTGGCCATCCTGAAGAACCCGGCCGGGTTCCGCGGCGTAGGCCCGGCGTGCATCGACGGCATCACGACGACGTACTTCCGCTCCGAGGTGGGCGGCCTGACCCTGGTCGGCGACTTCTGGGGCAAGCGAGGCGCCGAGGCCGACCCGGACACCTTTGCGCAGTCGGCCTCCTCCGACTCCCTCGCGGGCCTCGTCGAGCGGATGGTGCGGCGCGTGCCCGCGCTCGCGGACGCGCAAATCTGGCGCGGCGTGACCGGCGTCTACGACGTGAGCCCGGACTTTCGGCCGCTGATCGGGCAGACGCCGGGTACTCGCGGCCTGTACATGGTGTGCGGGTTTTCGGGAATGGGGTTCAAGATCTCGCCGGCGACCGGGCTCGTCGTGTCGGAGCTCGTCCTGGACGGGAAGGGAAAGACGGTGGACATCTCGGCGTTCGACCCCGAACGCTTCGCGAAGGGACGACCGATCAAGGCGGAGTTCGAGTACGGAGACGAGGAGCCGGCGGCATACACGTAGCCGGGAAAGAGGAGAACAGTGGCAACGAAGAAGACGATCCTGGAACGGTTGAAGGAAGGTCCCGTCCTCGGCGACGGCGGCTACCTGCTGGAGCTCGAAAAGCGCGGCTGGGTGCGCGCCGGACCGTTCACGCCGGAGGTGGCGCTGACCAGGCCCGAGGCCCTCAAGGAGCTGCACGTCGAGTTCCGCGAGGCGGGCGCCGACGTGCTGCAGGCCCTGACGTTCTATGCCAGCCGCGACAAGCTCGCGACGGTGGGGCTGGAGAACCGCCTCGAGGACCTGAACCGCGCGGCCGTCCGGATCGCTAAAGAGGTCGCGGGCGACAAGTGCCTCGTGGCCGGCAACCTGTCGCTGACGTGGAAGTACGAGCACGGCAGCCCGTCCTCCTACGACCGCGTGCGCAGCACGTTCGACGAGCAGCTCGCGGTGCAGGTCGAAGAGGGCATCGACTTCGTGATCGGGGAGACGTTCTCGTGGCTGGGCGAGGCCCTGCTCGCCGTCGAGAGCGCGAAGAAGACGAAGCTGCCGGTCATGGTCACGGTCTGCTTCGAGAACAAGCCGGTCACGTCCGACGGCCAGACGGCGGCCGATTGCGCGAAGGCGCTGCAGGACGCGGGCGCCGACATCGTCGGCATCAACTGCCTGCGCGGGCCGGAGACGACGCTGCCCCTCATCGAGGAGATGCGCAAGGCCGTCAAGGGCTTCGTCGCGTGCCAGCCGGTGGGCTACCGCACGACGCCCGAGAAGCCGGACTTCACGAGCCTCGAGGCGTTCCCGTTCGAGCTCGACCCGCTCCAGCACTCGCGCCGCGAGATGGCCCGGTGGGCCCAGCAGGCGCGCGACCTCGGCGTCGACTACATCGGCTCCTGCTGCGGCTCGGTCGCCATCCACGTCCGCGAGATGGCGCGGGCTCTCGGCAAGCTGCCCCAGGAGAACCGGAAGTGGAACGTGGACTATTCGAAGCCCATGTCGGCGTACGAGTACTACAAGCACGAGGGCAAGTGACGCTCGAAAAATCCCTTCCCAGCGAGTACTACCTCTCTGAGGAGATCTTCAGCCGCGAGCGCGAGCGGATCTTCTCGCGGGAGTGGTTCTGCGCCGGGCGGGAGAACACGCTCCCGCCGCCCGGCGAGCTGCGCGTGCTCGACCTGCTCGGCGAGAGCGTCCTCGTGGCGCGCACGGGCGAGGGGAAGCTCGCCGCGCACTACAACGTGTGCCGGCACCGCGGTGCAAGGCTCTGCACTGCCGACGCGGCCACGCCGACGATCCGTTGTCCGTACCACGCCTGGACGTACGGCCTCGACGGGAAGCTGCTCGGAGCGCCGTTTCTCAACCAGGACCCCGCACTGCGCGAGGACGACTTCTCGCTCCACCCGGTCGGGATCCAGCTCTGGGGCGGGTTCTTCTTCTTGAACCTCTGGCCGGCCGGCCCGGTCGCGCGCAACTTTGCCGGCGCGCTCGGGCCCGTCCCGGAGCGCCTCGCCCGGTATCCGCTGGCTTCCCTTGCGACGGCCCGGAGCATTTCCTACGACGTCGCCGCGAACTGGAAGGTCGTCGCGGAAAACTACAACGAGTGCTACCACTGCGCGGGCGTCCACCCGGAGCTCTGCGAGGTCGTGCCCGCCTTCAAGGAAGGCGGGGGAGGCGGGCTCGACTGGGAGCACGGCATCCCGCACCGGGACGGCGCGTACACGTTTACGAAGAACGGGACCACGACGCGCTCGCCCTTCGCCGGCCTCTCCGAGGAAGAGAGGGTCCGGCACAAGGGAGAGCTCGTCTACCCGAATCTGTTCCTCTCGCTCTCGCCCGACCACGTCGCGGCGTTCCTCCTCACGCCCGAAGGCCCGGGACGCACGCGCGTCGTCTGCGACTTCCTCTTCGACCCCGCGGAGATGGCGCGGCCCGGCTTCGACCCCTCCGACGCCGTGGACTTCTGGGACGTGATCAACCGCCAGGACTGGGCCATCTGCGAGCAGGTCCAGCGTGGAATGGGCTCCCGGGTCCACCAGTTCGGCTACTACGCCCCCATGGAAGACCAGAGCCTCGACATCCGCCGCTACGTCCTGGAGCGGCTGGGAGACGCGCCTAATTCTTCTCGATCCCCGCTCTGACGCGCTCTTCCAGGTACCCGTAGAACGGGTTGCAATTCAGGCGCATCCACTGGTCGATGGGAACGGCGAGGACGCCGCGCTCGCCGCGGGGAGCCATGAGGCCGAGGCGTACGCCGTAATCCACGCTCATGTCGGGCGCGATGCCGAAGAGCGGATCATCGGGCCGGAAGGGCACGGCGAGGTGCGACAGCGAGAAGATCTGCGGGGGCCACGGCGTGGGCAGCGGCGTCTCGACGACCGCGGTCGAGCCGGGGGCGAGCGTCTTGACGACCGTGTCGGGCGCGGTGGCGTGGGCGTTGGTCACGAGCGCGAGGCGGTAGTGGCGGTCGGGCTTGGCGAGAAGAGCCGTGAGACGCTCGTCGAAGTTGTCCTTCAGGAAGCCCATCGCCATCGCCGAGCGGTTCACGTCGAAGAGGACGAGCTCGCTGCCGTTGTCCTGGAGCCGCCCAAAGAGCGCGTCGACCGTGGCCCAGGTGTCCACGGTCGAATCCACGAGCGAGGAGAAGGCGAGGATCGGCGGCAGCGATTTGATGCGCCCGCTCGCGGCCTCCCGCTCGATGGACGCCTGGATGTCCCGCGTGATTTCGACCGTCTGCTGGCCGGCGAAGGCGGGGAACGAGTTGTACTTGAACGGGTTGTACTCGGGCTGGACGTCCATCCAGCGCGACTTCGCGAAGAACGGGATCGCGCCCACCGCGGTGACCATCTTCGCGATGACCGTGGCCGCGCCGCTGAAGCGCGTGACGCCGATCATCGGCGACATGACGACCACGCGGTCGGGCCGCGGCAGCGACGGATCGCCGAGCGTGTCGAGCGCGTACTGAACGGCGAGCGCGCCGCCGTTCGAGTACCCGACGACGTGGAACGGCAGCGGCGCCGGGACGCGGCCGCGCACGTGCCGGGCCCCGAGCCGCGCCGCCGCGCGCCAGTCCTGCCACTTCGCGACCGTCAAAGCGCCGGGGATCGTGCCGTGCCCCGGCACGCGGAGCGCCAGGGCGTAGAAGCCCTCCTTCGCGTAGAGCTCGGCCTCGGCCCGGACGCTGTACGGCGAGTCGGTCAGTCCGTGCATCAGGAGCACGCCGCCGCGGACCTCGCCCTCCGGGACCAGCTCGAACGTGCGGTTCCAGTTCTTCGCAAAGCGCGTGGGGTTGACGACGCCGTCGGGCGAATAGCGGTTGTAGCGGCCGCGGTCGGACGGAGCGACCTTCGCGATGACCTCGCGCTCCATCTGCGCGAAGACGGCCTCCTCGATCTTCAGGTAGTCGGCGAGCGTGCTCTTGTCGGTGTAGTCCTTCGCCTGGAACTCGGCGGAGAGCGTGCCGTGCCAGGGCTTCAGGTCCGGCTGCCGACGCGCGTCGAAGGCGCGCATCAGGATGATCGTCGCGACGACGAGAAACGTCCCGACGATGATGCGGAAGGTCCACTTGAAGAGCTTTTTCATGTCGGCTGCGTACTTTAATGCTTCCCGATCGATCCGGGGCGCGCCGCTACTTCTTCCAGAAGAACGTCGGCGGCGGCTCTTCCTTCGGCCAGACCTTCTTCATCGTCTCGCCTTCCCACATCTCGCCGTTCTTGACGACCCAGCGGATTTTCAGCGTGTTGTGGATGTCGTCGAGCGGGTTCGCGTCGAGGACCATGAAGTCGGCGAGCTTGCCCGCCTCGATGGACCCGAGGTCTGGCTCGAAGCCGATCTTCTCCGCGGCGAGGATCGTCGAGGCGCGCAACGCCTCCATCGGAGTCATCGCCCAGTTCTTCTTCGTGGCGCCCTCGCCCGCCATCGCCCAGACCTCCCAGTGCGGTCCGAGGCCCTGCAGCTGGCCGTGCGCGCCGAGCGAGACGTTGCCGCCCGCCCGGAGCACCTCGGCCGCCCCGTGCGCCACGGTCGGGAAGTGGTACTCGGCCGGCCAGATCCAGGGGTGCCGGCGCGCCATCTTGTCGATCCCCTCGTGCGGGACGAAGCGGTTCAACTTCGGATCGTCGTGCGGGTTCGCGGTCTGCCAGTAGTAGAGCTCGCCCCAGGGGCCGCCGTACGCGACGAGGAGCGTCGGTGTGTAGAACGTGCCGGACTGCGCGACGAATTCGACGATGTCCTTTCCGAGCGC
Organism: uncultured Acidobacteriota bacterium; assembly: GCA_963775725.1. Classification (GTDB taxonomy): domain Bacteria; phylum Acidobacteriota; class Thermoanaerobaculia; order UBA5066; family Gp7-AA6; genus DAHUXD01. The sequence goes on from CAVZKA010000002.1 coordinate 1,466,559, forward strand.
CACGGGCAGCGCGTGCTCCCATGCCGTGAAGCCATCGGTCACCATCGTCATGTCCGTCTGGAGCTCGCCTGCGCCCTCGGCCGTCAGAAGCATGTGCAGCTCGCGGCAAGCCTCGGCGAAGTCGATGCGCTGCGAGCGGCGCGGCTGCTGGTAGACCTTGATCATCCGCGCCCCGTACGCCTTCATCCGGCGGACCTGGTGCTTCGCGTCGTCGAGGTTGTTGACCTCGGCGAAGATGCCGGCCTGCTGGCCGCCGTAGAGCACGTCGCCCGAGGAGTAGACGCGCGGGCCGACCATCAGGCCGGCCTCCACGTCCTCGCCCTGCGCGAAGACGTCGAGCGAGGGCGCGGACGGGTCGTAGACCGTCGTCACGCCGTAGGCGAGGTTGGCGATGTACTCCCACTTGGCCTCCGGGAAGAGCTCGAACCCCGAGTAGTGCAGGTGGGCGTGCGTGTCGATGAAGCCCGGGATGACGGTCTTGCCGGCGCCGTCGTACACCTTTGCGCCCGCCGGCACGTGGAGCGAGCCCGTCGGGCCGACGGCGGCGATGCGGTTGCCGGTGACGAGCAGGTCCGCGTTCTCTAGGACGGCGTCGCCCTTCATCGGGATGACCCGCACGCCGCGCAGCAGGAATGAGCCCTCCGGCGCGGGGCGCGGTGTCGTCAACGCGATCTCGATCGTCTCGGACTTCGGGACGCGCGAGTCCTGGACCTTCTCCTTCTGCTTGTCGGCCTTCTCCTTCTCGGTGTCGGGCGTCGCCTTCTTCGCGTCTTCCTGCCTGGCCTTCTCCTCGGCCTTGCGCCGCTCCGCGCGCGCGAACTCGACCGCGGAGGCGAGGGGCAGGCGGTAGAACGTGTTGGCGAGCGCCCACGTGATGGTCTTGCCGCCGTCGGCCCAGCGCACGAAGCCGCCGGCGTCGTCGGAGAGGCGGTAGACCGGGACCGAGCCCTCTTTCAGGCCCACCTCGGGCGGTTCCTTCGTCAGGACGCCGGGGAAGGCCGTGACGTAGACGTTGTCGCGCGAGGTGAAGACGATCCACTGCTCGTCGGGCGAGGGAACGAGGTCGTCGACGGCGGGGAACCGGAGGTAGACCCTCTTGTCCGTTCCGTCCACGCGCACGGAGACGAGGTCGTTCTTCGGATCGTCGGTCGGCTTCTTGGCCTCGACCGGGTCGCGGTAGAAGAGGCGCGTCCCGTCGGCGTTCCAGAAGGCCTGCGGGTGAAAGTGCAGGCCCTCGCCGAGCTTGATCGTGGTGACCGGCCGGATCTCCCCGCCCGCCGCGTCGAGGACGCCGAGCTCGAAGAAGTCCTCCTCCTCGGGCTGCTTGCCGCGGAACTCGAGGCCCGAGCCGCGCAGGATCGCGATGTGGTCGCCCTTCGGCGCCCACGCCGGGTTGACGTAGTGGCCCGGGTGCCGGGTCAGCTTCACCGGCGTCGTTCCCGGTGCGGCGGAAGCCTTCCAGACCTGGCCGCCCTCGGCGTCGCTCCAGGAGACGTAGACGATCGACTTCCCGTCGGGAGAAAAGGCCGGCGCGTACTCGCGCCGCGGCAGCGTCGCGTCGTCCTTCGTCAGGCGGCGCGGGTTGCCGACCGCCTTCCCGCCCGCGATCTCCTGCAGCCAGACGCGCCCGAAGGCCTCGAAGGCGATCGTCTTTCCGTCGGCCGACTGGCTCGGCCAGCGCAGGATCCGCGCCTTGACCGGGCCGCTCTCGACCTTTTCCTGCCACGTCACGCGCGGCGCGACGAACTGCTCCACGGCGGCCGTGAACGGGATCGGCGTGATGGCGCCCGAGGCGACGTCCAGCCGCGAGAGCTTGCCCGAGTTCGAGAAGACGAGCGCCTTGCCGTCGGGCGTGAAGGCATAGTTGGGCCACAGGTCCATCTGGGCGAAGCCCTCTTCCTCGTCGCGGGTCACCGCGCGGGCGAGGATGCGCTCGGAGCCCGATGCGAGGTCGCGCGCGACCATGACCGTGTCGTCGTCGCGCCGCGAGATGAAGACGAGCGTCTTGCCGTCGGGCGACAGGGCGGGCCGCACGGCGCCGCCGAAGCCGCCAGTGACCGGGAAGCTCTCCGCGAGCACGCGGTCGTAGCGGAAGATCTGCCAGAGCCCGTCCTGCAGGTTCGGGATGTAGTTGAACTTGCGCGCCCGGGCCGCGTAGTAGATGGACTTGCCGTCCTTCGAAGCCACGGCGCCGCCCGCGTTGCTGACGTCGTCCGAGGAGGTCAGCTTGATGCCGCCGCCGCCCTCGCGGTGGTAGATCCACAGCTCGACGGGCGGGATGCCGCCGCGCTTTCCGTCTTCCTTGCGCGCGATCAGGTAGTTGCCGTCCGGCGTCCACGCGGCGCTGCGCACGTACGCGTCCTTCTCGGTCGTGAGCGCCTGCGGGTTCTTGCCGTCGGCGTCCATGAGCCAGATGTTCTCGATGCCGCTGCGGTCGCTCGTGAAGGCGATCGTCCGGCCGTCGGGCGAGAAGCGCGGGTGCGAGTCGTACGCCGGCCCGCTCGTGATCGCCCGCGCCGCGCCGCCCTCGACGGGCACCGCGTAGATGTCGCCGAGCAGGTCGAAGACGAGGGTCTGTCCGTCGGGCGAGATGTCCACCGACATCCACGTGCCCTCGGTCGCCGTGAAGGCGATCCTGCGCGTGTCGGCGCGCGGCGTGTTGATGTCCGCCGCGGGATCGGGCTTCTTGTCCTTCGCGCCGTCGCCGGGCGGGTCGGCGGCGAAGGCGAGCCCGGCGAGTCCGAGACCGATCAGCGTCCAGAGCGTGAGCACCGGCTTGCGCATGCGTGTCTCCTCGAATCCAGGGGCGGTCGAAAGGCTGTCGGGACCAAACGAAGAAGGAGCGGATTATCCGTCGCGCCGCCGCCGGGTTGTCAACAGGGAAGTGATTGGGGCGACAATGGGGACCGATGCGGCAGCGAACCCTGGCGATCCTGGCGGCCGCCGCGCTGCTGCTCGTGGCCCTGCGGCATCCCCTCGAGCTGCGCCTGCTCGCCCACCGCGCCGCGCCGCGGCCGGACGTTCGCGCCGAGCCCGCGCAGCTTCCGCGGGAACGAGCCCCTTTCGATTTTCTCGCCGGGGGACGGCGGTACCGCCTGACTCCCCGCTTCGCGTGGGACCAGTCCGCGCGGGTCGTCGGAGACCGGCCGTATCGTTTTGGCGCAGCGGCGTCCCTCATCCCGGAAGACCTCGCGCTCGCCTGGGGTCCCCTCCTCGCTCCGCCCTACGCCGGTCGGATCTCCTACAGCCAGTACTCCCGGTTCTTCTTCTGGCACACCAACGACGGCGGGCTCGACCGCGGCACGATCGTGTCCCACGCCGCCAACGTGCACGTGATCCCGGCGAGCCCGCGTCTGCGGTCGGTCGTGCGCTGCGTGTCGAGGGGCGACGACGTCCGGCTCGAGGGCTGGCTCGTGGACGTCGTCGGCATGACCGACCCGGAATTCCACTGGGGCACGAGCACCTCGCGCGAGGATGAGGGCCCGGGCTCCTGCGAGACCGTCTATCTCGAGCGGCTGACGATCAACGAGCGGGTATACGAGTAGGAGCTACTCCGCGTAGGCCCCGTTCTCGGTGAAGAGCGTGAAGGCCTCGCGCCCCGGTTTGGCGCGCTCGGTCGAGAAGGCGATCACCGACGTGTCCCGGAAGTGGATGGCGACGCAGGCCCCCGCTTCGACTGACACGTGCGAAACGGGCTTGTCGATCTGGCCGATCAGCGCGTTGGCAAACCCGATGTCGCCGCTGACGTGCGACGCGCCGTCGACGACGACCGTCACGGGCGTGTAGATGTTGAGCAGGGGATCCAGGTTGAAGTGGAGCTGGACGTAGTCGTACAGAAACGCGACACCGGAGAGGCTCTCGGCGGCGATCGTGGAAAACCACTCGACCGAGACCACCAGGCCTCCACGACCGTCATCCGGCAAGGGGCGGCATTCCTGTCAATGTCTACGGGGCTTGGGCGTATTTCGTTGGGCGATCGCATCGCGGCCATTGTGCCGAGGATGCGGCGATTTGCGGCGGGAATTGGGTCGGACTGGTAAAACTCCTAGTCGGCGGCCGGCGTGCCGTCGAAGAACTCCACGACCCCGGTCTCGAGCGAGTACTCGGCGCTCACGACGAGCAGGCCGTCCTTCTGGATCAGCTCCTCGAGGACCTCCGACCCGTGCCGCATTTGCCTCGCCGATTCGCGGATGTTGGCGCGCACGGCCTCCCGCACCAGCGCCGCCGGGTCGTTGACGAGTGCGGTCGACAGGAGCGCTTCCACGGAGGGCCGGACGCGATCCACGATCGAGCGCAGGTTGCGCGACTGGTGATCCGCCGATGTCCTGAGCTGCTCGAGCGTCGAGAGGATGGCGCCGCACTGGGTATGCCCGAGGACTACCACCAGCCGCGTCCCGAAGCGCGCGGCCGCGAACTCCACGCTGCCGATCTGCGATTCCGCGACGATGTTGCCCGCGACGCGGATCACGAACAGGTCGCCGAGCCCCTGGTCGAACACGAGCTCTGCCGGTACGCGCGAGTCCGAGCAGCCGTGGATGATCGCGAAGGGCTCCTGCCCCATCGCGAGCTCGCGCCGCCGCGATCGGCCCGTAAGCGTCTCGCGGCTGAGCGCATCCGCCGCGAAACGGCGGTTGCCTTCGCGCAGTCGTTCGAGGGCTTCGCGGGCCGGGATCATGGACAGCGCATCCTCGCACGATCGCCGGGCGACACGTCAACTGCGAGTTCTTTCGGGGCGGCACGTCAGGGGCAGGGGAATGCGGAGGAATCCTGGATGGGCTGGAACGCGGTGCCCAGGGCGTTGGAGTACGACTGCATCGTTCCCGTTTCGGTATCGATGACCTGCAGCAGGACGTTGACGTTGGTCAGGCCGCCCGCGAAGACCCACGAGTGACCGTTCACGGCGCAGCCGTCCAGGACCTTCACGACGAGCTCGACGTTGGCGGGATCGAAAAACCAGAAGTAGCCGGTGTCGGCGGTCAGCGGAACGGCCGCGGCCTGCACGGGCAGACCCTGGGGCGCATCGGTAAAGGATGCCGTGACGGCGAACCGGCCCTGGCTCAGGCAGAGCGTGTGGGAGTTGGCAACACAGGAAGCGGGCGGCCCGTCGACGAAGGACACGGCTGGGTGGGGCGAGGTGAGGGTCAACGACGCACCCGGGTCAAGCGTGCGGTCGGTCCATTCCGTCGCGATCCCGCCGTTCGGACACCCTTGTTCCAGTGTGTTGGGGAGTTGTCCCGCGGAGATCTCGCCCCACATTACGTCGGGGAGCCGGCCCGTGAATCGATCCGCCGAGGGAAGGAGCGCGAAGTAGGGCTGCGGCAGGCACGCGGGAAACGGGGCTCCCAATGAGAAGCCCGATTGGGCACCCGGCGCGCCCAATTGGAGGATCGGCAGGACCGCATTGACGCCCAGGGTCATCTGGGTTGCAAGGAAGGTTTTCCACGTTACGGGTGCGGGAGCCATGTTCGAGAAGACCAGCGTAGGCACGAACGAGCCGGTTCCATCGATGTGCGTCACGGTCTCGGTCACCCGGAGGCCCGTCGTGCCGGCATCGGCCACGACGACCACTGTGAAAGGATCGGACGTGCTGCCCGATCCGGTGACGGGACTGATCGAGACGGGGGTCCATGGAATCGCGACGGCGGCTGGCGTATTGGTGCCGCAAGGGTGATTCGCGAAGTCGGGACCGAACGTGCTGCCGCCGACCGCGACGAGCGTGCCGGCGTCGCCAGTCTGGCCGATGTCCGTACAATTCGGGGCGAACAGCGCGAAGGTCGGTATGCCCACGCTGTCCCAGACCTGTAGCGACGTGTCGCTGCCGATCGCGATCGTCAGCCGGGAGCCGGTGATCGTGCGGACCACCGGGGCGGGGGCAGGCGAGGCCGTTACAGCCTCTGCTGTGAGCATGCAGGTTGCGGACGCGGCAAGAACGAAAGGGAGATGGACTTTCAGAAGCGGACGGACCCTGTCGGAAAGCCTCATGTGTCCTGCTCCCAAACGATTGGGAGGAGTATATGCTATGACAGCATAGAGTCCGTCAAGCCGCTTCCCACCGCTCGGCGACCCGGCGGGCGACCAGGAAGAAGACCACGCCGAGACCGGTGAGGACGGCCACCTGCGGCCAGATCGACCAGAGGGGCTCGTCGCGCCAGAAGATCTTCTGGAAGCCGTCGAGCGCCCACGCATTGAGCGTGACGAGCCCGATCTTCTGCAGCTTTTCGGACATCAGGAACCTCGGGAAGAGGCTCCCGCCGAGCGCGGACATGAGGAGGATCGACAGGTTCGAGAGCGCCACGAGCTGCATGCGCGAGCGGCACACCGAGGCGAGCATGAGCCCGAAGGCCGAGCACGCGAGCGCGGTCGCGAGGGTCATCACGAGGAACCCGGGGATGTGGCTCCAGAGCTCGAGGCCGAAAAAGATCGCGCCCCAGACGAACATCAACGTGAGCTGGACGACCCCGACGGCCGCCAGGTAGACGAGCTTGCCGAGCAGAAGGGTCGTCATCGAGACCTTCGTCGCAAGGATCCGGTCGAGCGTGCCGCTCTCGGCCTCCTCGATGAGCGCTCCCCCCGCGCCCGTGGCGGAGAAGAGCAGGAACATGACGCCGAGGCCGGCCGCGTAGAAGGTCACGGTCGGGTTCTTCTTCGCTTCGCCGAGGATGTCGCGCGTCTCGACCGAGACGAGACCGCCCCCCTTCGCGCCGGTGCCGGAGACCGGAGCCGGCGCGCCGGATTCCGGCGGTTTCTCGATTTCCCGGATGCTCTGCTCCATCCGCGCCTTTTGCTCGGGCGTCAGGCCGCCGCTCCATTTGTCGACTTCCGCCATGCCGGTGCGCGCCATGGCGGCCGGCATCGAGGTCATCGCGACCTTCTGGACGAGGCCGTTCAGGACCTGCGGCGCCACAGGGTCCGCGCTGTCGGCGAGGATGGAGAGCGTGGCGCGCTTTGCTCCCGGGCCGAATGCGATCGGGTTCTCACCGAAGCCCTTCGGGATGATGAGCGCGACCGGCGCCTCGCCCTTGCGCACCGCCTGTTCGGCCTGGGCGGCCGTGTAGAGCGGCCCCGAGGCGTCCTTTTCGTCCCCGGGCCTGAGTCCCACCGAGAGGCCGGTCTCGCCCTTGAGTCCTTCGACGAACCGGCGCGAGGCGACGCTGCCGTCCTCGTCCACGACGATGACCGCGATCGTGCGCGTGGCCGCTTTGCCCGAGCCCGCAAAGATGGCGGCGAAGATGGAGAAGAACGCGACGGGCAGCACGAAGGCGAGCACGAACGCCGCGCGATCGCGCCGCAGGTTCATGAGCCGGTTCTTCGCGACGGCCAGGATCATGCTCATTCGCGCAGCTCCCGGCCCGTCAGCTGCAGGAAGACCTGCTCGAGCGTGGCACTCTTCAACGTCAGGTCGCGGACCGGCACGCCGTCGGCATGGAAGAGCCCGAGCAGCTCGCGGATCTGCTCGGCCGGGTTTTCGACCGACAGCTTCACCTTCGTGCCGTCCAGCGTCGCGCCGCGCTGGACGAGATTCTCGCGGAGGGCGGCCGGGATCGGCGCGCCCGCGTCGATCACCAGGGCCTCCCTCGTGCCGAGCGTCGTCTTCACGAGCGCGTCCTTGGTGCCGGAGGCGATGATCTTGCCGTGGTCGATGATGGCGATGCGGTCGCAGAGCCGCTCCGCCTCCTCCATGTAGTGGGTCGTGTAGAGGAGGGAAACGCCCCGGCCCTTGAGCTCGCCGATCATGGCGTAGATGCGCTCGCGCGACTGCGGGTCGACCCCGACCGTCGGCTCGTCGAGGAGCAGGACCCGCGGATCGTGGATCGTTCCGCAGGCGATGTTCAGCCTCCGCTTCATGCCTCCCGAGAGCTTGTCGGTCTTCTCGTCGGCGCGGTCGGCCAGGCCGATCCAGTCGAGGCTCGTGCGGATCCCGGTGTCCAGCGCGGCGCCCATGAGCCCCTGGTAGCGTCCGAAGGTCCACAGGTTTTCGCGCGGGGAGAGCAGGGAATAGAGGGCGATCTCCTGGGGCACCCAGCCCCGGACGGCCCGGGCCCGGTCGTCGGCCGGCTCGAAGCCGAGGATCCGCAGGGTGCCACCCTCCGGCACGGCCCGCCCGGCCACGCTCCGGACGAGCGTGGTCTTGCCCGCGCCGTTCGGGCCGAGCAGGCCCAGGATCTCGCCCGGGGCCAGGTCGAGCGACACGCCGTCGAGCGCCCGGCGCTCGCCGAACGACTTCGTGAGGTTGCGGACTTCGAGGGCCGTGGCGGGCATCGAAGCCAATCCTAGCTGATCGGATCATTGTGGCGCGACCTCAGCTGAGTTAATCTGCGCCGCTTGCCCATGAGCTCCCTGACGTTCGTCCTTCTCCTCGTGGCGGGAAGCCTCGGTATGCTGCTGTCGTTCGCGCAGGCGCGGTCGCGCGCGGTGTTCGCCGAGGACGGCTTCGAGGAGCCGGGGCGGCGGGCGGTCGCGGTCGGCCTGCTCGCGGGCGTGCTGCTGCTGACCGTGGCGATCCCGTTCGCCGGGGGGCTCGCGGGCGCGCAACCGGAGACCCGCGAGCTCTCGCTCGTGTCCGTGTTCGCGGTCCACGGGATGCTGCTCTTCTTCCTCGCCTGCTACTACGCGCTCTCCGGGCGGCATTCGGTCCTGGATTTCCTGAAGCTCAAGAGCCCGACCCCCGCCAGGGACCTGGCGCGCGGCGTCGTGATCGGGTTCGCGGGCTGGATCGTGACGCTCTTCTCGGCGATGGTGCTGCTCGGGATCTGGTACATCGTCTCGCGCGGATTCCGGGGCGAGGCCGCGGCCTCCGGCTCGGTGTCGCCGCTGATCGTGTGGCTCGTGTCGCGGCCCCTCTGGATGAAGCTCGCGATCGTCTGCTCGGCGATGGTCGTCGAGGAGCTCTTCTTCCGCGGCTTCCTGCAGACGCGCGTCGGCCCCGTGGCGGCAACGCTCATGTTCACGGCGGCGCACGGGTCCTACGGCCAGCCGCTCATGCTCATCGGGATCCTCGTCATCTCGACGGTGCTCTCGGTCACATTCGCGCGGTACCGCAACGTGCTGCCCTGCATCGCCGCCCACGGCGTCTTCGACGCGATCCAGATGTTCGCCGTCATCCCCTGGTACCTGCACCAGCTGCAGGCCGGATAGTCCGGGAACACGCGCCCCGGCCTGTTAAAATCGGCCATGCGCGGCTCGGATCGGACGGGAGGGCGATGGCGCGACGGACCGCGCCGCATCCTGTTCGGTGGAGCCCTCGGATTCTGCCTCTGTCTGCCCCTCCACGCCCTCGACCCCCGCAAGGCGATCACGCAGTACGCGCACCAGGTCTGGAAGACCGACGCCGGCCTGCCGCAGAACTCGATCCAGGCCATTCTCCAGACACGCGACGGATACATCTGGCTCGGCACGGAGCGCGGCCTGGTGCGCTTCGACGGCGTGCAGTTCACGGTGTTCGACAAGGGCAACACGCCCGGGATGCAGAACAGCAACGCGCAGGCGCTGTACCAGGACCGCGCCGGCAACTTCTGGGTCGGCACCTGGGGCGGCCTGCATCTCTTCAAGGACGGCCGCTTCACGGCTTACACGACGAAGGAAGGCCTGTCCAACAATCGCGTGCTCGCGATCTGCGAGGACCGCGACGGCGCGATCTGGATCGGTACGGGCGGCGGCGGCCTGAACCGGTTGAAGGATGGCAGGATCACGACGTACACGACGAAGGACGGCCTCTCCAACGACCGGATCTGGTCCATCCAGGAGGATCGCGGCGGCGATCTCTGGGTCGGCACCGACGGCGGCGGCCTGAACCGCTTTCGCGACGGTCGGTTCACCGTGTACACGAAGAAAGACGGCCTGCCGTCCGACGTCGTGCAGGCGGTGTTCGTCGACAGCCGCGGCGACGTGTGGGCGGGCACCGACGGCGGCGGCCTCGCGCGCTATCGCGACGGACGGTTCACGGTCTACACGGAGAAGGACGGCCTCGCCGGCGACACGGTCGAGGCCATCCAGGAGGACCGGGACGGGAACCTCTGGATCGGGAACCAGAGCGGGCTGTCGCGCATGACCGACGGCAAGCTGACGAAGTTCACGCCGGCCGAAGGCCTGTCGGACGACACCGTCCTCGCGATCTTCGAGGACCGCGAGGCGAGCCTCTGGATCGGGACGGTCGCGGGCGGCCTGAACCGCCTGAAGGACGGAAAGTTCACGGCCTTCACCCACAAGGAAGGCCTCGTCAGCGACCGCGTCCGGACGATTTACGAGGATCACGAGGGATCGATCTGGCTCGGGACGCGCGGCGGCGGCGTGAGCCGGTTCCGCAACGGCGTGTTCTCGGCCTTCGGCGCGAAGGACGGGCTCTCCGGGGACTTCGTGCGCTCGATCTACGAGGACGGCGCGGGCAAGCTCTGGGTCGGCACGTGGGGAGACGGGCTCGACGTCCTCGAGAACGGGCGCTTCCACGCCTTCCACCAGAAGGACGGCCTGCCGAGCGAGATCATCCGATGCATGTACCGCGACCGGAACGGTGACCTGTGGATCGGCACGGACGCGGGCGGGCTCGTCAAGGAGCGCGACGGGAAGTTCACCGTGTACGGAGCCCGGGACGGCCTCTCGGCGGCGACCGTGCTCGCGATCCTCGAGGACCGGGACGGCAACCTCTGGCTCGGGACCGAGGCGGGCGGCCTATGGCGCTTCGCGCACGGGCGCTTCACGAGCTACACCACGAAGGACGGGCTCTCGGACGACACGGTCCTCGCGCTCTACGAGGACGCCGAGGGCTGCCTCTGGATCGGCACCGACGGCGGGGGGCTCAACCGCTTCAAGGACGGGAGGTTCAGCCGCTTCACGCGGCGGGAAGGGCTCTTCGACGACGTCCAGTACGCGATCCTCGAGGACGGCCGCGGCAACCTCTGGATGAGCTGCAGCCGCGGGATCTTCCGCGTGCGCCGCGCCGAGCTCGAGGAGCTGGCCGACGGCAAGCGCGAGGCGGTCACGTCCCAGTCGTTCGGGCGGGCGGACGGGATGCGCTCGGCCGAGTGCAGCGGCTTCACGCAGCCGGCGGGCTGGAAGACGCGCGACGGGCGTCTCTGGTTTCCGACCATCGAGGGCGCCGTCGTGATCGATCCCGATCGGATCCGGACGAACACGCTGCCGCCTCCCGTCGTCGTCGAGCAGGTCTTCGTCGACCGGCGCATGCTGCCCCGCGCGGACGAGGCGGAGCTCGAGCCCGGGCGGGGCGACCTCGAGTTCCACTACGCGGGCCTCTCGTTCGTGGACCCGGACCGCGTCAACTTCCGCTACATGCTGGAGGGCTTCGACCGCGAGTGGATCGAGGCCGGCTCGCGCCGGGTCGCGTTCTACACGAACATCCCGCCGGGGCGGTATGCCTTTCGCGTCAAGGCGTCGAACAACGACGGCGTCTGGAGCGACAGCGACGCGGTCGTGCGCTTCTCCCTGCGGCCGCACTTCCGCCAGACCCCCTGGTTCTACGGGCTCTGCGCGCTCGGGCTGGTGTTCGCGGGATTCGGCGCCGCGCGCATGCGGGCTGTGCGGGCGAAGGCGCGCGAACGCGAGCTCGAGCAGACCGTGGCCGACCGCACGCTGCAGCTCGAGGAGGCCAACTCGAAGCTGCAGCTGCTCTCGGAGGTCGACGCGCTGACCGGAATCGCGAACCGCCGCCGGTTCGAGGAGACGCTGGCGCGCGAGTGGCGGCGCGCGACGCGCGACGGCCTGTCGCTCTCGCTCGTCATGATCGACATCGACTACTTCAAGGACTTCAACGACGCGCTCGGCCACCAGATCGGCGACCAGTGCCTGCGGCGGGTCGCCGGCGAGATCCGGGAGGCGCTGACGCGGCCCGGCGACCTCGTCGCGCGCTACGGCGGCGAGGAGTTCGCGGCGGTGCTGCCTTCGACGCCCTCCCGCGGCGCCGCCGCCGTCGCCGAGGTGCTCCGGCTGCGGGTCGAGAGCATGGCCACGCGCCATCCGCACGCGCCCAACGGGATCGTGACGATCAGCCTGGGCGTCGCGACCGCGTCGCCGGGCGACGCCTCGTCGCCCGAGAGCCTCGTCGCGGCGGCCGACGAGGCGCTCTATCGCGCCAAGCGGGCGGGGAAGAATCGCGTGGAAGTGGCCGAGGGCGTCGAGTCGATCGTCGGGAACTGAACGGAGACTAGAGCTCCGGCACCCTTGCCATCCCCGCGGCCACGACGACGTCCCGCCCGCCTCGCTGAACGAGTTCCGTTCCTCCGACCGGCCGCTTCGCGCGGGCCCGCTTCAACGCGGCCTCGAAGCGCGCCGACGCGAGCCCGTCGTCGAAGCGGATGCGCCAGAGGTAGCCCATGCCGCCGCCGGGGGTCGCGAAGAAGACGATCCGGTCGCCGCGCCATCCGGCCGCCGACTTCGCCGCCTCGTCCGCCGGCAGCGCGCGGCCGAGCAGGAAGCGCAGCGTCCATTCGCCGAGCGTGTCGCTGTAGATCAGCCGTCCGGGCAGCAGCGACGCGACGTTGCCGGGAAGCAGGCCCTCGACCGGCGGGGGATAGGGCGCTCCGTGGAGGATCTCGGCGCTCGACTCGGGCGGGTTCCTCCAGAGCCGGTCGATCTCGGCCCATCCGCCCTTCTTGAACGCGGCGCGGACGTACTCGGTGCCCTCCGAGTAGGGGAAGAAGAGCTGGTCGGCGAAGTAGGCCGGGACGTCCTTGGGCACGTTGCCGCGCTCGAGGCTGCCGGCCGTCAGCAGCGGCGCCATCTGCTCCTCGGCGTCGGCCCCGGCCCCGGGAAGGCTTTTCAGGACGACCTTGATCATCACGAACGTGGCTTCCCCCTCGAGGAGGCACTGGAGGGCGAGACCGCGGTCGCTGTCTTCTTTCAGGGCCTTCGTCCGGCTGTCGAGCCGCATGGACTCGTCCTGGAGCGCGTGCATGAGCTCGTGCGAGTACACGAGGCCCTCGGCCATCCCGGACATGTCGAGCCCCTCGGCCGCGAGGCCCGGGCTGTCCTTCACGACGAAGAAGCGGCGTGGCTCCGGGTCATAGAAGGCGACGACCTGCGAGGCGTAGAAGTCGACCAGGTGGTCGTAGAGGTGCGGCGTCTCGTCGATCAGCCCGAGCACGACGAGCGACCGCAGCGCCTCGTCCACGGGCGCCGGGAAGCTCTCGTCGATCTTCGCGCGCAGCAGCTTCCGGGCCTCCGCCATGTCGATCTCGGTCGCGGGCACGGGGCGGTCGAACTTCCGGCCCCGGATTTCCTCGACCTGGCGGGAAACCGCTGAAATCCGCTCGGGCAGCAGGTCCGTCGCGGCCGGCAGCAGGGCCGCCCCCAGGGCGAGTCCGGCGGCCGCGGCGAGGCGTTTGGGGCGCATGGCCGAGGGTAGCATGCCGGAAACGGGCGTCCCCGAGCCGGCGCGGACCAGGGTTGCGGGGCCGCTGGGCCAACCTGCTAAGATCCGCCGGACTCTAGAAGTCCGTGAATGAGCGCATTGCGACCCTCCAGCAAAGCCGGCCCGATCCGGATGTCTCTCTCCAGCCGTTTCGAGAACATCGAGATGGTGCAGCACCTGTGCTCGAAATTGCTGGAGGGACGCGAGGTCCCGGAGGAGCTGCGCCACTGGATCCTGATGGCCCTGCGCGAGGCGCTCGCGAACGCGATCAAGCATGGCAACCAGCAGGACATCTCCAAGCACGTCCACCTCGAGATGGACGTCGTGGCCGACACGCTGGCGATCTCGATCCGGGACGAGGGCTCGGGCTTCGACCCCGAGGCGGTGGCCGACCCGCTCGCCCCGGAAAACCGTCTGAAGACCTCGGGCCGGGGGATCTTCTACATGAAGACCTTCATGGATGAGATCCGGTTCCAGCGCCACCCGGCCGGCGGAATGGAAATCGTTTTGAAAAAGAATCTGGGCGCGATTAACGAGAAGGAGGAGAACCCAGCATGAAAACCAACGTGCGGGATGCGGGGGGAGTGCAGGTCGTCGAGCTCAAGGGCAAGATCACCATCGGTTCCGGGGACGTGCAGCTGCGCGAGACGATCAACAAGCTGGTCGACTCGGGCAAGAAGAACATCCTCGTGGACATGAACGAGGTCACGACGATCGACTCTTCGGGCATCGGCGAGCTCGTGGGTTGCTACACGTCGGTCACGAACAAGGGCGGCAAGTTGAAGCTGCTCCACCTTCCCCCGAAGATCAACGACGTGCTCACCGTGACGCAGCTGATCACCGTTTTCGACGTGTACGAGTCGGAGTCGGAGGCGTTGGCGAGCTACCGCGGCTAGGAAACCGGTCCTGAAGGGTCCTGCCGCGGGGGGCGGCGCGTTCGACCGGTTCGCCGCGTCGGCCCGCCCCGCGCTCGAGGAGGCGCTCCAGCGAGGCCTCCCGCCTCCCGCCGTCCGCGCGGAATCGCTCTCCCTCGCCATCGCCGAGGCGGCGCTGTCGCCCGGAAAGCGCCTGCGGCCGCTCGCGGCGCTGGCCGCCGGCGTGCTCGCGCGGGCCGACGCGGGGGGATCCACCGCGGTCGCCGTCGCCGTCGAGTACGTGCACGCCGCCTCGCTCGTGCTCGACGACCTGCCGTCCATGGACGACGCGCCGCGCCGCCGGGGGCGCCCCGCGCTCCACCGCGTGCACGGCGTCGCCACCGCGGAGCTCGCGGCCGTGGCGCTGCTCGCGCGCGCCTTCGAGCTCGCCGCCGCGGCTCCGGGCATGACTGCGGCCGCGCGCGCCCGCATCGTGTCCGAGCTCGCGGCGTCGGTCGGCGCATCGGGCTGTTGCGCGGGCCAGGCCGCGGACCTGTCGGCCGATCCGTCGGCCGTGCACCTCGACGACCTCGAGGCGATCCACGCGCGCAAGACCGGGGCGCTCTTCGTGGCGGCCATCCGCTGCGGCGCGATCGCCGGCGGCGCCGGCGAGAGCGTTCTCTCGGGCCTGACGCTCTACGCGCGCAACCTCGGCCTCGCCTTCCAGATCACGGACGACCTGCTCGACCTCGAGGGCGACCCCGCGAAGATGGGCAAGGATCCCGGACGCGACGCGCACCGCGCGAACTTCGCGACGATCCTCGGGGCCGAGTCCTCGCGTCGGCTCGTCGAGGAGCTGCTCGCGGCCGCGCTCGCGGCGTTGTCGCCGTTCGGGCGGCGCGGCGAAGTGCTCGCGGACCTCGCGCGGGTCGTCCGGGACCGGCGCTCGTGACCGCGCGCCCGACGCTCGAAGAGGCGCGCGCCCGCCTGAAGGAGCTCGGGTACCTCGACGTGGGCGTGGCGCGCCTGCTCTTCCGGCCGCTCTTCGAGGGGCGCGTCGGGGCGTTCCTGCCGGCCGTTCTGCTCGGAGCGTTCGCGGCCGCCCTGGCCGCGGTGGCCGCGGTCGAGGCCTCGGAGCCGGGATTCGGCGGGTCGCTGGCGTCGGTGGCGGCCCTCCTCGTTCACGTCTTCCTCGCGGACCTTCTGCCGCTGACCGTCGCCGCGCTGCTGGTCGGCTGGCTCGCGGACCGATCGCGCCGGCCGGGCATCGCGGCGACGGTCGTGGGCCTCGCGGCGGCGGGCGCGGTGTTCCTGCTCTGGATCGCCGGAACATACGGGCTCGCGCGCGAGATCTCGGTCCGCTCGCTGCTCTGGGGAATCCCGGTGACGGTGGCCGCGCTCGTCCTGGCGGCAGCGGTGCGGCTCGGCTTCCTCGCGCGCGCCTTCGCGCGGTTGGGCTCCTTGCCGGTGCGGACGCGGCGGCCGGTGTTCCTGGCGGCCTGCGCGGCCGGACTGCTCGTGGCCATCCTGCTCTTCTCGGCGCGGCCGGAGGCGCCGGCGGCCGACGCGCCGAGGCCCTCGCCGCGGCAGGTTCCGCTCGTCGTCCTCGCGCTCGACGGCCTCGACCTGGACGGCCCGGGCAGGCCCGCGCGGGTCGCGGAGCTGCTCGGGGGCGGAGCGACGGGCTGGTGGCCGGCCCGGAGGCTTTCGCCTCCCGAGATCTGGACGGACCTCGCGACCGGCGAGCCCGCCGGGCGCCACGGCGTCCGGTCGCTTGCGCGGGTGCGCCCGCTCGGGTCGCCGCTCGCCCTGCGGCCCCCGTTCGGGACGTCGTGGTACCTGCGCGGGGTCGGGCCCCGGCTGCATCTGGTTTCCAGTGCGCCCGTCTCCGGCGCGGACCGGCGCCGGCTCGACTTCTGGGAGGTATCGGCGTCGGCCGGGATCCCGAGCCTTTCCATCGGGTGGTGGGCCGCGGCGCCGTGGCCCGGCGCGACCGTCGTCGAGAACCGTGCAATCTTCGCGCGCGCGGGCAACGGCGTGGAGGCCGACCGGGTGGCGATCGACCTCTTCGAGGCCGAGGCCCGGAAGGGGTGGGGAGTCCTGACTGTCTACCTTCCGGCGTGCGACATCACGCGCGACGATCCCTCCGCGCGCAGGGCGGCCGTCAAGGGCGTCGAACGGTTTCTGGAGACGTGGGTGACCCGGGCGGCTCGGGGCGAGTGCGTGCTCGTGGTGCTCGCGGTCGACAGCCATCCGGCGACCGGCGGGGCGCTCGGCCGGATGACGGTCTTCGACGCGAATCTCGTTCACGGGACCGTGCGCATCCGGGCCGAGGACGTCGCGCCGTCGATCCTGGCGTGCGCGGGCGTGCCGGCGGCGGGCGATCTGCCGGGCAAGCCGGCGGGGGCGCTCTTCCCGGCGGGTTCGCTCGAGACGGCGATCGTCGCGACGTATGGTCCGCGCGTCGTGCCTCTGGCGGCGTCCGCGCCGGAGAGCGACCGGGAGTACCTGGAAAAGTTGAGGAGTTTGGGGTACCTGAAATGAAAGCCATCTACTTCACCCGGCACGGCGGCAACGAGGTGCTCCAGTACGGCGACCGGCCCGACCCCGTCGCCGGCCCGGGCGAAGTGCGCGTGGCCATCCGCGCGGCGGCGCTCAACCACCTCGACGTCTTCGTGCGCAACGGGATTCCCAACGTGCCCCTGCCGCAAATCCCGGGGGCGGACGGCGCCGGTCTCGTCGATGCGGTGGGCGAGGGCGTGGCGGGGGTGGCGGTCGGCGACCGGGTGCTGATTCAGCCCGGCCTCTACTGCGGCGCCTGCGAGTTTTGCCGCGCGGGCGAACAGAGCATCTGCGTCTCGTTCGGGATCCTGGGCGAGCACACGGCAGGCACCTTTGCGGAGCTCGTCGTCGTCCCGGCGCGCAACGTCTTCCCGATCCCGGAGGGGCTGTCCTTCGCGCAGGCGGCGGCCTTTCCTCTGGCGTACCAGACCGCGTGGCGGATGGTCGTCGGTCGTGCCGCATTGCGGCCGGGCGAGACGATCCTGATCCACGGTGTCGGCGGGGGAGTCGCCTGGGCCGCCCTCGAGATCGCGACGCTCTGCGGAGCGCGCGTCCTCGCAACCACTTCCGACGAGACGAAGGCGGGCCGGGCAAGCGAGGCGGGCGCCGAGCTCGTCGTGAACTATCGCTCGGAGGACGTCGCGCAGGCGATCCGGCGCCACACGGCAAAGCGCGGCGTGGACGTCGTGGTGGACATGGTCGGCGAGGCGACGTGGATGACCTCGGTCCGGTCGGCGGCCAAGGGCGGACGCATCGTCACCTGCGGCGCGACGTCGGGCCCGAGCCCCACGGAAGACATTCGGCTGATCTTCTGGAAGCAGCTCTCGATCCTGGGTTCGACCATGGCGAACGACCGCGAGTTCCGCGCCCTTTACGCCGCCGTCGCAGCCGGCAGGCTCGTGCCGCGCGTGGACCGGGTCCTTCCCCTGGCCGAGGCCGCCGAAGGCTACCGGCTCATGGAAGCCGGGCAGCAGCACGGCAAGATCGTCCTGGAGCCCGAATCCGTGCGATGATCCTCGGGTCCTCCCCGGGTCGCGGGCGCTTTCCGCCGGCGGCAAACCATGACCGAACAATCCACGCGACGTGCCTTCCGTATCTGCGATCTGCCTTCCGACGAGCGGCCCCGTGAGCGTCTGCTGCGCCTCGGTCCCGGCGCGCTGACGAACGAGGAGCTGCTCGCCCTCCTCCTGCGCACGGGGATTCCCGGGGAAAGCGCGCTCGACCGGGCGCGCAGCCTGCTCGCGGCGCGCGGCGGGCTGCTGGGGCTCGCGACCGCGACCGCGACGGAGCTCTCTTCCGAGCGCGGCATCGGGCCCACGCGCGCGAGCGCCATCGCGGCCGCGCTCGAGATTGCCCGCCGGATGCCTGCCGAGACGCTCTCCAACCGCGACCTCATGAACGAGCCGCGCCTCGTGAAGGAGTTCCTTCGCCAGGTCCAGGCCGACGACGCGCAGGAGCGGACCGGGGCGCTGTTCCTCAACGCGCGCAACCGGCTCTTGAAGAACGATGCCGAGATCTACCGCGGCACGCTCGACCGCGCCGTGGTCGAGCCCCGCGAGATCCTGCGTCGCGCGCTCATCGGCAAGGCGGCGGGCGTGATCCTGTACCACAACCATCCGTCCGGCGACCCGACGCCCTCGCGGGAGGACCGCGAGTTCACGCGGCGTCTGGCTGCGGCATCCGAATCGGTGGGCGTGCGCCTGCTCGACCACATCGTCGTGGGCCGGGAGGGGTGCGTGTCGTTCCGGGAGGCGGGGCTGCTGTGATCGATTGCATAAAGAATGCGCGCCCTATATGCTCTACGCATGAGAACGACCGTCGACCTGCCGGAGGAGCTTCTGGAAGAGGCGAGACGAGTCACGAACTCGAAGACGATGCGCGAGACGGTGATTCGAGCTCTCGAGGAGCTGGTGAAGAAGAGCAAGCGGGAGGAGCTTCGGAAGCTGGCGGGGACGATTCACCTGGACATCGATTTGTCCCGTTCCCGAAGCCGCGGAAGGCAGTGAGCCTCTCGGTCGTCGACACCTCGGCGTGGATCGATTTCCTGCGCGGCGAGGCGAAGGCCGTCTCGCGAGTCGATCCCCTCCTTTCTGACGGCGTGATCGCGGTGACCGGACCGATCCGGGCCGAGGTCCTCTCGGGCTCGACCTCCGGCATGCAGTACGAACAGCTGCGTCACCTCTTCGACGGCCTCGTCGAGATCCCCGACCCTCCCGCGATCTGGGAACGTGTCGCCGAGTATCGATTCGCGCTCGCGCGTGGCGGCTTTCAGGCCGAGGTCGTGGACCTCGCAATCGCAGTGACCGTCTTCGCGTCAGGGCTTCGTCTGCTGACCCGGGACCGGAATTTTCAGCGCATCCGCACGGTCGTCCCGATCGAGCTCGACCTCTTCTGAGGTATCTTTCGCCTTCCCCATGAAGACGTTTTACGCGACGACTCCGATCTATTACGTCAACGATCTGCCCCACATCGGGCACATCTACACGACGGTCGTCACGGACATGGTCACGCGGTATCGCCGGCTGGCGGGCGAGGAGACGCGGTTCCTGACGGGGACGGACGAGCACGGCCAGAACATCGAGAAGGCCGCCGCGACGCAGGGGATCACGCCGATCGCGCTCGCCGACAGGGTCGTCGAACGCTACCAGGAGCTCTGCCGGACGTTCGAGATCGAGAACGACGACTTCATCCGCACGACCGAGGCCCGGCACCGCAGGGGCGTCGAGGCCCTGATCGCGCGCATCGCGGCCGCCGGCGACTTCTACACCGCGAAGCACGAGGGCTGGTACTGCTCGAGCTGCGAGGCCTTCTACACGGAGAAGGAGCTCGACGCCGAGAAGCGCTGCCCGGTCCACGGCACGGCCGACCGTGTGGGAGTCCGAGGAGAACGTCTTCTTCCGCCTCTCGAAGTACGCGGCGCCGCTGCTCGAGCACTACGAGCGGCATCCCGAGTTCGTGCGGCCCGAGACGCCGGCTGGCGGAAGTCGTCTCGTTCGTGAAGGGCGGGCTGAACGACCTCTCCGTCTCGCGCTCGAAGGTGCAGTGGGGGATCCCGTTTCCGGGGCACCCGGGCCACGTCGTCTACGTCTGGCTCGACGCGCTCGCGAACTACATCACCGCGCTCGGCTTCGGCTCCGCGGACGACGCGAACTACCGCCGAGTTCTGGGACCACCCGAAGGGGCCGAGCGCGTTCACTTCATCGGCAAGGACATCCTGCGCTTCCACACGGTGTTCTGGCCGGCGTTCCTCCTCTCGGCCGGCCTGCCGCTGCCGACGACCGTGTGGGCGCACGGCTGGTGGCTGCGCGACGCGAAGAAGATGTCCAAGTCCGTCGGCAACGTCGTGCGGCCGGACCAGCTCGTCGCGGACTTCGGCGCGGACGCCCTGCGCTACTTCCTGATGCGGGAGATGGCGTTCGGCCAGGACGCGAGCTTCTCGGACGAGGCGTTCCTGGCGCGCTACAACGCGGACCTCGCCAACGACCTCGGCAACACGGTGTCGCGCGTCGCCGCGCTGTGCCGGCAGTCCTTCGGCGGCACGCCGCAACGCGATGTCGGTCGACGGCGAAGTGCAGACCGCGTTCGTCGAGGCCGCGGCGGAGTGGCGCGCGGCCATGCACGAGTGCCAGTTCAACCGCGCGCTCGAGGCCGTGTGGCGGCTGCTCACGGCCGTGAACGGCCACGTGGTGTCCCGGGAGCCCTGGAAGATCCGCAAGGAAGAGGGCGTCGGCTCCGCCAACCTCCACGGCGTCCTGTACGCCGCGGCCGAGGGCGTGCGCCTCGCGGCCGTCATGCTCTCGCCGTTCATCCCCGTCACGAGCCGCAAGATCTTCGAGACCTTCGCCCTGCCCGCCGCCGACCCGACGCCCGCGGACCTTGACGTGGGGAAGGCTGCCCGTCTCGACTCCGATGCCGGAGGCGTCCGCGCTCTTTCCGCGCGCGGACGCCGCCGCTTACTTCAAGGAAAAGGATGCCGCCATGAACGAGCCCGTCAATCCCGGCGCCGCGCCGGTCGCGCCCGCCGCTGCGCCCGCAGCCCCGGCCGACGACCGCATCACGATCGAGGACTTCCAGAAGATCCGCCTGCGGACGGCGAAGATCGTCGTCGCCGAGCGCGTGCCCAAGTCGAACAAGCTGATGCGCGTCGAGGTGGATCTCGGCGACGAGCGCCGCCAGATCGTCGCCGGCATCGCGGCGCAGTACGAGCCCGAGGCCCTGATCGGCCGCAACGTCGTCATCGTGGCGAACCTGAAGCCCGCGAAGCTCATGGGCGTCGAATCCAACGGCATGGTCCTCGCGGCCTCCGTCGGCGAAGCGGGCGCGCCCGTGCTGCTCGACGTGCCGGCGGACGTCCCGCCGGGCAGCAAGGTCAAGTAAGTTGCTCGCCGATTCCCACTGCCACCTGCAGATGGGGGAGGGCGCCGACGAGCTGCTGGCGCGCGCCCGGGCGGCCGGCGTATCCCGGTTCCTGGTCCCCGGTACGACGCTGGCGGATTCGGCGGCGGCGGCCGACCTCGCCGCTTCGCGGGACGGCGTCTTCGCCGCCGTCGGCGTCCATCCCGCACGAGGCGAAGGATTTCGACCCGTCGCGCGACGGCGCGGCGTTCGAGGCGCTCGCGCGGCGTCCGAAGGTCGCGGCGATCGGCGAGATCGGGCTCGACTTCCACTACGACTACTCGCCGCGCGAGAAGCAGCTCGAGGTCCTCGAGTGGATGCTCGACTGCGCGCGGAGGCTCGCGCTGCCGATCCTGCTGCACAACCGCGAGAGCGGCGCCGAGATGCTGGCGGCCCTCGCGCGGCGCGGGCCGCGGGCGCGCGCCGGGGTCTTCCACTCCTTCACCGAGGACGCGGCCTACGGCGCGAAGGCGATCGACCTCGGGTACCTGGTGTCCTTTTCCGGGATGATCACCTTCCGGGCCGCCGACAACATCCGCGCGGCCGCCGCCGGGTTGCCGCTCGAGGCGATGCTCGTCGAGACGGACACGCCGTTCCTCGCCCCGGTGCCGCACCGCGGCAAGCCCTGCGAGCCCGCCTTCGTCGTCGAGACCGCGAAGAAGCTCGCCGAGGTCAAGGGCGTCGGCCTCGACGCCGTCGCCGCGGCGACCACGGCCAACTTCGACCGGTTCTTTTCGGCCTAGCCGCATGGTCTCGCCGCAGCGCATCTCCCCGGCCGACTTCGAGGCCTGCGTCGAGGAGGCCCTCGCCTCGGTGCCGCGAGTCTTTCGCCGGTACCTCGAGAACGTCGTCGTCGTCGTCGAGGAGGAGCCTGACCGCGAGGACTACGACGAGTCGGACACACCGCGAGGAGGAAGAGCTCTTCGGGATCTTCCGCGGCATGCCGTTCTTCGACCGCGCGCATGGCGGTTTCGGCGCTGCCCGCCCAGATCGCCATCTTCCGCGGCCCGATCCTGCGGCTCTGCGAAACGCGGGGCGAGGCCATCGGCGAGATTCGCGACACGGTCGTCCACGAGATCGGCCACGTCCTCGGGCTCGAGGACGGGGAGATGCCTTACTGATTCAGTCCCGCGCCGTGAAGAGGACGAGACCGTGCGGCGTCCGGCTCCGCGCGCGCTCCGGATCCGCAGCGAGGCGCTCGAGGATCTCGGCCATCTCCGCAACGGTGAACGGGTAGGGGCTCGCACCCGGGGCGAGGAGCACGGCTTCTCCTGGCGCCAGCGGGTGCATCTTGTCGAGCACGCGGCGATTGGCCGCGTCGCCCGCGTGCGGATAGAGCGTGTCCTGGATGCGAACGGGCCGCGCGCCGAGCCGGGCGAGCGCCGGCGCGATGTCCGCGCTGGCGGGGTTGGCGCGCGGAAGGGTGTAGCCGGCGCCGTCGAGTGCGCATGCGGCGAGAACCAGGAGCGCGCCGATCCGGCGGCGCGGCAACGTCCGCGCGAGGCGGACGAGGCCATACATCGCCCCGACGAACAGAAACGGCAGGACGGACAGCGAGTAATAGATCGCGAAATCGTGCAGCGGCCGGTAGTCCGCGGCTCCGTACGGCACGAGCTGCGGGAGGGCGGCGACCAGGCCCTCGGGCCCGGCCAGCGGGAGGAACAGGAGCGGCTCCAGGAGACCCGGGATCCCCGAGTGCACGAGCGCCTTCGCCAGGGCCACCGGATGCGTCGCCATGCCGATCGCCGCGCGCGGAAGAGAATCGCCCCAGCTCGACCAGTAGAACGCGTACCAGGGGCGGTCCGCAACACCGCCGGTGTAATGGGGCGCCACGAGACGGCTCGTGACGAAGAACGCGGCGGCGGCGGCGCAGCCGACCGCCGCGGCGAGCCGGAACCGCCGGTGGAAGAGCGCCGCAATGAGGGCGAAGCCCGCGAGAACGAAGAGAGAGTCTTCCTTGATGGAGATCGCGAGGAGCGTCCCCGCGGCGACGAGCCAGGGGCGGCGCTCGATCAGTCCGAGCCAGAGCAGGAAGATTGCGAGGGGATAGAAGGCCTCGACGTGGAAGCCGTACTGCACCGCCCTCGCCGTGTGGCCGTTCAGGAGGAAGGCGCAACCGAGAAATGCCGCTGCGAGGTCGTCGCCCACAATGCGCCGCGCGACAAGGAATCCGGCGGCGGCCCCGGCGGCGATGGCGGCCGCCTGTGCCCCGAGAAGCCAGAGCGGGCTCACGGCCAGGGCGTAGAGGGGCGTGAAGGCGAAGAGGATGTAGCTTCCGTGAATCCCGAGGTAGCTCGCACCCAGGTAGTCGCAGAAGAGCGGGCGGCCCGAAAGCGTCGCGGCGACGGGTTGGTGGAAGAACAGGATCGTGTCCCAGGAGCTCAGCTCGAGCGACCGGTAGCGGGCGTTGAGGACGCGCGCGAGGAAGAATGCAGCGACAAGCGCCGCCATCCAGACCGCCCGGCGCGAGACGGGCGCAATACCGCCGCGCAGAAGGCCTGAGAGCGCGTGGCGCCAGGCCGCGGGGAGGAGCGCGAGCAGGTAGAGCGCCAGGGCTACGGCCAGGGGAAGGGTCAAGCGATCGAGATCGCGGCCGGCCGCGCGCCACGGCGCCGTGAGAGCGAAGAGCGCGGGCAGGCCGGCGGCCAGGCCGAGCCAGACCTTCAGTCCACGGGGAAAGGGCGCCGGCGTGTCCACGGCCGGGGATTCTGTCAGACGTCGGGCTGTAAACTCGGCGGATGACGATTCGCGCCGCGGCTGTTGCGCTGGCCCTGCTCGCGTGCTCGGCGCGGGTCCGCGCCGACGAGCCGCGCCGGGCGACTCCGAGCATGGCGCGCGAAGCCGCCGAGGAGAACGCGAAAACGCCTGCCGGCCGGCGATACCAGACGGCCCTCGACTCGAGCCTCGACAAGTGGCTGCGCACGACGCTCGAACGGTGCGTCAAGGGCATCACGAAGGAGCAGGCCCTGTCGTTCAACGCCTACGTGGAGGTGGGAGGCAAGGGCGAGGCCGAGGACGTGCTCTTCGAGCCGGAGACCGACGTGTCCGGCTGCGCCGAGCCGGATTTCCGCGGCGCGCGGTACCCGTCGCCACCCGAGCCCTCCTGGTGGGTCCGGATCGAGGTCCAGCTCAAATGAAAAGGCGCGGCTTGCGCCGCGCCTGAGATCGAGACCCTTCTTGGAAGACTATCCCCGGCGCGGACCCCTCGGTCCACCCGGTCCGCCGGGGCCCCGGTGGTCGCGGTTGAAGTGGCCGCGGTGCTCGCCCTGGCCGCCGTCCCGCGCGGGAACTCGCCGCGTCCCTCGTCCTCGCCGCCGCCCACGGGCGCGAGCGCCATCTCGGCGTCGAGCTCTTCCTTGGACATGGCCTGCTTGCGCGAGAGCTTGATCTTGCCCATGGGGTCGACGGCGATGATCTTGACCGTGACCTCGTCGCCTTCCTTGACGACGTCGGTCGTCTGGCGCACGCGGTAGGGGGCGAGCTCCGAGATGTGGACCAGGCCGTCCTGGCCCGGCATGATCTCGACGAAGGCGCCGTACGCCTCGACGCGGCGGACCTTGCCCGTGTAGACCTTCCCGATCTCCGGCTCCTGGGTCAGGCCCTCGATGATCTCGATGGCCTTCATCGCCGCCGCCTCGTCGGAGGAGGCGATGGACACCTTGCCGGAGTCCTCGACGTCGATCTTGCAGCCGGTCGACTCGATGATCGAGCGGATCGTCTTGCCGCCCGAGCCGATGACGTCGCGGATGCGGTCCTTGGGGATCTGGATGGTGAAGATCCGGGGCGCGAAGCGCGAGATGTTCGGCCGCGGGCTCTCGAGCGCCTTCGCCATCTCGCCGAGGATGTGGAGGCGGCCGACGCGCGCCTGCTCGAGCGCCTTCTCGAGGATGTCGCGGCGCAGGCCCTTGATCTTGATGTCCATCTGGAGGGCCGTGATCCCGGCGCTCGAGCCGGCGACCTTGAAGTCCATGTCGCCGTAGTGGTCTTCCTGGCCGGCGATGTCGGTCAGGACCGCGAAGCGCTCGCCGTCGGAGACGAGGCCCATCGCGACGCCCGCGACCGGCGCTTTGATCGGAACGCCGGCGTCCATGAGCGCCAGCGTGCCGCCGCAGACGGTCGCCATCGAGGACGACCCGTTGGACTCGAGGATGTCCGAGACGACCCGTACGGTGTACGGGAAGGCGTCCTCGGAGGGCAGCATCGGCGCGAGCGAGCGGCGCGCGAGGTTGCCGTGGCCGATGTCGCGGCGCGAGGGCCCCCGCATGAACTTCGTTTCGCCGACCGAGAAGGGCGGGAAGTTGTAGTGCATGAGAAACGTGTGCTCGCTCTCGCCCTCGTACTCCTCGATGATCTGGGCGTCGTCGGAGGTGCCGAGCGTCGCCGTGACCAGGGCCTGCGTCTCGCCGCGCGTGAAGAGCGACGAGCCGTGCGTGCGGGGCAGGAAGCCGACCTCGCACGTGATCGGGCGGATCTGCGAGAAGTCGCGGCCGTCGAGCCGCTTTCCGCCGAGGATCGTCTCGCGCGTCAGGACCTTGACGAGGTCGTCGGCGGCCTTGGCGACCTGCTTGCGGCGCTCGGGCTCCGTCTCCGGCACGAGCGGACGCCGCGGCCTTCTTGACGGCCTTGATCTCGGCGTAGGAGGCGATCTTGTTCGGCAGCGTCATCGCCGCCATCATCGGGCCTTCCCACGCGCGGCGGACCTCGGCGAAGAGGGCGGCCGGGTAGGCCTCGGGCGACTGCCACGTCGGCTTCTGGAAGCCGCCCCGGCGCTGGAGCGTGAGCTGCGCTCCGACGATCTGCCGGACGGCCTCGTGGCCGAAGAGGATCGCGTCGATCAGGGTCTGCTCGGAGACCTCGCGGGCCCCGCCCTCGACCATGACGACGGCGTCATCGGAGCCGCAGACGATCAGGTCGAGGTCCGACTTGTCGCGCTCGGCGTTGGTCGGATTCAGGACGAACTTGCCGTCGAGCCGGCCGACGCGCACGGCGCCGATCGGGGTATGGAAGGGGATGGCGGAGCAGGTCAGCGCGACGGACGCGCCGTTGATCGCGAGGATGTCGGCGTCGTTCTGGCCGTCGGAGGACAGGACGAAGGCGACGATCTGCGTCTCGTGGTTGAAGCCCTTCGGAAAGAGCGGCCGGCAGGGGCGGTCGATCAGGCGCGAGGTCAGGATCTCCTTCTCGGTCGGGCCGGCCCTCGCGCTTGAACCAGCCGCCGGGGATCCGGCCCGCGGCGTAGGTGGGCTCGCGGTAGTCGACGGTGAGCGGGAAGAACTCGGCGTTCTCCTTCGGCTCCTTGCTGAAGACGGCGGTCGCGAGGACGACCGTGTCGCCGAAGCGCACGACGGCGGCGCCGTCGGCTTGCTTGGCGAGCTTGCCGATCTGGATTTCCATGGACTTCGAGCCGACGGGGATGGAGATCTGGTCGATCATGGTTCTACCCTTCTTGTGAATGGCGTCGGAAAGCGACCGTCCGGAGGGAGGGTCCGCGAGATCCGCGCGGCCGGCCGCGGCAGCGCGCTCCGGCGCCGGACGGACTACTTCCGGAGGCCGAGACGCTCGATCAGCTTGTGGTAGCGGGCGGCGTCCTCGCTCCGGAGATACTCCAGGAGCCGGCGCCGGCGACCGACCATCTGCAGCAGACCGCGACGCGAATGGTGGTCCTTCGCGTTCGTCTTGAAATGCTCGGTGAGATACGTGATGCGGGTGGTCAGCAGCGCGACCTGGACCTCCGGGGAGCCCGTGTCGGTGTCGTGGGTCCGGTACTGCTGGACGATTTCCGTCTTGCCGGACTGGTATTCAGTGACGTTCACTCGATCCTCCAAAGCACTCTAGATACTCACACTACTTTTATTAACCGCGAAGACTACCACAGGTGCGCGGGGCGCTGTCAGGAGGGCCCAGGTCAGTCCGCCAGGACGATCCGGGGCTTGATCATGGCCACCCCCCGTCCCCGATGGGGTTGACCTGGCCCAGGGCCAGCATGTCGTCCGCCGGGCCGAGCAGCGTGACCCAGTCGCCGTCCCGGGCGTTCAGCAAGCCCCGGGCCGGGACGGCCTGTCCCCGGCGGATCTTCCAGGCCTCGAGGGACGCGAGCTGCACGCGGGGGAAGGGGAACGGCACGCGCGACAGGGGCATGGCATGGGGGGCGGCCATGCGCTCGGCCGGCGACAGGGTTTCGAACCGCTCGAGCGTCACGGCGTCCTCGGCCCGGAACTCTCCGATGCGCGTGCGGCGCAGGCTCTCGAGGTGGGCCCCGCAGCCGAGCTTTTCGCCGAGCTCGCTCGCAATCGAGCGGATGTAGGTGCCCGAGGAGCACGAGATCGAAAACGGCAGGCACCCGTCCACGGGCGCTCCAAAGGTCAGGCTCGAGACCCGGACCTTCTTCGGCAGCGACGGAACGGCCTCGCCCTTGCGGGCCATCTCGTAGAACTTTCGGCCGCCGACCTTCTTGGCCGAATAGGGGGGCGGCGACTGGAGGAATTCGCCGCGAAAGGCCGCCGAGGCCTCGGCGACCTGCGTCGGCGGTGACGCCTGAAGCGTCGCGGTCGGGGCCGACGGTCTCGCCCTCGCGGTCGTACGTCGCGGTGGCGCGGCCGAGGCGGATCGCGCCCTCGTAGGTCTTGTCCATGAGTGTGAAGAAGCCCTGCAGCCGCGCGGCGCCGCCCGCGCAGAGCAGCAGGAGGCCCGTGGCCATCGGGTCGAGCGTGCCGCTGTGGCCGATGCGGGCGACGCCCGTGGCCTTGCGCACGCGCTCGACGACGTCGTGCGAGGTCAGCCCCCCGGGCTTGTCGATGAGAAAGAGGTGCCCGCGCTTGACCGGGTCCGGACCCGGCCTCACGGCTCGTCCTCGTCCGTCCTGCGCGGGGCGTCGGCCGTCTCGTCCAGGTCGTCGGCGGGGGGCAGGACCTGGTGCAGGAGCTCCTCGATGCGCGCGCCGCGCTCGAGCGAGCGGTCGAACTGGAAGTGGAGCTCCGGCGCGTAGCGCAGCCGGCAGCGCTGGCCGACCTCGCGCCGCAGGAAGCCGGCGGCGCGCCGCAGGGCCTCGGCCGCCTTCGCGCGCTCCTCCTCGCCGCCGAGGCAGGAGTAGAAGACGCGCGCCGAGCGCAGGTCCGGCGGCATCTCCACGTCGGTGATCGTCGCGAGGTGAAGGTCCTTGTCGTGCGCCTCGAGCAGGATCAGGCGCGACAACTCCGCCCGGACGACGTCGGCGACGCGCTGGCTGCGGCGGTTGTCTTTCTTCATCGCGCGTCACACATGGATGAACTCGTTTCGGTACTCGAGGATCTCCCCCTCGAGGTTCTCCTCGACGAACCGCAGCACGTGCTGCAGGACGGCGTCGAGGGCCGGCTGGTCGGAGCCGCACGCGGCCACGCCGAGGGCGGCGCGCTGGAGCAGGTCCTGGTGCGCGATCTCGGCGGCCGAGATCTCGAACTCGTTCCGGATGCGCGCCTTCAGGCTCTTGACGATCATCCGTTTTTCCTTCAGGCCCCGGCAACCGGGCAGGTGGAGGTCGAAGAGGGCGTAGGCGATCACCATGTCGATGCCGGGAGCCGGGGGACGGGAAACGGGGAGGCGTTTACCGTCGACGGCTCACGAATTCATCACTCCGGCGACCTTCTCGACCTGGAACGCCTCGATGATGTCGCCGACCTTGATGTCCTGGTACCGGTCGAGCCCGATGCCGCACTCGAAGCCCTGCTTGACCTCGGACACGTCGTCCTTGAAGCGTCGCAGCGAGCCCACCTTGCCCTCGTGGATGACGCGGTTGTCGCGCAGCAGGCGCAGCTGCGCCGTGCGCGGGATCGTGCCCTCGGTGACGTAGCAGCCGCCGACGACGCCGAATTTCGGGACCTTGAACGTGTTGCGGACTTCCGCGCGCCCCCGGATCACTTCCTTCAGCGTCGGATCGAGCAGGCCTTCCATGGCCTTCTTGATCTCGTCGGTGACGTTGTAGATGACGGTGTGGAGGCGGATCTCGACGCCGACCTTCTCGGCCTCCTCGGCGGCCTTCTTCTCGGGCCGCACGTTGAAACCGACGATGATCGCGCCCGAAGCCGATGCGAGCAGCACGTCGTTGATCGTGACGGCGCCGACGCCGGCATGGAGCAGCGAGATCTTGACCTTGTCGTTGGAGAGCGCCTTGAGCGACTGCGAAAGCACTTCCATCGAGCCCGACACGTCGGTCTTCAGGATGATCGGCAGGTCCTTGACCTTGCCTTCCTGGATCTTGCTGAAGAGCTGCTCGAGCGAAAGGCGCGACGAGGAGGCCATCTGCTGCTCGCGGTCCTTCAACTGGCGGAAGGACACGATCGAGCGGGCCTTGGACTCGTCGGCGACGACCTGGAAGGTGTCGCCCGCCTGGGGCAGGTCCTCGAACCCGGTGACCTCGACCGGCGTGGCCGGCCCGGCCGTCTCGATCTTGACTGCCGCGGTCGTCCTGCATCGACCGGACGCGGCCGAAGACGGAGCCCGCGAAGAAGACGTCGCCGACCTTGAGGGTCCCCGACTGAACGAGCACGGTGGCGACGTTGCCCCGACCGGCCTCGCGGCGGGCCTCGAGCACGGCGCCCTTTGCTTCCTCGGCCGCCGGGGCCGTGAGCTCCTGCATGTCGGCGACGAGGAGGATCAGCTCGAGCAGGTGCTCGATGCCCTGCTTCTTGAGCGCCGAGATCTCGGCCGCGGGCGTCTCGCCGCCCCAGGACTCGAGCAGCACGTTCTGGTCGGCCAGCTCTTTCTTGACGCGGTCGATGTTGGCGTTGGGCTTGTCGATCTTATTGATTGCGACGACGATCGGGACCTTCGCGGCCCGCGCATGCGCGATCGCCTCGATCGTCTGCGGCATGACCGCGTCGTCGGCGGCGACGACCAGCACGACGATGTCGGTGGCCTTGGCGCCGCGGGCGCGCATGGACGTGAAGGCCTCGTGGCCGGGCGTGTCGAGGAAGACGATCGGCTTTCCGTTGACCTGGACTCGGTACGCGCCGATGTGCTGCGTGATGCCGCCCGCTTCGCCCGCGGCGACGTTGGCCTGGCGGATCACGTCGAGCAGCGAGGTCTTGCCGTGGTCGACGTGGCCCATGACGGTCACGACCGGGGCGCGGGGAACGCGCGGGGCGCCCGGGACCGCGCCCTCGACCGCTTCCTTGGCCGAGCGGGAGAGATCCAGCTCTTCCTCGAACGACACGACCGCGGCCTCGACGCCGATCTCCTTGGCGATCTGCACGGCCGTGTTCGCGTCGAGCGTCTGGTTGACGGTCGCCATGACGCCGCGCTGCAGGAGCAGGCGCTGGATGTCGCGCGCGAGCACGCCGAGCTTCTCGGAGAGCTCCTTGACCGTCACGCCCTCGGTGAAGAAGACCGGGCCGGTCGGAGCGGGCTTGCGGAATTCGAGCAGCTTGCCCGAATCGTGAGCCCGGGTCTCCTTGGCCGCGCGGCGAATGGCGGACTTGGAGGCCGGGCGCGCGCTGGCGGCTTCGACATCCTCGCCGGTCTTCTCGATCAGGGGCAGCGAGATGTCGGAGTAGGTGTCTTCCTTGTAGGTGCCCACGAACTCGCGCAGGTCCACCTCGTCGGCGACGGTGATCTTCGGACGCGCGCCGCGCTTGCCGGCGGCCGCCTTCTTCTGATCTTCCTTGTCGTCCTTCTTGCGTTTGACCGGTCCGCGGTCGGGCCCGGCGGGAGCCGTGCGGCCCACCGGAGCGCCGGGGCGCGCGGGGCCGCCCATCGGACGGGCTCCCGGGCCGCCCGGGGCCGGACGGTAGACCGACGGGCCGGAGGGCCGCGGCCCCATCGGACGACCGGCGGCGGGGCCCATCGGGCGGTTTCCGGACGCGGGCCCCATGGGGCGCGTGCCGGAGGCGGGCCCCATCGGCCGGACGATCGGGCCGCCGGCGGGGCGCGGCGCTCCCGCGGAAACCGTGGGACGCGGCGGAACCACCGGGCGCGGGGGCAGAATGATCTTGCGGGGAAGGGCCGGGGCCGGAGGAGGCGCCGGCGCGGGCACCTCGGCTTCGGGCTCGGACGGCACGACGGCGGTGCGCGCGGGCTCGGCCGCGGCGGCCTTTGCGGCGCGCGCCTCGGCCGCGCTCTTCCTGGCGAGCGCGGCGTGGGGCGGCGGCGCGGGCGCCGAGGTCGTCGCGGGCGCGGCCGCGGACGACGGCGGTGCGGCCGGCTCGGGCTCGGCCGCCTCGGCCTCGCCGGCGGGCGGCTTGTCGATGATCTTGATGCGATTGAGCGCGCTCTTCTGCGGGCGGGCGGCGCGCGCTTCCGTGTCGCGGACGATCAGCTGCTTGGGCGCGTGCGTGCGCCCCTGCAGGATTGCAAGGACCGTGGACTCGTCCAGCGCGGCCTGCGCCGACTTGACGTCGACGCCGATCGACTGGAGCAGGAACAGGACTTCTTTGCTCGGAAGCCCCATCTGCTGGGCGAGCTCTTCGACGCGGATCTTTCCCATGCGGCTTCGCTACTCCCTGACGCCCGTCTCTGCGGGGGCCTCGGCCGGAGACTCTTCCTCCGACCCGGATTCCATTTCGCCTTCCTCCTGCTCGGAGGAGTTCTGGCTCGTCTCGACCGCGCGGGCGGCTTCGAGGATCTTTTCGGCGGACTTTTCTCCGATGCCGGGGATCTCGGCGAGCTCGGCGGCGGACTTCTCGAGCAGGTCGCCGAGGGTCGCCACGCCCGCCTCGACGAGGCGCTCGGCCGTCTTCTCGCCGACGCCCGGGATGTCGCCCACCGCGACCTGGCGGCGGCGCGAGGCCTCGAGCATCCGCGAGAGGGCCTGGGCCACCTCGCCCTTGACCTCGCTCTCGCCCTTGATCTCGATCTTCAGGCCGATGAGCGCCGACGCGAGGCGCACGTTCTGGCCCTTCTTGCCGATGGCGAGCGAGAGCTGGTCGTCCTCGACGACGCAGTCCAGGCTCATGGTCGCGTCCTCGTGGTGGATGGGCGAGACGCGCGTGATCTTGGCCGGGGCGAGCGCGTTCTGCGCGAACGTGATCAGGTCGTCCGAGTAGAGGATGACGTCGATCTTCTCGCCGTGGAGCTCGCGCATGATCGACTGGACGCGGCTGCCGCGCATGCCCACGCAGGCGCCGACCGGATCCACGTCCCGTTCGCGCGAGCGCACGGCGACCTTGGCCCGCTCGCCGGGCTGGCGCACCGCGCCCTTGATGACGACCGTGCCGTCGTAGATCTCCGGCACTTCCATCTCGAAGAGGCGGATCAAGAGGCGCGGGTCCGTCCGCGAGAGGACCAGCTGCGGCCCCTTGGGGTTCTTGTGCACGTCGTAGAGGATTGCGCGAATGCGCTCACCCTGTCCGTAGCGCTCGGCGCGCGACTGCTGGTCGCGGGGGATGATCGCTTCGCTCTTGCCGAGGTCGACGACCATGTCGCCGCGCTCGAAGCGCTTGACGGTCCCATTCATGAGTTCCCCGAGCTTCGGGAAGTACTCGTTGTAGACGTTGTCGCGCTCGGCCTCGCGGACCTTCTGGTAGAGGACCTGCTTGGCCGTCTGCGCGGCGATGCGTCCGAGGCCGATGGTCTCGCGGTAGATGCGGACCTCGTCGCCGAGCCGGACGTCGTGGACTTCCGTCGCCGCCTCGCCCTCGGCGCCCGGGCGCAGGACGCGGACCTCGCCTTTGGTCCCCTTCGCCGCGACCAGGGCCTCGGCCTCGTCGAGCAGCGTCTGCGGCGGCGGCTCCTCGGACTCGGTGTCGAGCTCGGCCACGACGGTCCGCGGGGAGTAGACGGTCATCGCGCCGGTCGTCCGGTCGATCAGCGTGACCATCGCCTTGTCGTGGTAGTACTTTCGCGCGGCCGAGGACATGGCCTCTTCCAGCGCGCCGAACATCTTCTCGGCGTCGATGTCTTTCTCGCGCGAAACCTGTCGGATGACCGACGGATCGATGATCATGACAAAACCCTTCTTCTATCGCCCCCGCTCCGGCCACTCGAAGTCGAGCCGGGCGAGCCGAATATCGCCGAAACGGACATTATAGATTCTGCGTTCCGCCTCATCAACGACAGTGAGGACTTCGCCCTCGACGCGCTCGAGCACTCCGCCGAAATTCCTTGCCGGCGGCAGGACCGGGGGACGCGCGCCCGGCGTAAGGACGGCTTCGGGGACCACGAGCGCGTCGGTCTTCACGCGCACGCGGCGGCCGACGAAGCGAACCGCGTCCTCGAGGCTGTAGAGCCGGCGGTCGAGCCCGGCCGAGGAGACCTCGAGCGTGTACTTGTGCGAGATCTCGTCGGAGGCGTCGAGCACGGCCGAGACGTCGCGGGACACCGACTCGCAGTCCTCGACCGTCACGGCCGCGCCGTCCTGCCGTTCGAGAACCACGCGGAGCACGGAAAAGCGTCCGGCTCCCGCCGACTCGATGGCCAGCAGCCGGCACCCCAACTCCTGCGCAATAGCCCCGATCTCGAGGGTCGTTTTTTCACCCAAAGTCGTTTTCATCGAACAAAAAAGCGGGCCAAGCCCGCAATACCCGAAACAGGGGGTTTATATCAGAAGGATGGGAAGGGGGCCAAACCGCTGTAACGGGGGGTCGAAAGGCGCCGTTGGCCGTTCAGGGGTTCGTCGTTTGCGCCGTCTGGAGGGCGCTCTGCCAGGCTTGCCGAGTGGGAAAGGTGACGAGTATGGCCGCCAGGGCCAGAGCGAAGAGGGAGGCGGCCTCGAGCACGGGAGCGCCCTGGAAGCCGATGAGCAGTCCGAAGAGGGCGATCGCCTCGGCCGAAACGGCACGGACGAGGAAGTACAGGCGCGCGCGGGCGTTTCGGTCCTCTTCCCGCGCATGAATCTCTTTCTCCCGATGCTCGGTCTGGGCGTCGTTCAGTTTGCCGTCATTTCCATGATCGCCCGAAGGCAGGAGAGGAGTCTCTCGGTCTCGACGGGGTTCACGGGCGGAAGTCTACAATCCCGAGAATCCCGGCGCGAAAGCCCGTGTTGTGAAGGTCTGGCGCCCCTGACGCCCTAGGAGAGTTGCGTGTCCGAGCCCGAAGAAGAAGACCTGCCGTTTCAGCGCAGCTCGATTGGAGCAATCGGCGCGCGGCGGCGCTGGCACCTCTTCGGCAAGGACGAGGACGACGCGATGCCGCAGACCGCCGCGACCGACGGAGACGACGGACCGCCCGGCCGGAGCATGCTCGGCAGCCTGGCCAGCGAGAGCGGTCCGGCGCCGGAAACCGGGGCGGCGCTCGAAGAGGATGGGCCGCCCGTGCGGAGCATGCTCGGGCGGCTCGCCAGCCAGAGCGGACCGGTGCCCGAGGCCGACCCGGCGCCGAAATCGATGCTCTCGCTCCGGCCGAGCGAGAGCGTGCCCTTCGTGGACGAGGGGCCGGCAAGGCCCGAGTCTCCGAGCAGCCCCCTCCTGGCCCACAGCGCGATCGCGCACAGCACGATCGCCGAGCTCGCCGGTCTCGAGGAGCACGACGTCGGGACCTTCCCGATCGAGCGCGGCATCCTCATCTCGATCATCTTCCACCTGCTGCTGGTCATCCTCATGCTCACGATGCCGCGCATCAAGCCGGGGTCCAAGGAGGACCTGTTCGCGCAGATGGTTCCGCAGCCCAGGGACGACACGCCGATCCCGGTCATCTTTTCGGAGGCGCCGGGCCCCTCGCGGCCGAACCCCAAGAAGTCTCCCCTCTCGGACGCCGACCGGCGTGCGAGCGGAGGCGACAAGTCGAAGCCGAAGGCCGACACGCCGTTCGTCCCGCCGTCCAGCGGCGTGGCCGGCCTGGTCCCCGGGCCGAAAGCGCCCCGCGTTCCCGGCAGCGACGTTCCCTCGCGCCCGGGCGCAAAGGCCGAGGCGGAGCGCCGGGCCGCGCAGGAAAAGAGCGAGGCGGACCAGAAGCCCTCGGACTTTCCGACGGAGGCACGGCCCCAGACGTCCGGGCCGCGCGAGGTCGGCAAGCTCGCCGATCTCAACCGCGCCATTGCGGAGGCCGCGCGGGGAACGGTGGGCGGCGAAGGCGGCGCCCCTGCGCCCAACCCCGACGGAGGGTACGTGGACAGCGGGCCGCTGTCGTTCGACACGACCTGGTACGACTGGGGCGCGTACGCGGCCGAGATGATCCGCCGGATCAAGCTGCACTGGGACGTGCCGGAGCTGGCGCGCCTGGGCTGGAAGGGCAGCCTCACGGTGCGCTTCTACATCCGCGCCGACGGCACCGTCGAGGACGCCAAGATCCTCCGCATGTCGGGGGTCCCCCCCTTCGACAACGCCGCGTTCCAGGCGATCATCAAGTCGTCCCCGTTCCGGCCCTTGCCGGCCGAGCTGCACGAGGAGCGCGAGGGCGTGACGATCACTTTC
The DNA here is from genome assembly GCA_963775725.1 of uncultured Acidobacteriota bacterium. Lineage (GTDB taxonomy): Bacteria > Acidobacteriota > Thermoanaerobaculia > UBA5066 > Gp7-AA6 > DAHUXD01. The sequence continues at coordinate 1,502,048 of CAVZKA010000002.1, forward strand.
TTCTACAACATGCGCGTCGAACAGGACGAGCCGCGGGGCAGACAGTGAACGATCCCGACGCGATCCGCGCGGCCCTGGAGTCCGCCCGGACCGTGGCGGTGGTCGGATGCTCGCCGAACCCGGGCCGACCTTCCAACGAGATCGCCCGTTACCTTCAGCGCCAGGGGTATCGCGTCGTGCCGATCAACCCGGGCCACAACGAGATCCTGGGCGAACCCTGTTTCCCGTCCCTCGACGCGGTCCCGGAAAGCGTTCGGATCGACATCGTGGACGTCTTCCGCCGATCCGAGTTCGTCGCCGACGTAGCCGCCCAGGTCATCGCCCGCCGGGTCCCGTTCCTTTTCATGCAGCTCGGGGTCGTGGACGAGGTATCGGCCCGGCGGCTGGAGGCTGCGGGGACGGGTGTCGCCATGGACCACTGCATCCTGGTCGAGCACCGGCGGCTGGGGATCCCCCCGAAATCGAGGAATGCCGGCGGCCCGCCCGGCGTTACTCCTGTGTCCCGCAACGGGATAGAAGACTGAGGAGAAGAATTCGAACATGGAAAAGACCACCAAACGCGCTCTTTCCTTTTCTGCATTGATAGCGGCTGCCGTCGTATTCGGCATGGTCGTCGCGAGCTCGATCAACATCACGCCGCGCTCCGAGGCCCAGAGGGAGGCCCCGCCCGCCAAGGTCCACATGGGCACCGCGGCGCTGCCGTCCTTTGCCGACATCGCGCAGGAAGCGATGCCGTCGGTCGTCTCGATCACGTCGACCGACATCGTCAAGGGAAGCCAGGGCCGGCGCCAGATGAACCCCTACGGCGGCGAGGGCGATCCGTTCGAGTTCTTCTTCGGCCCCCCCGGCAACCGCCGCGGACAGCAGGACGACGAGGAGCACAAGCAGGTCCAGGGCGGCACCGGCTTCATCATCTCCGAGGACGGCTACATCGTGACGAACAACCACGTCATCGACGGCGCCGACAAGATCGAGGTTCGGATCAACAACAAGGAAAAGTACACGGCCAAGCTGGTGGGCCGCGACACGGCCACCGACCTCGCCCTGCTCAAGGTCGACGTCAAGCAGCGCCTGACGCCGCTGGCGCTCGGGGACTCCGAGAAGCTGCGCGTGGGCGAGTGGGTCATGGCGATCGGCGATCCCCTGGCGTTCGACAAGACCGTTACGGTCGGCGTCGTTTCCGCCAAGGAGCGCTCGGGCCTGACGGGCGATCCGGCGACACGGTCCTTCGAGAACTACATCCAGACCGACGCGGCCATCAACTTCGGCAACTCGGGCGGCCCGCTGATCAACGTCAACGGCGAGGTCATCGGCATCAACACCGCCATGTTCCGGCCCGCGCAGAACATCGGCTTCGCCGTGCCGGTGAACACGCTCAAGCAGATCCTTCCGCAGCTGCGGGAGAAGGGCAAGGTCACGCGCGGCTTCCTCGGGATCAACATCGTCAACGTCGACTCCGACCGCGCCACGGCCTTCAACCTCAAGACCGAGGACGGCGCATTCGTCGAGTCGGTCGAGCCGGGCAAGCCCGCGGACAAGGCCGGGGTGAAGCCGGGCGACACGATCGTCAAGGTGGACGGCGTCGCCATCAAGGACACGCGCGACCTGATCGGCTACGTCTCGGTCAAGGCGCCGGGCAGCAAGGTGCAGCTCGGGGTCGTCCGCGACGGCAAGGAGATCAACCTGACGGCCTCGCTCGCCGAGCGCAAGGACGAGACGGCCGACAAGGGCGGCGACCCGGACAAGACGGCCTCGCAGGATTCGCACGAGCGGATCGGGATCCAGGTCACCGAGCTCACGCCCCAGATGCGGCAGATGCAGCGGATCAAGGCCGACGTCGACGGGCTCGTGGTCATGCGCGTCAAGGAAGTGTCCGCCGCGGCGGATGCGGGCATCCAGGAAGGCGACATCATCACGCAGGTCAACGGCCAGAAGGTCGGGACGACCGAGGACTTCGGCAAGGTCGTGGGCAAGGCGAAGAAGGGCGAGATCCTGAAGCTCTACGTCTACAACCCGCGCGCCAACGTGTCCCGCTTCGCTCTGGTGAAGATCGTCGACTAGAGGCCCCCGATCCGGTTCGGCCGCAGACGCCCGCCTCTGGCGGGCGTCTGCATTTGAGGGCATATTGCGGCGCGGGTTCCCGTTTCGGGGGGCGAAGATGGCACAACGCATCCTGGTGGTCGACGACGAAGCTGCGATCCGCGACACGCTGCGCATGGTCCTCGAGTACGAGGGCTACGAGGTGGCGACGGTCGGAGACGGCCGCGCGGCGCTCGCAGAGCTCGAGGGCGGCGCGGCCGCGGCCGTGCTGCTCGACATCAAGATGCCCGGGATGGACGGCCTCGAGACGCTCGACCGGATCAACGAGCGCGAGGGCGCTCCGCCCGTCCTCATGATCTCGGGGCACGGCGACATCGCGACCGCCGTCGACTGCACGCGGCGCGGCGCGGCGGACTTTCTCGAGAAGCCCCTTCAGCGCGAGCGGGTCCTCGTGTCCGTGCGCAACGCCCTCTCGGGCAACCGGCTCAAGGCCGAGAACGACGAACTGCGGCGCCGCGTGGAGCAGGAGACCGAGCTCGTCGGCGACAGCGAGCCGATGCGCCGCCTGCGGGCCGAGATCGCCCGGGCGGCGCCCACCGCGGCCACGGTCCTGATCCTCGGCGAGAGCGGCACGGGCAAGGAGCTCGTGGCGCGGGAGCTCCACCGCACCTCGAAGGTCGCCGCGGGCCCCTTCGTCCAGGTCAACTGCGCCGCCATCCCCGAGGAACTGATCGAGTCCGAGCTCTTCGGCCACGAGAAGGGCTCGTTCACCGGCGCCGTGCGCAAGCAGATCGGCAAGTTCGTCGAGGCGGACGGCGGAACGATCTTCCTCGACGAGGTCGGCGACATGTCCGCCCGGGCCCAGGCCAAGGTCCTGCGCGTGCTCGAGGTGGGAGAAGTCGAGCCCGTCGGCGCCGCCCGGGTCGGGAAGGTCAACGTCCGCGTCATCGCGGCCACCAACCGGGACCTGACCGAGTCCATCCGCGCCGGCCGGTTTCGCGAGGACCTCTACTTCCGCCTGAACGTGGTTCCCCTGACGACGCCGCCGCTGCGCGACCGGCCCTCCGACATCGCCGTGCTCGCCGGCCATTTCGCGCAGGCCTTCGCGGCGCGCGATCACCGCAAGCCGCGTCGCTTCGCCCCGGGCGCCCTCGGCCTGCTCGCCGCGCGCGCCTGGCCGGGCAATGTCCGCGAGTTGCGCAACCTCGTCGAACGCGTGCTGATCATGACCGACGCCGAGCCGATCGAGGCCCGCGACCTGCCGGCCGAGGTGCGCGTGCAGCCGGCCGAGATCTCGAGCCGCGGACTGGAGCTCGCGACCCTGTCGGACTTCAAGGAGTACGCCGAGCGCGAGTTCCTCGTCGCCCGCCTGCGCGAGAACGGCTGGAACATCAGCCGCACCGCCGAGGTCATCCAGACGCCGCGGTCGAACCTCTACAAGAAGATCGAGCACCACAAGATTTCCCGAGACGACTAGCCGTCGCCTTCGCTTCGCTACGGGATCTGCGCCTGTCGGCGCACCGGCGAACGGCTCGCCCGGGTGCGGGCTCGACCGTTCCCCTGATCCCTTCGCTGCGCTGCGGCTCCCGCGGCGTGAACCTCCTCCCTCCCTCCGGTCGGGAGACTATTCACGCCGCGAGCTGTTTTACACTGCGCGGCGATGATCACACTCAAGGACTTCGAGGATACGGGCGCGCTGCTCAAGGGGCACTTTCGGCTGTCGAGCGGGCTGCACTCGGATCGGTACCTCCAGTGCGCGCGGCTGCTGATGTGGCCCGAGAAAGCGGAGCACGCGGGGCGGGCGCTGGCCCACAAGCTGAAAGCGTTCGGGGCCAGGGCGGTCGTCTCGCCGGCCCTCGGCGGGGTGATCATCGGGCACGAGACGGCGCGCGGGCTCGGGCTGCCGGCGATGTTCGTCGAGCGCAAGGACGGCGCCTTCGCTCTGCGGCGCGGCTTCGCGCTCGATCCGGGCACGCCCGTCCTGGTCGTGGAGGACGTATTCACGACCGGAAAATCGACGCGGGAAGCGGCCGTGGCCGTCGAGGCAGCCGGGGGCCGAGTCGTCGCAGTCGGTTCCATCGTCGACCGCGGGGTCCCCGCGGGCACGTTCTCGGTGCCGGCCATGTCCCTGCTCTCGCTCTCCGTGCCCTCCTGGCCCGAGAGCGAGTGCCCGCTCTGCAACCAGGGCGTGCCCATCGACTCCCCCGGGAGCCGATTTCAGAAGACGTAGACTGCCGGCCATGGATTTGAAGAGCGTCTGTGTCTACTGCGGGTCGAGTCCCAACACCGATGCGGGCGTCGAGACGGAGATCCGGGCCTTCGGCCGCGAGATCTCGAAGCGCGGGATCCGACTCGTCTACGGCGGCGCGTCGCGCGGCCTGATGGGCGCGATCGCGGACGAGGTCATCCAGTCGGGCGGCAAGGTCACGGGCATCATCCCGAAGGCCCTCGAGGGCCGCGAATCCGCGCACCAGGGCCTCACGGAGCTCCGGGTCGTCGGATCGATGCACGAGCGCGAGCAGCTCATGTTCGACCTTTCCGACGCCTTCGTCGCGTTTCCGGGCGGCTTCGGGACGATGGAGGAGATCATCGAGATGATCACGTGGAAGCAGATGGGCATCCACGGCAAGCCGATCGTGATCGCCAACATCGGCGGCTATTTCAACCCCTTGCTCCAGCAGTTCGAGCTGGCCGTGCAGCGCAAGTACGCGCGCAACGAGGACCGGATCCTCTTCGCCGTCGCCGACACCACGATGGCGATCCTGACGTTTCTCGAGGGGGCGCCGGTGTTCGCGCGAAAAGCGGGAGACTGGGCCTAGGACTAGGAAGGGTTGCGGGCGACCACGACTCGGAAATAGGACTCCACCCAGCCCCTCTCGAGCAGGTGGTCTTCGAGGCCGATCAGCCGCGACAGGATCCCCGTCTCGTCCTCGCGCAGGCGCGCCATGTCCATGCACGGAAACACGAACCAGAGGATGTTGCCGCCGTAGGGCCGGTCCTCGACGACGTCGAAGAGGCGGCGCACGGCGGGCAGGATCGACGAGGAGCGAATCGACTCGGACGGGTCGTCCATCGGCAGCGGGATCGCGAGGTCCGGGCGGTTCTTCAGCTCCCCGGGCAGCGCGTCGAAGGCGCTGCGCGCAAAGCCCCAGTGCGCGTCCGTCCACTCCGCCCGCGCCGGGCCCATGTACTCGTCGAGCAGAAGGAGCCCGCCCGGCTTCAACGAGCGCCCCACCTCCTCGAGCACGTGCTCGACGTTGCGGATGTGGTGGAGCGAGCCGTGGAAGAGGACGATGTCGTAGCGGCGGGCCGGCAGGCGGATGGCGTTGATGTCCTCGACCCGGTAGTCGAGTCGCCGGGCGAGGCCCGCCTCCTCGGCCCCGCGGCGCGCCTCGGCGATCGCCTCGGGCGAGAAGTCCACGCCCTCGATCCGGTCGCAGATGCCCTTGGCGATCACGTCGCGCTCGAGCAGGCCCGTGCCGCAGCCGACCGAGAGCCCGAGCGGCAGGGGAGTCGGGACGTAGCGGGTGGCGAACCACTCCATTGGCCAGATGTTCGGGTCGCCGGTCACGCGCCGGTTGATCGCGCGGCGCACGAGGGGCTGGGAGCCCCAGTAGCGGTCTTCGGGCTCTCCGGGAGCGCCGGCGTCCCAGAATTCCCGGGCCGCGGCCGCCTCGGCCCGCGCCGCGCGCAGGGCGCCCCAGCGTCTGGCAATCGAGTCGATCGAGGCGCGGATTACGGATGCCATTTGCGGGTAGCGACAGTGTAAGGCAGAAGGTCGCGGCCTTCCGGCGCGGCCCTCCCGCCCCGGCCGTCCGGTTTGCCCCGCGCCCGCCCCCTCTGGTACATTGCGCGGTCCCGGCGGCAGGTCCGGCCGGGAATTGATCTTTTCCAATCAGGGACGAAGGCCGGGATGCAAATGCCCTCGCGGGCTTCCGGCCGGTAGCCCCCCGGGAAACCGGGATCGAAGAACAGGCTCGTAGCTCAGGGGGAGAGCACCACATTGACACTGTGGGGGTCAGCGGTTCAAATCCGCTCGAGCCTACCAGTCTTCTTCGAGCTCCAGGCGCTTAGCTCAGCTGGGAGAGCGCTTCCTTCACACGGAAGAGGTCAACGGTTCGATCCCGTTAGCGCCTACCATGACGTCCATTCACAACGCGGGGAAACCCGCGTTTTTCATTTTTGGAGAGCAGGAGACAATGGAAGCCCTGGCGGAAACAGTCACGGTCACGCTGCCCGACGGCTCGACGCGGAAGGTCCCCGCGGGGACCAGCCTGCGCGCGATCGCCGAGGGCATCGGCCCGCGTCTGGCCAAGGACGCCCTGGCCGGAAAGATCGACGGCAAGGTCGTGGACCTCGCGGCGCCCGTCGTGCGCGACGCGAAGGTCGAGATCGTGACGCCGAAGTCCCCGGACGCGCTCGAGCTCTACCGCCACTCGACGGCGCACCTGACGGCCAACGCGGTCAAGCGCCTCTTCCCGACGGTGCAGATCGGGATCGGGCCGGCGATCGAGAACGGCTACTACTACGACTTCAACCCGGAGCGGCCTTTCACGCCGGAGGACCTCGCGGCGATCGAAGCCGAGATGCGGAAGATCGTCGCCGAGGACAATCCGGTCGAGCGGCTGGAGATGTCCAAGGACGAGGCCATCCGGATCTTCGAGGGCCAGAACGACGCGCCTGAAGGTCGAGATCATCCGGCGGCATCCCGGACGACCGCGTCTCGTGCTACCGGCAGAAGGACTTCATCGATCTCTGCCGCGGGCCGCACGTGCCCTCGACCGGCAAGCTCGGCGTCTTCAAGCTGACCCACACGGCCGGCGCCTACTGGAAGGGCGACGAGAAGAACCCGATGCTCCAGCGGATCTACGCGGCCTGTTTCCTGACGCAGAAGGAGCTCGACGAGCACCTGAAGCGGCTGGAGGAGGCGCGGGCGCGCGACCACCGCAAGCTCGGCAAGGAGCTCGACCTCTTCTCGTTCCATCCCCTGCGCGCCGGCTTCGCCCTTCTTCCACCCGAAGGGCGCCATCCTCTACAACGGCCTGATCGCGTTCCTGCGCGAGGAGTACCGCCGCCGCGGGTACGAGGAAGTCGTCACGCCGCAGATCTTCGACGCCGAGCTCTTCAAGATCTCCGGCCACTACGCCAATTACCACGAGAACATGTACTTCACGGAGGTCGAGGAGCGCGAGTTCGGCGTCAAGCCCATGAACTGCCCCGGCCACTATCCTGCTCTACCAGACCCGCCTCTGGTCCTACCGGGACCTGCCGGTGCGCTTCGCGGACTTCGGCCGGCTCCACCGCTACGAGCTCTCCGGCGTGACGGCGGGCCTGACGCGCGTGCGCATCGTTCTCGCAGGACGACGCCCACATCTTCACGCCTCTCGAGAAGGTCGAGTCCGAGATCTTCGCTTTCCTCGAGTTCGTCGACTTCGTCTACGGAACCTTCGGATTCACGGAGGTCGAAATCTCGCTCGGACTGCGCCCCGAGAAGCGCATCGGCGCCGACGCGCTCTGGGACCGCGGCGAGGCCGCGCTCGCCGCCGCGCTCGTCAAGGCGGGACGCCCCCACGTCGTGACGCCGGGTGACGGCGCCTTCTACGGCCCCAAGATCGACTTCCGCGTGACGCGACGCCATCGGCCGCCCCTGGCAGCTCGGCACGATCCAGTGCGACTTCTCGCAGCCGGAGAACTTCGACCTGACCTACATCGGCGAGGACGGCGGCAGGCACCGGCCGGTCGTGCTCCACCGCGCGATCCTCGGCTCGCTCGAGCGCTTCCTCGGGATCCTGATCGAGCACACGGGCGGCAACTTCCCGTTCTGGATCGCGCCCGTGCAGGCGGTCGTGCTGCCGGTGTCGGACCGTTTCGCCGAGAAGGGCCGGGAGGTCGCGGGCAAGCTGTCCGCGGCCGGCCTGCGGGTCGAGCTGCGACGACCGCAACGAGAAGCTCGGAGCGAAGATCCGGCGCGCGGAGATGATGAAGGCCCCGCGCATGCTGGTCGTCGGCGAGAAGGAGGCCGAGGCGGGCACCGTCGCGGTCCGCCTGCGCCACGGCGGCGATGCCGGTACGATGTCCCTCGACGCATTCCTCGCGGCCGCCGGCCGCGCGGTCGCGGCCAGAGTCCAGGAAATGACGACGGAGGTGAAAGATCGATAAGAAGAGCATTCGGGTCAACGAACAGATCCGGTGGAAGGAGGTGCGCTTGATCGGCGCCGAAGGCGAAGCGGTCGGCGTCGTGACGATGGCCGAGGCGCTCCAGAAGGCCCGGGAGGCGGGCCTCGATCTCGTGGAGATCGCGCCCACCGCGCAGCCGCCCGTCTGCCGGATCATGAACTTCGGAAAGTTCATCTACCAGCAGAAGAAGAAGCAGCAGGACTCGAAGAAGAAGCAGAAGACGACCCAGGTCAAAGAAGTGAAGTTCCGGCCCAACATCGACGACCACGACTACGAGTTCAAGATGAAGAACATCGAGAAATTCCTGGCGCACGGCGACAAGGTCAAGGCGACCGTGCAGTTCCGCGGCCGCGAAATGGCGCGCCGCGAGAACGGCCAGCGCGTCCTCGATCGGCTGCTCGTGGACCTGACCGGCAAGGCGATCGCCGAGTCGCGCTCGGAGATGCTCGGCAACCGGCTCTACCAGATCCTCTCGCCCGTCAAGCACGAGAAGGCCGGCGCCAAGGCGGCGGGCTAACGACGGACCGATTCACCGACTCACGATTGGAGCAAGACGATGCCGAAACTGAAGACCCATCGGGGCGCCGCGAAGCGGTTCAAGAAGACCGCCACGGGCAAGTTCAAGAGGGGGTTCGCCATGAAGAGCCACATCCTCACGAAGAAGGCGCCGGGAAGAAAGCGCGGTCTCGCCCAGGGCACGACCGTATCGAAGAGCGACATCAAGCGCGTCCGCGAGATGCTGCCGTACGCGTGATGCCTGGAGCCGGGCCGAGGGGCTCCGGGCCGTTCACGAATCCACCGATTCACCACCGATAGGAGAGAACGATGCCTCGTGTAAAGAGGGGACCCAAGAGAAAGAACCGCCGGGCTAAGACCCTGGCGCTCGCCAAGGGCTACTACGGAACGAAATCCAAGTCGTACCGCATGGCGAAGCTGCCAGGTCGAGAAGTCGCTCGTGTACGCCTACCGCGACCGCAAGGCGAAGAAGCGCGACTTCCGCGGCCTGTGGATCGTCCGCATCAACGCCGCCGCGCGCGAGCACGAGATCTCGTACAGCAAGCTCATGGACGGCCTGAAGAAGGCGGGCAACGAGATCAACCGCAAGATGCTGGCGGACATCGCCGTCTCGGACCCGGCGGCCTTCACCCACATGGTCGGCGTCGCCAAGCAGGCGCTGAAGATCGCCTAGGCGGAAGCGGTCGGCGAGAACGTGTCCGAGGACGACGCCCAAGCGCTCCTGCGCTCCTTTCGCGAGGAGATGGCCCGGGGTGTGTCTTCGCGGGCGGAATATCGAGCGCCTGAAGGGTCGGTGGCTCGGCCGCGAAAAGGGGCTCGTTCCCGAGCTCTTCGCGCGGTTGAAGGCGCTGCCGGCCGCCGACCGGAAGGCCTTCGGCGCCCGCGCCAATGCCGCCAAGACGGAGATCGAGGGGGCGGTCGAGCGGCTCGGAGCCGATCTCGAGCGCCACGAGGCGGCCTCGCGGGACCGGGCGGCGGCCGTGGACGTCACGCTGCCGGGACGCCGCACGCGCGAGGGCGGGCTGCACCCGATCACGATCGTCCGGCGCCGGATCGAGGGCATCTTCCTGCGGATGGGCTACTCGATCGCCGACGGCCCCGAGATCGAGAACGACTGTCACAACTTCGAGGCGCTGAACTTCCCGCCCGACCACCCGGCGCGCGATTCGCAGGACACCCTCTTCGTCGATCGCAAGGCGGTCTCGCCCCTGCTGCTGCGGACGCACACCTCGCCCGTGCAGATCCGGGAGATGCGGCGGCACGGGGCGCCCCTGCGGCTGATCGTGCCCGGACGCGTGTACCGCAAGGACGAGGTGGACGCGACCCATTCGCCGGTGTTCCACCAGGTCGAGGGCCTCGTCGTCGATCACGGCATCTCGATGGCGGACCTGAAGGGGACGGTCGCCGCCTTCCTCGCGGAGCTCTTCGGCCCGGGAACGAAACCGCGGTTCATTCCGACCTTCTTTCCGTTCGTCGAGCCCGGCGTCGACGTCTCGATGAGCTGCATCTTCTGCAAGGGCTCCGGCTGCGGCAAGTGCAAGGGCTCGGGCTGGATCGAGATCATGGGCGCGGGAATGGTCCATCCGCACGTGCTCCAGGGCGTGCGCGATCGACCCCGAGGAATACACCGGGTTCGCCTTCGGCCTCGGCATGGACCGCGTGGCCATGCTCAAGTACGGCTTTCCGGACCTGCGCCTGCTCTTCGAGGGCGACGAGCGTTTCCTGCGCCAGTTCGCGGGGCGCGCGTGAAGTTCTCGCTCGAGTGGCTCGGCGACTTCGTGGACACCGCCGCGACCGGCGGGGCCGATGGCGCCCGCGCCCTGCTCGACCGGGCGGGCATCCCGATCGAGTCGGTCGAGGTTCGCGGCACCGACGCGATCCTGGACGCCGAGATCACGCCCAACCGGCCCGACGCGATGGGTCATCGCGGCCTCGCGCGCGAGATCGCGGCGATGGCCGGGATCCCGATGAAGGAGTTCGCGGGCCGCTACGCGGAACCCGACGCGGGCGGCGAGGCGACCGAGCAGGTCGCCTCGATCGTCCTGCAGGTGCCGAGCCTTTGCCGCCGCTTCGGCGCGCGCATGGTGCGCGGCATCGAGCGCCGGCCCGCGTCCGAGCGGGTGCGCGCGCGGCTGGCCGCGATCGGCGCGAAGTCCATCTCGGCCGCCGTGGACGCGACCAACTACGTCCTCTGGGATACCGCCCAGCCGCTGCACGCCTTCGACTTCGACAGGCTCGTCCGGCGGCCTGCTCGATCATCCGCAAGGCGCGCAAGGGAGAGAAGCTCGTCACGCTCGACGGCGTCGAGCGCGCCCTCGAGCCCTCCGACGTCGTCGTCGCCGATGCCGAGCGGGCGGTGTCCCTTGCGGGGATCATGGGCGGCCTCGATACCGCCGTGACCGACGCGACGACCAACGTGCTGCTCGAGGCGGCGTGGTGGGACCCGGCCACGGTCCGGCGCACGGCCCGGCGCCTCGGAATGCACACCGACGCTTCGCACCGCTTCGAACGCAGCGCGGACATCGACGCGATCCCGGGAGCGCTCAATCTCGCCGCGCGCCTGCTCGTGGAGTCCGTCCGGGGGCACGGTCGCCCCGGGCCTGCTGGACGTGCACGGGAAGCTCTTTCGCATCCGGCGCACGGCGCTGCGCCTCTCGCGCCTGCGCCTGCTTTCCGGCGACACCCGCCTCGGCCTCGACTTCGCCGAGGAGGCCCTCGGCCGCCTCGGATTCGCGCACGAGCGCAAGGGCAAGCGTCTTTCGGTCTCGATCCCGCTCTTCCGCACGGACGTGCGGCGCGAGGACGACCTCGTCGAGGAGGTCCTCCGGGTCTACGGCTACGACCGCCTGCCCTCGCGCCTGCCCGCCGCGACGGGCGCGGGCGAGGTGAAGGAGCCACTGCGCGGCGTCGAAGACCGGCTGAGCGACGCGGCCGCGGCGGCGGGGCTCTTCGAGACCGTCAACGACCCCTTCGTCGACCGCGACGGGGAAGAGGCGCCCTTCGGCGACTGGCTCCGGTTGACGGACACGGCGCTCGAGCCGCTCGCGCTCGTCAACCCGCTCGACGCGTCGCGCCGGCACCTGCGGGCGACGCTGCTGCCCGGCCTGCTCGATGCGGCCGCGCGCAACCTGCGCCACGGTGCCCGGGAGTCGGCTCTTTTCGAGGTCGGTCGCGTCTTCGGCTCGCGGGGAGAATCGGACAGGCCCGAATCCTACGAATCGCGGCGCTTCGCGTTCGCGCTCGCCGGGGACCGCCGCTCGCACTGGAGCCTTCCCGAGAAGCTGAGGGCGGCCGACTTCTTCGACGCAAAGGGCCTCGTCGAAACCCTGCTCGCGCCGTGGGTGCCGGCGTCGGATCTCGCGTGGAAGCCGGTGCGCGTCGAGGCGTTCACCGAGGGCGCGGCCGCGACGGTCGAGACGCGCTCGGGAAGGCTGCTCGGCATCGCCGGTCTCGTCGCCGGAGGCGAGCGCCAGAGGCGCGGCCTGGTGGCGTCCGTGTTCGCCGGAGAGATTCTCGTGGACGCGGTTCCGGCCGGCGACCGGCCCTTCCAGTTCGAGGAGTACTCGACGCTGCCGGCCATCAGCGCGGACCTGTCCTTTGCACAGCCCAAGGACTTCGCGTGGCAGGAGCTCGAGCAGTTCGTGCGCTCCCGCGCTCTCGCGCACCTCGAGTCGCTCGCGTGCGTGGACCGCTACGAGGGTCCCGGGGTTGCGGCGGGGCAGGTGAAGACCACGATCCGGCTGACGTTCCGCGCCGCGGACCGGACGCTCGAACAGGAAGAAGTGAACCGACAGGTGCGCCGCCTTGCCGAGGAGCTCGCCTCCCGGCCCGGCATCACGTTCGCGTAAGACAACAACGAGGAGAGCATGGACAACGTCAAGGTTTTCGACGCCCTGGACCGGAAGATCGAGAAGCTGCTCGGGCGCCTGAAGCAGCTCGAGACCGAAAACGAGAAGTTCCGGACGGACCTCGCGGCCGCCCGAAAGTCGGAAAAGGAAGCCGGCGATTCGAAGGGGGTCGTCGAGCGGCTCGAGCGGGAGCAGGAGACCGTGCGCGAGCGCCTCGAGAAGCTCATCCATGCGCTCGAGGCCGCCGACGAAAAGAAGTCGTAACGCTGCCGGGGGTTAGAGCTAAACCGTTGACTCGCTTGGCCTACACGAAATAGACTCCGGGTCGGAAAGGAGTCAGTGCTCACGATTGGATAAGCGGGGCAGTGTGACTCAAGTCGAAATCTTCGGGCAGACGTACAGCGTCCGCGCCGATGGCGAAAGCGGCTACATTCACGATCTGGCTCGCTTCGTTGATTCCCGAATGAAAGAAGTGGCGGAACGGACGGCGACGGTCGACACCACGAAAATCGCGATCCTCGCCGCCCTGAACATCTCGGACGATCTCTATCAGGCGGAAAAACGTCGGCAGGGCGACCCCACGGACTCGAAGGCCCGTGTGGAACGCCTGATTCGAAAACTGGACGACGCCCTGGGCGCCTGAAGGCGAGGCGTCGGCACCCCGAGAAATCGGGGACACGCGAAGGAAATCGAGTGGTCCTGTGGAAGGGTCTGGCGGTTGATGCTTAACCCTCGTCGGAAGAGACGCTTCCTGTTCGCCGTGTAGCCGTACCTGCGCCTTGAGAGCGCCCCCCGGGCTTTTTGGGGGGCCGAATGAACACAACTTTCGCGATGGCGGCCGCGGCAGGCCTGGTTGTCGCCGTGGTCCTGCTGGCGGTCGGCTTCTTCTTCCTGAGGAAGAAGGTCGGGTCCGAGCGCCTCGGGATTCGGACGGAAGCCGAGAAGGCCCTGGCAGAAGCCCGCAAACAGGCCGAATCGAAGCTCCGCGAAGCCGACATCGAGGCCAAGGAAAAGGTCCTCGCGGCGCGCGTCGAGTTCGACAAGACGGTCCAGGCCCGTCGCCAGGAGATCGCCACTCTCGAAAACCGCGTCCAGCAGAAGGAAGAGAACCTCGACCGAAAGCTCTCCCAGCAGGAGCGCCGCGACGAGGAGTTCAGCCGCAAGGAGAAGGCGGTCGTCGAGGCGCAGAAGAAGGTCGAGGAAGCCCAGGCCGAGGCTCTGCGTGTGATCGAGGAGCAGCGCAAGCGGCTCGAGCAGATCGCGGGCCTGACGGCCGTCGACGCCAAGCGGGATCTCGTCAAGTCCGTCGAGAACGAGGCCCGGATCGAGTCGGCCGGTCTGATCCGCCGCATCGAGGAGGAGGCCAACGAGCAGGCCACCCAGAAGGCGCGCCGCATCATCGGCATGGCGATCCAGCGCCTCGCCTCGGACACCGTGGTCGAGGCGACCGTTTCCGTGGTCGAGCTGCCCTCGGACGACCTCAAGGGCCGCATCATCGGCCGCGAGGGTCGCAACATCCGGGCGCTCGAGGCGGCGACGGGCGTCGACCTCATCATCGACGACACGCCGGAAGCCATCGTCATCTCCGCCTTCGAGCCCCTGCGGCGCGAGGTCGCGCGGCACGCCCTCGAGAAGCTGATCGTGGACGGGCGCATCCACCCGGCCCGCATCGAGGAGATCGTCGAGAAGGTGCGCTCCGAGCTCTGGGAAAAGATCCGGCAGGAGGGCGAGGCCACGGCCCTCGAATTCGGGATCCCGGACCTCCACCCCGAGCTCATCAAGATGCTCGGACGCCTGAAGTACCGCACCTCGTACGGCCAGAACGTGCTCCAGCACTCGAAGGAGGTCGGCTGGCTGTCCATGAACATGGCCGCCGAGCTCGGCGCCAACGTCGAGGTCGTCCGGCGCGCGGGACTGCTCCACGACATCGGCAAGGCCATCGACCGCGAAATGGAGGGGACGCACCTCGAGCTCGGCCGGGAAGTGCTGAAGAAGTTCGGCGAGTCCAACGAGGTGATCCACGCGATGGAGTGCCACCACGGCGACTACGAGCCCCGCTCGCTCGAGGCGGTGCTCGTCAACGGCGCGGACGCGCTCTCGGCCGCGCGGCCGGGCGCCCGCCGCGAGATCCTCGAAACCTACGTCAAGCGACTCGAGAAGCTCGAGCACATCGCCGACGGCTTCAAGGGCGTGCAGAAGGCCTTCGCCATCCAGGCCGGCCGCGAACTGCGCATCGTCGTCGAGGCCAACCGCGTCACGGACGACGAAGCGCTGTGGCTCTCGCGCGACATCGCGAAGAAGATCGAGGCCGAGCTCCAGTACCCGGGGCAGATCAAGGTCACGGTGATCCGGGAGACGCGCGCGGTCGAGTACGCCCGGTAACCCATGCACATTCTTTTCGTCGGCGACATCGTGGGCGCCCCGGGGCGCCGCGCGCTCGTCGAGGGGCTGACGGGCGTCATCGATCGCCACAAGGTCGACTTCACGATCGTGAACATCGAGAACGCCGCCGGCGGATTCGGGCTGACCGTCGATCTCTTCGAGGACCTCTCGAAGATGCCGATCGACGTCTTCTCCTCCGGCAACCACATCTGGGACAAGAAAGAGATCTACGACACGCTGAACTCGTCGGACCGCCTGCTGAGGCCGGCCAACTATCCGCCCGGCAACCCCGGCCGCGGGTGGACGGTACAGTCGACGGCGTCGGGCATTCCGGTAGGCGTACTGAACCTGCAGGGACAGGTGTTCATGCCCGCCAACGCGGATTCGCCCTTCCGCGTGGCGGACGAGGAGCTCGCGCGCGCGGGCGACGTGAAGGTCATCTTCGTGGACATGCACGCCGAGGCGACCTCCGAAAAGTCGGCCATCGGCTGGTACCTCGACGGCCGCGTCTCGGCCGTCGTGGGGACGCACACCCACGTGCCGACCGCCGACGAGACGATCCGCCCCGGCGGCACCGCGTACCTTTCGGATGCCGGCATGACTGGCGCCTACGAGGGCATCATCGGCTTCTCCAAGGACCGCATCATCGAGAAGTTCCTGTCCCAGACCCCGCGCTCGTTCGAGACCGCGAAGAAGGACATCCGGCTGTCCGGCTGCGTCGTCGACGTGGACGAGGCGACGGGCAAGGCGAGGAAGATCGAGCGCGTGCAGGTCCGGGTGGATTGAGCGGGCCGGTATCCTGATGCGGCCTCGCCTCACTGCGATCGTCACCACTCTCAACGAGGCCGTCAACATCCGCGAGTGCCTCGAGGGCCTCGCGTTCGTCGACGAGATCCTGCTCGTCGACTCCTTCTCGACCGACGCGACGGTCGAGATCGCTCGGTCGATCCCGCGCGTCCAGGTCGTCCAGCACGAGTACTTCGGCTCGGCGGCCCAGAAGAACTGGGCCATGGACCAGGTGACGACGCCGTGGCTGCTGATCGTGGACGCGGACGAGCGGATCCCGCCGGAGCTGGCGCAGGAGATCCTGCGCACGCTCGAGCGCGGCCCCGCGGCCGATCACTACTTCATCCGCCGCCAGAACGTCTTCCTCGACCGCGTCATCCGCCACTCGGGCTGGTCGACCGACAAGGTCGTCCGGCTCGATCAAGCGCGGCACGGCGCGGTATCCGAACCGGCGCGTCCACGCGGACCTCGCCGCGGAAGGGCCGACGCCGACGCTGCTCGCGCCGATGATCCACCACACCTGCCGCTCGCTCGGGCAGTACCTGGAGAAGCTCCACCGGTACGCGACCTGGGGCGCGGCCGACGCCTTCCGGCAGGGACGGCGCGCCGGCCCGCTCGAGCTGCTCTTCCGGCCCTGGTGGCGGTTCGTGCGGATGTACGTCGTCCAGGCCGGATTCCTGGACGGCCGCGCACGGCCTGGTGCTCTGCGTGCTGCAGGCCTGGGGCGTCTTTCTGAAGTGGGCGAAGGTCTGGGAGTGGGAGCGGTTCCGCGAAAATGGCTGGCCCCTCGATCTGCCCGCGTATGATGAATCCCGGGAAACCTGGGAAGGCAACCCGGACCGATGATCGGAATCCTGAAATCCATTTGGAGGAAGCCCACGATGCTGAACGTCGGCGACACCGCTCCCGGGTTCACGGTCCAGGACCACACGGGCTCGACGCGCAGGCTGTCGGATTACGCGGGCAGGTCGGTGGTCCTCTGGTTCTATCCGAAGGCCGACACCCCCGGCTGAACGATCGAGGGTTGCGGGTTCCGCGACCTCTATGCCGAATTCCAGAAGAAGAATGCCGAGATCCTGGGCGTCTCGTTCGACACGGTCGAGGAGAACGCGGCCTTCGCGAAGAAGTTCGACTACCCCTTTCCGCTCCTCTGCGACGTGAAGCGGGAGATCGGCATGGCCTACGGCGCCGCCGACGACGCCGGCTCCGGCAACGCCAGCCGCATCACCTACGTCATCGGGCCGGACGGGAAGATCGCCCAGGCCCACCCGAAGGTCTCCGTCAAGAGCCATCCGAAGGAGATCCTGGCGTCGCTTTAGCGGGCTGCTGAAGAATGGATGCGGGCGCCCTTACGGCGGCGAAGGGCCATCTGCAGCGTCATCGCTCCTCGCCGATGCGAAGGCATCGCCGTCGTCGCGCTTCCTTGCATCTGACCCCACGGCGCTCGTAACGTCATCCCACCCCCTTCTTCAGCAGCCTGCTAGCGAAGGGCGGCGTCCCCGATATACTTCGGCCATGGTCGATCCGGAGCTGCTCGCGATTCTGGTCTGTCCCAAGACGAAGGGCCCCCTCGAGCTCGTCGAGTTGAAGGAGTCCACCCGCAAGACGCTCGTCGACAAGTACCGTGAGAAGTTCCGCGACGAGGAGCCGGTCGTGACCCAGGGCCTGTACTCGAAGCAGGCCGACCTGGTGTACCCGATCGTCTCGGACATCCCGGTCATGCTGATCGATGAGGCCCTTCCCGGCTCGGAGGCCGCGGGGCGCTGAGCGCCGATCGCCGATCGGGTGTCACTTCGTCGGACCGCATTCGCCCTCCTCCTTCTCTTCGCTTTCCTGACCCCGTTCATCGCGCCGGCGTACATCTGCGCCGGGCTCCTGCTCGTCGTGTGGACGGCGTCGGTGGTCCGGGAAGGGCGCAGGCCCGAGAGCCTGCGGTCGCCGATCGCCTTCGTCCTGCTGGTGCTCGCGCTGCTGACGATCGGCTCGGCCGTCTTCTCGCGCGATCCGGCCGCGAGCTGCCGTCATCTTCCCGGGCCTCTCGCTCTTTCTCCTCGTGCCGATCGCGATGGACCTCTGCGACACGACGGCCCGGGCGCGGGCGGTCTTCCTCTCGCTCGCGGCCTCGGTGACGGTGCTGGCCCTGTACGGGATCTGGCAGTTTCTCCACGGGGGCAACGACCTCCAGAGCCGCATTCGCGCGACCCTCTCGCACTACATGACCTTTTCGGGGCTGGCGGCCCTCTCGGGGTGCCTGCTGCTCGGGTTTGCGCTCGAGGGGAGGGGCCGCTGGCGCGCGCTCGGGTTCTTCTGCGTCCTGCCGTTCACCGCGGTCCTGCTGACGTACACGCGGGGAGCCTACGTGGGCATCGTGGCGGCGCTCTTCGTCTATGCGGCCGTGCGGCGCCCGCGCGTGCTGCTCTGGGTCCTGCCCGCGCTCGTCGTCGTCTACTTCGCCGCTCCCGCCGGAATCCGGGCCCGCATCCGTTCGACGACCGACCTCTCCGACACCACCAACCGCGACCGGATCGCCATGGCGCGCGCGGGCGCCCGGATGGTGCGTGACTTTCCGGTCTTCGGCCTCGGGCCCGAGATGGTCAAGCGCTATTACCCGCTCTATCGCGATCCCGACGCTCCGCGCTGGAGCGTGCCCCACCTCCACGACAACATGATCCAGATCGCCGCGGCCAACGGGCTCTTCGCCGCGGCCGCGTACTTCGCGCTCGTCGGGCTCGTTCTCGCGCGCGCGGCGGCGCTCGCGCGGCGCGGTGACGGTCCGGACCGGGCGGCGCTCTGGTGCGGGGCTCTGCTCGCGGTGACGGCGCTGACGGTCGCCGGGTTTTTCGAGTACAACTTCGGCGACACGGAAGTCGAGATGGCGACGCTGCTCGTCTTCGCGGTGCCCTTTTCGGGCGCCGCGAAAGCGGGCGGAGATTAGAATCCCGGGATGCTTCCGCGCCCCGTCCCGGTTTCCGCGCCGCCGCGCCCGTACACCGTCTCGGAGCTGCTCGCGGAGGTGTCCGGCGTGCTCCGGACGACCTGGCGGGACATGTCGGTGGTGGGCGAGATCGCCCGCTTCGACCTGCGCGGCGGCCATGGCTACTTCACCCTGAAGGACAAGACCGCCTCTCTGCCCGGCATCATCTTCGCGTCGGACTTGAAGCGGGTGCCCTTCAAGATGGAGCCGGGCCTGGAGGTCGTCGTGCGGGGCGCGCTCGACCTCTACGCGCCGCAGGGCAAGTTCCAGATCAAAACCTTTGCGGTCGAGCCGGTGGGCCGCGGGGCCCTCCAGCTCGCTTTCGAGCAGCTCAAGGCGCGGCTGGGGGCCGAGGGGCTCTTCGACCCGGCGCGCAAGCGCGCGATCCCGCGGCTGCCGCGGCGGATCGCGGTCGTGACCTCGCCCACGGGCGCCGTCGTCCGCGACATCCTGAACGTGCTGGCGCGCCGTTTCGACGGCCTGGCGATCACCGTCTACCCGGTGCGCGTCCAGGGAGAGATGGCGGCGGCGGAGATCGCGGCCGCGCTCGCCCACTTGAATCGCCGCGGCGGCTTCGACGTCCTCATCCTCGCCCGCGGCGGGGGCTCGCCCGAGGACCTCGCGCCGTTCAACGACGAGCGCCTGGCCCGGGCGCTCGCGGCCTCCCTCATCCCGACGATCTCGGGCGTGGGCCACGAGATCGACGTGACGATCGCGGACCTCGTGGCCGATTTGCGCGCGCCGACGCCCTCGGCCGCGGCGGAGCTCGTCGTCGAGCGCAAGGACGAGATCGCGCGGCGCGTGGGCAATGCGCGGCGGGCGGTCCTGCGCGGGTTGCGTTCCCGGCTCGCCCTCGAGCGGGCGCACCTGTCGGGATGGGCCCGGTCGGACGCCCTGCTCGGATTTCCACGGCGCGTCGAGCAGTGGAAGGAACAGATCGTCCAGAGTCGCGACGCCCTGGTCACGCTGCTCTCGCGCCGGCCCGCCGAGTACGCGGGGCGCGTCGCGGCCGCGCGGCGGGTTCTCGGGGACTTCCCGCGCGTGGTGGAGCTGGCGCGGACGCGCGATCGCGTCGAGAGCCTCAAGTCCATGCTCGGCGAGCGCGCCGGGCGCCGGCTCGAGCGGCGGCGCGCGGGGCTCCGGGAGCTCGCGCGAAAACTCGAGATCCTGAGCCCGCTCGCGGTGCTCGCCCGCGGCTACGCGGTGGCGTTTCGCGAGGGCTCGGCCACCCCCATCACGGCGGCCGCGCAGGTGACGTTGGGAGAGCGCATCCGCGTCCGGCTCCACGAGGGGGAGCTCGGCGCCGTGGTTCGCGACGGGGGGCGGCTTGCCGGCGCAGGACCGCTGTTCGGGGACCGGGAGGAGGAATCGTGACGGCGCGTCCAAAGAAGGAGAGGAGCTTCGAGGAGGCGATGGCGCGCCTCGAGGCGATCGTGGCGGAGCTCGAGGGGGAGGACCGCGGGCTCGACGCCCAGTTCGCCCTCTTCCAGGAGGGCATGGATCTCGCGCGGTTCTGCGAGAAGAAGCTCGGCGAGGTCGAGAAATCGGTCGAGATCGTGCTCAAGGAGTCGGAGGGCGAGTGGAAGACCGCGCCCTTCGATCCGGACCCGGACCGCTCCGCGGAGGACGACGATGACGAGCGCGACTGAGGACGTCGCCGGTTACCTGGCGGCCCGGCGCGAGGAGGTCGACCGGGCGCTCGACCGGCTGTTGCCGGCGCAGACGGCCTGGCCGGTCAACCTGCACCGCGCCATCCGCCACTCGGTCTTCGCCGGCGGCAAGCGGCTGCGGCCGATCCTGTGCCTGGCCGCCGCGGAAGTCCTCGGCGCCCCCGTCGCGGACGTTCTCGAGCCCGCGTGCGGCCTCGAGATGATCCACACCTACTCGCTCATCCACGACGACCTGCCCGCGCTCGACAACGACGACCTGCGGCGCGGCGTGCCGACCTGCCACGTCGTGTTCGGCGAGGCGACGGCGATCCTCGCCGGCGACGCGCTGCTGACGCACGGCCTCGGCGTCTTCGCCTTTTACCCGAGGGCCGACCGGTTCGCCGCGGCAAAGGTCCGGGTCGTGCAGACGGTCGTGGACGCCATCGGCACGCAGGGCATGATCGGCGGCCAGATGGCCGACATCGAGGCCGAGACCGAGGCCTCGCCGACGGCCGAGCTGCTCACGCGGATCCACGAGAACAAGACGGGCCGCCTGATGCGCGCCTCGCTCCTGGCGGGCGCGATCCTCGCGGGCGCGGACGAGGCGACGCTCGCGCGCGTCGACCTCTACGGGCGCCGGATCGGCCTCGCGTTCCAGATCAAGGACGACCTGCTCGACGTGGAGTCCGACGCCGCGACGCTCGGCAAGGCTTCCAACAAGGATGCCGCGGCCGGCAAGGCCACGTTTCCGGTCGTGTGGGGCGTCGATCGCTCCCGCACGCTGCTCGCCGAGAACATCGCCGAAGCGGTGGCGGCGGCCGAGGCGCTGCCCCGGGGCGGCGGAGTCCTGCCCGATCTCGCGCGCTTCATCGGCGCACGGAAGTCGTGAAGGCGTTCGTCCAGTCCGCGATCGGCAAGTACGCGCAGGAAGAGATCGAGCGGCCCCGCCCCCGTCCGGGGAGGTCGTGCTGCGCGTCGGCGCGGCGCTGACCTGCGGGACCGACCTGAAGCTGCTGGCGCGCGGCCATGCGCGCATCGCTCTGCCGGTCACCATGGGCCACGAGCTCTGCGGGGAAGTGGCCGGGATCGGCGAGGGGGTCGACGGGCTGGAAGCTGGGAGACCGGGCCGTGCCCGGGATCTCGGGACCCTGCGGCAATTGCGCCGACTGCCGCGCCGGCCGCGCCAATCTCTGCGCCGCCGGCCATGCGGACCGGATGTGGGGGGCGTTTGCCGAGTACGTGCGGATCCCGGCGGGCGTAGTCGCCGCGAACCTCCACCGGCCCGCGCCGGGCCTCGACGACGAGGTCGCGGCGTTCCTCGACCCGTTGGCCTCGGTCCTCCATGGATGGAATCGCCTGCGCGCGCCGGCGGGGTCGTTGCTCGTCTACGGCGCCGGCGCCCTCGCATTCCTCTGGGCGTCGGTGGCGGCGCGGCGCGGCCTGGACGTCGTCATCGCCGGCCGGCGTCCGGAGCGCGCGGCCCTGGCCGAGCGGTTCGGCGCGCGGTTCGTGGACCTGACGACGGAGAGTCCGGCCGCGCAGGGCGCCGCGCCGGACGTCGCGGTGGATTGCACGGGCGACGGGGCCGTCTGGGAGCGCCTGGCGGAGCTCGTGCGGCCCGGCGGGCAGGTCCTCCTGTTCGGCGGCTGCGCGCCCGGCGACGCAAGTCACCTTCGACGCCGCGCGGCTCCACTACTCCGAGCTCGCGCTCGTCGGGTCCTTCCACTACACGCCCGCGGACGCCGCCGAAGCACTGGCCATGCTCGCTTCCGGCGAGGTGGACCCGCGGCCGCTCGTCGCCGGGCGCGGACGCCTCGAGGACCTCCCGCGCTTTCTCGCCGCGCAGGCGCGCGGCGAGGGCGTGCGTTACGCGATCGCCGCCCGGCCATGAAGCCGCCGTCCCCGCCGGAGGTCCTGCTGGCCGGCGTGGGCCCCGGCAACTATCTCGAGGAGGGACGGGCCACGGTGGCGCTGCTCGAACGGCTCGCGGGTCTGCGGCCTTCCGACGACGTCCTCGACGTGGGCTGCGGTCTCGGCCGGATCGCGTGGCCGCTCTCGCAGAGGCTCGACGAGCGGGGCTCTTACACCGGGCTGGACGTCGTCCGCGCCTACACGGACTGGTGCGTCGAGAGCCTGGGGCTCGATCCCGGACGCTTCCGTTTCCTGCACGCCGACGTCCGGACGTCTTTCTACAATCCGGAGGGCGCGGTCCGCGCCGAGGATTTCGTCTTTCCCTGGGCCGACGCGTCGTTCGATCTCGCGATCGCGACT
The DNA here is from genome assembly GCA_963775725.1 of uncultured Acidobacteriota bacterium. Taxonomy (GTDB): domain Bacteria; phylum Acidobacteriota; class Thermoanaerobaculia; order UBA5066; family Gp7-AA6; genus DAHUXD01. Next base: position 1,524,691 of record CAVZKA010000002.1, read on the forward strand.
TCGCTCTTCACGCACCTGCTTCCCGGCGCGGCCGGCCGCTACCTGGCGGAGATCGCGCGCGTGCTGCGCCCCGGCGGGCGGCTCTTCGCCTCCTTCTACCTCCTGGACGCGCGCGGGCGCGAGGCGGCGGCGACCGGTTCCACCGACCCGAGCTTCCTGGCGCCGATCGAGCATGGCCTTCTCCACGACGCGGCGGTTCCGGAGGGCGGCGTCGCGCAGGACGAGTCCTGGCTGCTCGGGGCGTTCGCCGCGGCCGGGTTGCGCCCGGCGGTGGTGCATGCGGGCCGCTGGAAGGGCTCCCCGGGCGGCGACTACCACCAGGACGTCGTCGTCGCCGTGAGGCCGGGGTGAACGGCCCGACCCCGGGCGGCAGCGACGCGTACCGCAGGATCTATGCCGTGGTGTCCAGGATTCCCCGCGGCCGCGTCGCGACCTACGGGCAGGTGGCCGTTCTGGCCGGCCTCGCGGGCCGCGCCCGGCTGGTCGGCTACGCGCTGCACGCGCTGCCCGAAGGCAGCGGTCTTCCGTGGCACCGCGTCGTCAACGCCCGCGGCCAGGTCAGCGAGCGCTCCGACGGCGGGCCGGCCGGGCGCGTCCAGCGGCTGCTGCTGACGCGCGAGCGCGTGCGTTTCGACGCGGGCGGACGAGTCGCGCTCGAGCGCTTCCGCTGGCGGCCGGCACGACTGCGGGTGAGCCTGAACCGGCCCCTCGTCCGTCCCGTTGCGCGGCTCGTCCCGAAACTCTCGCCAGGACGGCCGCGAACTCTTTAGCGTCCGCCTCATGAAGACACTTCGCATGGTCATGGCCACTGCGAGCCTGGTCGCTCTGCTTCGCGCGCCGGCCGCCGCCGAGGTCGAGGGCTTGCCGCAGAAGGCGTACGAGGTCGTGAAGCTCTCCGACGGGGTGTACGCCTTCGTCTGGAAAGACCCGATGCAGAACCTGATCGAGAGCAACTCCCTCTTCGTGATCAACGACCGCGACGTGCTCGTCGTGGACACGGGGATGGTGCCCTCGACGGCGCGCGTGATGGCGGCCGAGCTCAGGAAGCTCACGGACCGGCCGGTGCGCTACGTCGTCACCACGCACTGGCACGACGACCACCACGGCGGCAACGAGGTCTACCAGGATCTGTGGCCCGGCGTCGAGTTCATCGCCCATCGGGACACGCGGGAAGACATTCTCGCGCAGACGTACGCGCCGCGCCCGAAGGAGATCGCGGGCATGGAGGAGCAGTCGAAGAAGTACGCGAAATGGGCCGAGACGGGCAAGGACGACGACGGCAAGCCGCTCGAAGAGAGCCGGCGCCGCCGGGCCGCCGACATCGCCGCGCTCGACCGCGCGCTCGCCCGGGAGGTGCGTGCGATGCGCGAGACACCGCCGGAATTCACGTTCACGGATCGGCTGGTGCTCCACCGGGGCGGCCGGACGATCGAGATCCTGTGGCTCGGCCGCGGCAACACGCGCGGAGACGTCGTCGTCTTCCTGCCGAAGGAGCGGATCGCGGCAACGGGCGACCTCTTCGTGCAGCCGGTCCCCTTCGGGATCGGCTCCTACTACGAGGAGTGGGTGGCGACGCTCGGAAGGGTCGATGCGCTCGAGGCCGACGTCCTCGTCCCGGGCCATGGATTCGTCCAGCGCGACCGGGCCTACCTGCGCCGGGTCCAGGCGCTGATCGCCGCGCTCGTCGAGCAGGTGAAGGCGGCAGTCGCCGCGGGCGCCACGCTCGAAGAGACTCGGGACCGGGTCAAGCTCGCCGACTGGAAGGCGAAGTTCGCCGGGGACGACACGACCCGGCAGCGGGCCTTCGATGAGTTCTTCGTGGTTCCGGCCGTCGAGCGGGCGTGGCGGCAGGCCAAGGGCGAGCCGGACGCGCCGGTCGAGCGGCTCGGCGGCTAGTGAGCGCGCCCGGAGCTAGAATCCGGGCGCTTGCCGGCAACAGTCGATCGGGCCGTCATCCTCGCCGCGGGCCGCGGCACGCGGATGCTCCGCCCCGATCCAGCCGCTCGGCTGGACGCGGCGCAGGCCGCCGCGGCCGACGCCGGGGCCAAGGCGATGGTCCCGTTCGGCCGTCCGTTTCTCGATTTCGTCGTTTCGGCGCTCGCCGACGCCGGAATCCGCGAGGTCGCAATCGTCGTCGGGCCGGGCCCATGCCCGATCCGCGACCACTACGCCGCGGCGCCGCCCGAGCGCGCCCGCATCGCGTTTGCGGTCCAGCCCGAGCCCCGGGGGACGGCCGACGCGCTGCTCGCGGCGGAGGCGCTCGCCGGCGCCGGCGAGTTCCTGGCTCTGAACTGCGACAACTACTACCCGGTCTCGGCCATCCGCGCGCTCGTCGGTCTGGGCGAGCCCGGCCTGCCGGTGTTCGAGCGCGACGCCTTGCTTGCGCGAAGCAATTTCCCGGCCGAGCGCCTGGCCCGCTACGCGGTGCTGGCCGTCGGCCCCGACGGATACCTCGAGCGCATCGTCGAGAAGCCCGCCGCCGCGCAAGCCGGCGCGGGTGGCCCAGTCCTGCTCAGCATGAACCTCTGGAGGTTCTCGCCGGCGATCTTCGCCGCGTGTCGGCGCGTGCCGATCTCCCCGCGCGGCGAGCGCGAGCTGCCACAGGCTGTGGATTTCGGCGTCCGGGAGCTCGGCCTGCGATTTCGCGCCGTGCCCTGCGGCGACGGAGTCCTCGACCTCTCGACGCGGGGCGACGTCGCGACGGTCGCCGAGCGCCTGCGCGCCGTGGAGGCGCGCCCATGAGCGGCATCGACGAGCGGCTGCTCGCCGAAGGCCTGCTGCCGGCCGAGGCGCGCCGCAAGAAGGAGCTCTTCTCCGACGTCGACGCGGCGCTGCGCGGCCTCGGGCGCACGGCGGGCGCGCCCGTGCGCCGCTGGTTCGTCCCCGGCCGCATCGAGGTTCTCGGCAAGCACACCGACTACGCCGGCGGGCGCAGTCTGCTCTGCGCGATCGGCCGCGGATTCTGCCTCAGCGCCGTGGCGCGGGAGGACCGGATCGTGCGGATCGCGGACGCGGGCCGGGGTTTGATGGCAGAGGTGCGGCTCGACGCCGGCCTCGTCCCCTCGGCGACGGGCTGGACGGTTTACGCGCAGACGGTCGCGGCGCGGATCGCGCGGAACTTCCCGGGAGCCCTGCGCGGCGCCGACGTCGCCTTCGCGAGCGACCTGCCGCGCGCCTCGGGGATGTCGAGCTCCAGCGCGCTCGTCGTCGGCCTCTTCACGGCGCTCGCGGACGCGAATGGGCTGCCCGGGCGTCCGGAGTACGCCGCCGCGATCCGCGGGCCCGAGGACCTCGGCGGCTATCTCGGGTGCCTCGAGAACGGCCGCAGCTTCGGCGCCCTCGGCGGGGACCGGGGCGTGGGCACGTTCGGCGGCAGCGAAGACCAGACGGCGATCCTCTGCTGCCGCGCGGGCGAGATCGCCCAGTACGCGTTCTGCCCCGTGCGCCACGAGCGCTCGATGCCGCTCGAGAGCGACTGGAGCTTCGTCGTGGCCTCGAGCGGCGTCGCGTCGGACAAGACGGGGGACGCCCGCGAGCGCTACAACCGCCTGTCGCTCGCCGTGTCGGCGATCCTGGCCCTCTGGAACCGTTCGACGGGCCGCTCCGACGAGTCGCTCCATGCCGCGCTTTCCGAGACGCCGGACGCTCCGGCGCGCTTGCGCAGCCTGCTGCGCCTTCTGCCGGTGGAGGGCTTCCCGCGGGAGGTGCTCGGCGCCCGGCTCGACCAGTTTCTCGAGGAGTCGGTGCGCATCGTGCCGTCCGTCGGAGACCTGCTCGAAAAGGCCGAGGTCGGGCTCATCGGCGACCTCGTGGACCGCTCCCAGGCGCTGGCCGAGCAGGCCCTCGGCAACCAGGTGCCCGAGACAATCGCGCTCGCGCGGCTGGCCCGCGAGCTCGGCGCGGCCGCGGCGTCCGCATTCGGCGGCGGCTTCGGCGGAAGCGTGTGGGCGCTCGTGCGGACGGACGGCGCGACGCGTTCCGCCGCCGCTGGGCGGATCGTTATGCGTCGGCGTTTCCGGCGGTCACGGAGCAGTCGCGGTTCTTCGTCACCCGGCCGGGGCCGGCGGTCGTGACGTTGTAGAAACTCAGCGGAGCGCCCCTCACCCCAACCCTCTCCCGCCGGGAGAGGGGGACCGAAGGAGCGCGGCCTCGAATCAATACCCTCTCCCCCCGCCGGTGGAGAGGGCAGGGTGAGGGGGGCTACCGCCCCGCGATCGCCTCGGCGAGCGGCGGCGCGGCTTTCGGATTGAATGCCTGCCAGTCCTTGCCGAGCAGTCGCGCGACCGTCGCGGCGATCTGGCTCTGGGTGACCCGCGAGGCATTCCTGCGCTCGCCGAGCGCGGGCGTGTCCGGCCCGAGGACGGCGATCCACATGTTCTCCGCCCCCTCGACGTTCCAGTCGTGGTGCTTCCAGTTCTCGGGCCCGTCGCCGCGGCCGTGGTCGGTCGTGATGAGGAAGGTGGTCTTGTCCCTGTACTGGGGCATCGCCTGCATGGCCGTCCACAGCTCGCGGATGAATCCGTCCACATTGTGGGCCGACTGCAGGACGAGGTCGTAGCGGCCGTTGTGGGCCCATTCGTCGGTCTCGCCGTATCCGACGAAGAGGAGTCGCGGCTTGTTCTTCGCGACGTAATCCAGGAGGGTCTGCTGCAGGAACGCGTCCCAGGGCATGTCGGAGAACTCGTGGGTGGTGGTGCGGTAGAGGGTGTTGAGCAGCTCCTCCCTCGGCGTCGCGGCGGACGGGACCGGCGTGTCCCACCCGGTCCGCATGGGCAGGTGGCTGCGCTCGCGGTTGAAGATCGCGGGAAACACGTCCCAGCCTCCGACGACGGCGACGCGCTCGTGGAATTCGGGCGTGCCGTTCAACCACTCGAAGACCGACACGTTGGGATTCGGTCCGAACTCGTTCTTGTCGATGCGGGCGTCGCCCGCGCCGGTGATGATCTCGTTGTAGCCGGGATACGAGAACTTGTAACCGTTGGTGACCTGCGAGGAGCTGCCGATGTCGGCGTTGCCGTAGATCTGGCCGTCCCTCGCCACGGTCGTCCAGAGGAAGGGCAGCAGCGCCTCGCGGCGTTCCTTCGGGGTCGGACGCCAGAACGCGGCCTTCGTCGCGTTCACGTCCTCGACGCCGCCCGGCTTCTCGCTGACGAGGGCAGTCTCGGCGCCGCGGAAGACCTCCTGCCAGCGCAGGCCGTCCGTCACGATGACGACGACATTCTCCGTCTTGAAGGCGGGCGCGGCCGTGGCGGCACGGGCCGCGGCCGAGGCCAGGAGCAGGCAGCCGAGGATTCGGGCGGGTCGTCTCATGTTTCCCTCACGAAGTCTTCCGACAGCACGCGGTCCAGGCCCGCCAGGGCGCGGTCCGCGTCGGCGTCGGAGAAGGAGAGCGGCGGTTTCATCTTGATCACGTTGTGCTCGGGACCGTCGGTCGACAGCAGGATGCCGTGGTCCTTCATGCGCTCGACGACGTAGGCGGCCGCCTCGGCGGCGGGCGAGCGCGCGGCGCGGTCGCGGACGAGCTCGATTCCCAGAAACAGGCCGAGCCCGCGGACGTCGCCGACGATCGCGTGGCGGTCGGCGAGATGGCGCAGCCCCGCCTTCAGGCGCCCACCGACCGCGCGTGCGCGCTCCTGAAGGCGCTCGTCGCGGAGGACGTCGAGGACCGCGAGCCCGATCTCGCAGGACACGGGGTTGCCGCCGAACGTGTTGAAGTACTCCATGCCGTTGGCGAATGCGGCCGCGATCTCCGGCGTCGTGACGACCGCCCCGAGCGGGTGGCCGTTGCCGATGGGCTTGCCCATCGTGACGATGTCGGGAACGACGCCCTGCGTCTCGAATCCCCAGAACTTCTCGCCGACGCGCCCAAAGCCGACCTGCACCTCGTCGGCGATGCACACCGCGCCGGCAGAGCGCGCGTGCGCATACGCGGCCGCGAGGTAGCCCGGCGGCAATTCGATCTGACCGCCGCAGGACAGAAGGCTCTCGCACAGGAACGCGGCGGGCTTGACGTTGGCGGCCTCGAGCTCGGCCAGGGCCCCGCGCACGTGCCCGGCGAATTTCGGCCCGCGCTCGGGGTCGTCGCGGCGGTGGAGCCCGCGGTAGTCGTCGGGCATGGGCGCCTTGCGGACCCACGCCGGCAGTCCCCGGCCACCCGGTCCCTCGGACTTGTAGGGGCTGACGTCCACCAGGCCCTGCGTGTTGCCGTGGTATGCCCCGTCCACGACGACGACGCCGCGGCCGCCGCTCCTGGCGCGGGCCATCCGGAGGGCGAGCTCGTTGGCCTCGCTGCCCGAGCACACGAAGAAACACACGGAGAGGGACCCGGGCAGCGTCGCCGTGAGCCGCTCGGCGTAGCGGACGATCGAGGGGTGAAGGTATCGCGTGTTGGTGTTCAGGACGGCCATCTGCCGCGCCCCGGCGCGCACGACGCGGGGGTGGCAATGGCCGACGTGCGCGACGTTGTTGACCATGTCGAGGTACGTCCGCCCGGTCGCGTCGTAGAGGAGTGTGCCGGCGCCCCGCACGATCTCGAGGGGAGCGCGGTAGGACAGGGAGAGCGAGGGCCCGAGGCGCCGCCGCCGCGCGGTCTCGAGGCGTTCCCGCTCGTCCCCCGCGGCGCGAAACCGCGCCGGTCCGCCGAGGATGAGGTTGGGGTCGGGGCAGAGCGAGAGCCAGGCCGCCCGCGCGCTCGCCGCGGAAACGCCGGGAAAGTCGCCCTGCATGTCGAGCATGTCGGCGATGACCTGGAAGTGGACGTGGGGCGGCCAATCGCCGTTCTCCGGCGCCGGCCCGATCGTGGCGATCGCCTGGCCCCGCTCCACGCGGTCTCCGGCGGCGAGGCCGGCGACCGACGCGCGTGCCAGGTGTCCGTACAACGTGTAGAAATGCGGCGCTCCTTCGGGCGCGTGCTCGAGGATCACGGTCGGGCCGTAGTCGAGGCGGGCGACGTTGTCGCGCACGCTGTGCACGCGGCCGCGCAGGGGCGCGCGGACGGGGGAGCCGGGTTCCATGAAGATGTCGATGGCGATGTGCACGGTGCGCCGCTCGGGATGTTCCCCGCCCGACCCGGCAAACGCGTCGCTCATGTAGAGCAGGCGTGCCTCGTCGTAGCGGCCGATCCCGACCGCCGCGCCGCGCGCGCGCATGGCCCCGAAGAGCTTCGTCGTCATGGCCGGCGTGTCGGTCGTCTCGGCGGGCGTCGAGAAGAGCGGGCTGCCGACAGAGAGGTCGAAGACGACGGCCTGCTCGAGCGGCCCGTCGACGACGGGCCCGATCTCGGCGCGGTGCCCGCGCAGCCAGGCCTCGATCCCGGGCGTCTGCGGGCAGGGCGTCCGCCCGCACGCGGCGCGCAGGCGATACCAGGCCAGGCGCGGGTGGACCGCGCCCATGCGCTCGAGCGCGTCCCACGCCGGGGCCTCGCTGACCATCAGGTAGAGGTTGTCGGGCTCCGCGGTGCGGCGATGCGCCGAGAGGCAGACGCTCGTGCACAGGCGGATCGCCGTGAAGCTCCAGAGCGCCTCGAGCTCGGGGTCCGTCAGCGGGCGCATCCGGTCGTACCCGGCCGCGAGGTGGCAGGCCGCCGCGAGGGGGTCCTCCTTGCCGAAGATCGCGTAGGCGATCGCGACGGCGAGCTCGCACACCGTCCACGTCTCGACCATGTCGCCGAAGTCGAGCAGGCCCGACACGGAGCGTCCCGACGCCGTCGGGTCTCCGACGAGCACGTTGTAGTCGTTCGCGTCGTTGTGGACGATGCCCCGCCGCAGACGTCCCGTGAGCGGCACGACGGAGCGCGCGTGCTCGGTGACGAAGGCGTCGAGGAGCTCGCGGCGCGCCGGATCGCGGATCGCGTCCCGGTGCCGCGCGATGATCTCGAGGGCTCGATCCGGGTTCCACGGCAGGTCGCGGCCGGCGGCCGCCGGATGCGCGAAGCCGTCGAGCGCGCCGTCGAGCTCGCCGAGAAAGCGGCCGACGTCGGCCAGAAGCGCCGGCGTCTGCGGCTTCGCGTCGGCCAGGATCGCGCCGGGCAGGTACGTCAGCAGCCGGACGAACCGGCCCTGCGCCTCGCCGATCGCGGCCCCGGCCATCGTCGGGACCAGGCGGGGCAGGGGCAGGGCGGGCGCCCGGGCCGCGAGCCACGCGAGGGCGTCGTTCTGCAGGTCCAGGACCTCGCGCTTCTCGGCGGCGCCCGCGATCTTCAGGACGAAGGCCCCGCGCTCGGTCGAGAGCGCGAAGTTCTGGTCGCGCTCGCTCGGCAGAGGGCGGGCGGCCGCCGCAAGCCCGTACAGGGAGCGGGCGAGGTGGACGGCGTCCTGCTCCTCGAGGCGGATCATCGAGGCTCCTCTGTTCCGGTCACGGTTGGCGACGAGGAGATTAACGCGAAAAGGGACGGCCGCTGATATCCTGCGCCGCCATGCAGACTGGATCGGCGCCCGTCCTCGACGTCGAAGCCATCCGCCGCCACTTTCCGGCGCTGGCGCGGGTGCACGAGGGCCGCCCCGTCGCGTACTTCGATGGCCCCGGCGGAACGCAGGTGCCGCGCGCCGTCGTCGAGGCGATGTCGGACTACCTGCTCCACCACAACGCCAACACCCACTGGCGGTACCCGAGCTCGGTCGAAACGGACGCCGCCCTCGGCGCGGCCCGCGTGGCCCTGGCCGACTTCCTGAACGCGGACGCGTCGGAAATCGCGTTCGGCCAGAACATGACGACGCTGACTTTTCACGTGTCGCGGGCGCTCGGTCGGCGGTGGGGCCCCGGCGACGAGATCGTCGTGACCGAACTCGATCACCACGCCAACGTCGATCCCTGGAGGGCGCTCGAGAAGGATCGGGGCGTCACGATCCGCTCCGTGAAGATGCGGCCGCAGACGGGAGACCTCGACTGGGCCGATCTCGAGCGCGCGATCTCCTCCCGCACGAAGCTCGTGGCGATCGGTGCCGCCTCGAACGCGCTCGGGACCATCAACGACGTGCGCCGCGCCTCGGAGCTCGCGCACGCGGTCGGGGCGCTCGCGTTCGTGGACGCGGTGCATTACGCCCCGCACGTCCTCGTCGACGTGCGCGAGATCGGCTGCGACTTCCTGGCCTGCTCACCGTACAAGTTCTACGGGCCGCACCTCGGCGTGCTCTGGGGCCGGCGCGAGCTGATCGATGCGCTGGACGTGCCCCGGCTCGAGCCCGCGCCCGACTGGGCGCCCGAACGGCTGGAGACCGGGACGCTCTCGCACGAGGCCATCGTCGGCGCGGCGGCGGCCGTGGATTTCCTGGCTTCGCTCGCGGCGGCGCCGGGTCTCGGGCGCCGGGCCGCGCTTTCCGCGGCCTTCGGCGAGCTCCACGCGCGCGGACAGCGACTCTTCGAGCGCCTCTGGGACGGTCTCGGCGCGATCCCGGGCGTCACGCGCTACGGGCCGCCTCCGAGCGCGCCGCGCACGCAGACGGTTTCCTTTTCGGTCGAAGGCCGCGCCTCCGACGACGTGGCCGAAGCCCTGGCCCGCCGCGCGGTCTTTGCGTCGAGCGGCGACTTCTATGCCCTGACCGTCATTCGACGCCTCGGCCGCGAGAAGGACGGCGTCGTGCGCGCGGGCTGCGCGTGCTACACGACGGAAGAGGAAATCGAACGCCTCGTCTCGGGCGTCGAGCAGATCGCGACCTAGGTCCGCTCGAGCAGCGCAATTCCGCCAATGCGCCGCATCTTCTCCTGCCCCCTGGGCCCGGCGAGCTTCCCGATCAGCCGGTAGATCCAGGCGCCGCGCATGTGGCGGTGCAGGCGGAGCCCTTCCTCGAACGTCGAGCGGTATTCGGCTTCGCGCCAGCCGTACGGCTCGAAGAACCGTGTTCCGTTCTCCGGGGCGAACTGCAGCACCGCGCGGCCGGAGGCGAGCGACGGCGCCCACTGCTTGTTGAGTCGCCGCAGCAGCCGCGGGGCGACGATGTCGATCGCCCACCAGCGGAAACTCTCCGGCGTGCGCAGGTCGGTCGCGAGCGCGCCGACTTCGTCGGGCGTCAGGTAGACGAGCAGTCCCTCGGAGAGGACCAGCGTCTTCGTCGAATTCCTTCCGATGCGGTCGAAGAGCTCCCGGCGCGAGGCGGCCTCCCGCAGGTCCGCCGCGACCGACTCGACCGCGCAGGCGGGACTCTCGCCCGCGAGGCAGTCCTTCTTGTAGGCGAGGATTTCGGGAAGGTCGACGTCGATCCATCGCAGCCCCGCCGGCAGGCGCATCCGCCAGGGCCGCGCGTCGAGCCCCGAGGCGAGGTTCACGACCGTATCGGCGCCCCCCCGCGACACGGCGCTCTCGACGAGCTCGTCGAACACGCAGGTCCGCACGACCATGGGCCAGAGGCCCGACCTGAACCCCGGTAGTGTCCGGGCGATGTCCTCGCCGCGCGCTCCGGCCAGACGCCGCGCGTGCGGGTCCCGGAAGTGCCCGTCGGGCCGTTCGCTCTCCATGGCCCGGTACATGGCCACCCAGCGGGCCGTGTCGCTGATGCTCTCGATCGACGGGTCGGGCATGGCGCAGATGCCAGCGTATCGCGTCTGACCGATAATCCCTTCCGTGAAGGCGGTGCGCATCGATGCCTCGGGGGCGGTGGCCGTCGTCGAGATGCCCGTGCCGGAGATCGGTCCCGGCGAGGCGCTCGTGCGCCCCCGCGTCTCGGGGATCTGCGGCTCCGACCTGCTCGACTGGTACGCGCGGCGCAAGGCGGGCACCGTCCTCGGCCACGAGCTGGCGGGGGAAATTCTCGCCGTGGGCGAAGGTGTGGGCGAGTTCGCGCCCGGCGACCGGGTCGTCCCGCACCACCATGCGCCGTGCTTCGACTGCCGCGAGTGCGAGGCGGGCCTGTACGTGCACTGCGCCACCTGGCGCTCCTCGCGGCTGGATCCGGGCGGCTTCGCCGAGGCCGTGCGGATCCCCGCCGGGAACCTCTCGCGCGACACGCAGAAGATCCCCGACGGCGTGTCCGACGAGGAAGCGAGCTTCACGGAGCCCCTGGCAACGGTCCTCAAGGCTTTCCGTCGCGGCCGCTTTGCGGCGGGGCGGTCGTTTCTCTGCATCGGCCTCGGCACGGCGGGGCAGCTCGCGGTCCGCGTCGCGCGCGCGTCCGGCGCGATCGGGATCGCCGCGGCCGACCGCGTCGGTTCGCGCCTCGCGCTCGCGGCGGCGAGCGGAGCCGACGGCCTGGTGGACGTCGCGCGCGAGCCCCTCGCGGCCGGGGCGCGGCGCCTGTCCGGGGGACGCGGCTTCGACTTCGTGTTCGTCTGCCCGGGCAAGTCCGAGGTGATCCGAGAAGCCCTGCAGGCGGTTGCGCCCGGAGGGACGCTGCTCGTCTTCACGATGGCGCCGCCCGGCGAGATCTGGCCGGTGGACCTCTTCGAGCTCTACTTCCGGGAGATCGCCGTCGTCCCGTCCTACTCCTGCGGCCCGGACGACACCCGGGAGGCGCTCTGCGCGATCGCGAGCCGCCGGGTCGCCGTGGCCGATCTCGTTTCGCACCGCTTCGGGATTGCCGACGCCGTCGCGGCATTCGACCGGGCGCGCGATCCGGAGGGGTCGATGAAGGTCGTGATCGCGCTTTGAAGGCGAAGCGGCGCCTCGATCTGCTCCTCGTCGAGCGCGGTCTCGCGCCGACGCGGGAGAAGGCGCAGGCCCTGATCCTCGCCGGCCTCGTCGCGGTGGACGGGCGCCCGGGGGCCAAGGCGGGCGCGAGCTTCGACGAGTCGGCGGAAATCACCGTGGCCGGTCCGCCCCATCCTTATGTCTCGCGCGGAGGCGTCAAGCTCGCCGCCGCCCTCGACCACTTCGGCATCGATCCCATGGGCCTCGTCTGCCTCGACGTCGGCGCCTCGACCGGAGGGTTCACGGACTGCCTGCTGCAGCGGGGCGCGGCGCGGGTGTACGCCGTGGATGTCGGCCACGGGCAGCTCGATGCGCGCCTGCGGGCCGACCCCCGGGTCGTCGTCCACGAAAAGGTAAACGCCCGGGCGCTCTCGGCAAACGAGGTTCCGGAGCGCGTCGACCTCGCGGTCGCGGACGTTTCGTTCATCTCGCTGCGCCTCATCCTGCCGGCGGTCGCCGCGCTCGCGAAGCCGGGCGCACTGATCGTCACGCTCGTCAAGCCCCAGTTCGAGGCCGGCCGCGGCGAGGTTCCGCGCGGCGGCGTGGTGAAATCCGAGGAGGTCCGTCGGCGCGTGGTTTCGGAGGTCGAGCAGGCCGGCCGCCGGCTCGGCCTCGAGGTGCTCGGCGCGATCCCCTCGCCCATCCAGGGCGCGCGCGGCAACGAGGAGTTTCTGCTCGGATTTCGTGTAAATTGAGCAGGATGAAGGGCTCACGACGCTCGGTCGCGAAGTTCCGGCGGGTCGGGATCGTGGCCAAGATCGGGTCCGCGTCGGCGGTCGGTCTGGCCGCGATCCTCGAGCGGGCGCTCAAGCGCAGGGGCTGCCAGGTGGTCTTCGACACGGAGACGGCCGACGCGCTGCGCCGCCCGGGCGGGGTGGCCCGTGCGCGGGTCGCGCGGGAGGCGGACCTCGTGCTCGTCCTCGGCGGCGACGGCACGCTGCTCTCGGTCGCGCGCGCGGCGCCTTCGGGCACGCCGCTGCTCGGCGTGAACCTCGGCCTTCTCGGCTTCCTCGCCGGGCTCTCGCAGAAGGAGGCGACCGGGCGCCTCGACGACGTCCTCGCGGGGCGCTTTCGCGAGGACCGGCGGCGGCGCATGGACGTGTCGATTTCCCGCGGACCGCACCACGGAAGGTACTGCGTGCTGAACGACGCGGTCCTCAATCGCGAAGCGCTCGCCCGCATTTCGACGTTCCTGATCGCGCTCGACGGCAAGCCCGTGGCCGAGTTCCGTGCCGACGGCGTCATCGTGTCGACGCCGACGGGCTCGACCGCGTACAACCTCTCGGCCGGAGGGCCGATCCTCCATCCGGCGCTGCCGGCGATCGTCATCACGCCGATCTGCCCGCACTCGCTTGCCCAGCGGCCGCTCGTCGTGCCCGCCTCGACGCGGATCCGCGTGAGCGTGCTCGGGCCCGAGCGCCGCGACGGCGGCGTGTACCTGACCCTCGACGGCCAGGAAGGGTTTCCCGTGCTCGCGGGCAGCCCGGTGGACGTGCGATCGAGCGCTTCGTCGGTGACCCTGCTGCGCCCCGCCGAGTCCGATCACTTCGATCAGCTCGCCGGGAAGCTGTCCTGGGGGGTCTAGTTCCGCATGCACGGGGGGGATGAGGCGCCGCACGAGGCGCAGCCTCTCTCGACGTCCCGGCTCTTTCTCGTCGTCGTCATCTTCCTCGTGCTCGCCGGCTACGCGATCTGGAACTCCGACCGGTTCCAGTCGCTCTTCCAGGGCGTGTCGGAGCAGCGCCTGTCGGAGCTTCTCCAGCGTCCGGTGAGCTTCCGCCGGGTCGACTTCACGATCTTCCCGCCGTCGATCCACCTGGCCGACGTGCGGGTGGGCAACGACCCGCGCGCGGCGCAGGGCCCGCTGCTCGAGGCCGAGGAGCTGACGATCGGCGGCGGCGTCTCGGTCACGGGCGGCGAGCTGCGCTTTGGCCGCGTGCGCGCGCTGCACCCGAAGATCGCGATCGTACAGTTTCCGGATGGGAGCTGGAATCTGCCGCCCGGCCTGTCGCGGCCGGCCTCCAAGGGCGGGTTGTCGGTCAAGATCGGGGAGCTCGTCGTGCAGAGCGGGACCTTCGAGTTCCAGGGGCGCAAGTCGGACATGGACGGCCGCCTCGAAAACTTCGCGGCGGAGCTCGCGTCGCTGCCGGGCAACAACTACCGCGGGTCGCTGGCCTGCCGCCGGACGACGCTGCGCCTGTCGGGCGGCGAGCCGCTCGTCTTCGGGGTGGACCTCGGCTTCCGCGCCGGCCCGGCATCGGGCCTGCAGATCGACACGCTGCGCGTCGTCGGTGATTTCGGCGAGCTGCGCGCGTCCGGATCGGTGGAGGATCTGAAGAACCCCGGCGTCCTGCTGCGGGTCGCGGGCGAGTTCCACGTCGCCGAGGTCGAGCGGGTGTTCCACGCGGCGCTCGGCTTTGCCGGCGACGCCCGCGTGGACGCCGAGCTCTCGCTGCCGCCGCCGGGGGGATTCCGGATCGCGGGCCGGCTCGCCGTGGCCGCGCTCGACGCGAAAGGCTTTTCGATCGAGGGCCTCGAGGCCAGCGTGCTCGCCAGCCCCGAGGCATTGATCGCCCAGATCGAGAAGGGGCGCTACGCCGGAGGCGACCTCTCCGGCCTGTACCGCATCGAGAATCTCGCCGGCGGACACGGGCGTCCCTCGCCGATGACGCTCTCGCTCGACGGCAAGGGAATCCAGGTCGAGCGCTTTTTCGCCGACCTGAAGCTTCCGGGGACGGGGCTCTCGGGCGCGGCGGCGCTGTCGGCCACGTTGCGGTGGTCCGAGGGCGGCATCGCGCACGCCAACGGTGCGGCGCGGCTCTCGATCGCACCGGGCCCCGCCGTCTCGATCGTGCGCGGGCGCTTCGGGATCCCGATCGGCGGCGGCGGCGACCTCGCGGTCGTCGATGGGCGGATCGGATTCGAGGGGACGGAGTTCCGTTTTCCCGCGTCCACGCTCGACGCGACCGGCGGCCTTCGCATCGGGGAGTGGATGCCCGACTTCGACTTCCGGCTGCGCTCGCGCGACCTGGCCGAGATCGACCGCCTCTTCCAGAATTTCGTCGGCGCCTCCGGTTCCGTCCCGAGCCCTCTCGGCTTCGGCGGCAGCGGGGACGTCGAGGGGCACATCGCGAACTCCTGGGGCAACCCCGACGTGACGGCGAAGTTCTCGGCCGAAAACACGCGGTACGGCGGGGTTCTCTTCGGCAGCATCCGCGGGGCGGCGGACATGCACGACGGCGCCTTCTTCTTCCATCCGCTGCGCGCCTACGAGGGCAGCGCGACGGTCTCTGTCGAGGGGACCGCCCGCTATCGCAAGGACCCGGCGCGCCCGACCGTGGACCTGGCCGTGACGGCCAAGGATTTCCCGGTGTCGCGCTTCCTCCAGTACCTGGACCTCGACTACCCGATCGAGGGCCGCCTGACGGGCAGCTTTCCCATCGTCGGCAATCCGTCCGAGGGCGTCACGGGCTCGGGCGCGGCGGCCCTCGACGACGCGGTGATCTGGGGCCAGAAGGTCTCGCGCATCACGGGGCGCATGGAGCTGACGCCCGGGCACTTCGCGCTCGACGACGTGCGCGCCGACCTCGACGGCGGGATGCTCGGCGGGCGCCTGGCGATCGCATACCGCGAGAAGACGTTCGAGGTACGCGCCGCCGGAGACGACGTTCCGCTCGAGTCCCTGAGGGCCATGGCGTCGGCCGCCCCGGAGGTCTCCGGGCACATTTCGTTCGAGATCGCCGGCTCGGGCCCGTTCGACAAGCCGGACCTGACGGCGTCGGCCTCGCTCTCGGACGGGATGGTTTACGGACACGCGATTCCCGCCACCATGGAGCCGCGCCTGTCTCTGCGCGTCGTCCACGGCGCGCTCCAGGGCGAGCTCGCCGTGCCGGAGCGGTGGAACATTTCCGCGAAGGGGGACCTCTCCGCGACGCCGCTCGTGTTCGACGTCGGCGTCGACGTGCGCGATCTCGCGGCGCTGCTTCTCTTCACACCCGCCGCCATGCCCGCCGGCGACGGGGGCGCGCTGGCGGCGCACGGCCAGGTGCGGCTTGCCTCCGGGGAGGGCGCCAGGCCGTCGGCCGAATTCGTCGTGACGGAAGCCCGCCTCGACGCGCGCGACCGGCCCGCGCTCGTGCACAGCGCCTCGGATGTCCGCGTGTCGCTCGAGAACGAACGCATCGTTCTCGGCGACGTGCACGCCGTGGGCGAGGGCGTGGACCTGCGCCTGCATGGCACGCTCGACCTCGCGGCGGAAAAGCCCGTGGTCGACGCGAAGGTGACGGGAAGCGCCGACGCCACAGTGCTGGCCCTGGCGATGCCCGACCTCGGACTGACCGGCCGCCTGTCGATCGACCTCGCTGTGGCGGGCCCCTCCGAGGCTCTGGCCTGGAACGGGTCGGTCCGCATCGAGAACGGCCACTACCGCATGGCCGGCTACGCCTTCGACGACATCGAGGGCGGCGCGCGCTTGATCGGATCCGGAGGAGAGATCGAGGGGCTGCGCGCCAAGGTCGGCGAGGGCGAGGCCTTCGTCGCCGGCACCTTCCGGCTGGCCGGGGGGGCCGTCAAGGATTTCCGCCTGACGCTCCAGGGGCGGGGGGTCGCGGTGCGGGCGATCCCGGCCATGCGGCTGACCGTGGACGCCGACCTCGTCGCCTCGGGAGACGAGGCCGGCAACCAGCTGCGCGGCGAGGTGACTCTTCTGCGGGGCACCTATTCGAAGGACGTTGAGGTGACCCTCACCGACCTGCTCGAGCGCAGCCGGCCCGGCGGCGCCCCGACGGCCCGCGAGCCCTGGAAGGAGCGCACGACCCTCGACGTCCGCATCGTGTCGGCGGCCTCGCTCGAGGTCCGCAACAACCTCGCGCGACTCTCGGGAACCGTGGACCTGCGCGCGCGCGGCACGGTCGAGGACCCCGTGCTCATCGGGCAGGTCCTCCTCGACGAGGGCGGCCGGGTCGTCTTCAGCGACATTCGCTACGAGATCGAGGCGGGCACGCTTCACGTTCTCGAACACGGCGCGCATCGCACCGTTCGTCGACCTGCGGGCGCGGGCCGAGGTCAAGGGGTACAACCTCGTCGTGCTGCTCGCGGGCACGTGGCCGCGCATTTCCGCCAACTTCACCTCGGACCCGCCGCTGTCCAACGACGCGATCCTCGGCCTGATTCTGAGCGGCACCGCGCCCGACACCCGCGCCCAGGCCGACACGACGAGCCAGCTCGTCTCGGCTGCGGGCGGGGCCATCAGCGGCGCCGTGACCGGCGGCATCCAGAAGGAGACGCAGAAGCTCTTCAAGCTCGACCGCTTTCAGATCGACCCGGTGTTCACCGGCGGTCAGCTGACGACCGTGCGGTCGACGATCGGCAAGCAGATCACGCAGGACCTCTCGGTCACGACGTCGATTGCGCTCGACTCGAGCAAGGAGCCGATCGTCCGCGTGGAGTGGCAGGCCACCGACACGATCCTGGTCCAGCTGATTCGCGACGACAACGGGATCCTCTCGATCAGCTTCCGCCGGCGTCAGCGCCTGTGATGCGGAGCCTCGCCGCCCGACTGGTCCTCGCCGCCGCTCTCGGTCTCGCGTCCGCTCGGGGCGCGGCGCAGGACGTGGCGCCGGACCTGCTCGGCCGGACGATCGACTCGGTGGCCTTCACGTGCGACGGTCCGGCGGACGCGCACGAGATCGGAACCCTCGTCGATCTGCGCGCGGGCCGACCCCTGACCCTCGACGATGCCGGAGCGACGATCCAGAACCTCTTCGCCACGCTCGACTACTCCAACGTTCTCGTGGCCGCCGAGCCGACTCCCGACGGGGGAGTGGCCGTCACGATCCACCTCTGGCGCTCCTACCGCGTGGCGCGCGTCGTCTTCGACGGCTCGAGCTCGCTGTCGGGCGAAGACCTGCGCCGCGCCATTCCGTTCGCCGAGCGCGACCCCTTCAACCGGACCGCGCTGTCGGATGGCGCGTCGGCCCTCGAGCGCAAGCTCGCGACCGACGGCTATGTCCATGCCGACGTCTGGCCCGAGGTCACCTTCGACGCGGCGACGTTCACGGTCGACGTGGTCTATCGGATCGCGGCGGGCCGGCGGGCCCGCGTGGGGATGCCGTTCTTCGACGGGAAGATCGAGCCCTTCACGGCGCAGCGGCTGCTGGCCGCCACGAAGCTCAAGGTCGGATCGGCCTATCGGGAGTCGCGGGCCCGCACGGCCGCCGAACGCCTGCAGAAGTACCTGTTGGAGCAGGACCGATTCAAGGCCGGCGTCGAGCTCATCGCCGCCGAGCCGAGCGAAGACGGCGCGAGCATCCGGCCCGTCTACCGCGTGACCGTCGGCCCGTCGTACGTCATCGAGGCGGTCGGTATCAAGCCGAGGCAGGCGCGCAAGGAGATCCTGGCCCTGCTCGAAGGGCAGGCCTTCGACGAGGATCTCCTCGAGCAGTGGGCAGGCGCGACGCGGGAGGCGCTCCAGCGCTCCGGGCACTACCGGGCGAAGGTGACGGCCGTGGCGGGCGGGACCGATCCGGTCACCGTGAATGTGACGATCGAGGCCGGGGGCAAGTACGCCGTCGAGAAGGTCGTCCTGGCCGGCAATGCCTCGGTCTCCGACGAGACACTCCACTCGATCATCGTCACGCGGCCGCGCGGGTTGCCGCTGATCCAGACGGGGCGGCTCATCGACGGCAATCTCGAGGCCGACGCGAGCGCCGTCCTCGGTTACTACCAGACCCATGGCTGGATCTCCGCGAAAGTGGAGAAACCCGCCGTGACCGAGGGCTCGAAGCCGGACCTGCTCGACGTGGCCATCACCGTGGTGGAGGGCCCCCGGACGTTCGTCGAGAGCCGCCGGGTGGATGGCGTCGAGCACCTGCTGTCCTCCGAGGTCGAGGCGCTGATCGTCGTGCGGCAGGGAGAGCCCTTCAATCCGAGCGCCGTCCGCCAGGACGTCGCCACCCTCACCGCCCGCTACTGGAACACGGGATGGCGCGAGGCGGCCGTGCGCGACCACTGGACGCTGTCGGCCGACAAGACCAAAGTGGACGTGGTCTACACGGTGGACGAAGGCGCGCGCTCGTTCTTCGGCAAGACGATCCTGCGCGGCAACGCGGTCACCGACCCGGACCGGATCCTGCGCCAGGTCGCCTGGAAAGAGGGCGAGCCGTACTCGGAAGAAAAGATCGCGGACACGCAGAAGAACCTCGCGAGGACGGGCGTCTTCCGATCGATCGAGGTGCGTCCCCAGCCGGTCAACCCGGACAACCAGGAGCACAACGTCGACGTCAACCTCTCGGAAGCGCGGCGGATCTCGCTCCTGTACGGCGTCGGCTACCAGTACGCCAACGGCGCTTCGCCCTCGAGCGACCCGTTTCTGACGCTCGGGCTGTCGTACCGCAATCTCTTCGGTCGGATGCAGTCGGCCTCGTTCGAGGCCCAGTACGCGCCCATCTCGCAGCGCGGTTACGTCGTGGCGAACCTGACCGAGCCCTACCTCTTCAACTTCGACGTGCCCCTGACTCTGGCCGTCTTTGCCAGCCGCGAGCCCATCCAGGACATCAACATCGAACGCTTCGGCGTCTTCCTCGAGACAGCCCGCCAGATCGGCGCGCTGCGAGTGGGCCTGCGGTATTCCTACCAGCAGATCGCGCCCACCAACCCCCAGGACCTCTCGACGATCGTGCTGGAGAAGTTCCCGCGTTCCGCCTTCCCGATCAAGCAGTCCGCGATCGGCCCGAGTTTTCTCTACGACCGCCGCGACGACGTCCTCAATCCGCAGAAGGGGTACTACGTGACGTTGGCCGGCAACTACGCTTTTCCCTTCCTGAACGCCGACGCGCACTACGGCAAGGTGTCCGGTCAGGCGGCCTGGTTCGCGAGCGTCTTCGGAGGTGTCATCGCCGCGTCCGTGCGCGTGGGAGGGCTCTTTCCGGCCGGCGCCGCGGCGAGCGAGACCGTTCCGATCGCCGAAAAGTTCTTCGCGGGCGGTTCGTCCACGGCCCGCGGCTTCGACACGGACCTCGAGGGCATCCCGGCGTTGCCGAGCGGGAACGATTCGCAGGTCACGGTGGACTACAACACGCAGGCCACCCTTCATGCGGGCACGGGCACGGGGTCCTGCGCCGCGCTCTATCCCACGCTGCCCCAGTACGACTGCAGCCCCGGGCCGCGCATCGTCGGCGGCAACGGCTTCATGGCGTGGGGCCTGGAGTACCGGCTGCCGATCGCGGGCAACCTGGGCATCTCCGTCTTCTACGACCTGGCGCAGGTCTGGGCGACTCCCGGCGAGATTCATCTCGGGATCGAGGGCCGCACGGGATTGCGCCAGTCGATCGGGGCCGGCCTGCACTACGTGACGCCGATCGGCCCGCTCCGCCTCGAGTTCGCCCAGCCGGTCCAGCTGCGGACGATCGCGTTCGACGTCACCTCGACGGTCAACGCCGACGGCTCGCCCTGCGATCCGTCGCCCTGCAAGCTGGCCGTGGGATCGACCAGGGAGAAGGGCAGGATCCTGCTGTCGATCGGGTATCCGTTCTAGTCGGCGGTAGAATCGCCCGATGCCGCTCTACGAATACCGGTGCCGCGCGTGCGAGAAGCGCTTCGAGCAGTTCGTCCAGGGAGACGCGAAGCCGCGCTGCCCGGCCTGTCGGAGCCCGAAGCTGGAAAAGCTGCTCTCGGTCTTCGCGGTGAGCTCCCGCGCGGCGAGCTCCCGGTCGTCGGAGCCGGCGGGAGGCTGCGGGTCCTGCGGGGACCCGCGCGGCCCCGGCTCCTGCTCCGTCAACTAGGCAGCGAGGCCCGCCGGAGTCCCGGACAGCGACCGCTCCTCGGCGGCGAGCGCCCGGCGCAGGGTCTCGGGCTCGTCCTGGGTCGAGGCGGAGAGCCCCGCAAAGGGCGCCTCGGCCAGGGCCTGGCGCCAGGGCATCGACGGCAGACCCGCATCACGCAACGCGTGAACGAGCTTGAGCGTGCGGAAGGCGTCGAACCACGTGTGGAAGTGGCGGCGCATGGTCGCGCCGTCGCCCGAGCGCGCGATCGCCTCGCGCATCGCCTCGATCGCCTTCATCTTCTCGAGCGCGGCGAGGAGCGCTTCCGTCCTGAAGAACGGGTTGCCCCGCGGCAGCTCGTCGAGCGCGGCCTCCATCCTGCCGCCCGATGCGGCGACCGCGTCGAGCACGCGCAGCCACGCGGCGAGGTGGCCGAAGACGGCGGGATGGTAGAGCCGGAAGCCGGAGAGCGCTTTCTTCTTCGAGATCAGGTCCGAGAGGGCCTTTCCCGTTCCGAACGGGACGCGGTCCGAGAGGCGCCCCTCGAGCAGGAGGGGTGTTCCCGCCAGGCGCGTGATCGACCCGACCTTGGCGAGTTTGTCGAGGACGTAGAAGTCCTCGGCCGCGTTCTTGCGCGGGAATCCTCGGACCGCCGCGTAGGCCTCCGGGCGGATGGCGATGCAGCTGCCCATCGCCTCGTAGGCGTACGGCGAGCCCGCCCACGCCAGGCCGAGCGTGTAGTACCGCAGCGAGATCTCGTAGAGCCGGCCGGCGAGGGCGAGCTCTTCGCCGCCGCCGAAGCGGTGCTCGAAGAAGTAGAGCGCGGCCGCGCTCCCGTCCACCGGGATCGGCTCGGTCTGGTCGAAGTAGTCGTTGGCGAGCAACGTGTCGGCGTCCGTGTTGTGGATCCACGGCGCGGCGACCCGGCCGGAGGCGTGGAGCGCGAGCGCGAAGTCGTTGCCGATCTTGCGCGCCAGACCCACCCCCTGGCCCTCGGGCAGGAAGTGCCCGGGCAGCGCCCGGTCGACGAGCGCGACGGTGCCGTAGGGGTAGGAGAGCGCCAGGACCGAATGCGCGCCGCCGAGGTCCGCCGCGGAGGAGGCGGCCTCGGTCAGCCGGGCCCGAGCGGCCGCATTGGCCGCGTGCGCGAGCGCCGGCGACGCTTCGCGCGCGTTCAGGACCACGACGATCAGAGTGTCGCCCCGCGGACCTCGCGGCACCGAGCCGAGCGTGTCGAAGAGGCTCTGTCCCTCGCCGTAAGCGGGGATGACCAGGACGTGGCCGAAGGAGCCAGTCAGGCGCTCCGCCGATGTGGCTTCGGGCTCGGCGTGGCGGGAGAGGTACTGGGTGACGGGCTTTGTGGTGATCACGGGGCGCAGACTATAGGACAGGAAACTCAATACAGGGAGGCGCGAATCGGCAACCCCGTCATCACCTGCGCTTCCGCTCCGAGAAGCTGGTCCAGCCTCGCCGCGACCGAGTCCACAGAAAAATAGAGCCGCGCCAGATCGATGTACATCTCCTGGTGCCGGACCTCGGAGCGCGCGAGCTCCCGATAGAGCTCCCTGAGCGGGCCCTCCGGCAGCGCCGCCGCCACGAGGCCGAAGCGCTCGCAGCCGCGGGCCTCGACGATTCCGGCGGTGAGAAGGCGATCCAGGAAGTACGGCTCGCTGCCCTCGCGGAATTCCTTCCGGAGCCGCCTCAGGTATTCACTGCGCGTGTCGGGCCTGAGCGCGAGGCCGCGCTGCGCCATCCGGGCCTGCACCTGGCCGAAATGCTGCAGCTCCTCGATCGCGAGCTCGATGCAGCGCTCGACGAGCTCCGGCCGATCGGGGTAGTGGGCCACGAGCGCCATCGCCGAGGACGACGCCTTGCGCTCGTTGGCGGCGTGGTCGCAGAGGAACGCATCCAGGTCCGCGAGGACGGCCGCCGTCCACTGCGGCGGCGTCGGCGCCTTCAGCAGCATCAGCCCCCGCTGACGGCCGGCAGGATGGCGATCTCGCAGCCCTCGGGCACACGTGTCTCGAGGCCGCGCGCGTCGCGGACGTTCACGTCCTCGACGAAAATGTTGACGTGCGGCCGGATCTCGCCCTGTTCCGTGACCACGCGGTCGCGCAGTCCGGGGTGGAGCCTGGCCAGCGCCGCGAGCGCCTCGGCGACGGTCGCGGGGGTGGCCTCGATCGCAATGGCCGCGCGCCCGCCGGAGAACGGCTGCAGCGGCCCCGGAATCAGGAAGCGTACCGCCATCAGGCGGCCTTCCGCGTCCGCTTCGCTTTCGCGCCGGCGGCGCGGCGCGCCCTCAGGTTGTCGGCGACTCCCGCTTTGACGCAGACGATTGGCGGCAGGCCCTCGCGCAGCAGCTGCCAGGTGCGGCCCTCATCGCGCGAGCCGTAGAGCTTCCCGCTGCGCGTGCCGAAGTAGACGCCGGCCGGCTCGAAGCGGTCGACCGCCATGCCGTCGCGGACGACCGTCTCGAAGGCGTCCTTCTGCGGCAGGCCGCGCGTCATCGCCTGCCACGACGCCCCGGCGTCGCGCGTGCGATAGACGCGCAGCTTTCCGTCGGGCGTGCAGCGGAAGCCGTCCGAGTGCAGCGGGACGATGAACGCGGTGTCCGGATCGCGGGGATGCGCACCCATGCAGAAGCCGAAGTCCGACGGGACTCCGTTGGCCACGTCCTTCCACGAGTCGCCGCCGTCGTCGGAGCGATAGAGCCCCCAGTGGTTCTGGAGAAAGAGACGGCCGGGCCGCGCACCGTGGGCGATCTTGTGGACGCACTGGCCGAACTCGGGGTGCGGGTCCGGGTAGAACTCGGCGCGGACGCCCCGGTTCTTGACTTGCCAGGTCTTGCCACCATCGTCGGACCGGTAGGCGCCGCCCGTGGAAGTCGCGACCGTCAGCCGCTTCGGAATCGCCGTGTCCACCAACACGGTGTGGAGGCAGAGTCCGCCCCCGCCCGGGTTCCACTTTGCGCGGTGGGGATGGTTCCAGAGGCCCGCATTCAGTTGCCACGTCTTGCCGGCATCGCGCGACTCGAAGAGCGCCGAAGGTTCGACTCCGCAGAACATCGTGTCGGGATCGTCGGCGCGGCCGGGGCTGATCTGCCAGATGTTCTTGAGCGAGGCGCCCGAGCTTCCGGGAAAGCGCACCAGGGGGGTCTCGGGACGAGACCAGCTCTTCCCGAAGTCGTCGGTCCACGCGAGCTCCGCTCCCCAATGCATGCTCGACGGGGCGGCCCAGATGCGGTGACGCCCGGCGCGCGTATCGATCGCCGCTCCGTAGACGGAGGAGCCCGGGAAGAACGGCCCCGCGGCGTCCCACCGGCGGCGGTCGGGTCGGGAGCGCAGGAGGAAGAGGCCCTTCATCGTGCCGACGAGCAGGATCGCGTCGCCATTTCTGGGGGACAGGGGAGCGGGGGGTGCGATTTTCTTTGCGGGCATGAAGGAAGTCTACGGGAAAAGGCGTCTCGTGTTCAGGTCGTCCAGCCCCGGAAAACGGCCTCGACTTTCCGGCGCAAGTCCTCCGGGGTGCCGTCGTTGACGATGGTCTCCGTGGACCGGGCGCGGGCGCCCTCGGGTGCGATCTGGGCCGCGATCCGCCGCCGGGCGTCGTCGGCGTCGCCGCCCTTGGCCTCCCAGCGCCGCAGCCGCTCGGATTCCGGGGCAACGACGAGCAGCACACGGTCGTAGTCGGACTCGGTCCTCGCTTCGAGCAGCTGCGAAGCCTCGGCCACGGCCACGCGCGCGCCCCCGTTCCGGGCCTCCGCGAAGAGACGGGCGCGTTCGGCGCCCACGAGCGGATGGATGCGCGCCTCCAGGGCGTGCCGCGCCGCCGGGTCGGAGAAGACCCTTTCGGCGATGCGTGCCCGGTCGATCTGCCCGTCGGGACCGAGCACGTCGTCGCCGAAGAGATCGCGGGCCGCGGCCGCGCCGGCGCCTCCCGGCGCATAGAGCCCGCGCACGATCGCGTCCGCGTCGAACACGACGGCCCCGAGCTCGCGCAGAATCGCGGCGACGGTGGATTTGCCCGAGGCAAGACCGCCCGTCAGGCCGACGCGCAGCATGGACGCCAGCTCGCCCTACTTGCCCTTCACGACCTCGCCGCCCTTCATGACCCAGTCGATGTCGGTCAGCACGGCCACGTTCTGCAGGGGATCGCCCGCCACGGCGACGAGGTCGGCGTAGGCGCCCTTCTCGACGGACCCGATCTGGCCGACCATGCCGAGCAGCTCGGCCGCGTTCACCGTGGCGGTCCGCAGCGCCTCGATCGGCGTCATTCCGAGCGCCACCTCGTACTCGAACTCTTTGGCCTGGTTGATCTCGGTCCACGGGAACCCGCCGGCGTCGGTGCCGAAGACGACCTTGACGCCCGCCTTGCGGGCATTCTCGAAGGACCGGGCCTGGATCTTCGCGGATTCGGCGCAGATCGCGCAGCCAGCGGCCGCCCGCGGTCCCGAGACGTAGTGGACGACGGTCAGCGTCGGGCAGAACATGATGCCCTTCTTCGCCATCTCGGCCGCCATCTCGGGGCGAATCGAGTCGCCGTGCTCGATCGAGTCGACTCCGGCATCGACCGCGATGCGCAAGCCGCTGTCCGAGCGCGCGTGCGCCGCCACCTTGACGCCGTGGGCGTGCGCCTCGGAGACGACTGCTTCGATCTCCTCCTTCGTCCAGTTGGGCGGCGAGTCGACGTATCCGTCGGGGGTCAGGCGCAGGCCGCCGGTGTTCGCGTAGACCTTCACCCAGTCCGTTCCGTAGGAGAGCTGCTCGCGCACGGCCTTGCGGCATTCGTCGGCGCCGTCGCAGGTCATCACCCCGACGGGAAATTTCCAGTCGGGCCGGAAGTGCGTGATCGGATAGGACCCCGTGGTCGAGAGCGCCGGGCCCACGACCTTCAGGCGCGGTCCGGGCACCACGCCCTCGTTGACCGCGTCCCGGATCGCAACGTCGGCGTAACCCGCGCCCTCGGTCTCGAGGTCGCGCATCGTGGTGAATCCGTGGCCGAGGCCGATCTGCATGGCGCGCACGGCGCGGACCACCCGGTGGGCCGGGTACTCCTTGAGGATCTGTTCTTCGTACTCGCCCGCGGTCGCATCTCCCTGCAGGAGGATGTGCGTGTGGACGTCGGCGAGACCGGGCATCAGGACCCGGTCGCCGAGGTCGATCACCGTCGCGCCGGCGGGGACGGTCGTGCCGACGCTGTCGATCCGGTCCCCGACCACCACGACGACCGGGTGGTCGATGTAGCGGCCCGACTTGACGTCGAGCAGACGGGCGGCGCGGATGGCGACGGGCGCCTTCGCCGCGGGCTCGGCGGCCGGCGCGAGGGCCGCGCACAGGGCGATGGCTCCGAAAGCGGCGAGAACTGGTCCTCTTTTCACGGTGCCCCCTCTTTGCCGCAAAGCCTATCCCGGCCGCCGCAAAGAAAATCCCGCCGTCCCCTAAACAATCTACAGGAAGCGCCGTAGACTCCTGTAGAGAGCCTAGAGGAGGGCCGATGACCCCGTCGAAGAGCGACCTGTTGCAGGGGACCCTGGATGTCCTGATCCTGAAGACCCTGTCCCCGGGGGCGATGCACGGCTGGGGGATCTCCCAGCGGATCCAGCAGCTGTCGCAGGATGTCCTGGCCGTCAACCAGGGTTCGCTCTATCCCGCGCTCCACCGGCTCGAGCTCAAGGGGTGGATCGAGGCCGAGTGGGGCAGCTCCGAGAACAATCGGAAGGCCCGGTTCTACAGCCTGACGCGCACGGGCCGACGGCAGCTCGCCGAGGAAACCGAGAGCTGGGAACGCTTCGCGGCGGCCGTCGGGCGCGTCCTCGCGGCGACCTAGGAGGAGACATGTTGAGGAAGATCGCGGGAAGCATCGGATCCCTCTTCGGCTCCCGCCGCGAGGAGCGCGAACTCGACGAGGAGCTCGCCTTCCACGTCGAAAGGGAAACCGAGGAGAACGTCCGGCGGGGGATGCCCGCGGAGGAGGCGCGCCGCGCGGCGCTCCTGCGCTTCGGCGGCGTCGCGAAGACGAAGGACGAGACCCGCGAAGCGGGCCACGCGGTGTGGCTGGACACGACCCTGCAGGACGTCCGCTACGGCCTGCGTTCTCTGCGCCGCAACCCGGGCTACGCCGCGGCCGCGATCCTGACGCTCGCCCTCGGCATCGGCGCGAACACGGCGATCTTCTCGGTCGTCCACGGCGTGCTCCTCCAGTCGCTGCCATACGGGGGCGGTGAGCGGCTCGTGCGGATCCGGGTCGACGCGCCGGGCGCGGGCATCAACGACGGCCGGTTCTCGCCGCCCGAAATCAAGGACCTCCGGGAACGCCCGCACAGCTTCGCCGACGTGGTCGAGTACCACTCGATGTGGTTCGTGCTCCTCGGGAAGGCCGAGCCCGAGCGCGTCCAGACGGGTGTGGTCTCGGCGAGCTTCTTCGACCTGCTCGGCGTGCACCCGATCCTCGGACGGACGTTCCTGCCGGGCGAGGACCAGCACGGCGCCGAGGCCGTCCTCGTGCTGTCCCACGACTACTGGATGCGCGCTTTCGGGGGCGACCCTGCCGTCATCGGACGTGTGTTCCAGATGAACGACCGGCCGCACACGGTCGTCGGCGTTCTGCCGCCGATCCCGGGCTACCCGCAGGACAACGACGTCTGGATGCCCATCTCGGCGTGCCCGTTCCGCTCGGACCCCGAGATGGAGAACGACCGGGACGCCGGCATGCTGGGGGCGTTCGCGCGGCTCAAGCCCGGCGTCACGCTCGGCGACGCCCGCCGGGACCTGGCCGACGTCGCGGGAAAGCTCGAGGCGGACTATCCGAAGAGCTATCCAAAAACGGTGCGCCTCTCCCTGACGCCGATCGCCCTCTCCGAGGAGCTGACGCGGACCGCGCGCCCGACGTTCCTGATGCTGTTCGGAACGGTTGGCCTCGTGCTGCTGCTCGCCTGCGCCAACGTCGCGAACCTCATGCTCGCGCGGCTCACGCGCCGCCGGCAGGAGCTGGCGCTGCGCTCGGCGCTCGGCGCCGGCAGGGCCCGGCTCGCGCGCCAGCTGCTGACGGAAAGCGTCCTGCTCGCGCTTGCGGGCGGCGCCCTCGGCCTCGTGGTCGCGGCGGCGGGCCAGAGGATGCTCGTTCACTTCGCCGAGCGCTTCACGCCGCGCGCGAGCGAGATCGGTCTGAGCGTGCCCGTGCTGCTCTTCTCCCTCGGCGTGTCGCTCGTGGTTGGCGTCGCGCTCGGCCTGATCCCCGCCCTCTCGCCGCGGCGCAGCCTGACCGAATCGCTTCAGCAGGGACGGGAGCGAACGACCGCCGGAGCCGGCCGCCTGCGCGCGCGCAATCTCCTGATCGTCGCGCAGGTCGCGATCTCGTTCGTGCTGCTCGCCGGGGCGGGCCTGATGCTCCGCACGCTCTGGAAGCTGTCGCAGGTGGACCCGGGGTTCCGCACCGAGCGCGTCCTGACCTCGCGCCTGGATCTGAACTTTTCGCGCTACAAGACCGACGACGAACAACGCGCGTTCCACGCGGGCCTGCTCGAGCGGCTCCAGGCGGAGCCCGGAGTGCTGTCGGTAGCGCTGGCCGGCAGCTTTCCCTTGAACGAGCGCGGACCCGCCAACGGCCGAATCCGGATGGAGGGCAAGCCTCCGGTCGCCGCCGAGGCGCTGCCGCGCGCGGATTTCCAGCGCGTCAGCCCCGACTATTTCAAGACGATCGGGGTCCCGATCCTGAAGGGCCGCAGCCTCGCGCCGGCCGACCGCAGGGACGCCCCGCTCGCGGCCGTCGTCAACCTGTCGATGGCTCGCCGCTTCTGGCCCGGCGAGGATCCGATCGGGCGCCGGATCGGTGTGGACGGCCGGCATCCGGGCGAGATCCAGTGGGTCACGATCGTCGGAGTGTCGGGCGACGTGCGCCAGTATGGCCTCGCCAACCCGCCCGTCGAGCAGGTGTACTTCTCGCTCCTCCAGTTCCCCGGGCTCTCGACGACGTGCCTGCTGCGCACGGCCGTGGACCCGTCGCGGATGGAGCGCCTCGTGCGCGCCGACGTGCATGCGATCGGCCCCGAGCAGCCCGTGGACCACTTTCGCACGCTCGCGGAGGTGCATTCCGGCGCGCTCGCCGCGCCGCGGCTGACGGCGATCCTGCTGGCGGCGTTCGCCGCGCTCGCGTTGACCATCACGGCCACCGGCATCGCGGGCGTGATCGCCTTCTCGGTCGGCCAGCGGCGGCAGGAATTCGGCATTCGGATGGCCCTCGGCGCGCTGCCCTCGAGCGTGCAGCGGATGGTGCTCGGCCAGGGGATGCGTCCCGTGTTCGCCGGCCTCGCCCTCGGTCTGGCCGGGGCGATCGCCGTGACGCGCCTCTGGGCGAGCCTGCTCTTCGAGGTCTCGCCGACCGATCCGCCCACCTACTTCGTCGTGGCGTTCGTGCTCGGAGCGGTCGCCGTCGTCGCGTGCTTCGTGCCGGCCCGGCGGGCGACCACGGTGGACCCGATGGTGGCGCTGCGTGGATAACGATAGCCCCGCGGCCGAGCGGAGAATGAGAAGCCTCGCGTTCGGAGCCGTGCTGGCGGCGATGGCCCCGGTGATGACGGCCGTCGGGCCGGCTGCGCCGCGGGAGCGCAACGTGGCGGTGCTGATCTTCCCGGGCGTGCAGATCATCGACTACACGGGCCCCTGGGAGGTCCTCGGGCACGCGACGGTGGACGGGCAGCGGGCGTTCCACATCTACTCCGTGGCCGCGAAGCCGGGGCCGATCACGACGTCCATGGGCATGAGCGTCAATCCGAACTACACGTTCGCCGACGCGCCGAAGGCGGACGTGCTCGTGGTGCCGGGCGGCGGTGTCGATCCGCAGCTCGAGAACGCGGCGCTGATCGAGTGGGTCCGCGCGAGCGCGCGGGACGCCGAGGTCGTGCTCTCCGTGTGCAATGGCGCGTTCTTCCTCGCGCGGGCAGGTCTGCTCGACGGGCTCGAGGCGACGACGTTCGCGGGCCTGATCGAGCAGCTGAGGGCGGCCGCGCCGAAGACGAAAGTCGTTCGCGACAAGCGATTCGTCGACAACGGAAAGATCGTCACGGCGGCCGGGCTCTCGTCGGGGATCGACGGCGCCCTGCACGTCATCGAGAAGCTCTACGGCAAGGGCGCCGCGCAGGTCGCCGCGGTGAGTCTCGAGTACGACTGGCGCCCGGACTCGGGCTGGGCGCGGGCGAGCCTCGCCGACCGGCACGTCGCGGCCGCCGCCGGCGCGGCGCGGGAGTATGCGCGCACGGTCGTGCGCTACGAGGGCACGCGCGAGCGCTGGGAATCGTGTTGGGACCTCCGCACGACCGCCACCGCCGCCGAGGTCCTCGGTCGGTTCGATGCGGCGCTTTCGAGCGGCGGGGGCTGGACGAGGGAAAATGGTGGAAATGCCGGTGGCCCCACGGAAAGTCATTGGCGCTTTCGCGACGAGGCCGGCTCGGCCTGGACCGGAAACGCCCGCGTCGAGCCCCGGAAGGGTGCGAAGGGCCTTCGCGTCACCGTGACCGTCGCGCGCGCCGCCAGCGCCTGAAACTCGAGATAGTCTGACCGCGTAGCAACACCGGGGGGCGCATGGCGAAGTTCGCGATCACGGTCAACGGGCGCGCGCAATCCGTCGAGGCGGGCGACCCCGACATGCCGCTGCTGTGGGTGCTGCGCGACACCCTCGGACTCACCGGCACCAAGTTTGGCTGCGGCGTGGGCGACTGCGGCGCCTGCACGGTCCACGTCGATGGCAAGGCGATGCGATCCTGCCAGGTCTCGATCCAGGCCGTCGAGGGGCACAGGATCACGACGATCGAAGGACTCTCGGCGGACGGCCGCCATCCGTGTCAGCTGGCGTGGCTTGCCGAGGACGTGGCCCAGTGCGGCTACTGCCAGCCGGGAATGATCATGACGACCGCGGCGCTCGTCGCCGGCCCGAAGCCCGCCGGCCAGGAGCAGGTCGAGGCGGCGCTGGCGGCGCACATCTGCCGGTGCGGAACGTACGGGCGCATGCAGAAAGCCGTCGCGCGCGCGGTCGCCATGGGGAAGGCATGATGCGCGCGACCCGGAGGCAGTTTCTCAAGAGTGCTTCGCTCGGCGTCGCGACCCTCGCCCTGCCGATCCCGCTCTTCGGGCAGTCGGCGAAAGCCGGAGCCGCCGGCTTTGCCCCGAGCCAGTGGCTGCGCATCGGCGCGGACGGTCGGACGGTGCTCGTCGTGGCCCACTCGGAGATGGGCCAGGGCGTCCGCACCTCGCTCGCGATGATCCTCGCCGAGGAGCTCGAGGCCGATTGGAGATCGGTCGTGATCGAGCAGGCGTCGCCCGGCCCGCTCTTCACGGAGACGGGCACGGGTGGCAGCGACAGCGTGACGTCCTCCTGGAAGCCGCTGCGCCAGGCTGGCGCGGCGGCGCGCGAGATGCTGGTCGCGGCCGCGGCGAAGCAGTGGGGCGTCCCGGCTTCGGCGTGTCACGCGGAGACGGGAGCAGTCCTCCACCCGGCGTCGGGCCGAAAGGCTTCGTACGGCGACCTCGTCGGCGCGGCGGCGGCCCTCCCGGTTCCAAAGGAACCGCGCCTCAAGGATCCCAGGGACTTTCGACTTCTCGGGACCCGGGTGCCGCGGATCGACGGGCCGGGCATCGTCTCGGGCCGTTCCGTGTACGGGATCGACACGCGCGTGCCGGGAATGCTCTACGCGGCCGTTGCCGTGTGCCCGGTTCGCGGAGGCAAGCTCGTTCGGTACGAGATCTCGAAGGCGAAAGCCGTGCCCGGCGTCCGGGACGTCGTGACGATCGAGGGCGGCGTGGCGGTTCTTGCGGAGGGCACCCTCGCGGCGCTGTCCGGCCGCGACGCGCTCGGCGTGGCCTGGGACGAAGGGGAGAACGGAAAGCTCACGACCGGGGAGCTCTGGAAACGCATCGACCGCGCGGCCGCGAGCCCGGGGCTCTCGACCCGCAAGGCGGGAGACGCGTCCGCGGCCCTCGCCGCGTCGCCGACCAGGCTGTCGGCGACCTACCGGACTCCGTTTCAGGCGCACGCCACGCTCGAGCCGGGCAACACGATCGCAAGGGTCGAGGGCGGCGCCTGCGAGGTCTGGTCGCCGACGCAGTCTCCCGGGCGCGTTCAGAAGGACGTGGCGAAGCTGCTCGGGATCGCGCCCGAGAAGGTCACCGTGCACGTGACGCTGCTCGGCGGCGGCTTCGGCCGGCGCCTCGGCTCCGACTATGCGACCCAGGCCGTGGAGATCGCGAGGGCCGCGAAGCGGCCCGTCCAGCTGGTCTGGTCGCGCCCCGATGATTTTCTGCAGGACCGCGTGCATCCCGCGGCCCGCGTGGACCTCTCCGCCGGGCTGGACGCATCCGGCCGCCTCGCTGCATGGACCCACACCGCGACGACCTTTCATCTTTCGATGTTCGGAGCCTTCAACCCCGGGGAGGATCCGGACGGCAACCCGTGGGGCGGCTTCGACATTCCGTACGACATTCCGAACCTTGCGGTCGGCTGGAACGAGATCGAGTCACCCATCAATACCGGCGCCTGGCGCGCGGTCTACTACCCGGCCAACGTCTTCGCGCGCGAATGCTTCCTGGACGAGATCGCGGCGAAAGCGGGAAAGGATCCGCTGGCCCTGCGGCTGGCGCTCCTGGCCGGTCCTTCGCCTTTCACGTACGGCAGGCGCAAGGTGGATCGGGCGGGGCTGGCACGGGTGCTGAAGGTCGCGGCGGAGAAGGCCGGATGGGGATCGGCGCCCGCGCGCCGGGAGGGCAGACGCATGGGCCGCGGGCTCGCCTGCAACATCTACGACGGCAGCACGCTGATCGCGCAGGTCGCCGACGTGTCCGTCGGGGCGAAGGGCGACGTCCAGGTGCACCGCGTGGTGACCGCGGTCGACTGCGGGCAGGTCGTGAATCTCGCAGGCGTCGAGGGCCAGGTCGAGAGCGGCGTGATCTGGGGACTGTCCTACGCGTTGAAGGGCGAGATCACGATCGCGGCGGGCCGCGTGGCCGAGACGAGCTTCGCGGACTACCCGGTCCTGCGCATGGACGAGATGCCGAAGCTCGAGACCTTCACGGTCCCCGGCAACCCGGTTCCGTACGGGATGGGCGAGATGCCCGTGCCCTGCGTGGCCCCCGCGGTCGCCAACGCGATCGCCGCCGCGACGGGCAAGCGCATGCGCAGGCTCCCGATCCGGCCGGCGGACCTGATCTCGCCTTCGGCGGTTTCGGTGCCGTAGGGGCGGTCCCTGGACCGCCCGCCTCGGTCACGGTACAGCGAAGCCGGGCGGGGCAAGCCCCGCCCCTACGACACCGAGCACGCTAAGACGCCCGCGAAATCGCCACTTCGGTTCCGAGACTTGCCGACGCCGTGCGCGCCGCCAGGTGGGCGAGGGTCAGCGGCAGCCGGATCCGCACGTCGCAACCGCCCTCCGGCGCGGGACAGAGCTCGAGCAGGTGCGCGCCCGGGTAGAGGGCCTCGAGGCGGCGGCGCGTGTTGCGCAGGCCGATCCCGTTGGTCTCGTCGCGGTCCTCGCGCAGCCCGGGGCCGTTGTCGCGCAGCCGGATCGCCAGCTGCCCGTGCTCGGCGCGCGCCCGGATGGAGATGCAGCCCCGTCCCGCCCGCCCCGCGAGCCCGTGCTTGATCGCGTTCTCGACCAGCGGCTGCAGCAGGAAGATCGGGACCTTCGCCGCGGCCACGCCCGGCTCGATCGCGATCTCGATGTCGAGGCGGTCGCGGAAGCGGACCTTCTCGATCGAGAGGTACTTCTCGAGGATCGCGATCTCCTCCTCGAGCGTCACGAGCGGCGTGTCCTCGGACCGGAGGGACAGGCGCAGCAGATCGCCGAGGCGCACCACCATCTGCCGGGCCCGCTCCGCGTCCTTGCCGATGAGGGGCAGAATGCTGTTGAGCGTGTTGAAGAGAAAGTGCGGGCGCAGCTGGAACTGGAGCGCGTCGAGCTGCGCCTCGACGAGCGCCGTGCGCAGGCGCTCGCGCGCCTCGAGGCGGCGGACGCGGAGGCGGTAGCCGAGCCCGGCGGCAAACGCGGCGCACAGGAGCGCGGCCGCGCGGAACCAGGCCGTCTCGTAGAAGTGTCGCGCGAGCGCGATGTCGAGCGAGGCTCCCGTGCGGCTCCAGACGCCGTCCTCGTTGGCCGCGACCACCCGGAAGCGATAGTGACCGGGCGGCAGGTTCGTGTAGTACGCCGTCCGGCGCGTGCCGGCATCGACCCAGTCGCGCTCGAAGCCCTCGAGCCGATAGCGGAAGCGGACGGCCTGCGGGCTGCGGAACGAGAGGGCCGTGTAGCCGAGCTCGAGCTTGTCCGATCCGGGCGACAGCCGGAGGCGTTCTGGCGCGTCGACCCGGGCACCTCCCGACACGGCCTGTTCGATGACGACCGTGGGCGCGACCGGGTTGAGAAGAATGCGGGCGGGGTCCGCCATCGCGAGGCCCTTGACCGTCGCGAACCAGAGGCGGCCGTCGCGCCCGCGCCAGGCGCCGTGCTCGGTGCCGTTGCACTCGACCGGGACAATGCGCGTCGCGGTCGAAAACGTCACCCGATCGTTGATGCGGCCGGGCTCCTTCGCCGCCGCCGCGAGCTCGGCCTGGGAAATCCGGAACACGCCACGGTTGCTGGTCAGCCAGAGGTAGCCGCGGCCGTCCTCCATGACCTTCTGCGGGGCGTCGTGGAAGACACCTTCCTTCTGGCGGAACGTCGTGAAGCGGCCGTCGCGGTAGCGCGAGAGGCCCCCGCGCGTCGAGAACCAGTACGTGCCGTCCGCGTCCTGGTACGTCGACGTGACGACGTCGTGCGCAAGTCCGTCGCGCGTCGTGAACGTCCGGAACTTTCCGTCGGCGAGGCGGCTCACGCCGCCGCCGAAGGTGCTGATCCAGAGCGCGCCCGCGCGGTCTGCGAACATCGAGAAGATCGCGTCGGACGCGAGGCCGTCCCGCGCGCGGTAGGTGACGAAGCGGCCGCCCTCGAGGCGGTTCAGTCCGGCGGCCATCGTCCCGGCCCACACGACCCCCTGCCGGTCGACGACGATCGACACGATCGAATTGCCGGACAGCCCGTCCTTCATGGTGTATCGCTTCAGGACCGGACCCTCGAGCCGCACGAGGCCGGCCCCGCGCGTTCCGATCCAGAGCGCACCGTCGGCGCCCTCGGCGATTGCCTGGACCGCCCCGCCGAGCTCGGCGAAGCGCTCGAACCGTTCCTGGCCGGGGGGGCGGCGGCTCAGGACGCCGTTGGCGGTGCCCGCCCACAGGGTGCCGCGGCTGTCCTCGAACACGGCCCAGAGCTTGTCTTCCGAGAGGCCCTCGCGCTCCGCGTACATCGTCATGCGTCGGGCCTGGACGCGGTCGAGCCCGCCGTCGGACGTGCCGACCCACAGGCTGCCTTCACGGTCTTCGGCCAGCGCGAGAATCCGGTCGCTCGAGAGGCCGTCGGAGGCGCCGTGGCGCAGGAAGCGCCCCTCCCGGAACCGGAAGATGCCTGCGTCGGTGCCGAGCCAGAGATTCCCGTCGCGATCGCGGTGGAGCGCCCGCACGAGCGTGCTCGTGAGCCCCGCGGTCTCGCCGTAGAGCGCGGTCGAGAGCCCGTCGACGTGGGCGAGCCCGCGGCCCGTCCCGACCCACATCCCGCCCTCAGGGTCGGACAGGATCGCGATCGCGGCGCCCGGAAATCCGTCGGCCACGGTCCA
Organism: uncultured Acidobacteriota bacterium; assembly: GCA_963775725.1. Classification (GTDB taxonomy): domain Bacteria; phylum Acidobacteriota; class Thermoanaerobaculia; order UBA5066; family Gp7-AA6; genus DAHUXD01. The sequence continues at coordinate 1,559,751 of CAVZKA010000002.1, forward strand.
TGGCATGAACTTCTCGCCGGCCAGGCGCGCGGCGCCCCACAGGCCGCCCACCCACAGGGCGCCGGTCGAGTCCTCGCCGATGGATCGGACCCACGGCCCGGGCAGCCCGTCGCAGTCCGTGAAGGTCTTCACCGAAGCTCCTTCGATCCGGGTCGCGCCGAGGCTCGACCCGGCCCAGATCCTGCCGCGCGAGTCCTCGAAGAGCGCTCCGACCTGGGCGCGGTCGATGCCGCCGACCGAAAGGGTCTCGAACCGATTGCCGCGCATGTGGACCAGGCCGCTCACGGTGCCGATCCAGAGCGAGCCGTCGCGGGCGGCGAGCAGCGCCTGCACCCAGTCGTCCGGGAGCTCCGGCGTATTGCGAGTGTCGAAGATCGTGAAACGGACGCCGTCGAACCGGACGAGGCCTTCCTGTGTCCCGAGCCAGATGTATCCGTCGTTGGTCTGGGCGATGGCGGTGACCGAGTTCTGCGGCAGGCCCGACTCGCTCGTCCACGCGTCGTGCCCGTACTGCGAGGGGGGGATCGCCGGATCGATGCCTGCGGCGGCCCCCGCGCAGAGCGCGAGGGCGAGCGCGGTGGCCGAAATCCGAGGGCCGCGAAGGGGCACGACCGCAGAAGACCCGATTCCGGTGTCTACCTCAATCCTCCCGGGACGAACCCCCGGTTTCTCGGGACGAAAGGCTGGGGGTCAGGTCTGAATTCTTCGGAGTTTGGCGCCTGCCCGGGCCGAAAGTCCGATGTTTTCAGACCTGACCCCGGAGGGGTAGACGCAGCCAGGCGATGCAGCCGCGGTGGCCCGCGCGATTCTCGAGAGTCAGCGTGCCCCCGTGCGCCTCGGCGATCTGCCGCGAAAGCACGAGCCCGATGCCCGAGCCGCCGGGCTTCGTGGTGAAGAACGGGACGAACAGGTTGGCCGTGTTCGGCAGCCCCGGCCCGTCGTCGGCGACCCAGATCTCGACGCGCGCGCCGCTGCGCTTCCATCCGAGCGCGACGCCTCCCTGCGTCTCGAGCGCGGCGTCCGAGGCGTTGCGCACGAGGTTGATCAGGAGCTGGTCGAGCTGGTCGGAGTCGGCCTCGATGACGAGGGCGGGACCGGGGATGACGCCAACGGGCAGGCGCGTCTCGAGGCTCGCCGCGCGGCGCACGAGCGCCTCGACGGCGACGGGCGCCGGACGCGGCGGCGGAAGGCGCGCGAGCTTCGCGTAGGCGGTCGTGAACCGGGAGAGGCCTTCGGCGCGCGACGCGATGATGGACAGGCCCTGGCGCAGGTCCGCGCGCCAGTCCGCCGGCGGCTCGGGCTCGGAGGAGAGCTTCTGCAGGCTGCCCGCGATCGACTGGATGGGGGCGAGCGAGTTGTTCAGCTCGTGGCCGAGGACGCGGATCAGCCGCTGCCACGCCTGCCGCTCTTCCTCGCGCAGCGGCCGGCTGACGTCGGCGAGCACGAGGAGCCGGTGGGGCGCGCCGCCCTGGCGAAAGACGCTGCGCCGGATCTCCCAGCGCCCCGCGCCTCCGGGGAACCCGGCCTCGATGATCTGCGGCGCGCCCTCCTCGAGAAAGGCCGCCAGCCCGAGCTCCTCCGCGCGCCGCCCGCGCAGCCGGGGCTCGGGCTGTCCGAGCAGCCGCTCGCCGAACCGGTTGACGAGCTGCAGGGCGCCCTCTCCGTCGAAGGCGAAGACGGCGACCGCGATCTCTTCCATGACCCGGGACAGCAGCGCCGTCGCCTCGAGCGCGCCGAGGCGCTGTTCGCGCAGGGTTTCGGCGAGCGCGTTGACCTCGATGAGCACTTCGCCGAGGGGGTCGTCGCCCCGCGCGCCGCGCGCCCGGATCGAGAAGTCCTCCTCGCGCATGGCCGCGAGGAGGTTCGAGACGGTCTGCAGCGGCCGGACGACCCGCTCGCGCAGGGCCTGCGTGAAAGCGAGCCACGCGAGCACGATGACGGTCGTCAGGGTCCAGCGGAGCTTCGAGGAGTAGTCGCCTGTCCAGAGAATGGCGAGCGCCGTGACGACGCCCGGAATCGCGGCCCCGAGCGCGAGCAGGACGACCCGCCGATCGTGCGCCACGGGCCTCATGGCGCCCTATCCGTGCTTCTCGAGCCGGCGATAGAGGGCGCTGCGGGAGATCCCGAGCGCCTTTGCGGCCTGGCTGACGTTGCCCGCGAAGCGCTCCATCGCCTTCCGGACCAGGAGGCCCTCGACCTCCTCGAGCGACAGGTCCTCGAGCCGTCCGCCGCCGTCGCCACCACGGCGCAGCGCGAAGTCCGCGGGCCGGATCCGGTCGCCGGCCGCCATGAGGACGGCGCGCTCGATCGCGTGGTCCAGCTCGCGGACGTTGCCGGGCCACGGATGGTCGAGCAGCGCGTCGAGCGCGACGCTCTCGAAGCCGCCCAGGCTCTTGCGGTACCGGCGCGCGTAGATCTCGAGGAAGTGCTGCGCGAGCAGCGGGATGTCCTCGCGCCGCTCGCGCAGGGCCGGGACGCGGATTTCGATCGTGTTCAGGCGGAACAGCAGGTCCTGGCGAAAGCGTCCGGCCGCGACCTCGGCGACGAGATCGGCGTTGGTCGCCGAGATCAGCCGCACGTCCGAACGGATCGTGCGCGAGGAGCCCACCCGCTCGAACTCGCCGGTCTCGATCACGCGCAGCAGCTTGCCCTGCTGCGAGGGCGGGACGTTGCCGATCTCGTCGAGGAAGAGCGTTCCGCCCTGCGCGAGCTCGAAGCGCCCGACGCGGTCGGAGCGGGCGTCGGTGAAGGCGCCGCGCACGTGGCCGAAGAGCTCGCTCTCGAAGACGCCCTCGGAGATCCCGCCCGCGTTCAGGGTCACGAAGGGCCGGGCCGACCGCTCCGAGGCCCCGTGCAGCGCGCGCGCCACGACTCCCTTGCCGCTGCCGTTCTCGCCGGTGACGAGCACGTTGGCGTCGGCCGGGCCGACGCGCGCGATCACATCCAGGACCGGGCGCATCGCGGCCGACCCCGCGATCATCGCGGGCTCCGCCTCGTTGCGCAGGATCCGGTTCTCGGCCTCGAGGCGGTCGCCGCGGCGCAGCGCGCGGCCGAGGGCGATCTGCGTGCGCAGGGTGGTGAGCAGGCGCGCGTTGTCCCAGGGCTTCTGCACGAAGTCGCGCGCACCGCGCCGCATCGCCTCGACGGCCAGGTCCACCGTGCCCCACGCCGTCATCACGAGCACCGGCAGGTGGGCGTCGAGCTCGCGGACCCGGGCGAGCAGGTCGAGACCTTCCTGGCCGGACGTCGTGTCGCGGGCATAGTTCAGATCGATCAGCACGGCGTCGAAATCCCTCGCCTCGAGGGCCGCGAGCGCGCCCGCCGGGGAAGAGGCCGTCTCGCACTCGAGGCCTTCGCCCTTGAGCAGGAGGCGCAGCGCCTCGAGCACGTCCTTCTGGTCGTCGGCGACGAGGATGCGGCCCGCGCCCTTCACGGCACGAGCCCGGGGAACCGGTGGCCGGCAGCCGCGAGCGCCGCGACGGCGCGGTCGAGCGTGTCCTGCTTCACCAGCACGTAATCGGTGTCGTACGTCGACATCGCGAAGATCGAGACGCCGGCGGAGGCCAGCGGCGAGGCCAGCGCCGCGAGGACCCCGGTCAGGGCGAAGTCGAGCGTGCCGTCCACCACGATCGCACGCCACCCGCGGTTGGCGGTCACGGCCGGCGGAACCGAGGCCTCGGCGCAGACGATCGAGAGCTCCGAGCTCGTGCGGGTCACGGCGCGAAAGTCTCCGGCGTTGGCCCACGGCGGCAGCGCCTCGTCGGGCCCGAGGCGGCACACCGCGAGCGTTTCGGGCAGGACCGAAAGCGTGAGCGCCTGCACGTTCCTACTTGGGCCGGAAGTCGAGCGCGGCCGAATTCATGCAGTAGCGCAGGCCCGTCGGCTCGGGGCCGTCGTCGAAGACGTGCCCGAGGTGCGAGTCGCAGCGGCGGCACAGCACCTCCGTGCGGGTCATGTAGGCGCTGCCGTCCTCGTGGGTCTTCACGCTGGACTCCGCGGCCGGCGTCGAGAAACTCGGCCAGCCGGTCCCCGATTCGAACTTGGCCCCGGAGTCGAAGAGGGGATTGCCGCATGCGGCACAGGCGTACAGACCGGGGGCGTGGTGGTTCCAGTACCTGCCCGTGAAGGCGCGCTCGGTCCCTTTCTGACGGAGCACCCGGTACTGCTCCGGAGAAAGCCCCGCGCGCCACTCGTCGTCGGTCTTCTCGACGCGGTCGGCCCTGTCCTCGACCACGGCGGGAATCTACCACTAACCGGCGCCGACTCAGTCGGCGCGCAGCGACGCCATCGGGTCCACGCGCCGCGCCTGACGGACAGGCCCCCAGTGCGCGGCGAACGCCACGAGGGCGAGCAGGGCGCCGGCGCCGGAGAGGGTGGCCGGATCGTGCGCTCCGACTCCGAACAGGACGGATCGCAGGAGCCGCAGCAGGACGAGCGACGCCCCGAACCCGACGAGCAGCCCGACCGCGACCGTGGTCGCGCCCGTCCGGAGCACGAGCCGCAGAACGTCCCGCGGCGTTGCCCCGAGGGCGATGCGGATTCCGATCTCCCGGCGGCGTTCGGCGACGGCGTAGGCCACGACGCCGTAGAGTCCGATGGCCGCAAGGGCGAGTGCGAGCGCGGCGAAGCCGGACAGGAGCCTCATGACGAACCGGGCCTCGGCGGCTGCGCGCGCAACGAGCTCGTCCATCGTCGCGACGTCATAGATTGGCACGGACGGATCGAGATCGCGAAGCACGCGGCGCAGCGGTGCGGCGACGCCCTGCGGATGTTTCGCACGTGCAACGAGGACGAGATAGCCGTCCGTCACCTGGGCCTGGGGGAGGTACATCTGGAGTCCCGGCGCCGTCGCGAGCCCCGAGTGGCGCACGTTGCCGGCCACGCCCACGATGGTCCGCCAGTCACCCGAGGTCGCGCCGCCGATGCGGACCCGGTGCCCGATCGGATCCTGCCCCGGCCAGAGGGCGTTCGCCGTGGACTCGGAGACGACGACCACGGGCAGCGAGTCGGCCCGATCCTGGTCGGTGACGAGGCGCCCGCGCTTCAGGGCAATTCCCATGACCCGGAAGTAGTCCGCCGTCACGGAGTACCGCTCGACGGCCGGGTCCTCGGCGGGGTTTGCGGGAATTCTGCCCTCGATGTGCAACCCCCAGCTGTCGCCGTTGCCACCGAGTGGGATCTGCCCCGCGAGCGCGACGGCCTCGACTCCGGGCACCGCCCGCGCGTGCGCGAGGAGGCGCTGCTGGAACGCCACGATCTGCCCGCTCTTCTCGTACGCGTTCCCGTCGAGCGAGAGCGCGAGGGTGAGCACGCCCTCCGGCCGGAAACCGAGAGGCGCCTCGAGCAGGCGTCCGAGGCTCTTCAAGGCGAGTCCGGCGGCCGCGAGCAGCACGAGGGCCAGGGCGAGCTCGGCGGCCACGAGGGCACGGCGCCCGCGCGACGCCGTGCCTCCGGCGCTCTTGCGGCCGTCGAGGGCGAGTGCGCCGGAGAGTCCGACGGCGGAGGCCCGAAACGCCGGCGCGATGCCGAAGAACAGCGCCGAGCCGATCGTCAGCGCACCGGCGAAGATCAACACGCGCGGGTCGATTCCCGCGTGGTCGATGCGCGGAAGCGTCGCGGGCGCCAGCCGGATGAGAGCGGCGCCGCCGAGACTGGCCAGGGCGACGCCGCTTGCGCCGCCCGCCGCCGCGAGCACGAGGCTCTCGACCAGGAGCTGTCGCACCAGGCGCCCGCGGCTCGCGCCGAGCGCCGCCCGCACGGCCATTTCGTGCCGCCGGCGCAGCGACCGGGCGAGCAGCAGGTTGGCGATGTTCGCGCATGCGATCAGCAGGACGAAACCGACGGCGCCCGCCAGGATCGAGAGCGCGGGCCGCACCGGCCCGGCGAGGGCGTCGCTCAGGGTCACGACCGCGGTCGATCCGGCCGGATAGTCCGAGGGATGCTCGGCCGCGAGCCCCCGTCGGATGCGGTCAAGGTCCTCGCGGGCCTGCGCGAGCGTGACGCCCTCCCGCAGTCGGCCGACGGCCTTCAGGTGCTCGCAGCTGCGGCAGGCGTTGGACATCGCGGTGTCGTAACCGAGCGCCGCCCAGAGCTGCGCGGGCTTGTAGAAGCGCGCCGAAAGCAGCGGCTCGAAGGACGCCGGCATCACGCCGACGATTTCGAAGTCCTGGTCGTTCATGCGCAGGGTCCTGCCGACGACCGCCGGATCGGAGCCGAACCGCCGCTTCCACAGCGCGTCGCTCAGGATGACCTTGCGCCAGGCGTCCGGCCGGTCGTCCGCGGCGCGAAATCCCCGGCCGATGGCCGTGCGGACGCCGAGCAGGTCGAAGTAATTCGCGCTGACGCGCATGGCCGGGATGCGCTCGGCTTCCCCGCCCTCGAAAAGCGTCGGCTGCCACATCCGGATGACCGCAGCCGATCCCAACGCGCTCGAGCGGTCGCGAAAATCGACAAATGTCGCGAACCCGACGTTGTTGACATTGCCGTTCGCGGTCCGATCGCCGAAGAGGACCAGGCGGTCCGAGGCCGGGTAGGGCAGCGGCCGGAGGAGCGCCGCGTCGAGGACGCTGAAGATCGCCGCGTTGGCGCCGATCCCGATCGCGAGTGTGGCGAGCGCGATCGCCGTGAACCCGGGGCTCTGCCGCAGCGATCGCACCGCGTAGCGCAGGTCCTGGGCGATCGTCATCTCGGATCTCCTTCGGTCAGTCGTTGCGAAGGGCGTCCAGCGGATCGATGCGCGCCGCGCGGCGCGCGGGCAGGTACCCGGCGAGCAGGGCCACGGCGGCCATCAGCAGCAGGCCGAACGCGAACACGGGGACATCCGAGGCATGGACGCCGAAGAGGATCGACTCCACGACGCGCGCCACGGCGTACGAAACCGGCAGGCCGATCACGGCACCGATGAGCACGAACCGCACGACCTCTCCCAGGATCAGCCGGCGCACGGCGGCCGGGTTGGCGCCGAGGGCCATGCGCACGCCGATCTCCTGCCGGCGCTGCGCCACGGCGAAGGCGAGCACGCCGTAGATGCCGATGGCCGCGAGCAGTGCGGCGAGGCCGCCGAAGGCGACCGACAGCATCATGATCAGCCGCTCGGTCAAGAGCGATTCCTTCAACTGCGTGTTCAGCGTCTTCAGGTCATCGATGGGCAGCTGCGGATCCAGCCGCTTGACCGCGGCGCGCAGGGCGGAGGAAAGCTGCGCCGGGTCCCCCTCCGTGCGCACGTAGAAGTTGAGGTCGCCGAGCTTCGGGTTCTGCAGGTACGGGAGGTAGGTGAAGGGGCCCGGCTCCTCGCTCACCTGGGAGCCCTTGCTGTCGCGGACGACGCCGACGATCTCCGTATCCGGCTTGTCGCCGGGTCCCCCGATTCCGATCCGCTGGCCGATGGCGTGCTTGCCGGGCAGCACCTTTTTCGCGAAGGTCTCGTTGACGACGCAGACCTTCGGCGCGCTGGCGTCGTCGGCCCAGGTGATCGCACGCCCCTCGAGCAGCGGAATCCCGAGCGTGACGAAGTAGTCCGGACCGATGCGGTTCATGCGGGTATGGGGGGCGTCGGCCGTCATGTCTACGCCCTCCAGGACGACGTTGCTGCCCATGTCGTTGCCGCTCAAGGTCCCGAGCTCGGCCGCCGTGACCGAGCGCGCGCCGGGCAGGGCCTTGAGGTCTTCGGTCAGCTGGCGGGCAAGCGCGCCGGTGCGCTCGGACGTGTATCCGTTCAGCTTTGGCGCGATGGAGAAGCCGATGACCTGGTCCACCTTCACGCCGAGCTCGACCCGGGAGAGGTTGCGCAAACTCTGCGTGAAGAGGCCGGCCGCCACGAGCAGGACGAGCGTCAGGGCGACCTGGGCGATGACGAGGCCGTTGCGCAGGCGCAGGGCCTCGCGCCCCGGCGTCGTCGAGCCGCGGCCCTGGCCGCGCAGCGTCCGCGCCGGGTCCAGCCGCGCGGCGCGGTACGCGGGCCCGACGCCGAAGAGGATCCCCGCGACGAGCGACAGGGTGGCGCCGAACGCGAGCACGCGCGGGTCGATCTGGGCCGCGACCTGGCGCAGGTCCGCGTCGGCGGGAAATGCGGAGAGCAGACCGTTCAGCAGCCAGGCCGCCAGCAGGAGGCCGAGCGCGCCGCCGACGACCGAAAAGACGAGGCATTCGACGATCGACTGCCGGAGCAGCTGCGCGCGGCTCGCGCCGATCGCCAGACGGATGCCGTACTCGCGCTGGCGGGCGGCGCCCCGGGCGGCCAGAAGACCGGCGAGGTTCGAGCAGGCGATCAGCAGCACCAGGCCCACCATGCCCATCAAGGAAGCGAGCGGCGTCCCGTACCCCTGCTGCAGCGTCCGGCGTCCGCGCGCGCCGGAGAGCAGCTCGATCTTCCTGTTGAGGAACTCCTTCTTGCGGACGTCGTTCCACCCCGTCATCCGGGGCAGGAGCTGCTCGAGGATCGGGCGGTACGTCGCCGCGAGCTCGTGCTCGGCCGCCGAGCGGGAGTAGCCGGGCTTGAGGCGACCGACGATCTGCAGCCAGTAGTCCTTGGGATCGTCGAGGCCATCCCAGAAGGGCGTGATCTGCGGTTTCATCATCATCGGCACGAAGAGGTCCGCGCGCCGGCCGGCCTGGATGCCTTCGAACGTCTTCGCCGAAACGCCGACGATCGTGAAGGACTGGCCGTTGACGATCATCGGCTTGCCGACGACGGACGTGTCTCCGCCGAACCGGCGCTGCCAGTAGCCGTGGGAGAGCACGGCGACGGGGTGCGCGCCTTTCGTCCGGTCGTCGGCCGGCGTCAGGACGCGGCCGAGCGCGGGCGGCACGCCGAGGACGCCGAAGTAGTTGCCGGTCACGAGCTCGCCCGAGGCGCGCTCGGTTTCACCGCGCGCGGCGATGCTCGCCGAGAAGGGCACCTCGCCGATCAGGCCCGCGAAGACCTTCGACTGCTCGGCGAGGTCGCGGTACGTCGGATAGGAGAAGCAGAACGCGTCGTCGCCGTCCGAGGACGTCCGGCCCTGTTTCGGGCCGGGAGATCGCAGCAGCACGAGCTCGCCCGGGTTGACGACCGGCAGCGTCCGGATGAGCACCCGGTCGACGAGGGCGAAGATGGCCGCGTTGGCGCCGATCCCGAGGGCGAGCGTTGCGACCGCGACCGCCGAGAAAGTCGGATTCTTCGTGAAGGCCCGCAGGGCGTAGCGCAGGTCCTGGAGCAAGGCGGCCATCGATGTCTCCTCAGTCGTTCACGATCCATCCGTCCCGCAGGCGGAGGATCCGATTGCCGTAGGTCGCGTTCTCTTCCGAGTGCGTGACCTGCACGATGGTCGTGCCCTCGTCGTTCAGCTTCTTGAAGAGGCGCATGATCTCGCGCCCCTGGTCGGAGTGGAGGTTCCCGGTCGGCTCGTCGGCGAGCAGGAGCTTCGGTTTCGCGATGAGCGCGCGCGCGACGCCCACGAGCTGCTGCTGTCCGCCGGAGAGCTGGTTCGGAAAGAGATCCTTCTTGCCGACCATCTGGAACCGGTCGAGCGTGTCCGCGACGATCGCGGCGCGCTCGGAGCCCTTGACGTTGCGGTAGGACAGTGGCACGTCGAGGTTCTCCGCGACCGTCAGGTTGTCGAGCAGGTGGTACTGCTGGAACACGAAGCCCACGTGCTTCTTGTTGAGCTCGATGCGGTCCTTCGGCTTCATCGCGTGCACGTCGTGGCCGAGCAGGCGGTACTCGCCCCGCCAGTCGTGGTCGAGCATGCCGAGGATCGCGAGCAGCGTGGACTTACCCGCGCCCGAGGGTCCCATGATCGTCACGAACTCGCCTTCGGCGATCGTGAGCGCGATCCGCCGCAGCACGAAGGTTTCGCCGGCGCGGGTGGCGTAGGACTTTTCGAGGTTGGAGAGCGTGATCATCGTGCTTGCTTCCGTCCTTTGCGCGTCAGTTCGCCCGGAGGGCCTTCAGGGGGTCGAGCCGGGAGGCGCGGCGGGCCGGGATCCAGCACGCGATCAGCGCCGCGGCAAGCAGAACCAGGGCGACTCCGGCGTGGGTCGCCAGGTCCGTCGGGGGCACTTCGAAGAGCAGTCCGCGGAGCAACCGCGTCAGCGCCAGGGCGGCGCACAACCCGAGGCCGAGCCCGGTCAGGGCGAGACGCAGGCCGTCGCGCAGCACGAGGGCACGGACGTTGCGCGCGTCCGCCCCGAGAGCCATGCGGATTCCGAGCTCGCGGGTGCGCTGGGAGACCGAGTACGCCGTGACGCCATAGATGCCGACGGCCGCGAGCAGGAGCGCGATGATCGCGAACGCGAGCAGGAGCGACATCAGGAAGCGCGGCCCCGAGATCGAGCGCGAGACCACTTCGAGCATGGGTTCGAGCTGCGTCACGGGCAGCTCGGGATCCAGCGCCTTGACCTCGCGCCGCACGGCCGCGGCCAGGCTGCCCGGCTCCTGCGCGCTTCTCAGGACGACGCTGAAGGCGCCGACGGGCGCCTGCTCGAGGCTCGCATAAAACTCCGGGACGAGGCCGTGATCGAGGCCCTGGTCGTGGACGTCTCCGACGATGCCGACGATCGCTCCCTCGAGTCGAACGTTGCCGGGCCGCGCGCCGAAGCGCAGGCGCTGGCCGATCGCGTCGCCGGCGGGAAAGAACCTGGCGGCCGCGGAGCGGCTGGCGAGGATGGCGGCCGGGGCGCCCCGCGTGTCCGCGGGCGTGAAGAGACGGCCGGCGACCAGCGGGAGGCCGACCGTTCGGAAATAGTCCCGGCTGGCGACGCGCACCTGCGCCGAGGGCTCGTACGCCGGATCGATGTCGTGGCCCGCGACGCGGAAGGTGCTGTTGAACTGAAAGTCCGTCAATGGCAGCCCGAAGGTCGCCCCGGCCGACTGCACACCGGGGAGGCTCCGCATCCGGGCCAGAAGGGTGTCGGTGAAGGCCGCGATGCGGGCGTCGTCCGGGTAGCGGGAGCCGGGAAGCGACAGGTCGAAGCGCAGGACGCGGTCGGCCGAGAATCCGGGGTCGACCGCGGCCAGACGGGCGAGGCTGCGCACGAGCAGCCCGGCGCCGACGAGCAGTAGCAGGGCGACGCCGATCTCGCCGACCACGAGCAGCCGGCGGAGCCTTGCGGGCCCGGGCTGGGCCGCGGCGTCCGCCCCGGCGACCTTCAGGGCCGCCATCGGCGCCCGCGCGAAGACCCCGATGATCGGAGCGACGCCGCAGAGAACGACCGTCACGATCGTCCAGAGCGCGGTGAAGGCGAGCACCCCGCCGTCGACGGCGACCTCGGAGAGCCTGGGAATCGTCCCGGGGCTCAGGCGGACGATCGCGTCGACCGCGGCCTCCGCCAGCGCCGTCGCGAGCAGGGCTCCGCACACGGCGAGAACCAGGGTCTCCGTCAGCAGCTGTCGCGCGATCCGGCCGCGCCCGGCCCCGAGCGCCGTGCGAATCGCGAGCTCCGAGCTCCGGTGGGCGGCCCGGATGAGCAGGAGGTTGGCGACGTTCGCGCAGGCGATGAGCGTGACGAACGCGACCGCGCCGAGCAAGGTCAGCAGCGCCGGCCGCACGGCCTTCACGAGGGAGCCGCGCAGGGCGGTCGCCGTGGCCCCGTGGCCTTCGTTGGTGTCGCGATACTTCCGCGCGAGGTCGGCGCCGATCGCCTGTAGATCGGCCTTGGCCTGTTCGAGCGTGACGCCGGACTTGAGGCGGCCGACGACCGACAGGTAGTGCGCGCCGCGCTGCGTGGCGACGTTGTCGGGAAACGTCAGCGGCACCCACGCGTCCGGCCCGTCCTCCGGGAACCGGAAAGCGGCCGGCATGATTCCGGCGACCCGATACGCGTCGCCATCGAGCCGGATGGTCCTGCCGACGACCGCGGGATCGCCGCCGAAGCGCCGCTGCCACACGCCGTGGCTCAGGACGGCGACGCGGTCGCGGCCGGAGACGAATTCGTCCGGCGCGAAGGTGCGTCCCGCGGCGGGCGCAACGCCGAGGGTCTCGAAAAAGTCCGCGGTCACCAGGGTCGCGCGCAGGCGCTCCGGCTCGCGGCCCTCGGAGAGGGCGAGGTCGCCGGTCGTGTAGGCGGCCATCGACGAGAAGCTGCGGCTCCGGGATTTCCAGTCCAGGTAGTTCGGGGGCGAGGCCACCATGGCCGTGTACCCGCGCGCGGGGTAGGTCTCGTTGAGCGCGACGAGCCGCTCCGGCGCGGCGAAGGGGAGGGCGCGGAACAGGACGCCCCGGACGAGGCTGTACACCGCGGTGTTCGCTCCGATGCCGAGCGCGAGCGTCGCGATGGCCGCGAGCGCGAAGCCCGGACTGCGCAGGAGCGAGCGGATCGCGTAGCGCACGTCGGAAAGGAAGGTCGTCATGGCCTCAATCCGCCCGCAGCGCGGCCATCGGGTCGATCTTCGCCGCGCGGCGAGCGGGCAGCCACGCGGCGAGCAGGGCGCAGGCGGCGAGCAGGGCGGTCACGGCGGTGAACGTGACGGGGTCGGCGGGCGAAATGCCGTACAGGAAGCCCCGCAGCGCGAAGGCGGCGGCGGCGCCGAGCGCGAGGCCGAGGGCGAGCCCGGCGGCCACGGGGCGCGCGCTCTGAGCGACGACCAGCGTCCACACGTCGGAGGCCCGCGCGCCGAGCGCCATGCGGATGCCGATCTCGCGCGTGCGTCCCGCGACGGAGTACGAGATGACGGCGTAGATCCCGACGGCGGCAAGGCCGAGACAGAGCAGACCGAACAGGCCGAGCAGCGCGGAGCCGAGCCTCTGCGGCACGAGCTGTCCCGCGAGCTCGTCCTCGTACGGATGGACGTCGGAGACCGGAAGGGCCGCATCGAGCCTGCGGATCTCGCCGCGGATGAGAGCGCTCACGTCGGCGCGGCGGTCTTCGCTGCGCACGAAGAGCGTCATGGTCTCCAGGCCCGCGCTCGGGCCGCCCTGCGCGAGCGGCATGTACACCTGGGGCGTCGGAGCGTCGCGGAGGGAACCGGTGCGGAAGTCCCGGCTCACGCCGACGACCGTGCGTTCGACGCCGCCGATCGTGATGTGTCGGCCGACGGGCGTCGCGTCGGGCCAGTAGCGTCGGGCCATCGCCTCGCTCACGAGCGCGACCGGCGCGGAGTCCGCGCGATCGAGCCGGTCGTCGAACTCGCGGCCCGCCGCGAGCGGAATCCCCATCGCCTTGTAGAAGTCGGCGCCGACGAGATTGACCCCGGCCTCCGGGTGCTTTCCGTCCGGAGAATCGGGAACCCCCGCGATCGAGAAGGTCTCCACCCATTCGCCGCCGCCCATCGGGACGAGGCCGGCCCAGCTGGCGGAGCGCACGCCGGGGGCGGCGGCGATCCGCTGCCGGAGATCGCGCAGGAACGCGTCCGCACGCGGCCCCTCGTAGCGCTGGAGGCCGAGGTTGACGGTAGCGAGGGTGAGCCCGCGCGGCCGGAAACCGACGTCCGTCGCGAGCGCGCGCTCGAGACTGCGTCCGAGCAGGCCGGCGCCGACGAGCAGCAGGAGGCAGAGCGAGACCTGGACGACGAGCAGCGTCCCGCTCGCAGCCGACCGGGTCGGGCCCGAAAACCCGGACCCCTTGAGGCTCACCCCGACCGCGCGGCCGGACGCCTGCAGGGCGGGGAGCAATCCGAACGCGAGGCCGGTCCCGACGGACAGCAGCAGCGAGAAGCCGAGCGCCCGCGCGTTGATCGCCGGGGCAAAAACGGCGAACGAGAAATCGCCCGGCAGCGGCAGCTTCGCGATCAGTCCGAGCGACCAGCTGGCCACGAGCAGGCCCGCGGCGCCCCCGAAGACCCCGAGCGCTACGCTTTCGGTCAGCAACTGGCGCACCAGCCGCCCCCGGCTCGCGCCGAGGGCCTGGCGGACGGCGATCTCCCTCCGTCGGGCCGCCGCGCGGGCGAGCAGGAGGTTCGCGAGGTTGGCGCAGGCGATCGCGAGCGCGATGCCCACGGCGCCGACGAGCATGGCGACGAAGCCCACCGGGTTTCCCGACTGGCCGAATCCCGCGGCGTTGCGCAGCGTCGGCTGGAGCGTCACCCGCGCGCGCTCGGATCCGTCGGTGGGAAACGCGGCGGCTTCGCGGCCTGCCGCGAGGTCGAGTGCGGCTTGCGCCTGCGCCATCGAGACGCCGGGCTTGCGGCGCCCGATGACCGTGAGCCATCCCCACCCGCGGCGCTCGAGATCGAGCGTCCGGAACTCGCCGGTCGCGAGCCTCGGCCACGCGCCGATCGGGACCCAGAGATCGGGCGCGACGCCGAAGGCCGTTCCGCGGAATCCGGTCGGCGCGACGCCGACGACGGTGAAGGGCGAGCCGTTCAGTTGGATGGCCTTTCCCGCGATCGCGGGATCCGACGCGAAGCGCGACCTCCAGAGTCCCTGGCTGAGCACGACGAGGGCCTCTCCGGAGGTCTCGTCGGCCGGCGCGAAGAGCCGCCCCGAGGAGGGACGCGCGCCGAGCACGTCGAAATAGTTGCCCGAGACGACCGTCCCGCGGACTCGCGCCGGGGTCCCGCCGCTCGAGAGGCTCATCTCGCGCTGGCGCCAGGCCGCGAGGTCGAGGCTCGGTGCCGCCGCGTCGCGGATCGATCGATACCAGGGGTAGGAGGCGGTCTGCCCCGAGACGTCCACGAGCGCCTCCGGCTGCACGACCGCTGGCAGGGGATGCAGCACGACCGCATCCAGGAGGCTGAAGATCGCCGTGTTGGCTCCGATGCCGAGCGCCAGGATCAGGATCGCCGCGGCCGTGAAGCCCGGGCTTTTCGCGAGCGCCCGCAGGGCGTAGCGCAGGTCCTGGAGCAGCGACGCCATCACTCGTCCCTCAACGCGATCGCCGGGTCGATCGCCGCGGCGCGTCGCGCGGGGAATCCGCTCGCGACGACCGCCACGGCGAGCAGCAGGAGGCAGACGCCGCCGAGCGTGGTGAAGTCCATCGGCGTTACGCCGAAGAGGAAGCTCGAAAGGGCGCGGGTGACCGCCACGGCCAGCACCAGGCCGATGGCCACCCCGACGCCGGCCAGGCGCGCGCCGCGGCCCACGAAGAGTCCGACGACGTCGCGGCGCGACGCGCCGAGCGCCATGCGGACGCCGATCTCGCGCCGGCGCTCGCCAACCGCGAACGCGATGACGCCATACAACCCGATGGCGGCCAGGGCGAGAGCGAGGGCGGCGAAGGCGGCAACGAGCACCGTACCCTGCCGCCGGTCCGCCATGTTCCGGCTCAGGCCCTCGGCGAGCGTCTGCGCGTGGAAGAGCGGAAGCGTCGGGTCGAGATCGCGCGCCGCCGCGCGCAGGGGCGCGGCCAGCGAGACGCCGGGCTCGCCGCGCGCGAGCAGAACCGTCTCGGTGAATCGCGTCCCTTGCGCGAGCGCGAAGTACGCGAAGGCGATCTCCGGCTCGGTCAGCAGGGCGTACTTGCCGTCCTTCGCCACGCCCACGACCTCGAAAACTTCCGACGGTTTGTCCGATTGGGCGATCCGGCGGCCGAGCGGGCTGACGCCGGGCCAGAATCGGCGCGCGAGCGTTTCGTTCACGATGACGACGCCGGGGGCGCCCGCGCGGTCATCGGGCGAAAAGTCGCGGCCCGCCAGCAGGGGAATTCCGAGCGTCGCGAAGTAGCCCGGGGAGATGTTGCCCAGAGCGATGTCCTGCTTGCGCTCGGGCGCGGCCTCGGGCGCGAAGGAGTCCTCGATCGTCCGGTTGCCGAGGGGCAGGAGCTCCGTCAACGCCGCGCCGCGCGCACCCGGAAGAGCCCGCGCCCGCGCGAGCAGAGCCTCGCGGAATCGCGCGGCGCGCTCGGGCGAGTAGCCCTGCGTGGCCGCGTCGAAGGAGATCGTCACGATGTCCGGCGCGGCGCTGCGATCGAAGCCGACCGGGACGGTAACGGCCTTGTCCAGGCTGAGCAGGAAGAGGCCGCCCGCGGCCAGCAGCACGAGTGAAAGGGCGACCTGCGCCACCACCAGGCTCGCCTGGAGGCGCCCGCTTCCAGCGGCGCTCGTGCGAGAGCCGCCCTTGAGAGTCGAAAGGACGTCCGGCCGCGCAGCGCTTAAGGCCGGTGCAAGCCCGAAGAGCACGCCCGTCGCGAGGGCGGCCGCGGTCGCGTAGAGCAACACGCGCAGGTCCACGGCCGGTTGGATCACCGCCGGCACGTCCAGCCGCGACAGGAGCAACTCGAGCATCCAGGACGAGAGCAGCACTCCGGCGGCCGCTCCGAGCCCGGAGAGAAGCAGGCTCTCGGTGAGCAGCTGTCGCACGATCCGCCCCCGCGTCGCGCCGATCGCGAGGCGGATGCTCATTTCGCGGCGCCGGCGCGCGGCGCGGCCGAGCAGGAGGTTGGCCACGTTGGCGGCAGCGATGAGCAGCACGAGGCCCGTCGCGATCAGGCCGACCGCGGCAACCGGGAGCATCTGGTTGAGATTGCCGGGGCGGACCCAGCCCATCAGCGCTTCGACCGACGCGGAGGAGTCTCGTCCATCCGCCGCGCGGGACATCGCGTCCCCGGCCGCGATCGAGGCCACGGCCGCCGCGGCCTGGCGCAGCGTGACCTCCGGCTTCAAGCGGGCGATGGCTCGAAAATGGGATCTCGTCCGGGACGTGAGCCACGCCGCGTGGTCGCTGTCGCCGTCGGCGAGCCAGGTCTCAGCAGGAAGATAGACGTCCGGCTGCGCGTCGATGTCGAGGCCGTGGAAGCTCGCGGGGGCCACTCCGACGATCGTGAAGGCGCGTCCATTCAAGGAAACCGGAACGCCGATCGCCGCCGCGGCGGACCCGAAGCGCCCTTCGGCATACGCGGCCGAGATGACGGCGACCGGTCTGCGGGCGCGGTCGTCGTCGGAGGTGAACACGCGGCCCGAAGCGGGGATGATCCCGAGGACGGAGAAGTAGTCGCCGCTCGCGATCTGCGCCTCGATCCGGTCCGTCTTGTTTGCGGTGGACAGGTGAACGGGGATCCGCTCGACGGCCGCGAGGCCCGAGAAGACGCCGGCGTGATCGCGGTAGTCCATCGCGTCGGGATAGGTGACGCGCCCGACCCGGCCCCGCCGGAGGCTCGTCACCCAGACCAGGCGCTCCGGCGCGGCAATGCCCGGCATCGGCCGCAGCATCAGGGCGTTGACCACGGAGAAGATCGCGGTATTGGCCCCGATGCCGAGGGCGAGCGTGACGACGGCGACGAACGTGAAGCCCGGGCTCTTGCCGAGGGTCCGGACGGCGTAGCGTAGATCCTGCAGCAGGGTTTGCATCAGCGCACCTTGTATCCGCTCTCCCTGAGCTCCTCTTCCGAGTGGGCGCGCTCCTCGCCCTTCTCTTCCTCGACGACGCGGCCGTCGAAGAGAAGGATGGAGCGGCCCGCGTGCTTGGCGAAGCGCGGATCGTGCGTGACCATGCAGATCGTCGCCCCGGCGCGGTGGAGGTCCTGCAGCAGGTTCATGACGGCCTCGCCGTTGACCGAGTCGAGGTTGCCGGTTGGCTCGTCGGCGAGCAGGATCAGGGGCGAGCCCGCGATCGCGCGCGCCACGGCGACGCGCTGCTGCTGGCCGCCCGAGAGCTGCGACGGGAAGTGCTTCATGCGGTGCGCCATGCCGACCTTCTCGAGAGAGTCCTGCACCCGCTTCTTGCGCTCGTGGGCGGGCATGCCGCGGTAGGTCAGCGGCAGCTCGACGTTCTCGTAGACCGAGAGGTCGCCGATCAGGTTGAAGCTCTGGAAGATGAACCCGATCTCGCGGTTGCGGATGCGGGCGCGCTCGGAGAGCGTCAGCGACTCGGCCGGCTTGCCGTTCAGGGCGTACTTGCCCGAGGTCGGCGAGTCGAGCAGGCCGAGCAGCGAGAGCAGCGTCGACTTGCCGCAGCCCGAGGGGCCGGCGATCGAGACGAACTCCCCGTGCGCGATCTCGAGGTGCACGCCCGAGAGCGCGTGCGTCTCCACCTCGTCGGTGAAGAAGACCTTGGTGACGCCGTCGAGCTTGATGACCGGGTGTCCGTTCGCCGTTGCACTCATGCTTCGCTCCTCCTGCCTTACTTCAGCCGTACGCGGTCGTACGCGTCCCACGCGCTCATGTCCGAGAGGATCACCTTGTCGCCCGGCTTCAATCCCTCGAGGATCTCCACCGTGTTGACCGAGCTCTTGCCGAGGCGCACCTTCACGCGCACGGCCTCGTCGCCGTCCTCGTTCAGGCGGAAGAGGCCGACCTGGCTCTTCTCCTGCCCGAACGCCGGCCGCCCGACGAAGAGGACGTCCTTCAGGCGGTCGAGCTCGATCGTGCCGTCGACGGAGAGATCGGGGCGCGCGCCCTGCGGCAGCTCGCCCTCGAGGGCCACGTCGACCGTGACCGTTCCGTTCTGCACCGCCGGGTCGATGCGCGAGACCTTGCCCGCGACGAGGCCGTTGCGCGTGTCGATCGACGCCGGCTGGCCGATCTGCACGTCCTTGGCCTGCGTCTCGGCGATCTTCAGCTGCGCCTTCAACTTCGTCGGCTCGGCGACCTTGGCGAGCGTCGCGCCCGGCGTCAGCTGCTGGCCGACCTGGACGGGCAGCTCCTGCAGTACGCCGGCGATCCCGGCGCGCACGTGGAGGGCTTCCTTCTGCGACCGCTTCAGCGCCGCGAGCGCCTTCAGCTGCTCGACGTGCGCCTCCTGCACGGCGACCTGCGCCTTCGCCGCGTCGGCCACGCTCGCCACGCGCCGCTCCTCGATGGCGTTGCGCGTCGAGAGCTCTTCGGCGCGCACCCGCGAGAGCTTGACCGTCAGCTCGGCGATGAGGCCCTCCTTGTAGAGGCCCTCGTTCGTCGCGGCCTGCAGCTCGGCCTGGTGAAAGTCGGAGCGCACCGTCGCGGCGGCCGCCTGCTGGTCCATCACCTGCCGGTCCGCCTGCGCGCGCACGTTGACGAGCTCCGCCTGGGCCGCGCGCAGCTGCGACTCCGCGTCGAGCGCATCGCGCTCGAGCACGGGATTGGAGAGCTCGAGCAGGATCGAGTCGGGCGTGACCGGCGCGCCCGGCAGGATCACGAGCCGCTCGACTCTTCCATCGGTCGCGGCGGAGATGTAACGGATCTCCTGGGGCACCAGCGTCCCGGGCCCGCGGACCTGGCGCAGCATCGGGCCGCGCTTGACGGTGTCCATCCAGATCGCGCTCTTCTCGACCGTCGGCGCGGCGGGCTTCAGGCGCGAGAGGCCGAGCGTGATGAGGAGAATGGCGGCCGCCGCGGACGCGGCCATCACGATGCGCTTCTTGCGTTTCTTCTCGGCGACGTCTTCTCTGAGGATGTCCACGGTGGGGTTGTAGGGCGAGAAGCGTGCCATCGGCAGCGCGCTCAAATCATTGAAAATAGAGGGCGAGATGCACGCCGAATTTCCGGTTCTGTGCGGCTCCGGGACCGGGGTGTTCGATTTCGAACGCCTTTGAGCTTACGATCGAGGCAGTTCCGCCATGAAGACCTCAGGCGAACCACAAGGGCGAGAGGCACCGGGATCGGGCGATTTCTACGACCCGGAGCGGTTCTGGGACGCCAAGGCCGCGGGCAGCGGCGGCGACTTCATGCGGGCGGTCTGCTGCGACGACGCCGACACGAACCACTGCATCGATCGGATCCAGCGAAGCCTTCTCGCTGACGCAATTCGGTATGTCGGACGATCGGGCGGAAGGCGCGGCGGGGCATTGCTCGATTACGGATGCGGCTCGGGCCGATGGGTGGACTACTTCGAGAGCCGCGGCTATCGCTACAGCGGCGTGGACGTCTCGAACGAAATGCTGCGGATTGCCCGGAGACGCCGGCCGGACGCGTCCTTCTCCCCTCTCCAGAAGGGCCGGATTCCCCATCCCGATCGCAGATTCGATGTCGTCTGTTCGATCGCGGTGATCCATCACAATCGGTATGAGGAGCAGGAGCGGATTGCCGCCGAGCTCTGCCGTGTGACTCGAGACGTTGGCTTCATCGTCCTCTTTGAGAGCGTCGCTCCGCTTCGAGCGCCCGGCGGCATCGAGTTTCCTCGACCGCCCGAGAGCTGGCAGTCGCTCTTTACGGACCTGGGAATGAGCCTGAGCCTCTATCGTGGCGCCCGGTATGGGATCCTGAAATGGGTGGCGGAGAAGGCTGCCCGAAGGCTGCAGGTTGGTCTTGGACCCGACGGACGGATCTGGAAATCCGGCTCCGAAAAACCGCTCTGGCAGAAACTCGTCGACCGGATGGATGCGGCTGTCGATCCGTCCGTGGGGCCGCTCCTGCCCTCCCGATACCACCGCCGCGCCCTGATGGTCTTCAGCAGGACCGATCCCGAGGGCTGATTCACGTCGCCACGGAGGTTGGGGTGCGGCGGCTCGTCAGTAGGGCGCTGCGAGGCCCTAGGAAGGCTCACGTGCAACTCGCGGTTTTGAGAATCGTACGTTACTTACCGGCTTGTGATCCGGAGGGCGAGACGGCGCCGGGTGATCCGCATGACTCCGGAAGCGAACTATCCCGCCCATATCTGGCGATTCGCCGGTCGGCCGACAGGGCGGAGCTGTCACGGCGAAAGGGTTCCGGTGCGGTTGCGACGGAGTCCCTCGCCCTGTACGATACCTCGCGGGAATCGGTTGCAGTTTCCGCTACGGGTTGGCTCCGCAGGGTTCTTCGACCATAGTGAAGGAGCGACGACGAAACCAACCGCCGAAGCGGCCGTGCTGATCGCGCGTCGCGGCGTATTCGAGGGTCCCGATGCGGTCAAGGAATTTCTGAATCCCGACAACAGCCCGCCGCTTCCGCTGGTCGAACTGCCTGACCGCCTGAATCCGTTTCGGAACAGGAACGTTCGGATTTTCGGCAAGCTGATGTATCTGCTTCCGCTGCTTAGCATCAAGTCGCTTCCGGCGCTCAACATGCTTCTCGAGGCCGACGCGGGTGGGGACGCGGAGGGGGTCCACACGATCGTCGAGAATTCGTCCGGCAATACGGCGTTCTCGCTGGGTGTCCTCGCGGGTCTCTTCGGGTTTGATCGTGTGGTTGCCCTGGTGCCCTGGGACATTGCGCCAGGAAAGCTCGATCTTCTTCGCATCTGTGGTGTTGAGCCGAGATTGGTCAGGAACATTGCCGGTCAGCCGAGCGGCATCGTGCAGGCGCGCGAAGCCGGGAATCAGGAGGGCTGGCTCAATCCCGCTCAGTACGAGAACGATGCCAACCCGGCGGCCACTGAAAAGTGGGTTGCGCCTGAGATCTGGGAACAGACGGAGGGCAGGCTCTCGGTCTTCGCCACCGGCCTCGGAACCACCGGGACGCTCGTTGGCGCAAGCCGGTTCTTTCGGCGCGCGGCGTCGCGGGTAAAGCTGGTCGGGGTCATCTGCGGCCCTGGCAGTGCGGTGCCCGGGGTGCGCTCCGAGGCCAGCCTCGGCGAAATCGGATTTCCCTGGCGCGAGGCCGCGGACAGCATCGTCGAGGTCGCGACCAAGGAATCCTTCAAGCGGAGTCTCGAACTCTGCCGCGCCGGCTTGATGGGCGGTCCGAGTTCCGGGTTCGCGCTCGCGGGCCTTCTCAAGTTCCTGATGGAGCAGGAGGCCGCTTCCGGTCTGGACGCGCTCCGGAACCAGGACGGCGAGGTGATCGCCGCATTCATGTGCAGCGACACGCCGCTCCCGTACCTGGACAAGTATTCGACGCATCTGGATCCCTCCGACTTCTAGGTGAATTCGCTGGACGGCCCAAGCTCCCGGACATCGAAATCCGCGACCATGGAAAACGTCGACCCTTTCGATCCCGACTCGTTAGCCTTGGCGCTCCTCGAACCCGAGGATTGGGAGGAATTTCGAAAGTTGGCGCATGCGGCGCTCGAGGATGCGATTGGCTTCGTCCAGTCCGTTCGGGCGCGCCCGGTCTGGCAGCCGGTTCCCGAATCCGCGAAGGCGGCCCTGGCGGAGGAGTTGCCGATGGAGCCGCAGGGGATCCAGCCAGCCTATCGCGACTTTCTCGACCTCGTCTTCCCCTATGCCGGTGGCAACATCCACCCGCGCTACTTCGGCTGGGTCCAGGGTGCGGGCCTTCCTTCCGGCATCGTCGCGGAAATGATGGCTGCCGCCATGAATGCCAACTGCGGCGGCAGGGATCACGCCGGGCTCTACGTCGAACGTGTCGTGATCAACTGGTGCAAGGCGATCTTTCGTTTTCCCGCCGACGCCAGTGGTTTACTGCTCACCGGTACCTCGATGGCAAATCTCACCGGGCTCACCGTCGCGCGCAACGCGCGGAGCTCCGGCGACATGCGAAGGGGAGGGCTGCAGGGATACCCGCGGACGCTCACCGCGTACAGTTCGGAGCAGGCGCATGAATCCGTCGTCAAGGCCATGGAGATCCTCGGCCTCGGCAGCGACGCGCTGCGCAGAGTCCCCGTGAACGCGGACTTTCAGATGGATCTGACCGTATTGCGCGAAGCCATCGCCCGGGACCGCGAGGCCGGCAGGGAGCCGTTCTGCGTGGTCGGGACCGCCGGAACCGTCAATACGGGTGCCATCGACGATCTCGAGTCGCTGGCCGCGATTTGCAGCGAGCAGGGGCTCTGGTTTCACGTCGATGGCGCTTTCGGTGCGCTCGCCGTGCTGAGTGAGGAGGTCCGGCCGCGGCTGCGCGGAATCGAGCTGGCGGATTCGCTCGCATTCGACTTTCACAAGTGGATGCATGTCCAGTATGACGCCGGATGCCTTCTGGTCCGCAACGGTCGGCGGCACCGGGAAACCTTTTCCATGCGGCCTGCCTATCTGCATCAGATCGGCCGCGGCCCGGCGGGCGGGGGCGAATGGCCTTGCGACCTGGGGCCGGAATTGTCGCGTGGATTCCGGGCACTCAAGGTCTGGTTCGCGTTGAAGGAACACGGTGCCGCAGCATTCGGCCGGGCGATCGCGATGAACTGCCGACAAGCCGAGTATCTGGCCGAACGGATCCGTGGCCTGCCGGACGTGCAGCTGATGAACTCCCCGACGCTCGGCATAGTCTGCTTCCGATTCCGCCCGCCGAGCTGGGACGATGCGGCGCTCGATCGCCTGAACGAGGACGTCGTCGCCGACCTTCAGGAATCCGGCGTGGCCGTACCCTCCACCACCCGGATTCGCGGAGTTCTTTCGATCCGGGTCAACATCACCAACCATCGGACGCGCCGCCAGGATCTGGATCTCCTGGTTCGAGCGGTGGTCGCCGCCGCCAGCAAGCGCATCGAGGCTCGGTAGCGAACCCACCGGGGCGCGAACTCCTTTGCCGGCCAGCTATTTCCGCAGGATTCCCTTGCCATCCACGCTGGCCATCCAGCGATCGGGCGACAGCGGGTGGGCGTCCACCGTGTGCATCCGATCGCGGTTCCACCCGGATCCGGAGGCGCCGACGATCGGGCCATCTGCGGCCGGAACCTCGCGGTATGTGGTCGGGTCGAGCTGCGTCACGTCGAAGGCGAAGACCTGGATCCCGTATTTCGGCGCGTCGTCCTGGGCGAATCGAAGGATGCGGTCGCCCAGGACGAGGACGCGGCCGCCCGGCCGGGCAATGTGCGGGTTCCGCCGCACGACCGGACTGGCGGGATGCTCGGTCCACGGCCCTTCGAGCGCGTCGGCGAAGTAGAGGAGCAGCTGGTTGTTCTCCGGGGTCGACGTGAACATCCACCACTTGTTTCGATACTGGAAAAGCGAGGAGTCCACGTAGGGCAAGCCGGAGATCAACGTCTTCTCGACCGCCCATTCATAGGGGAAGCGAACCGCCCGGTACAGGCGCACCGCTCCCGCTTCCGAGGACTCGGGCACCATGAAGATGTCCGGGCCACTCTGGAAGACGTAGGGATAGGAAAGGTGGAAGGGTTCGCGCAAAACGATCCGGTCGTATTTCCAGGTCCGGCCGCCGTCGTCGCTCGTCGCGACACCGATCGATCCCTTCTGGCGGCGCGATTCCATGACCTCGAAGAAGAGATACCAGCGGGAATCCTTCTCCAGGAGGAACGGGTCGGCCACGAACTCCGCCGCAACGTCCGTGACGTCTCTGGCCGTGAGCACGGGATTCGCCCGCGACGGCGCCGGTCCGAGCTGCAGGGGCGTCGGACCCTCCCATACGTTGAGGGACCACTGGGACCTTGTGGCCTCCTTCGCGGCCAGGGCGCGCTCGCGGCGAACGTAAAGGGCCACACCCAGGGCGGCGAGCAGGCCGACGGCAGCCAGCAGGGGCAGGCGCTTGATTCCGATCATTTCAATCAGGGATTGTACGTTTGGACTGCGATTTCTGTATCGAGGCCGCCCGATTACTCCCGCCACCACGGCCGGTCCACGTCGCGCGGCGCCGTCGCGGCGACGTACTGCGCCATCATCTTGAGTCGCTCCGCGAGCGAGAAGGGCCCGACCCAGCAATGCGGCTGGCGCGGGCCGTAGGTGATCGAGCCCGCCCACGCCGGCGAGTTGGTCGTCTTCAGGTAGTCCTCGAGCAGGTAGACGGCGTTGTTCAGGTAGTACGTGTCCATGTCGCCGGTCCAGATGTGGATCTTGCCCGCGAGCTTCGGGCCGATCTCCTTCCAGCGCCGCTGCAGGTAGGCGTTCAGATCCGTGTGCTCCTTCCAGTACGCCGCGACGCCGTGGTCGATCGCGCCGGTCGCGGGATCGAAGAGAGGCTGGAAGAATCCCGTGTCGGACGCGGGGCCGTAGACGGCCTGCCAGCAGTCCCAGTCTTCGCCGGAGCGGCCATTGGTGCCCATGGCGCGCTCGTAGTTGAGCTGCTCCTTCATCGTCGAGAGCACGAGACCGTCCGGGTCGCGCTGCGCGGGGATCGGCGTCTTGCGCCATTCGTCCTTGCGGTACCAGGCGTTGTCCCACTCGTAGATGTTGACCATCTCGAAGTAGTGGAAGTCGACGGGGTCGGGGCAGTAGGAGAACGTTCCGCCGAAATAGTCCGGATAGAAGATCTGCAGCGCGAGCGACTCCCAGCCTCCCGTCGAGCCGCCCGAGAGGATCCGGGCCCACGGCTGCGGGATCGCGCGGAAGTGCTTCTCGATGTACGGGATCAGCTCGGTCGTGATGGCCTGGCCGTAGGGGCCGTTGTTCGGCGAGTCGATGGCGTACGAATCGTCGTAGTAGGGCGTCGGGTGCTGGAACGTGACGAAGATCATCCGCGGAAACCCGTCGCCGAGCCAGACCCGCGTGAATTCTTCCCGCCGGCGAACGCGCTCTCTTCTCTTTCGCCGTCGTGCCCGCGGCGAGGTGGGGCCGCTTCGACGAATCCGCCCGGGGCATCGAGCGAGAAGTGCCCCTGCTCGTAGTTGACCGGGTACGAAACTCCCGAGTCGCGGTCGTAGTCCTTCGGGAGCAGGATCGTCGCCCCGATGAAGATCGGGTGTCCCCAGAACTTCGACAACAGCGGGCTCTCGAAGCGGATGTGCTTGACGTGCTCCGTGTCCTTCGGGACCGCGATCGGCGGGATCTTGCGGTCGAGGACGAGCGGATCGTCTCGTCGGCGGCGGGGTCGAGATGGATCCTGCGCGGCTCGCTGTAGAGGTTGCCCGGCGAAACTGGAAAGTTCTGCCCTTCCCACTGGTCCATGTGCATTTTCACGACGTGGCCGTCGGCGCGATGGAAGGTCGTGTAGATGTTCAGGAATCCCTGCACGGAGTAGTCGCCCGCCGGAAGGTCGGCGAGGCGGGCGAGGGGATACCCGTCGGAGCGTCCGTCGATCACGGCCTGCTGGCCGGGCGCGAGCGCGTCGACGTTCTCGCCGAAGAAGGGCATCGAGCCGTACTGGCCGCCCGGCTTGCCGAACTGGAGGCGGGGCTCGGGCTCGGCTTTGCGCGTCACGATGACGAAAACCCGGCCGTCGACCGGCTGGGCCTGGGTGCTGGCGGGAAAGGAAAGCTGGAAGCGCAGGCGCGCCGGCTGGTCGGCGGCGCGGAGCGGGGATCCGAGCAGGGCGCCCGCCGAGACGAGGATGTATACCCTAATTAAATTAGGAAATCTCACCAATTCTCCTTACTTTCTTTCGACTCTCAGGCCTGCGGCCTTAATCGTATTGCTGAGCAGCATGGCCACCGTCAGCGGGCCGACGCCGCCCGGTACCGGGGTGATCCAGCCTGCTACGCCGGCCGCGTCGTCGAAGTCCACGTCGCCGACGAGGACCCGGCCCTTCTCTGCGATGGCCTGCCGGATTCGCTCGGAGCGCCGAAGACCTTCGGGCGCGTCGTCGAGGGACGAGACGCGGTTGATGCCGACGTCCACGACGGCCGCGCCTTCGCGGACGAACTCGCGCGTCACGAACCCGGGCCGGCCAATCGCGGCCACCAGGATGTCCGCCGCGCGGCAGACGGCGGCGAGGTCGCGCGTCTTCGAGTGGCAGACCGTCACGGTCGCGTCGCGCGCCGTGAGCAGCGCCGCCATCGGCTTGCCGACGATGTCGCTTCTGCCGAGCACGACGGCCGTCCTGCCCTTGATCGGGATCTCGTAGGCCGCGAGCAGCTCCATGATTCCGGCGGGAGTGCACGGCACGAAGCGCGGGCGTCCCTGGTGCAGGAGCCCGACGTTCTCGGGATGGAATCCGTCGACGTCCTTGAGCGGGTGCACCGAGTCGAGGACGCGGGCCGAGTCGTGCCCGGCCGGAAGAGGAAGCTGCACCAGGATGCCGTCCACGCCCGGATCGGCGTTAGCGCGCGCGACTTCCGCGAGCAGCGCTCCGGCGAGATGTCGACCGGCAGCCGCAGGGTCTCCGCGCGGATTCCCGCCTCGGCGGCCGCCTTCGCTTTCGAGGCGACGTAGGCCTGCGACGCCGGGATTTTCGCCGACGAGCAGGACGCGGAGAGAGGGCGGACCGGAGGCGCGGGAGATCGCGTCGGCGGCATCGCGGGCTCGAGCCCGGATCTGCTTCGCCAGCGCGGCGCCGTCGAGGATCACAGGATTCGGCCGCCGCGGGCCTGTGCCGCCGACCATCCCGTTCCCAGCACGGGCGCGAGCATGGCGGAGACGACGAGCGGGGTGGAACCGGGCTCGGTCAGGGAAGCGATCGTCCAGAACAGCAGGGCACCGAAGGCGCCGAGGGCGAGAGCGCTTTCTTCGCGGTGCTGTTGGAGCCGCCATGCCCGGTAGAGCAGGACGAGGAGCGAAACGATGGTGGTCGTTCCCAGTGCGAGGCCAATCGCGCCGCCGGTGACGAGCAGCGCCATCGCACTCGACGGCGCCTGGTCCACCAGGCCCGGCAGGTCCCGGGGCTGGACCCGGCGGAAGGCTTCGGGAAACGTGCCGAGGCCCGAACCGAAAACCGGAAACTCGCGCCAGGCATCGACGGACGTCTGCCAGACGGTCGGTCTGCTCGCGTTGCCCGTGCCGGGTTCGCCGGCGGCCCCCGCACGGGAGGCGAGGAGCACGCCGACGACGGCCAGAGCGGCCGCCGAGCCCGCCATTCGCCGCGAGATCTCGCCGCGGCGCCGCCGCAACGCCAGGATCAGGAGCACGAGCGTCGAGACGCTCGCGCTCAGGATGGCCGAGGTCCCGTGGATCGACGCGAGGCCCGCGGCAAGCGCCAGCCACAGGATGGCCCTTCCGGCGATGGGCGCGAACCGCAGCTCGAATCGGTCCGCGGCGTCCGGGCTGTCGAAGCCGCGCTCCCTGCTGGTCAGGAACTCGGCCCACGTCATTCCGAAGGCAACACAGAGGGCGATTCCGACCCATCCCGCCGTGGCCGCGGCGAGGTCCGCGGGCACCGAGGCGCCCGCCAGCGCCACGCCCGGAGCGAAACGCGGCCAGGCGCAGCAGCGCAAGTCCGGCCGACACCAGGACGATCCAGCCGAAGACGCGGCGCCGGGCGCGGGACCGCGTGAGGGAGGCGGCTGCGAAGAAAAGGGACATGCAGGAAAGCCAGGCCAGGACTGACGAAATCGTCTCCCACGGGGCGATCGAAATGCTGGCCCGCGGGGTCCGGGGGGACCCGAAGAGCCGGAGGATCTGGGCCGTTTCGTGGTAAATTTGAAGGTTCACGGAGGCAATTTTCCGCAGGACCCCCTCTGGGAGCGGCAGGAGCTGAACGGCGCCCAGCAGCGTCAGGCCCGCCGCGGATCCCAGGGGAAGTCGCAGCGGCCGCGCTTGCAGGAGCGCCGAGCGGGACAGCAGGGCGGCCGCGGCCGTCAGGAAGGCGAAGACGTTGAGCAAAGGGTTGCCGAGCGGCGCAGGAGCGCCCGCGTCCACCGACGCGGGCAGGACCGATCCGTTGAGCAGCGGCTGCGCGATGAGAAACACGAGCAGCATCAGGAACGCCGCGCGATCGAGCGTATCCGATCCTTCGGGCTTGAATGCGCTCCGCGTCAGGGAGCGGAATCGATGAACCGATTCGAGCGTCATGCCGTCCTTTTCCTGGTGTGCGCCGCGGGCATGGATGATGTCATTCTCCGGCGCCGCGCGCGCCGACGAATTTAACGACGAGCGACTGCGCGCCGGCCAGGATGCCTACGCGACAAAGCGCTACGGCGAGGCGATCGACCAGTTTCGAATTGCCGCGTTCGGGTCGCTCGACAAGCCCGTCGTTCTGAACGAGTGCCTGGTGCGCCTGGCCCTGGCCCAGGCGGCGGCGGGAAAGACCGCGGACACCCAGTCGACCCTCGATCGGTTCGTGGACATCGAGCGCCGTTTCCCGGGCTTTGCGCAGGCCAACCTCCAGCCCGAAGTCCGGTCGGCCTTCAAGACCCTGCTGCTCGCCAGAGTCCCGCAGGCGACGATTCTCGGGGTCCCGTCGCTGGCCGGACTCATCGAGACCGAGGAGCAGAAGATCGCGAAGCTGCCGCCGGCCGAGCGCCGCAAGGCCCTCGAGGCCGCGGCCAGGCGCGAGCCGGGCAATGCGCGCTGGCTGGTGGCGATCGCCCGCGACTCTCTGGAGCGGGGCGACCCGAAGGAAGCGGATCGCTGGGCGACGAAAGCCCTGGCGATCCAGCCCGACAACGCCGACGCGCTGGCGTTGCGCGCGCGCGCGCGGGCGGCGCGCGCCGAGTACGCCGACGCCCTGAAGGATCTCGCCGCGCTGTCGCAGGAAGAGCGCGCGAGCCGGCCGGAGCTCTATGCCGACAACTTCGTGTGTCTCGTCGAGGTCCGGAACTTCGACGCCGCCGCGGAGATGTCCGCGCGCATTCCGGAAGCGCAGGCGACCCGTGCCGACGTCGTGCGCGCCAGGGCGAAGATGATCGCCGAGCAGCAGAGGGCAAACCAGACGGCGGCTGCCGCGCCGAAGTCCGCGCCGAAGCCGACGCCCGCGCCCACGGCGCCCGGGGCCACCGCTCCGGCCGCGCCGAAGCCGCCCGGGGCCCCGGCGGACCTGACGGCGCAGAGCCGGGGGGCTCTCGAAGAGAGTCGCCGTCTCGTGGCCTCCGGGAAATCGGGTGAGGCCGAAAGGCTACTGAGCGTCGCGGTGAAGGCGGACCCGGCCAATCGGGACTTGCGCCTCGAGTTGCTCGAGGCCGCGTGCCTGAACCGTTCCTACCAGAACGCGGTCGCGCAGGTCCCCCTCGTCAGGCCCATCGCGGATTCCGAGGCGCCCTCGCTCTTTTATGCAGCCGTTGCGCTCTACGAAACGGGCAAGGCCGATGAGGCCCGGGTGTACCTGCAGCGGGCGATGCCGAGAGTTTCCGGCGTGCTCGTGGACGAGTACACGAAGAAGATTCTCGGGCCGAGCGGAGCAAAATGATGAAGCACACCAGGGCTCTTGTGGTTGCGGCGTTCGTGGCGGGCTGGATGGGCGCTGTTTCTGTCGGCGCCCAGTTCCTGGCGTCCGATCAGGTGCCGCAGGAGCGGACCATCCCCGAGAAGCAGCAGATCGACGACGACATGGCCCGGGCAGCAAGCTGCACCTCGGCCCCGTTCGGATCCTTCCCGTCGATTTCGGTCCAGAACGCCGGGTACGACAGCAACGTCTTCTCGACGTCGACCAACCCGTTCGCGGACTGGACTTCACGATCGCGGCGGGCGCCCATTTTCTGCTTCCGATGGGGCAGAAGATGTATCTGCGACGCGAACGTGTTTCCCGCACTACACCTGGTACGACAAGCTGAGCGACCGCGATCGATGGGGCGGCCAGTTCGACCTGTCGCTGCTCGGCTTCTTCAATCGGTTGACCTTTCAGGCGACCGGCATCGGATCGGCAGGACTACGTCCTGTACAGCTCCGAGCTGCCGTCGTACGTCTTCGAGGATCTCAAGAGCGCCACGGCCGGCGTCGAGCTCGACGCTGACGAGGTCGCTTTCGGCTTTCGCCGATGGCGGCTACCAGCAGGTGCGATACACGCAGTATTCCGGGCCCCCACTCCAGGACGTGCAGGTCAAGCTCAACAATAGCGACGACTCCGAGGTCCGGGGCGGCCTTCGTTACTCGATTTCGAAGGAATGGACGGTCTCGGCGCTGGCCGAAGAGACGTGGTCGAACTTCCAGTACGAGTCCGAGCTGCGCGACAATCGCAGCACTCGCGTATCTCGGCGGCATTTATTACAACCACCCGAACCTGTTCGTCAACGTCGTGGGCGGATACCGGGAGGGCAAGTCCTACAACGGCTCGCTCTACCCCGAGTACCAGACGCCCGTGGGCTCGTTCTTTCTGTCGTACTACCCGATCCGCTGGATCGAGCTCCGAGGCTACGGCGTCCGCAAGGTGCAGTACAGCATCAGCGCCTTCAATCCGTACTACTTCGACAACACGGTGGGCGGCGGGCGCGAATATCGAGCTCTTCGACCATGTTCTCGTGCGTGGTTTCGTTCAGGACGGGCCGAACGTCTACCCGGAAGTCCAGGTCGAGGGCGGCGAACTCGTGAAGCGGGTGGATCACGTCAAGACGTACGGAGGCGGGTTGTCGATCAAGCTGCCGGCGCGGGTCGTCCTCACGGGCATCGTCAGCCGCCAGATCTACAACTCCAACATCCCGACCGAGAGTCGAAACTTCACGCGGTTCACGTGCTTCCTGAACTTCACGGGGGTATATTCGCGATGAAGAGTTCATGCAGAAGGCTCTCGAGCGTCCTGCTTCTGCGCCTGTCTGGCGCTCTCCGCCGCCGCGCAGGAGACGCCGGGCGACTATGCGATCGGCCCGAAGGACCTGCTGGACATCCGCGTCCTGGAGCTGCCGGAGCTCTCGGCGGACCGGCGCGTCACCGACAACGGCACGATCGACCTGCCGATGGTCGGGGAGGTCCAGGTGGGCGGCCTCACCGCGGCAGAGGTGCGTGCGCGTCTCGAGGCAATTCTGACCGCCAAGTACGTCAATCGCGCGAGCGTGGTGGTCAACGTCAAGGAGTTCAACAACAAGCCGGTCTCCGTGCTCGGCGCCGTGCTGAGGCCCGGGTCCTTGAGCATCTCCGGCCGTTGGACCCTCGTCAAAGCGATCTCCGCAGCCGGCGGGCTCACGGAGCGCGCGGGAAAGCGGATCCTCGTTCTGCGCCGCGCCGACAACGGACTCTCGGACACGCTCGAGATCAGCACCCAGGAGCTCTTCCAGAGCGCGACGGCCGTCTGGAACATCCCGATCTATCCGGCGGACGTCATCAACGTGGTCCCGAAGTCCACCTTCACCGTCTTCTGCATCGGCGAGGTCAAGGGCTGCCGGCGCGCTGACGTTCGACAGCGACGACCGGTTGACGCTGCTCTCGGTCGTGGCGAAGGCGGGCGGCCTCACCGACCGGGCCTCGAAGAAGATTCGCGTCAAGCGCCGCGGCGCCGACGGCAAGGACATCGGAGATGGTCGTGGACTACAAGCGGATCCTCGCGGGCGACGACCCCGACCTCGAGATCCAGCCGAATGACGTCGTCGTCGTCAAGGAGTCGTTCTTCTGATGTCTGACCAGTTGGATTCATTCGACGAGCCCGGTTCTGCCGGAAGCCCCCCGGCGGGAGGTGCATCTCGCCGACTACTGGGACATCCTTCTCAAGCGGCGCAAGCTGATCGCGATCTGCATCGGCCTCGGCCTGGTGGGCGGCGTGCTCGCGACGGTGTTGACCAGGCCGGTCTACAAGGCGACGGCGGTCCTCGACGTCGTGAAACAGCAGTCCAACCCCCTCGGATTCGGGGCGAACCAGGGCATGGGCACGGACCCCGAGTTCCTGCCGAGCCAGATCCAGCTCATGCAGAGCCGCGAGATCGGCGAGAGGGTCGTCCGCAAGCTCAACCTGCTCGCCGACCCCGACTTCAACCCCAAGCACGCCTACAAGTACCAGCCCGACGCGAAGGGCAAGGCGAAGACGCCACCGGAAGAGGACATCGTCGACGCGGCGGTCGACGTGCAGGGCAACATCGACGCCCTGATCGTCCGCCCGACGACGCTGGTGCAGCTGACCTACTTCGCCCCGACCGCGAAGCTCGCGGCCGCGATCGCCAACGAGATCGCCGAGGCCTACATCCAGTGGAACGTCGAGTCCCGTTACCGGACGATGGGGCAGTCCTCGCAGTTCCTCGCGGCGCAGATCGAGCAGGCGAAGTCCGAGGTCGACGCCAAGGAGAAGGAGCTGCTCGCCTACTCGCGCCAGAAGGAAATGGTGTCCCCGGACCTCCAGAGCAACCCGGTCGTGCAGAAGCTGAACTCCCTGACCACGGACCTCGGCGGCGGCGACGGCGGACCGCGTCAATAAGGAGGCGCACTACGAGGAGGTCCGGAACACCCCCACCGATACCCTCGCCGACGTCGCCTCCGGGGGCGCCGTGTCGCAACAGCGCGCGGAGCTGCAGAAGATGGAGCGGGACTACAGCGACAAGCTCAGCATCTACAAGCCCGAATGGCCGGCGATGCAGCAGCAGAAGGCGACGATCGAGCAGGCCCGCAAGAACCTCGAGACCCTGAAGACGGAGACCGCCTCCCGGGCGATCGAGGCCGCCCGCACCGAGTACCTGATCGCCCTGCGCCGCGAGCAGAGCGTGAAGGGCATGGCCCGATCGCAGAAGACGGAGGCGCTGGCCCAGGGCAACGATGCGATCGAATACCGGAACCTGAAAGTCGAAATCGACACCAAGCGGGCTCTCCTCGACAGCCTGCTTGAAGCAGCAGGGCGAGACGGAGGTCATCTCCCGCCTTCGCGACGAGCAGATCACGAACATCCGCATCGTGGACCGGGCGCTGCCTCCGCCCGAGCCCTTCAAGCCGTCCTACAAGAAGAACCTGCTCATGGGGATCTTCTGCGGCACGGCCCTCGGCGTGGGCCTCGCGTTCCTGCTTGCCCAGCTCGACCGCAGCCTGCGGACGCCCGAACAGGTCGAGCAGTACCTGCAGCTTCCCGCGCTCGGCGTGATCCCGGCCTACGAGTCGCTCGCTTCGGGGCGCCAGACGCCTGCGTCGCGGACTCTGGCGCAAGGCCCCGGCGCTCTCGGCCGAGGGGGCTACCGGCATCGAGCTGGTGCCCCACGGGAGCCGCGGTCCGTCACGGCGGAGGCCTATCGGGCCTTCCGCGCGGCGCTGCTGCTATCGAGGGCGGGCGGCGTTCGGACGGTCGCCGTCACCTCGGGTTTCCCGCAGGAGGGAAAGACGGCGACGGCAGTCAACCTCGCCATCGTGCTCGGCCAGCTCGGGCGCCGGGTTCTTCTCGTGGACGCGGACCTGCACAAGTCGCGGGTCCACGAGGTGTTTCACATCTCGAACCGCATCGGCCTCGTCTCGGTCCTGGCGGAGAACCTCGAGCCGTCGCGGGCGATCGTCAAGACGAACTACCCGGGCGTCTTCGTCGTCCCCGCGGGCCCGGAAACCCCGAACCCCTCGGGCCTGTTGTCGTCGGACGCGATGCGCAAGTTTCTCGAGCTGGCCGCGACCAACTTCGATCACGTGGTCGTCGACACGCCGCCAGTTCTTGCTCGTCTCCGACACGCTCGTGTTCGCCCAGCAGGTCGACGGCGTGCTGCTTTGCGTTCGCGGCGGCGTGACGCAGCGCGATCAGGCGATCCGGGCCCGCGACCGCATCCAGCGGGCCGGGGCCCTCGTCCTCGGCGTCCTGATCAACGCGCTCGAGCCCGAGCCGGGCGGCTACTACGACAAGCCGTACGCCTACGAGTACGGGCGAGCGGGCGTCGCGAGGGCGAAGACGTCTCGGAACCGCGCGCCGTGCAGACCAGTTGAAACGCCCGAACCCGGCGTGATCGAGCTCCATTTTCACTGCCTGCCGGGGCTGGACGACGGGCCCGCGGACTGGGACGAGGCGGTCGCCCTGTGCCGGGCGGCGGCGAATGAGGGCACCACCCGGATCGTCGCGACCCCGCACGTTCTTCGCGGCGATTGGATCAACGAGGACGTTGCCGCCCGCGACGAGCTCATCGTCCGGCTGAACGAGCTGCTCGGCGGCCGGCCTGCCGTACTGCCCGGCTGCGAGTATTTTTTTTCGACCGAAGGCGTTGCCCTCCTCGACCACGGAGGGCCTCGGTCCCTTGACCGGGCTGAATCGGTCGCGCTACCTGCTGGTCGAATTGCCGGCCGAGGCGGCTCCCGCGAGTGCGGAGCGGTGTTCCACGAGTTCCGGGTCGGCGGCCTGACGCCGGTCATCGCCCATCCCGAGCGCCACGCCGCGTTCCGGCGCGAGCCCGAGCAGACTCGAGCGTCTCGTCGCGCGGGGCGCCCTGTGCCAGGTGACGGCCGGAAGCCTCCTCGGCGACTTCGGTGGGCGGGCCGCGCGGGCC
The DNA here is from genome assembly GCA_963775725.1 of uncultured Acidobacteriota bacterium. Taxonomy (GTDB): domain Bacteria; phylum Acidobacteriota; class Thermoanaerobaculia; order UBA5066; family Gp7-AA6; genus DAHUXD01. The sequence goes on from CAVZKA010000002.1 coordinate 1,594,292, forward strand.
TCGCGAGGAGCTTCTTTGCCGCGGGGCCTGATTCACTTCGTCGCCTCCGACGCGCACAATCTGGATCGCCGCCCGCCTCGTCTGGCCGCGGCGCGGGAGCACGTGCGCCGGCGCTGGGGCGCCGAGGCCGAGACCGGCCTGTTCGAGGCCAATCCGGAAGCGCTCATCGCCTCGGAGCCGATCCCATGGTCCTCCTCCCGTTCGGCGGTGGCGGGCTGATGGCCGTGGGCTCGCCCGGTCTGACTCCCCGGGTCAGCGCGCGGAGGCATCCGTTGCTCGGAGCAGGATTTCTGGTCCTGGCAGTGATTGCGGGCGCGGTATTCGGACGCGGCCTCGTTGTGCGTCGGGGCGCCGGCAGACTCCTCTCCGAGCTCGGCCTCGCCTCCCGTCCGGAGGTTGGCGAAAGCTTGAGCCTGTGCGACGGAGCGGACGAGGCTGCCGCTTTCGCGTCGGAGACCGCCCTCGCGGAGCTCGGTCCGGATGCGGTTTCCAGCGGGGCTTCCGAGCGTTATGAAGCGCGGGGCAAGAGAGGCCTGGATTCGGCGCGCGACCTGGCGATGATCGCTGCAGGGGAGCGCCCGGGATGGGCGCCCTACCGGCTCCTTCTGGCGCGAGCCGGATACGCCGTGTGGGACCTCCAGGCCCGGCCGGATGCTGCATCGACGCAAAGCGTGGATGGCGGCCTTTCGAGCCGCCGGAGCCGGCGCTCCCGGTCTGGAGCTGACCTGGACGTCGGCGGCCGACGCGCTGCCTCGCCGCCTGGCCGCGTCTGTCCGAGAGCGAGCGTGAGGAAGCAATTCCGGTATTTCGGAATGCTTTCCTTTCGGCGGCATACGTCCGGCAGGCCTTCCCGGGGGCTGCGCGGGTACTCGGGGCAAGAGCACGGGAGTTACTGCCCGCCTCCGCCGGACCTCTGAAGGAGGGGGCTTCTGCTCTTCGCTCGATGGGCGACTCCGAGGGCGCTCGGGACCTCGATGAGCGGGCCAGAGGGCTCGGGGGCGCAAAGAGCCAGTGACCGGGGCCCCCGGAGGGCCGTGCTATACTGCCCCTTCACTTCAACAAGGCCCTGTTCCTGCAAGGAGATAACCCACGCAGAGGGGGGCAAAGAGGATGCGTCAGTGCCGCTGCTGAAACGGGGGCCGGAGATATTTCCTCAGGCCTTGTTCGACACCTCGCAGGGCGGATCGCCCTGGTTCGTCGCGCACACGCGCAGCCGGCAGGAAAAGGCGCTCGCCCGCTACCTGGTGCCTCTCGAGATTCCGTTCTACCTGCCGTCGAGCGAGAATCGCGTTCGGCGCGGGGGCCGCAACTTCGTGTCCTATCTTCCGCTCTTTCCGGGATACATGTTTCTGAGAGGGGCCTCGGCCGAGAAGGCGGCGGCGGTGCGAAGCAACGTCATCGTCCGCGTTCTCGACGTGCCGGACCAGGTCGAGCTCCACGAGGAGCTCTGGGACCTGCGCCGGCTCCAGCTGGCCGGCGCAACGCTGGTGCCCGCGCCGGCGATCCATCCCGGGGACGCCGTTCGCGTCACGGAGGGTCCGTTTCGCGGTTACACGGGCACCGTCTCGAGCGAGCAGGGCCGGCTGCGGCTGATCGTTTCGATTTCCATGCTGCGCCAGTCGGTGGCGGTGGAGTTCGATCGGTCGAGCGTGGCGCCGGCCGATCGGTCATTCCAGATTCGTCGGGGGCACCGCCGTCGCCTAGGAACGGTGGTGCCACGCGGAAAACGGGGAATTCTCTCGTTCGGTTTGTACACCGACGGGGGCGGAGCCCGTCGGGAGGAAAGGGTGGTTCAGTGACGGAAAACGCACTCGAGACTCAGCTCGCGAGTGCAGGATCCAGGAGCGCAAGGCGCTCGTGGGCATCATCGGCCTTGGTTACGTGGGCCTGCCTCTGGCCCTGACGTTCGCCGAAAAGGGCTTCACGGTGCTCGGCTTCGACGTGGACTCCGCCAAGGTCGAGGCGCTCGGGGCCGGCCGGAACTACATCAAGCACCTGGACGGGCGCCGCCTGACGGAGGCGCTCGCGGCCGGGCGCCTCGTCGCGTCGGCCGACTTCCGGCGGCTCGGCGAGCCGGACGTCCTGGTCATCTGCGTGCCGACGCCCCTGACGCCACAGCGCGAGCCGGACATGAGCTACGTCATCAACACCGTCCAGCAGATCCGGGCGAGACTGCGCCCCGGGCAGCTCGTCGTCCTCGAGTCGACGACGTATCCGGGAACGACCGACGAGCTCGTGCGTGGAATCCTCGAGGAATCCGACGCTGCGCTGCGGTGAGGATTTCTTCCTGGCGTTTTCGCCCGAGCGCGAGGATCCGGGCAACCGGAGCTTCAACACGGCCACGATCCCGAAAATCGTCGGCGGCGTGGATCGGGCCGGCGGCGACCTCGCCCAGGCGCTCTACGACCAGATCGTCGTGCGGACGGTCCGCGTCGGCAGCGCCCGCGAAGCGGAGGCCGCCAAGCTCGTCGAGAACATCTTCCGCGCCGTCAACATCGCCCTCGTCAACGAGCTCAAGATCGTGTTCGACAGGATGGGCATCGACGTCTGGAACGTGCTCGACGCCGCCGCGACGAAGCCGTTCGGCTTCATGCGTTTCAATCCCGGGCCCGGCTGGGGCGGTCACTGCATTCCGCTCGACCCGTTCTACCTGTCCTGGAAGGCCCGGGAGTTCGGGATCACGCCGAAGTTCATCGAGCTCGCCGGCGAGGTCAACGTGCACATGCCCGAGTACGTGCTCGAGAAGCTGACGCTCGCCCTGAACGAGCGGCGAAAGGCCGTCCGGGGCAGCCGGGTCCTCGTTCTCGGCATCGCGTACAAGAAGGACATCGACGATCCGCGGGAGAGCCCGGCGTTCGAGATCATCGAGGGGCTGCTGCGCCTGGGCGCCGACGTCGCGTACCACGATCCGCACGTGCCGAAGGCGCCGCGCATGCGCTCCTGGCCGGACCTGCCGCCCATGGTGTCGGCCCCGCTGACGGCCGAGACGCTCGCCGCGCAGGACGCCGTCGTGATCGTGACCGATCACGCCGCCGTGGACTACGCCCTCGTTGCCGCGCACGCGCCGCTCGTCATCGATACTCGCGGGATCTATCGGCAGGCCGCGGCCGAACATCGTGAAGGCCTGAGACGCAGCGTCCGTACCGGCAGCAACAGCAAGGAGCTCCGATGAACAGTGAAACGAGTCTCCTGGGCCAAGGGGTCCTGGTCACCGGCGGGGCCGGCTTCATCGGCTCGCACCTCGTGGACGCATTGCTCGAGCGCGGCGCCCGCGTGCGTGTCCTCGACAACCTCTCCAACGGGAAGCGGCGAGAACCTCGCCCACTGCGCCGATCGCGTCGAGCTCATCGAGGGCGACATTCGCGACGTCGAGACCTGCCGCCGCGGCCTGCCAGGGCGTTGCCGTCGTGTTCCACCAGGCCGCCCTCGGGTCGGTGCCCCGCTCGATGAAGGACCCGGCCTCGAGCATTGCCGTCAACGTCGGCGGCACGGCGAACGTCTTCGCGGCCGCGCGCGACGCCGGCGTGCGCCGCATCGTCTACGCCTCTTCGTCGAGCGTCTACGGCGACAGCACCCGCGCTGCCCAAGCGCGAGGGCGAGGAGGGCCGCCCCTTGTCGCCCTATGCGCTCTCGAAGGCGATGGACGAGGAGCTCGCCGAGGTCTTCGGCCGCTGCTACGGGATGGAGCTCGATCGGCCTGCGCTACTTCAACGTCTACGGCCCGCGGCAGGATCCGGACGGGCCGTACGCGGCCGTGATTCCGCGCTTCTTCAGGGCGTACCTCGCGGCGAGCGCGCCGGTCATCTTCGGCGACGGCGCGCAGAGCCGCGACTTCACGTTCGTCGCCGACGCCGTGTCGGCAAATCTGCTCGGCGCGTCGGCGCCGTCGTCCGCCTGCGGCAGGGCCTACAACGTCGCCGGCGGAAACCAGACGTCCGTCAACGACCTCGCCGAGGCGATTCGACAGGCCGCGGGAGGAGGGCCCGAGCCCCGGCACGAGCCCCCGCGCGCCGGCGATGTCCTTCACTCGGCCGCCGACCTTTCCCTCGCCGGCCGCGAGCTCGGCTACGCGCCGGGCGTCGGCCTTGCGGAAGGGCCTGCGGCGTTCGCTGGATCACTATCGCGGCGCGGTGGGCGCAGCCGGCCGATGAGCGACATCGCGATCCGGGTCAAAGACCTCGGCAAGGAGTACCGCATCGGCGCCCGGGCCGAGAAGTACAAGACGTTCCGCGACTCGTTCGCGGCATTCGCAGCCGCGCCGTTGCGCCGGTTCCGGCGGACCTCGCGCCGCGGCGACGAGCGCATCTGGGCGCTCCGGGACGTCAATTTCGACGTTCTCGCGGGAGAGGTCGTCGGCCTCATCGGCCGCAACGGCGCGGGCAAGAGCACGCTGCTCAAAGTCCTGGCGCGGATCACCGAGCCCACGCGCGGCTCGGCCGAGATCCACGGCCGCGTCGGGTCGCTCCTCGAGGTCGGCACCGGATTCCACCCGGAGCTGACGGGGCGCGAGAACATCTACCTGAACGGCGCGATCCTGGGCATGCGGCGCAAGGAGATCGCGCGCAAGTTCGACGAGATCGTCGCGTTCTCCGAGGTCGAGCAGTTCATCGACACGCCGGTCAAGCAGTACTCGAGCGGCATGTACCTGCGGCTGGCGTTCGCGGTCGCGGCGCACCTCGAGCCGGAGATCCTGCTCGTCGACGAGGTGCTCGCGGTCGGCGACGCCGAGTTCCAGAAGAAGTGCCTCGGGAAGATGGGCGACGTGGCCCGCGAGGGCCGCACCGTCCTCTTCGTGAGCCACAACATGCCGGCCGTCCAGGCGCTCTGCTCCCGCGCGATCCTCCTGCGCAACGGAACGGTGGCCATCGACGGCTCCACCGGGGACGTCCTGCGGGAGTACCTCGGCTACCTGCGGGCGACGGCGTCCACGGCGTTCGAGAACAATCCCGAGCGCCGGGGTGAGGGCGCCGTGCGGCTCACCGGGGCGCGTCTTCTCGACGAGCACGGCTACGTCGTGGAGCGGCTGGTGGCCGGGACCCCGGTGACGTTCGAGTTCGAGTACGAGAACCGCGTGGGAGCCGAGCGCGTGGACATGCTCCTCGCAATCGTGAGCCACCTCGGAATCAACGTCACGCACCTGAGCACGCAGATCTCCGGCTTCTCGGTGGCGGTGGGCCAGCGCGGCGTCGTAACGTGTCGGATCCCGAGCCTGCCCCTGCCTCCCGGCGAATACCGGGTCGGTGGCCGTCGTGAAGTACCAGGGGCAGGACACCGACCACATTCCCAACGCCCTCGCTTTCAGCGTGGAGAGCTCGGTGTTCTTTCCGACGGGCCGGGTCCCGCGCATCGAGCATGGGGCCGCCCTGATGGTGCACGAGTGGGGCCACCGGACCGGCGACCCCGCGGTGCTCGCCTCCCCGGGCTCCGGGGCCTCGGAGGAAGGCTAGCCGTGGAGCTCGCGAACGTGCGCGTCGAGCGCGGCGGTCCCGATCGGGCGCGCCTGGTCGGCGAGGTCCGGTACGACGCCCGGCCTTTCCGGCGGAGAAGTACTGGTTCGACGTTCCGGAGCGGTACGCTCGCGATCTTTCGACGACAGGCGATCCGTGGCTCGCCTGCCTGGCTCCGCTCGCCGTGACCCTGGGCGAGCCGCTGCGCATAGCTTTGCCGGTCGATCGGCTCCTGGCCCGTAACATCCGAGAGGTGATGGCGATCTGGGCGGGGTGGTATCCGTCGCTGCGCGAAGTGCCGCTCGAAATCGAGGTCCGCGATCCCGGCGCGGCGCCGGCCGCCGGCCGGACGGGGGCGTTCTTTTCGGGGGGCGTGGATTCCTTTTTCACCGTGCTGCACAACGAGGAGACCGGAAATCGATCTCTGCCGGCCGACGATCTGATTCTCGTCGGCGGCTTCGACTTTCCGCTCGAACATACGGATGCCTTCGAGCGGCACCGCGCAAGGATGAGGGAGGCCGCTGGCGAGCTCGGCAAGGAGCTCGTCGACATCGTCACCAATCTGAGGCAGACGCGGCTGCGCGAAGCGCCCTGGGCCGACCTCTGGCACGGGCCGGCGCTCGCGGCCGTGGGTCTCGCGCTCGAACGCCGGTACCGACTGTTGCTGATCGCTTCGACGTCTCCGTACGCGGAGCTCGAGCCCTGGGGCTCTCACCCGATGACGGACGCCCTGTTCTCAACGCGGGACACCATGGTGATCCACGACGGGGCGCAGTTCACGCGACTCGACAAGGTCGGCTACATTTCGCGATTCGACGTCGCCCTGCGCTGGCTCCACGTCTGTTTTCGGGAGGTTTCGGACCGGAATTGCGGCCGCTGCCGCAAGTGCCTCCTGACGATGATGGCGTTCGACCTGTTCGGAGGTCTCGAGCAATGCCGCACCTTCCCGGCCGGCGGGCCAGATCTCGAGCGGGTTAGCCGAATTCTCCTGCAGAACGAGGCCCAACGGCGGGGTGTGCGCCGCACCCGGGCGCTGGCGCTGCGCGAGGGGAGGAGTGACATCGCTCGGGCGATCGCTCGCGCCCTGCGCCGGTCGACGGTCCTGGCGCCCGTCCTCGCCGCACTCAATCGCTTGAGCAAGACGCGCGGTTTCTCGAAGATCGCCAGCGGCCCGCGGCGTTTTCTGAAGGCCAGGGTCGTGCGATGAGCGGCACGCGGGCGGGGGGCTGACGGTGGAGCTCGGCGATGTCCGCGTCACGCCGTCCCCGCTCGGTTCGGGGCGGGTCCGCCTCGTTGGAGACCTGCGTTACGACGACCGGCCCGGCGCGACCGAGCAGCTCTGGTTCGACGTTGCCGGGGAGAACGCCGCATTCCTGAGTCGGACCGGAAATCCATGGCTGGCCTGCATGGCTCCGTTGGCCGCGAAGCTCGGGGAACCGGTGCGGATCGCCCTGCCCGTCGATCGGCTGCTGTTGCGCAACGTGCGCGAGCTCATGGCGATCTGGCAATCGTGGTATCCGCGGCTCCATCGGGTGGAGGTCGCCGCCGACACGACCGACGGCCTGCCAGTTCCCGGAGAGACGCGGACGGCGGCATTTTTCAGCGGGGGCGTCGACTCCTTTTTTACCATCCTGCGGGCGCGCGAACCCGGCGGGATTCGGATCGACGACCTCATCAGCGTCGGCGGCTTCGACATCCTGCTGCGGAGTCTTCCGGCTTTCGAGCAGAGGCGCGAGCGGCAGACGGCCGTGGCCGAGAGCGTCGGCTGCCGGCTCGTGGACGTCATCACGAACCTCAGGGACACGCGCATCGAGAAGGCGGGATGGAGCCCCCTGCTCCACGGCAGCGCGCTGGCGGCCGTCGGACTGGCGCTCGAAGGACTGTATGGCCGGTTGCTGATCGGCTCCACGGGCCAGTATGCGAGCCTGATGCCTCTCGGATCCCACCCCCTCACGGACCCGCTCCACTCGACGTCGGGTACCCGGGTCATACACGACGGCGCCACGCACGATCGCAGGAGCAAGGTCGAGTACGTGTCCGGCTCGGACCTTGCGTTGAAGAACCTCCACGTGTGCTTCCGGGTCGCGTCGAACGACAACTGCGGTCTGTGCGAGAAGTGCATTCGCACGATGTCCATGCTGGAGTTGATGGGCCGTCTCGAAAAGGCCGAGCTCTTCCCGGTCCGGCGGCTCGACGTCGGCCGTCTCGCTCGCGTCTACGTGAAGAACTCCAACCAGGTGGAGTACTACCGGTCCATCATCGCGATGGCGGACGAGCGGGGGCGCACCGACGTCGCGCGATCCGTCTCGCGAGCGCTGCGGGGCTCCCGCTGGAGGCGCTGGCTGATGCCGGTATCGACCTGGTGCGCAGGCCGACGGGGCTTCTGGCGAGCGGCGTCTCCGATCCGGAAAGCGCTCCTGGCGGGCAGGATCGTCTAGCCATGCGGATCGCCCACATTTTTCCGAAGCACGACTCCAACACGGGCGATCATTTCGTCCAGCTCGGCATCCTCAAGCTGCTCCGGGAACGCCTGGGCGATTTCGAGTACCGCGCCCTGTCGAACAAGCGGGACGCTCCCGATCCGGGCGAGCCGATCGGGATCACGAAGGAGTCGGTCGCGGTCATCAACGCCTGCGACCTGCTCGTCATCGGCGGATCCAATCTCTACGAGGTCAGCGGCGAGCGATGGGGGGTTGTCGTCGACGACGAGGCGCTGGCGTCCCTCCGAGTACCCGTTCTTCCGATCGGGATCGGGAGCGGGTGGTCGTTCGCGTTTCCGGCGTTCCCCTCGATGCCGCCCCGGGTCGCCGAGCAGGTCCGCCGGCTCCACGAGCGGGCGCGTGCGAGCTCCGTGCGCGACGACCTGACGGCGCGCGTCCTGGCGAGGCACGGGATCGGCCCCGCCACGGTGACGGGGTGCCCGGCGGGCTTCATCGGCGAAGAGGCGCTGCGGCCGGTCGGCCGGGCCCTCGTCGGCGTGCCCTTCCTGCCGAGCCGGATGTTCGCGACGGCCGCGTGGCTGCCCCGCAAGCGTCGAAGCCCGACGTATCAGCGCCGCCGCCTGATGACCAGGTTCTTCCTGGGCTTGCTCCGTGCGCTGCGTTCCGAGGGGCTGGAGGCCCGCGTCCTCGTCCACGACGCGGCGGACCTGGCGCTGGCGCGCCAACTGCTCGGGAGCGCGTTCGTCTACGAGAAGGACCCCCGGCGGATGCTCGAAAGGGTCCAGGAGTGCGACGTAATCGTCGGCTTCCGCCTGCACGCGGGGATCGCCGGCCTCGGCTTCGGAATCCCGCCCATCCCCGTGCTCGCGGACGGACGCAGCCTCGGCTTCGCGGAGACGCTGGGGCTCATGGAGCTGTCGGTGCCGCTCGATCCCGGCTCGGTCGGACTGGCGATGGAGCGCGTGCGCATGGCTCTCGGGAGCGGGCGCGACCGCTGGGCGGCGGCGATCTCCCGGCGCGACGCCCTCGGCCGGACGATGCGCGGACTGCTCGAGAGGGCGCTGTGAAGGGCGGGGACCGGAAGGTGTTCGTCGTCGTCAGCATCGACACGGAGTGCGACAAGGGGCCGGGATGGAAGACCCAGTTTCCGCTGCGCTTCCGTTCCGTCACGGAGGGCATCCCGGAGATCTTCACGCCGCTCTTCCGGAAGTACGAGCTCGTGCCGACGTACCTGTTGAGCCCGGAGATCCTCCAGGACGAAGAATGCGTCGCCGTGCTCCGAAGCCTCCGGGACGCCGAGCTCGGGACGCACCTTCACGGCGAGTTCATCGAGCCGGAGGCCGACCGCGACGCCCCCGTCACGAGCACGCCGCAGACCGCCTACGCGCCGGAGGTCGAGCGGCTGAAGTTGAAGAACCTCACGGAGCTCTTCGCGTCGGCGATCGGACGCCGGCCCTCGAGCTTCCGCGCGGGCCGGTTCGCGCTGGGCCGGCGCAGCCTGCCGTTTCTCGAAGAGCTGGGCTACCGGGTGGATTCGAGCGTGACGCCCTTTCGCACGAACGAGTACTCCGACGGGCTCTCGAGCAACTACTGGGGCGCTCCGCTCGCCCCGTATCACCCATCCGCGGACGACCCGCGCCGGGAAGGCTCCCTCCGGCTGCTCGAGGTCCCGGTGACCATCCTCGCGCCCGCCCTGGCCGGATGGCCCTCGTTCGTCCTCCGGCTCTTGAGTGATCGTGCGGTCAGGACCGCGCCGATGCGGATGCTTTTCGGAGGGGGAGTCGAGAAGCTGTGGGTGCGGCCGCTGCGCGGCACGGGCGAACAGCTCGCCGCGTGGGCGGACGCCGTGATCGCGGCCTGGGAGCCGGAGTCCACGCCGGTTCTGAATGTGATGTTCCACAGTGTCGAGGTGATCGCCGGCGCCAGTCCCTACACGCAGACCGAAGAGGAAGTGAACGGGCTTCTCGGTGCGCTCGAGCAGCTCTTCGAACACCTGAGGGCCCGTTACGGCGTTTCTCCCGTCGGCCTGACAGGACTCTGCGAGGGCGCCGGAGCATGACGGGACCGCGCGGGCACCCGCGGGCCCTCGGCGACGCCGCTCCGGCGCGCCCGCACGTCGTCCACGTCGTCGGCACGCCGGGGACCGGGGGCGTGCAGAACCTCATCTTCGATCTCGCGGCCTCGCCCGCGGGCCGGCGGTACCGCCACACGATGCTGTGCCTCTTCGCCGGGCGCGAGGAGTTCGCCCAGCGCTTTCGGGACGCCGGCATCGCCGTGGAGGCGATCTCGGTGCCCTGGCCCGACTCGCTCGACCTCGGCTTCTACCGCGTGTCGAAATGGTTGCGCCACAAGCTCGACTTTACGTTTCCTTCGAGGCTCGCGCGCCTGCTGCAGCGTCTCCAGGCGGACCTCGTGCACTCGCACGTGTCCTACCGGATCGACCTCCAGGCCGACGGCGTGCTCCGGCACGCCGGCCTTCCCCTCATCTGGACGATCCACGGGCAATACCGGCCCGAGGGAAGGGAGCTCGAGCGCTGGCGCCGGGTCACGCGCCTCGCTTCGGACCGGCCGAGCGCGATCACGGCGGTGGCCGAGGATCTCGCGCGAGACTTCACGAGCCGCGGTCTCGACCATCCCGACGGGGTCCACGTGACGCGGGGCGGGACCGACGTCGCGCGCTTCCGTCCCCGCCCGCGCGATCCCGAGTGGCGCGCGCGATGGGGCATCCCGAAGGATGCGGTCCTCTTCGGCTCTGCCGGAAGACTGGTCACAGAGAAGGCGTACGAGGTATTCGTGAAGGCGGCGGCCCGGATCGTCAGGAACGGGAGCGACGCGCATTTCGTGATCGCGGGCGACGGGTACCTGCACGAGTTCCTGGACGCCGAGATCGCAAAGGCCGGGGTCAGGCCCCGGTTCCATCTCATCGGCTTCGAAAAGGACGTCCCGTTCTTCCTCGGCCAGCTCGACGTGTTCGTCCTCTGCTCGCGTTTCGAAGGATTCCCGATCGCCCTCATCGAGGCCCTGGCGTCGGGGCTGCCCTCGATCGCCACTCCCGTCGGGGGAGTGCCGGAGCTGCTCGGCGCGGACGACGGACTGATCGTGTCGCCGGAGTCCGACGAGGAACTCGCCGCCGCGATGCGGAGGATGCTCGACCCGAGCACGCGGACCGCGTTCGCCGCACGCGGGCCCTCCATCGCCGAACACTTCTCGATCGAGCAGTCCGCCGATCGGTTTACGCAGCTGTATGCACGCCTGCTGTCCTGGACGAGCGTTCAGGGCGGGGGAGCCCCGAAAACCCGGGACAAAGAGGTGGCAACGCCATGAGCTCCGTCGTTCATTCCGAGCCCGAGATTCCGACGATCGTGATCCGCCCGAGCAAGGGCTGGATCAGCCTGAGGCTGCACGACCTCTGGGAGTACCGGGAGCTGCTCTATTTCCTCGTGTGGCGCGACATCAAGGTCCGCTACAAGCAGACCGTTCTCGGCGCCGCCTGGGCCATCATCCAGCCGTTCTTCTCGATGGTGGTGTTCAGCCTCTTCTTCGGCAAGCTCGCCAAGATGCCCTCTGACGGGATCCCGTATCCGATCTTCGCGTACGCGGGCCTCGTGCCGTGGACCTTCTTCGCCAACGGACTGGCCCAGTCGGCCAACAGTCTCGTCGACAGCGCCAACCTGATCCGAAAAGTGTACTTTCCGCGCCTGACGATCCCGATCGCCAACGTGCTCGCGGGCCTGGTGGATTTCTTCCTCGCCTTCGTCGTGCTGCTCGGGATGATGCTTTGGTACAAGGTCATTCCGACCGAGCGTCTGATCTGGCTGCCGCTCTTCCTGCTGCTGGCACTCGTGACGGCGCTCGCCGTGGGCCTCTGGCTCTCGGTCCTGAACGTCGAATATCGCGACGTGCGCTACACGGTCCCGTTCATCACGCAGTTCTGGATGTTCGCAACGCCGATCGTCTATCCGAGCAGCCTGCTCTCGGAGCCGTGGCGGACGATCTACGGCTTGAACCCGATGGTCGGCGTCGTGGAAGGGTTCCGGTGGGCGCTGCTCGGCACCAAGACGGCGCCCGGTCCGACGATCGCCGTTTCGGCCGTCGCCTCGGTCCTGCTGCTCGTGGGCGGGGCCTTCTACTTCCGGCGCATGGAAAAGACCTTCGCGGACCTGGTGTGATGCACGGCAACGGCGCCCGCGCGATCCGCGTCGAGCGGCTCGGCAAGTCCTACCGGCTCGGGGAGCGGAGGGCCAAGTACAAGTCCCTCCGGGACCTGCTCGCCGAGTCCCTGAAAGCGCCGGTGAACGGGGCGCGCGCGCTGCTGGGCGGCGCGAGGACGGCGAAGAAGCCGGCCGAGACGCTGTGGGCGCTGCGCGACGTCTCCTTCGAGATCGGGCACGGCGAGGTGGTCGGCATCATCGGCCGCAACGGCGCCGGCAAGAGCACGCTCTTGAAGATTCTCTCGCGCATCACGCCCCCGACCGAGGGGATTGCCGAGATCCACGGACGCGTGGGCTCCCTGCTCGAGGTCGGGACCGGCTTTCACCCGGAGTTGACGGGGGCCGAGAACATCTACCTGAACGGCGTCATCCTCGGGATGCGCCGGCGCGAGATCGATCGGAAGTTCGACGAGATCGTCGCGTTTGCGGGCGTCGAGAAATTCATCGACACGCCGGTCAAGCACTATTCCTCGGGGATGTACCTGCGGCTGGCGTTCTCGGTGGCGGCGCACCTCGAGCCGGAGATCATGCTCGTCGACGAGGTGCTCGCGGTCGGCGATTCCACGTTCCAGCGAAAGTGCCTGGACAAGATGGAGGAGGTCGGCAAGCAGGGCCGCACGGTCCTCTTCGTTTCGCACAACATGCCCGCAATCGCCCGCCTCTGCGAACGGACCATCCTCCTCGACGAGGGTGGCGTGGTCGCCGACGGGCCGTCCCACCAGGTCGTGAGCGCCTATCTCAGCTCGGACATCGGCACCTCGGCGGCCCGCGAGTGGACCGACCCGCAGAAGGCGCCGGGAAACGCCGTGGCCCGCCTGCGCGCCGTCCGCGTGATCGGGTCCGACGGCCGCGTCACCGAGTCCACGGACATCCGCCGGACCGTGGGCATCGAGATGACCTTCGACGTGCTGCAGCCCGACTGGGTGTTGTCGCCGATCTACGACTTTTTCAACGAAGAGGGGCTCTGCGTCTTCGGCGCCATCGACCACGATCCCGAGTGGAAGGGCCGGCCGCGCCCGATCGGGCGCTACGTCACGACCGCATGGATCCCCGGCAACCTCCTCTCCGAGGGGACGTTGATCGTGAACGCCGAGCTGCTCACGATCCATCCGATGACCCAGCACTACCACGAGCGGCACGCGATCGCCTTCCAGGTCGTGGACAGCCTCGACGGCGACTCGGCCCGCGGCGAGTACTCCGGCGCATGGCCCGGCGTGATCCGTCCGATGCTCGACTGGAAGACGCGGTACGAAGCGTCGGCCATCGAGGATCCATCCCTGTATGGCGAGAGGAGTGTCGATGTTCGCTGAGTGGGTGGAGGCCCGCCGCGGGTACCTCTCGGGATGGAAGTGGCGCTCGGCGCGGCGGCGGAGCGTTCGTGTCTTCCGATACCACGGGGTCGTCGAGCGCAAGCTCGACCCCGTTCTTGACCGCAACCAGCATTTCCTTTCGGTCTTTCGGGCGCAAATGGACTACTTGCGGCGATTCCGGGTGATCGGAATGGCAGAGTTGCTGGCCGAGGCGGAGTCGAAGGGGTTCGACAGCCGGCCGGCGGCCATGGTGACGTTCGACGACGCGTTCTTCAACAACACGATGGCCGCCGAAGTGATGTCGCGCCGCCGGTTGCCGTGGTGCATCTTCGTCCCGTCGGGAGAGGTCGGCCCCCGACGCTCGATGTGGTCGGTCGAGGCGTCGCTCCTGATCATGCGCGGCCGGGCCGAGCGGGTGAGCGCCCTTGGCTGCGCCTGGCCGCTCGGCACGCGGGCAGAACGGGAGGAGTCCTTCCGCGCCCTCCGCGCGAAGTTGAAGGCGGTGCCTGCGGCGAAGCGCCTGGAGGCGGTCGCCGCCCTGCGCGCGCAGTTCCCGGCAGGCGAGTCGGACCGGCTGCTCGAGGAATTTCCGCTCCTGCGCATGCTCACCTGGGAGGAGCTCCAGCAGCTCGCGGGCAGCGGGGTCGAGATCGGAAGCCACGGCCTCCACCACGAAATTCAGCACGCCAACCAGTCCCCCTCGGTCCGGGAGCGGGAGCTCCTGCAGTCCCGGTCGGACATCGAAGAGCGCCTGGGCCGTCCGTGCAGGACCTTCGCCTACCCCAACGGCAACTTCGTGGCGGACTCGCCCCGCGAAGCCGAAGCGGCCGGCTACGAGCTCGCCTTCACGACGGAAACGGGAACGCTCGAAGGAAAGACGCGGGCAGAGCGTTTCGTGCTGCCGCGAATCTGCGCGTCGTCGTCGCTGCAAGGCTTCGTGAGGTCCTTCTGGTGGGACGACATCCGCGTGAACCAGCCGGTCGAGGCATCCATGCCGCGTCCCTCGGAGGCCTGACCCGGTCATGTGCGGAATCACCGGGATCTGGACGGCGGAGGCGAGGGCGGGGCGCAAGGAATTCACCGACGCCGTCCGCCGCATGACGCGTCTGCTCGTCCGCCGCGGTCCCGACGACGAGGGGCAATGGTCGGACCCGGCCGGTCACGCGGCCTTCGGCTTTCGGCGGCTGGCGGTCATCGACCCGACCCCCTCCGGGCACCAGCCGATGATCTCGGCGGATGGCCGCTCCGTGCTCATGATGAACGGTGAGATATACAACTTCCGCGAGCTCGGCAGGGAGCTCGAGGGCCACGGCGTGGTCTTCCGGTCGAAGTCGGACACGGAAGTCCTGCTCGAGGGGCTCAACCGGTGGGGAAGCGACACGCTCGCGCGGTTGAACGGGATGTTCGCCTTCGCCTGGTATCGCCTCGCCGACCGCTCTCTCCTCCTGGCGCGCGACCATGCGGGCATCAAGCCGCTCCACTACTTCGTGAAGCCCGGAGGCGCGGGCCTGGCCTTCGGTTCCCAGTTCAACGTGCTGCTCCAGACGCCCTGGGGCGACCCGGGCTCCGTTCGCGAGGACGTTCTCGCGCTGTACCTGCGCCTGCAGTACATCCCGCCGCCCTTCGGCCTGCTCGCCAACACATACCAGCTCGAGCCGGGGCATTTCCTGCGCGCGGTTCCTGGAAAGCCCCTGGAGAACAGGCAGTGGTGGAGCCTGCCTCGCGAGGTGGAGCCGGATCTCTCCGGCGCCGAAGGCCTCGAGGCGCTGGGCGACGTCCTCGATCGCGCCGTGCGGCGGCAGCGCATCGCCGACGTGCCGCTCGGCGTCTTCCTGTCGGGAGGCGTGGACTCCCCGCTGGTCACCGCCGTGGCGCGGCGGCAGACCGGCCCGGATCTCAAGGCGTTCACGATCGGAAACCCGGGCTGGTCCCAGGACGAGTCCGCCGATGCAGGGGCGTACGGGCGAGCGCTCGACGTCGACTTCCGTCTCCATCCGGTCTCGGGCGACGAGGCCCTGGCGGCGGTCGCGGACGTCCAGGCCGCGCAACACGAGCCCTTCGCCGACTTCTCGATCCTGCCGACGATGCTCGTCAGCCGGTTCGCGCGGCGGGAGGTCACCGTGTCGCTGAGCGGCGACGGCGGGGACGAGCTGTTCTTCGGTTACGAACGTCCGATGTCGCTTCTGCGCAGCGGGAGCCTGTTTCGCTGGCCGCGGGCCGTCCGCAGGGCGCTGCACGGGGCCGGCCGGCTCGGCCTCGGCCCCCGCCGCTCGGACGCGGTCGTGGCGCGGGACCCGGGCGATTACTACTTCGAGGTGAACTCGCGCCTGCGCCGGGAAGACCTGCTCCGGATGGCGCCGGGCCTCGCCGGCGTTCCGAAGGATTTCCGCCTCTACGACTTTTCGGGATATCGCGGCGAGCGCGATCTCGCCAACTTCTCCCGCCACGTCGAGTTCTATGGCCAGCTGCAGCGCGGCCTGAAGAAAGTGGACATGGCCTCGATGCACGAGAGCCTCGAGGTGCGCGTGCCGCTCCTCGACCGGGAGATCATCGACCTCTCGCTGCGGATGGATCCGTTCGACTGCATGCGCGACGGACAGCGCAAGGCCCCGCTGCGGGACCTTCTCGCGAGTTTTGTGGGGCCGGAGACGATCCCGAAATCCAAGCGCGGCTTCGCGGTGCCGCTCGGCGACTGGCTGCGCGGGCCGTTCCGGCCCCTCGTCGAAGATACGCTCCTCGCGGGCGAGCTTTTTCCCGCGGGCGTATTCGACCCCGCTGCCGTGCGCGCCTACTGGGAAGGCCACCGGCGCGGAGAGAAGGACCGGAAGTGGGGCCTCTGGACGCTGATGTCGCTCCAGTGGTGGGGAGGGATCCACGGCCGCGCCGTGGCCGCCGCCGCATGAATACCCCGACGCCGCTGCTCTTCACGATCCCGAACTTCACGACGGCCGGCTCCGGAAGGGCGATGCTCAACATCGTCGAGCGGCTGGACCGGCGCCTGTTTGCGCCGGCGATCTGTGCGTCGCGCCGGGGCGGACGCCTCGAGGCCGAGATCGATCGTCTCGGGATCCCGTATCTCGAGTCGCCCTTCACGGTCCCGGCGCGGCCGCTGGCGACGCTTGCCATCCGCGCGCGCCGGGCCGCGCAGGTGTTCCGGCCCCATCGTTTCGCCCTCTGGCATTCCTTCCATTACCTCGACGACTACACCGAGCCGCTGGTGGCCCGCTTCGCCGGGGCGAAGGGCTGGATCTACACGAAGAAGAACATGAACTGGAATCGGCGCTCGTGGTTCCTGCGGACGCTTCTGGCGCGGCGCGTGGCCGCCCAGAACACCGACATGCTCCGCGAATTCTTCTCTTCGCCGCTCTTCCGCGGCAAGGCGGTCCTCGTGCCCCGTGGCGTGGACACGGAACGGTTCCGGCCCGGCGCGCCGCGGCTGTTGGCGCTGCGCGAAAGGCTCGGCGTCGCGCCCGACGCCATCGTCGTCGGACTCGTCGCGCAGCTCGTGCCGGTCAAGGGACATCCGACGCTCATCGAGGCCCTCTCCCGGGTTCCCGACGTGCACCTCTGGCTCGCCGGCAAAGAGTTGGACGAGAAGTACGCGGGCGAGCTGCGGCGCCAGATCCGGGACGCGCGGCTCGAAGGCCGCGTCGCTTTTCTCGGAGACGTGCAGGACGTTCCGTCGCTGCTGGCCGAGCTCGACATCTTCGCGCTTCCGACGTGGGACCAGTGGCGCATGGAGGGGTGCCCGGTGGCGCTCCTCGAGGCCATGTCGAGCGGCCTACCCTGCGTGGCGACGGACATCCCGGGCTCGCGCGACATCGTCGAGCCGGACCGCAGCGGCGTCCTGGTTCCTCCGCGGGACGCCGGCGCACTCGCGGAGGCGCTCGGGCAGCTCGCCGGCGACGCCCGCAGGCGCCGCGAGATCGGGGCGGCCGCCGGCGCCCGCGTCCGCGCCCATTACGCCATCGACATCGAGGTCCGGGCCCACGAAGCGCTGTACGAGTCCATCCTCGGCGGCGCTGCCGGCGTGAGGCGGGCCGCGTGACGCCCCTTCCCGTGGAAACCCGGCACGAGGCCGGGCCGGAGTCCCGCGTCGCTTTCGATCCGGGGCGACGTGCTCGTTGCCTTCGGCGACGTGCCGTCGGCGCTTCCGGGCCGCGCCGCGTCGCGCTCCTGGTCGACCGAGCTTTCCGGCGGCACGTGGAGCTTGCGCTCGCAGGATCGGTCTCCGGAATGGTGCGGGTATCCGGTCCGGGCGATCGCTTCCGCGCCGTGGAAGCTCTGGCTGCTCGGCGAGGCGTATGGCGCGGGCACGGAGCTGGCCGCGCGCGAGCTCGTGCTCGGCGTCGCGAAGGGCGCCCGGACGGCAATGGACCTCAACGGGCACCTGCTGCTGCTCGGATGGAACGAGCGCGACCGGCAATGGCACGCCTGGACCGACCGGTTTGGGACGATCCACGCATACTTCGCGACGGATGGATCACGCGCTGCGCTCGGAACGTTCTTCCCTGCCGTTGCGGCGGCCGGGTCCCGACGGCGCCTCGACTGGCAGGGGTTGGCGGGCTTCTTTGCGTTCGGTTTCTTCCCCCAGGACCACACGTTCTTCGACGACGTCCGTATCCTGCGGCCCGGATCTCACTGCGTGTTCGACGAATCGGGCCGGCCGGTGCTTGAGGAGCGCTACTGGGCCTGGCGCCACGCGCCCGACGCCCGGCGTTCGTATGCGGACACGGTCGAGGAGTTCGGCGCGCTGTTTCACCGGGTTCTCGACGGCCAGTCCGCGGGCCGCGTCGCCGTCCCCATCTCGGGCGGCCTCGACTCGCGATCCACGGTCGCGGGGCTCACGCGCGGCGATCGCTCCGCGGGGGCCGCGCGGCTGTGGTCCTATTCCTACGGCTATGCCGCGGATTCGGTGGAGACCCGGATCGCGCGACAGGTCGCCTCGGCGCGCGGCCTGCCCTTCGAGGCGCTGACCATCGGACCGTACCTCTTCGACCGCATGGGAACGATCCTGTCGTGCGTCGAGGGATTCCAGGACGTGACCCAGTCGCGGCAGGCGGCGGTGGCGGGTCTGCTGTCCCGCGACGCCGACGCGGTGATCGCCGCGCACTGGGGAGACGTCTGGCTCGACGACATGGGTCTCGAGGGGCACGCCACGGTGAACGACGCCGGCATCCTCGATCACGCGTTCGGAAAGATTGCCAAGCGCGGGCGCCGCTGGCTTCTCGACGAGCTCGCCGCCCCGCGCCTCGGGCGGCCGGCGGAGCCGCTGCTGCGGGAGGCCATCGGCAGCGAGCTTACGCGTGTCGGCGCGATCGAGGATCCCGATTTCCGCGTCAAGGCGTTCAAGACCGAGCAGTGGTCGTTCCGCTGGACCCTCGCGAGCATTCGGATGTACCAGGCGGGGGCACTGCCTCGACTGCCGTTCTACGACACGCGTTTGACGGACTTCTTCGTGACCGTGCCGAGCGCGATGCTCCGGGGGCGCCGTCTGCAGGTCGACTACCTGAAGCGCTTCGCGCCGGACCTCGCGCGGATCAAGTGGCAGGCGTTCGACACGAACCTCTACCGGTACCCGCATTTCGGCACCTGGCTGCTGCCGAGCCGCGCCGTGAAGAAGGCGATCCGCGCCCTGAAACGGACGCAGCCCCCGCAGCGCAACTGGGAAGTGCAATTCCTGTCGGTCGGCGGGAGGCAGTCCCTCGAGTCGGCCCTCCTGCGGCCGGGCTCGAGACTGCTCGAGTTCGTCTCTGCCGACGACGTGCGCTCGTTGATCGCGCAGTTCTATTCCGCCCCGCTCGAAGAGGGGCGCGGCTACACGATCTCCATGCTGCTGACCTTCTCGTCCTGGTTGGAGGCGTATGGCTGAGAAGAAACCGCTGCGCCTGCTCGTCGTGGGCGCTTCGTGGCCCCCTCAGACGTTTCTCGGCCGCCTGATGCGCGGTCTCACGGCGTCGGGGGTCGAGGTGACCGTCGCCTTCAGCCGCAAGCCGGACCAGGCCTGGTTCTTCCGGTCCGGCCTCCGGTCGTTCCGAACGAGGGACTGGACCGGGCCGCGCCTCCTTCGCCTGGTCTGGCTGGCGTGGCTTTGCCTGCGAGCCTCGATGCGATCTCCCGCCGACCTGCGCCGCTTCCTGCGCCATGCGCGTTCCGAATCGGGACTCACGGAGACCTTGCGGACGCTCAACCGACTCCTGCCGTTTGCGGGCGCGAACTACGACGTCCTCTACTTCCCGTGGAACTCGGCGGCGATCGACTACCTGCCGCTCTTCCAGCTCGGGATCCCCGTGCTGGTGAGCTGCCGCGGCTCCCAGATCAACGTCGCGCCCTACGATCCCCGGCGCGGGGTCGCGCGCGGTCTGCCGGCGACCTTCGCGCGCGCGGCGGCGGTCCACTGCATATCCGCCGCGATCGAAAGGGAAGCCGAGCGCTTCGGCCTCAATCCGGGCAAGGCGAAGGTGATTCATCCCGGCATCGATCCGGATTTCTTCAGTCCGCCCGAGGCCCGGGACGGCGCTCCCGTCGTGCGCCTGGTCGCCGTGGGCTCGCTCGTGTGGGTCAAGGGGACGACCTATGCGCTGCAGGCGGTGCGGCACCTCGTGGATCGCGGCGTGCCGGTCGAACTGTCTCTCATCGGAGATGGCCCTGGGAGGCAGCGGATCCTCTATACGATCGACGACCTCGCGCTCGAGGGCCACGTGAAGCTGCTCGGGTCGCTGCCGCCGATCGCCGTGCGGGATCGCCTGCGCCTGTCGGACGTCTTCATCCTGCCCAGCCTGAGCGAGGGCTTCTGCAATGCCGCCGTCGAGGCGATGGCCTGCGGGCTGCCGGTCGTCATGACCAACTGCGGCGGAGTGCGCGAGGGCGTTGCGGATGGCGTCGAAGGTTTCATCGTCCCCGTTCGCGAGCCCGAAGCGATGGCGTCCGCGATCGAACGTCTCGCGAAGGATCCCGATCTCCGGGCTCGAATGGGTGACGCCGGCCGGACCCGGGTCCTGCGGCAGTTCAGCTTGTCCCGCCACGTCCGCGAGTTCGTGAGCCTGCTCGAGGAGGTCCGCGCTTGTCGCGTCGCATAGCTCTCGTGGTCCCGGCGTTTCCGCGGATCTCGGAGACCTTCGTCGTGAGCAAGTTCCTCGGACTGCTCGAGAAGGGTTGGGACGTCCACGTCGTCTGCGACCGCAGCGACGACGCGGAATGGGCGCGGTTCCCGCAGCTCGCGGCGCCGCCGGGTGTCCGCGATCGGGTCCACGTCGCCTGGCCGCACCGGCCGCGATGGAAGGCGGCGCTGCTGGCGCCGTTCGCGTTTCTCGTGTGCCTCTTCACGGCGCCGGCCCGGACCCTGGCCTATCTCGGGCGCGGCGGCAAGGCGTTTCGGCCTCGGTGTCGTGCGAAGACTCTATCTCGACGCGGAGCTGGTCCGGTTGCGCTGCGATCTCTTGCATTTCGAGTTTGGAGCCCTGGCCGCGGAACGGATGGACCTCGAAGAGCTGCTCCAATGCCCGATCGTCGTGAGCTTCCGGGGCTATGACCTCAACTACGTCGGGCTGGAGCAGCCGGGTTTCTACGCCGAGGTGTGGCGGCGGGCCTCCGCGCTCCACCTGCTCGGCGAGGACCTCTGGCGCCGCGCGGTGCGGCGCGGCTGCCCGCCCGAAAAACCCCACGCGCTGATTCCTCCCGCGATCGACTGCCGGATTTTTCGACCCGGCCGGGGCCGAGAACGCACCGTACCGCGGGCGCTCCGCTGCGCATCCTGAGCGTCGGCCGGCTCGAGTGGAAGAAGGGCTACGAGGATGCGCTCGTGGCGGTGCGCAAGCTCGTCGACCGCGGAGTCCAGTGCGAGTACCGGATCGTCGGAGAGGGAGACTTTCTGGGGGCTGTGGCATTTGCGCGTCACCAGCTCGGCCTGGGCGACCGGGTCACGTTCGTCGGCTCGGGATCGCGCGATCTGGTCCGGGCAGAGATGCA
The DNA here is from genome assembly GCA_963775725.1 of uncultured Acidobacteriota bacterium. Lineage (GTDB taxonomy): Bacteria > Acidobacteriota > Thermoanaerobaculia > UBA5066 > Gp7-AA6 > DAHUXD01. The sequence goes on from CAVZKA010000002.1 coordinate 1,615,669, forward strand.
GAAGGCCGATGTTCTTCTGCACGCGGCGGTCTCCGAGGGCTTCTGCAATGCGGTGCTCGAGGCCCAGGCGATGAAGCTCCCGGTCGTCTGCACGGACGCCGACGGCTTGCCCGAGAACGTGGAGAACGGCGTGACCGGCATCGTCGTTGCGCGTCGGGACTGAAGGCCCTCGCCGGCGCCCTTGCGCAATTGGCAGCGGACCCGGAGCTGCGGCGGCGCATGGGAGAGGCCGGCCGCGACGCGTCGTGTCTCGGTTTCGCCCGGAAGACCAGGTCGGCGCTTTCGCGGAACTCTACCAGGGCGTCCTGGCCGGCAAACCGGGTGGGCCGTGCACGCTGCGTCCCGAGACCTCGGGGGCCCCGGCATGAGCCGGAGCATCGACCTCTTCTGGATCGGCGACGCGCCGCCGCCAAGTTGGCCCCTTGGCCGGGTGTTCGCCGCCGGATCGAGCCCGGAGCTTCTCGAGCGGGCGATCACGGCCGAGCTCGGTGCATCGAGGGCCGAGGCGCTGCTGTTCTGGGGGAGCCGCCTCGGTGTGCCGAGCGTCGCGCGAGTCGAGGAGGCTCTCGGGCGGCCCGGCGACGTCTGGCACGCCGGTCTGCGGCTCGGAATGCGGGGCCTGCCGGAAGCGATTGACTTCGTGGTGCCGACCTGGATGCTCAATCGTGATCCGGACCCGGCGATCGAGGCGACGTCCTGGCGGCTCTCGCTGGAAGCGTGCCTCCGTCCGGACTGACGTCGTCCGGCGACTCGGCGGATCCGCCCCGAGTTCCAATCCCTAGCCGCCGCCGGCCTCGAGCTCGGGCATCGCTGGGTGACGCGCGGCGCGCTCATGCGGCACCTGCCTTCGCTGGTCGACGGCGGCGTTGACGCCGCGCGACTCTCGATCGAAGACGAGATGCGATTCATCCATTACCGCTTTGGACGCTTCTGGCTGCATTGGAGTCTCTTGCGCGCAGTTCTCACGAAAGCCACGGGACCGGGAATGGCGAGGACACTGGCTCGGCGCATCGGACGGGAACCGGTGCCCGTCGCGCCGCCTCCTTTGCGCGATTCGCAGCCCGCCGAGAAGACGCCGGGCGCGGGCAGAACGGGACGGTCACCGTCCTGATCCCTACGGTCGACCGTTACCCATACCTCAGAAGCTCCTCGAACAGATCGGGCGACCAGACCGTGCGACCTTTCGAAATCCTCGTCGTGGATCAGACGTCGCCGGAGCGCCGCCGGACGGGGCTGGAGGCTCAGTTTCCAGGCTTGCCGCTTCGGGTCTTTCAGCTCGATCGCGCCGGGCAGTGCTCTCTCCGCGACACGGCTTGCCGGCGTCCACCGGTGACTACATCCTCTTCGTGGACGACGATGACGAAGTGCCGCCCGACCTGATCGAGAGGCACCTCGAAAGCCTGAAGCGCTTTCGCAACGAAGTGTCCTGCGGCGTAGCCGAGGAGGACGGAGCCGGGCCGCTGCCTCAGAATTTCCGCCTCTTTCGCTCGAGCGAACGTGTTCCCGACGAATAACTCCCTGATCCTCCGCGACGTGCTCTTCGGTTCGGGCCTCTTCGATCTCACCTACGACCGGGGCGCCGGGCCGACGCCGACCTTGGCATGCGTATCTATCTTTCCGGGCGCCTGATGGTGCTCAACCCCGACATCAAGGCCCTTCACCATCACGCTCCGAGCGGGGGCTTGCGGACGCATGGAGCGCGGGTGATCACCTACGCCGAGCACCGGAACCAGTTGACTCAGCGGGCCATCCCCGCGACAACGAGAGATCTATCCTCGGCGCGGTACTTTTCCGCCCGCCAGGTGAGGGAGTTCCTGTGGATCCAGACCGCCGCGACCCTGGCCTTCAGGGGCCCGCGGCTACGAAGGATCCTTAAAGCGATCGTCGGCGTGGCAATGTTGCCCGACACCCTGCGAAAGATCTGTCGGCGCGACCGGGATGCCCGGGCCATGCTCGCGGCCGGGCCGAAGATTCCCAGGTTGCCCGACACGCCGGCGGCCCGACGATGACCACGAGTTCTGCGTGAAGTCAACGCGGGGCTCGCGGGGCGGTCGGTCGGCCGCGTCCTAGTCATGACGAGCGAGTTCCTCCGGGCCCTGGCGGAATCGGCACCCATGCGCACGAGGTGGCGCTAGGCCTTAGCGGTTGGGCTGGGAAGTTCTCGTTCTCGCGTCGCAGGACTACGCCTCGGCCGAGGACGTCGCGGGGTTCAACGGAGCGCAGCCGTTTCGCGTGGTGCGCTTCCGGAGGATCCCGGGACCGCCCGTTCGAGGCCGTCTACCGGGAAGTCGTGCTGGCACGCGAGCTTCGGTCCTTCGCACCGGACGTTCTATTGGCGTCCGGCAGCCGCCCGGTGATGCTCGCGGCCGCGCGTTTCACCGGGAGAGGAATACCGCTCGTCGCGATGGGGCACGGCACCGAGTTCGGCGGCCGCGGCGGATGGCAGGCGGCGGCGGTGCGGGCGGCTTCGGCCGGGCGGCGGCTGTCGTCTGCGTCAGCGAGTTCACGCGGGCGCAGATGCACGCGGCGGGAATCCGCCCGAAGCAGGAACGGGCCATTCCCAACGGCGCCGACCCGGAGCGCTTTCGTTGCCTGCCTAAGACGAATTCGCCGGCGATCCGGCGAGAGCTCGGATTGCCGCAGGGTGTTCCCCTGATCGTCACCGTTGGCAACGTGACCGAACGGAAAGGGCAAGACATCGTCGTCCGCGCCCTTGCCGAGACTTCCGAGCCGGCGCACTACGCGATCGTCGGGATGCCGACGCGCGGAGTGGAGATTGCGAGCCTGGCGGCCGAGCTCGGGGTGGCGGACCGCGTCCACCTGCTCGGGCGGCTCGATGGCGGACGGCTCGTGAGGCTCCTGAACGCCGCCGACATCTTCGTCATGACGAGCCGTCACACCCGGGACGCGACTTCGAGGGCTACGGTATCGCCGTCATCGAGGCGGCGCTCTGCGGCCTCCCGGCGGTTGTGGCGGGAGGCTCAGGCCTTGCCGAAGCCGTGATCGACGGGCAGACAGGGCTCTGCGTTCCCCAGGAGGACGCGAGCGCTACGGCGGCAGCCATCCACAGACTGCTCGACGACACTGTGCTGCGCGCGAAGATGGGAGAAGCAGCGAGGTTGCGCGCGGAGCGCGAGCAGACCTGGGCTCACCGGATGGGCGACTATGATGCTCTTCTGCGGAAGCTGACGGGACGATGAGGCTTCTCGTGGTCTCTCACACGCCCCACCATCGCGACGGCGATCGCCTCGTCGGCTGGGGTCCCACCGTACGCGAGATCGACCAGCTAGCGACGCTCTTCGACGAGATCGTTCACGTGGCCCCCGTGCACGGGGGAGCCGCGCCGCCGAGCGAGTTGCCCTATCGCGCCCGTAACGTCCGCGTGGTGGCGGTGCCGGCGGCCGGCGGAGACTCACTGCGCAGCAAGCTCGACGTTCTGCGGGTCCTGCCCGTGTACGCGGACGCGATCTGGCGGCAGCTCGGGCGCTGCGACGTCGCTCACGTTCGCTGTCCCTCGAATATCGGGCTGGTGGCTGCGATCCTTCTCGTCTTCCGACGCCGGCCCTCCGTTCGCTGGATCAAGTACGCGGGAAACTGGCGGCCGAAATCGCGGGAGAGCTGGTCATACCGGCTGCAGCGCTGGATCCTGGATCGTCGCCTGACCCGTTCGCTGGTCACCGTGAACGGTCAATGGCCGAACCAGCCCGTGCACGTGCGATCGTTCCTGAATCCCGGCCTAACGGAAGGGGAGTTCCGCGAGGGCGCCGCGGTCGCTGCGACGAAGAGGATGGCCGATCCGCTGCGCCTGCTGTTCGTCGGCCGCGTTGACGCCGAGAAAGGATGCGGGCGCGCCATCGAGATCCTCGCCGCGTTGAAGGCTCGCGGACTGGGTCGGAGCTCGACGTGATCGGTGACGGTCCTGCCAGGAGCGGCTTCGAGTCCCAGGCCGCGGCCGCCGGTCTTGCTGCCGCCGTCCATTTTCGCGGCTGGCTGCCGCGCCAGGACCTCGCCGGCTTCTACGCGCGCGCCCACGTCCTGCTGCTTCCCTCGAGCAGCAGCGAGGGCTGGCCCAAGGTCCTGAGCGAGGGGATGGCGTACGGTGTGGTTCCGGTGACCAGTGACGTCAGCAGCATTCCCCAGTTGGTCGCGGCGTTCGGCGCGGGAAAGGCCCTGGATTCGAAGGACGTCGAGGGGTTCGCCGCCGCGCTCGCGGGCTACGTCGAGGACCCGGAACGATGGAAGGCGGAGTCCCGCAACGCCGCCGCCGCCGCGCAGGCATTCACCTACGAGAGCTACCTGGTCGCGGTACGACGGCTCCTCGACCTGGAGGCTGCATGAGGAACGGCGCCGCCGCTCTCTCGCGGCCGAGGGAGGCGACCGAGGTCCGGAGCCACGCGATGCCAGACTGGCTGCTCCAGCTTGGCTTCATCGCGCTTCACGTCCCGCTGGCCCTCGCAATCCCGAAGCATTCCCGGCTGGCTGCCATCCACGCACTGCTTGTTCTCGCTATCGGCATGCTCGCGGCGATCGCCTCGCGCAAGGCACATTTCGTCGCCTGCACCGCCGCATACATCACTGGCGCGTCCGTCTTCTGGCGGATGAAGGCCGCCCAGATCCCCTGGGAGTTCGACAAGTACGCCATATCCGCGATCTTTGTCACGGCGCTCGTCATGTCGGTCAGCATGCGCCGGCCGGCCCTGCCCGTGGCCTACCTCGCGCTGCTGATTCCCTCGGCCTTCCTGACGTTGAGCTCCGCCCCGTGGGACGAGGCAAAAGACATGCTGAGCTTCAACCTCAGCGGCCCGATCGTCCTCGCACTCTCGGTCCTTTTCTTTTCGTCCATCCGTATGACGCCGTCCCAGCTACGATGGGTCGCGGTGTCTCTGCTCGCGCCGATTATCTCGATTGCGACCGTGGCCGCCCGCTCGCTGCAGGCCGCCCTCGAGGACCCCGACTTCGATTTCTACGGGGGATCCTCGAATGCCGCTGCGAGCGGTGGCTTTGGCCCCAACCAGGTGTCGGCGATTCTGGGCCTCGGCCTAGTCGCGATCATGGTGTACCTGATTGCCGCAAAGAACAAGCGGATCGTGACCGGCACGATGTTCGTGCTGGCGCTTGTCCTCGCGCGGCAGTGCCTCATTACGCTCTCCCGCGGCGGTGTTTACATGGCGTGTGGGTCCGGCATGGCGGCTGCGTTCTACCTTTTGCGAGAGAAGGCCTCTCGCGGGAAGCTGCTCCTCGGGGCGGCCGCCCTCGGAGCGATTCTCGCATTGGTCGTCATCCCGCGGCTTCAAGCCATGACGGGAGGCGTCCTAGTCTCGCGCTTTGAGAACACGAGCGGAACGGGACGAGAGCTGCTTATCAAGGGAGACATGGACAGCTGGTCGGAAAATCCAGTCCTCGGCGTCGGCCCGGGAATGGGCGGGGCGAACCGCCTGAAGTACTTCAACGTCCCGACCGCGCACACCGAGTACACACGCTTGGTCGCGGAGCACGGGATTCTCGGACTCGTGTCTCTCATCCTGATCGGGGTCATGGCGGTCCGCGCGGTCAAGGGCGAGCGCTCGTTGCGGGGCAAGGCGATATCGGCAGCGCTTCTTGCCTACGCCCTCCTTTTTATGGCCGTTGACGCGATGCGGTTTGCAGCCCCCGGCTTCGCCTTCGGCCTTGCCAGCGCGATGATGATGGGGGCACGTCGCGCGAAAGGAGCTGTCATACGACCGAAGGCCGTGAGCGTGCAAGTGGGGCACAGGACGTGACCCACGATTCCTCGCCGTTTCCCGCTCCTGCCCGAACGCCGAAGCGCCCCGGCCTCTTGATGGTCGGCAACTTTCTCTCAGCAGAGGGTGCCTCTCGCGGTGTGTGCGAGGACCTCGCGATCCGGCTACGCGCCGCAGGTTGGACGGTCAGGACAACTTCGAGGCGACCCGGGCGACTCCGGAGGCTCGTCGACATGCTTCACTCAGTCTGGGCCTGCCGTCGTGACTACGCGGTTTCTCAGGTGGACGTCTATAGCGGTCCGGCTTTCGTTTGGGCGCTCGCCGTGACCTTACTGCTGCGCCTACTGGCCAAGCCCTATGTCCTGGCTCTGCGAGGGGGCGCCCTGCCTTCGTTTTCCCGGCGCTGGCCGAGGCTAGTGCGAGCCGTGCTCGGTCCGGCAGCTACCGTGACCGTTCCGTCGGGCTATCTGCTCCGCGAGATGGCGGCGTACCGCACCGACGTCGTGATGCTCCCAAACCCGTTGGACGTGCAGGCCTATCCCTTCTCGCCTCGATCAGGTGCGCGCCCCCCGGATCGTCTGGCTTCGGGCGTTTCATGAGGTCTACAATCCGTCACTTGCGGTCGCCGTTCTGGCGCTTGTCGCCGCGGACGTTCCCGACGTCGCTCTGACGATGGTTGGCCCTGATCGGGGTGACGGAAGCCTTCGCGCGCGGTCGATGTGGCCACAAGACTAGGAGTCAAGGATCGCCTGCGGATCATCAAGGGCGTGCCGAAAGAAAATGTCGGCGAAGTTCTGTCCGAGGGTGACATCTTTCTCAATACGACCAACGTGGACAACACGCCGGTGAGCGTCATGGAGGCGATGGTGTGCGGGCTGTGTATCGTCAGCACCAACGTCGGCGGCGTGCCCGACCTCGTGGACGATGGGCAGAACGGACTCTTGGTTCCCCCGGCCGACTCTGCAGCGATGGCCGCCGGCGTTCTTCGGATCTTGGACGATCCGACGCTTGCCGCTCGACTTTCGGGGAATGCGCGGCTCAAGGCGGAGCTGTTCGACTGGTCGGCTCTCCTTCCGCAGTGGGAACAGTTGCTCCGGCGGGCCGCGAATGCGTAACGCGATCCGCGCTGGCGCGCCGTCCGGGCCCTGGACATGGATTCTTCGGAACTTGGTCTTGCCAGCCGGCGATCGCGCTTTTGGCCAGGGCATGATGAAGCGCCTGAGGTTTCTCGAGGAGGCCCAGTGGTGGGATCCGGAGCGAATCCACGCGGAGCGCAGTCATGCGCTCTTGGCGTTGATCGATGTGGCATACAGGGAGGTCCCGTTCTATCGCGAGCTCCTCGACCGCGCGGGCGTCGATCCGCGCTCGATCTCGACAAGCGAAAGCCTGCGGCAAATTCCCGTCGTTACAAAGGACATGCTGCGGCCCAAGTACCCGGATGCAACGACCCGTGAGACCGGCCAACGCACGTACGAAGCGTGCTCCTCTGGCTCGACGGGGAAGAACTTTTGCGTTCGAGAGGACATGGAAACGGCCGGCTGGTATCGGGCCTCCTTCCTCTTGTCCCTGGAGTGGGCTGGATGGAACATGGTGCTCCGCATCTGCAGACCGGGATGACACCCGAGCGGAGCCGTGATCGGATTTGGAAGGACCGGCTTCTACGATGCCACTACGTCGCTGCCTACGACCTGAGCGACGTGAAGCTCGACAGGAGTCTCGAGGAGATCGAGCGGTACGACCTGAAGTACATATTCGGATACCCCGGGAGCCTCTATCTCCTGGCCCGGCGAGCTGCGGCGAGGGGGTGGAATCGGCCGCTTCGATCTGCGGTGACATGGGGAGACATGCTCCATCCGCACTATCGGCGCGAGATCGAAACAGCCTTCGGTACTCGCGTGTTTGATACCTACGGCTGCGGCGAAGGGTTTCATGTCGCGGCGCAATGCGGGACCTGAAGCACGTACCACGTTCACGCCCTCGATGTGATCGTCGACTACGTGAACGACGAGGGCGCCTCCGTTCCCGCCGGCCAACCCGGTAATGTCGTCGTCACACGCCTGCATCCCGGGCCGATGCCGCTGATTCGGTACGCCAACGGCGATTCGGCCGTCGCAGTCACCGGCCATCGGTGCTCATGTGGCCGCGGATTCGAAGTCATGGAGGGTATCGAGGGACGAAGCGGAGACGTCGTGCTCACACCCGGCGGAAACCGGCTGATTGTTCACTTCTTCACGGGCATCATCGAGCACTTCAAGGACATCGAAATCTTCCAGGTAATCCAGGAAGAGAAGGATCGTCTCGTCGTGCGGGTTGTTCCGGGTGTGGGGTTCGAGACAGGGACCACGGCGAAAATCAGGGATCGGCTTCGGGAGAGAGGCCTGACGGACATGCGAATCGACGTCGAGACGACGCCGGACATCCCGACACCGAAGTCGACCAAGCATCGATTTGTGTTGAGTAAGATCGGATCCAGTCCGCCGCCCTCCGTCGGGCGGTCGACGAAAGTCGATCGATGAGGATCTGCATCCACTCCCAGTACTACCCACCCGAGATGGGCGCCCCGCAGGCCCGGTTGTCGCACCTGGCCGGGGAGCTTTGCGCGGCATGGTCACGAGGTCGTGGTGCTGACCGCTTTTCCCAACTACCCGAAGGGTCGGGTCGAGCCCGGATACCAGGGGCTCTACCAGCGCGAGGTGCGCGACGGGATGTCGATCATCCGGACGTGGATCCGGCCCTCGCAGAGCGTCGGAACGATGGCGCGTCTGAAGTCGTATTTCTCGTTCGTCTTTTCTTCGTTGCTCGTGGGTTGGTTCACGCTGGGGCGGCTCGACATCCTCTTGACCGAGAGCCCGCCGCTCTTCCTCGGGATCGCCGGGTACCTCCTGGCACGGCGGACGCGGGCACGCTGGATCTTCAACGTCTCGGACCTGTGGCCGGAAAGCGCCGTACATCTCGGAGCCGTCTCGCCGGGACGGGCACTCGACGCGGCCTACGCGCTCGAGCGGTTCTGCTACGAGAAGGCCTGGCTCGTGACGGGCCAGAGCGCGGAGATCCTGGAGAACATCCGGCGGCGGTTTCCCACGGTCAGCACGTACCACCTCTCGAACGGGGTCGACACGGAGCTCTTCGAGCCCGGTCTTCGGGATGCGGCGGCGCGCCGGCTGCTGCTCGACGGAGCTCCGGAGGGCACGTGCGTGGCCCTCTATGCCGGGTTGCACGGCATGGCCCAGGGCCTCAACCAGATCCTCGAGGCGGCGCAACGGCTCGCGGACGTCCCCAACCTCCGCTTCGTCCTCGTGGGCGACGGGCCCGAGAAGGAGCAGCTCGTGAAGACGGCGAAGGAGCGGGGCCTCCGCAACGTTCGATTCCTGGACGCCCTCGGACGGGAGCGGATGCCGGCGCTCATGGCCTCCGCGGATCTTTCGCTCGTGCCTCTCAAGATGTCCCTGCCGGGAGCGGTCCCGTCGAAGATCTACGAAGCCATGGGAGCCGGCGTACCGATCGTGCTGATCGCCGAGGGCGAGGCCGCGACGCTGGTGCGCCGGTCGGGCGCCGGCCTGGTCGTCGCACCGGGCGACGCGGAGGGCGCGGCCTCGGCGATCCGCGACCTGGCGGCCGATCCCGCCCTGCGCCGGCGCATGGGGACGGCCGGCCGGGAAGCCGCCCTGCGCGATTTCGATCGGCGCGGCATTGCGAGCCGATTCAATCAACATCTGGAGAGTGAGATCGCATGCTGATCTGCAGCGTCGTCGGCGCCCGGCCGAACTTCATGAAGATGGCGCCGGTGGTCGAGGAGATCCGGAAGCGGGGGATCCCGCATGTCTTCGTGCACACCGGCCAGCACTACGACGACAACATGTCGCGGGTGTTTTTCGACGAGCTCGGCATGCCCAAACCCGACATCGACCTCGGCGTGGGCTCCGCGACGCAGACTCGCCAGACGGCGAGCGTCATGGTCGCCTTCGAGGACGTCGTCCTGAAGCGACGTCCGGACCTGATTCTCGTCGGGGGAGACGTGAACTCCACGATGGCCGTCAGCCTGGTCGCGGCCAAGGTCGGGATCCGGCTGGGGCACGTGGAGGCGGGGCTGCGCTCGTTCGACCGGGAGATGCCGGAAGAGATCAATCGGATCGTGACCGACCATCTCTCCGACTATCTCTTCACGACCGAGGAGAGCGGCGACGCGAACCTTCTCAAGGAGGGCGTGGCTCCGGAGCGGATTCACTTCGTCGGCAACTGCATGGTGGACACCCTGAAGAAGCACCAGGCGTTCGCGGTCGAGCGCGCGCCGTGGTCCGGCATGGGCCTGGAGCCGCGCGGGTACGCGCTGGTCACGCTGCACCGGCCCTCCAACGTGGATTCCGCGGAGGCCCTGAGCGGGCTCATGGAATCGATCCGGCGCGTGGCGACCTTGATCCCGGTGGTGTTTCCGGTTCATCCGAGAACTCGAGCGCGCCTCGAGGCCATGGGCGGCCCGCTCGCCGGGAACTTGCACGTCTGCGAGCCGTTGCCGTACCTGACGTTTCTCGGTCTCATGGCGCGCGCCCGGTTCGTGCTGACCGATTCGGGCGGGATCCAGGAGGAGACGACGGCGCTCGGCGTTCCGTGCCTGACCCTGCGTCACAATACCGAGCGGCCCGTGACCCTCACGCATGGCACTAATCGCCTCGCGACCTCGCCCGAACAGATCCAGTCTGGTGTCGCGGAGATCCTGAGCGACCGCTGGCCCGCGGGACGCGAGGTGCCGCTGTGGGACGGGAAGGCGAGCGTGCGCATTGCCGACGTCATCGTCAGGAGCGGTATTTCCTGAACGCGCCCGCGCGGCGGGCCTGCCGCGCTCGGGCGAAAGGAGCCCAATGAAGACCGAAGTTCCCTATTTCCGGCCGGACGTGAGAGAAGAGGAGATCGCCGAGGTCGTCTCGGCCCTCCGATCGGGCTGGCTGACCACCGGTCCGCGGGTCAAGCGTTTCGAGGAGGAATTCGCGGCGGCAGTGGGCGCCCCCCACGCGATCGCCGTCAATTCGGCGACGGCCGCCCTTCACCTCGCGGTCGAGGCGCTCGGGCTCCGGGCCGGGGACGCGGTCCTCGTTCCGACGATGACGTTTGCGGCGACGGCCGAGGTCGTGCGTTACCTCGGGGCCTTCCCGGTGCTGGTCGATTGCGATCCGGTGACGCTCAACATGGACCTCGACGACGCGGCGCGCAAGCTCGCGGCGCTCCAGCGGGGAGCGTTGCGGGCGCAGGCATCCGCCGGAGCGCGCGCCGTCGGCATCATCCCGGTCCACGTGGGAGGGCTGATGATGGACGTCGCGCGCATCCGCGCATTCGCCGGGGAGCACGGGCTCTGGGTGGTCGAAGATGCCGCGCACGCCTTTCCGGCTTCGTGGAGGCCTTCCGCCGGGGCGAAGTGGCAGCGCTGCGGCGAGGGGACATCGGCGATCAGCTGCTTCTCGTTCTACGCGAACAAGACCATCACGACCGGCGAGGGCGGCATGGCGACGACGTCGGACCCGGAGCTCGCCTCGCGGATGCGGTTGATGTCGTTGCACGGGCTTTCCCACGACGCCTGGGGCCGTTACAGCGGGGGAGGAAAGTGGGATTACCGGATCCTCGCCCCCGGGTTCAAGTACAATCTGACGGACGTGGCCGCGGCGATCGGGATCCACCAGCTCGCCCGGGCGGAAGCGATGCGGATCGAGCGCGAGGCGGTCGCGGGCCGATACTTCGAAGCCTTCGCGGATACCGACGAGATCGAGTTGCCCGACCGAGGCGCCGAACGGATCCATTCGTGGCACCTGTTCCCGATCCGGCTGCAGCTCGACCAGCTGTCGATCGACCGGAACGCCTTCATGGAAGAGCTCAAGGCTTCGGGCGTCGGTTGTTCCGTCCACTGGCGGCCGCTGCACCTGCATCCCTACTACGAAGAGAAATTCGGCTGGAAGAGCGCGGACTTTCCCGTCGCGACGCGCGAGTGGACGCGCCTGGTCAGCCTTCCGATCTTTCCGGGCATGAAGGAAGGGGAGATCACCCACGTGATCGAAACGGTCAAGGGCATATGCCGGAAGAAACGGGAAGCGGCGCGGGTCGCTCAGGTCAGATCCTGACGCAGCCCGACGTCCCGGGAGCTGGCGTTCGGTCGGGTCTCCCGCGCGCCGTCGAGGCCGTGATCGCGGGCGCGGGCCTGGTCGTGGCCGCTCCAGTGATCGTTCTTGCAGCGGCGGGAACGGCCTTGACCTCCGGGTTGCCGGTCTTTTTCCGACAGCAGCGCATGGGCCGCGGTGGCCGGCCCTTCACGTTGATCAAGCTGCGGAGCATGCGTGCCTCGCGCGGGGGACCCCGGGTGACCGCGCGCGGCGATGCCCGGGTAACGCCCTTCGGCCGAATGCTGCGCCGCTCCAAGCTCGACGAGCTTCCGGAGCTGTGGAACGTTCTGAAAGGCGAGATGTCGCTCGTGGGGCCCCGGCCGGAGGTTCCCGAGCTCGTGGATCCGGCCGACCCGCTCTGGAAGGAAGTTCTCGGAGTCAGACCGGGGCTCACGGACCCCGTGACGGTGCGGCTCCGGGACGAGGAAGCCCTGATGGCGGGAATCGAGGGCGACCGGGATGCCTTCTACCGGGAAACCCTCCAGCCGCTCAAGCTACGGGGCTATTGCGAGTACCTGCGGCGGCGAACCTGGCACAGTGACGTGGGGGTGCTCTGGGAGACCTTGCTGGCCGTCCTGTGGCCCTCCAGGGCCCGTTCCGAGGGGGCGCCGACCCTGCCGCGGGAGCCTCGGAGACCTCGAAACCCTTGAAAAACAGGCGAATTTCGACTACGGTAGCGGTTCACAGAGGAAAAATGAGGCTCCTTGCCCAGGGTGGGCGGAGAAGAGGGAATTCCGCAGGGCTGCGGCATTCCTCCTTCACCGCAGCAGCAAGCCGCTCTTCGATCGGCCCTCGCGGCCGGAGGGTATGGGAATCGGCCCAGTGAACATGAAGAGCATTCAGCCCCGTCTGACGCGGGGCGTCCAGTTCGCGCTGGACGTGGCCGTCCTCATCAGCGCGTTCGCGCTGGCGTACATGCTTCGCTTCGAGTTCGCGATCCCTGAGAAAGAGCTCGCCCACGCCTACCAGCAGCTTCCTTACGTCGTGCTCGTCCAGCTCGGCGCTTTGGCCCTCGCGGGCGTCTACAGCTTCATCTGGCGCTACGTCGGGATGGGCGAGGTCAAGGCGTTCCTCTACGCCGCGCTCTGGTCGGGGCTGGTCCTCGGGGTGCTCCGTTTGACACTCCCGGCTCAGCTCGGCGGATGGAAGGTCCCTTTCTCCGTCATCCTGATGGGGAGCATCCTCGCCTTCGGCGGCGTCCTCGGGCTTCGCGTGCTCCGACGCTACCTCTACGAAACCTCCCAGCGTCTTGCGCGGGAGGAGCATGCCGACACGAGCCAGCGTGTTCCGACGCTGCTCGTCGGCGCGGGGCGGGCCGGCGTCCTCGCGGCCAGGGAGATCCTGGGCCGCGGCGACATGCATCTCGACGTCAAGGGCTTCGTGGACGACGACGCCGACAAGCAGGGCGCCGTGATCCAGGGCATCCGCGTGCTCGGAACGACCGAGGCCTTGCCGCGCCTGGTCAAGGAGCTCGGGATCTCCCAGGTCGTCATCACGATCGCCCAGATCTCCCGGCAGGAGATCCTGAACCTGATCGGCCTGTGCCGGAAGATCAAGGTCGGCGTTCGCATCATCCCCGGCCTGTACGACGTGCTGCAGGGGAGGGTCCACGTCACGCGCATCCGCAACGTCCAGATCGAAGACCTTCTCGGCCGCGAGCCCGTGTATCTCGACGAAGCCCAGCTCGGCCAGTTCCTGGCGGGCAAGCGCGTCATGGTGACGGGCGCCGGCGGCTCGATCGGCTCCGAGCTCGTGCGGCAGGTCGCGCGCTTCCATCCCTCCAGGATCCTCCTGGTCGAACGCGCGGAGTTCGCGCTGTTCGAGGTGGACGGCGAGTTGCGCCGCACGCGCCCCGAGATCGAGGTGGTGCCCGCTGGTCGCGGACATCTGCGACGAGGCGCCGCATGCGCGCGCTCTTCGCGACCCACGCGCCCCAGATCGTCTTCCACGCCGCCGCGCACAAGCACGTGCCGATGATGGAAGCGAACCCGGGCGAGGCGATCAAGAACAACGTCTTCGGCACGCGGCTGCTCGGCGAGCTCGCGGGCGAGCACGGCGTCGAGACGTTCGTCATGATCTCGACGGACAAGGCGGTGCGGCCGACGTCGATCATGGGCGCGACCAAGCGCGTCGCGGAGCTCGCCGTGCAGGACCTCGCCAAGCGCTACGCCACGCGCTACCTCGCGGTCCGCTTCGGCAACGTCCTCGGCTCGGCCGGCTCGGTCGTGCCGATCTTCCGGGAGCAGATTCGCCGCGGCGGCCCGGTGACCGTGACGCATCCCGGAGATGCGGCGCTACTTCATGACGATCCCGGAGGCCGCCCAGCTCGTCCTCCAGGCGGGCGCGATCGGCGAAGGGCGGCGAGATCTTCATCCTCGACATGGGCGAGCCCGTGAGGATCCTCGACCTCGCCGAGGAAATGATCACGCTCACGGGCCTGAGGCCTTACGTCGACATGGACATCGTGTTCACGGGCCTGCGCCCCGGCGAGAAGCTCTTCGAGGAGCTCGAGCTCTCGGGCGAGCAGATCGCCAAGACCCGGCATCCGAAGATCTACATCGGCAAGCTGAACGCCTATCCGCCCGATGAAGTCGCGGGAGCCCTGCGGTTCCTTGCGGACCTCGCGCGCGAGGGCGACGGAACGGCCGTCCGCAAGTTCCTCAACTCGCTGCTCCCGGAGGCCACGCTCGGGTGTCCGGCGGAGCACGCGCGAGACGAGCCCGAAGGCGGCCGAGGCCCCGGGCAACCCGCGTCCGACGCCGCCGTTTGCCTGATCCGGCTGGCGAATCTCGTCAGCCAGCCGCGCTCACAACCCCTCTCCCCGGGGGAGAGGGCAGGGTGAGGGGGCCGGCTCGTTTGCAGCGCTGACAGTCGCGTTGATCTGGTGGAGGGATTCCCCTCACCCCGCCCTCTCCCGCCGGGAGAGGGGGTAGATCGCTTCGGGATCGCCTGCGCGCTGAGTAGCGTCGCTACTGCAGGCACGAGCTAGACGCATCCTCCCGAATAGGGTGGTCTGGGCGCTCGAATCCGATGGCGGGGGTCATAGAGCACAACCTTCCGCGCGTAGAACCCTTCCGCATAGCCGCTCGGCGCGTTGCATTCGATGCCGCGCAGGCGCATCACCGAGAGGAACGTTTCGTCCGAGAGCCACTGGTTGCCCGCCTGCGACGGGAAGGCCCTGCGGATGTGGGCGGCCTTGGCGTGCGCGGTCTTCCTTTCGAGGGGCACGAACACGTTCGGCGCGCCCAGATCGCCGTCGTACTTGGGGATCTCGTACTCCAGGATCATGTGGTCGCGAAACGTGTTCCACGCGAGCTCGCCGAGCACGCGATGGTCCTGGTGGGCGTCGTCGCGGCGGGGGCAGAACACGACGTCGGCCGCCGGCCGGCGCTTCAAGCGCTCGAACTCCTCCTTGATCCGGGCGGCCTGGGAAGGAAAGAAGCCGTCCCGGAACGTCCGGGTCCTGACCCGGGCCGACATCGCCCGCGCGCTCTTGCGCGCCTCGCGGGCGCGGACAGGATTCCCGCTGAAGACGACCCAGTCGAGGGCGACGGGCGCCCGGCCCCCGGCGAGGTGCAGGAGGGTTCCGCCGCAGCCGATTTCGATGTCGTCGGCGTGGGCGCCGAGGCAAAGGACCCGGAGGGGCCTGCCCGGGGTGCGGGGAATCTGGAGCTTCAGCATCGTGTCCTCGATCAGTTCCGGGGCCGAAAGACGGGCTGGACCGGGCGGCCCTCGAGGAACCGCTCGACGCCTCCGTCGAGCGCCTGGCGGTAGACGGTCAAGGCTCCGCGGATGGCATCGACCGTCCGGTCGATGTCTTCGTCCGAATGCGAGTAGCTCACGACGAGCGAGGGCATGATGACTCCGCGCTTGATCGTTTCCTGAAGCACCAGGGTGCGGAAGGCCTGCGAGGGATTCTTCTCCGCGTCGCGGGCGGCATAGACGAGGTTGCAGTCGCGCCCGAGGACCTGGAAGTGATCGGCCAGCCCGAGGTCCCGGGCTGCCTGCTCGATCCCGCTCTTCAGCCGGCGGCCCTGGCGGTGCAGCGCCCCGACCACGTCTTCGTTCCGGTACACGCGCATCGTCGCGATGGCGGCGGCGAGCGCGTGGGTCTCCGCGCCGTGCGTCGTGGAGAGCAGGAAGACGCGCTCCTTCGCGTGTCCGAGGCCGCCGAGCTCCATGATCGCGCGCTTGCCGGCGAGCGCCGAGACCGAGAACCCGTTGGCCATGGCCTTGCCGAAGACGGAGAGATCCGGAACGACGCCGTAGAGCTTCTGTGCCCCGCCCCGGTGCCAGCGAAAGCCCGTGATCGTCTCGTCGAAGATGAGAACGGCGCCTTCCGTGTCGCAGAGCCGCCGAAGGTCCTCCAGGAATCCCGGGGCCGGCTCCCGGACCGCGGCCGGTTCGAGGATGACGCAGGCGATCTGCGCCGGATAGCGGCGAAAGAGGGCCTCCAGACTGGCGGCGTCGTTGTAGCCGAAGCCGAGCGACAGGGCCCGGATGCTCTTCGGGATCCCGGCCGGCATGGCGGTCGTGCCGATGAACCAGTCGTCCGTCGAGAAGAAACGGCTGGTCGCGGCAGAGGGCCACCAGGTCGCGCCCGGTCGCGGCGCGCGCCAGCTTGACCGCCGCGGTCGTCGCGTCCGAGCCGTTCTTGGAGAACTTGACCATGTCCGCGTCGCCGATCGCGTCGAGCAATTCCTCGGCGCATTCGACTTCGAGCGGAGAGGGGCGATTGAAGTTGGTCCCGTGGGGCAGCGCCGCCGCCGCGGCCGCCACCACGGACGGGTAAGCGTGGCCGAGCGTCACGGCCCGCAGGCCCATGCCGTACTCGATGAACTCGCGGCCGTCGATGTCCCAGACGTGGCAGCCCTGACCGCGCGCGATGAAGGCCGGCGCACCGACCGGGTACTGGTCGTCGCCCTTGGCATACGTGTGCGCGCCGCCAGGGATGAGCGCGTGCGCGCGCGCGCGCAGGTCGGCGCTGCGGGGCGACTCGGTCAGGCGCTCGGCCGGAGCGTCCGTCTCGGTGGGCTTGGCGGTCATGGGGCCGGAGCTCCGGTCAGGCCGCGCCCGTCGGCTTCCAGACTTCCCAGGGGGTGTCGCCGCGGGCGTACATGTCGTCGAGCATCTGCTTTTCCTTGAAGGTGTCCATGCCGACGAAGAAGCCCTCGTACTTGTGGGTGATGAGCTCCTTGTTGGCGATCAGGCGCTGGAAGGGTTCCTGGACGAGCTCTTCGCCGGGCTTGATGTGGTCGAAGATGCTCGGCCGAAGGACGAAGTACCCCGCGTTGACCCAGATGTCGGAGCGCGAGACGTCCTTGATGTCGGTGACGGCCCCGTCGCCGTTTGCGCTGACGAGATGAAACGTGAAGCCGGGCCGCGTCGAGAGAAAGATCCCGGTCTTGTTCTTCTTCTTGAGCGTGTCGATGAGCACGGGCAGCGGGCAGTTGGAGAGGCCGTCCGTGTAGTTGGCCAGGAAATACTCGTCGTTCTCGACGTACTTCTGGACCGCCTTCAGGCGCATGCCGATGTTGGCATGGAGGCCCGTGTCGACGAAGGTGATCTTCCAGTCCTGGATGTCGCTCGACTCGAGCGCGATGTTCTTGCCGCCCTCGGTGATCGTGAAGTCGTTGGAGAGGTACTCGTTGTAGTTGAGAAAGTAGTTCTTGATGATGTCGGCCTTGTAGCCGAGGCAGAGGATGAATTCCTTGTGCCCGAAGTGGGCGTAATACTTCATGACGTTCCAGAGAATGGGCCGGTAGCCGATGTTGATCATCGGCTTCGGGATGATCTCGGAGTACTCCTTGAGACGCATCCCCAGGCCGCCGCAAAACAGTACGACCTTCATGTTTTTGTTGCTCGGTAAACCCCTATTGTACCAGCAGCTTGGGTCTCGGCCCGGGCATGCTTGGTGCGCGTTCGGGGCACCGTGACTCTTGCGGGCGGCCGCAAGGGCCGCCCCTACGGCACGACGGGGACGAGGAGGTCGTGGGCGACGAGCGCGTCGGCGGCCGCGCGGATGGCGTCGAAAGGAAGGCCCGAGCGCTCCGCGATGTCGAGCAGAGTCGGTTCGCCGTCGGACTGGTTGAGCACCCAGAGCATCGCCATCTGCGCCGCGCCGGGATCGGGAAAGCCGCCCATCGCACGATAGAGGCCGCGGCGGCCAAGCTGCGGCTCTGCCTTCGGGTGCGTGTTGCGATAGCGGCCGTTGCCCTCGAGGATCGCGACGACGGCGAGGTAGGCCTTGCAGCGAGTCGCCGAGGCTCTCCGGCCGGAGGAACGCGAGGTCGTCGGCGGACGTGTGGTACTCGGGGTACCGCCCGTGGGGCGTCCGCGTCAGGCTCCCGACCGGAAGGTCGTAGCCCGGTGAGCAGTACTGGCGCTCGTCGTAGCCGTACGGAACGAAGTCGAGGACGGTTCCCGCGGGTGTGGCTGCGCGCACGACATGGACGGCGGCGCGGTCGATCTCCGCGTCGCCCCGGCGGCTGCGCTTGTAGGTGAGCTCCCCGGAGTCGCCGACGCAGGCGACGACGAGCCCGTGGCGGATCCGCTTCGTCGCGGCGTCGTTCTGCGCCAGCCACGCGATCGCGCCGATCGTGCCGGGCGCGAAGAGGAAACGATAGGAGTAGCGGCGCGGGACGCCCGAGAGCATTCGTGCGAGCAGGGCCGCGAGGGCCAGCCCCGACAGGTTGTCGTTGGCGAGCGACGGGTGGCAGGCGTGCGCGGAGAAGAGGACTTCGTCGGTGCTCTCGCCGGGCAGGAAGAGCTCCCCGTAGCTCAGGCTGCCGGGCGACAGCGTCGAGTCGATGACCACGTCGTAGCTGCCGTCGGGAAGGCGCTCGAGGTCCCTGTGCGCCATGCAGAATCCCCAGTCCTCCTGGTAGTACGACGTCCGGTAGGGGATCCAGTCGGGACGATCGGGGAGGGTGTGGATGCGCTTGCGGAGCTCGGAGAGCGGGAAGGTTCCCCTGACCGGGACGCTGTAGTTGACGACGTGAAGGTTCGACTTGCGGAAGTCCACCACGCGATCGCCGCGCGCGTTGACGACGTAGGCGTCGCGGATGTTCCACTCCTGCGGCACCGTCCAGTCGAGCACCTGCGTGCCGCTAGCGACTTCGCGGATCTCGAGCGGGACGCGGCGCTGCAGGATGCGGAGGGTCTGCCGGAGACCTTCTCCCGTGATGCTGCGACAGATCGGGTAGAGCTCCGTGGCCAGAGCGTGCATCTCGCGGCCGAGGGCGGCGAAGTCCGCGCCCTCCCGGACGGCGGCCAGGGTCGCCGCGGCCGTCATTGCCGGAAATCCGGGTAAGTGCGGTCGCGCTCCGCGATGACCGCGACGTCGCCCGGCCAGGAGATGCCGAACGCCGGGTCGTTCCAGCGTACGCCGGAGCCGTGCTCCGGGCTGTAGAACTGGGAGATCTGGTACGACACCTCCGTGTCGTCGGTGAGCGTCAGGAAGCCGTGCGCGAAGCCCTCGGGCACGTAGAGGAGGGTCCGGTTCTCGGCGTCGAGGCGGATCCCGAAGTGTGCCTTGCGCGTCGCGGAGCCCGGGCGCAGGTCGATGATCACGTCGTGGATCGCGCCGCGCGTGCAGCGGATGAGCTTCGCCTCGGCGAAAGGAGCGCGCTGGAAGTGCATGCCCCGCAGGGTGCCGCGATGCGGGTTGTGGGACAGGTTGGTCTGGGCCGTCTTCGCGTTCAGGCCGTGCGCCTCGAACTCCCGCGCGTCGAACGTGCGAGCGAAGAAGCCTCGGGAATCCGTCATGCGCTCGGGCTCGACGACGAACGCGCCGGCCAGGGGAGTCTCGGTGAAAATCATCGCCTCGGGCAGACTCTAATCGAGTGCGACGATTTCTCCGCGCACGCCGAGCGCGGAGGCCTGCTGGCGGATCTCGCTCTCGAAGGCCGGGTTGGTGATGAGAACCGCGTCGGGACGGTCGCGGGAGAGCGCCTCCGGTGCTTCGACGCGATGGCCGGTGCGGGGAAGGAAGAGCCCCTGGCGGCGGGGATTGATGTCCACGAGGTAGGGAATTTCGGCGCCCGGCCGCAGCGCCGTCAAGAACGCGACGGCGCGGGCCCCGGCGCCCCAGGCAACCGCGCGCCGGCCCGACCGGCGGAGCGCCTCGAGCCAGTCCGTCCAGCGCGCGACCCTTTCCCGGTAGAGGGCCCCGAAGGCTTCGACCTCCGCCGCCAGAAGTTCGATGCGCTCGTCGGACCCCGAGGCGGCGGCAGCACCGACGCGTGGCTGCGCTTCGATGCCGAGGTATTCGTCCTGGAAGCACGGGGCCGCCGGCCGGACGGAGAACCCGGTTTCCGTGAAGAGCCGCTCGAGCGAGGGAGCGGTGAAATAGGAGCAGTGCTCGTAGACGACGTTCCACACGATGCGGCGCTGGAAGACGACGGCGCCGTCGGGCACTTCGCAGTAGACGACGCTCTGCGTGCGCGGACCGAGCGTGCGGCGCAGCGTGCCGAGAAAACCGCGCAGGTCCGCGATGCTGTTGAGAACGTGGCGGCAGCAGACGAGATCGGCCGGTTCCGAGGCATAGCGCTCGGAGTAGAAGTCGCGGACCACGCGGACGGGGGTGCCCGGCGCCTCCACCGCCGTCGACGTCGGGTCGAAGCCGACCCCGCGGCATCCGGCGCGGTCGCAGAGGGCGTGGAGGAAGTCGCCCTTGCCGCTGCCGATCTCGAGGACGGCCTTTCCGCGAAGATCGAGATCGCGGGCCAGTCGGTCGACCAGCGCGACGATGAAGTCCCGGTAGACGGGGGAGTAGTGGAGGGAAATGTCATACGAGGGGTCGTACCGCAGCTTTCCCGGGTCGAACGCGCGGTTCCCGACGTATCCGCACCCTGGACAGAAGACGAGCTCGATGTCGCCCGTCGGCGCGCCGAGCGCGGCGTTCTTCGAGGGCCAGAGAAGTCCGTCCTGGACCGGGACGCCCTCGAGGCGGAAAAAGGGCTCGGCCTCGCTCGCCTGGCAGACTCGGCAGCTTCGCTCGTTCACGGTGTCTTGCTTCAGGGCAGGACGGCGACGCGCGGGATCGGGACGACGCACCGCCCGCCCCACTCGCGCACGTAGGCGAGCTGCTCGACGATCTCGTCCTTCAGGTTCCAGGGCAGGATCAGGACGAAATCCGGACGCGTCTGCCGGATCTTCTCCACCGGAAAGATCGGGATGTGCGTTCCGGGAGTGAAGCGGCCGTGCTTGTAGGGGTTGCGGTCCACCGCGTAGTCCACGAAGTCGGTGCGGATCCCGCAGTAGTTCAAGAGCGTGTTGCCCTTGCCCGGCGCGCCGTAGGCGGCGACGGACCTGCCGCTCGCGCGGGCCTCGATCAGGAACGCGAGCAGCGCGCGCTTGGTCGCTTCGACCTGCGGCGAGAACGACAGGTAGCGCTCGATCGACCGGAACCCCGCGGCCGACTCCGCGGCGAGAAGCTCGTCGACGCGGGGCTCGATGGCGCGGCGGTCGTCGGAGTGACAGGCATAGATCCGGAGCGATCCGCCATGGGTCGGGAGGCGGTCCACGTCGAAGAGCTTCAGACCGTGCGCCTCGAAGATCTCCTGGACGGTCGAAAAGGACAGGTAGGAAAAGTGCTCGTGGTAGATCGTGTCGAACTGGTTCTCCTCGATCAGGCGCCAGAGATGCGGAAACTCCATCGTCACCGCGCCGTCCGGCTTGAGCAGGATCTTCAGGCCACCGACGAAATCGTTGATGTCGGGAACGTGCGCGAGGACGTTGTTTCCGACGATCAGGTCGGCCTTCCCGTGGCTGCCGGCGAGGTCCGCGGCCGACTGGCACCCGAAGAACCGCACGACCGTCGGAACGCCCTTTTCGACGGCGGCCTTCGCGACGTTGGCCGCGGGCTCGACGCCGAGCACGGGGATGCTCTTCTCGACGAAGTACTGCAGGAGGTAGCCGTCGTTGCTGAGCGATTTCGACGACGCGCGAGGCGCCGCCGAGGCCGAACCTGCGGGCGGCCATGTCCGTGTAGTCCTTCGCGTGCTGGAGCCACGACGTCGAAAAGGAAGAGAAGTAGGCGTATTCGGTGAAGATCTCGCCGGGCGACACGTACTCCTGGAGCTGCACGAGGTAGCAGAGGTCACAGACCCAGACCTTCAGCGGATAGAAAGGCTCCATGCGATTGAGCTCTTCGGGCAGCAGAAAGGTCTCGCACAGCGGTGACATCCCGAGGTCGGCGAAGACGCGGGAGAGCGGCGCCGCGCAGAACCGGCAGACGGGAGCGGTCACGAGTCCCTCCGACGCGCGGCCTGGAAGCGGCGGCCGAGGGCCGTGCGCAGGAACGCGTGGCGCGCGGCCATGCGCAGATCGCGGAACAACTGGGGCAGGATCCGCCGCCGGCGACAGTACTCGAGGACCACGCCGCCGCAACGAAGGCGTTCGGTCGCGCCGAGAGGGGCCTTGACGATCGCGAGAAGGTACTCGCCCACCCGTCTCCAGGTCGGAAAATACAGCGAGGCGGAGCGCGTCGGGTCCGACCAGGCCAGCCGGTCGTACAGGGGAATGGCATGGCCGGTACCGGAATGGAGGCGCCGGTTGAAGAGGACATCGGGGATCTCGTAGAGCCGCCCGCGCAACGCCAGGTCGGCCTGGAGAAACGCGTCGGACGAGGGGTAGGGCTTGAAGAGCGGAGTCTGGCGAAGGACGCTCGAGCGCATCATGCCGAACCCCACCACCACGCTCTCTGCGTCGCAGATGGCGTCGCGCAGCCGAACGTGGGGCAGCGCCGAATCGGAAAAGGCGTGCGGCTCCCGGGTTCCGGTCGTCGCTCCCCGGTCGTCGATGACGCGGGTCCGGGAGTGACAGAAGACCACGGAGGGCTCGGCATCGAGGACGGCCACGGCGCGCTCGACGTACGCGGGCTCCAGCCGGTCGTCATGGGCCAGACCCAGGAAATATGCGCCCCGGGAGAGCTCGAAACACCGATTGTGGTTGCGGTCGCCGCCGATGTTGGTCTCGTTGCGGTGGTATCGAATCCGCGGGTCGCGCGCGGCGTGGTCGAGGCAGATCTCGCGGGTCCGGTCCGTCGAGGCATTGTCCGAGATGACGACTTCGTAGTCCCGCCAGGTCTGTCCCGCGATGGAGCGCAGGGCCTCTTCCAGGAAGGCCTCGCCGTTGTACACGGGCACGCCGATGGATACGTGCGGCCGCGTCGGGCTCGGAGGGTGCACGCGGTCCGCCGCGGCGGAAGCACCCTCCTCGGTGTGCTGCGGCGAAGATTCGACGCGCGCCTGCGACGGGACGGGTGGCACCGACAGATGGTAGCAGAGGGCTCGGGAGGGGGCGAAAGCGCCGGCGCGACGCTTCGAGCGTCAGCGGATGGCCGAGGAGGGGCAGAGCGGCTCGGGTGTGTCGTCGCTCACAGATGCGAATGCGTAGATGGGAAGGGCTCCGGCGTCGACGGCGATCGAGAGGTTTTCTCCGGGCAAGAGGGCGACCGACGGGAAGAGGGCGGCGAGCGACCGCGTCACGAAGCCCCGCGGAGGGATGAGGACGAAGGTCGTGCCGAGAACCGTGGTCGGATCGAGGTAGAGAGTCAGCGACACGGCCGCGCCTCCGGCGTTGGGATTGAGAAGGGAGACTTCGGTGCCGGAAGAGGCGTCGTGGCGAACGCCGACGAGCGTGCTCGTCGGCGAGAGGTCCTCGTCGAAGATCGCGGCCACCTGTCGGGGTGGTCCGGCCCGGGTTGCTTCCAGGATCGAGACCCCCGGGGACCCGTCGATCTCGACTTCGAGCGTTCCGGAGTTCTCGGACGCGCCAGACACTGTCGGCAGGGCGTCGTCGGCGCGAAGGGTCTCCTCCGGAGCG
>CAVZKA010000003.1:0-551467 GCA_963775725.1 uncultured Acidobacteriota bacterium
AGAGTTGGCGAGAATGACCGGCAGATGCTGTCGGAGGAGTTCGTCCTCCTCCTGGCGAGCCCGGATCGCCTCCGGATCATTCTGCGGGACTGTGGCCGTACGAAACCCATTTCGACATCGCATCCTCCCGAGGAGGAGGCTGCTGGCCCGCGAATCGCGCCCAGAAACGAAAATCCCCGCGACTCGCGGGGACTCACGCCTGCTATTGCTCGGCTCGAGCCCTATCGTTCCCGTTTCCGGGCTGGCTTTGGCACCTTGCTGGCGGTCGCAGGTTGCCGGGCGGTCGACGGGCCAGAACCCTCGCGCCTCTCTTGATACAGACGCAATCTTACCAGACTTGGACCGAGGAGATCCGCCCGGCGTGGGCGGAATCGCCCTGACCGACCTACCAGACCGTGCGCCGATACGCCTGCGCGTTTCGCTCGAGGTCGTGCACGGCTCGGTCGAGCATCGCCCTCTCCATCGGGTCGAGCTCCTTGTGCTGGGAGAGTTTCAGCACGGCCTGGCCGACAACGACGTTCGCCTCGAGGTTCTGGGCGAGCAGTCGCTGGCGCTCCTTTTCGCGCTCGGCCGCGGCATCGGTGGGGCTGCCGCCGGCCGACGGTCGTGCCATAGAGGTTCCCGTCGGTTCCCTGGATCACGGCTGCGGACTGGGCCTCCGCCGTCGCTCCCGTTGAAGAGGTGGATCGTCGTTAAACTGCCCGACGGGTCGACCCTGTACACGGAACCATTTCCATCACCTCCTCCGGGGGTCGTGCCATACAAAGCTCCATCGGTCGCAAGGGTGGGTGCGCTGTGCGGACTCTCGCCCTCGTCCGGATACCCGGCGAAACTGTGGAGAACGGTTTCCGTGCCCATCGGATCGATCTTGAACAGGGCGCCCTGTCCGCTCGTCCCGCCGTTGGCCGGAGACGCAGCAACCAAGAAAATGAGGACGACGGCGGCGAGCGAGCGGCTATGCATTGTACCCGAGCTAAGTTTGCTCGGCGGCTCGTAAGATGACTCGGTCGTCCGCGCTCTTCGGGCCATGAGTCCTGTCAGCCGCGATGTTGGCAGCAGCAAGTACGGCCGCATCTGCATAGTACCGTTGCGCTAGGGCTCCTTCCATCAATCGCGAATACACGAAGCCCTTGAGGAACACCAGCCTAGAGGATTGCGGGAATCTAGCGATGCCGGCGTTCACCAGGCTGAGGGCGTCCGAACCATATGCTGGTTGCTCCGTCTTCGCTAAACAATCAAGGTGCAGCTCAACCAACCATGCGTACCAGTCCGCGTCGTCGGTCGCATTTGCGGCCTTTAGCCCTGCGATCGCCTTTTGGCACTCTCCTGCCCGCTCTAGCTGCGCAATGGCAGTTCGCATTTCCTGGGATGGCCACCTCGGCTCATCCTTGCAGCTAACTTCCAGTGCAAACGAGACAAGGGCGGCGACGACTCCTAGTAGGGCGGCCATCCATCGGGGTTGGTGACGCAGTTTCTGCCTCCTCCTAAAATGATCTCTGAAATTATGCGCATGTCGGTTTGACTCTCACCGTAAGTCGTGCGTAGCGACACCTCGGAGATGCTTAGAACCCTCAGGGGACAATCGCAGATTACCGTAACAGTAATCACCTGACGAATGTAAAGGGTCCAACGCGTGACCCTCCACCACGTGCAGAGCACCCCTACTGGAAATCCCCCAGCGTCTAGAACGTCGCCTCCCCGATCAGCGCGCCACTGACTAGGCTCCTCTTTTCTTGCCTGATGAGCTCGGGTGTGCCATGGTTTATGTTGGTCTCACATGCGAGGCCAGTTGGGTCTCGGAACTCGACTGGCATATTGCGAACGTAACGATAAGCTAAATCACTGGGAAGGCGAGGCATGCGGGTAAGTGGATCTTCCGACAGGAATCGACCAATACTGGGCTGGTAGTATCTTGTCCGATACGCCATTGTGGTCGCCTCGCCCACTTCCCTAGCGGTGTAGGTGAATGGGTTCGCGAGAGGATCCGCTCTGGGTCCTCAGCTGGCCCCAAGCGTCGTACAGATAGCTGTTCTGGACCGTTCCCGAGACGTTTGTCAGCGCGGTAACTGACCCGAGCCCGTCGACCACGTAGTAATAGACATTTCCCCCGCGGCTCATCGCAAGTGGTTCGTCGATCTGCGGTCCCGACAGGTAGTCGGCCGGCGCGGCACCGCCCTCCTGAATCAGACTAGGTCCGTTGTAAAGGTACGTGTTCGTTGACGTGCCGACGATCTTGCTCGACCGTCTGCCCTGGTAGTCGTAGGTGTAGCTCGAGATTCCGGCAATCCCTGTCATCCTGTCGTCACTGTTCCAGGCGAACGTCGAACCGGTTTTGGTCTGAGTATTGCCGTTCGTATCGTAGGTATACGAGTTCGTGCCGTCCGAAAGCAGCCTCTGCCAGTTCAAAGGGTTCGCCCCTATCTTCTGGTAACTGTAATTTGAAGTCGACCCGTTGACGGTCGAGGCCGTGCGGTTGCCGATCGCGTCGTAGGTCCACGAGTCCACCTCGGCGTTGAATGGGGCCACGTTCGGATAGGTGACCTTCTTGAGCGCGTAGAGCTCATCGTACTCGTACTTGAAGAGATGGCTGGACAACCCCAGCGCCGGCACTGTTGCAGTTAGCGAGACCCGCTGCCCCTTCCGATCGTACAGCGAATTCGCGTAGTCCAGATCATAGCCGTAGGCGTAGGTCGCGAGGTTCACGCTTCCGGATGTCACATTCGTCAGGTTCGTCAGTCGTCTCTGGTCGTCATACGTGTAGTTCCGCGTGGCGCCAGACGGGAACGTGACCGACTGGTACTGCCCAGTCAACGTATACCGATACGTGAAACTGCCCGCAACCGGACTCCAGACGATGGTGTTGAGGCTTCCGTCCCCATAATAGGTATAGGTCGTTGAGGGGCCACCCTGCACAGAGTAGTTCTGGACCGAGTCATCGCTGTTGTACTGGTAGTTAATCGTGCCGCGAGAGGCCTCCGTATCGCTCCCGACACGGTAATAGTTCTCGTAGCTCAGAAGGTGCGTCTCGGTCGGAGACACTGACGTATCGATAATCTGCGTTAACTTTTGCCCCAGGTACGTGTACGTGACCGATCCGCCACTACCAGAATACGCCTTCATGGTCACTCTTTTGAAGTGATCGTAGTCGTAATTGATCGTTTGGTTCTTGCGGTCCGTCCTGGTATCGAGCAGGCTATCGCCAGTGTAGGTGTACTGTTCGTATGCGCCGTCCGGGAATGTCATTCGGTAGAGCCGGCGGGCACCGTCGTAGCTGTAGCTTGTGGCATTGTTGTTTGCGTCGCTGACTGAGGTGAGAAGGCCCTTCGTATAGGTGTAGCTGGTGAAGTTCGCGAGAGCGTCGACTAGACGAACAAGTTGACCATACTGATCGTAGCCCTGCTTTGTGACGATACTATTCGGGTCAGTAACGTTCGTGAAGAGCAACCCCGAGGGCGAGTCAAAGTTGTCATAGCTGTAGGTCGTTGTGAAGATTAGCGACGATCCGGTGGACGGCTTGGGGAGCGTCACCGACGAGGTGCGGTCGAGAGCGTCATAGGTGTACGTAGTCACGTGCGCCAGAGCGTCAGTGACAGAAGTAACTCGGCCTAGCGAGTCGTAGCCGTAGGTGATGACGGGCCGGGCTCCAGCATCGTTGTTCGCGGGCCTGGTTACCGTGTGGAGGTTCCCTTGAGCATCGTATCCGTAGTCAGTCACGCCGCCCGTCGGACTGGTGTGCCGGGTCACTTGCCCGTGCGAGTTGTACTCATAGGTCACCATAGTCTGACTCATCATGAAATCGTTTCCAAGCCTGTGACGTGGAAGAGCGCGCCCGGGGCGGCGCTGCCAGCTTGGTAATAGTCGTATTTCCAAGCCTGCCAATCGTAGTTTGCTACGCCGGTCGCCGGGTTCTTCGGAGTCACGGAGATCGCTTTGGCAGTAAAGGTGAGTCGTATGTGTAGTCGTAACGGACGGCGGCTGGACCCTGATAGTCCTTTGTAATCGATAGTGGACTCCCGTCGGCGGTGTACGTGTAGTAGGTTTTCACGCCCACACCGTCGATGAACTGCTGAACAGAGCCGTCGGCGTAGTAGTCCGTGTGAGTGGGCGCACCTCCACCGGTTGGCGGCGTCGTGTCAGATACTAGCCCATTGCTCCCGAAGGGATAAAGGAAGGCGTTCCCCTGCGAGTCGGTCTTCGAGGTCGTTGAACCCCCACCGTAACCGTACGTGTAGCTAAAGGTCTCGCCCTTGTCTGTATAAGTCTTGACACGATCGACCGGATCGTAGGTGATGTCGCTAATTACCCGACTCCAGTTGTCGGTGATGCGGGTGAGGAGGGGACCGAAGCGGCCCTGAACGTACCCGTAGGTCAGGACATGAGTTGCCGTGTCTGTCACAGTGGCAAGCCCCGCTTGGCCGTCGTACGAGTACCGAACGATACGCCCGGAGGAATCCTGTACGCTGGCTATCCGTCCATCAGGTCCCCAAGTGACGGTCAACGAACGCCCGGACCCTGCGGAGTCCGAAATGGTCTGGGGGCGGCCAGACCCGTCAAATGTCCACGTGAGTCGGTTGCCGTAGTCGTCGGTCATAGTCTCGAGGGAGCCGCTGACGCCAAAATGTAGCACCGAGCGCGTGCGCTGAAGGGTCATGTCGAAGCTTCCGTCGCCATTGCGCACCAACGAATCGTGGCGACCCTGCGGCGCGGTAAAGGGGCCGCCGCCGTTGTCGCTGAAGGTATAGCGCGCCCCCGTCGGCATGATGATGTAGGCCTGCTTCTGGTAGGTGCTTGGAGCGGCGAAGAGGTACAGAGCATAGTAGACGCGTGGCGTGACACTCGAAGTCCAACCCTTGCCGAGAGGCCCGTCGATCTGTAGCGTGCTCTGGTAATGGCGCGCAACGACCAAAGGGAATCCAACGGTTCGAACACTTAGGTCGTTGGCGTCGGTCACGTACGTTCCCGAGCCCACGTAGCAAGGCGACTTCGTGCACTTGTCGCACTCCTTGGGTTCGCAGGGGGGCGGGGGCGGCGGAGGAACATAGCATGGCGAATCTACTTTGCTCGGATCGCAAGGCGGGGTCCCTGCGCCGCTGCACCAGTAGACTGGGTCTCCGGCAGAGAGAACGGCTGGGATCAACCAGATTCCAAGCGCGACGGTTGCCACTCCGACCAGGCGAACGAGATGTCTCATGATCACCTCAGTACAAGATCGTTGTAAGGATCTGGCCGGTCGCCCGGTTTCCGGCCGCATCGGTCGCGGTTACTGTCACCGTGTAGAAGCCTGGTGCAACCCACATCGCGTTATCGGCCTTGCCATCCCAAGTGAGTACGACATGGCCGGAGCCTGGCTGGAACCGTAATCGTTCTGAGTGCCGAGACAGAGCCCTGGTTGACGAAAGCGATCGTCACACCGACTGCCTGGTTGAGATACGTAGCGAGGTCAAAGGCGACTGTCTGAGTGCCCACGGCGGGGCCAAACACCGGGGGTGTCACTGTCACGTTGGTCACGACGGGCGTGGTCCCATAGACTACGGTTGTATTCTTCGCGAAGTGGCTCCGAAGAGACCAGGCCTGTACCTGGGTCATACCGCCGACGAACTTGCCTGTGCTGTCGGCTCCACTGAAATACACGGTATGGGGGCCCGGCTCTTCGTACTTATCCAATAGGACGCAGTAATCCGGTGGAGGGCATCCGGTGTACGGGTCTCCGCTCGGAGACAGACCCACCGACACGCGGCTAGGCCACGAGAAATTGTAAGAAATGCTCATCGGCTTGTTGTTGAAGAAGTCGTACCCGGTGTTGATGGTTCTGCCGTACTGGTATCCGTCGTCGATGAACTGATTGGTTTGGTCCCAAGTCAGGTTGTGGGTGCCATCGGTCACCGTGGCCGTGTAGAAGTAGCCGCCATCTGGGAGGACCGCTCCGCAGCCGTCTTGCCGTTCCACACGTCCGGAGTCGTTCCTGCGGAACGCGCTACAGCGTTGACCAGGGTCCTGACCACCGTTCCGGCGGCGTTCTTCACGACGAGGGTCTCCGTGAGGTTGAACGGGATGATGGATGAAATCGTGGTCGTTCCGCTGCTTGCGACGTTGAGCTGCTGAGGAGTGTGGGACACCGAGAAGTTGCCGACGGTCGGCTTCGACATTACAGTCTTCTGATTGCCCGCTTTGTCGTATGCGCGGAGGCGTATTGTGTAAAGGCCGTTGGCAAACGGCGGTGCTGTGGCCCACGTACCCATGCTTCCATTTGTGATCGCGGCGCTGCCGGTGCTCAGACCGGTGTATGAGGACGGAGTTCCGCCAATACCCCAGTCGGACGCCCAGTTGCTGAAGTTCGTGTCTGCCGCGCTACCCGTGACGGCGACGTCGGTTACGCCGTTGGTGTAGACGTTCGATAGCGTGGAGCCATCCACAGGCAACGAGATGGACGCCGTGGGCGGCGTGATATCGAGTGTCGTCGTGATCGTCGAGGTCGTTGACGCGGTGCCATTGGTGGCGACGACCTGGAACGTGTAAAGGCCCTCCGGCTGTAGGACGGCTGAGGCATTCTTCCCGTCCCACGGATAGGCGAACGTGAGAGCGGTCGTGGCGTTCGTTCGTACGATGGTCCCGCCAGAGTTCTTCACGTTGACGGTGAAGGTTGTGCTGTCGAAGTTGTTGGCGCCGGAGACGGTAGCCAGGTCCTGGACGCCGTCGGCATTCGGACTGAAGAATGGCCAGTCTACGGCGAGGCTTGAGATCGAAAACAGCTTCGACCGGTCGAGGATTGAGAGTCCGCGGGCGGCCGTGGCACCGCTGCTCGCGAACTGATAGGTATATGTCCCGTCCGGCTGGGAGGCTCCGGACCCGTTCTTTCCGTCCCAGACGACCGTCCATGTGAGGCCCGTACCGGTGTACGTACGAACCGACACGCCGGAACTGTTGATTATGTCGGTCTGCCAAGATGCTGACTGAAAGCTGGTCGAGCCAATGGTCGTGGTGACGCCGATATCTGGGCTGAAAAGGCGATTCTTCTGGGTATAGGCGGTCAGATAGTTTGGGCTCGAGCCCCCGGCCACGAGCCACGGCTCGTAGGCGACGCCTCCGGAGACTGTCTGGCCCCCGGTCCCATTAGGACCGTCTATGGAGTTCCAGAAGTTGAACCGGGCAACCACAGTGGTCGTGGCGTAGAGGTTGTTAACAAGTCCTGACGTGTTGCCGCTGAACGAACAATTGTTGATAACTGGTGTGCCGCCGTTTATCGAGATGCCAGCGTAGATGTTGTTCTGAAGAGAGGCGTACTGAATCGTTGGCGAAGACGCGTTCACGTACACTCCGCCCGACGAGTTGTTCTGGCCGCCGTATCGCACGGCGACATTCTTGAGATACGAGCCGGATGTGGCGTTGATCCAGAACTGGATCCCACGCCAGAAGCCAGGGTGGTGCTGCCGTTGGCGGTGAACGTGACTGCGGCGGCCGGCGGGAGTGCGCCGGCGTGGAGTTCGCCCGCATAGTTGTAGCCGATGATCAGGGTCGCGCTGTTGGCAAAGCTTCAGCGTCACGCCGGGATCGATCGTCAAGATGGGCGTGGGCGCACCCGAGTTCGCCTTCTCGACATAGATGTTGCCCGAGACGACATAGGGGATTGACTAAGAGCTTCCATTGCGTGCATCCATGTCGTCCATAACACCGCCAGAGAGCGAGGCGCGGATCTCGATCGCATTCATCGTATTCCCGGTCGCTGTCAGGCCCGTGGCCGCCGTGAAGGACACCTTTGCATCCATGCTTATAGCGAACCCGGTGTTGCCGGTAATTGCGACCGTGGTAAGCGATGGCTTCGTTGGGAGACTTGGGTATCCGGGGGAGCTGACGTAAATACCGCCGCTTGTGTTGCCGGAGACCGTTAACGTCCCGAGTAATGCGGTCGATGAGTTCTGAACCACGGCGCCCCATGGATTTGATGAGAGCGTGTTGAGCCAGTGATCTGAGGTGCTCCTCCCCAGACGGAGATTCCGGCGTACGCATTGTTCTGAACGGTTAGGGCCTGCAGGGTGGGTGAGCAGCCATTAACGTAGATGCCGCCAGACACATTGTTGACGCCTCCGTATCGGACCGAGGCGTTCTTGATGTAAGAGCCGCTGGTCGCGTTCGTCCAGAACTTGATCCCGTTCCAGAATCCGGGTGCGGTACTGCCGTCAGCGGTAAAGGTGATCGCCGGCGGCGGGCGACACCGCCCCAGCGTGCAACTCGCCCGCATAGTTGTACCCCACGAAAAGAGTCGTCCCGCCGCTGAATGCCACCGTGACGCCCGGGTCGATCGTGAGGATCGGCGTGGGTGCGCCCGGAGTTTGCCTTTTCGACGTAGAGGTTGCTTCCCGTAACGACGTAGGAACGGACCTCCGAGCGGACTTCCACTGTGCGTCCATATCCCCAACGACGCCCGCCGGTGGCGTACCCGCGCATCTCGATTGCGTTCCGCGTATTCCCGGTAACGTGAGCCCCGTTGCTGTCGTGAACGTGACCTTTGCGTCCACGCTGATAGCGAACCTGTGTTGCCCGAATTGTGACCGTGGTGAGCGATGGCTTCGTTGGGAGGCCCGGATATGCGGGGGATCCGACGTAGATGCCACCACTAGTGTTGGTGGACACTGTTGATGTGCTCACAGAGGCCGTGGACGAACCGTAGATGACGACGCCCCAG
This sequence comes from uncultured Acidobacteriota bacterium, assembly GCA_963775725.1. Classification (GTDB taxonomy): domain Bacteria; phylum Acidobacteriota; class Thermoanaerobaculia; order UBA5066; family Gp7-AA6; genus DAHUXD01. Next base: position 8,681 of record CAVZKA010000003.1, read on the forward strand.
GCGTTCGAGGAAATGGTGGAGCCAGTGATCGGTGTCGCCCCGCCGTTTATGGAGATCCCCGCATAAGCGTTGTTCTGAACGGTGAGGGCCTGCAGGGTGGGCGAGCAGCCATTAACGTAGATGCCGCCGGATACGTTCGCCTGGCCGCCGTACCTGATGACCGCGTTCTTGATGTAGGAGCCGCTGGTCGCGTTCGTCCAGAGCCTGATCCCGTTCCAGAAGCCCGGAGTCGTACTGCCGTTAGCCGTGAACGTTGCGGCCGCAGCGGGCGACACCGCTCCGGCGTGTAGCTCGCCAGCGTAGTTGTACCCAACGTAGAGGCTCGTTCCGCTGTTGAAGCTCACCGTGACACCCGGGTCGATCGTGAGGATCGGCGTGGGCGCACCCGAGTTCGCCTTTTCGACGTAGAGATTGCTTCCCGTAACGACGTACGGAACGGACGCTCCGAGCAGCTTCCACTGTGCGTCCGTATCGCCAACGACGCCGCCGGTTGCATACCCTCGGATTTCCGCGGCATTGGTTGTGTTTCCGGATACCGTGAGTCCCGTTGCTGTCGTGAACGTGACCTTTGCGTCCACGCTGATTGCGAACCCGGTGTTGCCCGTAATTGCGACCGTGGTGAGCGATGGCTTCGTTGGGAGGCCCGGGTATGCAGGGGATCCGACGTAAATGCCGCCGCTGGAGTTGCCGGACACCGTAGACGTACTCAGCGAGGCAGTCGACGATCCATAGATGACGAGTCCCCACGCATTCGATGAGATCGTGGAGCCGGTAAACGTTGCCGCCCCACCGCTGATACCAATGCCTGCGTTGACATTGTTCTGAACGGTGAGAGCCTGAAGGGTGGGCGAGCAACCGTTGACGAAGATGCCTGCGGAGACATTGACCTGGCCGCCGTATCGAATCGACGCATTCTTGATATACGAGCCGCTCGTGGTGTTGGGCCAGAGCCTGATCCCACCCCAGAAGCCCGGCGTCGTGCTGCCGTTGGCGGTGAACGTTACCGCAGCGGCCGGCGAGACCAGCCCGGCGTGCAACTCGCCCGCGTAGTTGTATCCGACATAGAGGCTCGTTCCGCTGTTGAAGCTCACCGTGACGCCCGGGTCGATCGTGAGGATCGGCGTGGGTGCCCCGAGTTTGCCTTCTCAACGTAGATCGTGCTGATCACAACATAATTGGGACCGCCTGCAACGCTCCAGACCGTGTCCGTCGTGATGGTTCCGCCGACGTTCGTTGCCAGCGCCCCTCGCGACGATGTCAGCAAGAGCGCAAAGGCCGCCGCAAGGAGTTTGGGGTATCGATAGGTTCGCATTGTCAACCTCACCGACCCGCCGACGCGGTCGCTACGGCGGACGTACCACCGCCCCGACTGACCCGCACGGCATCGACCGCGACTGGTCCGAATTCACTCGCCCAGTTGAACGCCAGCACGTGGGCGCCGAGACGCGACTTCGGCAACTCACCTGAATGGTCATTCCTGGCCGCGGCGAGTCGACTTGCTATTCTTTTCTCATCGAAGAACACGCCGAGGTGCGCAGGGTGCTTTGCGAATGCCGTTGCCGATGGACCCGCCAAGGAGAGCGAAATCTGCAGATCCCGTTGGTTCGCCGACCACGTCCGGTCGGTTGAGGACCAGGACGCGTTGAGAACGGTCGCCTTTAGGCGAGGCGCGACGTCGTCGAAGTAGCAGCCAAGCCGGCGTGGTGCGCATGCTTCGATACATCAATAGTCAAGAGCGATGACCCCTGGCGGGAGGTCACCGCCTCCAAGAAGCTGACTTTGCGATTGCCGAACGTGATCACAGAGTTCTCGGGCAGGCTTGTCGCGGCAATCCCTACGGCGAAGTCGGGCAGGTCTGGAATGTAGAACGCATTGCCCTGTCGAGTCCGTTCCAATTCTCAATAACGGGGCCGCCGGGGCGGGGCGCTCGATTCACAAGGGTTACCAGCACCGGGCCGTCACAGAACACCCGTCTTTGGGTCAGGCTTCGCCACTCCCGCCTGAATATGTACCCGCGCAGGGGCAGGCAGGGTGTACGAAAGCACCGCTCCCTGCCGGTCGTAGTAGTTCGTTGTGGCCGAGAACGGCATTCCGGGTGCATTGGCCGGGAAGTACTGGAAACTCTGCCCGCCAGACTCAAGATCGGCCTTTAGCGAGTACGCCTCGTCCGGGACGACCTCGCCTCTCTCATCTTTTCCGTCCCAGTCGTAGGCGACCTTGCCTGGACTGCACGGTTTGCTTCGTGGCCAGTCTCCGAACCGGGTAGCCATCTCGATCAACGATGAGCACGCTCGAGACCCTCCGGAGGCGACCGAGAGGGAGACCCGCACGTTCTCCGCCAGTGAGGGGTTGAAGAAAGGCTTCGAAATCGCGACCGACTCGATGGCCGCCTTCGTGTCGGCTCCTGTCAACATTTGTCCGTAACAGAACAGGGCCGCGAGGATTGCGGTCGCCACCCTCAAGTGTCGGCGAATCGCCGTTGAGGTGTACACGGAGGGTCGCTCGGGATGCAGCGCGATAGAGCCAGTTGGGCATGCCCGGAAACGGTCATCACGACCCCCTTTGTGTTCCCTGATCGCTCGAAATCGGTTCGGTTGGCGGGGCTACCGCGTGTACCGGATCGGTCTGGGGCGAAGTTGTGTTGCACGCTATTCCTCGACATGACTCGCTGTCAAGATGGCAAAGTTGATGTGAAGCGAATTCTGATCCGGAGATAGCGATTGGAGAGTCCTCCTACCAATCTATTGTCGCGAGCCTGAATCGACCGCTTCGGGCCTCCAGATTGAGCTTGACGATCCAGGAAGTCGTCGCTGGCACAGCGGGTTGTGAATCGTCACCAACTCCCCAAGCCGTTGTCGGCTCACGGCGTGTCTCGCCTCAGGGCGGTACCGATCCGCGGCGCTGGAGGGTAAGGGCATCTCCCCCGCTGTTCCGCAGGTCTCGGGCGGCGGTGGCGAAGCAGTTCAGAATCGGGATCAGGCGGCGCGACGACGAGGTGTGCGAAGTCCTAGAGTCGTTCCACCTCCTGCAAGAGGCGTGGCTAACCGAGCTTGAAACAGTGCTAGTGCAGATCGGGGCCATCGGGAAACATCGCAGCACCTGCGATTTGCTCGGCCTATCCCGACCGCCGCAGGTGCCAGAGGTGTGTGCTACCTTTTCACGTAAGGATTATTGGAATCCGGCGACCGGAGTCTTCACTTACAGACGGAAGGCGACCAATGGCCGACCATCCGGTCACAGCCTCGACCCGCAATTTCGGCCTAGACATCGTTCGGGCAACTGCTATTGGTCTCGTTCTCGCTGCCCACTGCATGCTCTTTTTCATTCCCTACCACTACACCTCCAACGCAGACTACCGGCGTATTTTCAGCATCTTCATATGTCTCGGATTCTTTGGGGTTGAGATCTTCTTCGTCCTCTCTGGCTTCCTCATTGGCCAGTTGATCGTCAAGGAAGTTCTCAGCCCTCCCTCAGCGCACGGCTTAGTGCATTTCTGGGAACGGCGCTGGTTCCGGACGTTGCCACCCTACGTCCTCGCCCTGCTGCTTCGACGTGCGATCGGCTATCCGCTTCACTGGCGATACTTTGTGTTCCTCCAATACTTCGATCCACAGGTGGCTTCGGGGTTCCCGATTTCCTGGAGCTTGGCGGTCGAAGAGTGGTTTTACCTCTTGACACCGCTCGCGTTGCTCGCCGCTTCGAATCGTCGCGGCATGTCTTCTCGTCGCTTCTTCCTGGTGTGCGGCACTATCGGAGTTGTCGCCCTCCTCGGTAGGGGAGCCTACAGCCTTCTTGCTGATCCTCTCTGGGACCCTGCCGTGCGGCAGCATCCGTTCCTTCGCATGGATGCTCTAATGATCGGGGTCCTGCTTGGCGGACTGCGGGTTTATGCGCGGCAGAAGTACGACAACCTGGCGGGGTATCGCCGTCTCCTCGGCATCATGGCATCTGCTGGGCTTGTCATATTGGGGGCGGTCCTTGTTGTCGAGATAAGAACGGATGCCATTCACAGATCGCTTTTCATGACGACCGTGTATTTTGACTTCGTGTCGTTCGCGGTCGCACTCCTAATTCTCTCCCTTGAGTCGAGTTCCCGGATAAACACTGGCTGGGCGTCTGCGCGCTGGTCGCGGCCGATTCGCTTCGTCAGCCTCAGCAGCTACTCCCTCTACCTTTTCCACCTATCCGCCTTTGAGCCACTCCTCAATCTGAACTCTCGCGTGCAGAGTCCGACCATCGCCTGGGTCTGGATGGTCGGGGCGCTGGCTGCATCGGTTGCGATTGCGAGTGCGACATACATCGGGTTTGAGAAGCCTTTGCTCCGGTTGAGAGACCGCTGGATCACGCCAGTCTCGATCGAACGCCCTGCGTCGTGAGCGGCACCTTTTTCTAGATAGCGGGGAGCTTGCCCTTGACCAGCTGACCCTACAGCCTGCGGCTGACTGGAGTTGACCGGTTTTCGTGGACACCCTCAGACCTGGGGAAGGAGTTCTCGATGCCAAGGAGCCATCCAGATTACGGTTTCGCGGGAGGTTCGTCGAGCTCAACGCCCAGCGAATCGCCCGCGGACCGGCGCCACGGGTGCGAACTTGTGTCCGAATGCGGACCCGGAAGAACCCTACAAAACCCAAAGTGACGAAAAGTGCGAGCAGCGAGTACCTTTCGTGAACTCGCAGAATGCCCGAGATCAGCCAGGTGGATTGGGTTTTGCAGTTTTGTTTTGCGTCGGGATGCCGGGATTCGAACCCGGGGGAAAACCGCACTTTTCTAATGAATGGGCATGGGTGCGACGATGGTTCCGATTTTCCCGTTTGACCCTAACAGTATAGCTATGTCGGCGCGAGAGCGGAGGTTTGGAATCGGCCCGGGTGTCCGGAGAGTTCGTCCAATCCCTGAGAAGCGGCCCGCGCTGGTCCCGAGCTGAATCACGAGCTTGAAGTCGGTGGCGACCACGATGTCCGGATGCCTTTCCCCGTTAAAGTCCGCGGTCGCGATGGCGATGGCGTTGGCGCTGTCCGCATAACCGCTGTTGAGGTCGGCAGGCCAGATCGAGTAGACCCGCGGCGATTGGGAGGAGGGCGAGAGGCTGTCGCGCGAGCTTCGCGGCACGGTTCGTCCCATCCCTTTCGCTTTCGGCGCTCAGGACTCCAGGCGAAGGGCGCGAGCCCCGAGTATCGCCAGCACGAATGCCAGAATTGCGAGCCCGGGGCCGCCGACGGCCGGAATCGCGGACGCCAGCACGATCCGCCCAGGGCCGGAGAGGCGGCGGCCGCGAGGTGCACCCCGTTGGACGTTGCCGTGATGCGGTGGCTGCCCGGCGAGAGCCCCGGCAGGGTGAGCGTTGCGACCCCCGCAATAATGGTGACGGGTCCGTGGGGGACGCCGTCGACGAAGAACGTGACCGTGCCCGTCGGCGGCTGTCCCGTGCCGGTCGTCACGATGCCCGTCAGGGTCAGCGGCTGGCCGACGATTGGAGCCTGAGGAATCGTCGAGACGGTGAGGCTCGTCGGCACGCGTACTGCAAGCACGTAGTGGTGGGTCGTGACGCAGCCGGCTCGGTCCGTGGCGGCGACCGAGAACGCGTAGTCGCCCGCTGTGTTGGGAGTTCCTTGGAGCGTCCCGGCGCCCCCGCCGAAGGTCAGGCCAGGCGGTTGGTTGCCGTTGAGCGCGAGGGTGGCGGGCAGTGCGCCGCCCTCGGGAATGAAGAGGACGAGTAGGACACGCCCACGCTCGCGGGCAGCAGCGTCGGCGGAAGAACGACGAACGACTCGTTCAGGAAAACGGCGACTCCGCCGGGCGTGGACGCCGCGATCGCGATGTCCGTCCGGCCGTCGCGATCGAGGTCGGCGAGCACGAGGGATTCCGGGATGCCGCCCGATCCGAACCCGCTGGCCGGCGTGAACTGTCCGGTTCGTCTCCCAGAAACGTCGCCACGTTCGAGTAGTCCGTCTGGGTCGCGACGATGTCCGCGTATCCGTCTCCGTTGACGTCCGCGACGCCCACCGCGCCGAGGAACTGACCGACCGTCAGCATTCCGTTTGGAGTGAACTGGCCGGTCCCGTCGCCGAGAAAGACGGAAACCCAGATCTGGCCGCCAGCGACGGCGAGATCGATTATCCCGTCCCCGTTGAAGTCGCCTGCGGCAAGGGCCACGCCGCCGATCGTCGTGGTTCCCGGGATGAAGGCGCTGAAGGTGCCGTCGCCGGCGCCGAGAAGGACGGAGATGTCCGGACCGTATTGATTGGCGACGGCGACGTCGGCGACCCCGTCGCCATTGAAGTCGGCGACGACCACTGCGCGCGGTTGACCGCCGACCGGGTAGGAGACCGAGGGCGCGAAGCCGCCGGTGCCGTTTCCAAGCAGGATCGAAACGGTCTGCGACCCCCAGTTGGCAACTGCCAGGTCGGGCTTTCCGTCGCCGTTGAAGTCTCCGACGGCGACGCCGTCGGGCTGCGATCCGACCGCATGCGCCGAGGGAGCGGCGAAGTGGCCGTTTCCGTCACCGCGAAGGATCGAGACGGTCGCGGCTGAATAATTGGCGACGGCGAGATCGGCGAGTCCGTCGCCATTGAAGTCGGCGGCGGCCAGCGCCCAGGCTCTGGCGCCCGCGGGGAAATTCGCCGGTAGGCCGAGCCGGCCGGATCCGTCGCCGAGCAGGATCGACACGGCGTTAGAGTTGGGGTTGGCGGTCGCGAAATCTACGAACCCGTCGCCGTTGAAATCCGCGGAAGCGACGGCTTGCACGGGCGCCCCCGACGGGTAGATCGCAGGTGCGACGAAAAGCCCGCTGCCGGCTCCGAGAAAAACCGCGACTTGCCCCTCGTCCGGAAGGATGAAGTCGAGGACGCCGTCGTTGTTGACGTCCGCCTGAAGGAGGCGTGCGGGCGTGACCGAATAGCGGATCGGAAGGGCCGAAAGCCGACCGGATCCATCGCCGCGGAGGATGGCGAGGTCGGACGACCGCGAGAATGCGACGGCGACGTCAGCGAGCCCGTCTCCGTCGTAGTCACCGATGGCGACGAAAGCGGGGCCGGAGGCGAGGGAGACGTGCGAGGGCGGCGAAAACGTTCCCGTACCGGTGCCGATGAAGATGGCGAGATCGTCCTCGGCGCTGCTCGTCATGGCGAGATCCGGGACGCCGTCGCCGTTCAAGTCACCGACCGCGAGCGATGTCGCGATGCCTCCGGTCGAATACGTGTCGGGCGCTCCGAATTCCCCCGCGCCGTCCCCAAGTAGGATGATGGCCCCGTGGCTGCTCTGAACAGCCGCATCCGCGTGCCCGTCGTTGTTGAAGTCGGCCATCAGCAGGGTGACCGCGCCGAACCCGGCGTTGGCGCCGCCAGTGAGCGTAAAGTTTCCGGCGCCGTCGTTGAGAAACGTGTCGAGCGTGTTCTGAGACCCGTAGTCCGTCACCAGGACGACGTCGGGGTTTCCGTCGCCGTTTAGGTCGGCGGCGGCGAGCAGGAACGGGCTGCCCGTGTAGATCGGGCCGACCGAATTTCCGAGTTGGAAGGCGCCGGTGCCGTCGCCGTTGTAGATCGCGACCCCGAGTCTGTCGCGGCCACGAGGTCGACGTTGCCGTCACCGTTGAAATCCGCCGCGGCAATTGCGGTCACGTAGGTCCCTGCCGAGAGGATCGGTCCGAGACTGAAGTTCCCGGCGCCGTCGCCCAGGTAGGTCGTGATCGCTCCGGTCGAGGCGCTCCCCACCACGAGGTCGAGATTGCCGTCGTTGTCGACATCGACGACGGCCACCGAGAATGGCTCGGGGTCGGTCGGGATCACGGTACCGAGGTTGAACGCCTCGGGTACACATGTCGACGTTTTCAACGCACGAGGGCCGGCCCGACGCATCGGCGATGTCGCGGCGGAGGAGGTGACGGAAAGGAGGACGAGGAGCGCCGCCGCCCAAATCGATCGCGAGCAGGACTCCGAAGAGGTCCGAACTGCACTCATGTTGGCGATCTCCGTATAGATCGTAGTCTATCCCGGCGTCCGGGCACGGGTGCGACGATGGGTCCGATAGCGGCGCAGGCACCCGATTTCGTGGGAGCCAAACGCATGAACGCACGGTTGACCCTGATGCCCCCCCAATGAGCTAGTGGTGGCGGAGGTAGGGCTGCGGCCGTGGTTGAGGTGAGGGCCGGCCAAGGGGTCAAGGGGTCGGGGTCAGTCTTGATTTGCTGACTTCGCGAGTAGCCTCGCCTTTCGCCAAAGAATCCAAATCAGCAAATCAAGACTGACCCCCAGCCCCCAAACCGCGCGTCGACCAGCAGGGTGGGGATCGCGTCCGGGCCGCGGGCGCGCTATTGCCACTGAAGGCCGAGCGCCTTGGCGAGGAAGATCGCCATCTGGCGGCGCGTGACCGGGTTATCCGGGCAGAAGTTTCCGCCGCCGCAACCCCCGGTGATCCCGGACGCGCTCAGCGCTTCGATGTATTGAAATCCAAAATCGCTCGTCGGCACATCACCAAACGTCGGCGTCGGTGGCGCCGGGCTGACCTGGAGCCGGTAGTACAGGGTGACGCCCTCGATCGCCACGGTGCCGTCGTTGGCATGGAAATCCGCGAAAAGCATGAGCTCATTGGCCGAGTAATCCACGTGGTAGTTCAGGAAGGTCAGATCCAGGAAGCTGGCGACGCCGCAGCCCTGAGCCGCGCCGTTGCTGGTCACTTCGGTCATGACCCCGACGTTCGTACCGTCGGCCGCGGCTGTGCCCACGAACACGCCGACGTCGAACGTGGCATTGGAGTCGCAGAAGTATCCTGTGATTCCGGTGAGGAGCGCCCCGTCCGGGATGTGGGGCCACGCAATGAGGCAAGCGCCGGTGCAGTTGCTGGAGTACCGCGCGATCCCGGATGACTCCTCGTAGGTCGTGCCGGAGCTGCGGGGCACGAACTCGGACGAACCGACGTGGTAGGCCGAATCGGCTGTGGTTCCATAGGCGTTCGGCCGGCGAGAGGCCTGTGCCTGCTGTCCGCTCGCCGTTGCCCGGGCGGTGACGACGACGAGAGCCGATGCGAGAACCACGTTGCGAACGTGCATTCGATGCCTCCTTGAGCGCATTAACGAATCGACTAGTTGTACGCCAGCCCGAGCGCCTTGGCGAGAAAGATCGCCATCTGGCGGCGCGTCACCGGGTTGTCCGGGCAGAGTTTCCGCCGCCGCAACCCCCGGTGATCCCGGACGCGCTCAGCGCGATTTTCCGCTACGTGATGCTCAGGGATGATTTGGTCGGGATGCCGGGATTCGAACCCGGGACCCCCTGAACCCCATTCAGGTACGCTACCAGACTGCGCCACATCCCGACCGGAACGCGCATTTGAACAGGGTCGGGGGAGCCTGTCAAACGCCGCGCTAGAATCGCTGCGATGCGCGTGCGGCTCGTCTCCGGCTCCCATTTCGCGGCGGCCCACCGGCTGCACCGCGAGGATTGGGACGAGGCGACGAACCGGCGGATCTTCGACAAGTGCAACAACCCGAACGGCCACGGGCACACGTACGGGCTGGAGGTGACGGTCGAAGGAGAGATCGATCCGGAGACGGGTTACGTGATGGATTTCGCGCTCTTGAAGCGCGCCGTGGACGAGACGGTCATCCAGCGGCTGGACCGGCGGCATCTGAACTTCGACGTGGACTTCCTGAAGGGGATCAACCCGACGGCCGAGAACATCGCGGTCGGCATCTGGAAGCAGCTCGCGCCCCGCGTCGCGCCGGCGCGGCTGGTGCGGGTGGCCCTGCAGGAGACGGAGAAGAACAGCGTCGTGTACGAAGGAGGTCAGGCATGAGCGCGGAGACGCCGCCGAGGCGCCTGGTTCGGTCGAACAGGCACAAGATGATCGCGGGGGTCTGCGGGGGACTGGCGGAGTACTTCGACCTGGATCCGACGGTCGTGCGCGTGGCCTACGTGGCGGTCTCGATCGTATCCGTGGCCTTTCCGGGGATCCTTGCTTACATCATCCTGATGTTCGTGATGCCGCGCGCCGATTCTCCGGCGGCATGACGCGGCCCCGGATTCTCGTCACCAACGACGACGGCGTTTTCTCGGAGGGGATCGAGCGGCTCGCCGCGGCCCTCGGCGAAGTCGGGGACGTCTTCACCGTGGCGCCCGACCAGGAGCGCAGCGCCGCGGGGCACTCGCTGACGCTCCAGCATCCGCTGCGGGCGAAGCTCGTGGGGCCGCAGCGGTGGTCGGTGGACGGAACGCCGACGGACTGCGTGAACTGGGGCGTGCTGCACCTGCTCAAGGACGACCGGCCGAAGCTGCTGTTCTCCGGGATCAACCTGGGGCTCAATCTCGGGGACGACGTGACGTACTCGGGCACGGTCTCCGCCGCATTCGAGGGCACGCTGACCGGGATCTCGTCGGTCGCGATCTCGCAGGAGATCGAAACCGGCTTCACGTTCGACGCGGCCGCCGGGTTTGCGGCGCGACTGGCGCGCCACCTGCTCGCCCAGCCGCTGCCCGCGGGAACGCTCGTCAACGTGAACGTGCCCGCCGGCGCCCCGCGGGGCGTGCGCGTCGTGCGGCAGGGCAAGCGCCGCTACGGCGAGGCCGTCATCGAGAAGACGGACCCGCGCGGGCGGCCCTACTACTGGATCGGCGCGACGCCGCCGATGGGGGAGCTCGAGCAGGGGACCGACCTGTCGGCCGTGGCGGACAAGTTCATCTCGATGACGCCGCTCCACCTCGACCTGACGGACTACCGCTCGCTATCGCTGCTCGAGGACGTCGCGGGAAAGCTCTAGCCGATCCGGATCGGGCGGCCGAACACGGTCCGGTAGAACTCCTCGAGCTTCGGATTGTCGAAGGTGTTCCAGCCTCCGCAGAGATCGTGCTCCCGCGTTTCGACGTCGCACGCGATCGCCGCGCCCGTGACCGCCTGGCGGCCGAGGAGGTAGAGGTTGACGTACTCCTCGAGCTCCTTGCGGGTGGCGTGGGGCCGCACGCTGGCGATCCAGTCGAAGCGCTTGCGGAATTCCTCGTCGGACAGCTGCGCGAATCCCTGGCACGGGAATCCGAGGCGCTCGGCGACGGCGCAGACGCAATGGTCCGTGTCCACGAGGCTCACCAGCTTCTCGCGCAGCTGCGCGATCGCGGCGGGGCGCGAGACGTGCGGTGCGTCCGTGATGGGCTGCGGAGCGGATCCGGGGTCGGTCGCCATACGCTGAAATTTTCGCCGCATCCGGGTTCTTAAGGCATGATGTGAATAGATCAATTCGGCGCTGCGCGTTCCGGGGCCCGTCGGCTAAGATGTCTGCCCGATGAGGCGAGACAGCTCCTGGCGCGACGCGGTCGGAATCGTGGTCCTGGCCGTCGTCGCGGCGGCGGTCTCGAACGCCGTGGCCGGGCCGGAGCGCCGCCTCCACTGGATCGGGAACTATTCGACCGCGCCGGCGGCGGCGGGCGCCCCCGCGACGCCCTCTCCGGGGGTCGCGACGGCCGCGGTGACCCCGTCCGCCGGGGACGAGGCCGGCAGGGTGTTTGCGCCGCATCCGTCCAAGGCCTGGGTGGAGATTTCCGGGGACGACGTTGCCGCCCTCCATGCCCGCGGCGACGTCCTCTTTCTCGACGCGCGGCGCACGAGCGTCTACCGCGCGGGACACATCGCGGGCGCGCGGTCGATCTCGATCTGGGAGGCCGACGCCGACGACAAGGTCAAGGCGATCTTCGCCGAGGGGCGCGACCAGAGCGCGCCGATCGTCGTCTACTGCGCCGGAGGGGAGTGCGAGGATTCTCACCACCTGGGCGAAAAGCTCTACTTCGTCGGCTTCGACAACGTGCTCGTCTACAAGGACGGCTTCCCGGACTGGGAGAAGCGCGGCCTGCCCGTGAACAAGGGCGACGCGCCGTGAGCAGCCGCCTGACCTCGCCGTGGCTGACGGCGCGCGTCCAGTTCGTGCTCGCCGCGATCTTCGTGGTCGCCGGGTTCGGCAAGATCGTGGACCCGCCCGGCTTCGCGCACGAGATCTACAACTACAAGCTGCTTCCGGGCGCCGCCGTGAACGCTCTGGCGATCGTGCTGCCGTGGATCGAGCTCGTCGCCGGCCTCGCGCTCTTCGTCGGCGTCGCGCGCCGCAGCGCGGCGCGGATCTTCGGGGTGCTGCTCGTCGTCTTCGTGATCGCCCTTTCGATCAACCTCGTCCGCGGCCGGCCGGTGGAATGCGGGTGCTTCGGCGGCGCGGCGGTGCCGAAGACGGACGCGCAGCGCCTGGGCGACATGAAGATCGCGATCGTGCGCGACCTCGGCATGCTCCTGCTCGTCTGGCAGGTCCTCGCCGCCTCCCGGCGCGAAGAACGCGACCGGCGCTAGGAGTCGCTGTCCGCCGCGCTCGCTGCGGCCGGCGCGGGCAATCTCTCGCGGCGGGCTCCGCGGAAGTCGCCGGAGCGAAATCGGTAGTGCCCTCCCGGCGTGCGCAGGGCCGGGATCATGCCCGTGCGCGCCCAGCGCGTCACCGTGGAGAGCGAGACTCCGAAGAGCCTGGCGACCTGTCCGCGCGAAAGAAAGGCCCCGTCGTCCTGTGCAAGCGGTTGCGGTTCTAGTGCGTTCATATCGTTCCAGGGATTTGTAGCACCCCGGCGAACTGCCCGATTGATGCAAACGGATCAGTTGCGAGGGGCCCGGAAGTCCTATGGTTCCCACATGCTGTCGCCCGTCGAGCTCGAGATCGAGTTGTTCTGCCGGGGCATGCGGATCGACGCGAGCTGCACCGTCGACGAGGACGGGCGCCGGATCTCCCGGACGCGCGCGGGCCTGGGCTCCGGGCTCGAGCTCGTCCTGCCGGGGCCCCGCAGGCCGATCTGGGTCAACGTTCCCGTGGTCGAGGCGTTCGCCCTGCATTCGCCCCTGCGCCTCGTGCGGGAGCGGCGCGGCTACCGCGTCGTCGACGATCGCAGCGGGGACGCCTACGCGGTGACCCTGCCGGACGAGCCGCTCTGGTATTCGCGGGCGACGTCGTCCGGCATCCCGATGAACCGGATCGGCGTGCTCCAGGGCAACTACCTCGGCGTGTACGTTTCGAACGCCTGCATGTACTGGGCGTCGACGCCCTCGCGGGCCTGCAAGTTCTGCACGACCGGCAAGAACGTGGGCGTCGGCGAGGAGTCGCGCAAGAAGGTGGACGACGTCGTCGAAGTGGCGATGGCGGCGAAGGAGGAATCCGGGGCCCTCTTCACGCACCTCAACACGGGCTACCACTTCGAGGAGGTGGACCGGCTCGAGCCGATCCACGGCCTGCGCCAGTGCGAGCCCTTCGTCCGCGCCCTGCGCGCGCGGGTCGGCGGCTTCATCGGGGTCCAGGCGATGCCGGTCCCGAAGAGGAAGTTCCACGAGTACGACGCGCTGATCGACGCCGGCGCCGACCATTTCTCCTTCTGCTACGAGTTCGAGGACCCCGATTGGTTCGCGCGGCTCTGTCCCGGGAAGGCGGCGACGCTCGGCCAGGAGGGCTTCTTCGAGGCGATGGAATACGCGGCCCGGCGCCTCGGCCGCGGGCGGGTCTCCGGCGAGATCATCGCCGGGCTCGAGCCGATCGAGGCGACGATGCGCGGGATCGACCGGATCGTCGCGGCGGGGGCCTTTCCGACCGTGTGCATCTTCCGCCCGACGGTGGGCAGCGAGCTCGAGCACGTGAACCCGCCCGACCCGGCCGAGATGAGGGTCGTGTTCGCGCACCTCTACGCGGCGTGCCGCGACGCGGGCCTTCCGGTCGGCATCCTGCCCATCGACGTGTCGCTGGTCGTGCAGCCCGAGGAGGCGGCACAGCTGCTTCCCGCGAGCCTGTCGTCGCGACTCTACGAGGGCAAGCTCGCGGCGTTGCGCCTGCTTGCGCGACCGTATGTCTCGTGGAAGCGCAGGTCCCCATCCAGTCCTGCCCGGGCGGAGGCAGCTCGCGCGGGCTCTCCCTCTTCCGGCTGAGGCGTCCGTCCTTGCCGATCCCCGCCAGTGGCAGAATGCGCTCGTGAAGCGCGCGAAGGACCAGGAAGCCGGCCCAGGGAATGGACTGCCGCTCCAGTGGGTGAAGCTGACGGCGCTCGGCGCGCTGTCCGCGCTCTGGTCGTTGTTCCTGTGGACCGAGCTCGTCCTGTCGCGCTCGGGCGGGAGCTCCTTCTGCGGATCCGGCGGGAAGCTGGACTGCAGCGCGATCTGGAACGGGGCGCTCGCCTCCGCGGTCCACCGGCTGACCGGCCTGCCCGTGTCGGGATGGGGCCTGGTCTGGAGCGTCGCGGCGTTCGCTCTGCCGCTCGCGGGGCTTTCGCGGCTCGCCTCGGGCGAGCGGCCCGGGGTGCTGGTGTCCGCCGTGCGGCTGACGGCGGCGGCGGGCTTGCTCGTCGTCGCCGTCCTGCTCGCCGCGAGCGCGGCGGCGGGCGCGATCTGCATCGGCTGCATCGGGACCTACCTGCTGGTCGCCGCGTATGCGGCGATCGCGCTGCTCGGCTGGCGCAACGCCGGCCTGCCCGAGGCGGGTCGGGCGGGGGCGCTCGCGTTGGGTTGCATGGCCGCCGCATTCGCGCTTCTGCTCTATCCCGGTCTGCACACCCCGATGGCGAGCGGCGAGGCGGGCCGGCAGGCAGTGGCGCAGGCGGCCGGCTCGGCGGAAACGCCGCAAGCGGAAGTTCCGCAGGCAGAGGCCGCGGCTCGCGCCGGGACGGGGGATGCGGCGAAGGACCGGGCGCTCGAAGACCTGGTCTCGACGCTCGACCCGGCCGGCAAGCAGCAGCTGGCGGACTCGCTGGCGATCTACCGCAGCTCGCCGCCGGCGATGCTGCCGGCGCCGCGCGCCCTGGTCGGCTCGACGATGGCGCCGGTCCGGATCACCGAGTTCACCGACATCCTCTGCGAGCATTGCGCGAGCCTCTACGAGACCCTCCAGACGCTGCGCGGGCACACGGCGCCCGGCAGCTTCAGCGTGGATGCGCGGCAGTTTCCGCTCGACGGGCGCTGCAATCCGAAGTTCGAGCCGCGCAAGGGCGACGACGTCCGCTGCGTCGCGGCGGCGGCCCGGATCTGCATGGAGCCTTCCGGCCGGGAGCCCGAGTTTGCCGGGGCGCTCTTCGCGCGGCAGCAGGGCCTGAACCGGGAGGCGCTGTTCGAGATCGCCGCGCCGTACATGCCGCGCGAGAAACTCGCGGCCTGCATCGCCTCCCCGCTGACGCGGAGCCAGCTCGAGCAGGACGTGGCCGCGGCGGCCCAGTACGACTCGGACGGGACGCCGATCGTCGCCGTCAACGGCCGGCGCGGCACGAGCTACGGTCCGTTTCTCTACGCGATGATCCTGACGCGGGGAAACGCCGAGCACCCGGCCTTCGACGCGCTGCCTCCGGGCAACCCGGCGGCCCACCTGCACTGAGGGGGCGGCGCCCTACTCGGAGGGCGCCATCTCGCGCAGGGCGCCGATCCGGCGGATGAGGAACCCGTCCTTGTCCGTGCCGACGAGGCCCTCCTTCTGCCAGCGGCTCATGACGCGGATGGCGGTTTCGATCGTCGTGCCGACCAGGTCCGCGATGTCCTGCCGGGAGAGGTGGAGCGGCACGAAGATCCCATCGGGCCGTTTCTGACCGACGCGCTCGGCGAGTGTCGCGAAGAGGCGGGCAGCGCGGTATTCGACCGAGCCGGTCATGTCGGCCAGCCGACGGTTCAGGGCCATCAGGCGCAGCGTCAGGCCGGCGAGCAGGCGCCGCGTGATCTCGGGCCGCTTCTCGACGAGGTGGAAGAACTCCCGCTCGGGGATCGAGACGGTGCCCGATGCTTCGAGCGCGACGGCGGAGGCCGGGAACGGCCGCTCTTCGAAGACCGCGACGGTGCCGACGGGTTCGCCGGGGCCGAGGATCTCGAGGATCAGGTCCCGGTCGGGCGCGGCCTTGACGATCTTGACGCGCCCGACGAAGAGAAAGTGGATGAAGAGCGCGGGCTCGCCCTCCTGGAAGATCGTCTCGCCCTTCTCGTACGCCCGCAGCTCGCAGAGCGGAGTGAGCGCCGCGCGGTCCGCGGCCGTCAGTGGCGCGAGGATCGGAATGTTGTTGAAGGGGATCGGAGGGCGCGGATTCACGCCGGGGATTATCGCACCGGCAGCGTCGAGACGAAGGCGGGACGCGGGGACGGGGAGGCGGTCCGCCGGGCCTCGGGCCGGCCGCGCATCGTGCGGACGAGATTGACCAGGTAGAGCACGAGCGCCGCGACGACGGGGATGCCCATGTAAGAGCCGATCACGTAGAAGGTCGGGCGGAACGCGGCCGGGTACTGGAGAAGCCGCATGACCGCGCCGAGGAGCACGAGGGCGTAGGTGGCGTAGGCCATCCGCGGCGACCAGAGCGTCCTGCCCGAAAAGACCGGCAGGATGCGCAGGCTCATGCCGATGATCAGGAGTGTCAGGAAGCCGATGGTGAACGTGTGCCGCGCGGCGTCCGCCCACCAGAGGTTCTGGGCGGGAATGCGGGTCGTCCGCGACAGCAGGACGCCGGCGAGCTCGAGAACCGACCAGAGCCCGAGGCAGCCGAACGCGCAGCGAATGGCGACCGTGGGGGCGCCCGGCGTTCGCATCATCGGAAAGATCGACTTCCTCCAGAGGAACCCGTTGCCCGCGAGGTACACGACCGCCGAGAGCGCCGCGAGCGCGAGCCCGACGTCGCGCAGGCTGAAGGCGAGGCCGTCGGAGAGCCCAGGAGCCCAGGACGTCAGGTACGAGGCGACGCCGAGCGCCTGGAGGACGAGTGCCGCTTCGCTCGTCCCGCGCAGGGCCGGGCCGACGCCGAGAAAGAGGGAGACGATGCGGTGGCCGAAGCCGTAGATGAAGGCGAGCAGGAACCCGTAGAGCGCCGCAAAGTAGAACGGCTCGTTGAGCGCGGCGGGCAGGACGGTGTCGACGTGGCCGGCGAGCCAGGCCCCTTGCGCGGCGACGAGCAGGATGGCGGCCAGAAAATAAAGGGCGCCCGCCCGGAGAAATCGGAGCAGGGGGTCGCTGGCGTCGTACTTGCCCTCGCGCGCCCTTCGCAGGAGCGCGAAGAGAAACCGGACGAACAGGAGCCCGGAGGCGAGCTCCATCGCTCCCGAAGCGAGGGAAAGCAGCCGGCCGATCGGGTGGAGGCCGAGCGGCTGGCCGGCATTGCGCAGCAGAACGCCGACGAACATCAGCCAGAAGCCGACGCGCACCGTCCGGCCCGGCCGCTCCCCGCCGATTCCGAGGATGCGAGGCAGCGCGTGGTACGCGATGCCCATGAGAAACAGCGTCGCGAACCCGATCACCTGCGTGTGGCCGTGGATCTGCCGGTGGTCGGCCGGCACGTCGGCGCCCGCGGCGATGCGCAGCAGGTTGATCATCCCGGTCGTCGCGCCCAGCGTCAGGGTCAGGAAGAGGGAGCCGGCGATGAAGTGCGGCGAGAAGAGACTCGGCGCCGGTGCGGACGCGACGGGCGCCGCGGCGGAGTCGCGAAGGGCTGCCTGCCGAATGTCTTTCAGGAAGTCGTCGAGCGGGAGCCGGTGCACCGTCGCGAACCACGCGAGCGGCTCGTCGGGCCCCTCTTCGCCGCCGCAGTCTCCGAGGCCGTAGCGCTCGAGCACGGGCCGCGTGGCGGGGAAGCGCCGGGACACTTCCCGGACGGTCATCGTCGGCGGTACGAGGCTGTGCGACTCTGTCGCGGCATGGGCGGACTCGAGGTCGCGGATCACTTCCGAGAGGTCCTTGCCCCTGGCGGCGCAGGCGTCCTTCAACGGGTGCATTGCGCCGCAGCAGGTGTCGAGGCCATGCGCGGCAAGCGCGGAGGAGAGCTGGGGATACCGGGCGAGCAGGTCCTTGACCGGCACGTTGGGGTCGAAGCGCGGAGCGTCACTCATGGATCGCAGAATGGCGCAAAGCGCCCATTCGGCCCATGACCGGGATCATACGGTAGGGAGTCAGTACTCCAGGACTTTGCGCGCGGCCGCGAGGACCTTGTCGCCGTTGGGCAGCACGGCGCGCTCGAGGATCCGGGAGAACCCGACGGGCGTGAACTCCGAGCCGACGCGGCCGACGGGGGCGTCGAGGTACGCGAAGGCCTGCTCCTGGATCTGGGACGCGATCTCGCCGCCGAAGCCGCCGTGGACCTTGTCCTCGTGGGCGACGAGGGCGCGGCTGGTCTTCCTGACCGACGCGAGCACCGCCTCCATGTCCATCGGGACGAGCGAGCGCAGGTCGAGGACCTCGACGCTCCTGCCCTCGGCCTCGAGGGCCTTCGCCGCTTCGAGGGCGAAGTGCACGGGCGTGCCGTACGCGACGATGGTCAGATCCGTTCCCTCGCGGCGCAGGCGCGCCTTGCCGAACGGGACCGCGAACTCCGCCGGCACCTTTGCGCGGGCCATGGGGTTGTTGTAGAGGAACTTCGGCTCGAGGTAGAGCGTCACGCCGCGCGACCGCATGGCCGTGCGCAGGAGGCCCGCCGCATCGTCGGCGAAGGCCGGGACGACGATCCGGATTCCGGGCAGCGTCGTGAGCCAGCCCTCGAGGTTCTGGGAGTGGTAGAGGCCGCCGCCGATGTAGCCGCCGGAGGCCAGGCGCACCGTGACGTTGGGCACGTACTGGCCGTTCGTCCTCCAGTACTCGTGGGACATCTCGACCATCTGCTCGGCCGCGGGCCAGAAGTAGTCGGCGAACTCCGCGCCCTCGACGACCACGCGGATCTTGTCCGACGAGGCGGCAGAACCCGTCCGCCGTGCCCATGATGTAGTCCTCGGCGATCGGGGCGTTGAAGACCCGCGCGACGCCGAACTCCTGCTGCATCCCCTTGGTGACGTTGAAGACGCCGCCCTTGTCGCGGTAGGCGACGTCCTGGCCCCAGATGTAGGTGTCCGGGTTGTGGCGGAACTCTTCCTTCAGCGTCTCGTTGATCGCGTGGACGAGCGTCGTCTCCTCGCCCGAGCCATCCGGCATCCCGCCCGGGAAGCGCTCGGAGCTCCACGGCTCGGGCCGGACGTAGTCGTAGATCGTCGCGGGGTCCGGCTCGGGCGCCGTGCGCGCGCGGTCGGAGGCTTCCTCGTACATGCGCTGGTTCTGGGCCTCGATCGCGCGCGAGGTCCTCCTCGGGCACGAGGCCGGTGTCGGAAAGCAGCTTGCGGAAGCGGGGCAGCGGGTCGGCGGCGCGCGCCGCGGCGAGCTCCTCGGGCGTGCGGTAGAGCTCCTGCCGGTCGGAGTTGGAGTGGGAGTGGATCCGGACGCAGCGGCGCGTGCACGATCGCGCGTCCCGGCGCCCGTGCGCACGTACGCGACCGCCTCGCGCATCGCGCGGAAGGAGTCGAAGACGTCCAGGCCGTCGCAGTGGATGATCCGGAGGTTCTTGAACCCGGCGAAGTTGTCCGAGGCGTACGAGGTTGGCGGTCTGGTCGCTCTTCGGGACCGAGATGCCGTAGCCGTTGTCCTGGACGACGAAGACGACCGGCAGCTTCTCGCGCGAGGCGCCGTTGACCGCCTCGGAGAAGTAGCCCTCGGACAGCGACGACTCGCCGACCGAGCAGAAAACGATCGCGTCCTGCCGTACGTCTTGACCGCGCGCGCCGAGGCCCGCGGCGTGCTGGGCGTGGTTCGAGACGCAGGACGACACGTTCTGGATGCCGATCGAAGGCTTCGCGAAGTGGTTGGACATGTGCCGGCCGCCCGAGGCGACGTCGGTCGCCTTGGACATGCCGTTCAAGAGGATCTCCTCGGCCGTCAGGCCGGCCGCGAGGCAGGTCGTCAGGTCGCGGTAGTAGGGGAAGAGGTAGTCGCGCGCCGGGCGGAAGGTCAGCCCGAGGGCGAGCTGGATCGCGTCGTGCCCCGCGCAGGGCGCGTGGTAGCTCCAGCCGAGGCCCTGCTTGAGATAGTTGGGAGCCTTGTCGTCGAGCACGCGGCCGAGGTGCATCAGCGCGTACCACTTCTTGACCTCTTCCCGCGAGACGCCGGCAAAGCGCGTTTCCCGCGCGGCCTCGGCGATGTCTTGAGTTTCCGCCAACCCGAACCTCCTCGGCGCCCGGCTCGAGCGCGAGCGCGCATTTTACAAGGGTCCGGCAAAACACGAAGGAAGAAGGAAGAATTTAGCGCCGGCGGACCCGGCGCTGCCTACTGCCGGGGGTCGCTCTCTGGTGGTCGGCTCGTCATCCCTGCTATCATCGTCGGCGATGTCGCCGTCCGATCGCAGGAGCCCGGCAGGGGGCCGGGAAGACGTCCTGCGGCGCGAGATGGTGGCCCGTTTCGTCGCTCCCCGCGGAGTGGACGATCCCCGGGTGCTCGAGGCCATGAGCGAGGTCCCGCGCCATCTCTTCGTGCCGGAGCCCCTGCGGGCGCGGGCCTACGGCGATCATTCGCTGCCGATCGGCCACGGCCAGACGATCTCCCAGCCCTACGTCGTCGGCATCATGACGCAGCGGCTCGGCATCTCGTCCGAGCACAAGGTCCTGGAGATCGGCTCGGGCTCGGGGTACCAGACCGCCGTCCTGGCCAGGCTCGCCCGCAGCGTGTACTCGCTCGAGCGCATCGACGAGCTCGCGCGCGGGGCCGCGTCGCTGCTCGCCTCGCTCGGAGTCCACAACGTGTCGGTCAAGGCCTTCGACGGGACGTACGGGTATCCGGCCGCGGCCCCCTACGACCGGATCATCGTCACGGCCGGTACCGAGAACGTGCCGGAGCCGCTGCTCGCGCAGCTCGCGATCGGCGGGCGTCTCGTCGTCCCGATCGGGCCGTCGGGCAGGCAGCGGCTGCGCGTGATCCGCCGCCGCAAGACCGATTACGCCCAGGAAGAAGGGGAGGACGTGACGTTCGTCCCCCTGCTCGGGCGCTTTGCCGGGAGCCCCGCTTGATGGCGCGGCACGCCGTGGTTCGGGGACGCGTGCAGGGAGTCGGATACCGCTTCTTCGCCCTGCGCGGGGCGCGGGAGCTCGGCGTCAACGGGTGGGTCCGCAACCTGCCGGATGGCTCCGTCGAAACGTTCGCCGAGGGCGACGAGGCCGCCCTGGAGCAGTTCCTGACGCGCCTGCGCTATGGTCCGCTCACCGCGCGCGTGGACGGCGTGGCGGTCGAGCCGGCCGCGCCGCAGGGCCTGACGTCGTTCGAGATCACGCGATGACCGATTTTCGGCCTTTCGTTCGCGACGTGCCGGACTTTCCGAGCCCCGGCATCCTCTTTCGCGACGTCACGCCCCTGCTCGCCTCGCCGGAGGCGTTCGCCGCCGCGGCGCGCGCGATGGCGGAGCCGTTCCGGGCGGCACGCCCGGAGAAGGTGCTCGGCATCGAGGCGCGCGGATTTCTTTTCGGCGCGATGCTCGCGCGCGAGCTCAACATCGGCATCGTTCCGGCGCGCAAGCCCGGCAAGCTGCCGCGCGCGACCGAGAGCGTCTCCTACGGCCTCGAGTACGGCAAGGACTGCCTCGAGATGCACTCGGACGCGTTTCGCGGGGGCGAGCGGGTCCTGATCGTGGACGACGTGCTCGCGACCGGCGGAACGGCGAAGGCCGCCGCCGACCTCGCGGAGCGGCTCGGGGCCCACGTCATCGGCGTCACGTTCTTCATCGAGCTCGGGGCCCTCGGAGGGCCGCGCGAAGCTCGCCGGCCGGACGGCGCACGCCGTCCTGATGCTATAGTTTCCCGACTCCCCGGCGGAAAAAGCGCATGGCGTCCGAAAAAATACTCATCGTCGACGACGACGAGGACGTCCTCCTCATCGTCCAGACCATCCTCGACAACGCCGGCTACACCGCGATCCTGGCGCGCAACGGCCGCGAGGGCGTGGAGAAGGCGATCGAGTCCAGGCCCGACCTGATCCTGCTCGACGTCATGATGCCGGAGCTCTCGGGCTGGGAAGTCTGCACGACCCTGAAGAGCGCGCCGGAGACCCGCCCGATCCCGATCGCGATGCTCACCGTCAAGAGCGAGATCCGGGACCTCATCACGGGCATGCAGGTGGGCGCCGACGATTACATCACCAAGCCCTTCACCCGGAAGAAACTCCTCTCGACCGTCCGGCGGCTGCTCGACGAGAAGCGCGAGTCACCGCCCTGGCGTACCTGACGGCCGAGAACGAGGAGGTGCGCTTCCGCAACCTCCTGTTCGACGCCGTCACGGAGCTGCCGACGGTTCCGGTGATCATCGACGCCCTGCGCGACCGGCTGCTCGACAACCGGGAAATGGGCGTGCTCTACATCGACGTGGAGCAGTACAGCCACATCGAGGAGACCTACGGCTGGGAGGTGTTCGACTCGCTGTTGCGCCACACCGCGCGCACCCTGCGCCGGATGTTCGGGACGATCTTCGCGACGGAGGATTTCGTCGCGGTCAACCGCGCCGGCGGCTCGGACTTCTACGTCTTCACGACGCTCGAGCCCGGGGAGGACGCGGCGGCCCGGCTCCAGCGCAAGGCGCGCCAGGTCGAGGACTCCCTGCGCGGCTCGCTCGACGAGGCGTTCGGAGCCCGGATCCACAAGCGCATCGGCGTCTTCGTCGGCCACGCGCTGCTGCGGCCCAACCCCCAGATGCGCATCGAGCGCCTCGTCTACCGCGCCCTCGGGCAGGCCATCGCGATCGCGACCACCAAGGAAGAGGAGAGGCAGGCGCACCTGCGCGAGACGTTCAAGGACATCCTGCGCAGGCGGCGCATCCGGACGGTGTACCAGCCGATCTTCCAGATCGAGACGATGGAGCTGTTCGGCCACGAGGCCCTGACGCGCGGCCCGATCGAGACGGCGTTCGAGAGCCCGGAGCTGCTCTTCCAGTTCGCGGGGGAGAACGAGGGCACGTGGGAGCTGGAGCAGATCTGTCTCGGCTCCTCGGCCGCGCGCTACGCTCCGGTCCGCGGCGGCCACCTCTTCATCAACGTCGAGGCGGAGTCGGTGGCGGCGCTGGCGCGCGAGGGGCCGCAGTCGATCGCCCCCCTCTTCGCGATGAAGTATCCGGTCGTGCTGGAGGTGACGGAGCGTTCGGCGATCCGCGACCTGCCCGTGTTTCGCGAGGCGCTGGCGCAGCTGCGCGGCAGGGGGTTCCGCGTGGCGATCGACGACGCGGGCTCCGGCTACGCCTCGCTCCAGGCGATTGCGGAGCTCCGGCCCGATTTCATCAAGGTGGCGAACACCCTGATCACCGGGCTGCGCAGCGACACGATCAAGCGGGACGTCGTCGAGATGCTCGTCAACCTCGCGCGGCGCATCGACGCGGTCTGCGTGGCCGAAGGCATCGAAACCCCCGAAGATCTCGAAGAGTGCCGCCTGCTGCACATTCCCTACGGGCAGGGCTTCTACCTCGGCGTCCCGAGCGAGCGCCCGGCCGAGGCGCCGGCCCGGGAGTTCACCGGGCGCGTCCGGACGACGCGCTGAGGCGGGTTCCACCCGAACCTGAACGCCCGATAAACAGGGTCGCGTGCATCACGCGGCCCGCCTTGCCGGCGCCTATAATTCCGACCCGATGCGAATCCTGGTGGTCGAAGACGATCCGCGCATGGCCAACCTGATCGCCCGGGCGCTGCGCGAGACCGGTTACGCGGTCGACGTGGTCGGCAACGGGACCGAGGCCGTGGAACAGGGCGCGATCGCGCCCTACGACCTCGTGGTGCTCGACATCCTCCTGCCCGGGACGGACGGCTTTTCGGTGTGCAGGCAGCTGCGGGCCTCGAGCGTCTCGACGCCGATCCTGATGCTCTCGGCGCGCTCCGAGATCGCCGACCGGGTTCGCGGGCTCGAGCTCGGCGCGGACGACTACCTGCCCAAGCCCTTCGCCGTCGCCGAGCTGCGCGCGCGCGTCGGCGCGCTGATGCGTCGGCGCTCACTGCCCCCGCAGATCACGCTCACGGTCGGAAGCGTGCGCGTGGACCGGAGCCGGCGCTCCGTCGAGGTGCGGGGCGGCATCGTCGAGCTGACCGGCAAGGAGTACGCGCTGCTCGAATACCTGTTGCTGAACCGCGGCCGTCTCGTGACGCGACAGGAAATCGCCGAGCACGTCTGGGACGACCACTTCGACCCGTTCTCCAACCTCATCGAGGTCTACATCGGGCGCCTGCGCCAGAAGATCGACCTGCCCGGAGCCAGCCGGGGAGCTTCCTTCCTGACCACGCGGCGCGGCGAAGGGTACGTCGTCGAGGACCTTCCTCCGGAGACGGCCTGATTCGCGTCTCGATCCGCTGGAAGTTGACTCTCTGGTACGGGGCCGCGCTCGGTGTGGTGCTGGTGTTCTTCTCCGCGGCCACGTACGTGCGCTATCGCCAGGAGGCCTGGCGCTTCTTCGACGTGGACCTGCGCAACAACCTCGACACCCTCGACGGAGAGGTGCACGAGGAGCTGCGCGAGGCGCGCTCTGCCTCGTCGCCGTCGTCGGGCGGCGCCCCGGCGGCCAGGGATCCCCTGGTGCGCGCGGCCCTTCAATCGCTCGAGGAGTTCCGGTTGAACGCTCTCGCCGCCGAGATCCGGACGGGCGCCGCGGGGCAGACGCTGCTCGCCCGCCTTCCGGATCCGGGCGAGGGCGTGGACCGTCCGTCGCTGTCCTCCGACGACTGGAGGCGCGTCGCGCTCTCCGACCGCACGGAGACGCTCGCCCTCGAGAACGGCTGGCACGCCGTCCTGCGGGCCGTCCGTCTGGACGGGGTGCCGGAGCCGATCCTGCTCCTCGTCGCGGGCCCCACGGCGCCGGTCGAGGAGACGCTGTCTTCGATCCGGCGGGCGCTGCTCGAGCTCGGGGCGGCCGGCCTGCTCCTCGCCGTTGCCGGCGGTTACTGGCTGGCCACGCGGGCGCTGCGCCCGATCGACGTGATGACGCGCCAGGCCGGGCGCATGGCCGAAGTCGCTCCCGCGTCCGCGCCGCGCCGGCTGGACGTCGGCAACGCCGAGGACGAGCTCGGGAGGCTGGCGGCGACGTTCAACCTCCTGCTCGAGCGCATCGAGTCGTCGATGGCCCGCACGAAGACCTTCGTCGCCGACGCCGCCCACGAGCTGAAGACGCCGGTCACCATCATCCGGACCGGCTCGGAGCTCGCGCTCTCGAGCGACCGCAGCCCCGAGCAGTACCGCGAAGCACTCCACGCCATCGGCCTCGAGAGCGCGCACCTGTCGGACCTGGTCAGCGACCTCACCCTCCTCGCCGAGGGCGAGCTGCTGGACCAGCCGCTCGAGCGGCGCCTGCTCGACCTCGGGGAGATCGTCCAGGAAGTGGCCCGCTCGCTCGGAGGCGTGGCGGCGGGGCGCGGCATCCGGATCGAGATCGAGGCCCCGCCGGGGCTCGAGCTGCGCGGCGACGAGCGCCTGCTGCGGCGGGTGGCGGTCAACCTGCTGGAGAACGCGGTCAAGTTCTCGCCCGTGGACGGCCGCGTGGACGCCCGTCTTTCGCGGGAGTCGGACCGGGTGACGCTGCGCGTCCTCGACGAGGCGCACACGCTTTCCGGCGAGGAGCGCGAGCGCGTCTTCGAGCGCTTCTACCGCTCGCAGCGCTCCCGCAGCGAGGGCGTGCCGGGAAGCGGCCTGGGCCTGGCCGTCGTGAAGTGGGCGGCGGCCCTGCATGGAGGGACCGTCCGCGTCGAGCCCCGCTCGCCGCGGGGCAACGCGTTCGTCGTGGAGTTGCCCGCGGCCTGAAGGGGGGCCGGCAGACTAGCCCCGGTGCTCCACGTGCTCGTGGTGCTCGTGCTCCATGCTGCGGCAGTTGAGCTGGCCCCTCGGGTCGATGGCGCAGTAGAGCGCCGGCAGCACCCAGAGCACGAGGAATCCGGAAAGGACGAATCCGCCGATCACGGCGATCGCCAGCGGCTGCTGGAGCTGCGAGCCTTCTCCGAGCGCGAGGGCGAGCGGGCCGAGGGCGAACGCGCTGGCGAGGATGGTCATGATCACGGGCCGGCGCCGCCGCCGCGCCGCCTGCGCCCAGGCCTCCGGAACCGCGGCGCCGTGCCGCAGCGACTCGCGCGCCTCGTGGATCACGAATATGGCGTTTTCGCCGACGATGCCGACCATCATGATGCCGCCGACGAAGCTCGAGATGTTGAGCGTCATCCCGGTCAGCAGGAGCGCCCCGAAGACACCGGCGAGCACGGCGACGGAGATGACGGCGGTCGTCAGCGGCGCGCGCCAGTCGCCGAACTGGAAGAGCAGGACGATCGAGACGAGGAGCAGGCAGCCGAGCAGCACGAAGAAGAGCTCGCGGAAGGAATCCTGCTGCTGCTCGTAGAGGCCGCCGAAGACGACGCGCATGCCGGGCGGCAGCCGCAGGCCCCGCGCGAGCCTTCCGCGGATCTCCCGGATCGCGCCGCCGAGGTCCCGTCCCTCGAGGCGCGCCGTGACGCCGAGGAAAGACTTGAGGTTTTCCCGGTCGATCTCGGCCTCGGGGGCGCCGGTGGAAACGGAGGCGACGTCCGAAAGCGGGACGAGCGCGCCGCTCGGGGTGCGCAGGCGCAGGCCCGCCAACCCCCGCGGATCGCGGGCGAACAGCCGCAGGTCGTAGAGGCGCTCCCCGATCCGGATGTTGCCCGCGACGGTTCCGGCCACCGCCGGCTCCACGGCCGCCTGCACGTCCTCGGTCGTCAGGCCGAAGCGCGCGGCGCTGCGCGGGCCTCCCTCCACCGAGCGCGGGTCGGCCGCCGGAACGCGGATCGTCAGCGCGGGCCCCGCGATGACGATGCCGTCGAAGACGTCCTCGACGCCCTTGACGCCGCGCAGGATCCCGGCGACCTCGCGGGCGCGGTCCTGCAGGAGGGCCTGGTTCTCGCCGAAGATGTGGATGTCGATCGGTTGCGGGACGCCGCCGGTCAGGTCGCCGATGTTGTCCTCGAGCAGTTGTCCGAAGTCCGTGCGCAGAGCCGGCGCGATCCCCGCCGCGCGAGCGCGGATGTCCGCGATGACCTCTTCGACGTTGCGGCGCTCGCGCCGCGGCTTCAAGCGGATCACGTAGTCCCCGCGGTTGGGCTCGGTGATGAAGAAGCCGAGCTGCGTGCCGGTGCGGCGCGAGTATCCGCGGATGTCGGGGATCTTCAAAAGGATCTTCTCGAGCCCGTTCAGCATTGCGTCCGTGTCGGTGAGCGACGTGCCCGGCGGGGTCCAGTAGTCGAGGATGATCGAGCCCTCGTCCATGGCCGGCAGAAAGTCGGAGCCCAGTCGCTTGTAGAGCAGGGTGCTGCCGCCGATCAACGCGATGCAGGCGAGCGCGGCCAGCACGGCGTGCCAGGGGCGGAAAGGCGACGGCGCGCGCGAGGCCTTCCGGACGGGGGGCCGCGCATACGCGCCGCCGGTCACGCGCAGGACGACCGGAACGCCGAGGGCCGAGACGAAGAACGAAATGCCGAGCGCGAGCGCCATGGTGAGCGCCAGGGGCTGGAAGAATGCGCCGACGACGCCGGTCAACAGGGCGAAGGGCAGGAAGATCACGATCGTGGAAAGGCTCGATCCGATCAGCGGGCGCAGGATCGCGCGCAGGCCGGTGATCGTCGGCGCGGTCGAGCCCTCCTCGCGGTGGCGCTGGATGCTCTCGGCCACGACGATGGCGTCGTCGGCGATCAAGCCGAGCGCGGCCGCGATGCCCCCCAGGGTCATGAGGTTGATCGTCTGGCCCGTGATCCCGAGGGCGAGCAGGACCACGGCGACGGTGAGCGGGATCGTCGAGACGGCGACGAAGGCGATGCGGAAGCTGCGCAGGAAGACGAGCAGCACCAGGGCCGCGAGGCCGACTCCGATCAGGATCGCGTCGCGCACGCCGTTGACCGAGTGGGACACGAACTCGGCCTGATCGTAGAACGTGGTCCAGCGGACGCCCTTCGGCAGCAGCTCCGGGCGCTCGGCGAAGAGCCGCCGCACGCCTGCCGCGATGGCGACGGTGTTGGCCGACGGCTGGCGCGTCAGGTTGATGAGGACGGCGGGCTGGCCGTCGGCAGTGGTCCGGATGTAGGAGATCGCGTCGTCGACGCGGACGGTGCCGAGATCGCCGAGCAGCGCCGGCACGCCGCCGCCCGGCACGGGGACCGCGATGCGGGAAAGCCCGCCGGTGTCGGTGACGACGCCGTCGACGAGCGCGAGGTAGAGCTCGTGGTTTCCCTCGGTCAATCCGGCCGACAGGACCTGGTTGTTCTTCTTGATCGCGGCGAGCACGTCGGACACGGCCAGGCGTCGGGCCGCGAGGGCCTCGAGGTCGAGGTGGACCTGGAACTCCCGGCGGCGCCCTCCCTGGACCTGCGCCTGCGACACGCCGGGTATGCGGACGAGCTCCGGCATGAGCGTGTACTCGGCGAGCTCCCAGAGCTCGGCCTCGCTCTTCGTGTCCGAGGTGAGGGCGTAGCCGAGGATGGGGAAGAGGGCCGTGTTCATCGGCGCCACGTCCACGTGCGTGTCCGGGGGCAGGTCGGGCGAGACCCGGGCCATCGCCTCCTGGACGCGCTGGAGCGCCAGCTGCATGTCGGTGCCCCACTCGAAGTTCGCCGAGAGCTCCGTCGAGCCGCGGGAGGTCGTCGAGCGGACCAGCCGGATGCCGGGCAGGGGCAGCAGGGCCTGCTCGAGCGGGCGCGTCACGCTCGGCATCATCCGGGCCGCCGGCTCGTGTCCGACGTCGGCGATGACCTTGACGACCGGGAAGGTGACCGAGGGAAAAATCGCCAGCGGCATGCCGGTCACGACCAGCAGGCCGGCGACGGCGAGAAGCGCGACCATGACCATGATCGCGAGGGCGCGGTCGTGCGCCCAGTGCAGGAGGCTCACGGGCGCTCGGCGACCGCGGCGCCTTCGGGCAGTCCGACCTGGCCCCCGACGACGACGGGTTGTCCGGCCGCGAGCTTCGGGGACGTGATTTCCGTTCCCGCCGCGCCGCGAAGCCCGGGCGTCACGTCGATCCAGTGGGCCTTGCCGCCGTCGACGAGGGCGATGCGGGAGGTCCCGGCGAGGTCGTCGCGCACGACCGCCGCGTCGGGAACCACGACGGCGTCGCGGTGCTCGGCCACGGTGATGCGCGCCGTTCCGAAGAGGCCGAGCGGCGGCACGCCGGAAATGGTGCGCAGGTCCACGCGGACGGGAACGGTGAAGTCGGACGCGTTGGCGCCCGGCAGCACGTCGTGCACGGTCCCGCCGAAGCGGTCCGCGCGCCCGGGCACCTCGATCGCGACGGATTGTCCGGGGCGGACGCGCGCGAGGTCGCTCTGCGTCACGTCCACCAGGAACACGATGGACGAAGCGTCGGCGATCGTGAGGATCTCCTGCTCGTCGGACAGACGGTCGCCGCGGGCGGCGGCGTGCGCCAGGACGACGCCGTCCGAGGGGGCGGTCAGGGGCGCGCGCACGAGGCCGCGCCCGGCCAGCTCGAGCGCGCGCGCGGCGTCGTTGCGCTCGGCGTCGGTCTTCGCGTCGCGCTCCATCTGGCGCGCGCCGGCGAGCGCGGCCTCGCTGTCGCGCGAGACGATCGTCCCGAGCGTGTCGCCCCGCCGGACCCGATCCCCGTCCCCGACCGAGAGCTCGGTGAGCGTGCCGGCAAACGGCGCGCGGACTTTCTGCTGGACCAGCGCCGCCGTCCTGCCCGATCCCGAGACGACGTCGGAAAGCGTCGCGCGCCCGACCCGCGCCACCTCGACCGGGATCGCGGCCGCCGGAGGATCGGGCGCCGGCGCCTCGGCGGGCGGTTGCGCGCGGCAGGCGGCGAGCGAGAGGGCGAGCAGAGGGAGGAGTTTCTTCAAGGCGTGCTCCAGCGCCGAACGACGGCATCGGCCACGCGGTAGCGGGCGATGGTCTCGCTGCGGCGAACGGCGGCTTCCATGGCGGCGGAATGGGCGTCGAGCACCTCGAGGGTCGTGGCGGCGCCCCCGCGGTAGCGGCTCTGCGCGTCGAGGTAGGAGTCGTGCGCGTCGGGCTCGGCGCGCGAGAGAATCGCGATTTGCTTGTAGAGGTGGCCGAGCGCCGTGTGCGCCTTCTCCCACGAGAGGCGCGCGTCGCGCCGCTCGACCTCGAGCGCCAGGCGCGACTGCTGGAGCCCGAGACTCGCCTCGGCGACGCGGGCGCGCGCCGCGCCGGGGTCCCACACGTTCCACACGAACCCGAGGCCGAAGGAGTAGCCCGCGTCTTTCCAGAAGCGGTCCCAGAACCGGGAGCTGCCCGGGTGCGTCGTGTCGTCGGTCCAGAAGCCCGCGTCGGCCAGGAAGACCAGACGGGGGCGCGTCTCGGCCTTCGCGATGATGCTGTCCGCCTCCGCGGACCGGGCGGACGCCTCCGCGACGCGGACCTCCGGAGCGTTCTGCCACGCCGCCGGGTCCCCCGGGGCGGGCGCCTCCGGGAGGGGGAGCGGCACGAGCTCGAGGGCGGCCGTCGGGTCGCGCCCCATGAGCTCGTTCAGAGACAGCCGCGCGTCGTCGCGGCGCTGCTCGGTTTCGGCGAGGGTGGCCTCCTCGAGGGCGGCGCGGACGTCGGTCTTCAGGAGGTCCGCGGCGATGCCCTGGCCCGCCGCCTGGCGGCTGCGGAGCGACGAGCGGTAGGTCTCGAGCTCTTCGAGCCCGGTCCGGCGGATCGCGATCTCGGAATCGACCTGAAGCAGCTCGCTGAAACGGCTGCGGACCTCGAGCTCGAGGTCCATCTCGACCATCCGGTACCGGCCCCGGGCCGCCTCGACTCCCGCCCCGGCGCGGGCGACGCCCGCCTTGAGCGATCCGCCGGCGTAGATCGGCTGGCGCACGACCGCCTGGAGGCGCGCGTTGCCGAGGTTGGTCAGGGGCTCGGCGTACCCGGGCGGCGCGTAGACGAAGTCGCCCTCGAGCGCGACCTTGAGCCACATCTCGGCCCGCGCCTCCTTCTCCTTCTCGCTCGCGATGGTCATGTCGAGGGCCGGAAGGGGCAGGTGCGCGTTCGAGGCGCGCGCCTCGCGCAGGGCGACCTCCAGGCTCACGGGCTCGCCGGCCGACGCCCGGCCCGCCCCGACGAGGAGGAGGAGCGCGGCGTTCAAGGTTGCAAGGTTTCGCCGCACGTTTGGCTCGGGCGGAATCCTAACGGAAGTCGGGCTACGGCTTCTTCGGGGCCGTGTCTCTGGCCTTTTCGGCCGCCTCGGCCTTGGGGCTCTCGTGCCTGCTCGAGAGGATCTTCCCGTTGCCGGCGTCCACCTGGATCTCCTGGATGCCGCTCACACCCGCGACGGCGATGTCGAAGGAGTAGACGAGGCACCCGTGCTCGGCCTCGAGCTCGGCCTCCTTGACGGTGCCCTTGGAGGGATCCTTGAGCGAGGCAAGCGCCGTCTTGCGGGCGCCGTCCTCGGTAACCCTGGCGAGGGACTTCAGTTCCTCCTTCGAGGCGGCCTTCCCGGGGTGAATCGTGCAGGGCGCCGGGGCGGCCAGGGCGATGCCTGCGGCAGCGAGGAGCAGGGAAAGAACGAAACCGACCCGGACGCGATGAAGTGTCATTGGGCCTCCGACCTCATCCTAACCGCGCACGACAGTCGGGCGCGCGCCGAGTCGGATTCCTGCAGAGTCGTGTTTAGGCCGCGTTTAGACCGCGAAGGGTAGAGTGCCGGTCGAGAGGTTCCCAATGCGCATCGCCCGATTCGCCGCATCGGCCGCAGCCATCCTCGCGCTGACCGTCTCCGTCCGCGCCGCGGACACCGCCGGCCGTTACAGGGTCGTCCAGACACTCCGCATCGGCGGGGAGGGGGGCTGGGACTACCTGGCCGTCGACCCGGCCGCCCGCCGGCTCTACGTGACGCGCGGGACCCGCGTCATGGTCTTCGACGCCGACACCCTCTCAGTGGTGGGAGAGATCCCGAACACGGCCGGCGTGCACGGCGTGGCCCTCGCGCCGGAGCTCGGGCGCGGCTTCGCGAGCGATGGGAAGGCCGCGAGCGTGACGATCTTCGACCTGAAGACGCTGAAGCCGATCGAGGAGGTCAAGGTCACCGGGGAGAACCCGGACGCGATCCTTTACGACCCTTTCACCAAACAGGTCTTCGCGTTCAACGGGCGGACCGCCAATGCCACCGTCCTCGACGCCCTGACCGGAAAAGTGAAGGCCACGATCGCCCTCGGCGGCAAGCCCGAGTTCGCCACGACGGACCTCGCCGGCCGCGTCTACGTCAACATCGAGGACAAGAGCGAGATGGTCGTGATCGACGCTCGGAAGAACGAGGCCGCCGCGCGCTGGCCGCTCGCGCCGTGCGAGGAACCCTCGGGCATGGCGATCGATCGCGCCCACAACCGCCTGTTCGTCGGGTGCGGCAACAAGATGATGGCTGTCGTGGACGCGAAGACCGGCAAGGTCGCCGCGACCATCCCGATCGGCGGCGGCGTCGATGCCAACGGTTTCGACCCCGCGACCGGTACGGCATTCAGCGCCAACGGCGAAGGGAGCCTGACCGTGGCCCGGGAGGGCGGCGACGGCAAGTTCGTCGCGGAGAACGTTGCGACGATGCGCGGGGCCCGGACGATGGCCCTGGACGAGAAGACCCACCGCGTGTTTCTCGCGACGGCGGAGTTCGGCCCGCCGCCGTCGCCGACTCCCGATCAGCCCCGCCCGAGGCCGAGCATGATCCCGGGCAGCTTCACGCTTCTGGTCGTGGCGCCGGCCCCGTGACGGATCGAGCCCTCTAGGCGGCGTCGGGCTGGGCCTGTCCGCGGTGGACGGCCCAGATGTTCGTGTAGGTCGCCGCTTGCAGCTCGGTGAAGGCGCCCGTATCGGGGATCCGGCGCAGCTGCCCGTGGTGGCCGATCGAATGCGGCCGGTAGCCGCTCTCGGCCAGGACCTCCCAGAACTCCTCGGGGCTCGCGCCCGCGGCGCGGAGCTGCCGCGGGCTGAACTCGATGAACATCCAGCCGGGAGGCGTCCGCGTCAGGATGTCCCGCATCCCGCGCAGCGCGCTCACCTCGTCGCCCTCGACATCCATCTTCACGGCGTCGATGCGGCCGATCCGGCGAGTGCGGGAGTACTCGTCGAGAGTCCGTACGGGCACGCGGATGGCCTCGACCGGAACTTCCGCCGCGAGCGCGTGGGTGCAGTTTTCCGCCCGGTCGCGGTTGCTGCAGAAGAGCGTCGCTTCGCCCTCCCGATCTCCGAGGGCGACGTTTTCCACGATCACGTTGGTCAGCCGCATCCTGCGGGCGCGCTCCCTGAGGATCCCGGCGCAGAACGGGTCGGGCTCGAACGCGTAGACCGTGCCCGTGGCCCCGACGCGGCGGGAGAGCTGCGCCGTGTAGAAGCCGACGTTGGCTCCCATGTCGACCACGGTCATGCCGGGGCGCAGGTTTCGGCGAAACAGGCCGAGCTCCGCGCGCTCGGCGAAGTGTTTCCCGGCGAGGTACATCCGGGCGTACGCGCTGCGCCCGACCGCCGTCGCCCGGACCGGACCGCTCATCATGAGCCGCGTGACGAAGTGTCCGATCGTCTTCTGGACGGGACTGTGGGGGACACTCACGATCTTGAACATAGCGTTCGATGCGTGAACACACGTTAAACCCCGTTCGGGGGACGCGGGTGCGGGCAGGGGCGACAAACGCAACGGCGTTGACGTATACCCTTGCGTCGATGCGTTTGACCCGGATGGCGTGTTTGGTCGCGGGGGTGGTGGCGTATGCGACGGCCGCCCGCGCGCAGCCCGTTCCGACGACGATCCCGATCCCGGAGGGAGAGGCGGGCATCGGCTTCGACGATCTCCGGTATTCGACCGCGCTCGGCCGGCTCCTCGTTCCGGCGGGACGGACGGGCGCGATCGTGCTGGTCGAGCCGGGCCCCTGGCGCGTCACGCGGATCGGCGGCTTCTCCACGCGGGCGGACTTCGGCGGCGGCCACGACGACGGCGTCACGTCGGCGGACGAGGGGCGCGGATTCGTGTTCGCGACGGACCGCACCGCGCTGCGCGTCGTCGTGGTCGACCCGGCGGACGGCCGCGTCGTATCCGCGGGCAAGCTCGCGGCGGATCCCGACTACGTGCGGTACGTCGAGCGGACCGGCGAGGTCTGGGTCACCGAGCCGGACAAGGAACGGATCGAGATCTTCCGACTCGAGGGCAATCCGCCCAGGCCCGTCCACGACGCCTTCCTCGAAGTCGCCGGGGGGCCCGAGTCGCTCGTGATCGACAACGCGCGCGGCCGGGCGTACACGCACCTCTGGAAGGGAAAGACCGTCGCGTTGAACGTCCGGAACCGCGGGACCCTGGCGAGCTGGCCGAACGGGTGCGAGGGTTCGCGCGGCATCGCGCTCGACGAAGAGAAGAACTTCCTGTTCGTCGGCTGCGCCGAGGGCAGGGGCGTGTCGCTCGACGCGAAGACCGGGAAGATCCTCGGGAAGATCGAAACGGGAGACGGGATCGACCTCGTCGACTACAGCCCGAGGCTCGCCCACCTCTACCTGGCGGCCGGCAAGAGCGGGACGCTCGGCATCGCGGAGGTCCTGCCGGCGGGCGGGCTGGCGCTGCGCGCGGAGATCCCGACGGTAAAGGGCGGGCACTGCGTGGCTGCCGACGTCTCCGGAAACGCCTACGTGTGCGACCCTCGCGCCGGGCGGATTCTCGTCGTTCCCGACCTCGTCCCTTCGGCTTCTCCCGCCCCCTGAACCGGCGCTAGCCGGTCGGGCCGCCGGTGCAGAGCTTCCCGTGGAGCTCGACGGTCAGCGCCTCGATGCGGTGGCTGAGCTGCTTGGCGAGCTCGGTCAGCCGGGTGTTCTGCTCCACCAGGACGAGCAGCTGCGCGGTCTGCTCCGCCGCGAGGATCTGGCGCTGCTCCGCCGCCGCCGCGAGGGCCTCCCGGTGCTGCGCGTCGGCGATCGCATGCGCCTTGTCGCGGTCCGCCTGCCGCGTCTGGGCCAGCAGGATCAGGGGCGCCGCGTATGCGGCCTGCAGGCTGAAGGCGAGGTTGAGCAGGATGAACGGATACAGGTCGAACTTGACCACACCGACGACGTTGAGCGTGATCCAGGTCGCGACGATGAGCGTCTGCGCCACGAGGAAGACCGGCGTCCCGAAGAACCGCGCAAAGGCTTCCGCCTTCAGCGCCAGCCAGTCGTCGCCGAACGCCGACCCGAGGTGGAGATGCGGAAGGTGGAACCGGAAGTGATGATCGGGATGCGCGGGATGCGAAGCGTCGGGCTCCGGTGCGGTCGTCATAGGTCCTCCAGCAGTGTGAAGAGTGTGTCCGGGCTCATGGCCGGGCGGCAAGAGGGATCTTTCGTCATTGCCATTGCGCGGGTGTCGCGGCGAGCGGGCCATGGCCGCACCCGATGCGCGCGGCGAGGTCCGGGTTACCCTGCGCGATCGGGTAGGTATCGGCCGTCGCGCTCGCGAGAAGCCCGGGATCGCTCAGGTCGTAGAGATCGGCCGACGCGCCGAAGGCCTCGATCCCCTCGGAACGCCGGCCGATCGTTCCGAGGTAGCCGCGGATGGCCGGCTTCTCCGCCAGGCTCGTCGAGGCGTGCGCGAAGACGACCCAGACGCGCGGCCTCCCGCGGAAGCGATCGAGCTCGCGGAGGTAGTCGCGCGGCTCTCCGCGGTGGCAGCCGCCGATCGTGGCCTCGGAGACGGCGATGCCGACCCGGGGTCCGTAGAAGCGCAGGGCCCTTTCGGCACCGTAAAAGACGTAGAGGGCGTCGCCGGGCTGCCGGCGCGCGGCGAGCTGCGCGAGGACGTCGCGCGTCTGCTCGTGCGCGTAGACGGGAAGGTGCAGGGCGGTGACGGCCGCCAGCGCCGCGGCGAAGAGCGAGGCCCCGACGGGCCGGGGCAGGCCGAGGCGCGCCAGTCCGGCGACGATCGAGTCGACGAGGTCCGCGGCGGCGAGCAGGGCGACGGGAGTCAGGAAGAAGATGGCGCGACCCGAGAACGGGTAGCGGTGCGCGGCCGCGGCGGCGAACGCGACCGCAACGGGGCCGAGCAGCAGGGGCGCCGGGGCGGGTCGCTTGATCCAGAGCAGCGCCGATCCGGCGACGACCAGGAGGATCACGGTCGGCCGGGGAAGCGACGGATCCCAGAATCGCTGCATGTACTCGCGCGTCTCCGGGGTCAGGGTGCCGTAGCCGACCGCCGTCGCGGCCGCGGCGCCCGCCGCCCAGACGGCGAGGACGGGGGCGAGGGGCCGCAGGGCCGGCCAGCCGCCGCGCCGCAGGGCGATTCCCGTCAGCCCCGCGCCGAGGCCGGCGAGCGTCAGGACGGCCGGCTGCGAGAACCAGACGGCAATCGCGCCGACGGCGGCGGCGCCGGCCAGCCGCAGAGGGGACCGCGTCCGATCGGCGAGATGGAAGGCCACGAGCGTGAGCGCGAGCGTCACGGCGACGTCGGTCGAGTACTGCTTGACCTCGGCGCTGTAGGCGATCGCGGGAGGACTCAGCGCGAAGAGCGCGGTCGCGAGAACGGCGGTCCAGCCCGGGAGGACGCGGCGGGCGACGAGGGGAAACAGCGCGAGCGCGGCGAGGCCGCCGGCCAGCGGGACGAGGCGCAGCGCGAGCTCGTCCGGGCCGAAGATCGCGACGCATCCCTTGACGAGGGCCAGGAACCCGGGAGGCGCGACCTGGTCGAGCGCGAGCGGCCGGCCGAGAAGCGCGGCGAGGGGAGTGCGGATCACGTTCTCCGCGACGGCGATCTCGTCGATCCACAGGGACGTCCTCGCGAGGTACTGCCAGAGGCGCAGCGCGGCGCCGACGGCGAGAATGAGCGCGATCGCGGTCCGTTCCCGCGGCTGTGGCACGCGCGGATGTTAGCCGACCGGGTGCGCGCGGCGGCGTAAGATCCGTGCGCGCATGAGCGAGTTCGGTCCGCGCCGCCGATTCCCGGGCGCCCGGCTCCTGCTCGGCGGGCTCGCGGCCCTCGCGATCGCGCGTCTCTGGATCGCCGGGATGACCTCGAGCCTGTCGCTGGACGAGTGCGGGACCTGGTGGGTCACCAACGGGACGTTCGGCGACATCCTGCCGCGGGCGCGCCTGTTTCCGCAGTCCGTGCTCTACGCGGCGCTCGTGTGGCTGGCGCGGGCGGCCTGCGGCTCGAGCGAGGCAGCGCTGCGGCTTCCCTCTCTGCTGGCGGCGGGCCTGGCCGCGTACTGGCTCTACCGGCTCGGCCGGGAGCTCTTCGACCGGGAAACGGGCCTTTTCGCCGCTGGTGTCTTCGTCGCCGTCCCGCAGGTGTGCTTTGCCGCGGCCGACGCGCGGCCGTACGCGCTGGGGGTCCTCGCGACGACCGGCGCTCTCTGGATGCTGGTGCGCTGGCTCGCGCGCGGCCGGGCGCCGGACGCCCTCGGGTACGTCCTCCTGGTCTCGGCGGCCGTGTATTTCCAGTTCCTCTTTGCGGCAATGCTTCCCGTGCACGCCTTCTACGCGCTGCGCCGCGCGCGCGAGCGGCGCAGCGTCGGTGCGGCGCAGCTGGTTCTCGTCGCGGCGGGCGTCGCCGTCCTCACCGCCCCGGCCTGCTGGCTCGCCCGGGAGGTCGGGCGGGATCGGGCGCTCCACGCGTTCGCGCAGATGCCGGGCGCCGGTGCGCTGGCGCGAATGCTCGTGCCCACGGGCGTCCTGGCCGCGCTGGTCGGCAGCCTGCTCGTCTGGGCGACGATCGCGACCGCGCGTCAGCGCCGTGCGACCCCGGTGTGGACGCGGCCGCCCGCCGAGCCGGACGCGCTGCGGCTCCTGCTCCTGTCGGCCGTGGTTCCGGTCGTCCTTCTTTTCGGTGCCTCATGGGCTGCCGGGATCTCCCTCTTCGTTCCCCGTTACATGCTGTGCGTGATCCCGGCCCAGGCCCTGCTTCTGGCCTGGCTGCTGCGCGGCATCCAGCCGGCTGCGGGACGGCACGCGGTGCTCGCCGGCTACCTCGTCATCCTGCTGCTCGCGCGCGGCCTGAAGGTCGCTCACACGAACGAGGACTGGCGCGACGCGGCCGCGGCCCTGGCCGCCGGCAACGGCTCTCGGCCGGTGCTCCTCTCCGGCACGTACACGGAGTCCCGCAATCTCGCCTGGGTGCAGGACCGGCGGCACGCGGCCTACATGGGAGCGCCGCTCGAGTACTACCCGGCCGGCGGCCCGACGACGGTCCTGCCGCTCTTCGTCGGCGGCGAAGCCGAGGCGTACGCCGAACGGATCCTGGCATCCCCGGAATTTCGGAAGGGGTTCGCGCTGGTCGAGCGCTCCTCGAAGTTCCCGTCGTGGGCGCCCTGGCTCGAGGCGCGGGGCTATCGCACGAGAAAGATCTGGAGCGAGGGCAACCCCGGCGCCTGGATCGTCGAGCCTTCCCCCTAGCCCGTCAGGCGATCGCGCAAGCGCAGGATCGGCTTCTCGAACCAGCGGTACATCGCCGCCGAGAGAAGCAGCGTGAGAGCGAGAGCCACCGCGGCGAACGCGAACGTTCCCGCCGCGGTCCCCGCCCGCGCCGCCAGCGGCTCGAAGAGATCGAAGATCTCGAGGTGCAGCAGGTACGCCGCGTAGCTCGTGACGGAGAGAAAGTGGAAGACGCGCGTCCATCGACGGCGCGCGAGCCGGCCGTTGACCGACTCGCTCGTCTCCAGGCAGAGGAGGAGCGCGCCCGCGAAGAGCGACACCACGCAGAAAGAGGATCGTCCGCGCGTAGACGGAGGTGTCCACGGCGTGCGCGTGGTAGAGCGACCAGAGCTGGTAACCGCCGGTCGCGAGCAGACCGAGAGTGGCGATCGGAAAGAGCGTCCGGCGCGAGCGGGCGAGGCGGCCCCAGGCCCGCGGCAGGTGGATCGAAACGCCCGCCAGCGCCACGCCGACCATGAGGCTGTCCATCCGCAGCGGCGGCTTCTTGCGGATGCCGAAATCCCAGGTCGGATCGGACGCGAAGACATAGAGGAACCGTGCCGCGAGCGAGAGCGCGATGATCGCCAGGCACGCCGTGAAGAATGCCGCCGCGGGCTTGCGGCGACCCGAGCGGGCCGCCCAGAGGAGCACGAGCGGCATCAGGAGGTAGAACCATTCCTCGATCGAGAGGCTCCAGGACACCGGAAAGAACTCGAGGTCCTTGCGGCTGAAGTTCTGGAGGAAGACGAGGCTGTTCCAGTTGAAGCGGTGGCCGACCAGCGGGAGCAGCGCGAGCACGAGGTAGTACGGCGGCAGCGTCCGCAGCCACCGCCGGACGTAGAACCGCCGGAGCGACGGCCACGAGCGTTCCGACAGGACCGTTTCGACGAGGATGCGCCCGATCAGGAATCCGCTGAGGGCAAAGAACAGCTCGACGCCGAGAAAACCGAGCACGTAGTAGAGGGAATTCAGGTCGAAGGCCGTCCAGCGCGTGAAGAAACTCGAGGCGTGAGCGACGAGCACCAGCCCGATCGCGAGACTGCGGAGAATGTCGAGCCCGAGGTTGCGCGCGGGGAGGGGCTCGCTCATCCGGCGGGCATTGTAAACATCCCGGATGAACGGGAATTCGCGAATCGTGAAATCATGGATTTCAACGGGGCCGTAGCTCAGTTGGATAGAGCAAGAGTTTCCTAAACTCTAGGTCGCCGGTTCGACTCCGGCCGGTCCCACCAATTCGCTCAGTGACTTCCGTACGCATGCTCTAACCGACCGCGCGACTCGACCCGTTGTCCGTTGGGGTTCTTTCGGGGCGACCTTCGCGAGAACGTGCGGTTGCGCCTCCCCGTCGATCAAGATCGCCGCTCGAGTTGCGGCACGGGTGCGCCGCGAAGAGCCGAAGGTGTCACGGGCAAGGGAATGCGGACGAGTCCTGAATCGGCTGGAATGGGGTACCCGCGGCATTGGAATAGCTCTTGGACGTACCCGTGACCGCATCCGTGACTTTCCACTCCACGCCGACATTCGTCAACCCACCTGCGAAAACCCAATACTCGTCGTTCACCGGGCAGCCGGTAAGGACTTTGACGACCATCTCGACATTCGTAGGTTCGAAGAACCAAAAGTACCCCGTGTCGTTGGTCAAGGGGATAGCGGTCGCAGGGGCCGACGGCCCTTCGGGTGTTTGCTGGAAATCCGCCGTAACCGAAAACCTGCCGTTGTTGAGGCAGAGGGTGTGAGTGTCTGGCGTGCAGGTCGATACTCCAATTTGGTAGTCGAATACCCCTGAACCAGTCGCGGCGTGGAGATAAGAACCCGTCGAGTCAATGGTGAGGGCATACACCCGACCCGCCAAGCCATTGTTGATCGGGTTCCAGGTCACGCCTCCATCCGAGCTTGCGAAAACGCCACCTCCTGCCCACGCAAAGAAGTGACCCGGAGCAGTCGGGGAAATGACGAGTCCGAACGCATTCGTGAAGTTGGAGGCCATTGGCGAGAACGTCGCGCCTCCGTCAATGCTCTTGCTGATCCCCGTTGCGTTCACCGCGTAGGCGGTGTTGGGTGCATGAGGGTCGAACGCCAGCCCGCCGGCGCTGTTCAACCCCGAAATCGGCGACCACGAAATCCCGCTGTCGATGCTCCTGTTATTGCTCCACGTCATATAGAGGGGGTTATCGACCGACGACGCGAGCAGCACGGCCGTATTGAAGGGGTTTATTGCCAACGCCGTCAGCGTCGACGAAGCGTTCAGAGGCAAGCCCGTGATCTCCCAAGTGCGTCCCCCATCGGGACTTCTTTCGAGGGTCTTGAGGCCATTGAACAAACCCCCGAAAGACAAAACCTGATGGAACTCCGCATAAACCGTTGCCGCGTTCACGGGATCGGCCACAGGGAGGCCAATCAGGATGCCCGAGCCCAGCATCGTTCCAGCATTTGGCCTTGTTGAACGGATGGTCCAGCTCACCCCGGCGTCTTCGCTGGCCAGCAGCACCGCCGATGTACCGAGACTCACCCCGACGTAGACGTTTCCCGCTGTGCCAGCCGCCACCGCATTCACCGCATCGGGCGGGTACGAGCCCAGGTCATTCGCCTGCCATGTAAGCCCGTTGTCCACGCTTCTTGCGCCCGGTGTGTAGACGACGCCCGCGATGCCGGGGTCTGCAACGACAGAGTAAGCGCCTCCGGGCGGTCCATTCGTCGTCCAAACGCCGACACCCGCTCCGGCCATCGTGCTGAACAGGAGGGCGACGACGCTGAAACTGATCTGGAGCCGTACGCGATGCGACGGACCTGGAGTTCTCATCGCCGATTTCCCATCCTTTCGAGAGAGGCGTGCCCCTGGAGTGTATACGGAGCTCGCTGCCGATCCTCGATGACGACCTAGTAGGAGATCCTTCGCGAGCGTCGAGGCGCCGCCCGCCGCTCCACGCGAATGCGCGCGTCGAGGACCTGGGCGCCGCGGGTCAGGACCTTGACGGGGTTCAGGTCCATCTCGCGGACCTCCGGGCACGCCTCGACGAGCGCGGAAACGCGCAGGAGGAGCTCGCGCAGGGCGGCTTCGTCGGCCTTCGGCGCTCCCCGGTAGCCGCGCAGGAGCGCGGTGCCGCGGACCTCGTCGAGCATGGCCGCGGCGTCGGTGTCGGTGAGCGGGTGGAGGTTCAACGCGGCGTCCGAGAGGAGCTCGACGAGAGTGCCGCCGCTGCCGTAGACGAGGAGCGGGCCGAACGTCGGGTCGCGCACGACGCCGACGATGACCTCGACGCCCCCAGTGACCATGGGCTGGACGAGGAATTGCGTGAGGCCTTCGATGCGGGACGACATCTGCTCGGCAGCCTCTCGCACGGCGGCCGCGGTCGCGAGGCCGAGGCGCACGCCGCCGACTTCGGTCTTGTGCAGGATCGCGG
Organism: uncultured Acidobacteriota bacterium; assembly: GCA_963775725.1. Lineage (GTDB taxonomy): Bacteria > Acidobacteriota > Thermoanaerobaculia > UBA5066 > Gp7-AA6 > DAHUXD01. Next base: position 50,205 of record CAVZKA010000003.1, read on the forward strand.
GGCCGACGGCCTTCAACACGACGGGAAACCCGAGATCCTGCGCGGCGGCGGCGGCGCCCGTCGGATCCGCAGCGAGGCGCAGGGGCAGGGCGGGCACGCCGAAGGCCGCGAGGAGGCGGTTGCACTCGACGGGATCCAGCCATCCGCCTCCGCGCCCGAGCGCGGTGTCGATGACGGAGCGCGCCTCGACGACGCGGAGATCCTTGAACTCCGGGACGGTACCCGGCGGCTGCGTGCGCCAGCGGCCGTACTCGACCGCGCGCGCGAGCGCGATGGCGGCGGGCTCCGGGAATGCGTAGCTCGGGATCGGCTGCAGGATCGCCGGAGCGCCGCGGGTGCTCATGAAGATAGCGAGGACGGGTTTGTCTCCCGCCGCGCGCGTGCCGGCGACGATCGCGCTGGCGACGGCATCGCTGTCCGTGGCAATCGGGGGGATGAAGATCGTCAGCACGCTGTCCACGTTCGGGTCCGCCAGCACGAGCCGGAGTGTTAGCTCGTAGTGCTCCGGCGGCGCGGCGGCGAGCATGTCGACGGGATTCGCGACGCTCGCGGCGGCCGGGAGAAAGGCGCGCAGGGCGGCGGCCGTTTCGGCCGCGAGCGGCGGCAGCTCGAGCCCCTGCGCCTCGCAGGCGTCGGCGGCGAGGATTCCCGGACCGCCGGCGTTGGTCACGATCGCGACGCGCCGGCCCCTTGGCACGGGCTGGTGCGCGAGCAGGGCGGCGACGTCGAAGAGCTCCTCGAGCGTGCCCGTGCGGATGACCCCGGCCTGGCGAAAGAGGGCGTCCACGACGGTATCGCTCTCGGCGAGCGCGCCCGTGTGGGAGGACGCGGCGCGGGCGCCGGCGCGCGAACGGCCGGCCTTGACGGCGACGATCGGCTTCTTCCGCGCAACGCGGCGGGCGATGCGGGAGAAGTCGCCCGGGCTGCCGAAGCTCTCGAGGTAGAGCAGGATCACGTCGGTGCGCGGATCCTCGGACCAATACTGCACCAGGTCGTTGGACGAGACGTCCGCCTTGTTGCCGACCGAGACGAACGTCGAGATGCCGAGGTTCAGCCGCGTCGCGTAGTCGAGCAGCGCCAGACCGAGCGCCCCGCTCTGAGAGGAAAGGCCGACGCGCCCCACCGGGGGATACGTCGGCGCGAACGTCGCGTTCAGCCGGAAGGCGGGATTCGTGTTCACGATCCCCATGCAGTTGGGCCCGACCATCCGCATGCCGGCGTCGCGGACCTTCTCGAGGAGCGCGGCCTCGCGGCGGCGCCCTCCCTCTCCCGTTTCGGCGAAGCCCGCGGTGATGACGACGACGCCCTCGACACCCTTGGCCACGCAGTCGTCGATGGCCGCCGGGACCGCGGCGGCGGGGACCGAGATCACCGCGAGGTCGACGGGCCCGTCGATGTCGGCCAGGCGAGCGTAGCAGCGAGTCCCCTCGATTTCCGGAGCCGACCGATTGACCGGATAGACCGGCCCGGTGAAGCCGGTCGCCAGCAGATTGTGGAGGATCTCCGCGCCGATCTTTCCGCGCTCGCGGCTGGCGCCGATCACGGCGACCGACCGCGGCTCGAAGAGCCGGGCCATCGAGGCCGCGGCGGCCTGCTCGGAGCGGTGCGCGGTCTTCTCCTTGAAGTCGGAAGTCGGCGTCAGCGACACCTCGATCCGCTCGCCTGCGGGTGTCGTGAGCCGCCGCATCGGGAAGCCGCAGTTGGCAAAGACGTCGAGCATGCGCGGGTTCGGTCCCTGCGCCCGGGCCTCGAACGTCGTGATGCCGCGCGCGAGGGCGATCGCGGCGAGGCGCTCGAGCAGGCGCGTGCCGACACCCTGGCCGCGCAGGGAGCTCTCGACCGCGAAGGTCACCTCCGCGCGCGACGGGTCGGATGCGTCGCGGCGGTAGTGCCCGACCGCGACGATCCGGCCCGCTCCCTCGCCGACGTATCCGTAACGGTCGCGGTAGTCCACGGCGCTGGAGGCCGTCGCCGTCGCCGCATCGGGGCCCGGAATGCCGAAGAACTGGAAGTACACGCTGTCGGCGGGAAGCCGCCGCTCGAAGTCGAGCAGGGCCGCGGCGTCTTCGCGGCGGATGGGGCGCAGGCGCAGGGTCGATCCCGAGCGCAGGACGACGTCCGACGCCTCGTGCGCCGGGTAGTCGTGGAGCGCCTGGGCCGCGTCGGTCATGCCTGGGGGAACGATGTCAGATTCAGGCCGTCGACGCGAGTTCCCGCAGCCAGTTCGGCGCGATGCGTTCATGGCGCAGGGTCGCGATGACGCGCTCGGGCGTGCCCCAGTCGCTCCAGGCGACCGGCGGCAGTCGCGAGACGGCGAGCCGCCCGGCAGAGGGCGTGAGCACGGACCGGGAGAAATCGGCGGCCGGCACGGCGGCGTACGCGCGCTCGATGGCCCTGGCTTCGCCTTCGCTCTCGGCGCTGGGGCGGATCCCGGCCAGGCGCTCGCTCAGATCGGGGCCCACGGGGGTTGCATCTGCTCGTGCCTCACATCGGCTCGATCATGAAGCCGTTCCGAGGCGAAGGCGTGATGCAAACCCATCAGCCCGCTAGGGCGGACCGGGCATGCGCAGGGTGCGCCGCATCTGGGCGTCGAGCCAGCGGTCGGGCAGCACGCGGCGCAGGGCGATGAAGGCGCGCGCGAGGCTTCCGACCGCGTAGCGGGCTCGCGGGCGCCCGGACTCCATCGCCGCGACGACGACTTTCGCCACTGCTTCGGATGGAAGCTTGCCGCGCTGGAACTCGACGTCCATGGCGCGTTCGGCGAGGGTGTAGAGCTCGCGATACGGGCCCGGCCGGGAGAGCAGCGGCGCGACCCCGGAGCGAGCGCGGTCGCCGAAGCGCGAGTCGATCGGACCGGGCTCGATGACGACCACCCGGATCCCGAAGGAAGAGACCTCGATGCGCAGGGCATCGGACACGGCCTCGATCGCGTGCTTGGAGGAGCAGTAGGGAGCCGCGAAGGGGATGCCGACCTTGCCGGCGACCGAGGACATGTTGACGATCCGCCCGCTGCGCTGCTTGCGCATGGAGGGCAGGACGGCCTGCGTCACGGCGAGCATGCCGAAGAAATTGACATCGAACTGGGCGCGCCACTCCTCGAGCGTGACCTCCTCGACGGAGCCGTATTGCCCGTAGCCGGCGTTGTTCAGGAGGCCGTCGATGCGGCCGGCGCGGGAGAGCACCGTCTCCACGGCCGCGCCGATCGTGGCCGGGTCGGTCACGTCGAGCGTCAGGGCCGTGAGGCCGTCCCGTTCGAGCTCGGCCAGGTCGTTGCGGTTGCGGGCGGTGGCAAACACCCGGTGGCCCCGCGCGGCCAGGGCGAGTGCCGAGGCCCGGCCGATGCCCGATGAGCACCCGGTGAGAAGGATGACGCGTTTCTCGGCCACGCCGGGGATGTTACCCTCTCGAAGGAGGCGGGAAGGCCACGCAGACCGGGAGCGTCGGATCGCTCGGGCCCGCCGCGCCGCGGCGGGCAAGTCCATCGGGGACAACCGGTTACACCGGTAAACCCGCGGGCCGCCCGCTCGTCTATAGCGTGTGCCCGCCCTTGCGATGATTCCGAGACAGACGCCGCCCGAGGTCGACGAAGCCCGGCTCATCCGGGAGATCCGCGCGGGCAACGTCGAGCTCTTCGAGCACTTCGTCCGGACCTACCAGAAGAAGATCACGCGGATCGCCCACCGTTTCCTGCGCGACGCGGGCGAGGCCGATTGCGCGGCCCAGGAGAGCTTCCTGCGGGCGTACCAGAACCTCGCCGACTTTCGCGAGGGCTCGACGTTCGAGACCTGGCTGACCCGCATCTGCGTCAACTGGTGCAAGGACCGGCTGAAGCGGCGCAAGGTCGTCCTGTTCTTCCACCAGGCGCCCGCGCGGGACGACGAAGACGGGGCGGGGTTGGCGGACCTCGCGCCGGCCGGAGATCCTTCGCCCGAGCGCCGCGCCGCGGGGCGCGAGATCCGCGAGAGACTCGGCAGCGCAATGGAGTCCCTGTCGCCGCGCCAGCGCTCGATCTTCGTCATGAAACACTTCGAGGAAATCTCGATCGTGGACATCGCCGACTTGACCGGTCTCGACTCGGGCACGGTCAAGTCGCATCTCTTTCGCGCCGCGCAGAAAATCCGCGAGCGCCTGGCAGACTTTCAGGCATAGAAGGGCGGACGCGCATGGACAAACCGGATACCGACCGCCACTTGACCGACGCCGATCTCTTCGGGCTCGCCGCGCCGGCCTCGGGGGAGCCCGAGGCGCTGCCGCCCCACCTCTCGGCGTGCACGGCGTGCAGCCACGCGCTCCAGGAGTGGAAAGTCTCGGTGCGGGCGCTCGCGGCCGAAGAGGTCGACGAGATCGAGCGCCGTTCGCCCGCCGACTGGCAGGCCGCCGAGGACGCGACCATGGCCGCGATCCGGCGCGCCGCTCGCCCGGGCCGCAAATCGCATCCGCTGCGCTGGGTCCTCGGCATCGCGGCGACGCTCGCCGTGATCGCCCTCGCCATGCCCGGCCGCCGCGTCGTTCCGATCGCCGCGGCGGTCCCGACACCGGCCGCGGACGCGGGCCTCTCGCCCGCCGATCGGGCGGACGACGACCTCCTGCGCGAGGCGTCCTATCTCGCCGGCGGCGGCGACGACGCCGCCGAGGCGGAATCGGAGGGGCGCCTGTGAAGCGGATCGCGCTTTCGCTCGCGGCCCTGGCCCTCGTCGTCGGCACCGCCCTCGCCCAGCAGGGCCTCGGCGAAGGCAAATGGTGGAAGCGGCCGCGCATCGTGCAGGCGCTCGGGCTGACGACCGCCCAGACGTCGGAGCTCGAGAAGATCTTCGCGAAGAGCCGGCCGAAGTTGATCGACCTCAAGGCCGACCTCGAGAAGAAGCAGTTCGCCTACGAGCAGGCCATGAACGCCGACAAGATCGACCGCGCGGACGTCGAGGCGAAGATCGAAGCGCGGGAGCAGGCGCGCGCGAACCTCCAGAAAGAGCTCTCCCTCATGGAGATCGACATGAAGCAGGTCCTGACGCCGGAGCAGCGCGAGAAGGCCATGCAGCTGCGGGAAGAGATCCGCCAGCGGCTCATCGAGCGCCGCAGGGCGGCACGGGGCGCCGCGGCGGCGCCGGGCGACAGCCCCTAGGCGGTCAGCGGTACCGCTCCTCCGTCCACGGATCCCCGTGCATGTGGTACCCGTTCTCCTCCCAGAATCCCGCGCGGTCCTCGCGCACCAGCTCGAAGCCGCTGGCCCACTTGGCGCCCTTCCAGAAGTAGAGGTGCGGGATCACGACGCGCAGGGGCGCGCCATGCTCGATCGAGAGCGGCTGGCCCGAGTGGTGGGTCGCGAGCAGGTTCTCCTCGCGGTCGAGATCCGCGAGCGGCACGTTGGTCGTCCAGCCTCCGACGGCGTGCTCGACGACGAAATGCGCCTCGGGTTTCGGCCGCGCGATCTTCAGCACCTCGCGGACCGAAACGCCCTCCCACTCGTTGTCGAGCTTCGTCCAGTGTGTGACGCAGTGGACGTCGTTCTTGCGCGTCGCGCGCGGCAGCTTCTGGAACTCTTCCCAGGTCCAGGAGACCGGGTTCTCGACCTCGCCCCAGATCGAAAACTTCCAGGTCGCGAGGTCGACCTTCGGGATCGCTCCGAAGTGGAGCACCGGCCACTGCTGCGTCACGAACTGGCCCGGCGGGACCCGGGACGGGTCGGGGTTCGGGAAGCGGATCTTCGGATCTTTCCGGATGATCATGACGCTAGTATCCCTTCATGGAGCCCGAAGCGCGCCGAAAGGTCGAGGAGTACGTCCGGCCGCTGGCGGTCGGCCTCGACGGCGTCACCAATTACGGCGACGTGGAGCGGATGGTTTCCGCGGCCGAAGCCATCGCGGACGGAGAAGACGGCCTCGACCGGGACCTGCTCTTTCTCCTGGCGGCCTTTTCGGGACAGGAGAAGTGGGTCTCCCGGATGGGGCACCGGAGCCGGACGGAGATCTTCCTGTCCTGCCTGGGCGTCCCTCCGCGGACCGTCCAGCGTCTCTTCCGGGGCCTCGCGCGCTTCGAGACGGAGCCGGGGTCGCGCGAAGAAGAGATCGTGCACGACGCGGTGCTCCTCGACGCCATGGGCGCCTACGGGATCGCCCACGGGATGGCGGATGCATATCGGGAGCGCCTGACCATCCTGGAGATGTCCGAGGCCATCGAGGCGGCGGCCGAGGCGCCGCTGCGGACGGAGGCCGGCAAGCGGCTTGCGGCCGCGCGGCGCGAGACGATGCGGGCGTTCGCCCGGAAGCTGCGCGCGGAGCACGCCGAGTTCTCGGGCGCCCCGGAACGCTACCTGAGCGACTTGCCGCCGTCCACGCGCAGGACCTGACCGGTCAGGAAGGCAGGCCCCGCGCACAGGAAGACGACGGTGGCGGCGACGTCCTCGGGGTCGCCGTTGCGTTGGAGGAGTGCCTCGCCGGCCCAACGTGCGGCGACCTCGGGCGCAGTGCCATCGGGGACGAGCACCGTGCCAGGCGCGACGCCGTTGACCGAGACTTCAGGGGCGAGCTCGACGGCGAGCGCCCGAACGAGCCCCTCGACCGCCGCCTTGGATACCGAGTGGGCCAGATAGTTCTTCAGCGGCGTCTCCGCGATGAAATCCGAGATGAGCACGACGCGGCCGCGGCGCCGGCGCAGGCCGGCCGCGGCTTCCCGGGCCATCAGGAAACCGGCGCGCGCATTCAGGTCCATTGCCCGGCCCCAAACCGCCTCATCCGTCTGCTCGAGCGATACGCGTTGGAAGCTGGCCGCGGAGTGGACGAGCAGATCGATTCCGCCGAGCTCCCGCACGGCGTCCTGGACGAGCGCGCGGCAATCGTCGGGCCGGGAAAGATCGGCGGAAATGGTCGCGGCGCGGCGGCCGAGGGAACGGATCTGCCGCGCGACGTTCTCGGCCGGTCCGGCCGACTCGCGGTAATGAACGGCGACGTCGGCGCCCGCTTCACCGAGCGCCAGGGCGATGGCGCGCCCGACGCGGACGCCCGCTCCGGTGACGACGGCGGTTTTTCCCGCGAGCGGCGCCCCGGTCACGGCGCGCGGCGGGAGGCGGCGGCCGAAGCAACGGCGACGGGGCCCTTGCGCACGTACGCCGCGGGATCGGCCATCAGCTTCCCGTTCTCGATGAAGGCGGTCCACTCCGCCGAGAGCGCCCAGATGTGCACGGTGACGGCCGTCATCGCCGCCGCGAGGTGGACCCAGGACGGCAGCGCCTTCGTGTGCACGGCGGCGCCGAGCACGAAGACCGTGATCGCCGAGAGCAGCGCGAACGTCGCGGGCGGCGAGGTCGTGCGCTTGAAGCCGCGCAGCACGTCGAGGACCGAGCGCCGGTCGGTCTCGCTGTAGCCGGCGATCTCGTCCTTGACCAGGCGCCCGGTGCCGATGAAGAAGAAGATCACCATCGACTGCGAGAAGAGCGAGAGCAGCATCGTGGGGATCGCGTAGGCGACGTGCTTGGTGACGAGCAATCGCGCGGCGGGGCTCGATGCGGCGAGGTGCGAGGCCACGACGAAACCCTGCACGCAGGTCAGGAGGAACCCGGCGATGGCCAGCAGGGTGCCGGCGAGGAGCGCGATGGCCATGGAGGCAGAGCCTAACGCACCTTGACCGGCCCGGAGCGGAGGGACAGAATCGCGAGGATATGCCTGCCGAGCCGCGCACTCTCTGCGACATCTTTCTTTCCGCGGCCGCCTGCGGCAAGCCGAGCCTGCTCGTCTCGAAGGTCGGCGGCGTCTGGAAATCGATCTCGGCGGCCGACTTCGGCTTCACCGTCCGGGCCCTCTCGCTCGGGTTGAACGGCCTCGGGATCCAGCCGGGCGACCGCGTGGCGATCCTTTCCGAGAACCGGCCCGAGTGGGCCATGGCGGACTACGCGATCCTCTGCGCCGGCGCGTGGTCGGTGCCGATCTACCCGACGCTGCCGGCCGGGCAGGTGGCGCCGCTCTTGAACGACTGCGGCGCAAAGGCGATCTTCGTCTCGACGCTCGAGCAGCTGGGCAAGATCCTCACGATCAAGGCCCACTGCGGAAGCCTCGACCACGTGATCGTGATGGAGGGCAACCCGCCGGGCGAGCCGGGCTACGCGACCTTCCACGGCGTGGTGGATCGCGGCCGGCCCACGCTCGAGATGAGCCCGGGCGTCTTCGAGCAGCGTGCTGCGCGCGTGAAGCCCGACGACGTCGCGACGATCATCTACACCTCCGGAACGACCGGCGAGCCCAAGGGAGCCATGCTCACGCACCGGAACTTCGTCTCGAACGTCGTCACCGGGTGCGAGGTCATTCCGTTCGCGGCCGACGCGGTCGCGCTCTCCTTCCTGCCGCTCTCGCACGTCTTCGAGCGGATGATCGACTACGCCTACGCCCACAAGACCGCCGCGATCGCCTACGCCGAGTCGATCGAGAAGCTCGCGGCGAACTTCCTGGAGTTGAACCCCTACTGCTTCGGCGCCGTGCCGCGCGTCTACGAGAAGGTCCACGCGAAGATCATGGCGAAGGTGGACGCCGGCGGCGCCCTCAGGAGGAAGCTCTTCGCATGGGCCGTCGGCGTCGGGCGCTCCCGCGTGCCGTACCTGGAGCGGGGAGAGCCTCTGCCGCCCGGGCTCGCCCGGAAGGCGAAGATCGCCGATGCGCTCGTTCTCAAGAAGATCCGGGCAGCCCTCGGGACCAACTTCGTCTTCGCCGTTTCCGGGGGAGCGCCGCTCTCGCGGGACCTGGCGGAATTCTTCATCGGCGCCGGCGTCCAGATCTACGAGGGCTACGGCCTGACCGAGACCTCGCCCGTCATCTGCGTGAACGGGCCGGGACGCTGGCGCCTGGGCACCGTCGGCCGCGCGCTGCGGGGCATCGAGGTGAAGATCGCCGGGGACGGCGAGATCCTGACCCGCGGGCCGCACATCATGAAGGGGTACTACAAGAAGCCCGAGGCGACCGCCGAGGCGATCGACAAGGACGGCTGGTTCCACACCGGAGACATCGGCGTGTTGAACGACGGGTACCTTTCGATCACGGACCGGAAGAAGGACCTCATCGTGCTCGCCGGGGGCAAGAAGGCCGCGCCGCAGCCGATCGAGAACGAGCTCAAGAAGTCGCCCTTCATCGGGCTGCCGATCGTGATCGGCGACCGTCAGAGGTTCCTCGCGGCGCTTCTGGTGCCCAACTTCGATCGCCTGAACGAGTGGGCGGCGGCGTTCCGGCACGAGCTGAAGGGGTCGACGCTCGATGCGAATCCGGCCGTGCGCCATCTCTACCAGGGCGAGATCGACGCCTACAACGCGGGCAAGCCCCACCACGAGCAGATCCGCGCCTTCGCGATCCTCCCCGCCGACCTCACGATCGAGGACGGGTCGATCACGCCGACGCTCAAGGTCAAGCGGCGCATCCTCGAGAACCGGTACTCCGCCCTGATCGAAGGGATGTACGCCGCGGCCGGAAAGTCGCATGACGCGTGAGGTCGTCGTCGTCGATGGCCTCCGCACTCCCTACGCGCGTGCCGGCACCGAGCTGAAGGACGTCGCGGCGGAGGAGCTCGGGCGGATCGTGATCGTGGAGCTGCTGGCGCGCACGGAGTTCGATCCGAAGCAGCTCGACCACGTCATCTTCGGCAACATCGCCCAGCCCCCGGACGCCGTCAACGTCGCGCGCGTCGCGGCGCTCAAGGCGGGTGTGCCCGCGGGCGTCCCCGCCTTCACGGTCAACCGGCTGTGCGGCTCGGGCCTCGAGTCGATCGTGGACGCTTATTACCGGATCGCCGCCGGCGACGCGGAGGCCATCATCGCGGGGGGCGTCGAATCGATGTCGCAGATCCCCCTGCTCTACTCGCACGAGAGCCAGGACGTCTTCACGGAAGTCTTCACCGCGCGGGACCTCGGCGGCAGGCTGGCGGCGGCGTCGCGGTTCCGGCCCCGGCACTTCAAGCCCGAGATCGGCCTGCAGATGGGGCTGACCGACGCGGTCTGCGGCCTCAACATGGGGGACACGGCCGAAATCCTCGCCAAAGAGAACGGCATCACGCGGGAGGCCCAGGACGCGTTCGCGTTGCGCTCGCACCAGCGCGTGACGCTCGCCCGAAAGAAGCTCCTCGAGGAGATCGTGCCGGTGCCGGTCCCGCCGAAGTACGAGAGCATGGCCACGCAGGACAACGGCGTGCGCGAGAACCAGTCCTTGGAGGCGCTCGCGAAGTTGAAGCCGTACTTCGACCGCAAGTTCGGCACGGTCACGGCCGGAAATTCCTCGCAGATCACCGACGGCGGCGCGGCAGCGCTCATCATGAGCGCGGGAGCCGCGAAGGCCCGCGGGTACCGGCCGATGGGGAAGATCCGCAGCTTCGCCTTCTGCGCGCTCGAGCCCGAGCGGATGGGCCTCGGTCCCGCCGTGGCGACGCCCCTCGCGCTGAAGCGGGCGGGGCTTTCCTGGCAGGACATCGGCCTCGTCGAGATCAACGAGGCGTTTGCCGCGCAGGTGCTGGCGTGCGCGAAGGTCTTTCCGTCGGCCGCGTGGCACGCGAAGTACGGGACCGGCGGGCCGATCGGCGAGATCGACTGGGAGCGCACCAACGTCAACGGGGGAGCGATCGCCCTCGGGCACCCGGTGGGCTCTTCGGGCAACCGCCTCGTGACGACGCTCCTGCGGGAGATGCGCCGGCGCGGGACCCAGTTCGGCCTGGCGACCATGTGCATCGGCGGCGGACAGGGCGGCGCGGCCGTCGTCGAGCTGTTGCCCGCATGACCGCCTTCGAGATCAAGGTCGAGGAAGACGGCCTCGCGGTCCTGACCTTCGATTTGCCCGGTGAGAAGGTGAACAAGTTCTCGACGGCCGTCGTCGCGGAGCTCGGGGATGTGCTCGTGCGCCTGACGCGCGAGGCCCGCATCCGCGGCCTTCTGGTGCGCAGCGGCAAGGCCGACGTCTTCATCGCCGGCGCCGACGTCAAGGAGTTTTCGAGCGTCCGGCCCGAGGACGCGCGCACGGCCGTCGAGCGCGTCCAGTCGCTCTTCGAGCAGCTCGCGAACCTGCCGTACCCGACGGTCGCGGCGATCAACGGCGCGTGCCTGGGCGGCGGCACGGAGCTCGCCCTCGCCTGCGACTACCGGCTGATGTCGGACTCGACAAAGACCCAGATCGGATTGCCCGAGGTGCGCCTCGGGATCTTTCCGGCGTGGGGCGGGTGCACGCGGCTGCCGCGCGTCGTGGGACTGCCCGCCGCGCTCGATCTCATCCTGACCGGCAAGTCGCTCGACGCGCGGCGCGCGAAGAAGATCGGGCTCGCGGACGAGGCGGTGCCTGCCGCGATCTTCGAAGAGTGGGCGCGCCGCTTCGCGCGGTCGAAGCTCGGCGGCGCAAAGCCCCGCTCGCGCCGCAAGCCCAGGTCGCTCGCGGACCGCGCGCTCGAGGGGACGCCGCTCGGCCGCAAGGCCATCTTTTCGAAGGCGCGCAAGGGCGTGCTCGAGCAGACCGGCGGCCATTACCCGGCGCCGCTCGAAGCCCTCGAGGTGATCGAGGAGAGCTACGGGCGGCCCGTGGCCGACGGGCTCGCGTCCGAGGCCCGCCACATCGGGCTCGTCTTCGGCGGGGAGGTCCAGAGGAACCTGCTGAACATCTTCTTCCTGACCGAGGAGGTGAAGAAGGAGACGGGCGTCGCGGACCCGTCCGTGCGCCCCGGCGGGATCGAGCGCGTCGGCGTTCTCGGCGCCGGCGTGATGGGCGGCGGCATCGCCCAGCTCGCCGCCGACAAGGGGCTGCCCGCGCGCATGAAGGACATTCAGGCGCAGGCCCTGGCGCACGGGTACGCGGCGGCGGCCGCGATCTGGCGCGAGGCCGTGCGCAGGCGCCGGCTGACGCCGCTCGAGATGAAGCGCAAGATGGATCTCGTCTCGGGCGCGCTCGACTATTCGGGCTTCGCGCGGTGCGAGGTCACGATCGAGGCGGTCGTCGAGAAGCTCGCCGTCAAGCGGGCGGTCCTGAAGGAATGGGAGGAGGCGGTGCCGCGCACGGCGATCTTCGCGTCCAACACGTCGACCCTGCCGATCACGGAGATCGCGGTGGGCGCCCTCGAGCCCGGCCGCGTCGCCGGCATGCACTTCTTCAATCCCGTGCACCGGATGCCGCTCGTCGAGGTGATCCGCGGCGAGCGGACGAGCGACGAGACGGTCGCGACCATCTTTGCGCTCGCGAAGACGCTCGGCAAGACGCCCGTCGTCGTGCGCGACACGCCCGGGTTCCTGGTGAACCGGATCCTCGCGCCCTACCTCTCGGAGGCGGTGCGGCTCGTCCAGGAGGGCTGCCGGATCGAGGACGTGGACGCGGCGATGACGGAGTTCGGCATGCCCGTCGGGCCGCTGGCCCTGCTCGACGACGTGGGCCTGGACGTCGCGGCCAAGGGCGGCGAGGTGCTCCAGGCCGCGTTCCCGGAACGGCTGAAGATGGGCGGGGAGGAAGCGCTCGCCGCGGCCGGACGGCTCGGGCGCAAGAACGGCAAGGGCTTCTACGACTACGCGGGCAGCAAGCGCGGCGAGCCGGCGCGCGAGGCCTATGCGGCGCTGCGCGCGACGCCGAGGGACAAGTCGCCGTTGCCGGCCGAGGTCATGCAGGCGCGGCTCGTCCTGCCGATGATCAACGAAGCCGCGTTCTGCCTCGAGGATCGCGTCGTCGAGGAACCGGGCAAGCTCGACCTCGCGATGATCTTTGGAACGGGGTTCCCGCCGTTTCGCGGCGGCCTCCTGCGCCACGCCGACGCCATCGGCCTCGGCCGCGTGTTCGCGAGGCTCGACGACCTCGCGGAGCGGCTCGGGCCTCGCTTCGCTCCCGCCGACACCATCCAGCGCCTGGCCAACGAGCGCCGGGGCTTCTATCCGGACTCGCCCGCCTCTTCCAGGGAGATCTCTCCATGACAGACCGCCCCTCCTCCAGCGCGCCGGCCGACGCGCGCCTCGTCCCCGTCGTCAAGTCGCTCTTCGCCGGCGAGATCCCGGAGGACACGGTCTTTCCGTTCCCCGAGATCGAAGCGTCCGAGCGGGAGACCGTGTCGGCCTTCCTCGACTCCTTCCGCGGGTTTGCGAAGGACCACATCGACTCGCCGAGGATCGAGCGCGAGCACGGGGTCTCGCCCGAGCTGCTGCGCGGGCTCGCGGAGCTCGGCGTCTTCGGGATGTCGATCCCCGAGGAGTACGGCGGCTACGGATTCTCGGCCTCGGCCTACTGCCGCGCGACCGAGGAGATCGGGCGGACCGACGCCTCGCTCGGCATCCTGATCGGCGGCCACCAGTCGATCGGCCTGAAGGGCCTGATCCTCCACGGGACCGACGCGCAGAAGAAGAAGTGGCTCCCGAGGCTCGCCTCGGGCGAGATGATCGCGGCCTTCGCACTGACGGAGCCCGAGGCGGGTTCGGACGCGGCGTCGATCAAGACGACGGCCGTCTTCGACGAGGCGAAGAACGAGTTCGTTCTGAACGGCACGAAGCACTGGATCTCCAACGGCGGGTTCGCCGAGTTCTTCACGGTCTTCGCCCGGGACGTGAAGCTCGGCGCGGCCGACGAGCACCGCGGGATCACGGCATTCGTCGTGACGAAGGACCTCGGCGGCGTGACGCCCGGCAAGGAAGAGAAGAAGCTCGGCCTGAAGGGCTCTTCGACCGTCCCGATCGAGCTCGAGAACGTGCGCGTGCCGGCCTTCAACGTGCTCGGCGAGCGCGGCCAGGGCTTCAAGATCGCGGTCGAGATCCTGAACACGGGCCGTACGTCCCTCGGGGCCGGGTGCATCGGCGGATCCAAGATCATGCTGCGCGAGGCGGCGCGGCACGCCACGCAGCGCAAGCAGTTCAAGACGAAGATCGCGGAGTTCGAGATGATTCGCGCCAAGTTCGCGCGGATGGTCGTCTCGACGTATGCCCTCGAGTCGATGGTCTACCTCACGGCGGGCTTGATCGACCGCGGCCTCGAGGACTACTCGCTCGAGGGCGCCTGCTGCAAGGTCTTCGGCACGGAGGCCGTCTGGCGCAACATCAACGACGCGCTCCAGATCGCGGGCGGCAACGGCTTCATGGAGGACTATCCCTACGAGAAGGCGCTGCGCGATTCCCGGATCAACATGATCTTCGAGGGCACCAACGAGATCCTGCGGGTCCTCGTGGCGCTCTCGGGAATGCGGGACGTGGGGGAGGACCTGAAAGAGGTCGGCCGCGCGCTCAAGGCGCCCCTGGGCTCGCTCGGCATCCTCTCGGACTACGCGGCGAAGAAGTTCAAGGTCGCCGTCACGCCGGGCAGGCTCACGAAGATCGCCCCGGAGCTCGCCCCGCAGGGGGAGATCGTCGCCCGCTACGCGCGGGCCGCGCACGGAGCGGTGGAGACGCTGCTGAAGAAGTACGGCAAGGGCGTGATCGAGAAGGAGTACCACCAGGAGCGCCTGGCCAACATCGCGATCGATCTCTACGCTTCGGTCGCCGTCCTGTCGCGGGCGACGGCAACGATCGCGCGGCGCGGCGCCGAGCAGGCGGCCGACGAGGTGCGTGTGGCGAAGGCCTTCGTGGAGGGCGCCAAGTACCGGATGGTCGGGGCCCTCAAGGAGATGGACAAGAACCGCGACGCCGAGCAGACGGCGATTTCCGAAACCGCGTACTCGTCGCTCGGGTACGCCTTTTCGCTCTGGGAGTGAGAACGATGAAGAGGCTCTTTCCGCTCGTGCTCCTGCTCGCGATCGGCTTCACCCTCGCCGGCGCGCCGCTTCCGGCGGAGGGTCCGGAAAACGCCGCCGAACAGTCCGCGAAGGCGTGGCTCGCGCTCGTGGACGCCGGCAAGTACGGCGAAAGCTGGTCCAGCGCCGCCGAGGCTTTCAAGGCGGTTCTGTCGCAGGCGCAGTGGCAGGAGGCGCTCGAGAAGGTGCGCGCGCCGCTCGGCAAGGTCGTGTCGCGCAAGCTCAAGGGGGCGAAGTTCACGCGCGAGATTCCGGGAGCGCCGGCGGGGGAGTACGTCGTCATCCAGTACGACACGGATTTCGAGAAGAAGAGCGGCGCCGTCGAGACGATCACGCCGATGAAGGACAAGGGCGGCGCGTGGCGCGTCTCGGGGTATTACATCAAGTAGCCGGAAAGTGATCCGGCACGCCCCAGCCCTTGCCCGGGAAGGCGCCGCGGACGAGACCGGCGCGCAGGTACTGGATGGCGCGGAGGATCGCCTCCTCGAGCGCGAGACCGAGCGCGAGGTTGGCGGCGATCGCGGCCGAGAGGGTGCAGCCCGTGCCGTGCGTGGCGCGCGTGGCGATGCGCGGCGCCACGAATTCCGTGAAGAACCGTCCGTCGAAGAGGATGTCGCGCGCCTCGGCGCCCCGGGCGTGGCCCCCCTTGATCAGGACCGCCCGCGGTCCGAGCTCCGCGATCAGCCCCGCGGCCAGTCGCCGGTCGGCCGCGCTGCGAATTCGCAGCCCGGACAGGGCCTCGGCCTCGGGGATGTTGGGCGTGACGAGATCCGCAAGTGGGAGCAGGCGGGAGCGCAGGGTCCCGATGGCGGCCTTCGAGAGCAGCCGGGCGCCGGACTTGGACACCATCACGGGGTCGAGCACGACGTTCGTCGCCCGGTGGCGCTCGAGCGCCGCTGCGACGGTCCGGATGCGGGGCCCGTCGAAGAGCATGCCGATCTTGACGGCGCGAGGACGGAAGTCCACGAAGACGGCGTCGATCTGCTTTGCCAGAAAGCGGGTTGAGAACGTCTCGACGGCCAGCACCCCGAGGCTGTTCTGCGCGGTCGCCGCGGCGATAGCGGTCGCGCCGTGGACGCCGTGGGAGGCGAACGTCAGCAGGTCAGCCTGGATGCCTGCCCCGCCGCCGGAGTCCGACGTCGCGATGGACAGGGCCGTGACGGCAGGGGATCGGCGCACGCGGGGGGGCTTCTTCTTCATAGAATGGAGATCTTATGGCCGCCGCCGCGCCCCTGACGATCACTCCCGAGGCCGCCCGCCGCCTGAAGTCCGAGGCGGACTTCTCCCGCGCGGTCCTGTCGATCCGCCACCTGCTCGGCTGCGGGGGAACGGGGTTCCGGATTTCCGTCGAGGAAAACGCCCCGGACGAGGGGCATCGGTTCGAAGCGGAGGGGATCCCGGTCGTCATGGACGCCCACGCATTCCGGAAGCTGAAGGGCGCCGTGCTCGAAATCGACCCGGATCCTGCCGGCGAGGGGTATCGTCTCGATCACCCCGACGCCGTCATGACGACTTTCTGTTGAGCACGCAAGCGTGAAGGACGACGCACCGGCGCCACCGGCCCGGCAGACGCCCATCGAGATGACCGCCTCGGAGTTCCGAGCGGCGGGCCACGCGGTGGTGGACCGCCTCGCCGACTTCCTGGCGACGCAGAAGGGTCGGCCCGTCGGGCCCGGTCTCGAGCCGGAACAAGTCCGCGCGCTGCTTTCGGCCGGAGGGCCGCCGGAGCCGGGCGCCGCGGCGCTGCCGCTGCTCGAGGAAGCGGCGAAGCTGGTGCTGGAGAACTCGACCCTCTCCGGCCATCCACGCTTTCTCGCTTACGTCGTGTCGTCGCCCTCGCCGATCGGGGCGCTCGCCGATCTCATGGCCGCGGTGGTCAATCCGAACGTCGGCGGCTGGGACCTCGCCCCGATCGCGACGGAGATCGAGGCGCAGACCGTGCGCTGGATCGCCGGGATGCTCGGATACCCGATCGACTGTGGGGGCTTGCTGACGAGCGGCGGCAACATGGCGAACTTCATCGGCTTTCTCGCGGCGCGCAAGGCCCGGACGCCCTGGGACGTGCGCGTCGATGGCGCGGCCCGGCGGGGCGAAAAGCGCCTCGCGGTCTACACGTCCGCCGAGACGCACACCTGGGTGCACAAGGCGGCCGACCTCTTCGGTCTCGGCACGGGATCGATCCGCTGGGTCGCGACCGACGACGCGCAGCGGATGGACGTCGAGGCTCTGCGCCGGCAGGTGCGCGAGGACCGGGCCGCCGGCTGGATGCCCTTCCTCGTGGCCGCCACGGCCGGCACGGTCAGCACCGGCGCGGTGGACCCGCTGGCCCGCATCGCCGCGGTGTGCCGCGAGGAGGAGCTCTGGTTCCACGTCGACGGGGCCTACGGCGGTTTCGCGGCGATCGTTCCCGGCGCCCCGGAGGACCTGCGGGGCATCGCGCTGGCCGACTCGGTCGCGGTCGATCCGCACAAGTGGCTCTATGCGCCCCTGGAGGCCGGCTGCGCCCTCGTGCGCGACCGGGACCTCCTGCGCGCGGCCTTCGAATATCACCCGCTCTACTACCACCTCCGGGACGAGGGCGAGCAGAAGGCGGACGAGGTGATGAACTACTACCAGTACGGAGCGCAGAACTCGCGCGGGTTCCGGGCGTTGAAAGTGTGGCTGGGCCTTCGGATGGCGGGGCAGCAGGGCTACCGTCGGATGATCGCGGACGACATGGCTCTGGCGCGCGCGCTCTACGCCGGCGCCGGGCGACACCCGGAGCTCGAGGCGTTCACCGTGGGACTCTCGGTCACGACGTTCCGTTACGTTCCCGCCGAGCTCGCCGCGGATTCTGCGCGGGACGAGGAATACCTCGACCGGCTCAACACCGAGATCCTCACGCGGCTCCAGAAGAGCGGGGAGGTCTACCTCTCCAACGCGGTCGTGCGGGGGCGCTTCCTGCTGCGCTCGTGCATCGTCAACTTCCGGACGACGGCCGAAGACATCGCCGCGATCCCGGAGATCGTGGCGCGGAGCGGGCCGGGCGGTTCACCGGGACATGAAGAGGAAGCAATGAAGCGAACCCGATCCGGAATCCCCGCGGTCCTGCTTGCGCGCCGCCGCCAGACGAGATCGACTACGGGGGCAAGCCCTGGGACGCGTCGCTCGGCTTCGGAACCGGGCGGATGTGGAAGGCCTCGTTGACGAGGAACGCCGGCCCGATCAACAGGTGGACGAGGTTGCGCAGAAACGCGGGGCTGCGCTTCTCGTAGACGGCGTGGCCGATTCCCTGGAAGACCCAGCCGGCCGCGAACGCCGCCGCGCCGATCTTCCAGTTGCCAGCCCGCCGGGCTGCCAGGTCGAGCAGGAGGGCCGCCACGGTGACGGCGAGTCCGAGAGGCAAATCGAGCCAGAGGTAGTAGACGCCCGCCCCGGCGATCAGCAGCTCGGCGGCCGTCGCGTGCGGCGCGATGGGGACGCGGCCGAGCATCGTCAGCACGCCGAACACGATGAGGGTGATTCCCGCGGCATGGCACAGGACGTTGCCGCGCGTCCGGTGCGCGAGGGCGTAGTCGGCCAGCAGCGCATCCACGCGCTTCATCGGCCACGAGTATAGTTTTTCCGTGCGGGCGATGCGGCTCGATCGGGCGGCGGCGGCGGAAGATGCGCCGCTGCGTCCGGTGGACGTCCCGGCGGGCGAGCCCGGTCCCGGCGAGATCCAGATCGCGGTCGGGGCGTGCGGTGTGTGTCGCACCGATCTCCACATCGTGGAGGGGGAGGTTTCGGCCCGGCTGCCGGTCGTGCCCGGCCACCAGGCGGCCGGCCGTGTGTCCGCGCTCGGCCGCGGCGTGGACACCTTTGCGATCGGCGACGCGGTCGGCGTGGGGTGGATCGCCTCCACGTGCGGCGTGTGCACGTTCTGCCGTTCGGGTCGCGAGAACCTCTGCCCGCGCGCCACTTTCACGGGACGCGATCGTGACGGTGGATACGCCGGACGGATGGTCGCGGCGGCGCGCTGGGCCTACGCCCTGCCCGACGGGCTGGCCGCGCGCGAGGCGGCGCCGCTCCTGTGCGCCGGCATCATCGGCTATCGCTCGCTGCTCCTGTCGCGGATCTCTCCGGGCGGGCGCTTGGGCTTGTTCGGCTTTGGCGCGTCGGCGCACCTGGCCATCCAGGTTGCGCTGCACTGGAGGTGCGAGGTGTTCGCGTTCACGCGGGAGGCGCATCACCGGGACCTGGCGCGCCGCATGGGGGCCGTCTGGGCCGGCGAGGCGTTCGAAGACCCCGGAGTGGAGCTGGATTCCGCCGTGACGTTCGCTCCCGCCGGCGAGCTCGTGCCCGTGGCCCTCGCGCGCCTGGCGCGGGGCGGCACCCTCGCCGTCAACGCGATCCACATGAGCCCCATCCCGTCGTTCGACTACGAGGCGTTGTACGGAGAACGCGTCGTGCGCAGCGTCATGAACTACACGCGCCGCGATGCGGACGAATTCCTGGCCCTCGCGGCGGAGATTCCGGTGCGGGCGCAGACCGAGGTCCATGCGCTCGAGGATGCGAATGCCGCCCTTCTGCGAGTCAAGCGCGGCCAGGTCCAGGGCGCGGCGGTACTGGAGATCTGACGCCGGTCACTCGATCCGCACGACGAGCCGGCGCGGGCGCTCGCCCGGCGCGAATCGCAGGGCGCGGAGGACGTCCACCGCGGCCGACGGTTGCGCGGCGGACGTCTCCGCGTCGGTGCGCGAGAGGAAGCCGTCTCCCCGGGAAGGCAGGACGTCGCGGACGCGGCCCTGGGCCTCGACGACGAGCACGAACTCCCGGCCGCGCAGAGGTGCGAGGCGCTCGTCGGGAGTCGCGGAGGCCAGGGCGGGCGGGGCCCCCTGGCCGTCCACGGCGCGCACCGTCAGGCGCGGGGATGCAACGAGCGCGTCCGCGGCGTTGGCGGCGCCCGCCTCGCCTCCCGCCGCTTCTCCGGCCGTCGCCTGCCTCTGCAGCACGGGAGCCGGGGCGTTGGCGCGCGAGGCGCCCGCCGGCGGGCGGCTCTTCTCGTCCTCGGCGGGCGCTTCGGCCAGGAGGACGGGTGCCGACGCCGGGGCACCCGCTTCGTCCTTGGCCTTGTCGAGGGACGGAATCGGCGGCGCCTCGGCCCGGGCCGCGGGGCGCGCGGGCGGCTGCGCGGTCCCTGCGGGTTCGTTCGCCGGAACGCCGTCGACGATCCGCGCGGGGATGGAGGCGGGCGCGGCGGTTCCCGGCGGCGCCTCCGCGCGGCGCAAGAGCGCCGGCGCGGAGAGCAGCACGACGAGCAGCGCCGCGACGAAGACGCCGGCCCAGCGGATGTCGATCCCGAACATGACGCCGAACGGGCGGCGCGAGGGCGACTGCGCGCGGATCTTGCGCAGGATGCGCGCCGAGAGGTCCGCGGCGGCCGGGGCCGGCTCCGCCGAGCGGAACGCCGCCAGGCTTTCCGCGAACGCCTCGGCCGCCTCCCGGCACTCGGCGCACGCGGTGCTGTGGCGCGCGAAGGCGCCGGCCTCCGAGGCGGCGACCTCGCCGTCGTGGAGCCGCGAGAGAAACTCGGGGGAGCGCGCGGGATGGACCGTGTCGTTCATCGGAGCCTTCCGGAGAGCAGCGGGGTGAGGATGTCCTTCAGCTGGCCGCGTCCGCGCGCGATGCGCGATTTGACGGTGCCGACGGGGAGCGAGAGGGAGATCGCGATCTCCTCGTAGCTCCATTCTTCGATGTCGCGCAGGACGACGGGCATGCGGAAGTCCGGGGGCAGGCGCTTCAACGCTTCCGCGACGACGCGCCGGGACTCTCCCGTGCGGGCTTGCTCCTCCGGTCCGGCGCCGGTCGCTTCGGCCTCGAGCGCGGGGAGGGCATCGGCGCTTCCGGCGAACACCCGCCGGAAGCGGCTGCGGGCGCGGTAGCGGTTCTTGACGGCGTTGTGCGAGATCGCCGCGAGCCAGGCCCTTGGTGGCGCCTCGCCGCGGAAGCTGCCGAGCCCGCGATAGGCCTTTACGAAGACGTCCTGGGTCATGTCCTCTGCGTCGCTCTCTCCGACCGCCCGCGCCATCCAGCGGTGGACCGTCGCGGTGTGCCGGCGCACGAACGTTCCGAAAGCGTCGTCGTCGCCTCCCCGTGCGGAGGCCAGAAGCTCTTCGTCGGTCTTCTCCGGTTCCGTCAAGGGTGAATCGCGCCGCGCGGCGCGCGCGGACGCGATTCTAAGGCGGATCCGGCCGGGCCTAGCGCCTGCCGTACGGGTCCGGTGCGTACGCGTGCTCGAATCCGCGGGCGCCGTCCCGGGCGAAGACCGGATCTTCCTCGCGCGGAAAGATGCCGAGGCGGACCAGTTGTGGGCGGTACTCGTAACGGATCGCGATGCGGGCGGCGGGCGTCGGGTCCTCGTCGAAGGCGACCCACTGAACGGGGAAGCGGGTCCTGTCGCCGATGCCCGTGGCCGCGTAGTCGTCCGCCGCGGGGGAGTTCTGGCGGGCCTTCGCCTCGGGAGCCCCGGCGGCGGCGGGAGCGTCCGGGCGGCGCTCGGCGCCCGCCTCGTCCTTGAACCGGCCCATCGTCTCGCGCCGCTTCTCGCGGAAGAAGACCGCCTCGATCGTGCCGACGTTGGACGTGTCGCCGAGCCACGCCGCATACGACTTTCCGGTCTGGGTGAAGAAGAACTTGCGCGCCGTCTCGCCCGAGACCTGCCAGCCGGGAATGTCGGCAGTCTGGCCGGGATTGAGGACCCACTTTGTGGCCGCGAGCTCGGTCGTGCGTTTCGCGTCGACCACGTTGCGGCCGTCCACCGACAGCGCCACGGCGACGCGCTCGGACGTCGGGTTGGAGAGGCGGATGGTGAACTCCCTGCCCTTCAGGGCCTCGATGTAGATCCTGCCGCGGCCGGCGTACTCGGGGACGGGCTTGCCGTCCACCAGGACCGAGACGTCGAACCCGGCGGCGTCGTGGGCCCGCAGGGCGGCCGCGGCGGCGAATGCGCAAGGCAGCAGGATGGCGGTTCGAAGCGAGCGTGTCATGGCGTCCCTCCGGCAAAGAGGGACACCGCGCCGGGATGTTGGTTCCCGGCAGGGGGCCGCTCACCCCGTCCCTCTCCCGCGGGGAGAGGGGGGGTCCTTAAGGGAAGGAGTTGCGAGCGATTCCCTCTCCACCCGGAGGGGGGAGAGGGTCAGGGTGAGGGGGGGCGGACGAGTCCTACGCCGGAATCCCCGTCTTGATCGTCTTCTCCATCCGGTCCGAGAACGTGTCCACCTCGGCGAGCGTGGTGTACACGCTCGGTGTGATCCGCAGTCCGTTGAACTCGGCGTGGATGATCGGGGTCGTCATGATGCGGTGCCTGTCCCAGAGGTATGCCTGCAGCTTCGTCGTGTCGAGGCCGTCCACGTGGATGAGGGCGATGCCGCAGGACTCGGTGTCGTTCAGGGGCGTCAGGATCCTGACGCGCGGATCGGCGGCGGCCAGGCGCACGGCCCAGCGGTCGCGCAGGTAGCGCAGGCGCGCCGCCTTGCGGTCCGCGCCGATCCCGCGGTTGAACGTGATGGCCGCGGCGATCGCGTTGTGGTTCGCGGCCGGGTGCGTACCGATTTCCTCATACTTGCGGATGTTCTCGTCCATCTCCGGCGGCGCCGCCATGAGCGGCCAGATCTTCTTCTGCCTGGACTTGCGGACGTAGAGAAAGCCCGTGCCGATGGGAGCAAAGAGCCACTTGTGCAGGCTCGTCGCGTAGTAGTCGCACTCGAGCTCGTCGCGCTGGAACGGGAAGTGCGCAAAGGCGTGGGCGCCGTCCACGAACACCTCGATGTCGTGCTCGCGGCCGAGGCGCACGATGTCGCGCACCGGCAGGATCTGCCCCGTGAGATTGGTGATGTGCGTGACCTCCATGACGCGGGTCCGCGGCGTGATGGCCTTGCGGAAGGCGTCCACCACGGCGGCCGGGGAGGGCGGCGGAACGGGAAAGCTGACCAGCTTGACGACGATGCCCTCCCGCCGCGCGCGCTGCGCCCAGGAGGTGATCATGCGGGGGTAGTTCTGGTTCGTCTGGATGACCTCGTCGCCGGGCTTCAGGTCGATCCCGAAGATCAGGTTCTCGAGCGACTCCGAGGCGTTGCGCGTGATGGCCATCTCCTCGGGGTCGCAGCCGAACTCGACCGCGAGCTCGCGGCGGCAGGACTCGATCCGCGGTTCGAGCACGGTCCACATCTGGTACACGGGGATCTCGTTGGAGAAGCGGACGTCGCGGATCATCTGGTCGAGGACGTGGGCGGGCGCCGGACTGCAGCCGCCGTTGTTGAGGTTGATCAGCGTACGGTCGACCTCGAACGCGTCCTGGATCGACGACCAGTAGGTCTCGTCCATCGCGAGCTCGCCAGGCTTTCTTCCTGCCGCCGCCTTTCCAGCATCGGCGATCCGTGCCAGCGCGTCGCCGCGAAACGCGGCGAGCGCCGCAACCCCGGTCAGTCCCCCGAGAAGGGCCCGGCGATCGAGACTCATGCTGTCCTCCGCGAAATTGCGGCGATCCTACCGCGGTTCGGGCCCGACTTCCCCGGTGATGAGCCGTGCGCCGCGCTGGTAGCTGACGTACGCCCAGGCCCACTCGATCATCACGATGAAGCGATTGCGGAAGCCGATCAGGTAGAAGATGTGCACGAAGCACCACACGAGCCAGGCCACGAGACCGGAGAGCCGGAGGCCTGCGATTTCCGCCACGGCCGCGGAGCGTCCAATGACGGCGAGCGTGCCCTTGTCGAAGTAGTGGAAGCGCTCGCGCGGCACTCCGGCGAGCGAGCGGAGGATGTTCGCGGCGGCGCTGCGGCCCTGCTGGATGGCGACGGGGGAGAGGCCCGGGAGGGGACGGCCCGTCTGGTGAACGAAGTCGGAGAGATCGCCGATCACGAACACTTCGGGATGCCCGGGGATGGAGAGATCGGGCTCGACGAGCACGCGGCCGGCACGGTCGAGCGGCACGCCGAGGGACTTCGCGAGCGGGGACGCGGCGACCCCCGCGGCCCAGACGACCGTGCGCGCGCCCAGGAATTCGCCTCCGAGCAGGACGCCGTCCGCCGAGACCCCGGTGACGGGGGTCCCGGACCGCACCTCGACGCCGCGCTCGGAGAGCTCCCGTTGCGCGCGCGCGGCGCTCCTTTCGGAGTACGCGGAGAGAATGCGGGGCCCGGCCTCGACGAGCACGACCCGCGCCTCCCGCGGGTCGATTGCGCGAAAGTCGCTGACGAGCACGTGGCGGGAGATCTCGGCGATCGCTCCAGCCATCTCGACGCCCGTCGGCCCACCGCCCACGATCACGAAGGTCAGCAGATCCTGGCGCAGCGCGGCGTCGGGCTCGCGCTCGGCCTTCTCGAAGGCGAGCAGGATGCGGCGCCGGATGTCGAGCGCGTCCTCGAGCGTCTTCAATCCCGGCGCGTACTGCTCCCACTCGTCGTGGCCGAAGTAGGCGTGTCCCGCGCCGGCGGCAAGGATCAGGTAGTCGTACGCCAGGATGCCGTCGGCCAGGAAGACCTCGCGGCGCGCCGTGTCGATCGCCGTCACGTCCGCCAGCAGGACGTTGGCGTTGCCCTGCTCGCGCAGGATCGAGCGGATCGGGTAGGCGATGTCCCCGGGCGAGAGGGCGGCCGTGGCGACCTGGTAGAGCAGCGGCTGGAACAGGTGGTGGTTCCGGCGATCGACCACGGTCAGGCGGACGCGAGCGGGGGCAAGCCTGCGGGCCGCGGCGAGGCCGCCGAACCCGGCCCCGATCACGACGACGTGCGCAAGGGCAGGCTCGGCGTTCACGATCGGCCAACTCTATCCGTCTGAGCGGGAGGAAGGCGGGGAGCCTGACCTCCCGGACAGGCGAAGAAAACAAGAAAAGGGGATACCCCCTTGACGCCGTTGTGGTGGAATGGGGGTGTTTCATCTCGGCTCGGCTTTCACGAGCTGTTCTTTTAAGGAGTTGAGAATCCATGGCTACCTCCAACGTTCCCGCGCGAGTTCCCGAGCGTCAGCCCGAGCCCAACGCGACGCCCCGCCAGGCGGCGTGGCGCCCGGAGAAGAAGCCGACACGCTTCGTGATCAAGATCGCGGGTTCGATCCCGATGTAATCGGGGTTTCTAAATCACTGACCCGAAGCAGCTTTCAGAGGATTTTTAGCGGAGCCGCTTTGACCCGCTCGGGGGCGTGGTGTACCCTTAAAAAACTCACCAGTGGAAAAACCCTCTTCGCGCAGACCGGATGAAGTCGAGTCGGTTTTCAGCCGCGCTCTGGATGTAATCCATTCCGCCCTGGTGTCGTACTACCGCCTTACAGACGAGGAGGCGCGTGGAGCCGAGGAGGACCTGTTCATCTGGTTCCAACGCCTTTCCCGTCGCGGAGGCGCAGGACATATGCCGGTGAAATTGCTTCGCATCTCGCTGCTCTCGGCCGCCTGTCAGTACGGACGGTCCTTCCAGCTCTGGAAACTCGGCGGCGAACAGTCTCCGGACAGCAAGCTGAACGACGTCCTTGCCCGCGAACCGGACGAGGTGGCGACCGATCTCGACCGCCGGTTCGAGGAGGAACGTTCGTGACGGCCACGGTTCTTTCGTTCCCCCATCGTCCTTTGTCGACGGATGCCGGGGTCAAGGCGGCCGAACGCGTCCTTGCGACTCCTTTCGATCAGCGCCTGGCCAAGGCCCGAAGTCTTCATCTCGAGGATCCGGAGACGCTGCTCGCCCTCTGTGGAATCCTCCGCGACCGCGTGACGTCGTCGCCGTCGGCCATCCGGGACGAAGCCGAGTTTCTCTATCGCTTCATCGAAAGCCCGAAGCGAGAAATCGGTCTCTTCGACGAGCGGGAGTATTTCCTGGGCGAGACGGCGCTGATCGCCGGCGCGGCGTGTCGCTATCTCTCCGAACGCGAAGAGTCGTGGCTCTGGTTCGAGCGCGCCGAGGCGGGATTCCGGCACACCATGAATGCGGTCGGCGAGCTGTCGCGCCTCGCCTACCAGCGGCTCGCGGAGAGGCTCGAAGAGCGGCAGATCGACGTCGTGCTCGAGCTCGTTCCGTCGCTGATCGAAAGCTTCCAGAAGATGGGCATGCCCGAGGACGTCCTGAAGTGCCGCTTTCTCGCGGGGCTCGCACTTTTCGAGCGGGACGACGCCGCGGGCGCCGTGCGCGTCTTCAACGAAATTTGTCACGAGGCCGAGGCCCTGGGAAGCGAGCGGCTGCTGGCGGAGGCCTACGTCAACCTGATCCATGCACACGGAATGCGGGGGGAGGCCGGCCCCGCCATCGAGGCGTCGCGCCGCGCAATTCCGTTGCTGCAGCGGCTCGACAATCGGATCGCGCTCGGGAAGGTCCATTGGGGCCTCGCGGCTCTGCTTCGCGAGGAGGGCCAGTTGCCGGCAGCCGTCGACTCCTACCGCAAGGCGCAGGAAGACTTCGAAGCCCTCGGCCTGCGCGCGGACGTCGCGGCCCTGAACCTCGTCGTGGCGGACCTGCTGCTCGAGCAGGGCCATGATCGCGAGGCGCTCCACGAGATCTCGGAGGCCCTTCCCGTCATCGCCGAGCTCAAGATGGCGCCCGAGGGCATGGCGGCGCTGTCGCTCGTGCGCGAGTCCGTGCGGCGGCAGGAGATCAACCGCCAGGCCCTGCGCGAGCTCCACGGCTACTTCGAGCAGCTGCAGGCCTAGGCTCTAGCCCTCCCGCGAGTGCCGCATGATCGGTTTGCGGCGGGGGCGGGCCTTCTTCGTCCTGGCCTTCTTTCCGGGCGGTGCCTTCTTCGCCGTCTTGCGCGTCTTCTTCATGGCGCAATGCTAGCGCGCGGAAGCACTCTTCGCGATCCCGCGAAGCATCCCGGCAAAGACGAAACGGTGGAAGGGGTAGAGCGAGTACCAGTACAGCAGTCCCGCCAGGCCCGAGGCGTCGAAGATCGCGGTCTGGCGGATCTCGGTGCCCCCCGGCGCGGGTGTGGTCTCGAACTGGAGCCAGGCCCTGCCCGGGACTCTCATCTCCGCGCGCAATCGGAGCAAGCGATCGGCCTCGATGGTCTCGACGCGCCAGAAGTCGAGCGGCTCCCCCGGGTGGAGGTCATCGGCAAAGGGTCGCCCGCGGCGCAGTCCGATGCCGCCCGCGAGCAGATCGAGAAACCCCCGCATGCGCCACAGCGCATTGCCGTAGTACCAGCCGGTCGCGCCGCCGATGCGTCGAATGGGCCGGAAGGCCGCGGCCGCCGGGACCGGGACCGTCGCGGACCGCGTGTCGACGAAGCGGGTGCCACGCAGTTCTCCTCCGTAGCTCTCCTTCAGGCCGCCCGACGAGACCGCGTCCGACCAGCGCGTCTCGGCGAACTCGCGATCCTCGTTGACGAGCGCGCGGGCGATGGCTTCGCGTGGGCCGCGCGGCGTCACCGGAAACGCGGCGAGCGCCGCCGGGTCGCGGACGAGCGTCGGATTGCGGAGGCTGTCCACGAGCTTTCGTCCGACCCTGGCGTAGAGCGGAGTGACGAGGCCGAGCCAGAGGCTCGAAAGGCGGGGCGTCAGGAGGGGCACCGGAATGAGGAGGCGCTTCAAGCCGCGCTGCCCGGCGTACTCGCGCATCAGGTCGCCGTAGGTCAGGCGGTCGGGCCCGCCGATCTCGTAGATCCTTTCCGTCCCCGAAGGCAGGTCGAGTGCGGCGACGAGATAGGCGACGACGTCCTCGATGGCGATGGGCTGGGTCTGAACCGCCACCCATCGGGGGCAGATCATCACGGGAAGGCGCTCGACGAGCGCCCGGATCATCTCGAAGGACAGGCTTCCCGATCCGATGACGACCGAGGCGCGCAGCTCGACGACCGGCACGCCGGACGCTCTCAAGATGTCGCCGGTCTCCTGGCGGCTCTTCAGGTGCGCGGAGAGCCCGCTCGAGGAGTCGCCGAGCCCGCCGAGATAGATCAGGCGCCGGACGCCCGCCCGGCGGGCCGCCTGGCCGAACGCGCCCGCCGCCTGTCGGTCGCGGGTCGCGAAATCCGGGCCTGAGCCCATCGAGTGGATCAGGTAGTAGGCCGTCTCGATGCCGCCGAGGGCGCGTTCGGCGGCGGCCGGATCGAGGGCGTCGCCTTCCACGACCTCCGTCGAGGCCGCGACACGGCCGCGGAGCATCTCGGGCCGACGGACGAGGCAGCGCAGGGCGACGCCCCGGCGCTCGAACTCGGCGCGAAGCCGGCCGCCGACGTACCCGGTCGCGCCCGTCAGGAGGACTCGGTTCAAGGACCCATCCTAAGCTCCCCGCGCCGCCGGCCGCGCCTCTGTCCAGTTGCAGCTACGATGGCCCCGTGCCGCGCGTCCTCCTGCTCCTGCCGACGACGAGCTACCGGGCGCCAGACTTTCTCGCGGCGGCGGCGGAGCTTGGCCTGGACGTGACCGTCGCCTCGGAGGAGGCGAGCACGATGGAGCGGGTGAACCCGGCGGGTCTGCTCACGCTCGATTTTGCAGATCTGGCGGCGTGCGCCGATCGGGTCGAGACGTTCTCGGAGAAGACTCCCGTGGACGCCGTCGTGGGTGTGGACGAGCGGACGGCGGTCGCGGCCGCCGCCATTGCCGCGCGCCTGCGGCTACCCCACAACACGGTCGCGTCGGTGGCCGCCGCCGGCAACAAGGCCGTAATGCGGCAGTGTCTGGCCGAAGCGGGGGTCGCCTCGCCGTCGCACCGGCTCTTTTCGGCGACCGGCGACCCGCGCGCCGCCTCCGGCGACGTGGCTTATCCGTGCGTGCTCAAGCCGACCTTCCTGGCCGCCAGCCGCGGCGTGATCCGGGCCGACGGCCCGCCGCAGTTCGTGGAAGCCTGGGACAGGATTGTCCGCATCCTCCGGGAGCCGGCGGTCGCCGCGCGCGGAGGCGCCGCCGCCGGGGAGATTCTCGTCGAGGACTTCGTGCCCGGCGCCGAGGTCGCGCTGGAAGGCCTCATGACGGGAGGAGCGCTCCGGGTGCTCGCCCTCTTCGACAAGCCGGACCCGCTCGACGGGCCGTTTTTCGAGGAGACGATCTACGTGACGCCTTCGCGACTCCCGGCGGCGGTGCGCGACGGTTGCGCCCGCACGGCGCAGGAAGCGGCGCGGGCGCTCGGCTTGACGGAGGGGCCGGTCCATGCCGAATTGCGCATCGATGCGGGGAGGATCTCGGTCATCGAGATCGCGGCGCGCTCGATCGGCGGCCTCTGCTCGAGGACGCTGCGTTTCGGTACCGGTATGAGCCTCGAGGTGCTGATCCTCCGCCACGCGCTCGGTCTCGGCGTCCCGGCCGACGGGCGGGAGATGCGCGCGGCGGGGGTCATGATGATCCCGATCCCGAACGCGGGGGTGCTGCTGGGGGTGAAGGGGCTCGACGAGGCGCGCTCGGTTTCCGGCATCGAGGGCGTGACGGTCTCGGCGCACGTCGGCTCGCGGCTCGTGCCGCTGCCCGAGGGCGATCGTTACCTGGGATTCATCTTCTCGCGTGCCGAGACGCCGGAGCGCGCCGAGGCCGCGTTGCGCGAGGCGCACGCGCGGCTGGAGTTCCAGATCTAGGTTCGGGGTCGCCCCGCCAGGACCCACGCCCAGACGGAAAGGGCCGCCGCGACGACGGTGGCGCCGATCCACCACGGGGTCAGGAGGCGCGGCCCTTCTTCGACCAGGCGCCAGACGTGCGCGAGCACGACCATGCTCATCACGGTTCCGGTGGTCATCAGGAAAGCGCGCAACCGCGCCTACTTGCTCGGCTGGTAGTAGGGATTGCGCCCCGCCGCATGGTCCGTCGTGTCGAGGATCTCGCCGACGAGCGGCGCGAGGCTGCGGATCGCCTTCTCGATGCCCTGCTTCAGCGTCACGTCGGCCGCGCCGCAGCCCTGGCACCCGCCGCCCAGGCGCAGGTACACGTTGTTGCGCTTGACGTCGATCAGCTCGATGAAACCGCCGTGCGCGGCGACGGCCGGGTTGATCTCGCGGTCGAGCAGGTCGCGGATGGCCCACTTGAGGTCGCCCTCGGAGGGGAGGTCCCGGAAGTAGTCGGGCGCGACGATCGGGGCGCCGCTGCGGATGTGCCTGCGGATGATGTGGCCGATCCCGAGGGCGGGCCAGTCGAGCTCGTGTCCGGCCGAGACGGTGACCAGGTTGTCGGCGATCAGCACGGACTCGATCCCGGAAAGTTGCAGCAGCTCCGCGGCCAGGGGAGATTTCGCGGCGCCCGCGGGGTCCGCAAAATGCGCCGATTCCCCCGGAAACAGGGGCCGGTCCACCGTGAAGGCGCAACGGTCGCCCGCTTTGGAGGGTTCGCCGGTGATCTTGATGTCGGGTTCCATGAGAAAAGAAGTATAGCGCCGGGTCGCAAGCGTTTGACCCGTCGGGCCGCGTCGGACATAATGCCCCGTTTTTGGAGAGCGAGATTTCATGACGCAGAAGATCAGCCGCCGGGAGATGAAGCGCAACGACCTTGCCGAGACGATGGGCAAGACGGTGGACTACGTCTCCGGGCACCGCCGGGGCGTCACCGAGGCCGTCGCGATCGCGGTCGCGGTCGGTGTCCTCGTCGCCGGGTACTTTCTCTACCGCGGATGGACCGAGAGGTCGGCCGGCAGGTCGCTGTCGGAAGCCATCGGGATCCTCGAAACGCCGCTGGCTTCGGATCCCGCGGCCGCGGGCGCGCCGAAGACGTTCGCATCCGCCGCCGAGCGCCAGGTCCAGGCGGACAAGCTCCTCGAGAAGGCGGCCGCCCACGGTTCGACGCGCTCGGGCCGCGCCGCTCAGGTGATCCTCGCCGCCAACGGCGCCGACAAGCCCGGGCAGTCGGTCGACGTGTTCGAGAAGGCCGCGCGTGCCGCCACGTCCGAGAGCGCCGCCGCCGCCGAGATCGATGCCGCCAAGCTCCTCGCCTCCCAGGGCAAGACCACCGAAGCCATCGACCGGCTCAAGCGCGCGATCGAATCGCCGAACTCCTCGGCTCCCAAGGACGCGCTGCTCTTCACGCTCGCCGGGATTTACGAACAGAGCGGCTCTCCCGCGGACGCGCGCGCGACGTATCAGCGGCTCATCACCGACTACCCGAACTCGCCCTACCGCGCGGACGCGCGGCAGAAGGTCCCGCTGTCGTAGCGCTGCTCCACGCCACGCTCGTGGCGTCCGTCGCCCTCGGGGCGATCTGCCTCGTCTTCTTCGCCGTCAACGCCGCCACGATGGCGCGTCTGTCGAAGGCGCCCGCCATGCCGGCCGGGGCGCTGCCGGCCGTCTCCGTCGTCATCCCGGCGCGCAACGAGGCGCGGGACGTCGAGGCCGCGGTCCGGTCCCACCTCGCGCAGGACTACCCGGCGCTCGAGGTCGTCGTGGTCGACGACCGTTCGACCGACGACACGCCGTCGATCCTCGCGCGCCTCGCGGCCGAGGACTCGCGTCTCACGGTCGTCGCGGGCGTCGAGCCCCCGCCCGGCTGGATGGGAAAGCCCCACGCGCTCTTCCAGGGCGTGTCGCGCGCCCGGAACGGACTCGTGCTCGTGGCCGACGCCGACGTCCGCTACGACCCGCCCGCCCTGCGCGAAGCCGTGGCATTTCTCAGTTCGCGGCGACTGGACCTGATCACCTTCTTTCCGCGCGTGGAGATGCGCGGCTTCTGGGAGAACGTCCTGATGCCGTACCTCGCGGCCGCCTACATGTGGGGACCGGCGTTCTTCGTCAACTCCGATCTGCAGAAGCGGTTCGCGGCCGGGGGAGGCGCGGGGATGCTGGTCCGCCGCGCGGCCCTCGAGGCCGCCGGGGGATACGAGGCGCTGCGGGCGTCGGTGATCGACGACATCGGGCTCGGAATCCGGGTGCGCCGCTCCGGCGGGCGCTGCCGCATGGTGCTCGCGGACGACCGGGTGCGGCTCCGGATGTATCGCGGTTTCCGGGAGGTCGTGGACGGGTTCACCAAGAACATCGCCTTCGTGTTCGAGGGATGGATGGGCGCGTTTCTCGCGCTGACCACCGTCTTCTCGTGGGTCGCCTGGACCCTCCCCCTGGCGGTGCTCGTGGCCGCACTGGCGGGCGCATCGGTTCCCGCCCCGGACATGATGCTCGCCGCGGTCGGTCTCGCCCTGGCGGTCGCCGCGCGCATCGCCCTGGCCCTGTTCCTCGGCTATCCGATCTGGCCAGCCGCGACCCACCCGCTGCTGGCGACCGTGTGGATGGGCATCGCGGCGCGCTCGTTCTTCTGGCGGTTCCTGCGGCGCCGGGTGCTCTGGCGCGGCCGTCATTACGACGCCGCCCGGGCCCGCTTCTGACCCCAGTTTAGAATCGCGCCGTGCTGTACCGATTCGACCGCGTCAACAAGAGCTACGGCCCCAAGGTGGTGCTGCGGGAGGCGACCTGGCAGCACAACCCCGGGGAGAAGGTCGGCCTGATCGGCAGGAACGGAGCCGGGAAAACCACCCTCCTGCGGATCGCTCTCGGGCGCGAGGAGCCGGACTCGGGTGAATTCATCAAGGCCAACGCGGTCCGCATCAACACGGTCGACCAGGCGCTGCCGAGCGACCTCCAGGAGAAGCTGCACGACTTCGTGGCGGGGGCGTTCGCGCACCTTCACGAGATCGAGTCGGAACTGCGCCGGCTCGAGCACGCGATGGCCGAGGGCGACGACTCGCCCGCGGTCCACGACCGCTACGACGCCCTGACGCACCGTTTCGAGAACGAGGGCGGCTACGACATGGTCGCGGAGGTCGAGAAGGCGCTCTCGGGCCTCGGCTTCGAAAAGGCGGACTTCGAGCGGCCCCTCGCCGAGCTCTCCGGGGGCCAGAAGAACCGGGCCATGCTCGCCCGCGCCATCCTTTCCTCGCCCGACGTCCTGCTGCTCGACGAGCCGACGAACCACCTCGACTTTCAGGCCGTGGAGTTTCTCGAGGAGTACCTGGCGAAGTCGCGCCGCGCGTACCTCGTCGTGACGCACGACCGCCGCTTCCTCGACCGCGTCGCGGAGGAGATCGTGGACCTCGAGAACGGCCGGTTGACCGGCTATTCCGGCGGCTACACCTCCTACAAGACGCAGAAGGCCGAACGGATCCTCTCGGAGACGCGCGCCTTCGAGAAGCAGCAGGACTTCATCGACAAGGAGCAGGAGTACATCCGCCGAAACATCGCGGGCGTGAACTCGCGCCAGGCCAAGGGCCGCCGGACGAAGCTCGCCCGCGTCGACCGCCTCGAGAAGCCCACGGGCGACGTGACGAACGTGGACTTCCAGTTCGACACCGCGAAGGTGGGCGGGCGGATCTTCCTGCGGGCCAAGGACGTCGACGCGGGCTACGCGGCGGGCGCCCCGATCGTCGCGGGAGTGAACTTCGAGCTGCTGCGGGGCGAGCGCCTGGCGATCCTCGGCGAGAACGGGACCGGAAAGACGACGCTCCTGAAGACCCTGGCCGCGCGGCTGCCGGCTCTGGCCGGTACGGTCACGCCCGGTCACGACGTTTCGATCGGGTACTACGACCAGGAGCTGCGCGACCTCGACCCCAGGCGCCGGGCGATCGATGCGGTCTGGGACCAGCACCCGGACGAGACCGAGGGGGCGATCCGCTCGTACCTCGCGCGCTTCGCCTTCCGGGGCGACGACGTGTTCGCGGACATCTCGGGCCTCTCCGGCGGCGAGAAGGGGCGGCTCACGCTCGCGGTCGTGATGAAGCAGCGGCACAACCTGCTGCTGCTCGACGAGCCGACGAACCACCTGGATCTCGACTCGCGCGAGGCGCTCGAGGAGTCGCTCGACGACTTCCCGGGCTCGATCGTGTTCGTGTCCCACGACCGCGCCTTCATCGACCGGCTGGCGACCCGCGTCGTCGACCTGCGCGACGGGCGGCCGATGCTGCTCTCGGGCAACTACACCGAGACGGCGGACGCCCGGACGGATCGGCGCAGGCGCCCGGAGCCCGCTGCGGCCCGCCGTGGCGAGAGCGCCGCGCCCGCGGCGACTCCCGCGCAGGCCGTCGCCGCCCCCGCCGCGCCCGAGAAGCCCGCCGCGCGGCCGGCGCGCCGCGCCGACTCCTCCGACGACAAGGAGGCGGCGCGCAAGCGCCGCCGGATCAGGACGCTCGAGGAGAAGATCGCCGCCCTCGAGACGGAGGTCGAGTCGCTCGAGACGCGCCTCTGGGAAGGGGCCCTGACCCTGGGTCCCGTCGCGGCGCACGAGCTTTCGAAGAAGAAGCTCGCGAAGAAGGAAGAGCTCGACCAGCTCGTCGAGGAGTGGGCGAAGCTCTCCGAGGAAGCGGCCCAGCCCGCCCCGAGGACGCCTTGACGGCGGAGGGCAGGCGGCCCGCCGCGGCGATCGTCGCCATCGGCAGCGAGATGCTGGGCCCGCTGCGCCAGGACACGAACTCCCTCTGGCTCTCCGCGCGGCTCGAAGAGATCGGGATCCCCGTGATCCGGAAGGCCATCGTGGGCGACGGCCCCGCCCTGATCCGCGAGGAGCTCGACCAGTCGGCGCGGGGCGCCCGCTACGTCTTCACGACCGGGGGCCTCGGGCCGACGGCGGACGACGTCACCGTCGAGGCCGTGGCCGAGTGGCTCGGCGCGCCGCTCGCGCGCAACGAGGAGTTCCTCGAGAAGATGCGGCACCGCTTTGCGCGGCGCGGCTTCGAGATGCCGGCGTGCAACGCGAAGCAGGCGGATTTCATCGTCGGCACGCGCGTGCTCGAGAACCCGCGGGGCACCGCGCCCGGCTTCTGGGGCCGGCGCGGCGACACGGAGATCGTCATCCTGCCGGGCGTGCCTTCCGAGATGAAGGAGATCATGGAGTCGAGCGTCCTGCCGGTCCTGCGCGAGCGGGCGGACGGCGTGGTCGGACGCCGCCGCATCCTCCGCATCGCCGGAATGGGGGAGTCGGCCGTCGAAGAGCTCGTGACGCCCGTGTATGCGAAGTGGAAGGACGATCCCGTCACGATCCTCGCGTCGCCCGGGGAGGTGCAATTGCACCTCGCCGTGACCGGCCAGCCGCAGGAAGCCGAAAAGAAGCTCGCGGCGATGGCGGCGGACTTTCGCGCCGTCCTCGGGGACCGCATCTTCGGCGAGGACGCCGACGATCTCGCGCGGGTCGTGGGAAGGCTCCTGCGGGAGAGCCGGCGCACCGTGGCCCTCGCGGAGTCCTGCACGGGAGGAATGGTGTCGTCGCTCCTGACGGACGTGCCGGGATCGAGCGAGTACTTTCTCGGGTCCGTCGTTTCGTACGCGAACTCCGCCAAGGAGTCCCTGCTCGGCGTGAACGCTGCGACGCTGCGCCAGCGGGGGGCCGTTTCGGAGGAGGCCGCCGTGGCGATGGCCGTCGGCGCGCGGGAGCGCTTCGACGCGGACGTGGCCGTCTCCGTCACCGGCATCGCCGGGCCCGACGGCGGGTCGCCCGAGAAGCCCGTCGGCACCGTGTACTTCGGCCTCGCCGCCCGCCAGGCACAGACGGCGGCGAAGAAACGGCTCTTCGTCGGGGACCGCGGCGTCGTGCGCCGGGCGGCGTCGATCCAGGCCCTGGAGATGCTGCGGCGGTACCTGGCCGGAGAGCCCGCGTGAACCCGGTCGCGGCCGCCCTGGTCGGCGTCGCCTACCTGATCGGTTCCTTTTCGTTTGCCGTCATCCTCGTGCGCCTGCGCACCGGGAAGGACATCCGGACCGAGGGGTCCGGCAACGCCGGGGCGACGAACGTGCTGCGCGCGCACGGCAAGGCGCTCGGCCTCGCGGTCGCGGTGCTCGACGTCGCCAAGGGCGCGGCGGCGGTCCTTCTCGTCCGCCAGGTCACGGCCGATCCGCGCTACGCGGCGGCGGCGGCATTTGCGGCGATCCTCGGCCACGTGTTCCCGATCTTCTACGGATTCCGCGGGGGCAAGGGAGTCGCGACCGCCGTGGGCGCGTTCCTCGTGCTTTCGCCGTGGGCGACCCTGATCTGCGTGGGAACGTTCGTCCTCGTCGTCGCGGTGACGCGTTACGTGTCGCTCGCCTCGATGATCGGGATGGTCCTGCTCCCGCCGGTCGCGGGAGGGATCTTCCACGCGCCGACGCCGGTCGTCGCGGCGGCGGCCGCGGCGGCCGTCCTCGCGGTCCTGAAGCACCGGGAGAACCTCGGGCGGCTGGCGGCCGGGACCGAGCGCAAGCTGGGACAGAAGTGAACGTCGCGGTCCTCGGCGCGGGGTCCTGGGGCACCGCCCTGACGATCGAGATGGCGCGGTCCGGGCACGACGTGCTCCTCTGGGGGCGCGACCCCGAGGTGGCGGCCCGCATCGAGGCCGACGGCCGGCACCCGCGGCGCCTGACCGGCTACCCGATTCCTCCCTCGGTGCGCGTCGGGTCGGACCTGGCCGAGGCGTTCGCGTACGCCGACACGGTCCTCGTCGCCGTTCCGTGCGCGTCGCTGCGACCGCTGCTCGGGCTCTGCCCGGCGGCCTCCGGGCGCGGGCTCAAGATCGTCTCGACCGGCAAGGGGATCGAGCCCGACACCCTGAAGCGCATGTCCGAGATCCTGCGCGAACGGTTCCCGGAGGCGGCCGTCGCGGCGCTCTCGGGCCCGACGTTCGCCGAGGGCGTCGCAAAGGGAGATCCCACGGCGGCCGTCATCGCGTCGGCCGACCGTGGCGCCGCCGAGGCCCTCCAGGGCGCGCTCTCGAGCCCGACCCTTCGCCTTTATCGCTCCGACGACGTCGTCGGCGTGGAGCTGGCCGGTGCCCTCAAGAACGTGGTGGCGATCGCCGCCGGCATCGTCGCGGGGCTCGGCTTCGGCCCGAATACGCTCGCGGCGCTCGTGACGCGCGGACTGGCGGAGATCGGCCGCATCGTGCGCTCGCAGGGCGGACAGGACCGCACGGTGCAGGGCCTGGCGGGGATCGGCGACCTGATGCTCACCTGCACGGGGTCCCAGTCGCGCAACCGATTCGTGGGAGAGCAGGTCGGCCGGGGCCGCAACCTCGCCGACGTGCTCGTCGAGATGCCGGAGGTCGCCGAGGGCGCGCGCACGTGCCTCGCGGTGCCTCGGCTGGCGGGCGCCGCGGGCGTCGAAGCCCCGATCGCCGAGGCCGTGGTCCAGGTGCTCTACGAGGGCGTTCCTGCGCGCGATGCGGTCGAGCGCCTGATGACCCGCGCGCTGCGGCCCGAGTAGCGCCGCCCCGGCTTCACGAGGCCTTGCGGGGCTCGAGCACGCGGATCGGAAGCACGACCGCCTGCAATCCCGCGAACTGCAGCCGCCGCTGGATCGCGAATGCAGTCTCGTTGTGGAGCAGCCGGTAGTAAAAGCGGTCGTTCTCGAAGACGAGCTGGCCGAGGTAGAAGATCGAGCGCGGGAACTCCCGGCGCACGTCCTCGCAGAGCTCGACCACCGACTGGACCGCCTCGGTGCCGATCTCGAAGCGGTACTCGGCCTTGAAGCCGAGCTTGTGGACCAAGTCGCAGTACTTTTCGAGGTCCTCCATGGTGTGCCGCTTCAGGGCCTCGATCTCCGAGTGGCCCTTGAAGATCGCCGAGTCGATCACGCCGACCGAAACGAACACGTAGCTCTTGTACTGGTGCGGAAAGAGCGTCTGCACGGAGAGCACGGTGTGGACGCCGAGCCCCGAGAACCCGTTGACGAGCATGACCGCGACCGGCTCGTCGTGGCGGATCTCGCCGCGCTCCTGCTTGTGGGGCCGCACGGGGATGTCGAGCAGCTGCTCGTCGAGACGGCGCAGGTGCTCCCGCACCCGGAGGTAGTGGCGCTTGATGAGGAACGCGAGAGAGACGAGCAGCGTCGTCACGACGATCGTCATCCAGCCGCCCTCGAACGCCTTCTCGTAGACCGTGATCGCGAGGATGCCGACGCAGAGGACGGCGCCCGCGCCGTGCAGCAGCAGCCCCTTCTTCCACGCGGCGTCGCGGCCGCGCTCCTCGACCCAGTGGCGCGTCATCCCGATCAGCGTCAGGCTGAACGTGACGAACACGTTGATCGCGTACATGATGAGCAGGCTCGACACCGAACCGTGCGTGTACCAGAGCGTCGCGACGGCGGCCGAGCCCATCAGCCAGATGCCGTTGTTCGTGACGAGGCGGTCGGAGAGTTGCGCGAAGCGCCGCGGCACCCACGAGTCCACGGCCATGTTCGCGAGGATCCTGGGGCCGTCGAGAAAGCCCGTCTGCGCCGCGACGAAGAGGATGGCGCCGGCCGCGATGAGCGTGATGATCACGAGCAACTTGCCGACGGCGAAGCCGCCGATCGCCCATCCGCCGAAGACGTTCTCGGCGAGGATTGCGTTCATGACCTTGGCGTGGTGCGGGCGCGCGCCCGTCAGCAGGTAACCGAGGATGATGCCCGAGGCCGTGAAGGCGAGCGAGACCGCCATGTAGAACATCGTGCGTTTCGCGTTGGGCACCTTGGGCTCGCGGAGGATCTGGACCCCGTTGGAGACGGCCTCGATGCCCGTGTACGCGCCGGCGCCGAGGGAGTAGGCGCGCAGCATGATGAAGAGCATCGGGATGAACCCGATCTCCGCCGCGGTGACCCCCGCCTCGCGCACGGCGCCCGTGTAGATCCCCGGCAGCTGCGTCACGTGCGTCGCGATCGCGACGACGATCATGAGGAAATGCGTTCCGACGAAGAGGAGGAAGATCGGCACCAGGATCTGCACGCTCTCCTTGACCCCGCGCAGGTTGAGGACGATCAGCACGCCGAGCACGACGAACTTGAAGAAGAAACGGTTGTGGCTCCAGGACTCGGGCAGGATGCTGAAGATCTGGTCGACCCCGGCGGCCACGGACGTCGAGATCGTCAAGACGTAGTCGAAGATCAGCGCGCAGCCCGAAACGACGCCGAAGCGCGGCCCGAGCAGCTTGGTCGCGACGAGGTAACCGCCGCCGCCGCCGGGGAAGAGCTCGATGACCTTGCTGTAACAGGCCGAGATGATGAGGACCGTGCCCGCGATCATCAGCGCGAGGAAGACCGAGAGGTAGGCGTGCGAGCCAAGGGCCTTGAACGCCTCTTCGGGGCCGTACGCGGAGGACGACAGCCCGTCGGCGCCCAGGCCGACCCACGCCAGGAAGGCCGCTAGCGTGACGCTGTGAAAGACGCGCGGATCCATCGGATCCCGCGCCTTGCCGACGAGGATGGTCTTGATCGTGGTGGGCAATGTGTTGGCCTTGTGGGGCGGGGGATTATGTTTTTGGGGGTCCACCCAAGTCAATCGGGCACGCGCCCCTATGGTAGCTTTCGGCGCGGGGAATCTCGCGGCGGGGCGGGCCGTTGCGCAACGAGAGGGCCTGTGGCAGGAGAAAGCGCGCGTTCGCCGGAGATTGTGCGGGAAAAGCTCTCGCACCTGGGGGATGGCCGCGTTTCCGGCACCCTCATCTTTGACCGCGAGTTTTCCGGGCTCGAGGTGTCCCGCTTCTACGCCCTGCGCGCAGACGGCGATCTGAACCCGGGCGACTTCCAGCTGGCGGGGCGCGTGCTGCAGTACGAGTGCCCCGAGGCGGACGAGCCGCGCTGGCGCCTGGCGGCCCAGATCTACCTCGTCCGGTGCTTCGAGGCGAAGTCGCACGCGCTGGCGCTCGAGCCCGAAGCTCAGCGCCGCGACCCGGCCCGCCACGGGTAGAGCCCGCTCGCGGCGTGTTATTTTCGCGCTGACGGCCCCATCGTCTAACGGTTAGGACACGGCTCTTTCAAGGCCGGAGCACGGGTTCGATTCCCGTTGGGGCCGCCAATCCTGATCCCTGGCGGGCCCTCAGAACGCCTGCAAGGCGCCCCAGAGGCTGCCGGGAAGGTCCGACAGGAGCGACATCCCCGAGGTCGTCAGGAGGGCGCCCGTGTCGGTGATCAGGGTGCCTTCCACGCCCGCCGCGTCTTCGAGCAGCGCAAGGCCCGCTTCCGCCCCGAGCAGGAAAGCCGCCGTCGCAAAGCGGCCGGCGCGGAAGGCGGATGCGGCGACGGTCGTCACGGAAGAAAGGCCGCGGGCCGGCCAACCCGTCCGCGCGTCGAGGATGTGGTGGTAGCGCATGCCGTCCTTGACGAAGCCGCGTTCGTAGTCTCCCGAGGTGGCGATGCCGGCTCCGCCGAGCGCGCGGACAGCGAACCGGCAACGCGACCGGTCGTGGGGATCGGCGACGCCGACCTTCCAGGGGTGGCCGTCGCCGCGGCTCCCGATGGTGCGGACGTCGCCGGCGAAGTTGACGATCGCGGAGGCAATGCCTTCCGCCTCGAGAATGCGCGCCGCGCGGTCGACGGCGTACTCCTTGCCCACGCCGCCGAGGTCGATCTCCATGCCCGCCTTGCGCAGGAAGATGGTGCGATCGCGCACCGAGACGGCCCCGGCGTCGACCAGGGGGAGCAGTGCCGCGATCTCGTCGGTGGACGGGACGCGGCTCGTCTTGAAGTCCCAGGCGCGGCGCAGCGCGCCGACGGTGGGATCGAAGCGGCCCTCGGTCATGCGCGCCAGGTCCAGGGCCGCGCGCACGAGCATCTCCGTTTCCTCGTCCACGGCGACGGGGGTCCGGCCGGCGTTGCGATTGATGTCGGAAACGACGCTCGACTCGCGGTAGCGCGAGAACTTCGCCTCGATGCGGCAGGCCTCGGTCTCGACGGCGCGCGCGAGCCACTGCGCCCGCTCGACGCCGCCGTCGTCCACGAACTCGACGGATGCGCCGCCGCCCATGAGGGGAAAGCGCCGCGTGTAGAGGACGCGCCCGGCGGGGCCGGTCAATAGACCCACACGAAGCCGAACGTGACCGTCGTGACGTTCATGTCGGCGGCGGACACGGACGTCGCGCCGCGCTCTTCGGGAGTCGTCGTCACGAGGGTGATCGGGTCGTTGCTGTGCTGGGACAGGACCGTGAAGCCGACGTTGGCGCTGATCGAGTCGTAGAGTCGGCGCGTGACGGTCAGTCCGGCCAGGAAGCTCCCGAAGGGAGAGAGCCGGTAATCGGCCGACATGTACGTCTGCGGCACCAGGAACTTGTTCGCGAAAAACGAGGCGCCGGTCTGGGTATAGAAGCGGAGCTCGGGGGAGACGATCCAGTCCGGGCCGAACTTCTGGTTGTAGGTGACGTCGATCGTGTTGGCCGTGATCGACCAGTCGTCGTTGTAAAAGCGGTAGAGCACGTTGATCGAGCCTTCCCAGAGGAAGTAGTGGCTGTACTTGGCGACGACGGTGCGCCGGGATCGCGTGCTCGGGCGATTCTCCGGCTGGGTCTCGGTGCCGTCGACGCCGAGCGGAACGACCTTGTACGGGTCGGTCAGGTAGCCGGACAGGTTCATCAGCGAAAAGGAGATGTCTCCCAGGTCCCGCTCGCCGAAGACCCAGGTCCAGCCGAGAGAGTAGCCGTTGGTGTTTTTCGGATAGTTCAGGTCCAGGCCGAGCGGGTTGGACTCCGGGTTCTTGACCGGAGAGACGATGTCCCGGGAAAGCGCCAGGCCGGCGTGGAGCGTGGCGCGTCCGTCCAGCAGCGTCCACGCGTCGGTGATTCCGATTCCGCGGGCGGTGTAGTCGTTCTCCTTTGCATAGTTCAGGCTCACCGTCGGCAGGTTGGCTCCGAAGCGGCGGCCGTAAGTCAGGCCCACGGACTTGCGCGTGTCCTGGTACTGCGCCTGGGGGATGTTTCCGCTGGCCGTCACGGTGCCCGACGCCGAGGTGGTCACGTCGGAGGTCGGATAGGCACCGGTGGGGGAAGCTCCCGAGATCGCGTCGTAACCGAGCGTCAGGGCGAGCTCGCCGCCGGACTTCCCGAAATCCTGGTTCCACAGGATCACCGGGTTCAGGACCTGCGTGCGCCCGCCCGACTCCTTGTAGAGGAGAAACTGCGCGTTGACGGAGGACTGGCCCTGGGCCTCCCGCGCCGCAAAGGCTCCGAGGCCGGCGGCGATCCAGGGCACCTGGCGGGCCGCGCGGCCCGCGCGCCGGCGCCCCCGACTCTTCGGCGGATCAGTTACAGCCACAACCGCCTCCGGAGGCGCCTCCGTCCCCGGCGGCGGCCTCCTTGCTGGCGTGGATGTGCTCCTTGAAAAGCCGCGTCACCGGGTCGCCGTCGAGGCTCATGATCGGGTCGGCCAGGTAGCCGCGCTGCCAGGCCTTGAGGCTGCCCGTCGCCGCGAGATCCTTCGAGACGCGCACGCCGGTCCCGGGCGGCAACGTGCCGCCGGCGAGCAGCGTCGCGACGGCCGTTTCGAGCTGCGCGTGCGTCTTCTCGTCGCCGCCTTCGAACCGCGCCGCCACCCTCCCGTCGCGGTCCAGAAGGAACGTCGTTGGCATTGCGACGACGTCGAAAGCCTCGCCGGCTTTCCCCGAGGGATCGCGAACGATTTGAAAGCCGACCGGGATGTCGTCGAGGAACGCCGCAATCGTGTCGCCGTCTTCTTCGAGCGTCAGGCCGACGACCACGAGGCCCCGGGAGGCGTACTTGCGCTCGAGGGAGTCGAAGAAAGGAAAGCTCGAGCGGCAGGGAATGCACCACGAAGCCCAGAAATCGAGGACGACGACCTTGCCCTTGAGCGAGCCGAGCGAAAAGGATCCGCCGTCGAGCCTGTGGAGGTCGAGGGTGGCCCGGGGTTCTTCGCCGTGCGTCGCCGCGGCCGCGGCGAGAAGCAGAAGCGCGGCGACGAGCCGGCGCCGGGCCAGTCTCGGTGTCGTACCGGTCTTGCGTGCCGAAGTGAATTTCATCGTGCGTCGAGAAAATGCGACGGTGCAATCGCGGGGCCATCGCGAGCCTGGCGTCGTCGCGCGGCTAAGTCTCTCTCTTCAGAAGTGCGCGCGGGCGGCCGCGACGATGGGCCGTGCAGGCCGCTGACCTCGGGCGCGGTCACTGCGTCACCGCGAGGGGATTTCGAATCGCTATCGGGTTTATGAACGGTTAATTCTTCGAAGGGCGCTCGACGGAGACGGCCGCGCCGAGAGGAATCTTCGCGGGCGCGAAACACTGCTGCTCGTTGCAGGCCTGGTAGGCGAGGACGCCGGCGATCGAAATGCTCTCCGGGGCGCCCGGCGGAATTTCGAGGTCCGTTTCGAACCGGACGGTTCCTTCGTAGACGCGGAGCGGTTTGTCGGAGAACGAGAACCGCCGCTCCGCCTGCGCCGGGTAGCGCACGGGCGACAGCGTCCCGGCGGATGTGGTGAGGGAGAGGTCGGTGGGAACCAGGAACGTCTCCGCCGGCGTGTGACTGTTGACGTGCCAGTGAGGCCCGACCGTCAGCTCGACGACGACGGTGGTTTTTGCCCCGGGCGCGGCGCTGGCGGGAACGAGGATGCGTGCATGGACGTCGGGCTTCTCTGCGAAGAGGGGCAGGGGGCCGGCGATCGCGAATGCGAGGGTCGCAAGCCGCAGGGTTTTCGAGCGGGCGTTCATGGTGCTTCTCCGTTGGCGAGAGCCGGAAGGGCTCCGCATCCCGGCAAACGACGGCGCGCACCCGTTCGATTCCCGCGGCGGGAGCCAATCCTTCGCGAAGGCGCCGGACAATGCGATACTGCCCCCATGTGGACGTACAAGCGGGGCGCCTTCTTCGGCATGGTCCTCGGGGTGTTGCTCTCCATCGGCTGCGCACAGAGCCAGGCGGCGCAGCAGGCGCGGACCGATGCCAAGACCAAGGGCAAGTA
This sequence comes from uncultured Acidobacteriota bacterium, assembly GCA_963775725.1. Lineage (GTDB taxonomy): Bacteria > Acidobacteriota > Thermoanaerobaculia > UBA5066 > Gp7-AA6 > DAHUXD01. The sequence continues at coordinate 93,401 of CAVZKA010000003.1, forward strand.
CAAGGTCCGGCTCACGACGGACGCCGAATCGGTCGTCGGGGTGTGCAAGTTCGTGGCGATGATCGAGCCCGCGCAGGATCCCGTCGGCGGCATCTCGGAGTCTCAGTATCCGGACTACTTCCGGACCGAGGCGGTCTACAAGGGGGCCGACACGGTCCTGGTGCGGGGGGGCAAGATCGGAGAGGCTTACATTTGCGGGCCGTCCCCGTTGAACCCGGACGGAACCCCCAAGAACCAGTTCGACTCGCCGCCGTCGGCCGGGCCTACCCCCAAGCCCTGACGGCCGTCATCGGCCCACGGTCCGCGCGGGCCGCCATTCTTGTTCGTGCGCCCTGCGTGGGCGGTGGGATCGTCGGTCGGGATGAGGGGGTCAGAGAAAGAGGCCCGACCCCCTTGCGGAGGCCGGGCCCGGAGGCGAGTCGGGTCTAGAACCTGAGCTGGAGCTCCGCCCAGAATCGCCGGGGAAAGGCGACGTAGTCCTGGGCGTCGCCGATCTCGCTCTCACCCACGTAGTGGCGGCTGTCGCCGATGTTCCGGCCGGCGACGGCCACGCGCCACGGGCCGCACGTGTAGGAGACGCCGAGGTCGTACTCGAAGAACGACGGCGTGTATGCGAGGTTGATCTTGTCGAAGGGGCGGTGGTTCTGGTGACGGATGGCGAACCATGCGCCGGGGCCGTTGACCGGGCCGTAGCTGATCATTCCGTTCCAGAGGTCGCGCGGCGTCAGCTCGAGGCGCTCGCCGGAGGCGTCCAGCGGCGCCCTCGTCCGGATCGATGAACGTGAACACCTGGTACAGCGCGTCGTGGTGCGCGTAGCCCGCCATGAACGAGAAGTAGGGCAGGAAGTTGGGGTGATAGTTGACCGAAAACTCGGCGCCCTGGAAGAGCTCCTGGCCGGCATTGACGAGGCGGGGGTTCCCGTCCGGACCGAGAATCGAGACGACGAGGTTCTTGAAGATCATGTGGAAGAACGACACGTCGAAGTCGATCTGGTCGTTCCACCAGACCGACTTGACGCCGACCTCTTCACTCGTCGTGCGCTCGGGCGAGAGGATCACCGCCGTTTCGGCCTCCTGGAGGTTCGGTGCGGCCGGCTTGAAATTGGTCTTGCCCGCGAAGTAGACGTTCAGGTTGTTCAGGGCGCCGGGCTGGTTCGTGAAGATGCGCCCGAGGATCGAGCCGCCGCCCGACCACTGGTCCGCGTGCTGCGAGTCATCCGAAACGTCGATGTTCGGGTCGCCGACTTCCTGCGCCTGTGCGTGCAGCGTCTCCGAGGTGATGTCGTAGCGGGCGCCGGCCGTGATCGTGAGAAACGGCACCGGCGTCCACTGGTCGTTCAGGTAGAGACCGACGAACGTGCGTTCGTCCCGGAACGAGCGATGATCGCCGGCCGGAATGTCCGAGAGGTTCGGGACGATGACCGGGTCGATCTGAAAGTTGAAGTCGAAACCGTAGCCGACGGCCGTTTCCTTGCCCCAGGTGACCGCCGCACCGCCGACGAGCTGGTGCGCGCCGGCCGCCTGGAAATTCGTGACGAGGTGCAGGTCGTCGTAGACGTACGTCTGCACCGGCTTCAAGGAGACGCCCGCCGACGTTCCGATGTTCGTGTTCTCGTCCACGCCGCTCACGAAGCTGCGGACCGAGATCTGGTTGTCGCGGCTGAAGCCGAGGGTGTTCTGAACCGAGGTCGCCTTGTTGATCGGTAGCGTCACGTTCGCGGTGACGGCGTACACGCGGTGGTCGAGGCGTGCCCCGACGGGAGCGTAGTTGCTGTCGGGCTTGAAGCCGGGAATGACCTCTCCCGTCGGGGGATCGACGGGCAGCGGCGAGCCCCAGAACTGCGTGTTGAGGAACATGTTGTAAGAGAGGGAAAACGTGCCGCCGCCCTCGATGGGCGTGTTCAGCCGGAACCCGCCGCGCGCGTCCTGGTAGTCCGTGTTGGGCTGCCAGCCGTTGGTCAGGCGGTCGAAGTCGCCGTAGAGCTGGAGCGACGACTTGCCGATCGGGATCGTCGTCGAGCCGTTGATCCGGCCCTCGTTGAACGAGCCGCCCGCGATGGAGATCGTGCTGCCGGCCGTGCCGCTCTTGGTGAAGACCTGCACCATTCCGGCGAAGGCCGAGACGCCGTAGAGCGTGCCCTGGGGGCCCTTGACGATCTCGATGTGGTCGATGTCGCCGATGTCGATCTGCGCCAGCGACGGGTTGAAGGGGCCGCCGACCGGCACGCCGTCCACCATGAACAGCAGAGCGTCGAACTCCTTCAGGCCCCACATGCCGACGTTGGGCTGGCGGGGGCCATTGTCGCTGCCCATCCCGGTGTCCATGCCCATCACGTTCTGGATGCCGTCGGCGAGGTTCGTGACGCCCTGCGCGCGCAGCTGCTCGCCGGTGATCACGGTGGCTTCGCCGGGGATCTCGAGCTCGGTTTCCGGGCTGCGGGTGGCCGAGACGACGACCGACTCGTTGACGGGCGGTACGCCCGGCTGCGGGGTCGGGGACGGGGTGGGCGTGTCCTGTGCGAGCACGAGGCCGGCGCAGAACAGACCGCCGAGCACGAGGGACGTTCTCACGAGCGAACGTACTCCGTTGCGAATGAAGACAAAAAGCATTGAAGACCCTTCCTTTCTCGAAGAGGTTCCCGGGGCTCTGAATCGGGGAGAAAGGGGGTGGGACTAAAGGCGCAGCGGGACGGGAGCCTTGCGGGGCGTGGCGGCCGGAGACAGATCCGGACGGCAGCAGAGCGATGGTACTCGATCGTGGGAAGCGAGCAGCACGACCGTCGCTGTGACGGCAGAGCCGTCTTCGATGCCCGCGTCCAGGACGTTGATCGCTTCAAGGACGGGTCCGTGATCTCCGGGGCAGAGGCTGCCGGGCGCCTGCGGGGCGGGAGCCCCCTCGAGGGCTTCGCGCGTCCGCAATTCCGTTCCGACGGGGAAGAGGCTTTCCGCGGCCACGCCGCCGGTCGAAGCGATGGAGAAGACCTCGCTGACGAACAGTATGGATTCGGTTTCGCCCTCTTCGTCGTTGCCCGAGCGCAGGGCGATCCGCGCGTGCTCGGTCGGCAGGGCCGGCACGCGCCACTCCACGAGCCGGTCGCCAGGCTGGATTCGGCCGGTCAGGCGCACCGGGAACGTCGCGCCGCCGTCGAGGGAGAGAACGAGCTCCATTTCGTTCTTTCCTTCGAGCTCGCTGGCGCCGACGCTCCAGCTCGCTTCGACGTTGGCTCCGGGGTCGAGGCGGTCCGCCCGGGAGGGGGAGAGGAAGCCTTCGGGGGCCGCGAGGCAGAGCGAGGACGACAGGAGCATCAGGCCGGCGAGCGCCGCCGGGGTTTTCCCGCCCGTTGTCGGAAGACTCACCCCGCCATATTACATTTAGAAGGTGGCGCGGCGGGCCGTCCAAACCGCCTCAACGGCCCCCGCTCCAGGGGTCGCAACGTATGCGCCAGTTCCGCCGCGCACCGGACGGCAATCGACGCCCGGGCGGTCAAAGAGCCGCGACAGGAGCACGGAAGAGAGCCCGGGCCGTCGCATGCGATCTCTGCTTGGCATCCGCGTCGAGGGCACCGGGCCGGGGGATTCGACAATTCGGGCGGCCCGTCCCGACGTTCATGTTCGGTTCATCTCGACGCGCGTAGGGTTGCCTACCGTAGACGCGATGCAAGTGAGCATCGCGACAAAAAGGAGAATCGCAATGAAGAAGTTCCTCGCCCTGGCGCTCGTTTCCGCTTTCCCGCTCGTGGCTCTGGCTCAGCAGTCCGCGGCTCCGGCTGCCAAGCCGGCCGACGCCCCGAAGGCCGCTCCGGCCGCCGCCGCCGCTCCGAAGTCGGCGGACGCTCCGAAGACCGACTCGACGTCGACCAAGAAGAAGTCGCACAAGAAGTCCTCCAAGAAGGCGACGACGACCACGGCCAAGCCGGCCGAAGCCCCCAAGCAGTAAGGTTGGTTTCCGGCGGTTGCCGGATCTCGAATCTTCACGGCGCGCCGGGATTTCCGGCGCGCCGTTTTGTTTTTGCCCTCGCGCCGCCCATGACGGGCGTCTGCTAATCTCTCGATCGCGATGACCGAGCCGAATCCACTGACGCCCCCGCGCGACGTCCACTCGCACGCCAACCCGGAAGAGGTCCGGGTCCGGCACGTCGAGCTCGACCTGGACGTCCGCTTCGAGCGCAAGGTTCTCGAAGGCTCCGCGACCCTCCATTTCGAGAGGCTCCGGCCCGATGCCCCGGTGCTGCGCCTGGATACGCGGGGCATCGACGTCCGGTCGGCGGAGACCGCCTCGGGGGGGGGCCCCTGGTCGCCCGCCCCGTTCGAGATCGGCATCGCGGACCCGATCCTGGGCGCCGCCCTCTGCGTCCGGCTGCCCCCCGGCGCGGACCGGGTCCGGATTCACTACGCGACGCGGCCCGGCGCTTCGGGGCTCCAGTGGCTCGCGCCGCCGCAGACGGCCGGCAAGCGGCATCCGTTTCTCTTCTCGCAGTCCCAGGCGATCCACGCGCGCAGCTGGGTCCCGATCCAGGACACCCCTTCGGTGCGCTTGACGTTCGCCGCGACGATCCGCACGCCTCCGGAGCTCGTCGCCGTCATGGGCGCCGCGGGCAACTCGACCGGGTCGCGGGGAGGCGTGTACCGGTTCCAGATGCCGCAGCGCATCCCGGCCTATCTCATGGCGATCGCCGCGGGAGACATCGGATTTGCGCCGCTCGGACCGCGCAGCGGCGTGTACGCGGAACCCTCGGTCGTGGCCGCGGCGGCAGCCGAGTTCGCCGACACCGAGAAGATGATGGCGGCGGCCGAGCGGCTCTACGGGCCGTACCGCTGGGACCGCTACGACATCCTGGTGCTCCCGCCGAGCTTTCCCTTCGGGGGGATGGAGAATCCGCGCCTGACCTTCGCGACACCGACGGTTCTTGCCGGGGACAAGAGCCTCGTCTCCCTGATCGCGCACGAGCTGGCGCATTCGTGGTCGGGCAACCTCGTGACCAACGCGACCTGGAGCGACTTCTGGCTGAACGAGGGCTTCACGACCTACATCGAGCGCAGGATCGTCGAGGAGGTCTATGGCCCCGAAACGGCCGGAATGGAGGCCGTGCTGGGACGCCAGGATCTCGAGGACGAGATTGCGCGCCTGGAGGACCGCGACGAGATCCTCCACATCGACCTCTCGGGGCGCGACCCCGACGAGGGCGCGACGCGTCTGCCGTACGAGAAGGGCGCGCTCTTCCTGCGCTCGCTCGAGGAACTGTTCGGCCGGGAGCGTTTCGACCGGTTCCTGCGCGGCTACTTCGACCACTTCGCGTTTCAGAGCATCACGACCGCGGACTTCGTCGCGTACCTGCGCGAGCACCTCTTCGCCGGGGACGGGGGCAAGTCCGACGCCGTGCCGCTCTCGGAGTGGCTCGAGCGGCCGGGCCTGCCGGAGGCCGCGCCACGGCCGTCCTCCGAGGCGCTCAGGCGCGTGGCCGCGGCCGCACGGGACTGGGCCGGCGGCAACACGGGGCCGGGTCGGAAGGGCTTTCCGGAGTGGAACACCCACGAGCGGCTCCAGTTCCTGCGGCAGCTGCCCTCGCCCCTGCCTCCGCACCGGCTGGCCGCGCTGGACGACGCCTTCGCGCTGACCGGTTCGCGCAACGCCGAGATCGCCTCCCAGTGGCTCCTGATGTCTCTGCGCGGGGGCTACGGGCGGACGGACGACCGGCTCGAAGAGTTCCTGGTGGAGATCGGCCGGCGCAAGTTCATCAAGCCCCTCTACGAGGAGCTCGTCAAGACGGATTCGGGCCGGAGCCGGGCCCTGGCCATCTACCGCAAGGCGCGGCCGGGCTACCATCCCATCGGGGTGGACACCGTCGACCGCATCGTGGGCTGGCCGGCATGAGCGCGGCGGCGCGGCCTGGCGAGGGGCACGTCGAGAGCGCGTGTCCGCTGGACTGCCCGGACGCCTGCAGCCTCGACGTCACGCTCTCCGGCGGCAAGGTCGTCGCCATCGGCGGCAGCGAGAAGAACCCGGTCACGCGCGGTTACATCTGCGCCAAGGTGCGGCGCTACCCGGAGCACCTGTACGGCGAGGCGCGGATTGCGCGCCCGGGGATCCGCGACGGGCGCAAGGGCGAGGGCAAGTTCCGCCGCGCGTCGTGGGACGAGGCGCTCGGCCTCGTCGCGGAGAAGATGAGGGCCGTGCGCGACCGCCGCGGCGGGGAGGGAATCCTCCCGCTTTCCTACGGCGGCTCCAACGGGTATCTCTCGCAGGACACGACCGACGCGCGCCTCTTCTACCGGCTCGGCGCCTCGCGCCTGCTGAGGACGGTCTGCGCCGCCCCGTCGAGCAGCGCCGCCCTCGGGCTCTACGGCAAGATGCCGGGCGTCGCGTACCAGGACTACGCGCACGCCAGGCTCATCGTCGTCTGGGGCATGAACCCCTCGGTCTCGGGGATCCACCTCGTCCCGTACATCCAGGAGGCACAGAAGCGGGGTGCCCGGCTGGTCGTCGTCGACCCCCGCCGCACGCGCCAGGCCGAGCACGCGGACCTCCACCTGGCGATCCACCCGGGCACGGACCTTCCGCTGGCTCTCTCGATCATCCGCTGGCTCTTCGCGGAGGGGCGCGCGGACGAGTCGTTCCTGGCGGCCAACGCGCACGGTGCCGAGGAGCTCGCCCGGCGCGCGGAGCCCTGGACGTTCGAGCGCGCGGCGCGCGAGACGCGGGTGCCGGCGGCCGACATCGAGACCTTCGCCCGACTCTACGCGGAACTTTCGCCCGCGGCGCTGCGGTGCGGCTGGGGGCCCGAGCGCAGCCGCAACGGCGGCTCCGCGATCGCGGCGATCCTGGCCCTTCCGGCGGTCGCCGGCAAGTTCGGCGTGCGCGGCGGCGGCTACACGATCTCCAACTCGTCGGCGTGGAGGGACGTCGACGGCACGGCGGCCGCGAATGCAACGGAACCGAACACGCGCCAGATCAACATGAACCGCATGGGGGCGGCGCTCGCCGAGAATGGCGGCGCCTCCATCGACCTGCTCTTCGTCTACAACGCCAACCCGCTCATGACGCTTCCCGAGCAGGAGCGGGTGCGCGCCGGCCTCGAGCGCGAGGACCTGTTCACGGTCGTGTTCGATCCGGTCATGACCGACACGGCGCGCTACGCCGACGTGGTCCTTCCCGCGACGACCTTTCTCGAGCGGACGGAGATCTCCCGGGGCTACGGCGCTTTCGTGATGCAGGAGGCGCACGCCGTGATCCCGCCGGTGGGCGAGGCGCGGCCCAACCACGCGGTCTTTGCCGAGCTGTGCCGCCGCCTCGACCTGGCGCGGCCGGGCGACCCGGAAACCGCGGAAGAGATCTCCGGCGCCGTCCTCGGAAGCAGCCGCCGGGGCGCCCACCTGCGGGAGAGCCTCGACGCGGAGCGCATCGCATTCCTGGAAGAGGGCGTCGCACCGGTCCAGTTCGTGGACACGTTCCCGCGCACGGCGGACGGAAAGATCCATCTCGTGCCCGAGGCGCTCGACCGCGAGGCGCCCCTCGGACTGTACGGCTACCAGCCGGAACCCGATATCCGCCGCTATCCGCTGGCCCTGATTTCGCCGTCGAGTGATCGCACGATCAGCTCGACCCTCGGGGAGCTGCACCGCGCTCCCGTTCCGGTCGCGATGAATCCGGACGATGCGGCTGTGCGCGGGATTCGGGACGGCGACCGCGTTCGCGTGTTCAACGCGCTCGGCTCGGTGCGCTGCCCGGCGCACCTGGACCCCGGCATGCGCGCGGGCGTCGTGTATCTGCCCAAGGGCATCTGGAGCCACAACACCGAAAGCGGGACGACGTCCAACGCGCTTTCCCCCGACACGCTGACGGACCTCGGCGGCGGCGCGTGCTTCAACGACGCGCGCGTCGAGATCGAGCCGGCGCGGCCGGCGTGAACGCCGCGCCCGGGCCGCCGACCGGCAGGACGGCCGCGTTCGCCGCCGAGCGGGCGACCAACAAGCGCAGGATCCGTCTGGCCCTCCTGCTGACCATCGGCGTCCTGTTCCTCGAGGTCGGGGGCGGGATCGTCACCCACAGCCTCGCGCTTCTGGCCGATGCCGCGCACATGTTCACCGACGTGGCGGCGCTGACTCTGGTCTGGGCGGGACTGGCGCTCGGGGAGCGCGCGCCGACCCGGCGCCACACGTTCGGGCTCGGCCGCGCCGAAGTGCTCGCGGCCTTCGTGAATGCCCAGCTCCTGCTCGTCGCGTCGCTGCTGATCCTCCGGGAAGCCTGGCAGCGCTGGCGCGCGCCCGGGCCGATCCACACGGACCTGATGCTCGGCGTGGCCGCCGTCGGGCTCGCGGTCAACGTGGCCGCCGCCCGCCTCCTGCACGCGGGGCGGCGCGGGAGCCTCGGCGTCCGAGCGGCCTATCTCGAGGTGCTCACCGACGCGCTGGCGTCGCTCGCGGTGATCGTCGCCGCGATCGTGATGGCGCGCACCGGGTGGTTCGGCCTCGACGCGCTGCTCTCGGCCGCCATCGCCCTGCTGATCGTGCCGCGGAGCATCGGGATCCTGCGCGAGGCGGCGCACATCCTGCTGGAGGGGGCGCCCGCGGACATCGACATCCCCCGGCTGCGCGAGGCGATCCTCGCCGTTCCCGGGGTGGAGACGATCCACGACGTGCACTTCTGGACCCTGACGTCGGGACAGCATTCGGCCAGCGTCCACATCCGCGCCGCCGTGCGCAGCGCCCGCGGCGAGGTGCTCCAGGGCGTCCAGCGCGTCCTGCAGGAGGACGCCGGCGTGGACCACGCCACGATCCAGATCGAGCAGGGCGACGAGACGCTTTGCCACATCGAGCCCGAGCACGCCTAGAGCATGGCGAAGACGACGCACGGCGCCGATGCGCCGCGGCCTGCCGGGGAGCCGCGCGGGCTCGCGATTCCGGCGCTGCGGCCGCATGCCGGGCGCCGCCTGCCGCGAGCGCTTCGGGCCCAGCGGGTGGGGTTGCTGGCCGGCGCCCTGCAAGGCGGGATCGCGGATCCCGGCTTCGAGCAGCTGCTTGCGCGCATCGACGACAGCATCTTCCGTCCCGCCGCCGGCGTGGAGGTGTACTTCGAGGGGGAAAAGGCCTTCGGCGCGATGCTCGCCGACGTCGCCGCAGCGTCGGCCGAGGTGCTGCTGGAGTCCTACATCCTCAAGGACGACGAGACCGGGCGGCGGTTTCAGGCGGCGCTCATCGCCGCGTCGGGCCGGGGTGTGCGCGTGCGCGTGCTCGCCGACGCCCTCGGCTCGTTTTCCACCCGGTCGCGGTTCTGGTCCGAGCTGCGCCGGGCCGGGATCGACGCGCAGCTCTACCATCCGCTCGGGGTCCCGCTGCGGTTCCTGAAATTCCGGGACCACCGAAAAATCCTGGTGGTGGATCGCCACGTCGCGTACACGGGCGGCATGAACATCGGAAACGAGTACGGCTCGTCCCTGCGTCCGAGCAAAGGCCAGTTCCGCGACACGCACGCCCGCGTCGAGGGGCAGACGGCGTGGGAGATGGCGATCGTGTTCCGCGAAGGCTGGCAGCGGGCGGGCGGCGCGGCGATCGCGCTCGAGCCTCTCGAGCCCGCCACGGCGCCGGGCCCGCGTGTCATGGTCCTCGATTCGCGGCCGGGCCGCGGGGCGCGGGAGACGGCCGCGGCGTTCTCGGCGATCGTCGGGGCCGCCCGCCGCCGGCTCTGGATCACGGCGGCGTACTTCGCGCCCCGGCCGCGCGTGGTGCGCATCCTGGGGGAGGCGGCGCGCCGGGGCGTGGACGTGCGACTGCTCGTGCCGGGCAGGAGCGACGTGCGGCTCGTGCGTCATGCCGGGCACGGGTTCTTTTCGGGCCTTTTGTCGCGCGGCATACGCATCTTCGAGTACCAGCCCGCGATCCTCCACGCCAAGACCTTCGTCGCCGACGGCCGGGCGAGCGTGATCGGCTCGAGCAACCTCGACTTCCGGTCCTTCGAGCGCAACGCCGAGTGCAACTTCGCGATCCTGGACGACACGGTCGCGGCAGCGATGGAGCGCCAGTTCGAGAAAGACCTCGCCGAATCGGTCGAGATCCTGCGTCCCGAATGGCGCCGCCGCGGCTGGCTTCACTCGACGGGCGATGCCGCCGCCCGGAGGCTCGCGCCGCTGCTCTGAGGGCCGCCTAGGGGCGGCGCTTCGAGCGCACGACGACGACGACGGGGATGGGCGAGCGGGCGAGGACGCGCTGCGTCGTGCTGCCGAGAAAGAGCGAGGACACGGCGCCGTGCCCGCGGTTTCCCATCACGAGCAGGTCGTAGCCCCGCCGGGCCTCCTTGCAGAGCGCCACGTCGGAGGCGCCCGAGAGGATGAGCCCGCGTTCGCCGCGGTCCGCCTCGACGACCGCATTGATCCGTCGCAGGTAGTGCGCCCTCATGGCGGCGCCGAGGGAGCCTCGCCCGGCCCGAAGCAAGTCTCCCCGCTCTTCGAGCACGGCTGCCCGCAGATCGGAGCTCGGGCGGACGTGAGCGATCGTGAGCGAGGCGCCCGAGCGCCGCGCAAGGCCCCGGGCCGCGGTCAGGGAGCGTCGGGAGGACGGCGAAAAGTCCGTCGCCACGAGATATCGGTACTCGGACGCCACTCCGGAAGCCTAACACCGCATGAAGACGGGATGGTCGAACGGGCGAAGGCGTAGCATCCTGCGCGATGCGGGAGGAACGATGAAGTTTCTTTCTGGGATGATCTTCGGGGTCCTGGTGCTGCTGGCGGCCGGCGCGGCGTTCGTCTGGGCGGGTCTCTTCAACACCGCGGCGAGCGTGCCGGCGGGTGAGCTCGAGCGCAAGGTCGCCGCCATCGCGCTCGACCGATCCGTCCAGCGGCGCGCGCCCAAGGGCGCCAATCCGTTGAAACCGGATCCGGAGGTGCTCCGCGTCGGCCTTGCTCACTACAGGGCGATGTGCGTCACGTGCCACGGCGCGCCGGGCGTGGATGCCTCCGAGCCGGGCGAGGGCCTGAATCCCCCGGCGCCGGACCTTTCGACGGGCAAGGTTCAGAGGCGCACCGACGGCGAGCTCTTCTGGCTCGTGCAGGGCGGCATCCGGATGACCGGCATGCCGGCGTTCGGGCCGACGCACTCCGACGAGGAAATATGGAAGATCGTCGCGTTCGTGCGCCGGCTTCCGGCGCTTTCGCCGGAAGATCAGCAGGAGCTCAAGCGCGGGAGCGCGAAAGACTGAGGCCGAGCTCGGTCCCGGAGCGCGTGACGTCGCCGACCGAGACGCCGCCGCGGTAGTTTCCGAGAAAGCGCAGCGTCGGCCAGCGCGACTCCGCGCGCGCGAGCTCGGCGATGCGCTCCTCGTGTCCCCGCTCGTACTGGGGGATCGCCTGTCGCCACCGCGTGATGAGGACCGCGCGGGCCGGGCCGCGGACGAGGCCCTCGGCGGCGAGGTCGCGTCCGGCGAGCTCCGTCAGCTCGAAGTCGGAGAGCTTCATGGCCCCGGGGTCGCGGGCGCCCCCCATGAAGACCGTCAGCAGGACGTGGCCCGCGGGCGCGCGCCCGGCAAACAGGCTCGAGCTCCACACGGCGCCGAGGATGCGGCGGCCCGGACCGTTGCACACGAGGTGGCCGAAGCCCTCGAGCGGCCGCGCGAGAGCGCCGTCGGGCCAGGAAAGGTGGAGCACGACGACGGGCGGCTGCGGGATGCCCGAGAGGGCGGCCGCGGCCTCGGGAGCGAAACCCGTGACGAGGGCCGCGGCCTGGGGGGCGGGAAGAGCGAGCGCGACGCGATCGGCCTCGACGTCGCCGCCGCCCGTTCGCAGGGTCCAGCCCTGGCCGCGCGGCGAGAGCGCCGTGACCGGCGTCGCCAGGCGCAGCCGCGTGCCGAGCCGGGTGGCCAGCGCGCGCGGGAGCGTCTCGAGGCCGTCGCGAAACGACAGAAGTCCGCGGGGCAGCCGGGGGCCGGACGGCCTGGATCGGCGCGCCGCGAGGATTCCGGCGACGAGGCTGCCGTGATCGCGCTCGGCGCGGTCGAGCGCCGGGAAAGCCGCCGACACCGAGATCCGTCCCGCATTGCCGGCGAAAATGCCCGCGACGAACGGCTCGACGAGCCGGTCCGCGATCTGCGGCCCGAGCCGTCGCGCCGCGAAGTCCCGCACGCTTTCTCCCGCGACGGGCGCGGTCCGGCGAAACGGCTCGCCGAGCAGGCGCAGCTTCGCGCCCGCCGAAAGGAGCCGCGTCGAGACGAGCTGCCCGGGAGACATGGGAACCGCGTGGAGGGCGCCCTCGAAATCCACGTAGCGTTTCGCCCGCGGGTCGGCGCGCAGGACGCGGTCTCCGAGGCCGAGCTTCTCCACCAGGGCCGCGAGCTCGTGCGTCGGCCGGACGGTGTTCGGCCCCAGCTCCAGCAGGAAGCCTTCTTTCGCTTCCGTGCGGACGACGCCGCCCGGCCGGCCGGTGCTCTCGAGGACGAGGACGTCCCCGCCCGCCTCGGACAGGGCGAGCGCAGCCGTGAGGCCCGAAAGGCCCGCGCCCACGACCACGGTCGGGCCGCTCATGGGCCCCAGAAGGGCTCGGCCGACCGCGCCAGCCCGGCGAGCGCGCGAAGAAACGTCGGCCGATCGTTCAACCCCGGCGTCCGTCGGAAGTGCGCGATGCCGGCCGCCCGGGCCTGTCCCGCGAAGAGCTGGTCGATCTCCTGCAGGGTTTCGACGTGATCCGTCACGAACGCGACCGGAACGACGAGGACCTGCTTCTCGCCCCGGCGGCCGAGCTCGGCGAGAACCCCGGAGGTCGGCGGGCCGAGCCACTCGACGGGACCGAGCTTGGATTGGTAGGCGAGCGTGGAGGGGCCCGTCCAGCCGAGCCGGTCGCGGATCGCGCGCACGCTCGACTCGACCTGCCCGGCGTAAGGGTCGCCTTCCTTCGTGACCAGCTTTTTCGGGATCGAGTGCGCCGAGAAGAGGAGGTGAATCGCTTCGGGGCGCGGATCCGGAAACTGCGCCACCTGCTCGCGGACGCCCTCGACGTGCGCATCCACGAAGAGCGGAAGCGTCGGGAACGAGCCGATCTCGTGGAAGGACGCGCCGGGCGCATGGCACTCGACGGCCGCGCGGCTGCGCTCGAGGGCCCCTTTCGTCGTCGTCAGCGAGTACTGCGGGTACAGGGGGAAGGCGAGAAACCGGTCCACGCCTTGCGCGGCGAGCTCGCGCACGACGTCCTCGACGAGGGGCGCGGAGCACGTCATCGCCGTGCGGACGAGGACGTCGTGCCCGTCCGCGCGGAGCAGGGCCTGCGTTCCGGCGGCCTGCTGGTCGGTCAGCCTCCGGATCGGGGAGCCGCCTCCGATCGAAGCGTAGAGGGCCCGGGAGGCCTTCTTGCGGCCGAACGTGATGGCGGCGGCGATCGCCTTGCGCAGCAGGGCCGGGCGCACGCGGATGACGTCCGGGTCGGAAAAGAGACGATACAGAAACGCGGGAACGTCGGCGAGCGTCTCGGGGCCGCCGAGCTGCAGGAAGAGGATCGCGCGGCGCGTCACAGCGTCTTCGAGAAAACGGGCTTCTCGGGGCTCGCCTCGAGGTACGCGTCGAAGGGCATCGCGAGGTTGCGCAGGAAGACCCGCCCGAGGGCCGTGGCGCGGATCTCGCCCGGCGTCAGCTCGACGAGGCCGTCGGCGGCGCAGGGGGCGAGCTTTTCGATCGCGGGGGCGAAGACTTCGTCGAACACGATGCCGAAGCGCTGCTCGATCTCGGACTTGACGACGACGCCGTGACAGAGCAGGTTGGAAATGACCTCGCGGCGCAGCGCGTCGTCTGCGGACAGGCGCGCGCCGCGGAACGTGGCGGCGCCCGAGTCGGAGATCGATTGCCGGTAGGCCGGCAGCTCGCGGCGGTTCTGGACGTAATGGCCTCCGACCGAGCCGATCGCGCTCATGCCGAAGCCGATGAGATCCGTCCCCGCCTTGGTCGTGTATCCCTGGAAGTTGCGGTGGAGCGTCCGGTCGCGGCGCGCCCGCGCGAGCTCGTCGTCGGGCCGGGCGAAGTGGTCCATGCCGATGTACTCGAAGCCGGCGTCGCCGAAACGCTCGAGGGCGGTCCGGAAGATGCCGAACTTCGTGGCTTCGTCCGGCAGGTACGGCAGGAGAACGTTCTGGTGCTTCTTCATCCACGGAACGTTGGCATACGAGTACACGGCGAGCCGGTCCGGAGCGATCTCGAGCACGCGATCGATCGTGGCGGAGAACGTCGCCGGCGTCTGGTGCGGCAGGCCGTAGATGAGGTCGAAGTTGATGCTCGGAAAACCGAGGGCCCGCGCGTCTTCGACGAGCTGCCGCGTGGCCGCGTAGGGCTGGATCCGGTTGATCGCCTTCTGGACCCGCGGATCGAAGTCCTGCACGCCCATGCTCAGGCGGTTGAACCCGAGTCCGGCGAGGGTCTCGAGATGCGCGCGGGTGGTGACCCGGGGATCGATCTCGACCCCGAGCTCGGCGTCCGGAGCGAGGCGGAAGCGGTCGAAGATGCGGCGGCCGAGCTTCTCGAGCAGCGCCGGCGGGAAGTACGTCGGCGTCCCGCCGCCCCAGTGGAGCTGGACGACCTCCCGGTCGCTTCCCGTCCGCCCCGCCACCCAGTCGATCTCGCGCTCCAGGATCTCGAGGTAGGGATGCTCCGGGGCGTGGTCGGTGCCGGTGATGACGACCGTGCAGCCGCAGAAGAAACAGAGCCGCTCGCAGAAGGGCAGATGGAAGTAGAGCGAGAGGGGGGCCGGCGACGCGGCCGCCCCCGATTCGGTCAGGATCCGCGCGTAGTCGGGGGCGCCGTAGTTTTCCTTCCAGACGGGCGCCGTCGGGTACGACGTGTAGCGCGGCCCCTGGACGTTGTACCGGGAGAGCAGCGCGAGGGAGACGTCGGCCGGGTTCATCGTTCCACCGAAATCGGCGCCTGGGCGGCGGGGACGAGCGAGGCGCGCGCAGCGGCGAAGAACGCTTCGACGCATTCGATCCGAGCGCCGGGCAGGATTCCGTGCCCGAGGTTCGCGATGTGCGCGACCCCGCCGGTCCGCGCGATCATCGCGCGCGTGCGGCGGTCGACGTCCTCGGGCGTTCCCAGCAGGAGGGCCGGGTCGAGGTTTCCCTGGAGCGGCATTCCGGGCAGCCGGCGGCGCGCGTCGGCGAGCGAGACCCGCCAGTCGACCGAGAGGACGTCGGCGCCGGACGAGGCCATGGCTTCCAGCAGGTGGCCGCAACCGTTGATGTACAGGAGAACGGGCTCGTCCGTACGACCGATTCCCGCGATCGCCCGCGCCGCGGCGGGCAGCGCCCACTCGCGGTAGTCCTCCAGCGTGAGCTCCCCGGCCCAGGTGTCGAAGAGCTGCACGGCGCGCGCGCCCGAGGCGATCTGGAAGGAGAGGACGTCGGCCGCGACGTCCGCGAGCAGATCGAGCAGCTGGCGCAGGGTCCGCCGGTCGCGCGCCATCATTTCCTTGATCACCGCGAAGCTCCGCGAGCCCCCGCCTTCCACGAGGTAGGAGGCGAGGGTCCACGGCGCGCCGCAGAAGCCGAGAACCGCGGCGCCGTCTCCCACCTCGGCCGCGAGCCGCCGGAGGATGTCGCCCGTGAAGCCGATCGAGGAAGCCGGGTCGAAACGGGAGAGCTTCGCGACGTCGGACGCGGACCGCACCGGCTCGGGCAACGACGGTCCGCCGTCGCCGAACTCGACGCGCATTCCCATCGCCGCCGCCGGAACGAGGATGTCGGAGAAGAAGATCACGCCGTCGGGGGCGAAGCGCCGGAAGGGCTGCAGCGAGACCTCGGCCGCCAGGTCCACCGAGCGGCAGAGCTCGAGAAAGGACACCTTCTCGCGCACGGCGCGGTACTCCGGCAGGTAGCGTCCCGCCTGGCGCATCATCCAGACGGGGGGACGGTCCACCTGCCGGCCCGCACAGGCGGCGAGCAGGCGCGCGGCCGAGGAGGCTCCGGGCGAGTTCATCCCAGCAGTTGCCGCAGCACGTACGGCAGGATCCCCCCGTGCCGGTAGTAGTCGGTCTCGATCGGTGTGTCGATGCGCACGCGCAGCGAAACGTTCGTCACGCTTGCGTCGGCGCGGCGGATGGCAAGCGGCGTCTGCTGGCGGGGCGAAAGGCCCCCCGCGAGGCCGGGCAGCTCGAAGGTCTCGGTGCCGTCGAGGCCGAGCGAGGCCGCATTCACGCCGTCCGGGAACTGCAGCGGGAGCACGCCCATGCCCACGAGGTTCGAGCGGTGGATGCGCTCGTAGCTCTCCGCCACGACCGCGCGCACGCCGAGCAGGCGCGTGCCCTTGGCCGCCCAGTCGCGCGAGCTGCCGGTGCCGTACTCCTGGCCGGCGAAGATCATCAACGGGACGCCCTCGCGCTCGTAGCGCATGGCGGCGTCGTAGATGAACATCTGTTCGCCGCCGGGCTGGTGGCGCGTCACGCCGCCCTCGACGCCCGGGACCATGAGGTTGCGGATGCGCACGTTGGCGAACGTGCCGCGTGTCATGACGCGGTCGTTGCCGCGCCGCGAGCCGTAACTGTTGAAGTCGGCCGGGCCGACGTGGACCGACTGCAGGTACGCGCCTGCCGGCGAGCTCGCCTTGATCGCCCCGGCCGGGCTGATGTGGTCGGTCGTGACCGAGTCGCCGAAAATCGCGAGGGCGCGGGCGCCGCGGATGTCGGAGAGGGGGGCCGGGGTCTTCCCGAAGCCCTCGAAGAACGGGGGTTGCTGGATGTACGTCGACGCCGGGTCCCAGGCGTAGACCGTGCCCGTCGCGGCCGGGATCTCCTTCCAGAGGGGATTGGCCGCCGCGAGGTCCGCGTACAGGCGGCGGTAGCTCGCCGCGTCCACTGATTCGAGCAGCGCCCGCTCGATCTCGCCGCCCGTCGGCCAGACGTCGCGCAGGTACACGGGCTTGCCGTCCGTGCCCCTGCCGATCGGCTCGGTCGTCAGGTCGATGTCCGCGCGGCCGGCGAGGGCGAACGCCACGACGAGCGGCGGGCTCATGAGGAAGTTGGCCTTGATGTTCTGGTGGATGCGTGCCTCGAAGTTGCGGTTGCCCGAGAGGACCGCGGCCGTGACGAGGTCGTGTTTCGTGACGGTTTCCTCGATCCCGGAGTCGAGCGGGCCGGAATTGCCGATGCAGGTCGTGCAGCCGTAGCCGACCAGGTTGAAGCCGAGCCGGTCGAGGTAGGGCTGCAGGCCGGTTTTCGCGAGGTACTCGCTGACGACGCGCGAGCCCGGCGCCAGCGACGCCTTGACGCGCGGATCGACCGACAGACCGCGCTCGACGGCTTTCTTGGCCAGCAGGCCGGCGGCAAGCATCACGCTCGGGTTCGAGGTGTTGGTGCAGGAGGTGATCGCGGCGATGAGGACGTCGCCGTGGCCGACCTCGACGTTCGCGGCGGACGGGGCGTTCGAGGGCGCGCGATCCGGCGTGGGGTGGTTGTTGGCCATCTCGACCTCGGTCCACGCGCTGGTGTTCTTCGCGCGCGAGGCCGCGGCGTCGACCGGCTTCTGGCTGCCGCCGCCCGACTGCGGGCGCCCGAGCCTGGCCGGATACCTCTGCGCGAGCGCAGCGGCATCCTTGCCGTAGCCGTTTTCGACGACGGGCCTGGTCAGCAGGTCGCGGAACCGCTTCTTCAGATCCGGCAGCGGGATCCGGTCCTGCGGCCGCTTCGGGCCCGACACGCTCGGCTGCACGCTCGCCAGGTCGAGCGAAAGCTCCTCCGTATAGTCGCAGTCCCCCTTGCGCGGCATGCCGAAGAGGCCCTGGGCGGTGTAGTAGTTGCGGAAGGTGTCGACGTGCTCCTTCTTCCGGCCCGTCGCGAGCAGGTACCTGCAGGACTCTTCGTCGGCCGGAAAGAAACCCATCGTCGCGCCGTACTCGGGCGCCATGTTCGCGACCGTCGCCCGATCGGTCAGTGCGAGCGAAGCGGCGCCCTCGCCGAAGAACTCGACGAACTTGCCGACGACCCTGGCGCGCCGCAGCATCTCGGTCACGCAGAGCACGAGGTCCGTCGCGGTGACGCCCTCCGAGAGCCGACCCGTCAGGTGGACCCCGACGACGTCGGGCGTGAGGAAGTAGACGGGCTGACCGAGCATGCCGGCCTCGGCCTCGATGCCGCCAACGCCCCAGCCGACGACGCCGAGGCCGTTGATCATCGTCGTGTGCGAGTCGGTGCCGACGAGCGAGTCGGGGTAGTACACGCCGTCCTTCGAGAGGACGCCCTGCGCGAGGTACTCGAGGTTGACCTGGTGGACGATGCCGATTCCGGGCGGGACGACCTCGAATCCGTGAAAGGCCTGCATGCCCCACTTCAGGAACTCGTAGCGCGCGCGGTTCCTCTGGAACTCGATGCGCATGTTGGCCTCGAGGGCGTCGGGCGTGGACCACTCGTCCACCTGGACGGAATGGTCGACGACGAGGGCGACCGGGACGAGGGGCTCGATCAGCTTCGGATCGGCGCCGAGCCCCTCGACGGCCGAACGCATCGCGGCCAGATCCACGAGCAGTGGCACGCCGGTGAAGTCCTGCAGGACGATCCGGGCGACGACGAAGGGGACCTCGGCGGTCCGCTCGCCCTTCGGGTTCCAGGCGGCCAGGGCGCGGACGTCGTCCTCCTTGACCCGTTTGCCGTCGCAGTTGCGCAGCAGGGATTCGAGGACGATGCGGATCGACACGGGCAGGCGCCGGAGGCCCGGGGCGCTGTCGCGCTCGAGCTCCGGGAGGGAGTACAGGGAACCTGCGCCCCCCGGACCGAGGGGGAAGCTCTTTCGGATGCGTTCGAAATCTTTCATCAGCGCTATCGTATTACGCGCTCCCGTCGCTGATAAACTCTTGTCCGGCAATGGCCTTACACCTGCTGGGCTGGTCGGCGGTCGCCCTTTACCTCGGCGCGGAGGCGCTCGCGATCGTTTCGCTCGTGGCGCCCCGGGGGTTTCCGGGCAAGCTGGCGCCCGTTCTCGTCGCGCTCGGACTGGCGCTCCAGTTCGCGGATCTGATGCACCGGGCCCGCGCCCTCGGGTCCGTTCCCTATCGGACGCTCGGCGGCTCCGTGTCGCTGTTCGGCTGGATGCTCGGGATTGCCTTCCTCATGCTCTTCGCCCGCCACCGCGAGCGCGCGATCGGGCCTTTCCTGATTCCGTTCGTCGTGTTGACGAGCGCGGCCGGGCTCCTGCTTCCCGACTCCGGGTCGGCTCCCTCCGAGGGGACGAACGGCGCGCTCTTCGCCCTGCACGTGACGCTGGCGATCCTGGCGTACGCGGCCTTCACGTTTTCGTTCGTTCTCGCGATCCTGTATCTCGTGCAGAGCCGGCAGCTCCGGCGCCGCCAGACCGGGATCCTCTTCGCCCGGCTGCCCGCGCTCGAGGTGATCGGCCGCATGAACCGGACGAGCGTCACGGTGGGTCTCGCGAGCCTCGCCCTGTCTCTCGTCCTCGGGCTCGTCCGGGCGGAGCAGGTCTGGTCCACGCTGCGCGATCCGAAGATCGCCTGGGCTTTCCTGACGCTCGTGATCTACGGGTTCCTGCTCTGGATGGAGCGCCGCGGCTGGGAAGGCCCGCGGGTCGCGCTGCTCTCGATCCTCGGGTTCGGCGTGATGCTCTTCTCGTACACGGTCGTGAACCTCTACTTCAGCCAGGAGCACAGTTTCCGATGACGGTCTCCGGCGAAGCGCGACTCGTGCTGCTCGGCTGGAACTTCCGAACGGCCGCGCTGTCGGTGCGCGAGCGCGTCGCGTTCTCGGCCGACGAAGTGCGCGAGGTCCTCGAGCGCATCCGCGGCACCGGTCTCGTGACGGAAGGCGTCGTCGTCTCGACCTGCAACCGCAGCGAGATCTATGGCGTCTCGGATGGAGAAGGGACCAACGAGGCGCTGACGCTGCTCATCTCCCAGTGGCGCGGGCTCGACCCCGGCGAAGCGGCCGCGGGCAGCTTTCACAGGGAGGGCGCGGAGGCGGCCCGGCACCTTTTTCACGTCGCGGCCGGCCTGGACTCGATGGCCCTCGGCGAGAGCGAGGTCCTCGGCCAGGTCCGGACGGCGCTGCGCCTGGCGCGGGAAGCCGGGGCCACGCGATCGGTGCTCCATCGCATGTTCGAGAGCGCCCTCGCGGCGGGCAAGCGCGTGCGCACGGAGACCGAGATCGCCCGCCACCCGCTCTCCATCCCGTCGATCGGGTTCGAGCTGGCCACGAAGGTGTTCGGCGACATGGCCGACCGGTCGATGCTCGTCCTCGGCGCGGGCGACACGGGGACGCTGTTCGTCGAGCAGGCTCGCGCCGCGGGCGTGGTCGATCTGCGCATCGCCAACCGCAGCCCGGAGCGCTCGGAGGAGCTCGCCCGCCGGGTGCAGGGACGCGTCGTGCCCTGGGAACGCGTCCCCGCCGAGCTCGCGGAGGCCGACGTCGTCGTCGGCACCACCGCGAGCCCCGAGCCGGTCGTGCGGCGCCGGGACGTCGAAGCGGCGATGCGGGAGCGGCGGGGCCGCCCGATGTTCTTCCTCGATCTCGCGATGCCCCGGGACTTCGAGGCGGGAGTGGGCGAGATCTACAACGTCTACGCCTACGGCCTCGACGATCTCAAGGGAGTCGCCGAGGAGAACCGCGTGCGGCGCAGCCGCGAGGTGCCGCGGGCGGAGGCGATCCTCGAGGAAGACCTCGCTCGGTTCCTGGCCTGGTTCGGCAACCTGGCCGTGGTTCCCACCCTCAACGATCTGCAGGCGAGGATGGCGGCCCTTCGGGACGCGGAGCTCGCTCGCGTTCCGCCGGCGGACCGCGAGCGATTCCGGGCGTTCGCCGACGCGATCTCGGGCAAGCTCCTGCACCAGCCCATGCGGCGGCTCAAGGCCGAGGCGGATGCCTCCCGCAAGCTCGATCGCGTCGAGGCCGTCCGACACCTCTTCGACCTCGACGAATGAGGCTGCGGCTCGGCGCGCGCGGCAGCGCGCTCTCTCTCGCGCAGGCGGCGCTGGTCCAGGCGGCCCTGGGCGGCGAGACCGCGGTCGAGGTCGTGACGATCCGGACCACGGGGGACCGCCTCTCGGCCGACGGCGCGCCGATCGGTTGGAAGGGCGACTTCACGAAGGAGCTCGACGAGGCGCTCCTCGACGGCCGGATCGACCTGGCGGTGCACAGCCTCAAGGACGTTCCCTCGGCGATTCCGGAGGGCCTGGCCATCGCGGCCGTTCCCTTTCGCGAGGACCCCAGGGACGCCCTGCTTTCGCACCCGCGCCGCGCTTTCGCGGATCTGCCGCGGGGCGCCCGCGTCGGGACCTCCAGCCCGCGTCGCCGGGCGCAGCTGCGGGCCGCCCGCCCGGACCTCGAGATCCTCGAGGCGCGAGGCAACGTGGACACTCGGATCCGGCGGATGCACGAGGGACGGTTCGACGCGCTCGTGCTCGCGCGGGCGGGCCTCGCGCGGCTCGGCCGCCTCGAAGACGTCACCGAGGTGTTTCCCGAGAGCGTGCTGCTTCCCGCCGTGGGCCAGGGCGCGCTCGCGATCGTCGCCGGCGCGGGGAGCGAGCACGCCCGGACCGTCGCCCTCCGGCTCGACCATCCGCCTTCGCACGGCGCGATCCTGGCCGAGCGCGCGTTCCTCGCGGCGCTCGAAGCCGGTTGCCGCGCTCCCGTCGCGGGACGGGCGCAGGTGGAGGGCGAGTCGCTCTCGCTTTCCGGGGCGGTGTTTTCGCTCGACGGACGCCGCACGCTGCGCGGCGAGCGCGCGGGATCCGCGCGCGAGGCGTCCGCGCTCGGGCGCGCCCTCGGCGAGGACCTGCTCGGACGGGGCGCCGCCGCCCTCATGGCGGAGGGCCAGGGATGACGGCCCCGCGGGCTCTCGTCGTGCGCTCGGGCCCGGACGCGTTTGCGTCCGTCGATGCCGCCACGCTCGAGCTCGTCGAGCGCGTCAGCCACACGGTCGAATCCCTGGAGATCGACCATCGCGGGATTCCCGCCCGTGCGGACCTCGCGGTCTTCAGCAGCCGCATCGCGGTCGATCGGGCGTTGAGCGATCCCGGCTCCACCCTGGCGCGCTGCGTGGCGAGCGCGGAGCAGGTCTTCGCCGTCGGGGCGTCGACGGAGGCGGCGCTGCGGTCCCGGGGAATCGCGAAGGCGTCCGCGGGAGGCGGGTCGGCCCGGGCGCTGCTCGTCGGCCTGCCGGACCGGCTGGAGGGAAAGACGGTGATCTTTCCCTGCGGCGCCGATTCGCTGGCCGAGCTGCCGGAGGAATTGCGAGCCCGGGGCGCGCGCGTGATCCGGATCGTCCTCTATCGGAAGGTGCCGAAGCCCGCGGACGCGACCCTTTCGCGCGAGATCCTGGAGAGGCCGTTTGCCGCCTTCTGCGCGACGGCGCCGTCCGCGGCGCAGTGGCTTTTCGAGGGACTGGGGCCCGCCGCCGAGCAGCGCCTGCGCGCGACGCCCGCGGTCGTGCTCGGGATGACGACTCTGCGGTGGCTGGATGCCCGGGGCGTGGCCCGGATCGAGGTCGCGCCCGAGGCGACCTTCCCGGCGGCCGCGCGGCGGCTCGAGGCGCTTGCCACGGGTCGGCCCGGCCAGTAGGCTGCGCTTTCCATGACGGCCTTTCCCACCACCCGGATGCGGCGCCTGCGCCGCACGCCGGCCCTGCGGGGGCTGGTGCGCGAGACGCGCCTGTCGGCCGAGCAATTCGTCGCGCCGCTCTTCGTCCGGCACGGGAAGGGATTGCGCGAGCCGATCGCGTCGCTTCCGGGCGTCCACCGCCTCTCGCCGGACGAGGCTCTGGCCGAGACGCAGCGGTTCGCCGCACTCGGCATTGCCTCCGTCATCCTGTTCGGAATCCCCGAGCGCAAGGACGAGACCGGCAGCGAGGCGTGGGACGAGGGCGGCGCGGTGCAGGAGACGGCGAGACTCCTCAAGCGGTCGGCGCCGGCCGTCGCGGTCGTGACCGACGTCTGCCTCGACGAATACACGTCGCACGGCCACTGCGGCGTCCTGAGCGGAGAGGTGGTGGACAACGACGCGACGCTGCCCCTGCTGGCAAAGGCGGCGCTGTCCCACGCGCGGGCCGGCGCCGACGTCGTCGCGCCTTCGGACATGATGGACGGCCGGGTCGGGGCGATTCGCGCCGCGCTCGATGGCGGGGGCTTCGCGCAGACCGCCATCCTCTCCTATGCGGCCAAGACGGCGTCCGCCTTCTACG
This sequence comes from uncultured Acidobacteriota bacterium, assembly GCA_963775725.1. GTDB lineage: Bacteria > Acidobacteriota > Thermoanaerobaculia > UBA5066 > Gp7-AA6 > DAHUXD01. Next base: position 116,532 of record CAVZKA010000003.1, read on the forward strand.
GGCCGTTCCGCGAGGCCGCCGGCTCGGCGCCGAAGTTCGGCGACCGGCTCAGCTACCAGATGGATCCGCCCAACCGGCGCGAGGCGATGCGGGAAATCGAGCTCGATCTCGGGGAGGGCGCCGACGCGGTCATGGTCAAGCCGGCGCTGGCCTATCTCGACGTGATCCGCGAGGCCCGGCAACGCTTCGATGCGCCGATTGCCGCCTACAACGTCTCGGGGGAGTACGCGATGGTCAAGGCCGCCGCAGCCAACGGCTGGATCGACGAGCGACGCGCCGTCCTGGAGATCCTGACGGGGATCGTGCGCGCCGGAGCGGATTTCGTCCTGACGTACCACGCCGCGGACGCGGCGCGCTGGCTCAAGGATGGGTAAGGCGCGACGCCGCGCACCGTCGAGTAAGAACTCTTCGGCCCTGTTTCGTCGCGCGAAGACGGTGATGCCGGGCGGCGTGAGCTCGCCCGTGCGCTCGTTCGCGTCGGTCGGGGGCGAGCCGTTCTTCGTTCGATCCGCGCGCGGTTCGCGCGTGCGCGACGCGGACGGGCGCTCCTACATCGACTACGTGATGTCGTACGGGCCGCACCTCTTCGGCCACGTTCCCGGGTTCGTCCGCCGCGCGCTCGATCGGGCCGTGCGCCGTGGCACGTCCTACGGTGCTCCGACGGAGCTCGAGGTGCGGCTGGCCGAGCGCGTCGTGAAAATGGTCCCGTCGATCGAGATGGTGCGCTTCGTCAACTCCGGGAACCGAGGCGACGATGAGCGCCATCCGCCTGGCGCGCGGAGCGACCGGGCGAAAGCGGATCATCAAGGCCGAGGGCGCGTACCACGGCCATGCCGACTCGTTCCTCGTCGCGGCGGGGTCGGGCCTCGCGACGCTGGGAATCGCCGGCAGCCCCGGCGTTCCGGAGGAGCTCGCCGCGCTCACGACCGTCGTGCCGTACAACGACGCGAGTGCCCTCGAGGCGTCCTTCACCAGGTTCCCGGGCGAGATCGCCGCCTTCATCCTCGAGCCGCTGGCCGCCAACATGGGGGTCGTCCTTCCCGCGGAAGGCTATCTCTCGAGTCCGCGCGCGAGCTCGCCGACGAAGCACGGCGCGGTCCTGATCTTCGACGAGGTGATCTCGGGCTTCCGGGTTGCGGCGGGCGGCGCCCAGGAGCTCTACGGCGTCTCGCCCGACCTGACCACGCTCGGCAAGATCCTCGGCGGCGGACTTCCCGTCGGGGCCTACGGGGGGCGGCGCGACCTCATGGCGAGGATGGCGCCATCGGGCGCGGTCTACCAGGCGGGCACGCTCTCCGGCAACCCGCTCGCGATGTCGGCCGGCATCGCCATGCTCGACGAGATCGTCCGCCGGCCGCCGTACGGGGAGCTCGAGGAGAAGGGCGCCCGGCTCGAATCCTTGTTGCGCGCGGAGATCGAGCGGCGCGGCCTCGCCGGCGAGGTCTGCCTGACGCGCGCCGGATCGCTCTCGACCCTCTTCTTCGCTCCCGGGCCGATGCGCGCGTTCACGGACGTGAAGCGGGCGGATACGAGGAGATTCGCCGTGTTCTTCCATGCGATGCGCGAGCGCGGGATCTTCCTCGCGCCGGCCCAGTTCGAGGCCTGGTTCCTCTCGACCGCCCACTCCGAGGCCGAGATCCGGCGGACCGCGCGGATGGCCGGCGAGAGCCTGGCTCTGGCGGCGGCCGCGAGCTAGGCGCCTCCCGGGTTCTCTGGTAGCCTCCCGCCACCCATCATGAGTGGAGAATCCGCAGTGACGACGGCGCACGGCACGGCGCCGGGCCGGCATCCGCGCGGCCTCTACGTCCTCTTCGCCACCGAGATGTGGGAGCGCTTCAGCTTCTACACGATGCTGGCGCTCTTCACCCTGTACCTGCAGGACAAGGCGGAGGGCTTCGGCTGGACGGCGGCGCAGGCGACGACCCTTCGGGCGAACTATCTGGGGGCGGTGTTCTTCAGCCCGATCGTCGGAGGCTGGCTCGCGGACCGGTTCCTCGGGTACCGGCGGGCCATCATGATCGGAGGCATGTTCTTCATCGCGGGACACGTCCTGCTGGCGTTTCCGTCGATCGAGGTCGTCTACGCCGCGCTCGTCTGCCTCGTCATCGGCAACGGCCTGTTCAAGCCGAACGTCTCGACGATCGTCGGCAATCTCTATCCGAAGGGCAGTCACCTGCGGGACCGCGGATACAACATTTTCTACATGGGCATCAACCTCGGCGCCACGATCGGCCCGATCGTGGTCGAGTTCGTCCACGCCAGGTACGGCTTCCACCCGGCATTCGCCGTGGCGGCCGGCGGGATGGTGATCTCCGTCCTGACGGTCATCGTCTTCCGCAGGGACATCGAGCCCGGGGACCGGACGCCCGGCGGGAAGACGGAGGACGTCGCGGACGCGGGGCCACCGACGGCCATCGACGCGGTGCCCGAGCGCCGCCGGATCCTCGCCCTCGTCGTCGTCTATCTCGTCTCCGTCGTGTTCTGGATGCTGTTCTTCCAGAACGGCTCGACGCTGACGTACTTCGCCAACGACAACACGGCCTGGAAATTCTCGGGAATCATCTCCAACGCGATCGAGCCATTTTTCGTCATCGCGTTCTCGCTGCCGCTCGTCTGGCTCTGGAAGACGCTCGACCGGCGGGGAAAGGAACCGGCCACCACGACGAAGATCGTGATTGGCATGTTCCTGATGGCCCTGGCGTACCTCGTCATGGTCTTCGCCGGGAAGGCGGGCGGCGACACGGGGAAAGTTTCGCCGTCGTGGCTCATCGGCTGCTACGCCCTCATGGGCCTGGCCGAGATCACGCTCTCGCCGATGGCGCTCTCCCTCGTCTCGAAGGTGGCGCCGGCGCGGGCCCGGGGCCTCATGATGGGCCTCTGGTTCGTGGCGACGGGACTTGGCGGCAAGTTGACGCAGATCGGCGTGTATTGGACGGAGTGGAAGCACTCGACCTTCTTTGCCCTCCTTGCCGCGCTGTCGTTCGCGACGGGCCTGTTGCTCGTTGCCGTGCTCAAGCCCCTCAAGCGGGCGATGCCCGGCGTCTGACGCTCGACCCCGGGCGGCCATGAGGAGCTGGTGTCTCCGCGCCGTTCTGATGGCTTCGATGGGGACCGCCCGCGTCCTCGCCGCAGCCGTCACGCAGGAGGCGCCGGCCTTCGACGCGCTGCTCGTCGAACTGCGCGCGGCGATCGAATCCGGGGAGCTGGACAAGGCCGTCCGCGCCGGGGAGAAGGCGATCGCCCTCGAGCCGCGCAGCTCGGAGGCGATGGACCTGCTCGGACGCGCGTACGGCCTGACCGCGAGGAACTCGCAGCTGCTCGAGCAGATTCGCCTGGCGAAGAAGGCCAGGGACTGCTTCCGGCGCGCCGTCGAGTTCGACCCGCAGAACGCGGCGGCGCTGGCGGACCTGGCCCGCTACGACATGCAGGCACCGGCCCTGTTGGGCGGCGGAAAGAAGAAGGCGAAGGACGCCGCCGAGCGCGTCCTCGCCCTCGATGCGGTGCGCGGCCACGTGCTGCTCGGGGAGCTGGCCATGACCGAAAAGAAAACGGACGAGGCGGAAGCCCAGTTTCGCCGCGCGATGGCGGCCGACGGGGAAGGGCTCGGCGGCCGCCGGGCGCTCTCCGGATTCTTCGTGAGCCGCAAACGCTACGCCGAAGCCCGCACGCTGTGGACGGAAGCGCGCGGCGTCAACCTGCCCGGCGCGGTGCCGGGCTACGAGCTCGCCGGCATCGCGCTCGCGTCGGGCGAAGGCCTCGCGCCGGCGCTCGAAGACCTGGAGACTGCCCTCACCCGCGCCGAGCCCGGCGGCGGGCCGTCGCCCGCGGACGTGCACGAGCGGCTGGCTCGGGTCTACGTGAAGCTCGGCCACCGGACGGAGGCCGTTGCGGAGCTGCAGGCGGCGGTCGCGCTCGCGCCCGGCCGAGCCGACTGGCGCAGGGACCTCGCGCGGCTCGCGAAGTAGGAGCGGTCTAGACGGTCTTCGGCAGGCTCGAGACGAAGTCGGTGTCGTCGCGCCAGATCGTCTCTTCCCGGCGCGGTCCCGTCGAGAGGATGACCGCCGTCGCGCCGATCGCCTTCTCGAGCGCCTTGACATACCGCTGCGCGGCGCCCGGCAATTGTTCGTAGCGCGTGGCCCCTGTGGTGGTCGCCTTCCAGCCCGGGTGCCGCTCGTAGACGGGCTCGAGCCGGGCGACGTCCTCGGCGAGCGCGGGCAGATCGGAAACGGACTTGCCGTCGAGCCGGTAGCCGACGCACACCGGGATTTCCTCGACCTCGTCGAGGCAGTCGAGCTTCGTGATCGCGACGGCTTCGGCGCCGGACAGCTCGACCGCCGTGCGGGCAACGACGGCGTCGAACCAGCCGGTGCGGCGCGGCCGCCCGGTGGAAGTCCCGTACTCGTTGCCGCGCTTGCGCAGGAATTCTCCCATTTCGTCCTTCAACTCCGTGGGGAACGGGCCCGATCCCACGCGGGTCGTATAGGCCTTGAGGACCAGCAGGCTCGCGTCGAGCGCGCGCGGAGCGATCGCGAGGCCAGTGGCCACGGCGGCGGAAGTGCAGTGCGAGGACGTGACGTACGGGTACGTGCCCGAGCAGAGGTCGAGCATCGCGCCATGGGCGCCCTCCGCGAGCAGCGTGGCTCCGGCCCTGAGGCGGTCCCGCAGGAGCCGGCCCGTATCGGCCACGTGCGGGCGCACGCGCGCCGCCGCCGCGCCGAGCATGGCGAGGACCTCGTCGACGGGCGGCACGCGCTTCTCGCCGAGGAGCGAGAGCAGGGCCCCCGTCTCGGCGTGGATCGCTCCGACGCGTGCGGCCAGGATCTCCGGGCGGAACAGTTCCGCCACCCGAACGCCCTTGCGGGCGGCGATCGATTCGTAGGCCGGACCGATGCCGCGCAGGGTCGTGCCGATCTTCGCGTCCCCGGCCGCCCCCTCGCGCGCCGCGTCGAGCAGCCGGTGGTAGGGGAGGATGACGGCGGCGCGGTCGGAGAGCAGGAGGTTCTCGCCGATGGTCACCCCGGCCGCGGTGACCGTCTCGATCTCGCCGAGGAGCGCCTCGAGATCCACGACGACCCCCGGCCCGATGATGCTGGTGCGCCCGCGGATGACGCCTGCCGGCAGCAGATGAAGGGCAAAGTGCCGGTCGCCGAACTTGACGGTGTGGCCGGCGTTGTGGCCGCCGTGGTACCGGGCGACGATTTCGAAGCGGTCGGCCAGAAGGTCGACGATCTTGCCCTTGCCCTCGTCCCCCCACTGTCCGCCCAGAACGGCCACGACTTTCACGTCTCGACTCCTCGATTGCGCGTTGCGAAAAACAGCGCAGACTAGCATAGCGGGCCCTGGCGGGCGAGCTGGACGGGCTTAGAATCGCGGGCGCATGAAGATCATCCGGCTCACCGGCGATGCGCTGCGTCTCGAAGATCTCGTCGCGGCGTCACGGCGGCAGTCCCGCGCGGTGCTGGCGTCCTCGGCGCGGCGGGCGATGGCCGCCTCGCGGGCAGTGGTGGATCGGGCGATCCGGTCCGGGGCGAAGGTCTACGGGGTGACGACCGGCTTCGGCAGGTTCGCCGACGTCGCGATTCCGACCGCGGACATCGAAGACCTCCAGCGCAACCTGATCCGCAGCCACGCGGCCGGCGTCGGCGCGCCGCTCGCTCCCGAGACCGTGCGCGCGATGATGGTCCTGCGGGCGAACGCGCTCGCCCGCGGCAACTCGGGCATCCGTGTCGCGACGGTCGAGACGCTGCTGCGGATGCTCGCCGCCGACATCCTTCCGGTCATTCCCTGCCAGGGCTCCGTGGGCGCCTCCGGGGATCTCGCGCCGCTGTCGCACCTCGCCCTCGCGCTGATGGGCGAAGGCACGGTGCAGGTCCGGGGCCGCACCCAGCCGTCGTCTCGCGCGCTTTTTCGGGCGGGGATCCGACCGGTCGTGCTGGGTGCGAAGGAGGGCCTCGCCCTCATCAACGGAGTGCAGATGTCGGTGGCCGTCGGCGGGCTCGCCCTCGGCCGCGCGCTCGCGCTGTGCCGTGTCGCCGACTTCATCGGCGCGGCGTCGGTGGACGCGTCGCGGGGCTCCGACGCGGCGTTCGATCCCCGCATCATGGCGGCGCGCCCGCATCCCGGCGCGGCGGCGGCCGCGAAGAACCTCCGCGGCCTGCTCCGGGGCAGCGCGATCCGCGAGTCGCACCGCGGCTGCGGCCGGGTCCAGGACAATTACGCCCTGCGCTGCATGCCGCAGGTGCACGGCGCGGCGCGCGACGCCTTCGCGCATGCACGGGACGTGCTCGAGCGCGAGATGAACAGCTCGACCGACAACCCGCTCGTTTTCGCCGGCCGCGGGGACATCCTCTCGGGCGGCAACTTCCACGGCGCGCCGGTCGGCCTCGTCCTCGATTACGCGGCGATCGCCGCGGCCGACCTCGCCTCCATCGCGGAGCGCCGCATCGAGAAGCTCGTGAACCCCGCGCTCTCGGAGCTGCCGGCGTTTCTCGTGCGCGAGGGCGGCCTGCACTCGGGCTTCATGATGGCGCACGTGACGGCGGCGGCCCTGGTGTCCGAGTGCAAGGTGCTCGCGCACCCGGCCTCGGTCGATTCGATCCCGACCTCGGCCGCCAAGGAAGACCACGTCTCCATGTCTCCGATCGCGGCCCGCAAGTTCGCCGCCATCGTGGAGAACCTCGAGCGCGTCCTGGCCATCGAGGCGCTCGCGGCCTTCCAGGCCATGGAATTCCTCCGGCCCCTCGCCTCCTCGGCGCCGATCGAGCGCGTGCGCGGCGAGTTTCGTCGCGTGATCCGCCCCTGGAATCGGGACCGGGAGATGCACCTGGACCTCGAGAAGGCGCGGCAGTTTCTAGGCGGGGACGCCATGGCGAGGGCGACCGCCCGCCTGGCCTGACCCATATAATCCACTCCATGAGCGCCAGCGTCCTGTCGCCCTCCCGCACGATTCGCGCCGCCCGGGGAAACGGCCTGCGCTGCCTCGGCTGGGCCCAGGAAGCCGCCCTCCGGATGCTCGAGAACAATCTCGATCCGGACAACGCGGAGAAGCCGGCGGAGCTGATCGTCTACGGCGGCACCGGGCGCGCCGCCCGGAACTGGGAGTGCTTCGACTCGATCGTGGCGACGTTGAAGCGCCTCAAGGCGAACGAGACGATGCTCGTCCAGTCCGGCAAAGCCGTCGGCGTCTTCGAGACCCACGAGGACGCGCCGCGCGTGCTCATCTCGAACTCGATGCTCGTCCCCGCGTGGGCGACGGGCGACGAGTTCCGCCGCCTCGAGGGCCTCGGCCTGACGATGTACGGACAGATGACGGCCGGCTCCTGGATCTACATCGGGAGCCAGGGCATCGTGCAGGGGACCTTCGAGACGTTCGCGGCGGCGGGGCAGAAGGAGTTCGGCACGGACCTCTCCGGGCGTCTCGTCGTGACCGCGGGCCTCGGGGGAATGGGAGGAGCCCAGCCCCTCGCGGCGACGATGAACGGCGCGGTCGCGCTCGTCGCCGAGGTGGACCCGGACCGCATCGAGAAGCGGCTGCGCACGCGGTATCTCGACGAGAAGGAGACGAACCTCGACCGCGCGATCGATCGGGCGCTCGAGACGAAGGCCGCGCGGCGGGCCGTGTCGATCGGGGTCGAGGTGAATGCGGTGGACCTGCTCGAGCGCCTGATCGCACGGGGCATCGTCCCCGATCTGGTGACCGACCAGACGTCGGCGCACGACGAACTGACGGGCTACCTGCCCCGCGGGGCCGGCCTGGCCGAGCTCGAACGCCTGCGCCGGGACGACCCGAAGCGCTACATCGCGCGCGCGTACGAGACGATGGCGGACCACATGCGCGCGCTCCTGGAGCTTCAGCGCCGGGGGGCGACCGTCTTTGACTACGGCAACAATCTCCGCGGCCAGGCGCTCAAGGCCGGCGTGACGGACGCCTTCCAGGTCGGCGGCTTCGTGCCCCTCTACATCCGGCCGCTCTTCTGCGAGGGCAAGGGGCCGTTCCGTTGGGCCGCGCTCTCGGGCGACCCGGAGGACATCCTCGTGACCGACCGGGCCCTGCTCGAGCTGTTTCCTCAGGACGCGGGGCTGCGCCGCTGGCTGACGCTCGCCGAAGAACGGATCGCGTTCCAGGGCCTGCCGGCCCGGATCTGCTGGCTCGGTTACGGCGAGCGGCATCGCGCGGGACTCCGGTTCAACGAGCTCGTCGCGAGCGGGAAGGTGAAGGCGCCGATCGTGATCGGCCGCGACCACCTGGACTCGGGCTCGGTGGCGTCGCCCAACCGGGAGACCGAGGGCATGCGCGACGGCTCGGACGCCATTGCGGACTGGCCGATCCTGAACGCGCTCCTGAACACGGCGGCCGGCGCCACCTGGGTTTCGCTCCACCACGGCGGCGGGGTCGGCATCGGATACTCGATCCACGCCGGGATGGTCGTCGTCGCCGACGGAACCGACGCGGCCGCGCGGCGCCTGCGCCGCGTGCTGACGAGCGATCCCGGAACGGGAGTCATGCGCCATGCCGATGCCGGGTATCCCGAAGCGATCCGCGCGGCGCGCGAGCGGGGAGTGGACCTGCCTTTTCTTGGCTAACCCCACGGGCTGACATTGCAACGCCGGGCGCTGTTCGCCGTTCTCGTCATCGGCCTCGCCGCGCTCTTCTGGCTCGACGGCTGGTACCGGTTTCCGGGCGCCGCCTCGGCCGCCGCGCCGCCGGGCTCGATCGCGCGCGCCCTCGACGACGTCGTGGCGGACCTCTCGCGCCGGGCCGCGGTCCTCGCTGCCAACGCCGAGGTCGCGCGCTCGCTCGAAGGCGGCGGCATCGCCGTCCACCGGCAGGCGCTCTTCGTCGCGGCCCGCGATGCGATGGTCGACGCGCCGCCCGGAAGCTGGATCGCGCTGGCGGACCCGGCGGGCAACGTGCTGGCCTGGTGGGGCGAGGCGCCGTCGCGAATGCCGCCGTCCCCGAAGGCCGGCGCCCTCGCGGTGCGCTGGTCGGCGACGCAACTCGAGCTCTCGCGCTGGCGGATCGCGGGGAGGGCACCGTTCACCGGCATCGTGTGCGTGGGGAGGCTTCTGCCCGTTCAGTCTCCCGATTTCGCCCGCGCGCTCGGTCTCGGCCGGAAGGCGGCGGTGTGGGAGGCGGCGGCGCCCGCCGCAGGCCTGACGGTCCTGCTGTCGGACGCAGCCGCCCTGCCGCTCGTCTCCGCGCGTCTGTCGGGTCCCGGTCCTCCGATGGGCACGGACGCGCGGGCGCTGGCCCTCGCCGCCATTCTCCTCCTGTGTCTGCCCTTGCTCGCGTCCCGGCCCCCGTGGGTCGGCGCCGGGCTGGCGCTCGCCCTCGTGGCCGCCGCCGCGTGGACCCACCCCCATGGGCGGTTCCTGGCTTCGCCGCATGCGTGGATCTGCGCGCTCGGGCCGCTGACGCTGCCGTGGGGCCTGTCCCTGCTGCGCGAGGCGGAACGCGGCGACAGGGCCATGCGCCTGCTGATCGGTTACGCGCTTCTCGGCGCCGGGATCGCCGGGGCCCGCGTCGTCACGGTGCCGGAGCTCGGATCCGGCTTTGCGCTGGCGAGCGCCGAATTCTTCGAGCTCGTCGGGCTCACGGCCCTCTTCGGCGCGGCGGTGGCGATCGGGGCCTGCGCCGGTGCGCCCCGCGTCCGGCGCGGCGTGACCGGCGCGGCGATCTTCGTGACCGCGTTTTCCTTCGTGCTGAGCCTGGCGCTCGTTTCGGCGTGGCCGGTGTTTCCCGTCTGCGTGTCTGCCGCCGCCGTGGTGGCGTACGAGCTGTGGCGGCGCTCGATCTCGAGCACGTCCGCCCGGCGGGGGCCACTCGGCCCCTTCCGACTGACCGCGGCCGCGACGCTGCTGCTCGTTCTGGTCGCCGTGCCGAGTTACGGGCACGACCGCGCTGCGGCGGCATATCGGACGGCCTCGGCCATCCGGCTCCCGGACCCGCGGCGCATGACCGCGGGAGCGGTGGTGGCCGTGCTGAGAGCGGTCGACCGCGTGGAGCACTTCGACCTGGCCCGAGAACTGCCCGCGCCGCTACCCGACGTGGACCTCTCGGATCTCGCGTACCGGCTGTGGCGGGAGGGAGAGGAGCAGGCGCCGTCTTCGACGCTCATCGCCTACGAGGTGTTCGACGATTCCGGCCAGCTGCGCAGCCGTTTCTCGCTGATTCCCGAGGTGGACCTGGCCGGATCCGCCGACGAGGACGCGGTCCTGATCGAGCGTCATCGCGTCGCCGTGGTGCGGCGGCGGGCCGTCCTGATGAACGGCTCGGCCCGCTGGGGCCGCGCCACCGTTTCCGTCGCCGACTGGCCGAGCTGGGATCCCTTGCCGCCCCGGCTCGAGGTGTACCGCCGGCTGGTCGGCGGGGAGGCGACCGGGGTCCAGGCGCCGCGGCCCATCCTCGCGCTCTACGGGTCGGACGGCTCGCGGCGCGACGAGGGGCCGGAACTGCCGGCCGCGCTGCTCGAGGCGGCGCGCGCCTCGGGGCGGCCGCAGGCCATCCGCCTTCGCTTCCGCGGTGAAGAGCTGCGCGGGGAGGTCCGACCGCTGACCGACGGCTTCCAGCTCGTCGCGATTCCCGGGCCGGATTTTCTCCAGCGGCTTCTCGGCGCCACCCAGCTGCTGGCGCCCGCCGCCGTCCTCTACGTGGCCGGCTGGCTCGTCGTCGCATGGAGGCTGTTGACGCGCCGCCGGTCCCTGCGCGAGCTCGCGCCGCGGGGCAGCCGCACGTTCCGGGGTCGGCTCCTCGCCCTGTTCGTCCTCTCCGTCATGGTGCCGCTCGGAGCGCTGACGGTCTTCCTCCGTTCCTCCATCGTGACGCGGTCGCGCCGCGAGACGATCGACCATGGCCGCACGGCCCTCGAGACGGCGCGGCGCGTCCTGGACGACTACCTTCCGTCGGCCGCGGCCGCCCTCGGCCGCCTCGGGCTGCTCGACGACACGCTTCTGTCGTGGCTGGCCAACGCCGTCGGGTACGACCTGGCCGTCTATTCGCCCGAAGCGAAGCTCGTCGCGACGTCGCGCCGGGATCTTTTCGCCGCGGGCCTCCTGCCCGAACGGGTGCCGGGCGCCACCTACGTGGCGATCGGGCTCGGTGCGGCGCGGGAGCGCACCGACACCCGGCTGATCGCCGGCAGCCGTTTCGAAGAGATCACGACGGAGCTCTCGTCGGTTCCGGGCGTCCCGGGGGTGCGCAGTCCCGTTCTCCTGTCGCTGCTCCTCCTGCCGCAGCAGCGGGTCGCGGAAGCCGAGGCGGGCCAGCTTACCGCGGCCGTCTCCGCGTTCAGCCTCCTCGTCTTCCTGATCTCCGCCGCGATTGCCGGGCGTCTGGCGGTGCGCGTGGCGCGCCCCGTGGCGGACCTCGTCGAGGGAACCCGCGCGGTGGCGCGCGGGGACTTCTCGCCGCAGCTCGCCGAGCCGCCGGACGAAGAGCTGCGCGAGCTCGTGCGCGCATTCCTCTTCATGTCGCGCAGCCTCAAGGAGCAGACCGACGCCTTGTCGCGCGAGAAGGAGCGCCTCGCGACGCTGCTCTCGCGGCTGACCGCGGGCGTCGTCGCCTACAGGGAAGACGGCGGCGTGGTGCTCGCCAACCCCGCGGCGGCGGTCCTCGGCGGCGGCGACTCCGACGGGAAGACGCTCGATGCCGTGTTCCCCGGCCACGCGATGGAGGGCGTGCGCCACGCGCTCGAGCGCGCGAGCCCCGGGGAGGTGTCCGAGGAGCTCGAGCCCCGGGCGGGCGAGCGGTGGCGCGTGGTGACGGTGCCCCTGCCGCTCGGCGGCGCCGGGACGCGGATGGCCGTGATCGAGGACGTGTCGGACCTGGTCCGCTCCAACCGGTTGGCGGCGTGGGCGGAGATGGCGCGCATCATCGCGCACGAGATCAAGAACCCGTTGACTCCCATCCGGCTGTCGGTCGAACATCTGCGGGAAGTGTGGAGGCGCGGCTCGCCCGGGTTCGATCGCGTCCTCGAGGAATGCGTGCAGAACGTCCTTCGCCAGACCGAGGCCTTGAAGCACTCGGCCGCCGAGTTCGCCGACTACGCCCGTGTGCCCACGCCGAAGATGGAGGCGACGGACGTCGGGGCGCTCGTTCGGGAAACGGCCTCGGGGTACTCGGGCGCTCCGGGGGTCCGGCTCGCGGTGGAGGCGCCGCCGGGCTCGATCGCCCTGGGCGACGGGCGGCTGCTCGCTCGGGTCCTCGCCAACCTCGTCGGCAACTCCGTGGAGGCTCTGGCGGGAGGCGGCGTGATCCGCATCGCGGCGCGACGCGCGGGTGAGAAGATCGAGGTCGTGGTCGAGGACAACGGGCCCGGCGTGGCGCCGGAGATTCTTCCCCGGCTGTTCGACCCGTATTTTTCCGCCCGCAGCGGCGGAACGGGCCTCGGGCTGGCGATCGCGAAAAAGATCGTCGAGGAGCACGGCGGCACGATCTCCGCGGCCAACCGGCCCTCGGGCGGCTTCCACGTGCGCTTCGATCTGCCGGCGGCCGACGGGCCGGTCGCGTCATGACGCTCCGGGCGCTCCCCGTGGCCATCGGGAGCGCATTGCTGGCGTCGGCGTGCCACCGGGCGCCCGCGGCGCCGCAGGGCGCCGCGGCGGCGCGCCAACCGCCCAGGGGCGACGTGGTCTGGCTCCTCGACCCGGCCGCGCCGGGCGAGGCGGGTCTCGAGCAGGAGCTGACGCGGCTGGGGTCTGCGGCGCTCTTTCTGCCCGCCGGGCGCGTCGACCTCAGGGACGGGCGATGGGTCCTCGTCCCGGACGCCCCGCCCGCGCATCCCCTGGGCGCCGTGGTGCTCGTCCTGCGGGCCGGTGAGGGCCTCGAAGGCGGGTTCAGCGGCCCCGGCGTACCGGACGGCGCGGCGATGGGGGCCTCGCTCGGGCCCGTCCTCGCCGACGCGGCGCGCGCGGGCTCCTACGGCCGCGTCGTCGGCGTGCACCTCGACTTTCCGTTCGATTTCGCGGGCGCGGCCCCGTATGCGCAGCTCGTGGACGCGCTGCGCCGGAGCCTGCCTGGGGCGTTCGTATCCATTTCCGTGCGCGCGCTGCCGGGGACCGACGGAGGGCGCAAGCAGGTCGCGCCGCTCTTCGCCGCGGCCGACGCGCTGGTGGCGTTCGTGTTCGGCGCCGGGCCCCGCGTGGATCCCGTCGCCGTGGACGCCGCGGGGCGCCCGTGGTGGGCTGCCTACGACACGCGCGCGCCGGGCCTCCTCTTCGGCGCCGACGGCGAGGCGCGGGGCAGCGTTCCGGCCGGGTATCTCGACGCGCTCTGCGGGAATCCGCGCGTCGAGCTCCAGAACGACCTGTCGTCCAACGACGCGAGCGTCACGGCCTTCACGCTGACGCTGCGCGGGCCGGTGCGCGTGGGCAGCCGGACGCTCGCGGCCGGAGACCGCATCGCCTTTCGGGTCCCGTCGGTGGGCGAGATGCTGTTCCAGCTCGGCTCGAACCTGGCGGGCAAGCGCCATGCCCTGGGCCGCGCCATCCTCTTCGAGGGAGCCAGCGAGGCCGAGCGCGTCTTCTCGCTGGCCGCCTTGGAAGACGTGCTGCTCGGCCGATCGCTCGCGCCGGTGCTCGAAGGCAGCGTGCAGCCGGCCGGGCGCAATGCGGTCGCGGTGGAGCTCGTCAATCGGTCGCACCAGGCCACCGTCGTGTCGCGGGTCTCGAACTGGATCGAGGTCGACGTCGCTCCGGCCCGGCCGGCCGAGGTCCAGCTCGGGGGCTTCGACCGCTACGAGGTGTACGACGCGGCCGGCCGGGCGGTCAGCCCCGGGCGAGCCACGCGGGTCCGGCTTTTCGAGACGCTCATCAGCCCGCTGGAAACGGTGACTCCGGCGCGGATCGTCGTGCGGGGATCGCTGCCGGCGAGCTGCTGCCGATTCCGAATCCACGCCGGCGCGGCGTCCGGGCCGGAGGTCGCGGCCGACTGGAGCGCGCCGCCCGCGCCGCCCACGCCGGTGCCGAAGAAGGCGGCTAAGCGGAAGGCGCGCTAGGCGCGTCCTTGCGCCGGAAGAGCCCGGCGGCCTTGCCGACCGGCCCCGAGCTGACGAACACGAGAGCGAGGGTTACGAGCGCGAGCTCCGGGCGCAGCGCCACGAGGACGAAGAAGAGCGCGATCGCGGGCAGGATCCAGCCCGGCCGCCGGCGTTTCAAGTCGAGGTCCTTGAACGATCGGTACTTGATCGTCGAGATCATCAGGTAGGAAAGGACGATCGTCAGGCCCAGCAGGCCGCCCATCCAGACGCGCGACACGAGGCGCTCGGGTGTCGCGAGAACGATGGCCGCAACGGAGCCGGCGGCCGCCGGGATCGGAAGCCCGATGAAGTAGCGCTTGTCCACCACGTGCGTCTGGATGTTGAAGCGCGCCAGGCGCATCGAACCGCAGACCACGAAGAGGAAGGACGCCATCCATCCGAGGCGATGGAAGTCCGCCAGGCCCCACGAGTAGGCCAGCACGGCCGGCGCAACGCCGAACGAGACGAGGTCGGCCAGCGAGTCGTACTCCTCGCCGAACTTGGACGTCGAGTGGGTCATGCGCGCGATGCGGCCGTCGAGGCCGTCGAGGATCCCGGCCGCGATGATCAGGACGGCGGCGATCTCGAAGGTGCCCCGGATGGAGCACCAGAGCGAGAGGTATCCGCAGAACAGGTTGCCGACGGTGAAAAGCGTCGGGAGGATGAAGAGGCCGCGCGAGAGGCGCTCGCGGGAAATGCCGGCCACCCTAGACCCCCTTCGGCCAGCGGACGATCGCCGTGCGTCCAGCCTTGAGCTTGTCGCCCGGCTTGACGAGGATCTCCGCGCCGTCGGGCACGAACAGATCGACCCGCGAGCCGAACTTGATCAGGCCGATCCGCTGCCCGCGCGCGACCTCGTCGCCGACCTTCGGGTAGAACACGATGCGCCGCGCCAGGGCACCCGCAATCTGCTTGAAGATGATGCTCCCGGCGGGGGACACGAGGGTGATGCGGTTCTGCTCGTTCTCGGTGGACGCCTTTTCGGCGAACGCGGCCATCTTCAGTCCGCGGATGTAGGAGTAGTCGCCGAGGCGGCCGGAAACGGGCGCGCGGTTCACGTGGCAGTTGAATACGGACATGAACACGGTCAGCCGCCGCTTCGCGCCGGCCGGCGCCTCGGGCGCCTCGGCCACCGAGAGGACGGTGCCGTCGGCGGGGGAAACGACGGTTTCGGCGCCGCCTTCGGGCGTGCGCTCCGGGTCGCGGAAGAATTGGAGGAGGAAGAGCGTCGCGGCGCCCAAAACGGCGGCCGCCAGCGGGTGGCCGGTCAGGACGGCCACGCCCCCGGCGGCGAGAAACGGAACGAGGAAGGCCCAGCCTTCGCGGGCGATCGGAACCCTCAGCTGGGGACCTCGACGCGGTGATGACGCGAGATGGCTTCCATGCGGTCCTTGAGAGCGAGCTTCTCTTTCTTCAGCCGTTTCTCTTCGAGCTCTTCGTCCTCGGACAGCCGGGACTTGGCGGCGAGCTCGTGGAGCCGCTCTTCGTGGTGCCGGTGCGCTTCGTGCAGGCGATCGAGCTCCGGATCCGACACGGTCATCTCGCTGTTCCCAGTTTCCATCGCGTCAAACCTCCTTAGAATCCTGTTGTTCGTGGAAAGGGGCGAGGCGGGTCACGCCCTAAGTCTAGCCCCGGGGTCGGGGGGATTCAACGGGCAGGTTGATCCTGGAAATAGCCGGCAAATACAGGGAATACGCCGCACTCAGCGGGAGATCGGCAGGACGAGGACGAGGGCGTCCTCGCCGTCCTGGTAGTAGGCCCGGCGCCGGTAAGCCTCCGTGAAGGCGTAGGATTTGTAGAACGCGCGGGCCGCCGCGTTGGAGACGCGCACCTCGAGTGTGACCGCGGTGGAAGCGGCAGACCGCGCGCGCGCGAGGGCGTCCTCGAGCAGCGCGCGTCCGTGGCCCTGCTTGCGCAGGCGCAGGTCGGTCGCGATCTTGTTGATGTGGAATTCCTCGTAGAGCGCAACCGCGAAGAGGTAGCCGCCGATGCGCGGCGCGCCCCCGTCGTCGCGGGCGAGCACCCGGATGTAGCGGTGGGGCTCGACGAGCTCGCTCGCGAAGAACTCGCGCTTCCAGGGGATCGGGAAGGACTCCGACTCGATCCGCGCGACCTCGTCGATGTCGAACGGTCCGGCCGGGCGGAGGCGGTAGGGGGCCGCCTGCGGCTCACGGAGCGCCATGCTTCTCCTCGGCGGCGCTCGGCCGCGAGTAGATGGCGCTGGAAGCGCCCGGAGCGTCCTCCATCGGCTGGCGCAGCACCGCGGCCGCGAGGGCGGCGGCGACGCTGCCTCCGTCGTCCCCCTTCAGGTCCGTGAGCGGATCGTCTGCCGCGAATGCGCGCACGTCCTCGACGCGGACGAGCGCCGCCGGGCCGAGCGAGCGGGCTCGCCTGCCATCGAGCGCGAACCGCTCGCAGACCGCGTCGCCGCGTCCGGCGTCGAGCACGGCGACGACGCGCGCGGCGCCCCCGGTCCGGGCCGCCTCCGCCATGGCTGCGAGCGTCGAGACGGGCTCCACGGCGATCCCGAGGCCCCGGCCGAGTCCCCACGCCGTCGCGAGGCCGACCCGCAGTCCCGTGAACGAGCCCGGCCCGGCGCAGACGGCGATCCGCGTGCAGGCCGCGAGCTCGAGTCCGGCCGCCGCCAGCGCGCGCTGTACCGCGGGAAGAAGATCTTCGGAAGCGCGCCGGTCGCCGGGCAAACGCTCTTCGAACACGCGTCCGTTCGCGATCAGCGCGACCGCCGGTCGGGGGCTGGCGGCGTCGAGGGCGAGCACGTTCATGATCGGAAGGGCCGGGCGGACGGGCCGCCCGTGGGGCTTATGCTAGCAGACGCGTGAGCGCCACGACCCCCACCGCGGGCCCCCGCGTGACCCCGATGCTCCGGCAGTACTTCGAGATGAAGAGCCGGGTGCCGGACGCCATCCTGCTGTACCGGATGGGCGACTTCTACGAGATGTTCTTCGAGGACGCGAAGGAGGCGGCGCCGCTGCTCGGGATCGCACTGACGCGCCGCAACAGGGATTCCGACATCGAGGCTCCCATGTGCGGCGTGCCGCACCAGAGCGTCGAGCACCACATCGCGAAGCTCGTCTCGGCGGGCCGCAAGGTGGCCGTGTGCGACCAGGTCGAGGACCCGCGCGCGGCCCGGGGGCTCGTGCGCCGCGACATCACGCGGGTCGTCACGCCCGGAACCGTGCTCGACGCGGAGTCCCTCGTGCCCGACGCGCCCTCGTACCTGGCGGCGCTCGTCCCGGGCCAGCCGGATTGCGGGCTGGCCTTCCTCGACCTCTCGACCGGGCGGTTCCATGCGGGCGTCGTCCCGGCGCCACGGGTCGAGGACGCTCTCGCGCTCTTCCGTCCGCGCGAGATCCTGCTGCCCGAGGCGGCGGCGGAGCCCGGATTCCGGGCCACGCTCTCGCGCCGCGACGCGGCGTGGTGGCAGCAGGCGCCGAGGGACCGCCCCGGTTTCGAGAAGCTGACGAGTCCGGCGCGCGACGCCGCCTCGGCCGCGCTCGCCTACGCCCACCAGATGCGACCGGGAGGCCTCGAGCACATCGGGCCGCCCGCCGGCCTCGAGTTCGGATCGCGCATGGGCCTGGACCAGTCGGCGATCGCGACGCTCGAGCTCTTCGAATCCTCGGATGGGACGCGCGAGCGCAGCCTCTTCGCCCTGATCGACCGGACGCGCACGCCGCTCGGCGCCCGCGCCCTGCGCGAGGCCCTGGCGCATCCCTGTCTCGACCCCGTGGAGCTCGCGGCGCGTTGGGACGCGGTCGAGGAGCTCGTGCGGCGGCCCGATGCGGCGGAGTCCATGCAGGCGGCGCTCGATGAGGTCGGCGACCTCGAGCGGCGCTTTGCCCGGGTCTCCGTCGGCACGGCGGGGCCCCGCGAGGTGGCGGCGCTCGGCGCGGGGCTCAGAGCCGTCCCCGCCGTGACGGGCGCGGCCGGCATGCTTTCGGCGGGGCGCTTGCGCTCTCTCTGCGACGCGGCGCCGGACACGCGGGACTGCGTCGCGCAGATCGCGGCGACCCTCGGCCCCGAGCCCCCGGTCCTCGCCTCGGCCGGCGGATTCATCCGCGACGGCGCGGACGCCGAGCTCGACTCGCTGCGCAGTCTCCGGCGCGACGCGCAGGGGGCGCTGCTCGCGATCGAGGCCGAAGAGCGCCGCAGGAGCGGGATCGCGACCGTCCGGGTAAAGTTCAACCGCGTCTTCGGCTACTCGCTCGAGGTCGGCAACGCGCACCGGGAGAAGGTCCCGGCCGACTGGATCCGGAAGCAGTCGCTCGCCAACGCGGAGCGCTTCGTCACCCCGGCGCTCAAGGAGCTGGAAGAGAAGATCCTCGGCGCCGAGGACCGCATCGCCGAGATCGAGGGGCGCCTGTACGGGGACCTGCTGGCGTTCCTGTCCCGCGCCGGAGACCGCGTGGCGAAGACGGCGGCGGCGATCGCCGGGCTCGATCTCTTCGCGAGCCTCGCCGAGGTGGCGCGCTCCGGCCGGTGGGTCCGGCCTCGCCTTTCGGCGGTTGCGCGCCTTTCCATCGTCGGAGGACGCCATCCCCTCGTCGAGCGCCTGCGGCGGGAAGAGCCGTTCATTCCCAACGACACCGATCTGTCCCGGGAGCGCCGGATCCAGCTCGTGACCGGCCCGAACATGGGCGGCAAGTCCACGTATCTGCGCCAGGTCGCGACGATCGTGTTGCTCGCGCAGGCAGGCTGCTTCGCGCCGGCCGACGAGGTGGAGCTCTCGTTGATCGACCGCATCTTCACGCGCGTGGGCGCGGCCGACTACCTGTCGCGCGGCGAGTCCACGTTCATGGTCGAGATGCTCGAGGCGGCGGCGATCGTCCGAGAGGCGACACCGAGGAGCCTCGTCATCCTCGACGAGGTCGGGCGAGGAACGTCGACGTTCGACGGCCTGTCCATCGCCTGGGCACTGCTCGAGTACCTCCACGACACGCCGGAGAAAGCGGCGCTCGTGTTGTTCGCAACGCACTACCACGAGCTGACGGAGATCGCCCTCGTCAAGCCGGCCGTCGTGAACACGACGATGGCGGTGCGCGAGGTCGGGGGGCGGGTGGTGTTTCTGCGCAAGGTCGTGCCGGGCGCCGCGGACCGCAGCTACGGCATCCATGTCGCGGAGCTTGCGGGCCTGCCCGCCGCGGTCACGGCCCGGGCCCGGGAGGTTCTCGCCAACCTCGAGAAGCAGGAGCTCGACGTGCAGGGCGCGCCGGTGCTCGCGCGCAAGCAGGGCGAGAGCGCGGGCAGCGGGCAGTTCCTGCTGTTCTCGTCGGAGGAAGAGCTCGCCCTCGAGAAGCTGCGGGCGCTCGACGTCAACCAGATGACGCCCGTCGCGGCGCTCTCGATGCTCGCGGCGCTCCAGGAGCGTCTCAAGAGATCGTGAGCGGCGGACTCTTCGCCGTCGGACTGGCCGGCCCCGCGCTCGAACGGTCCGAGCGGGAAGTGCTCGCGGCGGCGGTGCCGCGCGGCGTGATCCTGTTTCGCCGCAACATCGAGGATGAAGCGCGGCTCGTGCGCCTGATCGGCGAGCTGCGCGAGCTCGGCGTCCGCCACCTCCTGCTCGACCAGGAAGGCGGCCCGGTCGACCGCCTGCGCGACCTCGTGGCACCCACCCCTTCGTTCCGGCGGATTGCGGCCGCGGGCACGGCCCGGCGCGCCGGTGCGGCCGTCGGGGCGATGCTCGCGCATTTCGGGTTCGACGTCGATCTCGCGCCGGTCGTGGATCGTGCGGTCGCGGGTGGTGGAGCGCTCGTCCTCGGCGAGCGGAGCGCCTCGGAGACTCCCGAGCAGATCGTCGCGGCGGCCGGGGCGTTTCTCGACGGGCTGCACGGCCAGGGAGTCGGCGGGTGCCTCAAGCACTTTCCGGGTCTCGGTCGCGCCGCGCTGGACACGCACAAGTCGCTGCCGCTGATCCCGCCGGACCCGGTCGCGGGGATGCTCGATCTCGCTCCCTTCCACGCGCTGATGGAGCGTGCGCGCGCGGTCATGGTGTCCCACGCGGCCGCATCCGGCGGCATTCCCGCGTCGCTCTCGGAAGAGGTCTCGACGGGGCTGCTGCGCGGCCGGCTTGGCTTCACCGGCGCGGCCTTTTCGGACGACCTCGAGATGGGCGCCCTCGAAGCCTTCGGCGGTCTGCCCGAACGCTGCGTGCGCGCCGCCGCGGCCGGGTGTGACCTGCTCCTGGTGTGTCGACGGATCGAGGAGTACCCGGCGTGCGTGGAGGCCGTGGTGCGCGCGGTCCCGGTCGAGCGGTGCGAGGAAGCCTCGGCGCGTCTGGACGCGTATGGCGCGCACGTGGAGTCGCTGCGGCGCGCGGCAGGGAAGCCCGAGATCACGCTCGCGGCGATCCGCGCCGAGCTCGGGAGCCTGACGTAGACACCGGTGCGGGCGGCCGCGAGGGCCGCCCCAACGACACCGGTGCGTGAGTCAGCGAGCGCCTAGAACGGAACGTCGTCGTCGTAGCCGCCGGCCGGGGCGGGCTCGGGGGCGTCGGCGACTTCGCGGGCCGGGGCTGCGCCGGAGCTGCGGGCGCCGTCTTCCCGGCGGCCGAGCATGACGACGTTGGACGCCTTGATCTCGGTCTTGTACCGCTTCTGCCCGTTCTGGTCTTCCCAGCTGCGGGTCTGCAGGCTGCCTTCGACGTAGATCTGCTTGCCCTTCTGCAAGTACTCGCCGCAGATCTGCGCGAGCTTCTCCCACGCCACGATGTCGTGCCATTCGGTCCGTTCCTGCTTGGCGCCCGAGGCGTCCTTCCATGCAGTCGTGGTCGCGAGCGAAAAGCGCGCGAGCGTGGTCCCTTGCGGGGTCGTGCGGATCTCCGGGTCTTTTCCGAGGTTACCGATCAAGATCACTTTGTTGACGCTGGCCATGTGTTCGCCCTCCTTTCAGGTGCTGAGACCATATTCCAGTTTCCGCCGGACAGATGATGTCCGGGCGCCGCGACCGGCTAGAATCCCGCAACGCATGCCCGGCAACGACAACGAGGAGGCCCGCGGCCGCCTGGTGCGCTCGGCCTCGACGATCACGCCCCTGACGCTCCTGTCCCGGCTGACGGGATACCTCCGGGACAAGGTGATCGCGCTGCTGCTCGGCGCCGGGATGCGCAGCGACGCTTTTTTCGTGGCCTTCCGCATCCCCAACATGCTGCGGGAGATCATCGGCGAGGGCGCGATGTCTTCCGCCGTGATCCCGGTGTACGCGGAAGTCTCCGCCGGGCGCAGTGACGAGCAGGCGCGGGCCTTCCTCGGGCGGGTCGCCGGGACCTTCGCCCTCATCCTGACGGGAATCACGGCGGCGGGAATCATCGCTTCCCCGTGGCTCGTCGATCTGCTCGCCGGGCAGTTCCACGCGCAGCCCGGCAAGTTCGAGCTCACGGTGCTGCTGAACCGCTGGATCTTCCCGTACATCCTCCTCGTTTCGCTGGCCGCGCTGTGCCAGGCGATCCTGAACGCCCACCATCGTTTCGCAGTCGCCGCGGCGGCTCCGATTTTCCTGAACGTGTCGCTCATCCTCTCGGCGCTCTTCCTCTCGCCGCACCTCGCGGAGCCCACGTACGGGCTGGCGTTCGGTGTCCTCATCGGGGGTTTCCTGCAGATCGCGATCCAGGTCCCGCAGCTGCGCCGGCTCCGCGCGATGGGGCGGCCCGCCCTCGGCTGGAGCGATCCGGCCGTGCGCTCCGTGCTGCTGCTGATGTCGCCGCGCCTGCTCGCATACGGCATCAACAGCGTCAACACCGTCGTCGCGACGCGGTTTGCGGCGGGCCTCGGCGACTCGAGCGTGTCGCACATGTACTACGCCAACCGCCTCAAGGAGCTCGTCCTCGGCGGGTTCGCCGTGTCGGTGGCGACGGCCGTCCTGCCCCTGTTGTCGAAGCAGGCGCTCTCGACGGACCGGGAGCCGTTCAAGGACAGCCTCGCGTTCGCACTGCGCCTGATCGCGTTCGTCACCGTTCCCGCGACCGTGGGGCTGGTGCTGCTCCAGGTTCCGATCGTGCGCGTGCTCTTCGAGGGCGGCCGCTTCGGCGCGGCGGACACGCGGGCGACGGCGGGAGTGCTGGCCACCCTGGCGCTCGGCCTCTTCTTCTTCGCGGGAGTGCGAGTGATCGTCCCGGCTTTCTATGCGCTCAAGAACACGACGCTGCCCGTGGTCGCGGCGCTCGCGGACGCGGTCGTGTTCATCGCCCTGTGCGTGGCTCTCACGCAACCCCTGGGTCTGCCCGGCATCGGGCTGGCGGCGTCCGGGGCGGCCGCCGTCAACGTGGCGGTCCTCATGGTCGCCCTGCGCCGGCGCGAGGGCCGGCTGCGCGGCCGCGTGATCGGCAACTCCCTCGCGCGCATCGGGGCGGCAGCCGGAGTGATGGGGGGACTGCTGTGGGCGCTCGGCCGCGTGGTGCCCGAGAGCGCCTACGCGGGCTGGCGCGGCGCGGGACTCCTGACGCTCGTCATCGCGGCGTCGTCGGTCTGTTACTGGCTGGCCGCGCACTGGCTCGGAGCCCCCGAGCCGGCGGAATTGCGAAACATCGCGGCTCGGAGCCGACGCAAGTGAAGCTCGTCGTCCAGCGCGTGTCGCGCGCCGCCGTGCGGGTCGGCGGCGAGACGGTCGGGCAGGTCGGGCGCGGATTGCTCGTCCTTTTCGGCGCCGAGGTCGGCGACGCCGCGTCGGCGGCTGAAGACGCGGCGCGGAAAGTGGCGGGGCTGCGGGTCTTCGACGACCCCGCGGGAAAGATGAACCTCGCGCTCGCGGACGTCGGCGGCGGCGTGCTCGCGGTCTCGCAGTTCACGCTCGCGGCCGATCTTTCGCGGGGCCGACGGCCGGGGTTCGACCGTGCCCTGCGCGGCCCGGAGGCCGAGCCCCTCTACGAACGGTTCGTCGCCGTGCTCAAGGCGCAGGGCATCACGGTGGCGACGGGTGTCTTCGGCGCCTCGATGGAGGTCGAGCTCGTCAACGAAGGGCCTGCGACGTTCCTGCTGGAGTTGCCGCCGGCTCCGTGACGTCGGCCTGACGGATCGGCGAAAGCGAGAAACAGAGCAGGAAGACCGCGACGCAGGCGAGCGCGACGAGCTGGCGCCCGAAATCGAGCGGCGCGTCGTCGTCCTCCACGGGAGGGTGGGCCAGGCCCATCACGGCCGTCATGAGCAGCGGCAGCACGAGCCACACCGCGGAGCTGGTGATTCCGGCGAGGATGCAGAGTCCGAGGATGACGGCGGACACCCGGGGCTGCAGCTTTCCGGCGGCGGCGCGCAGCACGTGCCCGCCGTCGAGCTGTCCGATCGGCAGGAGGTTGAGGCACGTGACGAGCAGGCCGAACCACGCCGCCATGAAGGTGGGATGCTCGTGCACGGTCGCGCTCGTGTAGGGCCCGATGTGCATCCAGGCCTGGGCCCACCGGACGATCAGCGGGTAGTCGAAGAGCGTGGTGTCGGGCGTCAGCGCAGTGGTGGACGGGCGCGGGTGCGCGACTCCGTAGAGGAGAAACGGCATGGTCGCGACGAACCCGGCCAGGGGCCCCGCGGCGCCGACGTCGATGAGCTGCCTCTTCGTGCGGATCGGCTCCTTGATCTGGATGACCGCGCCGAAGGTGCCGGAAGGCACGAAGAACGGCGGCAACAGGAAGGGCGAAGGGATGAAGTAGGGAAGCGTCGCGGCGAGGCCGTAGCGGCGGCACATGAAGTAATGGCCGAGCTCGTGGATTCCGAGGATCGTCATCAGCGGGATCGAAAACCCGAAGCCGTCCGAGAAATGGCCCTTCGCGAGGAACCCCCCGTCGTCCGTGAAGGCGAGGCCGCCGGCGAGCGTCGTCGTGACGAACGTCAGGGCGAGCAGCGCGAGGTGAAAGAAGGGGCTGTTGCGGACGCGTGTCCAGCCGCGGGGCGCCGGGGGGAGGTCGACGAAAGGATCGTCGGGGGGCCGTTCCACCAGGGCTAGTTCGGAACCGAGCGGCGCAGGTCCATCAGCAGGCGCGCCAGCGAGCTTCCGAGGGCGCTCGAGGCGATCTCCAGACTGCGGTAGTCGTCCTCGGTCATCGGCGCGCCGAGACGGTCCGCATAGAGGAAGGCGACCAGCCGGTCCTTGATGCGAACGGGGACGACGGCGCACGACGCGGCCGCCTTGTCGCCGAGCAGGGCCGCGAGCTTGGGCGGCACCAGGACGCGCGACAGCGGCCCGCGGTGGGGAGAGCCCGAAAGCTTGACGAAGGCGAAGATCGAGGGATCTCCCCAGGGGATGCGGATCGATGCGACGCGATCGCGCGTCAGGCCCGAGCCGCGCGCCGTCCAGCCCTGGACCGCCTCCTGTCCGGACATGAGAAGGATCGCGCGGGGAAACCTCCCGCACACGGTCTCCAGCGTCGACTCGGCCAGCCGGTCGCGGGCGGGCGAGCGCACCTCGGCGGGCTGCGGCGCCGGGGCGGCGTCGGCGGGGCGCTCCCACATCGTGCCGACGATCCGATCCTGCGCGGCGGCTTCGGGCTGCCACATCCCGTCGGCGAGCTCGTCGGGCGTCGGTGTGTGGGCCGGCTCGAAATCCGGAAGGAAGTCCGGCGCGTCGGCGAGCTCGCGCCCGGGATTCTCGGCGGAGACGAAGGGCGCGGCATAGGACAGCGGCCGCGCGGCGTCGGCCGGAGACGTGCCGGGCGCGATCGGGATCTGCCGCGCGGCGGCGTTGCCGCGCGCATTGACGAACCGGCCGCCGACCGGGGACGGCAGCGTGGCGCGGGTGCGATAGAGCCGACGCTCCTCGTTGCGCTCGAGCTTGTTGAGCACGCCGCGGAACTCGAGGGGGATCGGCCTCCCGTAGAACAGGTGGAAGGCCTGCAGCAGGCGCACCTCGGAGATGACCGACGGAATGACGGGTCGCCCCGTCACCGCAGACACCTCGTCCACGGCCGCGAGGTTGGACGGATTCTTGAAAGCAACCCGCACGCCGCGCCCCTCGAGCGCGTACGGCACCGCGGCCAGCCGCACGGCCGACCGCTCGGAGAGCAGGCGCACCACCTGCGGGGGCGTCTTCAGGATGTCGGGCCAGGTCACGTAGTCGCAGCGATGAATGGACGACAGCGCCTTGAGCAGGTTTTCCTCGGGGAGCAGGTCGCGGTCGAGCAGGATCGTTCCGAGGCGGAAGGGCTCGCCCGTGTGGCGCTGGAAACCGAGCGCGCTCTGCACGGCGACATCCGAAAGGACGCCCTCAGAAACGAGCAGTTCGCCGATGCGCGGCATGGAGGGGATTCTATCTATTCGCGGCCGCCCGTGGTCAGGGAAGATCGCGGAGGTCTTTTCCCGGCTTGAAGCGAATCGTGTTGCCGGGCGGGATCGAGACCTCGACGCCCGTCTTCGGGTTGCGGCCGATGCCGCGCTTGCGCCGTTTCACCTGGAAGACGCCGAAGCCGCGCAGCTCGATGCGATCGCCGGCTCCGAGGGCCGAGCGCATGGCCTCGATGACCGTTTCAACGGCCGTCGCGGCCTTGGCGCGCGGAACCTGCGCGAGATCCACCACGCGGTCGACGATGTCGGCTTTGATCATGGCTCCTCCGGGATAGGCCAGGATTATATAACCTGCTTTTTCTTCAATCGGATGGAGGCTGCCAGGGAGGCCGCCGCCGCCCCTGCCAGCTCCCGGAGAAACGTCAGGTCGGCCGGCGTCGCGCCCTGCGTCCCCGCGCATTCCGCATACAAAAAGGCCACGCTCTTGTCCCGCATCAGGACCGGCTGGACGACGCATTCGGCGGGCCAGCCTCCGAGCGCCGCGGCCAGGGCGTCGTGCCGGGGCAGGGGAGGGAGAGGACCCAGGTAGAACGCCCGGCTCATCCGGACGTTCAGGAAGATGGAAGGCTCGGACCAGGGGATTTCGAGGGCGCGCAGGGCGTTCGCGTCCACCCGCTCCCCGGCCCCGGACCAGCCCGCGATCCCGTCCGGGCGGACGGCGAACACCGCGCTGCGGGCGAACCGCCGCCGCATGGCCCGCAACGCCGCGTCGAAGACCCCGTCGCGATCGCGAGCCGCCAGCATGTCGCCGAAATCGGCGGCCGTCGGCATGCCGGCGTCCGGGGGCGCGGCCGGAGGAGCCTCGCGCGGGGTCGATACGGCGCGGCGCCACGAGGAAGGAGGCAGCGGCGGGGCAAGGGGGGCGGCCGCGCCGGGACCTTCCACCGGCCTGCCCTCGGCCCCGGGCAGCTCCTCCCACGGAATCGACTCGGGCTCGGCCTCGACAGGCAGCTCCGGCGGCGCTGGAAGGCCGCCCCAGCCCACGGCGGGCAGGTCGGGAACGCTCCAGGTCTGGGGCAGGGCGTCCTCGTCCGAGTCGCGCGGAACGGGCGGAGCGGATCCAGGCAGCTGCTGGCTCGCCGCGGAGAAGTCGGGCGGCGGCGGCAGAGGCTTCTTGATCACCGACGGTGTGACGGGCCGCGAGAGCTTCTCGGCGAGGATGGCAAAGCGCGGCGTGCGGCGCTCGCCGTAGCACTTCTCGAGGGCCTGGTAGATCCGGACCTCGGGCGCGGCGGCCGGGATGATCTTCTTGCCCGTGACGAAGAAGAGCTCGTCGAGCACGCGCAGATTCGCCGGGTCCCGCAGCACGACCCGCACGAAGCCCTCGCCGACCTCGACGGGGAGCGCGGAGTGCCGGATCGCGAACTTCGCCGGCAGCGCCGCGAGCACCGCCGGAGGAATCGCCCCGAGTGTGCGCCAGGGAACATAGTCGCAGCCATGCTGCTCGGACAGCGCCTTGCCGACGTCGTCCTCGGAGACCGACCCGCGCTCGAGCAGGAGCGTCCCGATGCGCCCGCCCGTAAACCCCTGCACGGCCAGGGCGCGATGCACGTTCTCTTCGCTGACGGCACCCGCCCGAACGAGAATTACGCCCAGTCGCGGCATGTCTGGAACGATTATCGCGTACCCGCTGTTGAAAAGGCGACACCCGCTGTCGGGTGTGCCCGGGAAAGCCCGGTTGATCGTGCTAGATTGCTGAGGTGAAGGTGAAGCTCGGGTTCCTGCTTTTCGTTCTCTCGATTGCGACGGCCAGCGCCTCCCCCGTCGACGACTCCAACCCGCTGGCCGAGAGCCGGCGCGCCTTCCTGGCGGCCCGGACCGCCCTGGGGGACGGGCGCTACCAGGATGCCCTGGCGCTGTACCGCAAATGCCTCGAGATCGTTCCCAACGATCCGATCGTCCACCTCGAGTACGCGCAGCTGCTGCGCGACCTGAACGTTCCCGACGAGGCCACACGCCAGGCGCGCGAGGCCGTGCGGCTGGACCCGAACCTCGCCGAGGGGCGGCGCCTGCTCGGGACCCTGGAGCTGGCTGCGGCCGACAAGGACTCCTCCCGGCTGCCGGCAGCCATCGAGGAGCTCGAGGCGGCTCACCGGCTGGCGCCCTCCGACCTCGGGACCTCGGTGACGCTGGCGCGAGCCCTGCTCGCAGCAGATCGTCCCGGCGAGGCCGCGGCGGTCCTCGACGACCTGAGCGAGCTGGCCGGGCAGCCCGCGATCCAGAGGCTCGCCGCCGAGGCCAAGGCCAAGAGCGGGCATCTGCATGACGCCGAGCAGCTCTACCGCGCCCTCTACGAAGCGGATCCGGCAGACCGCGAGATCGCGGCTGCGCTGATCGACGTCTACGAGGACCAGGACAAGCTCGACGAGGCCCTCGCCGTGCTCGAGCAGCTCGCCGCCCGCGACCCCGAGAACGCCGCGGTGGGCGAGCGGATCGTCCTCGACCTGGCCCGCGCCGGCCGATTCCCCGAGGCCGAGCAGCGGGCGCGCGCGATCCTGACCAAGCGCCAGGAGAATCGCGCCGCGCAGCGGCTGCTCGCGACCGTGCTCTTCGAGCGCGGCACGTCGGCCGAGGGCGAGCGCATACTGCGCAACCTGATGGAAGCCGACGCCGACGATCCGTCGGCGCGCCGCCTGCTCGCCTCCGAGTACGTCCGGGAGCGCCGCTTCGGCGAGGCCCGCACGATGTACCAGGACATGATCCGCGACGCCGGCGACGAGCCGCGCAAGCGCGAGATCAAGAGCTCCGCGGTGGTCGAGCTCGGCTTCATCGCCTACCTCGAGCGGGACTACGCCGAGGCGAAGAAGATCCTCGGTCCCGTGGCGATCAATGGCCCCGCCGTCCAGGGCCGGGCCGCCCGCATCCTCCTCGCCGCCGACCGCGACTCGGACGATTTCACCGACGGCCTCGCGCGCGCCAAAGCGTTCGCGGCGGCGCAGCCCTCGGAGCCCGAGTGGGAGGCGGCGACGGCCGAGTTCCAGTACCGCCTCGGCGACAGGAAGGCCGCCGAGACCACGCTCGACGCCCTCGGCGCCTCCGGACAGCTCGAGAAGATGATGGCCGCAGCGGATTCCTACGGCCGCCTGAAGCGCTACGACGCGGCCGTGCGGATCGCCCGCGAGGCCGTCGCCAGGAATCCCGAGTCCACCGACGCGCTCTTCCGCCTCGGCTCGAGCCTCGAGCGCGGCGGCAACCCGGCCGAGGGCGAGAAGGTCTTCCTCCAGCTGCTCGCCATGCGCCCGAACGACTCTTCGACGCAGAACTACCTCGGGTACATGTGGGCGGACCAGGGCGTCCAGCTCGAGAAGGCGAAAGACATGCTCGAGAAGGCGGTCGCGCGCGAGCCGCGCAACGCCGCGTATCTCGACTCGCTCGGCTGGGCGTATTTCCGCCTCGGGGAGCTGCAGAACGCGGACAAGAACCTGCGCGAGGCGTACCGGCGGGAGCCCGCAGACCCGACGATCGAGGAGCACATCGGCGACCTCGAGGCGCGGCAGGGCAACGTCGAAGGCGCGATCCGCCACTGGGAGAAGGCGCTCGCGCTCAAGCACGAAGAGCCCGACCGCGTGCGCGAGAAGCTCCAGAAGGCGCGCGCGCCCGTTTCGCAGCGTTGAGCCCCCGGTCGCTGCGCCTCCCGCTTCCCGTCGCACTCCTCTGCACCCTGGCCGCGTGCGCGACGACGCGGCTCCAGCGCCACTTCGACCCCGCGACGCCGGATCAGCGGCAGCAGGCGCTCGACGCATGGAGCGCCGCCGGAGCGCGAGCGGCGAGCCTTCCCGCGTCCCGCCTCCTCTATGACGCGAAGATGGCTTCGGGCGGCGCGCCGTCGGTGCCGGGGACGCTGGCCGTGTCCTACGACGGACAGGCCGTGACGGTCGCGTCGCTGACGGGCCCGTTCGGCTCGCGCGTGGCCGAGTACCGCGACGGCGCCGTGACCGGCGAGGACCGCAAGGCCCTGGTCGTCGACCCCGACGTGCTGCGCTCGGTGCTCGCCGGGACATGGAGCGCGGGGGCGTCGCCGGTTTCGGTGGAGGGGTGCGACGCGGGCCAGTGTCTGCTCGCCTGGAGCGCGGAGGCCGGGCGCGGGACGGCGGTGGTCGATCTCGCCGGGGGCGGCGTCCGCTCCATGGACCTCTCGGGCAGCGCGGGGCACCTGCTGGTGGACTACACGGGCGAGACCGCTCCATGGCCCGCGAAGATCACGGTGCGCGACCAGATGAGCGGTCGCAACCTGTCCCTCAAGCTCGTGGCGGTCGAGCCGGGCAGCGCTGGCCGATGAAGGTGTCGGTCCAGGCTCCCTGCAAGATCAACCGCGAGCTGCGCGTCGGCCGCAAGGGCGCCGACGGGTTCCACGAGGTCTTCTCGCGGATGGTCTCGATCGACCTCGCCGACCGCCTCACGGCGGGACCCGCGGACGGCCTCGAGTTCTCCTGCGACGACCCGAGCGTGCCGACGGGCGACGGGAACCTCGTCGTCGCCGCCGCGCGACTGCTCGCCGAGCGCGTGGGTCTCTCGCCGCGCGTTCGCCTGCACCTCGAAAAGAGGGTGCCCATGGGCGGGGGCCTCGGAGGCGGCAGCGCGGACGCGGGGGTCACCCTTCTGCTGCTGGCGCAGTTCTGGAAGCTCGGACCCGAGGCGCACGCCTGGCTTCCCGCGATCGCCGCCCGGCTCGGCAGCGACGTCCCGTTCTTTCTGACCGGCGGCCACGCCGACGTCACCGGCCGCGGCGAGGTCGTCACGCCGGTCGAAGACGCGCCCGAGACCCCGCTGCTCCTGCTCGTCCCGCCGTTTCCGGTCTCGACGGCGGCCGTCTACAGGGCGTACGCCGGGAGGGGGGTCCTGCCCGCCCGGCTCGCCGTCGGTGACCCGGCGCACGGGGGCCTATTCGGGCCGAACGATCTGGCCCCGGCCGTGTTAGAAGTAGAGCCCAGGATGGAGCCTTACCTCTCCTCCGTTGCGAAGTGGACCGACGACTTCGCGATCAGCGGCTCCGGCGCGACCATCGCCCTCGCCGCCGCGCCCGGAGCCCGCGATGATCTCGCGCACCGCCACCCCGAGGCGCGTCTCTTCGCCTGCCGCACGCTCAGCCGTCATGCCTACGGATTGCGGACCAACCCCGGCGGAGGTGCCCCATGACGATCACCCAGG
Organism: uncultured Acidobacteriota bacterium; assembly: GCA_963775725.1. Taxonomy (GTDB): domain Bacteria; phylum Acidobacteriota; class Thermoanaerobaculia; order UBA5066; family Gp7-AA6; genus DAHUXD01. Next base: position 146,974 of record CAVZKA010000003.1, read on the forward strand.
TGAAAGTGTTCCCGGTCCGGGAGGAGAAGCTCAAGGCCTACGTGTCGATCGTCTTCGACGCCTGCTTCCTCGTGTCGGACCTGAAGATCATCCAGGGCCCGACCGGGCTCTTTCTCTCCATGCCCTCGAAGAAGAAGAAGAACGGCGAGTTCAAGGACGTCGCCCATCCCCTGAACCGCGAGACCCGCGAGATGCTCGAGAAGCGCATCTTCGAGGAGTACGAGAGAGCCAGGGCCGCGGCTCCCGCGCCGGCTCCTGCCCCCCAGCAATCGCCCGCGACGCCGGACTCCAGCGAATCCGCGGAGTAAAATCACCCGAGTTGGGGCGTCGCCAAATTGGTAAGGCACCGGCCTTTGGAGCCGGCATTTCTAGGTTCGAGTCCTAGCGCCCCAGCCATTACTATCTGTGTCGACTGCCGCCTCATTCCCGCGTAGAATCCGGCTCGCTTGACGAGCCACGCGTTCAACTACGGGGACCTCAAGATTTTCTCGGGCCGCGCGCATCCCGCCCTGGCCCAGGAGATCTGCGCGTACCTCCAGATGCCGCTCGGGGAGCTGACGCTCTACAACTTCTCCGACGGCGAGGACTACTGCCAGATCGACGAGAACGTGCGCGGGGCGGACGTGTTCGTGGTGCAGCCGACGTGCACGCCGGTGAACGACTCGATGATGGAGCTGCTGATTCTGCTCGACGCCTTCCGGCGGTCGTCGGCGTCGCGGATCACGGCGGTCCTGCCGTACTTCGGGTACGCGCGGCAGGACAAGAAGGACAAGCCGCGCGTGCCGATCGCGGCCAAGCTCATGGCGGACCTGCTGACGGCCGCCGGGGCGGACCGGATCCTGACGATGGACCTTCACGCCGCCCAGATCCAGGGCTTCTTCAACATCCCGGTGGACCACCTCTTCGCGGCCCCCGTGATCCTGGACGCGATCCGCAAGCTCGTCCCGGAAGAGATCGTGATCGTCTCGCCGGACGTGGGCGGCCTGACGCGCGCCCGGGCGATCGCCAAGCGTCTCGACGCGGCGCTGGCCGTGATCGACAAGCGGCGCACGGGCAAGAACGAAACCGAGATCCTGAGGGTCGTCGGCGAGGTCGAGGGCAAGGACGTCCTGATCCTGGACGACATCATCGACACGGCCGGGACGCTCGTCCAGGCCGAGGCGGCATTGCGGCGGCACGGGGCCCGTCGGACCTATGCCGCCGCGGTCCACGGGGTCTTCTCGGGGCCCGCTCTGGAGCGGATCGAGGGGTCCGGGCTGGAATCTTTGCTGGTCACGAACACCATCCCCGTCGAGGCCGCAATGGCACGATGCCCCCGTATCAAGGCCCTTTCGGTGGCCTCCCTCCTGGGGGAGGCAATCAAACGAATTCACGACGGGACTTCCGTTTCGTCGCTTTTTGTGTAGAATCCGCCTCTTTGCGCGGGGATCCCGCGCGAGGTAGGCGATGAAAACGATCGAATTGGCCGTCGAGAAACGCTCGACCACCGGCAAGAATGAAGCTCGGCGCGACCGCATGGCGGGACGAATCCCGGCCGTGGTCTACGGAGCGGGCAAGCCCAACGTGCAGATTTCCGTCAACAAGAAGGCCCTGGCGGACCTCGTCCGCGAGGGCGCCGGCGAAAACGCCATCTTCCTGCTGAAGCTCGCGGGCTCGGACCAGAGCCGCCACGCGATGATCAAGGAGATGCAGCGGGACCCGCTCTCGCGCAAGCCTCTCCACATCGACTTCGTGCGCGTCCTGATGGACAAGATGATCACCGTCAACGTCGCCGTCGAGATCGTCGGGATCGCGCGCGGCGTCAAGACCGACGCGGGCGTGCTGGACGTCGTGACCCGCGAGATCGAGATCGAGTGTCTTCCGACGAACATCCCGGCCCACATCGCGGTCGACGTCAGCGACCTTGGGCTCGGCGACGCGATTCGCGTCTCGGAGCTGCCGGCGCTCGAGGGCGTGCGGATCGTCGACAACCCGGAGAAGGTCATCGTCCACGTGGCCCACCCGACTCGCGAAGAGGAGCCGGTCGCCGCCGCCGAGGCGGGAGCGGAGCCCGCCGAGCCCGAGGTCATGAAGAAGGGCAAGGTCGAGACGGAAGAGGAAGCCGCGGACGGCAAGCCCGTGAAGAAGGAGAAGGAAAAGGAGAAGTAGCCTCTGTACGCGATCGTCGGCCTCGGGAACCCGGGCGCCGAGTACGAAACGACGCGGCACAACGCCGGTTTTCGCGTCGTGGAGTCGTTCGCCGAGGAGGAAGCGGTTCGGATCCGGTCGCGCGAGTGTTCCTCGCGGGTGGGCCGGGGAAGAGTCGGGGAGACCGCGGTGCTCCTCGCCCTTCCGCAGACGTTCATGAACGCCTCGGGTGAGGCGGTTCGCGCTCTTTGCCAGAAGCACAGCGTCGACCCATCGGGTCTCTGTGTCGTCGTGGACGACATCGACCTGCCGCTCGGGGCCCTGCGCATGCGCGCCAGTGGCTCCGCCGGCGGGCAGAAGGGGCTCCGGTCGGTCATCGCGCACCTCGGCACCACGGAGTTCGCGCGCCTGCGCGTCGGGATCCGGGGCGAGAAGTACTCGCGGGAGCGGGACCTCGGGGATTACGTCCTCGAGCCGTTCGCCAGGGGGGAGCGCGCTCAGTTCGAAGAGAGCATCGGAAGGGCCGTCGAGGTCCTCCGGCTCTGGTTGACGCAAGGAATCGACGCCGCGATGCGGCGGGCGAATGTTTTACCTTCCTCTCCGGACCAGCTCAGTCCGGATTGAAATCCATGAGGAGGAGCAGATGAGACTCTATGACGTCGTCGTTCTGGTCACGCCCGACCTGAGCGACGAGGACGCGGTCAAGGCCGCGGCCGAATACAGGAAGATCCTGGTGGACGGCGGGGCGAACGTCGTCAAGGAAGAGCCGTGGGGCAAGCGCCGGCTCGCCTTCCCGATCCTGCGCAAGCGCGAGGCCCACTATTACTACTGGCAGGTCGAGGCGCCGCCGGCGGCCGTGGCCGAGGCGGAGCGCCGCATGGGCCTGTCCGACCAGGTGCTGCGCCACCTTGCCGTCCGCGTGGACGAGGAGCTGACCCGCCAGGCCAAGATGACCGAGCGGCTGCGGCTGAAGGCCATCAAGCGGCCCCCCCGCCCGGCCCCGTCGCTGGCGCCCGGCGAGTCGGCGCCCGCGATGCCGGAGAGGAGCGAGTCATGAGAATGGGTGGAGGTTCCGGTCGTCCGACGGGCGCCCGCGGCGCTGCGGCCGGCAAGGACGGCAAGGGCGGACCGCGCAAGAAGTTCTTCGTCCGCCGCCGCAAGGTCTGCAAGTTCTGCGCGGAGAAGATCGAGTACATCGACTGGAAGGACGTGAAGATGCTGCAGGGGTTCATCCCCGAGCGCGGCAAGATCCTTCCGCGCCGGATCTCGGGAACCTGCGCGCTGCACCAGCGCAAGCTCCAGACGGCCATCAAGCGCGCCCGCTCGATCGCGCTGCTGCCGTACGCCACGGATTAACGAGAGAGGGATGACCTCTCCGGAAGCGGTGGCGGCGCCCGTGCCGCCCCCGCTGGGACGGTTCGAGGCGCCGCTGGCCGCTTTCGTGGCGGCGGCGGCGTTCTCGGCCGTGTTCGTCGTCCCCCTGTTCGGCGTCGTGGGCCTGCCGCTCGCGTCGGTCCCGCTGGTGCGCCTCGCGCACCGGCAGGGCCTGGTCGCGGCGCTCGCGGCGTGCGCCCTCGCGTGCGCGCTCCTCTTCGGGCTGGGCTGGGCGCTCGGCGGGCTCGGCGCCGGCGTGACACTCGCGTTCGTCGGGGCCGGCGTCACCACGCTGCCGCCGGCCTCGGTCGGGTTCCTGCGCGCGGGCGTCGAGCCTTCGCGGTGCTACCTCGGGCTCTGTCTGGCCGGCTGCGCGTTTCTCGCGGCGGCCTTTGCGGCGGCGATGAGCGGGCCGGGCCCGTCGCTGACCGCGGAGGTGGCATCCAGCTTCGACCGGCTCATCCCGGCCGCCATGGATTCTTACGCGCGCTCCGGGGCTAACGCCGAGACCGTGGCGCGCCTGCGCAGCACCTTCGAGGCCGCCCGCGACTTCGCCCAGTACTGCCTGTGGGGAATCATGGCGGTCCTGTGGGTCTTCGGGGCAGCAGTGGCCTTCTACCTCGGGGCGCGCCTTTCGAGGCCGGGGGCGACGGCCGACGCCACGCGTTTCGAATCGCTGCGGGTTCCCGCGGCGGCGGCGGGGTTCTTCGTGGCCGCGGGGGCTGCTTTCGGCCTCCTGGAGGGGGGTGCCCGCAGGGTCGCGGCCAACCTGCTCCTGCCGCTTCTGGCCTTGTATTTTGTGGCCGGTCTCTCTATCATCTGCCACTTCTTTCGGAGGTGGTTCCGGGCGCGGATCCTCCGGATCGGCTTGTATGCCCTGGCCGCCTATTTTCCGATCAACATCGGGGTGGCGCTCCTGGGGCTCTTCGATTGGTACGTGGATTTTCGCCGGCGCGGCGAGGGAGTAGTCGAGAAGTCATGAAGATCATCCTGGCCGACGACGTTCGCGGGCTCGGGCACCGCGGAGACACCGTGAGCGTGAAGCCCGGCTACGCGCGCAACTTCCTGCTGCCCCAGGGCGTGGCCTACGAGGCCACCGACGCCAACGTGCGTCGCCTGAAGGAAGAGAAGAAGAAGTACGACGAGAAGATGCTCCAGGGCAAGGCGGTCGCCGAAGAAGCCGCCAAGAAGGTCGAAGGCATCACGGTCACGATCCTGAAGAAGGCGGGCGAGGAAGGCCACCTCTACGGCTCCGTCACCCCGGCCGAGATCGCGGACGCCCTGGTCGGGAAGAACGTCGAAGTGGACCGCCGCCGCATCGAGCTCGCGGAGCCGATTCGCAGCCTCGGGACGCACACCGTCCACGTCCGCCTGCACCGCGACGTCGTCGCGACTCTCAACGTCGACGTCCAGCCCCTCAACGCGCCCGCGTCCTAACCGTCGCTTGCGCTCGGTGCGCTCGCTTTCGCTCCCGCGGCGAGCGAATAGACGCCGGACGGTTCAGCGAGGAGGTTGGGCGGGTTCAGGGATCGTGCCGTCGCTCAGCATCTCGCCCTTCTTGGGGAGGTAGAACGGCTGTTGCATGGACCAGGGGAGCCTGGCGATCTCCTGGGAACGCGCGGTCCATTCCTCCGTCGGCTGCGAGCCGCTGACGAAGGCCTCGAGGACCGGGAGCGGCGTGTCGGCGGTGGCCTTCAGGCCCGTCTCGTAGTCGACGGGGGTGAAGGAGATGTTGGCCGGGACGTCGAAGTCCTCCTGGGGATCGATGCGCCCGTGGTCCCTCATCTTCTCGAGGATACGAATCCAGATCGGCAGCGCGACCTTCGCGCCTTCGGCGCCCTTGCCGATGGTCTGAGTCTTGAGATCGTTTCCCACCCAGACGCCGATCGTGTAGCGGGGCGTCATGCCGACGAACCACGCGTCCGTGAAGTCGTTCGTCGTCCCCGTCTTGCCCGCGATGTTCAGCTTCAGGTTTGCCCGGGCCACGGCCGGCGCAGCGGTGCCGCGCTGCGTGACCCCGCGCAGGATCTGGAGAAGCTGGTATGCGGCCTGGGGGCTCTCGACCTCGCGCGCGTCGGGGTGGGTGGTCTCGAGCACGTCGCCGTTGGAATCGGTGACCTTCTCGATCAGGTAGGGCGTGAACGCGAGGCCCTGGTTTGCGAAGACGGTGTAGGCCGACGTCAGCTCGAGCAGGCTGACCTCGAAGGCGCCGAGCGGCATGGACGGGTAGGGGGAGAGATTCTGGTGGATGCCGAGGCGGTGCGCGGTTTCGATCACGCGCGGCAGTCCCACCATCTCGGCCACCCGGATGGCAGGAATGTTGTACGAGTGCTCGAGCGCCTTGCGAAACGTGACGATGCCGTGGAACTTCGAGTCGTAGTTGTTGGGGCGATAAGGCGGCTGGCGCGGGTCGATGACGATCGAGAGCGGGCCGTCGAACACGGTGTCGGCGCCGGTATAGCCCTGCTCGAGGGCGGTCAGGTAGACGAAGGGCTTGAACGCGGATCCCGCCTGGCGCAGGGCCTGCGTGGCACGGTTGAACTTCGACTGGGTCCAGTCGGACCCGCCGACCATCGCGCGGATCGCCCCGCTCGCGTTTTCGATGATGAGCACCGCGCCCTGCTCGCGCGGTTCCTGGTCGAGGGCGAGTGTCAGAGAGCCGTCCTTGGCCTTTTGCACGGTCACCGTCACGAGGTCGCCGGCCTTGAGGATCTTGCCCGCGGTCGTCGCGCCGGTCCACGCAAGGGAGGAATTGGGCACGGTAAGCGTCTGCTTTCCGATGCGCACGTCCGCGCCCGAGGCCGTCGTCCGGAGCACCACGGCGCGCATGGACTCGTTCTCCTCGATCTTCGCGCCCTCCCAGGAGGGATCCACGTAGGACTCGAGCGATCGGTAGCCGCTCTCGGAGAGGTTGCGCGGCTTGTGGAAGCCGTGCCGGCGGGAGAGCTGGCGCAGTCCCCACCCGAGCGCCTCCTCGGACCAGTCCTGCAGCTCCGGGTCGAGCGTGGACTCCACGCGCAGGCCACGGCGGTAGAGGTCCTTCTCGCCGTAGGTCTTCTCGAGGTACTGGCGGATCTCCTCCGAGAAGTACGGCCCGACGATCGACTCGGGCAGGGACGGCGCCGCGGGCAACGGCTCGGCCTCCGCGGCCACGCGCTCGGCCTCGGTGATGTAGTTCTCGGCGCGCATGCGCCGCAGCGCCGTCGCGCGGCGGGCCCGCGCGAGGGCCGGATTGCGGAAGGGCGACTGGTCCTCGGGGCGCTGGACGATCCCGGCCAGCAGCGCGGCCTCGGCCAGCGTGACGTCCTTGATGCTCTTGCCGAAGTAGTAGCGGGAGGCCGCCTCCACGCCGTAGTTGCCGTGTCCGAGATAGATCTCGTTGGCGTACATCGTGAGGATCTGGTCCTTCGAGTACCGCCGTTCGATCTCGAAGGACACGAGCGCCTCGTTGACCTTGCGCGAGAGCGTCTTGCGGGGCGAGAGGAAGATCGCTCGGGCGAGCTGCTGCGTCAGGGTCGAGCCCCCCTGCGCGTAGCCGCCCTGCTGCAGGTTCGCGAAGAGGGCCGAGACGGTGCGCTTGATGTCCACGCCCCCGTGGAGGAAGAAGTTCTTGTCCTCCGTCGCGATCAGGGCGTTGCGAAAGACCGCGGGGATGTCGGCACGGGTGACGAGCGTGCGCCGCTCGATCGCGTAGCGCGCGATCGTCGAACCGTCGCGCGCCACGATCTGGGTGACGATGTCGGGGCGGTACGTCGCGAGCTCCGAGACGCGGGGCACGCGGACGAAGTTGGTCGCGAACGAGCCGGCGACGGAACCGAGCAGCGCCATGATGGCGAGCGGAAGGACGAGCGCGGCGGCACGGGTCAGACTCCTCACGCCCGGATTGTGAGGCATTCGCTCGACTTATGCTATAAGCGGCGGCTCATCCCATGGCGCGTCCCACCCAACCCCGGCCGGCCGAAACCGCCAAGCCCCTGAGCTACGCCGAGGCGCAGGCCCGCGCGACGGGGACCTTCCGCCTCGTCACCGACTTCACGCCGCAGGGGGACCAGCCGAAGGCGATCGAGAAGCTCGTGGACGGCCTCGCCGAGGGTCGCAAGGACCAGGTGCTGCTCGGCGTCACGGGATCCGGCAAGACCTACACGATGGCCAAGGTGATCGAGACGATCAACCGCCCGACGCTCGTGCTCTCGCACAACAAGACCCTCGCGGCCCAGCTCTACCAGGAGTTCAAGGGCTTCTTCCCGGAGAATTCGGTCGAGTACTTCGTCTCGTACTACGACTACTACCAGCCCGAAGCCTACATTCCCCAGAGCGACACCTACATCGAGAAGGAGACTTCCCGCAACGAGGAGATCGACAAGCTGCGCCTGGCGGCCTCCAAGGCGCTCTTCGAGCGGCGCGACGTGATCGTGGTCGCTTCGGTCTCGTGCATCTACGGGCTCGGCGCGCCCGATTCCTACTACGACATGCTGGCCTACCTCGAGACCGGCGACACCCAGGGCATGCCGGCGCTGATTGCCCGCCTCGTCCAGATGCAGTACGAGCGGACCAACCTGGACCTCGCCCGCGGCAACTTCCGGGTCCGCGGCGACGTGCTCGAGATCCAGCCGGCGTACGAGGACACGGCCGTGCGCGTCGAGTTCTTCGGCGACGAGATCGAGAAGATCACGAAGACCGATCCGTTGCGCGGCACGCCGCTGCACCGGGTCGACCGGCTCGCGCTCTACCCGCGCACTTTTTACGCCACCCCGAAGGAGACGCTCGAGCGGGCGGTCGGGACGATCCGGATCGAGCTCGACGAGCGGCTGGCCGCGCTCACCGCGGCCGGGAAACTGCTCGAGGCCCAGCGCCTGCACCAGCGCACGATGTTCGACCTCGAGATGATCAAGGAGCTCGGCTACTGCAACGGGATCGAGAACTACTCCCGACACCTCTCCGGCCGCGCGGCGGGGGAGCCCCCGCCGACCCTGCTCGACTACTTCCCGAAGGACTACCTGCTCGTCGTGGACGAATCGCACGTGACCCTGCCGCAGGTGCGCGGGATGTTCCACGGCGACCGGTCGCGCAAGACCGTGCTGGTCGATTACGGGTTCCGTCTTCCATCCGCCCTCGACAACCGGCCCCTGACGTACGAGGAGTTCCGCCAGCGGCTGAACCAGGTCGTCGCCGTCAGCGCCACACCGGGCCCCGAAGAGCTCGAGCGCACGGGCGGTGAGATCGTCGAGCAGGTCATCCGGCCGACGGGCCTCGTGGACCCGCCCATCGAGATCCGGCCCGTCAAGGGGCAGGTCGACGACCTGCTCGCCGTGGTCCGGGAGACGGCCGCGGCGGGCGAGCGCGTCCTCGTGACCACGCTGACGAAGAGGATGGCCGAGGAGCTCACGAACTACTTCACCGAGGTGGGCGTGCGCTGCCGCTACCTGCACTCGGACATCGAGGTCATGGAGCGCGTGAACATCCTGTCGGACTTCCGGCGGGGCGTCTTCGACTGCCTCATCGGGATCAACCTGCTGCGCGAGGGTCTCGATCTTCCCGAGGTGGCGGTCGTCGCGATCCTCGACGCCGACAAGGAAGGCTTCCTGCGCAGCCAGACGTCGCTCGTCCAGACGGCCGGCCGCGCGGCCCGCAATCTCCACGGCCGCGTCCTCTTCTACGCGGATGCCGTGACGGACTCGATGCGTCGGGCGATGGAGGAGATGGCGCGGCGGAGGTCGATCCAGGAGGCCTACAACGCCGAGCACGGGATCGTGCCCGCGTCCATCGTCAAGCAGGTCAACTCGCCGCTCGTGCGCATGGCGAACCTCGACTACTACGAGATCCCGAAGGACTCGCCGCGCGCGGACCCGCCGGACGCGGACTCGCTGCGGCGTCGGATCGCGGACCTCGAGAAGCAGATGAAGGTGGCCGCCAGGGAGCTCGATTTCGAGAGGGCCGCGGCGCTGCGCGACGAGATCCGGGGGCTCCGGGAGCTGGAGGTTTTCCGGAGCTAATTCTTCCCGGGGGCGGGTGCCGGCGTTGGCGCGGGCGTCGGCTTGACGAGCCTGGGATTCTTCTTCACGAAGAGTCGGGCGGCATACTCCGAAGGGTCGTCCGAGATGGGCTTGATCAGCTGGATCTTCATGTTGTCGTGCAAGCCGAGGGAGAGGGCCGTGTTGCCGGGGCCGCCGTTCGCGTTGGCCAGGTTCTGCACCGAATCGGCCGGCCGCAGGCCGTAGGGGATCGAGCACGGCAGCGCCGCGTGGCAGGTCGAGATGGGAACGAGCTGCGCCGTCGCGCTCGCCGTCAGGGCGAGAAATCCGGCCAGCCCGGCAAGTGCCGCGCGTCTCATAGCCAGTGGCACGCGCGCGCGAATCCCACGACCACGAGCAGGAGCGCTGCGATCGCGGCGGCCCAGACGGCCGTGCGCGACCTGGTCGCGAGGGGACGCTGACGCGTGTAGAAGCCGGTCTGCCATCGCTCGAGCTCGCGCCCGCACTTCGAACAGACGGGAGTGCCGGGTTCCACCGGTGTGTAGCAGTAGGGGCACTCGTACATCGGCATGAGAGCATCATACCGCCGCGCCGAGGCTGCTTCCGCGCGCCCATCGGAGTTAAACTGACGCCGTGGTTGAGTCCCGCCGCCCTCCGGAGAATCTGCCGGATTCCCCGGGTGTCTACATCTTCCGCGGCGAACGGGGCAGGATCCTGTACGTCGGCAAGGCCCTTTCGCTGCGCAAACGGGTGGCCTCGTACTTCAACGTGGCGGCCGGAGGACACAAGGAAGAGGCCCTGCGGCGCCTCCACCGCGAGATCGAGACGATCTCGACCCACACGGAGCTGGAGGCGCTGCTCCTCGAAAACACCCTCATCAAGAAGCACCGTCCCCGGTACAACGTGTGTCTGCGGGACGACAAGACCTACCCCTACATCAAGGTCACGACCGGGGAGGACTGGCCGCGCGCCCTGGTCACCCGCCGGGTCCAGGACGACGGCCACTCGTATTTCGGACCGTTCTGGGGAGGGCTCGCCCGGCGGATCATGCACATGATCACGCGGCACTTCCAGATCCGCACCTGCACGCTCGAGATCGACGGCAAGCTTCCGCGGCCCTGCCTCTACTACGACCTCCACGCCTGCCTCGGGCCCTGCGTCGCCGGCCTGACGACGAAGGAGGCGTACCGCGAAGCCGTTGCAGACGTCGTGCTCTTCCTCGAGGGGCGCAACCGCGAGCTCGAGGCGAGCCTCGGGCAGAAGATGCAGGCGGCATCCGAGGCCGAGAGCTTCGAGATGGCGGCGGCGTACCGCGACGCGCTGAAGACCGTGCGCGACGTGGCCGAGCGCCAGGTCGTGCAGTCGATGAAGGGAGAAAACGTGGACGTGTTCGGCTTCTACGAGGCCGGCGCGGACGTCGCGGTGTGCATCCTGGTCGTGCGCGGCGGCACGCTCCAGGACCGGCGCGACTTCTTCTTCGAGAAGGCACAAGAGCTCGAGCCGGCCGCATTCCTCGAGGCGTTCCTGACCCAGTTCTACGACACGAATCCCTTCCTGCCGGACGAGGTGCACCTGCCCGTCGCCCTGCCGCGCGCGGACCTCGTGCAGGACTACCTGGCCGAGCGCCGTGGCAAGAAGACGCTCGTCCGCAATCCGCAGCGCGGGCCCGCCGCAGACCGGCTGCGTCTTGCCGAGATCAACGCGCGCGAGCGCCATCGCGTGCGGTTCCGCTCGACGGGCGGCGAGGAGGCGGTCGCCGTCGAGAAGCTCGCGCGGGCCATCGGCCTCGCAGTCCCGCCGCACCGCATCGAAGCCTTCGACATCTCGCACACGCAGGGCACCGACAGCGTGGCCTCGCTCGTGGTCTTCGAGGACGGCAAGCCCCGCAAGGCGGACTACCGCCTGTTCAACATCGCGTCCCAGCAGCTGCTCGAGCCCGACGACTTCCGCAGCATGGCCGAGGCCGTGGACCGCCGCTACCGGCGGCTCCAGGCCGAGAACCGGGAGATGCCCGACCTCGTGCTCGTCGACGGCGGCCGGGGGCAGCTGCAGGCCGCGCTCACCGCGCTCGACCGGATCGGAATCGAGCTTCCCATCGTGGGCCTGGCCAAGCGCGAGGAGGAAATCTGGGTGCCCGACCGGCCCGAGCCCGTGCGCCTCTCGCGCAAGGACCCGGCGCTGCAGCTCATCCAGCGCGTCCGCGACGAGGCGCACCGTTTCGCGATCACCAGGCACCGTCGGCGGCGGGGCAAACGGATGCGGGAGACGGGTCTGACGGAAATTCCGGGTGTGGGGCCGGCGCGGGCCCGCTTGCTGCTGCGCCGGTTTGGATCGGTCAAGGCACTCCGGGGGGCGGACCCCACGGAGATCGCGGCCGCGGTCGGCCCGTCGACCGCGCGCGCCGTGGCGGATTATCTCGGGCGAGAGGGGGCCCGGAGCGCATGAGAAACACGTTCGAGCAAGAGGGCAGTGTCCGGGGCACGGATCTGCTGGCCGGCCTGGTGGGGCTGTGGCGGGAGGGCGCGAGCGGCTCGCTGCAGTTCTCCCGGTCGGGGGCCACGGCCGGGTTCGAGCTCGCCAGGGGGAGCTCGTCGCGAGCTCGTCGTCGGATAGCCGGTTCGAGACGGCCGCGATCCTGGTCCGGGCGGGCAAGCTCGAAGCGGCGACGCTCGAGCGGATCGCGGCGCCCGAGGGCGGGGACCGCGCGCTGCTCGCCCTCCAGGCCGGAGTGCTGACGCGGCGGGAGTGGCGCTGGGGCGAGAAAATCCGCGCCGTCGAGATCCTCTCGGATCTGCTGACGTGGCTGGACGGGGAGTACTGGTTCTTCCGGACGACGGAAGAGGAGGCGCCCGAGTCGCGCCTGCCGATCCCGCGGCTGATCCTCGAGCTCTTCCTGCGCTCGCGCGACCGCAGCCTCGTGCTGCAGCACCTCGGCGGCGTGGATGTGCCGATCGCGCGCGCGGAAACCTTCGACGAGGAGTTCGCAACGTTCGGCCTGACGGCCGACGCGGAGTCCGTCGTGCGCCTGATCGACGGCAAGTCGAGCGCGGCCGAGATTGCCAGCGAGGCGCCGGCGGAGCCCTTCGCCGTCGAGAAGCTGCTGGCCGCGCTCGTGACGCTCGGGCTCGTCCACCCCGAGTTCGCTCCCGGCACGTCACGGCCCGCCGCCGCGCCGCCGGGCGAGCCCGAAGAACCGGAAGAGGAAGAGGAAGGTGCGCGCGAGGACGAAGGGCCGGAGCCGGCCGAGCCGGAGTCGGCCGCCGCCGTGGAACACGACGAGCCCGAGGTGGAGCCGACGGGGGGCGGGCCGGAGGCGGCGTCCTATCTCGACGCGGTGCTCGTCCGGCCGGGCGAGCCCGACCGGGAAGAGCCCGAGTTCCGCGACGCCGAGATGGAAGAGGAAGTTTCCGCGCCGGCGATGACGGACGCGGCCCTCGACGGAGGCCCGATCGGGGAGGACTTCGGGACTCCGCCTGCCTCGGCAGGCGGGGAAGACCGCGAGCGCTTCAGCGATTTCGAACCGGTGCCGCGACAGTTCGAGGTCGGTTTCGAGCGTCCGCTCGACTCGACCACCGGCGTCGGCTCGCTCGAGCGTCCGCGGCAGCGCTCGGCTTCGCCCCTTCTCTGGACGCTCGGGATCCTCGCAGTCCTCGTGGCGGGCCTCGTCTGGTTGCGCAGTCGCGGCCCGGCCGCGCCGATATCTGTTGCCGGAGGGGTTACGGAGACGGCGACGGCTGCGCCGGAGTTTGTGCCGACCGGGGAGCCCTCGCCCGCCGCGGTGGCCACGGTCCCGGCGCCGCCCACCGCTGCGCCCACGGCGCCACCGGTTCCCACGCGGCCGGCCCCGGCCGCGGCGCCGGCAGCCCGCGCGGAGAAGCCGGTCCGCGCCCGCGGTTCCATTCCGGCGCCGTCCGTCGCGGCGGCGCCCCCGGCGGCATCCGCTTCCTCCGGCACGCGCCAGTACTGGCTGGATCGCGCCGCGCGCGACGAGAAGAGGTTCGCAAAGAAGGGGAGATACGCGATCCAGCTCGAGCTCGCGTGCGAGATCGGCTCGCTCGTGGAAGCCTTCCGGCACGACCGGGCCGGCAACATGTGGGTGGTGACGACCGCGTACCAGGGCAGGACGTGTTTCCGGGTGCTCTGGGGGCACTACTCCACGCCCGAGGCGGGCCGCCGCGCGATGTCCGGCGCCCCGTCTTTCTTTTCAACGCCGAACAACCACCCGGCCGTTGCGGCCGTCCGGTAGGCTGTTTTTCTGCTACCCTGATTCGACGATTCGATGACGACGTCACCGACAGCAACAGGGTTCCGAGGGTCCCTGTCCGAGACTCCGCTGCCCCAGGTCCTCCGGCGCATCTTCCTCGAGGGACTCAAGGGCACGCTCTCGCTCGTCCACGGGGACGAGACCCGCCACCTGTTTTTCGAGAAGGGCGAGTTGCGCACGGCGACGTCGTCCCGGGAGGGGCAGCGCATCGGCGCCTTCCTCAAGCGGCGGGGCTGGATCACCGACACGGACCTGAACTGGGCGCTCGACACCGTCGCCAAGCAGGGCCGCGCGCGCCTCGGAAAGATCCTCGTCGAGCGCGGGCTGGTCTCCCGGACCGTGCTCGACGCCGAGATGCGCCGGCTGGTCGAGGAGATCGTGTTCTCGACCTTCGCGTGGGACACTGGCGAGTACAAGTACCAGGCCTCGGCGGGAGTCCTCGATCCCGACGTCGCCCTGACCCTGTCCACGGCCGCCGTCATCGTCGAGGGGATCCGCCGTCTGCCGGAGTCCGAGTCGTTCCGCGAACGCCTGGGCGACGGCCACCGCGTTCCGATGCTGGCGACGGACCCCATGTCGCGTTACCAGTACCTTCCCCTGGCGCCGCAGGAGGCGTACCTGCTTTCCCGTGTGGATGGCATCCTCGACGTGGACTCGCTCCTGAAGATCACGGGCACGTCCCGCGCCGCGATGGCCAAGATCCTGTACGCCCTCGTCTCGTGCGGAATCGTGGAATGGAAACAGGACGGAGCCGCGCGTCCCGCCAGCGGCCGCGGCGGGTTCCACGGCCTGAACATCGAGGTCGCGGCTCAGCCCTCCGACCGCTCGCCGGGTCACGCGGAGCTCGTCAAGAACACCTACCGCCGGATCGACTGGCTGACGCACTATGAGCTGCTCGGCGTCGTGCGAGACGCGCCCCCCGAAAAGGTCTCCGAGGCCTACTTCGAGCGCAGCCGCCTGTTTCATCCCGACCTGCGGCATCGCGAGGACCTGGCCCGCTTCGAGAAGGAGCTGACCGCCGTCTTCGAGCGCATGAAGAAGGCGTACGAGACGCTGTCCGACGCCGACAAGCGGGCGCTGTACGACCAGAGCCTCGACGCCGCCCCGGCCCCGGTCCTGGTGGCCGAGACGGACCCGGAAATGCGCAAGAAGCTCGCGACGCACAATTTCCGCCGCGCCCGGCAGCTCATCGAGGACAAGGACTATCACCCCGCCGTCGAGATGCTGCGCGAGGCCGTGCGCTTCGTTCCCGACAACGCGGAGTTCCGCTACGTCCTCTCGCAGGTCGAGCTCAAGAACCCGAACTGGACCGACCAGGGACTCGCGAACCTGAAGGAGGCCGCGCGCCTCGACAGCCGGCGCGTGGCGTTCTCGGTGGAAGCGGCGCGGGCCCTGCTCGAGTTCAAGCGGCCCCACGAGGCCGAGCCTTTCGCGCGGCGCGCGGTATCGCTCGATCCTTCCCCGGAGAACGAAGAACTGCTCACGCGCGTCCTCGACGCCGAGGCGGCCGCGCCTCCTGCTCCGGCGGAGCCCGGCGCCGCGCCCGTGCCCGCGCCCCCGGCCCCCGCCGCGGAGGAGACCCCGGCGACCCAGCCCTCGGGCCTGCTCTCGCGGCTCTTCCGGCACCGCGGTTGACCGCGATCCTCACGGGCCTCGGCCTGTCCGCGGCGGCCGGCCTGAACGCGTGGGCCGTCCTGCTGCTCTTCAACGGACTCTTTCTCGTGCTGCCCCAGGAGTTTCCCGGCTCCACGGCCGCGTTTCTCTCCAGCCACTTCGCCGTCACGGCCGCGATCGTCCTGTTTCTGGCCGAATTCGTCGCCGACAAGATCCCGCACGTCGATCACCTCTGGAACCTCGCCCAGACACTCCTTCGGCCGGTCGTCGGCGCGCTCCTCATGCTGGCCGCCGTTCCCGATCCCTCCCCCGCGCAGCGCGTGGGGCTGATCGCGGCGGGTGTCGCCGCGACCCTGGCCACGCACTTCGTCAAGGCCACGAGCCGGCTGACATCCACCGCCGCGACCCGGGGGATGGCGCAGATGGCGCTCTCGCTCGCCGAGGACGCCGTAGCCTTCGCTGTGGGCGCGCTCGTGTTCTTCGTCCCCTGGTTCACCGCCCTCTTCGTAGGCGCCCTCCTCGTGCTTCTCGTGCTCGACCGGCGCCGCGTTTGGCGGGCAATGGGAGTGCTCTTCTTCCACCTCAAGCATCCGCGGAGGGCGCTCGCGGACGCCCGGCGCTAGCCGCGAGCCGGGCTCGCCGCCGGTGCCCTACCTCCTCGACGGGAACAACCTCATCGGCCGGGTGCGCCGGACCGCGAAGCCATCGGCCGAAGACCGCGAGGCCCTCGTGTCGGAGATCGCGGGTCGGCTTCGCCGGACGCGGGCGAAGGCAACGATCTTCTTCGACGGCCCGGCGGGGGAGCGGGCCTCGTCGCTCGGAAGTCTGAGCGTCCGCGTGCCGTCCGGAGGCAGCGCGGACGACGCGATCGTCCGCGAGGTCGAACGGGCGAAGGCGCCCCGCGAGGCGGTCGTCGTGACTGCCGACCGCGGCCTGGCGAGCCGGTGCCGGGACGCGGGCGCGAAAGTCTGCTCCCCGGACGAATTCTTTGCGCGCTTCGGCGCGGCGACAGCCGGAACGAGGGGCGAGCGCGAGGCAACGGGGAAGGTCGACGTCGACGAGTGGCTCCGTTACTTCGAGGACGAGTCCAACCGCGACTGACCGGCCGGACGTGCTAATCTGACATCGGCTCCGAGCGGGCCACGTGATCGTCCCGAGAAATCGGGGAGGAAAGTCCGAACTCCATACGGGCGGCATGCCGGGTAATCCCCGGTCGCGGTGACGCGAAGGAAAGTGCCACAGAAAACAAACCGCCTTCCGAAAGGACGGCAAGGGTGAAACGGTGCGGTAAGAGCGCACCGCCCCGTCGGCAACGGCGGGGGCACGGTAAACCCCATGCGGAGCAAGGCCAAATAGGGGGACAGTGGGCGCCCGTCCCGCCTCACTTCCAGTGAGCTGTTCCCGGGTCGGCTGCTCGAGCCCGAGGGCGACCTCGGGCCTAGAGGAATGATCGCGGCCCCGGGCAACCGGGGGACAGGATTCGGCTTACAGGCCCGCTCGGGGCTCTTTAGAGACGGAGTCGTGAGGTCCGTGCCGTGACCGCATACACGCTGCCTCGGTGTCTGCGCCGGGGCGACACGATCGGCATTGCGGCCCTGTCGCGCCCTCCGGACCCGGAGCGCCTCGCCGCGGGCATGCGCATGCTCGAGCAGCTCGGATACCGCGCGAAGCTCGCCGCAAACATCGGGGAGCGCCGCGGGGACTTCGCGGGGACGGACGCCCAGCGCGCGGACGGATATCGCGGGCTGCTGCGGGATCCCGAGGTGGACGCGATCTTTTTTGCGCGAGGAGGGTACGGCGCTTCCCGGGTTCTCTCGGGGCTCGACGCCCGGGAAATGCGCTCGCGCCCGATCATCCACCTCGGCGGTTCGGACCTCACCGCGCTCTTCACGTTCGCCGGGCGCCATGCAAATCTCGCGACCTTCTACGGTCCGATGGTCGCCGTGGACATGGCGAATCCGGCGCCGCTCGACTGGGAGGCGGTGCTGTCCGGCCGGACGCCGGCGCCGCATCGGTTCGAAGAGGCGCAGATCCTCGCGGGCGGGAGCGGCCACGGCCCGCTTGTCGGCGGATGCCTGTCGCTGCTGGCCGCGGCCTGCGGAACGCCCGACGCCGTCCAGGGCCGGGACGCCGTCCTCTTCTGGGAGGATGTGGGCGAGGACACATACCGGCTCGACCGAATGTTGACCCAGCTGGAGCGGTCAGGTACATTCGATGGACTGCAAGCCATGCTCATCGGCTCGATTTCGCCCGGCGCGCGAGGCGGCGAGTCACCGGAAGCCGTCGGCCTCTGGCTTCGCGATTTTTTCGCGGGCGCTCCGTTCCCGGTGATGTCGGGCCTGCCCGCCGGGCACATCCCGGGCACGCGGACCCTGCCGCTCGGACTTCCCGTGCGGGTGGACGCCGGCCGGGGACTCCTGGAATTCTCGGGGCCCGCCGTGACCGGGGCGCGCTGATGCCTTCCGTGAAGGCGGTCTTCAAGTCCGGCCCGGGGGGAGGCGGCAAGAACCCGTACGAGAAGTACATGGTCAGCCACCTCATGGGCGACATCATCTTCTCCGAGGGCGACATCGGCACCGAGATGTTCATCCTGCAGTCCGGGACTGTCGAGCTCCTGAAGTCGATCGGCGGGGAGACGCGGGTGCTCGCGACCCTCGAGAAGGGCGACTTCTTCGGCGAAATGAGCGTGCTCGAAGATGTCCCGCGCACCGCCTCGGCCCGGGCCAAGACCGACGTGGAGCTCGTGCGCATCAACGGAGCGACCTTCGACGCGATGCTGAAGAGCAACACCGAGATCTCCGTCCGCATGATGCGCAAGCTCTCGCGGCGCCTGCGGGAGGTCACGGCCATGCTCGAGGAGGCCGTGGGCCGGCAGGTCCACGAGGAGGAGAAGCCGGTCCAGCGCAAGGTCGAGCCCGAGCGGCCGAGCGACTCCTGCCGCCTGGTCTGCGACGATCCGCCTTCGGAGGTCTATCTGAACAAGGAAGGGGACACCCTCGTGGGACGCAGCGACCCCGTCACGGGCATCACGCCCGACGTGGACCTGACGCCGCTCGACCCGCAGCGCTCGACGTCGCGCCGGCATGCGAAGCTCTACCAGATGAGCGACACGTACTACGTGATGGAAGAAATCGGCGTGATGAACGGGACCTACGTGAACGGCAACCGCCTCACGACGGGAGTCCCGATCGCGCTGCAGAACGGCGACGTCCTCAAGTTCGGCCTGGTGTCCATGACCTTTCACGCGCCAGAGGCCTCCTGACGCCGACGGCCGGACCCGCCCCGGACCGAATTGACCTCCGCGACCCGGTTTCCCGGATTCCCGGCGTTGGGCCGGCGCGCGGCGAGCGGCTGGCCGCCGAGGGATTCCGCACGGTCGGCGACTTCCTGCTCGCGCTGCCCTCGCGCTACGAGGACCGCAGCCGCTTCGCGTCGGTCGCGGCTCTCGAGTGGGGCAAGCCCGCGACGATCCTCGTCCGCTTCCACGGAGTCCGGGCCGTGCGGATGCGGCGCGGCATGCTGCGCATCGAGGCAGCGGCCGACGACGGCACCGGGGCCGTGCGGGTCGTCTGGCACAACCGGTACCCCTCCTTCGTGAAGGCGCTCGAGGGCTCCCACGCCGCGCTCTTCGGAACGCCGGTGGCCTCGTCGCGCGGCGAGATGCGCATCGAGAATCCGGAGACCGAGTTCTTCGGCGCTTCCGAGCAAGCCGATCCGGTGCACGCCGGCAGGATCGTGGGCATCTACCGCCGCGCGGGTGACGTTGCGCCGCGCCAGTGGCGCGGTTTTGTCCGCAAGGCGCTCGATCGCCTCGACCCGGGCTTCGCGGCGGCGACCGCCTCCCCGGCCGAGCTCGCGCGGGCCCTCGAGGAGGTCCATTTTCCGTACAGTCTCGAAACTGCGGAGGCCGGGCGGCGTCGGCTCGCGCGCGAGGAACTGCTGATCCTGGCCGCCGGCATCGAGGCCAAGCGCGAACGCCTGCGGGAGCGCAGGGGGCCGATCCTCGAGGCCTCCGAGGCGACCCGCCAGCGCGCCCGCGCGGCCATTCCGTTCGCGCTCACCGGGGCGCAAAAGCGCGCGGTGCGGGAGATCGCCGCCGACCTCTCCTCGGGGCGGGCGATGGCGCGCCTGCTCCAGGGCGACGTCGGATCGGGGAAGACCGTCGTCGCGGGGCTCGCCTTGATGCTCGCGGCCGCCAACCGGGTCCAGGGAGCGCTGATGGCCCCCACCGAGATCCTGGCGGAACAGCACGCGACGAGCCTCGCCTCGTGGCTGACCGCGGCGGGCGTGCGGATCGCCCTGCTGACGGGAAGGGTTCGCGGCCCCGCGCGGCGGCGGCTGCTCGAGGAGCTCGCGGCCGGGCGCATCGACGTCCTCGTGGGGACGCACGCGCTCGCGGAAGCACCGGTCGAGTTCCGGCGCCTGGGCCTCGTCGTGGTCGACGAGCAGCACCGCTTCGGGGTGGCGCATCGCGCGCGCCTTTTCCGCAAGGGCGAGTCACCCCACGTGCTCGTCATGACCGCGACGCCCATCCCGCGCTCACTCGCCTGGGCGATCTACGGAGAGCTCGACGTGTCGGTCCTCGACGAGAAGCCCCCGGGCCGCGGCGAGATCCTGACGCGCGTGCGCGAGGAAGCAGGCCGGGAGAAGGTCTATCGGTTTGCGGGCGAGCGCGTTGCGGCCGGCGAGCGCGTGTACGTCGTCGTACCCGCGATCGAGGAGGGGGAGCGCGAGGTCGCGGCCACGCGGGCCACGGCCGAACGGATTCGCGCGGTCCTGCCCGACGTCGGCATCGGCGTGCTCCACGGACGAATGCCGGCCGCGGAACGGACGGCGCTCCTGCGCGACTTCGCCCTCGGCCGCGTTCCCGTTCTCGTCTCGACCACCGTCATCGAGGTCGGCGTCGACGTCGCCGAGGCAACGCTCATGGTGGTCGAGAACGCCGAGGTCTTCGGCCTGGCCCAGCTCCACCAGTTGCGCGGCCGGGTCGGAAGGAGCGGACGCAAGTCCTGGTGCGCCCTGATCGCCGGGAAGGGCGCCACCGAAGAGGCCCGCGCCCGGCTCTCGGTCCTCGAATCCACCTCGGACGGGTTCCTCATCGCCGAGAAGGATCTCGAAGCGCGGGGGCCGGGGGACCTGCTGGGCAGCCGCCAATCGGGCATCCCGGCCATGCGGGTCGCGGACCCCGTGCGCGATCTTTCCGGGCTCGCCGAGGCGCGCCGGACGGTCGCGGCGCTGCGGGAGGCCGGCGCTCCGATCGCGAGCGACCTCTTCGGGTATCCCTGAGCCGGGACCGGACGACTCCGCGGCGCGGGCCGATCGGCGTGATAGAAGCAGAACCGCAGAGGTGAGCGTGAAAGTTCTCGTCACGGGTGGTACGGGGTTCGTCGGCACGTCCGTCGTCAATCGGTTGCTCCAGCGGGGCCACGCGGTCGCCGTTCTCGCGCGCGACCCGCGCAAGACGCGCAACCGCTACAACCACGGGGTCGAGACGGTGTCCGGAAACGTTCTCGACCCCGCCTCGCTGGCAGCGGCGGCCGCCGGGCGCGACGCGGTCGTGCACCTGGTCGGCATCATCAGCGAGAAGGGCGAGCAGACGTTCGACCGCATGCACCGGGAGGCGACCGAGAACGTGGTTGGCGCGGCGAAGGCCGCCGGCGCCAAACGTTACCTCCACATGAGCGCGATGGGCAGCAGCGAGGACTCGCCCTCCGAATACGGAAAGACGAAGGCCGCGGCGGAAAAAGCCGTGCGCGCGTCGGGCCTCGACTGGACGATCTTCCGGCCCTCGATCATCTTCGGGCCCGGCGACGGGTTCGTGTCGCTGCTCGCCCCGATCGTTCGCTCCAATCCGGGGTTCATCCCGGTGATCGGCCCGGGGACGACGAAGTTTCAGCCCGTCGCGATCTCCGATGTCGCGCGCCTCTTTGCGGACGCACTCGAGAAGCCGGAGACGATTGGCCAGACCTTCGAGGTCGGAGGCCCGCAGGTGTTCGCGCTCGACGACGTCTACCGCGAGATCGCGGCGGCCGTCGGGAAACCCGGCAAGCCGCTGCTCCACTTTCCGCTCTGGTACGGCCGGATCCTGGCCACCGGCTTCGAATGGCTCGCCCGCCGCGGCGTCTTCAGCGACCCGCCCCTGACGCGCGACCAGCTTCGGAGCCTCTCCCGCGACAACGCCGCGGACGTGTCCCGGACCGTGGCGGTGTTCGGAGGCGACTGGAAGCCCTTCCGTCCCGGCATCCGGGAATACCTTTCGACCGGGAGGCACGATCCGCGGTCGGGCATCGGCGGGGAAACGCGGCCGGAGTCGAGGGCCGTCCTGCGGATCCGGTAGACCGGGCGGCTAGTTCGCCGACTTCTTCAGCCGGATCATCCCCGACGTCGTCCTGACGACGATCTTTTCGCCGCCGCCGTTCAACGACAGGGTGCCGCGCTGGCTTCCGGGCCTCTTCGAGACGGTCAGGTTCGAGAACTCGGAGCGGATCGCCTGCTCGTCCTCGTCGGCGCCGCTGACGAAGAGCTCCACGTCCGCCTTGCACCCCGGCGGCAGGGTCAGCGTAACGTTGCCCCCGGAGTTGTGGATCGTGACGCCGCCCTTGACGTCGTTCGAGCCGACACCGATGCGCACGTCACCGCCGGAAGTCACCGCGCGCACGCCACCGCCGACCCGCTGCACCACGATGTCTCCGCCGGCCGTCTTCGCGTCGAGGTTGCCGCCGACGCGCTCGATCACGATGTCGCCCCCGGCCGTATCGGCGAGGGCCGCGCCCGAGACGGACCCGGCGCGGATGTCGCCGGCCATCGTCGAGGCGTTGAGGTCGCCCGTCACCGGCCCCGAGACGATGTCGCCGCCGAACGTCTTCAGGTCCGCGCCGGCGCCGACCGAGCCCACCCGTATCTCTCCCGAGTGCGTCAGGATCCGGGCGCGCCCCGCGATGTTGCCGATGCGGTAGCTGAAGTCCCGGGACGTCGAAAGGAAGTCGCCGGCGATGTTGCCGCGAACGATCTCGTTGTCCATGTCGGGCAGCGGCGCGGGCGGAGCCGGCGGGACGGGGGGTGCGTACGCCGGGCGGGCGGGCGGCGGCACGGGCGCGGGAGCGACCGGAGCGACCGGAGCGACCATGGGCGCGACGTGGACGCGGACGTTCGGCACGGTCACGACGAACGAGCTGCGCTCGGACACGAGGGGCTTCGCGCTGGCGTCCGTGGTCCCGGCGGCCAGCAGCAGCACGGCGCCGTTGAGCGTCTGCATGTGGATCGACGCGCCTCCCTTGCCGACGGAACCCGTGTACTCCCGGTGCGGATTGGGAACCCGGATGTGACGCAGCCGGGTCTCGACCTCGCCGTTCTCCTGGTCGGACATCCCTTTCTCGATCGAGATCTCGACCTGGCGCATGGAGTCCGAGAGTTCCCGGTCGAGCTCCGAGAGGTCCACCACGTGGGTCTCGCCGTCCTCGTCCTCGACGACGTACGGCCCGGACTTCGCGCGGTTGTCGGGCCTGGGGGTCCTGGACCCGTGCCGGGAGCCCCGTTCGTCCCACACCATCGGCTCCGGGGTGCGTGGCGGCAGCGGGAACGTCGAGGCGATCCGGCCGTTCATCGTCGATGCCTCGAAATCGAACTTCGCGTCCTGGGGCAGCGTGAGCGCGACGTCGCCGTTGACCGTCTGCATGGAGACCTCCGCGTCGGCCGGCAGCGCCTGGGCGATCGCGTCGATCTTGCCGTTGACCGTCTGGGCCGACACCGACTGCCGGGCGCCGCGGATTTCGATCGAGCCGTTGACGGTCGAGACATTCGCCTCGCCCTCGAGGTCGCGCACGCGCACGTCGCCGTTGACCGTTTGCAACTCCGCGGTGACGCCCGGGGGGACCACGATCTCGTAGCGGGCGGAGATGCGGCACTGGTCGCAGGGGCTGCCGTGGCGATTGCCGCGGCCGCCGGTTCGACGCCCGGGCCACACGGTCTCCAGGTTCCAGCCGTCCTCGTCGTGGTTGCCCACGATCTCGGTCTTCTTCAGGATCTCGTCCACCCTGGCCTGGGTGGACGCCGAGACCGTGAGCGTGACGACGGCGGAGAACTCCTTGCCCGGCGACGCGATGATGTCACCCGACACGTTTTCCACGTGGATCGTCTGTCCGGCGGCGATCGTGCCGTTGAACTTCTGGACGCGCGTGGCCGAGGGCTGCTCGGCCTTGCCGACGGAGACGGAGACGAGCATCAACAGGAGGCCGAGCGCGAGCAGGATCCAGACGGCCAGGCGGTCGGCGCGGGCGGAAGGAGTCTCGGCGAGGACCCGGTGCTTCGAGAGCTTCATCGTGTTCATCGTGAGAGAGAGACGCGCGGTGGACATGAGGGTTACGCCATCCTTGTCGTTGTTGTCTTCACGGGTCAGAAGGAAATCGACTTCAGCGCCGAGGCCGCCTTGGCACGCACGAAACCGTTCTCCTGCGGGTCGACGGCCTTCTCGCGCAGCGACTGGATCGTGCTCGCGTCGGGCGACTGCTTGGCAGCCGCCGCCAGAGCGTCCACGGCGGCGAGGCGCACGGCCGGGTTCCGGTCCGAGCGCAACGCCTCGAGGAACACGGTGCGGATCGCGGGCGTCATCGGAAACGATGCGAGCGCATCGGCAGCCTTCTTGCGCACGCCGGGGTTCTCGTCCTTGCGCAGGGTCGCCGACAGCGCCGCCACGATCTCGGGCGAGGCCGGGGCGTTCTTCGCCCCGTAATGCTCGGAGACGAGCTCGATCGCCTGCGAGCGCTCGCCCGCCGTCTCGGCGTTGTGCGCAACGAGGTACGCCAGGAGCTTCGCGACCTCCGGATCACTCGGCCGCCCGTCGAGCTCGTGGCGGGTCGTCACGTCGAACCCGATGCCGACCTTGCCGTCCTTGTCGGCGGGGCGGTACGAGACGTTGGAGAAGCGCGGATTCGAGGTCAGGTCCGGCAACGGGGCCGCGGCCGGAGCGGACGCGCCCGAAGCGGCGGCGACGGCCGCGGCGGTGCCGGCAGCGGAAGAAGAACCCGCGTGCGGCAGCGCGCGCGAAGCGACGTAACCGAGGCTCGCCGCGCCGAGAAGCGCGGCCGCCTGCAGGAGCGGGCGACGGGCGCGGGGTCGGGGCCGGAACTCGCGAACCCGGTCGCGGATCATCTGCTCCTCGATCAGGCCGAGCGTGCGGCTGCGGAAGTCGGGAGTGATCTCGGCGCCCGGGTCCATCCCGAGCGTCGTCCACACGTCCTCGAGGCGGCCGGTCTCGCGCCGGCAGTCCTCGCAGCCGGCCAGGTGCGCCGAAAGCTCCTGGCGGGTGGCTTCGCTGGCCTCCCCGGCGAGCCGCTCGATGGCCTTTTCGTTTACGTCGCGGCAGTCCATGAGTGTTCCCCCTCGGAAAAGTGGGCCTTCAGCGTTTCGACGGCCCGGAAGATGCGGGTCTTGACGGCGCCGACCGAAATCCCGAGCGTGCGGGCGATCTCGGCGTAGGGCATGCCGTGGTAGCGGGCGAGGATCAACGCCTCGCGCTGCTCCTCGGAGAGCTCGGCGAGCGCTTCGCGCACCGCGTGGCGCCGCTGGCGGGAGGCGATCGTCGCTTCGACGCCCTCGCCCCTCGCGCGCGGCTCGGCCACGGCCTCGAGCGGGACGATCGAGGCGCGGCGGTCGCGGCGGCGGCGGTCGCGGCAGGCATTGGCCGCGATGGCGAAGAGCCACGAGGCCACTCCCGCCCGTCCGTCGTACTGGTGCGCCCTGGAAATCACCTTGAGAAAAACCTCCTGCGTCACTTCCTCGGCCGACGCCCGATCGGACAGCATCCGGTCGGTGAACCGAAGCAGAGCGGGCGCGTAGCGCTCGAAGAGCTCGGCCGCCCCGTCGTTGTCTCCCCGGCGAATCCGCTCGAGGAGCACCGCGTCGTCGCTGCCTGAGTTCATCTCCATTCGGCCCGGCCATCAGGGGAGACGGCGCCGATCCCGGAAGGTTTCGCCTCCACGCGGTGGAATCTACGGCTTTTTGACGCCCCCCGACAATCCCCGGACCCGGGGGCGGGGTAGGCCGAAGTCGTTCTGCTCCATGCGGGTTATAGTCCGGCTGCTTGGCCCAGAAGATCGTCGAATTCGCGATTCAGCTTTCCGTCATCCTGTTCGCCATCTCCTTCCACGAGTCGGCGCACGCGTACGCGGCGCTGCGCTTCGGCGACACGACGGCGCGCGATCTCGGGCGGATCAGCCTGAACCCGATCCGCCACATCGACCCGTTCGGCAGCGTGCTGCTGCCGATCATGCTGTATTTCCTGTCCAACGGCCGGTTCATCTTCGGCGCGGCCAAGCCGACCCCGGTGGACCTGCGCAACACCAAAGACCCGCGTATGGCCAACCTGGTGGTCTCCGCCGCCGGGCCGGCCTCGAACTTCGTGCTCGCGGCGGTGGGGATCGTCCTTCTGCGGGTACTGCGCGTGATCGACCGGGCCACCATCGTGGACCTGGCCGAGGCGGTTCAGGGCCACCATTTTGCGTCGGGCGCGCTCGCGCCGATCGCGTACGTGCTCTTCAGCTTCGTCATGGTGAACGTCGCGCTCGGGGTCTTCAACCTGATTCCGATACCGCCCCTCGACGGCAGCGGGGTCGTGGTGTCCGTGTTCGGCGCGCCCGTCGCCCGCCTCTATGCGACGATTGCTCCGTTCGGATTCCTGATCCTGATCCTGCTCATCTCGACGCCCTTTCTCGGATGGGTCTTCGCCCCCTTCGCCCACCTCGCGCTGAGGCTGATCTTCGGTGCCTGAGACGCCCGCGCCCGTCGTCCTGTCCGGTCTGCGCCCGACCGGCCGCGTCCACCTCGGCAACTACTTCGGGGCGGTGAAGAACTGGGTCGACCTGCAGGAGAGCCGCAAGTACGACTGCTTCTTCTTCGTCGCGGACCTGCACGCGCTGACGACGGACTATGCCGACACGCAGGGCCTGGCCGCGAACACCCGCGAGGCCGTCCTCGACTGGCTCGCCGTCGGGCTTTCGCCCGAGCGTTCGACGATCTTCCTGCAGTCGAGGATCCCGCAGCACGCGGAGCTGGCGCTCTACTTCTCGATGATCACTCCCCTCGGGTGGCTCGAGCGCGTGCCGACGTACAAGGACCAGATCGAGCAGTTGCGCACCCGCGACCTCGGCACCCACGGGTTCCTCGGTTATCCCGTCCTGATGACCGCCGACATCGCCGTCTACCGCGCGCGCCTCGTGCCGGTGGGGGAGGACCAGTCGAGCCACCTCGAGATCTGCCGCGAGATCGTCCGGCGCTTCAACGGTCTCTACGGCGAGATCTTCCCGGAGCCGCAGGCGCTCTTCACTCCCACGCCGAAGGTCAACGGCATCGACGGCCGGAAGATGTCGAAGTCGTACGGCAATACGATCGGCATCACCGAGCCGGCCGAGGCCGTTCGCGAAAAGGTCATGGCGATGGTCACGGATCCCGCGCGCGCGCGGCGCCAGGACCCGGGCAATCCCGAGAACTGCAACCTCTTTCCCTTTCACGAGCTCTTCTCGCCGCCGGCCGAGGTCCGCGTCGTGGACGAGGAGTGCCGAACGGCGGCCCGCGGCTGCGTCGATTGCAAGAAGCATCTGGTGGGAAACCTGAACGCCGCGCTCGAGCCCTTCCGCCAGAAGCGCGCGGAACTGGTGGCTCGCCCGAGCGACGTCGTGCGCGAGGTCCTGCACGCCGGCGACCAGCGCGCGCGGGCGGTGGCGGAAGAGACGATGGAGAAGGTGCGTGCCGCGGTGCGGCTCTCGCCCGAGCCCTGATGGCCGACGAGACCGCACAGACGGCGCTTCCCCCGGTCGCGATCCCGGCCTTCAACGGTCCGCTCGACCTGCTGCTGCACCTGATCCGCGTCAACGAGGTGTCGATCACCGACATCCCGATCGCGGAAATCACCGAGCAATACACGTCGTACCTCGACGCCATGCGGGAGCTCGACCTCGACGTCGCCTCGGACTACATCGCGCTCGCGGCCGAGCTGATTTACATCAAGTCCCGCATGCTTCTGCCCCGGGCTCCCGGCGAGCCCGAGGAGGACCCTCGCGCGGACCTCGCGCAGCGCCTGCTCGACTATGAGAAGTTCAAGCGGTCGGCCGAAACGCTCCACGCCATCGACACGCTACGCGGCGGACTGTGGCCGCGCCCCGAGACCGAGATTCCCCGCGCCCCGGGCGAGGAAGACACCCTGGAGATCTCGCTCTTCGACGTCATCGAGGCCTTCCGCCAGGTCACGGAGAACTATCGCCTGGCCCATCCGCCGGCCCTGGCGATCCACCACCTGCGCTTCTCCGTGGGCGACAAGATGATCGAGCTGCTCGAGCGCGCGGACGAAGCCCGGACGATGCCGCTGCTCGATTTCCTCGGGCGCATGACGTACCGGGCGGAAGCGGTGACGACCTTCCTCGCCTGTCTCGAGCTCATCCGCCTCGGCGTCGTGCGGGCGTTCCAGGCTCGCGCCTTCGCCGAGATTCACGTCAGCCGCACGGATCTGCCGTTCACCGCCCAGCAGATACGCGATAATTACTCCGAGTGAAGCCATGAACGATGCCAGCACGCCCGTCGCCGTCGCCGAACAAGAAGTCGAGCCCGCCCGCAAGGAGACCTCGGGTCAGAAGATCCTGACGGCCGTCGAGGCCGTCCTCTTCTCCTCCCCGCGGCCCGTGCGGGAGAAGGACCTCGCCGATCTGCTCGATGCCACGCCCGCGGCGGTGGCCGAGGCCCTCGCGACGCTCGCCGGGCGGACGGACGTCGAGGAGCGTGGGGTCCGCGTCGAAAAAGTCGCAGGTGGCTGGCGCTTCGTGACGCGCCCCGAGTTCGACGCGCTCCTGCGCAAGTTCCACGAGGTGACCGAGAGGAGCCGCCTCTCGCTCGCCGCCCTCGAGACCCTGGCGATCATCGCCTACCGCCAGCCCATCACGATGCCCGAGATCCAGGAAATTCGCGGAGTGAACTCCTCGAGCGTCCTGAAGACACTCTTCGAGAAGAAGCTGATCACGACCGCGGGGAAGAAGGCCGTCGTCGGGAGCCCGTTCTTCTACAAGACCACGCCCGACTTCCTCATGCGCTTCGGGATGAACGAGCTGTCGGAGCTGCCGCGCCCCGAGGAGCTCGACGCCGACCTGACTGCCACGGTCGACGCCCGCGAGATCGCGGCGCCGACGGCCCTGTCGCCGTCGATCCACGTCGAGAACGCCCCGGAGCTCGACGATGAGGACGACGAGGACTCCGACACCGAATCGGAGGACTGAACTGGCGCTCGTTCGCATCCAGAAGATCATCGCTTCGAGCGGCCTCGCCTCGCGCCGCGCGGCGGAAGAGTGGATCCGGGAGGGCCGCGTGCGCGTCAACGGCAAGGTCGCCGGCCTCGGCGATCGCGCCGATCCCGAGAAGGACTCGGTCAAGGTCGACGACCGCCGCGTGCAGGCCTCGGGCGGAGCGCGGACCTACATCCTCCTGAACAAGCCCAAGGGCTTCGTGACGACCGTCTCCGATCCCGAGGGCCGCGACACCGTGCTGCACCTGCTGCCGGGCAAGCTGCGGCGCGGCGTCAAGCCGGTCGGGCGCCTGGACGTCCAGACGGAGGGCCTGCTGTTGCTGACCGACGACGGCGATCTCGCGCGGCTGATCACGCACCCGTCCACGGGGTGCCCGAAGGAGTACCTCGTGAAAGTCTCGGGCGAGCCCGCGCCGGCGCGCCTGGAAAAGCTGCGCCACGGCATCCTGCTCGACGGCAAGAAGACCCGGCCGTGCGAGATCGAACGCGTCTCCGGCACGCCGCGCAAGTCGGAGGTCGAGGGAAACACGTGGCTGCGCGTGATACTGCGCGAGGGCCGGACCCGGCAGATCCGGATGATGTTCGCCGCCATCGGGAACCCCGTTTCGAAGCTCAGACGCGTCGCGATCGGTCCCGTGCGGGACCCCGGCCTGACTCCGGGCGCCTACCGGCGGTTGAGCCCCGAGGAAGTCGAGTCCCTGAAGCGACTCGGAAAGACGCGGTGAGCCCGCCGCTCATCGTCGCGATCGACGGCCCGTCCGGGGCCGGCAAGTCGACGGTCGCGCGCGCTCTCGCGGTGCGGCTCGGCGTGCCCTACATCGACACGGGAGCGATGTACCGCGCCGTCGGGCTCGCGGCGCGGGAGCGGGGCATCCCGCTGCCGATCCCGGTGCCGGATGCCGTGGCGGAGATCGCGGGCGGGGTCCACATCGAGTTGATCCCGTCGCCGCAGGGCAGCAAGGTCTTCCTCGACGGCCGGGACGTTTCGGAGGCGATCCGGGAGCCCGAGATCTCCCTCTACGCCTCGGCGGTCTCGGCGATACCGGCCGTACGCCGGCGCCTCGTCGAGCAGCAGCAGCGCCTCGGCCGGGAGCGGGGAGGCATCATGGAGGGGCGGGACATCGGCACCAAGGTCTTCCCGGGCGCGCCCTTCAAGTTCTTCCTGACGGCGGCGCCGGCCGTCCGCGCTCGCCGCCGCACCCTGGAGCTGGCTGCCCGCGGGACCCCCCAGCCGTACGAGGCCGTCCTGCAGGACATGGAAAAGCGCGACCGGGACGACGCCTCGCGGGCCGATTCCCCCCTGACCCTGGACGACCGGTACGTCCTGGTCGACTCGAGCGACCGGCCCTTCGAAGCCGTCGTGGCCGACATCGAAGGGCGGGTTCGCGAGGGTATTTGACTCCTGCGGACCGGGCGGCATAGGATAGCCTTTCGTCTCAGCGACTTATGAGAGGGGATCCCTTATCCAATGGCGGCTGAAAATCGCAAAGATGGAGGTCGGGAAACCGAGCCGATGGAAACAGAACAGGAACTGACTCCGCAGGAGTATCAAACCCTCCTGGCCCAATACGAGAGCTCCTTCAAGAATTTGCAGGAGGGACAGATCATCCGCGGCCGCGTCCTGTCGATCACGCCCGCCGAGGTGATCGTCGACATCGGCTACAAGTCGGAGGGCATGATCCCGCTCTCCGAGTTCACCGATTTCTCCGGACAGATCACCATCAAGCAGGGCGATCCGGTGGACGTCCTGCTCGAGAGGACCGAGGACCAGAACGGCTACGTCGTCCTGTCGAAAGACAAAGCCGAGAAGATGAAGGTGTGGGACGAAGTCGAGAAGAGCTACCGCTCGGGCTCGACCGTCCGCGGCCGCGTCATCGACCGCATCAAGGGCGGCCTCGCGGTGGACATCGGCGTCAAGGCGTTTCTTCCGGGCTCGCTCGTGGACGTCAAGCCGGTCAAGAACCTGGAAGCCCTGCGCGGCAAGGACCTCGACTTCAAGGTCATCTCGGTCGACAAGAAGCGCGGCAACATCGTCCTCTCGCGCAAAGCCGTGGTCGAGGTCGAGCAGGAAGCCCGCAAGAAGGAGACCCTTCAACTGCTCGAAGAGGGGCGCGTGCTGCGCGGCACCGTCAAGAACCTGACCGACTACGGCGCGTTCGTGGACCTCGGCGGCCTCGACGGCCTCCTCCACGTGACCGACATGTCGTGGGGCCGCGTCAACCATCCGTCGGACCTCGTCAAGGTCGCCGACGAGATCGAAGTCGTCGTCCTGAAATTCGATCGGGAGACCGAGCGCGTGTCGCTCGGCACCAAGCAGCTGACCGAGGACCCGTGGGCGCACGTGCCCGAGAAGTACCCGGCGGGATCCCGCGTGTCGGGCCGCGTCACCAACGTGACGGACTACGGCGCGTTCGTGGAGCTCGAGGGCGGCGTCGAGGGGCTCGTCCACGTCTCCGAGATGTCCTGGTCCAAGAAGATCAAGAACCCGGCGAAGGTCGTGTCGCCCGGCGACACGGTCGAGGCGATCGTCTCCGACGTCAACCCCGAGGCGCGGCGCATCTCGCTGTCCCTCAAGGACACCCTGCCCGATCCGTGGGAGAGCGTGGCGGAGAAGTACGCCGTCGGCAGCCGGGTGTCGGGCAAGGTGCGCAACCTGACGGACTTCGGCGCGTTCGTCGAGATCGAAGAGGGCATCGACGGCCTCGTGCACGTGTCCGACATGTCGTGGACGCGACGGATCAAGCACCCGTCCGAGGTCCTGAAGAAGGGCGACGACGTCGAGGCCGTGATCACGTCGGTCGATCAGGAAAACCGGCGGATCTCTCTCTCGATCAAGGAATTCCAGCCCAACGACTGGGCCGCCTTCAAGGAGAAGCACCAGCCGGGCGACCTCGTCGAGGGCGTCGTGACCCGCGTGGCCGACTTCGGCGTGTTCGTGCAGATCGAGGGCCTCGTCGAGGGCCTCATGCACGTTTCGGAAACCCCGCTCGCTCGCGGCGACAAGCCGCAGGACCACTACAAGGAAGGCGATGCGATCCACGCCCGCATCCTGCGGATCGAGGATGCGGACATGAAGGTCGGCCTCTCGGGCGTGGCGCTCGACGAGACCGCGCCGGCCCCCGCGCCCCAGGAGACGGTTGCCGCCGCCCCCGAAGTCCCCGCCGCGGAAGGCGAGGAGCCCGCTCCCAAGAAGAAGCGGACGCGCAAGAAGGCCGACGAAGCTCCCAAAGAGTAGCGGGTGCGCGGCGCATGGAACCGTCCCCAGAGCGCGAGGAGACGCGGGCGATGACCAAGGCCGAATTGATCGAGCGCGTCGCCGTGGCGACGGACGTGACGAAGAAGCAGGCGGAAGCGATCGTCGACACGGTGTTCGAGGCGATCGTCCGCTCGCTCAAGGACGGGCAGAAGATCGAGTTGCGGGGTTTCGGCTCCTTCCGCCTGCGCGAGCGGGGCGCGCGCATGGGACGCAATCCGAAGACGGGGGTCAAGGTGTCGGTTCCCGCGAAGAAGATCCCCTATTTCAAGCCGGGCAAGGAGCTGAAGGAACTGATCAACCGGTAATGCGCTGATGCCGGAAGTTCTCTTCGCCCCCTGGCGCTACGAGTATCTCGTGTCGGACAAACAAGACGGATGCATTTTCTGCGAGGCGGCGGCCTCCGACGACGACGCGACGTCGCTCGTGGTGCACCGCGGAAAGCGAGTCTTCGTGCTTCTGAACCGGTATCCTTACACCAACGGGCACGTCATGGTGGCGCCGCTCGCGCACGAGGCGTGGTTCTCGGACTCGGGCACCGAGACGCTGACCGAGCTGATCACGACGGTCGCCAGGGCGCAGAAGCTGCTCGTGGCCGAGTTCCGGACCGACGGCCTCAACGTCGGCGTGAACTTCGGCGCCGCGGCCGGAGCCGGCGTGCCCGGCCACTACCACGTTCACGTCGTGCCGCGATGGGCGGGGGACACGAACTTCATGACGGTGGCCGCCGGAGTCCGCGTGGTCCCCGAGGACCTCGCGACGACCCGCCGGCGGCTCGCGGGGCTCTTCGCGGAGGCGGCATGAGCGCGCCCGACCAGGCGTCGAAGGGGCCCGCGCGGTCCCCGGTCCTCGCCATGGCGCTCGCCTGGGCCATCCCCGGCCTCGGGCACTTCTACCTCGGCCGCAAGCGCACCGCGGTCGCCTTCCTGCTGCTCGTGACCGCGACCTTTCTCGCCGGGCTGTCTTTCCAGGGTCGGCTGTACTCGATCGAGGCCGGACAGCCGTTGACGATCCTGGCGACCTTCGCCCTCTATGGCGCGGGCCTCCTGAACATCGCGGCGCGCGCCCTCTCGGAGAACACCATCGGAACGATCCTGGCGCCCACGTACGAGTACGGCTGCGCCTACCTGCTGACCGCGGGCCTGATGAACCTGCTCCTGATTCTGGACGCGCACGACATCGCCCGGGGGCGCAAGTCATGATCAGCCTCATCCCGACCGATCACTTCGTCATCATGACGCTCTACGCGTTTCTCGTGTCCGCGTTCTTCGCCCTGCTGTGGCGGCAGGACCGCCGCGAGCGCTGGAAGCTCTTCGGGATGCTGATGGCCTCGCTGGTGCTGGGCGGTCTCGCGGTGGCGTGGCTGATGTATCCCTTCCCGCGGTAGGGAGGGTGTGAACCTCCTCCTCTCCGCGGGCGAGGCTTCCGGCGATCTCCACGGCGCACGCCTGCTCAGGGCGCTTCAACTTCGGCATCCCGGTCTGACCGCGTTCGGAATGGGAGGGGCGAGGCTCGCCGAGGCGGGGCTCGATACGGTGGTCCGCTCCGAGGCGCTGTCGGTGGTCGGCATTTCGGAAGTGCTCGAGAAGCTGCCCGCGCTGCGCGGCGCCCTGCGCCGGCTGGACCAGGCGGCGCTCGCGCGCCAGCCCGAGGCGGCGGTCGTCATCGACTTTCCCGACTTCCATGGATTCCTGTCGCGCCGGTTGAAGCGCGACGGCGTCCCGATCATTTATTACATCAGCCCGCAAGTGTGGGCCTGGCGTCGCTGGAGGGCGCGCACGATCGCCGGCCGCGCCCGCCGGATCATCACGCTCTTCCCCTTCGAGGCCGAGATCTATCGCGCGTTCGGGGCTGACGCCGTGTGCGCCGGCCACCCGCTCGTCGAGGACGTCGAGGAGGGGCTCCGCACGCCGTCTCCGCTGCCCCCGAAGACGCGGCGCCGCCTCGTTCTGATGCCCGGCAGCCGGCCCAAGGAGCTGGAGAGGAACTGGAATCGCATGTCCGGGGCGGCGACGCGCCTGCAGAAACGATTCGACCTCGATGTCGTCGCCATGCGCGCGCCGGCGCTGCCCGACACGCTCTTTCCGGGAGCGCGCGAGCGGGGGATCGCGGTCGTCACGACCGGCCTCCATGCCCTGCTCGCGGACGCGGACCTCGCCTTCGTCGCGTCGGGAACGGCGACCCTCGAGGCGGCTCTCTGCGGCGCGCCGATGGTGGTCGTCTACCGGGTGTCCGCCGTGAGCTGGGCGATCGTGAGCGCCCTCGTCCACCTGCGGTGGGCGTCCCTCGTGAACATCGTCGCCGGCGAAGAGATCGTGCCGGAGCTGATCCAGGACCGCTTCACGGTGGAAAACCTCGAGCGCGAGGGCGCGGCGCTGCTGTCGTCGCCCGCCCGGCTCGAGACGATGAAAGCGGGGCTCGCGCGCGTTGCGGAATTGCTCGGGCCGCCCGGCGCGAGCGGCCGCGCCGCGGAGTATGTACTCTCGGCCCTCGCCCCATGAAGACGCTGCCCCGGCTGCTCGGATACTTCGGCCGCTACAAGTGGCGCGCCCTCCGGGCGCTCGCCTCGATGGGGCTCGTGTCGGCGGCGACGGTCGTGATGCTCTTCCTGCTCAAGAAGGTCATCGACGAGGTCCTCGGCGCGGGCGTCGCCGGCGCGCTCGTCGGCATGGGCGCGGGCGCGTCCTCGCGCATGGCGCCGCTGCTGGCGGCCCTGGAGTCCGGATACGCGGCGGGCCGGGACGCCGCCGGGGCGGTGGGACTCGACACGCGCTACGCCGTCCCGCTGTTGCTGGTCGCGGCCCTCCTCGTCAAGAACGTCTTCGCCTACCTCTCCGAGTTCGCGCTGAACTCCATCGGCCTGGCGATGGTCCGCGACCTGCGCCAGGACGCCTACCGCGCCCTGCTCGACCAGTCGACGCGCTATTCGTCCGAGAGCTCCTCGGGCGAGCTGATGAGCCGTCTGCTCTCGGACGCCGAACAGATCCAGTCGGCCTTCGGTTCGCGCCTCGCGGACTTCGTGCAGGGGAGCCTGACGATGGTGCTCGTGCTGCTGTACGTCTTCTCGCTCAATTTCCAGCTGGCCCTCGCGGTGCTCGTCGTGGCCCCGCTGCTCGTGGTCCCGATCGTCGGCAACTTCCGCAAGCTCCGCCGGACCGGCCTTTCCGCCCGCGAGCGCATCGGCGAGATGGGATCGATCCTGGGCGAGACCCTGCGTGGACACCGCCTCATCAAGACCTACGCCATGGAGGACTTCGAGGCCGAGCGCTTCGGCGAGGCCAACCGGCGTTATTTCGGGGCGAGCCGGCAGACGATGCGCATCCAAGCCCTCAACTCTCCGCTCATGGAGATCCTCGCCGGCATCGGCCTCTCCCTCGTCTTCGTCTACGCGGCCGGCCAGATCCGCGCGGGACAGATGACGGTCGGCGGACTTGTGTCGTTCCTGGCGGCGATCATGATGCTGTACAAGCCCTTGAAGGACGTGACCCGGACGAACATCGTCCTGCAGGTCGCCCTCGTCGCCGCCGAGCGCCTCTTCGACGTCGTCGACGGGGAGAACGACATCGTCGAGAAGGCGGACGCCCGGGAGCTTGCGCCGTTTTCCGGCAGCGTGCGATACGAGGGCGTGTCGTTCGGCTACGGCGCCGACGCGGTTTTGCAGGGGCTCGAGCTCACGATCACGCGCGGAGAGACCGTCGCGCTCGTGGGCCCGTCGGGGGCCGGAAAGACGACCCTCGTCAACCTGCTCCCGCGCCTCTACGACCCGCTCGCGGGGCGCGTCACGTTCGACGGTGTCGATCTGCGCGACGCGACCCTCAAGTCCTTGCGCCGCCAGGTCGGCCTCGTGACGCAGGAGACGGTCCTCTTCGACACGAGCGTGCGCGAAAACATCGCGTACGGCGCGAAGGCGCCCTCGGAGGCGCGCGTGCGCGCGGCGGCCCGCGCGGCCTGCGCGGACGAGTTCATCGAGCGGATGCCTCAGGGCTACGACTCGGGCGTCGGCGAGGGGGGGACGCGGCTGTCGGGCGGCCAGCGCCAGCGGCTCGCGATCGCCCGGGCCATCTACAAGGATGCCCCGATCCTCATCCTCGACGAGGCGACGTCGCAGCTCGACGCCGAGTCCGAGGCCCTCGTGGCCCGGGCCCTCGCCAACCTGATGAAGGGCCGCACCACGCTCGTGATCGCCCACCGGCTGTCGACGGTGCGCCGCGCCGACCGGATCGTCGTTCTCGACGAGGGCCGCATCGTCGAGGAAGGCGCCCACGCTGCGCTCTTGACTCGGCGGGGTCTCTACCGCAGGCTGCACGACATGCAGTATTTCGCCGAGAACGACCCGTCCCCCGCCGCGCCCCCGGAGACTCCGTGAGCCTGCGGAGCATGACCGGCTTCGGGCGCGCGCGAGGGCCGGTCGGCCCCGATCGGGCCGGCGAAGTCGTCATCCGCAGCGTCAACAGCCGCTTTCTCGACCTGACGGTCAAGACCAAGGAATCGGAGGCGGCGCTCGAGCCGGTGCTGCGGCGCACCGTCGCGGCGCTCCTTCACCGCGGCAAGGTGGAAGTCGCCCTGCGCCTGAAGCGCACGTCGCCGGTCGAGCAGGAGATCACCGTCGACGAGGGCCTCCTGCAGGCCCTGCTCGCCCGCATCACGGCCCTGTCGGCGAAGTACCCGATCGAGGGCAAGCTCTCCGTGCGCGACATCCTGACGATTCCCCAGGTCGTCGTCGTCGACACGCCGACCGACTCCTTCTCGCCGGAGGAGATGGAAACCGTAGAAGCCCTCGCGCGGGAGGCGGCCGGCGCTCTCGTCGCGATGCGCACGACGGAGGGCGGGGCGATCGTTGCCGACCTCGCGCCGCGTATCGCGTTTCTCCGGCAGAAGGCGGCGGGGCTGGCGGCGCGCCGCGAAGAGATCGCGCGCACCCTCGCGGCGACGCTCAAGGAGCGCGTGCGGGCCCTGTTTGCCGACGTGCCGATCGATCCGGGTCGGCTCGAGCAGGAAGCGGCGCTCATCGCGGATCGCGCCGACGTCGCCGAGGAGCTCCAGCGGCTGACGGGTCATCTCGATCAGTTCGACGGGATTCTCGGCAACGGAAAGGGCTCGGTCGGAAAGACGCTGGACTTCCTGACGCAGGAAATCCTGCGCGAGCTCAACACGCTCGGCTCGAAGAGCCGCGACCTTCTCTCGACGCGCGAGATCCTCGACATGAAGGCCGAGACCGAGAAGATCCGCGAGCAGGTTCAGAACATCGAATGAGCGACGCCCCGCGAGGATCGCTGTTCATCGTGTCCTCGCCATCGGGCGGGGGCAAGACGACCCTCATCCGGCGGCTTCTGGCCAACCCCCCCGGCGGTGCGCCGCTGCATTTCTCGGTGTCCCACACGACGCGGCCGCGGCGCGAGGGCGAGGTGGACGGGCGCGAGTATCACTTCGTGACGGCGGCCGAATTTCAGGGAATGACCCGGCACGAGGACTTCCTGGAGCACAACGAGGTCCACGGCAACTTCTACGGCACGGCGAAATCGGAAGTGCTCCCGCGTCTGGCGGCGGGGGAGGACGTCATTCTCGACATCGACGTCCAGGGCGCGCGGGACATTCGGGAGGCCTATCCCGAGGCAATCCTGGTCTTCATCGTGCCGTCCCTCGTCGAGGTGCTCGAGGAGCGGCTCCGCAGGCGAGGGCTGGACGCCGAAGATGCCATCCAGAAAAGGCTCATCAATGCCGCCAAGGAAATCGAACAAGCCAAGGAGTTTCAATACCTTATCGTGAATGATGACCTGGAAACGGCCAGTCTTGAGCTAGAATCCGTGGTTCGCGCCTCCCGTCTGACTCCGGCGCGCCAGGGCAAGATTCTCGAACGTCTGCGCAAAGACTTCCGTTAGAAGGGGTTTGGCACAATGATCCAGTCGATTCCCGAAGGTGTAGACAGCAAGTTCCGTCTCGTTCTTCTGATCGCCCGCCGCGCCGAGCAGCTCATGCGCGGTGCCCGCCCGAAGCTGGAGACCGATCGCCCGTTGAAACCGACCCGCCTCGCGGCCGCGGAGTTCGAAGAGAATCAGGTGCGCTGGGGCTACGGCGCCGAGGGCGGCGTGCTCGAAGCCGCGGGCGAAGAGGTCGAGGAACAGGAAGAGCTCGTCGAGGAAGAGTCCACCCGCTGATTCTCCGGTTCGGTAGCGTCCCATGAACAAGCCTCCGCGCATCCTCCTCGGCGTGACCGGGGGCATCGCTGTCTACAAGGCGGTGGAGGTGTTGCGGGAACTGGTCACGCGCGGCGCCGACGTGCGCGTCGCCATGACCCGGGGGGCACGCGAGTTCGTCGCCCCGCTGACCTTCGCCGTGCTGTCGAAACACGAGGTGCACACGGAGGTCTGGGAGGGCGACGCCGCCGCGGTCGCGCACGTGGAACTGGCGCAGGGCTGTGACCTCCTGCTGGTGGCGCCCGCGACTGCCCATACCCTGGGCAAGCTTGCCAACGGCCTGGCCGACGACTTCCTTTCGACGTACTTCCTCGCGCACGGCGGGCCCGTACTCCTCGCGCCGGCGATGGAGTCGGCCATGTGGGGCCACGCCGCGGTGCGGACGAACCTGGAGCGGCTCGTCGCGCGCGGCGCCGTCACGGTCGGGCCGGCCGAGGGGTTTCTCGCCTCGGGCCGCGAAGGCGTCGGGCGCATGGCCGAGCCCGCGACGATCGTGGAAGCGGCCTGGCGCCTGGCCACGGGACAGCGTCGCGACCTCGAGGGGCTGCGGTTGCTCGTCTCGGCCGGCCCAACGCGCGAACCGATCGACCCCGTCCGCTTCGTCTCGAACCGGTCGAGCGGCAGGATGGGCCACGCGCTCGCAATGGCGGCGCGCGACCGGGGAGCGCGCGTCACGCTGCTCGCCGGGCCATCGGGCCTCGCGGCTCCGCAGGGGGTCCGGGTGCTCGCGTTCGAAACGGCCGACGACCTGCACGGCCTGCTCGTCCGCGAGTTTCCCGAGTGCGACGGCCTCGTCATGGCGGCCGCCGTCAGCGACTTCATCCCGGAATCGAGCGTTGGGCGACTGCACCGCAGTGACGGGCCCCGCACGGTGCGACTTTCGCCCGGGCGCGACATCCTCGCGAGCATCGCCCCCTTGAAGCGGGGCCAGACGGTCGTCGCGTTCGCGGCAGAGACCGAGGACCTCGAGGCCCGAGGGCGGCGCAAGATGGAATCCAAGGGCGCCGACCTGATCGTCGTCAACGACGTCGGAAAGGCGGGCATCGGATTCGACGCCGAGCAGAACGAGGTCCTGATCCTCCGGCGCGATGCGCCGTCCGAGCTCGTCACGCGCCGCGCCAAGGGCGAAGTGGCCGACCGCATCTGGGACGCCTTCGCGGCGGCCCGCGGCGCCGGAAAGGCCGCGCGGGCGTAGACTCGGCCCCGTGCCAGACGACCTTCCGGTCCGCGATCAGCTCGAATTCTTCCGCGACCTGGGCGTGCGCGACCTCTTCGTCGACCGTCCCGCGGCCCCCGGCGTCGTGACCGGGTCGACGCCCGACCTCGCCGCCCTCGCGAAGTCCCTCGAGGGCTGCCCGCGCTGCAAGCTCTCGAAGACCCGGACCAACATCGTCTTCGGGCAGGGCAGCCCCGGGGCCCGGCTGATGTTCGTCGGAGAAGCGCCGGGGCGCGACGAGGACGAGCAGGGTCTGGCGTTCGTGGGTCGCGCGGGCCAGCTCCTGACGAAGATCATCGAGGCGATCGGCCTGAAGCGCGAAGACGTCTTCATCGCGAACGTGCTCAAGTGCCGGCCGCCCAACAACCGCAACCCGGAACCCGACGAAGTCGCCTCCTGCCGGCCGTTCCTCGACGAGCAGATCCGCCTCATCCGGCCGAAGGTCATCGTGACGCTCGGGACGTTCGCCGCGCAGGCGATCCTCGAGACCGACGAGCCCATCGGCCGCATGCGGGGCCACTGGCGCGAGGCGAAGGGCGTCCGCGTCATGCCCACGTTCCACCCGGCCTTCCTGCTGCGCTCGCCCGAGCGCAAGAAGGACGTCTGGGAGGACATGAAGCTCGTCCGGGACTTCCTCGCCGGGAAGTGAAAGGGCGGCCTGTTCAGGCCGCCCGACCGAATCCGGTCATCGATGCCGCTACGGCGCGGCGATCTTCTCGATCGTGGAGAAGATGGGGAAGTGGCTCGCGGCGCCCATGAAGAACAGCATGGGGATCGAGAGCCATGTGTTGGCCCGCGAGGCGAGGAAGGCGCGCCGGGCCCACTTGGCCTGATCGGCGGGCGCGGCGGCGCCCGTCTCGGCCGTCGCCTTGACGGCGGCGATGATCTTCTTCTGGAGCGGCCAGATGATCATCCAGACGTTCAGGAACATGATCGAACCGAGGCCTCCGCCGAGCATGATGGAAATCGTCCGGCTGGAAGCGCCGAGGTTGCGCGCCATCAGGGCCGTGGCGTAGCCGATGAATGCGAGGACGATCACGACGAGCAGGGCCAGGACACGGCCGTCCTTCAAGGGGCCGCCCGCGACCGAGGCGCGCAGGAGCGCCGCGAGGACGACGAACGCGATGGACCAGCCCACCAGGAAATAGACGAGGGGCATGTGCCCCGTCTTTTCGCTGTCGACCAGCAGGGAGTAATAGATGAAGCCCGAGAACCAGGTGAGCATCGCGCCCCAGCGGAACCAGAAGAGCGCCTTCGGCATGAGCAGGGGAATGACCTTGCCCTTGGTGGCCCCGTCGAGCTCCTTCATGAACTGGACGTTGACGAGGTTGAAGAAGTAGAGCATTCCGATCCAGGTGATCCCGGCCAGAAAGTGCACCCAGCGCAGCAGGAACTGGAAGTTCGTGGCGAAATCCTGAGGCCAACTGATCATCGATTCCTCCTCGTCGAATTGAAGCGCGGCAATCTTCTCACAGGCCCCGGACCCTGCCGTAGAATCGCTGGTCCGGACCGCACCATGCCGAAAACCACCCCGCGCCGCGCGCGCATGATCGCCATGCTTCCCGCCGCCGTGGCGCTCCTGCTCGGACTCGCGGCGGGCTGCCGCCGCGCGCCGGCCGCGCCGGCGCCCGCTCGGACTCCGCCTCCGGCGTCGACACCGGCCGCGCCGGCGCACGCGGCCGACGCGGGCTACGTGCTGCGGCCGGCCGAGAAGGCCGCGGTCGACGAGTTCCTGCGCGCCAATCCCGACCTGCGGTTGGCCGCGGACGGCGACCATCGCGCCGGCGATGAAGGAACGGGTGTCGAGGACCTCTACGGGATCTACCATCCCTACTTCGTCCGCGGCGACGGCAACGACGACGGCTATCTCGATTTCGTGATGGGCGTCGTGCGGCGCGACTCGGACAGGGACGCGCCGTGGTTCTCCGTCGTCCTCTTCAGCGGCCGGGCCGATGGCGGATTTGCGCCCGGCGCCTTCCTCGAGCGCGACATTTCCCTGGCCGACGGGGACGTCTCGCTCGACCGGGACACGATCGTCGTCACGCCGGACGTCGCCGACGACGTCTCCCGCCGCTACCGGTGGGATCCCGCCAAGCAGCGGCACGTCTTCGTCCGCGACGACGACTCCGAGGAGCCCGCATCGCCCCCGCCGTCGCAGATCTGAACGCGGCGCCGCGCGCGGTCGCGGTCGCGCTCCCGTTGCCGCCGCGCCGCAGCTTCACGTACTCAGTGCCAGAGGGAACTCCCGTCCCCGCGCCCGGGTCCCGGGTCCGCGTGCCATTCGGGGAGCGCGTCCTCACCGGCGTCGTCGTGGACGAGCAACCGGCGGTGTCGCCGGGCGCCGTGAGGGACCTGCTCGAGGTGCTCGACGAAGAGCCCGTCTGCCCGCCGGAGCTGCTCTCCACGGCAGCCCGCGTGGCGCAGCGCTTCTTCTCCTCGACGGGCGAAGTCCTCAAGTCGGTCCTGCCCGCGAAGCTGCCGGCCTCCGGGGCGGTGCGCTACCGCATCACGGAAAGGGGAGCGATCGGTCTCGGCAAGGCGGCGGACGGCGAACGGGCGATCCTCGAGCGGCTTGCTTCGGGCGAGTCGGTGCGGGTCATCGAGCTGCCGGGCCAAGGGCGCCGGCGGCACGAGACCATGCGCAGCCTGGAGGACCGCGGGTGGATCCGCGCCGCGTCCGCGCCCAGGCGACGGCGCTCCCGCACCGAGACCGCCTACGCCGTCGGTCCCCTCACGGGCGAGGAGGCGGCCCGGGCGCTGGGGCGCAGTCGCAAGGGCCGGGAGGTCCTCGGGCTGCTTGCGTCGCTCGGGCGGCCGGCCTCCGGTGCGGAGATCCGCGCCGCAACGGGCGCGGGCCCCGCGGCGCTCCGTAGCCTCAGCGCCAAGGGCCTGCTGCGATCCTTCGAGCAGGAGGCGAGCCCGGCCGCAGCCTCGCCCGAGGCGCGGCCCTCCCTCGTCTCGCCGACCTCCGAACAGGCCGCCGCGATCGGCGCGATTTCCGCCGCAATCCGCGATCGGCGCTATTTCCCGGCGCTGCTCGAGGGCGTCACGGGCAGCGGCAAGACGGAGGTCTACCTGCGCGCGATCCGGGCCGCGCTCGACGCGGGGCGCGGCGCCGTGTGGCTCGTGCCGGAGATCGCGCTGACGCCGGTCTTCGCCCGTGA
Source organism: uncultured Acidobacteriota bacterium (assembly GCA_963775725.1). Classification (GTDB taxonomy): domain Bacteria; phylum Acidobacteriota; class Thermoanaerobaculia; order UBA5066; family Gp7-AA6; genus DAHUXD01. The sequence goes on from CAVZKA010000003.1 coordinate 189,434, forward strand.
GCTTCGGCGCCAGTTTCCCGAGGATGCCGCGGTGCTGCATTCCGCGCTCTCGGAGCGCGAGCGGGCCGAGGCCTGGGACCGCGTCCGCTCGGGAGCGGCTCGCGCCGTGATCGGGCCGCGGTCGGCGGCCTTTGCCCCGGTGTTCGACCCGGGTCTCTTCGTCGTGGACGAGGAGCACGACGCCTCGTACAAGCAGCGCGAGTCGCCGCGCTACGACGCGCGCGAAGCCGTGGCGCTCCGGGCCAAACAGAGCGGCGCCGCACTCGTGTTCGGCTCCGCGACCCCCTCGATGGAGGCATGGAACGCCGCGGCCCGGGGACGGCTGGCGCACCTGCGCCTCCCGGCGCGAATCGCGTCCCGACCCCTGCCGCGCGTCGAGATCGTGGACCTCAAGCGCGAGCCAGCGCGGCCCGACGAGAAGGGCGTGCCGCTCTTTTCCCGGTCGCTGCTCGAGCGCCTGCGCGAAGTCTTCGCGCGCAAGGAGCAGGCGATCCTGCTCCAGCCGCGCCGCGGTTTCGCGCCCTTTCTGCTGTGCCGCGACTGCGGGCACGACTTTCGATGCACGCGCTGCAGCGTCGCGCGGACGGTCCACGATCACGGACGCACGCTGCTGTGCCACTACTGCGGCGAGCGCGTTCCCAGGCCGGGGCGGTGCCCCGACTGCGCGGGAGCCGTGCTCGAAGCGGTCGGCGCCGGCACGGAGCGCGTCGCGGAACGTTTCGCCGAGCTCTTTCCGGACGTGCCGCACGCCGTGCTCGACCGCGATACCGCGCGGCGCCCGGGCGGAGCGGCGGCCGTCGTCGACGGCGTGCAGTCGGGCCGCATCGCCTGCCTGATCGGAACGCAGATGGTCGCCAAGGGCCACGACTTCCCGGGAGTGACGGCCGTCGGGGTCCTTTCGGCCGACACGATGCTGCACTTTCCGGATTTCCGCTCCTCGGAAAAGACTTTTCAGCTGCTCGCCCAGGTGGCGGGGCGCGCCGGCCGCGGCGACACTCCCGGTACGGTGCACGTCCAGACGTTTCACCCGGCCCATCCCGCGATCCGGCGCGCGTCCGAGCACGACGTCGCCGGGTTCGCGGAGGCGGAGCTCGAGTTCCGCAGGGCGTTCTTCTATCCGCCCTTCTCCGAGCTCGCGGCCGTCCTCGTCTCGTCGCCCGACCGGGAGCGCGCCGAGTCGGCGGCGGCCGAGCTCGGCAAGGCGCTGCGGAGCCTGCCCGACCCGCTGCGCCTCTCGGGCCCCGCCCCGGCCCCGCTCGAGCGCCTCCAGGGCCGGTGGCGTTTCCAGGTGCTGATCCGGGCGGTGGACCGCCGCGCCGTTCTCGCGGCGCTCGAGTCCGCGATCCCCGAGCGTCCACCCGCCGGCGTGCAGATCGCGGTCGACGTGGATCCGCAGGACCTGATGTAGGAGCCCGCGCGGCCAACCCCGGTACAATCATCCCGTGACGCCCGACGATGCCAACTTCGAAGAGCCGATCCTCCGGTTGCGCCGGCGGATCGAGGAGCTCTCGGCCCTTCCGGACGACGCGCCGCACCGCCGCGAGATCGAGAAGCTGCGCGAGAAGCTCGACCGCGTCTCCCGGGAAATCTATGCGGCGCTCTCCCCCTGGCAGAAGACGCTCGTGGCCCGGCATCCCGCACGCCCCTATCCCCTCGACTACGTTGAGACCCTGATGGAGGACTTCGTCGAGCTGCACGGGGACCGCAAGTTCGCCGACGACGCCGCGGTCGTCGCGGGCTTCGCGCGGTTCCGCGGCCGGCCGGTCGCCGTGGTGGGCCACCAGAAGGGCCGCGACACCAAGGAAAAAATCCGGCGCAATTTCGGAATGCCGCGGCCGGAAGGGTTCCGCAAGGCGCTGCGCGTGATGGAGCTCGCGGAGAAGTTCGGGCGCCCGATCCTTTCCTTCGTGGACACGGCGGGCGCCTACCCCGGGATCGACGCCGAGGAGCGCGGCCAGGCGGAGGCCATCGCGGTGAACCTGCGTTCGATGGCCGGATTCCACGTGCCGATCATCGTGACCGTCACGGGGGAGGGCGGCTCGGGCGGGGCACTGGCGCTCGGCATCGGCGACCGCGTCCTCATGCTCGAGCACTCGACGTACTCGGTCATCTCTCCCGAGGGCTGCGCCTCGATCCTCTGGAAGGACGCGGCGCGCAAGAAGGAGGCGGCCGAGGCGATGAAGCTCACGGCGGCGGACCTGAAGGAGTTCGACGTCATCGACGAGATCGTCCCCGAGCCTCCCGGCGGCGCCCACGCGGACCCCGGTGGCGCGGCGGCCGCGGTCGGGGAAGCAGTCGACCGCCACCTGGCCGCCGTGGCCGACCTTACGGCCGAGGAGCGGCGGGAGCGGCGCTACCGGCGCTTTCGGGCCCTCGGCCGATTCGAGACCGTCGCCACTCCGTGAGCGCGGCGCCGCCCGCGCGTTCGCCGCAGCCGCACGGACACGGAGTGTCCCGGGCTCCGGCGATCATGAGACCCATGCCCGTCTGGCTCCTCGCCGGGTCCGACGCGCCGCGGGTCGACGCCCTCGCCCGCGCCGCCGGCGTCTCGCCCATCCTCGCCGGCCTTCTCCTGCGTCGCGGCGTCGCCGATGCGGCCGGGGCGCGGAAGTTCCTGTGCCCGGACGCGAGCGGGCTGCACGCGCCCTGCCTGCTGCTCGGGGCAGAGGCGGCGGCGGACCTGCTCGTCTCGACCGCGCGCCGCGGCAAGCGCGTGGTGGTGTTCGGCGACTACGACGTGGACGGGGTCACGGCCGTCGCCCAGCTGCGCGCGGCTCTCTTCCGGGTCGGGGCCGACGCCGTCGCCTTCATTCCCCACAGGCTTCGTGACGGTTACGGATTGAAGCCGGACACGGTCCGTCGCGTCCTGGCGGAGCACGATCCGGCGACCATCGTCACGGTCGACTGCGGCATCACGGCCATCGAGGGCGTGGCGTGCGCCCGGCAAGCCGGGGTCGAGGTGATAGTGACGGATCACCACCTCGTTCCCGACGCGCTGCCCGCGGGCGCCATCGTCGTCAACCCGAAGCAGCCCGGCTGCCCGTATCCCTACAAGGAGCTGGCGGCCTCGGCCATCGCCATGAAGATCGCGCAATCGGTCGCCCTGCGGGCGGGGGTTTCCCTGTCGGGCGACTCGCTCCTGCGCGCCGCCTGTCTGGGCACCATCGCGGATCTCGTGCCGCTCGAAGGGGAGAACCGGGTCATCGCCGCGCTCGGCCTCGCGGCGTTGTCCACCTCACGGGCGCCGGGCCTGCGGGCGCTGCTCGCCGAAGCGGGCCTGTCTCCCGGCGCCGCGCCGACCTCCGAGGACGTCGGATTCCGCATCGGGCCGCGGCTGAACGCGGCCGGCCGCATCGACACGGCCAACCTCGCGCTCTCGCTGTTCGCCGCGCGCGACCCGATCGAGGCGGCAAAGATCGCGCGCGACCTCTCGGCGCGCAACGCCGAGCGCCAGGGCCTCGAGCGACGCGTCGTCGCGGAGGCCCGGGCCAGGATCGAGACGTCGGCAGACGGCCTCGACGGCGCCGTCATCATCGAAGCCGACGCCGGATGGCACCGGGGCGTGCTCGGCATCGCGGCCTCGCGGCTGGCGCGGGAGTATCACCGGCCCGTCCTGCTGTTCGGAATCGAGGGCAACCGCGCGACGGGGTCCGGCCGGAGCATTCCCGGAGTATCGCTGCACGGCATCCTGCAGGAAATGGCGGACGAGTTCCTCGAGTTTGGAGGCCACGAGCAGGCGGCCGGCGCCACGCTTCCGGCCGATCGATTCGCCGCCTTCCGGGAAAGGGCCCGTGCCGTCTTTTCCGAGCGCGTCGCCGCCGAGGCGCTCGTCCGCACGTCGGAAGCCGAGGCGGAGCTGCCGATCGAGGAGGTGACTCCGGGAATCGCGACGGAGCTCGCCCGGCTCGAGCCGCACGGCGCGGCCAACCCGAGACCCGTGTTCCTGTCCCGAGGGGTCCGGGCCGCCGGTCCCTTCGTTCGGGTCGGCGCCTCGGGGCTGCGCGGGCGCCTGCGCGCATCGCGCGGCGACGTGCGGTGCATCGCCTGGCAGCCGGACCCCGGTCTCGCGGACCTCGCCGCCGCGGGCCGGCCGTTTGATCTGCAGTACCGGCTCTCCGACGACCGGCGCGGCTACGGGCTGCAGGTCGAGATCGTGTCGGCGCGGACCGCGGGGGGGGCGTGAAAATCCGCCGGCTCGACCTCGTCGTGCTCGGCTGCGGCGTGCTGTTCGCGGCCATTCTCGTGTACTCCTTCCGGCCGGGGAGGCGCCCCGCGTCGGGCGCGGGAACCGGCGTCGAAGGCCTCCCCGCCTCGGAGCCCGCGCGCGGGCAGGCGACCTCGCTCTTGGACGGCTTCGATTTCACCGAGTCGGTCGCCGGCAAACCGCTCATGCGCATCAAGGCGGACCGCACGATCGGCTACGGCCCGGGAGCGGGCCTTCCGCCGGATCTCTACGCCGGAGAGAAGGTGACGCTGACGGTCTATCCCGACGACGGCGCTCCCATCACGGTGCACTCGGAGCGGGGCGAATACGACGAGCGCACTCGCGAAGCGAAGCTGACCGGCAACGTCCGGTGGTCCGACGAGCAGGCCTCGCTGGCCGAAACCGACGAGATCCTCTTTCATCCCTCGCGCCACCTCCTCGAGGCGCCGAATCCCGTCCATTTCACGCGCGGCTCCATCGACCTGACCGCCCCCTCGGCGAGGTACGACGTCACGGAGAAGGCGCTCCGGTTCACCGGCCCGGTCGAAGGGGCGGGCAGCGGGGACGATTCGGCGGGCCTTTCGAAGCTCACGGCGCGCCAGGGGGTCTTCCGGCGGGAGGCGGGCCTGCTCGAGCTCGAAACCGTCGACGGCCAATCGAAGACGGGAGACCGGTATGCCGCCGACCGGCTGACGATCAAGACCGGCGCGTCCGGGGGGCGCACGGAATGGGCGCGGGGCAACGGCAACGTCCGGGGGATCCTCGCGCCCTCGCCCTCGGCGACGGGACCGCAGCGCGCGGGAGTCGAGCGTCAATACTCGGGTGAGGAGAGCGTGCTGACGTTCGACGCGAACGGAAAGCCGCGGAGCCTTTCTCTCACGGGGGCGCCGGCCCTCCTGTGGGAGGCCGACCGGCGGCTGACCGCCCCGCAGATCCACGTCCTCTTCGAAAACGGCCGCGCCGCCTCGGCGACCGCGTCGGGCGGCGTGCGCGTGGAGGGCAACGGCAGTCACGCCGAGGCCGAGAACGGAACGCTCGGCTTCTCGAAGGAGGGCGAAGCGCAGAACGTCGCACTGGAGGGATCGGTGAAGGTGGTGTCCGACGGCCGGGCGGGCGACGCCGCCAGGGCCGTGGAGCTCGACGCGCGCGGCCTCTGGCTTCTGACCGGCGACGCCGCCCGCTCCGCCCGCGTGACGAGCGGCGGCTCCCGGCTCTCGGCCGACCGGATCGAGCTCGATCGGCCGCGGCAGCAGGTGCGCGGAGAAGGCCGCGCGCGCGCCGTGCTCGGCGCCGACCCGCAGAAGGGCCCGCGGACCGTGACGTTCGTCGGCGACCCGAACAAGCCGAGCTTCGCCAAGGCCAACCGCATCGTGTTCGACGAGTCGACCCATGTCGCGACCCTGTCCGGGTCGGCGTCGTTGTGGCAGGACGACTCGTCGCTCTTTGCCGACGACATCACCCTCTCCGATACGGACAAGACGGTCAACGCCGTGCAGAACGTCCGGGCCGTGCTCGCGCCCGGGCGCACCGCGAAGACCGGAGAGCGTCCGGCCTCGATCGTCACCGCTCGCCGCCTCCTGTACCGGGACACCGAGCGCAGCGGACGGTTCGAGGGCGGCGTGACGGTCACGCGGGGCGCAGGCTGGCGGGCCACGGGCGGCGAGTCGACCGCGTGGATCGGCAAGGATCGCGGCGTCGACTGCATGGAGATCTCGGGCGACGTCGATCTGGCCGACCACGCCGCGGGCCGCACGGCGAAGGCCGAGAAGGCCGTCGACTACCCGAAGCAGGGGAAAACCCTGCTCTGGGGCGCGCCCGCGCGCGTCACGGATGCCGGCGGCAGCCAGGTCGCCGGGGCCATCTTGACGATCTACGATCGGGGGCGTAGCGTCGAGATCACCGCGCCCGAAGGCGGCAAGACGGAAACGATTCACCGGACAGAAAAGAATTGAGCCAGAACCTCCCGAGATCCGGAGACAGGCCGGTTCTGTCGGCCGAAGGCCTCGTCAAGGCCTATCGGGGCAGGACGGTCGTGCGCGAAGTCTCGCTCGAGATCGCCGCCGGCGAGATCGTCGGGCTCCTCGGTCCCAACGGGGCGGGCAAGACCACCATCTTCTCGATGGTCGTCGGCCTCGTCCGACCCGACGTCGGCGTGGTTCGCCTCGGCACGAGCGACGTCACGGAGCTCCCGATGTACCGCCGCGCGCGCGCCGGGATTTCCTACCTGCCCCAGGAGCCGTCGGTTTTTCGGAAAATGACCGTGCAGGAAAACCTGCTCGCGATCCTGGAGACGCTCGCGCTGACGCCCGAGGAGCGCAGCGCACGGTGCGCGGCACTGCTGGCGGAGTTCGGTCTCGTCGACCTGAAGAACGACCGGGCCTACACGCTGTCGGGCGGCGAGCGCCGGCGCGTCGAGATCGCGCGCAGTCTCGTGCTCTCGCCGTACTTCCTGCTGCTCGACGAGCCGTTTGCGGGAATCGACCCGATCGCGGTCCTCGACATCCAGAAAATCGTGCGCCGCCTCGCATCTTCAGGCATCGGGGTCCTGATCACGGACCACAACGTCCGTGAGACTTTGAGCATCGTCGACAGGGCTTATATAATCAGCGGCGGTGAGATCTTGAAAGCAGGCACGCCTCTTGCACTGTCCAGCGACGCCGTAGTGAAAAGGATCTATCTCGGGGAGGGCTTCCGGCTCGACTAGAGCCGCAACCGCCGCACATGGCGCTCGAGCAAAAGCTCAACCTCCGGCTTTCCCAGCGGCTGGTCATGACGCCGTCGCTGCAGCAGGCGATCAAGCTGCTGCAGATGTCCCGTCTCGAGCTCCAGGAGGTCCTCACGCAGGAAGTCGTCGAGAACCCGGTCCTCGAGGAGCAGGAAGAAACCTCGGAGACCGAGCGCGTGGACGCGGCGCGCGACAACGAGGACGCGGGCGCTCCGGCCGAGGCGCCGCCGGCGGCCGAGAAGGAGCGCGACTCCTTCGAGGAAATCGACTTCAACTCCTACTTCGAGGACTACCTCGACTCGGCCTACAACCCGCGGCAGTACCAGGAGCAGCCCGAGGAGTACTCGCTCGAGAACGTGCTGACCCGCCCGGAGGGCCTGCCCGAGTACCTGACCTGGCAGCTGTCCATGGCGGGCGTGAGCGAAGGGGTGCGGGAGATCGCGACCTACCTGATCGGCAACGTGGACGAGGACGGCTACCTCCAGGTCAGCCGCGAAGAGATCCGCGAGGCCCACTACGAGAACGACGTGGACGTCGAGGCCGCGCTCTCGCTCGTGCGCCATTTCGATCCCGCGGGGGTCGGGGCGTTCGACCTGCCGGACTGCCTGCTGATGCAGCTCGCGGCCCTCGGGGTCGAGAACGAGCTGATCGAGAAGATCATCCGGGAACACTGGCCCGCGTTTCTCAACCGCCAGTTCGCGCCCCTCTGCAAGGCGCTCGGGGTCGGCATGTCCGAGATCCAGGCGGCCTTCGAGATCATCAAGAACCTCGAACCCAAGCCCGGCCGCAAGTACTCGAGCGAGCGCACCATCTATGTGGAGCCGGACGTGTTCGTCCGCAAGATCGGCGACGAGTACATCATCCAGCTCTCCGAGGACGGCCTGCCGAAGCTCCGCATCTCGGCGTCGTACAGGCGCCTGCTGCGCGGCGGCAACGGCGCGATCGGTGCCGAGGCCGCCAACTACCTCAAGGACAAGATGCGCTCGGCGATCTGGCTGATCAAGAGCCTGGACCAGCGCCAGCGCACGATCTACAAGGTGGCCGACTCGATCGTCCGCCACCAGCGCGGGTTCCTCGACCACGGGATCGAGCACCTGCGGCCGCTCGTGCTGCGCGACGTCGCCAACGACATCGGCATGCACGAGTCCACCGTGTCCCGCGTCGTGTCCAACAAGTACATCCACACGCCGCGCGGCCTTTTCCCGATGAAGTACTTCTTCCACAGCGGCATCGACTCGTCGCAGGGCGACGACGTCTCCTCGCTCTCGATCAAGAACAAGATCTCCCACATCGTCCAGGACGAGGACCCCCGCCGGCCGCACTCGGACGCGCGCATCACCCAGAAGCTGCGCACCGAGGGGATCCAGATCGCCCGCCGCACGGTGGCGAAGTACCGCGAAGAACTGCGGATCCCGTCTTCTTCCCAGCGCAAGCAGTCCTTTTAGGAGGTCTCATGGCCGTCGAATGCACCGGTCGCAATGTCGAAGTGACTCCGTCGCTCAAGGAGCTGGCCGAAGAGCGCGCGCACCGTCTCGAACGCCACCTCGGCAGCCCCGCGGTCGTCCGCCTCGTCCTTTCGCACGAAAAGCACCGATTCGGCGCCGAGGTGATCGCGATCCACGGCCGGCGCCGCTGGAAGGCGCAGGAGGAAACGGGCGACCCGCGTGCGGCCGTCGCGGCGGCGTTCGAGAAGATCGACGCGCAGGCCATGCGCGACACGGAACGGCGGCGCGACCGCAAGCACCGCGGCTGGTCCCGTTTCCTGCCGAAGGGGTGGAGGGCGCAGATGCCCGAAGCCGTGGTCGCGCCCGGGCGAGCCGGCGCCCGGGTCGTGCGCGGCCAAGCGTCGGCGGTCAAGCCGATGGGAGTGGACGAGGCCGCCCTTGCCATGGAATCCTCGGGCCAGGAAGTGCTGGTGTTCCGCGATGCGTCCAACGAGAAAGTTTCGGTGCTCTATCGTCGCCGGGATGGAGACTTCGGATTGATCGTGCCCGAATGCTGATCGAAGGCAGGCAGGCCGGCGAGTCCGAGGCGGCGGCGGGCGAGGGGCAGTACCACGCGGGGCGCGTGTTCCACGGCCTGCCCGGCTCGACCCGCGACGAGGTCCTCGAGGAGCTCGCCTTCCGGCTGGCGCAGGACGGGGGGGTGCGCGCCCCCGGGGAGCTCGTCACCCGACTGGTCGAGCGCGAGCGGCTCGGCTGCACGGGACTGGGCGGCGGCGTCGCGATTCCGCACTGCAAGTTGCCCGACCTCGACGAGGTCATCGTCGCCGTGGCCTCCACGGCTCGCCCGATCGAGTTCGGGGCGGCCGACGGCATCCCGGTCAGCCTGATCTTCCTCGTGGCGTCCCCGGTGAATGCGGCGGCGCCGCACCTCCAGGCGCTCGCCCGGATCTCAAGGCTTCTGCGCACGCCGGGCGTGGCCGAGGGGCTGCGGACCGCGCGATCTGCCGTGGAAATGCTCGGAGTGCTCCGCGGCGCCGAGGCGAATCCGGGGATGTCTTCGTGAACGGGGCTTCGCCTCCGCCCAAGACCCCACCGGCGCTGACCGCGGAGATCCTTCGCAGCCCGGCGCTCGAGGAGCTCGAGATGCGGGCGGTCGCGGGGGAGTCCGGCATGGCGCGGCCCGTCTCGTGGGGCCGGATCCAGCGCCCGGGCCTCGCGCTGGCGGGGTTCATCCCTTACATCAAGCCGGGCCGCATCCAGATCCTCGGCGAAAGCGAGCTCAACTACCTCGACACGATGCCGGCCGAAGTGCGCCGCGAGCGCATCGAGGCGATCTGCGCGCTGCCGATCGCCGCCTTCGTGGTCACCAAGGGGCAGGAGCCCCCGGACGACGTCGTTCGGGAGTGTCGCCGGCGTGAGATCCCGCTCTTCGTTTCCGACAAGACCACCTCGGTCGTCATCCAGTCCATCACGCGCGTGCTCGAGGACGAGCTCGCGCCCTCGACCACACTCCACGGCGTCCTCGTCGATGTCTACGGCATGGGTGTGCTCCTGCTCGGCGAATCGGGCATCGGCAAGAGCGAGTGCGCGCTCGACCTCGTGCACCGCGGACATCGCCTCGTCGCCGACGACGCGGTCGAGATTCGCCGATACCCGAGCGGGGCCCTGGTGGGCCGGGCGGCCGAGATGATCCGGTACCACATGGAGCTGCGCGGGATCGGGATCATCAACATCAAGCACCTCTTTGGCGTCTCGGCCGTGCGGGCGTCCAAGTCGGTCGAACTCGTGATCGAGCTGCAGCGGTGGGACCCGACCAAGAAATACGACCGCCTCGGGCTCGACGGCGAGACCTACGCGATCCTCGACCGCGAGATGCCCCTGTTGCGCCTGCCCGTGGCGTCGGGCCGCAACCTCGCGCTGCTGATCGAGATCGCCGCGCGCAACGAGCTCTTGAAGAGCCAGGGCTACGACGCGGCCAAGGAGTTCGCGCGGCGGGTGGACGAGGAGATCGCCAAGAACTCGTCCGAGGAGGGGCGGCGCAAGTGAACCGGCTCACGCCCGCGCCCGGGACCACCCCGGAGAGTCTCGTCGTCGTCACCGGCCTGTCCGGCTCGGGAAAGAGCTACGTCAACAAGTGCCTCGAGGACATGGGCTACTTCTGCGTCGACAACCTGCCCCTCGAGCTGCTCGAGCCGCTGCTCGGCCAGGTCACGGCCAAGCGCGTCGGCATCATCCTCGACGTGCGCAACCCGGACTTCGCCGCGCGCTTCCCCGAGATCCTCGCGCGGCTGCGGGCGCGCGTACCGGGAACGCGCCTGCTCTTCCTGGACGCTTCGGAGGAGTCCCTCATCCGCCGTTTCTCGGAGTCGCGGCGCCCCCACCCGCTCGCGGGAAAGGTCCCGCTGCTCGAGGCGCTGCGCCGCGAGCGGGCCATGCTCGAGAACGTGCGCGCGGTCGCCGACGTCGTCGTCGACACGTCCGCCATGACGGTGCACGAGCTGCGCGCCTTCATGCAGAAGACGTTCGTCGGGGATCCGGAGAGCGGCGGCATGGTCGTTTCGGCGACGTCCTTCGGCTACAAGTTCGGGACTCCGCACGACGTGGATCTGCTCTTCGACGTGCGATTCCTGGCCAATCCCCACTTCGTCCCGGAGTTGAAGGGCAAGACGGGGATGGACGCGGCGGTGGCGGCCTACATCGAGAAGGACCCGGAGACGGCCCCGTTTCTGGAGCGGCTCACCGGCTTTCTGGACTACCTCCTGCCGCGCTTCGATCGAGAGGGAAAAACGTACGTTTCGATCGGCATCGGCTGCACCGGCGGCAAGCACCGATCGGTGTACGTCGCCGAGCGGCTTTCCGGCCTGCTCCAGGAGCGGGGGTACCCCGTCCGCGTCTCGCACCGCGACGCCACGCGCGAGTGAGATAATGCCCCCCTCGCATGATTGGGATTCTGCTCGTCACGCACGGCAGGCTCGCGGAAGAGCTGCGGGCCGCCGCGCTCACGATCCAGCCCGGGCTGGAGCGCATCGTGGCGGTGGCGCTCGAGTGGAGCGAGACCGGTGAGGACGCCCGGGAGAAAATCCGCCGCGGGCTCGAGCAGGCCGACGAGGGCGATGGCGCCGTCATCCTCACCGACATGTTCGGCGGCACGCCCACGAACCTCACGCTGCCGTTCCTGCACAAGGACCGGGTCGAGATCGTGACCGGTGTGAATCTGCCCATGGTGCTGAAATGCGCGTCCCTCCAGAGGAGCGGACGTCCGGTGACCGAGGTCGCCCACGTGGCCAAGGACCGCGGCCAGCGGTCGATCTACGTGGCCTCGGACCTGCTCGCGGAAGAAGCAGCCCCGACGGCGGTCGTGGTGGTGGAGAAGGAATCGTGATCGAGCGCGACCTGTCCATCAAGAACCGCCTCGGCCTGCACGCGCGCGCGGCGGCCAAGTTCGTCCAGACCGCCAGCCGGTACCGCTCCGAGGTCAAGATCCGCCGCAACGGGGAAGAAGTGGACGGCAAAAGCATCCTCGGGATCCTGCTGCTCGCCGCCTCCCAGGGCACGCGCATCACGCTGGCCGTGTCGGGCGACGACGAGAAGGACGCCTTCGCCGCCGTCGAGGACCTGATCGCCCGCAGCTTCGACGAGGAAGAGTAGGAAGGGAAGGGTGATCGCGATTTGTGATTGGTGAGCTGATCACAGATCACGATTCACAGATCACACATGCTCCAGGGCCTCTCCGTTTCTCCGGGCCTCGCCGTCGGCCGGGCCGTGATCATCCGGTTCGGCCGGCTGCCGGCGTTTCGCCGAGCCGTCGCGCCGGAAGATTTCGAAAAGGAGGAGCGCCGCCTGCGGCGCGCCGCCGCACGAGCCGCCGAGGAGCTCACCCGCCACGCCGAGGAGCCCAAGGGCGACATGGGGTCGGAGCTCTCCGCCATCCTCGAGGCGCACAGCCTGATCGCCCTCGACGAGACCTACCTCGGCGGCGTCGTCGAGCGCATCCGGCGGGATCGCGTCAACGCCGAGTGGGCCCTGGCCGAGGTGACGCGCGAGTTCGGGGCGCGCCTGGCGGCCGCCGACTCCGCGGCGCTGCGGGAGCGGGAGGCCGACATCGCCGACGTGGCCCGTGAGATCGCCGCCCACCTTTCCGACGGGGAACGGCCCGGGCCGGCGGAACTGCCGCGGGGCTCGATCCTGGTCGCCGACGAGCTCTCGCCCGTCGACGCGTCGCGCCTCGATCCCCGGCGCGTGCGCGCCCTGGCGCTCGAGCGCGGGGGGCCGACGTCCCACGCGTCGATCATCGCCCGCTCCTTCGGACTTCCGGCCGTCGTCGGCATCCCGGGCCTGTGCGCGGCCGTCTCCCCGGAGCGGCCCATCATCGTGGACGGGGACCGCGGAATCGTCGAAGCGCACCCGACGCGGGTCCGGATCCGCCGGGCCGTCGCGCGCGTGCTCGAGGATCGGGGCAAGAGCCGGCGCCAGCGCGGACGCGCCGCCCGGGCCGCCGCGACGCGGGACGGCGTGGGCATCGCCGTGCGCGCCAACCTGGAGCTGCCCGAGGAGATCTCCGCGCTCGAGCGGTTCTCGGCGGAGGGCGTCGGACTCTTCCGCTCGGAGTTCCTCTATCTGAGGGCGCTGCCCCGATCGCCCGGCATCGAAGAGCAGCGGGCGGCCTACGAGACGCTTCTGGCCGCGGCCGCGCCGCACCCGGTCATCGTGCGCACGTACGATCTCGGCGGAGAGAAGGGGATCGCGCCCGCTCCCGGCGAGAACCCCGCGCTGGGGCTGCGCGGCATCCGGTACTGCCTCGCGCACCCGGAGCTCTTCGAGGAGCAGCTGACCGCGCTGTGCCTGGCTTCGCGCAAGGGCGACCTCCGGATCCTCCTGCCGATGGTCGCGTCCCTCTCGGAACTCCAGGCCGCGCGCAAGACGCTGGAGGCGGTCGCCGCCCGGAACCGGCTTCGGCAGGTTCCGCCCCTCGGTGTGATGATCGAGGTGCCCTCGGCGGCGCTCCTGGCCGACCGGCTGGCGCGCGAGGCCGACTTCTTCTCGATCGGCACGAACGACCTCACGCAGTACGGCCTCGCGGTGGACCGGGCCAATCCCGACGTCTCGGCGATGTACCGGCCGCTGCACCCGGCGATCCTGAAAATGATCCAGCTCGTCGTCGAGGCGGGCCGCGCCCACGGCCGGCTGGTCTCGGTCTGCGGGGAGCTCGCCGGCGATCCGCTCGGCGCCTCGGTTCTGATCGGCCTCGGCATCACGGACCTGTCGGTCACGCCGGTGGCGATCCCGGGATTGAAGGACCACATCGCGACGATCGACGCCGCCCGGGCACGGCGGCTCGCGCAGCGCGCCCTCGAGGCCTGCGAGCCCGCCGAGGTCGAACGCATCTTCGGAGGAGAGCCATGAGGATCGTCCAGAAGCCCTGGGGCCGCGAAGAGATCTTCGCGGAGAACGAACGCTACGCCGGCAAGCTCCTGCACCTGTCGGCCGGACACAGCCTGTCGCTGCAGTACCATGAGCGCAAGGACGAAACGCTCTACGTCCTGGAGGGTGATGTGCTGCTCCTGGTCGAGGAAGACGGGGCGATGCGGGAACGCCGGCTCGGCCCCGGTGAAAGTTACCGAATCCGTCCGGGGATCAAGCACCGCATGCGGGCCGAGCAGCCGTGCGTGATCTTCGAGGTCTCCTCGCCCGAGCTCGACGACGTCGTCCGTCTCGAAGACGCCTACGGGCGCCAGGGGACGAAGACCCCATGAGGATTCGCGCGGCGCTCGCGGCACTGGTCTTCTCGTGCGGCCTCGCCGTCGCGCAGGACGCGACCCGGACTCCGACACCAGCTCCGAGGCTCTCAGGTGGTTTCGGCCGGCCGAGGGCCACTCCCGTGAAGACGCCGTACGACGGCGGCGGCCAGGGATATGCGGACGTCGTGCACGCCGCGCACGAGACGCGCGACGGCGCGGCGCCCGCAGACGGCGGCACCGTGATCATCAACAACAAGTCCCTCGTCAAGAACACCTCCAAGGGAAGGATCTCCTCCGGCAAGGCCGTGCCGCCCGCGGGCAGGCCGAATCCGACGCCCATGCCCACGACCGAGGTGAGCCCCGCGCCGGCCCCCGCGACCGACACGGCGTCGTCCGGGGGAGGCGAGGCGCAGTGGAAGGCGGCGGCGGCGAAGACACGAAAGCGCGTCGCCGACGACAAGGCGCGCGTCGCCGAGCTCGAGGCCGCGACGAAGAAGCTCGAGAACGACTTCTACGCATGGGACGACGGGCAGTACCGGGACCGGGTCATCAAGCCGGCGTGGGATCATGCCAAGAGCGAGCTCACCGACGCCAGGAACGAGCTGGCCGACGCCGAGAAGGACCTCGGGGACCTGCCCGAGAAGGCGCGAGTGGCCGGAGCGATGCCCGGATGGATTCGCGAATGACGAGGCCCCTCGCAACCGGGCTGCCGGCCTACCGCGTCGAGACGTGGGGCTGCCAGATGAACGTGCTCGACGGGCAGCGCATGGCCGGGCAACTCGAATCGCAGGGCCTGCGTCGGGCCGCCGAGGGCGAGCAGCCGGGGGTCGTGCTCCTGAACACGTGCTCAGTCCGCGAGAAGGCCGAGGCGAAGGTCTTCAGCGAGCTCGGCGTGCTGGCGCGCCGCAAGCAGGAAAACCCGGACCTCGTCGTCGGCGTCACCGGCTGCGTCGCCCAGGTCTCCGGCGAGGAGATCCTGGACCGTGCACCGTGGGTCGACTTCGTGGCCGGCACGGGCCAGGTCGAAAAGATCGGCGAGCTCGTGGCCGCCGCACGCCGCGAGCGCAGCCGGGCGCTCGCCCTCGAGCTGCCGACCGAAGACCCGGTGTACCAGTTCCGTCAGATCGCGCGCGACTCGAGCTTCCAGGCTTACGTCACCGTGATCGAGGGCTGCGACCAGTTCTGCACGTTCTGCATCGTGCCGTTCACCCGCGGCCGCGAGCGAAGCCGGCGCGCCGCCGAGATTCTTACGGAGCTCGCCCACGTCGCGTCGCTCGGCTACACGGAGGTCACGCTGCTCGGCCAGACGGTCAACGCATACCGCGATCCGGAGGACGGATTTGGCCTTGGAGAGCTCCTGCGGCGGGCCGGACGCGTCGCGGGTCTGTCCCGGGTCCGGTTCATCACTTCGCACCCGAGCCTGGTGGACGACGACCTCGTCGAGGCTCTCGCCGGGGGCGGCCCCATTGCGCCCTACCTGCACCTGCCAGCGCAGTCGGGCTCGGACCGCGTGTTGAGACGGATGAAGCGGCGTTACACGGCCGCGGAGTACGAGGCCACCGTCACCCAGATCCGTGAGCGGGTGCCGGGGCTTTCCCTTTCGTCGGACTTCATCGTCGGGTTCCCGGGGGAGTCGGAAGGGGACTTCGAAGAAACGCTCAGCCTCGTCCGGCGAATCCGTTTCGGAAGTCTCTTCGGCTTTCGTTACTCGCCGCGTCCGGGCACGGCGGCGGCGCGCTGGGGCGGCGAGGCGGAAGTCCCGGAAGAGATTTCCGCGGCACGCTTGAAGCGCCTTCTCGACCTTCAAACGGTGATCCAGCACGAGATCAACCGGGGCCTCGAGGGCCGCGAGTTCGAGATCCTCGTCGAGGGTGAAGACCGGCGAGGGCAGAGCAAGGGCCGCACGTCCTGCAACCGGATCATCCACGTGGAGGCTGGCGGTGGCGCTCTGCGCCCGGGCGAATACGTCCCGGTGCGGGTCGTGCGCGGTCTCCCGAATTCTCTGGTTGGGAGACTCTCGGCGTAAGAAACCCCGGGGAGGCGCGATGATCAGAATGGAAATCAAGGGCCTCCTCATGGATCCGGTCTCCAACATGCCGGTCGTCATCCTGCGCGACACCGAGAAGGGCCTCTTTCTGCCCATCTGGGTCGGCATCTTCGAGGCAAACGCCATCGCGCTCGAGATGGAGAAGGTCTCGACGCCCCGCCCGATGACGCACGACCTGCTCAAGAACCTCCTCGCCGAGCTCGACGCCCGCGTCGACCGCGTGGTGATCAACGATCTGCGGGAGAACACGTTCTTCGCACGGATCCACCTGACGCGCAACGACGCGACGCTCTCGGTGGACAGCCGCCCGAGCGACGCCATCGCGCTCGCCCTGCGCTCGCACGCCGAAATCTTCGTCGAGGAGGAGGTTCTCGAGAAGAGCCTCAGCCTGCGCGCCCAGGGCGACCAGGACCCGGATCGACTGCGCAAGTGGTTCGAGGAAGCAGGCCCGGACGAACTCGGCAAGTACCGCATGTAGTCCCTTGCGGCGGGTCCGCGATCCGCCGCCCCATGCGGAACTTCCGCGTTGTACACTCCGGATCGTGATCATTTCCATCACCAATCAGAAAGGCGGCGTCGGAAAAACGACGACCGCCATCAACCTCGCCGCGGCCATGGCCCAGAAGGGGATGAAGACCCTGCTGATCGACCTGGATCCGCAGTCCAACAGCACGATGTCCTACATCGACCGGCGCAAGGTGGAGAAGTCGATGTTCGACGTGCTGACGGACCCCGAAATCAAGCTGAAGGACGTCATCCAGCCCTCGGGCATGAAGCACCTCGACATCGCCCCGGCGCGGATTTCCCTCGCCAAGCTCGAGTCCAAGCTCATGGGCGAGATCGACGGCCACTTCAAACTGCGCGACAAGATCGACGCCGTGCGCCGGGCCTACGACGCCGTGCTGATCGACACGCCGCCCACCCTCGGGATGATCACGGTGAATGCCATGGTGGCCTCGACCCACGTGCTCATTCCGATCCAGTCCTCGTACTTCGCCCTCGAAGGAACGGACGACCTTCTCGAGACGATCGACAAGATCAAGGCGCGGCCCAACCCGAGCCTCCAGATCCTCGGCGTCGTGATCACCCTGCACGACAAGCGGACCGTACTGGGCAAGGACGTCTACAAGCAGATTACCGGGGTCTTCGGAAAGAAGATCTTCAAGACCACGATCTCCAAGAGCGTGCGGCTCGAGGAAAGCCCGGCCCACCAGGAGTCGATCTTCACGTTCGCTCCGCGCTCGAGCGGCGCGGCCGAGTACTACTCTCTGTCCGAGGAGGTGCTTTCCCGTGTCTAAGCGCCGCGGCCTTCCCACCGAATCTCACATGCGCCACGACTCCCACTTCGTCGACTCCCTGTCCGAGCGGTTCGGCCCCTCACTCGGCCGCCAGCTTCCGATCGAGGCGATCGAGACGAATCCCGGCCAGCCGCGCAGAAGTGTCGGGGACCTCGCCGAGCTCAAGATGTCGATCGAGTCGAAGGGCGTGCTCGAGCCCCTCCTCGTCCAGCCGCTGGCGGACGGACGCTTCCGGATCATCGCGGGGGAGCGGCGCTTCCGCGCGGCGCTCGAGGCGGGGCTCACCGAAGTCCCGTGCATCGAGCTCGACGTGCCCGAC
This sequence comes from uncultured Acidobacteriota bacterium, assembly GCA_963775725.1. Taxonomy (GTDB): domain Bacteria; phylum Acidobacteriota; class Thermoanaerobaculia; order UBA5066; family Gp7-AA6; genus DAHUXD01. The sequence continues at coordinate 207,210 of CAVZKA010000003.1, forward strand.
AACGAGGTGATGGAGATCGCCCTGATCGAAAACCTCCACCGGCGCGATCTCCATCCCTTCGAGGAGGCGATGGGCTACGCGATGCTCGCGGAGACGCACGGGTACACGCAGCAGCACATCGCGACGACGATCGGGAAATCCCGCGTCTCGGTCACCGAATCGATGTCGCTGCTCCAGATCCCGGAGAGGCTTCGCGAGAAATGTCGGCGCGCCGACATCGACGCGCGCTCGGTCCTCCTCGAGATCGCCCGGCTCGGCGACGAGAGGAAAATGGAAGAAGCAATCGCGCAGGTTGCAGGCGGATCGACCCGCGACGATTTGCGCGAGCAGAAGAAGGGAGGAGCAGCCGACGGCAAACGTCGCGAGTTCCACTTCGTCTACTCGCCCAAGGACGGACCCTTCCGCCTGAACATCGCGTTTCACAAGACGCGGGTCGCGAAGGCGGAATTGATCGACGCGCTGCGCGGCGTTATCAAGCAGCTCGAGTCGGGCGACCTGCCGCTCGGCAAGCACTCCTAGTTTCTCTCCTGGCGCCGGAGCGCTCCTCGGAACGCGCGCGTCGCCGGTGTCGAGTCGGGCTGAAAGCACGGACGGTGATCCTCGGGGCACGAGGGCGAGCCATTCGGGATAAGCGGGACCTCGGCCCGATTCGCGAGCTCAACCCCTCCCGTCCATAGCGTCCGATAAGATATATTATGTAAAATAGTGAATCGGTCCGTCTGCGCAGGCCTTTACTTGCGCCCGGGCTCTCTGCACTATCCCTATCTGATGCGCCTGGTCTCCCGCTCCGTCCTCCGAGAGATCTGGCCCCCCTTTCTCCTCGGTTTCGTGGCCTACACGTTCGTCCTGTTGATCCGGACGATTCTGTTCCTGGCGGACTTCGCGGTCCGGCGCAGCGCCCCCTTTTTCGAGGTCGCAAAGCTCGTCGGCCTCTCCTTGCCCTGGATCGTGGTTCTCACGCTCCCGATGGCCCTGCTGCTCGGGGTCCTCATCGGGCTCGGCCGGCTTTCGGCGGACTCGGAGCTGACGGCCCTCGGCGCCTGCGGCGTCGGCCCCACGGCGCTGTATGTGCCCGTGCTCGGGGCGGCCGCGGCCCTGTCGCTGCTGGTGCTCGCTATCTACAACGCCGTGCTTCCGGCCACCAACGACGAGCTCGAGCGTTCCATGGCCCGTGTCGCCGCGAGCTCGATCGTCAACGTCGTTGCGCCCCGGACGTTCCGGGAGCCCCGGCCCGGAATCACCTTCTTTTTCGATCGCATCGCCCCCGACGGCCGGTCTTTCGAGGGCATCTTCCTCAAGCTCGGCGACGAGTCGGAGGCCCCGAACCGCGTCATCGTCGCCCGCCGCGGCGGGCTCACGCTCGAGGGCGACCGTCTCTGGCTCGACCTGTTCGAGTCTTCCGTACACGAAGTAGACCCGGAGGATCCGTCCCGGTACCGGACCACCCGCAACGCCTCCCAGCGCCTGCTGCTCGCCGGCGAGTCCGTCAACAGCGCGGGCGCCCGCGTGACCACCGAGAAAGGCATCCGGGCCCGGACCCTTCCCGAGCTCCTCGCGGCGGCGCGGCGGCTTCCCGAGTCGGACCCGCGCCGCCGGCAGGCCCTCGTCGAGATCCACAAGAAGCTCGCGATCCCCTTTGCATGCCTGGCCTTCGCGCTCGTCGGAATCCCGCTCTCCCAGTCCCTCCGGCGGGCGGGCCGCGGTGGAGGCTTCGCGCTCTCGCTGGCGATCCTGGTCGGCTACTACGTCCTGCTCTCGACCGGCGAGACATGGGCCTCCGACGGCCGGCTGCCGGCCGCGCTCGCGATGTGGCTTCCGAACCTGGTGCTCGTCGGGATCGGGGCGCTGGCCGCGCTGGGCCGCCGGGAGCGCCGCGCCCCGGCCATGCCCCGCCCCCCTTCCGAGCCCGCGCCGCCGGCCGGAGCGCGCCCGGCGCGCACCGCCCGGACCACGGGGGCGGTGCGCGAACCGCGTTTCCGGCTCCTCGCCATCGCAGACCGGTACGTGCTCGGTCGGGTCGGCAGCGCTTTCCTCCTCATCCTGGCCTCGGCGGTGGTGATCTCGCTCGTCGTGGACTATGCCGACAAGCTCGACGAGGTCGCGAGGCACCACCCCTCGGGCGCGGCGGTCTTCGGCTATTACCGCTATTTCCTGGTCTCGATCACCATGCAGATCGCGCCATTCGCCGTCCTGCTGGCGACTCTGGCCGGCCTCGGTACGCTCTCGAAGAACAACGAGGACACTGCATTCAAGGCCTCGGGCCTGTCCCTCTGGCGTCTCTCCACGCCGGTCCTGCTCGCGGCCGCACTGGGGGCGGTACTGGCCTTCTCGGTCGGCGAGTACGTCCTCCCCTTCTCCGAGCAGCGCCAGGAGCGCTTCCGCAACGAGATTTACGGTCTTCCCCCGGACGCCGGAGGACGGGGCCCGGGCGTGAGCAACTGGTACCTGTCCGAGAATGACGAGATATGGCACCGCGAGGAGGCGGATGCCGGAAGTAAAGAGCTCTTCGGCGTCTCCGTGTTCACCTTCGACAAGCAATTCCGCCTCGTCCGGCGGACGGCGGCGCGCGATGCGGTCTGGGAGGAAGGTGCCTGGAAATTTCAGAACGGCTGGGCGCGCAGCTTCGAGAAGTCGGCGCGCGAGCCCTACCGCGCCTTCACCGAGCTGAACGTCCCCGGCGACCCGCCGAAGGCGCTTGCCGCCGTGCGCCGGCGCCCGGAGGAAATGCGCTTCCGCGAGCTCGAGCACCTGACGCGGCGCCTGAAGGCCGGGGGTTTCGCCACGGCGAGCCTCGACACGGCCTTGCAGGCCAAGCTGGCCGGGCCCTTCCTGATTCCAATCATGGCCCTGCTTGCCGTGCCTTTCGCTTTTCGGATCGGCCGGCGCGGGACGCTCGCGGGGATCGGCCTCGGCCTCTTTCTGGGAATCCTCGCCCTGATCGCGACGGCCTTCTCGACCAAGCTCGGCGAGGCGGGCGCCCTGCCGCCGCTCCTGGCGGCCTGGGCGCCGGACGTGCTGTTCGGAATCGCCGGGACGTTCTTCCTGGTGCGGATGCGAACCTAGGTCGGCTCTAGGTCCCCTCTTCCCAGGAGCTCATGTACTTCACCTGCTCGGCCGTCGGGGTATCGATGTTCATCCCCATCGAGGCGAGCTTCAGGCGCGCGATTTCCCGGTCGATGTCCTCGGGAACCGCGTAGACCTTCTTCTCGAGCGTCGCATGGTTCTTGACCATGAACTCGGCGGCCAGCGCCTGGTTCGCGAAGGACATGTCCATGACCGAGGCCGGATGCCCTTCGGCCGCCGCGAGGTTGATCAGCCGCCCGTCGGCCAGGAGGTGGATCCGGCGCCCGTCGCGCATCGTGAATTCCTCGACCGCGTCCCGGATGGGCCGGCGGGCGGCCGCGAGCTTCTCGAGCGCGGGGATGTCGATCTCGACGTTGAAGTGGCCGGAGTTGCAGACGACCGCCCCGTCCTTCATCGCGCGGAAGTGCTCGTCGCGCAGCACGCCCTTGTTGCCGGTCACGGTCACGAAGATGTCTCCGAGGGGAGCCGCCTCGGCCATGGTCATCACGCGGAAGCCGTCGAGGGCGGCCTCGATGGCCTTGGTCGGATCGAGCTCCGTCACGATGACCTGCGCCCCGAGTCCCCGCGCGCGCGATGCCACGCCGCGGCCGCACCAGCCGTAGCCGGCGACGACGACGTTCAGGCCTGCGATCAGGAGGTTCGTCGCCCGGATGATGCCGTCGAGCGTGGACTGCCCCGTCCCGTACCGGTTGTCGAAGAAGTGCTTGGTCTTGGCCTCATTCACCGCGACGACCGGGAACTTGAGAACGCCGGCCTTCTCCATGGCCTTGAGACGAATGACGCCCGTCGTCGTCTCCTCGGTACCGCCGATGATCCCGTCGAAGAGCGCCTTGCGCTCGGCGGCCGAGAGGCCCTTGGCCCACGACCGGACGACCGGGTCCACCTCGGCGTCGCGGCCGAGCGCGAGAAAGAGCAGCGACGACACGAGGTCGGCGCCGTCGTCCATCGTCATGTTCGGGCCGTGCGCGAGCGCCGCCCGGATGTGGTCGTAGTAGGTCGCGTGGTCTTCGCCCTTGATCGCGTAGACGGCGACGCCGAAGTCGGCGACGAGCGACGCGGCCACCTCGTCCTGGGTCGAGAGGGGGTTGGAGGCGACGAGCACGAGGTCGGCTCCCCCGGCCGTCAGGGTCCGCGCCAGGTTCGCCGTCTCGCTCGTCACGTGCAGGCACGCCGAGAGGCGGACGCCCTTGAGCGGTTTCTCCTTCTCGAAGCGTTCGCGGATCTGCCGGAGCACCGGCATGCTCGTGTCCGCCCACTCGATGCGCGTCTTGCCCCGGGCCGCGAGGGCCAGGTCCTTGACGTCGTGCTTGGCGGTCGTGGCCGTGGACATCGTCTTTATCCTCCCACCGGAGCCGCGACTTCGACCCCGCCCGCCTTGGCGAGCGCCTCGGCCCTGTCGGTCTGCTCCCACGTGAACTCGGGCAGGCGGCGGCCGAAATGGCCGAACGCCGCGGTTGCCTTGTAGATGGGCCGGCGCAGGTTGAGCGTCTCGATGATGCCCTTGGGCGTCAGCGAGAAGTGCTCGCGGATGAGCGCGACGATCTTGCTCTCCGGGAGCTTCCCGGTCCCGAACGTCTCGACGTGCACGGAAACCGGGTCCGCGACGCCGATCGCGTAGGCGAGCTGGATCAGCGCGCGCTCGGCCAGGCCGGCCGCCACGATGTTCTTGGCGACGTAACGGGCCATGTACGCGGCCGACCGGTCCACCTTCGTGGGGTCCTTGCCGGAGAACGCGCCGCCGCCGTGCGGGGCGCTGCCGCCGTAGGTGTCGACGATGATCTTGCGCCCGGTCAGTCCGGTGTCGCCCTGGGGGCCGCCGATGACGAACCGGCCCGTCGGGTTGATGTGGAACTTGGTCTCGGCCGTCAGGAACCTGGCCGGAACGACCGGCTTGATGACCTCTTCGACGATCGCTTCCTTGAGCGCCGCGTGCTTGATGGCTTCGGCGTGCTGCGTGGAGATGACGACCGTCTCGACCCGCAGCGCGCGGCTTCCCTCGTACTCGACGGTGACCTGGGACTTGCCGTCGGGACGCAGGAAGTCGAGCTCGCCCTTGCGCCGCACCTCGGACAGGCGCTGCACGAGTTGGTGCGCGAGCGTCAGCGGCAGCGGCATCAGCTCCTCGGTCTCCCGGACCGCGTAGCCGAACATCATTCCCTGGTCGCCGGCGCCGCCCGTGTCCACGCCCTGCGCGATGTCGGCCGACTGCGGGTCGATCGCGTTGATGACGGCGCAGGTCTCGTAGTCGAAGCCGAACTTGGCGCGCGTGTAGCCGATCTCCTTGATGGTCTGCCGCACGATCGAGGGCAGATCCACGTAGGTCTTCGTCGAGATCTCTCCGGCGATGAAGGCGAGGCCCGTCGTGACGAGCGTCTCGCACGCGACGCGCCCCGTCGGGTCGTCCCGGAGGACGGCGTCGAGAACGGCGTCGGAAATCTGGTCGGCGATCTTATCGGGATGCCCTTCGGTCACCGATTCCGAGGTAAAGAAGTGCCTTCCGGTCTGAAGCATGGGATCGACTCCTTCCAAGTGGATTGGGGGTCAAGCCAGAATCGCGGAGCCTAGCATTTTCGGGGATCTCGCGTCAAAGCATCCCGAAGAAAAGGAAGACGTTACGGCCGTAGGCCCGTTGGTCCCGGAGCACGAGCCCCGGCAGCGCGGGGGCGGCAGTTCCATCGTCGACCTGCAGGACCAGAACACCCCCGACCGACAGGAGCGCGGCCGCCTGCGCGACCGCGTCGAGGGCGGGCCGCTCCCCGTAAGGGGGATCGGCGAAAACGATGTCGAACCGCTCGCCCGCCCTGGCGAAATCCGCCACGGCCCGGGTCGCCGGCAGAGCGACGATCCGGACCTCTTCGGGCCCGGCCCCGATTCGCGCGACCGCCGTCCGCAAGGGCGCCGATTCGCGCTCGACGAGCACGGCGCTCGCGGCGCCGCGGGAGACGAGCTCGATGCCGACGGCGCCCGTTCCCGAATAGAGATCGAGCACGCGCGCGCCCGCGACCCGGCTCCCGAGAAGGTTCACGAGCGCCTGGCGCGCCCGGCCGGACGTCGGGCGCGCGGCCGAGGATGCCTCGAGTCGGCGGCCCTTCCAGCGGCCCCCGAGCACGCGAACGACCGGGGCCCCGCCCGCCTTCATCGCGGCGGTTCGGGCGGCGCGAACTGGTAGCGCAGCTCCTCGATCTTGACCCACTGCGAATACGGCTCGTTGACGCCCTCGATCTCCACGTAACCGGTGGCCTTCTCGAGGCGCACGACACGGAAGACGTGGCCATCCAGCCGGCGAAGCAGCGCGCCCGGCGGGAGCAGATCGGGCGCGAAGCGCGACGGCGGCGCCAGCGGGGAGAGGAAGATGCCCTTCAACCCCTCGAGCGCCGCCCGCAGCGAAGACGAGGCGAAGTCGCCCGTCGACAGGTCGTCGTAGCGGATGACCTTGCGGCTGCCATCGGGCCGCGCCAGCGTGACGGCGGATTCGCCGGCGAGCTCGGAGGTCAGCCCCGTCCGCATGTCGGCGGCGACTCCCCAGATCTCGTTGCGGGCGAAGAAGTCCTCGCAGAAGAACTTCGCCTCGGACGCGTCGAGCCGCTCGCGCTTCAACTGGTCCTTGCCGCCGCGATGGGTCTTCCAAACGAGCTCGCCGTCGCGAAAGAGCGTGAGCCGCTCGTACCCCTCGCTCGACTGGCGGATCCACTCGACGCAGAACGTGGGCCCCCTCGGCGGCTCGGGGGTCACGGTGGGGGTCGGGCCTGCGGTGAGGGCGGCCGCGAGCAGTACGAGGAGCGACGTCACTGCCATTTCCCCGCGGCCGCCAGCGCGAAGGCGAGCTCGTCCCGCTCGCGGATGCGTCCTTCCCGGCGCGCCGCCAGCGTCCGCGCCAGCGCCGCGCCGACCGCCGGCCCTGCGCCGATGCCGGCGGCGACGAGGTCGGCGCCCCGGATTGTCAAGCGGACGCGTCGCGCCGCGGCGCGCTCGAGCAGTGCGCGACGCGGCCGCGCCGGCAGGCTGGCGGCCGCGGCCACGAGCTCGTCCGCCGAGACGTCACCAGTGATCGTCGCCCCGGCCAACCGCCCCGCCGTGCCGGGCCACCCCCGGAAGATCCGGCCCTCCGCGCCCGCGAGGGCGAGCCGGTCGGCCACGCGTTCGACTTGCCGCTCGCCCGCCCGCCACATCCAGGCAAGAAGGTAGCAGAGCCAGGTCGTCTCTCCGGCCACCGTTCCGGACAGCGCCTCGACGCGATCGAGACGGCCTGCCGCGCTCCGGTCGGCGCGCAGGGCGGGCTCCACGGCCCGCGCCAGGCCGAGAGCGCTCATCCGCGCGAGCGCCCTCCCGCGCCGCGGCTCTTCGAAGATCCGGCGGATCTCCCGGCGCACACGGTCGCCGGACACGCTGGCGAGAGACCGGAGGGCCGCCGGTGCCGCGATCGCCCTGCCCGTCGCGGGGTTAATGCGGAACGCGAGCCGGTTCGCATAGCGCACCGCGCGAAAGGAGCGCGTCGGATCGTCCACGAATGAGCGGTCGTGAAGCTCCCGGATCACTCCGCGCACCAGGTCCGGCCCGCCCCCGTAGGGATCGATACGCCGGCGTCCCCGCGCGAGCGCGATGGCCATCGCGTTGATCGTGAAGTCCCTGCGGGCCAGATCCTCCTCGATGGAAGCGCCCGCCACGATCGCCGGCAGCGCGCCCGGGTGCGCATAGGTTTCGCGGCGGGTGGACGCGAAGTCCACCATCTCGCCGCTCGGAAGCGTCAGCGTGGCCGTCGCGAACCGCCCGTGCTCGCGCAGCACCCCGTCGAGCCGCGCGGCGACCTCTCTCGCGAGCGCGATGCCGTCACCCTCGACGACGAGATCGAGATCGCGCACCGGGCGCCCGAGGTCGAGATCGCGCACGATGCCGCCGGCCAGGTAGAGACGGGCGTCGCGCTCGCGCGCCAGCGCCGCGGCCGCCGCGACCGCGGCCCGCAGCCGGCGCGGAATCCGCCGCAGAGGGCCGTCGTTAGAAGACGTACTCGACGGACCCCTCCCCCGCCAGCGCCTGGATCTCGCTCGTCAGCCGGGCGGAGGGGGCGATCCGCATCGAATCGGCCGCCTTGAGCGTGGCCTCGAACTCCCCGGGGCGGATGAGCCGGATCGACACCGGCGTCGTGCCCGGGTGGGACCGCAGCCGCTCCTGGAGCCGATTGAGGACGTTCTCGTCCGCGAACGCGAGGTTGACGCGGATCGCGAGCTCGCGGGCGCGGCGCTCGCGGATGCCCTCGAGGGGCGTGATGTCCTGAATCGTGAGCTCGATCGCGCCCCCGGATTCGCGGACCACGGCCGTGACCAGCACCGGGAGCTCGTCCCGCACCCAGCCCTGGACCTTTTCGTAGAGGCTGGCGAAGATCGCGACGGGAACGCTGCCGCTGGTGTCCTCGAGCGATGCCTTCAGCATCGTCTTGCCCTCGTTGACGCCCTTCTTGATCTTCTGTTTCTTGAGGCTCCCGAGCACGCCCGCAATCCGCACCGACTGCTCGACGCGTGCGGCGAGATCCGCGATTCGGGCCTGGGCGAAACGCTCGATCTCGTCCGCAAAGCGCGTCAGCGGATGCCCGGTGACGTAGAAGCCGAGCGTGTCTTTTTCCCCCTTCAGCTTCTCGTCGAGAGGGCCCTCGGGCAGCTCCGGGAAGTCGTCGCGCGGAGGTCCCTCGTCCGCGCCCCCGCCGCCGAAGAAGCTCGACTGGCCGAGCGCCGCCTCCTCGCGCGCTCGCGCCGTCTGGGCGAGCACGCGCTCGGCCGCGGCCGCGAGCGTCGCGCGGTTCTTCCCGAGCGAGTCGAAGGCTCCGGCCGCAATCAGGGCGTCGAGCGCGCGCTTGTTGACGACACGGGAATCCAGGCGCGAAGAGAAGTCGGTGAAGGACGCGTACGGGCGCGAGCGCCGCTCGTCGAGGATGGCCTGTGCCGCCGACTCACCCACGCCCTTGATCGCGGCCAGGCCGAATCGGATCGAGGACCCGACGGCGGCGAAGCTCGTGCCGGACTCGTTGATGTCGGGCGGAAGCACCGGGATGCCCGACTCCTGACAGTCGCCGAGGACCTTGACGATGCCGTCGGTCGAGCCGATCTCGGCCGACAGGTTGGCGGCCAGGAAATCGATCGGGTAATGCGCCTTGAGGTAGGCCGTTTTGTACGCGACGAGGGCGTAGGCCACGGCGTGCGACTTGTTGAAGCCATACCGCGCGAACGGCTCGATCAGCGTCCAGAGCTCCTGCGCCTTCTTCTTCGGCGTCCCGTGCTCGACGCACCGCCGGAGGAACTTCTCCCCCTCGGCGACCATGATTTCGCGCTTCTTCTTGCCGATCGCCTTGCGCAGCAGGTCGGCCTCGGCCAGCGAGTAGCCGGCGACGAGCTGCGCGATGCGCATGACCTGCTCCTGGTAGACCAGGATCCCGAGCGTCTCGGAGAGGATGGGCTCGAGCTCGGGCAGCGGGTACGTCACGCGCGTGCCGCCGCGCCGCCGGACGTAGTCCTCGACGGTGCCGGCATCCAGGGCGCCGGGACGGTACAGGGCGTTCAACGCCGCGAGGTCCGCGAACACCCGGGGCTTGGCGCGGCGCAGGAGGTCCCGCATGCCGCCCGAATCGAACTGGAACACGCACGCCGTGCGCCCCGAGCGGAAGAGCTCGTACGTCGGCTCGTCGTCGAGCGGCAGGTGGTCGAGGTCGAGCGTCACGCCGAGCCGATCCCGCACGGCCGCCTTCGTCGCGTCGAGGATGTCGAGCGTGATGAGGCCGAGGAAGTCGATCTTGAGTAGCCCCATCTTTTCGACGGCGTTCATGTCGAACTGGGTCGTGATTTCGTCCTTGTTGGTCCGGTACAGCGGCAGGAACTCGATGATCGGCTTCGGCGCGATGACGACGCCGGCCGCGTGGATCCCGGCGTGGCGCGAGAGGCCCTCGAGGCGCTCGGCAATCTTGACCACGCGCGCGATCGATTCGTCCGACGCCATGGCCTCCTTCAGGCCCGGCGAGTCGCGGAACGCGCGCTCGAAGTTCACGTCGGGCCCGTCCGGAACGAGCTTGGCGATCCGGTCGCCGAGCGCCACTGGCAGCGACAGAACGCGGGCCACGTCGCGGACGGCGAGTTTCGGCTTCAACTGCGAAAAGGTCACGATCTGCGACACGTTCTCGCGGCCGTACTTGGCGGTGACGTACTCGATGACCTCTCCCCGCCGCGCCTGGCAGAAGTCGATGTCGATGTCGGGCATCGAGATGCGCTCGGGGTTCAGGAACCTCTCGAAGAGCAGGTCGTACTTGAGCGGGTCGATCTCCGTGATCCGCAGGGCCCAGGAGACGATCGATCCGGCGGCGCTGCCGCGGCCGGGGCCGACCGAGATGCCCTTCTCGCGCGCGTACCGGATGAAGTCCGAAACGATCAGGAAATACGACGGGAAGCCCATCTTTTCGATGACGGCCATTTCGTAGGTCAGCCGTTCCCGGTATTTCTCGGCGGGGATCGCGGCGGCGTCGGCCGCGCAGAGTTCCGTCAGGCGGCGCTCGAGACCCTCGCTCGCGAGGTCGCGAAAATACTCGGCCGGGGGGCGGCCGTCGGGCGCGGTGAACGTGGGCAGGTGCAGGCCGTCGGTGTCGAACGACACGGCGCAGCGCTCCGCGATGGCCACGGTGTTCGTCACCGCCTCGGCGCTCCAGGACGCGAACCGCGCCTTCATCTCGTCCGGGTCCTTGACGTAGAACTCGTCGTTGTAGAAGCGCATGCGCCGCTCGTCCTCGAGCGTCTTGCCCATGCCGATGCACAGCAGGACTTCGTGGGGAAAGGCGTCGTCGCGGCGCAGGTAGTGGCTGTCGTTGGTGGCGACCGCCGGGGCGCCCGTCTCGGTCGAGAGCCGCAGCAGGTCGGGCACGATCGCGGTCTGCTGGGGCAGGCCGTGATCCATGATCTCGACGTAGAAATTTCCTTTCCCGAAGATGTCCTGGTACTCGAGAAAGGCTTTCTTCGCGGCGGCGTAGTTGCCCCGGGAAAGGGCTCCGGCCACCTCGCCCTTGAGGCAGCCCGAGAGGCCGATGAGCCCCTCCGCGTGCTCGCGCAGGAGCTCCTTGTCCATGCGGGGCCGGTGATAGAAGCCGGACAGGTAAGCCTCCGAGACCAGCCGCACGAGATTGCGGTAGCCCTTCTGCGTGGACGCCAGGATCGTCAGGTGGTACGCGTAGCCTTCCCCGGACTCGCTCGCGGCCTGGGCTTCTTTGTTCTTGCGGCTCGCGGGGGCGATGTACGCCTCCACCCCGATGATCGGGCGGATCCCGTGCTGCAGTGCCTCGTGGAAGAAGTGGAAAGCGCCGAACATGTTGCCATGGTCCGTGACGGCCACGGCCGGCATTCCGAGCTCGGCCACGCGCTTGCAGAGCTCCGGCAGCTTGTTCGCGCCGTCGAGCAGGGAGTACTGGCTGTGGAGGTGGAGGTGAACGAAGTCGCCCGGCATCGGAATCCGATTCTACTCTCACGAATGGTGATAGAAACTCGCCAGCACATGATCGCGCGCGGCGCCGTTTTTCTCTTCGCGTTCGTCGCGGCCGCCGCCGCGCAGGACGCCGCGCCGCCGACGCCGCCTCCGGCCACGCTGCCCGTCGGCCCCGATGCCGCGTGGTCGCCTCCCCCGACGTTCCTCCAGACGATGCACGAAGCCTGCGACAAGGGCCCGCCGGCGCGCTTCGGCGAGTGCTTCGTGGCACAGATGAAGAAGGCCGGGGCCTCCGAGGCCGCCCTCGGCTTTGCCCGGCGCACCGGAGACCAGGGGTACCTCCGTGACTTCCGCAATACCGGCAAAGTGGACGTGGCGCACGTCGAGTACCCGTTTCGCGCCAACCAGAACCAGCTGTGCTTTCTCGTCAACGGCGAGCCCCCGATGGTCGACGTCGACGATCCCCGGTGGATCCTGCCCCAACACCTGGCCGCCAACCCGGTTTACGCGGACCTCTCGAAGCGCTTCCCGAACCTCATGATCGTCCCCGGCATACGCTTTGGCGAGACGGCGCCGGCGGGCGCGAACCTCAAGAGCGGCGGTCAGCGATTCGACCTCGACTTTCTCCTGAAGGACGGCTGCCGGGCCTGCGCGACGGTCGGCGCGATGAAGGTCTCCTTCGACTTCGACGTCAACGGCAAGTTCGTCGGGACCGAGATCGGCCGCGTCCGGGCGCGGCGCTAGACGCCCGCCGAGCCGCCCCATGGCACTGCGCCGCGCTCTCACGACCTTCGACGCGACCATGGTCGTCGTCGGCGGGATCATCGGGGCGGGCATCTTCATCAACCCCTACCTCGTCGCCGAGCGCCTGCCCACCTCGGGCTGGATTCTCGGGGCCTGGGCCTTCGGCGGGCTGATCGCGCTGGCCGGCGCCTTCGCGTTTGCCGAGCTCGCGTCGCTCTTTCCGAAGGCCGGAGGCGAGTACGTCTACCTGCGCGAGGGCTACCACCCGGTCGTCGGCTTTCTCTTCGGCTGGGCCTCGCTCGTCATGATCCAGGGCGGCGGGATGGCGGCGGTCGCGATCACGTTCTCCCAGTACCTCCTGCGGCTCTCGGGCGCCGGCGGAGCCGACCCCAGGCCCTTCGCGGTCCTCGCGCTGATCCTCGTCGCCCTCGTGAACTATGCCGGCGTCAAGCCCGGCAGCCGCCTCTTGAACGTCCTCGTGGCGCTGAAGGTGGGCGCGCTCGCCGCCCTGATCGTGGGAGGGCTCTGGCTCGCGCCGTCCCTGCCCCGCGCCGCGACGATCGCGACGGCGACCCGGCCGGCCGCCACGCTGCTCGCGTTCGGCGCGGCGCTCGTGCCGATCCTCTTTTCGTACGGGGGCTGGCAGAACGCCAACGTGCTCGCCGAGGAAATCCGCGAGCCGCGAAAGACCCTCCCGCGCGCCCTCGTTGCCGGAACCCTGATCGTCATCACCGTCTACGTCCTCGTCAACGTCGTCTACCTCGCGACCCTCGGGCGCGACGGCCTCGCGGCGACGGCCGTTCCCGCCGCCAGCGCGGTCCAGCGCCTCTTCGGAGCGGGCGCGGAGCGCTGGATCGCCGCGACGATCGCGGTCTCGACGTTCGGGTTCCTGGACCTGACGCTGCTCGGCCCGACGCGGATCTACTACGCCATGGCCCGGGACGGGGTCTTCTTCCCCGGACTCTCGAACCTGCACCCGCGCTTCGGGACCCCGCACCGTGCGATCCTGCTCCAGGCGGCGTGGGGCATCGTCCTCCTGCTGACCGGGACGTTCGGCGACCTCGTCGACTCGGTCGTCTTCGCCGACTGGATCTTCTTCGCCCTCACGATCGCGGCCGTGATGCGGTTCCGGCGGCGGTTTCCGCCGGCCGACCGCGGGAAGAGCGCCTTCCTCACTCCCGGTTACCCGATCCTTCCGATCCTCTTCATCGCCGCGTCGCTGCTGGTCCTGGCCGGAGTCGTGCGCGTCAACCCGAAGCGCTCGGCCATCGGCGTCGTCCTGATTGCCGCCGGGCTGCCCGTCTACTACGCGTACGCCGGCCGCGCGAGGGCGAAGCAGGGCCCGCCGTGACGCGCGCCACCGCCCCGTACATGGAGTGGGCCAAGACGCGGCCGCGGCCGACGATCGACCTGGCCGGCAGCAACCTCGACGGCTGCACGCTCGACGACCTGCCGGGAGCGCGCGACGCGGTCGACATCGCGGGCGAGAGCCCGGAAGGCTACGCGCCCCTCGTCGAGGCAATCGCGGCCCGGTACGGTGTCGGAGCCGACAGCGTCGCGACGGCAAACGGCTGCTCGGGGGCGAACTTCCTCGCCTGCGCGGCGCTGCTCGACGCGGGAGACGAGGTCCTGGTCGAAAACCCCTTCTACGACCCGATGCCGGCGGCGGCCCGGCTGCTCGGCGCGACGGTCGCCACCTTCGAGCGCCGGTTCGAGGACGGGTACGACGTGGACGCCGACCGCGTCGCGGCCGCCCTGACCCCGCGCACGCGCCTGATTCTCATCTCCAATCCGCACAATCCCTCCGGCGCCCTGGCACGGCCCGAGAGCGTGCAGGCGCTCGGCGCTCTGGCCGAGCGGCGCGGCATCCACGTCCTCGTGGACGAGGTCTATCTCGACACCGTGTTCGCGGGCCGGCCCGTTCCCGCCGCGACGCTCTGCCCCGCCTTCGTGTCGACCAACAGCCTGACCAAGTCGTACGGGCTCGCGTCCCTGCGCTGCGGGTGGGCGCTCGCGACCCCGGACCTGACGCGCCGGATCCGGAGGGCGCGCGATCTCGTCGACGTCTGGGCCCCGATGCCGTCGGACCGGCTCTCGGTGGTGGCCTTCGCAAACCTCGACGCGCTCGCGGCCCGGGCCCGCGGGATCGTGGAGCCCAATCGGGCGGCGGTCGAGACCTGGCTCTCCGGCCGACGGGATCTCGAGTGCGTGCCGTCCCGCGCAACGATCGCCTTTCCGCGGCTGGTCGCCTGCGACGATGCCACCGCCTTCGCCGACCGTCTTTTCACCCGGACGGGCACGGCCGTGGCGCCGGGCCGCTTCTTCGGCTTTCCGGGTCACTTTCGCCTGGCCTTCGGGGGGCGCCCGGACCGCGTTGCGGCCGGCCTCGCGGCCATCACGGCAACCCTGAACACGACCGGCCCGGCTTGACAAGCGCCATCTGCCGTCCTACGGTTCGCTCTTTCCATCCCGAACCCTATTCGAAGGAGGAAGCATGCCGGACGACAAGCCTGCACAGGGCGGCGCGGACTACACCCAGTGGCACGAGGTCAAGAGCGGGGAAACCCTCTCCAAGATCGCCCAGCACTACTACGGCGATGCCAGCCTCTACCCGAAGATCTTCGAGGCCAACAAGGACACCCTGAAGGACCCGAACATGATCCGGGTCGGCCAGAAGCTCCGGATTCCCTGAGCCCGTACCAACGCCTGGACGTTGTTCAAATACACAGAAAGAAAAGAGGAACACACACTATGAAAAATACCTGGAAGTACGCGCTGGCGCTCGTTTGCGCGGCAAGTCTGGCCTGCAACAGCGGGAAGGCCCCGGCCGAGGCGGCGATGAAGCTCGCCGAGGAAGCCGTTGCCGGAGCGCAGACGGAAGCGGCGAGCCTCGTGCCGGACGACATGAAGTCCCTCTCGGACGACATGGCGGCGGCCCAGGCCGCGATGGCCAAGGGCGACTACAAGACGGCCCTGGCCTCGGCGCAGTCGATCCAGCAGAAGTCCAACGACGTCCTCGCCAAGGCGAAGGCGAAGAAGGACGAGCTGACGGCGAAATGGAACGAGATGAGCGACAGCCTCCCCAAGATGGTCGAGGCGATCAAGAGCCGCGTGGACATCCTTTCGCAGTCCAAGAAGCTCCCGGCCGGGATGGACGCGGCCAAGCTCGCGTCCGCCAAGGACGGGCTCGCGGCGGCGCAGGCGGCCTGGACCGAGGCACAGGACGCGTTCAAGGCGGGCAAGTGGGACGACGCGATCGCCAAGGCGACGAGCGTCAAGGACAAGGCGACGGAAGTGATGGCGACGCTGGGAATGCAGGCGAGCGGCGCACCCCCGGCGGCCCCCGCGAAGTAGCGTTCTACGCGACCCGAGAAACGAAGGCCCGCGCAACGCGGGCCTTTTCTTTCTGGCTCAGCATCCCACTCGATCGTCGCCGGCGGCTTGGACGTGATGTCGTAGACGACCCGATTGATCCCGCGGACGCTTCCGATGACCCGGCTCGCGATCGCGTCCAGAACCTCGTGCGGCATCCGGAACCAGTCGGCGGTCATGAAATCCGTCGTCTGCACCGCGCGCACGGCCATCACCCACTCGTGCGTTCGACCGTCGCCCATGACGCCGACCGAGCGGACCGGCAGCAGAACGGCAAAGGCCTGCGAGATCTCGTCGTAGAGTCCGGCGGCCCGGATTTCCTCGAGCACGATCTCGTCGGCCTTCTGCAGGAGCGCGACCTTTTCCGCCGTCACCTCGCCCGGAATCCTCACCGCGAGGCCCGGGCCGGGAAACGGGTGGCGGGCGAGGAACTCGCGCGGCAGGCCGAGCTCGGCGCCGAGCAGCCGCACCTCGTCCTTGAAGAGCTCGCGCACGGGCTCGATGAGCTCGAAGCCCAGCCGCTCCGGCAGGCCGCCCACGTTGTGGTGCGTCTTGATGACGGCCGACGGGCCCTTGATCGAGATCGACTCGATCACGTCCGGATACAGCGTCCCCTGCGCGAGGAAGCGGGCGTCCGGAATGCTCTTGGCCTCCTTCTCGAAGACGTCGATGAACGTCCTCCCGATGATCTTGCGCTTCTGTTCCGGATCGGTGACTCCGGCAAGGCGCGAGAGGAAGAGCTCCGACGCGTCGACCGCGTGGACGCGGATCCCGAGGTGCGAGAACGCCTCGACCACCTGTTCGCGCTCGTGCGCCCGCATGAGGCCGTGGTCGACGAGGATCGGGTGGACACGGTCCCCCAGGGCTTCGCGCAGCAGGATGGCCGTGACCGAGGAGTCCACGCCGCCCGACAGCGCGCAGATGACGGCGCCCGTCGGCGCCTGCGCCCGGATCGCGGCCACCTTTTCGTGGCGGAACGAAGCCATCGTCCATTCCGCCTTCGCGCCGCACACGCGGAACAGAAAGTTCTCGAGGATCGCCGTGCCGTGCGGCGTGTGCCGGACTTCCGGATGGAACTGGAGGGCATAGAGTCCGCGCCCGGCGTCCTCGAACGCGGCGATCGGGGTGTCCGACGTCGAGCCGATGACGCGCGATCCGGGCGGCGGCGTCCGCACCGAGTCACCGTGGCTCATCCACACCGTCTGGCTGGTGTCGAGTCCCGCGAAGAGCTTCGAATCGGGTTTGACCTCGGCCGTCGCGCGGCCGAACTCGCGGCCCTGTGCGCCTTCGACGCGCCCGCCCTGGGCGTGCGCGAGCCAGTGCATGCCGTAGCAAAGGCCGAGCACGGGAACGCCCGCAGCCATCGGGTCAACGGCGAGCACGGGCGCGTCCTTGTCGTAGACGCTCTGGGGACCGCCCGACAGGATGACGCCGACCGGATTCCACCTGCGGATCTCCTCCGCCGTGGCGCTCGGCGCCACGACCACGGAAAAGACGCGGGCCTCCCGGACCCGGCGGGCGATCAGCTGCGTGTACTGGCCGCCGAAGTCGACGATCAGGATGGGGCGCGGCGCCGCCGTCATGCCGGGCCCGCCTTCCACAGCAGCGCCAGCGGCCCCGCCGCGGCGGCCGCCGGGACGAGCGCGAGGGCGGCCGCCCCGAAGGGGGCGACGGCCGCCAGCAGCGGCGCGACGAGCGAGCCGGGCGCCTGTTTGAGCGCCATGCGCTCGCCGACCCACATGAGGACCGCGCTCGCCACGAAGAAGAGCACCGGAAAGGCCGCGCCGAACGCCTTTCCGTACAGCGAAGGCGCCGGGCGCTTGCGCTTTCCGAAGACGGCCCGCTCGGCGAGCGAAACGCTCAGGACGACGAACAGGCTGACCGCGTAGGCCGGCGCGAAGAAGACCAGTGACTGGAGGAGAAACCGGCTCTCCGGCGCCGGAGCGGCGTCGCCGGTCCAGGCCTGGAAGAACGGATAGACACCGAAGCCCGGATCGTCCCGGCCGTGCGTCAGCAGGAAGACGAGCACGTTCAGGAGGAAGGCCGAGGGAAGGAGGAGGGCGGCTTGCCGGAGAAACTTCACGTCCCGACCGATTGTAGCCGATGTGGCGGGCCGGCCCCTCGCTAGAATACGGCCACGGTGGCCCTGCGAAAGTCGACGCGCGTCTGGCTGATCGTGCTCGTTTGCGCCCTGGCGGCCGCGATCGTGATCGAGCGCGCAGCCCCGGAAAGCGGGTGCTGGGCGCCCATCGCGAACGCCGCGGCGGCCCTGGCCGTCTTCATCCTCCTCTGGCGGGCGGGCGCCGCGACGTTCCGGGTGATCGTCCGGCGTCTGACGCTGCGCCTCTCCTTCTCGTACTTCCTGATCGGCATCGTGCCCATTCCGCTGCTCGCCGCCCTGCTCTTCCTCGGGAGCTACGTCGTCGCGAACCAGTTCGTCGCCGGCCGTCTGCGCCGCGAAATCACGGCCGTGGGAGAGGCGGC
This sequence comes from uncultured Acidobacteriota bacterium, assembly GCA_963775725.1. Lineage (GTDB taxonomy): Bacteria > Acidobacteriota > Thermoanaerobaculia > UBA5066 > Gp7-AA6 > DAHUXD01. The sequence continues at coordinate 225,342 of CAVZKA010000003.1, forward strand.
CGCCCGGTCCGACGCCCGCCTCCCGGCAATCGTGGTCGGCCCCGACGGGAACGTGACCTCGTCCGACGTGCAGTGGCTCCCGTCGGGGGCGGCGGCGCCCTGGGTGGATCGCCTCGAGCGCCCGGGCTTTCTCGTCGAGGGCGACCAGATCTGGCTCGCGGTCGCCTCGGACAAGGCCCGGACGGTGCGGCTGCTGCACCTGAACGACGGCAACGCACCGTGGCTCCAGCAGCTCGCGGATCGCACCGGTTACGAGACGGGGGCCGAGGTTGGCACCTCGCGCCAGGAAGGGTCGACGTTCACGGTCGACGAGAAGTCCGAACCGTCCGGCGTGAAGGTGGGCAGGCGCCGGCTGCCCAACCACGACGAAGCCGTCACGCGGCGGCCGCGGGCAGCGCCGCCGTCGGGCAAGGGACTGTGGGGCGGCGAGTGGGTGCACGCCTTCTACCTCGAGACGGCGCTCAACGCCGTCGAGGAGAAGGCCGGCGAGGGCAAGAACGTCGCGGTGCTCACGGCGATCACGTCCCCGCAGGTCATCGTCCGCCAGCTGTTCGCGCAGGGCGTGGCCGAGATCAGCGGTGTGTTCCGCATCGCCTTCCTCGTGATCGGCACGATCGTCCTGTTCGTCTATGCCATTGCCCTCACGATCGCATTCGTGCTCGTGGGCTCGATCGCGCGCAACGTGAATCGCCTGACGCGCGCCACGGCCGCGGCGGCGCGCGGCGACTTCTCGGTGCGGGTCCAGTCCAAGTCGCGCGACCAGATCGGCGATCTCGCCCGGTCCTTCGACGGGATGGCCGAGTCGATCCAGCGGCTCCTGCTCGACACGGCCCGCAAGGAGCGTCTCGAGAGCGAGATCGCGATCGCCCGGACGATCCAGCACAAGCTGCTCCCCCCGCTCGAGGCGAGCCTCGAGGGCGTCTCGGTGCTCGCCCACTTCGAGCCGGTCGCCGAGATCGGCGGCGACTACTACGACTACGTCCCCATGCCGGACGGCCGGCTCGCGTTCGCGCTCGGCGACGTGTCCGGACATGGACTGCCGACCGGGCTGCTCGTCGCCATGGCGAAGGCCGGCCTGTCGTCCCTGGTCGAGGCGGGCCACGACGGCGGCGAGCTCTTCACGCGGATGAACGAGCTGATCCACCGCTCGACCGAGCCGCGGCACTTCATGACGCTCGCATTCCTCGCCTACGACGCTGCCTCGCGCCGGGGCACCCTCACCAATGCCGGACAGCTGGCCCCGTATCGCGTCTCCGGAACGAACCTCGAGGCACTCTCGCTGCCCTCCTTTCCCCTCGGCCTCTTTCCCGGAAAGACGTTCCCGTCCCGCGCGCACTCGTTCGACGGCCGGCGACGTCCTCGTCTTCTACAGCGACGGCCTGATCGAGGCGGTCGACGCGAGAGACGAGGCGTTCGGCTTCGAGCGCTTCGAGGCGGTCCTGCGCGCCCATGCGGCCGGGGGCGCCGCGGCCCTGCGCGACGCGATCCTGGCCGCGGTCGCGGCGCACGCCGGAGACCGCACGGCCGACGACGACCGCACGCTGCTCATCCTCACGCTCGCCTGACCCCTGCGATAGAGTCCCCGTCAACAAACGGAGCCCACATGCGCAAGATGATTCTCGGCGCCCTCGGGTGCCTCGTCGGATCGCTGCTTCTCGGCCAGACCTCTCCCTTCGTCCCGGAGAAGACCGAGCGCCTGCTCGTCAACGAGCTCTCGGGCGACCTCGCATTCGAAACGCTTCGGATCACGACGCAGTGGCACAAACCCTCGGGTTCCGAGGGGTTCTTCGCCGTCGCGCGCTACGTCGAAGAGAAGGCGAAGGCTGCCGGTTTGAGCAACGTGCGCTGGGTCGACCAGGTTGCGGAGACGCCATCGTGGACGTGCCAGCGGGCCGAGGCGTGGACGCTCGAGGGCGAGGGGGCGACGGCCAAGGAGACACTGATCGGGTCCTACGCCGAGGTCGCCACGTCCATCGCCGACTACTCGCGGCCGGCCGATGTGACAGCCGAGCTCGTGGACGTCGGAGCCGGGACGGCGGGATCAGACTACGACGGCAAGGACGTGCGCGGCAGGATCGTGCTCGCGTACGGCTCGCCCGGGTCCGTGATGGAACAGGCCGTCTGGAAGCGCGGCGCCGCCGGAATTCTCGCCTGGTCCTCGACGCGCCTGAACCCGCTCGCCGACGCGCCCGACCAGATCGCGTGGCAGAGCGTCCCGGTCGAGGACGGCCCCCACGGCGAGAAGACGACGTTTGCGTTCATCCTCCCGGCGCGCGTCGGCAAGGCCCTCGCGGACCAGCTCCACGGGCAGGTCTCCGACCGCTGGGGAAGCTCGGGGGCGAAGGGCGCGGCGCCGCTGAGGGCGCATATCGTCGTCGTGTCGTCGATGCTGCCGCAGAAGAAGACCGCGATGGTCGAGGCGCGGATCCCGGGCGCCGATCCGTCCCTTCCCGAAATCGTGCTCACGAGCCACCTGCAGGAGGAGAAGTTCTCGGCCAACGACAACCAGTCGGGCGTCGCGAGCATGCTCGAGATCGGCCGCGCGCTGACGCGCCTGATCGCCGAGGGCAGGCTGCCGAAGCCCCGGCGCGGTATCCGGTTCTGGTGGTGCGACGAGATCTATTCCGAGTACCGCTACTTCGCCGACCACCCGGGTGAAGAGAAGAAGATCCTCGTCAACCTCAACCAGGACATGGTCGGCGCGAAACAGTCCGTCGGGTTCCGCACGCAGTTCATGGCGCGCACGCCCTGGTCGCGGCCCTCCTTCCTCTCGGACGTCCAGGAGAGCGTCCTCGACGCCGTGGTCAAGGGCAACAACGCCTACCTCTCGGCCTGGCAGGCCGACTCGATCCCGCCCGGCGTGCCGTTCTCCAAGCCGATTTTCTCGCGGCTCGGGACGCGCGAACCCTTCCGTGCCGACGCGGTCCCCTACTTCGACTCGACCGACCACCTCGTGTTCAACGACTCGTGGGTGGGAGTTCCCGGAACGACGCTGACCAACTGGCCCGACGAGAACATTCACTCCTCGGGCGACGACCTCTGGCAGATCGACCCGACGCAGCTGAAGCGGAACATGTTCGTCGTCGCCGCGAGCGCGTGGTGGATCGCGACGGCGGACTCCGCCGACGTCCCGATGCTCGCCTCCTTCGTCGCCGCGCGCGGCGCCGAGCGCCTCGGCCGGGACATGGCCACCGCGCAAGCATGGATCGCGGCCGGCAAGGGGCCGGAGGACGACCGGCGCCGCGCTGCCGCGAACCTGCTCGACATCGCGCTCGCCACGGAAATCGAGGCCGCCGAGTCTTCGCGCGCGGTCGGCGCCCCCGGCGGATCCGGGGACGGCGCGATCGCCAACGGAACGACCATGCTGCGCAGCGTCGCCCTTGCCCTGAGAGAGCGCCTGGGCAATCCTCCTGCCGGCGCGACACCGACGCTCGAACGCCTCGCCCGCCGCACGCCGCGGCTCGCCGCCGCCACGCTCGACGCCTGGATGACGCTCGAGCACCAGGTCAGCGAGAAGCGCATGGCCGAGCGGCGGGCCAGGCGGGACGAGAAGGAGCGCGCCGAGACGCTCCGCAAGTCGGGCAAGACGCCCGGCAAGTCGAAGGCGCCGGCGGCCGACGAGCCGGAAGGACCGACGCTCTCTCCGCTGATGGCCACCGAGGCCATGAACTGGGCGGACGGAAAGACCAGTGCCGCGGACATCGCGCGCCGCGTGTGCGCCGAGGCGCTCTCCGCGGGCTGGTGGTACTACGGCGAGGCGACGCCGGAGATGGTCGAGAGGTTCTTCGAGAAGCAGGCCAGGGACGGGCTCATCACCTGGTGAGCGCGGCCCGAACGCGTCAGTGCCAGCGTCCGGCCTTCCAGACCCAGCCGCCGGGCGTGCTCTTCCAGTGCCCCGGCACCCAGACCGCGCCCGGGCGCGGCGGCAGGGCCCAGCGTCCCGGCACCCAGACGTACGCCGTCCCGGTCCAGCGGTGGTATCCGCCGATCCAGACGTAGCCCCTTCCCGGCGCCACGACCTTGACCTCGACCCGCGGCGGGGGCGGCGCGATCTTCACGTAGACGGGAACCGCCGTCAGCGGCGCGCCAGCGGACAGGGCGCCGGCCAGGGCGAGGCAGGCGAAAAGTCTTCGGTTCATCCAGGTCCTCCGTCGCTTTGGACGACGCAGACCGCCTCCCGGTTGACGCGGCTCAGATCTGTCCGTTGACGACGCGTGCGAGCGTCGCCCGATCGATGTTCCCCCCCGAGACGATGATCCCGACCCGCTTTCCCGCGAGGACGTCGCCCAGGCGCAGCAGGCCCGCGAGCCCGGCGGCGCCCGCGCCCTCGGCGAGATTGTGCGTGGTCCGCAGGAGCAGGCGTATCGCTTCCGCGATCTCGGCGTCCGTTACCGTCACGAACCCGGCGAGGCCGCGCTGGAGCGCTCCGAAAGTCATCGTGTAGACGCTGCGCGTGGCGAGGCCGTCCGCGAAGGTGTCGGCCGACTCCTTCGGCATCGGCCTTCCGGCGTGCCACGAGTCGTGCGCGGCGCTCGCCCCGGCCGCCTGGACGCCGTAGACCGGGAGTCCTGGCTTCAGACGTGCGCGCGACCGTCAGGGCGCCCACGGCCTGCGACCCTCCCCCGACGCTCACGACCAGGGCATCGAGATCGGGAGCCTCGCGCAGCATCTCGAGCGACAGCGTCGCCGCCCCAGCGAGCACGCGGGCGTCGTTCGTCGAGTGGATGAGGGTCAGGCCTCGCTCGCGCACGAGCCGCTCGGCGACGGTGACCGACTCGTCGTAGTCGCGCCCCTCTTCGATGAGCGCCGCGCCGTAACCGCGCATCCCCTCGTTCTTCTCCGGGTTGTTGCCCCGCGGCACGCAGATCGTGACGGGCGCGCCATGGAGGGCCCCCGCGCATGCCACGCCGAGCCCGTGGTTTCCGCGCGTCGCCGCCACGACGCCGCGCCGCCGCTCGTCCTCGGACAGGAGCGCCATGACCGAGAGCGCGTTGCGGATCTTGAAGGAGTTCGTCGGGGCCTGATTCTCGTGTTTCACCCGCACCGCGATCCCCCGGCCCAACGCGGCGTCGAGCGGCGCGTAGCTGCGGAGCGGCGTCGGCGCGATGCGAGGACGGATCCGGTTCTCCGCGGCGAGGACGTCCGCGAAGGTGATCGGCCACGGATCGTCAGAATGCTCGACGGGCGTCATGATCCGTGAAAATATCCGGACTCGCGATGCCCCCCAAGCGGAAAAAGAAAGCGGAACCGAAATCGCGAGGCCTCTCCGTCGAAGAGGTCGCCTCGGGCACGCCGTCTGCCGCGGCCACGGCGCTCTCCGAGGCGATCCGGGAGGACGGCGGCGCCCCGCTCGGCGCCTACCGCGACCCCCTCGGCGGCCACTGGCAGATCCTGGCCGCGCTGCCGCTCGACAAGGTGGAGCCGACGCCGTTTCAGCGCGATCTCTCCGAGGCCCACGTCAAGCGGCTGACGGGAGTCATCGACGCCCTCGACCGCTTCCTCGATCCCATCATCGCCGTCCGCAGCCCGGACGGGCGCTACTGGACGCCCAACGGCAACCACCGGCTCGCCTCTCTGCGCGGCCTCGGGGCCCGCTCGATCGTCGCACTCGTGCTGCCCGAGCCGGAGCTCGCGTACAAGATCCTGGCGCTCAACACGGAAAAGGCGCACAACCTCCGCGAGAAGTCGCTCGAGGTCATTCGCATGGCCCGCGACTTGGCCTCACGCGCTGCCGTGCCGGAAAAGGACTATGAGCTCGAGTTCGAGGAAGCCGCTTTCCTGACGCTCGGCGTCTGCTACGAGCAGAACGGACGATTCGCCGGCGGCGCGTACCACGCGCTGCTGAAACGGATCGACGGCTTTCTCGCGAAGCCGCTCGTGAAAGCCCTGGACGTGCGGACCGAGCGCGGCGCCGCGCTGCTCGAGCTCGATGCCGAGGTCGTCGTCGCGATGAAGGCGCTCAAGGAGAAGGGCTTCGAAAGCCCCTACCTGCGCCCGTTCGTGGTCGCGCGCATCAACCCGATCCGCTTCCAGCGCGGCGCGAAGGCCGAGTTCGACGAAACGATCGCGAAGATGCTGGCTTCGGCGAAGAAGTTCAAGGCCGACGGCGTCAAGCCCGAACAGGTTGCCCGCGCCGGCGGGGCGGCGGAGGAATAGGAGGGACCATGCGGCGATCCATTCTGGCGGTTGGAGCCCTCGGTTGCGCGCTCCTGGCAGGAGGGGTTCAAGGCCAGGCCCCGGCGAAGGCCCCGGACCTCGCGACCGCGAAGGTCGTCGACCTGACCCATGCCTTCGACGCGAAGACGATCTACTGGCCCAACTCCCCTTCCGGCTTCGAGCTCAAGCAGCAGGCCTACGGCCAGACTCCCGGCGGCTGGTTCTACTCGTCGAACTCCTTCTGCACGCCGGAGCACGGCGGGACGCACCTCGACGCGCCGATCCATTTCTCGAAAGACGGGCTGACCGCCGACAGGATCCCCGTCCGCCAGCTGATCGCTCCGGCCGCCGTGATCGACATCCGGAAAAAGGCCGCCGCGGATCCGGACTACCGGCTGACGCCCGGGGACGTGCACGACTGGGAAGCGCGCCACGGCGTGATCCGCCCCGGCACGATCGTGCTCCTCGAGGCCGGCTGGAGCACGCGCTGGCCCGACAAGAAAACCTACCTCGGCGACGACACTCCGGGCGACACGACCAGGCTGCACTTTCCCTCCTACGGGAAGGAGGCCGCCGAATACCTCGTGCGGGAGCGCAAGGTCGGCGCCCTCGGCGTGGACACGGCCTCGATCGACTACGGCGCCTCGAAGGACTTCATCGTCCACCAGATCGCCAACGGGGCGAACGTCCCGGGTCTCGAGAACGTCGCGCATCTCGACGAGCTCCCCGAATCGGGCGCATGGGTCGTGGCCCTCCCGATGAAGATCGCCGGCGGCTCGGGCGGTCCGCTGCGGATCGTGGCGCTGCTGCCGTGAACCCGCACCCCTTCGGCCTGCACCGTTCGCTCGATCCGCCCGGCGTTCTGCCCCAGGTGGCCTGGCGCCTCGACGCGACGCCCCGCGCCCTCGAGAACGAGATGGCGATCGCGGTGCGCGCGCTGTCCATCGATTCGGCGTCCTTCCGGCAGCTGCGGGAAGCCGAAGACACCACGGGCGAGGCGGTCCGCGACCAGATCGCGCGGATCGTCGTGGAGCGGGGCAAGATGCAGAACCCGGTCACGGGATCGGGAGGGATGCTGCTCGGGGAGGTCAGCGCCGTCGGGTCACGCCATCCGGCCGCAGGGCGGGTCAAGCCGGGCGACCGCGTGGCATCCCTCGTCTCGCTGACTCTCACCCCTCTCCATCTCGAGAAGATCGGCGACATCCACGTCGAGACCGAGCGCGTGGACGTCACGGGAACCGCGATCCTCTTCGAGCGCACGCTCTTCGCGCGCCTGCCGGACGACTTTCCGGAGGCCGTGGCGCTCGCGGCCTTCGACGTAGCCGGCGCGCCCGCGACCGTGCTCCGGGACGCCCGCGCCGGGCAGACGGTCCTCGTCATCGGAACGGGCAAGGCGGGTCTCCTGTGTCTCGCGGCGGCGCGCGAAAAGGTCGCCCGGCACGGCCTGGTGCTCGCCGTCGAGCCCTCGCCCGGACCCGCGGAGCGCGCCCGGGCGCTGGACCTCGCGGACGGCGTCTTCGCGATCGACGCGCGCGATCCCGTGGCCATGCTGGCGGCTGTGGATTCCGCGACCGAAGGCCGCATGGCCGACCTCGTGGTGAACGTGGCCAACGCGTCGGGGACCGAAGCCGCGAGCGTGCTCTGTGCGCGCGACGATGGAACGGTCCTCTTCTTCGGCATGGCGACTTCCTTTGCCGCGGCGGCCCTGGGCGCCGAGGGACTCGCCAGGCCGACGCGGCTGATGATCGGCAACGGATTCGTCCCCGGGCACGACCAGGCGGCCCTCGACCTCCTGCGCCGACATCCGGGCCTCGCCGCCGCCTTCGCGGCCCTGTCGGGAAGTCCGGCGCGTTGACGTCCGCCGCCGCGTTGGCCGAAACTCTCCTGCGCTCGGGCGCCCGCCGGATCGCGTTTCTCGGCCTGGCGAAGAACGTTGGCAAGACGACCGCCCTCGTCGCCGTGCTCGCGGAACTCCACCGCCGGGGCGTCGTCGCAGCGGCCACGTCGGCCGGCCGCGACGGCGAGCGCTGCGACGCGATCACGGGCGAGGCGAAGCCCCGCTTTCGTGTGTATCCCGGCCAGATCGTCGCCTCCGCCGCCACCACCTACGCGTCCGCCTCCTTTCCGACGTCGCCCGTCGCGGCCCTGCCCTTCTCGACCCGCTTCGGTCCCGTCGAAATCCGCCGCGCCGGGGGCGAAGGCGAGATCGAGATGATCGGCCCTTCGACGGCGTCGCAGATGGCGGCGACCGCCGAGGCCCTCGAATCGGCCGGAGCCGAGCGCGTGCTCCTCGACGGTGCAATCGGCCGCCGCGCGTTCGCCTGCGCGCGCGTGGCCGACGGGATCGTGCTGTCGGTCGGGATGGCGGCGGGCGAGTCTCTCGAGGCGGTCCTCTCGGCGGCGCGCGCGGCCGTCGAGCTCATTCGCCTTCCGGAAGCCGGGCCGGACGCGCGCGTCCGCGTCGTCGAGGGCGCCCTCACCGAGGTCTGGCTCGCCGACCACCCGCCGGCGCCGGGAGACACTCTCGTCGCCGAGGACTTCACCGCGATCTTCCTGTCGCCTCTGCAGCGCCGGGCGCTGCGGGAGCGGCGCATCACCCTCGCCGTGCGACACACGGCGCGACTGCTGGCCCTGACCGGAAACCCCACCGCGCCGGCGCGGCCGCCATTGCCCGCCGCCCGCGTGTTCGACGCCCTGCGGGGCGAGTTCCCCGGGGTTCCCGTCTTCGATCTCGAGGCTGACCTCTGGTCAGGCCGGCCCGGCTGACCCCGCGGCTATACTTTCACCGCCATGCCGAACAAGCTCGGCCTCCGCCCCGAACGGATCGAGCGCTGCCGGCTTCTCGCTCGGCAGATCGCCGACGAGGTGCGCGAGGAGACCGCGCAGTACACGACGGTCTCGACCGAGCGGACCGTCCTGCGCCTGCTCGGCGTCGACGGCGTGGACGGCGACGACGTGCCGATCCCGAACCGGGTCGTCGAGTCGCTCCAGGCCTCGGGCAAGCTCGCTCAGGGCGCGGCCCTCTGGATGGGAAGCGCGCTCGCGCAGGGCGCGCGCAGCGTCGCCGACGCGGCCGTTCTGCTCGCCGATCCGAAGGCGATCGCCGCGCTGGCGGAGCATCCCCGCTGGCGCGAGACGATGGCACCCCACGTCGGGGCGACCCTCGCGCGAATCCGGAGCAACCGGGCCGAGCGCGAGCGCCGGCAGGCCTCCCATCCGGCCGAGGAGCTGCCGCTGCTCTATGCGATCGTCGCCACCGGAAACATCCACGAGGACGTCGTGCAGGCCGAGGCGGCGGCGCGCGCCGGCGCGCAGTGCATCGCGGTCATCCGCTCCACGGCGCAATCCCTGCTCGACCACGTGCCCTACGGCGCGACGACGGCGGGCTTCGGCGGCACGTTCGCGACGCAGGAGAACTTCCGGCTGATGCGCGCGGCGCTCGATGCCGTGGAGCCCGACATCGGCCGGTACGTCCGCCTCGTGAACTACTGTTCGGGGCTCTGCATGCCCGAGATCGCCGCGATGGGCGCGCTCGAGCGCCTCGACATGATGTTGAACGACGCGCTCTACGGCATCATCTTCCGCGACATCAACCCGCTGCGCACCCTGATCGACCAGAACTTCTCGCGGCGGATCAACGCGGTTGCGGGCGTCGTCATCAACACGGGCGAGGACAACTACTTGACGACGGCCGACGCGGTCGAGCAGGCGCCGGCGGTCCTCGCCTCCCAGTTCATCAACGAGCGCCTGGCGAAGAACGCGGGCCTCGAGGACTGGCAGATCGGCCTCGGCCACGCCTTCGAGATCGACCCGGAGCTCGAGGACGGCCTGCTCCACGAGATCGCCCAGGCCGAGGCGGCCCGGGAGATCTTCCCCGACGCGCCGCTCAAGTACATGCCGCCGACCAAGCACATGACGGGCAACATCTTCCGCGGTTACCAGCAGAACGCGCTCTTCATGCTGACCTCGGTCGCGACCGCCCAGTCGATCCACCTGCTCGGGATGCTGACCGAGGCCCTGCACACGCCCTTCCTGCACGACCGCTGGCTCGCGATCGAGCAGGCGAAGACGATCCGCCGCAACGCCCGGCATCTTTCCGACGAGATCTCCTTCGCGCCCGGCGGACGCATCGTCACGCGGGCGCACGAGGTTCTCCGCGACGCCGAACGGATCCTGGAGACGGTCGGCCGGAAGGGTCTCTTCGAGGCTCTCGCCGCCGGCGTCTTCGCGGACACGCGCCGCGCGAAGGACCGCGGCCGCGGCTTCGACGGCGTCGTCCGCCGCCATCCGGCCTATGCCAACCCCTTCATGGAGGCCTGGAGCGAGACGCCGGCGGGAGCCCGCGCGTGAGCGTCCCGAAGGCGGTCCGGCCCTACGGCGACAAGAAGAACGACGGCGCCGTGCAGGTGTCGTTCACCCTGCCCATCGCGAAGTCCGCCGTGGCCACCGAGGCGGCCAAGCGCTACGTGTCGCAGATGGGGATCCGCGAGCCCTACGTGACGCTCGCCGAGGCGATCGCCCCGGAGTTCACGTACTTCGTCGTCTACGGTCGGGCCACCCACGACGTGGACGTCTCGGCGATCACGGCCGAGGAGGCCCCCGCCGCGGCACTCGACCGCGAGGAGATCGACGCCGGGATCGCCCGCCGATTCGGGCGGCGTCTGATCGTCCTCGGCTGCGCGCTCGAGTCCGACGCGCACACGGTCGGCCTCGACGCCATCTTCAACATGAAGGGTTTTGCCGGCGACTACGGGCTCGAGCGCTACCACGGGTTCGACGCCCGCAATCTCGGGGCGCAGGTCCCGGTCGCCGAGGTGGCGCGGCAGGTGCGCGAGACGCGGGCCGACGCCGTGCTCGTTTCGGCCACCGTGACCCAGAACGAGATCCACATCCGCCACCTGACCGATCTCGTGGACATGCTGGAGGCCGAGCACCTGCGCGACCGCGTGGTGCTCGTGGCGGGCGGCGCGCGGGTCGACCACGCCCTCGCCAAGGAGCTCGGCTACGACGCGGGCTTCGGCCCGGGCGCGACGGCCTCGCGCGTGGCCGCGTTTCTCCTCGAGGAGCTCTCCCGCCGCCAGGGCGTCTCCGGGGCCGCCTCCTGAGCGCGCCGGACCGGGTCCTCCTTCGCCTGCGCGTGGGCGCCGAGCAGGCCCACTACGGAGGCGGCCTGGTGGATGGCGCCTTCGTGCTCAAGCTCTTCGGCGACGCGGCCACGGAACTGTTGATCCGCCACGACGGCGACGAGGGGCTCTTCCGCGCCTATTCCTCGGTCGACTTCCTCGCGCCCGTCCACGGCGGCGACTACCTGGAAATCGAGGCCGAGATCACCCGCGTGGGCAAGACCTCGCGCGAGATGCGCTTCGAGGCGCGGCGCGTGATTGCTCCCGGGGACGGTTCCTCGGCGTCTCTCGTCGATCCTCCGGTCGTCGTGGTCCGCGCCGTGGGGACCTGCGTCGTGCCCATCGAGAAGCAGAGGCCGCGCCATTGAGCGACGCGCTGCTCATCACGGTCGCGGGCGTGGGCGCGGAGGTCATGCGCTCGCAGCAACCCCACCTGCCGCTCCTGCCCGACGAAGTCGGTCAGGAATACGGACGCGCCTTCGACGCCGGCGCCACGATCGGCCACGTTCACGGCCGCAAGCCCGACGGCCGCCCGACGCAGGACCTCGAGACGTTCCGGGCCTACTCCGCGGCGATCCGCGCCCGGTGCCCGATCATCCAGCAGTTCTCGACCGGCGGCGCGGTGGGCATGAGCGTCGAGGAGCGCATCGAAGCGCTCGCCCTCGAGCCCGACATGGCCACGCTGACGCTCGGGACGTGCAACTTCGGGGAGGACGTTTTCGAGAATTCCCTGCCGACGATCCGCACGGTCCTCGAGCGCATCCGCCGGCACGGGATCGTTCCCGAGCTCGAGATCTTCGACGACGGCATGCTCGGAACCGCCGATTTCCTGTTCGCCCGGGGTTTGCTCGCGCCCCCGGCCCACTTCGACTTCGTTCTCGGCGTGCCCGGCGCGGCGGCCGCGACGCCCGAAAACCTGCTGCATTTCGCCCGCTCGATCCCGCCCGGCTGCACCTGGACGGTGGCCGGCATCGGCCGGCGCCAGACCGCGATGGCCACCCTCGCCATCGCCATGGGAGGCCACGTGCGCGTCGGCTTCGAGGACAACATCTTCTACCGCAAGGGCGAGCTCGCCGACTCCAACGCCCGCTTCGTCGAGCGCGTCGTGCGGATCGCGCGCGAGGTGGGCCGCGAACCCGCTTCGATTGCAGAGGCGCGGAAGATCCTCCACCTGCCGGCCGCCGGGTGAGCGCCCCGCGGCCGGAATCCCCGGCGGGCCTCGCCCGGGGCCTGAATCTGTGGGACACGTCCCTGCTGGTGCTCGGCCTCGTGGTGGGCGGCGGCATCTTCCTGACGCCGAGCTCCATCGCGAAGTCCCTGCCCTCGAGCCCCTGGATCCTGGCCGCGTGGATCGTCGGCGGCCTCCTCTCGATCGCCGGCGGGTTCGTCTACGCGGAGATGGGCGCGATGATCCCGGAGTCGGGCGGCATGTACGTCTACTTCCGCGAGGCGTTCGGGCAGCTGCCGGCCTTTCTCTATGCCTGGGTCGCGTACTGGATCATCCTGGCCGGCGCCGATGCGGCGGTCGCGGCGGGCTTCGCCGAGTACCTCGCTGTGTTCTTTCCGGGGCTCTCGAACAGCCACGTCGTCCTCACGATCGGGCCCCTCGCGATCACCACGGGAAAGCTCGTGGCGGTCGTGGCGGTCCTGGTCCTCACGGCGACGCACTACGTCGGCGTCCGGGAAGGCGCCCGGATCCAGGGCCTCTTCACGGCCCTCATCCTGCTCGCGCTGCTCTGGATCGCCGTCGGCGGCGCGCTCGCGCCGGCTCCGGCCGCCGCGGCCTCCGCCTCCCCCATCGTCCCGATCACCGCGGCCGCCTTCGGTACGGCGATGGTCGCGGTCTTCTGGTGCTTCTACGGTTGGAACGAGATCGTCGCGGCCGCGGGCGAGGTGGCCCGGCCCGAGCGCAACCTGCCGATCGCGCTGCTCGTGGGCACGGGCCTCGTCACCGTCCTGTACGTCGGCGTCAACGCCGCGTTTCTCAAGGCGATCCCCCCGGCGGAGATGGCCAACGTCGCCCAGCCGGCGGCCATCGCCTCGGCGCGGCTCTTCGGTCCGGGCGCCGCCTCGATCATCGCGCTGGCCGTGACGGCGGCCGCGCTCGGCTGCCTCTCGGCCGGAATCGTCCCCGGGCCCCGCATCGTCTACGCGCTGTCCAGGGACGGTCTCTTCCCCTCGGCCTTCGGGCGCGTGCACCCCCGCTTTCGCACGCCTTCCTTCGCGCTCGTCGTCCAGGCGGTCTGGATGTCGCTGCTGTGCCTGTCGGGACGGTACGACCAGCTGTACACGTACGCGACGTTCGCCGTCATCCTCGCCTATGCCGCCACCGGAATCGCCCTTTTCGTCTTCCGGCGCAGGCGGCCGGACCTGGCGCGCCCGTATCGCGCGACCGGCTACCCGGTCGTGCCTTTCCTCTTCGTGGCGAGCTCGGTCCTGCTCGCCGCCAACACCGTCCGCGAGCAGCCGATGGAGACTCTGGCCGGGATCGCGATCGTGCTGCTGGGACTGCCGGTCTACTTCTCGATGAAGCGCCGCCAGCCGAACCCCCGCTAACGTCCCGCCGGCGTCCCCGCGACGTCGGCGACGATCGCGTAGGTGACTTCGAGGCCGAAACGCACGTTCTCGACCGAGAGCCGCTCGTCGTCTCCGTGGCTGCGGTCGTCGTCCTCCGAGAGGCGGAAGGGCTCGAAGCCGTACACGACGGTACCCATCTGCCGCAGCCGCGAGGCGTCCGTCGAGGAAGTCAGCGGCGGGGTGAGGACGGGCACGCCCGGCGAGAAGCGGTTGCGTGCGCGCTCGATGGCGCGAAAGAGCGCCGTGTCGATCGGCGACTCGGTGGCGATCTCGGAGAGCTCCACGTCCCATCGGAGCTTCGGGTCTCCCGCCACCTCGCGCAGGGTCGCGAGAAAGCGATGCGGATCCTCGCCGGGCAGCAGCCGGCAGTCGAGCGAAGCCGTGGCCTCGCCCGGGATGACGTTGATCTTCTCGCTGCCGGTCAGCCCCGTCACCGAAATCGTCGTGCGCAGGTAGGCGCTGCGCGCGGGATCGGACAGCAGGAGTTTGCGCAGGGAGGGGTCGTCGAGGGCCGCGCGCGGGTTGGCCAGGGCGCGCGCGAGATCCCCCTTCGCCATGGGCGCCATCTGCCGGAAGTACGCGTCGACCGCCGGAATCAGGCGCACGGGCGGCTCGTAGTCGAGGATGCGGCCGAGCCCGCGGATCAGACGCGCCACCGCCCCGTCGGGCTCGGGGATCGAGGCGTGGCCCGCCTTGCCGGTCGCGACGATCTTGAGCCAGAGGGGCGCCTTCTCGGTGACGTCGACCTCCCACGCCACCGTGCGGCCGTCCTCGACCGAGATCGTGTTGCCCTCCGTCAGGCAGTACTCGGCCTCGCGCAGGTCGGACCGGTACCGGTCGACCATCGCGGCGACGCCGTTGTCCTTGCCTTCCTCCTCGTCGGCCGTCCCGAGAAACAGGACGTCGCGGTCGAGCGGCACCCCCCCGCGCTTCAGGAGCAGCATCGTGACGAGCTGGCAGATGGCCGTGCCCTTCATGTCGGTTGCACCGCGCCCCCAGATGTATCCGTCCTTGAGCTCGCCGGAAAACGGAGGCACCGTCCAGCGCTCCGCTTCCGCGGGGACGACGTCGAGGTGGTTGAGCAGCAGGAGCGGCCGGAACGTCCCGTTGCCCGGAAGCCGGGCCAGGATGTTCGCGCGCCCGTGGCCGAGATCGTAGATCCGGCTCTCGATGCCCTCGCGGTCGAAGATCTCTTTGAAGAAGTCGGCGGCGCGGCGCTCGTTGCCGGGAGGATTCGTCGTGTCCACCCGCAGGTACGCCTGGAGCAGGCCGGCCGCCTCCCTGCCGGCCGCCTCGAAGTCGGGAGGAGCCGCCGCGGCCGCCGTGCCGCTTCCCGCCGCCGCAAACACCGCCGCCGCCAGCATGCTTCGGAGTCTCATGGGCGCATCTTAACGGGGCCGTCGGACGAAGATCGTCCCGGCGGATCGGGGATCTAGGGCCCGGCCACCGCCTCGGAAGGCTGCCACCACTTCAGGATCCGATTCACGTAGGCGATCGTCTCGCGGTACGGGGGAACACCGCCGTAGCTCGCGACCGCGCCCTCGCCGGCGTTGTACGCCGCGAGCACGAGGTCGGGGCGCTGCCCGTAGCGGTCGACGAGCTCGCGCAGGTACTGCACCCCACCGCGGACGTTGGACGCCGGATCGAAAGGCTTGCGCACGGAGAGCCGCTTCGCCGTCGCGGGCATGAGCTGCATCAGGCCGCGAGCGCCCTTGCGCGAGACGGCGCGCGGCTCGTAGTTCGACTCGGCACGGATCAGGGCGGACACGAAGGACGCATCGAGGTTCTGCTTCTTCGCCTCCCGGTCGATGAGGGCGTCGAAATCGGATCCGAAGAGCGGCTTGCGCCCGGCCTTGTACGTGAGGTCGTAGGTCAGGCCGCCGCGCAGGGCCTCGTCGTCGACGGCCACGGCGTCGACGACCACCTCGTCGTCCACGATCCGCTCGACCCGCGACAGGTCCACGCGGTAGCTCCCGCCGCCCGGCAGGCGGATCTCCAGCTCCTCGTTCAGCAGGACGTAGCCGGAGGCCTTCACCACGCGTCCATCCTCGAAGACGATCAGCTCGGCCGAGAGCGCGGCCGACGACAGGAGGACCGCTAACGCCAGGAGGACCGTCAAAATGGGTTTGCCGCGCATGTGGAACGGGAAACGCCCGCGGCCGCCGGGGCATTCCTGCCGCGGCCCGGTCCTCATCGGCCGGCCCGGCCCCTCGGGGCCTTTCCCGCCCGGGGGTGGAATTCGTCGTAGACCCGCCGCAGGCGCGAGCGCGACACCTGCGTGTAGATCTGGGTCGTCGCGATGTCGGAGTGGCCGAGCATCATCTGGAGGGCTCGCAGGTCCGCGCCGTGCTCGAGCAGGTGGGTCGCGAACGAGTGGCGCAGGGCATGCGGCGTCAGCCGCGCGCGGATCCCGGCCTTCCGGCCGTACCCCTCGATCAGCTGCCAGAACCGCTGGCGGCTCATCGCGGCGCCGCGCACCGAGAGGAACAGCTTCTCCGAGCGCTTCCGGTCGAGCCCCGGGCGCGCCGACTCGAGGTAGCGCGCGAGCCAGCGGGCGGCCGACTTGCCGAACGGAACGAGGCGCTCCTTGCCGCCCTTGCCCGTCACGCGCAGGATGCCCGCCTCGAGGTCCACCGCGTCGCGCGGCAGGTTCACGATCTCGGACACGCGCAGACCCGAGGCGTAGAGCAGCTCCAGCATCGCCCGGTCCCGGAGCCCGAGCGGCGCCGCCGTGTCGGGCGCGCCGAGCAGCGACTCGACTTCTCCCTCCGACAGGCTCTTCGGCAGCGCCAGTCCGATCTTCGGATTGGTCATGTCGGCCGTCGGGTCCTCCTGGAAAGAGAGGTGCGCCGCGGCGAAGCCGTAGAAGCCGCGCACGGCCGAGAGGGCGCGGGAGGCCGAGCGCGCGGAGAGACCGCGGCCGCGCAGCTCCGTCAGGTAGCGGCCGAGGTCCGCGCGGGAGGCCTTCGCCGCGTCGAGGCGCGACCTCGCGAGGAACCGTCCGAACGCCTCGAGGTCGCTGCCGTAGGCGGCCACGCTCGCCGGCGAGAGACCGCGCTCGACGGCGAGGTGATCGAGGTAGGTCGGCAGCTCGCGGTCGAGGAAGCGCGTGGACGGGCCGGGTGACTGCGGCCTGAAGCCGCCCCCGCCGCGCCCCGAGCCGCTAATGGGCCGCCGGAGCCGGCGTCAAGCGCTGCACGACCTCGAGGATCTCCTCGTCGAGGAGCATGCGGTCGCTCTCCTTCGCCCGGCGGAAGATCGCGGCGACGAGCTCGGGACGGGGCTCGACGCCGCGGTCCTCGAGCCAGCACTCGACGTTCGACACGCCGCTCATCGGCCCGACCTCGATCACCTGGTGGCGGCCGATCATGCTCGCGGGCACGCCGGAGTAGACGCGGTCCGAGAGCCACTCGTCGCCCTTCTTGCGCGCCTTGATGATCGCCGCCGCGTGGACGCCCGTCCCGGTGCGGAACGCATCGCGGCCGACGATCGGGTAGTTGTCGGGAATGCGCACGCCGGTCGCCTCGGACACGGCCGCGCAGTAGTCGTTCAAACGCGTCAGGTCGCGGTCGATCCACCCGAGCAGCTGGAGGTTGACCAGCAGCTGATCCATCGGCGTGTTGCCGACCCGTTCGCCGATGCCGAGCGCGCAGGCGTGGACGCGGTGCGCCCCCGCCTCGAGGGCCCAGAGGGCGTTGGTCACGCCGAGGCCGCGGTCCTGGTGGCCGTGCCAGTCCACGCGCACGTCGGGGTCGAGCGAGGCGGCGAGATCCGACACGAACTTCACGAGGTTGCGCACGCCGTTGGGCGTGGCGTGTCCGACCGTGTCGCACACGCAGACGCGCTTGGCTCCCGCGCGGATCGCCGTCGTGTACATGCCGCGGATGTGGTCCGGGTGGGCGCGGCTCGTGTCCTCGGTCACGTACATGACCGGCAGCCCTTCCTTGACGGCCAGCGCGACCGCGTCCTCGGACAGCCGCAGCATCCTCTCGAAGTTCCAGTCCTCGGCGTACTGGCGGATCGGCGACGAGCCGATGAAGCAGGACACCTCGATGGGAATGCCGACCCTCTGGGAGATCTCGATGATCGGAAGGATGTCCGCCGCCACGGTGCGGGCCGCGCAGTTCGGGCGGATCTTCATCTTGCCGCGGACGATCTCCTCGGCGAGAAGCGTCACCGTCTCGACCACGTGCGGGCCGGCTCCCGGCAGTCCGATGTCCGCCGAATCGATCCCGAGCGCCTCCATGAGATGGAGGATGCGGATCTTCTGGTCGATCGACGGGCTCTTGACCGACGGCGACTGCAGGCCGTCCCGCAGCGTTTCGTCGTCCAGCTCGACTTTCCCGCGGGCGGGAGACGCGGAGCCGCCGGCGCGGTTCCAGTCGTAGATGAGCTCGGAGTCCGGAGGGTGCAAGGGCGTTTTCTTCCTCTGGGATTTTAGCAGGTTACTGGGAGGGGCCGCCGATGGCGAAGTCGGCGCCGATGAAGAGGGCCGTTTCGGGCGTGCCGATCGCGGTCGACAGGCCGCCGCCGAAGATGCCGCGCCGGTGGACGTCGAGCGAAAGGTCGGGCAGCCCGCCCGCGGCGTCGTGCAGCAGGACGGTTTCCGCGCCCCACGCCACCACCAGGCCGACGCGCAGGCGGATCGCCGGCGAGACCGCGTAGCGGAAGGCGAGGTCGAAGTAGAACTCGTCGTTGGTGGAGTCCGGGTCGTAGCCGCGGTCGAAGGCCGACTGCTCGGTCCCGAGGACCGCGATCGAGACGAACGGCAGGTGCTGGTGGTCGTAGGTCGACGTGAGAAAGAGATCCGTCCTCGTCCACGAGTAGCCGACGCCCAGGCGCACCGCCTCGAATGCGGCCGGCAGCGGCGCGTCCCGGTCGGCAAAGTCGGGGAGGCTCTCGCGGTGGACGTCGAGGTTGCCCCACATCCCCTCGCCGTGCAGGAGCAGGCTCCAGCCCTTGCAGCGCCAGCGGAGCTCGGCGTCGGCGCCGAACATGTTGCCCGAGGCGCTCTGGAAGGATCCGGCGGAGGAGTTGTAGCCGTCGGGCTTCGTCCACCGGAAGGCCGCCGCGGCCTCGAGCCCGGGCCAGCGGTGGCGCCAGCCCGCGGCCACGTCGGCCCGGGACGCCGACAGCGAGCGCGAGGAGGAGAGCTCGTGGTTCTGGTCGCCGACTCCGATCAGGTCGGTGGCGCTCTCGCCGCGGCGGTCCACGGCGAGCTCGACCGAGTCGCGCTCCCCCACCTTCATGCGGCCGAGCAGCGCGAAGTTCTCGTAGCGGCCCGTGCCCGAGGCGACGATCCGGTCGAGGTCCTCGAGCGCCTTGCGCTCCTGCTGGTCGTGCGACGTGCCGAAGGCCACGCGGGCGCGCCACTCGCTCGCGGGCGTCCCGGCGCCCAGGCCGTCGAGCGCCGGCCACGCGTTGCCCAGGCCGACCAGGACGAATTTCGGCGTCACGTCCGAGGAGTCCACGCGCACGGGGCTCACGTCGTAGCGGCGCGCCATCGTCGCGTAGGAAAACCCCATCTGGCCGCTCAGGCCGTCGCGGGGCGTCAGGTCCATGCCGAGCAGCCACCCCGCGCAGAAAATGCAGGCGCTGACGAGATCGGTGCCCATGCGTCGCCCCTCTCAGCGCCCTTCGAAGCGGGCGGGTCGCTTCTCGAGAAAGGCGGTCATCCCTTCCTTCGTGTCGGCGGTCGCCGCGCAAAGCCCGAAGAGCGTGGCCTCGAGCAGCTGTCCCTCGGCCAGGGGCATCTCCATCCCCCGCCGGATCGCCTCCATCGCATAGCGGCAGGCGACCGGGCCGTTGGCGGCGATCTTCTTCGCGATGCCGAGGGCCCCCGACAGGGCCTCGCCGGCCGGAAACACCCGGTTGACGAGCCCGATGCGCTCGGCCTCCGGAGCGGTCAGGCCTTTCTCCGCGGTCAGGACGAGCTCCATCGCGCGCGCGGGCCCCACGAGCCGCGCCAACCGCTGCGTGCCGCCGTAGCCCGGCAGGATGCCGAGGGACGTCTCGGGCAGGCCCATGCGCGCCGATTCCGCGGCCACGCGCAGCGAGCAGGCCATCGCGAGCTCCAGCCCCCCGCCGTACGCAAATCCGTTGATCGCCGCGATCGTGGGCACCGGCAGGTTCGAGACGCGGTCGAACAGGGCCTGCCCGCGCCGCGCGTGCTCCCGGCCCTCGAGGGGCGAGAGCTTCGCGAGCTCGCCGATGTCGGCGCCCGCGATGAACGCCTTCTCGCCGGCCCCGGTCAGGACGATGCAGCGCAGGCCGGGGTCCCTCTCCGCGGCTCCGACCGAGGCCGCGAGGTCGTCGAGGACCGCCGCATTCAGGGCATTCAGCTTCTCGGGCCGCGTGACCGTGAAGACGCGGATCCCGCCCTCGTGATCTTCGACGCGAACGAGATCGCCCATCGTCCTAACCTCCGTACTCGTAGAATCCGCGCCCCGACTTCTTGCCGTACCGGCCCGCCAGGACCATGCGCTTCAACAAGGGCGGCGGCGCGAAACGCCTCTCCCGGTACTCGTCGAACATGATCTCCGCGATCGCATACGTCGTGTCGAGCCCGACGAAGTCGAGCAGCTTGAGCGGCCCCATCGGGTGTCCGCAGCCGAGCTCCATTCCCTTGTCGATGTCCTCGCGCGTGCCGACGCCCTCCTCGAGGGCGCGCACGGCATCGAGCAGGTACGGCACGAGGAGGCGGTTGACGATGAAGCCCGAGTTGTCGTGCGTGCGGATCGGCTCCTTGCCGAGCGAGCGCGCGAACTCGAACACGGCGGCCGCCGTCTCCTCGGACGTCGAGATCGTGCGGACCACCTCGACGAGCTTCATCACGGGAACGGGGTTGAAGAAGTGGAGACCGGCGAAGCGATCGGCGCGCTGCGTCGCCGCGGACATCTCCGTGATCGTGAGCGAGGACGTGTTCGAACAGAAGATCGTCCCGGGCTTGCAGATCCGGTCGAGCGCCCCGTACGTCTCCTTCTTGACGTCCAGGTTCTCGACGATGGCCTCGATGACGAGATCGCAATCGGCGAGGTCCTCGAGGCGCGTCGTCGAGGAGATCCGCTTCCACGCCGCGTCCCGGTCGGCCGCCGCGAGCTTGCCCTTGTCGACGGCCTTGCCGAGCGACCCTTCGATCCGCGAGAGCCCCTTCCGGACGAGGTCCTCCGAGACTTCCCGCACCACGGTCTCGTAGCCCGCCCGGGCGCACACTTCCGCGATTCCGGAGCCCATCAATCCCGCCCCGAGAACGCCCACTTTACGCATCGTCATGGTCCTTCGATCCCTCCTCGGCCGCGTCGGGGACGTCATCGTCCTCTTCCGCTTCCTCTCCGCAAAAATTCCGCAGCGTCAACTGCGGTGCGAAACCCGGCCCCGCCAGCGCGATGGTCGGCGCGCTCGGCGCGAGCAGGATCCAGTCGTTTTCGATCCAGTAGTCGAGAGCCTCGCGGCAGAGGCCGGCCTCGTTCAACGTGGCCATCACGGCGTTCAGGTCCGCCGTTCCATGCGCGCGGAGGTCTTTCAGGAAGTCGTCCACGGCTGCGGCGCGCACGGGAAAATCGAGAATCCGCTCGGTCCAGTTCAAGGGCGCCTCGCCGGGTCCGGCGCTAGGCGCCCGCCTCCACGACCACCGCGATGCCCTGGCCTCCCCCGATGCACGCTCCCGCCAGGCCGTAGCGCACGCCGCGCCGACGCATCTCCTTGAGGAGAGTCAGCGTGCAGCGCGTTCCGGTGGCGGCCAGCGGGTGGCCGAGCGCGATCGCCCCGCCGTTCACGTTCAGCTTCTCGCGGTCCAGGGCAAGCTCGCGGACGACGCCGAGAATCTGGCCGGCGAAGGCCTCGTTGATCTCCCAGAGGCCGATGTCCTCGAGCTTCAGGCCCGCTCTCGCGATCGCCGCGCGCGCGGCCGGCGCCGGGCCGATGCCCATCAGCTCCGGCTCGACGCCGACGACGGCCCAGGAGACCAGGCGCCCGAGGGGTTTGCGTCCCTTCGCCCTTGCCGCACCGGCCGTCGTCACGACCACGGCGGCCGCTCCGTCCACGATGCCCGACGCGTTGCCCGCGGTCACGCCGCCCTCCTCCGCAAACGACGGCGGCAGCGCCGCGAGGCCCTCGAGCGTGGAGTCGGGCCGCATGTGATCGTCCTTCTCGACGCGCACGGTCTTGCGCCCGGCCTTGACCTCGACGGGCACGACCTCTTCGGAGAGGCGGCACGCGGCCCAGGCCGCCGCGGCGCGCTGTTGCGAGGACAGCGCGTAGGCATCCTGCTCGGCGCGCGTCACGCCGTACTTCGTGGCCACGCGGTCGGAGGTCTGAGCCATGTACAGATTGCAATAAGAGTCGAGCAGCGCGACCATCAGTGAGTCTTCGAGCTGCCCCTGGCCGAGGCGCAGGCCCTTGCGGGCGCCCCGGATGACGTGCGGCGCCTGGGACATGTTCTCCATGCCGCCGGCCAGCACCGTCTTCGCCTCCCCGAGAAGGATCCGGTGCGCGCCCTGCACGATCGCCTCGAACCCGGACCCGCAGAGCCGGTTGACCGTCAGCGCCGGCACTTCCTTGGGGACTCCGGCCTTGAGGCCGACGTGCCGCGCGCCGTAGATCGCGTCCCCCGAAGTCTGGAGGGCGTTTCCGAAGATGACGTGGTCGATCTCGCCCGGCTCGGTGCCGCTGCTCTCGAGGGCCGCGCGCGCCGCGTGGACGCCGAGGTCGATGGCCGTGATGCCCGCGAAGGCCCCGTTGTACTCGGCCATGGGGGTCCGGGCGCCCTCGAGGATGACGATTTCGGGAGTGGTTTCCGCCATAGGAAGCGGGAGTTTACCTCACGCGTACGCCGCGTAAACCGCGGCGTGGAACCGCTGGCGGACCTCGTTGAAGGGGATCTCCTTCACCTCGGGGTGGATCCGATTCGTCAACAGGATGCTGACGAGCTCGCGGTCGGGGTCGATCCACAGCGAGGTCCCCGTGAACCCCGTGTGGCCGAAGGCGCGCGGCGACATCTCGGGGATGGCCGAGCCAGCCCCGCGGCGCCCCTGCCACGCGAGCCCGCGCGCCTCCGAGAGCTCCGGGGTCCGGTCGAGGCCGGCGTCCGCGCGGCCGGGCTCGAGCCAGGAGCGCGCGAGCGCGTAGACGTCCGCGGCCGAGGCGAAGAGGCCCGCGTGCGGGGCCACGCCGCCGCGCCGGAGGGCGTTGCCGTCGTGGACCTCGCCGCGCACGACTCCGTCGCGGAAGTGCGCGTACGTCAAGCCGCGTGACTCCACCATCGCCCGCTCGAACCGATCGCCCTTCTCGGTCGCGGCGGTGTCGGCGCCGGGAGCGGGCAGGAATGCGGCGCGCGAACCGGCCGGGCCCGCGACGAGATCCGCGAAGAGCCGGTCGAGGCGGGCGGTGAAGATCGTCTCGAGGATCTCGCCGAGCGCGAGGAAATTCAGGTCGCTGTAAACGACCCGGGCGCCCGGCCGCGCCTGCGGCTCCATCGTCGCAAGGGTCTTGCGGTAGGCCGCGGCTCCCTCGCCGCGCGTGTACATCGGGTACCACGCCGCCAGCCCGGACGTATGCGTCAGCAGGTGCTCGATGCGGATTCCATCGAATCGCGTCTGCTTCCACTCGGGCAGGTATCGCCCGGGCGCCGCATCGAGCGGGAGCGCGTCGCCGGCCGTCGCCGCGAGCGCGCCCGTGCACAGGGGCTTCGTCAGGCTCGCGAGGTCGAAGAGCGTGTCGCGGGACACCGGCGCCTCCTCGGGCTCGAGACAGGCGTGCCCGGCGGCGGCGACCTCGAGGACTCTCTCGCCCGACCCGACCAGCGCCACCGCTCCCGGAAAGGAGCCCTCGGCGATCTCCTCGCCGAGCAACGTCTCGATGGGCGTCACAGTCCGAGCGCCGCGAGCTCCGCCCGCCGCGGCGCGATCCGGGCCGCGTTCTTCGCGACCGCCGGAGCCTGGCCGTCGCCCTTGCGCAGCGTGGCCCGCTCGCGCTCGAGGCCGGCAATCTCCGCGTCGAGTCTCGCGGCCGTCTTCGGGTCGCGCTCGGACCGGTGTGTTTCGCGCAGACGGCTGATGGCCGCACCGTACGACTCGGCAACGCTTTCGGTCGCCTGCTTCGCATCGAGCGCAAGCAGCGCCTCGATGATCCGGGCGCGGACCCAGGCGATCTCCGCCGGATCGGCGCCGAGGGCGGCCGCCGTGTCTGCCTCGGACCGGCTTCCGGCGGCGCGGCGCAGTTTCACGAATTCGTCCAGCTGCGCGACGGTCACGACGCCGTCGGCCGGGGGCCGGAATCGCGGCAGTGCGCGGGCCCTCAGGGCGCGCACGGCGTCGAGGTCCTTCTGCTCGAACTTGCGGCAGGAGGCCGCTGCCATCAGCGCCAGGGCCAGCAGGAGGCAGAACGTCGTGCGGCGCATCCGCTCCCAGTGTACCCATCCCAAGCCGTTTCCCGGCAACGGTTTCGGCCGCTCCCGGCTTCGTTTACACTTAGCGGGTTCGGCGGCGGGGCGATGCTCAACAAAATCGGGAAATACGAGGTCTCGGAGCAGATCGGTGTGGGCGGCTTCGGCGCCGTCTACCGGGGCCGGGACCCGTTCATCAAGCGCACCGTCGCCATCAAGACCTGCCAGGTCAACGACGAAGAGATCAAGCACCGGTTCTTCCGCGAGGCGGAGCTCGCCGGGAACCTTCACCACCGCAACATCACGACGATCTACGACTTCGGGGTCGAGAACGGGATCCCCTACATCGTCCAGGAGTTTCTGACCGGCGAGGACCTCGACAAGAAGATCAAGCGCGGCGAGCCCATCCCGGTGGCCCGCAAGGTCGAGATCCTGATGGCGATTGCCGAGGGCCTCGGGTACGCGCACGCGGCGAGCATCATCCACCGCGACGTCAAGCCGGCCAACGTCCGCATCCTCGAGGACGGCACCGTCAAGGTGATGGACTTCGGCATCGCCAAGTCGCTCCAGACCGAGTCCAACCTGACGCAGACCGGCATCACGCTCGGCACTTCGGCGTACCTCGCCCCCGAGCAGATCCGCGGAGAATCGATCGACCGGCGCACGGACGTTTTTGCGATGGGCGTGCTGTCGTACGAGCTGCTCTGCTTCCGCAAGCCGTTTCGCGGCGAGCACCTCTCGACCATCCTCTACAAGATCCTGAACGAAACCCCCGAGCCCATCGAGACGCTCGCCCAGGATGCGCCGCCCGCGCTGATCGCGGCCGTCAACCGCGCGCTCGCCAAGGCGCCCGGCGACCGGTACCCGACGATGGAGGAGTTCCGCAAGGACCTCCAGGCCGTCTTCCGCGAACTCGCCGGGGCCTCCGGCATGTTCAAGGTGACCCAGGTGCTTCCCGACACGGTGCGGCAGATTCGCGAGGTCGCCGACGAAGACCCGACGCTCGCCACGCCGTCGGCCGGCCTACCGCCCTTCAACATCACGCCGCCTTCGGGCGCGCTCGCGCGGGTCCCGGCGTCCGACGCGACCCCCACCTCCGCGTCGATCTCGGGCGGCGCGCGGCCTCCCCTCGAGCTCGTGAACTTTCGCGATCCGTCCGCCGAGGGCGCGGCCGACGAGACCGCGGTCGGCGCCCGGCGATCGACCGAAACCGCACCCGCCGGACGCAGCAAGACGCGGCTGACCGTGCTCGCCGCGCTGCTCATCCTCGGTGTGGCAGGAGCCGAGGTCTACCGCCTTCTGAATCGCGAGCCCGCGGCGGTCAGGCCCACGCCGGTGGTCGTGCCGACGCCCGCCGTAGCTCCGACCGTCGCCCTGGATTTCCCGGTCCCGAAGCTCGGCGACGCAGAGGCGGCGCATTCCGCGTCCGCGGTGCCGCCTCCCGTCCCCGAGGCGGTGCCCACGGCCGTCGCGGCGGCCCCGGCGCCTCCCGCCCCTGCAGAGAAGCCTGCGGCCGCCCCCCGGAAATTCAAGATACAGTTCTCCTCCGTGCCCGTGGCCACGCTCTCGATCGACGGCAAGGTCGTGGGTCCCTCCATCCCCGCGCGAACCCTCGCGCTCGACGAGGGCGAACACACCGTCCGCTTCCAGGCCAGGGGGTTTCCCACCCACGAGAAGAAGTTCGAGGTCGGGCCGAAGTTCGACGACCGCATCCACTACCAGTTCCCGGTGTCGATGCTCGTCATCGAGGCGCCCGGCTGGGATGGAGCCTCCGTGCTCATCGACGGCAAGTTCAAGGGGGTCCTGCCCGGCGCGGCCCGCCATAAACTGGCGGCCGGGTCCTACACGATCACACTTTCGCGCGAGGGAATGAACCCCGTCACCGAGAAGATCGCGGTCCCGGACGGCGCCCCGAAGACGTGGACGCCGCCCCCGCCCTCGCCCGCGGCCGGAGGTACTTCTTGAAGAAAGCCTTCGTTCTCGCGGCTGGACTGCTTCTCGCCGGCCTCGGTCTGGCGCAGGACGCCGCGAAGCTCGAGAGCGAGGCCAAGCATGCGTTCGATTCCGGGCGCTTCAAGGACGCCGGCGAAAAGTACGCGCGGGCGGCCGAGCTGCCGGGAGTGGCCGCCGATCGGAAGGCCGATCTGCACCTCCAGAGCGCGTGGTCGTACTACATCGCGGGCAACTCGAAGACGGCCCGCGAGGAGCTCAGGGCCGCGCTTGCGGCCCGGCCGGACCTGCAGGTCATACCCGACTTCTACAGCCCGGATTTCGCCAACCTCGCTTCCGCCGTGCGTGCCGAGACGACGGGGACGAACGTCCCGGCCATCGACATCGACGAGCTCAAGCGATCCGCCCGCGCCAAGCTCGCCGACGGCAAGGCGGAAGAGGCGCTCTTCGACCTGAAGCGGGCCGGCAACTCGACGGACCCGGAGGTCTACCGTCTGATCGCCCAGGCCGACGACGCCCTCGGACACGCCGCCGACGCCGACGAGGCACGGCGCAAGGCTGCCGAGGCCGAGAAGGCGCTCGTGTCCTCCGTTCCGATCGGCGCAACCGCCGACGGCGGCGCCGCGACGGCTCCCCAGATCGCGCCCGCGCCCGCCGTCGGTCCCCTGCTCGAGTCCGCGGATCGCGCGCTGACTTCCGGCAATTTCCGGGCGGCGGCCTCCTATGCACGGCAGGCCTCCGAGGCCGACCCCAAAAATGCCGACGCGCACCGAATTCTCGGCGACGCCGCGCTCGCCGCGGGACAGGACGCCGACGCCGAACGCGAGTTCACGGCGGCCACGGTCCTCGACTCCGCCAACGCGAAGTCCGAGCTCGGCCTCGGGGTCGTGGCGGAGCGGCAGAAGAAATGGAACACCGCCGCGAGCCACTATCGCCGTGCGCTGGAGTTGAACCCGAAGAGCGTCTCGGCCGCGCGGGGCCTCGGCCGCACCATGAGCGAGCTCGGCGACCAAAGCGCGGCGCGCATCGCCTTCGGCCGTGCCATCGAGATCGACCCGGCCTCGGCCGACGCCCGCAACGATTTCGGCGTGTTTCTCTTTCGCTCCGACGAAATCGACCGTTCCGCCGAGGAACTGATGGAAGCGGTCCGCCTGAACGGGGCCTCCGCGATCTTCCACGACAATCTCGGGCGGGCCTTCCGCAAGAAGAAGATGTGGAAGGAAGCCGACCGCGAGTTCGCCGAGACGACCCGCCTCGACCCCAACGAGGCCGGCGCCTGGACGGCGCTCGGCCAGACGCGCGCCGAGGAGAAGAAACTCGAAGAGGCCTCGACCGCATACGAGGCCGCCCTCTCCCTCGATCCGCTCAGCGAGGAGGCGGCGGCAGGCCTGGCGATCGTCCTCGCCGACCGGGGAAAGCTCGCCGAAGCCGAGGCGGCGCTCACGAAGGCCATCGAGAGCAATTCGAAGTCTCCCGTCCTCTGGAACAACCTCGGCGTCGTCCGCGTCGAACGCGGCAGCTATGCCTCGGCCGTGGAGGCCTTCCAGAAGGCGCTCTCGCTCGACGGCGCCTTCGAGGCCGCGAAGACGAATCTCGCACGCTCGACCGAGCTCCAGGCGCTCGACAGGGCGGCCTCCTAGGCCCGGGGCCTCCGGAACGTGCGTTTGCTTGCGGCCCTCACCCTCGCCGTCGTCATGACCGCGCCCCCGTCCGCGGGACCCGCCTACGCCTCCGAGATCGACGCCTGGAAGGCGAAACGCCTCGCCGCTCTGCGCTCCGACGATGGATGGCTGACCGTGGTCGGCCTCTTCTGGCTGTCCGAGGGAGCCAACGCGGTCGGCAGCGCGCGCGACGCAGTGGCCGTCCTGCCGCGGCACGACGGGGTCCCCGCGAAGGTCGGCACTCTCCGGCTCACCGGCACCAGGCTCTCGTTCGACCCCGCGCCGGGAGCCGACGTCCGGATCGCCGGACAGCCCGCCCGGTCCGGCGAGATCCGCTCCGACGCGGCGGACGAGCCCACGATCCTCTCGATCGGCTCGGTGCGCTTCTACGTGATCGAGCGCGACCAACGCTTCGCCGTGCGCGTCAAGGACACGGCCAGCCCGGCCCGGCGCGAATTCCACGGCATCACGTACTTCAAGACCGATCCCTCCTGGAGGATCGACGCGCGCTTCGAGCCGTACGATCCGCCCCGCTCGATCCCCATCCCGAACGTCCTCGGGCACGCGGATTCCGAGAGCTCGCCCGGCGCCATCGTCTTCACGCGCGACGGGAAGACCTACCGCCTCGACGCCGTGCTCGAGCGGGGCGAGACGGACTATTTCGTGATCTTCGGCGATCGGTCGAATGGCGCGGACACCTACGGCGCCGGCCGGTTCCTCTACGTGGCTCCTCCGGTCGGCGGCAGGACCGTGATCGACTTCAACAAGGCGTACAACCCGCCGTGCGTCTTCACGCCCTACGCCACCTGCCCGCTGCCGCCGCCGCAGAACAAGCTTCCGATCCGCGTCGAGGCGGGCGAGAAGCTGTACGCGCACTAGCCCCGCTAGGCGCGGAGCGCGTCGAGCAGCTCCTTCAGCATCCGGGCGGTGGCGCCCCAGATGACGTGCTTGCCGTAGTGGAAGAAGAGGGTGGGCTCTTCGCGCCCCGGCAGGACGCGCCGTTCGAGGATCTTCGGGTCCATGAGCGCGCCGATCGGCGCGTCGATCACCTCCGCGATCTCTGCCTCGGCGGGGCGAAGCACGTGCGGGTACGGGATCGCGCCGACGAAGGGCTCCACGAAGAAGTCTGAGACCGTCGCGAGCGCAGAGAGCGACCCGAGCAGCCGGATGTCGCCGGCCGGGATCCCGAGCTCCTCCTCGGTCTCGCGCACGGCGGTCGAGAAGGCCGACTCGTCCGCCTCCTCCTCGGCACCCCCCGGAAACGAGATCTGCCCGCGGTGATGCTCGACGGTCTCGGTGCGGCGGGTCAGGACGATCCGCAGCGCTCCGTCGCGCACGAAGAGGGGCACGAGCACGGCCGCTCGGCGCTGCTCGGCTGTCGGCTCGGGATGCGCTCCGGCGCGGGCCTCGAGCCGCGCCGCGACCTCGTCCATCCACGAGAGCGGCGCCGCCCTCCCGGCGTCAGGCGCCACGTTCGGGCCTCCCGTCGGCGACCCACTTGAGATACGCCTCGACGAAGGGGCCGACGCCCCCGTCGAGCACCCGGTCGGTGTCGCCGGATTCGAAGTTGGTCCTGTGGTCCTTGACCATGCGGTACGGGTGGAGCACGTACGACCGGATCTGGCTGCCCCACTCGATCGCCTTCTTCTCCCCGACCCGCCGCTCCTCCTCGGCGCGCCGTTCGTCGAGCGCCTTCTGGTAGAGGCGGGCGCGCAGCACGCGCATCGCCATCTCGCGGTTGCGGCCCTGGCTGCGCTCGTTCTGGCAGGTGACGACGATGTTGGTCGGGATGTGGGTGATCCGCACGGCCGAGTCCGTGACGTTGACGTGCTGGCCGCCCGCGCCGCTCGACCGGTAGGTGTCGATCCGGAGGTCCTTATCGGGGATCTCGATCACGATGTTCTCGTCGATCTCGGGCGCGACGTAGACGGACGCGAAGGACGTGTGCCGCCGCTGCGCCGAGTCGAACGGCGAGATGCGCACGAGCCGGTGCACGCCCATCTCCCCCTTGAGATAGCCGTAGGCGTGGTCGCCGGTCACGTGCAGCGTCGCGCTCTTCAGACCGGCCTCCTCGCCGTCCTGCCGCTCGATCAGCTCCGCCTTCCATCCCCGCTGCTCCGCAAAACGGATATACATGCGCAGCAGCATCTCCGCCCAGTCCTGGGACTCGGTGCCGCCCGCGCCGGCGTGGATCGAGAACCACGCGTTGTTCTCGTCCTCGGGCGCTCCCATCTTCACCGCCAGCTCCAGCTCGTCGCCGAAGGACCCGGCCCCCGAGAGCGCCGTCCGCGCCTCGGCGTCCGCGGGCTCGCCCTCGCGCAGGAGCTCGGCGAGCGTGTCGAGCTCGCCCTTCCACTCGTCGAGCCGCGCGGCGGTCTCGAGCTTCTTCTCGAGGGCGCGCGTTTTCCGCAGGATTTCCTGCGCCTCCTCCTGCCGCGACCAGAAGTCGGGGGCGGAGGCTTTTTCCCTCAGGCCGTCGAGCGCGCTCCGCGCCGCGTCCAGATCAAAGATAGCCGCGGAGCGCGGTCAGGCGCTCCGCGGCGGTCTTGAGAGCGGAAAGGAGGTCGTCGCGTTCGGTCATTCGGGTCGTCGTGCGTCGTGTGTCATGCGTCGTGAGCGTGCCGGCGGCCGCTCCCGATGCGAGCGAGGCCGAAGAGTAGCACGGCCGCCCCCATCACGTCGGCGATGCCCGGGATGCGGAAGCCCCAGCGGTTCCACGCGGTCCAGCCCGATTCGAGGCGGACTCTTCCCTGGACGAGCGCCCGCTCGTTGGGCCGCGTCTCGGCCAGGATCCTTCCGCGCGAGTCCACGATCCCGGAGATGCCCGTGATGGCGGCGCGAACCAGGTACCGGTCGTTCTCGACCGCCCGCAGAACCGCGCCGGCGAAGTGCTGCTCCTGCGCGCCTCCGCGTCCGTACCAGGAATCGTTGGAGATCGTCACCAGGAGGTTGGCGCCGTCGGTGGTCTCGAGCCTCGCCACCGAGGGGTAAATCGCCTCGTAGCAGATGGCCGTTCCGATCGCGAGCGACCCCGAGCGGACGACGGTCGGCGCCTCGGCCTCCGTAAAGGCGCCGATCTCCGTCGAGATCTGGCGCACGAAGAAGAACACGCGGGGCAGCGGAACATACTCCCCGAAGGGCACGAGGTGGACCTTGCGGTAGGGCTTTCCCGCGAGGCCGCCGCGCGCGAGCAGGCGCGCCACGTTGTAGTAGCGGCCGTCGGCCTCCTCCTCGACGTCGTTGAAGAGGATCGCCGGCCCCTCCTGCGCGATTGTCGCGAGGTCCTGCCGGAGGGTCAGGCTGCGGTCCCAGTACACCGGCAGCGCGGATTCCGGCAGCACGATCAGGGCGGGCTGCTCGTCGGCGGCCTCGCGCGCCTGCGCGAGCACGGCGCGATAGGTCGCGGCCGCGCCTTCGGGGCTCGACCGCATCTGCTCCGTCAGGTTCGGCTGGAGCAGGGCGACCGGAATCTCCGGACGCTCGCGGCGTCCGCCGGCCAGCCGCACCGTGCCGAAGACCCCGGCGGCGAGCACGAGCAGCGCCGCGGCGGCCATGGGCTCGAGACGCCGCCGCGTGATGCCCGCCGCGAGCATCGCGGAAAGGCCCACGATCAGCGCTCCGACACCGTAGACGCCCCAGACGGACGCGGTCTGCAGCCACACCGGGTGGTGGTAGAGGGCCTGGCCCACGAGGTTCCAGGGAAACCCTCCGTAGACGAGCTCGGAGCGCACGTGCTCGGTCGCCATCCAGAGAAGCGGAAACGCGGCCAGGCGCCAGGCCGACCCCGCCGGCGCGGCGGCCACCGTGCCCCATGCGACGATCGCGGGCCACTCGGCCAGGATGAGCGACAGGATCACGAGACAGACGACGCCCATCAGTCCGCCCTGTCCCCCGTACCGGGTGACCACGTAGTAGATCCACGGGATCGAGGCGCACCAGTGCGCGACGCCGAAGAGCACGCCGGACCACAGGGCGCGGCTCCGGCTCTTTTCCCGCGCCAGAGCCGCCAGCCATGGGACCAGGGCGAGGGGCAGCAGCAGGACCCACTCGACCGGAGGAAATGCGAGCGCGAAGAGCAGTCCCGAGAGAACGCCCGCCAGGGGCGTGCGCCAGCGCTCGTGTCCGCTCGTCACCGGTCCGCCCTCAGGCGCCGGCGCCGGAGGCGAGCAGCGCTTCTTCGGCGCGGTACGACGACCGCACGAAGGGGCCGGCGAAGACGTGGCGAAAGCCCAGGCTCTGCCCGAACTCCCGGTGCCGTTCGAAGACTTCCGGGTGCACGTACTCGACGACGGGCAGGTTGTCTCGGGAGGGTCGCAGGTACTGTCCGATCGTGACGATGTCCACGGAAGCTGCCCGCATTTCGACGAGCAGCGCCCGGACCTCGTCGTCGCGTTCCCCGAGCCCGAGCATGAAGCCCGACTTGGTCGTGAGGCCCGGATCCAGAATCTTCGCCGCCGACAGCAACCCGAGCGACCGGTCGAGCTTCGCGCCGCGCCGCACGCTCGCGTAGAGACGCGGCACGGTCTCGACGTTGTGGTTGAAGACGTCGGGCTTCGCCTCGACGACGACGCGCAGAGAATCGAAGCGGCCGAGAAAGTCCGGCGTGAGGACCTCGATTCCCGGCAGGGGGTCGAGCGTCCGGACGGCCGCGATCGTCGCCGCGAAGTGGGCCGCGCCCCCGTCGGGCAAGTCGTCGCGGTCCACCGACGTCAGGACGACGAACCTCAGGCCCATCTCCTCGACCGCCGCCTTCACGCGCCATGGCTCCATCGGATCCACCGAGAGCGGCTTGCCGTTCGCAATGTCGCAGAATCCGCAGGCCCGCGTACAGACGTCCCCGAGGAGCAGGAACGTCCCGGTCCCGCGCGCGAAGCACTCGCCGCGATTGGGGCAGCGGGCCTCCTCGCACACCGTGCGAAGACCGTGGGAGCGCATGACTTTCTTGACGCCATGGAGGTCTTCGAGGCGCAGCTTGCGCGCGCGGATCCACTCCGGCGACCGCGGGACGGGCAGCGTCGTCACTTGCCTTCCGGGACGACCCATGGCTCCCGGATCTTCTCCTGCCTGGTCAGGCGCGCAACCGCGCGGGCTGCTTCGTCGTCCGTGCGGTAAGGCCCCACGCGCACACGGTAGACCTTTCCCTTCGGGCCCGATGCCGTGAGCATCACGGCGTGGTACCCGTGACGGGAAAGGCGCGCGGTCAGCGTCGTGGCCTCGTCGTGCGAGTGCAGGGAGGCGGCCTGCACCCAGATCCGGCCGGAGGCGGGCGCGGGGCCGCGGACCTTCGGCGCGGGCGCCTTCGCGGCGGCCGCGGGCGCTGGCGCTCCGCTCGGTCCGACGCGGGCCGGGCCGGACACAGCGGTCTCCGCGGCATCCTCGGGGCCTCCGTCCTCGAAGGTCTGCAGCGTCGACGGGATCGTCGGCTCCGCCGGGATCGGCGTCACGCCCGCGGACGCCAGTTCCGTCCGCGAGGCGGCCGAGGATGTCGGCACGCCCGTCTCGACGGGAGGGATCGCGTCGGAGACGGCCGTGGGCTTTTCGGCGTCGGGAACCGCCGCGACGCGCCCGGGTGCAGCCTCGTCCGAAGGCGCCGTCGCCCTGCCGGACGAGCCCGCCATCAGTCCCAAAAAGAAGGCCACGCCGAGCCCGAGCAGGAGGCCCGCAAAAAGAGCGACCGCCTGACGGGCCGTCAGCGAGATCTGGTAGTGAGTGCGGGATTCGTCCACGGGGCGCAAGTGTAGCTTGGCGGGCCTTACGCTGTCAGCCTCGCGGCGTCGGTGCGCTTCGGATGGAGAGTCCTGAGTTATAAAGGCGCGTGCGAATCCGGCCAACCGAGGCGATCCACTTCGCGGCGCTCTCCGTTCTGACGGCGTTGGCGCTCGTTCTGCGCCATCGGCTCGAGCACCCGGTCAACATGCTCCTCGGGTACGCGGCCCTCGCCGCGTACGTCTGCCTCATGAGCGCCCTCGCGGGGCGGATCGATCGGCTGCCCGCGCCCGTGGCCTTCGTGGTCGACTTCTACCCCGCCGCGACCCTCCCGATCCTGTTCAGCACGCTCGAGCCCCTCATCCAGGCCCTGCGCGGCGGCGCCCGGGACGATTTGCTCATCGCGGCCGACCGCGCCATGTTCGGGGTCGATGTCACGGTCTGGATGCAGCGTCTCGTGCACCCGGTGCTGAACGATCTCTTCTACTCCTTCTACGCGACCTACTACTTTCTCGCGCTGACACTCGGCCTGGTCCTGTGGGTGCACGACCGGCCCACGGCGCGCCGCTACGTGTTCACGCTCATGATCGTCTATTTCGTCTCGTACGCCGGCTACTTCCTGATCCCGGCGCTCGGCCCGAGGTTCGCGCAGGCCTCGCTCTACACGGTGTCGCTGACGACCACGCCGATCGCGCGCACGATCAACGACACCATCAACAGCATGGAAAAGACGAAGTTCGACGTCTTCCCGTCCGGCCATACGATGGTCGCGGTGTCGGTGCTGCTCGTGGCCTGGAAGCGCTCCCGGAAGACCTTCTGGTTCCTGCTGCCGGTGGCCACCGGACTCATCCTCTCGACGGTCTACTGCCGCTATCACTACGTGATCGACGTCATCGCGGGGGCGACGCTCGCGTGCCTCAGCGTGCTCGGCGGCGACAGGATCTACGACCGGCTCACCCAGGCGCGCCCCTCGGCGTCCGGGGCGGCCCCTTCCTACAGGGCTTTTTCGTAGATCCGGTAGGTCTTGTAGAGCCTCCCGCCCCAGAGCTTGACGGCGCCGATGACGAGCTCGTTGTCCTCGAGCAGCCAGGACACCTCGCAGCCCGTGTAGCCCTTCTTGAGCAGCCAGCGCAGCGAGTCCGACATCATGATTGACTGGATGCCGCTCAGGCGGTGCGTCTTCTTGATGCCGAGGGTCAGCACGCGGACGGTCTTGATCCGGCGCGTGCCGAGCAGGAACTTCAGCCATCCGAAGGGAAGCAGCCGGCCCTTCGTCGGGGCAATTGCGACGTTGTAGTCCGGCAGCATGAGCATGAATGCGATCGGCTCGAGCGTGCCGTCGGCCCGCCGGACCTCGGCCAGCCACAGGAGCTCTTCGACGAGCAGCGGCTTCATGCGCTTGGCCATGAAGTCCATCTCCTCGGGCGTCATCGGCACGAAACCCCAGTTCTTCTCCCAGGCCTCGTTGTAGACCTCCCGGATCTTGAGCAGGTCCTTCTCGAGCCCGCCCTTGGAGACGTTGCGCACGATCACGCCCGACTCCCGCTTGCGATAGCGCTCGGCGACGCGCGAGAGGCGCGCGAGCGGCTTCTCCTCCAGGGGAAACCAGTACGCCAGCAGGTCCTTCGCCTTCTGGAGCCCCTGCCCCTCGAACAGGCCGATGTAGTACGCGGGGTTGTAGGTCATCATCAGGACGGGCGGCGAGTGGAATCCTTCGACGAGCAGTCCGGCCTCGTCGTTGAGCGTCGGATTCGTGGGCCCCCGCAGCACCGTCATCTTGCGTTCGCGGCCCCAGACGGCGACCGCCTGCAGCAGGAGCGCGACGACCTCGGGATCGTTGGTCGACTCGTAGAACCCGAAGAACACCACCTTCTCGTCGTGGAAGGAGTTGTGGTTGCGGTCCAGGATCGCCGCGACGCGGCCGACGTCCGCCGCGCCCCGCCGGGCGACGAAGAGCTGCATCTCCCCGTGCCGGAAGAAGGGATTCGTGTCGTAGAAGACCTTGGCGAGATCGTCGCGCAGCGGCGCGACCCAGTTGCGGTCGTCCGCGTAGAGGCGATCCGCGACGTCGAAGAAGCGGGACAGCTCGGCCCGAGAGCGGCCGATGCGCTCGATCGAAAGCGGCGAGCCCGTGCTGCTCAACGAAGGGTCCCGTCGGTTCGCCGCGCGGCTCAGGCGGTGGCCGCCCGCACCAGACCCACCTCGCGGCCGACCTTCTCGATCGCGTCGAGGGCGCGGGCGAGGTGCGAGCGCGTGTGCGTGGCCATGAGCGAGGTGCGGATCAGCGCGCGGCCCGGCGGCGTCGCCGGCGAGAGCACGCAGTTGACGAAGACGCCCTCTTCCTGAAGCCGGTGGACCATGCGCAGCGCAGTCAGATCTTCGCCGACGACGACCGGGACGACCGGGCTCTCGGACTCGCCGGTATCGAGCCCGAGGGACCGCAGCCCCTCGGCGAAGAAGCGGGTGTTCTCCCAGAGCCGGTCGCGGCGCTCCGGCTCCTTGTCCATGATCTCGACGGTCGCCAGGGCCGCGGCGGCCGAGGCCGGCGGCGGCGCCGCGGAGAAGATCAGCGTGCGCGCGCGGTGCTTGATGTAGTCGATGACCGTGGCGTTTCCGGTGATGAAGCCGCCCACGGATGCCATCGACTTGGAGAAGGTTCCCATGATCAGGTCCACGTCGTGTTCGAGGCCGAAATGCTCGGCCGTCCCCCGGCCGGTCTTGCCGAGGACGCCGATCCCGTGCGCGTCGTCGACCATGACGCCGGCCGCGTACTCGCGGGCGACCCCGACGATCTCGGGCAGCGGCGCGATGTCCCCTTCCATCGAGAAGACGCCGTCCACGACCACGAACCGGCCGCGCGCATCGCTGTCGGCCCGCATCTGCCGGCGCAGGTCGGCCGGGTCGTTGTGCTTGAACCGCTTCACGTCGCCGAACGAAAGACGCGCGCCGTCGATGATGCACGCGTGGTCCTGCTTGTCGAGGTAGACGGTGTCGCCCTTGCCCACGAGACAGGAGATGGCGCCGAGGTTGACCTGAAAGCCGGTCGAGAACGTGACGGCCGCCTCCTGGCGCATGAACTCGGCCAGGCGATGCTCGAGCCGGACGTGCAGATCGAGCGTTCCGTTGAGGAATCGGCTTCCCGCGCAGCCCGATCCATATTTCCGAATGGCGTCGATCGCCGCTTCCTTGACCCGGGGATCGTTGGTGAGTCCGAGGTAGTTGTTGGAGCCGAGCATCACCAGACGCCGGCCGCCGATCGTGACCTCAGGATCCTGGGCCGACTCGATGACGCGGAAGAAGGAGTAGTAACCGGTCTGCCGGACCCGCGCAGCTTCCTCGTAGCGGTAGCATTTTTCGAAGAACGGAGACGTACCCACCGTCTCCGCCCTGGCCCGGGCGAGTTTGCTCATCGTTCCCCCCAACCTGTCCGAGATGTCGAACCCAGCGGCGGGATATTAGCAAATTTTACAAAGCTCTGTCGCGCAGCCACCCGGCGTCCAGGTACCAGTCCCACGTGGCTCTTAGCCCCTGCGCAAGCGGGACCGGGGACGGAAGGGCCAATTCACGCCGCAGGGGCGAGGAATCGCAAAGCCAGTCTCCCGCCAGGATCTCCCTGGCCTTGTCGGCATTGAACGGGCGGCAGCGGCCCGAGACGGTTTCGACAGCGGTTTCGAAGAGGCCGAGGAGGCGGACGGCGGCACTCGGGACTCCGACGAGCCGGGCGGGCCGCCGGGGCAGCCCTGCGATCAGGCCCGCCAGCTCCTCCAGGCGTACGGGTTGCGGGTCGCTCAAGAACCGCGTCGCTCCCCCGAGATCCCGCCGGCCCGCGGCGCGCGCGATCGCGAGCGACACCTGGTCGATACCGAGGATCTGGACGTTGGCGTGGCGCGCGGGAACGGGCATCCATCCCGTGGACGCCATCCGGAAATATTCGAAGAGACCGCTACCCCGGTCCCAGGGTCCATAGATCACGCCCGGGCGCACGGCAATCCACGGCCCCTTCCAGATCCGCGCGACGGCTTGCTCGCCCTCCCTCTTCGAGATCCCGTACCGGGAGATCGGCCGCGACGGGTCGTCGTGGGTGAGGGGCCGGCCCGCCACGGCGGCGCCGGCGGCGGCCAGGCTCGACACGATCAGGAACAGGGCCTCCGGCGCGGCGCGACCGCCGGCCGCGAGCAACCGCTCTGTGCCCCGGACGTTGACCTCGCGGTAGTCCTCGAGCGTTCGCGCCCGCGTTACCCCTGCAACGTGGAGGATTGCGTCGACGCCAGCTAGCGCCGACTCGGGGATCCCGCCCTCCGAGAGGTCGCCGGCGATCGTCTCGACCGGAAGGTTCGCCAGCAGGCCCGTGCGGCCGGGCTTGCGCACCAGCAGCCGGACCTTCCAGCCCTGCGCCACCAGCTGCCGCGCGACGTGGCCTCCGACGAAGCCGGTTCCGCCCGTCAGGAAAGCAGTCGGCATGCGCGACAGATTCTATTGACTGGGGCCCGATCCGGAGAGAGTATTCCGCGACTTCATGAAAACTCTCCGGAACGTCCGGCTAGCGCTGGTCCTGGCGTCCCTCCTGCTCCCGTCCGCCGCGCGCGCCGCCGCGCCGGTCACTCCGCCCGTCGTCGAGTACACGATCCTCACCTCGCTCGACACCGTCGAGAAGACCCTCGACGGCACCGAGCGCCTCGTCTGGCGCAACCCGTCGGGCGACCCGGTGTCGGAGCTGCGGTTCCACCTGTACCTCAACGCCTTCAAGAACAACCGCTCCACCTTCATGCGGGAATCCGGCGGCCAGCTGCGCGGCGACCGGGCCGGTACCAAGCCCGGGGACTGGGGCTGGATCGACGTGGCGTCCATGAAGACCGCCGGCGGCCAGGATCTGCGGCCGGGAGCGCGGTTCATCCAGCCAGACGGCAACGACCCGAGCGACGAGACCGTCCTCCTCGTGCCGCTGCCCGCCCCCGTCCCTCCCCATGGCGAGATCGCGCTCGACATCGCCTTTCACGCGAAGCTCCCCAGGATCTTCGCGCGCACGGGCTACGTGCGCGACTACTTCCTCGTCGGGCAGTGGTTCCCGAAGATCGGGGTCTACGAGCCGGCCGGCATGCGCAACCGCAGGACCGGCGCCTGGAACTGCCACGCCTTCCATGCGAACTCCGAGTTCTACGCCGATTACGGCAATTACGACGTCACGTTCACCGTGCCCTCGAATTTCCACGTCGGAGCGACGGGCAAGCAGGTCTCCGCGACGCAGAAGGACGGAAGGACGGCCTACCGCTACGTGCAGAAGGACGTCCACGACTTCGCCTGGACGGCGGACCCGCGGACTCTCGTCACCGAATTCACTTTCGATCCCGCGAGGGACATACCGGAAGGCTGGGCCAGGAAGGCCGCCGACGAGCTCGGCTTGACGGAGGCCGAGATCGCGTTGAAGCCGGTGTCCGTGCGCCTGCTCCTGCAGCCCGGCCACGAGAAGGCGCGCGAACGCTACATCCGGTCGGCGAAGGAGGGGATCTCCTACTACGGGCTCTGGTACGGCTATTACCCGTACGAGACGCTCACGATCGTGGACCCGCCGGACGACGGCGGCGGCTCGGGCGGCATGGAGTACCCGACGTTCATCACGGGCCTGGCGCCGAGCGCGTTGCTGCACTTTCCCCTGAACCGCGTGCGTATCGTCGAGAACGTCACGATCCACGAATTCGGGCACGAGTACTGGTACGGCATGGTCGGCTCGAACGAGTTCGAGGAGTCCTGGCTCGACGAAGGGCTCAATACCGACTCGGAGTACCGCACGATGGCCCTCGCGTACGGGCCCCGCGACGTCGTCAATTTCCCCGGCGGCCTCGGAATGGACTCGATGTCGGTCGCGCACGGCGAGTACGCCCACCTGGCCAATCTCGACCCGATCGACCGTTGCGCCTGGTGCTTTGCGGATGGCGCCTACGGCGTCAACTCGTACATGAAGGTCGGGCTCTTCATGGCGCAGCTGAAGAACGACCTCGGCGTCCGGGCCTTCTCGCGCGCCCAGAGGGCGTACTTTCAGAAGTGGTCGTTTCGCCACCCGAACACGAACGACTTCTTCGACACGTTCGAGCAGTCGACGGGCCGCGACCTCTCGACCTACCGGCGCAACGTCGTGAGCGGGACCTCGCTGCTCGACTGGCAGGTCGTGAGGGCGAAGAGCCGCGAGGCCGACGGAGACTGGGGCGTCTTCGACCGCGAAGGAAAGAAAATCACCTACGACGACGGCGACGTCGTGGAGCCGGGCAAGAAAAGGGCCGAGCCGAAGAAGGACAAGGACGCGAAGAAGACCTACTCGACGGTCGTCCTCTTCGGAAACACAGGGCAGTGGCACCACGGCGCGAAGGCGCGGATGGTCTTCGAGGATGGAACGGTCGTCGATCGCGACCTGCCGGGCTCCGCGAGCTGGGTCCGGTACCGGATCCTTTACAAATCGCTCCTCGCCCACGCCGTCGTGGATCCCGATCGCGCGAACGTGTGGGACTGGAACCACCTGAACGACTCGAAAGTCCTCTCCTCGGGCAAGGGCGCGGCCGAGACGCTCGGTCGGAGGGCGATGGCGAAGTACTCGGCCTGGACCGCCTTCCTCGCCGGCGTCTGGTCGCAGGTCCTGTGGGCGCTGGCATGACCGAGAACCGGGGCCCGGTCGCCGCCGGCTTCGCGTCGCTTTCGCACGGGAAACTCATCCTGCTGCTCGCCCTGACGACGGCGGTGCTCGGAGCCATCGGCGCGGCGCCGCTCTTGCCCACGTTCAAGGACGTCCTTTCCGGCACGCTCGCCGGAGATCACTTCCTGCGCAACGCGCCCACGTTCGCCCCCACGGACTTCCTCGATTTCCTCAAGGAGGAGGCGCCGGCGGTCGACGGCGCGATGCGCGCCATCGGTTTTGCGGGCGTGCTCGGCGTGCTCCTCCAGATGCTTTACGCCGGCGGCATCGTGGCGGTGCTCAACCGCGGGCCGTTCTCATTCGGGCAGCTCTTCGAGCCCGCGCGCCGCAACCTCTGGCACAACGTGAAGTGCTTCTTCTTCTTCGCGATCTTCAACGCCGTCGCGCTCGGCCTCTGGCTCGGCGGAGGCTTTGCGTTGCGCAAAAAGCTCTGGGAAACCGCGCCGCCCGATGCCCCCGCGCGGAGCCTCTCGTTCTGGACGCTCGCCGTCGGCGCCGTCCTGATCTTCGCCGCGCTCTGCCTGCTCTACGACTTCGCCCGCGCCGCCCGGCGGCACGCCCCGGTGATCGGCGCGTTCCGGGCGTACCGGTTCGCCAGCCGCGCCCTGTCGGGCTCGTGGATCCGCGCCATCGCCCTCTGGCTCTTCTGGCTGGTGCTGGGCGGCGGCGCGGTGCTCGCGCTGCTCGCGCTCACATGGACGATGCCGGCCGTCAGCGCCGTCGCCATCGCCTTCACGATGCTTCTCCAGTTCGGCGTCCTCTGGCTGCGCTCGGCCATCCGCGTGGCCGCCTGGGGCTCCTACCTTGCCTTTCTCGAGCCGCGCGCCCGCCCCGCGCTCTCGGCCATCGCCCGCGTCCAGTTGACGTTCGACCGGGCGCCCGCGACCTCGGTCTAGGCGTCTAGGCCTTCGCGTCCGTCCACGCGGCGAAGCGCCGCACGCCCTCTCGCACCCGCTCCTCGTCCGTTGCGAACGAGAACCGCACGCAGGCGTCGTCGCCGAACGCGTCGCCCGGCACGGCCGCGACGTGGGCCTCCGAGAGGAGCCGATCGCAGAAATCCGCCGACCCCGCCACACCCTTGCTGGCGTAGAGCGCGGATACGTCGACAAAGGCGTAGAACGCGCCCTCCGGGCTCGGACAGACGACGCCCGGAATCGCCGACAGCCCATCGACCATCAGGCGCCGCCGTTCGGTGTAGCGGCCGAGCATCATCTCGACCGCCGCGGCCGTCGCGCCGACGTCGGACAGCGCCTCGAGCGCGGCCGCCTGCGAGATCGACGAGGCGTTGGACGTCGTGTGGCTCTGGTACGACGTGATCGCGCCGACGAGCTTCGGAGGGCCGATGGCCCAGCCCAGGCGCCACCCGGTCATGGCCCAGGTCTTGGACGCCGCGCCCGTGACGACGATGCGCTCGTAGCGGGGCCGCAGCGCCGCGGCGGAGGAGTGGCGCCGGCCGTCATACAGAAAGCGGTCGTACGTCTCGTCGTAGATCAGCCAGGCCTCACGGGAGGCGCACCAGTCCACGATGCGCACGAGCTCCGCGGGGTCCACGACGGCGCCCGTCGGATTGTTTGGGGAATTGAGGATGACTCCGCGGACCTTGCCCGGGATCGCGCGGTCGAGCGCCGCGGCCGTCGGCCTCCAGCCGTCGGCGAGGTCCGTCGGCACGAACACCGGACGGGCGCCCGTCAGGCGCACCATCTCCGGGAACGACACCCAGTACGGCGAGAACAGGGCCACGTCGTCGCCCTGCTCGAAGAGCGCCTCGCACACGTTGTAGACCGCCTGCTTCGCGCCGGCCGTCACGATGACGTTCTCGCGCGAGATGGGCGCCGCCTGCTCGCGCCGGTACTTCGCGGCAATCGCGTCGCGCAGGGCCGCTTCGCCGGCCACGTCCGTGTACTTGGTCCGCCCCTGCTCGATCGCACGCGCCCCGGCGCGGCCCACGAACCCGGGAGTCGCGAAATCGGGCTCCCCGATCGAAAAGTCGACCACGTCGACGCCCGAGGCGGCCAGGGCCTTGGCCTTCTTCCCCGCCGCCGCGGTCGAGGAGGGTGCGAGCGCGGCGATCCGCGCGGAGAGCTTCAATTCCGTCATCGACGCCGCCTCCAGGAACGGGAGAATGCCGCAAAAGCGAGGATCTGCTTCCTGCCGAAAGCCACGAGGGCGAGCTCCACCACGATCCACGCCGCATAGACCCAGAGCATCTCGTGGCGCAGCGACGGCACCGAAAACTGCACGAGCCACAGGATGAAGAGCCCCGCCGCCTCGTACCACTCGAAACTCATCGAGGCGAGGAAGATCCAGCCGAGAAAGGCTTGCAAGATGGTCAGCAGGATCTCCAGCCGCTGGAACTCGTCGAACGGCAGCGCCGAGGTGTCTCCGTGGCTCACGCAATAGATGACCGCGAGCAGTCCCGAGAGCACGCCCCACTGGTTGATGTTCGAGGACACCATGTTCAGCAGCGCCACCGGGGCCCGCGTGATCCGGCGCGCCCAGGCGAACGCCGAGGTCTTCTCCGGGAACTCGGAGACGAACGGCGCCACCCACTGGATGAACACGAACTGCGAGATGCCGAGACTCGCCGCGAGCGCCATCATCGAGGCAAGGAACGGCTCGGCCACGATGAGGATCACCGCACCCCCGACGGCAAAGAGCGCGCCGACCGCGGCCCACCGCCTCCAGCCGGAGAAGGACAGGGCCCACCGCGAGACGGCCGGAACCTCTTCTTCCTCCTCGACGGTCTCCTCGCGCGGCGGCATCCGCAGCAGAACGGTCAGATACACGATGTACGTCCCGATCAGGAACGCGGCGTCCCACAGGGAGAGGCTGCCCTTGGCCCATACGACGATGAAATACGTCAGCGGTGGCAGCAGGCCCAGCACCTCGACGGCATGGTCGTCCGAGAGCACGATCGACCCGAGGTGCTTGTTGCGCCGGCGGCGCGAGTAGAAGGCGGCCACCGCGTAGATCATCGGCCAGCCGAATCCCGTCAGCAGGCGCAGGCTCCCCGTGAAGTTCGCGATCGCGAGGTGCACCATGTCCGGGTCCTTGCCCGCTTTCCACGCGATCACGGCCTCGACCGCGAACTCGGGCATGGTCTGGATGAGCGCGAGGATCGCGAGGGCCAGGCCCTGCGACATCAGAAACTCGGCGGCCTCCGCGCCCCATGCGACGACGAACGCCGCGCCGATCATCGCGGGGAACGTCCAGAGCGCCGAGGACGCCGAGCCGCTCGCCGCGTGCCCCACGAC
The DNA here is from genome assembly GCA_963775725.1 of uncultured Acidobacteriota bacterium. Classification (GTDB taxonomy): domain Bacteria; phylum Acidobacteriota; class Thermoanaerobaculia; order UBA5066; family Gp7-AA6; genus DAHUXD01. The sequence goes on from CAVZKA010000003.1 coordinate 268,832, forward strand.
GCCCACCAAGCCGGCCCGGTCGCGCCGCGATTTCATCGCGCGCGGTTATAGCATGGTGGCCGTGCCCGCGATCGAGTCTCCCGCCAACCGGCTGATCCGCGAGATCGCGCGCAGCCTCGAGGAGCGCACGCACCTGCTCCTCGAGGGCGAGAAGACGATCCTGGAGGCCGTGGCCGCGGGCATCGCGCTCGATCACGTGCTGCACGACGCGAGCATCAAACCCGGCCGTCTCGCCGCGCTGACAGGAGCGCACCCCCGCCTGGTCTCGCGGGCCGTCCTCGAGCGCATCGCCGACGCGCGCACACCCCAGCACCTCCTGGCGATCGCGCGGCGCCGGGACGTTCCCGTCGCGGAGATCCTCTCGCGTTCCGGTCCGGTGGTCTTTCTCTTCGGCATCCAGGATCCGGGCAACCTCGGGGCGATCGTGCGCGTGGCAGAGGCCGCCGGCGGAGCGGGAGTCCTGGGCGCGCCGGGGACCGCGGACTTCTTCCACCCGCGGGCCGTGCGCGCAAGCGCCGGAAGCGTGCTGCGCATCCCCGTATCCGGACGCGTCTCGTTCGATCCGTTCGCCGCCGACGCGAAGGCGGCCGGCCGCGTCATCTGCGGCGCCGTCGCCGCCGGGGGCGAGAACGCGTTCTCGGCGCCGCTCGATCCGCGCTCGGTCCTCGCGATCGGGGCAGAGGGCGGCGGGCTTCCGGCCGGCGCCTACCGCTACCTCGAGCGCAGGCTCACGATTCCGATGCGGGAGCCGGTGGACTCTTTGAACGCCGCCGTTGCCACGGCGCTGCTGCTGTACTCCCCTTCCCTGAGGAGGGTCGCCGGGGAGGCTTGAATCCGCCCCCGCGCGGGCCGCGCGGAGCAACGATCTTCTTCTGCCGGTTCCCGGTCGACTTCATTCCGAGAACACCTCCGCGCCGAACGCCCAGAGCCGCGCGCGGGCGTCGCGCCACGCGTCGGGCGCCAGTCCAGCCTTGCGGGATACCTCGGCGAGGAAGTGGTCGGCGTCGAATCCCCACTCCATGGCGACCTGCGGCAGCAGAAGCCCTCGGCGGCCCCCGAGCTCGAGAATGAGACCGTCGCGGCCGATCTCGAGGTCCTCGGGCCCCTCGATCGGGCGCGGCGCAGACAGGACCGAGATCTCGATCGCGCAACGCGGCAGCTCCTCCTCGTCGAGCGGCGCAAAGCGGGGATCTTCGAGGGCGGCGCGCAGCGCATACTCCGAAACGCAGCGCGTCAGATCGCCCGTCGGCGCGAGCGTGCCGATGCAGCCCCGGAGCCCGCCGTCCCTGCGCAGTGTCACGAAGAGCCCGCGCGGCTCGCCGAAGCTCTCCGCGCGGTCCGAGGACAGGCGCGGCGGCGGATGGCCGCGAAAGTGGGCCTCCAGCGTCCCGCGCGCCAGGCCGAGCAGATCCGCCCGCGACTGGGCCGAGAGCCCCCCGCCGCTCACGGCTCCATCCTCTGTTCCGCGGCCGCGCGCCCGACGGGAAGCGCCGACAGGAACCCCTCGATGATCCCGCCGAGCGACTCGAGGCTGCCCTCGAAGAAGTGCCCGGCGCCCGGCACGACGACGACCGTCCCCGTGCCCGCGACGAAGCGCTCGAGCTCGATCGGAGGGCCGAAGGCGTCGCGCTCGCCCACCACGTAGAGGGCGGGGACGGCCGGACGGGGCACGAGCCTTCCCGACTCGGTCGCCAGCGGCAGGCCGAGCGCCACGAAGGCGGTTGGCTTCGGATCGTCGGCTCGCGCGATCGCCTTGAGGCCCACGGCGGAGCCAAAGGAAAACCCTCCGGCCACCACCGGAAGGCCTCCTTCGCGTACGGCCTCGTCCATCGCGGCGCGGAAATCGTCGATCTCGCCGCGCCCCGCGTCGTACCGGCCCTGCGACAGCCCCACGCCCCGGAAATTGAAGCGCAGTGTGGCGAAGCCCGAGCGCGTCAATGCCTGGACCGCCCTGTACACCACCTTGTTGTGCATGGTCCCGCCGTGGAGAGGGTGCGGATGAGCGAAGACCGCCGATCCGCGGCGCTCGCCCTGGGCTTCCTTCCAGAGACCCTCCAGCGAGCCGCTCGGCCCCGGAAAAGTGATCGAATGGAGCCTGCCTGTCACGTTTCTCACGCCTCCGGTTGGCGAATCGCCGATCTCATCGTATCCTTCCCGCCGTCCGGAAGGCACCCTCCGCGCGAGGGCCCGATCGCATGACTGACTTCAGGAGAGCGCCATGAAGCGAATCGTCCACGTCGTCGGCACCGGCACGATCGGCGAGCCGCTGATCGGCCTCTTCGCGGATTTCGGCAAGCACCTCGGCATCGACGAGGTCACCTTCCACAAGCGCACGCCGATGACGACCGAGCGCGCCAAGGTCAACCATCTCATCGAGCGGGGCGCCAAACTCGCCGTCGACAACGACAAGCTCGCGGACTTCGAGGCGCTCGGCCACAAGGTCGCCGTCGACGCGCAGGCCGCCCTCGAGCGCGCCACCGTCGTGATCGACTGCACACCGGCCGGCAACGAGAACAAGAAGGCCTACGAGAAGATCTCGGGCCCGAAGGGATTCCTGGCCCAGGGCAGCGAGTTCGGTTTCGGCAAGATGTACGCGATGGGGATCAACGACGAGGCACTCGTGCCCGGCGAGGACCGTTTCCTTCAGATCGTCTCGTGCAACACGCACAACATCTCCTGCCTCATCAAAACGCTCGGCACCGACGATTCCGGGGCCCGGACGCTGACCCGCGGCCGCTTCGTCTGCATGCGCCGGGCCAACGACGTGTCCCAGGACGCGGGCTTTGCGCCCGCGCCGTCGGCCGGCAAGCACGACGACGCGGAGTTCGGGACCCATCACGCGCGGGACGCCGCAGCGCTGCTCTCGACCATCGGATGGGCGCCGCCGATCTTCTCCTCGGCGATGAAGCTCAACACGCAGTACATGCATTCCCTGTGGTTCGACATGGAGGTCTCCAAGGCGACGAGCAAGGAGAACGTGATCGCGCGCCTCAAGGCCAACCGGCGGATCGCGCTGACCGAGCGCCGGTCGGCCAACCAGATCTTCTCCTTCGGGCGCGACCACGGCTACTACGGGCGGATCCTCTCGCAGGCCGTCATCTCGACGCCGACGCTGGCGGTCAAGGGCGGCAACGAGATCATCGGATTCTGCTTCACGCCCCAGGACGGGAACTCCCTGGCCTCTTCCATCAACGCCGCCCTGTGGCTCATGGATCCGGACGCCAGGCAACTGGCCGAGCGCATGTCGGTGCTGGACCGCTTCTTCTTCCGGGAGATCTAGAGCACAGCCCGACCGGACGCCGGCCTGCTACCATTGACTCATGGCCTGGGTCACCTGCCCGCACTGCGGGTTCACGCAGATACCTTCGGCGCGGTGCCTGAAGTGCCACAAGAGCCTGGACCGCCCGGCGGCGAGTCCGGCGCCGCCCGCCGCGGCGGCCCCGTCCAGTCTCCTCGAAGCGCTCAAGGCAATCCCCCGGCCCTACCTCATGATCTCCGGCGCGCTGGCGCTGCTCGTCGTCGTCGCCGTGATGCTGTGGGGCCGGAGCTCCGGCGGATCGATGGCCGCGGTCGCGCCCGAGGCCGCCGCGACGCCGGAGCCATGGTCCTTCGATCTCACCGGCCGCTGGCAGGCAACGGCCGAGACGACGATTGCCGGCACGCCCCCGCGCCCCGCCCTGCGCGAGGTTTTCCTCGAGACGGACCGCTCCGGCGCCATCGTCGGCGCGGGCGTCCTGCTGACCGACCCCGGGCACGGCGGGGCGGGCGCCGGATACCTGACCGTTCCCGACGGTGAGAGCCGCGTGCACGAGATCGCCGCCGCCCTGCTGCGTTCGCCGAAGGGAGCGCCGCTCGCGCTCGAGTTCATTCCGTTTCCGCCGTGGATGCCGCGGCGGGACCGCCTCTGGCGCGCCGTCGAAGGGCAGCGGGGGTCAGCGGAGCAGACGACGTACCTGCTGCTCGAGGCGCTCGACGCGGACTACCTGATCCAGGCCGGGGTCAACGCGAGCGGGTTCCTGTCCTACCTCTTCCTGTCGCCCGAGTATGTATCGTCGGGTCGCGGGACGGACGCCCTCTCGAAGGCGATCCACCCCGGACCGGACAGCTCCCTGCGCGGATTTCGCAACCTCGTCTGGGACCTGTCCGGCGCCGCCGACTTCGTTTCCCTCCAGGTCCCCGCCACGATCGGTCAGCCGGCCGGCGGCCAGAACCGGCTCGTCCTCAAGCGCCAGCCGGCCCGCTGAGCCCGCGCGTCTTACGCCGAGACGACGTACCCGCCGCTCTTCACGTCCTTCTTCATCGTCAGCAGGCCGGCGCGCTCGGCGTCCTCGAGCAGCTCCGAGAACGACTTGTAGCCGTAGTACGACTCGTTGAAGTACGGCTGCTTGCGCTGCATCGTCTGCTTGACCATCGAGCCCCAGATCACGTCGTAGTTCTCGCGGCGCAGGGCCTGCAGCGAGTCGAGCACGAGGCGGAACACGTCCTGCTTCTTCTTCGGCAGGTTGTCGATCGAGGGCATCGCGTGCGTATCGCGGACCAGGTCCTCGTAGAAGATGAATTCGTCGCAGTTGGAGATGAGCAGATTCGAGGTCGAATTCTTGACGCCCACGCCGATCACGCCCTTGTCGTTCTCCTTGAGCTTGGAGACGAGCGGCGAGAAATCCGAGTCGCCCGAGCAGATCACGAAGGTCGTGATGTGCCCCTTGGAGGCGACGAGGTCCATCGCGTCCACGACCATGCGAATGTCGGCGGAGTTCTTGCCCGTATAGTTGCGCTGCGGAATGTCGATCAATTCGATCGCCGCCTCGTGAAACTCGCGCTTGTACTCGGAGTACCGCGTCCAGTCGGCGTAGGCCTTCTTGAACACGATCCGGCCCTTCTCGATCAGGCGCTGCAGCACGAGGTTGATGTCGAACTTCTTGTACTGCGCGTCCCGCACGCCGAGGGCAATGTTCTCGAAGTCGATGAACAGCGCCAGCCGCTGGTCCACCGAGACCCTCGTCGGCGGGGGCGCCGGCGAGACGTTCATCGAGCCGCCCGGAACCGCCGGAACCACCGCCGCCGACGCCGCAACGGCGGGCACCGTCTCTGCAACGGGGGCCGCCGCCACCCCCTTGTGCCGCCGTGCTCCACCCCTGCGGCGCCGGGGTTTTCTGTCCGCCTCCGCGGTCTCTGCCGCGGGAAACGGAACCGTGTCGTCCATCATCTTTTCCTTTCTGGCGCGTAATCGAAGGAGGAGGTCGTGAGGAGGAACGTGGCGAGCACGCGCGCGACTTCGCGCCCGTCCTCTCCCCTCAGCTCGACCTCCCCCACGTTCACGCGCTTTCCCTTCTTGAGTATGCGCGCCCGCGCGAGGACTTCTCCGCGCGCCCGGCGCAAAAAGTGGATCGTCAGATCCGTCGTCGCAAATCCCATCTTGCCGTCGAAATTGGTCGAAAGGGCGAAGGCCACCGCCGAATCCGCCAGCATGGCCAGCACCCCCCCGTGGATCGTCCCCGAACCGTTCGTGATCTGTTCCCGGTACGGCAGGCGCAGGACGCAGTGGTCGAGCGACAGCTCCTCCAGGCTCGGCGAAAGCCACCCCAGAGCCGGAGAGTCGGCGAGTCGTTTTCTCAGGCGCTCGAGGAGGTCGGGGGCGACACCGTCCCGGTCCTGGCTGGCCGGTTGCAGGCTCACGAAGGCCCTATTCTATGCGATTCCGGTGGGACGGCCCTGCGGGGCCCTCCCCGCCCTATTCCGGGGGCTCCGGGGGGGCGTCGCTGGTGTAGTAGGGGAGCTCCTCGGCGCGGCGCGTCGAATTGTCGAGGTGCGTGGGCACCTCGAGGAAGGTGCGCGTCACGTTGGGATCGCAGATCTCGTTCTCGCACTCGTACGTGTACACGTTCTTCTCCGCACCCTTGCGGAACTTCACGACCGTCTGGTACGTGTCGCAATTGCCACACTTGACCGACATCACGAAGATGTCGATCACGTGCAACTCGGGGCGGTCTTCGGCCGTGCTCACGGCGCCGATGATACGCTGCGCCCCCATCGCAAGGCGAACATGAAGAATTCGCACCAGGACGCGCCCTCCGACTACGCGGCGGCGCTGTTCGCCCGCGGCCACCGTTTCCGCGACGCGGGCGTCCTCGCCATCGAGGGCCAGGACCGGGAGGCCTTCCTGCAGGGGCAGCTCACGCAGGACACCCGAGGGCTCTCCACAGGCCAGTCCCGACCGATGGCCGGCCTGACCCCGAAGGGCAAGCTGCTCTACTTCGGGCGCCTCGTGGCCCAGGCGGAACGCCTTCTCCTGCTCGTCCCCTCCTCGGCCCGCGCGGCCGTCGCGCAGCACCTGCGCAAGTATGCCGTCTTCCAGAAGGTCTCGGTGACGGACCGCTCCGGGGAGCTCCTCCTGCTCGGCCTCTATGGACCCGACGCCGCCCTCGACGCCGCCGCGGTCGGAATCGGGCTTCCCGCCGACGGAGAGTTTTCCGCGTCCCTCCTCGCTCCGGCCGGCGACCGCGCCGCGCTCGAGTCCGCCCTCGCGGCCGCCGGTTCGATCGCCGTTTCGGCGGGCTCGGCCGAGATCCTCCGCGTCGAAGCCGGGCGGCCCCGCTTCGGCGCCGAGAGCGATCCGGATAGTCTTCCCGACGAGCTCGGACTCCAGGCCGCGATCTCGACGAACAAGGGCTGCTACGTGGGACAGGAGATCGTGGCTCGGCTGCGCACCTACGGCCGCGTCAACCGGCGGCTGGTGGGCTTCCGCTTTCCGGAGGATTCCGTCGCTGCCGGCACGGTCTTCACCGACCCCGCGAAGGAAAGCCTCGAGCTCGGCCGCGTCACCAGCGCGGTGGTCTCGCCGCGCTTTGGCCGGATCGGCCTCGGGCTCGCCTTCCGCGACGTCGCCCAGGGCGCGGCGCTCCGGCTCGCGGCCGAGCCCGCCCGATGCGCCGTCGTGGTGCCGCTGCCCTTCGCGTGAGCCCGCGCGCGGCGGCCCGGCCCTGGCAGATCCATCTCGCCCTTGCGGGGGCGCAGGTCGGGTTCGCGCTCTTCCCGATCTTCGGGAAACTCGCCCTGGCGTCGATCCCCCCGTTCCTCTTCGCCGCGTTCCGCGTGGTGGCCGCGGCAATCCTTCTCGACGGCATCCGCAGGGTGCACGCGCCGGAGAGGATCCGCGCCGCCGACCGCGCCCGCCTCTTTCTCTACGCGCTGCTGGGCGTCTCCTTCAACCAGGTGCTCTTCATCTTCGGCCTCTTCCTCACGACCGCGATCAACACGACGATCCTGACCACCACGATCCCCGTCTTCACGCTGGGGGCGGCCGTGCTTCTCGGCCGCGAGAAGCCGGGATTCCGGGCGGGGCTCGGCATCCTGCTCGCCGGCGCCGGCGCGCTCGCGCTGCTGAACGTCCAGCGCTTCGACTGGAGCAACGACTCCTTTCGCGGGGACCTGCTCCTGCTCATGAACTGCACATCCTACTCGCTCTACCTGGTTCTCTCGCGCCCGATCCTCGCCCGCTACCGGGCCCTCACCTTCACGGCCGCGGTCTTCCGCTACGGGGCGGTCTTCATCGTCCTGATCGCGCTGCCCGATCTTCTGCGGTTCGAGCCCTCCCGCGTGCCCCCGCTCGCGTGGGGATGCCTGGCGGCGGTCATCCTCCTGTGCACGGTCATCCCCTACCTGTTGAATTCGTGGGCGCTCGCCCGCACGCACGCCTCGCGCGTCGCGTTCTACGTGTTCCTGCAGCCGCTCATCGCGACGGCTCTCGCCATCCCGATCCTTGGCGAGTCCCTTTCGTTCAAGACCGCCGTCGCGGGGCTCCTGATCTTCGCGGGCCTCGCGGTGACGGTGCTCTCCGGGCAGCCGGAGCCGGCCGTGGACGAGACGGTTTCCCTCTGAGCCGCTAGCTCCGGGCCTTCCAGGACTCGTAGCACTCCTCGACCTCGTCGGCAAAGCCGCCGTGAAGGGGCTGCCACCCGAGGAGCCGCACGGCCTTTCTCGAGTCCACGTGCTGGTCGAGGGCGAGACATTCCGCGAGCGTGCCCATGGATGCCGCGGCCTCGGCGACCGGTGTCGTCCCGATCCCCCCGGCGTATCCGGTCACGCGGGCCACCGCGGCAGCCATCTCGAGCAGGCTCGCCCGCGAGCGGTCGGTGACGTTGAAGATCCCGGTCAGGCCGCTCTCGGCCGCCCGCACGTAGGCGCCTCCGAGATCGTCGAGGTGCACGAGGGGCCAGCGCGCCTTCCCGTCGCCGATCACGGTGAGAGGACCGCCGCCCCGCGCCGCCGCGAACCACATCGCGGTCAGGCTCCCCTGGTGGCCGTAGACGCAGCCCGGCCGCAGTACGATCGTGCGGACGCCGTCCGCGTCGAGGACGAGCCGCTCGACCGCGGGCCTCTCGGACACGTGGGCCGGCGGCGCGACGGGCGTCGTTTCGTCCACCAGCCGATCGCCCGTGTTGCCGTACACCCAGGTTCCGCTGGTGTAAATCAGCGTCTTCGGCTGGGGCCCGCGCTTGCGCGCGGCCGCCAGCAGGGCGTGGACCGCACTCCTCTCGAATGCGAACGCTCCCGGGCCGTACTGGGCGGCTGCGTGGACGAGCACCGAGCAGGACTCGGCCGTCGGGGCGAAGGATTCCGGCTTCCCGATCTCGCCCGGGACGGGATGGATCTCGGCGCGGGCGAGAAGGGCCGCCTTCTCCGCGCTGCGCGCGAGACCCCAGACCTGGTGGCCCGACCGCCGAAATGCGGTGGCCACCGCGAACCCGATGGTGCCCGTCGCGCCGGTGACGAAGACTTTCATGCGCTCACGGCTTCGCGGAAGGAGCCGGGGCGGGAGACTCCGGTTTGCCCTCGGTATCCTTCACGGCGCCCGAAACGGAGTTTCATTCGGTGGGCTCCCTTCGGCAACAAGTGCGCCATTCATATCCCGTTCCGGCAGCAGGGACAAGAAAGGCGGTACGCGGGCTCAGGGGCCCCCGGCCACCTCGTAGTGGGTGACGGTGGGCTCGAGCTCGAGCAGGAATTCGGCGTCCTCGGGGTAGTACCGCGCGCGCTCCATGTCGTCGCCGGCGAACGCGCGAATCGCCTCGCGCGAGTCCCAGAGCGTCAGGAGGAGGAAGTGGGCCACTCCGGGCTCCGACCGCCGGAGGACGTACACCCCCCGGTTGCCGGGTGTCGCGCGGTAGTCCGGAAGGCCGGTCTTCTCGAGGTAACGCATGTAGTCCTCGGCCTTCTCGGCCCGCACGGCGCCGTGCCACATGCGAGCGATCATGGATGCGCCTCCCCGTCCCGAAAGTGCCGCAATGCCGCGACGACCTCGGCCGCGGCCCGCGCCGGCCGCCCCTCGACGTTGGTGAAGATGTGATCCGTCGTCCCCTCGGCCAGCAGCTCTCCGTCTGGATTGACGATCTCGTACGCGAAGGCGCAGCCGCGCCCTCCGAGCGACGTCATGCGCGTCCGCACGCGGATGGGATCGTCGTAACTCGACTTGCGGCGGAAGGCGCACTCCACGCGCGTGACCGGGATGAAGATGCCCGAGCGCTCCATCTCAGCATACGGCATGCCCGCCGCCCGGCACCATTCGGTCCGGCCGATCTCGAACCAGACGAGGTAGTGCGCGTGGTAGACGATGCCCATCTGGTCCGTCTCGGAATAACGGACGCGCAGATCCGTCTCGACCGCGCGCGGGCTCAAAACCGGTCGGCCAGGCGCTGGCGCACGATGTTGGGGACCAGCCCCGTCACGTCGCCACCCAGACGCGCGAGCTCCTTGACGAGGCGGCTCGACACGTAGGAGTACTCCTCTTTGGCCATCAGGAAGACCGTCTCGACCGACGGCGCCAGCCGCCGGTTCATCAGCGCCATCTGGAGCTCGTACTCGTAGTCGGACACGGCGCGCAGGCCGCGCACGATGATCGTGGCGCCCGAGCGCATGGCAAAGTCGACGAGCAGGCCCGAGAACGCGGCGACCGAGATCGAGGGGTCGCCGCCCACGATCCCGCGGATCATCCCGATGCGGTCCCCGACCGAGAAGAGCGGCGTCTTCTGGTCCTGCTCCAGCAGCGCGACGATGACGCGGTCGGCCAGCCGCCGGGCGCGCGCCAGGATGTCCAGGTGGCCGTTCGTCAGGGGATCGAACGAGCCGGGATACACGGCGATGCGCTCCGTCATGCGTTCCTCCCGCCCTCCGTCGTCACCGTGCGCAACCCTTCGGCCAGCAGATTATAGGCGGACACCGTCAGGAAGAGTGCGAGGCCCGGGAACAGCGCGATCCACCACGCCTCCTCGATCCAGTTGGCCGAGGAAGACAGGATGCCGCCCCAGGAGACGGCAGGCGCCGGCAGACCCACGCCGAGAAACGACAGCGACGCCTCGGCGAGGATCGCCCAGCCCACGCCAAAGGCCGCCGAGACGATCAGCGGCGGCAGCGCATTGGGCAGCAGGTGGCGCAACAGAATCCGCGGCGTGGAGGCCCCCATGGCGCGCGCGGCGCGGGTGTAGTCGAGCTCCTTCATCTTCAGGATCTCGGCCCGCGCAAAGCGCGCGTCGCCGGCCCAGGTCGTCAGGCCGATCGCCGCGATCACCGTCGCGGGCGACGGCGGCAGGAACGCCGCGAGCGCGAGCAGCAGGAAGAGGACCGGAAAGCAGAGCATGACCTCGATCAAGCGCGAGAGCGCGATGTCCACGGCGCCGCCGAAATATCCCGCCGCGGCGCCCACGGAGAAGCCCACGCCGAGCGACACGCACGCCGCGACGAGGCCGATCGTCAGCGAGATCGGCGTCGCGGTCACGATGCGCGCGAGCAGGTCGCGTCCCAGGTCGTCGGTCCCGCAGGGATGCGCGAGCGAGGGGGCCTGAAGGCGGTCGTCGAGGTGAATCGACCGCGCCCGCTCGCGGAAGAGCGGCGACCCCAGGGCCACGACCCAGAGGAGCACGACGACGCCGAGGGCCACGCGCGCGCTCGCCGGAAGGCGCCGCGAGCGTGGGGACAGGATCGCCATCGGCCTAGCTCTCCGCGCCGTCGCGCACGCGCGGGTCGACCGCGGCGACGGCGATGTCGGAGAGCAGCGTCGCGGCGAGCGTCGCCACCGCCGAGAGCAGCGAAAGCGCCAGGATCACCGGGTAGTCGCGCGCGAGGATGGAGTCCAGGTACAGGCGGCCGAGCCCCGGCCACGCGAAGATCTTCTCGATGATGACGCTTCCGGAGAGCAGCGCCGGCAGCAGCAGCCCGAAGAGCGTGATGACCGGCAGCAGCGCGTTGCGCAACGCGTGGCCCCAGAGCGCCTGCCTCCGCGAGGCGCCGCGGGCGCGGGCGGCGAGCACGTAATCGGCCGAGCGCGCCTCCGCGACCCCGGAACGCACGAGCCGCGCGACGAAGGCGAGCGTCCCGTACGTCAGGCACGTCACCGGAAGGGCGAGGTGCGCGAGCCGGTCGGGCAGGCCGGCGAGGCCCTCGGGCGCCGCGTCCGCCGCGGTCCCGAAGAGCGGAAGCCACCGCAGCTTCACCGCGAAGAGGGTCTGCAGCAGCAGCGCCGCCCAGAAGGTCGGCATCGAGTACAGCGCGAAGAGTACCGCGCCCGACGTGCGGTCGAATGCGCCCTCGGGATTGCCGCCCGCCACGACCCCGACCGGGATGGCGAGGAGCATCGCGAAGAAGAGGGCGAGGCCGTTCAATGCGAGCGTGTGGGGCAGCGCCTCGAGGATCCGTTCGGAGACCGGCCGGTGATCCACGAACGACTCGCCGAGGTCCAGCCGCGCGATGCGCCCAAGCCACGACGCGAACTGCGCGGGCAGCGGACGGTCGAGCCCGTACTGCCGCCGCATCTCTTCGGCCGCCTTGCCGCTCACGCGGCGCAGCGAGTCCGGGGTTCCAGCGCCAGGCGAGCCGGGCGCCAGGTGCAGCAGCAGGAACACGATCACGGTGATGCCGAAGAGGGTCGGCACCGCCCAGAAGAGGCGCCGCAGGACGTAACGGGTCACGGCGCCTGGACCGCCACGGGCGCCGCCCACCATGCCAGCGGGCCGGGCCAGATCCCGTAGAGGCCGAGGGGCGAGGTCGTGAGCCCCCGGATGCGCTTGCGGAAGGCGACCTTCTGCGCGGCGTTGACGACGAAGATCGCCGGCGCGTCGTCGCGCAGGAGCCGATGGAGCCGCCCGAGCGCTTCCCTCCGGCGCGCTGGATCCGTCTCGAGGCGCGCCTGCTCCATGAGCCGGTCGGCCTCGGGGCTGGCGTAGCAGCCGTTGTTCAATCCCTTCGGGGAGCATTGCGAGGAGTGCCAGTAGAAGTACGGGTCGGGATTCGGGTCCACCGCGGACCAGGCGAGCGAAGCGGCCTCGAAATCTCCGGCATCCACCTTCTCGACGAACGCGGCCCACTCCAGCGTGCGGATCCGCGCCGTCACGCCGACCCGCGCAAGCTCGGCCGCGAGCATCTCGTCGATCTGGCGCCCGATCTCCGAGCCGGCCGAGACGAGCAGATCGAAGGCGAACGGGCGCCCGTCCCGATCGCGGATCCCGTCGCCGTCGGTATCCTTCCAGCCGGCCTCGTCGAGCAGCCGCGCCGCCCCGGCCGGGTCGAAGGGAAGCGGCGGCACCCTCGCCTCGTAGGCCGGCGAATCGGGCGCCCAGGGCCCGGAAATAATCCGCGCCGAGCCCTTGTAGAGGCCGCGCACGATCGCGGCCCGATCCAGGAGCATCGTCATCGCGCGGCGCGTGCGCGCGTCCTGGAAAAGAGGCGACCGGTCGTTCAAGGCGATGTAGTTGTAGTCGAGGTTGTAGAACTCGACCAGGCGGCAGCAGGCGGCGAAGTCCGGGTCGCGCAACGCCCGGTCCTTCAGGCCCGCATCGACCTGGTCCTCGTCGAGCTCGCCGCGCACGAGGAGCCGGTAGGCCGTCGTGTTGTCGGGCACGATGCGGAACACGATGCGGTCGAAGTGGCCACGGGGCCCCGGGTATTTCTCGTTGCGCTCGAGCTCGACGGATTCCTGCGTCTTCCACGCGACGAAACGGTAGGGGCCGTCGGAAAGCGGCGCGCGGTTCTGCCTGGCCTTCAGGAAGCTCTGCCCCTTGAATTTGTGCTCCGGCAGCAGCGGCAGCACGAAGGCCATGGACCGGAATGCGTAAGGCTTCGAGAATCGCACCTCGAACCGCCGCGCGTCGAGCGCCTCGACCGACGTGAACTCCTCGAAGACCGGCTTGAAGACGTTGGACGGGATCTTCGGATCCACGATCTTCCGGATCGTGAAGACCGCATCGGCCGACGTCACCGGCCGCCCGTCCTCCCAGACCGCGTCCTCCCGCAGGGTGATCGTGTACGACAAGCCGTCCGGGGACACGACGAGCCCCTCCGCCAGGCCGGGCACGAGCGCGAGGCTCGCGTCGAAGTCGAAGAGGTTGCGCTGGACGTACTGGAGTACCTGCGCCTCGGGCGCGCTCGACTGCAGGACCGCATTGAGCGTGGTCGGCTCCCCGAAGAGCCGGCGATGGAGCACGCCGCCGTCGACCGGGGTCCCCTCCCGCGACTCGTCGATGAACCCGAGCGCCGGCGGGGCCGGGCGCGCGGTCGGGGTGCGGGCCGGAACCACGGCGGCCGGCTCCGGCCTGGCGCGGCACGCGGCGGCAGAGAGGGCCAGTCCCAGTGAAAACGCCGCGATCCCTCGCTTCATGCTGACGGGATTATGCAGCGAGACCCGAGACCCGAAACGTGAAACCTGAAGGTCCGACCCCTTCAGGGCGCCACGAACGAGGTCACCGCCACGTTGCGCGACGCATCGGTGACGCGCACGAGCAGGTAGGCGCCCCGGGCCTCGGGCGGGATCCGGATCACGTAGGACTCCCGGGGCGAATCGGAGAGGCCGTCCTTCGGCTCGATGCGGACCCACTTCTTCGCGTCGAGGCTGTACTCGGCCTCGAGGATGGGCGAAGCGGCGTCCGCGGCCTCGACCTCGAGGGATCCGGCCGATCGCCCCACCTCGCGCACGGTCGGGGGCGTGTTGTCGATCCGCACGGGAGCCGACTCGCGCGCGCCCGTCTTCGCGTCGCCCGGGTTGGCTTCGGCGTCGGAGGCCGTCACGCGAAAGACGTACTCCCCGTCCGGCAGCGACGTCGCGTCGAAGGAGTAGAAAGTCTCCCGGAGCTCCTTGCGCAGGGGGATCCATTTCCCCCCCGCGAGCGGGCGCAGCTCGATCTCGTACACGAGGGCGTCGCCATCCGGGTCGTTCGCCTTCCACTGCAGCGTGCGATAACCCTTGCGGTAGAGCTTGCGCGGCGAGCCCTCGGACCGCGACTCCTCGAGGCCGGTGAAGATGCCCTTCTCGTCCTGCGTCCCCTGCTCGTACACGTTGGCGCCGCCCGAGCCCGATCGCGCGAGGACTTCCGCCGGCTCGAGCGCCGTCAGCGCGTCGACCACGGGCTTCGCGTTGCGATTGCGGTACGCCGCCTCGACGCGCCGCACCCGGGGGGACGCATCGCCCGAGCCGCTCATCCGTGACCTTCCACTGAAGGTAGCGCCCGTCGGGCGCCTCCACCGCGAGCGCATGCGAACTGCTCGCCCAGGCCGACCACGCGCTCCAGGTCGCGTCGGCAGTGGCCGACTCCCCCGACCGGAACGCGAATTCCAGTTTCGTTCCGGCCGGAGCATCACCCTCCCAGCGAAACGCGCCGAAGCGGCTCGTGCGCGCCGTGTCCTTGACCGCGGAGACGTACTCGCCGGCCGCGGGACCGGTGCCGGACCGGTAGACCGCGCTCGAAGCGTTCGTGCCGACGGCGTCCCCGGCGACGATCGTCACCTGCTTCTCGTCGAAAGTTCGCGCGAGCGACCAGGCATCCGGCATCAGCGCGTAGAGCTTGCCCTTCGGACCGGTCGCCGCGAGCACGCCGTCGCCTGCCGGGTTGCGCGCCAGGTCGAACACGATCTCGTCCGAGCTCGTCCAGACGCTTCGGGGCAGCTCCGTCCCCTCGAACACCAGGACCTCCGACGAGTATCCGCCGCGGGGGGATCCGCGCGACGGGGCCAGCCGGGCCGAAGACACGGACACCGAGACCTCCGCGCGCGGCTTGTCCTCGTCCTCGCCCGGCGGCGCGCCCGTCTTCGGCGCCTTGCCCGCGGGTAGCACGGAGGGCACGGAGATGGGCTCGCTCGCGCCGGACGAGGTGTCCGCGGCGGCCGCGATGGACACCCACACGCGGCCGGCGCGGTCCGCGGCGATCGCCGTGACCTCGGGCTTGGACGAGTCATAGACGGTCGCGACGTGCCCGGCCTTGTCCATCCGGAGCACGAGACCGGACCCGGACGTGCCGGCCCAGAGCCGGCCTTCCGCGTCCACGAAGAGCGCGCGGACGTGCGCGTCGGTCGTCGCGTGGACGCGTTCGCCCCTGCCGGCGGCGCTCACGCGGTGGATTTCGCCCGGAAGGCCCGTCGCCACGTAGAGCGAGGGGCCGTCGAAGGCGAGCGCCCAGACGTACTGCGCCTTCGTCTCGTAGTAGAGCGAGGCCTTGCCGCCCTGGATCCGGTAGACCTTGCCGCCCGGCGAGCCCCCGGCATACAGCGCACCGTCCGGCCCGACCGCGATCGCCGTCACTTCCTGCTCGGCCAGCTGCGCCTCGCTCTCGACTTTCCCGGAAGCGGTCACGCGCAGGATCTTTCCCGAATCGCCCGTCGCGACGTAGAGCTCGCCCGACTTTCCCCCGGCCGCGGCGAAGAGGACGGGTTCGGAAATCCCCTCCACCTTCACGAGGGCGCGGCCGAGCAGCAACGTCCCGTTCGAGGCGACCGAAATGCCCCGCGCCTCGCCGGCCGAGAACTCGGCGGCCGTGTCGCACACCCAGATCTTCACGGACGCCGCGCCGAGCCGGCCCGCCAGCAGGCACAGGGCGAGGCCCAGTACTCCCCGCATCGCCGAGCGCGGCCTCACCAGGTCCTCGGCAGGACTTCCAGGGTCAGGCGCGCGGATCCGGCGACGGGCACGGGCTGCTCGACCGAGTCCGACTGCAGGCGGAGGTAACCGAGATCGGGCGTCGCGTCGCCCGGGCCGCGGTCACGCAGCAGCGCGGCGCGGCTCGGCGGCAGCGCGGCGAGCGGCTGCCCCGCGACGAGGGCACCGGGCGCCGCGCGGTAGGCGAGCAGATTCAGCGTATTGGGCGGCCGCACCCGCGCCAGGAAATCGAGGACCTGGTCGAGCGAATGCGGGTCCGGAGGAAACAGCGAAAGATCGTAGGCCGTCGCCGCATTCCCGTCGCCGACGAAGAGCGTCATCGGGCCGGGCGGCGCGTCGGCCGGGACCTTCGCGGTCATGACGATTCGCCGGGGTCCACCGCGGAAATCCTCGAGGTCCACCCACACGGGCACGGTGTCGCCCGGGTGCACGCGCTCCTTCTGGGCCTCGACGTGTATGACGCGGGCGCTCTGCAGCCGGTCGGAGTGGGCGATCTCGACGTCGACGCCGCGGATCGCGAGGTCGTGGAATTCGTTGGCCATGAGGTAGTTCGTCAGGAGCGCGAGCGAGGCGACGGCGTCGTCCTTGGCGGTCAGCCCCGAGAACACCGAATCCCAGTGCACGGTCCGCTCCGAGGTTTCGATCGCGGACTTCCAGACGATCGTGCGCTCGCCCGATCGCTTCTCGAGGGTCGACAGGACGTTGTCGATCGCCATGGCGAGGAGGATGGGCGTCAGCATCGAGTTGTGCACGACCTCGAAGTGGAAGGTCTGGGCCGGAAAGTCGT
This sequence comes from uncultured Acidobacteriota bacterium, assembly GCA_963775725.1. GTDB lineage: Bacteria > Acidobacteriota > Thermoanaerobaculia > UBA5066 > Gp7-AA6 > DAHUXD01. The sequence goes on from CAVZKA010000003.1 coordinate 285,532, forward strand.
CCGAGGACATCCGGATCGTCACCGGGACCATCTTCGGCGCCGCGCCGAAGATGCCGAGGATGCCGGTCGAGCGGTCCTGCGAGACCGAGCCGAGAACGGCCCCGGTCGTCGAGAACTTGAAGGAGCGATACAGCGACGGAAGCACCGTCAGGATGTCGGCCCGCGCCATCGGCATGTCCACGGGACCCATCGAGAGAAACGGATGCCCGAATGCCAGCAGCGAGTTGCCATCGACCCACGTCACGGTTCCCGTCGCGGACAGGACCATGTCCCCCGAGAGCAGCACGGCGGCGACGGCGGAGCCGGGCTCGAGCGCGCCCGGCGAAGCGACCGTCGCCGCGCCGCCCGCGGCCGGCGCGGACGCTCCCGACGGGGCGACGAGCCAGCCGGCCGCCTCGGCCACCTGTCCGAAGAGCTTCCCCGGAGCGACCGCGCCGGAGAACGACACGGGAAGCGGAAGGGGCGAGGGCCCCGTGGAAGCGGCCTCGGCCTTGAGCGGCTGGACGAGCGCCGCCATCGGCTCCGAGAACGACCGATCGCGAAAGGCCGTGACCAGCGCGGAGGCGCGGGTGGCCGCACCGCCGATGGGGACGGGCGGCGCGGCCGGCGCCTTGCGGATGTCGAGCATGCTCTGGATCGGCGTGATGCCGCAGATCGGCTCCCGCGAGAACGGCCACCCGTAGGCGAGCGCGCCGATCAGCTTGCCGTCGACATAGATCGGGCTGCCGCTCATCCCGGCGATGATCCCGGTCTTGTCGAGCGTGTCGCCGAGAATGCGCGCGAGGATCAGGTCCTGCTTCGGCGCGTAGCTCTTGAGCAGGCCCACGATCTCGACCTCGAAGCGCCGCACGCCCTTTCCGTCGCCGAGATCGGAGAGGCCGTAGCCCTTCATTCCGGGCGCGAGGTCGCCGGCGGGAAGGATGCCGGTGGGGTCGGCGAGGGCGAGCGCCGTCGTCGCGGCCAGAATCGCCGCGAGCGCCATCGAGCGCACGAACTTCCTCACAGGGGGCACAACGCCTCGGGCTCTCCGCTCCATTCCCTTTGACCCTCTTCGGAGGCTATGTTACGGTCGAATCCGATGTTGGCGACCGTGTTTCAACCCGTCACCTCGGAAAACCTGCCCGGGCAGCCCTCACTCCTCTCTTTCTTCACCGAAATCGGTCCGACCGGAAGGGTCATCCTCGGGATCCTGCTGTTCTTCTCGTTTGTGTCGTGGGTGATCATCTTCGCCAAGTTCATCCGCCTCCGGCGCGTCTCCCGGCAGTCGGAGAAGTTCGTGACCTTCTTCCGCAAGTCCAAGCGGTTCTCGGAGGTCAACACCTTCGCCGGGGAGCTCGCCGATACGCCCCTGACGACCCTCTTCAAGGCGGGCTACGCCGAGCTCGACGCGCAGGTCAAGGCCATCCGCGCCGACGACACTCCGACGACGGCTGGCGGCTCGACGGGCAAGCTCCTCATCAAGAACATCTCCGGGATCGAGCGCGCGCTCGAGCGCGCGATCGGGGTCGAGATGTCGCGGCTGACCAAGTCCATGACCTTCCTGGCGACCACGGCCTCGGCCTGTCCCTTCATCGGACTCTTCGGCACGGTGTGGGGCATCATGCAGTCCTTCCGGGCGATCGGCGTCACGGGGTCCACCTCGATCGCGGCGGTCGCACCCGGCATTTCCGAGGCGCTCGTCAACACGGCCGCGGGGCTCGCGGCCGCCATCCCGGCGATGATCTTCTACAACTACTTCATGGGCAAGGTCCGCGAACAGCGGGCGGGCATGGAGGATTTCTCGCTGGAATTCATCAACCTCGCGGAGAGGAACTTCACCTAGGCCGCGGGCTCCCACTTCGACATGGCCTTCCAGCACCAGTCCAGCGATCCCTACGACCACCTGGCGGACATCAACGTCACGCCCCTCGTGGACGTCATGCTCGTGCTGTTGATCATTTTCATGGTCACGGCGCCCATGCTCCACCAGGGCATTTCCGTGGCCCTCCCGAAAACCGCGACGACGAACCTCCGCTCGACGCTCGAGGACCCGATCGTGCTCTCGATTTCCAAGGATGGGCTCTACTACATCAACGAAACGCCGGTCGCGCGCGGCCTTCTCCGGGACCGGCTCCGCGCCATCCTGCGGGGCCGGAAGGAAAAGGCGGTGTTGCTCAAGGCGGACCGCAGCCTCTCCTACGGAACGGTCATCGAGACACTCGACCTGCTCAACCGCATGGGAATCGAGAGCCTCGGGATGATCACCGACACGACGGGGTCCGCCAGGAAGTGAGGACTTCGCCCTAGAGCGGGCGGCCCATGGACGCCGTCGGCGATCTCCTGGCAGAGCGTCGCGTCGACCGGTACCCCGTGGGGCCGGCCGTCGCGCTCGCCATGCTGCTCCACGGGGGCGTGCTGCTCGCGCTGCTCGCCTCGGCCTTTGCCCATCCGATCCGCGCCGCGGCGCCGCGCTTCGTCGCCGTGCGCCTGCTCCAGGCGGGCGCGATCCGGCCGCCCGCGCCGGTCGCGGCACCTGCCGAGCCCGCTGCGCCCGCCACCGCCCCGAAGCCCAGGATCGAGAAGCCCGTCGAGGAGGCGCCCAAGCCTTCCAAGAACGCGGTCCTCCTTCCGGTCAAGGAGGACAAGAAGAAACCGACGCCCCCGCCCGTGTCGCGGCCCGGCAGAGCTTCGACGCCCGCCGTCAGCCTCCCCTCGACGGGCGACGAGTCCGCGTCCGCGTCCAACGCCCCCCCGGCGGGCGCGGGGGGCGCGGCGGGGATCGGCAGCCTCAAGCTCGACCAGGCCGACTTCAAGTACCCGGTCTACATCGAGCGCATGGTCATGATCATCAGCATGAACTGGTTCAAGCCGGCCCAGTCGGTGCAGACGAGCCCGATCGTGCACTTTCAGATCGAACGCGACGGCACCGTCGTCGACCCGCGCATCGTGACCTCGAGCGGTCTGCCCTTCGTGGACCGCGCCGCGCTGCGCGCGGTCATCGCGTCGTCTCCGCTTCCGCCGCTGCCGGCGGAATACGGCGGCCCGCATCTCGGAATCCAGGTGGTCTTCGAATGACGAACCGGAGGAGCTCCATGTTCCGACGCCTCGTTCTTGTCGCCGCGGCCCTGTCCATCCTGGCCGGAGCCCGGTCCCTGCGCGCCCAGGCGCCAGCGCCCACGCCGGCGCCCGCCGACGACATCCAGGTCGTGATCAAGGGGGGCGGCGACCGCCGGCTGGCCGTCGCAGTCCCCGCGCTCTATGCGCCCGGAACCGCCGCCCTCCAGGCCAAGGTCGTGGAGCCGTTCACGGCGACGCTGCGCACGGACCTCGAATATGCGGGAGCGTTCTCGGTGACCGACCCGGCGCACTACCCCTCGTCGGCGCACAACGACCCGACCACGCCCGAATCCGCGGACCGCTGGCTCGGTACGGGCGCGGAAGTCCTCGTCGACACCCGCGGCGAGGTGGCGGGCGACCGGGTCTCCGTCGAGGCCCGCGTCTGGGACCTGAAGTCCCGCAAGCTCATCATGGGCCGGAAGTACTCGGGCGGCGCGTCCTACGTCGAGCGCATCGCGCACACGCTCGCCAACGATCTCGTCAAGTACTTCACGGGCAAGCCGGGCGTCTTCCTGTCCACGATCCTCTTCGTCTCCGACCAGGGCGGCGTCAAGGAGATCGGCGCCATGGACTTCGACGGGCGCGGCGTCCGCCAGCTCACCGCGCACAAGTCCATCTCGATCAGCCCGAGCGCCGCCGCCGGCCGGATCGCCTACACGTCCTATGTGCGCCTCTTCCCGCAGATCTGGACGATGGGCCTGGATGGCGGAGACAAGCGGGAAATCTCGACCGGGATCGAGCTGAACGCCTCGCCGTCGCTCTCGCCCGACGGCAGCCAGATCGCGTTCGCCGGATCGGCCAAGGGCAACAGCGACATCTACACGATCGGCGTGGGTGGCGGGAGCGGGCTGCACCGCCTGACGACGAGCCGCGCGCTCGAGGCCTCCCCGGTCTGGTCTCCGACGGGACGCCAGATCCTCTACACGTCGGACCTCGCCGGCACACCGCAGATCTACGTCATGGACGCGGAGGGGACGGGGTCGCGCCGGGTGACGCTCGCCGGCAACTGGAACGACGAGGGCGCGTGGTCGCCGGACGGCTCGAAGATCGCGTTCGCCTGCCGCAACGAGGGCGACTTCAACATCTGCGTCATGGACTTCGCCTCGGGCCAGACCGTCCAGGTCACGTCGGAAGGATCCAACGGCCACCCGAGCTGGTCGCCAGACGGCCAGAAGATCGCGTACTCTTCGCGCCGCAACGGAGCGACGCAGATCTACACGGTCGACGCGAACGGCCAGAATAAGCGCCAGCTCACTCAGGGCGCCAATCACCTCCAACCGTTCTGGGTCCCTTGAGCCGATCGGGTTTCGGACTGGGGTTTTCGCAAACTCTTTGCTATATTGACTTTCGGTACCGTCGTCCCCGCTCATTCGCGCCCGGCCGACGGGCCAAGGAGTACGGAATGAAGAAAACATCCTCGATCCTCGTTACCCTCGCCCTGTTCGGAATGTCGCTGCTGCCCTCCGCAGCCTGCAAGAAGAAGGCCCCCACGACGACGCCCGACGCCCGTCCCCCGGTCACCGCGGCCAAGCCGGCGGAAAAGGAAGTCGCGCCGCCCCCGGCGGCGGCTCCGGCGAAGGACGAAGTGAGCGAAGTCCTCGCGATGGACATCGACGTGTTGAACAAGAAGGGCTACCTCTCCGACGCCTTCTTCGACTACGACCAGTCCGACCTGCGCGAAGACGCCCGCTCCGTGCTCGCCGGCGACGCGCAGTGGCTCAAGAAGCACTCGACCGTCCAGGTCCTCATCGAGGGGCACTGCGACGAGCGCGGCACCGCGGCCTACAACCTCGCGCTCGGTGACCGCCGCGCCAACGCCGCCAAGGAGTACCTGGTGTCGCTCGGCATCGACGGCTCGCGACTGCGCACCCTGTCCTACGGCAAGGAGCGTCCGTTCTGCACCGAATCGACCGAGAGCTGCTGGCAGAAGAACCGCCGCGCGCACCTCGTCATCACGGCCAAATAGCCTTGCCGCGTCTCAACCGTTTCCTCCTGGCTGGTCTTTCCTCGGCGGCCCTCCTCGCGGGGGCCGCCTGCGTCTCGTCGAGCGACATCGACGCCCTGCACCGCCAGATGAACGACATCCAGAAGCAGATCCAGGCCCTCGAGCGCAAGTCCTCCAGCAAGGAGGAGGTCGAGAAGCTGAACCAGAACGTCGCGACGCAGACGCAGCAGCTGCTCAAGTCCAACGCCGACACGGCCGTCAAGCTCGGCGAGCTGACGACGAAGATGGAGCAGCTCGAGGCCAAGCTCGAGGACACCAACCGGCGCCTCTCCCAACTGTCCCAGCAGATCGCCGAGACGCAGGGCGACCTGCTGCGGCTGCGTAACAGCGGCGCGTCCCCCGTGGAGGTCGCGCCGCCGGGCGCCCCGGCCTCGTCCACCGCGGCCCCCGCCGCGGCCCCCGGGCGCACGGCGCCCTCGCCCGCCGAGCTCTACGACACCGCGTACGGCGACTACACCAAGGGCCGCTACGCGCTGGCGATCCAGGGGTTCGAGGACTACCTCGCGGCCTACCCCTCCACCGATCTCTCCGACAACGCGCAGTACTGGATCGGCGAGTCGCACTACGCCCAGAAGAAGTATCCCGAGGCGATCGCCGACTTCGAGAAGCTGCTCAAGCAGTGGCCGGCCAGCGACAAGGCCGCGGCCGCGCTGCTGAAGAAGGGGTACGCGATGCTCGAGCTCGACCAGAAGGCCGAGTCGGTCGTCCAGCTGCAGTACGTCATCCACGAGTTCCCGACCTCGGAAGAAGCGCGCCTGGCGCGCGCAAAGCTGAAATCCATCGGAGTCGAAGCGAAGTAGCGGAAGACGGTAGAGGGCAGACGAAACACGGCTCCCGCATCCCGTATCCCGCGTCTCCCATCCCGTAACAAAGAAGAAAAGAGAGGCAGAACACACCCATGGCCAACATCAAGTCCGCCGAGAAGCGCAACCGCCAGATGACCAAGAAGCGCGCCCGCAACAAGGCCCGCGTCTCGCGGCTGCGCACCGCCGTCAAGAAGTACGGCGCGCTCGACGCGAAGCAGAAGACCGAGTCAGTTGCCGCCACCCACTCCGAGATCGACCGCGCCCGCACCAAGGGCGTGATCCACAAGAACGCGGCCGCCCGCTACAAGTCCCGCCTCGCCAAGAAAGCCGCGAAGAAGTAGCCCGCTCTCCTAGAATCCTTCCAGCATGCTCGTCACCAGGCTCTGGGCGAACCGGTCGGCCACGCGGTCGATCGCGTTGTTGACCAGATCGGCGTAGGACGCGGCAGTCTCCGAGAACTGGTAGTTGTCCCGAAAGGTGAAGGCGGGGTTCTCCCAGATCGGGGCGCCGTCGGGCAGCGCCTTGAGCGCGACGCGTGCCGTCACGCGCACCTGGTAGTCGGACGCGCGGCCCTGGGAGTCGAACGCGACCGGATACAGGTCGAAAGCGAGAACCGTACCGGACAGCTCCGCGTCGGCGCCGTCGGGCCCGGACTGCACCTTGAACCGGCCCCGCGAGGCGAGCTCGCGGGCGATCGCCTCGGAGAATCGCTGCTCCACCTGGATCTGCTGCGTCCGGTTCTCGAGGGTCGTGAACTGGATGACGCGGATTTTCTCGGGCAGCGACGAGCCCTTTCCCACCAGTCCGTACCCGCATCCGGACGCCAGCAGCGCCGAGGACAGGGTCAGCAGGAGCGCGGCCGCTCGCCGCGTCACCGCACGACCAGGTTCAGGAGCCGATCGGGCACGAACACGGTCCGCGTGATCTCCTTGCCCTCGACCCAGCTCCGGATGCGTTCGTCCGCGCGCAGCAGCGCCATGGCGTCCGACTCGGATGCGCCGCGCGCCACCTCGAGCTTGCCGCGCACCTTCCCGTTGACCTGGACGACGAGCGTGACGCCCAAAGGCGTCGCGAGCACCGGGTCGAACGCCGGCCACGCGGATTCCACCAGGAACCCCTTTTCGCCGAGCCGACGCCACCACTGCTCGGTCAGGTGCGGCGCGATGGGATGGAGCAGCTGGAGGAGCGTCGTCGCGGCGGCGCGGACGGTCGACGGCGGTTCGCTGCCCGCATCGAGGGCCTCGGTGATCCCCCGCTGGAACTCCATGAGGGCGGCGATCGCGGTGTGGAAATGGAATCGGCGGGTGTCGTCGCTCACGCGCTCGATCGATCGGTGGGTGAGTCGCGAAAGCGGCGTGTCGGCGGCAGCCGCCCCGGCGGCACCGCCCGTTCCGTGCTGCTCGACCCGCGCGCACAGGTCGTGCACGCGAGCCAGGAACCGGTACGCGCCGGCCACGCCGTCCTCGGACCACTCGGATTCCTTCTCGGGCGGGCCGATGAAGAGCGTGTAGAGCCGAACGGTGTCGGCGCCGTAACGCTCGATCAGCTCGTCCGGGGACACCGTGTTGCCGCGGGACTTGGACATCTTCTCGATCTTCCCGGTCGCCGCGTTCAGGCGCGTGATCATTCCCTGGTTGAAGAGGCGCTCGAATGGCTCCTCGAGGTGCACGAGGCCCATGTCCTTCAGGACCCGGCAGATGAACCGCGCGTAGAGCAGGTGCAGGATCGCGTGCTCGATGCCGCCGATGTACTGGTCGACCGGCAGCCAGCGCTTCACGCGCTCGGTATCGACCATCTTCTCCGTATCGGCCGGGTTGAGAAACCGCAGGTAGTACCAGGACGAGTCGACGAACGTGTCCATCGTGTCCGTCTCGCGGCGCGCGGCGCCGCCGCAGCGCGGACACTTCACGTTGACGAACGCCGCGGACCTCTCGAGCGGGTTACCCTCGACGCCGCGGAACTCGACGTCCTCGGGAAGCAGGACCGGCAGGTCCGCGTCGGGCACCGGCACGACCCCGCACGCCGGACAGTGGATCGCCGGGATCGGCGTGCCCCAGTAGCGCTGCCGGGAAATCAGCCAGTCGCGCAAGCGGTACCCCACCTTGCCCTTGCCGACTCCCCTCTTCTCCAGCCACCGTATGGCCGCGCGGATCGCCTGCGGGCCGTCCGGGGTGCCGTCCCATTGCCCGGAATGGACGAGGCGGCCCTCGTGGAGCAGCGGGCCCGTCATCGCGGCCGGGTCGATCTCCGGCTCCCCGTCGACGCGATAGACCGGACGGATCGGCAGACCGTATTGGCGCGCGAAGTCGAAGTCCCGCTGGTCGTGAGCCGGCACCCCCATGATGGCGCCGGTGCCGTACTCGGGCAGGACGAAGTTCGCCAGCCACACGGGGATCTTTTCGCCGTTGCCCGGATTGATCGCGAAGGCGCCCGTCGCCAGGCCCTCCTTGTCGCCGCCCTCGGCTTCCCGCTCGAGGCGCGACTCGCGCCGGACGCGGTCGACGAACTGCGCGATCGCTTCGGGCCGGTCCGAAGCCCCGGCAAGCCGGGCCACGGCGGGGTGCTCCGGGGCCAGTGCCAGGAAGCTGGCCCCGTGCAGCGTGTCGGGCCGCGTCGTGAAGACCGTCAGGGGATCCGCGAGGCCGTCGACCGCGAACTGGATCTCGGCGCCCTCGGACCGACCGATCCAGTTGCGTTGCATCGTCTTGACCCGCTCGGACCAGTGCGGCAGGTCGTCCAGGCCCTCGAGCAGCCGCTCGGCGTAGTCGGTGACACGGAAGAACCACTGCGTCAGGTCGCGGATCTCGACCGCGTCGCCCGATCGCTCGCAGCGGCCGTCCACGACCTGCTCGTTGGCGAGCACCGTCCGGCAGCCCGGGCACCAGTTGACCGGCGCCGTCTTGCGGTACGCGAGGCCCCGTTCCCACATCCGGAGGAACAGCCACTGGTTCCACCGGTAATAGGCCGGATCGCACGAGGCCAGCTCCTTGGACCAGTCGTAGAGGCAGCCGAGCGCTTTCAGCTGCTCCTTCATGCGGGCGATGTTGCCGAGCGTGTATTCGCGCGGAGGCACACCGCTCTGGATCGCGGCGTTCTCGGCGGGCAGGCCGAAGGCGTCCCACCCCATCGGGTTCAACGCCTTGCGCCCCGCCATCCGCTCCCGGCGGTACAGCGCGTCGCCCAGGATGTAGTTGCGCCCGTGGCCGACGTGCAGGCGGCTGCCGGACGGGTACGGGTACATGTTGAGCATGTAGTACTCGTTGCCCGGGACGGCGGTGTCGACCTCGGCGACGCGCGCCTCGGCCCAGAGGCGCTGCCACTTCGCTTCGATCTCGGAGGGGGCGTACTTCTCGGCCATTCGGACGGCGAATATAACCGAAGGGCGAAGGGCGTCGGGCTAGCGGCTGCCCCCGGCCGGACGCACCCGGAGCGTCGCATCCGGCAGTTTCAGGAGCGGGTAGTCCAACCGGCCCGAGGTCTCGCGCTCGGTCAGCGTCAGGCCGCGAGGACGCTCGAGGGCGCGGGAGCCGAACGGGATGTACCGCGCATCCACGCCGTTGACGGAGGAAGACGGGTCCGAGAAGACGAAGCCGCGGTCGGCGTAGTAGATCTCGATCCACCGGTGGTACAGGCCTCCGATGCGCGAGTCGTAACCCTCGGTTCCCGGCTTGGCCCGAAGCACTCCCTGCACCGTCCGGGCGCCGATGCCGACCCTCCGGAGCAGGTCCACGGCGAGCTCCGCGAAGCCGACGCAGTGAGCCCGCCGCGAAGCGAAGACCGAGGCCGGATCCTGCTTGCGTCCCCGCTCCGCGTCGTACCGCACGGTGGAGGCGATTCCGGCCAGGATCCGCTCCACGGCCAGCGCCTGGGTCCGGGCATCGCCGACGAGCGCGATGGCCCAGGCGTCGCGCTCGGGCGACGCCGGCAGCGCCGGGTCCCGGGCGGCGCCCGTCGGAAACGCCGCCCTGCTCTCGAGGGGTCCGCCGCTCACCTGCACGCGCAGCTCCACGCTGCCGTCGGGCCGGGGCGAGACCCCGAGCGAGTACCCGTCGTTGTCGTACTGGTCGAAAATCCCGGCGCTCGCGCCGGAGGCAAGGTAGACGGCGACTTCGTCGGCTCCTGCCGCCGCCGCCGCCAGGCACACGGCCGCCAGGGCCATCCAGCGCCTCACGATTCGACCGCCTCCCCCCTCCGGCCCTTCAGCACGCCGTCGAGGATCCCGTTGATGAACTGCGAGGACTTGGGCGTCGAGAACCGCTTGGCGATCTCGAGCGCCTCGTCGATGACGACCGGACGCGGCGTATCAGGCTCGTGCAGAAGCTCGAACAGCGCGAGGCGCAGGATGTTGCGGTCCACCACGGGCATCCGCGTCAGCCGCCAGTGGTCGGCCTGCTTCGAGATGATCGCGTCGAGGTCTTCGCGGTGCGAGAGGGTCCCCGAGACGAGCCGGCGCGTGAAGTCCTGGATGCCCTCCGGCGCCTTCTGCAGGTCATCGGAGCGCAGGAACATTTCCTGGGGCGCGGTGCCCGAGACGTCGTGCTCGTACAGCATCTGGAGCGCGAGCTCCCGGGCCTTGCGGCGGGCGCCCATCGTCAGGCCTTCCCGAGGCTGCGCCGCAGGTTGGCCATCTCGATCGCTGCTTCGGTGGCTTCCACGCCCTTGTCGGTGCGTTCGCGGGCCTGCTCCATGGTCTCGCACGTCAGGACGCCGAATCCGATCGGGACGCCCGAGGCGACCGCCAGGGTCGCGAGGGCGCTCGCGACCGAGTGGCCGAGCACCTCGTGGTGGGTGGTTTCTCCGCGCACGATCGCCGCCAGAGCGATCACGGCATGGAAGCGGCCGGAGTCGATCAGGCCCTTCGCGCCGGAGGCCACTTCGAACGCCCCGGGAACGCGGGCGACCGAAACGTCGGCCGCGCGGGCGCCCCGCCGCCGCAGCGTGTCGAGGGCGGCCGCGAGCATCGCGTCGGTCACGGTGGGGTTCCACCGCGCGCACACGACGCCGATGCGCAGGCCCTCCGCGTCGAGGCTGCCCTCGTACTGCCTCGGAGAGAAAGACGCCGCGGCGCGGCGCGGAACGCGCATGCTCAAGGAACTGCCCTCTTTAGAAGAACCGGAATTGTAACCCGAGGGTCAGCCCGCGGTGAACAGGCGCTCGAGCTCGGGGGTTTCGCCGTAGTTCCGCACGTACCGCGCCCGGAACTCCACCGGAGTGTACCGGGGCGGCTGGGGCCCCTGGTGCTCCAGGCAATAGACCGCCGCGACGCTTCCGATCCTCCCGGCAACCGGCCAGGGCGCCCCGATCCGGAGCCCCCGGAGCAGCCCCGCCCGGTAGGCGTCGCCCACCCCCGTCGGATCGAGGGCCTCCGTCTCGACGCTGGCCGCCGGAACGTGGTGGACGAGGCGGCCGTCCGGACCGAGCGGCGCGTGGATGGCCGAGCCCTCGGACCCATGGGTCACGATGAGGACGGGCACCTCCCGCTCCATCTCTTCGCGAGTCAACCCGGTCTTGTGCGTCAGGATGCCGAACTCGTATTCGTTGACGATCAGGATCTCGGCTCCGCGGAAGCCTGCGCGCATTTCCTCCCCCGAGAGCCGGGTCACCTGCTGGCTCGGGTCGTAGAGGAACGGGATCCGCCGCTGGCGGCAGTAGGCCGCGTGGGCCGCCATCGCGGGCGGGTCGTTGGGCGAGATGACGACGAAGGCGATCGAGTCGGGGTCGAGGCTCTCCAGGGAGAACCGGTGCGCGCGGGCCATCGCGCCCGTGTAGAACGACGCGACCTGGTTCTGGTCCAGGTCCGTCGAGCAGAAGAACGACGCCGTGAAGAGATCGGGATCCAGGGCCATCCCCGACACGTCGATTCCCTGCGCGGCCAGGCGATCCCGATATTCGGCGGCGTCCACGCCGGCCGTCGCGAACAGGACCGGCCGCTCTCCGAGAAGCGCCAGGCCCCAGGCGATGTTGGGGCCGCAGCCGCCGGGCACGCGCCGCATCTCGTCCACCAGGAACGAGACCGAGAGCCGCGCCATCCGGTCCGGAATCAGGTGCTCGGTGAACTTCCCGGGAAACGTCATCAGGTAGTCGAACGCCACCGACCCGGTGACGACGATCCGGCCGTCCTTCCTCACAGGTACCTCCCGGCGATCGGCCGCAGCCGCTCGCGCGCCTCGTCGGAGACCGCCTTGCGGTCCGTGATGATTCCGTAACGCATCGCGTCGCGGCACCCGCACGCGCGCCGCGCGTCGACGCGGGCGACGGCCTCCGCGAGCGCGCGGCGGGCCGATGCCGCGTTCTCCCCCAGGATCGCCAGGATGGCCTCGACCGAGACGGCCTCGGTGGCCTCGCGCCAGCAATCGTAGTCGGTCACGAGGGCGAGGCTCGCGTAGCAGAGCTCGGCCTCGCGGCACAGGCGCGCCTCCGTCAGGTTCGTCATGCCGATGATGTCGGCGTCCCACGACCGGTAGAGGGAGGACTCGGCCCGCGTCGAGAACTGCGGGCCTTCCATGCACACGTAGGTCCCTCCGCGGTGGACCACGAGACCGCCCGCGCGCCCTCCCTCTTCCAGGGCGCGCGCAAGCTCCGGGCAGACCGGATCCGCCAGGCTCGCATGCGCCACGATGCCGCCGCCGAAGAACGAATCGGCGCGGTGGCGGGTCCGGTCGATGAATTGGTCCGGCACGACCGCATGGCGCGGCGCGAGCTCCTCGCGCAGGCTTCCGCAGGCCGAGGCGGACAGCAAGGCGTCGCAGCCGAGCATCTTGAAGCCGCAGACGTTGGCCCGGTAGTTGATCTCCGACGGCGAGAACCGGTGTCCCCGCCCGTGGCGCGAGAGAAACGCCACCGGCACGCCCCCCAGCGTTCCCGTGAAATACGCATCGGACGGGGATCCGAACGGCGTCTCGACCCTCGCCTCCCGCAGGTCCTCGATGGACGCGAGGTCGTAAACGCCGCTGCCGCCGACGAGCCCGACCCGCCCTGCCCCGCTCACGGCATCCACCCCGCGTCCCGGCGGTGGCTCTCGATGGCCGCCACCACGCGCTCGGCGAGAACGAGCGCGTCGCGCCCCATTTCGCCTGTCACCAGGGGATCGCGCCGCTGCCGCACCGCGGCCGCGAAGTCGGCGAGCTCCCGGCCCAGCGGATCGCCGCCCTCGACCGGAATCGACTCCGGAACGACACCGGATCGCACCCCGTCGCGCACCAGGCGGTGGGCGGTGACCGAACGGGCGTGGGTGTCGATCGAACAGTAGAGGGGCGGAGCGAAGATGCGCAGCTTCCGCATCGGCTCCGTCGAGACGCGGGAGGCGGTCAGGTTCGCCACGCAGCCCCCCTCGAACTCGATCCGCGCGTTGGCGATGTCGACCCGGTCCGTCAGAACCGGCATTCCGGCGGCCCGCACCTCGCGGACCGGGCGCTGCACCATCGCGTTCACGATCTGGAGATCGTGGATCATGAGGTCCAGGACGACGTCGACATCGAGGCTGCGCGCCGTGGGCACGCCCAGCCGATGGCCCTCGATGAACAGCGGATCGGCGATCCTTCCGAGCGCGGCGTCGACCGCGGGGTTGTAGCGCTCGATGTGGCCGACTCCGAGGACGCGGCCGCGGGCGCGGGCGAGCGCGACGAGGGCCTCGGCCTCGCCCGAGCCGGCCGCGATCGGCTTCTCGACGAGCACGTCGAGCCCCCGCTCGAGAAAGAAGCGCGCCAGAACGGCATGGGAGGTGGTCGGCGTGGCGACCACGACGGCGTCGGCGCGGCCGGCGACCTCCTCCGGGTTCGCCAGCACTTTCGTTCCCTGCTCCCGGGCGACCTCTTCGGCCCGCCCAGCGTGCCGGTCATGGACGCCGACGAGGGCGATGCCGGCCGTCTGCGTCGCCACACGGGCATGCTGGCGTCCGAGATGGCCGACCCCGACCACCGCCAGGCGAACCGGTCCGGCCGCGCTCATCGCGCGGGGCGACTCACTTGATGAAGCCCCGCTCGCTCGACTGGATGAACTGCACGAGCTCGTTCACGTCCGGCTGCCCCTGCAGCTCCTCGGCGATCCGCTCGAGGGCCTGGCTGGTGTTGAGCTTGGACTTGACGAGGAGCCGATACGCCTTCTGGAGCGCCTCGACGCGCTCGTCGGAGAACCCGGAACGCTTGAGGCCGATCGTGTTGATCCCGTACGTCTTGGGATTCTCGAGGCCGTCGGTCCGGCAGAACGGAAGCACGTCCTGTCGGCAGCCCGTGTAGGCGCCGAGGAACGCGAAGGCCCCCACCCGGCAGAACTGGTGCACGGCATTGAACGCGCCGATCTTCGCGTTGGACCCCACCTCCACGTGGCCCGCGAGAACCGCGCAGTTGGCCATGACGACCTTCGAGCCGATGCGGTTGTCGTGGCCGACGTGCGTGTAGTTCATGAAGTAGTTGTCGTCGCCGACGACGGTCTCGCCGCCCCCGGTCGCGGTCCCGCGCTGCACCGTGGAAAACTCGCGAAAGACGTTGCGCTCGCCCACGACCAGGCGCGTGGGCTCGCCCCGGTACTTCAGGTCCTGCGGCTCGAAGCCGAGCGCCGCGTGGGGGAAGATGCGGTTGTCCTGGCCGAACACGGCCGGGCCCTCGACCGTCGCATGGTTCCCGACGGACGTCCGATCGCCGAGCACGACCCCCTCGCCGATCACGGCGTAGGCCCCGATGGCGACTCCCTGCCCGAGCTCCGCCCCCGGCGCCACGACGGCCGAGGGGTGGATCGTCACGCTGCTCACGGGCGCTCCACGAGCACCGAGAGGAGCTCCGCCTCGGCGCACACCTTCCCGTCGACGGTCGCCGTCGCCCGGCACTTGCAGACCCGCATCTTGAGCGAAATGATCGAGGCCTCGATCCGGAGCTGGTCTCCGGGGACGACCGGCCGCCGAAAGCGGCAGCGGTCGACGCCCGAGAGGTACAGGAGCTTCTTCTCCTTGTCCGGCGTCACCCCGAGCAGCGCGACGCCGGCCACCTGCGCCATTGCTTCGAGCACCAGCACGCCGGGCATCACGGGGTTTCCGGGAAAGTGTCCCTGGAAGAACTCTTCGTTGAACGTGACGTTTTTGATCCCGACCACGCGCTGCCCCGGCTCGAGCTCCAGGATCCGGTCGACGAGCAGGAACGGGTAGCGGTGCGGAAGTGTTTTCAGGATTTCTTCGATCCGGAGCTCCAAGGCGGTCCCCCTTTCTCAAGAACAGCGAGCGCCGACTCGAGCGCGGAGATCCGCGCCAGGGCCGCTTCGAGCTTCCCGACGAGGGCCGCTCGCTTCAAGAATTCCCGGTGCGGCAGGGCGGGCATTCCCGACACGATCTGTCCCGCCTCGACCCTCCCCTGCCGCGCAATGCCCGCCTGGCCGGTCAGGATGGCGCCGTCACCGATCGTCGCGTGATCGGAGACTCCCACCTGTCCCGCCAGCGTGACGCCGCGGCCCAGCCGCGAAGATCCGCCGACGCCGGCCTGTCCGCAGAGGATCGAATGCTCGCCCACAGTGACGTTATGCCCCACCTGCACGAGGTTGTCGACCTTTGTCCCGCGCCCGATGACGGTTTCGCCGAGGGTGGCCCGGTCGATGGTGGCGTTGGCGCCGATCTCGACGTCGTCTTCCAGCCGCGCGATCCCCACCTGCGGGACCTTGCGGTGCCCCTGGCCGTCCCAGACGTAGCCAAACCCGTCGGACCCGACGATCGCCCCCGGCTGAAGGATGCAGCGGTCGCCCACGCGGCACCGGGCGAGAACCGCCGCTCCAGGTCCGACGGTGCAGTCCGCGCCCACCTGCGCCTCCGCGCCGATGAAGGCGCCCGCTCGCACGCGCGTGCGCGCGCCGATCCGCGCTCCCCTCTCCAGCGTGGCGCCGGCTTCGACCGATGCGCCGGCGCCGAGCTTCGCGCTCCGGTGGACGAAGGAGCCGCGGGCCGCTCCGGCGCGCGCCGGCTCCGGCGGGTACAGGCTCGTCAGCCAGACGGCCAGCGCGAGCTGCGGCGAGGCCACCACGACGCAGGGTTTGCCGCCTCCGAGCCGGGCGTCGGGAGCAAGGAGCGCTCCCGCGCGGCTGGCGCGCGCTTCGCGCGCCCTTCGATCGTCCGCGACCCAGGACAGGTCGAGGGCTCCCGCCGCATCGAGCGTCGCGACCCCGGTCAGGCGCGTGCCGCCATCCCCGTGGACACGGCCGCCGACCGCGGCGGCCACCTCGGCGAGCGTGTACCCTCCGGCAGGGGCGGCGGGACGCCGGGACCTGCCGGTGCCCTTCCGAGGGGCGCGCAAGCGGGCCACGGCGTCTCGATTCCCGAGTCCGGAACTACGGCTTCTTCGTCGGTACGGGCGCCGGAGCGGCCGGTTTGGCAGCCGGGGCGCTCGACTTCGGCGCGGCATCCGCCGCCGGTTTGGCCGCGGGCACCGCGACGGTCGTGTTGAACACCTTCAGGACCTCGTCCGTGATGTCCACCGAGTCGTCCACGAACACGAGACCCGACTGGAACTTGTTCAGGATCAGGGTGTAGCCCTTCTCCTTGCCAACCTGGTTGATGACCGGGAACACGCGCCGCTCGAGCTCGGAGAGCTCCTTTTTCTGGGCGGCCTCGAGATCGCGGTTGGCATCGTCCTGGAAGCGCTTGAACGCGATCGCCTTCTCCTGGTAGCTCTTCTGCAGCGCGTCGCGCTTGTCGTCCGCCATCGCCGACCCCTGGTCGGCCAGCTTCTGTTCCATTTCGCGGAGCTCCTTGGAAAGCTTCTCGCCTTCTTCCTTCTTCGAGTCGTTCAGCTTCTTGACCCGGTTGAAGGCTTCCTTTCCGAGCGCCGATTCCTGGACGAGGCGTTCGACGTTGATCACGCCGATCTTGAGCGGCCCTGCCGCCGGGGCGGGTGCTGCGGTTCCCTGGGCACTGGCAACGGCCGCGATCAGGGCGGCCGCCACCGCAAAGGTAAAGCGTCTCATTCCAACTCCTTCTTACGCGAAAGCGCGGAAGTGTAGCAAAAACTCCCCCGGACACAACAGGCCCGTTTTGAAGGCCATTCCGCCCACTGGACCGTCCGAATGGACCCCCAGGGGCGTCTCAGAAGGGGCAAACGCGCAATCGCCGACGTCCCCGCCCATGTCCGCGCGTCGAGCGCGGGTTCAAAACGTCCGCCCGATCGAGAAGGTGAAGCCCGACTTCTTTTCGGTCAGGTTGCTGATCGGGAACCCGAACTGGTCGAGCGGCTGCACGGGGTGCAGGTTGATGGCGTAGATGAACCGCAGGGGCGCCTGGAAGATCGGCAGGAACACGCGCAGCTCCATGCCGAAGGCCGAGCGGATGTTTGTCAGGTCGAAGGACTGGGTGTCGTAGTAGTTGTTCCCGAAGTCGACGAACGCGAGCAGCGTGGCCGGTCCGACCGTCAGGAACTGGTATTCGACGTTGATCACGAAGAACTTGTTGCCCCCGAGGATCCGGCCGTCGGCATCCGTGAAGACCACGTTGGTCTTGGGATGGAGCGGAACGATGGCGCCCTGCGAAAAGCCGCGCATGCTCTGTTCGCCGCCGAGCTGGAAGCGCTCGAAGACCTGGAGGTCGGTGTTGTTGACGGCCGTTACGAACCCGATCTCGCCGTTGAGCGCGAGCAGCGTGTTGCGCGGGAACCGCACCGGGATGTAGATGGTCGAGCCGAGCGTGGGCTTGATGAAGGCGTTCGTGCCGCCGAAGAAGGCGGGCGCGATCTCGACGGCCGCGAAGAGCCGGAACCCCTTCGTGGGGTTGATCGGATCGTTGCGGCTGTCGTACCGGTAGGCCGGCGTCAGGGACGACGAGGTGCCGCTCGTGTCGATGAACTTCTGGGGCGGCGTCGGTTGCCCTGGCGGCGTCGGCGCGGCGCGCGCCGGGTAGCTCGCGGTGATGTCCTGGTAGGAATACAGCAGCGACGCCGAATCGAAGAGCCCGATTCCCTTTCCGTAGAAGACGGTGCCGCCCTGCCGCTGCTCGGTCTGGGAGGAGTACACGACCTTCCGGCGGAAGAGCGAGGCGCCGACCGACTGGTTCTTGTCCATGAACCACGGGATCGTGTACGACAGGTCGAAGTAGTTCGAGGTCTTCCCGAGCTGCGCCGAGACCCCGATGATCTCTCCGCGTCCGAGGAAGTTCCGCGTCTGGAACGAGAACTGCCCGAAGAAGCCGTCGAACCCGGAGTACCCCGCGCCGAACTGGATCTCGTTGCGGCTGGTCTCCTGTCCCTTCAGGATGATGTCGACCTTCTTCTCCTCGGCGCGCACGCCGAACTGCGGCTCCTCGCCGAGCTTGAAGTAGCCGAGCTGCGAGATCTTCTGGATGCTCTTCTTGATGGCTTCCATGTCCATCACGTCGCCTTCGTCCAGGCCGAACTCACGGCGGATCACCTTGTCGCGCGTCTGCGTGTTGCCCTGCACCTCGAGGCGGCCGAGGTAGAACTTGTCACCCTCGAAGATCCGGATCTCGACGTCCACGCGCTTGTTGCCGACCTCTTTGAAGACCGGGTCGGCGAACCAGTAGATGTAACCGCGGGTCTTGTACATGTTCTCGATGGCCGCCATGCCCTCGAGCAGGTGGTCGCGGTTGAGGATCGATCCGGGCGGAAGCTCCCAGAACTGTTTGAGCAGGAGCGGGCCCGGGTAGACGGCCGGCTCCGGCGGGTCGGCTGGCTGGCCGTTCTGCTGCACCCGGACGATGGTGATGGTGTTCGTGTAGAACTTGTCGCCCTGCACGATCGGGACCGTGATCCGCACCCGCCGCTTCAGCTTGGTCGGCTTGGCGGTCGGATTCACCACGTAGACGTCGAGGATCGGGTCCTTGACGACCACGTCCTTGTACCCCTTGGACTGGTAGAGGCCCTTGATGCTCTCGACGTCGGCCTCGTAGTTGGCCTGGTTGTAGACCGTGTCGTCGGAGAGGATGCGCCAGAACGTCGCGACCTTCGTCTTGTGCATCGCGTTGCGCAGGGCCTGGGCCGAAACGTCGGTGTTGCCGGTGAACGTGATCGACTCGATCTTGACCTTGTCGCCTTCGTCGATGAGGAATACGACTTTCTTCTCGGTCTTGGAGATGTCCTCGATCCGGTAGTCGATGCTGGCGCTCCGGAACCCCTGCTCGACGTAGTACTCGGCGATCGTCGAGCGCGCGCGCGCCACGTCGCGCAGCGAGAGCGGGGCCCCCGCGCGCACGGTCACCTTGTTCTCCTTCAGCCGGTCCTTGATCTGCGAGGTCGAGAGCTTCTTGTTGCCCGTGAAGTCCACGTCCTTGACGATCGGGCGCTCCTCGACGGTCACGACGAGCGTCACGCCCGCCGGCGAGGGCTCCGCCTCGATCTTCGCGTTCTCGAGCAGGCCCGTATCCCAGAGAACGGAGAAATTCTGCCGGATCTTCTCCGGGTCGTACTTGTCGCCGATCTTGATGCCGAGGTAGTGGGCGATCGTGTCGGGCGCCACCGTCTGGTAGCCGACCACGCGGAATCCGACGATCGTGTCCGACCCCGCCGGGGCCGCGGGCACTGCGGCCGCCTCCGCGGCGGGGACCGCGGCCGCCTCCCCGGAAGGCGCGGCGGGGGTTGGAGCCGGGGTCGGCGCTTCGGCTGGAGCCGGAGACGGCGTGGGCGCGGGGGGCGGCTCCTGCGCGCTCGCCGCCGAAAGCGCCATCACCGCCGCGGAAAGTACCGCGGCCCCGAGGGACCCCTTTCGCAAAGAGTTACTGCCCCTGGGGGATCGGCTCGCCTTCGCGCGCCGTGACTCGCAATCCATCCGGCCCCACCCGAACCTCGATCGCCTCGAGACGCTCATCGCGCGCGGCGATCAGGAGCTCGGAGACCGGGTCCTCGACATGCTTCTGGATGGCGCGCCGCAGCGGCCGCGCGCCCATGTTCGGATCGTCCCCGCTCTGGGCGAGCAGCCATTCGATCGCTTCGTCGTCGATGTCGATCCACGCGCCCTTGCCGGCGATCGTCGTGTTGACGTCGTCGATCAACAGGCGGCAGATCTTCGCGAGGTCGGGCCTCGCCAGCGGATGGAAGACGATGACGTCGTCGATCCGGTTGATGAATTCGGGCGAGAAGTCGCGCCGAAGCTCCTTCAGAACGAGCTCCTCGATCTCGCGGTTGCTCTGGACGTCGCGCCCGCCGCCGAAGCCGACGCGGCTGCGGTTGACGAGGTGTTTCGTCCCGATGTTCGAGGTCATGATGATGAGCGTGTTCTTGAAGTCCACGACGTTGCCATAGGCGTCCGTCAGGATGCCGTCCTCGAGGATCTGGAGCAGCAGGTTCGCGATGTCCGGGTGCGCCTTCTCGATCTCGTCGAACAGGATGACGCTGTAGGGGTTGCGCCGGATGCGCTCCGTCAGCTGCCCGCCCTCCTCGTGGCCGACGTAGCCCGGGGGCGACCCGATGAGCTTGGAGACCGCGTGCTTCTCCATGTACTCCGACATGTCGAAGCGCACGAGCGACTTCTGGTTCTCGAACATGAACTCGGCCAGGCGCCGCGCGACTTCCGTCTTGCCCACGCCGGAAGGCCCGAGGAAGATGAAGGAGCCCATCGGGCGGTTCGGGCTGTTGACGCCGAGGCGCGAGCGCCGGATCGCCTTGGACACTCCGATGATCGCGGCCTCCTGGCCGACGATGCGCCGGCGCAGCGCGTCCTCCATGTGCAGGAGCTTCTCGGCCTCTTCCATCTCGAGCGACGCGACGGGGATGCCCGTCCACGACGAGATGATCTCCTCGATGTCGCGCCGCGTGACCTCCTGGGTGGCCTCGCTCCTCTCGGCCGACTGCGCCTTGGCGCGCTCGATCTCTTCCTTGAGCTCGATCTCGCGCTCGCGCAGGAAGACCGCCTTCTCGAAATCCTTGTCGGAGATTGCCTTCTTCATCTCCTTGACGATCTGGCGGATCTCGACCTCGAGCTTGCGCAGGTTCTGCGTGTCGGCGACGCGGCGCAGCTTCACCTTCGCGCCCGCCTCGTCGAGGATGTCGATGGCCTTGTCCGGGAAGAACCGGTCGGTGATGTAGCGGTTGGACTGGTAGACCGCGGTCTTGATCGCCTCGGCCGAGTAGCGCACCTTGTGGAACTGCTCGTACCGGTCCTTGACGCCCTCGAGGATCTCGAAGGTCTCGTTCTCCGAGGGCGCGGTCACGTGGATCGCCTGGAAGCGCCGCAGCAGGCTGCGGTCTTTCTCGATGTACTTCCGGTACTCCTTCAACGTCGTCGCGCCGATGCAGGAGACCTCGCCGCGCGAGAGGGCCGGCTTCAGGATGTTGGCCGCGTCGAGCGAGCCCTCGGCCGATCCGGCGCCGATCAGGGAGTGGATCTCGTCGATGAAGATGATCAGGTCCGGGTTCTCGCGCAGCTCGCGGATGATCCCCTTCAGGCGCTCCTCGAACTGCCCGCGGTACTTGGTCCCGGCGACGATGAGCGAGAGGTCCAGGGCGAGGATCTTCTTGGAGGCCAGGAAAATCGGAACCGCGCCCTCCACGATCCGCGTCGCGAGCCCCTCGACGATGGCCGTCTTGCCGACGCCCGGCTCGCCGAGGAGGATCGGATTGTTCTTCGTGCGGCGCGAGAGGATCTGGATGATCCGTTCCACTTCCTTGTCGCGGCCGATCAGCGGGTCGAAGGTGCCGGTCCCCGCCAGCTGCGTCAGGTCGCGGCTGTACTCGGCCAGGAACGGGAGCTCCTTCTTCTGCTTGGAGACCTCGCGCTCCTTGATGAGCGAGATCGTCTCCTCGCGCACGCCGTAGAGGTTGAACCCGCGCGCCGTCAGGAGGCGCCCGGCCACGCACCCGTCGACGCGGAGCAGGCCGATGAGCAGGTGCTCCGTGCCGACGTAGGGGTGCATCATGGACTCGGCCTCGTGCGAGGCGTAGGCCAGGATCTTTTTGGATTCCTCGGACAGCGGCAGCTCGGCCGTCGACGAGATGCGCTCGACGAAGATTCGGTCGCCCTCGATCTCGCGGCGCACGTCCTCCGGCTTGACGTTGAAGCGCCCGAAGATCTCCTTGATGATGTCCTCGCCCTCGCGGAGGATGCCGAGCAGCAGGTGCTCGGATTCGATCACCTTGGAGCCGAGTTTCGACGCCTCGTAGCGCGCGAAGAAGAGGGCGCGGCGAGCCTTCTCGTTGTACTTCTCAAACATGGGGGGCGAGCTCAGGCGCCATCGGGTTGGAGGAGTTTGCGGCCATGGGGAGGGATCTCCGGATTCATCCTCGCTCTGGCAAACCCACGGACGGAGAAATCCCTTCCCGCGACATCACGAAAAGTCTATCACAGCGGGCCGCCAGATCGGGGTTGTGGGTCACGACGATCGTGGTCATTCCACGCTCGCGGTGGAGCTCGCGGAGCAGCTCGAACACGCTCGCCGCGGCGGCCGCGTCGAGGTTGCCGGTCGGCTCGTCGGCGAGGAGCAGGCGCGGGCCGCGCGCCAGCGCCCGCGCGATCGCGACGCGCTGCTGTTCGCCGCCCGACAGGGCGCGGGCGCCGTGGTCGCGCCGGTCCCCGAGCCCGATGCGCTCGAGCAGCTCCGCCGCGCGCCGGCGGGCCTCGCGCTCGGGCACGCCCGCGATCCGGTGCGGAAAGGAGACGTTCTCCTCTGCCGTGAACTCGGGGAGGAGGTGATGGAACTGAAACACGAAGCCGATGTTCGCGTTGCGGAAACGGGCGCGCTCCACCGCCGACATGTCCTCCAGCGAGGACCCGAAGACCTCGACGCGTCCTGCATCCGGGCGATCGATCCCCCCGACGAGATGGAGCAGGGTCGACTTGCCCACACCGGAGGGCCCCATGACGGCGGCGAACACGCCCTCCTCCAGCTCGAGGGAGAGACCGGAAAAGACGGTGACCGGCGCGCCCTCGCCGCGGTAGGTCCTGGCGAGGGAAGCGGCCCGGATCGCGAGTGTCACGCCGCCCTCCGCATTCTCAGCGCGACAGCCGGATCGCCTCGCCCGGAGCGAGGCGGGCGGCCGCGCGGGCCGGCAGCACGGCGGCGGCGAGCGCGGTGAGCAGCGCGAAGGCGGCGATCGTCGCGACCTCGCCCGGGTGCACGGCGAAGGGAACGTGCGACAGCATGTAGACGTCGGCGGGAAGAGGCACGAGGCGGAAGCGCTCGAGCGCGAGCGAGAGGCCGACGCCCAGCAGCACGCCCGCGGCGGTGCCGAGCAGGCCGATCGCGGCGCCGAGGGTCAGGTAGATCCTCTGGAGCGACGCGGGCGCGGCGCCGAGCGACGTGAAGACGCCGAGGTCGCGCTTCTTTTCGACGACCGTCAGTGCGATGTTGGACACGATGTTCAGCGCGGCGACCAGGATGACGAGCGCGACCGTCAGAAAGATGACGGTCTTTTCCAGCCGCAGCGCGAAGGCGAGCGGGGCGTTCAACTCCCGCCACGTGGCCACGACGTACCCTTCCCCGAGGGCGCGCTCGACCCTCCGGGCGGAGGCCGCGGCCTCGAGCGGGTTCGCGAGCCTGGCCTCGAAGGCTTCCGCGCCCTGCGCGAGCCCCGAGAGCAGCCGCGCCGTCGCTTCCGAGACCTCGACCTCCCCGGGCCGGTCCAGCGCGGTCGAGCGGCGCACCTCGGACACTGTGAGCACGGCGGTTACGGGGATCGGCCCGATCGGCGACAGCCGCGTGCGCGAGGACGTCAGGCGCAGGGCCTGGCCTTCCTGGAGGCGCAGGCGCGCGGCCAGCGGCCCGGTGATCCGCGCGCCCGACTCACCGACCGGCCGCGCGCCGTTGCGGTAGTGGACCGGGGAGGGCGCCTGCAGGCCCTCCCCGTCCGACGCCCAGGCGCGCCCCTCGATCGACGGGGCGACGTCGACGACGCCCGGCAATGCCGCCAGGACGGCGCGCACACGCTCCGGATCCGCCAGCCGCATCCCGTGCGCAGGCGACACGCGCAGGTGCGCGCTCTTGTCCATCATCTGCGTGCGGATCCGGTCCTGGAATCCGGACAGCAGCGCGAGCGAGACGATGAGGGCGGCCACGCCCACGGCGAGGCCCACGACCGAGATCGTGGCGATCAGGGCGACGTGCGCGCGGCGCCGCGAGGTCACGAGGTAGCGCAGCGCCACGAAGGTCTCGAAACGCATCAGCCGCCGCCGCTTCTCGGGCGCATCAGCGGGAACAGGATCACGTCGCGAATGGACGGGCGATTGGTCAGGAGCATGGTCAGCCGATCGATCCCGACTCCCTCTCCCGCCGTGGGAGGCATCCCGTACTCCAGCGCCTCGACGTAGTCCTCGTCATAGGGCGCCGCCTCGAGGTCGCCGCCCTCGCGCTCCTCGGCCTGCCTCCGGAAGCGCACGGCCTGCTCGGCGGGGTCGTTCAACTCCGAGAACCCGTTGGCGATCTCCATCCCGCCCGCGTAGAGCTCGAAGCGGTCCACCCACTCCGGGTCCTCCGGCCGCTGCCGGGACAAGGGCGAGATCTCGGTCGGAAATTCGGTGATGAACGTCGGCTGCACGAGCTGGTGCTCCGCGATGGCCTCGAACACCTCGGCCAGGAGCTTGCCCTTCCTGCCGCCGAAGCGCTCCGGGCTCTCGACGCCGTAGCGCACCGCCGCCGCGGAAAGACCGGCCGCCGAGCCGAGCTCCTCGCGAAGAACGGGGCCGCGCGGATCCTCTCGGGAAAAAGCCACGACCGCCTCGCGCATCGTCAGGCGGCGGAAGGGAGGCGTCCAGTCGATCGTCGCGTCGCCCCACGGCGTCTTCACGTCGCCCGAGACGGCGTGCGCGAGCCCCGAAAGCATCTCCTCCGAAAGCCGGATCAGGTCGTTGCCCCGGGAGTACGCCTCGTAAAACTCGAGCATCGTGAACTCGGGGTTGTGGTGCGTCGAGATCCCCTCGTTGCGAAAGTTGCGGTTGATCTCGTAGACCCGGGGGATACCGCCCACGACCAGGCGCTTCAGGTACAGCTCCGGCGCGATGCGCAGGAAGAGGTCGATGTCCAGGGCGTTGTGGTGGGTCCGGAACGGGCGCGCGATCGCGCCGCCGGCCAGCGGCTGCATCATCGGCGTCTCGACTTCGAGATAACCCCGCCCGTCGAGGAAGCGGCGGAGGCAACGCACGATCGCCGCGCGCCGTTCGAACACCTCGCGCGACTCCGGGTTGACCGCGAGGTCGAGGTAGCGCTGCCGGTATCGCGCCTCGACGTCCTTCAGGCCGTGCCACTTCTCCGGGAGGGGACGGAAGCACTTCGCCAGGAACGTCAGCGTGCGCGCCTTGACCGAGAGCTCACCCGTGCGCGTGCGGAACACGTCGCCCTCGACGCCGATCCAGTCGCCGAGGTCGAGCGCCCTGTACAGCTCGAAGGGCGCATCGCCGACCGCGTCGCGGCGCACGTAGACCTGGATCCGCGAGCGGCCATCGGACAGGTCGAGGAATCCCGCCTTGCCCGCCGTGCGCAGCGCCAGCACCCGGCCCGCCGTCGTCGCCGCCGGCTTCTGTGCCTCGAGGGTCTCTGCGGCCGAATCCTGGAACCGGGCGCGAATGTCCGAGACCGTGTCGACGGCCGGGAAGCTCATCGGCGTCGCGCCGAGCCCGAGCTCCTCGAGGCGCCGCAGGTTGTCGCGCCGGTTCCGGACGAGATCGCTCTCGGACGGCGCGTCGGCCTCGGGCTTTTCTTCGCTGCCGCTCACGCCCGCGAGTATATGGGGAGACCCCCGCGGCGCGAGTCGCGAAACCGCGACGTCAGCCGCGCGGATCCCGCCGGTCGCTCTTGGGCGAATCCTGCATCAGCCAGAGGTCCGCGGTCGCGCGCAGCAGCCGGAACCGCGTGCGGGTCCAGCAGCGGATGTCCTCCGAGGACGAGGCCGCCTCGGCTTCGTCGACGACGGCCGAGAGCGCCGCGTCGAGCAGCGGCACGCGGCCCAGGGTCGCGCGCGCCGCCCGGAGCGTGTCCGCCGACGGGGTCATCCCGGCCGAAGCCCGCAGGCCTTCGGTCTCCTCCTCGGCCTTCATGCGCAGGGCCACCGCCCGCAGCAGGGTCCGGTCGCGGTCGGTCGGCGCCTCGCCCCCCGCCGCCACCGTGCGGCGCGCGGCCTTGAGCTCCCAGGGCTCGAGCCGCAGGTTCTCGAGCCCCGCGATGCCTGTCCGCAGCGGGCCGGTCCCGTCGTCGTACAACTCGACCGCACCGAGGACCCGGTCGAGGTAGGGCCGCCAGAATCCGTCGTCGGTCGCGTCGGACTCCACTTCCTCGACGAGCTCGAGCGCCCCGTCGATGTCCTCGGCGGCCAGGCCCGAGAGCTCGAAGCGGCCGAGCACTTGCCCGATCGCTTCCTTGAGCTCGACGACCTGCAGCGCCTTGACGTTGCCCTCCCGGGATTGCCGGTCGAAACGCAGGCGCGACTCGCGGAACTTCCGGAACTCCTCGGCGCTCGGTGCCTCGAGGCCGCCGCGGGCGAGCTCCTTCTCGAGGTCGCCGATCCGATCGGTCGCCTCCTC
The DNA here is from genome assembly GCA_963775725.1 of uncultured Acidobacteriota bacterium. Lineage (GTDB taxonomy): Bacteria > Acidobacteriota > Thermoanaerobaculia > UBA5066 > Gp7-AA6 > DAHUXD01. Next base: position 311,860 of record CAVZKA010000003.1, read on the forward strand.
GAGCCGGCGCTCCTCGCGCTCGTACAGGCGGTGGAAGACGGAGCGCGTCCGGAGGTTGCACTTGGCGACCGCCGCGAGGACCTCCGGGTTGGCGAGGCCTCCGGCGACGCGGCGCTTCAACGTGCGCACGTTGTTCAGGAGCCGCTCGGTCACGAGGTCTTCGAACTCCTGGGCGCGCGTCATCTCCGCCGCCAGGTCGTCGAACGCCCGCACGATCGAGGGAGCGGCCGCCAGGTCCAGTCGCGGCCAGACCGACGCGGTCGTCGCCGCCTCGAAGAATTTCTGAGCGTCGGGGCGCGGGTGCGGCCCGTCGGCATCCGCGGCCGCGGAACCCGCGGCGAGCACCGTGGCCAGGAAGTCGACCTTGTCGATCACGTCCTCGTCCATCTCGGGTTGCGAGAAGTAGAAGCGCAGGAGGTGGAAGGCGATCTTGTCGTCCTGCGGTTGCACCTTCTCGAAGAAACGGCGCACGTACGAGGGCGAGATGTGGCGGTCGGCCTCGCGCAGCTGCCGGCTGAACCCGTCGAGGCGCTCGCCGAGCTCGCGGATGCGCGGAGCGACCTTCTCCGGCGAGGTCGTGTCGATCGCGCTCGCCGTCGCGCGCACGTCGTCGTAGAGCTTCCCGAAGTCGAGCGTGTAGGCCGGCTCCGAGGCGAAGAACGTCTTCTGGACGCCACGCAGGAACTGGTGAAACGTCCACAACGCCTTGAACCTTTCGGTCAGGCGAATGTAGTCTTCGTGGAGAAGCTGGATTCGCTCGACGGACATCTCTTTTTCCGTGGTTGCCATTATTCTAGCCGAGGAAGGCGGAGGAACGATGAAAACGGTCGCAACGGACGGGGCCCCCAGGGCCATCGGACCCTATTCCCAGGCGGTCTCGGACGGCGGCTTCCTGTTCCTGTCGGGCCAGATTCCCCTCGATCCGGCCACGGGCGAACTCGTGGCCGGCGGCCTCGGGGCCGGGGTCGAACGCGTGTTCGACAACCTCGAGGCCGTCCTGAAATCCGCGGGCCTCGCGTTGGATGACGTCGTGAAGACGACGGTTTACCTGCTCCGGATGTCGGATTTCACGGAGATGAACGCGGTCTACGCGCGCCGTTTCGGGGAGCACCGCCCGGCCCGCTCCACCGTCGCCGTCGCCGAGCTGCCCAAGGGCGCCGGCGTCGAGATCGACGCGATCGCCCGGCTGCGCTCTTAGCTCAGGGCCAGAGCGCGAGGCCGACCGCCGCCGCGGCCCACCCGAGGACGAGAACGCGCGTCGAGCGGCGGTGCAGGCGGTCGAACCTCGCCTTCCAGGGATCGTCGGGCGCGGCCGCGTCGAAGGAGCCGACCTTCATCTGGAAGTACTTCATCCTCGGGCGCAACACCATCGCGAGATACACGTTGGTCGCGATCGCGAGGAAGATCGCCACCGCTGCGGCGACCGAGCGGCCCGCCAGCCCGCCGCCCCGTTCGAGGTTGACGAACACGCCGATCACGAGCGCGAGGGAGAGGGCCTGTTTCACGATCTCGAACCGGCGCAGGATCTCGCCGAAGACCGCCCCCGCCCGGTCGCGCGACGGGATCTCGCCGAAGACGACGGGCGCCGCGATCACCACGACGAGCGTCCCTCCGACCCAGAGGGCGAGGGAGAAGCGAATGAGCTGCGACGGCAGGTCCAAGGGGGGCGAGTCTAACCTGCGCGGACGGGGCCGCCGCGCTAAGATCCAACCGCCATGGAACGCGAGCTCGCGGACACGCTCGACGACTTGATCCTCGGCCGCGGCGTTGCCCGCGGGCGACACGAGCTCGCGCACCGGGGCCGCGGCGTCCGCGCCGAGATGGAAGAACGCCTCGGCGTCAACGGATTCACGCCCACGACCGTCGCCGCGGTCGCCATCGAGGCGGGCGAGAGGGTCCCCGCGTTCCACCTGGAGGACGGAGCGGCCGACTTCGGCTGGGTGCGCTGGGAAATCTTCACGCCGAGGAGCCGGCGCAAGCTCTTCGCCTCCGAGCGGCGCCGGCCCGACAACCGGGAGTGGGCCATCCAGCTCTCCCCTTCCTCGACTGCGCGCATCTGGGCGAACCCGGATCTCAAGGAGCGCCACGACGTCGACACGGTGGTGGCGGTGAACCCGTGAGCGCGGAACCGATCATCGAGACGTTTCCGGTCGGGCCCCTCCAGTGCAACTGCACGGTGGTCGCGGACCCGGTCTCGCGGGAGGCCGTCGTCATCGATCCGGGCGACGAGCCCGAGCGCATCCTGCGCGTCCTCGAATCGGAGAAGCTGGTGCCCGTGGCGCTCGTCCACACACATGCGCACCTCGACCACATCACCGGCTCGCGCGCGGTCAAGCAAGGCACCGGGGCCCCGATCCGCCTGCACCCGGCCGACCGGCCGCTCTACGACGCGCTGCCCGAGCAGGCCGCCTTCTTTGGACTCCGGGCCGACGCGCCGCTGCCGCCCGACGCGCCGCTTGCCGACGGCGAGCGGATCCGCTTCGGGCCCTACGCGCTGCGCGCCCTGCATACGCCGGGGCACACGCCCGGCTCGACGTGCTTCCTGCTCGAGGGGGACCACCCGATCCTCTTCGCCGGCGACACGCTCTTCCGGCGCTCGGTCGGCCGCACGGATCTCTGGGGCGGCGACACCGACGCGATCCTCGCCTCGATCCGGGAAAGGCTCTTCACGCTTCCGGGCAGCGTCCCGGTGGTCTGCGGCCACGGCCCCGGAACGACGATCGACGAAGAGAAGCGACTGAACCCTTTTGCCGGGATCTGACTCGCCCGTATAATCGGCGCCCATGAAGCTCTCGCTTCCGGAACAGTCCCGCCTGGTCGCCGCCTTCTGGAAGGACGCGGCCTCCGTCTGCCCCTCGCACGAAGTGCCGATGCGCACGTTCTTCGTCGACCGCGTCTACAAGCCGCAGGTCGTGATGGTGTGTCCGAAGGGCGAGATGTTCCGCTTCGCGCAGAAGCCGAAACAGATCGAGTTCTCGCGCCCCCACCTGAAGACGATGGTCCTGGACGCGCAGGAGCGCGAGGCGCCGGCCTGTCCGCAGGATTTCCAGCCGCTCAACGTCTACCGGACGCCCGCCGTGTTCCTGCCGCAGGGTTGGGACTACTCCTTCGTGTGCCCCACCTGCCTCTCCTACGGCCAGTGGATCGACACCGGCCGCGGCGAGGACGACGTCGTCGCCGCCGCCAAGCCGAAGAAGGAGGCGCCGGCCTTCCACGACGAGACCATTCCCCTGCCCAGGCGCATGGAGATGGCCAGGGACGGCAACCTCGCCCTCAAGCTCTACGCGGCGATGGCCCAGACCGACTGCACGGCGTGCGGCTACGACTGCGAGGGCTACGCGGCGGCAATTGCCGCCGGGACCGAGAAGGACCCGAACCTCTGCGTGCCGGGCAAGGAGGAGACGGCGAAGGTCGTCAAGGACCTGCTCAAGGGCACGGGCCTTCCTGCCGCGTCGGGCTAGCTCGCCTCCCCGGACTCCTCGCCCGACCCCGCCCCTTGCGCCGCCGCCCCCGGGCGCGGGCGCGCCATCGGCCGAATCGGGATCGCGAACGTGAAGCGGCTGCCCTGGCCGACGACGCTCGAGGCCCAGATCGTTCCGCCGTGGAGCTCGACCAGGTTGCGCGCGAGCGCCAGGCCGATTCCCATCCCCGCGTGCCCCCGCGTCGCCGATCCGTCCACCTGCCGGAAGCGCTCGAACACGTGCGGCAACTCTCCCTCGGGGATTCCGATGCCGTCGTCTTCGACGCTCACGAGGTAGCGCTCGGGCTCGCGTTCGACGCGCACCACGACGCGCCCGTGCTGGGCGGTGAACTGGATCGCGTTGGCGAGCAGGTTCCAGAGAATCTGCTGGAGCCGCAGCGCGTCCGCGCGGACCGGGGGCATCGGCTCGGGCAGGGGCGCGATGATCAGCCCCACGCCGCGCGACTCGGACATCAGCCGGACCGTCTCGACCGACCGCTGGATGACCTCGGACAGCGAGACCGGTTTGAGATCCAGCGTCAACGCGCCGCGCTCGAGGCGCGCGAGGTCGAGCAGATCGTCGATGAGCGCGAGCAGAACGCGCGCCGACTGCCGGATCTGGCGCAGGCCCCGGCGCAGCGTCTTCTCGTCGAGCTCCTCCTCCTCGAAGAGATCCGTCCATCCCACGATCGCCGTCAGCGGCGTGCGCAGCTCGTGGTTCACGTTCTGCAGGAAGTGATCCTTGAGCCTCCCGGCGTGGCGCAGCTCGTCGACCGTGCGCACGAGAGTCGTGTAGAGGCGCGCGTTGCGCAGCAGGAGCGAGGAAAGGTCCGCGAAGGACGTCACGGCGTCGATCTCCTCCTGGCCGAAGCCGCCTGGACGGTTGATCGCGACCGCGACGCCGAGGGTCTCCTCCTCCGTCTTGAGCGGCACGAAGACGCCGTTGTGCGCCCCGACGAGCTTCTGTAGCTCGCGGTTGGTGTAGGGGTCCTGGCCGAGGTCGTTCGTGCAGTAGGCCTCCCCCGTCCGAAACACCATGCCCGCGATCGAGCGGGCGTCGACCGACACCTTGAGCACCGCCGCGACTTCCTCGGAAACGTTCCATGCCGGCAGCGCGGCCTCGAGCCGGTTCGTGTTCGGGTCGTAGAGGTGGAACCAGACGCGCTCGGCGTTGGTGAACGCGGCGATGGCCTGCGTCGATCGGCCGAGGACTTCCTTGAAGTCCGTCATCCGATAGGCGGACCGCGAGAACTGGTGCAGCCGGCGCAGCGTCTCCACGCGCCGCTCGACGCGCTTGCCCATCGTGTCGATCGCCGAAGAGAGGCGCCCGACCTCGTCCTCCGACGCGCGCGCGGGGACCGCGTACGAGCGTCCCCGCCCGATCTCCTCGGCCGCGCGGACCAGCTCGCCCACCGGCGCGGAGATGCGGCGCGACACGAGACCGATCGTGCCGAACACGGCCAGCGAGAGCAGCGCGAAGAGCAGCATCACCTCCCGGCGCAGGCTCGAGTACGAGGCCGGAGGGAAGGCCCGCACCGCCTCGGCGCGGAGCGTGTCGAGGGCCTCCCGCGAGAATCCCTCGAAGAGCACCCACCCCGTCGCGCCGACGCGGGCCGATGCGATCCGGAGCACCTTGCCGTCGACGATGTATCGCTCGGCCGACCGCTGGCCCCGCAGGGCCCGGGCCGCGAGCTTCTTCAACTCGGGCGACGGGGCGTCGGCAATCAGGGTCCCGCCGACGCCGCTCCACCCGAGCGCCGCCGCCGCGCGCGGCGTGATCAGCAGTGCGTGGCCCGACGCGTCCGTCGCGAACCAGATGTCGCCGGGCGGCTGCCAGGGCTCGAAGGCTTCGGCCACGTAGCGGCGGGGATCCAGGTCGAGCGCGATGCCGGCGACCAGGGCGCCCGCGCCATTGCGCACCGGCACGAAGACCGACGCCGTCCGCGGGTCTGCCGTCATCGAGGGCCCCGCATACACGCCGGTCCAGACCGCCTCGTCCCCCGTCGCCGGACGCGCGGCGGGAAACCGGGCCACCCGGTTGAAGACGAACCGCTCGAGCTCTCCTCCGGATTCGCGGTCGGCGCGATGGAAATCCAGCCACGGGCTGTGGCGCATCGCTCCCGCGGCGGTCCAGATGCTGACGTCGTGGATGGCCGGGTGCCGGCGCCGCAGCTCGGCCATCAGGGGCGCGAGCACCCGCGTGCGCGCAACCTCCTGCCGCGCCGCTTCCGGGCTGGCGGCGCGGCTCGACACGAAAGCCATGGATTCCTCTTCGGGAATCTCGGTCCAGAAGTGGCCATGGGCGTCGGCCGCCAGGCGCGAGACCTCCGGCACGGCGGCGAGATCGCCCCCGAGCGCCAGGGCCGCCGCCGACGCCAGCGACCAGGCCGACTCCTCGACCTCGTGCGCGCGCCGCCCGACCCACTCGGCTCGGAACCCGATGTCCTGCTCGACGCGCATCTCGGCCTCGCTCACGCGCACCGCGGCCACCTGCGCGGCCGAGTCGGCCTCGAGCGCCGTCAGCCGGCGCTGCATCAGGAAGACGAACGCGCTGCCCGGCAGGAGAAAGGCGAGGAAGAACCCGAGCAACAGCCTGGCCGCGATGCTCTTGCGCGGATCGAGCCGCCGCCAGAAGCGCTCGAAGGGAACGGGGGTCACCGAGGGATTGTAGCGCCGGAGCCCTTACTCGTACCGCAGCGCCTCGATCGGATCGAGCTGCGACGCCTTGCGCGCCGGGTAGAAGCCGAAGAAGACGCCGATCGCCGCCGAGAAGCCGAAGGCGAGCGCCACGGCCGCCGGGGACAGCATGATGGGCCAGTGCGCCTTCCACGCCAGCAGCCGGGACGCGCCGATGCCGAGCCCGACCCCGACCGCGCCGCCGCCGATCGACAGGGCGAGCGCCTCGATCAGAAACTGGGTGAGGATGTCGCGGCCCTTCGCGCCGATCGCCATGCGGATTCCGATCTCCCGCGTGCGCTCGGTCACCGAAACGAGCATGATGTTCATGATCCCGATGCCTCCCACCAGCAGCGAGATCGACGCGGCCGACGCCAGCAGGATCGACAGCGTGCGCGACGTCTCGTCGGCCGTCGCCGCGATCTCCTGCTGCGAGCGGATCATGAAGTCCGAATCCTGCCCGGGCCCGAGCCGGTGCCTCTGCCGCAGGAGCGACTCGATCTCCTTCTGTGCCTCGTCCACGGCGCCGCGCGACACGGCCGAGGCCATGAACATGTCGATCTTCGCGCTGTGCTTGAGCAGCCGCATCACCGTCGTGTAGGGGGCCACGACGACGTCGTCCTGATCCTGCCCCATCACGCTTCCGCCCTTGGCCTCGAGAACGCCGATGACCCGGAACGGAAAATTCTTGATCCGCACCGACTGCCCCACCGGGTCCTGGCCCTCGAAAAGGGAATTCGCCACGGTCGCCCCGAGCACGCACACCTTTGCCGCAGCGCGGACCTCGGACTCGTCGAAGAAGACGCCCTTCTCGACGTTCCAGGAGCGCACGAACGGCCATTCGACGCCGACCCCCTGGATCTGCGTGCCCCAGTTGAGGTTGCCGGCCACGACCTGAGCGCCGGTGCGCGACGAGGGCGACACGTACGCGACCGACGGGGATTCCGCCTTCACCGCCGCGACGTCGTCCTCCGTCAGCGTGGACTGGCCGGTGAAGATACGCGCCCCCGACTGGGTCGCGATGCCCGGAAAGATCATCAGGAAGTTCGAACCGAGCGCGGAGATCTGCGCCTGGATCGCCGCCTGCGATCCCTGCCCGACGCCGATCATCGCGATCACGCAGGCCACGCCGATGATGATGCCGAGCGCCGTCAGCACCGATCGCATCTTGTTCCGCGCGATCGCCTTCATGCCGACCTTCAGGATCGTCAGGAATTTCAGCATGCCGTCCTCATGCCCCCGGATGGGGCGCGGTGCGCCGTTTTGCCACCGCGCGGTCCTCGACGAGACGCCCGTCCCGGAAGACGATGACCCGCTTTGCGTACTCGGCGATGTCGGTCTCGTGCGTGATGACCACGATGGTCTTGCCTTCCTCGTTCAGGTTCTGGAAGACGCCCATGACCTCCTCGGAGGTCCGCGTGTCGAGGTTGCCCGTCGGCTCGTCGGCGAGCATCAGCTTGGGCTCGTTGATGAGGGCGCGGGCGATCGCGACCCGCTGCTGCTGGCCGCCGGAGAGCTGACTCGGTTGGTGGTCCTCGCGACCCGCCAGCCCCACCACGCGCAGGCAATGCCGCGCCTTCTCCGAACGCTGCCGCCCGCTGTTCGCGCCCGCGGAGTACACGAGAGGCAGCTCCACGTTCTCCAGGGCCGAGGTGCGCGCCAGCAGGTTGAAGGACTGGAAGACGAACCCGATCTTGCCGTTGCGGATCTCGGCGCGCTCGTCGCGGTCGAGGCCGGACACGTCGACGCCGTCGAGAAAGTATCGTCCCGAGGTCGGGCGGTCCAGGCACCCGACGATGTTCATGAGCGTGCTCTTGCCGGATCCCGAGGGCCCCATCACGGCGACGAACTCGCCGGCCGCGATCGACAACGATACGCCGTCGAGCGCGCGGACCTCCACCTCGCCCATCTGGTAGACCTTGACGAGGTCCTCGATGCGGATGACATCCAAGTCAGAACCTCCGGCCGCCGGGGCCTCCGGCCCGCGAGCCCGGGGCCTGGGCGCTCGCATCGGCCTTGGCCGTCACGAGCCCGACGATCACCGTGTCCCCCGCCTTGAGGTCCCCGGAGACCACCTGCGTGAACCGGTTGTCCGTGACACCGCTCCGGATCTCCACGGCCTTCGGCTCGCCGAGGCCGCCGGCCCCGATCGTGTAGATCGTCTGGCCCGCCTTGCGCGGCTTGCCACCCGAGGTCCTGTCGAACTGCTTCATCGCCCCCACCGGCCCCTTGTTGCCCGCCCCGCGGGCCGCGCGCTCTTCGGCCGAGACCGGAGCGGCCGCCGCCTTCTCCTCCGGGCGCCAGCGCAGGGCCGCGTTGGGAATCCGCAGCACGTCCCGGGCGACCGCCACGTCGATCGTCACGTTGGCCGTCATGTTCGGGCGCAGGGCGAGATCGGGGTTGGGCACGTCGATGATCACCGGGTACGTGACGACGTTCTGGTTGACCGTCGCGTTCAGGCGGATCTGGGAGATGGTGCCGCGGAAGTTCTGGTCCGGAAAGGCATCCACGGTGAAGTGCACGGCCTGCCCGACCTTGCACATCCCGATGTCAGACTCGGAGACGTCGGCCGAGACCTGCATCTTCGTCAGATCCTGCGCGATGGTGAATATCGTGGGCGCCTGGAACGAGGCGGCCACGCTCTGTCCGACGTCGTACTGGCGGTCCACGACCACGCCGTCGATCGGAGCCGTGATCCGGCTGTTCTTCAAGTCGGTCTGCGCCTGCTCGAGCGTGGCCTGGGCCTGCGCCACCGAGGCGACGCCCGAGTCGTAGTTGGCCTGCGCCTGGTCGAGATCGGCCTGGGGTGCGAGGCCCTGCTGTTCGAGCGCCTTCTCCCGGCGCAAGCCGATTTCGGCGTTGCGGACCTCGACGCGGGCCTTCTGCAGCGCGGCCTGGCTCATGTCGATTCGCGCCTGGAAAGGGACCGGGTCGAGCTCCGCGAGGACTTCGCCCTTCTTGACCTGCTTGTTGAAGTCGGCGTGGAGCGCGGCGACGATGCCGGACACGACGCTGCCCACCTTGACGGTGATGACCGCCGACAGGGTGCCCGTCGCCGTCACCGTCTGCGTCACGCTGCCCGTGTCGACGACGGCGGTCCGATACTTCGGCGCCGCCGGCTTGCCGCCCGAGAAAAAGATGTACGCCCCCGCGCCGACGATAAGGACCGCGCCGATCCAGATCAGCTTCTTCATCTCGCTCCGTCCAACCGCCCCCGAGAGCGGCCTGTTCCAGCTTCGTCCCCCCGTGGAACGGCCGGGACCCCCGCCAGATTACATGTGCGCCGGGGCACAGGAGACCGGCCGGGGCCGGCCGACAAAAGAAAAAGGGCCCCGGGAGGGCCCTTTTGGATCTCGCGCCGGCCGCAGTTCAGAGGTTGCGGTCGATCAGCTTGACGAACTCGCTCTTGGGCAGCGCCCCGAGCGCCCGGTCCTTGACCTGGCCGTCCTTGAACAGAATGAACGTCGGGATCGACGTGATCTGGTAGCGCGTGGCGACCTCGGTGGACTCGTCCACGTTGATCTTGGCCACCTTGATCTTGCCCGCGTACTGCGTCGCCAGGTCGTCGACGATCGGGGCGACCGAGCGGCACGGCCCGCACCACGGCGCCCAGAAGTCCACCAGGACCGGGACCGCGCTCTTGAGGATGTCGCCGTCGAAGCTGGCGTCGGAGACCTGTGTCACGTTGGCGTTGGACATGAAGAAAAACTCCTTCGGACGGATATATGCCGTGGGGCCCCGAAAGGATTCACGGCTTGAACGGCCATCTTAACAAAGATCGGGCGGCGTCAGTGGACGTGCGCGTGGACGCGCCCCCGCACGTGCGCCAGCCCTTCCCGCAGGAACCACGGGACCATCAGCAGCGAAAGGGCCGGGTCCACCCAGTGCGGCGCGGCGAGAAGGCCCGCGATCATCGCGATCATCGTCAGCGCCGAATCGATCGAGCAGGCGATCGACTCCTTCGCCTCGGCGGCCAGCCCCTTGCTTCCGAGGCGGCGGCTCGTCTTCCACTTGAAATACCCGACGAGCGGCATTCCGAACGTCGCGAAGACCGTGAGCAGGAGGCCCAGCACGCTTGGCTCGACGTGGGCTCCCCGGACGAGCTCCCAGATGCCGCGCGCCAGCGTGTAGGTCGCCAGCAGGAGGAAGGAGACGCCGATCCAGTGCGCGAGCATCTGGTCCCGATGCGCGTGGTCCTCCTCCTCGTCGGCGAGGTGGCGCAGGTGGCGGACCGCCAGGAACGCCGCTCCCCCTCGATCACGCTTTCCAGACCGAAGGCGAGCAGCGCGAGGCTCCCGGTCCGGATCGCCTCGAAGAGGGCCAGGGCGCCCTCGCCGAAGACGTGCAGGAACGTGAAACCGAGCAGCCAGTGCATGCGCTGGCGCAGAGCCAGGCTCTCGTGGGCCGGCATCGGCCGGGCCGCCGCGGGTGTGTCGCTGTGACTGGCCACGCCGACATTCTATGCAGTTGGGGTCCCCGGCCCTCCCGGACTTTCCGACGACGACGCTGCGGCGACTTCTGTCCGGGGTTCGGCTGCCGACGCACCGGTCGGCCTAGAGCGGGTGGTCGAAAGGGTCGCCCCGCAGCAAGCCGCGAAGTCGGCGCCGGAGCCCCCGGGCGACCCGCCTCGGCAGGGCCCGGAGCTTCGCCAGCCGGCGCTCCCGGTCGAGCGCCGCGCCGAGCTCCGCGTAGAACCCCTCGTCCGCGCGAAAGTAGATGTTCTTCAGCCAGCACAGCCCGTAGTCCACGCACTGCTTCCGGATGACCGTGTGGCGCGCCGGATCGAACTTCGCCTCGCTGCCCGCCATCAGGATCTCCCGCTGCTCGCGCCGCATCTGCGTGAAGGCCGGTCCCTCCCAGTGGTCGACGAACTTCCCGTTCAAGGCGTTGCCGAGCGGCTCGTAGTCCGGAAGCATCAGGAGGCAGCACGGGTAGAGGTCCCCGTTGCCCCGGATCGTCGCCGTGTACCAGGAAAAGAAGCAGTGTCCGTTCTCTTCCCGGAAGCTCGGCGCCATGGGAAACGTCTCGCGGTCGGCGCCGTAGTCGAGCTTGCGTTTGATTTCTTCGAGCAGCACGTTCCACTCGCCGATCGGGAACGCGAGCTGGAGCCGCTTGTCCTGCTTGTCCGCGCCGAGCACCTCCTCGAGGTACGGCGCGATCGCCAGCGCGTCCCCCGGCCCGAGGAGGATTGCCTCCCCGATCCGCCCGAGCGGGATCGCCGCCACGTTGGAGATGACGACGCGGTCCGCGCCGAGCGAGCGGCCGAGGGCGTACATCCGCGGGATCTCCCGGAAATTCTCGCGGTCCACCAGGAACTGCACGACCACGCTCGGCAGCTCCGCGCCGCCCCGCTCGGACAGCAGGCCCCGGATGTTCGTCAGGACGCGCCCGAACGTGCCGAGGGGAACCTGCATCATGCGGTGGTAGTCCTGCTCGTCCACGGCATTCACGGAAAAGATGACCTCGCGCGCCTGCCGGGCGACGAGGCGCCGCGCGATCCCGGGCTCGAGCAGGGCGCCGTTGGTCGTGAGGTTGTCGATGAGGACGCCCCACGCATCGAGGTGGTCGAGGAAGTCCAGGATGCCGGAGTGAAAGAGCGGGTCGCCGCCGCCCGACATCCGCACGGACCGCAGGCCGCCCTCGGCCAGCTCGTCCACGAGGCGTTTCAGGTGCGCGAGCGAGATCTGGTCCTTCGTCCGCACGTCCTGCTGGTTGCAGAAGTAACAGGCGACGTTGCAACGGTCGGTGACGTCGATCTCGGCATGAACGGGCCCGCGCGTGGGGCGCCCGCTGACGATGCCGCGGATGATGGCGCGCTTCTTCTCCCGGTCGATCTCCGCCCAACCGTGTGAGCCGCGCACGGCGGGATCATAGACCCCGGCGCGAGGGAGCGCCGCTCGACTAGCCCGTCGGACCGCCCCGCGCCGCGAAGTACGCCCGCGTCGCCTCGATGTCGCGCTGGATCTGGGCCTTCAGGTCCATGACGGACGGGAACTTGCGCTCCTCGCGTAGGCGATCCAGGAAGAACAGGCGCACCCTATCGCCGTAGACGTCCGACGAGAAGTCGAGGACGTAGGTCTCGATCGTCGTCGTGTAGTCCTCGTACAGCGTCGGTCGGCGGCCGATGTTGCTCACGCTCGGGAAGCGGCGGCCGAAGGAGCGGATCTCGATCTCGGTCACGTAGACGCCGTCGGCCGGTGGCAGCTCGTTCTCGGGCTCGAGGTTGATCGTCGGCACGCCGATCTGGTGCCCGAGGCGATCGCCGCGCGAAACCAGGCCGTCGAGCTCGTAGTCGCGGCCGAGCATCGCTCCCGCTTCGCGCACCGCGCCGCGCTCGAGCGCCCGGCGGATCCGGGTCGAGGAGACGGGCTCACCCTCGGCAATGACCTCTTCCACGGCGGACACCGCGAAGCCGCACTCGGCGCCGAGCCGCGTCAGGAGCGCCAGGTCCCCGCGCTTGCCCCGCCCGAACGCGAAGTGCGCACCGAGGTAGAGCTCCGCGGCCCCGAGGCGGTCGCGCAGCAGGATGCGCACGAACTCCTCGGGCTCGGTCAGGGAGAAGTCGCGGGTGAACGGAATGACGAGAAGCGTCTCGATCCCGATCGCCTCGATGGCCTCTTCCTTCTGGCGCAGCGTCTGGATGCGCCGCGGCGCGTGGTCCGGCCGCAGCACGACCATCGGGTGCGGCTCGAACGTGATCGCGAAGGATGGCCGCCCGGTCTCGCGCGCCCGGGCAACGACCGCCTCGAGGATCTTGCGGTGCCCGAGGTGCACCCCGTCGAAGTTGCCGATCGTCCCCACCCCGCCGCGGGGCAGGTCGGTGGCACGCATCGGGTCGCGGATGACTTGCACTGAGCGCTCCTATCCGACGTGGATCCAGTGGACGAAACGGTGCAAAGAGACCAGGCCGAAGCCGGCTCCGCCGAATGCGTATGCGAACGCGAGGGCGGGGCGCGGGCGCAGTGCCTGCGCCAACGGCAGAAAGCACGGAAATAGCACGAGCACGTATCGGTGAATTCCATCGAGCGTGCCGCTCAAGAGCAGCAGCAGGAGCGTTCCCGCGACGAAAACCCCCTCGGCGATCAGGCCGCGGCGAAACACGGCGACAGTCAAAGCGACGAACAGGAGCGTCGATGCCACCTCGGCAAAGAGCATGAGCTTGCCGCCGACTCCCGGCACGCGCACGTGCCCCACGAGGTCGGCTAGGACGTTACGGGCGAGGACCCAGATCGGCGCCGGGTGCTGCGCCCAACCGGCCGCCTTGCTGTGAACGTACAGAAGCGGGTCCCCCCAGCGATGCCAGAGATAGGCGGGATAAACGGCCGCGCCGGCGAGTGTCGCGAGGACCGCCGCGGTCGGCGCGAGCCGTGGGCCGGGAGCCGTGGCCCGCCTCGGGGCGAAGGCCGAAACGGCCATCGCCGGCGCGAGCAGGAAGCCGTTCAGCCGCGTCAGACAGGCCGCGAATCCGGCCGCCCCTGCGATGAGCCAACGGCCGCGACGCGCGCCCCAGAGGCTCGCCGCAGAGAGCAGAAGAAAGAGTGATTCGGTGTAGAAGGCGGCCAGAAAAAACGCCGTGGGATAGAGCAGGAGCGCGGCGACGCCGAAGAAGCCCATCCCGGGGCCTCCCCACTCGGCGAAGAGGTCCCCGATCAACAGCAGCGCTCCCCCGAGAAAGAGCAACGAGAGCACGATGCCGGTCGGCAGCAGCGGCGTGTGCAGGAGGCGGGAGACAGAACCGGCGACGACCGCGTAGAGGGGGTAGAAGCCGACGTTGTTCTGGGGCACCGCCGGGTCGTAGCGGTATCCATCGACCGCAATGCTGCGGTACCAGACCGCATCCCATCGCGCCAGGGGCGGGGCCGAAGCGTACTCGATCCAGGGGTTCGTCGTGCTCGCCGGCAGGGCCATCGCCGCCGACGCCAGGACGACGGTGAGCAGGCTCCAGGCCGCCCAAGTCCCCACGATGGCCCGCGCCTCGGTCGGTCGCAGGAACTCCAGCGCCTTGCTCAAGGCGATCCGACGACCGACCCGGCCACGTCGTAGTCGAACGTCCTCTCGACCTTCACCGAGACGATCTGGCCCGGGAACAGCACGCGGTCTCCCGCGTCGGTGATCAGCAGCCGCCCGTCGATCTCGGGAGCCTGCGAGCGCAGCCGTCCCTCCAGCAGGTAGTCGACCTCCTCCGACGGGCCCTCGACGATCGCCTCGACGATCGAGCCCTTGAGCGCGCGCAGCTTCGCGCGGGCGATCGGCTGCTGGAGCGACAGCAGGAAGTCCTTGCGTCGCGCCTTTTCCTCGACGGGCACAGGATCGCCCAGCGGCTCGGAGCCCGACGCCGGCTCCGGGGAGTACGTGAACGCCCCCACGTTGTCGAGCGACGCCGACCGCACGAACTCGCACAGCTGCTGGAACTCGGCCTCCCCCTCGCCGGGGAAGCCCACGATGAACGTCGTCCGGATCGAAATCGAAGGCACGAGCTCGCGCATCCGCTCGATCATCCGGAGGTACGACGACGAGTCGCCCCCGCGCCGCATCGCCGACAGGATCGGGCGCGCGACGTGCTGGAGCGGGATGTCGACGTACGGGACGAAGCGCGGCTCGCGCGCCATGAGCTCGAGGACCGAGTCGTTGAGCGTCTTCGGATACGCATAGAGGAAACGGATCCACGGGAAGGACGTCCCTGCCAGCAGCGCCTCCACCAGCTTCGCGAGACCGTCGCGTCCGGCGCCCAGGTCCTCCCCGTAGCGCGTCGTGTCCTGCGAGATCAGCACCAGCTCCGACACGCCCTGCGTCTCGAGCCCGCGGGCCTCGGCGACGAGCGACTCGATCGTGCGGCTCCGCTGCAATCCGCGCATCTGGGGAATTGTGCAGAAGGTGCAGGGATTGTCGCAGCCCTCGCCGACCTTGAGGTACGCGTAGCCGCGACGCCGCGACGGCACGCGCGGCGCGAACTCGTCGTAGAGACGCGTGGCCAGGGGCTTGTCCGTGAACCGCGGAAGCACGGGCGAGCCGATCGCCGCGGCGGGAGCGTTTTCGAGCTCGTCGAGCCCCACGAAGGTGTCGACCTCCGGGATCTCGCTCGAAAGCTCCCTCCCGTACTTCTGGACCATGCAGCCGGCGACGATGACCCGGTCGATCTCGCCGCGCTTCTTGCGCTCGACCTGCTCGAGGATCGCCTCGACGGACTCTTCCTTGGCCCGGTCGATGAAGCCGCACGTGTTGACGAGGACGACGCGTGCCGACGCATCGGGCACGATCTCGTGGCCGGCCTTCTTCAGGTGGCCGAGCATGACCTCGGTGTCCACGAGGTTCTTCGGACAGCCGAGGGACACGACGCCGACGGTCGGGAGGCTCTTCGCGGTCATGCTCTGGGAACTAAGGGTAGATCCGCTTGAGCGTGCGCGGGTAGGGAATCGCCTCCCGGAGGTGGTGGATGCCGCAGATCCAGGTCACGACGCGTTCGAGCCCCATCCCGAAGCCGGCGTGCGGGAAGGTGCCGTAGCGCCGCACGTCGAGGTACCACTCGTAGGCCTCGCGGGGCAGCTTGTGCTCGTCCAGGCGCCGCTCGAGCAGCGCCAGGTCGTGGATGCGCTGGGATCCCCCGATGATCTCGCCGTAGCCCTCCGGGGCCAGCATGTCGAGGCCGAGCACGACCTCCGGGTCCTGCGGGTCGGGCTGCATGTAGAAGGATTTGATCGCCGTCGGGAAGCGCGACACGATGAGCGGTTTCTCGAACTCCGCGCCGAGGGCGGTCTCTTCGTCCGCGCCGAGGTCGTCGCCGAAGTTCACCGGGAATCCCTTGCCCTGGAGCGTCCGGATCCCGTCGCGGTAGGTGATGCGCGGGAACGGTTTCGTGATGATCTCGAGCTTCTTCGGGTCGCGCTCGAGGCGCTTCAGCTGCTCGCCGCAGCGCTCGAGCGCGCGCCCGACGAGGTAGACGATGAAGTCCTCGGCGAGCTCGCACAGCCCCTCGAAATCGAGGAAGGCCACCTCGGGCTCGACCATCCAGAACTCCGTCAGGTGCCGCCGCGTCTTCGACTTCTCCGCGCGGAAGGTCGGGCCGAAGCAGTAGACCTTGCCGAACGAGGCCGCCGCGGGTTCCAGGTAGAGCTGGCCGGACTGCGAGAGGTACGCCTTGTCGCCGAAGTAATCCGTCTCGAAGAGCGTGGACGTCCCCTCGACGGAAGACCCCGTCAGGATCGGCGAGTCGATCCTCACGAACTCGCGCTCGTAGAAGAAGTCCGCGATCGCCTGCTCCATCTCCGAGCGGACCCGCAGCACGGCGTGCTGCTGCGAGGAGCGCATCCAGAGGTGACGCAGGTTCATCAGGAAATCGACCCCGTGCTCCTTCGGCGAGATCGGGTAGTCCTTCGACTCGCCCAGCACCTCGACCGCGGTGGCGGTCATCTCGTAACCACCCGGCGCCCGCTTGTCCTCGCGGACGGTGCCGGAGACGCGCAGCGAGCACTCCTGGGCCGCCGACTCGGCGGCATCCCAGACCTCGGGCGGCACGTCCGCGCGCGGCACCACGCACTGGAGGTAACCCGTTCCGTCGCGCACGATCAGGAACTGGATCTTTCCCGAGGAGCGCTTGTTGTAGAGCCACCCCTGCACCGTCGCCGTGGCGCCGGCCTTCTGTCCGATCCGGGAGATCGCGGTCGTTTCCATAAAGGGCCGGGATTATAAGGTCATTTCGTGGGACGGCCGACACCCCGCTCGGACCGAGCATAAGATCGCGGCAATGCGGCCGACCTCGCGCGGTCCCTTGCGGCAGGGCCCGACTGTCAACCGCTTGCGCGCTTCGTGGATTCCGGCCGCCGCGCTCTACGCCCTGGTCGCAGGCTTGTTGGTCCTTCCGGGACTGCTGCCCGGGCGCATCCTCGCGCCTTTGGATCTCACCCGCGACGTCGACGCATGGAAGCCGGATCCGCAGGTCCGGTACCTCGCGTCCAACAGCCTGCTCTCCGATCCTGTCCTCCAGACGAATCCCTGGGAAGTCGAGGTCCGCCGCGCCCTCTCCGCCGGCCGCTTTCCCTGGAGGAACAGGTACTCGGGCGAAGGAGTCGTGCTCTTCAACAATCCCGCCGCCGCCCTCCTCTCGCCCTTCACCTGGATCCGCCTGGCCCTCGGGGATCCGGGCTGGGCGCTGAGCGTCCTGCTCAAGCTCGTCGTCGCGGCACTCGGGATGCGTCACCTCGTGCTCGTGCTCGGGGGCCGCCGACCCGCGGCACTCTTTTCCGGATTCGTCTACCTGCTCTCGGGCTACTCCATCCTGTGGGCACTCCACCCCCAGACGAACGTCCATGCGTTCCTCCCCTGGCTCGCCGCCTCTGCGCACGCAGTCATCGCGGCGCCGTCACGACGGGGGGTCCTTGCACTCGTCGCGACCAGCGCGCTCGCGACCGCCGGTGGCCATCCCGAGACGCTCGCCTTCGGCGTGCTCGCCATCGCGCTCTTCCTTGCGCTGGAGTGGAAAACGCGCCAGCTCGTCGCGACCGCGCGGTCGGCCGCGCTGGCCACCGCCGCGGCCGCCAGCGGATTCTGCCTCGTCGGAATTCAGCTCGTGCCGTTCCTCGTCGGTCTGCCGCAGAGCCGCGTGACCTTCCTGCGAACGGCGTGGATCGGCGACGGGTTCCAGTTCTTCGCGCTGGCCGGGCAGGTCGTTCCCGGTTTTCTTGGAAGTCCCCTGCGCCGGGAGATCGACCTCTCGGGCGCGTTCCCGGGATCGGGAAACCTCAATGTCCGCAGCGGAAGCTTCGTGGGCTTGCTCGTCCTGACATGCCTCCTCCTGTCGGCAGCTCGACTGGCACCGCGCTTTCGCAACTGCGTGTGGATCTCGGCGGCGGCGGCGGCCATCGTGTTCGCCGTGCCGCCCGTGGGCTGGCTCTGGAGCCACTTGCCCGTGGTGCGGCTCTTAGCCAGGGAATACGCGGCGACGGCCCTGGTGCTATTCGCCGCGGCGGCCGCCGGTCCCGCGCTCGAGGCCATCGACTTTGGACGCCCGGCAACCCGCGTCGCGGGCATCGCCCTGCTCTGCGGCGGCGTCCTGCTTTCTGTCGCTGGACTTGCCCCGTCGCTCGAATCCGCCCGGCCGACCATCCGGTCGCGTGCGGCCGAAGCCCTTGAGGCCTTGAGGCAGCGCGGCCAGCTCCACCAACCCCCGGAGGTTTACGCGGCGCGCTTGGAGGGCTATCTCGAGCGGGGTCGGGCCACCGCCATCCGGCGGCTGGCGTTGCCGGGGGTGTTCTGGATCCTGGGCGCGAGCGCCATGCTGTGGTTTCGGCGACGCAGCCTTCTGGCCATCGCCGCACTCGGAGAGCTCGCCGCATTCGGCTGGGGTTTTCTGCCCGCGGTCTCCCGCATCGACGCGCCGCCCGTCCCGCCGGCGGTCGAGGCGATCCGAGCGAGAAAACCGGACGTCCGGAGCATGATCGCCGCCGCCGGCGGCGTCTATCCCATCGATCTCGCGACCGTCGACGGCCTGCGCGACGGCCGGGCGTACGAGTACCTCGAGTCGAGCTCCTGGGCCGAGCGATTGATCCCGTGCGGATACGACGAAATCGCGCGCGCCTTCCCGGAGGACCTGTCTTCCCCACAGGTCGAGTGCCTGGGTCGCATCGGCATTCACTACGTCTTGAGCCGGGCCGCGCCCCCGGGCACGGTGCCGATTGGAGGCGGCCAGCCCCCGACCGTCGGGGCCTATTGGATTCCGGCTGCCGCGGACGCTCCGCCACCGCTCAGCGGGCCGCCGCCCTACACGTCACTTGGCGCGCTCGTGAGCCTGTTCGGGGCGGCGCTCGGAATCGGCGCGGCGCACGCGGCGCTTCGCGCCCCGCGACCGGCCGGGGCGCGCCCCGGTTAAGCCCCGGCCGTCAGGGAACGGGGCCAGCAGGCCGCGGCGGCGAGACAGTAGGAGCCGCAACGACCTCGATGGGTCTCTCCAGCGTCGTCGAACCTCCATCCCTCGCGAACAGCCGCACGACGAGCGTGTGCAGGCCGGGAGCGACGTCGGGGATCGGAAAACCCCAGGAGCCCCGGTTCGCGGCGTCCGGGAAGTCCGGGAACCGTGCGGCCAGGTTCGGCCATTGGCCGCCGATCAAGGCCTCCCCCGCAGTGCCGAGTTCCGTGCCGACCTGGATCGACGCCACTCCCGAGTCGTCGAGAGCCCAGCCGTGAGCCCAGAAACCCGGCGCGACCTTCTGGCCGGCCCGCGGCAGGTAAATCTCGCCGAAAGGGGGAGCGAGGCGACCGACGTTTCTGCGCAGACGCGCGACGGCCTCGTCGAACTGCCGCCGACGCCCGACGGCGTCGTCCCCTGCATCCACGATCCGATCGCGCCACGGCGTCCCCGCGGCGATGAAAACGAAGTCCAACCCCTTTCCGTGCGGAAAGCTCCGAACGAGCTCGAGGCGCCCTTCCGAGAGCGCGCGGTCGAGCGCATCGGCGTAGCCCACGACGCGGTAGCCGGACCCGTCGTGCGCGTGGTACACGAGCATGGACGCGCCGAGATTTCCCATCGTCTCCCACACCGAATCCGGGATCGGTCTCTGCTTCACCTGCGCCTCGAGGCCCGTGTAAGTCGCCGGGAAGAAGCCCGAATAGCCGTTCAGGATCGGCTTGCCGTGCGCCGACTGGCGGAACACGTAGTCGAAGTCGTAAAAGAGGCCGAACGGCCACTCCACCACGGCGCCGGGAAAGTCGAAGTCCGCGAGCCATTCGTAGACAGGCGGGGCGGCCGCGGGCGTCGGAGTGAGAACGAGCGGGAAGGTGCGGAACTCGCACAGCAGGAGCGCGACCGCCGCGGCGGTCCAGCCCGCGCGGACCCGCGTCGATCGCCCGCCGACCAGCAGCGACAGGCCCCATGCGCAGAGAACGGCCAGGGAAATGTGGAAGAGCACGATTCCCCGCGCGGGCGCGCGGATCGACTGAAACACGGTTCCGAACGACTGAAACAGAAAGCGGTAGTAAGGCGTGTACGCCCCCAGGGCCACGAGGATGCCGGTCGCCGCCAGCGCCAGGAGCAGGAGGACCTTCCAGCCGAGGGGGCTCGAGCGGACGAAGTCCCCGAGATCGGCGCTCCGCGCGCGGCGCGGGAACGCGACCGCGAGTCGGACCACGACGAACAGTGTTAGCAAGACGAAGACCCGCCCCGGATCCCCGAGCTTCAGCGGGCCGGCGCGCAGACCCTCGCGCGCCAGGGACCAGATCCAGGCGGCGCCGAGCAGGAGGATCAGGGCATCCAGAATGCGGGCGGAGCGGCGCACGGCCCCCGAACGCGCTCGCGCCTCGTGGGGCGCGTTCGAGCGCCCTCCGCGCCGTAACTGGACGACCGCAGCGACCGCGAGCGCGACGGGAAGCACGCCCGGGAAAAAATCGCCCTCCGCCCGCGTCCACCGCGCGGTCGCGTCGCCCGAGAACCGGTTTCGCATCCCGGTCGAGAGAAAATCGCTCGGCTGCCCCGAGAAGTGAAACACCTCGCCGAGATAGCGGCGCATTCCGTACAGGCGGCTGGCCTCGCGATACGGCAGGGCAAAGGGCACGAACACCAGGCCGCCGAGGACTGTCGCCAGGATCACACCCCGTAACCGCCGGCGCCCGTCCCCGGCGCCGCCCAGGACGAAGAAGGCCAGCGTCAGGCCGACCAGGAACCCCGAGAAGAGGGCGTAGTGCACGTTGCACAGCGCGTTCCACGCAAAGCAGATCCCGTACAGCACCAGGTCCCTTCTCGCCCCCCGCTCCAGATACCGGAGGAGGAAGAGCAGCGACAGGCAGAGGAACCCCGCCCACTGGAACTGCAGGTGTGGCAGCTGACTGAACCGCCACGGCAGAAAGGCAAAGACGAGTCCCGCGAGCACCGAGGCGAGCGGATCCCCCGTGAGCTCCCGGGCCAGGGCCCAGGCCGCGAGAGCCGAAAGCAACATCCCGAGCAGCAGGAGGACGTTGTAGTTGACGAGCGCCGACGCGCCGGCAGCGAGCAGCGGAAAGCCGAAAACGGCGACACCGTAAAGATTTTCCGAGAACGCGAGCACGTACCTCGCCGGATGGAAGAAATTGAGCTGGTACAGGTTGAGCGGATTGCGAAACGTCTGCGCGAAGTCCCACTGGAGGATCCGCGCATTCAGCTTGGCGTCCCCGATGTCCGAGATCGCGTCGCCCATGTGCGCGGCCTGCGGCCACGTCATGAGCACCGTGACCGCGAGAAAGAAAAGCGCGGCCAGGCCGAGCTCGCGGGCCGGCCGGGAAGGCGGCGCTCCGGAGCTCAACGCAGCCGCGAGCGGGTGTTGTTGGCGATCGTCATCGCCTGCTGCAGGCGCTGCATCTTGCGGTGCCGCTTCTGCGTGGCCTCCACCTCGCCGGTGGGCACGACCGTGGCCCGCACTTCGCGCAGGAGCTTGTCGGCCTCGAAACCGAACTGCTGGAACTCTCCCGCATTGAACTTCTTGAAGGTCAGCTCGCTCACGATGATGTAGCCCTCGGCGATGTCACGGACCATCGTGTAGGCGGAACCGCCGATAAATCCGCTCATGGGCGGTCAAAAGTGTAACCCGACCGAAGCCCCGGGCCGACGGCGTTTGGCGCCCGGAGGCGCTTTCGGGGTAGCATGCCCGCCTTTGCGGGAGGCCTCACCGTGACGACCAGAGCGGACTATCTCGATTTCGACGTCCTCCTGACCGAGGAACAACGCCTCGTCCGGGACACGGTCGGCGACTGGGTCGACGCAAAGGTCCTCCCCATCATCGAGGAGGCCGCCTGGGAGGGCCGCTTTCCGAAAGAGCTCATCCCGGCCATGGCCGAGATGTCCCTCTTCGGTTCCACGATCCCCGAGTACGGCCTGCCCGGGCTCGACAACGTCGCCTACGGCCTGATCATGCAGGAGCTCGAGCGCGGGGACTCGGGCCTGCGTTCCTTCGTGTCGGTCCAGTCGGCCCTGGTCATGTACCCGATCTACGCCTTCGGCTCGAAGGAGCAGAAGGACAAGTGGATCCCGAAGCTCGGCAAGGCCGAGGCCATCGGCTGCTTCGGCCTGACCGAGCCCGACTTCGGCTCGAACCCGGCCGGCATGCGGACGGTCGCGAAGAAGGACGGCGACTCGTACGTCCTGAACGGCGCCAAGGCCTGGATCACCAACGGCTCGATCGCCGACGTCGCGGTGGTGTGGGCGAAGCTCGACGGCGTCGTGCGCGGTTTCCTCGTCGAGAAGGGCACCAAGGGATTCTCGACGTTCGAGCACAAGGGCAAGATGTCGCTGCGCGCCTCCGTCACGTCGCAGCTCGCCTTCGAGGACTGCCGGATCCCGGCCGAGAACATCCTGCCCGGCGTCGAAGGCCTGAAGGGACCGCTCTCCTGCCTCACGCAGGCGCGGTACGGCATCGCCTGGGGCGCGATCGGGAGCGCCATGGCGACCTACCAGGCCGCCCTGGACTACTCGAAGACCCGCAAGCAGTGGAAGGACCGGCCGATCGCCGCGCACCAGCTCGTGCAGGAGCGCCTGGCCTGGATGATCACCGAGATCACCAAGGCGCAGCTGCTCGCGTGGAAGCTCGGGCAGATGAAGGACGGCAAGACGCTCAAGCCGCACCACGTCTCCATGGCCAAGCGCAACAACGTCTGGGTCGCCCGCGAGTGCGCCAAGCTCGCCCGCGAGACGCTCGGCGCCAACGGCGTCGTCAACGAGTACCCGGTCTTCCGCCACCTGGCCAACATCGAGAGCGTCTACACCTACGAGGGGACGCACGACATCCACACGCTCGTCATCGGCCAGGCCGTCACGGGCATCGCCTCGTACAACCCGCCCACGGAGTAGCTCCGGGGTCGCCCAAATCCCGGCCCCACAGTCTCTTGCGTTAAACTAGAGGCTCGTTGGCCATCACCGGCAATCTCAAGACGATGCAGCTCGGAGAGCTGCTGCAATGGCTCTCGCTCGGCTCGAAGACGGGGACCCTCCTCATCGACGGCCACGGAGTCGAGAAACGGGTTTACTTCCAGGACGGCCGGATCGCCTCGACCTCCTCCTCCGACCAGCGCGAATACCTGGGCCACTTCCTGGTCTCCCACGGCTTCATCACCGAGGAAGAGCTCAAGATGGCCATGGAGGTCCAGGAGGAGTCACAGATCCTGCTCGGAAAGATCCTGGTGATGATCAACGCCATCGCCGAATCGGACCTGCTGCGCCTGATGAAGAAGAAGGCCGAGGAGTCGATCTACGACATCTTCCTCTGGACCGAGGGCGACTTCGAGTTCGTCGAGAACCAGATGCCGGACCAGAAGATGGTCCCCCTCTCGCTCGACGTCACGGGCATCATCATGGAGGGGATGCGCCGCTACGACGAGTGGCAGCTCATCCGCCAGCGCGTCCCCGACTCCTCGGTCATCCCGGAGATCATGCGCCCGCTCGACATGGACGTCCTCTACGACCGGGAGAAGCTGATCGTGCCCTACATCGACGGCCAGCGCTCGATCGAGGAGATCGCCCTCCAGACCCACAACGCCGAGTTCACCGTCTCCAGGCTCATCTCCGAGGGCCTGCGCACGGGCACCATGCGCCTGCTCGAGAGCCGCCCGCAGGTCGCGCCGCCCCCGGTGCTCGGCGCCGGCGTCTCCGAGGTCGACCATTTCCTGCAGCGAGGGCGCGCCCAGTTGAAGGACGACCCGCAGGCCGCGTACAAGATGTTCAAGGTGGCCTACGAGCTCGACGCCACCGACGGCCGGACCGCCGAGTCTCTGCGCGAGGCCGAGCGGGAGATCAAGGCGCTGCTCGAGCGCGACGGCGTCTCCGGCGAGAAGATCCCCGAGCTCGCCGTCCCCATGCAGAGCCTGACGCAGCGCCCCTTTTCACCCCACGAGGGATTCGTTCTCTCGCGCATCAACGGCCAGTGGGACGTCAAGTCCATCATGAAGATCTCGCCCATCAAGGAGCTCGACGTCCTGATGATCTTTCACAAGTTCCTCAAGGACGGGGTGATCCACTTCAAGGCTCGATCCTAGGGCCCTCGGCCCGCCTTTCGTCGTAAAATCCCGGATTCGGAGGACACTCGAAGAATGCACGTCGCGGGCGGCAAGCCTCGGGCTTTTCGAGCGCTGCAGATGGGCGCGTGCGGCGCCGCCGCCGCTCTTCTGGCCGTGCTATCCCCCGGAATTCCGTGGGAGCGCTGGCCCGAGCTGCTGTTCTTCACCGGCCTTGGCGTCCTGGCGTTCCGCCTGCGGGTGCGCTACGGCGGCAACTTCGTCGGCCTCGAGGCCGCGGCGCTCGCGCCCGCCATCCTCCTGCTCGGATCCCCGGGGGCGGCGATGCTCATCTGCCTCGCGGCCGACGCGATCGCGAAGACGGCCGGAAAGAACCGCCGGCTCACCCTTTCGAGCGCCTTCGACATCGCCCAGCTCTCGCTCGCGTACGCCGTGGCCGCGCTCTTCGTGACGGCCCTGCATTCCGGGGGCGCGGGGTGGGTCGCGGTCCTGGCGCTCGTCGTCGCGGTCCTGCTCGTCTTCTTTTTCGTCAATACGGGGCTCGTCTTCGCGTACCTCGAGCTCTCCGGGCTCGTCCCCCGCGAGCGCCTGACCGAGATCGCCCTCTTCCAGCTCGGGGCGCTCCTGCTGCTCGCTCCGATCGTCGTCCTCGAGGTCCTCGTCTACCCTCTGTACGGCGCCGCCGGAGCCCTCTTCGCGTTCTTCCCGGTCGTTCTCGCCGCGGTCGTGATGCGCAACCTGTCCTCGATGGAGCAGCGCGTGCGGGAGGTCTCCCGCCAGAACCGCGAGCTCGACGTCATGCGCGACATCTCGAACACCTTCGGCGTCAGCGCGCGCGTCGATCGGTATGAGCGCGTCTTCGCGGCCCTCGGGCGACTCCTGCCGGTCGAGGCGATGGCGCTGCTCGAGTGGAACGGCGGCACCGACGAAGACCTCGTCGTCCACCTGTCCGAAGGAACCGAGGCCACCCGCAGCGAGCTGGCGGCGTGGGCCCGGCGCAACCGGCTGGACGAGAGGCGCGTGGACCGCGCGGCGGCCCCCTGCGAGATCGCCACGGGCGACGCGCGCGAGGTTCGCCTGGCGGCCCACACCCCGTTCCAGGTGCGGGTCGGCCTCTCGACCTTCGAGCTGCATTCCGGGATGCTCGTCCTCGAGAGCGCGTCGGCCGTCCTGCACGCCCCCGAGACCCTGGCTTCCCTCGCGACGATCGCGGACCACATCGCGCTCGTCCTGCAGGACCGCTCGGTGCGGGCCCAGATCCAAGAGCTCTCGGAGCGCAACCGCGAGCGCGCCGAGACGCTCGATCAGATCCTCGAGATCTCCAACGACCTGAAGCGCAACCGCACCCTCGACGACCTGTTCCAGTCGATCGCCTCGGCGGTCGCGAAGGCCCTCGGGTTCCAGCGCGTCGTGCTGTCGCTCTACGACCGCGAGCGCAACGCCTTCACGGCGCGGGCGCACTTCGGCCTGGACGACGAATGGGCCGGCCTGCAGGGAGAGATCGTGCCCGCCGAGGACATCACGAAGCACTGGAACGACCGCAACCGGGTCTCGAAGTCGTACCACGTCCGCGAGCGCGGACGCGACACGGGCACACGGATTTCGGGCGTGCGCCGGGTGCTCACGGCCGGAGACGACGGCTGGCGGCCGGACGAGCTGCTGTGGATCCCTCTCTACTCCGAGGACCGCTTGCTGGGGTGCCTCTCGGTCGACGAGCCGCGCAACGGGCGGTCGCCGGGACTCGAGACCATCCGCGCGCTCGAGATCTTCGCCAACCAGGCCGTCGCCGCGATCGAGGGCGCCCGCGCGTACAACGACGCCCGCGAGCAGTCGATCCGCGATTCGCTGACCGGCGCCTACAACCACCGGCACTTCCAGGACGTCCTCCAGCGCGAGATCGGCCGCGCCGAGCGCCAGGGCCGGCCGCTGACCGTGCTGATGCTCGACATCGACGACTTCAAGTCCATCAACGACCGCTTCGGCCACCCCGTCGGCGACGCGATCCTTCAGGGCATCGTGGCCGAGATCCGCAACGAGGTCCGCAACGACATGGACCTGCTCGCCCGCTACGGCGGCGACGAGTTCGCGCTCGTCCTGCCCGAGACGCCGCTGGCCGAGGCCATCATCGTCGCCGAGCGCGTCCGGCGCCGCGTCGACGAGCGCCTCTTCCGGATGCCCGACTCGCACCAGGTGCTGCGCGCGACCGTGTCGATCGGCCTGGCGACCTATCCCGACGACTCGGCCGACAAGAAGGACCTCGTCGAGAAGGCCGACGCGGCGCTGTACCGGGCCAAGCACGGCGGGAAGAACGCCGTGGTTTCCACCTCGGAAGCCGGGCCCGGGCAGCTACCCCTGTTGCCCCAGTAAACGTCGCTCTCACTCGCTCGTTCCTCGCTCGCCCCGCTCCCGCGGCGCAAACCTCCTCCCTTCCATGAGAAGGCCGACCGGCGTCAAGGGGGGAGCCCGGGAGTCGCAGTAGGCAGGGACTGGTTGGAAGCAGACAGAAGTCGTTTCGCCAGGCTTCCATTCGCACTCAGTTCGGCTCGGTAAAGAGCCGGGTGCATGGTGGGGTCCAACCAGTCGAGGCGCTGCCATCTCACTAACGGTCTTGCAGTAGCCCGTGGTTGTGGGCTGCGAGAGGACCGAGGGAGGAGTCGCAGTCGCCGGGACTGGGCGATTGACTTCAGTCATGGACATCGAGATAGGTGACTCTGGTTATCGAAGACTAGGCGGCCGAGACTCTGGTTTTGCGATCCTGGCGGTAAAGAGGTTCGTAAACTTCGCCGGTGCGCCAGAGGTGATGGAGCAGGACGGCGAGCTTGCGTGAGACGGCAACGATGGCTTTTTTCTTACCGAGCTTTCCGCCGCGGGAAGAGATGTTCTGTCCGAAGCGGCGCAGATCGCAGTCCGGGCCGAAGGGCCCCAGGATGTAGTGGGCCGCGTTCACGAGAAGCCGGCGCAACCCCGAGTCCCCCTGCTTGGTGATCCGTCTTTGCGGATCGGAGTGACCCGACTGCTTTCGTCCGGGAACCAGTCCAAGGAAGGCTCCGACTGTCCGACTCTTCGCGAAGCGCCGTGGGTCGCCCAGAGTCAGGACGAAGGCCAGTGAAGTGATCGGCCCGATGCCTTTGACCTGGCGCAGCAGCCTGGTCTGCGGGTACTGGTCATCGGCCAGGGTCTCGATCATCTGGCCCAGGGCTTTGATCTGCTCAGTGAGCGAAGCGATTTGCTCGAGCACCGGCAAGAGCACGGGCTCTAAGAGCTCCGGGATCTGCTTGGAGGCGGTCTTGGAGAAGCAGCTGGTGGAACAGGCCGGAAGCCTCGTCCCGAAGGACTTCACCACGCCACGCACGTGGTTGACCAGAAGCGTTCGGGCTACGACCAGAGCGTCCCGCGAGCGCAACAGCGCCAAGTCTTTCTGCAACGAAGCATCCCGGTGCTCAACCGGACAGAGCAATGCCGGCTCGAAGCGAGCCAGCCGCGCCAGGTACATGGCGTCAACCCGGTCATCCTTGCTCGGGTTCTCGTAGATCAGTCGAAGCCTGCGCGAGTTGGCGACGAGGACTTCGTGGCCGTATTCCACGAGCTGTCGCGACACCCACGGCGAGTGGGTCCCCGTCTCAAGGGCAATGCGCATCGGCGGGCGGTTCGAGAAAACCCTCCTCAGACCCGCCTCCGTCGTTGCCCCCCGGCCTTCCTCGACGATCTGGCCCTCGGCGTCGAGGATTGCGAATTGACTGAATCGATCTCCAAGATCCAGCCCGACCGTCTGTCTTGCCACCTTGCTAAGCTCCCTCATGGCCGATCTCCCTTCTGGGCCTCGAGCCCGTTCCAATGCAGCCTTTTTACAAGGACTGCGCAGGGAGGTCGGCCTTCTCATCCCATCTCCCTTCGGTCGGGAGACTATTTGCGGCGCGAGCGGTTGTTGCCGGGCCGCGTGTTGACGGAGACCGAGGTGGAGTCCCTGTCGAAGAAGCGGAGTGGCCAGTCTTTGGCGGGCCCGGCGTAGTCGATTCCAATGCGCGGGGAGGTTCCGAGGCGCGGGCGCGGCCCGCGCGCAGGAAGGAAAATTCGCACCGGCGCGTCGGCAGCCAGGTCGAGGCCGCTGTCGGCTGTCGTGATCCCGAGCGCGGCGCAGAGTTTGCCCGGCCCCGAGAGCAGGTGCGGCGCCTCCTCCGGAGCTTCCGCCGCCCGAAGCAGCACCGCCTCGGGCACGCCCTCTCGGCGGGTGACGACGTTGGCGCAGTCGTGCATCCCGTACACGAGGAAGACGTAGAGGTGCCCGCCGTCGGCGTACATCGGTTCAACGCGCGGCGTCCTGCGACCGGACCAGGAATGGGAGGCTCGATCCTTCGCCCCGACGTAGGCCTCGGTCTCGACGATCCGGGCGGCGTACCAGCGTCCGCGCCATCGCCTCCCGATCCAGGCCCCCACGAGGGCGCGCGCCACCCAGACCGTCGGCCGGCGGTAGAACCCCCGCGGCGCCTCCAGGAGGCCTAGCGCCACCGGATCGATCCGCAGCCGGGGGTCGGGCGCCTTCTTCGCTATCATGCAGCCTTCCGCTCCATCGAAAGGATTCTATGAACATCCTCGTCACGGGAGGCGCGGGCTTCATCGGCTCGCACATGGCCAAGCGGCACCTGGCCGACGGACACCGCGTGGTGATCGTCGACGACCTGTCCTCGGGACGCCGCGAGCGCCTGCCCGACGCCGCCCGGTTCGTCCAGGCCGACATCGCGGAGTCCGACCTCGAGCCGCTGCTGCGCGAAGAGAAGATCGGGTTCGTCTCGCACCACGCCGCCCAGATCGACCTGCGCCACAGCGTCGCGGACCCCGTCGGGGACGCCCGCGCGAACGTCATCGGCGGCCTCATGCTCTTCGAGGCGATGCGCCGCGCGGGGACGAAGCGCGTGCTCTTCGCGTCGACGGGCGGTGCGATCTACGGCGAGCCCGAGGGCGGCAGGCCCGCGACCGAGAGCCATCCCACCAACCCCATCTCGCCCTACGGATGCGCGAAGCTCTCGATCGAGAAGTACATGCACTACTACCGCGTCGTCCACGGTTTCCAGACCCAGGTGTTCCGCTACGCCAACGTATACGGGCCCTGGCAGGACGGCACCGGTGAGGCCGGGGTCGTCGCGATCTTCTCGTCGGCCATGCTCGGCTCGCGGCCGCTCAGGATCAACGGCGACGGCGAGCAGACGCGCGACTACGTCTACGTCGGCGACCTCGTCCGGGCCGCCGCGAAAGCGGCGACGACCGACAGGAGCGGCGTCTGGAACCTCGGCACGGGCGTCGAGACGTCCGTGAACCGGCTCTTCGCCCTGCTCGGGAAGGAGTACGGCTACACCGCAGCGGCGCCGCACGTCGCCGCGCCCGCGGGCGAGCAGATGCGTAGCGTGCTCGACGGCTCCCTCGTGCGCCGCGACTTCGGGCTGCCGGAATGGACGCCGCTCGAGGCGGGGCTGAAGCCGACCGCCGACTTCTTCCGGAGCCGCTCGACCGCCTGACGGCGTTCGGGCCTCAGCCCTGCTTCGGGACCGGCATCGAGCCGGTCGACCGACGCTCGTCGGAGCCCGGGGCCGAGCCGAAGTGGCGCTTCAACACGACGACGGTCATGTCGTCCTCGGGCTCGCCGCCGCCCGCCCACTCCTGCACGATCTTGACGAGCTCGCGGGCGATCTCGTCGCTCGGGCGATCGCGCAGGGCGAGGAACGCGCGCGAGAGCCGGCCCGGCCCGAACTCCTCGTCGTTGTCGTCGTGGGCCTCGACCATCCCGTCCGTGTAGAAGAGCAGGGCGTCCCCGGGCTCGATGCGCCGGTAGCCCCGGCTGTACGTCGCGTTGGCCGTCGGGCCGAGGACGAGCCCCGTCTGAATGAGCGGCGTGACGCTCGTGCCGTGGAAGTGCAGCGGATGCGGATGGCCCGCGTTGACGTACATCAGGCTGCCATCGTCCTCGATTTCCCCGTAGAACAGGGACACGAAGCGGGTCGTCAGCCGCGACTCGTGGATGATGCGGTTCAGGCGCTCGACCGTGCGCACGATCTTGAAGTCGCGCTCGACGGCCATGCGCAGCCCCGTGTACACGTCGCGCACCTGCAGGGCGGCGGGCAGCCCGTGCCCGGAGGCGTCGGCGATCGCGACGCCGAGGATGCGATCCGAGACGGGAATGAAGTCGAAGTAGTCGCCGCCCACGAGCTCCGCCGGTGTCGTGTACCCGGCAATCTCGATGGAGCCGCTGCGTAGCGCACGCTTGGGAAGGATCGACATCTGGATGCGCCGCGCCTCCTGGAGGGCCGAGACGTACCGGTCCTGGCGCAGCTTCTGGTCCACGGCCAGGCGCAGGATGCCGAGGGACGCCACGAGGTCGTCCTCGGGCGCCGCCGGGTCGACCGAGAAGGCGATGATGTACTCGTCGTCGCCCACCGCGATCGCCGCGAACCGTTCGGCGCCGAGCCGCCGCTCGAGATCCGGGTCGACGCCCGGGGCGCTCAGGTCCATCACGACGACGCCCTCGTCCACGACCCGCTCGACCGGCGGATAGTCCTCCGGGATGAAGATCCCCGGCACGATCGTGGGCACGTTGCCGAAGGTGCGGGTCAGCTCGTACCCGCCGTCGCGGTGCACGTAGAGGCGCCCGCCGCGCACGCCGAGCACGCCGGAGAACTGCTCGATGACGGTCGAAGCCGTCTGCATGATCGTCGAAGACGGATCTCCCGCCGACTCGATCGCTTCGATCGCCTTCTCGACCTTGCGGAACAGGAACTTCCCGGTTGCCATGCGCGCGGGGATTCTACCGTGAGCGACGCGCCCGCCGCGCCGGCGGCTGCCACGGAAACCTCCCGCGGCCGCCGTGCTCGCGGTTCAGCGTCTCGAGCGCCGTCTCGAGCGCACCGCGGCCGTGGCCCGGCGTCATCGTGTCGAGCGTGTCGACGCCGCGCTTGCGCCAGCGGCCCCAGGCCTGCAGCACCTTCGCGTGACGCCCGCTCGTCGCGTGGACCTGCGATCCGCGCGCGAGCAACCGAGTTTCGATTTCCCGCGCGGCGGCGCCTCCGGCGCGGACCTCCCCTTCCCGTTCGATGCGACCGAGCAGCGCGCGACCCTCCGGCGACAGCCCGTCGAGCTGCCAGGGCTCCCGCGCGCGGGCGACGGCCAACAGCGCCGGCCAGAGCCGGCGATGGACCCACGTCGCCTTTCCCGAGATCAGCTTCACGCGCAGCGCGTCGGGATGTTCGTACAGGGCTTCTCCGACGGCGAAGATCGTGTGCCCGAGGGGATGTCCCCACCACGAGCCGCGCACGGGGGCACCGGCCACGAACGCCACGAGGCTCGGCAGCTTCGGGTCGGTCTCGAGCACCAGGCCGTGGCGCTCGAGCTCGCGCACGACCCGCGCGACGTGCCGCTCGACGTTGGGCTGTGTCACGCGTGGAGCCTAGCAGGCTCCAGGGCTAGGCCGGGGCGCCCACCCCGGCATGCGGCGGCGGCGCCGCGGCATGTTCGCTCGGCTGGTCGTCGCGGACCTTGCCGTCCTTCAACCGGACGATCCGGCGCGCGTGGGCGGCGATGTCCTCCTCGTGGGTGACGAGGACGATCGTGTTGCCGCGGGCGTTCAACTCGGCGAAGAGGGCCATGATCTCGGCGCCTGTCTGGGAATCGAGGTTGCCGGTGGGCTCGTCGGCCAGGAGGATGCTCGGGTCGTTGATGAGCGCCCGCGCCACGGCCACGCGCTGGCGCTGGCCGCCCGACATTTCGTTGGGTGTGTGGTTCATCCGGTCGGCCAGGCCGACGGCCTTGAGAGCTTTGACGGCCCGATCACGGCGGTCCTTGCGCGAGACGCCGCCGTACACGAGCGGCAACTCGACCTGCTGCAGGGCCGAGGTCCGCGGCAGCAGGTTGAAGGTCTGGAACACGAAACCAATCTCCTGGTTCCGGATCGCGGCCAGCTCGTCGTCGGTCATCCGGGCGACCTCCTTGCCGTTCAGGACGTAGGAGCCCGAGCTCGGCGTGTCGAGGCAGCCGATGAGGTTCATGAGGGTCGACTTGCCGGAGCCGGACGGACCCATGATGGCCACGTACTCGCCCCGCTCCACGCCCACGGTCACGCCGGAGAGGGCGTGGACCTTCTCCTCGCCCATCTCATAGACCTTGGTGATGTCCCGGATGTCGATCAGCATTGGTCAGGGCTCTCCCTCAGGGATAGTACGATTTTCCTTCTCACGTGTTTCGGCGCCGCCCGGGGCCGAAGCCTCAGAAAATCGCCGCAACCCCCGTCTTGCCGAGCACGTAGAGGCCCCAGAGGCCGAAAACGAGTCCCGCCATCCGTCCCCTGGGCGCCCCGGTCGCGGCCGAGAACCCGAGGGTGAGCAGGCCCATCGTCCAGAAGGACATGACGTCCAGGGTCGAGAGCAGCGCGTGGAGGGCCTTGGCGGTCTTGGCGCTGATCAGGACTCCCGGGTTGGTCGGGAGCATCTCCCCCACCGCCTCGGGATCGATCGTCTGCCGGTTCCAGAGCATCGCGAGCA
Source organism: uncultured Acidobacteriota bacterium (assembly GCA_963775725.1). Lineage (GTDB taxonomy): Bacteria > Acidobacteriota > Thermoanaerobaculia > UBA5066 > Gp7-AA6 > DAHUXD01. The sequence continues at coordinate 344,482 of CAVZKA010000003.1, forward strand.
GGGCCAGGGACAATACGATCCCCGGCAGGAACGCATGGATCGTCACACCGTAGGACTGCCGAAACTTGAGCTCCCATCCGAAGGCCTGGCAGGCCATCCAGTAGATGCCGGCCACGAGCACCGACAGCAGCACCGGGACCAGCAAGGGAAAGATCTCGAAGAGCCAGGACATCTTCTGCGACCGCTCGATCGCCTGGTCGAGCTGGGGCTCCGTCATCTGGCCGCCCTTCTGCTCGACCCGATCGCGGATCACCTTACGCCAATCCATTCGCGTCACGACGAGCTGCCCGATGAGAAACGAGAGCGCCGTCCACAGCAACAGCGGGACCACCCACGTGGGCTTCTTCGCGATCGCCGCGAAGGTGCGCACCGGCGACACGAAGACCCCGACGAGCCGCCCGAGGGCGGAGTCGGGGCCCGCCGCCGGCGCCTCGCGCGGAGCGGCGGCCTCCATTACGGCTTCAGGGGCGGCGAGAGCGACGAGGGCGGCGACGTCTGGATCGCGGCGCGGATCAGGTCGCCCCGCGACTCGGTCTGCGGCGGCGTCATGTCGGGCATGCCCGAGATCTTGACGCCTTTCCAATCCAGGATGTCGGCAATCGAGTTGTGGTACGCGGCGACGGCCTTGCGGTAGATGACCAGGGCGTTCAACTCGCGCGACCGGGCGTCGGACAGGTTGGTCTGCAGCTGCGAGACCTCGAAGCCGGTCGTCATGCCGTTCTCGTACTTCTTGCGGGCGGCGTCGAGGTTGCGCTCGGCCAGCTCGCGCCCCTTGCCGGCGGCCACGATCTGCTTCTCGGCCGTGTCGATCGCGCGGTGCGCGTTGCGCACGTCGACGATGATGTTCTGCTCGATGACCGTCAGCTGGGCCTTGGACGTTTCGAGGTTGTACCTGGCGACGCCCTCGTTGCCCTTCGCCGTGCGGTTGAAGATCGGGTACGAGAACACCAGCCCGACCTTCCAGTTCTTGTAGGACCGGTCAAACACCTGGTTGACGGCTCCTTCGAAGCCGCCGTCGACGACGGTGCCGTCCGGAAGGGTCTGCCGCCCGTCGAGGCCGTTGTTGCCGTAGCTCGCCTGGTAGATTCAGCTGGGGCAACACCTGGTTCTGGTAATACGCGTGGCGGATCTGGCCCGACGCGACGTTGTACAGCTGCGCGATGACCTCGGGTCGGCGCACCAGCGCCGTCTTCATGCCTTCCTCGAGATTGAACCTCTGCTCCTCGATGCGCACCGGATCGGTCGGAATGATCGTCCGCGGCGCTCCAGACGGTCGGGTCGAAGTTGAGCTGCCGCTTGAGCTGATCCTGCGCGAGGCCGATCGTGCCTTCGGCGTTGATGATGTCCTGGTCGGCGGTGGCGATGTTCACTTCCGTCTGCACGACGTCGATCGGCGCGAGCGAGCCCACGTCGATCTTGATCTTGGTGATGCGGTTCAGCTCGACCGCGATCGCCTTGGCCTCGAGCTTCACCTTCAGGTTGTCGAAGGCGTACACGAGGTCCCAGTACGCCTGCTCGGTCGCGTTGACCGTCGCCTGGACGCTGCGGACGAAGTCCTGGTAGGACGCGTCGCGGCTGTTGCGCGCGGTCTCGATGAGCCAGTTCGTCGCCACCTGCCCGAAGCTGCGCAACAGCGGCTGGTTGACCGATGCCGTCAGCCCGGCGGTGAACGACGGATTGACGTCGTAGAACGTCGAGTTCGTCTTGGTCCGGTTGCCCGAAAAGCCGAGCGTGAAGGTGCCGCCCCAGGGAGTCAACTGGGCAACCTGGGCGCCGCCGTCGGACGAGTCGGTCTTCAGCACCGGCGCGCCCGAGAGCTGGGACGCCGTGGGCTGGTCGTTGTGAGTCCGCGAGCCGAAGGCCTGCAGGTTCGGGTCGTAGATGCCGTAATTCGAGAAGAGCGAAAACTGGGAGGCTGCCGCGGCGTTGACCGTGACGTTCAGGTCCTGGTTGTTTGCCAGCGCATAGCCGATCGCCTGGTCGAGCGTCAGCCGGATCCCGTCCTTGCCGGCTGGCGGAAGCTGTTGCGGGGTTCGCTGCCCCGGAAGGGCCGAGACCACGGGGGCCGGCTGGGCGACGAGGGCGGCAGCCGACAGCAGGATCAGCGCTCCCGCCGTCAGGACCGCGCGACCGCTCCGGAGGATAGCCAAGCTCTTCATTCCATTGACTCCTTTGTCACACCACTCTACGCAACGGGAAGGGGGAAAGTTTCGGAAGACGCCTTCATATCACTCCATTTCGCCGGGATAAAAGCAAGCCACCCGCCTCCCCGGGCCCGATTCCGAAAGGACCGGCGCCTCCTGCCCGCAGCGCGGGCGAGCGATCGGGCAACGCGGATGGAAGTGGCACCCCGACGGCGGATTCACGGCCGAGGGCAGCTCCCCCGCAGGCGCGGCGGTGCGCGGAGGGGCCGAGGGGTCGGACTCCGCCGCGGCGGCGACGAGCGCCCGCGTGTAGGGGTGCAGAGGCCGCACGATGACCTCGCGCGCCGGCCCCTCCTCGACGATCGCTCCGAGATAGAAGACGGCGATGCGGTCCGACACACGGGAAACCACGGCGAGGTCGTGGGAGATGAACAGGTAGGACAGTCCCGCCCTCTCGCGCAGGTCGAGCAGGAGGTTGACGATCTGCGCCCCGACCGAGACGTCCAGCGCCGAGACCGGCTCGTCGCAGACGACCAGGCGAGGCGCCGTCGCGAGCGCGCGGGCGATCGCCACCCGCTGCCGCTGGCCGCCCGAGAGGTCCGACGGGAAGCGGGAGGCCGTTTCGGCGCCGAGGCCGACGTCGGCCAGCAGCTGGCGCACGCGCTCGGACAGCGCGCGCCCCCGCGCCAGTCCCTGGACGCGCAGCGGCTCGGCGATCTGGGCTCCCGCACGCATGCGCGGATTCAGCGAATTCTGCGGATCCTGGAAGACGACCTGGAGCTGCCGGCGGCGCTCACGCAGGGAGGCGCCGGAGAGCGCGAGCCAGTCCGCCCCGTCGAACTGGACGGCCCCCGCGTCCGGCGCGACGAGCCGCGCGACGATCCGGCCGGCGGTGGTCTTTCCGCTGCCCGACTCGCCCACGAGTCCGAGCGTCTGGCCTGCAGCGATCTCGAAACTGACCCCCCTCAGCGCGGGCAGGGCCTCGCCCGACGCGCCCATCAGGCCGCGCATGACCGCGAACCGCTTCGCCAGCCCTTCCGCGCGCAGCAACGGCACGATGGAGGCGGGTGCGGCCGTCACGCCCCGCTTCCCCCGGACGGAAGCGACAGGAAGCAGCGCGAGCGGCCCTCGCCGGCCGGATACAGATCCGGAACGCTCGCGTCGCACGGCGCGAACCGCTCCGGGCAGCGGGGCGAGAACGCGCAGCCGCCCCGGGGGCGCGCCGACAGGTCGGCGAGCGATCCCGCGATGGCCTCGAAACGCTCGCCCCGGTGCCGGCCTCCCGACGCGAGGGCGGGCACGCAGCGCAGCAGACCCCGCGTGTAGGGATGCGCCGGGGCGCGAAACAGCGTGGCCGTCGCCGCCTCCTCCACCACCCGGCCGGCGTAGAGAACGAGGACGTGGTCGGAGTGCCTCGCGACGACGCCGAGGTCGTGCGTGATCAGGAGCACCGCGAGATCCCGCTCGCGCCGGAGGCGATCGAGCAGTTCGAGGATCTGCACCGCCACCGTCGCGTCGAGCGAAGCCGTGGGTTCGTCGGCCAGCAGGACCTTCGGCCCGGCCGCGAGCGCGATCGCGACGCAGGCCCGCTGGCGCTGTCCGCCCGACAGACGGTGGGGATATTCGTCGAGCGCCCGTTGCGGCTCGGGCAGCGCGACTTCGGCCAGCAGGTCCAGGGCCCGGCGGCGCGCGACGGCGCGCGAGACCGGTTCGTGCAGGCGGATCGCCTCGACGATCTGGGCGCCGATGGTCAGAACCGGGTCGAGCGCTGCCCCCGGCTCCTGGAACACCATGCCGATCTCGCGGCCCCGGACCCCCCGCCACGCGGCGTCCGGCAGCGCGGACAGGTCGCGGCCCGCGGCGAACACCCGGCCGCTCACGCGCGCGCCGTCGGGCGACAGACCGAGGATGGCGCGCACGAGCTGGGTCTTGCCGCTTCCACTCTCTCCCACGACCGCCAGCGACCGGCCCGCCGGGAGCGCGAAGGACACACCGTCCACCGCCGCGCGGAGGGCTCCGTCCACGGGCAACTCGACGCGCAGATCCTCCACCAAAAGCGGGGGCGCCAGGGGTTTCGCGGGGGCCGCGGAGAAGGTCGCCACGGACTACAGACTACAGGCTTCGTCTCTCAGAGGTTCTTTCGGACCGCGTCCAGCTCCTTCACGCGCCGCACCACGTCGCGGTAGTTCGCGTTGAGCCCGTAGACCTCCTGAAACGTCCGGTAGGCCGAATCCGTGTCCCCCGTGTCCTGGTAGACCTGCGCGAGGTCGTAGAGCATTCCCGCGGTGGCGAGCTCCGCGATGCCCGGCGACTCGAGACCCTTCTGAAACCACTTGATCGCCAGCTCCGGCATTCCCTTTTCGAGAAAGCAGTGGCCGAGCATGCTGCAGCACTCGACGGCGCGGCCCGGATCCTTGCTCGCGAGCTGGAACTCGCCGATCGCCTCGTCGATCAACCCCATCTCCTTGTATGCGATCCCGAGGTTGTAGTGGGTCTCGTAGTCCTCGGCCGAGAGCTGCTGCTCGACGCCTTTCTTGAACTCCCGGAAGATCTCCTCGAGGGACACCTCGCCCTGGGGCGTGTTGATCTCGGAGGACTCCTCCGCCGGGACTTCGTCGCCCAGGTCCTTTTCGAGCTCCTCGGCGAGATTGAAGAACTTCTGTTCGTCGGAGAAGAGGTTCTCCTCGGCGACGGCCGGGACCTCCGGAGGCGACGGCCCGTCGCTCTCGCCGGCCCGATGCATCTCGTCCTCGAGCAGGTTGCCGAGTTGCTCGTACGACACGAACTCGGTGTCCGCCGGGGTCTGCGGCTGCGGGGTCGAGAGCTTCTCCATGGCCGGCGGCGGGCCCGGTTCGCCGCCGACGAACTCGATGCCGTCGTCGGAAAAGGGTGCCCCGCCTCGTCCGAGCTCCACCGGAGGCGCCGCCGGCTGACCGACGTCGAACTCCTCGAACTCCACGTCGAGACCTGGCGCCGGGGGCGGCGCGGCCGACGCGGGATGCGCAGGCTCCGGCTCCCCGCCATCCGATCCGACCCGCGCCAGGATGCGGCTCGCGTCCGCCGGACGCCCGGCCTCGTCGTAGGCCGCGGCCAGCGCCTCGGCCTCGCGCGAGAGGCCCGGGTTCTTCGTTTCTGCGAGCAGCTCGACCAGGCGCTCGCGCGCCTTGAGAAGATCGGGCCGCCGGCGCACCAGCGAGAAGAGGCGCTCGATGGCCTTGTCGGCAAGACCGTAGCGCGCGAACACCTCCGCCTCGACGATCAGCGTTTCGACCTGCTGCTCCTCGCCGGCCGGGGCTTGCTCGCCCGCCGGGGCGGCGGCCGCCGGCGGCGACCCGGGCGCGGGCGCAGAGGTCGCAGCGGGCTCGGCCTTGTCCTCGTATTCGATCGAGGCGACCTTCGGCTGCGGCGCATGGACCGATGCCGAGTCCTCGAGGTCGATGATGAGCTCCTGGTACTCGGGCGTTTCCTCCGCTGCCGCCGGCGCGGCCTCCGGCTGAGCCTGGGTCGGCGCGCCGATGCTCTGGACGCGCGTGGCCGCCTCGACGTTGGACGGATCCGCTTCCTGCGCGCGGCGGTAGTGCTCGAGCGCCGCGCCCGGATTCTGCTGGCGTTCGGCCCCTTCCCCGAGGGCCACGTAGATCTTTGCCAGTGCCGGCCGGTTGCCTTCGGCCTCGAGCACGGACGCCAGCTTCTCGAGCGCGCCGACGTGCCCGGGATCGGCGGCGAGGATGTGCTCGAGGTACTCCGCGGCCCTGGTGAACTCGCGCCGCGTCACCGCCGTCAGCACCAGCGGGGCGACCGCGGCCAGCGCCTTGTCGAGGTTCATCTCCTGGACGCGCACCCGACAGAGGAACAACCGCGGCGTCTCGGCGTCGGCATCCAGGGCGAGCGCCTGTTCCGCCGTGCGCACGGCTTCCGCGCGCTCCCCCATTTCGAGCTGCGCTTCGGCCATCAGGCCCAGGCTCTCGCCGGTGCGCGGCGCGGCCTTCAACACGGCCATCGCGGCCGACGCGTTCTTCTGCGCGAGCAGCGAACGGACGAGATTGCGCTGCGTCTCGACGTCGTCGGGCGAGAGCTCGAGCGCCTTCTGGAAGACCTGCGCCGCCTCGTCGTGGGCGCCGCGCTTCAACAGCATCGAGCCGATCAGGCCGTACTGCATCACGGCCTGTTCCTTCTGGTTGGCGGCCCGGTAGAGGTCGGCCAGCCGGACCTGGATCCGCAGATCGGCGGGATCGATCTGCGCCATCTTCTTGTATACCGTGATGGCGTCCGAGAGCCGGTTGTTCTTCTGGTAATGGTCGGCGAGGACCTGGTACTGGCTGCGGGCGTCCTGCACGAGGCCCTGCTTGTGGTAGAGGTCGGCAAGCCGGTCGTAGACCTCGAGCCGGGCGGGGTCGATCTTGTTGATCTTCTTGTAGATCGCGATCGCCTTGAGGAAGAACCCGTCCTTGGAATAGAAGTCGGCGATCCGCTCGAAATACGGGATCGACTCTCCGGGGCGGTTCATCCGGACGTAGAGGTCCCCCACCTTGTTCAGCGTGGGAATGTCCTTGGCGTTGTCCTCGAGGACGCGCAGGTACTCCTTCAGCGCCTGATCGAGCTTGCCCCGGGAGAGAAGCTTCTCGGCGGACTGGAGGATCTGTTCGCGGTTGACCGCCATTCGGGAACGATTCTAACCGCTCTGACCGCGGCGGTGCGCCTGCCGCGCTCCGAAAGGCGCGGAACCGGCCTCCGGCGTCACCCCGCGGAAGGTCATCCGGTGCTCCGGGCACGGCCCGTAGAGACGCAGCGCCTCCCAGTGCTCGGGCGTCCCGTAGCCCTTATGCGCTTCGAAGCCGTAGGCGGGATGGCGCCGCCCGAGCTCTCCGAGCAGCCGGTCGCGATGCACCTTCGCAACGATCGAACCGGCAGCGATGGAGAGCGAAAGCGCATCGCCATGGATGACGGGGATCTGTGGCATCCGGACGGCGGGGACGCGCACCGCGTCGACGAGCAGGACGTCGGGCGGCGGATCGAGAGCGCAAACGGCCCGGCGCATGGCCTCGAGGCTCGCGCGCAGGATGTTGTCCGCGTCGATCTGGCGGGCCTCGACCACGCCGACGCCGACCGCGACCGCCCGCCGGCGGATCTCCCCGTCGAGCCGGTCGCGTGCGTCCGCGTCGACGCGCTTGGAGTCGTCGAGACCCGGAAGCACGCAGCCGGCGGGCAGGATGACGGCGCCGGCCACGACCGGACCGGCGAGCGAGCCGCGGCCCGCCTCGTCGACACCGGCGATGAAAGTGAAACCGCGGACGGAAAGTTCCGACTCGAGGCGCGCCAGCTCGCGCAAACGACCCAGCTCGGCGAACAGGGCGGCGAGCGGGTCGTTCCTCACGCGTCGAGCGGAAGCTAGTCGGCCTGCTTCTCGTCGATGCGCGCGGCCTTGCCCTTGCGATCCCGGAGGTAGTAGAGCTTGGCGCGGCGCACCTTGCCCCGGCGCTCGACCTCGATGCGGTCGATGATCGGCGAGTGGAGCGGGAACACGCGCTCGACGCCCACGCCTCCCGAGATCTTGCGCACCGTGAACGTCTCGCGCGACCCGCCGCCGCGCCGGGAAATCACGACGCCGGCGAAGAGCTGGATGCGCTCCTTCTCGCCTTCGCGGACCTTGACGTGCACCTTGATCGAGTCTCCCGGCGAAAACGCCGGCACGCCGCTCTTGAGCGACAGTTTTTCCACGTCGAGAAGGACATCAGTCATGACAAACCTCTCCAAAACAGGGCGGGCGAGGGCCCGCGGCAATCCCAAGGAACGGTGGATCCTACACGAAGGGCGGGGCGGGTTTCAAGTTTCACGTTTCAGGGCACTTAGGCTCGGCCCGTTCGGTGCGCCCGCGCTAGCCCTCCTCCTCTTCGCCCGGCTCGGCCGGCCGCCGCTCGAGCAGGTCGGGCCGCCGCTGCCGGGTGCGTTCGAGCGCGCGGGCCTGCCGCCACTTCTCGATCTTCCGATGGTCGCCGGACAGGAGCACCTCCGGCACCGCCGCGCCCCGGAAGTCGCGGGGGCGCGTGTAGTGCGGGTAGTCGAGCCGATCGCGGAAGAAAGACTCGTTCTCGAGCGACTCCGACGCGCCGACCACGCCCGGGACCAGCCGCGTCACGGACTCGGTCAACGCCAGGGCCGCCGCCTCTCCGCCCGGAAGCACGAAGTCGCCGAGCGAGATCTCCTCGTCGAAAAGGCCGAGGCCGCGCACCCGCTCGTCGATCCCCTCGTAGCGTCCGCACACGATGAGCACGCGCGGCCGCAGTGCCAGCGCGGCCGCCCGGCCGTGGTCGAGGCGGACGCCGTCCGGGCTCATGAGAACGGTCCAGGCCCGCGCCGCGCCGGCGTCCCGGCGCGCCTCGATCGCGGCGGCGACGACCGGCGCCATCATCACCATCCCCGCGCCGCCGCCGTAGGGCTCGTCGTCCACCTTGCGGTGGCGGTCAGCCGCGAAGGAGCGGATGTCCGTGACGGTAACCTCCAGGATGCCCTCGGCGATCGCCTTGCCGAGCAGGCTCTCCCGCAGCGGGGACTCGAAGTAGCCCGGAAAGATCGTGAGGATCTCGACGTGCATGGCCGGTCCCTCGCCGCGGCCCGTCACAGATCGAGCAATCCTTCGGGCGGATCGAGGACGATGCGGCGGGCCGCGCGATCGACGTCGACCACGATCGGGTGCACGAAGGGCACGAGCGCCTCCCGCCCGCCACCCACGTCGACGGACAGCATCGGGCCCGCCGGCGTGCTCTCGAGGCCGAGGGCGACGCCGAGCACCCGGCCCCCCGCGTCCCGGCAGGAGAAGCCGCGCACCTCGTGCTCGTAGAAGAAGCCATCGGGCGCGGGGTGCGCGTCCTCGACGGCCACGCAGAGCTGCCCGCCCTGAAGCGCCCGCGCGGCGTCGACGTCGTCCACGCCCTCGAACTTCAGCAGCATCTGGTCCCGGCGCCCGCGCACGCCTTCGAGCGACAGCGTCCGCTCGGCGGCGTGGAGCCGCCAGACCAGAGAGAGGCCCGTGGCGAACCGTTCGGGGAAATCGGTCCAGACCTCCACCGACACCTCTCCCGAGAGTCCGTGGGGCTTGCGAATCCGGCCGACGGCGAGCATTGGCGAAATCGGTTTCCGCGCGCGCCCGCCGGGAGAGGCCCGGGCGCGAAGACGGGCGCCCGCTCTAGTCGCGAACGCGGATGAGCACGCGCTTGCCGCGCGCGGTGGCGGCGGCGCCCACGAAGGAGCGCAGCGCGCGCACGGTGCGCCCCTCGCGGCCGATCAGGCGGCCGCGATCCGCTTCCGGCACGTCCACGTCGTACACGACCGTCGTGCCCTCGAAACTCTCGCTGACCCGGGCCTTTTCCGGGTTGTCCGAGAGACGGCGGACGATCGTCTCGATCAGGCGCTTCATGGGCGGTCGCTCAGGAGGCCGGAGCCGCGACCGGCTCCTTCATGTCGAGCAGCGACTGGATCGTCGGCGAGACCAAGGCCCCCTTGCCGATCCACTCGCGGGCCTTGACGCGGTCGAACGACACGGTCGGCGGGTTGGTCACCGGATCGTAGGAGCCGAGTTCCTCGAGCACCTCGGATCGCGCGGTCAAGCGCGAGTCGGAGACCACGATGCGGTAGTAGGGACGGTTGCGGGCGCCCATTCGGCGGAGGCGAATTTTCACCATTTCAGTTCCTCTTCCTGCTCAGCAAAAGCGGGGCATTCTACACGAAGTCAGGCGCCGTCGGATTTCGGGCCCGGGAAGGCCATTTTCGACATGTCCAGCCCCCGCATCCCCTTCCGGGCGGTCTTCATCATCCGGCGCATCTCCTGGTACTGCTTGAGCAGCCGGTTGATCTCGGCGACGGAGGTGCCCGAGCCGGAGGCGACCCGCTTCTTGCGGCTCCCGTTCAGGATCTGCGGGTACCGGCGCTCGTCCCGGGTCATCGAGTCGATGATCGCGGTGGTGCGGGTCAGCGCCTTCTCGTCCACGCTCTGCGGGGCGCGGAGGCCCTTGAAGGCGCCGCCCTTCGGGAGCAGGTCGATCAGGCTCTCGAGCGGGCCCATCTTCTTCATCGATGCGAGCTGCTCCTTGAGGTCCTCGAGCGTGAACTCGCCCGCGGCCGTCTTCTCGGCGAGCTTCTGGGCGGCGTCGGCGTCGACGGTCGCCTCGACCTTTTCGATGAACGTCAGCACGTCCCCGAGGCCGAGAATCCGGGACGCCATGCGGTCGGGATGGAACGGCTCGAAGTCCTCGGGTTTCTCGCCGACGCCGACGAACTTGATGGGCTTTCCGGTCGTGGTCACGACCGAGAGGGCCGCTCCCCCGCGCGCGTCGCCGTCGGTCTTCGTCAGGATGATGCCCGTCAGGGCGAGCGACTCCGCGAACCCCGCGGCGGACTTCACGGCGTCCTGGCCCGTCATCGCGTCGGCGACGAAAAGGATTTCGTGCGGCTCGACGGCGGCCGCGACGGCGCGGATCTCGGCCATCAGCGCCTCGTCGAGGTGCAAACGCCCGGCCGTGTCGACGATGACGGTGTCGCGCCCCGTCTGTTTGGCCTCGCGCACGCCGTCGCGGGCGACCGAGACCGGGTCCTGCCCGGGCTGCGGCTCGAACACGGGCACCCCGATCTGGCGCCCGAGGGTCACGAGCTGCTGCACCGCGGCCGGCCGCGCGAGGTCCGCTGCGACGATCAGGGGATACCGGCCCCGCGTCTTGAGCAGGCGCGCGAGCTTGGCGGCCGAGGTCGTCTTGCCCGAGCCCTGCAGCCCGACGAGTGCGATGACCGCGGGTTTCCCGTGGAGCGCGACGTCCGTGAGCTCGCCGCCGAGCAGGGCCTTCAACTCGTCGCGGACGATGCGGGTGACCTCCTGGGCCGGAGACAGCTGCTGGGCGACCCTGGCCCCGACCGCCCGCTCGCGCACACGGGCGGTGAACTGCCGCACCACCGGCAGCGCCACGTCGGCCTCGAGCAGCGAAAGGCGGATCTCCCGCAACGCGGTCTCGAGGTGGTAGTCGGTGAGGTGCCCCTCGCCGCGCAGCTCCTTGAAGACCCCCTGCATCCGTTCGCCGAGACTCTCGAACACCCGGTAACCCCCGTCCGGCCCCGTTGCAAACTCCCCCGGGGAGAGCGAGGCCGGGCCAAGAATAGCCCCGTCCCAGGGCCGCGTCGAGGGCGCCTTTGCCCTTGACTTGACAGAGCGCCGGCATCGGATATCATTCCGCGTCGATTTTGCAGTCGGGCTTCGCCTGCGCTTTCCGATGGAAGGCGCTTTCTTAGAAAGAAGGAGATGAGGGATATGAAGAAGTTTCTGACCTTGGGTTTCGCGGCCGCGACGGCCATGGCGCTCGCTACGGGTTGCCAAAAGAAAGAGGCGGCTGCTCCCGAGGCTGCGCCTGCGGCGGAGGCTCCGGCCGTTGTCGAGGAGACGGGCACGGCGGCGACCACCACGGCGACCACCGGCACGGACACCACGATGACGACGACCACGACCACGACGACGTCCACCGAGACCGCTCCGGCGACCACGACCCCGGCCGCCAAGTAACCTTCCCGATCGCAATCGAGAGGCCCCCGCAAGGGGGTCTCTTTTTTTGTAACCGGCGGAAGCCGCCCTCCGACTCCCGCTACACTGATCCCAGGTGCTGCCGGTCTGGGTCGACGCGCTTCTCCTGTTTGCCGCGTGCGCGGCAAGCCTGCGCGCATGGCAGCTGCGCAGCCTCGCCCGCAGCCTCGCGGCGCGGCTCCAGGCCCGGGAACGCGAGGGCCATTTCCTCGGCGAGTCCCCGGACCCGCAGCAGATCCTGCAGCACGCCTACCGGGCCGCCTGCGAGATCCTCCCGCTCTCGATGTTCGACCTGTACCGGGTCGACCAGTCGCAGCGCATCTACGAGGTCTGGACGCTCCGGGGCGACACCCCCGCCCAACGGCGCCCCACGCGCGACGCGGAGCATCCGTACCTGCGGGAGACGATCGACTCGCGCGCCGTCCTGCGCTTTGCCGCGACCGAGACCGACCGCTCGTTCGCTCCACTGCAGCTGCTGCCGGGAAGCGCCCCCACGCAGAACCTGCACCTGCCGCTCTACTCCGGCGACATCCTCGTCGCGTACCTTTCCCTCGGCTCGACCGAACCGATTGGCGAGCAGCGCAAGGCCGAGATCCGCGGCCTCCTGGCGCCCCTGACCGCGTCCCTGCACGCCTCCCGCAACTGGGAGATCGCCGTGACCGACGAGCTGTCGGGGCTCTTCGCCCGGCGCTACTTCGAGACCCGTCTGGCCGAGGAGTGGGCGCGGCACCGCCGCTACGAGTCGCCGGTCTCCGTCGCCCTGTTCGACCTCGACCACTTCAAGCGGATCAACGACACGCTGGGCCACGGAGCCGGCGACATGGCGATCCGCCGGTTCGGCGCGATCCTGCGGGCCACCGTGCGTGCGAGCGACCTCGCGTCGCGCTACGGGGGCGAAGAGTTCGCCGTGCTCTTCCCCGAGACCGGCGCGAGCCCCGCCCTCGCCGTCGCCGATCGCGTGCGCCGCGCCCTCGAGCGCGAGCGCTTCGAGAGCGAGGGCAAGCCGTTCCAGGTCACGGTCTCGGCCGGCGTCGCCGACACGGGGGGCCTGCTCGAGGACGAGCGCCACCAGCTCCTGTTCCGGGCCGACAAGGCGCTCTACGCCGCCAAGGACGAGGGACGCAACCGGACGCGACTCTGGAGCGAGAGGCGGCGGGCCCCGCGCTCGCGACGAAACCCCTGACGTCAGCCGGTCAGACGGGAGAGGCGGCGGAGAAACCGGACGACGAAAGCCGGCAGCCGCAGCGACGGCGTCGTGAGACTCGCGATCGCCTCCGCCTCGGACCGCGCCCATCCGGAATCCGAGGGGCGCAGGCCGAGCTCGCCGAGCGTGCGGCCGCGCTCCCGGGCGAGCCGGCGCAGGGGATCGTCCGGCACGCCGCTCACTGCAGGCCCGCCGCCGCGAGAAGCGCGCGAACGGGGCCCTCCCAGTCGAGCAGTGCCGCGCGCGCGCGTCCGGCCTCGCCCATCGCCCGCAGCGCGTCCGGCCTCGACCAGGCCAGGCGCAGGGCCACGCCCATCGCCTCCGGCCGTGGCGCCGTGACGATGCCCGTCTCGCCGTCCTTCACGAACTCGAGCGGGCCGCCCGCGTCCTCGGTCGTCAAGACCGCCTTTCCCGACAGGAACGCCTCGAGCGCAACGTATCCGAGGTCCTCGCCGGCCGCCGTCACCGCGACGAGCCGGGCCTCCGCGTAGAGCGAGAGCAGCGTTTCGTCGTCCACCTGACCGGCAAAGCGCACGCGCTCCGCCACGCCGAGCTCGGCCGCCAGCCTGCGCAGCTTTTCCTCCTCGGGACCGCGCCCGACCAGCACCGCGCGCGCCCCGGGCGCGTGTGGCAGGGATCGGAGCAGAAGCGCCGGCCGCTTCCACTCGTCGAGCCGGCCGACCCACAGCACCGTGTCGCCGGCGGGACCGTTTCGGTATCGGCCCACGAGCGGCGGCGGGTGGTACAGGGGCTCGCTCGCGATCCCGTTGAACCTCCTCAGCCGCGCGGCCACGGTCTGCGAGTTCGCGAACACCTTGCGCGATTCCGAGAGACCGACCTGGTCGATGCGCGCGATCACCTCCCGCGTGCGCTGGTCCTCCGGCGAAGAGGTCAGGTCGCTGTACGCCGTGCCGTACTGGTCGTACGCCTGCCGGTACTGGTGGATCAGCCACACGACCTTGCGCGGATGCCGGATCGCGTACGTCGGGAAGCGCGTGGCGATCACCGCGTCCACCGGCCCGCCTCCGACCTCGGTCAGATCGAGGCTGCGCCAGCCGAGCGCGCCCCGCACGAGGTCGAACCGCTCGCGCTCGGCCAGGGGCATGGAGACGAGGTCCGCCTCCACGCCCCGCTTCTTCAATTCCTCGGTCAGCCGGCGCACGTGGCGCTCCGCGCCCCCGTCGGCGAACGGGGTCTGGACCGCGAGGACGAGGACCCGGCGCGGTCTCAAGGCGCGGCCGGCACGCGGGCGATCAGGGCGTAGTCCTGCGGCGCGAACAGGAGGGCGTTGAGCTTGCGCGCGTCGTCGTCGGAGCCGGCGAGCCGGTCCGACGCCGGAAGGGGCGAGCGGTATTCGATCCGCGCGTCGGCGAAGCCCGCGGCCTCCGCGAGGAACCGCAGCGCGTCGGGCGGCACGGGCCGGACGTGCGTGGGGTCGAGGTAGAACGCCCTGAGCGCGGAGAGCGAATCCACGTTGATCGTCTCCGCCACCAGGATCCCGCCCGGCGCCAGTGCCCGGCGCGAGAGCTGGAGAAAGCGGAAGATTCCCTCGGGCGGCCAGTGCTCGACCACCTGGAAGGCCACGACGGCACCGAGGGCCCCGGCGGGCCGCCCGCCCAGAAGCTGCAGGGCGTCCGCGCCCTCGACCGAAAGACCGCGCGCCCGCGCCGTTTCGACCGACACCGGGTTGGATTCGACGCCGCTCGAGGCGATACCCTCCGCCTTGAGCAGCTCGAGGAACTCGCCGCGCCCGCAACCAACGTCGAGCACCGGCCCCGGCAGGTCGCGGAGCAGGTCGAGGTAGGCACGCTGGCCGCGCGCGATCTCGGCCGGGCTGCCGCGGAAGCGCTCTTCGAAGAGCGCGTAGACCCCCGGCGGGATCGCCGCCGGGACCGGAGCCACCGCCGCCGAGACCGGAGCCGCCGGGGCGCGGCCGGACTCGAGGACGGACAGACGTGCCTCCTCGATCCCCTTGCGCCGGGCCAGCTCCTCGAGGTCGCGGTGGAGCCGATCCACCGCGTCCGCGAGGCCGCTCGCCGCCTCCATCGAGAGCGAATTGAAGGTCGACTGGTTGCGCCACAGGAACCGCAGCGCGCGGATGACGAGCCGCTTCACCGGCTCGAAAGGCGCCCCCGCCGGGACCGACGGCGTCAGGACCTGTGCCGCCCGAGACAGCGAAGCGCGCCCTGTGGCCGTGAATCCGCCGGCGTCCCGTGCGTCTCCCGGCGCGGGCGCCGTCTCGGCGATCGCCGCGCGGATCTCGTCCGCAAGCACTCTTTTCAGGTCGGTGGGACGATCCATCGCAGCTTCGACCGAGAATAAGGGCGGCCCCCCGGGGATGCAACCAAAACACTCGACCCCGGGCCTGCTAACATCCGCGGCCCTATGCGAAACTTGCTGCTCGCCTGCCTGCTCACCGCCTCCGCGGCATCCACCCTCGCCCAGGCCGCCGGGACCGCCGCCGCACCCCCGCCGACACCCGCGCCGGGCCTGCTCGCCCCCGGCGAGGAGAAGTACCTCGCCAACGTCCGGCAACTGACCTTCGGCGGCCAGAACGCCGAGGCGTACTGGTCGGCCGACGACACGCGGCTCATCTTCCAGTCCGACGAAGGCAAGCTGCCGTGCGACCAGATCTTCACGATGAAAGCGGACGGGTCGGACCGCCACCGGGTGTCCAACGGCGAGGGCAAGACGACCTGCTCGTACTTCTTTCCCTCGGGCGACCGGATCCTGTACGCGTCGACATTTCGCGCCAGCGCGGCGTGCCCACCCCGGCCGGACCGGTCCCACGGATACGTCTGGGCGCTCGACGACTACGACATCTACTCGGCGAAGCCGGACGGCACCGACATCAAGGCCCTCTTCGCGTCGCCCGGGTACGACGCCGAGGCCACCATCTCGCGCGACGGCAAGACGATCGTCTTCACCTCCACGCGCGACGGCGATCTCGAGCTGTACACGATGAACGCCGACGGCTCGAACGTGAAGCGCCTCACGAACACCCCCGGCTACGACGGCGGCGCCTTCTTCTCGGACGACGGCAAGCGGATCGTTTACCGGGCCGATCACCCCACGACGCCCGAGGACCTCGCGCGCTACAAGGAGAACCTGGCGCGCAACACCTATGCCCCCCGGGCCCTCGAGATCCGCATCATGAACGCCGACGGATCCAACGACCACGCCGTCACGTCGAACGGGGCGGCCAACTTTGCCCCCTTCTTCCTGCCGGGCGGAAAGCGGATCATTTTCTCTTCCAACGTGGCCGACCCGAAGGGCCGTGACTTCGACCTCTACGTGATCGGCGACGACGGGACCGGGTTGACGCGGATCACGTTCAGCCCCGATTTCGACGGCTTCCCGATGTTCACGAAGGACGGCAAGCGTCTCGTGTTTGCCTCGAACCGCAACGGCAAGCAGCCGCACGAGACGAACATCTTCGTCGCGGACTGGATCGGGAACTAGCCAGGGTTCGGCGCTCCGGCCTCATTTTCCTCGGCGAACTCGAGCAGCGTCATCACGAGGGCGAGGATCACCGGACCGAGAAACAGGCCGATGAAGCCGAACGCGGCCAGCCCACCGAGGACGCCGAAGAACACGGTCAGAGTCCCGATCTGCGCCTTGCCCGAGACCAGCAGCGGTTTCAGGATGTTGTCGGCGGACCCGACGACGACGGCGCTCCAAGCGACGAGGAAGATGGTCTTCCACGCCACTCCCTGGGCCAGCAGGTAGAGCGCCGCCGGCACCCAGATGAGGGCCGTTCCGATGAGCGGAATGAACGAGGCCACGGCCGAGAGGACGCCGAAGACCAGCGGAGAGGGCAGGCCCGTGATCCAGAACCCGACTCCCAGCAGAGCGCCCTGCGCCAGGGCCGTGAAGACCGTGCCCACGACGACCGCCCGCGTCACCGCCTGAAGATGGTCGTTGAGATGGGCCTTGCGCTTGGACTCGAGCGGAATGAGCCCGAGGGCCCGCCCCGCCATGACGTCCCCGTCCCGGAAGAAGAAGAACAGGATGAAGAGCACGAGGGTCACGTTTCCGACCAGGCCGAGCGCTCCGAAGAGCAGGTCGCGGCTGTGCGACAGCAGAAACTGCACGGCCACTTGGGCTCCCTGCACGGTCAGGGCCTGGACCCGCACGGCGTTGACGCCCGTGTGGAGCTCGAGCCACTTCATGCCGGAGCCGATCACCGGCAGGCGCAGCAGGTCGTCGACTCCGTTGATCTGGTAGCGCTGACCGAGCCGCGACAGGCTCGACCCGAGCTCGACCGCCTGACGCGCAAACGCCACGGCACCGAAGACGGCGGGGACCGCGATTCCGAGGGCCACGCCGATCGTCATCGCCCCCGCGGCCAGGCCCCTGCGCGCGCGAAGCACTTTCCTCAACCGCCGGTTCCATGGGAAGAGCATGAACGCGAGGAGAAACGCCCAATAGATCGGACCGAAGAACGGACTGAAGATGACGAAGAGGAGGTATGCGAGGATCGCGACGACAGCGAGCGCGAACACGCGGGTGGAGAACTGGTCCGGTTGCGGCAAGGAGCCTCCGTTGGCCGGATGCTAGCATCCGGCGCCATGCCTTCCGCGGCGCGTCCCGACCGTCTGCTCGCCGCGACGGTCCTGCGCGAGGAGGCGCTCCGCGCCGGATTCACGCGCGTCGGCATCGCGCGCGCGGCCGAGGCGCCGGGGTTCGACCGGTTCGAGCGGTGGCTCGACGCCGGGCGCCACGCGGGCATGCGCTACCTCGCGGACACGCGGGCGCTGCGCCGCGCGCCCGAGACCCTCCTGCCGGGGGCGCGGTCCGTCGTCTGCCTCGCAGCGCCGTACTCCGCCGCACCGTACGTCGGCCCGGACGGCTCCCGGCTCGCCCGCTACGCCCGCGGCCCCGACTACCACGGCTCCCTGCGCGAGCAGGCGCTCGAAGTCGTCGACCGCTCGCGGGCACGCCTGCCCGGGACCTGGCAAGCCCGAGTCTGCGTGGATTCCACGCCGATCGCCGAGAGGGCCTTCGCCGCGGCAGCCGGGCTCGGATGGATCGGCAAGAACGGTTGCCTGATCGACGCCGAGCAGGGCTCGTACCTCCTGCTCGCCGAGATCCTCACCGACCTCGAGCTGGCCGCCGACGCGCCCGTCGCGGAGCAGTGCGGCTCCTGCACGCGGTGCCTCGACGCCTGCCCGACCGGCGCCTTCGTCGAGCCCGGAATGCTCGACGCCCAACGCTGCATCGCCTACTGGACGATCGAGCACTACGGCGCGGTCCCGGACGCCTGGAAGGCGGCCGTCGGCGATCACGTGTTCGGATGCGACGTCTGCCAGGAGGTCTGCCCGTGGAACGCTCCCGTGACGCGGCTCGCTGCCGCCGCGCCTCCCGCCCCGGCCCGGGCCGAGATCCTCGGCATGGGCAAGGGCGCCTGGCGCCGCCTCTTTGGGAAGACCGCCGTCAACCGGGCCGCGCGCCGCGGGCTCCAGCGCAACGCGGCCCTTTCGGCCGGAGCGCGCGCGGATTTGGCGTGCCTGCCGGCGCTCCGCGGCGCCGCCGCGATTCAGGAGCCGGGCCTGGCCGACGCCGCCCGCTGGGCCCTCGCCCGGCTCGAGCGGCATCCCCTGTAAACTCTCGCGTCCGGAATCGAAAGGAAAGGCGGCCATGGATCACTCCCAGACCCTTCTGTACGTGTTCGCGTTCGTCCTCTCGCTCATTTTCTCCGGCTTCTTCGCCGGCTCGGAGACGGCCCTCATGGCCCTCGGCCGCATCGATCTCCAGGCCATGCGCGAGCGGGGCGACCGGCGCGGCGCCATCATCCGGAACCTGAAGGCGCACACGTCGCGGCTGCTCGCAGTCATCCTGATCGGCCAGAACCTCTTCCTCTCGGCCGCCTCGGCATCGGCCACGACGCTCGCGACCGGCTGGCTCGGCCCGCGGTACGGCGTGATCCTCTCCGTGCTCTTCTCGACGATCGCTCTCTTCATCTTCGCCGAGATGACGCCCAAGGCGATCGGCGCCGCTTCCCCTGTCGCGGTGGCCCGCGCCGTCGCCATACCGCTCTCCTGGATGATGAAGGTCCTCTCTCCCCTCGCGGAGGTCTGCGTCAAGCTCACGAACGGGCTGCTGCGCGCCTTCGGCACGCCCCTCGTCCGGCCCGGCCTGACCGAGGAGGAGCTGAAGAGCGTCTTCAACCTCGGGGCCGACGAGGGCGTCATTCACCGGGAGGAGAAGCGCCTGCTCCACAAGGTCGTCGAGTTCGGAGACAAGAACGTCCGCGACATCATGGTGCCGCGCACCAAGATCGTGGCCCTGCCCGAAACGGCGAGCTTCGCCGACGTGCGGGCGCTGCTGCGGGAGCAGAAGCTCTCGCGCCTGCCGGTCTACCGCGGCTCGATCGACAACGTCGTCGGCATCCTGCACGCCAAGGACCTCTTTGACCTCTCCGACGCCGACGAGCAGAGCTTCGCGCTCGCGAAGTACGTCGACCCGCCCTTTCTCGTCCCCGAGTTCAAGCGCGCCGAAGAGCTCTTCGGCGAGATGCGCCGACGCCACACGCACATGGCGATCGTCGTCGACGAGCACGGCGGCACGGCGGGCCTGACCACCATCGAGGATGCCATCGAGGCGCTGCTCGGGCAGATCCAGGACGAGTACGACGAGGAGAAACCCGAGTTCGTCGCGGCCGGCGACCGCAACTACCTGCTCGACGGGAGCCTGCGCCTGGACGACCTCGAGGAGCAGTTCGGCATCGCGCTCCCCCGCGACGAGGCCGAGACCATTGCCGGACACCTGATGCTGCGCTTCGGCCGCATCCCCCGCAAGGGCGAGCGCTGGAAGGGCCGCTTCGCCGACTTCGTCATCGAGGATGCGACGCCGACGGCGATCCGACAGGTCCGCATGATCCTTCCGGTCGCGACGGAGAAGAGGGAGCTGCAGTGAGCCCGACCCGCACCGTGACCCTGATCCGCGGCGACGGGATCGGCCCCGAGGTCGCCGACGCCGTCGTCGAGATCCTGGAGGCCGCCCGCGCGCCCCTCGCGTTCGAGGAAGTCGTCGTCGGCCGCGAGGCCGAGAAGCGCGACGGCGACCCCCTGCCCCCGTCCGCTCTCGACGCGATCCGGAAGACCGGTCTCGCGCTGAAGGGCCCCGTCGGCACGCCCATCGGCAAGGGATTCCAGTCCGTCAATGTGCGCCTGCGACAGACGTTCGAGCTCTACGCCAACCTGCGCCCCGTCCGCAACGTCCCCGCGGTCGAGAGCCGGTTCCAGGGAGTCGACCTCGTGATCGTGCGCGAGAACACCGAGGACCTCTACAGCGGGCTCGAGCACGTCGTGGTCCCCGGCGTGGTCG
Organism: uncultured Acidobacteriota bacterium; assembly: GCA_963775725.1. GTDB lineage: Bacteria > Acidobacteriota > Thermoanaerobaculia > UBA5066 > Gp7-AA6 > DAHUXD01. Next base: position 364,718 of record CAVZKA010000003.1, read on the forward strand.
AGTCGCTCAAGATCATCACCGCGGTCGCGTCCACGCGGATCGCCCGGTTCGCCTTCGAGTACGCGCGCGCCAGCGGACGGCGCCGCGTCACGGCCGTCCACAAGGCGAACATCATGAAGCTGTCCGACGGCCTGTTTCTCGACTGCTTCCGCAGGGTGGCCGGGGACTACCCCGACATCGCCGCCGACGATCGCATCGTCGACGCCCTCTGCATGCGGCTGGTGATGGAGCCCGAGACCTTCGACGTTCTTCTGCTCGAGAACCTCTACGGCGACATCGTGTCGGACCTCGCCGCGGGGCTGGTCGGGGGTCTCGGAGTCGTGCCCGGCGCCAACCTGGGGGCGAAGGCGGCCATTTTCGAGGCCGTCCACGGCACGGCGCCCGACATCGCTGGCCAGGACAAGGCCAACCCGACGGCGCTGCTGATGTCCGCCATCCTGATGCTCCGCCACCTCGAGCTCGCCGACCTCGCCACCCGTGTCGAGGACGCGATGCTCGGGACGCTGCGGGCGGGGATCAAGACGCCGGACCTGGGCGGGCGGGCGGGCACGAAGGAGTACGCGAGGGAGATTTCCGCGCGACTCTGACTAGTACATCTCCACCTTGGGAATCATCAGCGCCCGGACCGCGCAGTTGCCGTGGACCTTCGCCTGGCAACCGAGCCGCCGGCCGTCACCCATGTCGTAGGCCATTTCCTGAGGGTTCAGGGGCGACAGGCTCTCGCCGCCGACGACGACCTCCACCCGGCAGGTCGAGCAGGTGCCGTTGCCCCCGCACACGTGGCTGATCTTGACGCCCAGATCGAGGGCAGCCTGAAGTACCGTGGTGCCGTCCGCGACCACCCCTGCTTTCCCCTCGTTGACGAACACGATCGTGGGCATGACAATCGCGGCCTTGCAGAATCAGGGTAGCATAGCGGGTTCGCCGGAACGCTTTCCGGGCCGTCCCGACGAGGAGTTCTGGATCGGGAGGCCGTTCGACGCGCGCGCGCGCTTCGGGCGCGCCGCCCCTCTCGAGGTCGAGATCGGCAGCGGCAAAGCGCGCTTCCTGGTCGCGTCGGCGCTCGCGCATCCGGATCACGACTTCCTGGGAATCGAGCGGTCGCTCTCCTACTACCGGCTGTGCCGCGACCGGGTTGACCGGTCCGGGCTCGTCAACGCCGCCATGGCGCGCGCCGACGCGCGCCTGTTCGTCGAGACGGCCCTCGCTCCCGGCTCGGTGCGCGCTTTCCACGTCTACTTCCCCGATCCGTGGCCGAAGAAGAAGCAGAAGAAGCGGCGCCTGCTCGACGGCGTCTTCCTCGAGATCGCCGCCACGCGACTGGAGCCCGGCGGCATCCTGCGCATCGCCACCGATCATCCGGACTACGGCGCGCACCTGGAGACCGTCGTCGAAACGGTGCCCCTGCTCGACCGGCTCGCCTGGGATGCGTACCCGCTGCCCCCACCGACGAACTACGAAATCAAGTACGAGCGCGAGGGCCGCCCGATCTGGCGCTTCCTCCTGCGCCGCGGGGCCTGAGGGCTAGGAGCCTTCCGGCCCGGCCAGCACGATCCGCCGCAGGAAGCGGACGAAATAGTCGGTCCCCGACAACAGCGCCACGGCCACGACGACCCAGAGCGCGTACTTGGCGGGCATCTTGAACACCGTGTGGCGCTCCGCGAGGATGAGCAGCGAGACCGCCGCAATCTGAGTGAGCATCTTCGCCTTGCCCCACCCAGAGGCCGCGATGATGATGCCGCGCCCCGACGCGATCGAGCGCAGACCCGACACCGCGAACTCGCGGCCGATGATGACGACGACCATCCACGCCGGCGCGAGGCCGAGCTCCACGAGAGAGATGAACGCCGCCGAGATCAACAGCTTGTCGGCGATCGGATCGAGCAGGGTCCCGAGCGTCGTGATCTCGCCGCGCCGCCGCGCGAGCCACCCGTCGAGAAAATCCGTGGCGACGGCCGTCAGGAAGATCAGCAGCCCCACCGTCTCCCGCCCGTCGAACTTCGTCAACAGCACGACGACCAGAAAAGGAACGAGAAAGATGCGCAGGAGCGTCAGCGCGTTGGGAAGGTTGATCTTCAAAATAGCCCCGCAGAACTATAGCAAGCCGATCCGAGGCCTCCGCCCGCATCGCGGGCGCAGACCGCCTCGCGAAGCGGCGGCGACGGAAGCGGCGGCGACGATTCCCGCATAATAGGCGGGTGAACGTTCCCTGCCCCTCGCACTCCGGCCGGCGCGCCCACAAGAGCTGCCACTTCTGCCGGAAGGCCATCTGCCGGCTGTGCGAGGTCCGGATGCGGGGCCACCTCTACTGCTCGGAGCGCTGCGCCCGCGACGCGGGACGCCACGCCGTGTGGCGCCGCGTGCGGGGCGCCCTCGCGACACCGGTGCCGGCCCGCCTTGCGGTCGCCGCGGTGGCGCTGGCAGCCGCCGCCCCGGTCGTCCTGGCACTGCGGACGGTCCGGGAGCTCGACGGCCTGAACGCCCCCTCGGCGCTGGCGCGACCCCGCCGGGAAGCTCCGACCGCCAGGCTGGAGACCATCGTGGCCGTCGGATCCGCTTTTCGCCTCGAAGGCTCGGCCTCCGACGGAACGGCCGTCTTCCTGTTCGCGGGCTCGCGGCTGCTCGGCTCCGTGCCGGTCGAGAACGGGCGATTCCGGTTCGACGGCATTCGTGAGAGGGGCCCGTTCCGAGTGGGGGCGATGCCGCTGTCCTCGCCGCTGGCCTACGCGGCTCCCCTTGCGCCCGCGCCGACCGCTGCGCCCGCTCCCGTCGTCGCGGCGGCGTCCCTGCCGGTGCTCGCGCGGTCGACGCCGTCGCACGTCGCCGCCGCGCAGGTGCCGCCGCCAGTCCTCCCCGCCGCCCCCGCGGCGGCGCCCGTTCTGGTTCCCCGGGGCCCGTCGCCGCCGGACCTGACGCGCGGCCCCGACGACCGGCCCGACATCCTGGTCTCCTTCGACGCGGGCTCGTCGGACCGGGGCGCCACGCAGATCCTCGACGCCCTGTCCGCGCGCGGGATCCGTACGACGATCTTCCTGACCGGCGAATTCATCCGGCGCTACCCCGACATCGTGCGCCGGATCGCCGCCGACGGGCACGAAGTCGGCAACCACACCGACACCCACCCTCACCTGACGACCTACGCCTCCGACGGCAGGCAGGTCACGCGCCTCGGCGTGGACCGCGCCTTCGTCGCCGGCGAGCTCGCCCGGACCGCGCGGCTCTACCGCGAGGCGACCGGCCGGTCCATGGCGCCGCTCTGGCGCGCGCCCTTCGGCGAGCACAACCCCGAGATCCGCCGCTGGGCCGCCGAGCAGGGCTACTGGCACGTCGGCTGGACGGGCGGCCGTTCCGGCCTGGATGGCCTCGACTGGGTCACCGATCCGGGCTCGCGCGCCTATCAGCCGGCCGACCGCCTCCTCGAGCGGCTGGTCCGCCACGCCGAGAACGGCGGCATCGTGCTTCTCCACCTCGGCAGCGATCGCGAAGAACCGGTCGCGTCGAAGATCGCCGTGCTCTTCGACGGCTTGAAGGCGCGGGGCTTCCGCTTCGCACGGGCCTCGGAGTTCCTCGCCCGGCAGGGCTACGACGAGGCGAAGCTCGCGGCCTTCCGCGAGCCTTCCTCCTCCACGGGCACGGCGCGTTGACGATCGCGTTTGGCACCGACGGCTGGCGCGGCGTCATCGCCGAGGACTGCACGTTCGCCGAGATCCGCCGCATCGCCGCCGCCACCGCGCGGTTCTACCGATCCGATCCCGGGCCGGGCGATCGCGGCCGGATCGTCGTCGGGCACGACCCGCGATTCCTGTCGCCCGAGTTCGCGCGGGCGGCCGCGGAGGTCTTTGCCGACGCCGGCGTCGACGTGCTGCTCTCGGATCGGGCCATCCCGACGCCGGCCGTCTCGTTCCACGTGCGCCGGCTGGGATTGAAGGGCGGTATCGCGATCACGGCCAGCCACAATCCGGGCCGGTACAACGGCTTCAAGGTCAAGGCGCACTTCGGAGGCAGCGCCCCGCCGAAGGACTACGCAGCGATCTCCGCCGAGGCCGACCGCCCGTTGCCCGCCGCAGCGCGGCGCGGAAGGATCGAGGTCCTGGACCTCGCGACGGCCTATCGCGAGCGGCTCGCCTCGCTCGTGGACGTCGGGGCGATCCGCGCCGCGCGCCTTTCGGTCCTGGCCGACGCGATGCACGGAGCGGCGGGTGCGCTCGTTGCCGACATCCTGTCCGGAGGCGCGGGCCCGTTGAACGTGGTGTCGTTCCGCGCCGAGCGCGACCCGCTCTTCGGCGGCGTGCACCCGGAGCCGATCGGCGCGAACCTCGGAGCATCCGCCGAGCGGGTGCGCTCCGGCGGCTTCGACCTCTGTGTCGCCCAGGACGGCGACGCCGACCGGCTGGGCGTGCTCGACGCGCAGGGCCGCTTCGTCTCGCCGCACCAGGTCCTGGCCCTGCTGCTGCTGCACGTCTTTCGCAGCCGCGGCGAGAAGGGCGGCATCGCGAAGACGTTCTCCACCTCCTTCCAGGTCGACCGGATCGCGCGCGCGCTCGGGGCGCCGCTGATCGAGACCGGGATCGGTTTCAAGTACGTGGCCGAGCTCATGAACCGCGGCGAGGCCGCCGCGGGCGGCGAAGAGAGCGGCGGCTATGCCTTCGCGTTCCACCTGCCCGAGCGCGACGGCGTGCTGTCGGCGCTGCTGCTCATCGAGAGCCTGGCGAAGACGGGCCGCGACCTCGGGCAGGCGCTCGACGGGCTCGCCTCGGAATTCGGCCGCTTCGAATACGGGCGCCGCGACGTCTACTTGCCGGTCGACCTGATCCGCCGCTACATCACGGAGGTCCACGACGCGCCTCCGGGCTCGGTGGCCGGAGAGCCCGTGACGGCGGTGCAGGACCGCGACGGCGTGAAGTACGTCTTCGGCGAGCGCGGCTGGCTGCTCCACCGCCTCTCGGGCACCGAGCCCATGGTGCGGCTCTACTGCGAGCACGCGGACGGGGTGAAGATGGAGGAGATTCTCCTCGCCGCCGAGGGACGCTTGCGCGATTTCGCCGGGCCCCGGGCCTAGCCCCTTCTCTGGTCCACGGGCCGGTCCTGGTCCGACGCCCGGCGCCGCGGTCGCGGCGGCTCGGTCAGAACGACGCCCTCGCCCTCGAAACGGATCTTGGGCGGGCTCGCGACGTCGGGCTGCATCACCTGCTCGAGGAACTCGTCGTCCAGCACCGAAGCCACGAGGTCCCCGCTCCACGCGACCAGGTCGCGCGACGAGATGGACAGCGGGAACTGGGCCGTGACCTCGTGCGCGAGCACGGGGCCGCCGACCGAGAACACCACGCTGCCCCTGCCCTGCACCTTGAGGACGTCGACGCGCCGGCTGCGCCGAAAATCGTGGATCGCGTCCAGGCGGAAGGTCAGGCCGTGGTCGAGCGCGAGCAGGCGACTGCCCTCGACGTGGAGCGTCTGTCCGGTCAGGTCGCGCCGGTACGCGCGGCGGCCCGCGTCGTTGACGAGCAGGGTGCCGAGTCCGGTCGCGCGCAGGATGCGCTCGAGCGAGGTTCCCGTAAACGCCGGTTCGGGCGCGAACCGGATCTTGCCGCTGTACCAGGCCACACAGCCCTTGCGGACGAACACGGTCCCGCGGGAGGCGACCTCCAGGCCGCCCTCCGGCCGGATCTTGAAGAGCGGACGCGTCTCCGGCGTGGCCGCCGCAATCGCGGCGGCGGCCTCCGAGACCTCCGGAAAGGCCGGCTCGAAGGCCGCCTTCTCGGAGGCCGGAGTCTCGCCCCCCGCCGCTTTCAGCGACGGCGCCGTGTCGGAGAGCGGCACGCTTCGCGCAGCGCCGTCGCGGCCGGGCCGGCGCAGCGCCTCTTCGATCTCCGTGACCCGGCGCCGCGCTCCGGCCACGCGCAGGTGCTCGAGCGCGAGCCCGAGCTTGCCCCGCATCTGGTACAGCAGACCGAGGTACAGGTGGCTGCGCAGGTGTCCGGGAGAGAGCTCGATGGCGGCGCGCAGCTCCTTCTCGGCCTCAGCGAGCCGGCCCGACTTGAAGAGGATGAGGCCGAGATTCGAACGCAGGAGCTCGGACGACGAGTTCTCCGCCAGCAGCGCCCGCGCGGCGCTGGCGGCCTCGTCGTAGCGCCCGCGCTTGAACTCGAGCAGCGAGACCAGGTTGAGGACATCCTCGTCGTGGGGCCGCAGGGTCCGCGCCTGTTCGAGCTCCGTCCAGGCGCCCTCGAAGTGTCCCTCCCGCACCTCGTGCCGGGCGCGGTTCAGGTGCAGCAGGAACACTCCTTGGTCTACGGGGGAAGGGTCTCCGGCGGCGTGCGACACGCGATCCGCCGGGCTAGCCGAGTCGCCGCGCCGCGGGCCGGCTCTTGGTCGTCAGCGTGACGCGGTTGGTCCGGGCGTCGCGCACCCACTGCACCGACCGGCCCTGTGAGGCGGGCATGCCCCGGTACGTCTCTTCGGACGGCTTTCCGAATCCGCCGCCCAGCGTCGACTTTCCGTAGTAGGCGGCCAGGGCCTTGCGGACGTAGAGCTGCGTTTCGGCGTACGGCGGCACGCCGTCGTATTTGTCGACCGCGCGCTCGCCCGCGTTGTACGCGGCAAGCGCCTTGACGAGATCGCCGCCGTAGTAGGACATCAGGTGCGAGAGCTGCTGCGTTCCGGCGGCAATGTTCTGCTTCGGGTCGTGCACGTCCTGGACGCCGCGCTCGGCGGCCACGGCGGGCATCAGCTGCATGAGACCGCGCGCGCCCTTGCGCGAGATCGCCGCCGGGTTGAAGCCGGACTCTATTAGCATGACCGACTTGACGAGCCTCGGGTCGACGGCGTTGTCGTGCGCCGCCGCGGCGATGAGATCGTCGTAGGCCGAGGCGCGTCCGACCCGGGTCGCCAGCCACTCTTCGCTCTTCGCGAGGTTGGCGGGGCCCTCGTTGTAGATCACGTGCCGGCCGTCCCTGACGACCACGCGCACCTGCGCCGATGCCGGCGCGGCCATGGCGACAAGAATCCCCACGCAGAGAAAGGCCCGTAGCTTCATGGTGTGGATACGATTATAGCTCCCGCCCGAGTCCGCGGAACCTCCATCGGCTCATAAACTTACCGCTTCGCGGACGTGATCTGGCGCACAACGCCAGGGCCCTTCAGTCAGCCGGCGGTTCCGCGAGAAGGTCCCTCACCGCCTCTGCCGCGGCCTTCAGTCCGCCAGGCAGCTCCGCGGGGTTCTTGCCGCCCGCCTGTGCGAGGTCAGGCTTGCCGCCTCCGCTGCCGCCCATGGCCTTGCCGACGCGCCCGGCGATCCGCGAGGCCGGGAGCCGCTTGACGAGGTCCGGCGTGACGGCGACGATCACCGACGTCTTTCCTTCGGCAGTCGTGCCCACGACGACGACGCCGCTCTTCAACTTCGAGCGCAGCGTGTCCGAAAGATTGCGCAGCTCCGGGATGGAGAGCCCCTCCACGACCCGCGTCACGATCGGCACGCCGCCGACTTCCATCCGGTCGCCCTGCGATCCGGCGTCCCCGGAAGCGAGCTTCAGCTTGAGCGACGCCACCTCCCGCTCGAGCGCGCGGACGCGCTCCTCGCGCTCGTCCCAGCGCGCCGCGAGCTCCTCGCGGGGCGTCTGCGCGGCGCCGGAGAGCGCGTTCAGGATCTGCTCGTCCTGCGACAGCAGGTCGACGGCCCCGAGCGACGTCACGGCCTCCAGCCGGCGGACGCCGGCCGCAAGGCCGCGGTCCGAAACGACCTTGAAGGCTCCGATCTCGCCGGTGCGCGGCACGTGGCAGCCCCCGCAGAGCTCGGTCGAGAATCCGGCGACCTCCACCACGCGGACCCGCTCGCCGTACTTCTCGCCGAAGAACATGTCGGCGCCCCTGCGGCGCGCCTCGTCCATCGGCATCGTCTCCTTCGTCACGGGCTGGTCGCGCAGAATCTCCTCGTTGACGAGCCGCTCGATCTCGGCGATCTGCGCGGGCGTCGTCGGCGCCGGCGCGGCGTAGTCGAAGCGCAGCCGGCCCGGCGCCACCAGCGAGCCCATCTGGCGCGCCGTGTTGCCGATGACCTTTCGCAGGGCCGCGTGGAGCAGGTGCGTGCCGGTGTGGTTGGCCTGGGTGCGCCGGCGCGTCCACTCGGGCACCGACAGGTCCACCGCCGACCCGAGCTCGAGCCGTCCGGCGGCGACCGTCACGCGGTGGGCGATCAGGTTCGGCACCGGCTTCTGCACGTTGGTCACGTCGGCGCGCCCGCCCTCCCAGGCAAAGGTCCCGGTGTCGCCAACCTGGCCCCCGCCCTCCGGGTAGAACACCGTGCGGTCCAGCACGACGTCCGCGCTCTCGCCCGCGGACAACAGCGACGCTTCCTTGCCGTCCTTCACCATCGCCACCACGCGGGCGCCGGAGAGCGAGACGAAGTCCTGCTCCGGGTAGCCGCGGAACACCGAGTGGGACGAGGGCAGCTCGAGCCGCTCGTACACCGAGGCGTCCGCGGCCTCGAACTTCTGCGAGGCGCGCGAGGAGGCGCGCTGGCGCTCCATCGCCTCCTCGAACCCGGCGCGATCGACGGCCACGCCTTCGTCTCCCGCGATCTCCTCGATCACGTCGAGGGGAATGCCGTACGTGTCGTAGAAGCGGAAAACCGCCTCGCCCGACAAGGCAGTCGCCCCCTCGCGGCGCAGGCGCTCGATCGCTTCGCCCACGCGGTCGGCGCCCTCGGACAGCGTCTTGCCGAACCGCTCCTCCTCCGGGTACAGCACGCCGGCCACGGTCTTCTCGACGCGGCCCGTGTCCGCGGGAGCGAAGTACACGTCCGCAAAGCCCTCCACCACCGTCGGGACCAGCCGGTGCAGGAACGGCTCGTTCAGGCCGAGCCGCCGTCCGTAACGCATCGCCCGCCGCAGGATCCGGCGCAGCACGTAACCCCGGCCCTCGTTCGAGGGAACGGCCCCGTCGGCGACGAGCATCGTGGCCGCCCGGACGTGGTCCGCGATCACGCGGAAGGGCGCGTCCTCCGGGGCCATCCCGCCGCGGTAGTTCTGCGCCGACAACTCCTCGATGCGCGCCAGGATGCGGGCGAACAGGTCCGTGTCGAAGTTGTTGTTCACGCCCTGGAGGATCGCCACGAGGCGCTCGAGACCCGCGCCCGTGTCCACCGAGGGGCGCGGCAGCGGCGTCATCTTTCCCGAGGCGTCGCGCTCGTACTGCATGAAGACGAGGTTCCAGATCTCGAGCGTGCCGTCGCCCGGGCCGTTGACGAGGTCCGTCGTGTTGCCGGCAAGATCCGCGCCGCGGTAGTAGTGCAACTCCGAGCACGGACCGCAGGGGCCCGTCTCCCCCATCGCCCAGAAGTTATCCTTCTCGCCGAAGCGCAGGATGCGCGCGGCCGGCAGGTGGCGCTCCCAGAGCCTTGCCGCCTCGTCGTCCTCGGTGTAGACGGTGGCCCAGAGCCGCTCGGGCGCGATGCCATATCCCGCGTCGCGGTCCGTGACGAGCTCCCAGGCGAAACGGATCGCGTCGGCCTTGAAGTAGTCGCCGAACGAGAAGTTGCCGAGCATCTCGAAGAACGTCTGGTGGCGGCCCGTGTAGCCGACGTTGTCGAGGTCGTTGTGCTTGCCGCCGGCGCGGACGCACTTCTGCGCCGTCGTGGCGCGCGAGTAGTCGCGCTTCTCGCGCCCGGTGAAGACGTCCTTGAACTGGTTCATCCCGGCGTTGGTGAAGAGCAGAGTCGGGTCCTCGGCCGGGATCAGGGAGGACGATGGCACGCGGCGGTGCTGCCGCTCCTCGAAATAGCGGAGGAACCTCTCCCGGACTTCAGTCGACTTCATACCAGCCCCGGATAATCTCAGAAATCCTCTCCGGCCGAAAACCGCGCCGGACGAGGGCCTCGAAGACGCGGCGGCGGCGCAGCGCCGGCGCGAGGTCGGCGCGGGACTTCCAGAGCTTGTGGAAGAGTCGCGCGAGCTCCTCGTTCTCCCGCGCGGCGCCGCCCTCGGCCTCGAACGCCTCGGCCGCGGTCTGCTTCGAGAAGCCCCGCACCTTCAGCTCGCGCTCCACCCGGGCGCGGCCGTAGCGCGCGCCGCGCAGCCGCACGGCCGAGCGCGCCGCCGCGAGGTCGTCGATGAGCCCCCGGGCCTCGAGCCGCTCCATCGCGCCCGCGACGGCGGAGGGCTCGAAGCCGCGCTCGGCGAGCGAGCGCTCGAGCTCGACGCGGCCGCGCGGCCGGATCCCGAGCAGCCGCAGCGCCCGTTCGAACGCCGCGGAGGCGGACGCGGGCTCGGCGGGAGGTTGACCCTTGCGAAACGTGGAGTCTTAGCCGCGCCCCGGGGGCTGGTTGGAGAAGTCGAAGGGCGACTCCTCCTGGAGCGCATTGAAATCGGACGGCGCCTCGAGGGCGGCGTCCATCTCCTCGCGCGCGAGGTCCGACGTCGACTGGATGCCCTGGATCTTGAGCTTGAACTCGTTGGGGTTCGTCGAGCGCTTCAGGGCTTCCTCGAGCGTGATCAGGCCCGACTTGTAGAGGCTGTAGAGCGACTGATCGAACGTCTGCATGCCGTATTGCGAGGTTCCCTGCTGGATCGCGTCCTTGATGTACTTGGTCTTCTCCTTGTTCTCGATGCACTCCCGGACGTAGTTCGTCCGGATGAGGATCTCCGCGGCCGGAACGCGGCCCAGACCGTCGGCGCGCGGCATGAGCCGCAGCGAGATGACCGCCTTGATGACCGCTCCGAGCTGCAGGCGGATCTGCTTCTGCTGGTGCGGCGGAAAGACCGCGATGATGCGGTTGATGGTCTCGGTGGCGTCGAGGGTGTGAAGCGTCGAGAAAACGAGGTGGCCCGTTTCCGAGGCGGTGAGGGCCGTCTCGATCGTCTCGTAGTCGCGCATTTCGCCGACGAGGATGACGTCCGGGTCCTGACGCAGGGCGCTGCGCAGCGCGACCGAGAACCCCTTGGTGTCGACGTCCACCTCGCGCTGGTTGACGAGCGACTTCTTGTCGCGGTGGAGGAATTCGATCGGGTCTTCCACCGTCATGATGTGCTCGTCGCGCGTCGAGTTGATGTGGTCGATCATGGCCGCGAGGGTCGTGGACTTGCCCGATCCGGTCGTCCCGGTGCAGAGCACGAGGCCGCGCTGTTCCATGCAGATCTTCTCGAGTACCGGCGGCAGCAGCAGGTCCTTGATCGAGAGGATCCGGGCCGGAATGACGCGCAGCACCAGTCCAACGGTCCCCCGCTGCTGGAAGATGTTGCAGCGGAAACGGCCCAGGTTCGGAACGTTGTAGGAGATGTCGATCTCGAAGTTGTTCTTGAACTTTTCCTTCTGCCGTGCCGACATGATCGAGAAGGCCATGGCGATCGTGTCTTCCTGCATCAACCGGCGCATGTCGGACAGCGGAATCAGCGCCCCGTCGATGCGGATGACCGGAAAAGCGCCCACTTTCAGGTGCAGGTCGGACGCTTTCCGCTCGACCGCAATCTTCAGCAGATCGTTGATGTGCATGGCTTTATTTTTCCTCGGTGGTGGTTAGATTACGCCGGTTGACCGAGGAAGGGAAGCAGGAAGGGACATCAAAGCCGCGGGTTGCCGCGGGCCCCTGGGCACCGGCAACTTGCGATTTCCGAGGGCTTTACTGCCGGACCCCCGCCTCCACCGGCAGCGGCGTCAGCCAACCATAACGGTCCTCGGCCTCTCCGTGGATCATGGCGAAGAACTCCTTCTGGAGCCTCTCGGTGATCGGGCCGCGGCGCCCCGGACCCACCACGATGCGGTCCACCGAGCGGATCGGCGTGATCTCCGCGGCCGTCCCGGTGAAGAAGATCTCGTCGGCGAGGTAGAGCATCTCGCGAGCGATCTGCTGCTCGACGACCGCATACCCCGCGTCCTTGGCGATCCGCATGACCGAGTCGCGCGTGATCCCGGGCAGGATGGTCCCGGCCAGCGGCGGCGTCAGGATCCGACCGCCGTAAACGAGGAAGATGTTCTCGCCGCTGCCCTCGGAAATCCGGCCCGCGTTGTCGAGCGCGATCCCCTCGGTGAAACCGTTGGTGATCGCCTCCATCTTTATCAAAGCCGAATTCAGGTAGTTGCCGGTCGCCTTGGCCATGGCCGGGAACGTGTTGGGCGCCATGCGGTTCCACGAGGAGACGCAGACGTCCACGCCGCCCTCGAGGGCCTCCTCGCCGAGGTACCGGCCCCACCTCCACACGGCCACCATGACGTCCACCGGGCTGTTGAAGGGGTTGACGCCGAGGGCTCCGAGCCCCCGGTAGACGACCGGACGGATGTAGCACTCATCGAAGCCGTTGGCCCGGATCGTCTCGAAGATCGCTTCGCGGAATTCCTTCGGCGTGTAAGGAACTTCCATCCGGTAGACCTTGCAGGAGTCGTAGAGGCGCTTTATGTGCTCATCCAGGCGGAACGCCGCGGAGCCGTGCTTGGTCTTGTAGACGCGGGCCCCCTCGAACATCGCCGAGCCGTAGTGGAACACGTGCGAGAACGCGTGGATCTTCGCGTCGGCGAAGTCCACCAGCCGGCCATTCATCCAGACTTTCTTGACGTCCTCGTAGGACATGCCGCCTCCAAATTGTGACCCGCGGTCGAAGTATTTCGCCCCGCGTCGGGAGTGTCAATGCGGATTTCCGGCGCGCGCCAGGGCCGTGCGCGCGAGCGTCAGCGCCGCGACCGCGGCGGTCTCGGCGCGCAGCTTTCCCGCCGCCAGCGACGCCGCGACCCAGCCTTGCGCGAGCGCCGCCGCGAGCTCTGCCTCCGTCCAGCCTCCCTCAGGGCCGACGAGCAGCGCCGTCGGCGCAGCCGCCAGTCGGGCCGGGAACGGCTCGCCGCTCGGGTCGAGGATGAGGCGCGTCGCCCGTGGCTCGCCGCGCAGGGCGTCCCCGAGAGCGACGGGCCCGGCGATCGCGGGCCACCGTGACACCTCCGCCTGCTTGGCCGCCTCCCGCACGACGCGTGCAAGACGCGGCCCGAGCGCATCGCTCGCGCGGAAGCGCTGCGTGCGTTGGCTCGACACGAGCGTCAGGCGCGCGGCTCCGAGCTCGGTCGCTTTCTCCGCGATCCAGGACAATCTCTCGGACCGCACGGCGGCAACGAGCAGGTGAATGGGCGCCGGCGAATCGGGGGCCGCGGCGCGCACCTCCTGCACGTCGATCTCCACGAACCCGCGTCCGATCCGGACGACGCGCCCCGCAGCCTCCCGGCCGCTCCCGTCCACGAGGACCACGGCATCGCCGGCTCCGACCCGGCGCGCCCGGGCGTGGGCCGCCTCCTCGCCCTCGACACGGCACACGGCGCCGGCCTCGGGCAGTGCGTCGACGATCAGGCGCGCGCCAGGCTGAGACTGATCCATTCGCCCTCCGTACGGCGGCCGTCGAGCTTCCAACGTCCGGTGCGCATCCTCGCGAGCACGGCCGGCTCGCGGTCCCGCGTGACCCCCGACAGCACGACTCGCCCGCGGCGCGCCGCGCCGCCGAGCAGGCGCCGTGCCTCCGGCAGGATCTCCGCGGCGAGCATGTTGGCCACGACGAGGTCGAACCTGCCCGCGCACGCCGAGAGCGGGCCCGCGTAGAGACGCACCCGGCCGCCGAAGGAATGCCGGGCGACGTTTTCCCGCGCGACGAAGACCGCCTCCGCGTCCATGTCGAGACCGACGGCCATGCGGGCGCCGAGGGCCGCCGCCGCGAGCGCCAGGATGCCGGAGCCAGTTCCGACGTCGAGAACGGTCCGACCCTGGAGCGCTTCGTCCTCGAGCGCGAGCAACGCGAGGCGCGTCGAGGCGTGGCTGCCCGTCCCGAAGGCCCGCGACGCGGGCACCCGCAGGGCGATCCTGCCTTCGGGCGCCGGCGTGGGCGCCCAGTCGCGCGGCTCCATCCAGAGGCGGCGGCCCACGGCAAAGGGCTGCGAGGCCGCGCGATAGGCCTCGAGGGGATCGCCCTCGGCGATGTCGGTCGTCAGGTCGTGGCGGACCTTGCGCGCGCGGAGCGCTTCGGCGGCTCCGCGCGCGGCGTCCGCTTCGCGGAAGAAAGCGACGAGGTCCCGGCCTGCATCCTCGAACCCGAGGGGATCGCGGAGGGCCAGCAATCCGAGCACCGCGTCGTCCCCGGATTTCCCGGGGACGAGCAGGCGGCTGTAGCGCTGCCGCGGCCGGTTCACGAAAAGATCTTCTTCGCCTTCCGGAAGACTCCCCTGCCCTTGCCGATCGGCGCCCCGGTCAGCTCGGCGTACTGGCGCAGGAGCTCTTTCTCTTCCTTCTTCGGGGACTCGGGCACGTGCACGCTGACGCGCACGACGAGGTCGCCGCGCCCGTTGCGTCCGAGGCGGCCCATGCCCTTGCCCTTCAGCCGAAGCGCGGCGCCGACCGGGGTTCCGGCCGCAACGGCGACTTCCTCGGAGCCGTCGAGCGTCGGCACCGAAACCTCGCCGCCGAGCACCAGCGTCGGGAACGGGAGGTCGAGGCTGACGACGACGTCGTCGCCGTCCCGCGAGAAGATGTCGTCCTCCGCGACCGTCAGGACCACGTAGAGGTCGCCCGCCGGGCCGCCGTTGGGGCCCGCGTCGCCTTCGCCGGTCAGCCGCAGCCGCGAGCCCGACTCGACGCCCGCGGGAATGCGTACGGTCATGTCCTTCTTCGCCCGCCGGCGCCCTTCGCCGGCGCACGCGTCGCACGGATTCTCGATGATCTGGCCCTCGCCGTGGCACGCGGGACACGGACGCATGACCGTCAGGAACCCCTGGGAGACCCGCTGGCGCCCCTTGCCCCCGCAGGTCGCGCACAGCTTCGGCTTCGAACCGGGCGCGGCGCCGCTGCCCTCGCACTTCTCGCAGCGCTCCAGCCGCGAGATCGCGATGGGCGCCTCGACGCCGAACGCCGCGTCGCGAAAGGCGATCGTCATGCGGTAGACGAGATCGCTGCCGGCCATCGGCCCCGGCGCGCCCCCGAAGCCGCCGCCCGATGCGAATCCGAAGAGGCCGCCGAAGAGATCCGAGAGGTCGCCAAATCCCGACGCCTCGAACCCCGGGAAACCGCCCGCGCCGCCCGACCCCACGCCCGCGTGCCCGAAGCGGTCGTACCGCGCGCGCTTGTCCGGATCGGAGAGCACGGCGTACGCCTCCGACGCCTCCTTGAACTTCTCGGCCGCATCCGGATTGTTTGGATTGCGGTCCGGGTGGTACATCAGCGCGAGCCTGCGGTAGGAGGACTTGAGCCCCGCCGCGTCCACGTCGCGCTCCACGGCGAGTACTTCGTAATAGTCGCGTTGTGCCATAAGAAGGATTCGGTGATTTGTGATTCGCGATCGGCGATCCGAGATCGATCACCAACCAGAATTCTCAACTCAGCTCGCCGCCGCGCCCCCCGCCCCGGCGCGCTGCAGCATCACGCGCGTCAGCACCTTGGAGACTCCCTGCATGTCGAAGATCGCCTCGTTGAAGGCCTCGCGCGATTCGCCGCCGGCGATCTCGCGGGACCGGCGCAGGGTCTCCTCGATGCGCTGGCGCTCGTCGTCCGCGAGCGCCGAGCCGAACTCGGAGAGGACGCGCTCGTTGGAAGCGATCATCCCCTCGAGCCGGTTCTTGATCGCGGCGATCTCGCGCCGCTCGTGGTCCGCCTCCGCGAACTGCGAGGCGTCCTTGATGATCTTGTCGATCTCGTTCTGCGACAGGCCGCCCGCCGGGTTGATCTGCAGGCCCTGCGCCTTGCCCGTCGCGAGGTCGCGCGCCGAGACGCTCACGATGCCGTTCGAGTCGATCGCGAACGTGACCTCGATCTGCGGCACGCCGCGCGGCGCGACGGGGATGCCGACGAGCTCGAACCGCCCGAGCGACTTGTTGTCCTTGGCAATCTCGCGCTCCCCCTGCAGGACGTGAATCTCGACGACCGACTGGTTGTCGGCGACCGTCGTGAAGACCTTCGTGTTCTTGGTCGGGATGGTGGAGTTGCGCTCGATCAGCTTCTCGAAGACGCCGCCGTGCATCTCGATGCCGAGCGAGAGGGGCGTGACGTCGAGCAGCACGACGTCCTTGATCTCGCCCTTCAACACGCCGCCCTGGATTGCGGCACCGATCGCGACGACCTCGTCCGGGTTGATGTCGCGGTTGGGCTCACGGCCGAAGAGCTCGGCCACCATCCGCTGCACTTTCGGCGTGCGGGTCTGGCCGCCCACGAGGATGACCTGGTCGACGTCCGAGGGTTTGAGGCCTGCCGCGGAGAGCGCGTCGAGGCACGGCGCCGCCGTTCGGTCGATCAGGTCCGCGACCAGCGACTCGAACCGCTCGCGCGTCAGCGTGCGGTTGATGTGCTTCGGGCCGGAAGCGTCGGCCGAGATGAACGGCAGGGTGAGCGTGGTCTCGCTCGCGGTCGACAGCTCGCACTTGGCCTTCTCGGCCGCTTCCTTCAACCGCTGCAGGGCCATGCGGTCCTGCCGCAGGTCGATCCCGGTGGACTTGCGGAAGTCGTCGAGCAGCCAGTCCATGATCTTCTTGTCGAAGTCCTCGCCGCCCAGGTACGTGTCTCCCGCCGTGGCCTTGACCTCGTAGATCCCGTCGCCCAGCTGCAGGATCGAGATATCGAACGTGCCGCCGCCGAGGTCATACACGGCGACGGTCTCGCTGCCCTTGCGGTCGAGCCCGTAGGCGAGCGACGCGGCCGTGGGCTCGTTGATGATGCGCAGCACTTCCAGCCCCGCGATCCGTCCCGCGTCGCGCGTGGCCTGGCGCTGCGCGTCGTCGAAGTAGGCGGGCACCGTGATGATCGCCTCGGTGATCTCTTCGCCGAGCGCCTCCTCGGAGAACTCCTTGATCTCGCGCAGGATGAACGCCGAGATCTCTTCCGGGCTGTACTCGCGCGCCCGGGCGCGGATCTTGACGTCGCCGTTGACGGCGCGGACGATTTCGTACGGGAGCACTTCGCGGGCGTGCTGGGTCTCCTCGGCCTCGTACTTGCGGCCGACCAGGCGCTTGACCGCGAAGACCGTGTTCATCGGGTTCGTGATGGCCTGGCGCTTGGCGATCTGCCCGACCAGGCGCTCGCCGTCCTCGGTGAAGCCGACGATCGAGGGCGTCGTGCGGCTGCCCTCCCGGTTGGTGAGGACCTGCGGCGTGGCGCCCTCGACCACGGAGACGCAGCAGTTCGTCGTGCCGAGGTCGATGCCGAGGATCTTGCCCACGATGCCTCCTTACCCCTTCCCGCCGGACTCGCCCTTGCGCACGGCCACCTTGACGAAGGAAGGCCGGATGAGCCGCTCGTTCAGGAAATACCCCTTCTGCAGCTCGGCGAGGATCGTGTTCGGCGGGACCGCGTCGGTCTCCTCGGTCGCGACCGCTTCGTGCAGGTTCGGATCGAACGCGCCCGACGTATCGATCGGGATCAAGCCATAGCGCTTCCAGAGCTCTCCGAGCTGCTTGCGGATGATCACGATGCCCTGCCCGAAGTCGCTCTCGAGGTCCGGGGGCCGCGCGTGCTCGAGCGCCCGCTCGAAATTGTCCATGACCGGAAGGAAGTCGTGCACGAAGCCGGCGAGCGCGATCTTGAAGTACTCCTGCCGCTCGCGCTCACTGCGCTTCTTGTGGTTCTCGAACTCGGCGAGCTTGCGGACGTAGCGGTCCTTGAGCTCCTCGAGGTCCTTCTGGACGGATTGGACCTTCTCCTGCGCCGCCGTCAGCGCGGCCGCCTCTTCCTGGGCCAGCGCCGAGTCGAGCGAATCGCCGGAGTCCTGGACCTCGAAGAGGTCCTCGTCGGACCCGGTGCCGCGATCCCGCCCGCTCATTCGCGCTCCTGGCCGGACGCGGAGTCCTCCCGGCGGTCGAGCCGGTCGGAGACGGCGCGGCCCAGCAGCTCGACGACGGGGATCACGCGCATGTATTCGCGGCGCGCAGGTCCGATGACACCCAGCATTCCCGTGAGTGTCTCTCCCGTACCGTACGAGGTCAAGACGGCCGAGAGCCTCGGGTCGACGGCGTGGTCGTCCTCCGAGCCCAGAATGACGCTGGTTCCGGGCGAATCGAGGTAGCGGGACACGAGGTCCAGGACGCGGGCCTTCTCGTCGAAGGCCTGGAAGATCTTCTTGAGCGACGAGACGTCCGAGAACTCCGGCTTCTCCAGCAGCCGGGCCGTGCCGTCGAAGAACAGGCCCTCTTCCGCGTCCTTCCTTTCGAAGGCCCGGTTGACGAGAGATGCCGCGCGGTCGATGATCCGGTCCGCCTCCGCGCGCTCACGCGCCATGGCCGCCAGCAGCCGCCGGCGCACCTCGTGCAGGGTCAGACCTCCGTACTCCCGGGTCAGGCGGTCGGACAGCGCATCGAGCTCGGCGGGCGTGTAGGCGACGTCGGTCTCGAGCACACGCGAGATGACGACGTCCGGATCGTTGACCTGCACCACCAGGATCTTTCCGGGCGCGACCGCCAGGAAGCGCAGGCTCTTCACGACCGTGTGGAGGGCATCCGGCGCGACGACGAATCCGACCTCCCCGGACAGCTGCGAGAGCAGGCGCGAGGCCGCGGAAAAGAGGCGGCTGACGTCGCCGCCGGCCAGGTCGAGGTCCGAGTCCACCTGCTCGCGCACGTCGTCGGCGACCCTGCGCTGGCGCATCAGCTCGTCGATGTAAATGCGGTAGGCCCGGTCGGTGGGCACGCGGCCGGCCGAAGTGTGCGGCTGCGCCAGGTAGCCGCCGTCGGTGAGGTCGGCCATGATGTTTCGGATCGAGGCCGGCGACAGCGCAAACCGGTCGCACTTGAAGAGCGTACGCGAAGAGACCGGCCGTCCGGTGTCCACGTGGACCCGGATGATCTCCTTCAAGATGGCGCGGCTGCGGACGTCGAGCCCGGACATTAGCAGTCTCTCCTTGGGAGTGCCAAGGATACCAGAATGCCGCCGGCGTTCGGCGGAATAGACTCGATCCGTGCCCGACGAGAACCTGCTTTCGAGCCGCGTCGCCCTGGTCGGGCCGGGAAGGGCCGGTCGCGCCTTTGCGCGTTCGTGGACCGGAGCGGGCGGGCGCATTGCGACCACGATCGCCCGCGGCGCGGGAGAGATCGCGTATCCCCCGTGCGACGTCGTCGTGCTCGCCGTCCCCGACGACGCGATCGCCGCCGTCGCGGCCGACCTCGCGCCGCGGCTGCCCTGCCGTTTCGCCCTTCATCTGTCCGGCGCGCTCGGAAGCCAGGTGCTCGCTCCGTTTTCCCGCTCCGGAGCCGCAGTCGCCTCGGCCCATCCGGTGCGACCCTTCACCGGGGCCACGGACGAAGACTGGCGCGGCGCTTTCGTCGCGGTCGAAGGGGAGCCGCGCGCGGTCGGGCTGGCCGAGGCCATCGCGACGGCGGTCGGCGCGCGGCCGCATCGACTCGCCTCGGGAAACCGGGCGCTCTACCACGCCTCCGCGACCCTCGCGGCCGGCGGCGCCGCCGCCGTCGTCTCGATCGCGGTCCGCGGCTGGGTCGCCGCCGGAATCCCGGAGGACGTCGCGCGCGAGACGCTCGCCGGCCTCGCCTCGCGCGCGACGGCCGCCGTCGGGGCGCGAAGCTTCGCCGAAGCGTTCACGGGGGCCGTCGCGCGGCGCGACGCGGGCACGGTTCGCGCGCACGTCGACGCTCTCGCCGGCGACGCACGGAGCCTGGCGCTCTATCGCGCGCTCGCCGACGAGATTCTCCTCCGGACGGCCGGCGTCGGCCGCGAAGCCGAGATCCGTTTCATCCTCGGACAGAAACCCGGCCGCTAGACCGCACTGCGGCTCGTCGTAACCCCCTCAGGGTGTTACAATTTGGGGCAGCCGCGCGTCGCTCGCCGGCGGAAGCAGAAGCAGCATGGTTTTCTTCAACTACGCCACGATGCAGATGGCGGCCAAGGTCGTGTACTACGGCCCCGGCCTGTGCGGGAAGACCACCAACCTCCACCACATTTACGGCCGAACGGCGCCCGGCTCGCGGGGCGAGATGGTTTCGCTCGAGACGGAGACGGATCGCACGCTCTTCTTCGACCTGCTTCCCCTCGACGTCGGGGTGATCGGCGGTTTCAAGACCCGCGTCCAGCTCTACACGGTCCCGGGTCAGGTCTTTTACAACACGACCCGCAAGCTGGTGCTCAAGGGCGTCGACGGCATGGTCTTCGTCGCCGACTCGCAGCGCGCCATGAAGGAGGCCAACGTCGAGTCGCTCGCCAACCTGAGGGCGAACCTCGCGGAGATCGGCATCAAGCTCGACGAGATCCCGCTCGTGTTCCAGTACAACAAGCGCGATCTCGCGAACATCCTTTCCGTGGACGAGCTCGAGGAGAGCCTCAATCCGGAGCGTCAGCACGAGAGCTACGAAGCGTGTGCCGTGCTCGGGCAGGGTGTCTTCGAGACGCTCAAGGCCATCTCCCGCCTGACGCTGCGCTCGCTCAAGAAGCGCATGCTCGGCGAAGAGAAGGCGCCTTCGGCAAGAACCGCCAAGGCGCCCTCGGCCCCGGCGCAAGCCGCGAGGGTCGAGCCCCCCGCTCCGCCTGTCCCGCCCGCGCCCGCCCCGGCGCGGCCCGTCATCGCACAGGAGACCGCCGAGATCGAAGACACGCTCGAGGTGGAGCCGGGCACGTTCTCGGCCGAGCCGGCCGCACCGACGCTGGCGCACGAGCTCAACCAGCCGCCGGCAACCTTCGACGGCGGCGATTCCGATACGGTCCAGGAGTTCGAGCAGGCGCTCGACTCCCTCGACGCGCCCCTGCCCGAGCAGGCCGCTGCCCCTGCGCCGGCGCCGGCGCAGGAAGCGGAGATCGCGGACGTGTCCTTCGCGCAGGCGGAAGAGCCGGAGCCCGAAAAGGCCGTTGATGAGGAGGTCCGGCACGTCAGAGTCGGGTCCAACATCGACATCCTCGCGGAGCTCGAGAAGCTCCGGAAGACTTCGACGGCCACGGCGGCCCCGGCCGATGAAAAGCCGCGGCGCGCGGCGACCGGCATCTCCGTCGACGACCTGCTGGCCTCCAGCCTCAATCACCGAAAGGAAGTCAGCAAGGTCTTCGAGGTCCAGGTCCCAAGGCGCCAGCTCGCGCAGGGCCACCAGGTGACCGTCGGGCTCAAGTTCGAGGACAAGCAGGGAAATGCGATCGGCGAAGGCCAGAGCTTCGCCATCGAGCTCCAGTCCAGGAGCGACATCGAGAAGCTCCTGCTGTCACTCAAATTCCACATTCTCGGCAAGTGACCGCGGGCCGCCAGCGCGCGGTCATTCTGGATCCCTTTCTCGCCTCGGTTCCCATGACCCGTGATCTCCCGCACTGTCCTCCTCTCAAGACACTGTCCCGAAAAGCCTTTGCAACTTCGGCCACCGGCGTTTACCCTTTGCAGATGCGTTCTTCGACGCGCCTCTTGCGCGAGGGCTTTGCCGTCTTTGCAGCGCTCGTTGCGGGCTCGGGCTGCGCAACGGCGCCGGGCAAGTCCGCGGCGGTCGTCCCCGCGGCGGCGCCGGTCGACCCGGAGACCGCCCGCGCCACAGACGCTTTCACGCTCGGCCGCGAGGCGGCCCTGGCCGGCGACTTCGAGTGCGCGCGCGTCTACTTCGACGAGGCCGTCGCCGCCGTCCAGCCCGCGGGCGCGCCTGCCCCGTCGGGATCGCGCCTGGAGTTCTCCTACGAGCTCTGGGACGGGATCCAGCGCTACGAGGCCCTCGCCGGAGCCACCGAAGAGGCCGGCACCTCGCACGGCCAGGTTTCGCCCGAGCTCGAGGCGATCGAGGCCCCCGACGCCACGCCCGAGGAGATCTCGGCGGCGGCCTCGGAGGTTGCTTCCGCGATTCCGACGGTCTCTTCCGACGTTCCCCTGGTCGTCAACGACTCCGTACTGCGCGTGCTCGCGGCCTTTCAGAGCGCCGGCCTCCACGACAAGATCGCGGCGGGTCTGTCGCGCTCGGGCCGCTACGTACCGATGATCCAGCGGATCTTCGTCGAGGAGGGCCTGCCCCAGGACCTCGCATGGATCGCCTTCATCGAATCGTCGTTCCTGCCCCACGCGCGCTCGCCCAAGGCGGCGCACGGGATCTGGCAGTTCATGCCGCGCACCGGCCGCCAGTACGGACTGAAGTCCAACGGCATCGTGGACGAGCGCAGCGACCCGGAGAAGGCCACGCGGGCGGCGGCGAAGTACCTCTCGTACCTGCACGAGATCTTCGGGGACTGGTACCTCGTCATGGCGGCGTACAACGCCGGCGAGGGCAAGATCCTCCGTGCGATGGAAAAGACGGGCGCGCGGGACTTCTGGCAACTCGCCGGGACCCCGGCGATCCGGAGGCAGACGCAGAACTACGTGCCCGCTTTCCTCGCCTCGGTGCTGATCTCGAAGGAGCCGACCCACTACGGGTTCGAGGTCGTGCTCGAGCCTCCCATCGCGTTCGAGACGGTGCGCCTCGATCGGCCCATCGACCTCGGAAAGCTCGCCGGCGGCGCCGACCTTTCGCTCGAGGAGCTCCAGGCCCTGAATCCCGAGTTGCGCTCGGCCGTGACGCCGCGCCAGGACGAGGGCTACGAGCTTAAGGTGCCCGAGGGCACGCGCGAGACCGTCCTGCTCGCCTTCCAGGCCACGCCGACCGCAAAGCCGCCGACCTTCACGACCCATGTCGCGAAGAAGGGCGAGACCCTGCCCCGCATCGCCAAGCGGTACGGCGTGTCCGTCACCGCACTCGCCACCGCCAATTCGCTCTCGACGCGCTCACGTGTGGCGCGCGGGCAGGAGATCCTCATCCCGCAGAAGGTCGCGGCCGCCTCGAAGAGGAAGAAAACAGGCGCGGGCAAGGTCACGAAGGCGGCCGCGGCGCCCGCTCCGGCCCCGAAGAGCTACAAGGTGAAGAACGGCGACACGCTCTACCGGATCGCGCTCCGTCACGGCGTGACGGTGGCGCAGATCCTCGCGATCAACAGCCTCGGCGGTTCTCTGTCGCTCAAGGCCGGCGACCAGCTTGCCATCCCCGCCCGGGGCAAGTAGGCCTCCCGCTTCCTGCTAGAATCGTCTCGTCCTCGTCCGATCAGGCGCTCCTCGGCCCCGAGGAGGCCCGATGCTCGCCCGGATCAATTCCGCCGCCACTCTTGGTCTCGACGCCCGCGTCCTCGACGTGGAGGTCGACGCCTCGGGCGGCGTTCCCCGCTTCACCATCGTGGGTCTGCCCGACGCGGGCGTTCGCGAGGCCCGCGAACGGGTGCGCTCCGCGCTGAAGAATTGCGGCTTCCGGCTGCCGGACGGGGCGGTCACGGTCAATCTCGCCCCGGCCGACTTTCGCAAGTCGGGCGCCGCCCTCGACCTTCCCGTCGCCGTCGGCCTCGCCTGCCTGCAGGGCCTTCGGGCCGACTCCGGCGCCCGGCGCGTGTTCGTCGGCGAGCTCGGGCTGGGCGGCGAGGTGCGGCCCGTTCGGGGGGCGCTCGGCCTGGCCCTGGCGGCCCGCGACGCCGGGTTCGACGAGATCGTCCTCCCCTCGCAGAACGCTTCGGAGGCCGCCGCGATCGGGGGAATCCGCGTCATCCCCGTCGCGCACCTCGCGGCCGCCATCGCGCACGTCGCCGGCGCCGAGCCCATACCTGCCGCCACCGCGCCAGCGGACGCGCCGCCCGGCGAGGCGGGACCGGATTTCTCCGAGATACAGGGCCAGGCCATCGCGCGCCGCGCGGCCGAGATCGCAGCCGCCGGAGGGCACCACCTCCTGCTGACCGGCCCTCCCGGCGCTGGCAAGACGATGCTGGCCCGCCGGCTTGCCGGAATCCTCCCGCCGCTGACTCCGCCTGAGGCCATCGAAGTCACGCGGATCCACTCGATCGCCGGAGCGCTGCCGCCGGGCTCCGGCCTGCTCACGACTCCACCCTTTCGAGCACCCCACCACGGGATCTCGAGCGCGGGCCTCGTGGGAGGAGGCCCAAGGCCGGCGCCCGGCGAGGCTTCGCTCGCCCACCGCGGGATCCTCTTTCTCGACGAGCTGCCGGAGTTTCGGCGCGACGCGCTCGAGGCGATCCGCCAGCCGCTCGAAGAGCGGCGCCTCACGGTCGTCCGCGCGCAGGCGGCGGCGGTCTTTCCCTGCGACGTGCTGCTCGTCGCGGCGATGAACCCGTGCCCCTGCGGGTTTCTCGGCGATCCACGCCATGCGTGCGCCTGCGCGCCCCGCGACCGGATTCGGTACGGGCGCAAGCTGTCGGGCCCGTTGCTCGATCGCATCGACCTGCACGTCGCCATGGCGGCTGTGCCCTGGAAGGAGCTCGCGCGGGGAGGCCGCTGCGAGGATTCCGCCACCGTGCGTTCGCGCGCCGAGGCCGCGCGCCGGCGGGCGGCGGCGCGGAGACCGGCCGTCGCCGGGTTCCGCAACGCGGATCTCACTGCACAGGAACTTGGGCAACACTGTGTTCTCGATCACGCGGGCCTGCTCCTTCTCGAAAAAGCCGTGGGCCGCCTCGGCCTGTCCGTTCGCGCGGTGCACCGCGCCCTGCGGGTCGCACGCACGATCGCCGATCTGTCGCGGAGCGAGCGAGTTACGCCCGCGCACCTGGCCGAGGCCTTCTCTTTTCGCGCCCCGGCGCTGGTGAGTTCCTGCCCGAACGATCAGGTTGACTCGCGCGGGGAGCCTACATAGGATCGGTTCACCTCGAGGGCCTCGAAGCCTTCGGTCTGTGACTGACCTGGTGGTCCCGCGGCGTAGAGGGACATGGTCTGCCCCGTAGGGCGCGCGAGTGAGGCGGAAGAGTTGAAGAAGTACAACACCATCATCTTCGTCCCCCACGCCCGGGCGCGTTTCCGCCAGCTCACGATCTCCACCCGCTTCATCGCCGTCTGCGCGGCCGCGGCTGCGTTTCTCCTGGTTGCCGCACTGGCGTTCGGATGGGCGTTCTTCTCGTCTTCCGCGAGCGACCGCGCATACCGCCTCGCCATGGCAGAGAACGACCGCCTGCGCGCGGCCGCCGCGACCATGCACCAGCGCCTGAACGGCATCTCGAAGCAGATGTCCGACTTCGAGGCCCGCACCCGGCGCCTGGCGATCGTGGCCGGGCTGGCCGACTCCGTACGGTCGGGCATGGGCGGCCCGCGGACGGCGGGCGCCCAGCCCGACGCCCTCGCGAGCGAGAGCGCGCTGCTCTCGTCGCGCCTGACGCTGCTCGAGGGCCAGTTCTCGCGCCGCTCCGCACTGATCGCATCGACGCCGACCGTCTGGCCGGTCCACGGCGTGGTCAACTCCGGTTTCGGCGCGCGCTCGGACCCGTTCAACGGTCTGCCCGCTTTCCATGAGGGCGTCGACATCTCGACGGCCCGCAGCGAGCCGGTTCTGGCCACAGCCGACGGCGTCGTGCTGCGCAGCGGCTGGCGCGGTGAATACGGCAAGGCGATCGCGATCGCCCACGGCGACCGCTACGAGACGCTCTACGGCCACCTCGAGGAAACGCTCGTGACCGAGGGCCAGACCGTGCACCGCGGCGACCGCGTCGGCCTGGTCGGTTCGACGGGACGGTCCACGGCGCCCCACCTCCACTACGAGGTCCACGTGGATGGCCAGGCGGTCAATCCGCTCGAGTACATCCTCGAAACGAAATAGCCCTTCGCCGCGATCTCAGGGCCATCTCCCGGCCCCTCCCTTCTCCCCCTCCCAAATCCGAAATAGACTGGGTCCCTCATGTTGTTAGCGGCTGAATCATGATCGACCGCCTCCTCGCCAGGGTCTTCGGCACCCAGCACGAACGGGACATCAAGAAGATGTTGCCGCGCGTGGAGCGCATCAACGCGCTCGAACCGGCGGTAAAGGCCCTCTCGGACGAGGCCCTGAGGGGCAAGACCGCGGAGTTCCGGGCTCGGATCGAAAAGGCCCTCGAGGGTGTCCACGAGGAAGACGTCAAGGCCGCCCGGGCCGCCTTCCTCGACGAGCTGCTCGAGGAAGCCTTCGCCGTCGCCCGGGAAGCTTCCGTCCGCGCCCTCGGCATGCGCCCCTTCGACGTCCAGCTGATCGGGGGAATGGTCCTCCACTCGGGAAAGATCGCCGAGATGAAGACCGGCGAAGGAAAGACGCTCGTCGGGACGATGCCCGTCTACCTGAACGCGCTGACAGGGCGCGGCGTCCATGTCGTGACCGTCAACGACTACCTCGCCCGGCGCGACGCCGAGTGGATGGGGCGGATCTACAAGTTCCTGGGCCTGACCGTCGGCTGCATCCAGAACAGCCTGCTCGACGAGGAGCGCAAGGCCGCCTACGCCTGCGACGTCACGTACGGTACGAACAACGAGTTCGGCTTCGACTACCTGCGCGACAACATGAAGTTCGAGCTCGAGAACATGGTCCAGCGCGGCCACGTCTTCGCCATCGTGGACGAGGTGGACTCGATCCTGATCGACGAGGCCCGGACGCCGCTCATCATCTCGGGCCCCTCCGAAGAGAACACCGACGTCTACTACAAGGTCAACCGGGTGATCCCGAACCTCGTCAAGGGCGCCGAGGAAAAGGACAAGCACGGCAACAAGTCGACGACGGGCGACTACCTCGTCGACGAAAAGGCCCGCACGGCGCACCTGACCGAGGAGGGCGTCGCCAAGGCCGAGAAGTTCCTCGGCATCGACAACATGTACGAGCTGCAGAACATCGACCTGTTGCACGGGGTCGAGCAGGCGCTGCGGGCGCACGCGCTCTACAAGCGGGACGTCGACTACATGCTCAAGGACGGCCAGGTCCTGATCGTCGACGAGTTCACCGGCCGCGTGCTGCCGGGCCGGCGCTGGTCCGACGGGCTGCACCAGGCGGTCGAAGCCAAGGAGAACGTCAAGATCGAGCGCGAGAACCAGACGCTCGCGACGATCACGCTCCAGAACTACTTCCGCCTCTACGAAAAGCTCGCCGGCATGACCGGAACCGCCGACACCGAGGCCTCCGAGTTCCACCAGATCTACAAGCTCGACGTCGTCGTCATCCCGACCAACCGGCCCATGATCCGCGCGGACAACCAGGACGTCGTTTACGCCTCCGAGCGCGAGAAGTACGAGGCCGTGGCCGACGAGATCGTCCAGCTGCGCGACAAGGGCCAGCCGGTGCTCGTCGGCACGGTATCGATCGAGAAGTCCGAGCGGCTCTCCGACCTGCTCAAGCAGCGTCGCGTGGCGCACGTCGTCCTGAACGCCAAGTTCCACGAGAAGGAAGCCGAGATCGTCGTCCAGGCCGGCCGCTCGGGCGCCGTCACGATCGCCACGAACATGGCCGGCCGCGGCACCGACATCGTGCTCGGCGGCAACGCCGACGCCGTCGCCGCCCACGAGCTGCGCGATATCGAGGACCCGGCCGAACTCGAGCGGCGGCTCGCGGCTTTGCGCGCCTCCTGCATCGAGGACAAGGCCAAGGTCCTGGCCGCCGGCGGTCTCCACATCATCGGCACCGAGCGCCATGAGTCGCGGCGCGTCGACAACCAGCTGCGCGGCCGGTCCGGACGCCAGGGCGACCCCGGGTCCTCGCGCTTCTACCTCTCGCTCGAGGACGACCTGATGCGGATCTTCGGGTCCGACCGGCTCCAGAACATCATGCGAAAGCTCGGCATGGAGGAAGGCGTCCCGATCGAGCACGGCATGGTGTCCCGGTCGATCGAGCGCGCGCAGAAGCAAGTCGAGGCCCGCAACTTCGAGAGCCGCAAGCACCTGCTCGAGTACGACGACGTCATGAACCGCCAGCGCGAGGACATCTACGGCATGCGCCTCCTGATCCTGCGCGGCGAGACCGCTCGCGACCACGTGCTCGAGCTCGCGGAGACGATCCTCGACTACATCCTGGGGCGCCACCTGAACGAGGACAAGGACCCGCAGGAATGGGACCTCTCGGCAAACGATCTCGACCTCCAGGAGTACTTCGGCCTGAAGCCCGGATCCTTCGACTACGTCGGCAAGGGGCGCGACCAGATCCGCGAGGAGCTCTGGACCGGCCTGACGGCCGTCTACGACCGCAAGCAGCAGATCCTGGGCGACGAGATGATGCGCACGCACGAGAAGTTCGTGATGCTCCAGGTCGTCGACCAGCAGTGGAAGGACCACCTGCTCGCCATCGACCACCTCAAGGAGGGCATCGGCCTGCGCGGCTACGGCCAGCGCGACCCCCTCATCGAGTACAAGAAGGAGTCCTTCGAGCTCTTCACCCTGATGAAGGAGCGCATCGAGGACCAGATCGTGCAGTACCTCTTCAAGCTCCAGCCGGTGGCGCGGGAGGAAGCGGGCGACGAGGTCAACGCGGCCGCGCCGGAGCGCCGTGCCCCGGTGGCCATGCCGGCCCGGCGCGCGCCCTCCAACGTGAACTACTCCTACGGCGCCGCCGCCTCGGGCGGGCAGGACGCCAAGGTCGAGACGGTCCAGCGCGAGCAGCCGAAGGTCGGGCGCAACGACCCGTGCCCCTGCGGCTCGGGCAAGAAATACAAGAAATGCCACGGGGCGGAAGGCGATCCGCCGCCGGCCGGCGGCGGCAAAGCGAACGCACGCACGACGGGAGTCTGATGGCAGTCAAGAGAATACGCTCGAAGTCGGATGACGAAGTCCCCCTGGCGCTGACGTTCGACGACGTCCTCCTGCTTCCGGCCCACTCGGAAGTGCACCCCCGCGAGGTCGACCTGCGCACGAACCTGACGAGCCAGATCGGCCTGAACATCCCCGTCATCGCGGCCGCGATGGACACGGTCACCGAGTCGCGCCTGGCGATCGCCATGGCGCAGCAGGGCGGCCTCGGCGTCATCCACAAGAACCTCTCGATCGAGGACCAGGGCGCCGAGGTCGACAAGGTCAAGCGCTCCGAGTCCGGCATGATCGTGGACCCCGTGACCTGCCGGCCCGAGCAGACCATCGCGGAAGCCCTCGACGTCATGGCGCGCTACAAGATCTCGGGCGTCCCCGTGGTCGACGATCGCGGCAAGCTCGTCGGCATCCTGACCAACCGCGACCTGCGCTTCGAGACGCGCACCGACCGGCCCATCTCGGCCCGCATGACAAAGAAGAACCTCATCACGACGCCCGTCGGCACGACGCTCGAGCAGGCCAAGGAGCTCCTCCACAAGTACCGCATCGAGAAGCTGCTCGTCGTGGACCGCGCCGGAAACCTCAAGGGCCTCATCACGGTCAAGGACATCCAGAAGGCGATCAAGTATCCCAACGCCGCCAAGGACGGCCTCGGGCGCCTGCGCGTGGGCGCCGCGATCGGCGTCACCAAGGACATCCTCGACCGCGCGCGGGAGCTCGTCCGCGCCAAGGTGGACGTCCTGGTGCTCGACTCCTCGCACGGCCACAGCCAGGGAGTCCTCGACGCGCTGAAGCTCGTGCGCAAGCGCTTCCCCTCGACGCCGATCATCGCCGGCAACGTCGCCACCGAGGCGGGCGCCCGCGATCTCGTCAAGCGCGGCGCCGACGCCGTCAAGGTGGGCATCGGACCCGGCTCAATCTGCACGACGCGCGTCGTCACCGGCGCCGGCGTTCCCCAGATCCACGCCATCCGCGAGTGCGCCAAGGCGACACGCGGCACGAAGGTCCCGCTCATCGCCGACGGCGGCATCAAGTTCTCGGGCGACATCACCAAGGCGATCGCCGCCGGCGCGCACGTCGTGATGATCGGATCGCTGCTGGCCGGAACCGAGGAGTCGCCCGGCGAGACGATCCTGTACCAGGGCCGGACGTTCAAGGCCTACCGGGGCATGGGCTCGCTCGGCGCCATGAAGGAAGGCTCCTCGGACCGCTATTTCCAGGAGTCGATGGACGGCGAGGCCCGCACGGGCAACGGCGGCGCGCTCTCCAAGCTCGTGCCCGAGGGCATCGAAGGCATGGTCCCGTACAAGGGCAGCGTCGAGGCCCTGGTCACCCAGATGACGGGCGGCGTGCGCAGCGGCATGGGCCTGGCCGGCTGCCGCACGATCGAGGATCTGCGCGCCAGGGCGCAACTGATCCGCATCACGGCCGCGGGCCTCAAGGAATCCCACGCCCACGACGTGATCATCACGAAGGAAGCGCCGAACTACCGGACGCAGGAGAACTAGGCCGGGAGGACGAGCCCCGCCCCTAAGACTTCCTCTTTCCTTTCCCGCTCTCGTCGGCGGCCTCGCGGGCCCACTTCTCCTGTCGCAGCTTGAGCACGCCCTCGAGCCGCTGAGAAAGCTCCGCCTCTTCGCCCGAGGACCGGGGACGGTAGTAGCGTCGTCCCCGCAGACCGTCCGGAAGGCATTCGATGCCGCCGACGCCCTCCGGCTCGGCCGGCGCGTAGCGGTAGCCCTTGCCGTACCCGACGTCCCTCATCAGCTTCGTGACGGCGTTGCGGATGGCCTGCGGCACGGGCTCGGCCGGCTTCTCGGCCACGTCCCGCTTCACCTCCGCCTCCGCCTCGTACAGCGCGTTCGACTTCGGAGCCATGGCGCAGTAGACCGCCGACTCGACGAGCGCGAGCGACCCCTCGGGCATCCCGAGAAACTCGAAGGCGTCCCTGGCGTCGAGCGCCACCCGCAGGGCGCGGGGGTCGGCGAGGCCAATGTCTTCCGAGGCGAACCGCACGATCCGCCGGGCCACGTACAGCGGGTCCTCCCCGGCCTCGAGCATGCGCACGAGCCAGTAGATCGTCGCGTCCGGGTCGGACTCCCTCATCGACTTGTGGAGCGCCGAGATGAGGTTGTAGTGCTCCTCGCCGGCCTTGTCGTAAAGCAGGACCTTGCGCTGCAGCAGGTCCCTCAGCCGTCCCACCTCGATCCGGCGGTCCCGTGCGCCCTCGGCGTCCGCCGCGGCGGCCTCGAGCAGGTTGAGCGCGCGGCGCGCGTCGCCCCCCGATGCCTGCGCGATGAACGAGAGGGCGTCGTCGTCCACGGCGAAGTCCCGCGCGCCGAGCCCCCGCGACATGTCCCGCAGCGCCCGTTCCACGATCCGCGCGATCGCTTCGGGCGCCAGCGGCTCCAGCACGACGACCTTGCAGCGCGAGAGCAGGGCGCCGTTGAGCTCGAACGACGGGTTCTCGGTCGTCGCCCCGACGAGGACGATGTCCCCCGCCTCGACGTAGGGCAGGAACACGTCCTGCTGCGAGCGGTTGAATCGGTGGATCTCGTCGAGGAAGAGGATGGTCCGCTTGCCCTGCCGCGCCCGCAGGCGGCGAGCTTCCTCGAGCACCTCGCGCATCTCCTTGACTCCGGTCGCCACCGCCGAGTACGACAGGAAGAGCGACGAGGTCTGGGTCGCGATCAGCCGCGCCAGCGTCGTCTTCCCGACACCCGGGGGCCCCCAGAGAATGAGGGAGGGAACGCGGTCCTCGGTGACGGCGCGCCGCAGAAACCCGTTGGCGCCCACCACCGCCTCCGGTCCCTCGACCTCGTCGAGCGAGCGCGGCCGCATCCGGTCGGCGAGCGGCGTCGAGGGCGGGAAAGGGCGCTCGCCCGCCCCGGACATCCCGGCCTTCCCGGCGTCGGCTCCGAAGAGGTCGCCGCTCACGGGGCGGCCTCGAGCCGCTGCCGGCATTGCTCCGAGCACACGGGCACGGTCGCGCCGCCTTTCTTCCCGAGGACCGCGATTCCCCGGTCGATCCAGGTGCCGCAGACCGGATCGCGCACCATTTCCGCCTCGCGCGTGCCGCCCGGCCGCACACCGCGGGGGCCCTGCGCGCGGAAGACCGCCGCAAAGAAGATCCGCAGCCCGCGCAGCACCGTCAGAAAGAGAAAGAGCGCGAAGACGAAGAGGACGAGGCGGCCCATCAGGTACGCGGGCGAAGGCTCGAGATCTGCTCCTGGATCTTGTCGATCTGCGGGATTTCGGGGTAACGCTGCTTGACCTCGTCGTAGAGGCGTTGCGCCGCCGCCGCATCCCTTCGGTCGTAGGCCTCGACGAGCAGCCAGTTCAGGAGCGACTGCCAGTGGTTCGCGTCGCTCTCGCGGGCCTTCTGAAAGTAGGCCACGGCCAGGTCGAACTCGCCGCGGTTGCGGTGCGCGGCGCCCAGGTCGGAGAGCAGGTTGGGATTCTTCGGCGCCTTGCGCCGCGCCTTCTCGTAGGTCGCCACCGCCCGGTCCCAGTCCTCGCGGTCGTAGTACAGGTTGCCGAGGTCCATCAGGATCTCGGGATTCTCGGGATCGCGCTCGAGCGCGCGCGTGATCTCGGCGAGCCGATCGCCGCCCGGACCGGCGGCGGCCATCGCGGCGGCTCCGGCGGGTCTGCCGCCGCCTCCGGCGAAGTAGCCTGTCCCGAAGCCGACGATGAGGCCCACGATCAGCATGACGACTGCCTGGGCGCGTGAGGCTTTCCGGTTCGCTTCCATGGCGGTATTCTATCCGCGGGGCCAAACAAAACGGGGCGGCTTGCGCCGCCCCGTCGAGAAATCCGTTCGGGGATCCCGTCAGTGCGTGGTGGCCCGGCTCCCCGCCGATCGCGCCAGGGCGCGGTCCACCTGCCGCTCAACCTCTTTCTCGTCGAGGCCGTTGATGACGGCGATCTCGGAGACGATCAGGTACTTGGCCCGCTCGTACATCTTCTTCTCGCGGAAGGAAAGCGTCTTCCGGGACGAGATGAAGTTCAGGGTCTTCAGGACGTCGGCGATCTCGTGCAGCTCGCCGCTCTTCATCTTGTCGAGGTTCTGCTTGTAGCGGCCCTTCCAGTCGCCCGTGGCCGAGAAACGCCCGTCGCCGAGCGTCTTCATGAGGCCCGTGATGTCCTTGCGCTGGGTCAAGCGCCGCAGGCCGATGAGGCCCGTGTTGCCGACGGGGACCATCACGCGGGAGTTGTTCGACAGGAGACGGAGATGGTAGAAGCTCCGGGGAGCCACCGGCTCCGTCTGAAACCCCTCGCCGATCTTCTCGACCACGGACACCCCGTGGTTCGGGTAGACAATCTTCTCACCCACCTTAAAACTCACACGGTCCTCCTAAAAGAAAATCGAAAGAGCCTGATCCGGGAACCGGGAATTATAGGGGAAAGAGTGCGAAAACTCAAACCCGAGACCGGTTACATGGCACCGGAACTTATGCGATTTCAGCAAGTTACAGGACGCCTGTGCGCACGATCACAGCCCCGCCGAGGGGATTAAGTCGGTGCAGGTCAACACGATGCCGGTGCTGCCCGTCCCGCGCATGATCGCTACAGAATCGGGCCTACCGACCGCCGGCAACCCTCCTTTTCCGCCTCTTCCCGGCCCCCAGGATCTCGTCGAAAAGCTCGTCCACGCGCGCGAGCCCCTCGAGAGTCCTCCCGACGTCGTAGCCATAGCCAATCCGGATGTAGCGCCCGATCCCGAAGTGCGAGCCGGGAGTGATCAGGACCGACTTCTCGATTCGGAGGCGATCGAACAGGGCCGTCGAGCCGATCGGCAGGCGGTACTTCACCAGGGCAATCGCACCGGCCACCGGCGCGATGTACTCCAGCAGATCTCCGTGCCCGCGGATCCAATCCTCGACCCGGGGAAGGTGACGACGGATGATTCCCCGCGTCCGCGCCAGAATTTCCTCGCGCCGCCGGGGCTCCATCGCTGCCCGCGCGAGCCGGTCGGACAGCATGGTCGGCGTCAGGGTCGTGTAGTCCTGGTAGGCCCAGAAGGCCGCCGTCTGTTTTGGAGGCGCCACGATCCAGCCGATTCGCAGTCCCGGCAGGCCGAAGGCCTTGGAGAGGCCCGCCGTGACGATCACCTTCGGGTAGCGGCCCCAGAACGTCGGCGACGTCGTGTCGCTGCCGACCTCGGCCCCGCGGTAGACCTCGTCCGAGACGATCCAGGCCCCGACCTTCCTGGCCGCCCGGATGATCTCCCCCATCTCCTCCTGGGTGAGGACGGCCCCCGTCGGGTTGTTGGGATTGGTGACCATGATGACCTTCGTCCTCTTCGTCACGGCCCGCTCCAGGCTCGCGACGTCGAGCAACCAGCGCGTGCCGAGACCCCGCCGCTTCTCGACGAGGCGGTACGCGTCCGCCCTTCCGGCATATCCCCGGGCAAGGCCCCAGGACTGCAGATAGTTCGGAATCATGACCGCGACCCGGTCGCCCTTTTCGAGCAGGCCCCAGAGCGTCGTGTAGTTCGCCTCGGAGCACCCGGTCGTCACGAGCACGTTGTCCGCGGTGGCGCCCGGATAGAAGAGCGCGATCCGTTCGCGCAGAAGGCGCGATCCGTTCGACTCCGGGTACTTCAGCGCCAGGGCGAGCAACTCCGCCCGCCCCGCCTCACCCTCGACGAGCTCTTCGACCCGGAGAGGCGCCACGCCGCTCTCCGAGATGTTCCACTTCACCGCGTTCTCGTAGAGGCACTGCGTGCGCTCCATCTGGAACCGGTCCATGCGCATGGGCACACCTCACAGGATTCGGCGGATCGTATCAGCCGACGGCGATGACGACCTTGCCGGTCGTGCCGCGGCCCGCGAGCGCGCGGT
This sequence comes from uncultured Acidobacteriota bacterium, assembly GCA_963775725.1. GTDB lineage: Bacteria > Acidobacteriota > Thermoanaerobaculia > UBA5066 > Gp7-AA6 > DAHUXD01. The sequence goes on from CAVZKA010000003.1 coordinate 399,006, forward strand.
GCGCGTCGGGCAGGCTCTCGAAGGGAAACCGCGGGCCGAGGACCGGCCGGATCCGGCCGTCCTTCCAGAGAGCGAAGACCTCGCGCGCCATCCGCTGGAGCTCGCCCGTGCGGTCGGGCAAGAGCGAGAGGTTGAAGCCGATCAGCGTCCTGCAGGACTGGACGAAGCTGTAAGGCGAGAACAGCCCCATCGCGAGAAGCTCACGGGCTGCCATCAGCTTCGCCACGCCCGAGGCGCCGGAGGCCGCCGCGAAGCCGTACAACACGTAGCGACCCGAAGGGCCGAGCCGCCGCCAGAGCCGCCGGAAGACCCTGCCGCCGATCGCATCCACCACGACGTCGACGCGGCCGCCGCTGCCGTCGATGAGCGCGTCGGCCGACGCGTACGTCCCGACGTCCACCGCGCCGAGCGCGCGGCACGCCGCCACCTTCGCGTCCGATCCGACGAGCGCAATCGGCTTCGCGCGCCTCTCCCGAAGCACCTGGAGCAACGCCGAGCCGACTCCGCCGGCCGCCGCGGTCACGACGACGCGGTCGCCTTCGATGACCTCCGCGCGCGCGCACGCATACCAGGCCGTCAGAAACGCGACCGGTACCGCGGCCGCGTCGACGAGATCCAGGCCGTCGGGAAGCGGGAACACATGCGTCGCCTTCGCAACGACCTTCTCCGCGTGGCCTCCGAAGATCGGGACCGCCACGACGCGCCGCCCCGGCGCCAGGTTGGTGACGTCCTCCCCCACGGCCTCGATGGTTCCGGAGATCTCCATACCGGGAATGAACGGCGGCTTCGGCGAGCGCGGGTAGTCGCCCGAGCGCACGAACAGATCGGCGAAGTTCAGCCCGATCGCCGCCGTGCGGACGAGGACCTCGCCGGGACCGGGCGCGGGGTCGGTCCGCGCCCGCAGCACGAGCCGTTCCGGCCCGCCGTAGCGATCCACGAACCAGGCGCGCGAAGTCGGAGGCATCGAGGAGGATTATGGTCGCGGGCGAGTCCGTCCGGGTGACTCAAAGGTTGCGCCGAAAAAGAACACCCCCGCTCCGTTTGCGCGGTATGCTCCCGGTGTCCCCCCGCTCGAACTTCACGACCGCTCCTCTTCCAAGGGACAAGCGAGGCTCCCATGGAATCGCCCGTCGAGACTCTCGATCGCATCTCACGGAGGCGCGGGGCCGTGTTTGCCATGGACGGGAGCGGCCGCATCATCCATTGGAACGCGGCCTGCGAAAAGCTCCTCGGCATGCCCGCCCGCGCCGTTCTCGGAAAACCCTGCCATCAGGTTCTCGAGGGTCGGGACGCCAACGGCAACGAGTACTGTCAGCCAAGCTGCCCGGTGGCCCACCAGGCCCGGACCGCCAAGGACCATCCGGTCTGCCCGTTCGAGCTGAATGTCCGGACGGGCGACGGCGGGAGGATGACCATCTCCACGGGCCTGTTCCCGATCGAGTCGTATCACCCGGCTCTCGCGACGCTCGTCCACGTTTGCCGGGAGGCCCGGCCCGCCGCCGCGGGCAAACGCAAATCGGAGCGGCGCGCGCAGGAACCGAGCGTGAACGCCAATGGGGCCGAGACGCTGACCAGCCGCGAGACCCAAGTCCTGCAGGGGCTCGGAAAGGGGCTGGCGGCCGCGGCGATTGCCGAGGCCCTCTTCATTTCCGAAGTCACCGTGCGCAACCACGTGGCGAGGATTCTCGTGAAGCTCCACGTCCACACGAAACTTGCGGCGGTCGTGTTCGCCTTCCAGCACCACCTGATCTGACCGGACGCCCTCTTAGTGCTGGACGATTGGCCGGCCTCGCCAGGGAGGGCTGCTCCACTCCGCAGGCGGGAGCGGCTTCCACTCTCCGTCCTGGTACTTGGAGACCTCGAGGATCGATCCGAGCGCGGGGCGCACCGCTTCACAGCGCGGGCAGCGGAACTTGTACCTGCTGATGTGCCGGGCGGAGGCGGAGCTCCATCGGACGCGGAGGGCGGTGCCGCAGACGCATTTCACGTCGGTGAGACGAATCGATTGTTTCAAGAGACTCAATTTTAACCTGTCCCCGGGTACAGGTACAGGCCCGCCCCCGTCCGTTCCGAAGGAGACCCCTAAGGGCTTGAGGGGACAGGAGCTTGCGACTATCATCGCCATCTCCTGCCGGAGTGGCGGAATGGCAGACGCAGGGGACTCAAAATCCCCCGATCGCAAGGTCATGTCGGTTCGACCCCGACCTCCGGCACCACGCTCCCCCTCCCGGGCGCGCCTCAGTGCTCGAGGCCGTACTCTTTGATCTTGTTGTAGATCGTCTTGAGCGAGAGCTTCAGCAGCTCGGCGGTCTTCTTCTTGTTCCCGCGGGCGAACTCGAGCGTCTTGGAAATCAGGCGGCGCTCGACGTCGGCGAGCGAGTCGCCGACCGCGATCTTGACGACCGGCGCCTTGCGGGAACGCAGCTTGGTGCGCGGCAGCGGGCGGGCCAGCACGGACCGGACGACCGTCGGGCCGATCGTGTCTTCCGATAGACGCGCCGCGCGGCGCACCAGCTCCCTGAGCTCGTGGGTGTTGCCGGGCCAGTCGTGCGCGCTCAGCGCATCGAGGGCGTCCGGCTCGAACGAGAGCGCCGGGTCGAGATCCTCGAGGCTGCGGCCGAGCAGGATCGCCGCGTCCCCCTCGCGCTCGCGCAGGGGCGGCAGGTGGACGACGTGTTCGGACAGGGCCTCGTAGAGCGGGCGCAGCAGCCGTCCGCCCTCGAGGGCGTCGCGCGGATCCTCGTCGAGCGCCACGACGAACCGGGTGGGGCGGCCGCTCTCGAGGTGCGCGAGGAGGGTTTCCTGGTAGCCCATGGACGTCGCCTCGACATTCTCGAGGAACAGGGTGCCGACGCCCGCCTGCCGGGTCGCGAGGTCGAGCGATTCGCCCTCGGAGATGTAGGCGAAGTGGCCCTTGCCCCGCGGCGAGAGGCGATGCAGGGAGAGCGCCGCGGCGTCCTTCTCCGTGCCGGATTCGCCGGTCATCAGGACCGACGCGTTGCTCTGCGCGGCGCGCTCGAGCGCGGCGAGCGCGGAGATCCACCGCGGCGAGCGGCCGGGCAGGGCGTCCCGCATCTCTGTGCGCGCGAGCAGGAGGCGCGTCTCTTCCGCGGCCGCCTCGCGCTCCCGCCGGGCGCTGGCGGCGCCGAAGAGTTGGGCGACGCGCACCGGTGAGACCGGGCGCCAGAGAAAGTCGTCCGCACCGGCCTCCATCGCCGCGACGGCGAGTTCGAGACCGTTCGCGTCGACGAGGGCGTACAGCGTGCGGCCCGGGTGCTTCAGCCTGGCCCAGGGGGCGGCGCCATCCGCCGCTGCGTCCGCGACCACGATGGCCGGGTCGAATTCGAAGAGCGCCCTCTCCCCTTCGAAGACGCTCGCGAAGCCGCGCACGGAGCAGCCGAGCGCCGCGAAGGCGCGCCGGAGCTGGTCGCGGGAGGACTCGTTCGGGTCGAGAAGGAGGACGTTCATCTTCGGTGGGGGATTTTAGCACCCGCGGAGATGGGCCCTCAGCCGTTTGAGCTCGAGCGGGGCCTGATCCCGAGGGACGGCCAGAGTCTGTCGATCTTCGCCTTGACCTCCGGAGACATCGCGATCGCGTCGGGCCAGCGGCCGGTCAAAGCCCTCTTCCTTCCACTTGCGCGTGGCGTCGATCCCGATCTTGCTGCCGTAGCACGGAAGCCGCGCCGCGAAGTCGAGCTCGTCCACGGGCCCCCGGACGAGCTCGATGTCGCGCTCGGGATCGATCGCCGTCAGGGCCCTCCACGTGACCTCGGCCATGTCGTGGACGTTCACGTCCCGGTCGACGACCACGATCGTCTTCGTGAACATCATCTGGCCCGTGCCCCAGATCGCGTGCATGGTCTTGCGCGCGTGCCCCGGAAACCGCTTGTCGATCGCCACGATCATCAGGTTGTGGAAGATGCCTTCGACCGGCAGGCGCATGTCCACGATCTCGGGGATGGTCTTCTTGACGAGAGGCAGGAAAAGCCGCTCGACCGCCTCCCCCATGAATCCGTCTTCCATCGGCGGTCGTCCGACGATCGTCGTCATGTAGACGGGCTTCTCGCGGCGGGTGATCGCCGTGACGTGGAAGACCGGGAAGTCGTCGTCGAGGGAGTAAAAACCGGTGTGGTCGCCGAAGGGCCCCTCGCGCCGGCGCTCCTGCGGGTCCACGTATCCCTCGAGCACGATCTCGGCCTCGGCCGGAACGAGCAGGTCGACCGTCTTCGCCTGGACGAGCGGCACGGCCTCGCCGCGCACGAAACCGGCAAAGAGAAATTCCGAGACGCCCGGCGGCAGCGGCGCGATCGCGGAGAAGACGGTCGCCGGATCGCAGCCGATCGCGACGGCAACTTCCATCCGGCGCCCGTCGCGCTCGTAACCGCGCGCCTGGCCCGCCGCGTCCTTGTGCTTCTGCCAGTGCATGCCCGTCGTCGCACGGTCGTAGACCTGCATCCGGTACATGCCCACGTTCGTCTTGCCCGTGGCCGCATCCTTCGTGATCACGAGCGGCAGCGTGATGAAGGGCCCCGCGTCCTGCGGCCAGCAGGTCAGGACCGGCAGCGTCGACAGGTCCACCGCGTCCCCGGTCGCGACGACTTCCTGGCACGGGCCGCTCCTGACCGTTTTCGGAAAGGCGCTCGCGAGCTCGGTGATCTTCGGGATCGCCTTCAACTTGTCGAGGATCCCCTCCGGCGGCTTCGGGTCGAGGAAGAACTCGAGCCGCTCGTCCCACTCCTGCCAGGAGGCGATCTCCAGGGCCTGGAGCATGCGCCGGCGCGAGCCGAACACGTTGATCGCGACCGGAAGGGTCGACCCCTCGACGTTCTCGAAGAGCAACGCGGGGCCGCCGGCCTTGACCGCGCGGTCGGCGATCTCGGCAATCTCGAGGCGCGGCGACACGCGCTCGCGGATCCGGACGAGGTCTCCCTGATCCTCGAGAACGCGCAGGAAGGCCGACAGGTTGCGATGGGCCACGCGGCTACCTTATCGCTTCGCCCGGGCGCCGATCGGCACGTCCGCCTCGATGCGGCCGACCTCGAGGCCGAGCGCGTTGAGCACGGGGGGCTCCGCGTAGGAGGCGAGGGCGCGGCGAGCCTCGAGCGGCAGCGCCCCGAGGCGGTCCATGGCGGCGAGCGTCACCGCGTCGCGCGGCCGCGCGGAACCGTCTTCGATCTTGAACGCGAGCCCGGTCGCCTTGCCGCCGCGTGCGGGCGCGCGCAGGCCGACCGCATAGACGCCCTCGGCCCCTTCCTTGCCGATCCAGCGCCCGCGGCCGGCCACGAGGAAGTCGGTCGTGAAGCGCCCGGTTCCGGCGACCACCAGCGGCTGCCTGGTCAGCGCCCGGACGATGCGCGCGCGCGCCCCGGCGGCCGCGGCGTCTTCGCCCGGCAGCCGGCCCGCCACGAGGCGCGCGTACGACCCGGCGAGCGCCGACAGCGGCAGCCGGAATACGGGCAGATTGCATCCGTCCACGGCGGCCGTGATCCGCGATTCCGGGATGTCGGCGTACCGGGCGACGAGCGTCCGGATGCGCCGCTGCAGCGCGTGGCCCGGTTCGGTGTAGCCCTCGTGCGGCGAGGCCGAGCGCCCGGCAGGCCAGCAGGAGTCCGGCATGCTTTCCCGAGCAGTTGTTGTGCAGGGCCGAGGGCTTCTCGCCGCGGCGCACGAGCTCCCGGGCGGAGGGCTCGTGCATGGGCGAGTGGGCGCCGCAGGCGAGATCGTCGGGCCGGAATCCGCCGAGGCGCAGGATCTTCCTGCGCCAGCTGGACGTGACGGGGCTCTCCGCCGTGCGAGGCGCACATCAGCGCGATCTCCGCGTCGCCCAGGGAAAATCGCTTCTCGCCGCCCGCGAGCAGCAGCGGCATGGCCTGGAACGGCTTGGCGGCCGACCGCGCGTAGACGGGGGTGTGGGCGTCGCCGCAGTGTGCGACCAGCCGCCCCTTCTCGTCGACCACCGCGACGCTGCCTCGGTGAACGGATTCGACGTGGGGCCCGCGGTACACCCGGGCGAGCACCGGCGGAGCCTTCGTCATGAGCCCATTATGGCAACTTCGGTTATTCTGGATGGGCGGCGGCGCGGAATAATTTCGTTCCGAAAGCCGTTGCGGGAAATCCGATGCGCACCACCCTGCTGACGATCGCGATCGACCGGCGCCCTGGCGGCCGGCACCGCCGCCGCGGCCGATCAGCCGCAGCCCCGTATTCCCCGACCTCGAGTTCGTCGGCGTGGACGGCGGCAGCGTCCAGCTCTCCCAGCTGAAGGGCAACGTCGTCCTGCTGAACGTCTGGGCGACCTGGTGCGGTCCCTGCAAGCAGGAGCTTCCCCTCGTCCAGAAGATGTACGACTCCTACAGCGACCGCAACTTCGTCGTCGTCTCGGTCAACGTGGACGCGGACCGGAGGCGCGTCAACGCCTTCCTGAAGCAGTTCAACATCTCCCTGCCGGTGTATTACGCGGCCCCGGAAGACGCCGGCCCGCTGACGGCGGGAGGGATTCCCTCGACGTTCATCCTGGGCCCGGATCGCACCCTCGTCGACCGCGCTGTCGGCTACTCCCCCCGGTGGGAGGAACGCTGGAAAAAGGTGGTCGAAAAATACCTGAAGCCCCGCAAGTAATCCCGCGCACCGCTCGCGGCGTACAGCAATCCATGGAGGCTTTCCCATGAAAACCCGGATCTCCCTGATCGTCCTCGTCGCCGCCCTCGCCCTTGCCGGGACCGCCAGCGCCCAGCTGCGCAGCGGCACCGTCGAACTGAGCGGCTTTGCGGGCTACCTGTTCGGCGGCGGACTCGGCCACGGTCCGGCCGACCTCAACTACGACTACCCGTACCACGTGGACATCGGCGACGACCTCAACTACGGCGGCCGGGTCGGCTACAACTTCAACAGTCTCTTCGAGGCCGAGTTCGAGTACGCCCGGACCGATACCAACTTCGTGGCCAACGCGGACCGGGGCAATCACTCCGACGTCGGCTTCGGCGACCTGACGCTCCAGTACTTCATGGGTTACCTGACCTTCAACTTCGGGCACGGACGCCTGGTGCCGTTCTTCACGATCGGCGGTGGCGTCGCGCAGTTCGATTCGACCTTGCCCGGCTTTCTCGCGACGCGCTCGAAGTCCCGCGGCACGGCCGCGATCGGCGGTGGCGTGAAGTACTTCTTCAACCCGCACTTCGGCGTCCGCGCGGACGGGCGTTTCTATTCGAGCTCCCTCGGCAGCCAGACGGTCGTCTGCGGGTACTACTACACCTGCACGCAGACGAGCTGGGTCACGAACTTCGTCGCCAACGGCGGCGTCGTCATCGCCTTCTAGCGGAGCGGACGCGTCACTGTGATCCGGCGGCTCCGGCCGCCGGCTTCGGTTTCGATCCGGACCTCCACCGTCGGTGCGAGGAGTCCGCGGATCGCCGTCCGCGGCCACTCGATGCAGACCGGCGCGCCGGCCACCGACTCCGGCAGACCGAGCGCCTCGAGGTCCCGGCTCGCGTCGGCGAGCCGATAGAGATCGAGGTGCCGGAGGACGATGGCACCGGCTTCTCCGGCGTACTCGTTGACGAGCGCGAAGGTCGGCGACGCCACCTCGCGCGCCCGCGCACCGAGTCCCCGGGCGAGGCCGCGCGCGAAGGTCGTCTTACCGGCGCCGAGGTCCCCTTCCAGGTAAACGACGTCGCCGGGCTCGAGAGTGCCGGCCAGCTTCTCGGCGACGGCCTCCGTCTCGGCCTCGCCACGGGCCGTGACCGGCCCGGCCTCAGTCATGCTCGAAGGCGCCCGAACGCAGCGCCGCGCGCACGACCGGGACCGCGTCGGCCACCTCGTGGGCGAGCAGGCCGGCGTCGCCGAGGCGAGGCGCGAGCGAATCCGCCGCCGCCCCGTGGAGCCATGCGCCGGCCACCGCGGCCTCGCGAGGCCCGAGGCCTCCCGCGAGCAGGGCGCCGATGATCCCCGACAGGACGTCCCCGGAACCCGGGGCCGCGAGAAGCGGCGAGCCCGTCGGATTCACGGCGACTCCGCCCGACGGCTCGGCGACGAGACTGTGGGAGCCCTTCAGGATCACGACGGCGCGGGCCTTCTTCGCCAGGCGCCGCGCCGCACCGAGTCGATCGGACTGGATCTGCCCGGATGTCGTCGACAGCAGCCGGGCGGCCTCGCCGGCATGCGGCGTCAGCACGCTCGGGCCGCGCCGCTTCCCGAAGAATCCGGGACGCCCGGCGAACGCATTCAGGGCGTCCGCGTCGGCGAGTACTGGAAGACGCGCCGCGGCGAGGACCATCTCGAGGAAGAGCCGCGTCTCCGCGGAAACGCCGAGCCCGGGCCCGATCACCGCGGCATCGAACCCCGCCAGCGCTTCGAGCAGGGGCCGGGCCCCCCGCGCCGCGAGGGCACCGCCCGCTTCCGGCAGCCCGAAGGTCATTGCCTCCGGAAGCGCCGCCACCACGAGGTCCTCGATCGACTCCGCGCAAAACACGGTCACGAGACCGGCCCCCGCCCGCAGGGCGCCGCGCGCGGCAAGGACCGCCGCCCCGGCCTTGCCCCGGGAGCCGGCGACGATCGCCAGTCTTCCGAAATCCGCCTTGTGGGACTCGAGCGGCCGCGCGGGCAGGAGCAGGCGCGCGTCCGACGCTTCCGCCAGCCACAGGTGGCGCGCGTTGCGCTCCAGGGTCGCGCGCGGAATCCCGATGTCCGCGACCACGACGCGCCCGCAGAAGCCGCTCGCCGGCGCGAGGACGTGGCACGGCTTCGGCGCCCCGAACGCGACCGTGACCGAGGCGCGAACCGCCGGCCCGCCGACCGCACCGCCGTCCGCGAAGAGCCCAGAAGGGACGTCGGCGGAGACGACCGGCCTGCCCGCGCGGTGGATCGCCTCGACCGCGCGGCGCGCGGCGCCCTCGAGCCGCCGGGCAAGGCCCGTGCCGAAGAGTGCGTCCACGACGCCGTCGCCATCCGCCAGCGCTCGGCCGAGCGCCGCAAAGCCTTCCCGCGACGCGAGCGCCCTCGGAGCGAGGCGGAAGGCCGCGGCCCGCGCCAGGTTGACCGCCGGATCGCCGCGGTAGCCCGCCGGGCCGCCCAGGGTGAAGAGGTCGACCGCGATCCCGCGCTGCGCGAGCATCCGCGCCGCTGCCAGCCCGTCTCCCCCGTTGTTGCCCGGACCGCACACCACGACCACGCGCGACCAGTCGGGGTAGAAGCGCTCGAGCGCGCGGCAGAGCTCCTGGGCCGCGCTCTCCATGAGCGCCTCCGAGGGCGTGCCGCGCCGGATCGTCGCCGCGTCCGCGGCGCGCATCCGGCGCGCGTCCAGGATCGGGATCACGGCTTGGGCGCCGGCTCCGTGGGCTTCTCCTTCGGCAGCACCGAGACGAAGACGTTCTTCTGCATGTACGACGTCAGGTTGGACACGGCGTCCCGGACGCCGACGGCGATCTTCTGACCTCCCGGCACGACGATGAGCTGGACGTCGTAGTAGAAGTCCTTGCGCTGCGCCGTGGCGAGGTCCTTGGCGGGAACGCTGACCTGCTGCTTCTGGATCTGCAGGTCGGACTGCTTCCCGGAGACGTCGAGGACGGCGAAGTAGACGAAGAACTGCCCCTCGTAGCGGTCCCCCGAGGGCAGCAGTCCGAGCTTGCCGATCGGCACGGCGACGCGCACGGGCAGCAGGTAGTTCTCCTTGTCGTAGGGCTTGGCCTCGCCGACCGACATGCTGGCCTGGAGCGGATTGTCGCTGCGCGCGTAGTGGAGGCTCGCGAGCACCGCCTCGGCCGTCTTCGTCTCCACGGACTTCTCGACGAAGCTCGTGCGCGTGCGGACCCGCAGACCCTTCTTCTTGACCGTGACCTCGATCCTGTGCGGCCGGTCGCTCGCCCCCTTGGCGCTGCGGTAGCCGAGCGAATAGAAGTTGTTGAAGTCCGAGGCGATCTGATCGAGGGGCCCCTTCCAGTCGTTCGTGTTGACGGAGGCGATGCCGCCCGTCTCCTCGGCCATCATGCGGATGGGCCCCTGCATGTTCTCGCGCGCGAAGAACTCGTTGACGTGCACGTCGGTCGTCTTGTTCTCGGCGCTCGTGAGGTCGCTCGCCGCCAGTCCGGTCGCGTCGAGCGTGTACAGGGTCACGCCGTTGGCGTTGGCGGCCGACACGATCTTCACGTAGCGCGAGCTCATGTCGAAGTCGAACTCCTGCATGGAGGCCGAGGGATCCTGGAACTTCTCGCGGATGGCCTCGTAGATCTCGAGGCCCGCCGTGGCCGGCAGGCCCTCGGACATGTACAGGAGGTTCTTGCGGCCCTGGAGCCCCGCGAGGCTGTTGATCGTCGACGTGATCGCGTCGACCGTGAACTCGAGGTCGTTGCGCAGCGACTGCGCGTACGTCTTGGCGTAGCTCTGGGCCTCGGTCGACGATTTCGCGTCGCCGATCTTCGAGATCGCGTCGCGCCGCTCACTCTGGTAGTTCGTGCCGCCGCCCGTGTCGAGCTCGATGTCCTCGAGGGCGCCGATCAGCTCCTTCGGGTCAGTCGTGAAGGCCTTGCGGACCTTGAGGGAACGGTTGTAGCTGATGACCATCCCCTCGGCGTTCGGACCGATCGAGGCCGCGATGAATTCCTTCAGCCGCTTGAACATGCGGTTGCGGTTCTGCGGCTGGATGTTCTGGTTGTCCACGTAGAAGACGTAGTGGGCCGTCACCACGCGCGGGACCTCGACGGCCGGCTCGTTCTCCTTGGGCTCGAGGGGGATCGAGGTGCCGTCCTCGAGCAGGACCTTGCCCCCGGCCACCGCGTAGAAGTTGGTGATCGTCTGGGGGATTCCGTCCTGCTTCACCTCGAAGTCGTCCTTGGTCAGTCCGGCCACGCGCTGGCCCTTCGAGTCGGTGACGAAGACGTCGACGTTCGTGACCGAGACGTCGACCGATTCGGTGAAGGGCGCGAGGGCCTCGCCGGTCTTGGCAGCGCCCGACGCAGCGGGCGTTGGCGTGGGCGCCTTCTGGACCGGGGCCGCGGGCGGCCTGTCCTGGCCGGGCGAGGATGCGGCCAGGGCGGCCAGCGCGAGCGTTGCGACGACCCCAAAAAGACGTTTCAAACGTTTCCTCCTGCGAGCGCAAAGCGCTGGCGCTGACGCCATTATTCCCCGGATGCGGGCCGGGCACCGGCCACGATTGCGCGTTCCATCGCCGCGACGACGCCCGGGCCGAGCGACCGCGAAAAACTCTGTTGCTTTGTTCCCGCGAATTCAACAGAATTCGGCCCTCCGGGGCGGGCCAATCGAGCCCGGGTGGGAAAGCGAACTAGCAAGGAGCGATAGCGAAGCATGCCACGCCATCGGAAACGTGCGGCCACGGGGGCCTTTCTCCTTCTCGCGGTGTCGCTCCTGAGCGGGTGCGACAAGATCAAGTCCAAGCAGGAGATCAAGAAGGGCAACGAGTTCCTGAAGGCCGCCCAGTACCAGAGCGCCCTCGCCGCATACGAAGAAGCCCTGCGCCTGGATCCGGGCGAGACCAAGCTGCACAAGCACATCGGCATCGCCTACATGGGGATGTACACGCCGGGCTCGAAGCACCCGAAGGACATCGAGTTCTCGCAGAAGGCCATCGACAACCTGAAGCAGTACGTCGAGGCCTACCCCGACGATGCGAAGGCGCGCGAGTATCTCGTCTCGATGTACCTGAACGCCGAGCGTTTCGACGACGCGATCGCCTTCTACCAGAACGAGTTCCTGAAGCGGAACCCGAAGGACGCCAAGGCGATGAACTCCCTGGCGATGCTGTACTTCAAGAAGGGCGACTTCGACAACGGCGTCCTCTGGCTGAAGAAGCGGCTCGAGGTCGAGGGTAACAATCCCGAGGTCTACTACCTGATCGGCGTCCAGGCGTGGGATCGTTCCTACAACTTCCCGGACCTCGACCCCGCCCTGCGCGCCAAGATCGTCGAGGACGGCCTCCAGTCCCTGAACAAAGCGGTCGAGCTCAAGCCCGACTACTTCGAGGCGGTTTCGTACATCAACCTGCTCTACCGCGAGAAGGCGAAGATGGAGTCGGACCCCGCCAAGAAGCAGGAGCTCACCGACACGGCAAACAAGTACCTCGCACAGGCCCTGGAGATGCGCAAGGCCGCCCAGGAAAAGGCGAAAGCCGAAGCCGCGCAGTCCTCGACGTCGGAACCGAAGTAGTAGGACCGGTGTCTCTTTACATACCTGAGCCGGGGGGACCCCGTCATGTTTGAAAATTCGCTGATCGAATCGACGCACAAGAAGGATGGCTCGAAGAAGGTCATTTCGATGCCCATCTCGATCCTCATCCACGTCCTGGTGATCGGGGGCATCCTGGGAGCGTCGATCTGGTTCGTCGGCGACGTCCCCGAGCCGCCGATCCCGATCACCTTCTACGCCGCGGCGCCGCCCCCGCCCCCGCCCCCGCCGGCGGCGGCGCCCAAGGCGGCTGCCAAGGCGCCCGACGCCCCGAAGCCCGTCGAGGTGAAGCCCGTGGAAATGTCCCAGCCGGTCGTCATGCCGGAAACCGTGCCCGAGCCCCTGGCCGCCCCGGAGGCCGCGCCGGATTCCGGTGTGGAAGGCGGCGTCGAGGGCGGGGTCGAGGGCGGCGTCCCCGGCGGCGTGATGGGCGGCGTCGTGGGCGGCACGGGGGCCGGCGGCGGCGCGGAGCCCCTGCGCGTGGGCGGCGACGTCAAGGCCCCGGTTCTGTCCACGCGGATGGAGCCCCAGTACCCCGAGGCGGCCCGCAAGGCCCGCATGGAGGGCGTCGTCATCCTCGAGGCCATCATCACGGCCGAAGGCAACGTCGAGGACGTCCGCGTGCTCAAGTCGGTCAACCCGCTGCTCGACGCATCGGCCGTGAGGGCCGTGCAGCAATGGAAATACAAGCCCGCCACCCTCAACGGGCGCGCGGTTCGCGTGTACCTGACCGTGACGGTGACTTTCCGCTTGAATTAGGATTGCAGTGGGCCGGGAGCTCGTTAGGACGACCGAACAAAGAAGGAGCGTTGCATGAGTTTCAATCCGATCGAACTGTGGGGCAAGATGACGATCATCGCCCAGGGCGTCGTCGTCGTGCTGATCATCATGTCCATTTACTCCCTGACGATCGCCTTCGAGCGTTTCCTCTACTACCGCAAGGCGCGCAACCAGTCGGTCGCGTACGCCAAGATGGTGACGGGCTTCCTGAAGCAGGACAAGCTGCAGGACGCCATCGACGCCTCGAAGAAGTTCAAGAACAGCCACGTCGCGCGGGTTCTCTCCGCCGGGCTGTACGAGTTCTCGCACGACGTCAAGAGCGGCGGGGCCAACATGAAGGGACACGACATGATCGAGGCCGCCGAGCGCGCCATCGAGCGCGAGGCCCTCGTCACGACCGCCGACATGAAGAAGGGCCTCTCGGGCCTGGCGACGATCGGCACCACGGCGCCGTTCATCGGCCTCTTCGGGACGGTCATCGGCATCATCAACGCATTCCGCGGCATGGCGCTGACGGGCTCGGGCGGCATCGCGGCCGTTTCGGCGGGCATCTCGGAAGCTCTCGTCACGACGGCGCTCGGCCTCTTCGTGGCCATCCCGGCCGTGTGGATGTTCAACATTTTCATGAACAACATCGAGCGCTTCCAGGTCGAAATGTCCAACTCCTCGAACGAGCTCATTGACTACTTCATCAAGCGCCGCGGCGCTGGCGCGCAGCTGAGCGCATAGGAGCCGATCCATGGGTATGGGTGGTGCCGGAGGCCGCGGGAAACTGCAGAGTGACATCAACGTCACTCCACTCGTCGACGTCTGCCTCGTCCTGCTGATCATCTTCATGGTGGTCACGCCCCTTCTGCAGAACGGGGTGAGCGTGCAGATTCCCCAGGCCGACAACCCGGACAAAAAGCCGGAGGGGCCCAAGCAGAAGCTCATCGTGGTCCAGTACGCGACCCCGCCGGCGTACCACATGGACTCCAAGCAGTTGTCCAAGGCCGAGCTCCAGGCGGCGCTCGACGAGCTCTACCAGCGCAACCCGACCACCGACATCGTGATCAAGGCCGACCAGCGCCTCAAGTACGGCGACATCAAGGAAGTCTTCAAGATGACCAAGGACGCCGGTTTCCAGGACGTGGGACTCATCGCAGAGAAGAAGCAAAAGGGCGAGGGCGGCTAAACCCTCCCCCGTTCGATTCCAAGGAGATCTCCGGCATGGGAATGGGAGCCAGCAGCGCGGGCGAGTACAAGAGCGACATCAACATCACGCCCCTCGTGGACGTGGTGCTGGTGTTGCTCATCATCTTCATGGTCATCACGCCGCTGCTCCAGATGGGGTACGACGTCAAGGTTCCGCCCAAGGTCAATCAGCCCGTCAACACGCCGCCTCCGACCGATCTGATGATCGTGTCGCTGACGCCGCAGAACAAGATCTATCTCAACAAGGACGAGGTCAATCCGCAGACGCTCTCCCTGCGGTTGACCGAGATCCTGAAGAACCGGGCCAACAAGACCGTGTTCTTCTCGGGCGACGACGCGGCCAACTACGGCGAGGTCATCAAGGTCATGGACATCTGCCGTTCCGCCGGCGCCAAGAGCATGGGCATCGTCATGGAGGCGGTCCCCGTCGGCCAGTAAGTCGAGCCGGCACACGGCGGTAGGCGGACGGCGGTCTGCCTCTTGCCTCGAACCCCCTTCCTGATATTCTCCGGCTCCCAACCCGGCCGCGAGCGCCGGCGAGGGTCCGAATCACGCAAAAACAGGAGTTCGACGAATGGCTTTCGATCTGGCTTTGCCGCTGATCCTGACGTTTTCCATCGGGTCGCTCTTCGTGGCCGGTTTCCTCGCTTCCTGGGTTCTCAAGAAGGACACCGGTACGGCCCCCATGCGGGCGATCTCGGACGCCATCAAGCAGGGCGCCGAAGCCTTCCTGCGCCGCCAGAACCGGACGATCGGCTTTCTTGCGGTCCTCCTGGCGGTCGTGATCTTCCTGCTCTACGGCTTCGTCCGGTCCCACCACGACTTCGACCCGGTCCCCACCGCCCTGCGCCTGGCCTTCTGGACCACCCTGTCCTTCGTTCTCGGCGCGGCCTGCTCCGTGATCGCCGGCTACATCGGGATGTGGGTCTCGATCCGCACGAACATCCGGACGGCCTCCGCGGCGCGGACGTCCTTGAACGACGCCCTCCGGATCGCCCTGCGGGGCGGCGCGGTCTCGGGCCTCTTCGTCGTCGCGATGTCGCTCTTCGGCGTCGGCGGCCTCTACTGGCTCGTCAGCCATTTCACCGACGTGCCGCCCGTCCAGATTCCGCTACTGATCGTCGGCTACGGCTTCGGCGCATCCTTCGTGGCCCTCTTCGCGCAGCTCGGCGGCGGTATCTACACCAAGGCGGCCGACGTCGGCGCGGACCTGGTGGGCAAGGTCGAGGCAGGCATCCCGGAGGACGACCCGCGCAACCCGGCCGTCATCGCGGACCTCGTGGGCGACAACGTCGGCGACTGCGCCGGCCGCGGCGCCGACCTCTTCGAGTCCACGGCTGCCGAGAATATCGGCGCGATGATCCTCGGCGCCACGCTCGCCGCCGCCCTCCAGAAGCAGGGCATGGCCTTTTCGGCCGGTGTCGTCGGCGTGATGCTGTTCCCGCTCGTCGCGCGCGCGTTCGGCCTGCTCGCTTCGATCGTGGGGATCTTCGCCGTCAAGACGAAGGAGGACGCCGACCCGATGGCGGCCCTGAACCGCGGTTACTACATCACCTCGGTGCTGGCGATCGCCGGTTTCTTCGTGGCCACCAAGTGGCTCCTCGCCAACCCCTCGCATCCCGACGCCTGGTGGATGTTCTTCGTCTGCGGGATCATCGGCGTACTCACCTCGATCGTCTTCGTGTTCATCACGCAGTACTACACGGAGTACAAGTACCGGCCGGTCCGCGAGATCGCCGAGGCGTCGCAGACGGGCCCCGCGACCAACATCATCGCCGGCATCGCCGTCGGCTTCGAGTGCACGGTGGCCCCGGTGATCGCGATCTCGATTGCGATCCTTTCCTCCTACAAGCTCGGCACCGCGGCGCTGCCAGGGGGGGACTCTTCGGCACGGCCGTCGCGACGATGGGCATGCTGGGAACGGCCGCATACATCCTCGCCATGGACACCTTCGGCCCGATCACCGACAACGCCGGCGGCATCGTGGAGATGTCCAAGCAGCCCGAGGACATCCGCAAGAAGACCGACCGTCTCGACGCCGTGGGCAACACCACGAAGGCGTTGACGAAGGGCTACGCAATCGGCTCGGCCGCCCTGGCGGCCTTCCTGCTCTTCTCGGCATACCTCGACGAGCTCAAGAACTATGGTGCGGAGCTGACCTCGGTGAACCTTGCCAAGCCCGAGGTCTTCGTCGGCGGGCTCGTCGGCGCGATGCTGGTGTTCTTCTTCTCGGGCCTCGCGATCCGGGCGGTCGGCAAGGCCGCCTACGTCGTCATCCAGGACGTCCGGGCGCAGTTCAAGGAGCACCCGGGCATCATGCAGGGGACGGAGCTGCCCGACTACGGCCGCACCGTCGACATCGTGACGCGCGGAGCCCTGCGCCAGATGATCGCGCCGGGCCTCGTGGCCGTCGGCACGCCCATCGTCGTCGGGCTGATCTTCAAGCAGTTCGGCGTCGGCGCCGAGGCCGTGGCTGCCCTTCTCATGGTCGGCACGATCGCGGGCGTCGTCATGGCCACGTTCCTGAACAACAGCGGCGGCGCCTGGGACAACGCCAAGAAGTACATCGAGATGGGCACCTACGGCGGCAAGGGCTCCCCGACCCACAAGGCCGCCGTCGTGGGCGACACCGTCGGCGATCCGTTCAAGGACACCGCCGGGCCGTCGCTGCACGTCCTGATCAAGCTGCTCGCAACGATCACGCTGGTGCTTGCGCCGCTCTTCATCTAGCCGTTTCAGCCCCGACTCCAGACGATCAGCTCGGCCCGGCTTGCGCCGGGCCGTTTTCATTCGCGCGTGAGACTCCAGTTGATCGTCCACACCCCGTCCCCCGACAGGGCGGCCCCCTCGATTCTTCCGTCGGAGGATACCGTCCCTTCCGCGTCGAAGGACAGGACCTCCGCCGGACCGTCGAACGGGTCCAGGTCCTTGCAGGAGAAATGCGCCGGCCAAAATGCTGCCGCGGTGCCCGAATAGGTCGGCGGGTCGTTGTTGAAGTCGACAGTCAGGATTCCCAGGGGATTGACCTCGCCGTGGTCGGGCGCAATGGTGCAATCCTTCCAAAACATGGTCGCCGTGCCAGAAGACCGGTACCTGGAGACCTTGTTGACGGACGATTCCAGGATCCACACGAGCTCCGTAGTGCCGCTGATCGACTCGTCGACCAGAGAACTGCTCGTGGTTCCTCTCCACTGGTCCTCGACGATGGTCAGCTTCGATATGAGCAGAACGGTTCTCTCCGCATCGTAGATTTCAGCGCTCACCGTAACCTCGCTCGGCGTCGGCCGGGTGCCGGGGGCGGTAAAGGTTGCACTGGTGTCTGAGGTGGCACGGACGGTGCCAGTCCCGGTCGTGCCCCCGGGCGCACCATTCACCGCCCAGTGATAGAGGTCAACAAACTCCGGATCCGGAAAACACTTGCCCGAGAGGGTAGAGAGCTCATCTCCCACGTCGATCTGGACGCAGGCGATGAGAGTCAGGAGCTTGGTCTTCCCGACGGAAACACTCGCGGTCGCGGGATCAAGCTGCCACCCCAACAGCTTGGACCAATCCGTCAGATGGCTCGTGGAAACCGTGAGCGTCTTGTTGGCCTCGTCCAGGACCGCCGAGATCGGCGAACGCCAGAAATGCTGGTTATCCTGGTAGGCGATCGCCAGGGCCCCGGCCGCGGAGCCTGCCAGGTCCTGGTCGCCGTAGTGGAAAGTGATGCTCGCCGGCACGGCGAAGGTCTGTCCGTCGGGAGTCAGCCGGTACGCGCTGCCGATGCCCCCGGGTGCCTGGTTCGTAATCGGTTGGATCGTGAAATTGACGGCGCCAGCAACAGCCCCCGGGGGAACCGAAAGCGTCAGGCCGCCGTCGGGGCTCGTCAGCGCGCCGCCGGAGACGCCAATGCTGGCCGAGGCGGCCTGGCCGTCCGGCGTGCCGACCCCGGTGATGGCCGGAAGCGGCGTGCCCGGAGCCAGGGGAAACGCCGCGGTATCGCCCGCGCTCGCAAAGTCGCCGGACGGGTTCTTGTATCTCCGGGATTCGCCGGTTTCCGTGTCGATGACGACGATTTCGTACTCGACGTTGGAAAGGGCGCCGTAGAACGCCCAGAAGTTCCCGTTGACACCGCGCGCGTCGAGGACCTTGACCACCAGCTCCACGTTGGCGCTGTTGAAGAACCAGAAGTACCCCGTGTCCGCGGTCAGGCCGATCGCCTGTCCCCGGCCGGTCTTGCCCTGGAAATCCTTCCAGTTGACCTCCACGCGGAAGCGGCCGGCCGCCAGGCAGAGGCCCGTCGCATCGGCGACGCAGCCGGTTGCCTGCGCCTTCCTGGAGGCGGCCGGGATCACATTGATGGATGACGAGCCGAGCCCCCAGGAGCCTTCGGCCTCGACCAGGGCGCTGGCAGCGGCCGGCGCGGATCCGACGCTCGAGGCAAAAGCCAGCGTGTCGCCGGCACTGCCGAACTCTCCGGAGGGATTCGTATAGATCTTCTGCTCCGAGGTCGCCGTGTCGGTCACCGTGATCGTGTACTCGACGTTGGAAAGGGCGCCGTAGAAAACCCAGAAGTGGCCGTTGATCGCGGCCGCATCCAGGACCTTCACGACCAGCTCGACGTTCGTGTTCGTGAAGAACCAGAAGTATCCCGTGTCCGCCGTCAGGGGGATCGCCTTTCCGGGGCCTGTATTCCCCTGGAAGTCCCGCCACTCGACCGAAACCGCGAAACGCGAGTTATTGAGGCACAGGAGGTTCGCGCCGGGCACGCACGCTCCTGCCGTTGCCTGCCCGAGGGACGCGCCGGCCGGCGCCGGACCGGCCAGCGCCGACGCCGGGGCGAGGACCGCAAGTGCCAGTGCCGCAGAGATTACCGTGCCCGCAAGGAAACCAGGACGAGGTCTGAGCATGTGTCCCCCTGTCAAGTCACGCGCAGGACCTAGACAAACCGGCTCAAGACCTCGTTCGAGACGAGATACCCCCGCTCGGTGAACCGGATACGGTCGCCGGAGCGCTCGAGGATCCCCTCCGAGAGCCATCCCTCGTAGTCGTTCCACAAGCAGACGTCCTGCGACCCGACGACGAGGGCGGCAATCCGCTCCAGGAGGACTCCGGTGGACAGTCGCAGGCCGAGGAAGATCTCCTCCCGCGCGGCCGCCGCCGGTCCGACCTCCTCGTCGAGCGCCACCGGCCGGCGGCCCGCCTCGATCGCGGCGAGGTACTGGTCGAGGTTCGAGACGTTGGCCCGCCTGCGCCCGCCCCAGAGCTCATGGGAGGACACGCCGAGGCCGAGCGTGGGGCTGCGCAGCCAGTACTTCACGTTGTGGCGCGCCTCGCGGCCGGGGCGGGCCCAGTTCGAGATCTCGTAGTGGCCGAGACCGCGGGAAATAAGCAATCCGCCCATCTCGAGCCAGAGCTCCGCCTGGGCGTCGTCGGAAAGATACCGGTCGGGATGAAGGCGTCGGTCCTCCTCGATCGTCTTCGTCTTCTCCGTCTCGAGCAGGTAGATCGACACGTGCTCGACGCCGGCGTCGCACAGGCCGGCGAGGCTCGCGAGAAAGCTTTCGCGCGTCTGGCCCGGCAGGCCGAGGATCAGGTCGCCGGAGACCGACAGCCCGGATCGGACGAGCGCTTCGAGCGCGGCCCGGGCCCGCGCGGCATCGTGGCGCCGCCCGACGGCCGCCAGCTCCGTGTCGGCCAGTGATTGCACGCCGACGGAGATTCGGTTGACTCCAGCACCGGCCCAGTCCGAGACCGCCGCCGCGGTCACGTCCTCCGGATTTGCCTCGAAGGACACCTCGGCATCATTGGCTACGGAAAACCGCGCGCGCAGCACCGCGAGCGTGCGCGCGATCGCTTCCGGAGGCAAAAGCGACGGCGTCCCTCCTCCGAGGTAGATCGAATCGAATGCCACGCCAGCCGCCTCGGGCGCCAGGATCGCAGCTTCCCGTTCCACGGCCTCGAGATACCGATCCCGGCTCGATCCGTCCGTCGTGACCACGAAAGCGCAGTAGCCGCACCTCGTCGCGCAGTACGGCAGGTGGACGTACAGGCCGCCGGCGCCCGCCGGCGTCACGGCGACAGGGCCAGCGTGATCCGAACCGCCTTCTCGACATCGTCGAGCTCGTTCTGGCTGAGAGTCCCGATCCTCGCCTTCAGCCGCGACTTGTCGATTGAGCGCAGCTGGTCACCCAGGACCCGGGCCGGAGCGCCGCTGAGTTCAATTCGCGCCTCCCCGGGATACAGCGAGCTCACGTTGCTTGTGACGGGCAGAACGACGACACGCGACCCGAAGCGATTGCAGGAGTCGTTGGAGATGATGACCGCAGATCGGGTTTTCCGAATCTCGGTTCCGAGCGCGGGGTCGAGCGCGACCCAATAGACCTCGCCCCGGCGCGGCGTCCGTTTCAACTCGGCCAGTCCTCTGTGTCCGTGGGCATCCAGTCCGACGCCACGGCCTCTCGCCAGGGCTCCTTCCGGGCTGCCTTGTAAGCCGCGTCCAGCGTGGCTGGGTCCGGAAAGAGTCGGGCGCGCACCGAGGCCTCGATGAACGCACTGATCCCCTTCGCGGGCAACTCTTTCTTGAGGCGCCTGTAAAGATCCTCGTCGATGGTGATGTTCAGGCGGACGGACATGGCGTTCTCCCTTGATCCTGTATTATATACAGCATTGATCCCTGACGCGCGCGGTCACCCCGCCCGCAGCGCCGCCTCCGCCTCCCCCGCGATCTCGGGGCCGAATGGAAAGACCTTTCGGAAGTTCCCCTCCCGGGCGACGGCAGAGAGGTCCCGTTGCGAGTCGTCGATCCAGCGCACCGCGGCATAGAGGAGCGCGGCGCGATGCTCGTCCGATTCGAGACGAACGGCCATCTCTTCGAGGCAGGCCGCGGCCGCCGCGTTTCCGAGGCGGCCGATCCTCCCCGCGGGCCGCGGGGGCAGGACCGCCAGCCCGTACCGCTGCGCCGCCGCCCGAGCTTCTCCGAGACGTTCGCCGATCCGCGAAAACCAGTCGCCGTGGTGCACGAGTTCGAAGAACCCCTCGCTCCGCGTCGGCTCGGCCCCGAGGCGCGCTTCGACGATGCCCCGCCGGCCCTCGCCGTCGTCCGCCGGGGCGAGTCCCGTGACCGAGGCGGCTCCGCCCTGCTTCGCCGAGGCCATGAGCGCCTCGAGGAACTCGGGCTCTGCGGTCCAGCCGGGTAGCAGCGGGAAGATCGCGGCGCACGCGAGACCGGCGGAACGCGCCGCTGCCAGACCAGGAAACGACGACTCGGGACGCCCGGGCCTCCACGAGCAAAGCGCCACCGCGGCGCCCGGGGCTGCCGCCGGAATCCCGTCGGGATCCGGGTCGAGCAGGTAAACCGGCCGGCCCGACTCCAGGGCGGCCTCGGCAGCGGCCCGGTAGGAGCCCCGCACGGCCTCCGCCGGAGCGGATGGGCCGATCAGGACGGGCCCGGACGGAATGCGCGACAACGCTTCCGACCACGCACGAGGATCGGGCGGACCGGCAGGGATGGCCGCGTCGGGTTTGCGGAACATGAATCGATGATCGATCGGATCGAACCGGGAAGCCGCCGCGCCCGCGTCGGCCCCGTACGGAAAGAGGCGCCCGGCCACGCGCCTCCCCGCGACGATCGCCTCGCCTGCCCGCGTCGCCGGAGCCGCGGCCGGCTCGTAGACGATCATCTCCGCCGCCGGCTCGGGCGGACTCTGCGCAACGCTCCCGCGCGGCCGTACCGCGCGAAGACATCCGCCTCGAAGTGGATCGGATCCCCCGCCTTCGCCGTCCCGAAGGTCGTGCGCCGGTGCGTCTCCGGAATGATCGCCACGGAAAATGTCGAGCCGCGACGGGCCGCGACCGTGAGGCTCACGCCGTCGAGCGCGACAGAACCCTTCCCGACGACGTATCGCGACAGACGCGCGGGGACCGAGAACGTGAAGGTCCACGAGTTTCCCGCCCGCGCGATCCTCTCGAGGCGCACGGTGCCGTCCACGTGCCCCATGACGAAGTGGCCGGAAAGCCGGTCGCCCCAACGCAACGCCCGTTCGAGATTGACAGTGTCGCCGACAGCCAGGCGCCCCAACCGCGAGCGCCGCAGCGTCTCCGCCGACAGGTCCGCGGCGAACCCGCGTCCCGCGGCCACCGCGGTGAGACAGACCCCGGAGACCGCGACGCTCTCACCCGCGGCGAAGCGGCCGAAGCGCGACGGTGGCTGGATCGAGAGCCGCAATCCGCCGCGGCGCTTCTCGATCGCCGCGACCCTGCCGAGCCCGGTCACGATGCCCGTGAACATGGACCGAAGTCTACGCGAGGCGCCCGGTCACGAGCAGATCGTCGCCGACCCGCTCGGTCCGAAGATCCGAAAGCCGCGGGGCGTCGGCGAGGCGGAATCCCCTGCCGCCCACGCTGCCACGCGCGCGATCGCCGCCCATGATCCGGGGCGCCAGGAAGGCCGCGATCCGATCGACCAGTCCGGCGTGAAAGAAGCCCCAGAGAGTTTCGGCACCGCCCTCGACCATCAGGCTCGCGACCCCGGCGCGCGCAAGCTCCCGCAGGAACCGGTCGAGGTCCACGGCGCCGACTCGCCGTGCCGGCAGGCTCCAGACCTCGATGCCCCGCGCGCGGAGACGCCGCGCCTTCGGATGCGACGCCGGCACGGCCGTCACGACGAGCCGCTCGCCCGGCCCGCGCAGGACGCGCGCGCCCTCGGGAATGCGCAGGCGCCCGTCCAGAACGATCCTCCAGTGCGGCGAGGCCCGGTTCTTCCCGAGGCGCCGCGTCAGCCGCGGATCGTCGGCCGCGACCGTGCCGGCGCCCACGAGCACGGCGTCGTACTCCTCGCGCAGCAGCAGCGCGCGGCGCCGCGCTGTCTCGCCCGTGATCCAACGGCTCTCTCCCGCGGCCGAGGCGATGCGCCCGTCGAGCGTGGAAGCCCACTTGGCGAGCACGAAGGGACGGCCCGCCGCCATGGACGCGAAGAACTTCTCGTTCTGCTCGGCCGCCCGCCGGCGCCACGCCGCGGGCGCGAGCACGACTTCGATCCCCGCCCGGCGCAGTGCCGCGATGCCCCGGCCCGACACGATCGGATTAGGGTCCTTCGACGCCACCACCACGCGCCGCACGCCCGCGGCGATCACCACGGGGACGCACGGCGGCGTTCGCCCCTGGTGCGTGCACGGCTCGAGAGTCAGGTACAGGTCCGCGCCCCGGGCGGCGCTTCCGGCCCGCCGCAGGGCCAGAATCTCGGCGTGGGGCTCGCCCGCCCTGCGGTGGGACCCCTCCCCCACGACGCGGCCGCCGCGCACGACGACCGCTCCGACCATGGGATTGGGAGATACCGTGTATCGCCCGCGCTCGGCCAGCTCGAAGGCGCGTGCGAGCCGGGCGAGGTCAGTGGGCGGCATCGTCCCCGAGGAGCGCCTTCGCGTACTCGGCCGGATCGAAGGGCACGAGGTCGTCGATGGCTTCTCCGACGCCCACGTAGAGCACGGGCAGCTCGAGCTCGCGAAAGATCGCGAGCACGATCCCGCCGCGCGCGCTGCCGTCGAGCTTCGTCAGGACCACGCCCGTCGCCCCGGCCGCTTCGACGAAGCGCCGCGCCTGCACCAGGCCGTTGACCCCGGTCGTCGCATCGAGGACGAGGAGCGTCTCGTGAGGCGCGCCCGGGACCTCGCGCGCGGCGATGCGCCGCATCTTCGCGAGCTCGTCCATGAGGTTCTGCTTCGTGTGGAGTCGCCCGGCCGTGTCGACGAGGAGCGTCTGCGTCCCGCGCGCCTTCGCCGCCGACAGCGCGTCGAAGAGCACGGCCGAGGGGTCCGCCCCCTCGCGGTGGCGCACCATCGGAATGCCGAGGCGGTCCGCCCACGTCTGCAGCTGCTCGATGGCCCCGGCGCGAAACGTATCGGCGGCCGCGAGCAGAACGGACCGCCCGGTCGCCCTTTCCCGCGCGGCGATCTTGGCCGTCGTGGTCGTCTTGCCCGTGCCGTTGACACCGACGAGGAAGACCACCCGCAGGGGGACTTGCGCCTCCGCGATCGGCCGCGGCGCGGAGGCGAGAAGCCTCTCGATCTCCTCGAGCAGAATCTCGCGCAGCGCCTCCAGGTCCTTGCGCTCCGAGCCCCCGGCCCGCGCGCGCACGGAGTCGGCCAGCGCCGCCGCCGTCTCCGCGCCCACGTCCGCCGCGAGGAGCGCCTCCTCCAGGGATTCGAGGACCGATTCGTCGAATCCGAGGCCCTGCTTCACCGCGGTCCCGAGCTTGTCGAGGATCTCGGTGTGCGTCATGAAGAGCCCGCGCTTGACCTTCGCGAAGAAGCCGCCGCGCGGGCGCGGCGCGGCGGGTGCGTCGTTTCTCGGGTCGTCGGTCATGGCGGAAGGGGAAGATACCGCAGACGGCGCGGCGCGATGCGGGACGCCGATCTACTGCGCCGCCAGGGCCATGTTCTCCAGGAGCAACCGCGCCTTGGCGCCCGTGTCGCCCGCGGGATCGAGGTCGACGGCGCGCTGGAGGTAGCGCTTTCCGAGGTCCGCCTTGTGGAGCGAGACGAGCACCATTCCGAGACGCAGATTCGCCTCGGCGCTCTGGGGCTCGAGCTTCACGGCGCTGAGATAGTCCTCGGCCGCGCCCTCGAGGTTGCCCGCCGACTCGCGGGCAACGGCGCGCCCGATGAAGGCCGCGTAGGACTTCGGATCGCGCGCGATGGCGATCGAGAACTGTTCCTGCGCGGCCGCGTAGTTGGCCTGGCGCTGCCGGAGCCGGCCGAGATTGATCGTCGCGGACAGCCGGTCGTCCGGGTTGAGCGACGCCTCGGCGGCCGCGAAATCTTCTTCGGCCTCCGGGTACTGGCTGAGCTCCATACGCGCGACGCCGCGGTTGTTGCGGTAGGAACCGTTGCCGGGGGCGATCGCGATGGCCTTATCGAGCGGCACGAGGGCTTCCTTGTAGCGCCCCTGCATCACCATCGAGACCCCCAGGCCGTCGAGGACCTCCGGGTTCTTGGGATCGTCCTTGAGGCAGTCCCGGAACGCCTTCTCGGCCTCGAGGGGCCGCGCGTCGCGCAGGAGCACCTGGGCCATGCGTTCGTTCAGCAGCAGCTCGGCGGAGGTCTTGGGCTTCGTCCGGGGACACCCGGTCGCGAGAGCCGCGAGGGCTGCAAGTGCAACGACCGCCGCGCCGGAAAGGCGCCTCATCGCCCCGCCGCCCGGGCCGCGCGCGCGGGCGCACCGGCGTCGGTCGGGACGAGCCCGCCCTTGGCGTGGGATCGCGCGAGGGCATCGACCACCGCGCCGTCGAACCGCTTCTGCGACATCTCGCGCAGCCGTTCGAGGACGTAGGACACTTCCATGGCCTTCTGGTAGGGGCGCGTCGTCGTCATCGCGTCGAACGCATCGGCCACCGCCACGATCCGCGCCTGCATGGGGATCTGTTCGCCCTTCAGGCCTTCCGGATAGCCGCCGCCCTCCCACTTCTCGTGGTGATACTTCATTCCCGGGATGATATCGGCCAACTGGGGGATTGTCGCCATGATTGCGGCGCCCTTGACGGGATGCGCCTTCATGAGCTCGAACTCCTCGTCGGTCAGCGCGGTCGGCTTGCGGATGATCCGGTCGTCGATCCCGATCTTTCCGACGTCATGCAGCAGCGCCGAGAGCCGGACCTTGCGGGCTTCATCCGCCGGCAGGCCCATTTCCTTCGCGATCGCCGAGGAGTAGCGGGCGACCCGCTCGGAGTGGCCGCGCGTGTACGGGTCCTTGGCGTCGATCGCGGCCGCGAGCGCGCGGATCGACGACGAGGAAGAGCTCCTGGTTCTCGCGCGCGGCCCTCTGGACCTTCTCGAAGGCGTCGCGGATCGAGGCGCTCATGACGTTGAAGTTTTCCGACAGGTCGGCGATCTCGGCCGTGCCCATGACCTCGACGGTCGCGCCGTACTGGCCCTGGCTGATGGCCCGCGTCGACTCGGCGAGCTGGGCGATCGGCCGCGAAAGGCGCCGCGCAAAGAGGAGGCCGAGCAGCAGCGCCCCGGCCAGGCAGGCGGCGCTCCAGAGCACCGTGTCCCGGATCATGCGGTCGACGGAAGCAAACGCGATGTCGCGGTCGCGCTCGACGAGCACGCCCCAGGGCGGATCCCCGACGGGGGCGATGGAAGCCAGCACGGCCCCCGTCGCGCTCGCCTCGGATCGGGTCAGGCGCGCGGGAAACCGGACGAAGTCGGCCACCAGGGAGGACGGATGCACGAGGCCCCGGCCGCCGGTGGCCGGCGGAAACAGGATCCGGCCCCTCGCGGTCCACGAGGGTGGAACGAACCTCGCGCCGCGCCTCGTCCTGAAACTCGCGCACGATCGGCTGCCACGAGACGAGCGCCTCGACGACGCCGATCCGGTTCCCCCTCGCGTCCACCACCGGTTCGGCGAGGACCGCGACCGCCCCGATCTCGCCGACCCCGAACGGCTCGCCCGGCGTAGCGGACGCCGTCGCGCGCCGACTCGAAGCCTTTCCGGAACTCGAAGTCCATCTCCGGCGAATGCAGGTCCGGGCCCACGAAACTGCCCTTGCCCTCGAGGTTCACGCTGCGCAGGGCCGCCAGCTGCGACTGTCCCTTCAGGATGCCGCCGAGAATCTCCGGCCCGTCGGACGAGCCGAACGGATCCTTGCCCGTCAGCTGGAGGGCGAGACGGATGGCGTCGGTCGCCTCTGGTGAGCTGCTGGGAGGCCGCGGCGTAGATAGGCGGCGATGTGGTCGGCCGTCGCGGCCGAAGAGCGGGTGAGGTACTTCTCCTCGAGCGTTTCCAGGGTCCGCCGGTTCCGGGCGATGAGTGCGACCTCCGCGACGGCGAGGGGCACGAGCGAGGCCAGGATCAACGCGCCGGAAAGCAGCACGAAAAGGCGGATCCGCGGCGTCCCGGACCCCCAGTCACGATATCGACATTATAGCCGCTGCAGCCAGCCACTCCTCCGGCGTGACCGCCTCGTCGACCTCCGCGCGCCCGATTTCCGCCAGGAGAATGGAGACGAGGCCGCGCGCCGTCGTCTTCTTGTCGCGCGCAAGGAAGGCGCCGAGCCGACGCCGGGTCGCGATCGGGATCCGGAAAGGGCCCGAGGCCGGCGAGGACGCGCCGCACCGCGGCGGCGTCCGTTTCCGACAATCCGGCGCGCGCGCTCGAGATCCGCAGCGCGGCCGCAATGCCCCACGCGACGGCTTCCCCGTGCCGCAGCCGTCCGAAGCCTCCGGCGGCTTCCACGGCGTGACCCAGCGTGTGGCCGAAGTTGAGCAGGCGGCGTCGCCCCGAGTCCTTCGGGTCCGAGGCGACGATCGCGGCCTTGATGCGGACCGAACCCGCGAGCAGGTCGAGCAGCGCGGCCTCCTCGCGCGCGAGGATCTCCGGCAGACGGCGCGCAGCGCGCTCGGCGAGCCGCGGCGTCGGCGATCCACGCGTCCTTGTACGCCTCGACGAGGCCGGCCCGGTAGTCGCGGTCGGGCAGCGTCGACGCGGCCGCCGGGTCCACCAGGATCGCGGCGGGAGCGTGGTAGGCGCCGAGCAGGTTCTTGCCGAGGCGGTGATTGACGCCCGTCTTGCCGCCGATCGCGGCATCGGCCATTCCGGCCGTCGTCGTCGGCACCGCGTTCCAGGTCACGCCGCGCAAGAGCACCGCCGCGGCGAAGCCGACCGTGTCGGTCGTGACGCCGCCGCCCACGGCCACGAAGGCGTCGTCGCGCCGCACGCCGGCCCCGATCGCCGCATCCGCGATGCGCGCCACCGTGTCGAGAGTCTTGGCCGACTCGGTGTCTTCGACGGCGATGTCGAGCAGCAGACGGCCCGCGAGCGCGCGGCGGATGGGCTCGGCGGCCGCGGCCGCCGAAGGGGCCGACACGAGCAGGAATCGCCCGGAGGGCGAGACGAGATAGTCGCCCCGCGTCGCGAAGCAAGCCGCTGCCGACCCAGGCCGTGCTCTCGGAGGGTCCTCCCCCGACCGGGATTCGTTCCGGGGCGGGCGCGGTCACTTCTCCGGCCGGACCGGGGGCTCGAAGCCGAGCTCGCGCAGCTGCTGCGGGAAGACATTGGCCGGCGCCTTGGTCATGAGATCGATGCCGGAGGTCGTCTTCGGGAAGGCGATGACGTCCCGCAGCGAAGTCGGCGCCGGCCGCGATCGCGCAGATCCGATCGAGGCCGAGAGCGATCCCGCCGTGGGGCGGCGCACCGTACTTCAGCGCGTCGAGCAGGAACCCGAAGCGCTCCCTGCCCTCCGCTTCGCCGATGCCGAGGACGCGGAACACGCGCTCCTGCAGGTCGGCGCGGTGGATGCGGATCGAGCCCGAGCCGAGCTCCCATCCGTTGACCACGACGTCGTAGGCGCGGGCGCGCACGCTGCCCGGGTCGGATTCCAGCCGATCGAGATCCTCCTCGCGCGGTCCCGTGAAGGGGTGGTTCATCGGGAACCACTGCTTGTTCTCGGCGTCGTAGCCGAGCAGCGGGAACTCGGTGACCCAGCAGAACGCGTAGCGGGACTCGTCGACGAGCTTGAGCTCGCGGGCGGCCTCGGCCCGCAGGGCCGCAAGCGCGGCGAATGCCGCCGATCCCCTGTCGGCAACGATGAGGAGCAGATCGCCGTCGGCGACTCCGGCCTTCGCGAGCAGGCGCTCGAGCCGCCCCTCCGGGAGGCCTTTCTTCGCCGGCGACGTGATCTCTCCCGCGGCGCTCCTGGCCCAGAGCAGGCCGCCGGCGCCGTGCTCGCGCGCCTTCTCGGTGAGCTCGTCGAGCCGCTTGCGCGAAAACGCTGCGCCCCCCGGAACGCGCAGGCCGCGCACGGTTCCTCCGGAGCCCAGCGCCTTTTCGAACGGCGCGAAGCCGGTCCCCGCGGCCTCTTCCGTCAGGTCGCAGAGGGGCAGGTCGTAGCGCAGGTCCGGGCGGTCCGTGCCGTACTTCTCCATCGCGTCCTTGAAGACCAGACGCGGGAACGGGCGCGCGACGGCGATCCCGGCCGCCGCGAAGGCCTCGACGAGGAACGCTTCGACCGCGTCGAAGATGTCCTCCTCGGTCGGGAAGGACATCTCGAGATCGATCTGCGTGAACTCGAACTGGCGGTCCGCGCGCAGGTCCTCGTCGCGAAAGCAGCGGGCGAGCTGGAAGTACTGCTCGAAGCCCGAGATCATCAGCATCTGCTTGAAGAGCTGGGGCGACTGCGGCAGCGCGTACCACTGCCCGCGGTGCACGCGCGAGGGGACGAGGAAGTCCCGCGCCCCCTCGGGCGTCGAACGCGTGAGCATCGGCGTTTCGATTTCGAGGAAGCCACGCTCGTGAAGCACCTTGCGAACGCGGAACGCGATCTCGTCGCGCAGCACGAAATTCCTCTGCATCGCCGGGCGCCGCAGGTCGAGGTAGCGGTACTCCAGGCGCAGTTCCTCCGTCGCGTTCGTGCGGTCCTCGACGACGAACGGCGGCGTCTCCGAGCGGGACAGGAACTCGAGGCCCGCCGCGAGGACTTCGATCTCCCCCGTCGGCAATTCCTTGTTGCGCTGCCCCTCGCCGCGCAGGATCACCTCGCCCTCGATCGCGACGACGTCCTCGCTGCGGGCCTCGTTGGCGCCCGACACGGCGTCCGCGGGACAGCGGGCCTTGTCGAACACCACCTGGACGAGCCCGCTGCGGTCGCGCACCGTCAGGAAGATCAGCTCGCCGAGATCTCGCCGGCGGGCTACCCATCCCTTGAGCAAGACCTTCTTGCCCGCGTCGGACGCCCGCAGCAGACCGCCGGGCTGCCGGGCGCGCGTCATCGTTCCCTCCCGGCCAGGCGCTCGGCCAGCTCTCCCCGCGCGAAGGTTTCCTGCGTTCCACTCGTCAGATCCTTCATCGTCACCGTGTCGCCTTCCCGCTCCCGGGAGCCCAGGAGCACCGCGTGAACCGTCCCCACGCGAAAGGGATGGAGCGTCGGGTCGCGCGCGATCTGGCCGGCGCGGCCGAGGCCCTTGCCGATCCCCCGGCCGGAATAGTCGCTTTCCACGACCGCTTCGGGCAGGAGTCCCCGGATCTCGTCCGACACGCCCAGCGCGTAGACGAACTGCTCCGGTCCGTCCGGAATCACGAACACGAGGGTCCTCGGCTCGCGCACGTCGCCCGTCATCGCCTCCACCAGGCGGTCCTCGCCGATGGCAAAGCCGACCGCCGGCGTCGGAGGACCCCCGAGCTCGCCGACGAGCTCGTCGTAGCGTCCCCCGCCGAGCAATGCGTTCTGCGCGCCGAGCCGTTCGGACGCGACCTCGAAGACCGTCAGCGTGTAGTAGTCGATCCCGCGGACGATCGCGGCGCTCTCCCGGAAGCGGACGCCGCCCCGCGTGAGCAGCTCCTTCAACTCCTCGTGGTGAGCGCGGGAGGCGTCGTCCAGGAAGTCGAGGGTCTTCGGGGCCCCGCCGAGGATGGACGCCGCTTCCGGGTCCTTCGAGTCGAACAGGCGCAGGGGATTCTCCTCGAGGCGCTTGCGGTCCTCGGCGCCGAGGCGTTCGGCGTGGGGCCGGACGTGCTCCTGGAGCGCCTTCGAGAACGCCGCCCGCGCGGGACCGCGGGGAATGCAGTTGATCGTGGCGACCGCGTCCGTGAAGCCGAGGGCGCGCAGGAACGCGAAGAGCATGCCGAGCACCTCCGCGTCGCCGACCGCGCCCGCGACGCCCACGAGCTCGACGCCGATCTGGCGGAACTCCCGGTACCGGCCCGCCTGCGGCTGCTCGTAGCGAAACTGCGAGCCCGTGTACCAGAGGCGCAGCGGCCTCGGCATCTCCTGAATGCCCTTCTCGACGAGCGCGCGCACGACGCCGGCCGTGTTTTCCGGGCGCAGCGTGAGCGAGCGCCCCTTGCGGTCCGGGAACGTGTACATCTCCTTGTGGACGATGTCGGTCGTCTCGCCGACCGAGCGCGCGAAGAGCTCGGTCGACTCGAAGGTCGGCGTGCGGATCTCGCCGTACGCGAACGATCCGAACACGCGCCGCGCGACGGATTCGACGGCCGCGAACTTCTCGCTGTCCGCCGGAAACAGGTCGTGGGTCCCCTTGGGAGCCTTCAGCCGCGCCTTCATCGCGCCCAGGCCCCGTCGACCTTGAAGTACTCCTCCTTGTAGCCGAGGTAGTTCAAATGGTAGTGCCGCAGGTCCGCGACCTCGGCGTCGGACAGCACGCGGACCTGCTTCGCGGGCGAGCCCAGCCAGAGCGTGCGCGGCGGCACGATCGTCCGCGGAGTGACCAGGGCGCCAGCCCCGACGAATGCCGACTCCCCCACCTCGGCCGCGTCCATCACCGTGGCGCGGATCCCGATCAGGGCTCCCCTGCGGACCGTCGCGCCGTGCACGATCGCTCCGTGGCCGAGCGTCACTTCCTCCTCGAGGATCGTGGGGTGCGTTTTCTGGGTGACGTGGAGCGCGCAGTTGTCCTGGATGTTGGTCCGCGCCCCGATCCGGATGAAGTGGCAGTCGCCCCGGACGACCGAGTTGTACCAGATCGACACGTCGTCCCCGAGCACGACGTCGCCGATCACGGCGGCGGTCTCCGCGAGGTAGACGCGCTTTCCGAGCACGGGAGCCTTTCCCGCGTATTCTCTGAGGATGCCCATAAAAGCGCGCAATTTAGCATGGAATCAGGGGTGCGCCGGGGGCCATGGGAACGCGCCCTCGCGCAGGACGAGCGGCGGATCGACGGTCCCGTCGACGAGCGTCGAGGGCAGGCCTCCCGGCGTCCTCCCGCCGTCGACGAGGACGTCGACCTCGCCCGGCATCAGCCGCACGGCCTCATCGGGGTCGGAGCACGGCGGCTCGCCGGTGCGGTTGAAGCTCGTGCCCGTGACCGGTCCCACGCGCGCGAGCAGGCGGCAGAGGGCGGGGTGCGCGGGCATGCGGACTCCGAGGGAGAGGGCGTCGCGCGAGGCGGGAATGGGAGCCGAGAGCGGCAGGACGACGGTCAGCGGCGCCGGCCAGATCGCGAAGAACCGGTCGAGCACGCCGGGGACCGCCGCGACGCCGAGCGGCGCGAGCTGGCGGCGCGCGCCGAAGAGGGCCAGCAGCGGCTTGGCCGCGTCGCGCCGCTTCAGCGCCAGCACGCGACGCACGCCGACCTCGCTGCGCGGATCGGCGGCGAGGCCGTAGAAAGTCTCCGTCGGAATCCCGGCGATCCCGCCGCGTGCGAGCAGCGCCCCGAACGCCGCGATCTGCTCCGGCGAGGCGAGCAGGTCCTCGATCTGGATGCGGTGCACGCTCAGCCCCCGACGTACCGGTCGTAGTAGGAGCGGGCGCGGGACGGATCGTCGGTCCCTCGGATCACGCAGCGCCCGTCCGGAAAGACCGTGAGGCTCAGCTCCTCGATGTCGGCGTTCAGAAGCTGGGGCGCGCGCCGGACCCGGCCGAGCGGCGACAGTCGCCGCTCCAGGGCGTCGAAGTCGGGGCGCGCGCGGTCCGCCGGCGTGATCTGCACGGACTGGCGCCCGCAGAGCTTGACCATCTCCGCGGCGCCTTCCCCCTCGAGGGCCGGAAACCTCCGGCCCGCGCACACGGGGCAGGCGGCGGAGGGCCGGGCACCCTCGAAGAGCCGACGCGAGCGAAACCCTCCCGCCCAGACCGTGAGCGTCAGCATGCCCGGGGCGGGGGTTTCGCCCGCCGCCAGCCGGACGACCTCGGTCATCGCGAGGGACGCAACCAGCGGCGGCAGCGTCGGCACGACGCCCGCCGTGTCGCATGTGGGCCCGGAACCCGCCGGCGGAAGCGCCTCCAGGTAGCAGCGCAGGCACGGCGTCGCGCCGGGAATCGAAACCGCCATGCGCCCCTGCTCGCCCACGCAGGCCGCGTAGACCGACGGCATCCCGAGCGAGCGCGCGGAATCCGAGACCAGCAAGCGGGTCTCGAAGTTGTCGGAGCCGTCGAACACGACGTCGTGCCCGGCGAGGATCTCCCGCGCGTTGAGTTGGGAAAGGTCGGCAATGACCGCGGCCGCCGGAACGGACGGGTCGATCTCGTGGAGGCGCGCGGCCGCGGCCTCGGCCTTCGGCGCGATGCGCGCGGCGTCCTCGGCATCGAAGAGGAACTGGCGCGCGAGGTTGGACTCCTCGACGACGTCGCGGTCGACGAGCGTGATCCGGCCGAACCCCGCCCGCACCGCCATCTCCGCCGCGGCGGCACCCACGGCCCCGACGCCGACGAAGACGATCGAGAAGCCGCGGATGCGCTGCTGCCCCGCCGGGCCGATTCCGGGAAAGAGCTCCGACCGCGAATACCTGGCGCTCATCGGGTCGCCGCCTCGAGCAGGGTTCGCGCATGCTCGAGCGCTGTCTCGGGGACCTTCTCCCCTGCGAGCATGCGCGCGATCTCGGCCACGCGCTCGCGCCCCTCGAGCAGGCGCACCGAGGCGACCGTGCGGCCCCGCGCCTCGCGTTTCTCCGCGAGAAAGTGCCGGTCCGCGAGCGCCGCAATCTGGGGCACGTGCGTCACGCAGAGGACCTGGTCGTGGGCGGCGAGGTCGCGCAGCTTCCTGCCGACCACCTCCGCCACGCGCCCACCGATGCCCGCGTCCACCTCGTCGAAGACGAGCGTGCGCCCCCGCCCCTTGCGGCCGGCGGCAACCGAACGGATCGCGAGCTGGAGCCGCGAGAGCTCCCCTCCCGACGCGATCTTCTCGAGCGGCTTTTCCGGTTCGCCCGGGTTGGGCGCGAAGAGGAACGAGGCCGTCTCGGCGCCCGAAGCCCGCGGCGCGTCCTCGTCCAGAGGCGCCAACGCGACCCGGAGACGGGCCTTCTCCATCGCAAGGCCCTGCAGTTGCCTCTCGACGGCCGTCGAAAAGCGCGCCGCCGCCGCCCGGCGTTTCGTCGAGAGCGCCGCGGCCGCCTCCCGGTACGCCGCCCGCGCCGCGGCATCTTCCTTGCGGCGCCGATCGAGCGCATCCTCGATGTTCGCGAGGTCTCCGTGCTCGGCTTTCAGCGCGGCGAGCCTTTCCAGGATATCGGCGATCGAGCCTCCGTACTTGCGCTTCAGGCGGGCGATCTGCTCGAGGCGGGACTCGAGCGCCGTGAGCCGCTCCGGATCGGCTTCGATCGCCTCAGCCGCGTCGCGCGCGGCGGCGGCCAGGTCCGCGATGCGGCGCTTGAGGTCTTCGGCCTCGTCGCGGTGCGCGGCCTCCCTCGGGTCGATCGTCGCGAGTTCCGCGAACGCCCGGGCGGCCTCGCCGACCCGGTCCGCCGCCGAGCCCTCGTCCTCGGAGAGCGCGCCGAGCGCGGATTCCCCCGCGCGGCGGATCCGGTCCGCGTGGAGCAGGCGCTCGCGCTCCACCGGGAGCTGCGCGTCCTCCCGCTCGAGGGGCGCGACGGCCTCGATCTCGTGGACCTGGAACTCCAGCATCTCGAGGCGCACGCCGCGTTCGCGGCGGGAGGCCTCGAGCGCGTCGAGCCGCTCCCGGGCCTCCTTCCACCGCGCGGCCGCTCCGGCCGTCGCGTCGCGCTCGGCATCCGTCTTCGCAAACGCGTCGAGCAGGTCGAGGGCGGCGCCCGCGTCCACGAGCTCCTGTTCGGAGCTCTGGCCATGGATCGCCACCAGCCGCTCGCCGATCCGGCCGAGCGTGCGCACCGCCGTCGGCTCGTCGTCGACGAAGGCGCGGCCCTTCCCGTCCGGGGCGAGCTCTCGGCGCAACAGCACCGTCCCGCCTTGCGCCAGGCCCGCGCGGACGAGTTCCGCCCGGACCCCAGCGTCCGCGTCGAATTCCCCGGAGACCGTCAGGCGCGCTGCGCCCTGGCGCACCAGATCGGCCGAACCGCGGCCGCCCGCGAGCAGCGCGAGGGCGTCCACGAGGATGGACTTGCCGGCGCCGGTTTCGCCGGTCACGACCGTCAAGCCCTCGGAGAGCTCGATCTCGAGGTCCTCGACGATCGCAAGATTCCGGACCGTCAGGCGACGCAGCACGGGGAGAAGTCTATGCCCAGGGCGAGAAAGTCAGGGCTTGACGCTCTTCGTACCGATCTGCTTGGCGGGCACGCCGCCCACGATCCAGCCGGCCTCGACGGGCTTGGAGGCCACGCCCATCGATCCGACGATCGCGTCGTTGGCGACCCGGACGCCGGCGAGGACGACCGAGTGGTACGTGATGCGCGCGCGGGCGCCAATCTCGGTCCGGTGCAACCCCACGTCGTGGATGTCTTCTACCGCGTGCGAGTGCGAGTAGATGTTCGCGTAGTCCGACATCGAGGCGTCCTCCCCGATGATGACCTCGGCGCGATCGTCGATCAGAACGTTGCGGTGGATCGTGACGCCGTCGCCGACCGTCAGGTTGTAGCCGAAGGAGAACTCCACTTCGTGGAAAATGCGGACGCGCTTACCGCACCTCTTGAAGACCCGCTGCGCCAGCATGTAACGCATCTGCGTCCCGAGCCGGACGTTGCGGCCCACCGGCGAGTGATCGAACATCTGCCAGAACCAGAGCAGCGGCTTGACGCGCGCCCACTTTTCCAGGTCGATCTCCCGGTAGTACTCGGCTTCCAGCGTGGCGTTGCGGGGATCGAACGCAGCGACGAGGGTCTTGGTCGCGAGCGCGACGCCCGGATCCGCAAGGATCGCGTCGTGGTCGATCACCCGGCCGAGGTAGAGCTGCGCGAGCGCGTCGCGCACGACCACGTTCCGATCCTGCTTCGGGTCGTCGAATTTCTCCGCCAGGCGCGCGATGAAGCGCGGATAGACGTCTTCTCCGACCGGACCGATCTTGAATTCGCGCAGGGGCATCTTTTCCTCGACTTGCGCGCGACCGTAGCAAAGGGATCCGGGCGAGTCAAACCCGCATCAGACTCCGAATCGCCGCTTCAGAAACGCGAGTGTCAGGGCAACGCCGAAGCCCGACGCGCCGGCCGGCCACCCGCTCTGCTCCTTCTCGAAGTGCGCGACGGCGGCCACATCGAGGTGCGCCCACGCGACGCCCTCCGGAGCGAACTCTTTCAGGAACACACCGGCGTTGATCGTCCCGGCGCTGCGGCCGCCCGTGTTGCGCATGTCGGCCCATTCGGACTTGAGATTTTCGCGGTACTCGTCCCAGAGCGGCAGCCGCCACAGTCGCTCGCCCGTCGCTTCGCCGGCCGCGACGAGCTCGGCCGCCAGCCGATCGTCCGCAGTCATCAGGCCGGCGCATTCGTGGCCGAGCGCGATGAGCACCGCGCCCGTCAGCGTGGCGTAGTCGATCAGGACGTCCGGCCGGAACTTCGCGGCGTACGACAGCGCGTCGGCGAGCACCAGCCGGCCCTCGGCGTCGGTGTTGTCCACTTCGACGGTCTTGCCGCTGCGCATCCGGAGGATGTCTCCCGGGCGCGTGGCCGAGCCGCCCGGCATGTTCTCCGTCACGGGCGCGAGGGCCACGAGGTGGACCGGCAGCTTCAACGCGCGCACGGCCGCGAGACAGCCGAAGACCGTGGCCGCGCCCATCATGTCGTACTTCATCTCGCCCATCGAGGCCGCGGGCTTGATCGAGATGCCGCCCGAGTCGAACGTGATCCCCTTGCCCACGAGCACGGCGGTGCCGCGCGGTTTCGCGGGCGCATATTCGCCGATGAGAAAGACCGGAGGACGGGCGCTTCCGGCGTTGACGCCGAGCAGCCCTCCCATCTTCTCTTTTTCGATCAGGCGCTTGTCCAGGACCTTCAAGCGGAACCCGCCCCGCGCGGCCAGGGCCTTCGCGGCGCGCGCCAGCTCCACGGGTCCGAGGTCGTTTCCCGGCGTGTTGCCGACGTCGCGCATCCACCCGACGGCGCCGGCGACGGCCTCGGCCTCCCGGGCGGCCTGGGCGAAGGAGCGCGCCTTGCTCCC
Source organism: uncultured Acidobacteriota bacterium (assembly GCA_963775725.1). Classification (GTDB taxonomy): domain Bacteria; phylum Acidobacteriota; class Thermoanaerobaculia; order UBA5066; family Gp7-AA6; genus DAHUXD01. The sequence goes on from CAVZKA010000003.1 coordinate 435,925, forward strand.
GGGCGGCGGGATCACCGTTGCCTGGCCCGCGCGCCCCGCCTGCGCCTTCTTCGACTTGTACCGGTCGAACGAGTAGTCCGCCAGCGCGATGTGCGGCAGCAGGGACCGGAAGGCTTCCACAGACACCTTGCCGTCGAAGCACAGCGCCACCGTCCGCTGCGACGGCCGTAGGGCGGTCTTCATCGCCCGCCGCAGCGTCGCGCGCAGGCGGTGGGCGGGAGCCGGGCCGCGCCCGAGGCCGCAGAGGATCCAGCCGCCCTCCTCGACGACCTCACCGGTCTTTCCCTGGAAACCCGCCGACCTGGCCGCGGACCGGACCCTCGTACGCAGGCTGGCGGGCAGTCCCGCCGACGGGTCCCGGCCTTCGTGGAGGAACGCAATGCACCGCGTCGCGGCGCCGGGGGCAAGCGTGTCGCTCAGACGTACGCGCATGGCAGGAGACGATAACAGAGGGGCATTTCCCGGTTCACCTTGTGCTAAGTTCCCCCGCCTCATGACGACCATCACCGAAACCCACCTGTCCGGCGCGCGCCTTTCCCGGCGCGGCAAGGTCCGCGAGCTCTACGATCTCGGCTCCTCTCTATTACTTGTCGCGAGCGACCGGATCTCGGCGTTCGACGTCGTCCTGTCCCCCGGGATCCCGGACAAGGGACGGATGCTCACGCAGTTGTCGAACTTCTGGTTCCGGAAGTTCTCGGACGTCGACAACCACCTGATCGAGACCGACGTCGCGCGCTTTCCCGAGGAGCTCAAGGCCGACGCCGCGACCCTCGCCGGGCGCTCCGTCATCGTCCGCAAGTGCGAGGTCATCCCCTTCGAGTGCGTCGCGCGGGGTTACCTGGCCGGGTCGGGCTGGGCGGAGTACCGGAAGACCGGCCGCGTCTGCGGCATCCAGCTGCCCGACGGCCTGCGCGAGGCGGACAAGCTCCCGGAACCGATCTTCACGCCGGCGACCAAGGCCGAAACCGGCCACGACGAGAACATCTCCTTCGAGACGATGGCCCGGGCGCTGCCGGAGGGCGAGGCCGAACGCCTGCGGGACATGACGCTCTCGCTCTACGGGCGTGCGAGCGAGTACTCCGCGACCCGCGGCTTGATCCTCGCCGATACGAAGCTCGAATTCGGCAAGCTCGACGGCCAAATCGTCTGGATCGACGAGGCGTTCACGCCGGACTCCTCGCGCTACTGGGACATGGCCCACTACGCGCCCGGCAAGGGACAGCCCTCCTTCGACAAGCAGTTCGTCCGGGACTGGCTCGAGTCCACCGGCTGGGACAAGAAGCCGCCTGCGCCGAAGCTGCCCGAGGGCGTCGTGCGCACCACGCGCGAAAAGTACCTCGACGCGTACAGGAAGCTCACCGACTCGATGCCGGAGCACCTGACGGGATAGCCGCGACCGGCGCTCAACGCTTGTCGTCGAGGCTCGCCAGAAACGCGGCGACCCGATCCACCGGCCGGCACACGAGATCCGGAAACCCCGCCGCGTCGCCGGCGTTGCCCGAGGGAAGGTAGGCGCGGCCGAATCCCAGGGCGGCCGCTTCCTTGAGCCGGGAGACGGCGCCCGGAACGCGGCGCACTTCTCCGAGAAGGCCGATCTCCCCGAAGAAGACGCTGCCGTCGGGCAACGGCCTCGCGCGCGCGGACGAGACGAGCGCCGCGACGATCGCGAGGTCCGCGGCCGGCTCTTCGACCTCGAGCCCTCCCGTGCACGATACGAAGACTTCGCGCGAAGAGAGCGCGACGCCCGATCCCTCGAGAACCGCCAGGAGCAACGCGAGCCGCCCGCCGTCGACACCGATCGCCACGCGCCGCGGCGACCCGGCCGATATCCCGCCCACGAGGGCCTGGATCTCGACGAGCACCGAGCGCGCCCCCTCGCGGGCGGCGGTGACCGCGCTACCGGGCAGTCCCGGGCGCCGCTCCGCGAGCAGCGCCGCCGAGGCATTGGGAAGCTCCGAGAGGCCCTCTCCCGTCATCTCGTAGAGCGCGATCTCGTCGACCGGCCCGAAGCGGTTCTTCGTCGCGCGCAGGAGCCGCCGGGACGAGCCGCGGTCCCCTTCGATCGAGACGACCGCGTCGACCAGGTGCTCGAGGGACTTCGGGCCTGCCAGCGATCCGTCCTTCGTCACGTGCCCGACGAGCAGCACCGGCACGCCGTGGGCCTTCGCGTACCGCGTGAGCTCCGAGGCGGCGGCGCGGACCTGCGAGACGGTGCCGGGCGCGGACGTCAGCGACGGCTCCCGGACGGCCTGGACCGAGTCGATCACGACGACCGCGGGCGACCGCGCCTGCGCCTCGGCGATGATCCGCGAGACATCCGTCTCGGCGAGGACGAGCAGCCGCTCTTCGTGGATGCCGAGGCGGCCTCCGCGCAGGCGCACCTGCGGCGCCGATTCTTCGGCGCTCGCGTACAGCACGTCGCGCGACTGCGCGGCCAGTCCCCGGCCCGCCTGGAGCAGGAGCGTCGACTTTCCGATCCCCGGCTCGCCTCCGAGCAGGACCACCGAGCCCGGAACGAGGCCGCCGCCGAGCACGCGGTCGAAACCCTCGAGCCCGGTCGTCAGGCGCGGCCTCTGCTCGATGCCGATCTCGCCGATCGAAACCGCCTGGTGCGCCGCCTCTCCCGGTGCCGCGCGCACGGCCGCCGCGCGGACCTCCTCGACGAACGAGTTCCACTCGCCGCACTCCGGGCAGCGGCCGAGCCACTTCGGCGACGCCGACCCGCAGGCCTGGCAGGCAAAGACGGTCGTGGCCCTGGCGGCCATCGCTCAGGCCTCGCCCGTGTAGACACGGGCGACGCGCGGGCCGATGCCGCACAGGATTTCGTAGGGGATCGTGCCGGCGGCGGCGGCGAGGTCCCAGGCCGTCACGGACTGTCCGCCCTGCGCGCCGAGGCACACCACGGGATCGCCGCGCTCGACCCCGGTACCCGTCGCGTCGACGAGCGTGACGTCCATGCTGACGGCGCCCACGACCGGCGCGCGTCGTCCGCGCAGGAGGACCTCGGCTCTACCGGAAAAGCTGCGCCGGAAGCCGTCATGGTAGCCGATGGGGATGACGGCGACCGTCGTGTCGCGCCGCGCCACGAAGCGGCCCCCGTACCCGAGGGGCGTCCCTGCGGGAACAGGGCGCACCGCCACGACGGAGGTCTCGAGCGCCATCGCCGGAACGAGACCCGCGCCCGCGAACGCGGCCGAAGGCGGAATGCCGTAGAGCGCGAGGCCCGGCCGGACCGCGTCGAGCCAGGCCCCGGGATGTCCGAGGATTCCGGCCGAGTTGGCGGCGTGCACGGTGCCCGTCGGCACTCCCGCCGCGCGCAGCCTCTTGACGCATGCCTCGAGCGCGCCGATCTGCCGCGCGGTTTCCGGCGAGGAGGGATCGTCCGCGGACGAAAGGTTCGCGAACGTACCGGCGAGGGCGAGCTGCGGCGCCGCCTTCAGCAGGCCGATCACCGCGTCGAGATCCCCGGCCCGGACGCCCGCCCGACCCATGCCGGTATCGAGCTCGAGGTGGACGCGCAGCGGCTCCGCCAGCCCGGACGAGGCCAGCGCGACGTCCCGGGCCTGCCCGACGTCGTAGAGCACGGGGGTCAGTCCGTACGCCCGCTGACGCGCGAGGTCCGAAGGCTCGGCATGGGAGAGCAGCAGGACCTCGCCGCGCACACCGGCGCGCCGCAGCGCCACGCCCTCCTCCGTGTGGGCCACGGCGAAACGATCGACTCCCTCGGCCGCCAGCCGCCGCGCGACCGCCGGCGCACCGTGGCCGTAGGCGTCCGCCTTGACGACGGCATAGACGGCCCGATCGGGCCCCACGCGCGCCCGGACGAGGCGATAGTTCGAAGCGAGCGCGTCGAGGTCGACGAGGGCGCGGACGGGCGGACTCATGACACCTTCAGAAAGGCTGCCCCTCCGACTGGACCGGCGGGCCTCCGGCGTAGTTGGCAAACGTCATGTGGTCGCCGAGGAAGACGACGGAGAAATCGCCCGTGGGGCCATTGCGCTGCTTGGCGATGATCACGTCGGCGATGCCCTTGCGCTCGGTCTCCTTGTCGTAGAGCTCTTCGCGGTAGAGGAAGACGACCATGTCGGCGTCCTGCTCGATCGAGCCCGAATCCCGCAGGTCCGCGAGCTGGGGCTTGCGCAACTCGCCCTTGCGCGCCTCGGGCGCGCGGGAAAGCTGCGACAGCGCGATGATCGGGACCTTGAGCTCCTTGGCGAGCAGCTTCAGGCCGCGCGAGATCATCGACACTTCCTGCGTGCGGTTGTCGAAGCGACCATGGCCCGCCATCAGCTGCATGTAGTCCACGATCAGGAGGTCCAGCCCGTGCTCGCGCTTCAAGCGCTGGCCCTTGGCGCGCATCTCGGGAACGTTCAACGCGGCGCTGTCGTCGATGTAGAACCGGGCGCCGTGGATCTTCGATTGCGCGAGCACGAGGCGCTGCATGGCCTCCTTGGAGGCGTAGCCGTCGCGCACCTTCTTCGCGTCCACGTCGGCCTCCGAGCACAACACGCGGAATCCGAGCTGTTCCTTCGACATCTCGAGCGAGAAGAATCCGACCGCGCGGCCTTCCCGGATCGCGACGTGCTGGGCGATGTTCAGGGCGAAGGAGGTCTTTCCGACCGAGGGCCGGGCCGCGAGGACGATGAGGTCCGTGCTCTGCAGCCCCGAGGTCATCCGATCGAGCTCCATGAAGCCGGTCGCGAGCCCCGACAGCATGCCCTGGCGGCCCCGGGCGTCCTCGATGATCTCGAGGTTGCGGCTGACGACGTCGCCGATCGGCTCGAAGCCGCCCTGGACGGCGCCTTCCGCGATGTCGAAGATCTCGCCCGTTGCCTCGCCGAGGAGCGCCTCCGCGTCCCTCGTCCCCGCCAGGCCGTCGCGCACGATGCGCTGACCGGTGCGGATGAGGCGACGCAGCGTCGACTTTTCCTTGACGATCCTGGCGTAGTGCTCGACGTTGCCGACGTCGGGGACACCGTCGAGCAGCGACGTCAGGTACGACGCGCCGCCGATCTTGTCGACCGCCCCGTTGCGATCGAGCTCCTCTTTCAGCGTCAGCACGTCGATCTCGGCCGACCGCTGCGAGAGCTCCATCATCGCGCCGAAGATCCGGCGGTGCGTGTCCGGGAAGAAGTCGTCCTGCTTCAGGATCGGGACGACGAGCGAGAGCGAGACAGGATCGAGGAGAATCGCCCCGAGAACCGAGCGCTCGGCTTCGAGATTTTGGGGCAGGGTCTTTTCGGCCGTGAGTTCGTCGAGCATTGCGGAAGTGGCGCCGAGTGTGTCCCCGGAACGGCCCAAAGTCATCAGCAGAGATTTCGACAGGGCCCGGACGTTTTCCACAGGATCATGAGACGCCCGTGACCCGGACAGTTGATGTCCGTGCAGGCCTTCCGGCCGGGATCAGCGCGGACGGCGCGCGCGCAGGGCCTCGAGCATTCTCGCGTCGCCGACCACGGCGCCGGGCTCCTTGCGGCCCTCGACGGTGCCGTGGAAGTCGCTGCCGGCCGTCGTCGCGAGATCGAGCTCGCGGGCCAGCGCCAGGAACCGGCGCTCCTCATCCGGGCCGTGATCCGGATGAAAGACCTCGATCGCGCCGAGCCCCTCGGCGGCGAGCGCGCGGATCAGTCCCTCGGCGTCCTTGTACCAGACGGCGTGGGCGACGGCCGTCACGCCGCCGGCCTCCCGCACGGCGCGCACCACCTCGATGGCTTTCCACTTTTCGTACTTCACGTGCCAGGGATGTTCGCTGCCGAGGAAGCGATCGAAGGCATCGTCGTTCGTCTTCGCGTAGCCCGCGCGGATGAGCGCGCGCGCCAGGTGCGGGCGCCCCCAGACGCCGTCGCCGACGTCCTCGCGGACCGCGTCGAGATCGATCGCGTAGCCGTGCTCGATCAGCTTCTTCGCCATCCGCTCGCCCCGGGTGCGCCGCTCCTCCTGGCGCAGCGCGAGCGCCGCGTTCAGGCTTTCGTTCTTCTCGTCCACGAAGAGGGCGAGGATGTGGATGTCGTCCTGGGTCCCCCACTCGGCCGAGATCTCGGCCCCGGAGATCAGCTCGATCCCGCGCCGCTTTGCCTCCTCCCGGGCCTCCGGCAGGCCCTGGAGCGTGTCGTGGTCGGTCAGGGCGAAGGCGTCGAGGCCGGCGTCGGCCATCCGGCCCACCAGGGCCGTCGGGGCGTCGAGGCCGTCGGACACCGTCGAGTGGCTGTGCAGGTCGATCTTCATGCCGGCCGCATCGTATCGCGGGCGCCCGTCGTATAGAATTCGCCCCCCGCGGCGCCGTGCCGCGAGGTCTTCCCGAAGGAGCTTGCGACATGGCCCTCCAGCCCGGCGACATGGCCCCCGACTTCACCCTCCCCGCGACCGTGGGGGACAAGATCACCCTCTCCGACTACCGCGGCAAGAAGAACGTCGTCCTGCTGTTCTACCCGCTCGACTTCTCCCCCGTCTGCTCGGTCGAGACCAAGCAGTGCGCCGAGATGCTGCCGACGACCGTCCCCGGCGACGTCGAGGTGATCGGCATCTCCGTCGACTCGCTGTGGACGCACAAGGCTTTCGCCGCCGCTCAGGGCATCGCGTATCCCCTCGCCGCCGATTTCCACCCAAGGGGCGCGGTGGCCGAGAAGTACGGCGTCTACCTCGCCGACAAGGGCATCTCGGCCCGCACGGCCTTCATCGTCGGCAAGGACGGCAGGATCAAGGAAATCGTGGGCGCCGACATCCCGGTCGCCCGCGACATCGCCGGGATCCTCGCAAAAGCACGCGCCGCGTAGCCGGCATACCTCGACAGACGGCGGATCCGAGGACGACCGGATGAAGAATCGCACTCCGATGCACGAAGCGCCCTCGACCGTGCCGACGCTCGCGGACACCGACCGGATCCGCGACATCGCCGCGCACTTTCGCAAGATCATCGACCTGCTCGGCCTCGACGGGACCGATCCGAATCTCGTCGAGACGCCCGAGCGCGTCGCCAAGATGTACCTCGAGCTCTTCCAGGGCCTCTCGGAGGGCGCGGAGCCGAAGGTCACGTTCTTTCCGAACGACGAGCACTACTCGGCCATGGTCATCGAGAAGGACATCCCGTTCTACTCGCTGTGCTCGCACCACTTCGTCCCGTTCTACGGGCACGCGCACGTCGCCTATATCCCGAACGAGTCGATCGTCGGCCTCTCGAAGATGGCGCGCATCGTCGAGTTCTACGCGCGTCGCCCGCAGCTCCAGGAGCGCCTGACCGAGCAGATCGCCCGCTACATGGCTGAGAAGCTGGACCCGCAGGGCGTGATGGTCGTGGTCGAGGCGCGACACCTCTGCGTCGAGATGCGCGGCATCAAGAAGCCGGGGGCGTTGACGGTGACGTCGGCGATCCGCGGGATCTTCAACACGCAGTCGGTGCGGGAGGAGTTTCTGAAGCTGCTCGACCGCCGCGGCCCGTAGGCGCCCTTCCTAATAAAAAAAGGGATATACCCTCTTTAACCTTTTTTTGTTAGGGCCCGAATCGATCTCAGCCCCTCGAGCGTTCGGACCCCGTGCCAGCAGTAATTGTCCCCGTCCACGAAGACGCGCCACGTGTGGCTGCCGAAGAGCTTCTCGACGAGCGCCCCGTGCCTGTCCTCGGCGAACGGGAACGGTTCGCTCGGAAAGATGTGAAGCTCGGGTTCCCGGGCGAGCGCTTCGGTGGGATGCGTCGTCGGGTACCGGACCGCCTCCTTGCCATACACGTTCTCTCCTCCGACGAGGCGAATCAGATCCGCGACGTAGGTGTCGTCCGAGATCGTCATCCAGGGGTCCTTCCAGATCCAGTAGGCGTACCGGAAAGCGGCCCGCGGCGGCTCGGCGGCGAGCGCCGCGAGCTCCATCTCGACGCGCGCCGCGACCATGTCCGCCTCGTCGCTCGTCCCGAGCAGCTTGCCCCACCGTCGGATGACTCCGGGCACCTCGGCCACGGTTTTCGGCAGCGTGACGTCCACCTCGACGCCGGCCGCGCGCAGCGCCTCGACGTCCTCGCGCCGGTTCTCCTCCGCGTTGGCAAGGACGAGGTCGGGCTTCAGGTCCAGGATACGCGGGATGTCGGGGCTCTTCGTCCCGCCCATCCGCGGCAGGCCCCAGAGCATGCCGCTCGGCCGCGTGCAATAGCGCGTCACGCCGACCAGGCCCTTCAGGCCCCCGATGGCGACGATCGTTTCGGTGATGGACGGGCAGAGGGAAACCACCCGCTTCGCAGGCACGGGAGGAGTCTATGCCCGGAATCTTGGTTACACTCAATGAAGTTTGGACATCGCCGCTCGGGATCTCGCCCTTCTCCTTCGGTCTCGACACCCCCTCGTGGTGTGCGAGACCGTTGAAGAACAGCGTTTCGAGGCCCTCGTCCGCGAAGTTTCGAGCGAGTTGACCATTCCGATCTGGACCTGGAGCGCCGCAAGCGGGCTCTGCCCCGCCCACCCGCAGGAAGCCGAGAGCTCGGTCGACCTCGCGGTCGCCCTGCGCGCCATCCGGAAGACGAGCGGCGAGGGGACCTTTCTGCTCAAGGACCCGATGGCGCATCTCGACCCTCCCGCGACCCTGCGGCTGCTGAGGGAGACCGCGCAGGAGTTCGCCGGGTCCGCGCGCACGATCGTGATGGTCGGCCCGGCGATGCCCGAGAAGCCGGAGCTCGCCGACATCGCCGTCCGCTTCGAGTTCGCGCTGCCCGGCGCCGACGCGCTGCGCGACCTGCTGACCCGCGTCGTGCGGCGCCTTCCCCGGCAGAACCCGTCCGCGCGCGTCGCGCTCTCGCGCGCGGACGCCGAGGGCATCGTCGCGGACCTCCAGGGGCTGACGATGTTCGAGGCCGAGCGGGCGCTCGCGCGGGCGATCGTCGAGGACAACGCCCTGACGGTGGCCGACCGGCCGCGCATCCGCGAGACGAAGAAGAACCTGGTCGAGGGCGGCGGGATGCTCGAGTTCATTCCGACTCCCGAGGGTCTCGACCAGGTGGGCGGGCTGCTCAAGCTCAAGAAATGGATCGCGACGCGCAAGGCGGGGCTCCTCCCGTCCGAGGGCGAAAAACCGCTCGACCCTCCCAAGGGACTCCTGCTGCTCGGCGTCCAGGGTTGCGGCAAGAGCCTCGCCGCCAAGGCCATCGCCTCCGCGTGGGGGCTGCCGCTGCTCGCGCTCGACTCGGGAAAGCTCCTCGCGCCCTTCATCGGCGAGTCCGAGCGCAACCTGCGCGACGCCCTGCGCCGCGTCGAGCGCATGGCGCCCTGCGTGCTCTGGATCGACGAGATCGAGAAGGCGTTCGCCTCGTCGCGCTCCTCGGAGTCCGACGGCGGGGTCTCGAAGCGCCTGATCGGGATGCTCCTCGTGTGGATGCAGGAGCGCGCCGCGCGCGTGTTCCTGGTCGCAACGGCCAACGCCGTGGACGAGCTGCCCCCCGAGATGATGCGCAAGGGCCGGGTCGACGAGGTGTTCTTCGTGGATCTGCCGGCCCAGGAGGCGCGCACGGAGATCTTCCGCCTCCACCTGCTGCGGCGCGGAGAGGACCCGGCCCGTTTCGACCTCGCCGCGCTCGCGACTTCGGCCGGCGGCTTCTCCGGCGCCGAGATCGAGCAGGCGATCGTCTCGGCGCTCTACGAGGCGCGCGCCGGCCACTTCCCGCTCGACACCGCCGCGATCCTCGTGGCCGTGCGGTCCACGCGGCCCCTGTCGGTCGTCCGCAGCGAGGCCATTACCGCGCTGCGCAGCTGGGCCGCGGGGCGGTGCGTCCTGGCGGACTGAGCCCCTCTCTCGAATCTCTCACTTCCGTGATAATCAAAGGCCTGGAGGAACCGCCATGCCCGTCTACACGCTTCCCGATCTCCCCTACGACTTCTCCGCCCTCGAGCCGCACATCTCGGGCCGCATCATGGAGCTCCATCACGACAAGCACCATGCGGCCTACGTGAAGGGCGCCAACACCACTCTCGAAAAGCTCGCGGAGGCGCGCGACAAGGAGAACTTCGACAACCTCCCGGCCCTCGAGCGCGCGCTCGCCTTCCACCTCTCGGGCCACGTCCTGCACACGCTCTTCTGGCAGAACCTCGCGCCCAAAGCCGGCGGTACGCCTCAGGGGAAGCTTGCCGAAGCCATCCAGCGCGACTTCGGCGGATTCGAGAGGTTCAAGAAACAGATGACCGCCGCCGCCGGCAGCGTCATGGGGTCCGGCTGGGCCGCGCTCGTGTGGGAGCCGCAGGGCAGGCGGCTGCTCATCTCGCAGATCTACGACCACCAGTCGAACCTCGCCCAGGCCGGAACGCCGCTCCAGGTGCTCGACGCGTGGGAGCACGCGTACTACCTGCAGTACGAAAACCGCAAGACGGACTTCTTCGACGTGGTGTGGAAGGTCTGGAACTGGAAGGACGTCGGGGAACGGTTCGAGGCCGTTTGCGGCTGAACCGGAGCGGCCGTGAGCCAGGTGACTCACGGCCGCGGGTTTCTCACTTCGTGACGCTGTAGACCATCGCCAGGCCCTTCGGATCCGCCGGGGCTCCGCCCAGGTACGTGTGGAGCCAGTCCATGACGGTGTTGTGCCAGAGACACGAGTTGCCCGGCTTGAGGACCCAATGCCCCTCGTCCGGGAAGGTCAGCAGCTTCGACGGCACGTTCTGGACCTGCAGCGCGGTGAAGAGCTGCAGCCCCTGGCCGAACGGAACGCGGTAGTCCCGCTCGTTGGTGATCACGAGCATGGGCGTCTTGAAGTTGCCGGCGAACTCCATGGGGCTCCACTTGCGGTACTGGTCCGAGCTCCAGGGCCAGCCCTTGAACTCCCAGTTGGGGAACCAGAGCTCCTCGGTCTCGAGGTTGGCCGAGGCGAGGTCGAAGTCGCCGTCGTGCGAGACGAGCGTCTTGAAACGCTGCGTGTGCCCGGCGATCCAGTTGACCATGTACCCGCCGTAGGAGGCGCCCGCGGCGCCGATCCGGGTCTTGTCGACGTAGGGCAGCGACTCGAGGTCGTCGGCCTGGCGCATCAGGTCGTCGTAGACCTGCCCTGCCCAGTCGCCGCTGATCGCGTCGAGAAAGTCCTGGCCGAACCCGGTCGAGCCTCGCGGATTGGCCGCGTAGACGACGTACCCGTACGCCGCCCAGACCTGCGGGTTCCAGCGGTACGACCAGCCATCCAGCCACGCGCCCTGGGGCCCGCCGTGGATCAGGAAGACCGCCGGGTACTTCTTGGACGGATCGAACGAAGGAGGCTTCACGACCCACGCCTGGAGCTTGCGCCGGTCGGACGAATCGGTGAACCGCTCGGACACCTCGCCGAGCGTCAGGTCCTGGAACAGTGCGTCGTTGACGTGCGTGAGCGCCGCGGGCGCCTTCCCATCGAGCCCGACGCTCCAGAGCTCCGTGGCGCGCGAGAGCGTGTTCGTGCCGAAGAAGACGCGGGGGCCGGCGACCGCGAGTCCGGCGATCGAACCTCCGGTCCAGAGCGCCGTCGGCGCGCCGCCCGCCAGCGCGACCCGGTAGAGCGTCTCGCGGCCGCGCACCTGCGACACGAAGAGGATCGACTTCGAGTCCGGGGCCCAGCGGAAGTCGTCCACCCAGAAGTCGAAGTCCTGCCGTCAGGCCGCGCGCCTTTCCGGTTGCCCGGTCGAGGACCATGAGACGGAAACGGTCGGCCTCGAAGCCCGGCCGCCTCTGCGACCGGTACGCGATCCACTTGCCGTCGGGCGAGTAGCGCGGCGAGGCGTCGTAGGCGGGATTCGCGGCGGTCACGTTCCTGGCCGGGGCACCGCCCGCCATGGGAACGAGGAAGAGATCCGCGTTGGTCGAGAGCGCCTCGACCCTGTCGGGATTCGAGGCGTACACGAGCTCGCGCCCGTCCGGCGACACGTCCCAGTCCTCGCCGCCCCCGATGGAGAACGGCGGCGCGTCCCGGTCGCCCGGCGTGAGGTCGACGGCGCCTCCGCCCGCGGCCGGAGCCTTCCAGATGTGTGTGCGCGTGCCGTCCTTCCAGGAATCCCAGTGGCGGAACAGCAGGCGCTCCGCGATGCGGGCCTTCACCTTCGACTCCGCGCGCGCCTTGAGCGTCTTCTCGAGGCAGGCCGTGTCGGGGCACTCGGGAAAGACGTCCGAGGTGAAGACGAACCAGGCGCCGTCGGGCGACCAGCTGTAGCCGTTGACCTCGGTCGGAAACGCGGTCGCCCTGGCCGGGTCGCCGCCAGCAAGGTCCAGGACCCAGATCTGGGAGGAGCCGTCGCGGTTCGAAAGGAACGCGAGCTTGCGGCCGTCCGGCGAGTACTTCGGGTCGGAATCCCGCTTTTCGCCGGAAGTCATCCGCCGCGCCTCGCCGCCCGGGGCCGGCACGACCCAGATCGCGGAGCGCGTCGTATTCCCCTCGACATCCGGAGTGGACACCGCGTAGGCAACGGTGCGCCCGTCCGGCGACACCGAGAAGCCTCCGACCCGGCGGACCTTCGCCAGCTCCTCGAATCGAATGGGCCGGTCCGCGGCTTGCACGGCGGGCGCAAGGACGGTCAGGCAGACGGCGGCCAGGCGAGAAAAGCGCATGAAAGAACCTCCCCGGCGGTCGATTCTATCCGTGCAAACGCATCGGGCGGGCGGCCGCATCGCTTTGGTATCATCCGAATCCCGCGGGTCGCCGCCCGCCAAAGGAGACGCATGTCGACCGCCGTTCTCGATGAAAAGCGCTCGGAGTCCGCGAGCCGGACGCCGGTGATCAACGACTTTTCGATCCACGTCGCTACGGCCAACGGTTCGGGGAGCCAGTCTTCCAACAGCATCCTGATGCGATCGATCTTCCAGATGGGGATCCCGGTGTCGGGCAAGAACCTCTTCCCCTCGAACATCCAGGGGCTGCCCACCTGGTTCACGATCCGCGCTTCCAAGGAGGGCTTCATCGCCCGCCGGCGCGACGTGGGGGTCCTCATCTGCATGAACCCGGAGACGGCGCACGAGGACGTGCGCTCGGTCTCGCCGGGCGCCGCGGTCATCTACGAGGAGAGCCTCAAGCTCGACACGCTGCGTGACGACGTCGTCTTCTACCCGGTCCCCTTCCAGAAGCTCGTGCTCGAGCTCGTCCACGACGGCAAGCTGCGCCGGCTGGCCGTGAACATGATCTACGTCGGCGTGGCCGCCTGGCTGCTCGACGTCGACATGGCCGAGATCGAGAAGGCGGTCGCCAAGCAGTTCAAGAGCAAGGCGGCGGCCGTCGAGATCAACATGACGGCCATCCGGGGCGGCCTCGAGTGGGCGGCGAAGAACCTGACCAAGCGCGACCCCTTCCGCTTCGAGAGGATGAACGCCACGGCCGGCAAGATCATCATCGAGGGCAACGCCGCGAGCGCGATCGGCTGCATGATGGCGGGGGTCCAGTTTCTGGCGTGGTACCCGATCACGCCGTCTTCGTCGCTGGCGGAATCGCTCATCGACTACGCCGGAAAGTACCGGCTCGATCCGGAGACCGGCGAGCCGACGCTCTCGGTCGTCCAGGCCGAGGACGAGCTCGCCGCCCTCGGCATGGTCCTCGGCGCGGGCTGGGCCGGCGCGCGCGCGATGACGACGACCTCGGGACCGGGGATCTCGCTCATGTCGGAGTTCACGGGCCTCGGCTACTACGCCGAGGTGCCCGCCGTCATCGTGGACGTCCAGCGGGTGGGTCCCTCGACCGGATTGCCCACGCGCACGATGCAGGGCGACATCACCTCGACGTACTACCTCGGCCACGGCGACTCGCGGCACATCCTGCTCCTGCCGGGCTCCGTCGAGGAGTGCTATTCGATGGCGATGGACGCCTTCGACCTCGCCGAGCGCTTCCAGACCCCGGTATTCCTGATGACCGACCTCGATCTCGGCATGAACAACTGGATGGCGGAGCCGCTGCCGTTCTCCGACCGGCCGCTCGACCGCGGCAAGGTCCTGCGCACCAGGGCCGAGTTCGATGCCCACGTCGCCCGGCACAAGGAGTTCGGCCGCTACCGCGACGTGGACGGAGACGGCATTCCCTGGCGCACCCTGCCGGGCATGGTGGACGCCCCCGCTGCCGCGTTCTTCACGCGCGGCTCCGGCCACAACGACCGGGCCCAGTACACCGAACGGCCCGACGACTACAAGAACAACATGGACCGGCTCTCGCGCAAGCTCGAGACGGCGAAGGAGTACGTGCCCAAACCGATCATTTCGGACGCCACGGGCTCGCGCGTCGGAATCATCGCGTACGGCTCGTCGGATTTCGCCGTCGAGGAGGCGCGCGCGATCCTCGGGCGCAAGGGCCGGAAGACCGACTACCTGCGCCTGCGCGCCCTGCCCTTCACGCCCGACGCGGCCGCCTTCATCGCGGCCCACGACCGCGTCTACGTCGTCGACCAGAACCGCGACGGCCAGATGTACGACCTGCTGCGCCTCGAGATCGGCGGAAACACGGATCGACTCCGCTCCATCCGCCACTACGACGGCTTCCCCCTCGACGCCGAGACGGTGATCGAGGGGATCGAGGCCGGGGAGAAAAAGTGATGTCCTCCACCGCCGAGCCGAAGGCTCCGCCCGTCAACCGCACCGGCCTGACTGCCAAGGAGTACGGCGGACTGAAGTCGACGCTCTGCGTCGGTTGCGGCCACGACGTCATCACGCGCCAGATCACGCAGGCGCTGTACGAAATGTCCGTTCCGCCGTTCAAGGTCGCCAAGATGTCGGGCATCGGCTGCTCGTCGAAGACGACGGCCTACTTCGCGGATCGGGGCCACGGGTTCAATGCCGTGCACGGCCGCATGCCGGCGGTCGCCACGGGCGCGGTCATGGTCAACCCGTCGCTGCTCGCGATCGGCGTCTCCGGCGACGGCGACACCGCGTCGATCGGCACCGGGCAGTTCGTCCACCTGCTGCGCCGCAACGTCCCCATGGTCTACATCGTCGAGAACAACGGCGTGTACGGACTGACGAAGGGCCAGTTTTCCGCCACCGCCGACGTCGGCTCGAGGCTCAAGTCCGGGGTCGTCAACGACCTTCCCGCGATCGACCTCTGCGCGATGGCCATCGAGCTCGGCTGCGGCTACGTCGCCCGTTCGTTCTCGGGCGACATGAAGCAGCTCGTCGGCCTGCTCAAGGGCGCGATGGCGCACCGCGGCACGGCGCTGCTCGACGTGGTCTCCCCGTGCGTCACGTTCAACAACCACGAGAGCTCGACGAAATCGTACAAGTGGGCCAAGGACCACGAGATTCCGATCCACGAGATCGGCTTCATCCCCTACTACGAAGACATCACGGTCGAGTACGACCCGGGCACGACGCAGGACGTCGCGCTCCACGACGGGTCGCACATCCGCCTGCGCAAGCTGCGCGAAGACTACGACGCCACCGACAAGGGCAAGGCGCTCGCGCTGTGCATGGAGGCCCAGGAGAAGACCGAGTTCCTGACGGGCCTCATCTACGTCGAGCCCGCCAAGAAGGATTTCCTCACGCTCTCGGGGGTCGGAAGCCACCCGATCGTCGAGCTGCCCGACGCGCGGCTGCGCCCGCCCAGGGAGGCGCTCGAAGAGATCATGGAGTCGTTGAAATAACCCGCTCCACGCGCGTGCTCGCCGCGGCCCTCTTCGTCGGCGCCTCGACACTCGTCGGCGCGGCGCCGAAGCCCACTGCCGCCCCGACCAACTCCTGTTCCACCTGCAAGGAGCGCCGCCCGACGCTCGACCCCGCGACATTCAAGAAGGGCTACGAGACCGAGGTCGCGGAAGGCTATGCGATCGCGAAGAAATACCCCGCGACGCTCGACAAGATCCATTGTTTCTGCGAGTGCGCCGAGAGCCCCATGTTTCACCACAAGACCCTGCTTACCTGCTACACCGACATGCATGCCGCGGGCTGCGGCATCTGCCTGTCGGAGGCGCTCCTGGCCGCGCAGCTCAAGGACAAGGGCCTCTCGGACGAAGAGATCAAGGTCACCGTCGAGTCGGTGCACCGCACGGACGGGCATCCGCCGACGAAGTGACTCAGGCCCGCGCGCCCCGCGCGAGGTTCAGATACACGACTCCGTCCAGAGCCACCGGCGCCGCCGATGCCACCCGGCGGTAAACGCCGGCGAACTGCCGCACTGCCTCGTCCTCGTTGCGCGCAAGCCGATCGCCGAGAGTGAGGGTCCAGCGCCCCTCGGGGAGAGTCAGAAACGCCGGCCGGCACGCGACGCCCATCGTCCGCGCCAACCGAAAGGGACGCGGGTCCAGCCGGACGACTCCCCCGAGCAGCGCCTCTTGCATGCCGTCCCGGGCGGGCAGGTCCGCAGCGGCGATGAGGCTTCCCGTCCGCAGCGCCGTTCGCAGCCGGTGGACGTGGGCCGCCGGAAAGAAGTGCGGAAACGCGACCGGGTGGCGACGGTCGAAGATGCGGTCCTGGCGCTCCGCATCGGAACGGTCCAGGTTGTAGGGCCCGAGGACGCTGGCCGCCGGGACTCCCCGGGCGCGCAGCGAATACCGCAGGGACTGGAGCGAGCCGATGTGGGCGGAGACGTACACCGTCGGCGCGCCCGAAGGCGGATCTCCCTGCAGCTCGACCGGCCAGCGTCCGCTGGCAAGGCTCCGGGCGGCCAGGCGCGCAAGCAGCGCCCGCCGGCGCGAGGCAAGCGGACCGGGATCGGAGGGCAGCAGGGAGAAGATTTCCGCCAGCTCCCGCCAGTCATCGACGGAGATGCCGGTGAAGCGGCGAACGCGGCGCGCGGCGAGCACCGGGAACGGTCGCTAGGCCGAGAACGCCTTCTGGGCCTGCGATGGAGCATTGAGCGGCCCGGCGCCCGGATCGCGATCCGGTAGCGGGATTCCTTCCTCCCGCAGCCGGTCGCGCTCGCCGCTGCCGTTGACGACCGGCAGCAGCGACGCATCCGAGGGCGGCGTCGTGCCGTCGCCCGGGTAGTAGGGGCGGTAGCCGTAGCCGTGCTTCGCGATCTCTTCCTTCGTCTCGCGCAGGCGGTCGATCGAGAAGACCGCGTCCTCCCGGGTGAAGAAGGCCATCTCGTAGTTGCGCGTCATCCAGATGGCGTCCTTGGGGCAGGCGTCGACGCAGAAGCCGCAGAACACGCAGCGCATCATGTCGATGTCGAAGACGACCGGGTACTTCTCGTACGCGATTTTCGGGTGCTCGCCCGCGACGATCGTGATGCACTCCGCGGGACAGGCCTGCTGGCACATGTAGCAGGCCACGCACTTGAGGGTCCCGTCCTCGCGGGACTTCAGGATGTGCTTGCCGCGAAACCGCCCCGAGTAGTTGCGCCGCACCTCCGGGTACAGGATCGTCGGCATGCCTTTCATGTTGGCGAGGTTGCGCACGAGGTGCCGCAGGGTCACGGCCATTCCCCGCACGATCTCGGGCAGATAGAGCTTCTGAAGCAGGGTCAGCTTGCTGGGAACCCGACGGCCCACGTCGATCACGCCGCCGCTCATCGGTCGAGCTCCCCGGCGATGACGTTCAGCGTGCCGAGGGTCGCGATGGCGTCGGACACCGTCCCGCCGAGGACCATCTCCTCGAAGGCCGCGAGGTTCGGGAAGCACGGAGGCCGGACCTTCAGGCGATAGGGACCGCCCCGCCCGTCGGAAATCGCGTAGAAGCCGAGCTCTCCGTTGGCGCCCTCGATCCACTCGTAGCGCTCGCCGGACGGGACCCGGATGCCCTCCATCGTGAGCTTGAAGTGGTAGATGAGCGACTCCATGTCGTGGTAGACGGCATCCTTCGGAGGCAGCACGACGCGCCAGTCGTCCGAGTTGATCGGGCCCGAGGCCGGGAAGACGTCGAGCGCCTGCCGGATGATCTTGAGCGACTGCCGCATCTCCTCGATGCGCACCAGGTAGCGCGCGAAGTTGTCGCCGTCCTGGGAAACCGGGATGTCCCAGTCGAACTTGTCGTAAAAGTCGTAGGGGTGCGAGCGCCGCACGTCGTAGGGCACGCCCGAGGCCCGCAGCATGGGACCGGTCATTCCCCACGCCACGGCCTGCTCCTTCGTCACGATGCCCGTGCCCGAGAGTCGCTTGCGGATGATCCGGTTGTTGGTGACGAGCTTTTCCACGTCGTCGATCAGCGTCGGAATCGTCTCGAGGAGGCGGCGGCAGCGCGCGACGAAGTCGTCGGGAACGTCGACGGCGAGGCCCCCGACACGCACGTACGAAACGGTCAGCCGCGCCCCGCAACAGGCCTCCAGGAGGTCGTAGATCTCCTCCCGGTTCTGGTAGAGGTAGATGAAGTTGGTGAGCGCGCCGATGTCCACGAGGTTCGCGCCGATGCAGACGCAGTGGTCCATGATCCGCGAAAACTCGGAGAGGATCGTGCGGGCGAGGCGGCCCCGGTCCGGGACCTCGACGCCGAGCATCTTCTCGACAGTCCGCACGTAGCCGACGCCGTTGATCATCGCGGAGACGTAGTTCAGGCGGTCCGTGTACGGGATGATCTGGTTCCAGTGGTGCTTCTCGGCCATCTTTTCGAAGCACCGGTGCAGGTAGCCGATCATCGTCTCCGCCCGGACGATGCGCTCTCCGTCCAGGCGCGCGACGAGATGGATGATCCCGTGGGTCGCCGGGTGCGAGGGTCCGATCGAGATCGTCTGCGTCTCGAAGTGGCCGGCGCGCACGTCGGTTTCCTTCGACCACTCCGGCATGCGCAGGTCGTCCTCCGCGAAAAACCAGCGCTGGCCCGGCGCGTAGTCCTTGCGCAGCGGGTGGCCGACGAACGCGTCGTGGCAGAGCAGGCGGTGGAGGTTCGGGTGTCCCGGGAAAGCGAAGCCGTAGAGATCGAAGGCCTCGCGCTCGAACCAGTTCGCGGCCGGGTAGGTGTCGCAAACCGTCGGCAGCGACGGGTTCTCGTCGTCGGGAAGGACGACGCGAACGCGCACCCGCTCGTTGCGCGACAGCGAGTGAAGGTGGACGACCGCCTCGAAGCGGCTCTTCTGGCCCTTGCGCCGCAGGTTGTCCACGCCGCAGAGATCGAGGAACAGGTCGTACCGGCAGCCCGGGTCGTCGCGCAGGAACCGCGCCAGCGCCGGCCAGTCCTTCGGCGGGATTTCAATCGTCGGCAGGTCCCGATCGACCACTTCGGCGCGGCCGGCGACGGGCGACGCCGCCACGCGCTCGCGGACCTTCTCGGCCCCGGCCGACAACGCCGTTTCGAGGGCGACGGTCACGTGAGCTGTTCCGCGGCGAACTTCGCGGACCGGCCGTCGCGGGACTTCTCGCCGGAGGCGATCTTCTTCTGGAGCTGCATGATCGCGTAGATCAGCTCCTCGGGCGTCGGCGGACAGCCGGGCACGTAGACGTCGACCGGGACGATCTCGTCGATGCCCTGCGTCACGTGGTACGCGCGGTAGAAGCCCCCCGAGGAGGCACAGACGCCCATCGAGATCACCCACTTGGGCTCGGGCATCTGGTCGTAGATCTTGCGCAGGACGGGCGCCATCTTGTCGGTGACGGTTCCGGCGACGATCAGCAGGTCCGCCTGCCTCGGCGAGAACCGCACGACTTCGGAGCCGAAACGCGAGATGTCGTAGTGGGCGGCGGCGACCGACATGAATTCGATGCCGCAGCAGGCGGTCGCGAAGGGGAAGGGCCACAGCGAGTTCTTGCGCGCCCAGGAAACCATCTCCTCCACGCGCGTCACGAAGAAATCCGCTCCCCCGGCCCCCCCGGGCCGCGGAGGCTGGAGCGCCGGAAGCTCGCCCTTCTTGCCGAAGAGACCCATCGCGCGCGATTCTAGTTCAAAAGCGGGAGGGGCCGTCGAGGCCTGTCGCGCTAGCCGAAATTGACCGTGTAGCCGAGGGATTTCATGTCGCGCATGCGGTCGAGGTAGACGAGGCCGTCCAGGTGATCGATCTCGTGCTGGAGGACGCGCGCGTGGTAGCCCGAGGCCTCGAACTCGACCTTCTTTCCCGACCGATCGAGCGCGTTCACCCGAATCGCCGCGAAGCGGGGCACGACGCGGCCGAGCAGAAAGGGCACCGAGAGGCAGCCCTCCGAGTCCTTCTCGAGCTCCTCCCCCACGCCTTCGTACGAGGCGTTGAAGAGCGCCGTCAGCGGCACATCGGGCTCCTTGCGCTTGCGGGTCTCGGGGTGCACCTCGTACAGGAAGACGCGCAGCGGCGTGAACACCTGCGGCGCGGCGATGCCGGTGCCGTCGTACTCGCGCATGGTCTCCTCGAGGTCCGAAAGGAAGGGCTCATAGTCGCCCCGGCTCACGGCCTTCGGGTCGACGGGCTCCGACACCGCGCGGAGAACTTTTACACCGAGCTTGGCGACTTTTAGGATCATGTGCGGCTGACGGCGCGAAAATATGGTGCCCAGGGACGGAATTGAACCGCCGACACAGGGATTTTCAGTCCCTTGCTCTACCAACTGAGCTACCTGGGCGTCCGGGAAGGCCGTCGAACGAGCCGGCGCAGTCTAGCGGAATCGGGGGGCCCGGGGCAACGCCGCAACGGCGTCAGGGACGGGGCACGACCGACGGTCCATGGTTCGGTCCGGGCGGCGCGAGCACCGCCTCGCGGCTCTTCACCGGGAAGCCGATCACGAACAGGTGGCCGTTGTTCTGGGCGTAGATCCGGCCGTCGGGCCCGATCGACACGGGCGTGTAGGCGGCGCCGAGCGCGAGGTTCAGGAAGATCTTCTCGCGCACCGCTCCGTCCGGCCCGATCGCGTAGAGGTATCCGTCCTCGCTGTTGGCGTAGATCACGCCGTTGCCGTCGACGGCCGGCTGGTTGACGCACCACTCGAAGCCTTCCGGGTGGTCGTCCACGCAGACGATCGAGCCGTCGGGCTGGCGGGCGCAGCTCTCGGTGTTCGTGTTCGTGAGCGTCCACTCGGGGACGAGGTTCGCGTCGAGCGCGGAGAGGTCGTAGCGCTCGTCGCCGGTCGGCCCGCCGTAGTGGTTGTCCTTCGTCACGACCGAGTACGTGCCGTCGTGCTCGACGACGGCCGGCGTGATGTCCCACCCGAAGTCGTAGCTCGCGAGGAAGCTCCCGTTGCGGTCGAACTTGAAGAAGTGGCCGCGCGCGTAGTTGTAGGAGGTCTGCGCCCCGTAGACCACGGACCCGTCGGGCAGGACGACCGGGGACGCGGTCGACTGGTCGACCACGCGCCCGGCCGGCTGGTCGTTGGTCGCCGGGTCCACGCCGGTGTGCGCGCCGGACCGGCATCCGTTCCCGTTGTCGATCGGGACCAGCACGCCGCAGCCGTCGTTCAGGATGCCGCGCAGGGAGGCGCTCCAGGCCGGGGTGAGGTCGGGATGGACAGCGACGAGGTAGGCGTAGCGGCTGTTCCGGTGGGCACGGCTGACGGTGTAGATCGTCCCGTCCGCGCGCGATCGCGGGAACCACGTTGATCCCGGGCCGCTGCGAGCCGCACGGGCCGGACGGCGGCACCGCGTCGGGTGAAGGCGGAAGCGGAGCCTGGCTCGACGGGAAGGTTCCCTGGCAGGAGTCGTTCGGCGCGGGTGCTCCCGAGACGAGCGATCCGAAGCCCGCCCGCGCGGCGGTGCCGTCGGGCGCGATGCGCACGAGCCACGCCCCCACGACGTCGGCGCCCCACGGGTTGGCCGGATCGAGCTCGATCGCGTCGTAGACGATCGCCCCGGACGGGTCGACCGCGAGCCCGCCCGCGACGTAGCGCGAGCCTCCGAAATCCGTCGAATGGGCTCAGCCGCGCGTCCGCGATCCCGGTTTCCTTCGACACACGGTGGACGGTTCCCGCGAATCCGGGCACGTAGAGATACGCGCCCGCGAGCGCGGGCAGGAAGACGGGCTCCCACCCTCGAAGGCCGCCCCCGTCCGGCTCGGGCTTCCAGTCGCTCTCGAACGTCCACAATGCGACGAGCTCCGTGCCCTGCCAGCGGTACTTGGTCACGTTCCAGATCTGCCTGCTCCAGGCATCGGACGCGCACGGGAAGGGCGTCCCGCTCCCCGGCGGGCTGCACGAGACGTACTCGCCGGTCTTGCGCGCCATGTAGACGTCGCCGCCTTCCGACAGAGGCACGGCATAGTGGACGAGCAGGTCTCCCCCGTACTCGGCCTCTTCCGCGGCCACAAACGGGTCGTAGACCACGTCCGCCAGGATCTTCGTGAGTGGCTGGCCCGTCGCCCGCGTGGCGCCGCGGTGGCCCGGATCGCTGCCCCACTGCGGCCAGTCCTGGGCGAGGGAGATCCCGGACGCGAGAGATCAAGAAGGCGGCGATCCGGGCTCCCCGGAGCGCAAGGACCAGCGCGCGCTTGCCGGCGCCACCAAATGCGGTCATCATCGCGCCCAATGATACAGGCCGGCCCGCCGGGAATTCCGGCGCCCGGAGAGGGGTTTTCCCGCCGAATGCAGAATCCAACTCGCTCGCGGCCACGTGGGCTCCGCCTCGCCGCGCTCACCCTCGCGCTGACCGCCGCGGCCGCGTCCGGCCAGCAGGCCGCGCCGCCCACCCCCGCCCATCCGGAGGCCAATCACGCCGTGACGAGCCCCGGCAACGCGGAATGGGCTCCGGACGTGGCCTTCGCGAAGAAGCGCGCCTCCGCCCAGCACAAGCTGGTCTACTACGAGATCGGCGGAGAGACCTGCAAGGACTGCCGCAGGATGCAGGGGCTGCTCTACCCGGCCTTCAACTTCGAGGCCCTGCTCGTCGGGATGGTGCCCGTCCAGGTGAAGCTCGAGTCGGACGAGGGCAAGGTGCTCGGCGAGCGGTACTCGATCACCGAGACGCCCGCCGTCCTGATCACGAATCCCGAGGGCCGGCTCGTCTTCCTGATGCAGGGATTCAAGGACGCGGACGAGTTCTACCGGCACGCGCACAAGGACATCGACGCCTACCGCAAGTTCGCCCTCGTGGTCGACGCACAGAACGTAAAAACGCTGTCGGCCGAAGAGGCCTACTCAACCGGCCGGGCGCTCTACGCGCGCTTCGACTACGACGGCGCGGCGCAGCGGCTCCAGCGCGCGGCCGACGCACCCGGCGTCAAGCCCGAGATGCGCGAGAGCGCGCTGCTCGGCCTCGCGGCCGCGGAGAGCAAGCTCGGCCACACGAACGCCGCCCGCGGAGCGGCCGTGAAGGTCGTCGCGACGACCCGGAACCCCGACCAGAAGGAACGCGCCGAGCTTTTCCTCGCCGAGCTCTACCTCGTGGAAAACAGGCCCGGGGACGCCCTGGTCGCCTACAAGGAGTTCGCGAAGGACCACCCCAAGTCGCCGTACCTCGAGAAGGTCCGCGGCTTCATCGCCAAGCTCGAAGCGGCGGCGCCCAAATCGTGAGGCGCGCCGGCACGGCGGCCTTCGTTGTCGCCCTGGGCTTCGTGGCGGCCCTGCGCGCGGACGGTCCGCCGGATCCCGCGAGCCTGTTGACCGTGACCGCCGCGGTCACACCTGGCGCGTCGGCGACGCAGGGCACCCTCGTCGTCCACGCGAAGATCGCGTCGGGATGGCACGTCAACAGCCATCACCCCTCCGACGACTACCTCATCGCGACGGCCGTCACGCTCGATCCGGCGACGGGAGTCAAGTTCGGCGAGCCGAAGTATCCCGAAGGCAAGTCGCTGAAGTTCGCGTTTTCCGAGACTCCTCTCTCCGTCTACGCGGAGGAGTTCACGATCGAGGTTCCCGTCGAATGGGGCCCGGGCGTCGCGCCGGCCCTCTCGGGAACCATCGAGTACCAGTCCTGCAACGATTCCCAGTGCCTGGCGCCCACGTCCGTGAAGTTCCGGTCGGAAGGCGTCGTCTCCGCGGCGGCGCCGGTCGCAACGTCCTCCGTCACCGGAGGCGCGGTGCCGCTCTCGGAGGCGCGCCGCCTCCAGGGCTCGACGGCCGCCGCCGGCGCCTCTGAAGATTTCGGCGATCTCCTGAAGCGCCGCGGCCTCGCCGGCGTGCTCCTGCTGCTCTTCGGCTGGGGCCTCGCGCTGAACCTGACGCCGTGCGTCTATCCCGTGATCCCGCTGACCGTGAGCTTCTTCGGCGGCCAGTCGCAGGGGCAGGGGCGGCGCACCCTCCTGCTCGCCTCCGTCTACGTCCTCGGCATGGCGACGATGTACTCGGCGCTCGGGGTCGCGGCGGCCCTCTCCGGGCGTCTCTTCGGCGTGGCGCTCCAGTCGCCCTGGGTGCTCGGTGCCGTCGCGCTCGTCCTCGTCCTGCTGGCCTTCTCGATGTTCGGCTACTACGACATCCAGATGCCGACCGCGCTGATGCAGAAGGCCGGAGCGCGAAAGGGGTTCGCGGGCGCCTATGCCATGGGCCTGCTCGTGGGCGTCGTCGCCGCGCCCTGCGTCGGCCCCGTCGTCCTCGGCCTGCTGGCGTTCGTCGCGGCCACGCAGGATGCGCTGCTCGGATTCCTCTTCTTCTTCGTCCTTTCGCTCGGGCTGGGTCTGCCCTTCCTCTTCCTGGCCGCCTTCTCGGGACGCATCGCGGCGCTGCCGCGGGCCGGCGCCTGGATGGAAGGCGTCAAGAAGATCTTCGGCTGGATCCTGCTCGCGATGGCCGCCTATTTCCTGCGCACGGCCTTGCCGGGCGTCCTCGGAACCTGGCTGCTCCCGGCGGTCCTGGTGGTCGGCGCGATGGCGATGCTCCTGCTTCACAAGACGCTGCGCCTCGGTGTGCGCGCCGCGGTCGCCGTTCTCTTCGTCGCGGTCGCCGCCTTCTTCGCCCCGATCGGGCGCGCCGCGGCCGAGGGACCGGCCTGGGCCCCGTACGACGCGGCGAAGATCGCGGCGGCCGGCAAGCCGGCGGTCGTGGACTTCTCGGCCTCCTGGTGCCTGCCGTGCCTCGAGCTCGACAAGAAGACGTTTTCGGACCCGCGGGTGCGCGCGGCGCTGTCGCGCCGCGGACTCTACAAGGCCGACATGACGAAGGCGGCCGCCGCCGACACCGTCGCGCTCTCCGACAAGTTCGCGATCCTCGGGGTGCCGACGGTCATCTTCCTCGACGCTTCCGGACTGGAGCGCAAGGACCTGCGCCTCGTGGGATTCGAGGGGCCGGACGAGTTCCTGAAGCGGATCGAAAAAGCGCCGTAAACGGCCGCTACCCTAGCCGGGCAGGCGGCCGAGCCTTTTCAGAGCTTCCTTGGCAGCCTTGCGCTGGGCTTCCCGTTTGGAGGGGCCGCTGCCGCGCGAGAAGGCTTCGCCGTCCCAGGCGAGCTCGACGACGAACGCCTTTTCGTGATCCGGTCCCGACTCTTCGACGACGCGGTAGTCCGGCAGCGGCAGGCCGAGGCTCTGGGCCGTCTCCTGCAGCGTCGTCTTGTAGTCATGGAACGAGAGGTCGCCGATGTCGATGCCAGAGACTTCGGACTCGAAGGTCCGGCGCAGGAAGGCCTCCGTGGCCGGCAGGCCGCCATCGAGGTAGATCGCCGCCACCACGGCTTCGAAGGCGTCGGCCAGGAGAGAGAGCTTCTCCGCCCCGCCCGAACGGGCCTCTCCCGCCCCCATCTTCAGATAGCGGCCGATCCCGAGCGCCCGGGCCTTGCCCGAGAGCATGGCCGCCGAGACCAGGTGCGCCTTGATCTTGGAAAGGGCCCCCTCCTGGAGGTTGGGAAAGGACCGGAAGATCAACTCGCCCACGACGAAGCCGAGCACGGCGTCGCCGAGAAACTCGAGGCGCTCGTTGTTGGGGGCGCGAACCTCGCGGTTCTCGTTCGAAAACGACTTGTGCGTGAGAGCGCGCTCGAGCAATCCGAGGTCCTGAAAGGTATGCCCGAGCTGCCGCTGAAACGCGGCGGCCGCCTCGATCGCGAGATCATTAGCGCTCATCTGGTCTCTAGTGGTGCCGGAGGCCGGACTCGAACCGGCACGGGCCTTTCAGCCCTCGGGATTTTAAGTCCCGTGCGTATACCAATTTCGCCACTCCGGCGCATCGCCGACGCGCGTCAACCATGAGCCGTGACTCGCGAACCCGGGGTAACAGGGGCGTTCTCTGCATGTTCTGGTTTCGGCTCACGGCTCGCGTTTCACGGCTGGCGGTTCGAAGTGGAGGCGACGGGCGGATTCGAACCGCCGAATAAAGGTTTTGCAGACCTCTCCCTTAACCACTTGGGTACGTCGCCCTGTTTTAGGGGCCGAATTCTACCGCAGGCCGCTCGGGACGCCGCTCTAGCGGGGGCCGTGGGCATAGTCGCGGATCAGCCCCGTGACGACGCCCTGGATCGTCACGTCCCGCGCGTCGAAAGTCAGGGGCTTCATCGCGGAGTTGGCCGGCTGCAGACGAACCCGCTGGCCTTCCGTGTAGTACCGCTTCAGGGTCGCTTCCCCGCGCACGAGCGCGATCACGGTCTGGCCGATTTCGGCCTTCTCACGGCGAGCGACGACGACGAAATCCCCATCGAGGATGCCGTCGTCGATCATCGACTCTCCCCGCACGCGCAGGACGAAATGCTCGCCCTTGCCGAGCAGCGAGGCCGGGACCTCGATGGACTCTTCCTGCGGGAAGGGCTCGATCGGCCGGCCGGCGGCAACCTGCCCGAGAAGCGGCACGCCCCGCCCGGCGGCAGAGGCGTCGTCCCTGGGCGCGATCCCGCGGCTGCGGTTCCACTCGCGAGAGAGGGCGCCCTTCTCCTCGAGCCGCTTCAGGTGCTTCTGGACGGTGCCGAAGGACGAAAGCTTGAAGGTCTCGCGGATCTCGCGCTGGGTTGGCGAGATTCCGTGCTCCGTGCGGTACGAGCGGATGAAATCGAGAATTTCCTTCTGACGTTTGGTGAGATTCATAGTCTTCCTAATTTAATAAGAACAACTCAATCGACAGCCAAATAAAGTAAGGCCGAGGGAACCACCGCGGCTGCCCGGAGGCCTCGCCGGGCTAGCCCATCGGCCTTGATGTCGCACTCTAGGCGCAAATGGGGCGCAAGTCAAGCGCCACCCCACTTTTCCTGGCCGCGTCCGCCCGGTCGAGGAGACCTCGGACCGCAGGACGATATCGGTTCGAAGGCCGGGGCGCAAACGGCGGTCCGGTGCCGGTTATCGTGGCGGGATGGCATCGCGGCGTGGACGGATTGCCGTCATCGGGGCGGGAGCCGCGGGGTCCATGGCGGCGATCTTCGCCGCCGCGGGCGACGCCGAGACGGTCCTGATCGAGAGGACGCCCGACGGCGGGCGCAAGATCCTCATCAGCGGGGGCGGCCGATGCAACGTGCTGCCCTCTCGCTCCGACGAGTCGCGCTTCGTGACCGCCTCGCCGCCCCGCGCGCTCCAGCGGATGCTGCGGTCCTGGCCCCTGCGCGAACAGATCCCGTTCTTCGAGCAGACGCTCGGAATCCCCCTGGCCGAGGAGGCGGAATCCGCCAAGTTGTTTCCCGTATCCAATCGCGCGCGCGATGTGCGCGACGCACTGCTCGCACTGGCCCGGCGCCGCGGCGTCGCGCTGATGATGGACACACTCGTGACCGGGCTCGCTCCGACCGGAGACGGCTGGAAGATCGAACGCGCTGGCGCACCGCCGCTCGAGGCGCGGGCCGTCATCGTCGCCACCGGAGGGCTCTCGATCCCGAAGTCGGGCAGCGACGGCCTCGGGCTCTCCATCCTCGAAGGCCTTGGCCACACGATCCATCCGACCTACCCCGCGCTCACCCCCCTGACGGCGCCCGAGTCGCCGTTCACGGCGCTCGCAGGCCTCTCCCTGCCCGTGACGATCAGCGCCCGTTGCGCCGAACAGAGGGCCTCGGCCACCGGCGGCTTCCTGTTCACCCACCGCGGCTACAGCGGCCCCTCGGTTCTCGACGTCTCCCATGTCGCGGTGCGATCGGTCGAGACCGGCGCGCCCGCTCGCATCATGGTCCGCTGGAGCAGATCCGACGAGAGGGCATGGCAGGACGCGCTCAAGCCCGGGACGCGCAGCGTCGCCGGCGCGCTGCGCGCCGAACTGCCGGATCGCCTGGCCGGGGCGCTCTGCATCGCGGCCGGCGTCGATCCGACGCGCTCCCTCGCGCAGCTGCGGCGCGACGAGCGAATCCGCCTCGTCGAGACGCTCTTCCGCGGCGAGCTGCCCTGGTCGGGGCACGAGGGCTACGCGAAGGCCGAGGTCACCGGCGGCGGGGTGAGCCTCGCGGAGGTGGACCCGGTGACCATGGAGAGCCGCAGGCACCCGGGGCTCTTCCTCTGCGGCGAGATCCTCGACGCGTTCGGCCCGATCGGAGGCTTCAACTTCCAGTGGGCATGGGCGACGGGACGGGCGGCGGGAATCGGAGCGGCGCGAGGAGACACTTCTTGAGGAGAGCGGGTTGCGCCGTCATGAGACGGCCGCAAGCCCATCGCAGGAGCGAAACCGGTTAGCGGCGCTGCTCGGCTTCCGAGGCCCCCAGCCAATCCGTTTCGCGGGGAATCAACATCTGGCACCCCCGCCGGAGGTAGGCCGCCGGGTCGGCGACGCCGGGTGGCTCCTTGCCGGCGTCCCGCAGCGCGAGGGCGGCCTCGAGCAGTCGCTGGCGCACTCGGATGATGGCGACATCGGTCGAGGCCAGCTGCTCGAGGCTCCGGTCGACGATCGGACCCATGCTCTCCTGCACCGCCGCGTCCTGGAGGGGCGGCGACTCCTCGATTCCGCTGAAGTTCGATTCCCGCTGGCGCGAGCGGTCGATGAGGTAGTCGTTCCCGAGGTTCGCTCGGAACCGGCCCCGACCGAGCCCGCTGCCGTCGTCGGGAAGCATGCCGCTCGCCGGAGCCCGTCCCTTGCGCCCCTCGCGGTCGTCCCCGGAGAGCGCCGCGGTCGAATGCCAGTTCGGCTCCCACACGAGTGTGTGCGTGTCGTCGAGCGGCACCCAGGCCTTGGCGCGACCCTGCTCCCCGATCGCCGGGACGCTCGTGAAGATCGGCATCAGGAACTGGGTGATGCGCCAGTAGTCGGCGGTCTCGTCGTGACGGCGCCGCGCTCCGATGACGACGCCCGCCGGGGTGTCCATGACGTCCAGAGCCGGGCGCGTGTCGCTGACGGCGACGTCGCGCAACCGGTCACGCTCGTGGAACGCCGCCTCCCGCCCGCCCCCCGCCACGAAGCGCGTGTGGAGCCAGCCGAGATGCGCCGTGTCCACGTCGCCCTCGAGCGCCTGCAGCCAGTTGCACGCGCGCTGGTACTTGAACGCCCCGCGCTGCTCCGGGGGGACGAGCGCCCAGGGCAGCTCGGGCAGGGGCGGCGGATCCGCCTTCGGCCCGAGGTAGGCCCAGACGATCCCCTGTCGCTCGAGGCACGGATAGGCGACCGCGCGAACTCCTCCGCGCAGGCGGCTGTCGGCCGGCTCGGTCGGCATCTCGACGCAGGCGCCCGCGACGTCGAACTTCCAGCCGTGGTAGGCGCAGCGCAGTCCGCCCTGCTCGTTGCGCCCGAAATAGAGAGACGCGCGCCGGTGCGGGCAAGCTTCCGCGAGCAGACCAATGCGCCCTCCCGTGTCGCGGAAGGCGACGAGGTCTTCGCCGAGCAGCCGCACGCGCCGCGATGCCCCGTCGGGCGACCCGAGCTCGGAGGATTCCATCAGCGGAAGCCAATAGCGGCGCATCAGGGCGCCCATGGGAGTGCCGGGCCCCACACGCGTCAGCAACTCGTTGTCTTCGGGGGTCACCGGCTCGCCTGGCGCTTCCAGTACGCCCAGTTTCGGTCGTCCGGATCGACGCTGTCGCCCGGCATGTCCTCCGGCTCGAGGTACGCCACCGTTCCTCCGAGCGCGATGGCCTCGGACTGCGCCTTCGCATTCAGGTCCAGGTAGATGCTGCGGCTGACGGCGATCGGGATGGAGCCGCCCACGATCACGGCCCCGTGGCCGCGCATCAGCACGACCGCCGCATCCCCGAGCGCCTGCGCGAGCGCCCGACCGATTCGGGCGTCGGCGACGAGCATTTCCGCGGCGCCCGGAACTCCGCGGATCTCGAAGATCGGCGCGCCGAGCATGAGGAAGGCGCCCATGTGGTACATCGGCCGCAGCGGCACGCTCGATGCGGCGAAGGGGATCAGGGATGGCGTGTGGCAGTGGACGATCGCCCCGACATCGGTCCTCGTCCGGTAGATCGCGGCATGGAGAAAGCGTTCGACGTATTCGTCGCGGCCCCCGCCGTCCACCGGATTGCCGTCGAGGTCGTATTCGATGAGATCCCTCGCCGTGACGAGCGCGGGCGCCAGCGCGCGCGAAACAAAGAACCGGCCGGGCCGCTCGGCGCTACGCGCGCTCACGTGACCGTAACCGTCGACGATCCGTTCCTGCGCGAGGACGCGGTTGGCCGTGACCAGGTCGTCGAGGATCCGCGCGTCCCGTCCTCGCCCCACCGCGAGCCGGTAGCCCGCGCGCAGCGCGCGCGCCACGGCGGCCGCGACGGCCGAGCCGGAACGGACCAGCCGGGAACTGGCGGGCAGGCTTTGGTCCATGGAGCCGCCGGAGCCTACCGCGCGAGGGTCTGCTCGTAGAACCGGGCCAGGTCGGCCTTCAGCTGCCGCAGGGACGGCTCGTGGAGATAGATCATGTGCCCCGACGGGTAGTAGCCGAAGACGATGTTCTTCTCGAGCGACGGGTCGAGGCCCATGTGCCCGAGGGTGTACTCGGTCTCGAAGAAGGGCGTCGCGAAGTCGAAGTAGCCGTTCGCCGAGAAGATCTTCAGGCTCGGGTTGACGGACATCACGTTGCGCAGATCCTCCGCGACGTCCGGCATCGGCGCGCGCCCGCTCGACGTGCGGTGGCGGTCGTCCCATTCCTTGGCGACTTCCTCCTCGTTCTCGGGCTTGTAGATCTCCTCGGTCTTGTAGCCGAGCGTCTCGCGCACGTAGGAGTTGAGCGCCGCCGTGAACGCCGAGGCGATCGCCGTGTCGGCCGGATCGTACTCGGGCGTCTCGCCGGCGGCGTCGTGATCGATGCCCTGGTAGCGGCCGTCCAGCCTCCCGACCGTCCGGCGTTCGCCCCGCAGGAGCTCCTTCTGGAAGCGGCTCGGATCGATGCGCAGGTTCGCGTTGACGATGTAGGTCTCCGGCAGGCCCGTGTACCGGTGGAGCTTCGCGGCCACCGCGGCGCGCGTCGCTGGGTCGAGCCTGTTGCCCTTCTGCAGCGCCTGCTCGTACTCGCCGAGCGCGAACTGGCGCACCTCGACGAGAAAGGCCGCGAGATCGGCCGGGCGCGGGTCGAGCTTCTTGTAGTACCAGGCCGTGGCCGCGAGCGTCGGCAGGTAGAGCTCGTACGCGCGGTCGTTGGCGAAGGGCGGGCCGTTGATGTCGTCCCACGCGTTCAAGTACGAGGACACCAGGATCGCGCCGTTGAACGCCACGCCCCGGTGCTCGAGGTAGTTCAACAGCGCCGCAGCGCGAGTCGTCCCGTAGGATTCGCCGAGCAGGAACTTCGGAGAGTTCCAGCGCCCGTTGGCGCTCAGCCACCGCTCGATGTACTGGCCGAATGCCGCGACGTCCTGGTCCGTCCCGTAAAAGGTCTTCCCCTCGCCCTTGCCGACGATGCGGGAGAAGCCTGTGCCGACGGCGTCGATGAAGACCAGATCGGTGTGATCGAGGAGGCTGTCGGCATTCTCGATCAGCCGGTACGGCGCCGGCGGCGTCGGCCCGGCGTCCGGAGTCTCGACCCGCATCGGCCCGAACGAGCCCATGTGGAGCCAGATCGTCGAGGAGCCCGGTCCGCCGTTGAAGAGGAACGTCACCGGGCGCTGCCGCGCCTGCGCCCCGTCGGCCGTGTAGGCCACGGCGAACATGCGCGCCTCCGTCTCGTTCTTGGCGTTCTTGAGATCCATCGTTCCCGCGGTGGCGGTGTAGGCAACGGGCGTTGCGCCGAGCGTGATCCGGTGGTGCGAAACCGCCGCGGCCGGCGCCGGCGGGATGTCGGCCGGGGTTGCCGGGGTCGGCTCCTTCTTCGAGGACGCCGCGCCGGCGTCCGTCTTCTTTTCCGCAACTGCTTCCTGAGCAGCGCCCGCCGGGTTCCAGAGAAGGCCGGCCGTCAAGGCGGCGGCCAGCGCTCGAACAGCCGTCAATCGATTGAGCATTGCGTCACATCCCCTCTTGCGAGCCGGAAGTCTACTTGACCCGCGTCACCCGCCGTGCCTGTCGGGAGCAGGGCCGCAGCCGGGCAGTTCGCCGGAGGGAGGAGCCCGGGGCGCGGCATTACGCCGAGGCCTCGCGCTCGAGTCGAAGGGGAACAGCACATCTTCCTCGCGATACCCACGAAAGCGGGATCCGCCCGGGCGAAAGGGCATAGCGAGAGGAGATCGCGTCCGGCGCGAGTCGCCCACCGCCGGAACTGATGCATTTGCATCTGCCGCCGCGGGCCCGGACAGCGGACCATCGTCGGGAACGGGAGGTGTCCGCGTGTTCCCTATCCTGGTCAAGAAGTCCTTGGGCGAAAACGTGACGCTCTTCGAGATCGAGGCGCCGCGGGTGGCCCGGCGCCACCGCGCCGGCCAGTTCGTGATGGTGCGTCCTCATGCCAGCTCCGAGCGAATTCCGCTGACGATCGCCGACGTGGATCGCGAGGCGGAAACGATCACGCTCGTCGTGCAAGCCGTCGGGAAGACGACCATCGAGATGACGGAGGCCTTCGCCGAAGGCGACGCCTTCGCCAACGTCGCCGGGCCGCTCGGCAACCCCACCCACATCGGCGTCCCCGGCAAGCCGGAGGACTTTCGCGGCACGGTCGCGTGCGTGGCGGGAGGGATCGGCGCCGCACCCATGCTCCCCATCGCGCGGGCCTTTCGGGAAGCCGGGCACGAGGTCGTCACGGTTCTCGGGGCGCGGCGGCGGGACCTTCTCGTCTTCGAGGACCGCCTCGGCGCCGTTTCGAGCGAGCTCCTCGTCTGCACCGACGACGGCTCGGCCGGGCGGAAGGGGTTCGTGACGGACGTCCTCCGGGGGGCGATCGAGGAGCGCCGCGCCCGGGGAGGCGACGTCCATCTCGCGATCGCCATCGGGCCGCCCTTGATGATGAAGTTCTGCTCGAAAACGACCGAGCCCTACGCAGTCCCGACGCTCGTGAGCCTGAACACGATCATGGTGGACGGCACGGGAATGTGCGGCGGCTGTCGCGTGATGGTCGACGGCACGGCCCGCTACGTCTGCGTCGACGGTCCGGAATTCGACGGGCACCGCGTCGACTTCGACGGCATGATGCGCCGTCAGGCGATGTACCGGCCCGAGGAGGCGGCGAGCCTCGCTCGCTACCGCGACCGCGAGCGAGACCATACGTGCCGGCTCGAGGCGCCGGCCGCGGCCTCGGAAACCGAGGCCTCCGTGCGGAGCGGGAGCTAGGATGACCGACCCGACGAGGACCAACCCGAGCCCCGAGGAAATCGCCGCGCGGATCGAAGGCCGCGCGAGCCTGAAAGCGAAAGATCGTGGCAAGCTGCCGAAAATCTTCTGGGCCGAACAGGACCCGGCCGAGCGCGTCCGAAACATTCGCGAGGTGCCCTTCGCCTACACGGCGACGCAAGCGCGCGCCGAGGCCGTGCGGTGCCTGTCCTGCAAGAACGAGCCCTGCGTCTCGGGGTGCCCCGTGGGTGTCGACGTGCCCGGTTTCCTGAAGCTCGTCGCCGACGGAGATTTCCGGGGTGCGATCCGCCTCATCAAGGAGACCAACCTGTTGCCGGCCATCTGCGGACGGGTCTGCCCGCAGGAGAGCCAGTGCCAGGAGAACTGCATGGTCGCGAAGGTCCACAAAGACCTTGGATTCGCCGTTTCGGTCGGCAAGATCGAAGCGTTCCTGGCCGACTGGGAGCGCGAGGAAGGCGGTGTCGAGCTGCCGCCGGTCGGCGCTCCCACCGGCCGCCGCGTCGCGATCATCGGCGCCGGCCCGTCCGGCTTGACCTGCGCGGGCGATCTGCGGCGGCTGGGCCACGAGGCCGTCGTCTTCGAGGCGTTCCACAAGGCGGGCGGCGTGCTCGTCTACGGGATTCCCGAGTTCCGCCTTCCCAAGAGCATCGTGCAGGCGGAAGTCGACAATCTCTCGAAGATGGGGGTGCAGTTCGAGTTCGACACGATCATTGGCCAGACGATGACCGTGGACGACCTCTTCGACGAGGGCTTCGACGCCGTCTACGTTGCCACGGGTGCCGGCCTCCCCTACTTCGTCAACGTTCCCGGCGAAGACCTGAACGGCGTTTACTCGGCCAACGAATATCTGACCCGCGCAAACCTCATGGCCGCGTACCGCTTCCCCGAGGAGGACACGCCCGTGCTGCGGCGGGACAACGTCGCGGTCCTGGGCGGAGGCAACGTCGCGATGGATTCCGCGCGGACGGCGCTGCGCCTCGGGGCGAAGACCGTGCACCTCGTCTACCGCCGCTCCCGGGAGGAGATGCCCGCCCGCCTGGAAGAAGTGCATCACGCCGAGCAGGAGGGAGTCCGGCTGCGGATGCTCTCGGCTCCCGTCGAGATCCTCGGCGGCGACGACGGCTGGGTGCGAGCGCTCCGGGTGCAGCAATGCGTGCTCGGCGAGCCCGACGAGAAGGGGCGCCGCCGACCCGTCCCGATCGACGGGGCCTTCGAAGAGATTCCGGTCGAGATCGTCATCGAAGCGATCGGCAATGGCCCCAACCCGCTGATCCCGAAGACGACCGCCGGCCTGAGCACGACGCGCCACGGCACCCTGGTCGTCGACGAAGCCACGATGATGACGACCCGAAAGGGCGTCTTCGCCGGCGGCGACATCGTGGCCGGCGCCTCGACCGTCATTCTCGCGATGGGCCACGGCCGAAAGGCCGCCTCCGCGATCCATGCCTTCCTCTGCGGGCAAGCGCCGGGAAGCCTTGCCGTCCCCGCCGAGACCGGCACGCCCGCTCTGAAGTAGGCGCCGGTCGACCTCCCCCGTCCCGCCTGAGGCCCGGGGGCGACAGTGTCTCGTAAAGCCGGCTTTCCTCAGCGGCGGGCGCCCACAGTGAGCCTGTCGCAGGAGGCAGGGGACGCAACGGCGAGGGTGGGGAGAATTGGTCGGGGCGAGAGGATTTGAACCTCCGACCACTCGGTCCCGAACCGAGTGCGCTACCAGGCTGCGCTACGCCCCGAAGAGGACTGGGCTTTATACGTTATTTGCGGGCTTTTCGCAAAGGCGGGCGCCCCAAGGCCCGATTACCGGCCCTTATTGCAGGTGGACGGAGAGCTTGCCACCCGAGTAGTCGAGCTGCAGCGTCTTCGCGTCGCCGCCGGCGAGCTGGGCGTTCGTCGTGGCGAAGGCGGAGGCCATGTCGGGGCCCGAGAGCCACACCTTGACGGCCGCGGCGCCCGCGGGAACCGAGATGCTCGCGACAACGTTGCGCGCCTCGCCCTTCTTGAACGAAAACGGCCGCCGCAGGAGGATCTGATCGTTGACGGCCAGCATGATGTGGCCCTCGGGAATCGGCGCGTCGAAGACGACCTTCAGTGTGGCCGTGGCCGGCACGGCGGCCGGGGGTGGCGCCGCGGCGGGGGCCGTGGCGGCGGCGGCATGCGCAGCGGGCGACGGAGCCGGAGCGTTCTTTTTCGCCGCCTGCGCCTCCCTGGCGGTCTTTGCGCCCTTCTTGCGTGCAGCGGCCTCGGCCGCCACCTTGGCCTCGTTGAGCTTGACGTCGGCCTGGTCGCGAATCGATGCCGCCTCCGCGTTGCCCGCGTCGAGCGCGAGGGCCTCTTCCGACCTCCGCTTCGCCTCGTCGGGCTTCCCGTCGTCGAGCGCGATCTTCGCGGCGCTCACGAGCACGGCCGCCTGCTGCTTCTTCTCTTCCTCGGCCTGCTGGCTCTGGACGGCGCTCTCGGCCATCTGGGCGTACTTGCGGGCCTCCTCGTTGTTCGGACTGTGAGAGAGGACCTGCCGCGCCTTGGCGAGGCTCTCCTCGTACTTGCCGGCCGCGAAGAGCGTCTTGGTCTCGTCGAGCGACTGGCGGCGGTCCTTGACCTCCTGCTCGAGCACGGCGTCGGGCTCGGCGGTCGGCCGGGAGACCGCCTTTGCGCGAAGGGCGAAGAAGGCGACCACGACGAGCAGCACGCCCGCGGCCGCGGCGGTCACCATCCAGAACCAGCGCGGGTTGACCTCCGCTTTCGCGAGCTTCTTCCAATCCTGGGAGGGTGTGGCGCCCGCGGCCGCGCCCTGGGGAATTGCCGTGGGCGCAAGGGGCGGCAACGTGTCGGCCGGGACGGGCGCGTCGGAAGCCCGTGCGTCGGAAGCCTCTCCAAACGAGGAGCCGGCCATCGCGGCCGCGAGGTCCGGCGCCGCGGTCGTCAGCTCGTGATCGCTCGAGTCGTCCCCCGCCTCGGGCCAGGACGCCGATGCCGCGGGCGGCTCGACCGGAGGCGGCGGCGGAGGCGCCGGCGGCGGCATTGCCGTCGTCGAGTCGCGCGGGCCGCCCTGCGCGGCGAGCTCCTGCAGGTTGGCGAGCTTGAGCGTCGGCAGGTTTTCCGCCGCCGACACCATGGTCCCGAGGTCCTGCAGCGCCTTCTGCTCCTCGAGGTGCGCCTTCAACTGGTAGAGCGCGAGCGCCATGTCCTTGCCGCGCTGGTAGCGGTTCCACGGATCCTTGGCCATCGCGCGCGCGACGATCGGGTTGAACTCCTGCGGAATGTCGGGAGAAAGGTCCCCGGGCGGCGTGAAGTCCTCGTGCACGATCTTGTACGAGATCGCCGTGAGATTGTCGCCCGAGAACGGCTTGCGGTTGGTCAGCATCTCGTAGAGGACGACGCCGAGCGAGAAGATGTCGCTGCGCCCGTCCACCGGCGCGCCCGACACCTGCTCGGGCGACATGTAGTTGGGCGTGCCTAGAAACTGTCCCGTCGTCGTCAGGTTGGACGAGGCGACCTTGGCGATGCCGAAATCGGTGATCTTGATCTTGCCGTCGGTCGTCATGAGGATGTTCGCCGGCTTGATGTCGCGGTGGATGATGCCTTTCCTGTGGGCGTAGTCGAGCGCCTCGCCGATCTGGCCGATGAGGTCGGCAACCTCGTCCCACGAGAACTTCTTCTTGTCGGCGAGGAGCGACTTCAGGTTGCGCCCCTCGATGTACTCCATCGCGATGAAGGACGTCCGGCTCTCGGTGTCCTCGCCGATGTCGTGGATCGTGACGATGTTCGGGTGCGACAGGATCCCGGCCGTCTGCGCCTCGCGGACGAAGCGCTCGCGGAACTCGCGCGACTCGGAGTCGTCGTCCTCGTTCTGGGAGTTCCGGATGGTCTTGACCGCGACCAGGCGCCCGATGACCGGGTCCTTGGCGAGGTAGACCACTCCCATGGCTCCCTTGCCGAGCTCGTTCAAGACTTCGTAACGGCCGAGCTTGGACATGCGCGATCCCGCCGTTACCTTACCCGACATAGGTTTGGGACGAGCCCCTCCCGCCCGATACTCCGCCGTCGGACGCAGGTTCGCCGAACGGCACGCCGGGCCCGCCGAAATTCTAGCAGGTTGGCCCCGGCGCAAGGTGGCGAATCTGGACGGGCATTCCGGAGGCAGGCCCGGAAAGGGCGGCCGACGCGGCATATCCTGCGCACCATGGAAACCTCCGCCGCCCCCGTCCGCAGCGAACGCGTCTTTCGATTCGAAAACGGCTCCCTCACGGGCCGGGAAGACCGCGTCAGCGTCGAGGAACCGCTCGAGATCCGCGTGGGCGCGACGACCCTCGCGGTGACCATGCGGACGCCCGGCCACGATTTCGAGCTGGCCGCGGGCTGGCTCGTGTCCGAGGGGATCGTGCGCCGCCCGGAGGAGATCGTCCGGATCGAGCACTGCCGGCAGGTGCGCTCGGCCGAGGAAGAGGGCAACGTGGTCATCGTGCGCACGACCGAGCCCGCCGGGGCGCACGTCGAGCGGGCCCGGCGGATGCTCGTCACCTCGTCATCCTGCGGCCTCTGCGGCAAGGGCTCGATCGAGTCGATCCGGGGCGAGTTCCCGGCCCCGGACCCGCGCGCGCGGTTCGACGCCGGTATCCTCCTGCGTCTGCCCGAGGCGCTGCGGGCCCGCCAGGCGAGTTTCGCCGAGACCGGCGGCCTGCACGCGGCCGGGATCTTCACGCTCTCGGGCGAGCTGCTCGTGTGCCGCGAGGACATCGGCCGCCACAACGCCGTCGACAAGGCAATCGGACTGCTCTTCCGCGAGGGTCGGCTTCCCCTCTCCGAGACGATCCTCCTCGTCTCGGGCCGCGCGTCCTTCGAGATCGTCCAGAAGGCGCTGGCCGCGGGGATCCCCATCGTCGCCGCGGTTTCGGCTCCTTCCTCGCTCGCGGTCGACCTGGCCCGTTCGTCGGGGATGGCGCTGGCGGGGTTCCTGCGGGAAGCGGGGTTCAATCTGTATTCGGGGGAGGAGCGGCTTTCCGGGCCTTCGATCGCTCGATGACGGCGGGCAGGACCCACCCGAGCAGGAATCCCGCGCCGGCCAGCAGGGCCACGGCGAGGAGGAAGGCGATCCCGATCGCCAGACACGAGAGAAAGGTCATCGCGGCAGCATTCTTCTACAGGTTCCCGCCCCGTTTCGCTTCCATATAATCCGGGCCATGAAAGCACTCCACGCACCCCAGATCCGCAACGTGGCCGTCGTCGGACACAACACGGTCGGG
The DNA here is from genome assembly GCA_963775725.1 of uncultured Acidobacteriota bacterium. Classification (GTDB taxonomy): domain Bacteria; phylum Acidobacteriota; class Thermoanaerobaculia; order UBA5066; family Gp7-AA6; genus DAHUXD01. The sequence goes on from CAVZKA010000003.1 coordinate 474,338, forward strand.
AAGACCACGCTCGTCGCCGCGATGCTGTACGCGGCCGGCGCGGTCACGCGGCCGGGCAAGATCGAGGACGGCACCTGCCCGACCGACTTCGACGGCGAGGAGAACGACCGAAAGATCTCGATCAACCTCGCGACGGCGTTCGCCATGCACCGCGACGCCCGGATCAACTTCATCGACGCCCCCGGCTACGGCATCTTCTCGCCCGAGGCCCGCCAGGCTGTCTACGCGGCCGACGCCTCCATCATCGTCCTCGACGCGGTCTCGGGCGTCGAGGTCCAGACCGAGCGCGCCTGGAAGTTCGCCCAGGAGTTCGAGCGCCCGGTGCTGTTCGTCGTCAACCGGATGGACCGCGAGCGCGCCTCCTTCGACCGCGTGATCGAGGCCATGAAGAAGAAGTTCGGCCGCGGCGTGATCGCGCTCCAGATCCCCGTCGGCGAGGAGAAGGCGTTTCACGGCACGGTCGATCTCGTCCGGATGGAAATCCACGTCCACGAGGGCGGCAAGCGGGTGGACGGCCCCATCCCGGCCGAGCTCGCCGAGCGGGCCAAGGAAGAGCACAACACGCTCGTCGAGACCGTGGCCGAAGGCGAAGACGACCTGATGGAGAAGTTCTTCGCGCAGGGCACGCTCGAAGCGCAGGACATCCTGCCCGGCCTGAAGCGCGAGATCCTCGAGCGCAAGGTCTTCCCCGTTCTCTGCGCCTCCTCCGCCCTCGGAATCGGCGTCGTGCGCATCCTCGACGCCTGCGAGGCGCTGCTGCCTTCGCCCGCGGGCCGGAAGTCCGAGGGCGTGGGCAAGGACGGCAAGCCGGTCGTCGTCTTCTGCAACGAGAAGGACCACGCGGTCGCGCAGGTCTTCAAGACCGTGTCCGACCCGTTTGCCGGACGCATCTCGTACATGCGCGTGCTCGCCGGGCACTTCCAGTCCGACGGGAACTACTGGAACACCAGCAAGGGCGTCCCGGAGCGCTTCTCGGGCCTCTTCCTGCTCCAGGGCAAGGAGCACGTCGCCGTGCCGGAGGCCTTCGCGGGCGACATCGTCGCGGTCGCGAAGTTGAAGGACACGTTCACCGGCGACACGATCTCGACCAAGGACAACCCCGTCGTCCTGCCTCCCCTGACGGTCCCGGAAGCCTCGATCGCGTACGCGATCGAGCCCAGGGCCAAGGGCGACGAGGACAAGATCTCGACCGCCCTGCACAAGCTCATCGAGGAAGACCCCTCGCTCAATTTCCAGCGCGACGAGGAGACCAAGGAGTTCCACCTCGCCGGCGCCTCGCAGCTCCACGTCGAGATCGCCGTCGCGCGCCTGAAGAAACGCTACGCCGTCGAGGTCATCCTCCACCCGCCCAAGGTCCCCTACCGCGAGACGATCACGAAGAAGGCCGAGGCACACGGACGCCACAAGAAGCAGACGGGCGGCCACGGCCAGTTCGCCGACTGCCGCATCCGCGTGGAGCCGCTGGCGCGCGGCAAGGACTTCGAGTTCGTCGACGACATCTACGGCGGTTCCATCCCCCGCAACTTCATTCCCGCCGTCGAGAAGGGCATCCAGGAGGTCCGGCGCAAGGGCTTCCTCGCCGGCTATCCGATGGTGGACTTCCGCGTCACGCTCTACGACGGCCAGTACCACGACGTCGACTCCTCCGAGCTCGCGTTCAAGCTCGCCGGAGCGCTCGCCTACAAGGAGGCGATGGCGGCCGCCAAGCCGACTCTGCTCGAACCCGTCATGAACGTCGAGATCACCGCTCCCAACGAGTACGTCGGCGACCTGATGGGAGACCTCTCGTCCCGGCGCGGGCACGTCCAGGGCATGGACGCCGCCGACGACGACACGGTCATCAAGGCGTCGGTGCCGATGGCCGAGCTGCTGACTTACGGCGCCCAGCTGCGCTCCATCACGCAGGGCCGCGGCTCGTTCCACCTCGAGTTCTCGCACTACTCCGAGGTGCCGCACTCGCTCCAGGAAAAGATCATCGCGCAGTCGCGGGCGGGCAAGGCCGAGGTGAAGGAAGCGTAGGCCGGCCCTACAGGGTCCTCCACCGCCGCCCGTCCTTCTCGAGGAACCGGTCGGCGGCCTCGGGACCGAAGGTCCCCGCGGCGTAGTTCGGAAACTCGGGCGCCGGCCGCCGGGCCCACGCATCCAGGATCGGCGTGAGCACTTCCCAGGCGTGCTCCGCCTCGTCGCCGCGGATGAAGAGCGTCTGGTCGCCGTGCGTGACGTCGAGCAGCAGGCGCTCGTAGCCGCCGGCGATCGGCGCGCCCAGCCTGGCGTACGGAAAGTCCATGTAGACCGGCTGGATCTGGAGCACCGAGCCCGGGATCTTCACGCCGAACTTGAGCGAGACACCCTCGTCCGGCTGGATGTGGAGACGCAGGACGTTGGGCTGCATCTCGCCCGACGCCTTGCCGAAGAAACGGTGCGGCACACCCTTGAACTCGATCGCGACCTCCGTGACCCGCTTGCCGAGCCGCTTGCCCGAACGCAGGTAGAACGGCACGCCCGCCCAGCGCCAGTTGTCGATCGCGATCTTGACGGCGGCGTAGGTCGCGGTGTTCGAGCCCGGGTCCACCTTCGGCTCGTCCCGATAGCCCGGCACCTTCTTGCCGTCCACCACGCCCGGCCCGTACTGGCCACGCACCGCCCAGTCGTCGATCTCACCCTCCGGGAACGGTCGGATGGACTCGAGCACCTTGACCTTCTCGGCCCGAATCGCGTCCGCCTCGTACGCGGCCGGGGGCTCCATCGCGGTCAGCGTCAGAAGCTGCATGAGGTGGTTCTGGAACATGTCGCGCAGGACGCCCGCGCTCTCGTAGAAGCCGGCGCGGTGGCCCACGCCGACCGACTCGGCCACGGAGATCTGCACGTGGTCCACGAAGTGGTGATTCCACAGGGGCTCGAAAATCCCATTGGCGAAACGCAGGACGAAGATGTTCTGGACGGTCTCCTTGCCGAGGTAATGGTCGATCCGATAAATCTGCTTTTCCGGAAAGACGGCCTGGAGAACGCGGTTCAGGTGACGACCCGACTCGAGGTCGTGCCCGAAGGGCTTCTCCACGACGGCGCGGACCCAGCCGTTCTCGACCGACGCGAGCCCCGAGCGCCCGAGCTGCTCGACGATCGCCTCGTCCGCGTCCGGGGGCATTGCGAAGTAGAAGATCCGGTTGCGCGCGCCGCCGCGCTTGCCCTCGATCGCGTCGAGCGTCGCCTTCACGCGTTCGAAGAGTTCGGGATCGCCGTAGTCGCCTTCGACATAGGTGACGATTGCCGGCAGGTCGCCCGGGCGGCCCTGCGTGGGCGGCGTAAATTCCCGGGCGCCCTCCTCGAGATGCGCGCGAAATGCCTCGTCGGTATACGGCGAGCGCCCGATCCCGACGATCGCGAACCCGGGCGACAACGCGCCGTCGCGGTTCAGATGCGCGATCGCCGGAGCGAGCAGGCGGCGGGTCAGGTCGCCCGACGCGCCGAAAATGACGAGGGTCGCGGGCGGGCGTATCTCCTCCTCGCTCCGGCGGACGCCGCTGGAAGCGATCAAGACCTTTCCGCTTTGTGCGCAAGATCGCGGGCGAACCGCGCGACGTGCTCGGCCGTGAAGCCGTACTCGCGCATCACGACGTCGCCCGGCGCCGAGGCGCCGTAGCGATCCACGCCGATCGAGCCTCCGCCGTCGCCGACGTACTTCTGCCACCCCAGCGTGACCCCGGCCTCGATCGAAAGGCGGGCCTTCACGGCGTGCGGCAGGACCATGTCGCGCCACTCGCGGGGCTGCGCGTCGAAGAATTCCCAGCACGGCATCGAGACCACGCGCGTGGGAATTCCCTCGGCCTCCAGCTTCTCGCGCCCGGCGACCGCGACGTGCAACTCCGAGCCCGTCGCCATGAGGATCACCTTCGGCGCGCCGCCGGACGCTTCGGCAAAGATGTAGCCGCCGCGAGAGACGTCGCCCTTCGCCGTGGAACGATCCAGCTCCGGGATGTTCTGTCGGCACAGCACCAGGCCGATCGCTCCATCCTCGTGCTCCATGATCGCCTTCCATGCCTGCGCGGTCTCGGTCGCGTCGCCCGGCCGCAGCACCGCAAAATCCGGCATCGCGCGCAGCGACATCAGCTGCTCGACCGCCTGGTGCGTCGGGCCGTCCTCGCCGAGACCGATCGAGTCGTGCGTCCACACGAAGATCGTCGGCAGCTTCGACAGCGCCGCGAGCCGGATGGACGGCCGCATGTAGTCGGAGAAGCAGAAGAAGGTCGCCACGAACGGCCGCACGCCGCCGTGGTACGACATCCCGTTCGCGATCGCCGCCATCGCGTGCTCGCGCACGCCGTAGTGGATGTTGTTGCCGGTCCCGGTCTGGCCGTCGAAGTCGCCGGCGCCCTCGAGCTTCGTCTTGGTGGACTCGGAAAGGTCCGCGTCGCCGCCGACGAGCCACGGCACGTGCTTCGCGATCGCGTTCAGGGCCTTGCCGCCGGCCACGCGCGTCGCCAGAGAATCGCCGACCTTCCACTTCGGAAGATCCGCGTCCCAGCCGGGGGGCAGCGCGCCCTTGCGGGCCGTGCGCCACTCTTCGGCAAGCTCCGGGAACGCCTTCGCCCAGGCCTCGAAACGGCGGTCCCAGTCGCCCTCCAGCTTCGTGCCGCGCTCGAGGGCCGTGCGGAATTGCTTCAGAGCCTCCGGCGGCTCGTAGAACGCTTCGGTCCACTCCCAGCCGAGCGTCTTCTTGGTCAGCGCCACTTCCTCGACGCCGAGAGGGCTGCCGTGAGCGGCCGAGGTCCCGGCCTTGTGCGGGGAGCCGTAGCCAATCGTCGTGCGGACGGCGATGATGGTCGGCCGGTCCTCCTGCGAGATCGCCGTCCGGATCGCCCCGTCGATGGAGTCGAGCTCCGTGTTGCCGTGCTCGACGCGCAAGGTCTGCCAGCCGTACGCCTCGTAACGGCGCAGGACGTCCTCGGTGAAGGATTGCGAGGTCGGGCCGTCGAGCGAGACGTGGTTGTCGTCGTAGAGATACACGAGCTTGCCGAGCTTCAGGTGCCCGGCCAGCGAACCCGCTTCCCCCGAGATGCCCTCCATCAGGTCGCCGTCGCCGACGAGGCAGAAGGTCCGGTGGTCGACGATCTCGTGGCCCGGCCGGTTGTACCGGGCGGCGAGAAACCGCTCCGCGATCGCCATGCCGACGGCGTTGGCGGTGCCCTGTCCGAGCGGGCCCGTCGTGGCCTCGACGCCCGGCGTCAGGTGCGGCTCGGGGTGACCCGGCGTCCGGCTGCCCCACTGGCGAAAGGCCTTCAGGTCGTCGAGCGTCAGGTCGTAGCCCGTCAGGTGGAGCAGGCTATACAGCAGCATGCAGCCGTGGCCGGCCGACAGGACGAACCGGTCGCGGTCGGGCCAGTGCGGATCGCGGGGATTGTGCTTGAGGTGGCGCTGCCAGAGAACGTAGGCCATCGGGGCGGCCCCGAGGGGAAGGCCCGGATGTCCCGAGTTGGCTTTCTGAACCGCGTCGATGGAAAGCGTCCGGATCGTGTCCACGCAGAGTTCGTCGAGGGATTTCTTCACCGTGCTCAATGGGCCCTCCTGATCGTTCCGGATCTTATTACGCCGGATCGGCGGCCAAGGGCGGCCGTCGTAAAGGCCGCCGGAACCCGGAACGATTGCATCGCCGCAGCCGGGCCCATTTGGTAGAGAATCCGGTTCAGAGGTTTCGCGCTCCGTGTCCAATCTCAAACAGCCGCTCCGCAGTCCCGATCGCGGCGCCCGTCCGTTCGAATGGTCCGCGGCGAAGCTTGCCGGCCGCTCGCTCGGCATGGAGTGGCTGGAAACCGACGGCCTCGGCGGCTTCGCCTGCGGCACCGTGGCCGGAGTCCGCACGCGCCGCTACCACGGCTGGTACGTGCCGGCGATTCCGCCCCCGCGGCGGCGCTGGATGCTGGTCTCCGGCTGCGAGGAGTTCGTGTCCGCGGGCGGCGTCACGGAAGGGATCTCGACGCAGGCCTACCGGGACGCGACGAGCCCCGAGGGCGCGAAGAGCCTCGCGCAGTTCCGGCTCGAGCCTTACCCGACGTGGCGCCACGACACGGCCGCGTACGCGATCGAGCGCTCGCTCTGCCTCGTACGCGACCGATCCCTGACGATCGTCCGCTACGTCAACCGCGGCCAGTCCGAGATCACCCTCCGCGTGCGGCCGCTGCTCGCCTTTCGCGGGTCGCACCGCCTGCAGGCGGAAACCGGCGACTGGGACGCGACCACCGAGGCGCGCGGCGAGGTCTCCTGGGTGCGGCCCCTGCCGTACCTGCCCCGGCTCTACCTGCGCGGCGTGTTCGCGACGACGCGCGTGGACGCCCTCTGGTACCGCCACTTCACTTACGCCGAGGAAAAGGCTCGCGGCTACGACGCGACGGAGGATCTCTGGAGCCCGCTCGAGTGGGAGTGGACCCTGCGACCCGACGCGCAGGCCTTCGCCCTTTTCTCGATCGACGAGGTGGCCGCCGACCCGGACCGTTTCCTCGACGAGGAGCGCCGCCGCCGGCAAGCCTTCGCGCGCACGCAGGACCCGGTCTTCGACGAGCTCGCGCGGCGCGCCGAATCGTTCGTGGTGGACGCGGACCACCGGCGAGCGACCATCCTCGCGGGCTATCCCTGGCTCGCGGACTGGGGCCGCCAGGCCATGGCCGCGGCGCCCGGGCTCGCGCTCGCCTCCGGCCGGCCCGGAGCGCTCGCCCGAGTCCTGAACGGATTCGCGGCGGCACGCCGCGACGGCCTCGTGCCCAGCCACTTCTCGGGCGAGGAGGGCGACGCCGACTACGACTCGGTCGACGCGTCGCTCTGGTTCATCCTCGCGGTCGACTGGTTCGGCCGCGCGCGCAAGAACCCGCATCGACCTTCGCCCCTGCTCGGCGCCGTACGCTCCATCATCGAGGCCTATCGCCGCGGCACGCGTTTCGGCATCGGCGTCGGGCCCGACGGGCTTCTGGTGGCGAGCTCCGCCGGCCGGGCGCTGACGTGGATGGACGCGACCGTCGACGGCGTGCCCGTGACGCCGCGGCCGGGCAGACCGGTCGAGGTCAACGCGCTGTGGCACGCGGCGCTCAAGTCCGCCGCGCGGATGGAACGGCTGGCCGAGGAGATGGGCCGCGCCCGCGAGCTCGAGTCCGAGGCCTGGCACGTGGCCAGGCGATTCAACGAGACGTTCTGGCACGCGGCGCGGGGCTGCCTCTACGACGTCGTGGGCGACGGCGGACCGGACGCCAGCCTGCGGCCCAACCAGATCCTCGCCGTCTCGCTGACCGAGGACCTGCTGCCTCCGCACCGGGCGCGGTCCGTCTACTGGACGGTGCGCCGCGAGCTGCTGACGCCCTTCGGCCTGCGCACGCTCGAGCCCGCGGACCCGCGGTACCGGGGACAGGCCGGCGGCGACGAGCGCGCCCGCCTCTCGGCGGCGCACCAGGGCACCGTGTGGCCGTGGCTGATGGGCCCCTTCGCCGACGCGCACTTCCGGATCTTCGGCAACAACGAGGAATCGCGCCGCACGATGCGCGCGCTGCTGGCGCCCCTGCGGGCGCACATCCGCGAAGCGGGTCTCGGCTCGATCTCGGAGATGTTCGACGGCGATGCGCCGCACGCGCCGCGGGGCTGCTTTGCCCAGGCGTGGAGCGTGGCGGAGGTGGCGCGGGTCCTGTACACGCATCTGCTGGGCGAAGACGGAGGGTCGTGAGTCCATCGCTCACGACGAACTCCGGTGCGTGTCCTCATGTTTGGCTGGGAGTTCCCGCCCGCGATCAGCGGCGGGCTCGGCGTGGCCTGCGAGGGGCTCGTGCGTGGGCTGCTCGACCGCGACGACACGGAGATCTCGCTCGTCTTGCCGCGGCGTTCGGCCGTCACGGCGATCGAGAGGCTCCGGATCATCCCGGCCGCCGGGATCGAGCCCGCGCGCGGGCGTCGCGGCAGGGGCCGAACGGCCCTGCGCGTGCGGCGAATCACGACGCCGCTGCGACCCTACCTGGCGGCGTCGTTCTCCGGCGAGCAGAACGCGGGTGGGGCACGACCGGGCCGACCCGCTCCGAACTACGGGCCCGACCTTCCCAGGGACGTCCTGCGCTACGCCGCCGCCGCGGGCCGGATCGCCGCGCGCGAACCCTTCGACGTGATCCACGCGCACGACTGGCTGACGTTTCTCGCGGGCGTCGAGGCGCGCCGCGCGAGCGGCAAGCCCCTGGTCCTCCACGTGCACGCGACGGAATTCGACCGGGCCGGCGGCGGCGAAAATGCCTTCGTGGCCGCGGTCGAGCGGTTCGGCCTGGCCGCGGCCGACCGGGTCGTGGCCGTCTCGGCGTACACGGCGGATCTGCTCTCGCGGCGCTACGGTGTTCCCGCCGGACGCCTGCGCGTCGTGCACAACGCGATCGACCCGCGGGCCCTGATCGACGACGAGAGACCCGAGAGCCGCAACCCGCTCGTCCTCTTCGCCGGCAGGATCACTTCGCAGAAGGGCCCCGGGTACTTCGTCGAGGCGGCCGCGCGCGTCGCGGCGGAGCGTCGCGACGTCCGGTTCGTCGTCGCCGGCTCCGGCGACCGCATGGGCTCGATGAGGGAGCACGTGGCCGCGCGCGGCCTGCGCAAGCGCTTCCGCTTCACGGGCTTTCTCCCGGCGGCCGAGCTCGATCGCCTCTACGCGCGGGCCGACGTCTACGTCATGCCGTCGCTCTCGGAGCCCTTTGGACTGACCGCGCTCGAGGCGCTCCAGCACGGCACACCCGTGATCGTGTCCCGGACCGCGGGTGTCGCGGAGGTTGCGCCCAACGTCCTGCGCGTCGACTTCGGCGACGTCGAGGACCTGGCGTCCAAGATCCTGTCCGTCCTGGCATTCCCTCCGCTGCGGGAAGCGCTGTCCGAGCGCGGGCGCGCCGACGCGCAGCGGCTGTCCTGGCGGGATTCGGCGGCCCGGTGCGTCGCGGTCTACCGGGAATTGGTGGGATGATGAGTCGAGCGATGCGATACCAGGCGCGCGGGGGCGTCCCTTGCGCCGGGGAAGGCTCCGTGGCCCCGGTAGCAGAAACTCTCGGCCGCCGTTCGCGCAGCGAACGCCTGCGGCCGACGATCACGCCATGATCCCGGTCTGCCTGTACTTCCAGGTCCACCAGCCGTACCGGCTCAAGCGCTACAACTACTTCGACGTCGGGCGCGACCACCGTTACTTCGACGACGCCGCGAACCGCGAGATCCTGCGCCGCGTCGCCGAGCGGTGCTACCTGCCGGCGACCGCGATGTGCGAGCGCCTGCTCGCGCGGCACCCCCGCTTCGCCGTTGCGTTCTCGCTCTCGGGCTGCGTGCTGGAGCAGATGCGGGCCTGGGCGCCGGAGGTGCTGGCGGCGTTCCGGCGCCTCTCGGGGACGGGGCGCGTCGAATTCCTGGCCGAAACGTCCCACCACTCGCTCGCGTGGCTCGCGTCCGCGGAGGAGTTCGCGGCGCAGGTCGCGCTGCACCGCCGCCTCGTCCTCGAGGAGCTCGAGCAGGACCCCCGGGTGTTTCGCAACACCGAGCTCATCTATTCCGACGCGCTCGCCGCCTTCCTCGCGGAGCGCGGGTATCGCGGAGTGCTCGCCGACGGGGTCGCGCCGCTTCTCGGAACGCGATCCCCCGACCACGTCTACCGTTCGGCCGGCGAGCCGGGACTGCCGCTGCTGCTGCGCAACCATCGCCTCTCCGACGACGTCGCCTTCCGCTTCTCCAGCCGCGAATGGAGCGAGTGGCCGCTGACCCCCGCAAAGTACGACCGCTGGATCCGGAGTCTCGAGGGCGACCTGCTCTCGCTCTTCATGGACTTCGAGACCTTCGGCGAGCACCAGTGGAAGCAGACGGGCATCTTCGAGTTCTTCGAGTCCTGGGTCGACCTGCGACTGGCGCATCGCGCCGGCGCCTTCCTGACGCCGTCGGACGCGATCGCGATCCTGCCGCCGGCAGGCGCCCTGTCGACACCGCGCCCGATCTCGTGGGCCGACGAGGCGCGGGACCTCTCGGCGTGGCAGGGCAACGACCTCCAGAAGGACGCGCTGTCCAGGCTCTTCGCCCTCGAGGACCGCGTCCGGGCGTCACATTCCGCCGACCTCCTGCGCGACTTCCGGATGCTCTCGAGCTCGGACCACTTCTACTACATGGCGACCAAGCCGTCCGGCGACGGCCAGGTGCACGAGTACTTCTCCCCGTTCGAGTCCGCGTACGATGCCTACATGACGTACATGCACGTCGTCTCGGACCTCGAGCGAAGGCTCCCCCGCGCCGCGAAGACCCGCGCGGTCACGCGGGAGGCCCTGCGCCCGGCGCCCCGCGCTTGAAGACGGGCCGGGTCCTCCTCCTGATCTGCGACGGCTGGGGCCACGCCCCGCCCTCGGAGGGCAATGCCATCTGGCGCGCCCGGACTCCCATCTACGACCGCTGGCTGGCGGAGTCCCCGTGGACGTTGCTCGAGGCCTCGGGAGAGGCCGTGGGCCTGCCGGCCGGGCTCATGGGCAACTCCGAGGTCGGACACCTGACGCTCGGCGCGGGAAGGATGTCGCCGCAGGACCTGCTGCGCATCGACCTCGCGCTGCGCGACGGATCGTTCTACGAGAACCCCGCGCTCCTGGCGGCCATCCAGCACGCGAAGCGGCGCGGAGCGACCCTGCACGTCATGGGCCTGCTCTCCGACGGCGGGGTCCACTCCCACCAGCGCCACCTCGAAGGCGTGCTGGAGCTCGCGCACCGGGCCGGCGTCGCGCGCGTCCGCGTGCACGTCTTCGCGGACGGCCGCGATACGCCGCCGCGCTCGGTCCTCGGCTACGTGGCCGGGCTGGACGCCTCTCTGGCCCGGCTCGGCGGAAAGATCGCCACGGTGTCGGGCCGCTACTACGCGATGGACCGCGACAAGCGGTGGGACCGCGTGGCGCGCGCCTACCAGGCGCTCGTCTTCTCCGCGGGCCTGCACGCGACGGGGGCCAGCGAGGCCGTCGAGGCGGCCTACGCCCGCGACGAGAACGACGAATTCATCCAGCCGACCGTCATCACCGAGAACGGCGCGCCCGTCGGCCCGATCGCCGACGGGGACGCGGTGATCTTCTTCAACTTCCGGGCGGATCGCGCCCGGCAGATCACGCGGGCCCTCACCGATCCCGAGTTCTCCGACTTTCCGCGTCCCAGGCCGCCGAAGATCCACTTCGTCGGCTTCACGGAATACAAGGCGGACTTCCACCTGCCGGCCGCTTTTCCACCCCGCCCCCTCACCCACATCCTCGCGGACGTGTGGGCCGAGCGGGGCATCACGAACCTTCGGCTGGCCGAGACCGAGAAGTACGCGCACGTCACCTACTTTTTCAACGGGGGCGTCGAGGAGCCGCACCCGGGCGAGGAGCGGATCCTCGTGCCGTCGTGGAAGGGGGCGACCTACGATCTCCACCCCGAGATGAGCGCCGCGCAGATCACCGAAGAAGCGGTGCGCGCGCTGCGCGACGGGACGTTCGGCGCCCACGTCGTCAACTTCGCCAACGCCGACATGGTGGGGCATACGGGCAAGCTGCCCGAGACGATCGCCGCCGTCGAGATCCTCGACCGCTGCTTCGGCATCCTCGAGGCCGCGTGCCGGGAGGCGGGCGTCCTGCTGATGATGACGGCCGATCACGGCAACGCCGAGCAGATGCTCGATCCCGTGACCGGCGCCCCGCACACGGCGCACACGTCCAACCCCGTCCCGTTCATCCTCTGCGGCGCCAGGGGCTCGCTCGGCGATGGCGGCGGACTCGCCGATGTGGCGCCGACGCTCCTGGGGGTCCAGGGATTCGCGGCGCCCGCGGAAATGACGGGGCGGGATCTGAGGAAGTAGGGCGCTAGCCGCCCGAAACGCTCTTCCTCTCTTTCGCGGTCGGGAACAACCGCCGCACGTCGGCTTTCAGCCCCGCCGCCGCGCGCGGGTCGCCGAGGATCTCGTAGGTCTTGATCGCTGCGAAGTAGGCCTCGGGCGTGTTGAGATCGTGCACGAGGTCGGCGAGGACCTTGCGCGCATCCGCCTCGCGCCCCTGGCTCGCGTACAGGAATGCGAGGGCGGCCCGCGGCGACGCATTGGCCGGAAAATCGTGGATCTCCTGCAGGAACGCCCTTTCCGCCTCCGCCTCGCGGCCGAGGCGGGCGAGGCTGTCGCCGCGCAGGAAATTCAGGTTCTGGAGCGGCGTCGTGTCTCCGCTGCCCGGCCGGGCGGCCTGGTCGATCTCGGCGAGCGCGCCCGTGTAGTCGCCGCGATCGTGCCGGGCGCGCGCGATCATGAGGTGCGGAATGCGACGGAGGGGGTACTTCTCGAGCGCCGCCCGCGACTCGCGCTCGGCCGTGTCCAGGTCGCCCTTCACGAGCGCGATGCGGGCGAGGTTCTCGTGGGGGCTGGTCGAGCCCGAGTCGCCGGCCGCCTCCGCGTGCTTGCGGGCCTCCTCGTAGTTGCCGACGGCGAGGTAGTAGTCCGAGAGCGCCATCATCACCTGCGGATTGAGCGGCGCGAGCTTTGCCGCCTGGAGGAGCGCGGCGAGCGCCTCGTCCTCCCGGCCGAGCTTCATGCACGCTTCGCCGTACATCTGCCACACGTCGGTCATGCCGGGCTCGGTCTTCAGCAGCTTCCCGAACACGGCGACGGCCTCGGCGTAGCGGCCAGCCTGGAGCGCGCCGAAGCCCGCCTTCAACTGGGACACGGCGCCGATCCGGTCGCGGGGCGCCGGAAGGTCCTTCTTCGCCAGGTCGGCGGTCGAGGCGCTGATGTACCCGAGCGCCGCGAGCTTCTTCATCTGCTCGGGGTCGGAGTTGCCCGGCGGCTGCAGCGGCCGGGGCATGGCCAGAAGCTGCGCCCGCATCGAGCGCAAGGCCGGGGGCAGGCCCGCGGCGAGGTCGTTCTTCTCGCCCGGGTCGGCCGCGAGGTCGTAGAGCTCGGGGCGCGGCGACTCGATGTAATGGTCGTGCTCGTCCTCGAGCGAGGCGAGATCGCTCCAGCCCAGGTGCAGCCGCGGGTAGAGCGTCTCGCTGTAGATCCGCCGGGGCGGCGCGCCGGCCGGATCGGGCGTTCCGAGCAGCGAGCGGCCCGCGAGGCCGGGCGGCAGCGGCATGCCGAGCACGTCCACGATCGTCGGAAAGACGTCCACCAGGCCCACCGCGGCGCGGACCGACTCGCCCCGACGCGCCGATTTCGGGAGCTTGACCATCAGCGGGACGTGGATCGACTCGCGGTAGATGAGCACTCCGTGCTCGTCCTCGCCGTGGTCGTCGAGCCCCTCGCCGTGGTCCGAGAGGAACACGATCAGGGCGCGGTCGTAGACGTCGCTCTGCTTGAGGAACTTGAGGAAGTCCCCCACGATCTCGTCGGCCCGCGCGATCTCGCCGTCGTACCGCAGCTTGTACCGGGAGAGAAAGGGCTCGGGCGGCTCGTACGGCGAGTGCGGTTCGAAGAGGTGCAGGAACGCGAAGAACGGCTTGCCCGAATGCCCCGCCACCCATTCGGCCAGGAGCGCCTGGGTGTCGGCGCCGTTTCTCTGCACGCGCGAAATGGACTGGCTCACCTTCGAGGGCTCGATGTTGTCCTCGTAGAAGTCGAACCCCCGGGCGATTCCGGTCGCGTGCGAGAGCACGATCGTCGAGACGGCGCCGCCGGTGGCATAGCCCTTTGCCTTGAGCGCGCCAGCGAGCGTCGCGGGCCCCGGTCCGAGCGCGTAACCGAGGTTGTCGCGCACGCCGTTCTGCGGCGGAAGCAGCCCCGTCATGATGGCGGTGTGGGAAGGCAGCGTCAGGGGAACCTGCGAATAGGCGTTTTCGAAGAGGATCGAGTCCTGCCGCAGCGCGTCGAGGTTCGGCGTGTCGACGCCGCGGTAGCCGTAGGCCGGCAGGTGATCGGCGCGCAGGGTGTCGACCGAGATGAGGATCACCGGAGTTCCAGAAGGCGCGATCCCGCCCTCCCGGCGGCACCCGCCGGACAGGAGGAGGACCCCCGCCGCGGCCAGCAGCACGCGGCCGGACCGGCGAGAGACCGGCCGAATCGATTCTGCTAGCATCCGCCGCATGCCGACCAAGCGCGAAATCTACCTCCGCCGCCTCGACACCGTGCATACCGAACTGCGCGCCATGAACGCCGACGGTCTCTACGCGACACCGTCCTCGAACCTCTTTTATCTCACGGGCATCGACTTTCATCGAAGCGAACGTCTGACGGCCCTGCTTCTCTTCCAGGACATGGAGCCCGTGGCCATCTGCCCGGCCTTCGAGGCCGAGCGCTTGCGCCGGATGTCCGCCGTCGAGCGGGTGGTGACGTGGGAAGAAACCGAGGATCCCTTCGTGAAAGCGGCGGCGCTCTTCCCCGCCTCCGGGGGAACCCTGGCCATCGAACCGTCCACGGCCTACGACGACGTCGAGCGCCTGCTCGCCCGGCGCCCCTCGTGGAAGCCCGTGTCGGCGGCCGCGACGTTCGGCGTCCTGCGCATGATCAAGTCCGCCGACGAGCTCGACATGATCCGGCAGGCGATCGCAGTGGCCCTGCCCCGGTTCCAGCGCGCCTTCGCGGCGTTGAAGCCCGGCTGCCTCGAGGCGGAAATTTCCGCGCTCGTGGGCGGCGAGAACATGGTGCAGTTCGGGCCGTCCTCGGCGCTGCCGCACGGCGCGTCGGGCTCGACCCCGCTTTCGCGCGACCAGGCGGTCCTGATCGACGCCTGGGACAAGCCGGATGGCTACTACTACGACATCACGCGCTCGACGTACTACGGCACGCCGACGGAGGAGTACCGCAAGATCTGGTCGATCGTGCTCGATGCCCAGTCGGCCGCGATCGACAAGGCGGCGCCCGGAGTCCCCTGCTACGAGGTCGACGCCGCCGCCCGCAAGGTCATCGAGAAGGCGGGCTACGGAGAGTACTTCACGCACCGTCTCGGCCACGGCCTCGGCATCGATGTGCACGAGGCCCCGTACATGGTCGGCCACGACAAGACGATCCTCAAGCCCGGGATGACCTTCACCTCCGAGCCCGGCATCTACCTGCCGGGGCGCTTCGGCGTGCGCATCGAGGACGACGTCGTCTGCACGGAGCGCGGAGCGGAATCCTTGTCTCCGCGGGTTTCGCGGCTCGAGCCCATCGCGATCTGAATCGGCTTCGTCCCGATTTCCTCGCGTCCCGTCCCGGAGACGGACATGCCGGGGGGTTATAGTGTTTTCGTTGGGGTCATGACCTTTCGATTTGGCAGCCTCCTGCTCGACTCTGAAAGCCGGTCGCTGACGCGCGACGGCCGCCCGGTATCCATTTCGCCCAAGGCCTTCAAGCTGCTCCAGGCGCTGCTCGAGGCGCGCCCCCGCGCGGTGCCCAAGGCCGAGCTCCACCGGCGCCTGTGGCCCGACACGGTCGTCTCGGACGTCAACCTCCCGACGCTGATCGCCGAGGTCCGCCAGGCGATCGGCGACGGTGCGCGCGCGCCCGAGTTCATCCGCACGGTCTACGGGTACGGGTACGCCTTCTGCGGCGAGGCCGTGCCGCTCTCGCGCGACGGACACCCGCAGGAGTCGGGCGACCAGATCTTCCGGCTGCTCTGGGGCAATCGGGAGGTGGCGCTCTCGGACGGCGAGAACATCCTCGGCCGCGGCACCGACTCGCTCGTCTGGATCGACGCCCAGAGCGTGTCGCGCCGCCACGCCGTGCTGAACGTCGCCGCGGGCCTGGCCACGCTCGAAGACCTCGGGTCCAAGAACGGAACGTTCGTCAACGGCATCCGCCTCAGCTCCCCCGTGGCGCTGCGCGACGGCGACGAGCTGCGCGTGGGCAGCGTGCCCATGACGCTCAAGATCTACGCGCGGCCCGGCTCCACCGAGACGGCGACGGGGCATTGATCGGGACGCCGCGGGCAGGCGCGCGGGCCTGCATCTTCCTCGCGCTCCTCGCGGCCATCGCGTCCGGCGTCCCCCTCGCGGCGCAGGAGCCGGCCGGCGGCAGCATCCCGGCCGAGGACGCCGCGGACTTCGCCCGCCGCGCCGCGCTCGCGGCGCTCCACGGGCCGCCCAAGGTGTTTCTCGAGTCGCTCGATGCCGACGGCATCCTGAGGCGGCTGCTCGGCAGCCCCGTGTGGTCCGGCCTGACGGAACGCCAGCGCTCGCTGCTGCGGACGGTCGCGCGCGAGCAGTACGCACAGGCCCTCGCCCCCGTGGCCGGGGCCTCGGCCGAGGTGGCCTGGGCCTCCGTGGCGGACTCGGGCAAGGGTCCGGTCTTCGTCGACCTCGGCCTGCGGTACGGCCCGTCGCTGTTGAAGACACGGTGGACCGTCGAGCACACGCCGCGCGGTCCGACGATCTCCGACATCGTCCTGGTGGATCCGGGCATCTCGTTGGCCGGCGAAGTCGGACGACTGCTCGGGCCCGAGCCCGTGCGCCGTCACGACGCCGCCGAGCAGGCCCGCGCCCGGGCCCTCCCGCGGGTCGTCGGCTTTCTCGCGATCCTCGGGATCGCGCTCGTCTTCGCGCGCCGGGTCGCTCCCGAGAAGCGCCGCATCCTGTGGCTGACGGCCGCCGTTCCGGCGCTGCTCTTCCTGGTGGACGGCGCGCTCGCGGTGCACCGGGCCCTCTCGGAGCCCTACGCCCTCGTGGAAAGCCTGCCTCCGCAACCCTGGAGGCAGGCCGAGAAGCTCGCCCTCGCCGCGCAGAAGGACGGAAGGACCGAGGCCGCCCGCTCCGAGTGGGACAAGGCGATTGCGGCCGGTGACCCGGCCGGACCGATCTACTACCAGATGGGCCTCGCGGCCCGCGCCCGGGGAGCGCCCATCGAGGCGGCCCAGCATTTCGAGCGCGCCCTGTCCGAGGCCCCGCCGGCTCCCGGGGCCGGCCGCGAGCTCGCGACGGCAGCGCTCACCGACGGCCGCCTGGCCGAGGCCCGCTCCCTCCTCGAGCGGTACCTGCGCGAGGCGGGGCCAGATCCCGACACCCTCGCGACGCTCGCCGTCGTCCAAACGGGGCTCGGCGATCCGACCGCCGCGGTCGCGACGATACAGGCCGCGCGCGCGCTCGTCGGGGAAAGCTGGAAGAAATCCGAGCTCGAGGCCCGCATCTACGCCCGCTCGGGCAACGCGGCGGCGGCCGTCGAGGCGCTCCGGCCGCTCGAAGGCGAGGGCAAGCTCGACCGGGCCGTGCTCCGGGCGGACCCGGCCTACCTGCCGATCGCGACGGACCCCGCGTGGGTCGGATTCCTGTCGGAAAGGGCGAATTACCTCGAAACTCCGGCCCACGTCCTCCACCCCTGGAAGAGCTGCTTCTCCGAGAGCCCGGCCTCCGCGCCGAGCGCGGCGTCGAACGACGGCGTTCCCTCGGCCAGGCGTGCCAGGATGCAGGTGATCGCGCCGAGGCCGCGGGCCGCGATGAGAAACTCGACGAGCGACAGGGCCTGCGCGTACGTGGCGCGGACGGCCGGGCGCGTGGCGCCGCGGCCGAAACCCGATTCCAGCGCCGCGTAGGACGACGCCGGCCGGGGCCCGACCGCCGCGGCCACGTCGCGCACGGGAATGCGCCGCCCCTCGCACCACTGCGCGAGCCCCTCGTGAAACCACGCCGGCGCGCGATCGCGCGAGCCGGAACGGATCAGCGCGTGGGCGAGCTCGTGCGCGAGCACCGCCCGCGAGGAGCCCGGCGCGATGGACTCCGCCTCCACCGACACGCGGATCTTGCCGTCGTAGAGGCCCGAGACCCAGTCGGGAACGGACACCAGCGAGAAATAGGCCCGGCCCGAGTACAGGACCACCAGCTGCGGCGCGGCGATCCGCCCCCCGAAGAGCGGCGCCTGAGCCGCGTAGGCGGCCTCCAGGTCCTCGCCCGCCGCGCGCAGCAGCTCCTGACTGACACCGGCGTCCGCGAAGACCGTGAAGTGCTCGAAGGCGAGGGACCGCTGGCCCCGCGAGATCGCGAGCTCGTCGCGCGCCCGCGCCAGACGGCGCAAGAGGGCGGCGTCCGTGCCGCCGAGGCGAACGTACTCGCTCCAGGCGAGCACGGCGTCGTCCAGGCGGTGCAGGCCGAAGTACGCGTCGCCGAGGACACCGTAGATCTCGGGCGGCGCCCGGTGCATGCGCTCCTCCGCCAGGCGAAGGTAGAACCGCGCGTTCTCGTAGTCGTCCGCGCGCACGTAGCAGAGCGTCAGCTCGGCCAGAACCAGGCCGTTCTCCTCGTCGAGCGCGTAGGCCTCGGACAGAAGCTCGGTGGCGCGGTCGACGGCGCCCTCCTCGAGATACGCGGCGCCGAGCCGCTCGAGCTCGCGCGAGACACGCGCGGCCTCCTCGGTTCCCGGCGAGGCTTCGGCCGCCCGGTCGTGGAGCGCGGCGACGGCCCGGTCGCGCGCGGGACCGGCGGGAGGGACCGCGGCCGCGGGCCGCTGCGGCCCAAGAAGGAGCGCCGCCCCGACGAGCGCCGCGTGGAGCGCTGCGAGGCTCAAGGAACGAGGAAGGGCGTCGTCGCCTGGCGGGCCGGGCCTCCGACGCCATCCTGAAGAAAGACGCGCAATCCGTAGCGCCCGGGAGCGAGGTCCGCCGGCGCCGGGAAGGAGAGCAGCAGCACACGCTTGCCCTCCGCGTCGGGCGCGACCGCGTCGAGGACCGCGAGCTTCACGGTCTCGAGGGGACGACCGTCCTCCCCGAGAATCTGGCTGCCGAGCCTGAGGTCCCGGGCGTCGGACGCTCCGACGTTGTACGCGACCAGGCAGACCTGGGACGCATCCCCCGGGGCGACACGCGCCACGGCGGCCGGCGTCATCCCCGGGCCCGGAAGCGCCGCGAACGGATTGGCCGGGGCCGCCCCCGCCTCGCGCCCCGAGCCCCGGATGGCCACCCAGTCGCCCGCGCCCACGAGGAACACGGGTGCGAGCAGGTAGGGCTGGCCCGATGCGAACGTCGGCACGGTCAGCGCCGTCACGTTCAATCCCATGCGCCCGGTCGCGGCGTTTCGCACGAGGGTCCGGATCCGGTAGCTGCCGGGAGGCAGGCGCAGCTCCCCGAAGTACCGCACGCCCGCGGCCATCAGCTTCGCCCGGTTCTGCGCGAGGTCCGCCGAGATGTTCCGCACGAAGAAGTCGCGCAGGCGGCCGTCCGGACCGACCGCGTAGACGTAGATCTCGACTCCGAGCTTCTCGCCCTTGTCCGACTCGAGCAGCGGCGCGCCGGGAACCTCCACGAGCACGGGCACGCTCGACTCGTCCCCGCGGGCGAACGGCAGGGCGAGGACCCGGATCGGGATGTCGTCGAACGGAATCTCGTTGGCAATGACGTTGGCCGCGAGCAGGCGCCGCTCGAGCGGGGAAAGGTTCCGGAAGCCGCGGCGGTCATAGTAGCCGGATCGCGCGAGCACCCGGGCGCCGGGCACGGAGACCTTGACCTTCAACGCGTGGAACGCGCCTTCCGGCCCCGACCTGTCGGGGCGAAACGCGAGGACGTAGACGAGGCTCGTCTGCTGCACGACTCGGTCGAGCTGCGCGGCGAGATCGTTCGTGTTGCGCAGCACTTCGCCTCCCGTCGCCTGCGCGATGTCGAAGAGGGAGCTCTCGGTCTCCCGCGGCCCGGACGGAGCCGGGTCGGAGTCCGGGTCGTTCTCCGCGCGGATGCCGGCGATGTCGACCGCGTGCACCACGCAGTCGGACCGGCGAAACCATTCCCCGACCTCGTTCAACTCGTTGCGCAGCGGCGTGCTGCCGAAGCGGCGGTCCGCGTCCACCTTCCAGATCTCGCCGTGGAGCAGGCTCTGGCGCTCCTCGTCGCTCTCGTTCGTGCCGACCAGATACCGACCGCTGAAGCCCTCGGAGAGGTACAGGATGTCCTTGCGCCCTTCGACGGCGTCCAGGCTCTGCGACAGCTCGCGGAAGGACTGGAACAGCTGGCGCACCCGGCCCCGGGTGTACTCGTCGGAGCGGGCCTTGTTGACCGCCGAGTACGCCTGCAGCGTTTCCATCAGTCCTTCCACCTGGCCGCGGTTGCTCGTCCGCGCCTGCGCCATCGCGGCGAGCGTCGACGCGTCGAACGCGAAGGCCAGCGGGTCGACCGCCTCGCGCCGCGCCTCGAGGCCGAGCGACTCGATCGCATGCGCCAGCTGCGAGCGGTCCGAGGAGAACGTGACGAGCAGCCGCACCCCCTGCTCGACCGAGTAGGTGGCCACCGCCGCGAGATCCCGGTCCGACATCCCGGACAGGACGAAGTCCCGCGCCGCCTTGCGCGCGACGAGGATCGACTTGGGCCGCGAAAAGGAAAAATCGAAGAGAATCAGGAATCGCCGCCGCGCGGCCGGATGGACGGGAACGCCGGCACCGTCGGAGACTTTCTCCGAGAGATCGATCGCGTCGAATCCGACGATCGCCTGCGCGCGCCCGTCGTCCCGGAGGGCGAAGTCCGCGGCGGTCAGGCCGCGCACCGGCTGCCCGTCCCGATCGATCACGCGGACCGGGACTTCCACGAGCGCAACCTCGGCGCTTTCCCGGACGGCGCCGGGCTCCTGCGCCGCGGCCGGCGCGAGAACGCCACAGGCCAGGGCTGCCGAGAGGACGAGGATCTTCATGGGGCCGCCAGCCCCATTATCCCCCGCGCGGCCCCGCTCCGCTCAGCCGAGCGTCTTCAGCAGATCGTCGATCTCCCGGGCTTCGGACGCGGGCGGGTTGAGCTCCTTGGCCTTCTTCAGATCGGCCTTCGCGTCGGCGTTCTTCTTCAACTGCAACCGGCAGAGGCCACGGTAGTAATAGCCCTCCCAGCCGTCGGGCTTGATGGCGATCACCCGGTCGAACGCCGACTCGGCATCGGCCGGCTTCTTCTTGTTGATCAGGAGGATGCCGATGTTCACGTACGGCTGGGGATCGGTGATCTTGTCGGCGGGGACCTTGTCCAGCGCCGCGCGGCCGGCTTCGAGGTTGCCCTGCTGGAGCTCGAGCTCGGCGATCATCCACCATGCGGTCGGGTCCGACGGGTTCCTGTCGGCGGCCTGCTTCGCGTAGCCCAAGGCCTCCTTCGCGTTTCCCTCCGCCAGGTAAGCGGCTGCGATGCGCTGGAGCAGCGGGCCGTTGTCCGGCAGCTCGGGCAGCGCCTTGAGGTAGCTCTCCCGCGCTCCGGACCAGTTCTTCGACGACATGTCGGCGTTGCCCTGCTCGATCGCGTCGGCCGTCTCCTTCGAGATCTTCTTGCCGCCGACCATGATCTGGGGCTGCGCAACGGCCGCCGGCGCCTGCGCCCTGGGCGCCGGAGCGAGCTCGACGACGATCGAGGGATTGTGGCCACCCTCCTGGAGGCTGACGCTGATCTTCTTGGTCGCGTACCCGTCCGCCTCGAAGTCCACGTCCCAGGGGCCGCCAACGAGGCCGAAGATCGCGAACTGTCCCTTCGCGTCCGTCGTCAGGTCGGGGCCGCCGTGGCTGCTCTTTCCCCACCGCATCATCACCTTGCAGCCCGCGATCGGCTCGCCCTTGTCGTTCTTGACGGTTCCGTCCACGCGGGCTCTTCCGCCGCGCCAGTCCTGGGCCGCGGCGATGGAGCTGATGGCGAGGAGGGCGGCGAGGAGGATGACGCGCTGTCGCATGGAGCACCTCTCTGGAAAAAGTCGGGCGAAGTATAGCCCGTTGGAGGTGTGCGCCATGCGCCCGCGACCGCGAGCCATCCCAAGAAGTTTCCGATGTCGGCCGGGCCCCGGGCGTTACCTGCCTCCGTAGAACTCGACGAGCGCGGCGACGAGGGCCTCGGCGACCTTTTCGCGGTAGCGCCGCGTCTGCAACAGGCGCCGGTCCTCCGGGTTGTTCAGGTTGCAGACCTCGACCAGCACACGGGCGGGAATCCGGTTGTAGCGCAGGATCGCCGGCACCCACTCGCCGCCCCCGCGGATCACGTTGCGGCGGATCGGCTCGAAGGCGTGCAGTGGGAGATCGGCCGCGCGAAACGACGCGACGATGTGCTCGGCGAGATCGTGGGAAATTCCCTCCGCCTCGATCTTCTCCTTGCGGGAAAAGGAAACGCTCGGAGACTCCCGGACCTCTCGCCTGGAGTCGTAGGGCTCGCCGGACTTGCGGTACGACCCGCCCAGGAACTTTTCGCCCGGGACGTAGACCATCGTTCCGCGCACCGCCGGGTGGAGCGAGTCCGCGTGCAGCGAGAGGAACACGGTCCGGTCCTGGTGCCCGCCGTTCTTGCCGACGTTCTTCCAGACCGAGTTTGCCAGGTACCAGCGCAGGTTCACGCCGGTCGCGGCGTCGTCGATGCGGTAGGGCGGCGACGTGAGAACGCGGCCGCTGCGCGAGCTGCGGACGCGCTCGGACGCGGGGGCGGCGCACGGCTCGTCGCGGCCGACGATCGGGACGACGCGGGCGCGCGTGCGGGAGCGGACGAGGCGTTCGACCCGGCACGCGATGTCGTAGACGTAAGCGGCCTCCTCCAGTCCGTCGACCAGGGCGCCCGTGTCGCGGCCGCCGTGGCCCGCGTCGAGCACGAGGGTCACACCCGCGAGGTCCGCGCTCCGGACCTTGTTGGAGAACTGGGAAGCTTCCAGCCGCGTGTTCTCCTCCTCGATCCGCTCGGGATCGTCCGGCGGGCGGAACTCCGGCGAAAGGTCCGCGATCGGGATCCGGACCGGATAGCCGACGGGCATGGAGTGGACGTCGGTGATGCCGTTGAACGCCGCGATCTCCGCGGCCTTCGCGTTGACGTCCTCCGCGTGGAGACGCCCGGTGAAGCGCACGACCACGGCGGAGTAGAGCGCCTCGCCCTTGCGCAGCCGGTAAATGGCATAGCGGCCTTTCTCGTCCTGCGCAAAGTCGAGCTTCGGCGCTTCCGCCTCGGCCGGGGGGGCTGCCGCCGCGACGGCTTCGCGGAATCCCGCCGTCAGCAACTTCGGGGGCACGACGACGACCTGTCCCACCTGCGTTTCGAGCGAAGGGATCGCACCGCCTTCGCGGATGTCTCGATAGCGTTGCCCGTCGCCCGTGAACCACTCGGCGATGCGCCAGAGGCTCTCGGGCTTGCCCGAAAGCGCCGTGACATGGTGCTCCCATCCGGCCGCGGTCGCGCGATCCGCCGGGAAGAGCGCCTCGATCGCCATCACGCGATAGTTGCCCGCGAGCAGCCCATACGGCACGCGCACGTACTGGCCGCGCTTCAAGTGCCGGAGTCGTCCGTTGGCGGACAGGACCGCCTTCTTCGACTTCGGGTCGTCGGTCAGCCGCTTGACGAACGCGTCGACCCCCTCGCCCGGCAGGGGGCGCGCGAGAAGAGTGATCTCGTCGGCGCTCGCGATCGATACCTTGACCTCGGGGGACACCGAGACGACCTTCTCGCGCCCCGCGCCGCCGAGCGCGGCGGCCGCGCCGAAGAAGGCGGCCGCGGCCGCCGCCCGACGCAGGCCCAATCTAGCCGGCTGCCCGCGGCAGCGCATCCGGAAAGCCTGCCCGCTGCTCGAAGGCCCGGGCCGCGGCGAACACCGCCTCTTCGCCGAAGCGCGGGCCGAGCACCTGGATGCCGAGCGGGAGGCCGCCGCGCGTCAGGCCGGACGGCACCGAGATCGCGGGCAGGCCGGACAGCGACGCCGGCACCGTGAAGACGTCCGAGAGATACATCGTCAGCGGGTCGTCCGTCTTTTCGCCGATGCGGAAAGCCGGCGCGGGGATGGAGGGGCAGACCAGGACGTCGGCGCGCTCGAAGGCGCGGTCGAAGTCGTCGGAAAGAAGCTGGCGCGTCCGCATCGCGCGGCCGTAGTAGGCCTCGTAGTAGCCCGACGCGAGTGCGAACGTCCCCAGCAGGATCCGCCGCTTCACCTCGGCGCCGAAGCCCGCCGTGCGGCTCTCGACGTAAAGGGAAGCCAGGTCGCGGTCTGTCGCGCGCGGGCCGTAGCGCACGCCGTCGAACCGCGCCAGGTTGGACGAGGCCTCGGCGCTCGCGACCACGTAGTAGATCGCGATCGCGGCGGTGGCCCTCGGGACGGAGACGGAGACGACCTCGGCTCCCGCCTCCCGGAAGATCCGGCGCGCCTGCTCGACGTCGGCGGCGACCTCGGGATCGAGGCCCTCGAGCTCCGCCTCCTCGAGAAATCCGACGCGCAGGCCGGCAGCGCCCCGCGCGAGGGCCGCCTCGGGATCTCCCAGCGGGCGGTCGGCCGTCGTCGAGTCGCGCGCGTCGAACCCGGCGACGACGCGATACAGGCGGGCCGCGTCCGCGACGGAGCGCGTGAGCGGCCCGATCTGGTCGAGCGACGAGGCGAAGGCGACGAGGCCGTACCGCGAGATGCGCCCGTAGGTCGGTTTGAACCCGACGACGCCGCAGCACGCGGCGGGCTGGCGGATCGAGCCGCCCGTGTCCGAGCCGAAGGCGCCGGGCACGAAGCGGGCCGCCACCGCCGCCGCGCTCCCGCCCGAAGAGCCGCCCGGGATCCGCGCGACGTCCCACGGATTGCGCGTGACGTGGCTCGCGCTGTTCTCCGTGGACGATCCCATCGCGAACTCGTCCATGTTGGCCCGGCCGATGAAGACGGCCCCGGCCTGGCGCAGCCGCGCCGCCACCGTCGAGTCGGACGGCGGCCGGAATCCCTCCAGGATCTTCGAGGCGCACGTCGTGCGGCGTCCGGCCACCCAGATGTTGTCCTTGAGCGCCAGCGGCACGCCGGCCAGGGGGAGCGACTCCCCGGCCGCGACCCTTGCGTCCACGGCCGCGGCCTCGGCCATTGCCTGCTCGCGCGTCACTTCCAGGAAGGCGCGGATCCGCTCGTCGCCCTCGTCGATCCGCGCCAGGGCCTCCGCGGCGACGGAGGCAGCCGACTGGCGGCCGGCGGAGACGTCCGCCGCCGTCTCGATCACGCCTTTCATGCGGTCAGAACCCCGATCCGACCACGCGGGGCACGACGCCGTATCCGTGGGCCAGGCGCGGAGCGTTCGACGCGAGCGCCTCGCGCCCGCTTCCCGGAACCGGGTCGTCGGGGCGAACCGGGGTCGCCGCTCCGGGTTTCGCAGGGCCGAACGCCGCTTCGGGAATCGCCGCCAGCTGGTCGATGTAGGAAAGGATGCGCGAGAGCTGCTCGGTCCAGCGCGGCAGGTCTTCGTCGGACAGGCGCAGGCGGGCCAGGTCGGCGACCTTGCGGACCACCTCGACGGTGACAACGGGGCGAGGGGATGTCATCCTCGAAATTGTAAGGTCTTTTTGCCGGCCGCGCTCGCGCGTCCGCACGACGGGAGGGCCATGGTCCGCCGGGTCTCGGAGTCCGCGCGAAAACTCCAGGGGCTGCGCCGGCGCGTGGAGGTCGCCGCCCTGGCTCGTGCCGCTTCGCTTCGCGGGCTGGATGCCTGGATCGTCGGGGGCGCTCTGCGGGACCGCCTGCTCGGCGCGGCAACGCCCGAGGTCGACATTGCCGTCGCCGGCGACGCCGGGGTGTTGGCGCGCGACCTCGAAGCGTCCGGATGGGGTCGTGCGGTCTTCCTCTCGAAGGGCCGGCCGGGCCCCCGCGTGTTCCGGGTTGCGGGAAAGCGGCCGGTCGACATCGCCGAGATCGAAGGCGGGTCGATCGACGCCGATCTCGCCCGCCGGGACTTCACGGTCAACGCGATCGCCCTCGCGGTCGGGTCGGGAGATCTCGTGGACCCCTTCGGCGGAATCGAAGACGCCTTCCGCCGCCGGCTGCGTTGCGTTCGTCCCGGGAACCTTGCCGAGGATCCGTTGCGCATCCTGCGAGCAGCCCGGCTCTGGTCGACCCGCGACCTCGCGCCCGACCCCTCCGTGCTCGCGGCCGCGCGCGCCGCGGCGCCGCTCTTCGGCCGCGCGGCGCCGGAGCGCATCGCCGCCGAGCTCTCCAAGCTGCTCGGCAGCGAGCGCGCCTCCCCCGCGCTCGGCTGGGCGGCCCGCGCGGGCATCTTCGCCGAGGCGATGGGTCTGTCGCCGACCACCGCGAGACCGGCCGCCCTCGCGCGCCGCCTCGCCACGCTGGACGGACGCTCGACCCGATCGATCGCTCCCGCGCGGCGCCGGCGCCTCCGGCTCGCGTTCATCGCGATCGAGACGGGAATGGCGGAGCCCGAGGCGCGGCGATGGCTCGGCGCGCGTCGGTGGGCCCGGGACGAGGCTCGCGACGCGGCCTCGCTCGTCGGGCTCGCGGCAGGGAGCGCCCGGCTGCGCTCGACGCGCGACCGGTGGCGTTGGATCCTCGAGGCGGGATCGCTCGCCGAGGACGCCCTGATCCTGCTCCCCTGCCTGGGAGCGGCGGGCCGCCGGCAGGCGCGTCTGCTGAGGCCGTTGACCCGCGTGGCGCCGCGCCGGGTTGACGTCGGCGGCCACGACGTCGTCCGGTGGCTGAGCATCGACGCCGGTCCGCGGGTCGGCGCGCTGCTTGCCGGGCTCCGGGTCGCCGCCGCGATGGGCGAGGTGAGAAATCGGCGCGAAGCACGGCACTGGCTGACCGGACAGGTCCGGAAGGGCTCGTAACCGGCTATAATCCCTGAACATTGACACTCGCTGAGCTTCTGAAGTTCATGGCCAAGAAGGAGGCGTCCGACCTCCACTTGAAGCCCATGCGGCCCCCTCTCCTGCGTATCAAGGGGCGCCTGATTCCCCTGAACGCCGATGCCCTCCAGCCCAAGGATCTCGAGGAGATGCTGCTCTCGATCCTGACGCCCGCCCAGAAGGAGCGCCTCGAGGCCCACCAGTCCGTGGACGTCGGCTACGGCCTGACGGGCGTCGCCCGTTTCCGGTGCAACATCTTCGTGCAGCGCGGCTCCTACGCCGCCGTGTTCCGGCGCATCCCGTTCAAGCTGCCGTCGATCACCGAGTTGAACCTGCCCGACGTGCTCGAGAGCTTCGTGCACCTGCCCAAGGGCCTCGTGCTCATCACCGGGCCGACGGGATCGGGAAAGTCCACCTCGCTCGCCGGGATCATGCGCTCGATCATCGAGAAGCGGCCCGTCCACATCGTCACGATCGAGGATCCGATCGAGTTCCTCTTTGCCGACGGCAAGGCCGCGGTCTCGCAGCGCGAAGTTTCGACCGACTCGCCGAGCTTCAACGAGGCCCTGAAGAACATGTTCCGGCAGGACCCCGACGTCATCATGGTCGGCGAAATGCGCGACTGGAACACGATGCAGACGGCGATCACGGCGGCCGAGACGGGACACCTCGTGTTCTCGACCCTGCACACCAACAGCGCCGCCCAGTCGATCGACCGCATCATCGACTCGTGCCCGATCGAGCAGCAGGCGCAGGTGCGCTCGCAGCTGTCGATCGTCCTCCAGGCCATCGTGTCGATGAACCTCATCGAGACGTCGGACGGGACCGGCCGGTCGCCCGTCGTCGAGATCATGGTCAACTCGCCCAAGATCGCCAAGCACATCCTCTCGGGCGAGGTGAAGGAGATCCACGAGGAGATCGAGAATTCGGTCAACTACTACAAGATGCAGTCGATGAACCAGTCGCTCATCGCGCTGCTGGTCAACCGGCGCATCACCTACGCCAAGGCGATGGAGCTCTCGACGGATCCCGAAGATCTGTCGCTCAAGCTCCGCAAGCTCTTCCCTCAAATCGAGGAAGACCAGCGAGGAGGCCTCATGGCATCCGACAGCGATTTCTCGCAGATCACGCAGCTGCTCGAGATCAAGCGGCTCTACGAGGAGCAGGAAGAAAAGTGGAAGCTGCGCCTCTCCGAGAAGGACGAGGAAGTCAACAAGCACATGATGGATTTGCGCGACCAGAAGCGCGTCATCGAGGGCCGCGACCAGGTCCTGACCGACATGGAGAGCGAGAACGCCCGGCTCAAGGCCGACGCCGAGCGGGTCAACCGGGAGGTCCAGCAGAAGATCGCCCAGTTGAACGAGCGCATCAAGGAGCTGAACCAGCGCCTCATGATGGCCGAGGGCGGCGGCCGCGCCGCGGCCGGCGGCGGCGGCGCCGGCGGCGGTTTCTTCAAGAAGTAGCCCCCGGCTTCCCGTATCCCGCGCTCCGCGCTCCGCATCCCGAATAGAATCCCCGCGTGCCAGGTGTAGCCGCCCTCCTGCTGACCGCCCTGCTCGCCCCGGCGCCGACGCCCGCGCCCACCCCGGGCCCGATCGAGATCGGCGAGAGGCTCCTTGGCGCCCGCCAGTACGACAAGGCGGTCATCCAGCTGCGCAAGGCCATCGACGCCGATCCGAGCTCGGCGCGCGCCCACGGCGATCTCGCGCTGGCGCTGCTGGCGCTGCACAAGAATCGCGAAGCCGTGGATGCGGCGCGGCTGGCGGCCGCGTTCGGCCCCCAGCTGCCCGAGGCGCGCTACATCTTCGGCCTCTCGCTCGCGGCCGACGGGCGGCCCGTCGAGGCCGCGCGCGAGCTCGAGCGGGCGGTCGCCCTCAAGCCCGGCGAAGTCGGTCCCCTCCTGGCCCTGGCGGCCGCCTATGCCGCGGCGGAGGACGAGAGGACGGCCGCGACCTACGAGAAGCTCATCGCCCTGCGCCCCGCGGACGCGAAGCTGCGCGCCGACTTCGCCGAATACCTCTGGCTGACCGAGAAGGACACCGAGGGCAACCGGGTCATGGAAGCGGCGATCGCCGCCTTTCCGACCAAGGCCGACCTGCTCGTCCGCTACAGCCGGGCGCTCCTCCAGCAGGACCGCTCGACCGACGCGGCGCAGGCCCTCGAGAAAGCCCGGGCCCTCGGCGCGAAGAACGCCCTCACATTCGCCCTGCTCGCCGGCGCCTACGAGCAGTCGGGCAAGCCCGAGGACGCCCGCGCCGTGCTCGCGGCCGGCATCGAAGCGCATCCGTCCGAGGCCTCCCTGCGCCATGATCTCGGTCGGTTGTGGCTGGCCGAGGGCCGGGCCGAGGAGGCCCTGCCGCAGCTCGAGGAGGCCGCGCGGTCCAGCCCCGACAGCGTCCAGGTCCA
Source organism: uncultured Acidobacteriota bacterium (assembly GCA_963775725.1). Classification (GTDB taxonomy): domain Bacteria; phylum Acidobacteriota; class Thermoanaerobaculia; order UBA5066; family Gp7-AA6; genus DAHUXD01. The sequence continues at coordinate 503,173 of CAVZKA010000003.1, forward strand.
GCTCGACCTCGGCCGGGCGCTCGAAACGGTCGGCCGGCTCGACGAGGCCGAGGCCGCGTACCGCCGCGCCATCGTGCTCGCTCCGAACACCCCGCGCTCCCACTACGCCCTCGGCCGCCTCCTCCAGCGCGAGGGCAAGACCGCGGACGCCGAACGGGAGCTCGCGATCCACCACACGCTCTACGAGCGCGGCCGGGAGGCGGTCACGCGCTACGACGTCAAGTCCGCCGAAATGGCGTATGCATGGGCCGAGTGGCGCAAGGGCAACGCGGCCGTCGCGCTGGCCCGCTTCCAGGCCCTGCCCGAGACGCCCGAGTCGCTGCGCGGCCGCGCCCTCGCGCTTTCTCGCCTCGAGCGGCACGCCGAGGCGGTCGCCGTCCTCGAGCGCGCCCGGGCCCTCGCCCCGGACGACCACCGGATCGAGCTCCTGCTGGTGACCGAGCGCGCGCGCAGCCAGGGGACGCCGTGATCCCCTTGCTCTTCGCCGTCCTGGCCCTCGCCCCGGGAGCCGCCGGCACGGGCGATTGCCCGGTCCGACTCACCGACGTGGCCGAGCAGGCGGGGATCCGCTTCACGCACGACCGGGGCTCCACTGCCGAGCGCCGGCTTCCGGAGATGGTCGGCTCGGGCGTGGCCTGGCTCGACTACGACCGGGACGGGTGGATGGACCTCTACGTCGTCCAGGGAGGTCCGTTCCCGCCTTCCGGCAGCGCGAAGGCCGGAGACCGGCTCTATCGCAACAACGGAAACGGAACGTTCACCGACGTGACCGAGAAGGCCCGACTCCACGACACCGCCTACGGGATGGGAGCGACGGCCGCGGACTACGACAACGACGGGTTCGTGGACCTGTACGTCACGAACTACGGCGGCAACATCCTGTACCACAACAACGGCGACGGCACGTTCACGGACGTGACGGCCCGGGCCCGCGTGGCCGGGCCTCGCTGGGGCACGAGCGCGGCCTGGGGGGACGTGGATGGCGACGGGTACCTGGACCTGTTCGTCGGGCAGTACGCCGACGACCGGAAGGACAAGGACCTGTTCTGCGGCGATCGCACCACGGGCGAGCGGGATTACTGCCCGCCCATCATGTACGACGGGACCGTCAGCGTGCTGTATCGCAACAACGGGGACGGCACTTTCACCGACATCACCCGGGAAGCGGGCCTCGGCAAGGCGGTCGGAAAGGCGCTCGGGGTCATCTTCCTCGACTACGACCTCGACGGAAAGCCCGACATCTACATCGCCAACGACCAGGTGATGAACTTCCTGTTCCACAACCTGGGCGGCGGGCGGTTCGAGGACGTCACCGTGACCTCGGGCGCGGGCTTCGGCCTCGAGGGCAATCCGCAGGGCGGCATGGGCGTGGACGCAGGCGACCTCGACGGCGACGGCCTGCCCGACATCGCCGTCGCCAACTTCGAAACCGAGCCCAACCAGTACTACCGCAACCTGGGCTCGGGTGTCTTCGAGGACCTTTCGCTGACGTCCGGGTTCGGGCCCCCGACCCTGCCCTACGTGAAATTCGGCCTGAACCTGCTCGACATCGACGACGACGGCGACCTCGACGCCTTCATGGCCAACGGCCACATATACGATCGCCCGAAGCGCCAGGGCGCCTCCGCCGAGCAGAAGCCCATGCTCGTGTGGAACGACGGCACCGGCCACTTCCGTTCGCTCCCGTGCGGGCCGGCCTTCGACCGCGCCCTGGTGGGCCGCGGCTCGGCCGTCGCCGACTACGACAACGACGGCGACCCCGACGTCGCGGTGTCGAACTCCGCCGGTCCGCTGCTGCTGCTGCGCAACGACGGCCGGCACGGGAACTGGCTCGGCGTCGAGCTCGTCGGCCGCAAGTCCAATCGCCAGGGCGTCGGCGCGCGGCTCGTGGCCGAGACGCCGTCGGGAAAGAAGCTCACGCGCTTCGTTCAGGCGGGCTCGAGCTACCTCTCTACGTCGGACCCGCGGGTCCTCTTCGGCCTGGCGGCGGAGACGTCCGTCCGAAAGCTGACGATCTACTGGCCGTCCGGGATCGTGCAGGTCATCGAGAACCTGCCAAGCGGAAAGTACGTCAAGATCGAGGAGAAGGCGACCCCGGCTCCGGGCTCGCCCTGACGCTTTCCGAACCCACCCGGGCCATTCTCGCCGCGACCGCCGACGCGATGACCGCTCCTCCGAACCCCGCCACCGCGTCCGTGAGCGCGTCGCCCGCCTCCATGGAGCGCCCGGGGATCCAGGCCTGGTGCAGCTCGTCCGCGGTCCCCCACGCGGCGAGCACCCCGCCGATGACGAGAGCCTGCAGCCAGGAGAACCTCCGCGGCCCCGGCCAGGCGACGGCGAAGTAGAGCAGGAACCCCTCGACGCCGTAGAGCGTCGCGTGGACGACCTTGTCGAAGTTCGGAATCGCGGACACGACCGGGACGTCCGGCGGCGAGGGCCAGGAGGTCAGCGCCAGCAGGAAGAGGCCCCAGGCCACGGCCAGGAGCCGGGCGCGCCGAAGCGTCAGCCAGGGCGCGCCCGTCATCCCGAAATGGAAGGGGCGCCGCTCGAGCGCGGCGCCCCGTGAAAACCGATCAGGAGGGCCTCAAGCGCCACGTTTGGACGGGCCCGTGCGCGACGGGCCCTTCTTCGGGGCGGGCTTGGCGGCCGGCTTGGTCCGGTCGGCCTTGGGGCCCGCGGACTTGCGGGGACGCGGCGCGGCTTCCCGCGCCTCCTCGCCCTCGCCGCCCTCGGGCTTCTCCTTCCGGACGGTCTCGACGCGTCCGCCGCCGGAGGCCCGGCGCGCGCGGTCGGACAGGGACTCCTTGCGCGGGCCCCGGTCCTTCACCTCGAACTGGAAATCCACGAACTCCAGGATGGCCGCCTCGGCCGCGTCGCCCTTGCGGGCGCCGAGCCGGAGGATCCGGGTGTAGCCGCCCGGACGGTCGACGAAGCGCGGCGCGATCGTCTCGAAGACGCGCTTGATCGTGGTGCGGTCCGGGATCCAGCGGGACACGTGGCGGCGCGCCGCGACGTCGTCCTTCTTGGCCCGCGTGATGAGCTTCTCGGCCAGGGGCCGCAGCTCCTTGGCCTTGGACAACGTCGTCTGGATCCGCTCGTGGTTCATGAGCGAATCGAGCTGGTTCGAGAACATCGCCAGCCGGTGCGACGTGGTGCGACGGAGCTTGCGCCCCGCACGGTTGTGCTGCATGACTTACTCGCTCTTCGCTTCGACCGGCTCGATCTCCATGCCGAGGGACAGGCCCATCGGGCGCAGGATGTCCTTGATCTCGTTGAGAGACTTGCGGCCGAAATTCTTGGTCTCGAGCATGTCCTTCTCGGTGCGCTGCACGAGGTCCCGGATCGTCCGGATGCCCGCGTTCTTCAGGCAGTTCGCGCTGCGGACCGAGAGCTCCAGCTCGTCGACCGACTTGTTGAGGTACTCCGCCAGGTTCTCCGGCAGCTCGCCCTCGCCGACGCCCTCGAGCGCCGTCTCGTGCTCGGCGTTGACGAAGATCGTGAGGTGGTCGCGCAGGAGCGTCGCCGCGAGGCCGACGGCGTCGGTCGGCGAGATCGTCCCGTTCGTCCAGACCTCCAGGACGAGGCGGTCGTAGTCCGTGGCCTGACCGATTCGGGCCGCCTCGACGTGGTAGTTGCAGCGGCGCACGGGCGAATGGACCGAGTCGATGGGGATGTAGCCGATGCCCATGTCGTCGTCGAAGTTCTTGTCGGCCGAGACGTAGCCGCGTCCCGTGGACACGCGCATCTCCATCTGGAGCCGCCCGTTCTCCGACAGCGTGGCGATCGGGGCGTCCGGATCGAGGATCTCGATCGCGGAATCGCCCTGGAGGTCTGCGGCGGTGACCTTGCCCTTGCGCGACACGTCGAGCGTCAGCATCTTCTCGTCGTTGGTGTGCATCTTGATGGGGATCTGCTTCAGGTTCAGGATGATGTCGGTCACGTCCTCGACGACGCCCGGCAGCGACGAGAACTCGTGCAGCACGCCCTCGATCTTGACCGCGGTGATGGCCGCGCCCTCGATCGAGGACAGGAGCACCCGCCGCAGCGCGTTGCCGATGGTGGTGCCGAAGCCGCGCTCGAAGGGCTGGGCATAAAACTTACCGTAAACGGACGTCAGCGTCTCGGAATCGATCTCGAGCCGCTTCGGTTTCTGGAATCCTTTCCACAGGGTCATGTGTCTCTCCTTCGTCCGCGACTACTTGGAGTACAGCTCGACGATCAGCTGCTCCTGGATCGGCAGTTTGATGTCTTCGCGCTTCGGCAACTCGAGGACCGTTCCGGCGAACGTCTCGGGCGTCAGGTCGAGCCACGACGGGACGCCGCGCGCCCGCGCCGTCTCGACCGAGGCCTTGATCTGCTCGTTGATCCGGCTCTTCTCCTTGATGGCCACGACCTGGCCCTTGGAGACGCGGAACGAGGGGATCGACACCTTCCGGCCATTGACCGAGACGTGGCCGTGGCGCACGAGCTGGCGGGCCTGCGCGCGCGAGGCGGCAAACCCGAGCGAGTACACCACGTTGTCCAGGCGGCGCTCGAGCTCCTCGAGCAGGTTCGCGCCCGTGATGCCCTTGCGGCGTTCGGCGCGCGCGAAGGCGAGGCGGAACTGGCTCTCGAGCAGGCCGTAGATCCGCTTGACCTTCTGCTTTTCACGCAACTGGATGCCGTAGCCGAGCAGTTTCGAGCGCCTGCGCCCGTGCTGTCCCGGCGGGTAATTGCGCCGCTCGATGGCGCACTTGTCCTTGAAGCAGCGGTCCCCCTTCAGGAACAGCTTCATGCCTTCGCGCCGGCAGAGCCGGCAGACCGATTCGCTGTAGCGAGCCAAACTGAAGAACCTCCCCGATCCCTCGTTGTCTTTACGTCCTTCTTCCCGACCGGGACCGAACCGTCGGTTTACGGACGAGCGTCGGCCTCTCGGCTTCCGCTGTCAGCCCTCTCAACAAGGGCGAATTCCCGCTTCCTAGACGCGCCGCCGCTTCCTCGGCCGGCAGCCGTTGTGCGGGATGGGCGTCGAGTCCTTGATGGACTTGATGTCGATCCCGTTGGCCTGCAGCGCGCGGATGGCGGACTCGCGGCCCGCGCCCGGGCCGGTCACGCGGACGTCCACCGACCGCACCCCGTGCTCCTTGGCGTGCTCGGCGCAGTTGGCCGCGGCCAGCTGGGCCGCGAACGGCGTGCCCTTGCGCGAGCCCTTGAACCCGATCCGTCCGGCCGACGACCAGGCCAGGATGTTGCCCTCCTGGTCCGCGATCGAGACGATCGTGTTGTTGAAGGACGCGGCGACCGTCGCCTGGCCGTGCGGAACGGTCTTCTTTTCCTTCTTGCCCGTGCGGGCGCGCTTGCCCTTGGGCTTGCCCGCGGCCTTCTCGGGGGTTGCGCTTACCGGTGTTGCTTCAGCCATTGTTCCCTGTCCTCACAAACGAATCCGAATTCGGATTCCGACGTTACTTCTTGGTCGCCTTCTTCTTACCCGCGATCGTCTGCTTGCGCGGACCCTTGCGGGTCCGGGCATTGGTGTGCGTGCGCTGGCCGCGCGCCGGCAGGTTGCGCCGGTGGCGCGTGCCCCGGTAGCAGCCGATGTCCATCAGCCGCTTGATGTCCACCGAGATGTCGCGGCGCAGGTCGCCCTCGACCTTGACGTCGTCCGTGATGACCTTGCGGATGCGGACGACTTCCTCCTCGGACAGGTCCTTGACCCGCGTGTCCGGCCGGACGTCGGCCTTCTCGAGGATGAAGTTCGCCTTGGGGCGACCGATCCCGTAAATGTAGGTCAGCCCGATTTCCACCCGCTTGTTCAGCGGGAGATCGACTCCGGCGATGCGTGCCATGTCTTACCCCTGCCTCTGCTTGTGCTTGGGCGTCGAGCAGATGACTCGCACGACTCCCTTGCGGTGCACGATCTTGCACTTGGCGCAAATTTTCTTGACGGACGCTCTGACTTTCACTTGAGGACTCCCTGTTACTTGTACCGGTAGATGATGCGGCCCCGGGTCAGGTCATACGGCGACAGCTCGACCAGCACCTTGTCGCCCGGAAGGATCCGGATGAAGTTCTTGCGCATCTTCCCCGAGATGTGCGCGAGCACCTGGTGCTTGTTCTCGAGCTCCACTTTGAACATGGCGTTCGGCAGCGGCTCCACGACCGTCGCCATGACCTCGATTGCTTCGTCCTTCGACATCTTATGCGTTGACGGCGGCCGACCGCATCGCGGACAGGCTCCCCGTTCCCAGAATGACCGCCCCATCGGGCTCGATGGCGATCGTGTGCTCGAAATGAGCCGATACGGACCGGTCGCGCGTGCGGACCGTCCAGCCGTCGCCGTCGACGGAAACCTCGGCCCGGCCGAGGTTGAACATCGGCTCGATCGCGAGGACCATTCCCGCCTTCAGCAGGCTGCCCCGCCCCGCGGGCCCGTAGTTCGGAATCTGCGGCTCCTCGTGCAGGGCCGTACCGACGCCATGGCCGACGAAGTCGCGGACGACCCCGTAGCCGTGGACCAGGGCGACCGCCTCGACGGCGGCGCCGATGTCCGAGACCCGGCCCCCCGGGCGGACCGCCGCGATGCCGGCCATGAGGGCCCTGCGCGTGGTCTCGACGAGCTTCGCGGTTTCCGCCGGGATCCGTCCGACCGCGAGCGTGCGGGCCGCGTCTCCGAAGTAGCCGTCCACCACGGCGCCGCAGTCGATTCCGACCACGTCGCCCTCTTTCAGCGCGCGCTTGCCGGGGATGCCGTGGACGACCTCGTCGTTGACGGACGTGCACAGCGTCTTCGGATAGCCGCGGTAGCCGATGAAGGCCGGCCGGGCGCCCTGGCGGCGGATCTCGGCCTCGGCGACGCGGTCGAGCTCCTCGGTCGTCACGCCCGGCGCGACCGCCTTCTCGACGGCGTCGAGCGTCTCGAGCACGATGCGCGAGGCTTCCTCGAGCTTCAGGAGCTCCTCGTGGCCGCGGATCGTGATCACGCCCGGCCTCCCGAGCGCCGCGCCGTCGTCAGGGCGTCGTCGATGCGTGCGGCGATCTGCTCGACCGCGCCCACGCCGTCCACATCCTGGAGCAAAGCACGCTCACGGTAGAACCCGGTCAACGGCTCGGTCTTCTCCCGGTACACCCGCAGGCGCTCGACCACCGTCTCGGGCCGGTCGTCCGCGCGCCCCTCGGCGCCCGCGCGGCCCTGCATGCGCTCGACGAGCACCGCTTCGGGAACTCCGAAGTTGACCACCGCCGAAAGGCTCTCGCCCTTTTCGGCGAGCATCTTCTCGAGGGCCCGGCCTTGCTCGAGGGTCCTCGGGAACCCGTCCAGGATGAAACCGTCGCGCGCGTCGCGCGCGGCCGTGCGCTCCCGGATGAGCGAAACGATCAGGTCGTCCGAGACGAGCTCGCCCTTCTCCATCACGGCCTGGGCCTCGAGCCCGAGGGGCGTGCGGTCGCGCACGGCGGCGCGCAGGATGTCGCCCGTCGAAATGGCCGGGACCTTGAGGCGCTCCGCGAGGAGTTTTGCCTGAGTTCCCTTGCCGCTGCCCGGAGGCCCGAGGAATACAACGCGCATCGGCTAGCTACGCCGCCCCCGGATGCGGCTCTTCTTCAGGAACCCGGTGTAGTGGTGTTCGACGAGCTTCGACTCGACCTGCTGGACGGTGTCCATCGCCACACCGACCACGATCAGGAGGGAGGTGCCGCCGAAATAGAAGTTGAAGCCGAAGCCCTGGGTGGCAAAGCGCGGCAGCGCCGCGTCGAGCCACGGGCCGATGCCCGGGATCCCCTGGACCTTGACGCCGCTGTTCAGAAAGTCCGGCAGCAGCGCCACGAACGTCAGGTAGAGCGCGCCGACGATCGTGATGCGCGAGAGCACCGTGTCGATGTAGTCGGCCGTCTTCTTGCCGGGGCGGATGCCCGGGATGAAGCCGCCGTACTTGCGCATGTTGTCGGCCGTGTCGGCCGGGTTGAAGACGATCGACGTGTAGAAGAAGCAGAAGAACAGGATTCCGGCCGCGTACAGCAGGATGTAGAGCGGGTGGCCCATCGAAAGCGAGGTCGCCGCGCGCTTCATCCAGTCCGTGCCCGAGATCTGGGCGAGGTAGCTCGGCAGGGACAGGATCGAGATCGCGAAGATGATCGGGATGACGCCGCCCGTGTTGACGCGCAGCGGCAGGTACGTGTTCTGCCCGCCGTAGATCCGCCGCCCGACCACGCGCTTGGCGTACTGGACGGGGATGCGCCTCTGCGCGCGCTCGACGAAGACGATGAGGGCGATGATCCCGAACATGAACACCAGCACGAAGATCAGCGTCATCACGCTGATCGTCTGCTGTCGGATCTGCTGGAAGAGGCCGAAGATCGCCCGGGGAAGCCCGGCGACGATGCCGGCGAAGATGATCAGCGAGATGCCGTTGCCGATGCCGCGCTCGGTGATCTGCTCGCCGAGCCACATGATGAAGATCGTGCCGGTCGTCAGCGTCAGGATCGTCATCAGGCGGAAGGCCCAGCCCGGATGCGGCACGAGGGGCGCCCCGCCCGGCGCGACCTGCTTCTCGAGCCACAGGGCGATGCCGCTCGCCTGGACGAACGACAGCAGCACCGTGCCGTAGCGCGTGTACTGCGTGATCTTCTTGCGGCCCATCTCGCCTTCCTTGGAGAGCTTCTCGAGGTAGGGCCACACGACGGTCAAGAGCTGCAGGATGATCGAGCTCGAGATGTACGGCATGATCCCGAGGGCGAACACGGAGAGCCTTCGCAGGGCGCCGCCCGAGAAGATGTCGAGGAAGCCGAAGATCGAGCCCGCGGACGCCTTGAAGAAGGCGTTGATCGCCGCCGGGTCGACCCCGGGCGTCGGGATGTGCGCGCCGAGGCGATAGACCGCCAGCACGAGGAACGTGAAGATGACCCGCTTGCGCAGGTCCGGCACGTTGAAGACGTTGAGGAAGCTCTGGATGGCGCTCAACGGGACAGCACCTCGCAGCGGCCGCCGGCCGCCTCGATCGAGGCCTTCGCGGACGCCGAGAACTTGTGGGCGGAGACGTTCAGAACCTTCTTGAGCTCGCCGTCGCCGAGAATCTTGACGGGGTGGCTCTTGCGGGCGAGCCGCGCGGACGCGAGCGTCTCCGGGTTCACCGACGCGCCGGCCTCGAACCGCTCGGCGAGGTCGCCCAGGTTGACGATGTCGTACTCGATGCGGAAGATGTTCGTGAATCCGCGCTTGGGCACGCGGCGGTGCAGCGGCATCTGGCCGCCCTCGAAACCGCGCTGATGCCTGTAGCCGGAGCGCGAGCGCTGGCCCTTGTGGCCGCGTCCGGCCGTCTTGCCGTGCCCGCTGCCCGGCCCGCGGCCGACGCGCTTCTTGTAGTGCGTGGCGCCCGAGGCCGGGGCGAGGTCGTGGACGCCGGTGGCCGCCGGGCGCGCGGGCGCCGGGGCCGCCTTCTTCGCAGGACGGGGCGCCTTCACGCGCTTCGGGGCCGGAGCCGCCGGGGCCGCCGCCTTGGCCGCCGCCTTCGCGGGCGCCTTGGGCGCGGGCCGGCCGGCCGGCTTCTTCGCGGCCTTCACCGCGGGTTTCGTCGTCTTCTTCTTTTCGACCATGTATCAGCCCTTCGTCACTTCCACGAGGTGCCGGACCTTGCGGAGCATGCCCCGCAGGGACGGCGTGTCCTCACGCACGACGCGACCGCCGAGCCGGCCGAAGCCGAGCCCCGTCAGAGTCGCCTTCTGGTCCTTCGGCGTACAGATGCCGCTCTTGACGAGCGTGATCGTCAGCTTGTCTTTGCCGCCGTCCCTCTTGGCCGCGGCCTTCTTGCCCGTCTCGGTCACGCCTTCTCCTCGACCGTCGGCGTCTCGGCCGGCCCGCGGCCGCGGCGCTTCTGGATCTCGTCTTCGTTCTTCAGGCGCAGCAGCCCCTCGAACGTCGCCTTGATGACGTTGTGGGGGTTGGTCGTGCGCAGCGACTTGGTGAGAATGTCCTGGATCCCGACCGACTCGAGCACGGCGCGGACGGGACCGCCCGCGATGACGCCGGTTCCGGCGGCCGCCGGCTTGAGCAGCACGCGGCCCGCTCCGTAAGCGCCGATGACCGTGTGCGGAATCGTGGTGCCCTTGAGCGAGATCTTCTGCATGCTCTTCTTGGCCATCTCGATCCCCTTCTTGATCGCCATGGGGACCTCTTTGGCCTTGCCCGAACCGTACCCGACCCGACCCTGTCCGTCGCCGACGACGACGAGCGCGGAGAACGAGAAGTTCTTGCCGCCCTTGACGACCTTGGTGACGCGGTTGATGTGCACGACGCGATCGATGAGCTCGCGCCCCTGCGCGTCGCGCTCCTTCTCGCGTTCCCGCGGCGCCCGCGGTCCCCGGTTGCTGCTCATCGCGTCCCCTCCGTCCTCGTGCTTGTGTAAGCGGTCATGCCTAGAACTCCAGGCCGCCCGACCGGGCGCCCTCGGCGAGGGCCTTCACCCTGCCGTGATATCGGTAGCCGCCGCGGTCGAAGACGACCTTGGTGACTCCCGCCTTCTTGGCCCGCTCGGCCACCAGGCCGCCGACCTTCCCGGCCGCTTCCTGCGAGGCGCCGGCCTTCTTCGGGTCCTTGCGCAGGCCCGGGTCGAGCGACGACGCGTGCGCCAGCGTCGAGCCGGTGCCGTCGTCGATCACCTGGGCGTAGATGTGGCGGCCGCTCTTGAAGATGGCCAGGCGCGGCCGCTCCTTGCCGCCGCGCACGCGCTGCCGGATGCGCAGGCGGACGCGGTCCCTCGATTCGCTGCGTGCTTGAGCTCGGTTCATGACTACTTCCCGCCGGCCTTTCCGACCTTGCGCCGGATGACCTCGTTGGCATACTTGATTCCCTTGGCCTTGTACGGGTCGGGCACGCGCAGCGAGCGGATCTCGGCCGCCGTCTGCCCCACCTTCTGCTTGTCGGCGCCCGTGATCGTCATGCGCCCCGCCTTGGCATCCACGGCGATCGCGATGCCCTCCGGGATCGCGAAGTCGATCGGGTGCGAGAACCCGAGCGCGAACACGACCGACTTTCCCTTGACCTCGGCCTTGAAGCCGACGCCCGAGATCTCGAGCTCCTTCGTGAAGCCTTTCGTGACGCCCTCGACGTTGTTGGCCACGAGGCTGCGCAGCAGGCCGTGGCACGCGCGGACGTGCGGCTCGTTGCCCTCGCGGGCGACCTTCAGCTGCCCGTCGGCGATCGACACGGTCAGCCCGGCCGGAATCTCGCTCACGAGCTCCCCCTTGGGGCCCTTGACGCGGACCTTGCCGCCATCGGCGTTGACTTCGACCCCCTTGGGGATCACGACCGGCATTTTTCCTATGCGAGACACGGGTTCACTCTCCTCACCAGACGTTGCAGAGGACTTCGCCGCCCAGGCGCGACTGCCGGGCTTTCTTGTCCGTCACGATGCCCTGCGACGTGGAAACGATCGACACGCCCAGGCCTCCGAGGACCTCGGGGATTGCGTCCGCCTTCGCGTACACGCGGCGGCCGGGGCGCGACACGCGCTCGAGGCCGGCCACGATCGGCTCGCCCTCGTGGTCGTACTTGAGTCCCACGCGCAGGACCGGCCTCCCCGCTTCCTGCACCTTGCGGAAGGAGGACACGAACCCCTCCTGCTCGAGCACCTTGAGTACGGACTCCTTCAGGCGCGAGGCCGGCACGTCCACGCGATCGTGGCCCGCCCGCATGCCGTTGCGCAGGCGCGTGAAGAGGTCGCTCAGCGGATCACTGGTTTTCATCGGTTCACCAAGACGCTTTCTGAATGCCAGGGATGTAGCCCATCAGGGCGTTCTGGCGGAAACAAATGCGGCAGAGCGCGAACTTGCGGAGCACGCTCCGGGGACGCCCGCAAACCCGGCAGCGCCGGACGGTCCGCGTCATGAACTTCGGCTTCCTCGCCGCCTTGATCCGCATCGCGCGTGTGGCCATAAGATTTCTGTCCTTGCTACTTTGCGAACGGCATACCGAGCTCGGCGAGAAGCGCCTTGGCCCGGTCGTCCCGTCCCGCCGTGGTCACGATCGTCACGTTCAAGCCCTTCGACTTGTCCGTCTTCGCGTAGTCGATTTCCGGAAAGATGAAGTGGTCGCGCACGCCGAGCGTGTAGTTGCCGCGGCCGTCGAACGCCTTGCCCGACACGCCCCGGAAGTCGCGCACGCGCGGCAGGGCGATGTTGATGAGGCGGTCGAGAAACTCCCACATGCGGTCGCCACGCAGGGTCACCCGCGCGCCGATGGGCATGCCGGTCCGCAGCTTGAAGGTCGCGATCGACTTCTTGGCCTTCGTGACCTGGGCCTTCTGCCCCGCGATCGACGACAACTCCTCGGCAGCGCCGTCGAGCATCTTCGGGTTGGCCACGGCCTCTCCGAGCCCCATGTTGAGAACGATCTTCTCGAGGCGCGGCACGGCCATCACGTTGTCGATCCCGAACGCCTTCTTCAGCGCCGGGGCGACTTCCTTCGCGTACTTGTCTTTGAGTCTGGCTGCCATATTCGTATTCCGTTTCCCTTAACGCGCGCCTAGGCGAGGACCGCGCCGCTCTTCTTGGCCACGCGCTCCGGGTTGCCCTCGGCGTCCCGCTTCCGACCGATCCGCGTCCGGACGTTGCGATCCGGGTCGAGGAGCATCACGTTGGAGATGTGGATCGCCGCCTCGCGCTCCGAGATGCCGCCCGCGATGTTCTTCGCCGGGTTGGGCCGCGTGTGGCGCTTGATCATGTTGACCCGCTCGACGATCACGCGGCCGGCGCCCGGCAGGACCCGCAGGACGCGGCCCTGGCGGCCCCGGTCCTTGCCCGCCACGATCACGACCGTGTCGTCCTTGCGCAGCTTCGGCTTCGTCGTCGAAATGGCCGGTTTCTTCTTTTTCATCAGAGCACTTCCGGTGCGAGCGAGATGATCTTCATGAACTTCTTCTCGCGCAGCTCGCGGGCGACGGGCCCGAAGACGCGCGTGCCGATCGGCTCGCCCTCGTTGGAGATGAGGACGGCCGCGTTGTCGTCGAAGCGGATGTACGACCCGTCGCGCCGGCGGTGGTTGCGCCGTGTGCGGACGATGACGGCCCGGACGACGCGCTTGCCGTGCTTCTCCACGAACGGCGAATCCGGCGCGCACTCCTTGACGGACGCGGTGATGATATCGCCCAGGCCGGCATACTGGCCGGCCGAGCCGCCGCGCATCCGGATGCACGCGATCTTGCGGGCGCCCGAGTTGTCCGCCACCTCGAGGATGGTTCCCATCTGGATCATGGCGGTGCTCCTAAGCCCTTGCCTTCGTCACGATTTCACGCAGGCGCCAGCGCTTCAACTTCGACATCGGCCGCGTCTCTTCGATGCGGACGCGGTCCCCCACTTTGGCGGCGTTCGCCTCGTCATGGGCGTGGAAGCGGCTCGTGCGCTTGATGGTCCGGGTGTACTCCGCGTGCTGCACGCGCCGCTCCACCTCGACGACGATCGTCTTGTTCATCTTGTCGGAGACCACGCGGCCCAGCTTGGTCGCGCGACCCTTCGTTTCCTTTTCCGGCGTCTGACTCACTTGCCTGCCTCCGCCTTCAACACCAGGGCACGCTGGTACGTCTTCACGCGGGCGAGGTCGCGCCGCATCACCTTCAGCCGGCTCGGGTTCTCGAGCTGGCCGGTCGATTTCTGCAGGCGCAGCTTCCAGCTCGCCTCCCGCAGCTCCTTCTCCCGCTCGACGAGGTCGGCCGCGCCCTGCTGGGCCAGCGTCTCGCGTTCTTTCTTCTTCATCGGATCTCCATCTCGGACTCGCGCGTGATCATGCGTGTCTTCAAACCGAGCTTGTCGGCGGCCAGGTCGAGCGCCTCCTTGCCCGTGGCGAAGTCGACGCCCTCCATCTCGTAGAGGATCCGGCCCGGCTTGACCACGGCGACCCAGCCCTCGGGCGCGCCCTTGCCCTTGCCCATGCGCGTTTCCGCGGGCTTCTTGGTGTACGGCTTGTCCGGGAAGATGCGGATCCAGATCTTCCCGCCGCGCTTGACGGCGCGCGTCATCGCGATGCGGCCGGCCTCGATCTGCCGGGCGGTGATCCAACCCGGCTCGAGGACCTGGAGCCCCATGTCGCCGAACGCGAGCGTGCCGCCGCGGTAGGCCTTGCCGCGCATGCGGCCGCGCTGCTGCTTGCGGTACTTGACTTTCGAGGGCATCAACATGATTTAGCTCGTTCTTCCGTTTGCTGTCTTCTTGAGGCTCAGGCGGCCGTCTTGCGGCGGTTCTTCGCCTTGTGCTGCTCGCCGCGGTAGATCCACACCTTGACGCCGATCTTTCCGTACGTCGTGTTCGCCTCGGCGAAGCCGTAGTCGATGTCCGCCTTCAGCGTGTGGAGCGGCAGGCGCCCCTCCTGGTACCACTCCGAGCGCGCAATTTCGGCGCCGTTCAGCCGGCCGGCGCACCGGATCTTGATGCCCTGCGCCCCGAAGCGGAACGCCGACTCGATGCCTTTCTTCATGGCGCGCCGGAACGCCACGCGGCGCTCGAGCTGCATGGCGATCGACTCGGCCACCAGCTGCGCGTCCGTCTCGGGGCGCTGGATCTCGATGATGTTGATGTGGACCTCGGTGTTGGTCCGCTTCTGGAGCTCGTCGCGCAGCTTGTCGACCTCGGCGCCGCGCTTGCCGATGATGATCCCGGGGCGCGATGTCTGGATGTTGACCTTGAGCTTGCCCGCGAAGCGCTCGATGTCGATCTCGGACACGCCCGCGTGCGACAGCCGGCCCTTCAGCTCCTTGCGCAGCTTCAGGTCCTCGTGGAGGAACTTGAGGTAGTCCTTCGTCGAGAACCAGCGCGAGTGCCAGGTCCGGTTGAAGCCGAGTCGGAATCCGAAGGGATGTACTTTCTGGCCCATACGCTTACACCTCGTCCGAGAGTTCGATCGTCACGTGGCTCCTGCGGTGCAGGACGCGGAAAGCCCGGCCCATCGGCGCGGGCCGGACCCGCTTCTCCTGCGGCCCCTTGTCGACCGTGATCTTGCGGACCACGAGCGTGTCGACGTCCAGGCGCGCTTCCTTCTGTTCGGCGTTGGCGACCGCCGACTGCAGGGTCTTCAGCAGGTCGCGGGCGGCCACCTTCTTCGTGTGGCGCAGGATGGCGACCGCGTCGTTGACCGACTTCCCGCGCACGAGGTCGGCGACCAGCCGCACCTTCTGCGCGGAGCCTTTCATGTACCGGAGCTTGGCGGACGCTTTCATGACAGTTCCTTACGACTTCGCCGCGGCGGCCGGAGCGGCGCCCGGGGCCGAGACCGGCTTGCCGCCGACGGCGGCGCCGGTTTCGGCGGCCTTCTTGCCGCCGTGGCCCTTGAAGATGCGCGTCAGCGCGAACTCCCCGAGCTTGTGGCCGACCATGTTCTCGGCGACGTAGACCGGGATGAACTTGCGCCCGTTGTGGACGGCGATCGTGTGGCCGACCATGTCGGGGACGACGGTCGAGCGCCGGGACCAGGTCTTGATGACCTTCTTTTCCCGCGTGGCGTTCAGGGCGGCCACCTTCTTGATGAGGTGGTCGTCCACGAAGGGGCCCTTCTTGATGGAGCGCGTCATCGTTTATGCCTTCGACTTGCGGCGACGGACGATGAATCCGTCGGTCCGCTTGTTGTTACGAGTCTTCATACCCTTGGTCTTCCAGCCCCACGGCGAGGTCGGGTGGCGGCCACCCGAAGTCTTGCCCTCGCCGCCGCCCATCGGATGATCGACCGGGTTCATCGCGACGCCGCGGTTGTGCGGACGCCAGCCCATCCAGCGATTGCGCCCGGCCTTGCCGATCGAGACGTTCTCGTGCTCGAGATTGCCGACCTGGCCGATGGTCGCGTAGCACTCGATGTGCACCTCGCGGACCTCGCCCGAGGGCAGACGCACCTGGGCGTACGCGCCTTCCTTGGCCATCAGCTGCGCGGCCGCGCCCGCCGAGCGCACGAGCTGGCCTCCCTTGCCGCGGGTCAGCTCCAGGTTGTGGATGGTCGTGCCCAGAGGAATCGCGCGCAGGGGCAGCGCGTTGCCCGGAACGATGTCGGCGGTCGGACCCGAGACCACCTTGGCGCCGACCTCGAGGCCGTTGGGCGCGAGGATGTAGCGCTTCTCGCCGTCGGCGTAGTGCAGCAGCGCGATGCGGGCGGTGCGGTTCGGGTCGTACTCGATGGTGGCGACCTTGGCCGGGATGTCCTGCTTGTCGCGGCGGAAGTCGATGATGCGGTACAGGCGCTTGTGCCCGCCGCCCATGAAGCGGCTGGTCGTCCGGCCCTGGCTGTTGCGGCCGCCGGTATTGCGCTGCCCGACCGTCAGGCTCTTCTCCGGACGGACCGGAGACAGATCCGAGAAGTCGTGCATCGTCTGGAACCGCCTGCCGGCGGACGTCGGTTTGTACTTCTTGACAGCCATTACACGCCCTCGAAAAACTCGATCTTCTGATCCGGCGCGAGCCGGACGTAGGCCTTCTTCCAGGCCTTGCGCTGACCGATGAACCGGCCCATGCGCTTCCATTTGCCCTGACGGTTCGCGAGCCGGACGTCGACGACCTTGACGCCGAACAGCTTCGTGATCGCCTTGGCGACCTCGATCTTGTTTGCCGTCACGGCCACCTCGAAACACACGGTGTTGGACGCTTCCTTCAGCCGCGTCGCCTTCTCGGTGATCAGCGGCCTGCGAATCAGTTCCTGCGGCAGCATCACTCGCCTCCCAGGTTCTTGACGACCCGCGAGAAGGCGCTCTTCGAGAGCACCACGGTTCCGTGCGACAGCACGTCGTAGGCGTTGACGCCCAGGGGATCCACGAGTTTCCACGACTTCACGTTGCGCGACGCGAGCGTCAGGTTGTCGTTGCCGCGGCCGTCCACGAAGAGGGCCTTGCCCTCGATGCCGAGCGTGCCGAGCGCCGCCTTCAGGTCCTTCGTCTTGTGGCTGGCGATCTCCAGCTTCTCCACGACGATGATCCGCTCCTCGGCCACGCGGCGCGAGAGGACCGCCTTGAGCGCGTTCTTCTTTTCCCCGACCGACAGGTCCTGCGCATAGTCGCGCGGCCGCGGTCCGTGGCTCGTGCCTCCGTGGCGGTGGATCGGCGGACGGCTGCCGCCCTGGCGGGCGCGGCCGGTGCCCTTCTGCTTGAAGGGCTTCTTGCCCGAGCCCGCGACCTCGGAGCGGACCTTCGTCTTGTGCGTGCCCGCGCGCTGACCGGCGAGGTACGCCTTCACGACTTCCCACACGAGGTGCTTGCGGTACGGGTACTCGAAGACGCCGGCGGGCAGGGCGACTTCGCCCACCTGCTCCTTCTTCCAGTTCCAAACGGGGATCTTAGCCATGCGTCTGCCTTATGCCTTCTTCGCGAAGCTCGAGCGCACGATCTTGATGATCGAGTTGCGGGCGCCCGGAACGGGTCCGGAGATGTACAGGAGGTTCTTTTCGAGATCGACGCGCATGATGACGAGGTTCTTCGTCGTGGACTGGCGCCCGCCGAGGCGGCCCGAGGACCGCGTGCCCGGATAGACGCGCGACGGGAACGCCGACGGGCCGATCGAGCCGGGCGCGCGGTGGAACATGGACCCGTGGGTGGCCGCGCCGCCGGCGAAACCGTGCCGCGCCACGACGCCCATGAACCCCTTGCCCTTGGACGTGCCGATCACGTCGACGTGCTCCTGCTCCGCGAAGGAGTCGCACAGGATCTTGTCGCCGGGCTTCAACTCGTCGCCCTTGTCCGCGCGCACTTCCATGAGCGTGCGCATCGGGGCCACGCCCGCCTTCTCGAAGCGGCCGCGGCTCGCCTTGTTGGCGCGGCGGTCCGGGCGCGAGCCGACGAAGCCGATCTGGAGGGCGTCGTAGCCGTCCTTGTCGGCGGTCTTCTTCTGAACGACGAGGCACGGGCCCGCCTGCACGACGGTGACGGGCACGACCGTGCCGTCCGCCGTGAAGATCTGGGTCATCCCGACCTTCTTGCCAATGATGCCGTGTACTGCCATAGCTCGCTCTTACTGCCTTACTTCCCGAAGGCCTTGATCTCGACGTCGACTCCAACCGGAAGCTCGAGCTTCATCAGCGCGTCGACCGTCTGGGACGTCGGCTCGAGGATGTCGAGCAGACGCTTGTGGGTCCGCATTTCGAACTGTTCGCGGGACTTCTTGTCCACGTGGGGCGAGCGGTTGACCGTGTAACGGGAGATCGCCGTCGGCAGCGGAATCGGCCCCGCGACCTTCGCTCCGGTGCGCCTGGCCGTGTCGACGATCTCGCTCGCCGACTGGTCGAGGATCCGGTAGTCGAAGGCCTTGAGGCGAATTCGAATCTTCTCGTTCTTGGGCATTTTTAGCGTCCGCTCGACGCGGACGGACGGGAGCAAACGGCCGCGGGGCAATGCCCCGTGGCAGAAATGCTCTGCGCCCGCCTGCTCGAAAGTGCCGAGTCCATATTCCGATGCACGTTCATTCCAGGATTTCCACGATGGTTCCGGCGCCGACGGTGCGTCCGCCCTCGCGGATGGCGAACCGCAGGCCCTTCTCCATCGCAATCGGGGTGATCAGGTTGATCTCCAGGTTCACGTTGTCGCCGGGCATCACCATCTCGACGCCCGAGGGCAGCTGCGCCGTCCCCGTCACGTCGGTCGTCCGGAAGAAAAACTGCGGCCGGTACCCGTTGAAAAACGGCGTGTGACGCCCGCCCTCTTCCTTCGTCAGGATGTACGCCTGCGCCGTGAACTTCAGGTGCGGCGTGATCGAGCCCGGCTTGGCGCACACCTGCCCGCGCTCCACGTCCTTGCGCTCCGTACCGCGCAGCAGCAGGCCCACGTTGTCGCCCGCCTGGCCCTGGTCCAAGAGCTTGCGGAACATCTCCACGCCCGTCACGACCTTCTTCTGCGTCGGACGAATCCCGACGATCTCCACTTCCTCGCCCACCTTCACGATCCCGCGCTCGACGCGCCCCGTCACGACCGTCCCGCGACCCGAAATCGAGAACACGTCCTCGATCGGCATCAGGAAGTCCTTGTCGATCGCCCGCTCCGGAACCGGAATGTACGCGTCCACCGCGTCCATCAGCTCCATGATGCACTTGGCCTCCGGGCGAGTCCGGGTTCGCCGACTCCCCCGCCTTCAACGCCGAGCCCTTCACGATCGGAATCTTGTCCCCCGGAAACCCGTACGACGTCAGAAGCTCCCGGACCTCCAGCTCCACCAGCTCCAGCAGCTCCGGGTCGTCCACCATGTCCGTCTTGTTCAGGAACACCACCACGTACGGCACGCCCACCTGCCGCGCCAGCAGGATGTGCTCCCGCGTCTGCGGCATCGGACCGTCCGCCGCCGACACCACCAGGATCGCCCCGTCCATCTGCGCCGCCCCGGTGATCATGTTCTTCACGTAGTCCGCGTGCCCCGGGCAGTCCACGTGCGCGTAGTGACGCTTGGACGTCGAGTACTCCACGTGCGCCGTGTTGATCGTGATGCCACGCGCCTTCTCCTCCGGCGCGTTGTCGATCTGGTCGTACGCCTTGGCCGTCGCCAGACCCTTCTTCGACAAAATCACCGTGATCGCAGCCGTCAAAGTCGTCTTCCCGTGATCCACGTGCCCGATCGTCCCGATGTTCACGTGCGGCTTGCTGCGGTCGAATTTCTCTTTAGCCATTTCTTGTCGTCCTCAACGGTTGCGTTTACTTGCTTCCGACCTTCGCGATGATCTCTTCACTGACCGACTTCGGAACTTCGTCGTAGGCGGCGAACTGCATCGTGTAGTTGCCCCGGCCCTGCGTCATGGAGCGGAGGTTCGTCGAATAGCCGAACATCTCCGACAGCGGGACGCGCGCCGTGATGACCTGGACGCCCGCGCGGGGCTCCATGTGCTTGATGTGCCCGCGGCGCGACGACAGGTCGCCGATCACGTCGCCCATGTAGTCCTCGGGGACCACGACCTCGACGTCCATGATCGGTTCCTTGATGATCGGGCGCGCTTTCTTGGCGGCGTCCTGGTAGGCCATCGAGCCGGCGATCTTGAAGGCCATTTCCGAGGAGTCGACGTCGTGGTACGAGCCGTCGTACAGCTCGACGTGGACGCCCGTCGTCGGATAGCCCGCGAGCACCCCCGTCTCGAGCGCTTCCTTGATGCCCTGCTCGATCGGCTTGATGAACTCCTTCGGGATCGAACCGCCGAAGGTCTGGTTGTCGAACACGAACTCGTGGCCTTCCTCGGCCGGCTTGATGCGGATCTTGCATTCGCCGTACTGGCCGCGGCCGCCCGACTGGCGGATGAATCGCCCGTGCCCCTGCGCTTCCTTGGTGATCGCCTCGCGGTAGGCGACCTGGGGCTTGCCGATGTTCGCGCCGACGCCGAACTCGCGGACCATTCGGTCCGTGATGATCTCGAGGTGCAGCTCGCCCATGCCGCGGATGATGGTCTGCCCCGTCTCCTTGTCCGTGTGGACCTTGAAGGTCGGGTCTTCCTGCATCAGCTTGCCGAGGGCCATGCCCATCTTTTCCTGGTCGGCCTTCGTCTTGGGCTCGATCGCGACCGCGATGACGGGCTCCGGGAAGTTCATCGCCTCGAGGATGACCGGATTGTCGCGATCGCAGATCGTGTCGCCCGTCGAGACGTTCTTCAAGCCCACGGCCGCCGCGATGTCGCCGGCCCAGACTTCCTTGATCTCTTCGCGCTTGTTGGCGTGCATCTTGAGGATGCGGCCCACGCGCTCGTTCGTCTCCTTGGTCGAGTTGTAGACGCCGGTGCCGGCGTCCATGTGGCCCGAGTAGACGCGGAAGAAGGCGAGCTGGCCGACGAAGGGGTCGGTCATGATCTTGAAGATGAGGGCCGAGAACGGCGCGTCGTCGGACGGCGGCCGCTCGAGCTCGGCGCCCACGTCGTCGTGGCCGACGATCGGCTTCACGTCGATGGGCGACGGGAGGTAGTCGACGACGGCGTCCAGCAGCTGCTGGACGCCCTTGTTCTTGAACGCCGAGCCGCAGATCACGGGCTGGACGTGGCCGGCGATCGTCGCGCGGCGCAGGGCCGCCTTGATCTCCGCCGCCTCGACCTTGCCGCCGTGGAGGTACTTCTCGAGCAGCGCGTCGTCGGTCTCGGCGACCGCCTCGATGAGCATCTCGCGGTACTTGGCCGTCTCTTCCTGCATGTCGGCCGGGATCTCGAGCGTGTCGAACTTCGAGCCCTGCTCGTCGTCGTGAAACTCGACGGCCTTCATGTTCACGAGATCGATGATCCCGCGATGATCGGCCTCGGTGCCCCACGGGATCTGGATCGGCGCGGGCTTGCCGTTCAGCTTCGTCTTCATCATGTCGACGCAGCGCGGGAAGTTCGCCCCGACGCGGTCCATCTTGTTGACGAAGGCGATGCGGGGAACGCCGTACCGGTTGGCCTGGCGCCACACGGTCTCGGACTGCGGCTCGACGCCGGCCACCGCGTCGAACACGGCGACCGCGCCGTCGAGGACGCGCAGCGAGCGCTCGACCTCCGCCGTGAAGTCCACGTGGCCGGGCGTGTCGATGATGTTGATGCGGTAGTTGTTCCAGAAACACGTCGTCGCGGCCGACGTGATCGTGATGCCGCGCTCCTGCTCCTGGACCATCCAGTCCATCGTCGCGGTCCCTTCGTGGACCTCGCCGATTTTGTAGTTGATCCCGGTGTAGAAGAGGATCCGTTCGGTGGTGGTCGTCTTCCCGGCGTCGATGTGCGCCATGATGCCGATGTTTCGGATGTCTTTGAGAGGATGAATGCGCGCCATATCGGTATTTCGGTTTTCGGATGTCGTCGGTTCGTGGGTTACCAGCGGTAGTGCGCGAAGGCCTTGTTGGCCTCGGCCATCTTGTGGGTGTCGTCCTTCTTCTTCATCGCACCGCCGCGGAGGTTCGAGGCGTCGAGGAGCTCGGCGGCGAGCTTCTCGCGCATCGTCTTCTCGCCGCGCGCGGTGGCGTACTCGATGATCCAGCGGATCGCGAGCGACGTCCGGCGGTTCGGCCGCACCTCGACCGGGACCTGGTAGGTCGAGCCGCCCACGCGGCGGGACTTGACCTCGAGGGCCGGCTTGACGTTCTCGATCGCCTTCTTGAACGTCTTCATGGGATCGTCCTGCGTCTTCTCGGCCACCTTGTTCAGGGCGCCGTACAGGATCCCCTCGGCCACGGCCTTCTTGCCCGCGCTCATCACGGAGTTGATGAACTTCGTCACGAGCTGGGAGTTGTAGAGCGGATCCGGGAGGATCTCGCGCTTGGCAACGACTCGGCGTCTCGGCATGGTCTTAAGCCTTCGGGCGCTTGGCGCCGTACTTGGAACGGCCCTGCTTGCGGTTGGCGACTCCCACCGCATCGAGCGTTCCGCGAATGACGTGGTAACGAACTCCCGGCAGGTCCTTGACGCGCCCGCCGCGGATCATGACGATCGAGTGCTCCTGGAGGTTGTGGCCCACGCCCGGGATGTACGTCGTGACTTCGATCCCGTTGGTCAGGCGCACGCGCGCGACCTTCCGCAGCGCGGAGTTGGGTTTCTTCGGCGTCGTGGTGTAGACGCGCGTGCAGACGCCGCGCTTCTGGGGCGAGCGCTGCAGGGCCGGGGACGCGGTCTTCACCGCGAGCCGCTCACGACCTTTCCGGACGAGCTGAGAAATTGTCGGCATCGACTCTCCTGATCTCCCCGCGTCCCCCGGAGCCGGGGAAGGACGCGAGATCGACCGTAACCGCTGTACTTTGGATCGTGCGAGACAGTCCCACCGTCACGCCCGAGTCCAGAGGAAAAACCCGCGAATCATACGCGCCGGTGGGGGGTCCGTCAAGCGAAAACCCTACCCGTGAGCGACTTCCCCTGCCTGGCACCCCGGCGCTCGCCGCCGGCCCCGCAGCCGTCTGCCGGGGGGACGGGGATTGTATACGAACGACCGCCCCCGCGCTGCCGCCTATTTCGCTGGCGACCCGAAACTTATGCGCCATGATCCCGGCAAGCCCCGGAACTGGGCTCCCCGGGGCTCCTTCCCGAACGAGGAAGGCCAAAAAAAGGAAGCGAGGCCCCCCCGGGGGCCCCGCTTCGCGATTCGCCCTGGGTTCTACTCCGGCGGGCGTGGTCCCCGCCGCTCGAGCCCTACTCTTCTTCGCTCGCGTCGACCTCGGCATCCGCCTCGGCCAGAGCCAGCTCCTCCGCCGGATCCGTCAGGAAGTCCTCGAGCGCCGGCTCCTCGATCTGCGGGATCTCTTCCCGCTCGAGGATCACGTTGCGGTAGTACTCCATGCCGGTACCGGCCGGGATCAGGCGGCCGACGATGACGTTCTCCTTCAGGCCCCGCAGCGTGTCCACCTTGCCCGAGATCGACGCCTCCGTCAGGACGCGCGTCGTCTCCTGGAAGGAGGCCGCCGAGATGAAGGAATCCGTCGAGAGCGACGCCTTCGTGATGCCGAGCAGCATCGGCCGCGCCGTCGACGACTGGCCGTTCGCGGCGAGAACGCGGTCGTTCTCCTCCTCGAACCGGAAGCGGTCGACCTGCTCGTCGATCAGGAAATCGGTGTCCCCGACGTCCTCGACCTTCACGCTGCGCATCATCTGCCGGACGATGACCTCGATGTGCTTGTCGTTGATGGCGACGTTCTGCGAACGGTAGACCTCCTGGATCTTGTCCACCAGGTACCGCTGCAGCTCCTTCTCGCCCAGGATGGCCAGCACGTCGTGCGGGTTGATCGGGCCGTCGATGAGCGGGTCGCCGGCCCGCACGCGCTCACCCTCCTGCACGTTGACGTGGGTGTAGCGCGGGATCAGGTACTCGCGGGTCTCGGCGTCGTCGCCGGTGATGATGACCTTGCGCATGCCCTTGGCGATCGGGCCGTGGGACACGGTGCCGTCGATCTCGGTGATGACGGCGGCGTCCTTCGGGCGCCGGGCCTCGAAGAGCTCGACGATGCGCGGGAGTCCGCCCGTGATGTCCTTCGTCTTCGTCGTCTCGCGGGGGATCTTGGCGAGCACGTCGCCGGGGTGCACTTCCTGCTTGTCGGTGACCATGAGGTGCGAGCCGATCGGGAGCAGGTACTTGCGCTCGCCCGACTTGCCGCCCTTGATGATGACCTGGGGCGAGCGCTTCTCCGCGCCCACCGTCTCCACGATGATGTTCTGGGCCAGGCCCGTGACGCGGTCGGTCTCCTCGCGGAGGTTCTCGCCTTCCACGATGTCGCGGAACTCGACGGCGCCGCCCACTTCCGTGAGGATCGCCGAGGTGAACGGGTCCCACTCGACCAGCTCCTGTCCCGGCACGACCTCCTGGCCGTCCGTGACCTTGATCGTCGAGCCGTACACGACCGAGTAGCGCTCCTTCTCGCGCCCCTTGTTGTCCACGATCGTGATCTTGCCGTTGCGGTTGACGACGACGAGGTGCTTGTCCTTGCGCTCGACCGTCGCGATCGACAGGAAGCGCACGGTGCCCGGGTTCTTCGCCGCGTGCTTGGACTGCTCCGTGACGCGCGATGCCGTGCCGCCGTAGTGGAAGGTCCGCATCGTCAGCTGGGTTCCCGGCTCGCCGATCGACTGCGCCGCGATGACGCCGACGGCCTCGCCGATCTCGACCATCTTGCCGGTCGCCAGCATGCGGCCGTAGCAAAGGCGGCAGACGCCGCGCTTGGTCTCGCAGGTCAGCACCGAGCGGATCTTGACGCGCTCGATGCCGGCCTCCTGCACGCGGGAAGCGAGGTCCTCGGTGATCTCGTCCCCGATGCCGACGATCTTCTCCTCCGAGAGCGGATCGAAGATGTCTTCCTGGCAGACGCGGCCGACGATGCGGTCGCGCAGGGGCTCGAGCGTGTCGCCCCCTTCCATGATCGCCGAGACCGTGATCCCGTCGGAGGTCCCGCAGTCTTCCGAGATGACGATGACGTCCTGAGCCACGTCGACGAGGCGGCGCGTCAGGTAGCCGGAGTCGGCCGTCTTCAGCGCCGTATCCGCGAGGCCCTTGCGGGCGCCGTGGGTCGAGATGAAGTACTGGAGGACCGACAGGCCCTCGCGGAAGTTGGCGGTGATGGGCGTCTCGATGACCTCGCCCGAGGGCTTGGACATGAGGCCGCGCATGCCGGCCAGCTGGCGGACCTGCTCCTTGGAGCCGCGGGCGCCGGAGTCGGCCATGATGTAAATCGGGTTGAACTCGTTGCCGATCTGGTCGGACTTCTTCATCTCCCGGAACATTTCGTCCGAGATGTTCTCCGTCGTGCGGTGCCAGATGTCGATGATCTTGTTGTGGCGCTCACCGGCCGTGATCACGCCGGAGCTGCGCTGCGACTCGACCTCGAGGACTTCCTTGCGAGCCGCCGCCAGCTGCTCTTCCTTCTTGGCCGGGATGACCATGTCGTCCACGCCGATCGAGATGCCGGCCCGGGTCGCCGCGGCGAATCCCAGGTCCTTCAGGTCGTCGAGCATCATGACCGTCATGTTTTCGCCGAAGGTCAGGTAGACGTAGCTGACGAAGTCGGAGAGTCCTCGCTTCTTCAGGTTGCCGTTGATGAACGGCACGATCTCGGGCAGCGCGCGGTTGAAGATGACGCGGCCGACCGTCGTGTCGATGAGCGTGCGCTCGACGTCCTGGACCTCGGCGTGCGAGATGTCCTGGTCGTTGTACTGGGTCGTCAGGTCGATGTACCTGCCCGAGTACCGCACGCGGATGGGCGTGTGCGTGACGACGTCGCCCCCCTCGTAGGCGAGGATGACTTCGTCGAAGTCGGAGAAGATGCGTCCCTCGCCCTTGGTGTTCGAGCGGGACTTCGTGAGGTAGTAGATGCCGAGGACGAGGTCCTGCGACGGCACGGCCAGCGGGCGGCCGGAGGCCGGCGACAGGATGTTGTTCGAGGAGAGCATCAGCAGCTCCGCCTCGACCTGCGCCTTGGGCGACAGCGGCACGTGGACGGCCATCTGGTCGCCGTCGAAGTCGGCGTTGAAGGCCGGGCACACGAGCGGGTGGATCTTGATGGCCTTGCCCTCGACGAGGACGGGCTGGAAGGCCTGGATGCCGAGGCGGTGGAGCGTCGGCGCGCGGTTCAAGAGCACCGCGTGGTCGCGGATCACTTCCTCCAGCGCATCCCACACTTCCGTCACGCCGGACTCGACCAGCTCCTTGGCGGCCTTGATCGTCTGGGCAAGACCCTTCTTCTCGAGGCGGTTGTAGATGAACGGCTTGAAGAGCTCGACGGCCATCTTCTTGGGAAGACCGGCCTGGTGGAGCTTCAACTCCGGCCCGACGACGACGACCGAGCGGCCCGAATAGTCGACGCGCTTGCCGAGCAGGTTCTGGCGGAAGCGGCCCTGCTTGCCCTTCAACGTGTCCGAGAGGGACTTGAGCGGGCGGTTGTTGGAGCCCTTGAGGACGCGGCCGCGGCGGCCGTTGTCGAACAGGGCGTCGACCGCCTCCTGGAGCATGCGCTTTTCGTTGCGGACGATGACTTCGGGCGCGCGCAGCTCGAGGAGCTTCTTCAACCGGTTGTTCCGGTTGATGACGCGGCGGTAGAGGTCGTTCAGGTCGGAGGTCGCGAAGCGCCCGCCGTCCAGCGGCACGAGGGGCCGCAGCTCGGGCGGGATGACCGGGATGACGTCGAGGATCATCCACTCGGGCCGGTGGCCCGAGCGGCGGAACGCGTCGCACACCTTCAGGCGCTTGGCGGCCTTCTGGCGCTTGATCTGCGAGGTCTCCGTCTTCATGATCATCCGCAGCTCTTCGGCCAGCATGTCGACGTCGACGCGCTGCAGGAGCTCCTTGATCGCGCCGGCGCCCATGCGCGCGACGAACACGTCCCCGAGCTCCTGGCGCAGCTGGCGGTAGCGTTCCTCGGAGACGAGCTCCTTCTCCTTGAGCTCGGTGTCACCGGGGTCCACGACCACGTAGGACTCGAAGTACAGGATGCGCTCGAGGTCGCGCAGCGAGATGTCGAGCAGGTGCCCGATCCGCGAGGGCAGGCCCTTGAAGAACCACACGTGCGAGACCGGCGAGGCCAGCTCGATGTGGCCCATGCGTTCGCGGCGCACCTTGGATTTGGTGACTTCGACGCCGCACTTGTCGCAGACGACGCCGCGGTGCTTCATCCGCTTGTACTTGCCGCAGAGGCATTCCCAGTCGGTGATGGGGCCGAAGATCTTCGCGCAGAAGAGCCCGTCCCGCTCCGGCTTGAAGGTCCGGTAATTGATCGTTTCCGGCTTGGTGACTTCGCCGAAGGACCACGACCGGATCTTCTCGGGCGACGCCAGAGAGATCTTGATCGCGTTGAAGTCCTTCAACGTCGTCGGCCGATTCGCAAAAGCGAGCGTTTCCAATTTATGCGCTCCTTTTAGTGGGTCGCTCGACGCGACCCGACGAGAGCAAGAGGCCGCGCTTCACCAGCCCATGGTGAAAAGCGCGCGGCCCGGGGCTATTGAGAGATTCGGAGTACTTCATCGCTTGATCAGTTCCACGTCGAGGCACAGGGACTGCAGCTCGCGCACGAGGACGTTGAACGACTCGGGAAGGCCCGGCTCGGCCGGGACCTCGCCCTTGACGATGGCCTCGTAGGCCTGCGAGCGGCCCTCGACGTCGTCCGACTTGACCGTGAGCAGCTCCTGCAGCGTGTAGGAGGCGCCGTAGGCCTCGAGGGCCCACACCTCCATCTCGCCGAAGCGCTGGCCGCCGAACTGGGCCTTGCCGCCCAGGGGCTGCTGCGTGATGAGCGAGTACGGTCCGATCGAGCGCGCGTGGATCTTGTCGTCCACCAGGTGCGACAGCTTGAGCATGTAGATGTAGCCGACCGTGACCTGCTGCTCGAAGGGCTCGCCGGTCATGCCGTCGTACAGCATGGTCTTGCCCGAGTTGGGCAGGTTGGCGTCCTTCAGGAGCTTCTTGATCTCCCCTTCCGTTGCGCCGTCGAACACGGGCGTCGCGATCGAGATCCCGAGCACCTTCGCGGCCCAGCCGAGGTGGGTCTCGAGAATCTGCCCGACGTTCATGCGCGAGGGCACGCCCAGCGGATTGAGCACGATGTCGACCGGCGTGCCGTCCGGCAGGTACGGCAGGTCGGATTCCGCCAGGATGCGGGAGATGACGCCCTTGTTGCCGTGACGGCCGGCCATCTTGTCGCCGACCGAGAGCTTGCGCTTCATCGCGACGTAGACCTTGACCATCTTGATGACGCCGGGCGGCAGCTCGTCGCCCTTCTGCAGCAGCTCGATGCGTTCCGCGTTGACCCGGTTCAGGACCTCGATCTGCGAGTCCTGGCGCCGGAGCACGAGCTGGATCTCGTCGGCAATCTCTTCGTCCTTCAGCTTCAGGCGCTTCAACTGCGCCGGGGTCAGGCGCGCGATCCCTTCCAGGGTGAACTTCGCGCCCTTCTTGACGATCTCGCCGCCATCGCGGTCCGCGATCTCCTCCGCGGCCACACGGTTGGTGAGCAGGTCGCGGATCTTCTTGTTGGCTTCCTCGCGGATGATCCGGATCTCGTCCTTGGAGTTCTTCTCGATCTTGGCGATCTGGTCCTGCTCGATGGCGAGAGCCCGCAGGTCCTTGTCGATTCCCTTGCGCGAGAAGATCTTCACGTCGACGATCGTGCCCTCGATGCCCGGGGGGCACTTGAGCGACGCGTCGCGGACGTCGCCGGCCTTCTCGCCGAAGATCGCGCGGAGCAGCTTCTCTTCCGGGGTCAGCTGGGTCTCGCCCTTCGGCGTGACTTTCCCGACCAGGATGTCGCCCGGCTTCACGTTCGCCCCGATGCGGATGATTCCGGACTCATCGAGGTCGCGCAGCGCGTTCTCCGAGACGTTGGGGATGTCGCGCGTGATTTCCTCGGGGCCGAGCTTCGTGTCCCGCGCCTCGATGTCGAACTCCTGGATGTGGATCGAGGTGAAGAAGTCGTCCTTGACGAGCCGCTCGGACACCAGGATCGCGTCTTCGTAGTTGTACCCGCGCCACGGCATGAACGCGACCAGCACGTTGCGGCCGAGCGCGAGCTCGCCGCGCTGGGTGCAGGGCCCGTCGGCCAGGGCCTGGCCCCGCTCGACGCGGGCGCCCTCCTGGACGATCGGCTTCTGGTTGATGCAGGTGTTCTGGTTGGAGCGCCGGAACTTCGTCAGCGGATAGATGTCCGCGCCGAACTCCTTGCCGCTCGTGTTCGTCTCTCCGGGGCCGCTCTCGACGCGCACGATGATGCGCTCCGAGTCGACCTGGTCGACGATGCCGCCGCGCTTGGCCAGGATGACCGCGCCGGAGTCGCGCGCGACCGTCCCCTCGAGGCCGGTGCCGACCAGCGGCGCCTCGACCTTGAGCAGGGGCACGGCCTGGCGCTGCATGTTGGAGCCCATCAGCGCGCGGTTCGCGTCGTCGTGCTCGAGGAACGGAATGAGCGCGGTGGCGACCGAGACGAGCTGCTTGGGCGAGATGTCCTTGTAGTCGACCTTGTCGCGGTCGGCCGTGATGAATTCGCCGTTGAAGCGGGCGATGACGCGGTCTTCCTTGATGCGGCCGTTCCCGTCCGTCTCGGCGTTGGCCTGCGCGATGACGAAGTTCTCTTCCTCCCACGCGGAGAGGTAAAAGGCGAAGGGCGAGGCCTCGGCGGCCTTCTTGTGGTTCTTGCGCACCCGTTCGTTCTCCTCCTCCAGGTCCCGCTTCTCGACGATCTGGGCGAGCTTGAAGGAGGTGTCTCCGGCCTGGGTCACCTGGAAGTGATCGATGACGCGGCCCTTCTCGACCCGCTTGTAGGGGGTCTCGATGAAACCGAAGTCGTTGATCCGGGCGTAGCACGACAGCGACGAGATGAGGCCGATGTTCGGACCTTCCGGCGTCTCGATCGGGCAAACGCGGCCGTAGTGCGTCGGATGCACGTCCCGGACCTCGAATCCCGCGCGCTCGCGCGACAGGCCGCCCGGCCCGAGGGCCGAGAGGCGCCGCTTGTGCGTGACCTCGGAGAGCGGGTTCGTCTGGTCCATGAACTGGGACAGCTGCGAGGACCCGAAGAACTCCTTGATGGAGGCGATGACGGGCTTCGAGTTGATGAGGTCGTGGGGCATCGCCGAGTCGATGTCCTGGTGGACGGACATCTTCTCCTTGATGGCGCGCTCCATCCGGACGAGGCCGATGCGGAACTGGTTCTCGAGCAGCTCGCCCACCGAGCGCACGCGCCGGTTTCCGAGGTTGTCGATGTCGTCGGTCCGCCCCACGTCGCGCTTCAACCGCATGAGGTACCCGACAACGCGGAAGATGTCCGACGGCGTCAGCGTGCGCGTATCCTCGGAGGAATCGGCCTCGAGCTTGATGTTGAACTTGAAGCGGCCGACCCGCGAGAAGTCGTACTTCTTGGCGTCGAAGAACATGCCCTCGAAGAGGTTCTTGGCCGACTCGTAGGTCGGCGGGTCGCCCGGGCGCAGGCGGCGGTAGATCTCGAGGATCGCCTCGTTCTTGGTCTTGTGCGTGTCCTTGCGAATCGTGTTGACGAGGACGTCGGTCGAGAGGTCCCAGTCGGGGAAGAAGATCTCGATCTCCTTGATGCCCCGCTCCTTGAGCGCCTCGACGGCGCCGGCGCCGAGCTCCTGGCCCGCCTCGAACAGCACCTCGCCGGTCGAGAGGTCGACGACGTCCGCGAGGAAGCAGGCCTTCTCGACGGCCGTCTCGTCCACGGAGCGCTCGATCGAGCCCTTCTTGGCGATTTCCTTCTGGTCGTCGAGGGAGAGCTTGATTCCCGCAAACACGGTCTTGGTTTCGCGCTTGACGCGGGCATAGCGGTCCCGCATCTCCTCCTGCTTCATCACGTCCTTGCTGACGGTCAGGTGGGCGCGGCCGCGCTCGAAACGGGCCGGAACCGCGGCGTAGAACTGGCGCAGGATCGACTCGTCCGTCTCGAGCCCGAGGGCCCGGAGGAAGATCGTCGCCGGGAACTTGCGCTTGCGGTCGATGCGGACGAAGAGCACGGCCTTCTGGTCGTACTCGAACTCGACCCACGAGCCGCGGTACGGAATGATCTTCGCGAGGTACCCGTGCGCCGACTCCTTCGTGAAGAAGACGCCGGGCGACCGGTGCAGCTGCGACACGATGACGCGCTCGGTCCCGTTGATGACGAACGTCCCGTGCTCGGTCATCAGGGGGATGTCGCCGAAGAAGACTTCCTCTTCCTTGGCGTCGCGCATCGTCTTGACGCCCGTGTCCGGGTCCTTGTCGTAGACGAAGAGACGGAACGTGACCTTGAGCGGGACCGAGTAGGTCATGCCCCGCTCCTGGCACTCGGCCACCGAGTACTTCATCTGCAGGTCGACCGGGTTGCCGCAGACGTCGCAGAGCGACACCTTGTTGGGGTTCTGCGCGCCGCACTTGTCGCAGGAGACGACCTCTTCGTGCGGGTGGGCCGTGACGATCCGCGCGCCGCAGTTGCGGCAGTCCATGCGCAGGTGCTCGAGGCCTTTCAGCCTCCCGCACTTGCACTCCCAGTTGCCGATCGCGTACTTGACGAACTGCAGCTCGCAGGCGCCCCGGAAGTCGGCGAACGGAAACACGCTCGTGAAGACGGCCTGGAGCCCCGACTGATCCCGCTCCTCGGGGAGCAGGTTCATCTGCAGGAAACGCTCGTACGACCGGCGCTGAACGTCGATCAGGTTCGGAAGATCCATGAACGAACGGATCTTCGAGAAGTTCTTCCTCTCTGCGGAAACTACGACCTCTGTCATCAACAGATACTCCCTTAAAGCGCGAGGGACGCTACGCGCCCTCGCAATTGGGCACCAAATACCGGGGACGGACGGGAGCCCTCAATGACTACTTGATCTCGACCTTGGCGCCGACTTCCTCGAACTTCTTCTTGATCGCGGCGGCCTCGTCCTTGTTGACGCCTTCCTTCAGGACCTGGGGAGCGCCGTCGACGAGATCCTTGGCTTCCTTCAAGCCGAGGCTCGTGACTTCGCGCACCGTCTTGATGGTCTTGATCTTGTCGCCCGCCGACACCAGGTGCAGCGTGAACTCGGTCTTCTCTTCCTCGACCGGGGCCGCCGCAGCGCCCGCCGCCGCCGCCACCGGCATCGCCATCGCGGCCGCCGAGACGCCGAACTTCTCCTCGAGCGCCTTGACCAGGGTGTTGAGCTCGAGGACCGTCATGCCCTCGATCTCCGTCACGAACTTCTCTGCCGTCATCGCCATGATCCTTCTCCTCTCAACATTGAAAACTAGTTGGCGGGCGCGGCTTCGGCCGCACCCGATTTCGACTTCTGGTCCGCGATCTGGGACATGACGCCCGCGAGATTGCGGACCGGCCCGTTCAAGACCGTCACGAGGCGCCGCATCGGCGACTGCATGACGAAGAGCAGCTTCGAAACGAGCTCCTCGCGCGAGGGCAGCTCGGCGATCATCTTGATCTCGGAGGCCGGCACGGCCTGGCCCTCGATCGACCGCCGCCTTGAACACCAGGTTGGGATTGGTCTTGGCGAAGGTCGTCAGGACCTTCGCCAGCGCCACCGGGCTCGTCCGGTTGTAGACGACGGCGGTCGCGCCCTTGAAGTGCTCGGCGACGGCCTCGAGCGGCGTCCCCTTGGTCGCCCGCAGAGCGAGCGTGTTCTTCACGACGAGGTACTTCGACTCCGTCCCGCGCACCTGGCGGCGCAGCTCGGTCACCTCGGGCACCTTCAGTCCGGCGAACGCGAAGACGATCGCATTCGACGACCTGGCCAGGTCCCCGGCCAGGGACTCGACCATCTCGGTTTTCTCGGTTTTGTTCATGTGTGTTCTCGCTTGCCCTAGATCGCTTCGATCGACGCCGTGTCGATCTCGACGCCCGGCCCCATGGTGGAGGAGACGGAGACGGTTCGGAAGTACTTGCCCTTGGCCGCCGCCGGCTTGGCCTTCAGAACGGCGTGGATGAACGCGGAGGCGTTTTCCTCCAGCTTCTTCTCGTCGAACGAAACCTTGCCGATCGGGGCGTGGATGATCGAGGTCTTGTCCACGCGGAACTCGATCTTGCCGCCCTTGATCTCGCGCACGGCCTTGCCGACGTCCATCGTCACCGTGCCGGCCTTCGGGTTGGGCATGAGGCCCTTGGGCCCAAGGACCTTGCCGAGCTTACCGACGAGGCGCATCATGTCGGGGGTCGCGACGAGGGCCTCGAACTCGAGGAAGCCGCCCTGGATCTTCTCGACCAGGTCTTCGGCCCCGACGTGGTCCGCGCCCGCGTCCTGCGCTTCCTTCGACTTGTCCGTGCCGGCGATCACGGCCACGCGCTTCGACTTGCCCGTGCCGTGGGGCAGGACGACCGTGCCGCGCACCATCTGGTCGGCGTGCTTCGGGTCGACCCCGAGGAGCATCGCGAGGTCGACGGACTCGTCGAACTTCGCGAAGCGCACGTCGCGGACGAGCTTGACCGCGTCCGCAAGGACGTACGGGCGAGCCTCGACCTTCGACTTCGCCGCCAGGAACTTCTTACCGCTTTTGGGCATCATCCTCCTTCGTCGTGCAAGCGATCCGGGATTGGCCGGATCTCCGACTGTTCCTCGTGAACCGTGTTGCGTAATCGTTAAACGACGTCTATTCCCATCGAACGCGCGGTGCCCTCGATCACCCGGATCGCGGCCGGAAGGTCCGCGGCGTTCAGGTCCGGCATCTTCGTCTTGGCGATGTCCTCGACCTGCTGCTTCGTGACCTTGCCGACCTTTTCCTTGTTCGGCGTGCCCGAGCCCTTGGGCACCCCGGCGGCCTTCAGGAGCAGGATCGCGGCCGGCGGCGTCTTGGTGATGAAGCTGTACGACCGGTCGGCGTAGACCGTGATCACCACGGGGATGATCAGGCCCTTCTGCGGCATCGTCCTCGCGTTGAAGCTCTTGCAGAAGTCCATGATGTTGACGCCCTGCTGGCCGAGCGCGGGGCCCACGGGCGGCGCGGGTGTCGCCTCGCCCGCCGGGATCTGCAATTTGACGTAACCGGTGATTTTCTTTGCCATTGCTCTTCCTTACCTTCCCCGCTTACAGCTTCTGGACCTGCAGGAACTCGAGCTCCACCGGCGTCGAGCGCCCGAAGATCGTGACCATGACCTTCAAGGTCGACCGGTCGAGGTTGATCTCCTCGACGACCCCGGTGAAATTGGTGAAGGGGCCGTCCGTGATCCGGACGTGCTCGCCCTTTTCGAACGTGTGCTTGGGCTTGGGCTTCTCCTTGGTCGAAGTCACGCGGTGGAGGATCTGCTCGACCTCCTCCGGGGTCAGCGGCGTCGGTTCCTTGCCGGACCCGACGAACCCCGTGACCTTGGGCGTGTTCTTGACGAGATGCCAGCCGTCGTCGGACATCTCCATCTCGATGATGATGTAGCCGGGGAAGAACTTGCGCTGGATCTCGCGCCGCTTCCCGCCCTTCATCTCGACGAGCGTCTCGGTCGGGATGCGGATGTCGCCGAACTTCTCCTGCATGCCCATCGCCTCGATGCGCTGGCGCAGGTTCTGCCGCACCCGCTCCTCGAAGCCCGAGTAGGTGTGGACGATGTACCAGTTCTTGGTGTTGGTCTCGGTGATCATGCGCCCACCACTCCGGTCGCCTTGTAGATCTTGTCGACCACCCAGGCCAGGCCGCTGTCCACCACGAAGAGGTAAAAGCCGAAGATGAAGCACGCGATGATGACGACGATCGTCGTCCCCGTGACCTCGCCCCGCGCGGGCCAGCTGACCTTCTTCATCTCGGACCAGACTTCGAGGAAGAAACTCTTCGACGTCGGCCACCACTCTTTTACTGGCAACATCTTTTTTCTTTCGCCTAACTGCTTGTCGACCGTCTATGGCAGGGGTGGAGGGATTCGAACCCCCAACCTACGGTTTTGGAGACCGCCGCTCTACCAATTAGAGCTACACCCCTAGAAATCAGACTTTCCCTTCTTTGTGCGCCGTGTGCTTGCGGCAGAAGCGGCAGTACTTGGCCAGCTCCAGCTTCTCCGTGTTCGTCTTCTTGTTCTTCGTCGTCGTGTAGTTGCGGCGCTTGCACACCGGACACGCCAGGCTGATATTTTCTTGCATTTTTAGCAGCCGCTCGACGCGGCCGGACGAGAGCTAACGGCCGCAGGGCAACGCCCCAGGGCAGAAATGCTCCGTACCGGTTCTTTCGAGCCCTTTCCTGAAATCATTACCTATTCCAAAATTTCGACGATGGTTCCGGCGCCGACGGTGCGTCCGCCCTCGCGGATGGCGAACCGCAGGCCCTTCTCCATCGCAATCGGGGTGATCAGGTTGATCTCCAGGTTCACGTTGTCGCCGGGCATCACCATCTCGACGCCCGAGGGCAGCTGCGCCGTCCCCGTCACGTCGGTCGTCCGGAAGAAAAACTGCGGCCGGTACCCGTTGAAAAACGGCGTGTGACGCCCGCCCTCTTCCTTCGTCAGGATGTACGCCTGCGCCGTGAACTTCAGGTGCGGCGTGATCGAGCCCGGCTTGGCGCACACCTGCCCGCGCTCCACGTCCTTGCGCTCCGTACCGCGCAGCAGCAGGCCCACGTTGTCGCCCGCCTGACCCTGGTCCAAGAGCTTCCGGAACATCTCCACGCCCGTCACGACCTTCTTCTGCGTCGGACGAATCCCGACGATCTCCACTTCCTCGCCCACCTTCACGATCCCGCGCTCGACGCGCCCCGTCACGACCGTCCCGCGACCCGAAATCGAGAACACATCCTCGATCGGCATCAGGAAGTCCTTGTCGATCGCCCGCTCCGGAACCGGAATGTACGCGTCCACCGCGTCCATCAGCTCCATGATGCACTTGGCCTCGGGCGAGTCCGGGTTGGCGGACTCCCCCGCCTTCAACGCCGAGCCCTTCACGATCGGAATCTTGTCCCCCGGGAACCCGTACGACGTCAAAAGCTCCCGGACCTCCAGCTCCACCAGCTCGAGCAGCTCCGGGTCGTCCACCATGTCCGTCTTGTTCAGGAACACCACCACGTACGGCACGCCCACCTGCCGCGCCAGCAGGATGTGCTCCCGCGTCTGCGGCATCGGACCGTCCGCCGCCGACACCACCAGGATCGCCCCGTCCATCTGCGCCGCCCCGGTGATCATGTTCTTCACGTAGTCCGCGTGCCCCGGGCAGTCCACGTGCGCGTAGTGACGCTTGGACGTCGAGTACTCCACGTGCGCCGTGTTGATCGTGATGCCACGCGCCTTCTCTTCCGGCGCGTTGTCGATCTGGTCGTACGCCTTGGCCGTCGCCAGACCCTTCTTCGACAAAATCACCGTGATCGCAGCCGTCAAAGTCGTCTTCCCGTGATCCACGTGCCCGATCGTCCCGATGTTCACGTGCGGCTTGCTGCGGTCGAATTTCTCTTTAGCCATTTCCTATCACCCTCAACAAATCGAAATTCCGGCCTACTTCTTGGAGCCCACGACCGGATTTGAACCGGTGACCTCGTCCTTACCAAGGACGTGCTCTACCGACTGAGCTACGTGGGCGCTTTCCACGTCGTCAGACGTGAAACGTGAAACGTCAAACGAGGGCTTCGCCGGCGCGCTCATCTCTCGGATTTCCACGTTTTACGTCTTACCTCTCACGTCTCACGCTCTGAATGGAGCGGGAGACGGGATTCGAACCCGCGACCAACAGCTTGGAAGGCTGTGACTCTACCCCTGAGTTACTCCCGCGCTTTTGCGACTCGCCGATCAATGGTGGGCAGTGAAGGATTCGAACCTCCGTAGCGACAAGCGCGGCAGATTTACAGTCTGCTGCCATTAACCACTCGGCCAACTGCCCGAGCTCGAAACCGAACCGATACTCTGACTGCCTGGGTCTGCGGCCTGCACTCACCAAATGGAGCCGGCGATGGGAATCGAACCCGCAACCTTCCGATTACAAATCGGGTGCTCTACCGTTGAGCTACGCCGGCGGAAAACTCGAGACCGGAGGAGTTTGCGGTCCTCCACCCTGTAACCGGCATTCAAAGAGCAGACCCATCCCCACCGGCGTGAATCGCGGAGTCTAGCAGCCGCAAATCACTCGATCAAGACCTGTTTTGGCTTTTTCTTGAGCCTCTGCCGGAGAGCCTCGTACCCGGCGGCCGCGGCTGCGGTCGAGACGTTCAGGGAGCCGACGTTGCCCATCATGGGCAGGCGGCCAAGCTCGTCGCAGCCCTCCCGGACCAGCCGGCGCATCCCCGTGCCCTCGGCCCCGAGGACAAGGGCCAGGTCTCCGACGAGGTCGATTTCGTAGATTTCCCGGCCCCCGGGATCCAGGCCGATGACCCGAAACCCTTCATTCTTAAGATGATCGATGAATCGACGCAGGTTCTTGGCCCGGACGATCGGCACCCGTTCGACTGCCCCGGCCGAGCTGCGCGCCACGGTCTCCGACAGGGGTGCCGACCCCCGCTCGGGCACGACCACCCGGGCGCCCACGGCTTCCGCGACCCGGATGACGGCCCCCAGGTTGTGGGGGTCCTGGACCTCGTCGAGGACCAGGAGGAGCCTCTCTCCGGGGGCCCCCTGAAGCGCTTCGTCCTCTTCCAGGTACTCCCGGACGGCGAGCCGGGCGACCACCCCCTGGTGGGACGGCCCCGCCAGCTGGTCCAGGGACCGCCTCGGTCCCTGGCGCACCGAGACCCCGTTCTGGCGGCACAGCGCCTTCAACTCGCCGACCCGCCGGTCCCGCCGCTCGGCGTCGAACAGCACGAACTCGATCTCGCGCGGCCGCGCCTTGACGGCTTCCTCGACGGGGTGGAACCGCGAAACGATCATTCCTCGCGCGAGAGCAGGACGACCGCCATGGCCGCGAGCCCCTCTTTCCGGCCCGCGAACCCGAGCCCGTTGGTGCTCGTTCCCCGAACGCTCACCAGATCCACGTCGACCCCGAGGATGTCCGCGATGCGCTCGCGAATCTTCCGGGCATGCGGCGCGATCTTCGGCGCTTCGGCGACGACGATGGCGTCGATGTTCCCGATGACGAACCCGCGGTCCCGGGCGAGATCCTGCGCCCGGGTCAGGAACGTCGCGCTGTCGGCGCCCTTCCACTGCGGGTCGGTCGGCGGGAAGTGCTCGCCGATCGAGCCGAACCCCGACGCCCCGAGAATCGCGTCGGTGATCGCGTGCAGAACGGCGTCCCCGTCCGAGTGGCCCTCGAGGCCCACGCCGTGGGGAATGACGACGCCCCCGAGCTTGAGCTCTCCGGCCAGCGCAAACGGATGCGAGTCGAACCCCATGCCCACGCGAATCGTCATGGTCTCCTCCGCGCCAGGATCGCCTCGGCCAACTCGAGGTCCTCCGGCGTCGTGATCTTGAAGCACAGGCGCGAGACCGGCACGACGGCGACGGGAATGCCGAGCCGCTCGCAGAGTGCCGCCTCGTCGGTCGCCTCCCCGCCGCCTCGATGGCGCGCGGAAGACCTCTGCGCGAAACGCCTGCGGCGTCGCGGCGCCGAAGAGGCCGTCGCGGTCCACCGTCTCGACGATGCGGCCCGCTGAACGTCCTTTTCACCGTGTCGACGACCGGGGTCGCCGCGATCGCCGCGCCCGTCCTCTCCGCCGCGCGCAGGACCGCCGCGCATCTCCGGCCGCCGTCACGAAGGGCCGCGCCGCGTCGTGGATCGCGACGAGGTCGCCCTCGGCGGCGCCGAGCGCCTCGAAGCCGCGTCGCACGGACTCTGATCGCGTCTCGCCGCCGGCAACCACCCGGGCCGCCGCGCCGGCGATCCGCGTGAACTCCCCGACGCGGTCCGGAGGGGCCGTGACGACGATCCGGGCAAGGGTCAGGCGGAAGAAACGCATCGAGCGCCCAGGAGAGGATCGGCCGGCCGGCCAGCGGCACGAGGGCCTTCGGCTCGCCGCGGCCGAGTCGGCTCCCGCTGCCCGCCGCGACGATCAACAGCAGGTCGGCCACTCAGACCGCCAGGATCTCCTGCTCCTTCGCCTTCAGCAGGTCGTCGACCTCTTTGATCTTCTTGTCGGTCAGCTTCTGGGAATCCTCGAGGCCGCGGCGCTCGTCGTCCTCCGAGATGGCCTTGTCCTTGAACTGCTTCTTGATCCGGTCGTTGCCCTCGTGGCGGTAGCGCCGGATCTCGACGCGCGCCTCCTCGGCCATGTGGTGCGCCTTCTTCGCGAGGTCCTTGCGGCGGTCCTCGGTGAGCGACGGAACGGGGATGCGGACGACCTTGCCGTCGGACTGCGGATTCAGGCCGAGCTCCGACTTGCGCACCGCCCGCTCGATCTCGGCCGCCATCTTCGGGTCCCACGGCGTCGCGGTGATCAGCGTCGGGTCCGGGACGGAGAGGTTCGCCACCTGGTTGATCGGCACGTCGCTGCCGTAGGCCGAGACCAGGATGCCGTCCAGCATCCCGATGCTCGCGCGGCCGGTGCGCAGCGTCTTGAAGCGCTCCTTCAGGGCCGCGACCGCGTCCGTCATGTGCTTCTCGATGTCCTTCAGTTCCTGCATGTCTCAAGCTCCCCCTGCGGAAACCAGCGAGCCGATGTCCTCACCGGCGACGACCCGCTGGATGTTGCCCTTGACCTTGAGGTTGAAGACCTTGATCGGGATCCCGTTCTCCATGCAGAGCGCCACGGCCGCCGCGTCCATCACCTGGAGCCCGGCGTCGAGCGCCTGGCGGTACGTCAGCGTCTTCAGGAACTTCGCGCCCGGGACCTTGTTCGGGTCGGCGTCGTAGACGCCGTCGACCTTGGTCGCCTTCAGCAGGACGTCGGCGTGGATCTCGTTGGCGCGCAGCGCCGCGGCGGAATCCGTCGTGAAGAAGGGATTTCCCGTGCCCGCCACGAAGAGCACGACGCGGTTCTTCTCGAGATGGCGCATCGCGCGGCGCCGGATGAACGGCTCGGCGATCTGCCGGATCTCGACGGCCGACATCAGCCGCGTCGTGACCGACCGCTTCTCGAGCGCGTCCTGCAGCGCGAGCCCGTTGATCACCGTCGCGAGCAGCCCCATGTGGTCGCCCGCAACCCGGTCGATCCCCTGCGCCGCCGCGGAGACGCCCCGGATGATGTTGCCCCCGCCCAGCACGACCGCCATCTGCACGCCGAGACCGTGCACGTCCTTGATCTCGTCCGCCAGCCGCGCCACCACGTCCGGCGCAATCCCGAACTTCTGGTCCCCCATCAGGGCCTCTCCCGAGATCTTCAGGAGGATGCGGCTGTAAACGGGGGTCGCGGTCATCGTGGCGGGATTATGCGCGATTCCAGCCCGACCTGCGGCCGATGCGAACCCCCTCTCCCGGCGGGAGAGGGTCGGGGTGAGGGGCGCTCCGACCTGGCTCGCGAGCGAGGACCGGGCGACTCGCCCCCCTCCCCCTGCCCTCTCCACCCCTCGGGGGGAGAGGGGAAAGGTTCAGCACCTACGCGGCTTCCTCGGCGCGGCCAAGGCCTTCACCCAGCTTGAACCGCACGAACCGCAGCTCCAGGGCGCCCTTGCCGGCGCGCTCGACGACGATCTGGCCGACCGTCTTCTCGGGCTCCTTGACGAACGGCTGCTCGACGAGGACCGCCTCCTGGTAGAACTTCTCGACCTTCCCGTCGGCGATGCGCTCGACCACGTTGGCGGGCTTGCCCGCGGCCGTGGCCTGCGCCCTGGCGATCTCCCGCTCGGTCGCGAGGATCTCGGCCGACACCTCGGCGCGGCCCGCAAAGCGCGGGTCGGACGCCGCGATGTGCATCGCCAGGTCCTTGCCCAGCGCCTCGTCGCCGCCCGGGATGCCCACGACGACGCCGATGCGGCCGTTGCCGTGGATGTAGGTGGCGAACTGCTCGCTCGGACGCGGCGTCAGCCGGGCGAACCGGCGGATCTGGATGTTTTCCTTGAGCGTGGCGACGAGCTGCGTCACCGCGTCCCCCACCGTCTCGCCGGCCGGCCAGGACAAGGCGGCGAGCTCCGCGACGTTGCCCGTTCGCGTGTCGCCGAACGCGTCGTGCGCGGCGATCCGGTCGGCGAGCTTCTCGGCGAACGAACGGAAATCCTCCGTGCGGGCGACGAAGTCGGTCTCGCAGTTGACCTCGACGAGCACCGCGCCCTTGACCGTGACGTGCGCGACGACGAGCCCCTCGGATGCCGCGCGCCCGGCCTTGGAGGCCGCGGCGGCGAGGCCCTTCTTGCGAAGGATCTTGCGCGCCTCGTCGAGGTTGCCCTCGGCTTCGACGAGCGCCTTCTTGCAATCCATCATGCCGGCGCCGGTTTCGTTGCGCAGATCCGATACGAGCTTGGAGTTGATTTCCATGGTTCCCCTCTGAAGCTGAAGAGTGCGCGAGAGGTTCGGAGGCCGGGCCCGCCGCCCGCCTCCTCCTCCCGCTGCCTGCCTACCGGTGACTTACGATGCGTCGGCGACGACGGCCGTCTGCGAGAGCTCCGGGGTCCGCGGACGGTCCTCCGAGGCGGCCTCGTCGGCCCCCTCGCGCTCCCCG
Organism: uncultured Acidobacteriota bacterium; assembly: GCA_963775725.1. GTDB lineage: Bacteria > Acidobacteriota > Thermoanaerobaculia > UBA5066 > Gp7-AA6 > DAHUXD01. The sequence goes on from CAVZKA010000003.1 coordinate 544,434, forward strand.
TGGGCGTGGAGCCCCTCGAGGACGGCGTCCGCGATCTTCGCGGCGAAGAGCCGGATCGCGCGGATCGCGTCGTCGTTGCCCGGGATGACGTGGTCGACGAGGTCGGGATCGCAGTTGGTGTCGACGACGGCCACCACCGGGATGCCGAGGATGTTCGCTTCCTTGACCGCGATGTACTCCTGCTTGGGATCGATCACGAAGAGCGCGTCCGGAAGCTCGTCCATCTCCTTGATGCCGGTCAGGTTCTTCTCGAGCTTCTCTTTCTCCCGCTCGAGCCGCAGGCGCTCCTTCTTCGTCAGGTTCTCGTTGTCGTCCTGCGCGAGGACGCCCTCGATCTCCTTGAGACGGTGGATCGACTTGCGGATCGTGGAGAAGTTGGTCAGCGTGCCGCCGAGCCACCGGGTGTTCACGTAGAACATGCCGCAGCGGTTGGCCTCCTCGTAAATCGCGTCCTGGGCCTGGCGTTTCGTGCCGACGAACAGCAGGTTCTTGCCCGCGGCGGCAAGGTCGGTCACGAACTTCGAGGCTTCTTTGAACTGCTTGAGCGTCTTCTGCAGGTCAATGATGTAGATCCCATTGCGCTTGCCGAAAATGAATTTCTTCATCTTCGGGTTCCAGCGCTTGGTCTGATGACCGAAGTGGACGCCAGCCTCGAGCAGTTCCTTCATCGAAATAGATGCCAGATCACACCTCCTTCTGAGTGCGGATTGACTACCGCAGCTCGCGTTACCGTTTGCTGAACTGGAACCGGGCCCGCGCCCCGCGCTGGCCGTACTTCTTGCGTTCCTTCATCCGGGGGTCGCGCGTCAGGAACCCTTCCTTCTTGAGCTTCTTGCGCAGCTCGAGGTTGTAGAGGGTCAGCGCGCGGGAGATGCCGTGGCGGATGGCGCCGGCCTGGCCCGTGGGCCCGCCGCCGGCGACCGACACGTGGATGTCGAACTTCTCGGCCGTCTCCGTGAGGAGCAGCGGCTGCTTGATGACCATCTTCAGAACGTTGTTCGGAAAGAAGTCATCGAGGGCGCGCTTGTTGACCGTGATGGTCCCGGTCCCCGGAACGAGGCGGACCCGCGCCATCGACGTCTTGCGGCGCCCGACGGCCCTGTGCTGAATGTCCACTGCTGCCAAGTCTCCTCCGGCTTACTTCCCGCCCCGAGCGGCGACGACTTTCAAGGGACGGGGCTGCTGCGCCTCGTGCGGGTGCTTCGCGCCCCGGTACACCTTGAGCTTCTTGATCTGCTTACGACCGAGCTTGGTCTTCGGGAGCATGCCGCGCACGGCCGCCTCGATCACCCGCTCGGGGTACTTCGCCTGCATTTCCTTCATCGCCACCGTCTTCAGTCCGCCCGGGTACCCGGTGTGGCGGCGGTAGACCTTCACGTCCTGCTTGGTGCCGGTCGTCCGGATCTTCTCGGCGTTCGTCACGACGACGAAATCCCCGGTGTCCAGGTGCGGCACGTAGGTCGGCCGGTGCTTGCCCGACAGGACCTGGGCGACGCGGGTCGCCAGGCGCCCGAGGACCTGGTCGGTGGCGTCCACCACGACCCAGTCGTGGCGGATTCCCGTGGCCGAAGCGGATGTACTGGAAGCCATTCTCAAACCTCTAAAAACGGACTCTCAAGGTGACCCGCAACGGCGCGGGCGGGGACGGGCCCCTCGTCGGAGGGCGCGTAAGAATACGTAAGGGGGGCCGGCCTGTCAATCCCGGGGTCGAAGCTTCCTCGGGGCCGGGGGCCCGGGGGCCAGGACCGGGGCGGGCGCCAGGCCGAAGGTCTTGGAGAGAAAAGTCGCCATGGGGCCCCTCAGGACGGGGCCCGACGGGGCAGTAGTTGCCGCCCCCGCAGCCGGCCGTGATGCCCTCGGCCGCCAGCTGCTCGATCCAGTTCGCGTACTGGCTCGGGCAGGGCACGTCCAGGAAGGAGATCGAGTTGCCGGCGCAGCCCGGGGGCACGTAGGCCGAGCCCGTGCTCGGTCTTCAGGAGGAAGACCGCCATCTGCTGCGCGGGTTACGGAGGCGTCCGGGACAGTAGTTCCCGCCTCCGCAGCCCGCGGTGATGCCCTCCGCGGAAAGCTGCTCGATCCAGTTGGCGTAGAGGCTCGGGCACACCACGTCGCCGAAGGAGAAGCGTTGCCGGCGCAGTCCGGCGGCACGTAAGCGGCGCCGTGCTCGGACTTGAGCAGGAAGACCGCCATCTGCGCGCGCGTCACGGGCGAGCCCACGCAGTAGTTCGTCCCGTTGCCGCAGCCGGCGGTGATGGCCGCGCGGAAGATCGTCTCGACGTCGGCGTGGAAGAGGTTGCCCTGCGGCACGTCGAGGAAGTCGGCGAACCAGCCCTTCGGGAGCGTGCCGCTGAGCAGGCTCGGGTTGGTGACCGTGACGTCGTTGAGCGTGCCCGGCGTCAGGGCGGGGACCGTGGCGGCGATGTGACGTTGTCGGTTACGGAGACGCCGGTCGCCGCAACGCCGCCGATCTTGACGGCCGCTCCGGTAAAGAAGTGGGCCCCGGTGATCGTCGAGGCGATCCCGCCCGAGGCCAGGCCGGAGGTCGGTCCGATGGACGAGACGACGGGCGCGGAGGGCGCCGCCGTCGCCGTGGACGAAGGCGTGAACGTCCTGGTCGCCGTGCGCGTCGCGGTCCGCGTAGCGGTCGAGGTCGGCGTGTTGGTGGGCGGCACCGGCGTAAGCGTCCGCGTCGCGGTCTTCGTGGAAGTCGCCATTCCGGTGGGCGTGCGTGTGGACGTCCGGGTGGGAGTCAGCGTCGGCGGCGCGATCGTCGGCGTTTTGGTAGGAGTGTCGGTCGGGGGCACCGGCGTGACCGTTCGCGTGGCCGTCCTCGTCGCGGTCGCCGTGGACGTGCGCGTCACCGTCCAGGTCGGCGTGCGCGTCGGAGTCACCGTCGGCGTCCGGGTCGCCGTGGGCGTCATGGTCGCGGTCGGAGTGCGCGTAGCCGTCGGCGTGATCGTCGGCGTGGGCGTCGGACCTCCGCCGGTGAAAAGGGCCGTGAACGTCGCGTTCGTCGCCGGCGTCGAGATGTCGTGGGTCTGCGCGCCGCCGTCGGACCAGGAGACGGAAGTTGCGGCACCGACTGCGGCGAAGGCGCGCCGAGAGTCCGTGTGATGTTGACGACGCCAATGACGTTCTGCGGCGCCGTCAGTGGCTGACCGTCGATCGTCAGCTGGAGCCCCGTCGGATTGGTCGCGAGCGTCATCGTCGAGGTCAGAGGGATCACGTCCCGGTACGTCTCGTTCGTCAGTCCGGCCGGATCGACGACCAGCAGATGGATGCGGTACCAGACGTTCGGCGAGGTCTCCCCGAGCACGGGGATGACGAACGATCCGCCCGTCGATCCGCTCGTCGGCGGAACGAACGGATGGAAGTGCGTGTCGTGATGGAAGTTCACCCACCACGTCAGGGCGCTCGCCGGCAGCGTCCCCGTCTCCGGGTCCGTGCCCGAACCCGAGTAGTTGATCGTGTCTCCGCCCTTGTAGGTCGTCCCGGGCGGCGGCGCTGTGATCGTAGCCGTCGGCGGCTGGTTCGAGGTCACCGACAGGGTTGCCTCCGCGCTCGTGGCGAAGGCCGGCGGCGGATAAGGCGTTCGAGACGATGCATCGGTAAACCGGTCGCCGTCGTCGCCCAGGCCAACCGACGCGATCGTGTAGGACGGCAGAGTTCGCCCCCGAGATGTCCGCGTCGTTCTTCTGCCACTGGTACGTCAGCGGCGGCGCGCCCGAAGCCGCCACAGTGAACGTCACCGGATGCCCCGACGAGATCAACTGGCTCTCCGGGTCCTGCGTGATCACGGGAGCGCTGCTGCCCGTGTACGAAACCTTCGAGACCACGCCGGTCGTGCTCCCGCGCCGCGCATCAGGTAGTAGAGGTAGCCGTCGTAGCCGCCCACGATGTCGACCGGCGAGGAGAGCCCGTCGCGAAGCTCGTCACGGGAGGCGGGTTGCCGGTCGCCGCAGGGTCGATGTACTTGATCCAGCCGGCGCAGAAGTCGGCGAAGAAATACTTGCCCACGTAGGCCGCCGGGAACTGGGGCACCTGGGGATCGTAGAAATCGCCCGCCGTGATGGCGCATTGCCCGCCCGCGTGGTTGTACCAGTAGAAGGGGTCGGTGTAGAGCGGGTTCGGTCGGACTGCAGGGCCCCTCGCAGAACGCCCAGCCGTAGTTGGCGCCCTTCACCCCGACGTTGATCTCCTCCCAGGAACCTTCTCCTACGTCATCGAAGTACATGAGGCCGGTGCCCGGCTGGACCCCGAACGTGAACGGGTTACGCAGGCCGTAGGTCCAGATCTCGTGCCGGGCCAGAGGATCGGGATTTCCGTCGAACGGATTGTCGGCGAGGGATCGAGCCGTCGGAGTTCAGCCGCAGAATCTTTCCGAGCAGGTTGTGGAGGTTCTGCGAGTTGTCGTTGCTCGCGTTGTTGCCCGAAGCGATGTAGAGCTTCCCGTCCGAGCCCGAAATGCAGGCGCCCCCCCATTGTGGTTCGTGGCGTGTCAGGTTATTGAGCTCGAGCAGGATCACCCCGCTGCCCACGACCGCGACGTCGCCATTCGCCGTGAACCGGCTCAGGCGGTTGTGCGGAGGCGAGCCCGGCACCGTGTAATAGACGTAGAGGTGCTGGTTCGTCGGGAAATTGGGGTCGAGGACGACTCCGAGCAAGCCGCGCTCGCCGAGGTCGTCGACCGGGACCGTCAGGAAGGGCGTCGGGAGGAGGGCGCCGTTCTTGATGACGCGCAGCGTGCCGGACTGCTCGCACACGAAGAGGCGTCCGTCGGGCGCGAGCGTCATGGCGGTCGGCTCCGCGAGGCTCGACGTGAGGATGGTCTCGGTGAAGCCGGCCGGCAGCGACGTCCCGGCCGCGGTCGAGGCGGCAATCCAGAGGGATACGAGGGCGAGCCGTCTCATCTCTTGTCGTGCGGTTTCTACTGAAGGTCGAACGTGCGCACGAGGAACGTGGCCATCTGCTCGCGCGGGGTCCCCGCGGTCGGGCAGTAGTTGCCGCCGCCGCAGCCGACCGTGATGCCCTCGGTCGCGAGCTCGTTGATCCAGTCGACGAACGGAGCACCCGGGCACGGCACGTCCGTGAAGGCGGTCGCCGAGCAGGCCGGCGGCGTGTAGACCCCGCCGTTCTTGCCCTTCAGCAGGAAGACCGCCATCTGTGCGCGCGTCAGGAAGCTGCCCGGGCAATAGTTGCCGCCGCCGCAGCCTCCGGTGATGCCCTCGTTCGAGAGCTGGTTGACCCAGTCCACGTTCGGACCGCCCGGGCAGGGCACGTCGGTGAAGATCGTCGCCAGGCAGGCGGGCGGCGTGTAGCCGCCGCCGTGCTCACCCTTCAACAGGAAGACCGCCATCTGCGCCCGCGTCACGAGCGAGACCGGGCAATAGTTGCCGGCTCCACACCCGGCGGTCACGGCATTTCGGAAGACCTTCTCGACGTCTCCGTGGAAGATGTTCGACGGAGGCACGTCGAGGAAGTCGGCGAACCAGCCGCCGGCGAGCGTCGAAGCCAGGTTGCCGGGGTTGGTGACCGTGACGTCGTTCAGCGTCGCCGGGGCGAGACTGGGCGCCGTCGCCGTCAGATGCCCGGAGTCGACGAAGCCGACTCCCGTCGCCGTGGCACCGCCGATCTGCACGGCGGCGCCACTCAAAAAGTTCGCGCCGGCGATCGTGACGCCCGTGCCGCCGGCCGAGGGGCCGGAGCTCGGGCTGATGCTCGAGACCGACGGGCCGGCCTGCGGCGTCGCGGTCGGCGTCGGCGTACGGGTGGGAGTCGGCGTGCGCGTGGGAGTTGGCGTGAGCGTCGGCGTCGGTGTGCCCGCGCCGAAGAAGGTCGCGGTGAAGGTCGCGTCGGTCGGGGGCGTCGCGATGTCATGGGTCTGCGCCCCCCCGTCCGACCATGACACGAAGTTGTAGACGTTGCCGCCGGAGGTCTGGGGCGACAGGGTGCCGAGGCTGCGGATGATGTTCACGACGCCGAGCACGTCCTGCGGGGCCGTCAGCGGCTGCCCGTCGAGCGTCACCTGGAGTCCGGTAGGATTGGTCGCGAGCGTCATGGTCGAGGTCAGCGGGATAACGTCCCGGAAGGTCTCGTTCGTCAGGCCGAAGGGGTCCACGACCGAAAGATGGATGCGGTACCAGACATTCGGCGAGGTCTCGCCGAGCACGGGGATGACGAACGACCCGCTCGCCGACCCGCTCGTGGGAGGAACGAATGGATGGATGTGCGTGTCGTGATGGAAGTTCACCCACCAGGTCAGAGCGCTCGGCGGCAGCGCCCCCGTTTCCGGATCGTTTCCCGAGCCCGAGTAGTTGATCGTGTTTCCGCCCTTGTAGGTCGTCCCCGGCGGCGGAGTCGAGATCGTGGCCGTCGGCGGCTGGTTCGTGGTCACCGACAGCGTCGCCTCGGCGCTGTTCGCCGACGGCGGGAATGCGTTCGAGACCACGCACCGATAGTGATCGCCGTCGTCGCCGACTCCCGCCGAGGCAATCGTGTAGTCGGGAGAGTTCGCCCCGGAAATGTCCCCGTCGTTCTTCTGCCACTGGTACATCAGCGGCGCCGCTCCCGAAGCCGCCACTGAGAACGTCACCGGATGCCCCGCGGAGATCAGCTGGCTGGCCGGGTCCTGCGTGATCACAGGGGCGCTGCTACCCGTATAGACCACCTTGAACACCGCGCCCGAGCCGCGCGCCAGGTAATAAAGGTTGCCGTAGTCGTCCACATCGACGTCCACGGGCGAGCTGATTCCCGTCGCGAAGGTCGTGACGACCGGCGGCGTGTCGAGGGGGTTGATCCGCTTGATGAAGTTGCCGCAATAATCGGCGAAGAAGTAGTTACCGACGTAGTCCGACGGGAACTGCGGCGTCTGCGGGTTGTAGAAATCCCCGCCCGTGATCGCGCAAGGCGTCGGATTGCCCGTGTGGAAATAGTAAGTGAAAGGATCCGTGTAGAGCGGGTTGTTGCAGGGGACGGTTTGGCTGCCCTGCAGGAACGGCCCCTCGCAGGTCGGCCACCCGTAGTTGAGCCCCGCC